>NZ_CP035677.1:2341018-2630533 GCF_029542605.1 Pseudomonas sp. REST10 | reverse complement strand
CCTCCCGCCCCCTCAGCCCCGGGCAAAGCACCAAGCCACTTGGCGCAGCCCCCTGTTTTCGGGCACAATGCACGCCGCTTTTGCCTGGGGCCAGTCGCGCCGGGCCATTTCCTGGATACCGAGGGCTTTACTGCATGTCGAAAGAAGACAGCTTCGAAATGGAAGGCACTGTCGTCGACACCCTGCCCAACACCATGTTCCGCGTGGAGTTGGAAAACGGGCACGTCGTTACCGCGCACATCTCCGGCAAGATGCGCAAGAACTACATCCGCATTCTCACTGGTGACAAGGTGCGCGTCGAGCTGACACCTTATGACTTGAGCAAGGGCCGCATCACCTACCGCGCCCGCTAAGCCAAGCACCAAACGAAAACGCCCGGCGACTGCCGGGCGTTTTCGTTTGCGCGCGCAGCGCAGGCCTCCCTGGCCTGCACCGCCGCATCCCGATCAGGCGACTTCCGCCGTCGTCTCGAACTCGAAGCTTGGCTCGCCATCGCGGATGTCGATGTGCACCACACCGCCATGCTCGGCCAGCTCGCCAAACAGGATTTCCTCCGCCAGCGGACGCTTGATCTTGTCCTGAATCAGTCGCGCCATCGGCCTGGCCCCCATCATCACATCGTAGCCGCGTTCGGCCAGCCAGCTGCGCGCCGCGTCGCTGACTTCAAGCGTGACCCGCTTGTCCTCCAGCTGCGCCTGCAGTTCGGTGAGGAACTTGTCGACGATGCTCTTGATCACTTCGTGGCTCAGGCGGCCGAACTGGATGATGGTATCCAGACGATTGCGGAACTCCGGCGTGAAGCTCTTCTTGATGACTTCCATGGCATCGGTGGAGTGATCCTGCTGCGTGAAGCCGATCGACGCACGCGATGCGGTTTCCGCACCGGCATTGGTGGTCATGATCAGGATCACGTTGCGGAAATCTGCCTTGCGCCCGTTGTTGTCGGTCAGCGTGCCGTGGTCCATCACCTGCAGCAGCAGATTGAAGACTTCCGGGTGCGCCTTCTCGATCTCGTCGAGCAGCAGCACGCAATGCGGCTGCTTGGTGATCGCCTCGGTCAGCAGGCCACCCTGATCGAAACCGACGTAACCGGGCGGTGCGCCAATCAGGCGCGACACAGTATGCCGCTCCATGTACTCGGACATGTCGAAGCGCACCAGCTCGATCCCCATGGCCTTGGCCAGCTGCCGCGCGGCCTCGGTCTTGCCCACCCCGGTGGGGCCGGCGAACAGGAAGGAGCCGACCGGCTTGTCCGGTGCCTTGAGGCCGGCCCGCGACAGCTTGATCGCGGTGGCCAGCGAGTCGATGGCGGCATCCTGACCGAATACGGTGAGCTTGAGGTCGCGCTCCAGGTTGCGCAGCAACTCCTTGTCGGAGCTGGACACGTGCTTTGGCGGAATCCGCGCGATCTTGGCGACGATGTCCTCGACCTGCGCCACGTCGATGCGTGCCAGACGCTTGTCTTCCGGCTGCAGGCGCTGGTAGGCGCCCGCCTCGTCGATCACGTCGATGGCCTTGTCCGGCATATGGCGGTCGTTGATGTAGCGCGCCGCCAGCTCGGCCGCCGCACGCAGCGCCTCATCGCTGTACTCGATGTGATGGTGCTGCTCGAAGCGGGCCTTGAGCCCCTTGAGGATGCCGTAGGTGTCATCCACCGAGGGCTCGACCACGTCGACCTTCTGGAAGCGCCGCGCCAGTGCGCGATCCTTCTCGAAGATGCCGCGAAATTCCTGGAAGGTGGTCGAACCGATGCAGCGGATCTCGCCGGAGGACAGCAGCGGCTTGAGCAGGTTGGAAGCATCCATCACCCCGCCGGATGCGGCCCCGGCACCGATGATGGTGTGGATCTCATCGATGAAGAGGATGGCGTGCGGACGCTTGCGCAACTCGTTGAGCAGCGATTTGAAGCGCTTCTCGAAGTCACCACGGTACTTGGTGCCCGCGAGCAAGGCGCCCAGGTCCAGCGAATAGACCACGCTGTCGGCGAGCAGGTCAGGCACCTGTTCGTCGACGATGCGCTTGGCCAGGCCCTCGGCGATGGCAGTCTTGCCGACGCCAGCCTCACCGACCAGCAGCGGGTTGTTCTTGCGCCGACGCGCGAGGATCTGCGCCACGCGCTCGACCTCGTGCTCGCGCCCCACCAGCGGATCGATCCGCCCCTGGCGCGCAAGCTCGTTGAGGTTGCTGGCATAGGCATCGAGCGGATTGCCGGAGGTGGCGGAATCACCGCCCTCCTCATCCTGCATGTCCTGATCGCTTTCGTGGTGATCACCATGCCCCGGCACCTTGGAAATGCCATGGGCAATGTAGTTGACCACGTCGATACGGGCCACGCTCTGCTGCTTGAGCAGGAACACGGCCTGGCTTTCCTGCTCGCTGAAAATCGCCACCAGCACGTTGGCGCCGGTGACTTCACGCTTGCCGGAGCTCTGCACGTGGAACACCGCGCGCTGCAGCACGCGCTGGAAGCCCAGGGTCGGCTGAGTCTCGCGTTCCTCGTCGTGCTGGGGAATCAACGGAGTGGTGGAGTCGATGAATTCCTGCAGGTCATGGCGCAGCTTGTCGAGGTTGGCCCCACAGGCCCTTAGAACACTGGCGGCGGCCTCGTTATCCAGCAGGGCCAGCAGCAGGTGCTCGACCGTCATGAACTCATGACGTTTTGCACGGGCCTCCTTGAAAGCCAGATTGAGGGTGACTTCGAGCTCTCGATTCAACATAGCTTCACCTCATACCCAAGTGGCCGGCGTTAACCGTCCTTCTCTATTTCACAGAGTAGCGGATGCTGGCTCTCACGCGCATATTGGTTGACCTGCATGGCCTTGGTCTCCGCAATGTCGCGCGTGTAAACCCCACACACCGCACGTCCTTCTGTATGGACGGTCAGCATGATCTTGGTCGCCAGCTCCCGGTTCATGCCGAAAAAGGTTTCAAGTATTTCGACGACGAAGTCCATCGGTGTGTAGTCGTCATTGAATAGGACCACCTTGTACATCGGTGGTGCCTGCAGTGCTGGCTTGGATTCCTGAACAGCGATACCAGAGGAGTCATCCTCATGCTCTGCCGGGTGATCCTGATTGAATGTTAGTCGAATCTGGCTACTTGCATGCATGCTGAATTCAGAGGTTCAGGGCTGGGCGAACTGGGATGCTAGAGGGAGTTTGACTGAGTTCTCAGCCATCCGCCGTATAGCCTTGACTATCGGCAAAAGGGTGTTACAACCAATGAATACCCACTAGTGGGTATCAGGGGTTCCACGCCTTCGCCCAGCCTGGTCGGTTATCGCGCGGAATCGAAGTGGATGATACTCCAGAGATGGAGTCCTTTGCAGAGGGATATCAGCATGCTCAGCGGTAAGGTCAAGTGGTTCAACAACGCCAAAGGCTATGGATTCATCCTGGCCGACGGCCGAGATGAGGACCTGTTCGCCCACTACTCGGCCATCCAGATGGACGGTTATAAAACGCTCAAGGCCGGCCAGCCGGTCCGCTTCGAGATCGTGCAGGGTCCCAAAGGACTGCATGCCATCAATATCAGCGCGGTGACCGCCACTCAGGACGCCCCAGCGGCCGTACCCCAGGCGCAAGATATCGCGAGCACTGTCGAAGTCTGAGCATCCTGGCAAATCGCCACAAGAAGGCCGGTCATGTGACCGGCCTTTTTTTCATGCGCTGATCGAGCATCCGGTCACATGTGACTGATCATCGCGTCACCGAACTCGGAACACGACAGCAGGGTCGCGCCCTCCATCAGGCGCTCGAAGTCATAAGTGACAGTCCTGGCCGCGATCGCGCCATTGGTGCCCTTGATGATCAGGTCGGCGGCCTCGCCCCAGCCCATGTGACGCAGCATCATCTCCGCCGAGAGAATGACCGAACCCGGGTTGACCTTGTCCTGACCGGCGTACTTCGGCGCAGTACCGTGAGTGGCCTCGAACATTGCCACCGAATCCGACAGGTTGGCCCCCGGCGCAATGCCGATACCCCCGACCTCGGCCGCCAGGGCGTCGGACAGGTAGTCACCGTTGAGGTTGAGCGTGGCGATCACGTCATACTCGGCCGGGCGCAGCAGGATCTGCTGCAGCATGGCGTCGGCAATCACGTCCTTGACCACGATGTTCTTGCCGGTCTTCGGGTTCTTGAACTGCATCCACGGGCCGCCATCGAGCAGTTCGGCGCCGAACTCCTCACGGGCGATCTCGTAGCCCCACTCTTTAAAGGCCCCTTCGGTGAACTTCATGATGTTGCCCTTGTGCACCAGGGTCACCGAGCCACGATCGTTGTCGACCGCATACTGCAGTGCCTTGCGCACCAGACGCTTGGTGCCCGCCTCGGAAACCGGCTTGATGCCGATGCCGCACATGTCGGTGAAGCGGATCTTCTTGACGCCCATTTCCTCGGTGAGGAACTTGATGACCTTCTCCGCCTCGGCGCTGCCGGCCTTCCACTCGACACCGGCATAGATGTCTTCGGAGTTCTCGCGGAAGATCACCATGTCCACGTCGCCCGGCTTCTTCACCGGGCTGGGCACGCCCTCGAACCAGCGCACCGGGCGCAGGCAGACGTACAGGTCGAGCTCCTGGCGCAGGGCCACGTTGAGCGAACGGATGCCGCCACCGACAGGCGTGGTCAGCGGCCCCTTGATCGAGACCACGTAATCACGCACGGCCTCCAGGGTTTCTTTCGGCAGCCAGGTGTCCTGGTCGTAGACCTGAGTGGCCTTCTCGCCGGCGTAAACTTCCATCCAGGAGATCTTGCGGGTGCCGCCATAGGCTTTCTCGACGGCCGCGTCGACGACCTTGATCATCACCGGAGAAATATCGACGCCGATGCCATCACCCTCGATGAACGGGATGATGGGGTTGTTCGGTACATTCAGTGACATATCGGCGTTGACGGTGATTTTGTCACCGCTGGCTGGCACCTGGATCTTTTGGTATCCCATGCTGGACTCCATCTTGTGGTTAGACAGTGTGCATCCCCGAGAGTAGCGCAAACCGCTTGGCGAGACACATGTGCGAAGGTCTTATTCAACTGGGCATTCTGCGGCGAGGTGCCGCAGTGGTATACTGCTTAGGTGACTAACGAGTCATAAGGGGCGACCTGACTGGAACCAGACAGCAGCCTCTTGCAACCGGTAGACGGCCACCACTGCCTGTCGGTTCGAAATGCTCGACACTCTACGGGTGCATCCAACATCACCGCGGCGAGTCCTCGACCCGGCCCCACCATCCTGGGGCTCAAGCGCCTACCCGCGCAGGTCGAGTTTCTATGCGCGCTCAGCAAAGAAGAGAGTTAACCCTAAATGTCCACCCCTTCGAAGATCATCTACACCTTCACCGACGAAGCTCCAGCCCTTGCCACCTACTCGCTTCTGCCCATTGTGGAAGCCTTTGCCGCCTCGGCTGACATCTCCGTTGAAACCCGCGACATCTCTCTTGCTGGACGGATCCTGGCAAGCTTTGCCGACCGCCTGGACGCCGACAAGCGCATCGACGACGACCTCGCCAAACTGGCCGAGCTGACCCTGCAGGCCGACGCCAACATCATCAAGCTGCCGAACATCAGCGCCTCCGTGCCGCAGCTCAAGGCTGCCATCGCCGAACTGCAGGCGCAGGGCTACGCCATCCCCAATTTCCCGGAAGACCCGCAGAGCGAAGAAGACAAAGAAGTTCGCGCGCGTTACGCCAAGGTCCTGGGCAGCGCCGTGAACCCGGTCCTGCGTGAAGGCAACTCCGACCGCCGCGCCCCGGCCGCCGTCAAGGCCTACGCTCGCAAGCACCCGCACAGCATGGGCAAGTGGAGCATGGCCTCGCAGTCCCACGCCGACTACATGCGCGGCGGCGACTTCTTCTCCAGCGAGCAATCGATCACCATGGCCAAGGCCGGTGACGTGCGCATCGAGTTCGTCGGCAAGGACGGCAAGGTCGAAGTCAAGAAGCAACTCGCCCTGCAGGAAGGCGAAGTGTTCGACAGCATGTTCATGAGCTGCCGCAAGCTGCGTGACTTCTTCGAGAAGACCCTGCAGGACTGCAAGGAGACCGGCGTGATGTGGTCCCTGCACGTCAAGGCGACCATGATGAAGGTCTCCCACCCGATCGTCTTCGGCCATGCCGTCAGCGTCTACTACAAGGACGTGTTCGACAAGTACGGCGACCTGTTCAAGGAGCTGGGCGTCAATCCGAACAACGGCATCAGCAGCGTCTACGACAAGATCAAGTCGCTGCCGGCTTCGCAGCAGGAAGAAATCCTCCACGACATCCACGAGGTCTACGCCCATCGCCCGGAAATGGCCATGGTCGACTCGGTCAAGGGCATCACCAACCTGCACATCCCGAGCGACGTGATCGTCGACGCCTCGATGCCGGCGATGATCCGCAACTCCGGTCAGATGTGGGGCAAGGACGGCAAGCAGAAAGACACCAAGGCCGTCATGCCGGAGAGCACCTACGCGCGCATCTATCAGGAGATGATCAACTTCTGCAAAACCAACGGCGCGTTCGACCCGACCACCATGGGCACCGTACCGAACGTCGGCCTGATGGCGCAGAAGGCCGAAGAATACGGCTCTCACGACAAGACCTTCGAAATGACCGCCGACGGCACCATGCGCGTCGTCGCTGCCGACGGCAGCGTGCTGATGCAGCACGAAGTCGAAGCCGGTGACATCTGGCGTGCCTGCCAGACCAAGGACGCACCGATCCGCGACTGGGTCAAGCTGGCCGTCACCCGCGCCCGTCAATCCGCCACCCCGGCCATCTTCTGGCTGGACCCGGAGCGCGCCCACGACTGCGAACTGCGCAAGAAGGTCGAGCTGTACCTGCAGGACCACGACCTGACCGGCCTGGACATCAGCATCATGGGCTACAACGAAGCCATCCGCGCCAGCATGGAGCGCCAGATTCGCGGCCAGGACACCATCTCGGTGACCGGCAACGTCCTGCGTGACTACCTGACCGACCTGTTCCCGATCATGGAGCTGGGCACCTCGGCCAAGATGCTGTCCATCGTTCCGCTGATGGCGGGCGGCGGCATGTACGAAACCGGCGCCGGCGGCTCGGCACCCAAGCATGTGCAGCAGCTGGTCGAAGAGAACTACTTGCGCTGGGATTCGCTTGGCGAATTCCTGGCCTTGGCCGTGTCCCTGGAAGAAACCGGGATCAAGACCAGCAACGCCAAGGCCAAGGTTCTCGGCAAGACCCTGGACCAGGCCACCGGCAAGCTGCTGGACAACAACAAGTCCCCGGCGCGCAAGGTCGGTGAAATCGACAACCGCGGCAGCCACTTCTACCTGGCCCTGTACTGGGCCCAGGCCCTGGCTGCCCAGGACGAAGACGCAGCCCTGAAGGCTCACTTCGCACCGCTGGCCAAGCAGCTCACCGAGCAGGAAGCCACCATCGTTGCCGAACTGGCTGCCGTACAGGGCAAGCCGGCCGACATCGGCGGCTACTACCGCTCCAACCCCGAGCTGACCAGCAAGGTGATGCGCCCCAGCAACACCTTCAACGCCGCTCTGGCCTCGCTGAACGCCTGATAAGGCTTGAGCGTGAAAAGAACCCCGGCCCCGTGCCGGGGTTCTTTTTTACAGCGCCCCCCTGCCCCTCAACACTTCCCTGTGGAGCCAACGACATGCAGTGGCAACCCCATATCACCGTGGCCACGGTCATCGAAGACCAGGGCCGCTTCCTCTTCGTCGAAGAGTTCAAGGCCGGGCGCCTGGTGCTCAACCAGCCTGCCGGACACCTGGAAGCCAACGAATCGCTGCGCGAAGCCGCGCTGCGTGAAACGCTCGAGGAAACCGGCTGGGACGTTGAGCTGACCGGCCTTCTGGGCATCTACCTCTATACCGCGCCAAGCAACGGCGTGACCTACCAGCGCGTGTGCTTCAGCGCCCGTCCGCTACACCATGACCCCGCGCGCGAACTGGACAGCGACATCAGCGGCATCACCTGGCTGAGCCGTGACGAACTGGCCGCACAACCCGAACGCTGGCGCAGCGAGCTGGTACTGCGCTGCGTGGACGATTATCTGCAGGGTGTCAGCGGTTCACTGGAGCTGCTGCGCGACTGACCGTCGCGGCGGCAACGCCAATCCCGCGCACGCGGCGCGTCGTCGTGTGGGGCGGACCAAGGCTTTCTGGTAGACTCGGCAGCTTTTCAGGCTTCACTCGCAGATTCCCATGCAAGCACCTAGCACCCAACGCGTGATCGTCGGCATGTCCGGCGGCGTCGATTCGTCCGTTTCCGCCCTGCTGCTGATGGAACAGGGCTACCAGGTCGAAGGCCTGTTCATGAAGAACTGGGACGAAGACGACGGTACCGAGTACTGCACCGCCATGGACGACCTGGCCGACGCCCAGGCCGTATGCGACCGCATCGGCATCAAGCTGCACACCGCCAACTTCGCCGCCGAGTACTGGGACAACGTGTTCGAGCATTTCCTCGCCGAATACAAGGCCGGACGCACGCCGAACCCGGACATCCTGTGCAACCGCGAGATCAAGTTCAAGGCCTTCCTCGACTACGCCCTGTCGCTCGGCGCCGACCTGATCGCCACCGGGCACTATGTGCGCCGCCGCGATATCGACGGCCGCACCGAGCTGCTCAAGGGACTGGACCCGAACAAGGACCAGAGCTATTTCCTGCATGCCGTCGGCGGCGAGCAGATCGCCAAGACCCTGTTCCCGGTTGGCGAGCTGGAAAAACCGCAGGTACGCGCCATTGCCGAGAAGTACGAACTGGCCACGGCGAAGAAAAAGGATTCCACCGGCATCTGCTTCATCGGTGAGCGCCGTTTCAGCGACTTCCTCAAGCAGTACCTGCCTGCCCAGCCGGGCGACATCGAAACCACCGACGGCCAGGTGATCGGGCGCCATCACGGCCTGATGTACCACACCATCGGCCAGCGCCAGGGCCTCGGCATCGGCGGCATGAAGGACGCCGGCGATGATCCCTGGTACGTGCTGCGCAAGGACCTGACGCGCAACGTACTGATCGTCGGACAGGGCAACGAACACCCCTGGCTGTTCTCCCGCGCCCTGCTCGCCTCGGAAATCTACTGGGTCAACCCGGTGGACCTGAGCAGTCCGCGTCGCCTGACCGCCAAGGTGCGCTATCGCCAGCGCGACCAGCTCTGCACCCTGGAGCAGAGCGAGAACGGCTACCGCGCCGTCTTCGACGAGCCGCAGCGCGCCGTCACCCCGGGGCAGTCCGTGGTGTTCTACGACGGCGAGGTGTGCCTCGGCGGCGGCGTGATCGAAAGCGCAGAAGCCTGGCACGAGGACGCCCGATGACCCCGCTTCAGGAGCAACTGGTTGCACTCGGCGCCGTGTTCGAAGCGGCCGTGCTGGCGGACAAGATCGCCCGCACCGGCCAGGTCAGCGAAGCCTCGATGAGCTGCATGCTCGGCAGCCTGCTGGTACGCGACCCGAAGAGCACGCTGGACGTGTATGGCGGCGACGACCTCAACCTGCGTGACGGCTATCGCGCCCTGATCAGCTCGCTGGAGCGCAATCCGGCCGCCTTGCAGCGCGAGCCGCTGCGCTATTCCCTGGCCCTCATCGGCCTGGAGCGGCAACTCGACAAGCGCGACGACATGCTGCAGATCATGGGCAGCCGTCTCGATCAGATCCAGCAGCAGGTGGAGCATTTCGGCCTGGTGCACGACAACGTCATCGCGGCCTGCGGTGGCCTGTATCAGGACACCATCAGCACCTTCCGCCAGCGCATTCAGGTGCATGGTGACATGCGCTTCCTGCAGCAGCCGAACAATGCCGCGAAGATTCGCTCCCTGCTGCTGGCCGGCATCCGCTCGGCACGCCTGTGGAGACAGCTGGGCGGACACCGCTGGCAGCTGGTATTCAGCCGCGGCAAGCTGCTCAAAGAACTCTATGAACTGATGCGCACCTGACCATGAGCCCAGCCAGCCGCAGCGTCAAACCCCTCCAGGGTGCCCTGCTGCTGGCGCTCTCGGCCCTGCTGTTCGCCTTTACCGGCGTCGGCATTCGCGAGATATCCGTCAGCGTCAACAACGAGTCGGTGGTGTTCTTCCGCAACCTGGTCGGCGTGCTGTTCTTCCTGCCCCTGGTCCTGGTCCGCGGCGTCACGCCGATGCGCACCACTCGCCTCAAGTCGCACCTGTGGCGCACCACCTACGGCCTGGCGGCGATGTACTGCTTCTTCTACGCCATCGCCCACCTGCCCCTGGCTGACGCCATGCTGTTCACCTACTCGGCGCCGGTCTTCACCCCGCTGATCGCCCATCTCTGGCTCAAGGAGCCGCTGACCCGGCGCATGCTGGTCAGCAGCCTCGTCGGCCTGTGCGGCGTGCTGCTGGTGGCCAAACCCAGTGCCGCGCTGTTCGAGGGTGCCGCCCTGATCGGCCTGGCCGCCAGCCTGCTGGCAGCCTTCGCCTTCGTTTCCATCCGTGAAATGAGCGACAGCGAGCCGGCCACCCGCATCGTTTTCTACTTCTCGCTGTTCAGCGCACTGTTTTCCGCCATTCCGCTGACCTGGAGCTGGCAGCCGCTGGACGCCACCCAGCTGGGCTGGCTCGTCGGCATCGGCCTGCTGGCCACCGCCAGCCAGATCATCATGTCCCGCGCCTACGGCCTCGCGCCGCCGGGACTGATCGGCCCCTTCGCCTACCTGGCCATCGTCTTCGGCGGCATCATCGCCTGGCTGCTCTGGGACGAGACGCCGGACACTCTGTCGCTGCTCGGCGCGGCGCTGATTTTCGCCGCCAGCCTGCTATCGGTCGCCAGACGCAGCACATAGGCGGCGAAGCGTTGGTTTTCATGTATGATATGCGCCCTTTTCTTCAGAGGTCGTCCTGGCGCACGAGCCAAGGCCCGTTTCACCCAAACAGGCCCGACGCAACGCGGCACCCGGACGGCTGATCAGCCCGACAGCCCGAGAACGCCCACATGCAGCTTTCCTCGCTCACCGCGGTTTCCCCCGTCGACGGCCGCTACGCCGGCAAAACCAGCGCCCTGCGCCCCATCTTCAGCGAGTACGGCCTGATCCGTAGCCGCGTACTGGTCGAAGTGCGCTGGCTGCAGCGCCTCGCCGCGCACGAAGGCATTCCGGAAGTGGCGCCCTTCTCCGCCGAAGCCAACACCCTGCTCAACGAGCTGGCGGAAAACTTCGCCGTCGAGCACGCCGAGCGTGTGAAGGAAATCGAGCGCACCACCAACCACGACGTCAAGGCCGTGGAATACCTGCTCAAGGAGCAGGCCGCCAAGCTGCCGGAGCTGGACAAGGTCAGCGAATTCATCCACTTCGCCTGCACCAGTGAGGACATCAACAACCTGTCCCACGCGCTGATGCTGCGTGAAGGTCGCGACGACGTGCTGCTGCCGCTGATGAAGCAACTGGCCGGCGCCATTCGCGAGCTGTCGGTGAAGTTTGCCGACGTGCCGATGCTGTCGCGCACCCACGGCCAGCCGGCCTCGCCGACCACCCTGGGCAAGGAACTGGCCAACGTCGTCTACCGCCTCGAGCGGCAGATCGCGCAAGTCGCCGCCGTACCGCTGCTGGGCAAGATCAATGGCGCCGTGGGCAACTACAACGCGCACCTGTCGGCCTACCCGAGCATCGACTGGGAAGCCAACGCCCGTCAGTTCATCGAAGGTGACCTGGGCCTGACCTGGAACCCCTACACCACCCAGATCGAGCCGCACGACTACATCGCCGAACTGTTCGACGCCATTGCCCGCTTCAACACCATCCTGATCGACTTCGATCGCGACGTGTGGGGCTACATCTCCCTCGGCTACTTCAAGCAGAAGACCATCGCGGGCGAGATCGGCTCCTCGACCATGCCGCACAAGGTCAACCCGATCGACTTCGAGAACTCCGAAGGCAACCTGGGCATCGCCAATGCGATCTTCCAGCACCTGGCCAGCAAGCTGCCGATCTCCCGCTGGCAGCGTGACCTGACCGACTCCACCGTGCTGCGCAACCTCGGCGTCGGTTTCGCCCACAGCGTCATCGCCTATGAAGCAAGCCTCAAAGGAATCAGCAAGTTGGAGCTCAATGCTCAACGTATTGCTGAAGACTTGGATGCCTGCTGGGAAGTGCTCGCCGAGCCGATCCAGACCGTGATGCGCCGTTACGCCATCGAGAACCCCTACGAGAAGCTCAAGGAGCTGACCCGCGGCAAGGGCATCAGCCCCGAGGCCCTGCTGGCCTTCATCGACGGCCTGGACATGCCGACCGCCGCCAAGGAAGAGCTCAAGCAACTGACCCCGGCGCGCTACATCGGTAACGCCGTGGCCCAGGCCAAGCGCATCTGAGCGACACCAGCCTCGAGGACGCCCGGCTGAGCCGGGCGTTTTTGTTTAAAGGTTTTTATCCATTTCAAGGGCTTACCGATGAATCCTGATACTCCGCTGCAATTGCTGGGTGGCCTCACAGCCCGCGAGTTCCTGCGCGACTACTGGCAGAAGAAACCGCTGCTGGTGCGCCAGGCCATCCCCGATTTCGAGAGTCCGATCAGCCCGGACGAACTGGCGGGGCTGGCGCTGGAAGAGGAAGTCGAATCGCGCCTGGTGATCGAGCATGGCGAGCGCCCCTGGGAACTGCAGCGCGGCCCGTTCAACGAAGACACCTTCCAGGACCTGCCGGAACGCGACTGGACCCTGCTGATTCAGGCGGTCGACCAGTTCGTGCCCGAGGTTGCCGAGCTGCTGGAGGACTTCAAGTTCCTGCCCAAGTGGCGCATCGACGACCTGATGATCAGCTTCGCCGCCCCCGGTGGTGGCGTCGGCCCGCATTTCGACAACTACGACGTATTCCTGCTGCAGGCCCATGGCCATCGCCGCTGGCAAGTGGGCCAGATGTGCGATTCCGACAGCCCGCTGCTCCCCCACGCCGATCTGAAGATCCTGGCCGAATTCGAACCAACTGAAGAGTGGGTGCTGGAGCCCGGCGATATGCTCTATCTGCCGCCGTGCCTGGCCCACAACGGCATTGCCGAGGATGATTGCATGACCTATTCCGTGGGCTTCCGCGCGCCAAGCGCTGCCGAAGTACTGACCCATTTCACCGATTTCCTCGGCCAGTTCCTGCCCGACGAAGAGCGCTACAGCGACGCCGACATCCAGCCGAGCGAAGATCCGAACCAGATCCAGCGCGACGCCCTGGAGCGCCTCAAGGCCCTGCTCAACGAGCACATGAGTGACGAGCGCCTGCTGATGACCTGGTTCGGCCAGTTCATGACCGAGCCCAAGTACCCCGAGCTGGTCGCAGGCATCGAGATCGGCGAAGAGGATTTCCTCGGCGCCCTGGAAGATGGCGCGATCATCATCCGCAACCCCAGCGCACGCATGGCCTGGTCGGAAGTCGGCGAAGACCTGGTGCTGTTCGCCAGCGGCCAGAGCCGCCTGGTCACGGCTCGCCTGCGCGAACTGCTGAAGCTGATCTGCAGCGCCGACGCGCTGCATGTCGAGAACCTCGGCGCCTGGCTGGCCGACGACGAAGGGCGTACCCTGCTCTGGGAACTGGTCAAACAGGGAAGCCTGGGGTTCGCCGATGAGTGAGATCACTGTCCGCGTGGCGGACTGGCATAAGGACAATGCCGAGCTGCGGCGGATTCGGGACACCGTTTTCGTCGCCGAACAGTCCGTTCCGCCGGAACTGGAGTGGGACGCCGAGGACGCCGATGCCGTGCATTTTCTCGTCGAGGAAGGCGACTACGCGGTCGGCACGGCGCGCCTGCTGCCCGACGGCCATATCGGCCGCGTCTCGGTGCTCAAGGACTGGCGCGGCCTCAAGGTGGGCGAGACGCTGATGCAAGCGGTGATCGCCGAGGCGGAAAAGCGCGGCCTGCGTCAGCAAATGCTCACCGCTCAGGTGCATGCCACGCCGTTCTATGAAAGGCTAGGCTTCAGGATAGTCAGCGACGAATATCTCGACGCCGGCATCCCGCACGTGGACATGGTGCGCACCAGCCAGTAGAGGAAGCGATGGACAACGAAGACGCCCCGGTCGATACGGACGATACGCAAGCGCCCAGCGAGCTGGCGGCTATCGAATTCGAGTCGCCGGGGCGTTTTGCCGTGCACAATCCCGAGCCCGTCACGCCAGATGCCGCGCAGTGGGAGCCGGCGCCCTTCATCCTCGGCCAGCACGAGCGCCTGGAGCGCTTCAGCCAGCCGCAGGAGGCCCGCGCCCACGTCCTGGCGCTGATCCAGCAGGCGCAGCGCAGCCTGTGCCTGTACAGCGACGATCTGGAGCCATGGCTGTATCACCACAGCAGCGTGCAGCAGGCCTGCACCCGCTTTCTGCTCTCCAGTCCGCGCGCTCGCCTGCGCATCCTGTTGCGCGACCCGACACGCGCGGTGAAGGATGGCCATCGCCTGCTCACCCTGTCTCGGCGGCTGTCGTCCAATCTGCATATCCGCAAGCTCAACCCCGACTACCCCAGTGATGAACTGGCCTACCTGATCGCCGACGACCGAGGCCTGCTCCTGCGCCCTGAGCTCGACCAGCAGGCCGGCTACGCGCTGTATGCCGACCCGGCACGCGTGCGCCAGCGCCAGGCCCAGTTCGATCAGGCCTGGGATACCAGCATCACCGATCCTGACCTGCGGAGCTTTCTGCTATGACCCTGCGCACGCTGCTCGCCACCCTGCTCCTTGGTCTGTGCCTGCCCCTGCATGCGGCGACGGAAGTGATCCCACTGAACTACCGCACCGCCGACGACGTGCTCGGCGTGGTGCAGTCGATGCTGGGCAACGAAGGCCGGGTCAGCGCCTATGGCAATCAGCTGATCGTCAACGCATCGCCGGGCAAGATCGGCGAAGTTCGCCTGCTTCTGCAGCAGCTCGACACCCAGCCTCGCCGGCTGCTGATTACCGTGGAGAGCAGCGACAGCAATTACCAGAATGATCGCGGCTACCGTGTCGACGGCACGCTCAGCGCCGGCAACGCCGAGGTCCAGGTGGGGCGCGGCGAGGTGAATGGTCGCGACCAGGTGCGCATCATCCGCCGCAGCACCGACAGCCGTGGCGGCGGCACCCAGCAGGTGCAGGCGACCGAAGGCTATCCGGCACTGATCCAGGTGGGCCAGAGCGTGCCGCTGACCACCACCAGCACCGGCCCCTACGGCCAGGTCTATCAGGACACCCAGTATCGCGACGTGACGCGCGGCTTCTACGTGACGGCCAGCCTGTCCGGCGAACTGGTGCACGTGACCATCAGCAGCCAGCGTGACCGTGTCAGTAGCAACCGCTCCAACGTGATCGACGTACAGAGCACCGACACCCGCGTCAGCGGTCGGCTCGGTGAGTGGATCACCCTGGGTGGCGTCAGCGAGGAAACCAGCTCCGACGGCCGCGACGTGCTGCGCCGTCACACCACGCAAGGCCGCGAAGACATGTCGCTGCGCCTCAAGGTCGAAGCCCTCGACTGACCCCCGACCAAAGTCGCATGCCCCTTTCGCCCTGCGTGGCATGGACAGTGCGCGCAGCCCGCGAAATGCCTGAAACGCCCGGCCCATGGGCTGCCATCAATGACCAGCCGGTCATCTACTGAATATGTAGTAGTTTTAAAAAACCACTACAAAACGTTTGACGAAGCATTTCACCAGAGGCATGATGGCCTCGCTCCCGCTAGCCAGGGGTCCTGAAAAGGATCTCCAGATCGCCCGCGAAGTACTTCGCGACGATCCGTGTCCCAACAGCCCACAAGGCCGTACGACGAGGTTGCGACTGGAACGTAGTTGTCCTGAGGGACGGGGAAGCGTTTAGCGTCAGACAGATCGAAAGCCCAGCAGGTGCCCAAGGTTTCCACGAGCCGACCCGCACTGGCGACGTCACCGAACTGTTAGCTGCATCTCCCCTCCTCGCGGTACATCCTCGCCCCAGCCGTTTTCTCGCCGTTCAAGTGGAAGCCTCCCGCAGCCGCTGCATCCGTGCGCGCATTGAGTGGGTAGTCGGTGCTCAACCAACACATTTTCTGAAGGATTGACCATGTCCGCATATCAAAACGACATCAAGGCTGTAGCCGCTCTGAAAGAGAAATTCGGCAGCAGCTGGAGCGCTATCAACCCAGAGTCCGTCGCCCGTATGCGCGCTCAGAACCGCTTCAAGACCGGTCTGGAAATCGCTCAGTACACCGCTGACATCATGCGCAAGGACATGGCCGAGTACGACGCCGATTCGTCCGTCTACACCCAGTCCCTGGGCTGCTGGCACGGCTTCATCGGTCAGCAGAAGCTGATCTCGATCAAGAAGCACCTGAAGACCACCAACAAGCGCTACCTGTACCTGTCCGGCTGGATGGTCGCGGCCCTGCGTTCCGACTTCGGCCCGCTGCCGGACCAGTCGATGCACGAGAAGACTGCCGTCTCCGACCTGATCGAAGAGCTGTACACCTTCCTGCGCCAGGCTGACAGCCGCGAGCTGGACCTGCTGTTCACCGCCCTGGACGCCGCCCGTGACGCTGGCGACCACGCCAAGGCTGCCGAGATTCAGGCGCAGATCGACAACCACGAGACCCACATCGTCCCGATCATCGCCGACATCGACGCTGGCTTCGGTAACCCGGAAGCCACCTACCTGCTGGCCAAGCGCATGATCGAAGCCGGTGCCTGCTGCATCCAGATCGAGAACCAGGTTTCCGACGAGAAGCAGTGCGGCCACCAGGACGGCAAAGTGACCGTTCCGCACGCCGACTTCCTCGCCAAGATCGCTGCCGTTCGCTACGCGTTCCTCGAGCTGGGCATCGACAACGGCGTGATCGTCGCTCGCACCGACTCCCTGGGTGCCGGCCTGACCAAGCAGATCGCCGTGACCAAAGAGCCGGGCGACCTGGGCGACCTGTACAACTCCTTCCTCGACTGCGACGAAATCTCCGACGCCGAGCTGGGCAACGGTGATGTCGTGATCAAGCGCGAAGGCAAGCTGCTGCGTCCGAAGCGCCTGCCGTCCAACCTGTTCCAGTTCCGCAAGGGCACTGGCGAAGACCGCTGCGTACTGGACTGCATCACCAGCCTGCAGAACGGCGCCGACATGCTGTGGATCGAAACCGAGAAGCCGCACGTTGGCCAGATCAAGGGCATGGTTGACCGCATCCGCGAAGTCATCCCGAACGCCAAGCTGGTTTACAACAACAGCCCGTCCTTCAACTGGACCCTGAACTTCCGCCAGCAGGTGTTCGACGCCATGGCCGCCGAAGGCAAGGATGTTTCCGCCTACGACCGCGCCAAGCTGATGAGCGTCGAGTACGACGAGACCGAACTGGCTCAGGTTGCCGACGAGAAGATCCGCACCTTCCAGCGCGATGGTTCCGCTCAGGCTGGCATCTTCCACCACCTGATCACCCTGCCGACCTACCACACCGCCGCGCTGTCCACCGACAACCTGGCCAAGGGCTACTTCGCCGACCAGGGCATGCTGGCCTACGTGAAAGGCGTTCAGCGTCAGGAACTGCGTCAGGGCATCGCCTGCGTCAAGCACCAGAACATGGCTGGCTCCGACATCGGCGACAACCACAAGGAGTACTTCGCTGGCGAAGCTGCTCTGAAGGCAAGCGGTAAAGACAACACCATGAACCAGTTCCACTAAGAACGGTTCTCTGCTGCGGACCACGCATCCGCAGCAGTTCTTTTGCCTAATCCGCCCCGGCCCTGCCGGGGCTTTTTTTATCCCCTGCGTTCAACCTGCCGGGCAGGCGCATGAGCGCCCTCTTCTGGCAGATTTGTGCGGCAGTGCGCAGGCACTGTCACGATTCCGTCGTTTTCCTTTATTAGCGTCATAGCTCCGTCGATCAGCCCAATCAAGGAGCCCACCGTGCGTATCGAACAAGAGCAAGACGTGCTATTCGGCAATGGCGATGAACCCCTCAGCAACGCCTCCAGCAACCCCCATATCAATGACCTGATCGAGGCCGGACTGAGCCGCCGCCAGGTGGTTGCAGGCGGTGCGGCACTCGGTGTCATGGGCTTCCTCGGCGTCGCCCTGCCCGGCAGTGCCGAAGCCGCCGGGAATCCGCTCAAGGACCTGCTCGAACGCCTGAAGAAACGCGGCAAGCGTCTGCCGTTCACGGCGGTGGCGGCCAACCGTGCCGATACCATCAGCGTACCGGCCGGCTACAAGGCCACGCCCTTCATTCCCTGGGGCACGCCCATTCGCGGCAGCTTCCCGGCATTCCTCGACAATGCCGGCAACAGCGCCGCCGATCAGGCCGATCAGGTGGGCATGCACCACGACGGCATGCACTTCTTCCCCATCGATGGTCAGCGCGGCGGCGGCCACAAGAGCGACCACGGCCTGCTGGTCCTCAACCACGAGTACATCGACGCCCCGCTGCTGCACCCCAACGGCCCGACGCTGGTCGACGGCAAGCGCAGCAGCGCCGACGAGGTCCGCAAGGAAATCAACGCCCACGGGGTTTCGGTGGTGGAAGTTCGTCGCAACCGCGGCCAGTGGGAGGTACTGCCCAGTGCCCGCAATCGCCGCATCACCGGCGCGACACCGATGCAGATCAGCGGCCCGGCGCGCGGCCACGCCCTGCTCAGCACCCGCTACAGCCCGGACGGCACCGCCACGCGCGGCACGCTGAACAACTGCTCCAACGGCTTCACCCCCTGGGGCACCTACCTGACCTGCGAGGAAAACTGGGCCGGCTACTTCGCCAGCGGCGACGCCGAGCGTCCGCGCGAAATGACGCGCTACGGGGTCGGCAGTGCCAGCCGCTATGGCTGGGATCACCTGGCCGGTGACGAATTTCAGCGTTTCAATGCCACCCGCCTGGCCGCCAACGCCAGTGGCGACTATCGCAACGAGCCCAACCACTTCGGCTGGATCGTCGAGATCGATCCCTTCGCCCCCGAAGCCGCACCGGTCAAACGCACCGCCCTGGGCCGCTTCGCCCACGAGGGCCTGGTGTTCGCCCCGACCAAGCCGGGGCGCCCGGTGGTCTGCTACTCCGGCGACGACTCGCAGAACGAGTACATCTACAAGTTCGTCAGCCGTGGCAAGTACGTTCCGGGGCGCAGCAACGGCAGCCTGCTCGACGAGGGCACGCTCTACGTGGCGCGCTTCAAGGCCAATGGCAAGGGCGAATGGCTGGCGCTGGACGTCCGCAACAAGGCCTTCCAGGCCGCCTGCAGGGCCGCCGGGGTCAGCTTCGCCGACCAGGGCGAGGTGCTGATCAACACCCGCCTGGCGGCCGACATCGTGGGCGCCACCAAGATGGACCGGCCGGAATGGGGGGCGATGAACCCGCAGAACGGCGACATCTATTTCACCCTGACCAACAACACCTCGCGCACCGTCGTGGACGCCGCCAACCCGCGCCCGGCCAACGCCTTTGGTCACATCATCCGCTGGCGCGAGCAGAGCCGCGACCATGCCGGCCGCGAGTTCGTCTGGAGCCTGTTCCTGCTGGCCGGGCCGGAAGACGACAGCCTCGACCCCAACGGCAGGCCGCTGACCGCCGACAATCGCCTGGCCAGCCCGGACGGCCTCTGGTTCGATAACGACGGTCGCCTGTGGATCCAGACCGACATGAGCGGCAGCCAGCTGGCCAGCGGCCCGTTCGGCAACAACCAGATGCTGGTGGCCGAGCCCGTCACCGGCGAGGTCAAGCGCTTCCTGGTCGGCCCGGTTGGCTGCGAGGTCACCGGCATCACCGCCACGCCGGACTTCCGCACGCTGTTCGTCAACATCCAGCACCCGGGTGAAGGCTCGACCTCGACGAACTTCCGCAGTACCTGGCCGGACGGTGCCGGTCGCCGTCCACGCTCGGCCACCGTGATCGTCACCCGCGACGACGGCAAGCCGCTGCTCTGACCCAGGCGCGCCCCTCTCGCGCCACCGCGCGAGGGGCGGCGCATGCAATCGACGCATGGAACAGGCAAGGCGCAGCCGCGGCTTCTAAGCTGGAACACACTCGACTCGCGCAAGGACCGCCCATGCCTCGCTCTTCCCTGCTGTTCGGCAGCTGCCTCGTATTGGGCAGCGTGACGCTCGCCTGGTACTGGCAGCGTCCTGATACCCCGCATTCCGCCACCCCGCAGCCCGCGCAGGTGCCCACAGCGCAATTCGCGCAAGCCGCGCAAGGCAGCCCCGCGCCAGCCCCTGCCGACCTCAGCGAGGAGCAGCTGCAACTGCTGGCGAAACCCGAAGTTCAGCAGCAGGAACGGCGTCTGGAGTTCCATCGGCGTTACCGAGGCTTCATCGAGCACGCCAGTGAACTCGACGCTGACGGCCGCGAGGCGCAAGCGCAGCAACTGAGTGAAGGCGTCGACTCACTGGAGCGCCGGGGCGAGCTGGCGCTGAGCGAAGCCTTGCTGCTGCAGATCGGCCTGATCAGGGCCGTCAGCACAGACGAGCAGGAACAGAAGCGCCGCGCCGAAGCCCTGATCAGGCGTTACCAGGCCCTCAGTGCAGAGCGCGAGGCCAGGCAGGCACAACGGGTCGACCCGAACTTCGCACGCTACAAGGCCGAGGAGAAGCGCATCGTCGAGGAAGTGCTGGCCCTGCAGAGCATTCCCGACGGCCTGTCCCGCGACCAGTACCTGCGCCAGCGCCTGCAGGAAGCGCGCGAACGCAACTATCGACAGCGCCCGGACAGCTAGCGCTGCGGCAGAGACGCCGCCGCAGCACTAGCCGATCATCCGTTCAGAGCAGTTGGTCGAGCAGGTAATACAGCAGATTGAACGGCTTGTTGCGGTCGGCCACGTCACTGCTTTCCGATGCCTCCAGCACTTGCCCGCTGCCGTCGAGCACGCTGCTGACGAAGTTGTCCAGTTGCAGGTTCTGCTCCTGGATATCGGCATTGGCGAACTCGATGATGCTGGTGCAGTGGCTTTCGTTGACGTCGCGAAACTGCGGGAAGTAGCCCCCGACATTCCCCAGGCTGGCCAACTGGCTGCGCAGGCGCGACGTATCGGTCGCCCAGCGTTGCTTGATCAGCGCTTCCTTGGTCGCCTGGTCCGGCGCGTTGACGATCTCCGGATAGAAGCGCTCGTAGGAATAGGCGGAGTAGTTCAGGTCCTGCCAGAAGTGCGTATGGCCCATGCGATCACCCGGCAGGTTGCTCGAGAGCGCCGGGTAGAGGCTGCCCAGGTCGCTCCTGTCGAAGCCGGGCAGGCGCGCCTGCAGGTACTGCAGTGGTCCCTGCTCGGCATCCAGGCCCCAGGCCTGACGAATGAAGGCTTGCAGCGGATAGGACGGGTAGCGCTGGTTGTCCCCCGCCAGGGCGGTGTAGACCGGCCCGGAGTCGTTGATCAGGTAGCCGCGACTGGGCGCCATGTCCTGGCGCAGGTTGGCATAGTTGGTCAGGCTGCCGGCGCCGCCGGCACTGCACCCCGTGGTCAGCATCTGCGTGGGGCGCGGCAGGTTGTCCTTGAGCCACCCCACCACGGCGCGCATGTTGCGCAGGCCGTTGTGATGCCAGACCAGGGGCTGCTGCTGCCCCTGCGGGTCGTCATACACCGCCACCTTGTCGCCGGAATAGATGTCGCCGGTGCAGTACGGCACGTAGACCATGTTCCAGTTCTGCGTCTTCACCCGCGTCCAGGGATGCAGGCGCACCACGAACGGGCTGACCAGGCTCGCCCCCGGGTTGAGCAGCGACATGTAGTCGTCGGCGATCCCGTCGGGGTTGCGCGCACCGCGAATGCCGGCCTGCCCGCTGCAGCTGGCGTAGTCCCAGCAGGCACCGCCGCCCTCCAGGTAGACGATGGTGTTGCGGGTATTCGGAACCCGGTTGATGAAGAACTTGTAGGGCGAGCCATTGCCACACACCGCGCCGGTTTCGGGCGCCATCTGGATGGTCTGCCAACCGTAGTAGTTGCCAGCATTGAAGCCACTGTTGAAGCCGCTCGGATTGGCCAGCAGCGGATAAGGCCCGACGCGCTGCGCCGGCGTGACCGGATTGTCGGCCCCAGGTGGGGAAACCAGATTGCTCAAGGTCTGCCAGAAGCTGTAGTCGCCCTGCTCGGCGCTGGCAGGCGCACTCAGGGCGAGTAGCAGAACGACAGGAACGATACGCGACAGGGACTGGGCGACAGGCATGGCAAAACCCCTCATCTTGTTATTCGTACGAAGGGTCGGCATACCCAGGCAGGGGCAACAGCGCAGACCCAGCGGTTGGTGGGCACTGCTCGATCAATGATGCATCGCGCTCCGGCGATTCATGCACGCTAGTACAAGATCGCGGGCGCAACACCCGAGAAGGCATATCGTTTAGTGATAATCGCGGCTTCTGCTTATACCTTTGCCCATGACACAGGCCTGCACCTGCTGCTTTCGCCCCAACACCAAAGTGGCAATGAATTGCTCATTTCGCGGCGGCTCATCCGGGACGGAAATAAGGCAGATTAGTCAGCTGAATTTGCTGCGCAAAGTTGCCAGCGAGGGGTTGCCAGCTATAGTTGCGGGGACGACGGGACGAGCGAAAGGCTCAAGAACGGCACTGCGGGCGCCTGTCAATCACAAGCTCGACAGAAATGATCAAACTGCGAGAATAATTTTTCTCTGAAAAATTTACTTACAGTTGGCGTGCACATAGTATTGTATACACACTTTGCGTCAGCGCCCTTGATGGCGTTAGGCGACTACTAAATTAAAAGCCGTTCCTTAATTTCAAGGAGTACCGGCATGCCTGATGCGGTAACGACCATGTCCCAGAACTGGGCTTTCGCTGTTTTCTTGCTGGGTGTCTGCGGGCTCATCGCCTTCATGCTCGGCGTCTCCAGCCTGCTTGGCAGCAAGGCGTGGGGCCGCAGCAAGAACGAGCCGTTCGAGTCGGGCATGCTTCCCACCGGCAGCGCGCGTCTGCGCCTGTCAGCCAAGTTCTATCTGGTCGCGATGCTCTTCGTGATCTTCGACGTTGAAGCCCTCTATCTCTTCGCTTGGGCTGTCTCGGTGCGCGAAAGCGGCTGGGCGGGCCTGATCGAAGCTACAGTTTTCATAGCAATTCTGTTGGCAGGTCTTGTCTATCTTTGGCGTATCGGCGCGCTCGATTGGGCACCGCAGGGACGTCGTGAACGGCAGGCGAAGCTAAAACAATGAGGCTTTGGCGATGCAATACAAACTTACTCGGGTCGACCCGGATGCGCCCAATGAGGCGTATCCGATCGGCCAGCGGGAGGTCGTCTCCGACCCGCTGCTAGAGGACCAGGTTCACAAGAACATCTACATGGGCAAGCTCTCGGACGTGCTGAACGGCGCGGTCAACTGGGGGCGCAAGAATTCCCTGTGGCCGTACAACTTCGGCCTCTCTTGCTGCTATGTGGAAATGACCACCGCCTTCACCGCACCGCACGACGTCGCACGCTTCGGCGCCGAAGTCATTCGTGCGTCACCGCGTCAGGCCGACTTCATGGTCATCGCCGGCACCTGCTTCATCAAGATGGCGCCGGTCATCCAGCGTCTCTACGAGCAGATGCTGGAGCCCAAGTGGGTCATCTCCATGGGTTCATGCGCCAACTCCGGCGGCATGTACGACATCTACTCGGTCGTTCAGGGCGTGGACAAGTTCCTCCCCGTGGACGTCTACATTCCCGGCTGCCCGCCCCGCCCGGAGGCGTTCCTGCAAGGCTTGATGCTGCTGCAGGAATCCATCGGCCAGGAGCGCCGCCCGCTATCCTGGGTCGTAGGCGACCAAGGCATCTACCGTGCCGAAATGCCTTCGCAAAAGGAACAGCGCCGCGAGCAGCGAATCGCCGTTACCAACCTGCGTAGCCCTGACGAAGTCTGAGCCGATGCTTGCCTGCGCAAGCCTCACGCCCACTTTCTACGTTGTTCGATAGCGACCGAGACCATGACTGCAGACACCGTTGTGTCCATACCGCCATACAAGGCTGACGACCAGGACGTCGTCGCCGAACTGCGCGCCCAATTCGGCGACGACAGTTTCACCCTGCAAAGCACCCGCACCGGCATGCCGGTTCTCTGGGTCGCCCGCGAGCGTCTGATCGAGGTGCTCACCTGCCTGCGCAAGCTGCCGCGCCCCTACGTGATGCTCTATGACCTGCACGGCGTCGACGAGCGCCTGCGCACCCAGCGTCGCGGCCTGCCGGATGCCGACTTCACCGTGTTCTACCACCTGATGTCGCTGGAGCGTAACAGTGACGTGATGATCAAGGTGGCACTGCGCGAGGGCGATCTCAACCTGCCGAGCGCCACCGGCATCTGGCCCAACGCCAACTGGTACGAGCGTGAGGTCTGGGACCTGTACGGCATCACCTTCACCGGCCACCCGCATCTGAGCCGCATCATGATGCCGCCGACCTGGGAAGGCCACCCGCTGCGCAAGGACTATCCGGCGCGCGCCACCGAGTTCGACCCCTTCAGCCTGACCCTGGCCAAGCAGCAGCTCGAGGAAGAAGCCGCGCGCTTCCGCCCGGAGGACTGGGGCATGAAGCGCGGCGGCGAGCACGAGGACTACATGTTCCTCAACCTCGGCCCCAACCACCCTTCCGCGCACGGTGCCTTCCGCATCATCCTGCAGCTCGACGGTGAAGAGATCGTCGACTGCGTGCCGGAAATCGGCTACCACCACCGTGGCGCCGAGAAGATGGCCGAGCGCCAGAGCTGGCACAGCTTCATCCCCTACACCGACCGCATCGACTACCTCGGCGGGGTGATGAACAACCTGCCCTACGTGCTGGCCGTGGAGAAGCTGGCCGGCATCAAGGTGCCGCAGAAGGTCGACACCATCCGCGTGATGCTCGCCGAGTTCTTCCGCATCACCAGCCACCTGCTGTTCCTGGGGACCTACATTCAGGACGTCGGCGCCATGACCCCGGTGTTCTTCACCTTCACCGACCGCCAGCGCGCCTACAAGGTGATCGAGGCCATCACCGGCTTCCGCCTGCATCCGGCCTGGTACCGCATCGGCGGCGTCGCCCACGACCTGCCTCGTGGCTGGGACAAGCTGGTCAAGGAGTTCGTCGACTGGCTGCCCAAGCGCCTCGACGAGTACGAGAAGGCGGCACTGAAGAACAGCATCCTCAAGGCCCGCACCATCGGCGTGGCGCAGTACAACACCAGGGAAGCGCTGGAATGGGGCACCACCGGTGCCGGTCTGCGCGCCACCGGCTGCGACTTCGACCTGCGCAAGGCGCGCCCCTACTCCGGCTACGAGAACTTCGAGTTCGAGGTGCCGCTGGCCGCCAACGGCGACGCTTACGACCGCTGCATGGTCCGCGTGGAAGAGATGCGTCAGAGCATCCGCATCATCGACCAGTGCCTGAAGAACATGCCGGAAGGCCCGTACAAGGCGGACCATCCGCTGACCACGCCGCCACCGAAAGAGCGCACGCTGCAGCACATCGAGACCCTGATCACGCACTTCCTGCAGGTTTCCTGGGGCCCGGTCATGCCGGCCAACGAAGCCTTCCAGATGATCGAGGCGACCAAGGGCATCAACAGCTATTACCTGACGAGCGACGGCAGCACCATGAGCTACCGCACCCGGATTCGCACCCCCAGCTTCGCCCACCTGCAGCAGATCCCCGCAGTGATTCGCGGCAGCATGGTGGCGGACCTGATTGCCTATCTGGGCAGTATCGACTTCGTCATGGCCGACGTGGACCGCTGATCATGAGCACGCTAATCCAGACAGACCGTTTCGTCCTCAGCGAAACCGAACGCTCGGCCATCGAGCACGAGATGCATCACTACGAAGACCCGCGCGCCGCCAGCATCGAGGCGCTGAAGATCGTGCAGAAGGAGCGCGGCTGGGTGCCGGACGGCGCCGCCGATGCCATTGGCGCGATCCTCGGCATCCCCGCCAGCGACGTCGAGGGCGTTGCCACCTTCTACAGCCAGATCTTCCGTCAACCGGTCGGCCGCCATGTCATCCGCGTATGCGACAGCATGACCTGCTACATCGGCGGCCATGAGTCGGTGCTCGCCGAGATGCAGCAACAGCTCGGCATCGGCCTCGGCCAGACCACCGCCGACGAGCGTTTCACCCTGCTGCCGGTGTGCTGCCTGGGCAATTGCGACAAGGCCCCGGCCGTGATGATCGACGACGACACCTTCGGCGACGTTCGAGCGGACGGCGTAGCCAAGCTGCTGGAGGACTACAAATGAAGACCCTCACCTCCATCGGCCCGGCCAACCGCATCGCCCGCAGCGAAGAGACCCACCCGCTGACCTGGCGCCTGCGCGACGACGCCCAGCCGGTATGGCTGGCCGAATACCAGGCGAAGAACGGCTATGCCGCCGCACGCAAGGCGCTGACCGAGATGGCCCAGGCCGACATCGTGCAGACCGTCAAGGAATCCGGCCTCAAGGGCCGCGGCGGCGCAGGCTTCCCCACGGGCGTGAAGTGGGGCCTGATGCCGGCCGACGAATCCCTGAACATCCGCTACCTGCTGTGCAACGCGGACGAGATGGAGCCCAACACCTGGAAGGACCGCATGCTCATGGAGCAGCTGCCGCACCTGCTGGTGGAAGGCATGCTGATCTCGGCTCGCGCGCTCAAGGCCTACCGTGGCTACATCTTCCTGCGCGGCGAATACGTCGACGCCGCCGCCAACCTCAACCGCGCCATCGAGGAAGCCAAGGCTGCCGGTCTGCTGGGCAAGAACATCTTCGGCTGCGGTTTCGACTTCGAGCTGTTCGTGCATACCGGCGCCGGACGCTACATCTGTGGCGAAGAAACCGCGCTGATCAACTCGCTCGAAGGCCGCCGCGCCAACCCGCGCGCCAAGCCACCCTTCCCCGCTGCCGTCGGCGTGTGGGGCAAGCCGACCTGCGTCAACAACGTCGAAACCCTGTGCAACGTGCCCGCCATCGTTTCTGGCGGTGTCGACTGGTACAAGAGCCTCGCCCGTCCGGGCAGCGAAGACCACGGCACCAAGCTGATGGGCTTCTCCGGCAAGGTGAAGAACCCCGGCCTGTGGGAGCTGCCGTTCGGCGTCAGCGCGCGCGAACTCTTCGAGGAGCATGCCGGCGGCATGCGCGACGGCTACCGGCTCAAGTGCTGGCAGCCGGGCGGCGCCGGTACCGGCTTCCTGCTGCCCGAGCACCTCGAGGCGCAGATGTACGCCGGCGGCATCGCCAAGGTCGGCACGCGCATGGGCACCGGCCTGGCGCTGGCGGTGGACGACTCGATCAACATGGTCTCCCTGCTGCGCAACATGGAAGAGTTCTTCGCCCGCGAGTCCTGTGGCTGGTGCACGCCGTGCCGCGATGGCCTGCCGTGGAGCGTGAAGATTCTCCGCGCCCTGGAGCGCAAGCAGGGTACCGCCGAAGACATCCAGACCCTGCTCGGGCTGGTCAACTTCCTCGGCCCGGGCAAGACCTTCTGCGCCCACGCACCCGGTGCGGTGGAGCCGCTGGGCAGCGCCATCAAGTATTTCCGTGAAGAGTTCGAGGCCGGTGTGGCCCAGGTGGCGAGCACGCCCCGCACGCCGGCGACCGCGAGCTGAACAGACGAATTCCCTTAGCCAGCCGCTTTAGCAAGCGGGTAAACGAAGACTCAAAGAAATGGCCACTATCCACGTAGACGGCAAAGATTTCGAAGTCGATGGAGCGGACAACCTGCTGCAGGCCTGCCTGTCCCTCGGCCTCGATATCCCCTACTTCTGCTGGCACCCCGCGCTTGGCAGCGTCGGGGCCTGCCGGCAGTGTGCGGTCAAGCAGTACAACGACGAGAACGACACCCGTGGTCGTATCGTCATGTCCTGCATGACGCCTGCCACCGACAACACCTGGATCAGCATCGACGACGAGGAATCCAAGGCGTTCCGCGCCAGCGTCGTCGAGTGGCTGATGACCAACCACCCGCACGACTGTCCGGTGTGCGAGGAAGGCGGTCACTGCCACCTGCAGGACATGACGGTGATGACCGGGCACAACGCCCGTCGCTATCGTTTCACCAAGCGCACCCACCAGAACCAGGAGCTTGGCCCGTTCATCGCCCATGAGATGAACCGCTGCATCGCCTGCTACCGCTGCGTGCGCTACTACAAGGACTACGCCGGCGGCACCGACCTGGGCGTGTATGGCGCGCACGACAACGTGTACTTCGGTCGCGTCGAGGACGGCACGCTGGAAAGCGAGTTCTCCGGCAACCTGGTCGAGGTCTGCCCGACCGGCGTGTTCACCGACAAGACCCATTCCGAGCGCTACAACCGCAAGTGGGACATGCAGTTCGCCCCGAGCATCTGCCATGGCTGCTCCAGCGGCTGCAACATCAGCCCTGGTGAGCGCTACGGCGAACTGCGCCGGATCGAGAACCGCTTCAACGGCTCGGTCAACCAGTACTTCCTCTGCGACCGCGGCCGTTTCGGCTACGGCTACGTCAACCGCGAGGATCGCCCGCGCCAGCCACTGCTCGGGAGCCAGCCGCTGGGCATCGATGCCGCGCTGGACAAGGCCGCCGAGCTGCTCAAGGGCAAGCGCGTGATCGGCATCGGCTCGCCGCGCGCCGGCCTCGAAGCCAACTTCGCCCTGCGCGAACTGGTCGGTGCCGAGCACTACTACAGTGGCATCGCGGCCGCCGAACTGGACAACATTCGCCTGATCCGCGACATCCTGCGCAACGGCCCGCTGCCGACGCCGACGCTGCGCGATGTCGAGCTGCACGACGCCATCTTCGTCCTCGGCGAAGACCTGACCCAGACCGCTGCGCGCCTGGCCCTGGCCCTGCGCCAGGCCGTCAAGGGCAAGGCCACCGAGATCGCCGCTGGCGCACGCATCCAGGACTGGCACATGGCAGCCGTGCAGAACGTCGCCCAGCACGCCCGGCATCCCCTGTTCATCGCCAGCGTCGGTGAGACCCGCCTGGATGACGTCGCCGCCGAGAGCGTGCATGCCGCGCCGGCCGATCTGGCCCGTATCGGTTTCGCCGTGGCCCACGCCATCGACCCCAGCGCCCCGGCCGTGGACGGCCTGGAAACGGAGGCGCGCGAGCTGGTACAGCGCATCGCCGCTGCGCTGACCAACGCCAGTCGCCCGCTGATCGTGTCCGGCGCCTCGCTGGGCGACAAGGCCCTGATCGAAGCGGCCGCCAACATCGCCAGCGCCCTGAAGAACCGTGAGAAGAACGGCTCGCTGAGCCTGGTGGTGCCCGAGGCCAACAGCCTGGGCCTGGCCCTGCTCGGCGGCGAATCCGTCGACGCCGCGCTGCAGGCCCTGAGCAGCGGCCAGGCCGATGCCGTGATCGTGCTGGAGAACGATCTGTACCGCCGCGCCGATGCCGCCAAGGTCGATGCCGCGCTGGCTGCCGCGCAGAGCGTGATCGTCGCCGACCACCAGCGCACCGCGACCAGCGAACGCGCTCACCTGCTGCTGCCGGTGGCCAGCTTCGCCGAGGGCGACGGCACCCTGGTCAGCCTCGAGGGCCGCGCCCAGCGTTTCTTCCAGGTCTATGAGCCGAGCTACTACGACAGCAACATCCTGATCCGCGAGGGCTGGCGCTGGCTGCACGCGCTGCACAGCACCCTGCAGGGCAAGGCTGTGGACTGGACGCAGCTGGACCAGGTCACCGACGCCTGCGCCGCCAGCAACCCGCTGCTGGCCGGCATCAGGGACGCCGCGCCGAGCGCCGCGTTCCGCATCAAGGGCCTCAAGCTGGCGCGCGAACCGCATCGCTACAGCGGTCGCACCGCCATGCGCGCCAACATCAGCGTGCACGAGCCGCGTCAGCCGCAGGATCAGGATTCGGCCTTCGCCTTCTCCATGGAAGGCTACGCCGGCAGCAAGGAAGACCGGCAGCAGATTCCGTTCGCCTGGTCGCCGGGCTGGAACTCGCCGCAGGCCTGGAACAAGTTCCAGGACGAGGTCGGTGGTCACCTGCGCGCCGGCGACCCCGGCGTGCGTCTGCTCGAGGCCGCTGGCAACGCGCTGCCCTGGTTCGCGGTGAACGCTGCGTTCAACCCGGCGGCTGGCACCTGGCAGGTAGCGCCGCTGCACCACCTGTTCGGCAGCGAGGAAAACTCCGCGCGCGCCAAACCCATCCAGGAACGCATGCCCGAGCCCTATGTGGCCCTGGCCCGCGACGAGGCGGCTCGCCTGGGGGTGAACGACGGTGCGCTGCTGGCTCTGCGCGTCAACGGCCAGGCCCTGCGCCTGCCGCTGCAGGTGCGTGACGACCTGGGCGTCGGCCTGGTCGGCCTGCCGGTCGGCTTGCCGGGCATTCCGGCGACGCTCGCCGGTGCCAGCGTGACCCTGCTGCAGGAGGCCGCACAATGAGCTGGTTGACGCCCGAACTGATCGAGATCGTCATCGCCGTACTCAAGGCCATCGTCATCCTGCTGGTGGTGGTGGTCTGCGGTGCGCTGCTGAGCTTCATCGAGCGGCGCCTGCTCGGCTGGTGGCAGGACCGCTACGGCCCCAACCGCGTCGGGCCGTTCGGCATGTTCCAGATCGCCGCCGACATGATCAAGATGTTCTTCAAGGAGGACTGGACGCCGCCGTTCGCCGACAGGTTCATCTTCATCCTGGCACCGATGATCGCCTTCTCGGCGATGCTGATGGCCTTCGCCATCATCCCCATCACCCCGACCTGGGGGGTGGCGGACCTGAACATCGGCATCCTGTTCTTCTTCGCCATGGCCGGCCTTTCGGTCTACGCGGTGCTGTTCGCCGGCTGGTCGAGCAACAACAAGTTCGCCCTGCTCGGCAGCCTGCGCGCGTCGGCCCAGACCATCTCCTACGAGGTGTTCCTGGCCCTGGCACTGATGGGCGTGGTGGCGCAGGTCGGCTCGTTCAACATGCGCGACATCGTCGATTACCAGGCGCAGAACCTGTGGTTCATCATTCCGCAGTTCTTCGGCTTCTGTACCTTCTTCATCGCTGCCGTCGCCGTGACCCACCGTCACCCGTTCGACCAGCCGGAAGCCGAACAGGAGCTGGCCGACGGTTACCACATCGAATATGCCGGGATGAAGTGGGGCATGTTCTTCGTTGGCGAGTACGTCGCCATCGTCACCGTCTCGGCCCTGCTGGTGACACTGTTCTTCGGTGGCTGGCACGGCCCGTTCGGCATCCTGCCGCAGATCCCGTTCTTCTGGTTCGCGCTGAAGACGGCCTTCTTCATCATGATCTTCATCCTGCTGCGCGCGTCGATCCCACGCCCGCGCTATGACCAGGTCATGGCCTTCAGCTGGAAGTTCTGCCTGCCGCTGACCCTGATCAACCTGCTGGTGACCGGCGCATTCGTGCTGGCCGCGGCCCAGTAAGGAGAAACGCAATGTTCAAATACATCTGGGACGTGCTGGTCGGCACCGCCACCCAGCTACGCAGCCTGGCCATGGTCTTCAGCCATGGTTTTCGCAAGCGTGACACCCTGCAATACCCGGAAGAGCCGGTCTACCTGCCGCCGCGCTACCGTGGCCGCATCGTCCTCACCCGCGACCCCGACGGCGAAGAGCGCTGCGTGGCGTGCAACCTGTGCGCCGTGGCCTGCCCTGTAGGCTGCATCTCGCTGCAGAAGGCCGAGACCGATGACGGTCGCTGGTACCCGGAGTTCTTCCGCATCAACTTCTCGCGCTGCATCTTCTGTGGCCTGTGCGAGGAAGCCTGCCCGACCACGGCGATCCAGCTCACCCCCGACTTCGAGATGGGCGAGTTCAAGCGCCAGGATCTGGTGTACGAGAAGGAAGACCTGCTGATCAGCGGCCCCGGCAAGAACCCGGACTACAACTTCTACCGCGTCGCCGGCATGGCCATCGCCGGCAAGCCCAAGGGCGCCGCGCAGGACGAGGCCGAGCCGATCAACGTCAAGGGACTGCTGCCATGATGCTGATGACACTCTCCCTGCCCCTCGCCCGCCACCGTGCGCGGGCTACCGTGAGGAGCCTGTAATGGAATTCGCGTTCTACTTCGCCGCCGGCGTGGCGGTGGCATCGACGGTGGGGGTGATCACCAACACCAATCCGGTGCATGCCCTGCTCTACCTGATCGTCTCGCTGCTGGCGGTGTCGATGGTGTTCTTCGCCCTTGGCGCGCCCTTCGCCGGCGCGCTGGAAATCATCGTCTACGCCGGCGCCATCATGGTGCTGTTCGTCTTCGTGGTGATGATGCTCAACCTCGGCCCGGCCGCTGCCGATCAGGAACGCAGGTGGCTGACGCCCAGCATCTGGATCGGCCCGGCCATTCTCAGCGCCCTGCTGCTCGGGCAGTTGCTCTACGTGCTGCTCAGCCATGTCAGCGATGCCCAGATCGGCCATACCACGGTCGAAGCCAAGGCCGTCGGCATCAGCCTGTTCGGCCCCTACCTGCTGGTGGTGGAGCTGGCCTCGATGCTGCTGCTCGCCGCCCTGGTCGCCGCCTACCACCTGGGCCGCCATGACGCCAAGGAGCCCACAGCATGACCGGTATACCCCTGGAGCACGGCCTGGCCCTGGCCGGCGTGCTGTTCTGCATCGGCCTGGTCGGGCTGATGGTGCGGCGCAACATCCTGTTCATCCTGATGAGCCTGGAAGTGATGATGAACGCCGCAGCGCTCGCCTTCATCGTCGCCGGCGCCCGCTGGGGTGCGGCTGACGGCCAGGTGATGTTCATTCTGGTGATCACCCTGGCAGCCGCCGAGGCCAGTATCGGCCTGGCGATCCTGCTGCAGCTGTATCGCCGCTTCAACACCCTGGATATCGACGCTGCCAGCGAGATGCGCGGATGAACCTTCTAGCCCTGACTCTATTCTTTCCGCTGCTCGGCTGGCTGCTGCTGGCCTTCTCGCGCGGACGCCTGTCGGAAAACACCAGCGCAGTGATCGGCGTCGGCTCCATCGGCCTGGCGGCTGCCAGCGCCGCCTGGGTGATCGCCGCCTTCCTCGGCAACCCACCGGCTTCAGGCGCCTACAGCCTGACCCTGTGGCAGTGGATGAGCGTCGAAGGCCTGGCGCCGAGCTTCACCCTGTACCTGGACGGCCTGTCCGTGACCATGCTCGGCGTGGTCACCGGCGTGGGTTTTCTGATCCACCTGTTCGCCAGCTGGTACATGCGTGGCGAAGAAGGCTACTCGCGCTTCTTCGCCTACACCAACCTGTTCATCTTCAGCATGTTGCTGCTGGTGCTCGGCGACAACCTGCTGGTGCTGTTCTTCGGCTGGGAAGGCGTGGGTCTGTGCTCGTACCTGCTGATCGGCTTCTACTACAAGCACGTGCCCAACGGTAACGCCGCGCTCAAGGCCTTCATCGTCACCCGCATCGGCGACGTGTTCCTGATGATCGGCCTGTTCCTGCTGTTCCTCAACCTCGGCACCCTGAACATCCAGGAGCTGATGGTGCTGGCACCGCAGCGCTACGTCGCGGGCGACACCTGGCTGTGGCTGGCCACGCTGATGTTGCTCGGCGGCGCGGTGGGCAAATCGGCGCAGTTGCCGCTGCAGACCTGGCTGGCCGACGCCATGGCCGGTCCGACCCCGGTGTCGGCGCTGATTCACGCGGCGACCATGGTCACCGCCGGCGTCTACCTGATCGCGCGCACCCACGGCCTGTTCCTGCTGACCCCGGAGATTCTCGAACTGGTCGGCATCGTCGGCGGCGTGACCCTGGTGCTGGCCGGTTTCGCCGCGCTGGTGCAGACCGACATCAAGCGCATCCTCGCCTACTCGACCATGAGCCAGATCGGCTACATGTTCCTCGCCCTGGGCGTCGGTGCCTGGGATGCGGCGATCTTCCACCTGATGACCCATGCCTTCTTCAAGGCCCTGCTGTTCCTGGCGTCCGGTGCGGTGATCCATGCCTGCCACCACGAGCAGAACATCTTCAGGATGGGCGGCCTGTGGAAGAAACTGCCACTGGCCTACGCCAGCTTCGTCGTTGGCGGCGCAGCCCTGGCCGCGCTGCCGCTGCTGACGGCCGGTTTCTACTCCAAGGACGAGATACTCTGGGAAGCCTTCGCCAGTGGCCACGGCGGCCTGCTCTACGCGGGGCTGACCGGCGCCTTCCTGACCTCGATCTACACCTTCCGCCTGATCTTCATCGCCTTCCACGGCGAGCAGAAGACCGAGGCCCATGCCGGCCATGGCATCGCCCACAACCTGCCGCTGCTGATGCTGATCGTGCTGTCGACCTTCATCGGCGCCTGGATCACCCCGCCGCTGGCCGGCGTTCTGCCGGAAAGCGCCGGGCATGCCGGTGGCGAGGCCAAGCACAGCCTGGAGCTGCTGTCCGGGCTGATCGCGGTCAGCGGCATCGTCATCGCCGCCCTGCTCTTCCTCGGCCAGCGTCGCTTCGCCAGTGCCGTGGCGCAGAGCGCGCCGGGCCGCCTGCTGAGCGCCTGGTGGTTCGCCGCCTGGGGCTTCGACTGGCTCTACGACAAGCTGTTCGTGCGTCCCTACCTGCTGCTCTGCCACCTGCTGCGCCGCGACCCGATCGACCGCAGCATCGGCCTGATCCCGCTGCTCGCGCGCGGCGGCAATGCCGCGCTGGTACGCAGCGAAACCGGTCAGGTGCGCTGGTACGCCGCCTCGATCGCCGGGGGCGCCGTGCTGGTGCTCGCCGCCATCCTTTTTTTGAGTTAAGGAAAACAGCCTGATGATTCTGCCCTGGCTAATCCTGATCCCCTTCATCGGCGGCCTGCTGTGCTGGCAAGGCGAGCGCTTCGGCCACGTCCTGCCGCGCTGGATCGCCCTGATCACCATGGGCCTGCTGTTCGGCCTGAGCCTGTGGCTGTGGGTCAGCGGTGATTTCACCCTGGCGCCAGCCCCGGACGGCGGCCCGCGCTGGGCCCACGAATTCGTCATCGACTGGATCCCGCGCCTGGGGATAACCATCCACCTGGCGATGGACGGCCTGTCGGTGCTGATGGTGACGCTCACCGGTCTGCTCGGTGTGCTCTCGGTGCTCTGCTCGTGGAACGAGATCCAGAACCGCGTCGGCTTCTTCCACCTCAACCTGATGTGGATTCTCGGCGGCGTGGTCGGCGTGTTCCTCGCCGTCGACCTGTTCCTGTTCTTCTTCTTCTGGGAAATGATGCTGGTGCCGATGTACTTCCTCATCGCGCTCTGGGGTCACAGCGGCAGCGACGGCCGCACCCGCATCACCGCCGCCACCAAGTTCTTCATCTTCACCCAGGCCAGCGGCCTGGTCATGCTGGTGTCGATCCTCGCCCTGGTGTTCGTGCACTTCAACCAGACCGGCGTGCTCAGCTTCAACTACGCCGACCTGCTGAAGACCGAACTGGCGCCAGGCCCCGAATACCTGCTGATGCTCGGCTTCTTCGTCGCCTTCGCGGTGAAGTTCCCGGTGGTACCGGTGCATTCCTGGCTGCCCGACGCCCACGCCCAGGCGCCGACCGCAGGCTCCGTGGACCTCGCCGGCATCCTGCTGAAAACCGCCGCCTACGGCCTGCTGCGCTTCGCCCTGCCGCTGTTCCCCAATGCCTCGGCGGAGTTCGCGCCGATCGCTCAGTGGCTCGGCGTGTTCGCCATCGTCTACGGCGCCCTGCTGTCCTTCGCGCAGACCGACATCAAGCGCCTGGTGGCCTACTCCAGCGTCTCGCACATGGGCTTCGTGCTCATCGCCATCTACTCCGGCAGCCAGATCGCGCTGCAGGGCGCGGTGGTGCAGATGGTCGCTCACGGCCTGTCCGCCGCGGCACTGTTCATCCTCTGCGGCCAGCTCTACGAGCGCCTGCATACCCGTGACCTGAGCCAGATGGGCGGTATCTGGGCGCGCATGCCCTGGCTTCCGGCCATCAGCCTGTTCTTCGCCGCCGCGGCGCTGGGCCTGCCGGGCACCGGCAACTTCGTCGGCGAGTTCCTCATCCTCATCGGCAGTTTCCCGAGTGCGCCCTGGGTCGTGGTACTGGCCGCCTGCGGCCTGGTGCTCGGCTCGGTGTATGCCCTGGCGATGATTCACCGCGCGTACTTCGGCCCGGTGCGGCAGGAGGCGGCATTGCCCGGTCTGAAAGCCCGCGAGCTGTCCATGGTGCTTGGCCTCGGGGCACTGCTGATTCTGCTTGGCGTCTACCCGCAACCGGTGCTCGACACCTCCGCTGCCAGCATGCATGGCGTGCAGCAGTGGCTGGCTGGCGCCCTCGATCAACTCGCCTCGGGCCGGTAGGGTAAGGATTAGAGACTCATGGAACATCACGCTGTCGAATTCACCCTGCAACACCTGATTGCCCTGCTGCCGCTGCTGGTGACCAGCCTCACCGTGGTGGTGGTGATGCTGGCCATCGCCGCCAAGCGCAATCACACCCTGACCTTCATCCTCTCGGTGGCGGGCCTGAACCTGGCGCTGCTGTCGCTGATTCCGACCCTGGAAGTCACACCGCTGGCGGTCACTCCCCTGCTGCTGGTCGACAACTTCGCCTGCTACTACATGGCGCTGGTGCTGGCCGCCAGCCTGGCCTGCATCACGCTGATCCACGCCTACCTGGGCGGCGAGTCGGGCAAGGGTTACCCGGGCAACCGCGAGGAGCTGTACCTGCTGGTGCTGCTGTCCGCTGCCGGCGGCCTGGTGCTGGTCAGCGCGCAACACCTGGCCGGGCTGTTCATCGGCCTGGAGCTGTTGTCGGTGCCGACCTACGGCATGATCGCCTACGCCTTCTTCAACAAGCGCTCGCTGGAAGCCGGGATCAAGTACATGGTGCTGTCGGCGGCAGGCAGCGCCTTCCTGCTGTTCGGCATGGCACTGCTTTACGCCGAGTCCGGCAACCTGGCCTTCGCCGACCTCGGCGTCAGCCTGGCACGGGAAAGCACCCTGCTGGTCCAGATCGGCATCGGCATGATGCTCATCGGCCTGGCGTTCAAGCTGTCGCTGGTGCCCTTCCACCTGTGGACGCCGGACGTCTACGAAGGCGCTCCGGCACCGGTTGCGGCGTTCCTCGCCACCGCCAGCAAGGTGGCGGTGTTCGCCGTGCTGCTGCGCCTGTACCAGATCTCGCCGGCCACCGCTGGCGGCTGGCTGAACGAGCTGCTGACGCTGATCGCCATCGCCTCGATCCTGTTCGGCAACCTGCTGGCGCTGCTGCAGAACAACCTCAAGCGTCTGCTCGGTTATTCCTCCATCGCGCACTTCGGCTACCTGCTGGTGGCGCTGGTCGCCAGCCAGGGCCTGGCCGTGGAAGCCATCGGCGTGTACCTGGCCACCTACGTGCTGACCAGCCTCGGCGCGTTCGGCGTGATCACCCTGATGTCCACGCCCTACAGCGGCCGCGATGCCGATGCCCTGTACGAGTACCGGGGCCTGTTCTGGCGCCGTCCGTACCTGACCGCCGTGCTCACGGTGATGATGCTGTCGCTGGCCGGCATTCCGCTGACCGCCGGCTTCATCGGCAAATTCTACGTGATCGCCGCCGGTGTCGAGGCGCAGCTGTGGTGGCTGCTCGGTGCCATGGTGCTGGGCAGTGCCATCGGCGTGTTCTACTACCTGCGGGTGATGGTCACGCTGTTCATGCGCGAACCCAACCTGCATCGCCACGACGCCCCATTCAACTGGGGCCAGCGCGCCGGCGGCATCATGCTGCTGGTGGTCGCCCTGCTCGCCTTCTTCCTCGGCGTGTATCCGCAGCCGTTGCTGGAACTGGTGCAACAGGCCGGCCTGGTCGCCCTGGCGCAGTAAGCCAAAGCCCCGCAGATGCGGGGTTTTTTCTTCTCAGGCTCGCAGGTAAACGTCACTGCGGCACTGCGGGCTTAGCCGCGACAGTCTGTAGCGCTAGCGCCGGGCCACCAGGAACAGACGCGGGAACGGCAACAGCACGCGCCCATCGGCCTGCTGCGGGTAGGCGTCGGCAATCGCCGCCTGGTAACGCTGCAGGAAGGCGGCCTGCTGCTCGGCATCCAGCGGCTGCAGGAACGGCCGCAGCGCAGTGGACTTGAACCACTCGACCACCGCGCTGGCGTCGTCCAGCACATGGAAGTAGGTGGTGCGCCAGATATCCAGCTCGCTGGCATGCGCGCCGAGGATGTCGTAATAGGCCTGCGCAGTGTGCCGCTCGGGGTGCTGCACATGACCGATACGCGCCGCCCATGGACCGTCGGCCGCCACTTCCCTGGCCAGGCGATGCGCCGGCTCCTGCAGGTTGTCCGGCGTCTGGATCGCCAGCCAGCCGCCCGGCGCCAGCTGGGCCAGCAGACGCGGGTAGAGCTGCGCGTGATCGTCCAGCCACTGCAGCGAGGCGTTGGCCAGGATCAGCTGCGGCGCGATGTCGGCCTGCCAGTGCTGGATATCCGCCAGCTGCACGCTGACCTGCGGCAGCCGTTCACGCGCTGCGCGCAGCATGTCCTCGCTGCTGTCGATGGCGACGATGCGCGCCTCGGGGGCATGCGCCTGCAGCACCGCGGTGGAATTGCCAGGGCCGCAGCCCAGATCCACGGCCTGCTCGATGCCCTCGCGGGGCACAGCCGCCAGGAGATCCTGAACAGGACGGGTACGCTGGCGTTCGAACAGGGAATACTGCGTGGCGGACCAACTCATCGGGACGCTCCTGGATGACAGAGGGAGCGGCAGAGAATAGCAGGGCTGCTCGACGCGTTGCGCACCGGCAAGTTTCCGCTGTGTCTTCCCGAGTACATGGCGGTTATCCGCCACATAATGTGCGCTGGATCACAGCCTTTTCACCATCCCAGGCACTCTGGCGGATATTCGCCACACTGGCATAAGCCTTGCCATGCAGGACTTCAACTCTGGTCGGGTATCGGGTACTGCCGCACCCCTTGCCGTCATTGCGTGCCAGAGTCGACCAACACAGGGCTGCCGAAACGAGCGCCCAAACCGACAAGAAGAAAAGGAAGCAGTATGTTCAATCCAGTCCGCGCCCTGGCCACCTGCGCCCTGGCGTTAGCCGCCTTCAGTGCCAACCCGGCACTGGCCGATGAACCTATCCTGATCAAGTTCTCCCACGTCGTTGCCGATGGCACGCCCAAAGGCCAGGGCGCACTGCTGTTCAAGCAACTGGTCGAGGAACGCCTGGCTGGCAAGGTAACGGTCGAGGTCTACCCCAATTCCAGCCTCTATGGAGACGCCAACGAGCTCGAAGCCCTGCAGAAGGACGAAGTCCAGCTGCTGGCACCGTCACTGGCCAAGTTCGAGCAATACACCAAGCAGCTGCAGGTTTTCGACCTGCCGTTCCTGTTCGACGACATCGAGGCGGTCAACCGCTTCCAGAAGCGCTCCAAGGGCCGCCAACTACTGCGCTCCATGGAAGATCACAACATCGTCGGCCTCGCCTACTGGCACAACGGCATGAAGCAGCTCTCGGCAACCCGCGCACTGCACTCGCCAGGCGATGCCAACGGCCTGAGCTTCCGCATTCAGCCTTCGGCGGTGCTGGAGGCGCAATTCCGCCAGATCGGCGCGAGCAGCCAGAAACTGCCCTTCGCCGAAGTCTTCAACGCGCTCAAGAGTGGCCAGGTACAAGGCGCCGAGAACCCCTGGTCGAACATCTACAGCAAGCAGCTGCACGAGGTGCAACCCTTCATCAGCGAAACCAACCATGGCGTGCTGGACTACATGCTGGTGAGCAACTCGCGCTTCTGGTACAGCATTCCGCACCACATCCGCACCGAACTGGAAGCCATCATCGACGAAGTGACCTACGTGGTGAACCAGCAGGCGGAGGCCGCCAACCAGACCGATCGCCAGCGCATCATCGACTCCGGCCGCAGCCAGGTGATCACCCTCACCGGCGAGGAACGCGAAGCCTGGCGCAACGCCATGCGCCCGGTGTGGCAGCAGTTCGAATCGGTGATCGGCAGCGACGTGATCAAGGCCGCACAGACCGTGAATCGCAAGCAGCACAAGTGATGCGAAAGTGGCGTGGCGGGTTTCCGCCACGCCTATTGGCAAACAGCCGCGCCATAAGAATGCAACATCATGGCAACGGCAGCGTCTCGCTCTTCGCAGTCACCGTCCGCCTCTGACTATGCAGGGGCAGAGCCATTCCAAGAAATAGATGACACAAAAAGGCGCCCGCTCTCGGCCGAGAACGGGCGCCTTCACATGCAGCAGCTGTTGCTGCCAGTTGGCCGCAATCACCGCATTCAACTGATCACGCTGTGTCTGCGTCAGTTCGATCTCGCCACCTGCTGGTGCACCGAAAGCAGCCATGGCGTTAACCAGGCTATCCACCTGATTCGCATACAGCGACGACCCACCAGCCTGGATCAGGTCAAGCTGCTGGGCTGGGTTGGTATACCAGTCCTGGATAGTGATGCTGTCCTCCGAACCCGACACATCGATCACCAGGTCGCTGCCATTACGTGACAGCCACAGATCCTCGCGGGCGATATCTTCGATGCTCAGTACATCAGTGTCGGTATCCGGGGTGTTGGACAGATTGTTGATCACATCCTGACCGTCCCCGAGAGCAAACATGTAGGTGTCGCTCCCGGCTCTACCGATCAGGTAATCGCTACCAGTGTTGCCACGCAGGATATCGTTGCCTGCACCGCCGTCGATCATGTCGTCATCGGATGAGCCGAGAACACGCTGGTCACCAGATTGCCCGGCCAACACGGTGCCGAACGCACGTTCGTCGGGCAGGTTCTGGTAAGCCGGCGAGCCAACTGGATCGGGGTTACTTAGGCCGAAAGCACCGAACAGCTGGGCAGCAGTGAGCTGTCCTCCCGAGGCAAAGGTGATCGTGTCCACTACATAGTCGCCACCAAGGAACCAGTTGCGGATCGTCACCTTGTCGCTACCGCCACTGACGTTGAGCACCAGGTCGTTGCCGGACTTCATCAGGCCGGAGGCCACCTGGTTGAAGGTGATGCCACCGGCGAACACCAGGGTGTCGGCACCACCGATCTCCTCGATCACATCCTGACCAGCGGTGTAGACATAGGTGTCGTCACCGATACCGCCGATCAGGGTGTCGTTGCCCGCCGCACCGTTCAAGGTGTCGTTGCCGGCGCCACCGAGCAGGATGTCGTTGCCTGCAGTACCAACCAGCAGGTCATCGCCACCCATACCCGCCACGGGCGGCTCTCCCGGCCCTCCCGGGTTGCCCGGATCGGTCGGTTCCCCTGGCCCTCCGGGCTCGCCTGGTTCCTCGCTGCCGCTACCATCGGGCAGCGCCGTGAGCTGGGCAGCGATCTGGGCGGTGGTCAGGTAGTTGCTACCATCCGGTTGCACGTAATCGATGGCGTAATCACTGCCCAGGAAGTGGTTGGTCACACGCATTTGCTGGCCGAGGTCACTGTCGACCAGGATCAGCAGATCATCGCCATCGCGGTGGAAGCTTAAGCGGCTGCGCGGCACGTCCAGGAAGAACACACCATCGAAGCCGCCACCGCTGTTGTCGACGATATCTACCTCACCATTCGCGCGGTAGTAGTAGGCATCGTCGCCGGCACCGCCGATCAGGGTATCGTCGCCATCCTCGCCGGCCAGGGTGTCGTTGCCCGCGCAGCCGATCAGCAGGTCGTTGCCCGAGCCGTTGTGCTGGCCGTTGCCACCCGACAGGTAGTCGTTGCCGTCACCCCTTCGATCTGGTCATCACCGCCCATGCCGAACAATGTGTCGTTGCCCGCCAGGCCACGCAGCAGGTCACGGCCGTCGTAGCCAGCCAATTGCTCGCCGGCGGCCGTGCCTTCGATCAACGCCTCGAAATCGCCCGCCACGCCTTGTGCAGCGACGATATGGGCGATGCGCTCGGCGGTCAGCAGGTAGCCGCCAAAGGGCTGCACGTAACTGATAGCCTTGTCGCCGCCCAGGAAGTGATCGAGCACGTGCACCGATTGGGCCGGGTCGCCATCGACCAGAATCAACAGATCGTCGCCGTCGCGACCGAAGGTGAGGCGATCCTGACCGATACCGTTGGTGAAGAACACACTATCGTAGCCACCGCCGCTGTTGTCGATGACATCTGCGCCGCCGTCCGGCGCATAGATGTACTTGTCGTCGCCCGTGCCGCCGACCAGCAGATCATTGCCAGCACCACCGTCGAGCTGGTCGTTGCCGCTGCCACCGAACAAGGTGTCGTTGCCGGCTTCGCCTTCCAGATAGTCGTTGCCACCTTCGCCATGGATCAGATCATTGCCAGCACGCCCCCAGGCCTTGTCATCGCCATCGCCCAGACGGATATGATCGTCGAGGTCGCGGTAGCCGATGAAACTGTCGACTCCGGAGGTGCCCTGCCAGATCACCCGATTCTCCACGTCAGCCTGACTCAGCTCACTGCCGTCGGCGAACAGGAAATGCTCCAGCTTGAAGTGGTCGGTGGGCTCCTGGAACCAGTTCTGCACTGTGATCGAGTCGCTGCCATTGGCATGCTCGATGATCAGGTCGTTGCCACGACGCACGAAACCCAGGTCGCCTGCGGCAATGCCGGCGCCGAAACTCAGGGTATCGGTGCTCGGTTCGATGTTGCTGTAGGCCTCTCCAGGTCGGCGCTCGATCAGCAGGTCGTGGCCGTCGCCCAGGTTGAAGATGTAGGTGTCGTCGCCGAACGAGCCATAGAGCGTATCGTTGCCGGTGCCACCTTCCAAGATATTGCTGCCCTGATTCCAGGCGTTGCTGTAGGCCTCCAGCACGTCGTCGCCGGCACCACCACGCAAAGTGTCGAAGCCCTGACCGAGCAGCGTGTCGTTGCCGGCACCGCCGAGCAGTTCGCCACTGCCTTCGAGCAGGTCGTCGCCATCACCACCGTCGAGCAGACCATGCCCCTGGAGGGTATCGTTGCCCGCACCACCATACAGCTCGTCAAAGCCACCGCCACCGATCAGCAGGTCGTGTCCTTCACCACCCTGCAGGGTGTCGTTGCCCCAGCCACCGTCGAGCTGGTCGTCACCAGCGCCGCCATCGATCAGGTCATCACCGTCGCCGCCGTAGAGCGTATCGGCGCCATCGCCGCCGTGAATCTCGTCGTTGCCATCCTGACCGTACACGAGGTCATTGCCAGCCTGCGCAGTGATCAGGTCATCGTCAGCGTGACCGTAGATGATGTCGTCCTGCCCAGTGCCTTCCAGCGCCTTGAGCTTGATCGCCTCGTAGTCCCAAGTGGTGCCACCGTCGAACACGAACTGCTCGATGGCCGTCGCCCCGGCCACACCGGCCAGGTAGGAGAACTGGCCCTGGATGCGCAACTGGTCGCCGCTGGTCTGGTTGAGCACCACCAGATCGACGCCATCGCGGCGCAGCAGCATATCGGCCGGCGCCACGCCGGTGAACTGCACGCTGTCGCTGCCTGCGCTGTCGATGATGAGGTCGCTACCCCAGCCTGCGGTGAAGTGGTACTGGTCGTTGCCTGCGCCACCCTCCAGCCGATCATTGCCGGTACCACCATCAAGCACATCGTCGCCACCACCTGCTTGCAGCGTGTCGTTACCGGCACCACCGTACAGGCTGTCGTCGCCCAGACCACCATCGAGCAAATCGTCTCCAGTGCCTCCGGCCAACAGGTCGTTTCCGTTACCGCCGTAGAGCGTATCGGCCCCCTCTCCGCCATGAATTTCGTCGTTGCCATCCTGGCCGTACACGAGATCGTTCCCGACTCCGGCCTCTATCGTGTCGTCGTCGGCGTGACCGTAGATGGTGTCGTGCTGCGCAGTGCCTTCCAGCGCCTTGAGCTTGATCGCCTCGTAGTCCCAAGTGGTGCCACCGTCGAACACGAACTGCTCGATGGCCGTCGCCCCGGCCACACCGGCCAGGTAGGAGAACTGGCCCTGAATGCGCAACTGGTCGCCGCTGGTCTGGTTGAGCACCACCACAAAAAAGAAAAAAGGGGACAGATTTATTTTCTAGACTAAAAATAGACCAAAAATAAATCTGCCCCCTTCTCCTTAAATACCCAAATAGGTCGTGTAGGCAATCTCCCAATCCTCATGAATGCGAACAGCTTGCAACTCTGCCGCATACCACTCCCGCCAGGCATCAGCAGAGTCAGGCCCCATCTTTATCGCAAACCATAGTTTTTGCCACGCATCCGACCCCACGGCCACTGCAGAAAGCGCGTATTGGTCGAGCGTGTCAACGCGCCATGAGCGCCGGTAATAGCTGTCCGCCTCCTCCGCCATAGCTCCCGCAATAGCGGTTGCGGAAATACCGAGGATACTAGCGACAGTATTGATCCCCGAAGAAACGCCTTGCCCGGAAATATACGCAAGCGTATCGGGACGGTATGTATCACCTTCACCGCTCAACACATAAGAAACTTGAAGTCCATTACCAAGCCCTTTTATATTAGCGAATAACTCTGCACATCCGAACAAACCATTGCGACTCAATTTGGCGCAAGGCACAGGTATCGCGCTCCACATCCGACGGCTCGTTGTTTAGCGTGGAAAATATGCGAGAGAGGTGATTTCTACCTAAATGATCAATAGGCCCAATCAGTTTGCCGTTTTCTATGCGCGGAACTACGGGCATAAAAACCAGATCCTTCCACACAATATTTTGGTAAAATCTCATATCAAGTGGCTGAATAGAAAGAGTGCGATACTGTGCCGATTCACGCCAATTGCTCAGCATACCCCTATCACGCTGCCGCGCCTCCAAAGAGTATGGCTCAGGCAGCCATGTTGGATATATCGGCGTAATATATCGCACTCCAGCTTGCTTCAAGAGATCAGGCGTATTGCCCAACTTCTCCCACTCACCATGCTCCTTACCAGGTGGCGGGACATAGTCTCTGTATCGACGCACCAACTCTTCTATATCTGCTCGACGCTGGTAGAAATAAGAAATTAATTCTTCATCAGGCGGTAAGGTATTGGTGCGAACAGGTGGAGGAGTAACGAATAGGAAACGCGAACCCCACAAAAACCAAAGTACTGACAAAACAATGCACAGAGCTACACCTACAAGCAGAAGATACTTACAAAGCCCCCCATAAGAGCTTGAAAAAAATTTCATTTGTCTTCCTCGTACCGCCCTACAGACAGCTGCTTCTATATATAAATAAGAGAACAAAATGGCATAAATCAGTACATATCCAACTCATCATTAGCCATCTCGAACAAAGCACAACCTCGAATACCCCAGAACTTCCTGAGAGTAATTACGGACAACATAACCAGTAGAGTAGGACTGCACAGCTATATAAGCAGCATCACGCAACCTCTTACTCCCTATATTACCTAGCCCCGACAGAATTAGCCTTGCAATCTCGTCTGGCTTGAAAAAAACCACTAGAAATTCGTTTCTATCATTGCGAATCACCTCGCGTACCGGCGCGCTATCGACAAAAAATGGGACCGACAAGAACAGATTTATTTTCTAGATCAAAAATAGACCAAAAATAAATCTGTCCCCTTTTCTTCTCCGCGGTTTTCGCCCATAGCTTCAGTTATCTCCCTAGCGCCCGACCGGACTGTTCAAAGTACAAAATCTCCAGCATCAATTGCTCTGTCAAATCCAGCCAATCTAGCTGTAATTTTTTTTCAAAAACAATATACAGTGTTAAGTTATCCGAATACGCAACGAACACCCTACATATGCGAACACTACAGCGAAGCATACGTAAAACTCTATTATCCTTTATCAAAAAGGAACGTCCGCCACTTGACTCTATTTCCCCACCGCCTTGCTTACCAGTCTTCTCCCAGGCGGATAGTCGCGGCCTGAAATACTGATAAACATTTCTATACCAGTACTTTTCGATCGCTTCCTTCGACCTCCGATCTGCACTGACAATTACTTCTGCCTCGCCACGCCCCTTTAATACGCGCAATCGAATAACAAAGCTATTCAACGCCCCATCAGATGCAACCCCATAGCTTTGAACATATCTCCCAGGCACTAAAAAAATTTTATCAGAGATAACAAACCTGTGACTCCCCAGAATATTTTCAGCGACAGGCAGCTTGTTGCCCGCGCCAGAAAATGCACCCAAATAGCAAGAATAACCAGCCAAAGTCACCACAGAAATAACAACAACCACAAGAGCTAAACGTATACCCCCCCGCAAAGAAACATTCATATCCAACTACCCCGGCCACATAATTAACAAAACACTCGCAGCCAACTATGACACCTGCCCCACCAGCAACCCATCCCCTCACTTGAGGTCAACTCCTTCCTTTCAGCTTATCAAGCTGCGATTTCTGCCTGAAACCCTAACCCCCCTGAATTACTTGTGCATAGACTCTACTTCGAATAAAAAAGGGGACATAAAAAAGCAAAAAAAGGGGACAGATTTATTTTCTAGATCAAAAATAAATCTGCCCCCTTTTCCTCTGAAGCCCATCCATAGCGAACTGGAAACAGTTCCTCCATGCCTAGAGATTGCCACGTCTCATAATCAGAAATCTGCATTTCAAGCTTATCAAGGACACCATCATCATCGCGAGCGATAGCACCCAAAGTGCCCGCAATAATTAGCGTGGAAAACTTATCTAGTGTTACATCATAATTTTCTTGATCAGTCAGCTTGGCGAGATAGTTTCCAACCATGGCCATTCCACCCCAAGTACCGCTATAGGTGGTAATTTGCCCTTGAATTAAAGCCTGGTATTCACCAGTCAGCCTGTAGCACTCCCAATAGAACCCACCTCGATCCCCATCGGCAAGTTTCTGTGCCAACCCGGCAACATCATCCAGTGAAAGTGCCATATCTTCGCCCTCATCTAATCACAAATAGAATGTTCCATGAATTCACGCACACGCGACTCAATACTCCCAACAATCTCAAGTACTGACTCGTCAAAATCAACTTTGTACCAAATGGCATCGCTATAGCGGGACTCCAACCTACACCTAGCCCCTTGGTTACACCCAATTACATGAGAGTAATCCGCGCGCCCCTCAGGCATTAAATAATATTCGTAATTCGCAGCCAATGGACTATCTGACACTAACCTAACGTATCCCCCCTCTTTACTTTCTTTCGCCCCTTTCATTCGCTCCCTCCAGAGCATATCGACAACCTCTCCTTTGTCCCGCAAGTAACCAATTTCCATATCGATTCTTTTTCTATTTACCTCCTTAACCTCCTTTTTTGATAAATTTTTTTTATTCTCATAAAAATCGATGCGTTCCAAGTAAACATTCCATGGCTCAAGACCTTCAAGTTCTGCAGCCAAAATAAGCCCAACATTCGAGCCAGGATGAAGAGAATTGGAAAAAACGAAATAGGATTTTGCAACACAGAAACCCGTGTCACCAACAGAGACTCTATGCTCACGCATACTCGTCGAGTGATTGAACACCAATCCCCCGCCATAAAAAGAGATCACAACCCGGTCACCATAGAACAGCACCAAACCCACCATTAATGCCACAATAGCCAGTACAAATAACCCTAACTTCTTGCCATTCTTCATCGCCACTTATTTCTCCAAGCTATCGCCTAATTTCAATATACAGCCAATTCACCATCAGCCATCTCGACCAAAGTACAAACTCGAATGTTTTCCAGGACTGTATGAACGTAATGACGGGTTCCATACTCAGTGGAGTAGGACTGCGCAGCGATATAAGCAGCCTCACGCAACCTCTTACCCCCCCCTGAATTACCCAGCCCCGACAGAACTCGACTAGCAATCTCGTCTGGTTTGAAAAAATCCACTAGAAAGCCGTTTTTCTCATCACGAATCACCTCGCGTACCGGTGCGGTATCGGAAGCGACGATCAAACAACCACTAGCCATGGCTTCCAGTAGCGACCAAGACAGCACAAAGGGATAAGTGAGGTAGAGATGCACGGCAGAAATCTGCAGCACTTTCTTATAGGTGGCGTAAGGCACTTTTCCAAGAAAATGCACCCGACTCAAATCCACCTGATTCTCGCGCAACATCTTGGTACGCCAATTAGGGGCATCTTTGGGTTTACTGCCGTAGCTCACGTCATCGCCACCGATGACCACCACCTGACAAGTGGGATGCGCCGCAAGAACACCAGGATGCGGTTGGCGTCGCGCACCGCACTCAGGCGGTGAGCGATGATGATCACCGTGCGACCCTTGCAGATGGCCTGCATGTTCTGCTGGATGATGCGTTCGGACTCGTAGTCCAGGGCGCTGGTAGCCTCGTCGAAGATCAGGATGCGCGGGTTGCCCATCAGTGCGCGGGCGATGGCGATACGTTGGCGTTGCCCCCCGGACAGCGAGGCGCCGTGTTCACCGACCACGGTGTCGTAGCCCTCCGACAGCTCCAGGATGAATTCATGGGCGCCGGCCATCTTCGCCGCCTGCATCACCTGCTCGATCGGCGCACCGGGGTCGGTCAGCGCAATGTTCTCGCGGATGCTGCGGGCGAACAGCATGTTGTCCTGCAGCACCACACCGATCTGTCGGCGCAGGGAAGAGACATCGGCCAGGGCCAGGTCCATGCCGTCGACCAGCACCCGGCCGCGTTCAGGCGTATAAAGGCGCTGCAGCAGGCGAGTCAGGGTGCTCTTGCCCGAGCCGGAGCGACCGACCACGCCGATGACTTCGCCAGCCTGAATGTGCAAGCTGATGCCGCGCAGAATCTCCGAGCCATCCGGGCGGTAGCGGAAGTGCACCTGATCGAACTCGATCTGCCCTTTCAGCGGTGGCAGCGCGCTACGGGTGGCCTGGGACAGCTCGGTACGGGTATTGAGGATGTCGCCCAGGCGCTGCACCGAGACGCCGGTCTGCTGGAAGTTGGTCCACAGCTGGGCCAGGCGCATGATCGGCTGTGAGACCCGCCCGGCCAGCATGTTGAAAGCGATCAACTGGCCGACCGTCAGGTCGCCCTCGATCACCAGGCGCGCGCCCAGCCAGAGGGTGGCCACGGTGACCAGCTTGCCGATGAAACCAACACTTTCATTGGCCAACATGGAAAGGTTCTGCGTCTTGAAACTCGCAGCTACGTAGCCCGCGAGCTGGTTGTCCCACTTGCGGTTGATCTGCGGCTCGACCGCCATGGCCTTGAGGGTATCGATGCCGTTGACCGTTTCCACCAGAAAGGCCTGGTTCTCCGCGCCCCGAGAGAAACTCTCGTTGAGGCGCGCGCGCAGGACCGGGGTGATCAGCAGAGACACCAGGAAATACAGCGGCAGCGACAGAATCACCACCAGGGTCAGCCAGCCGCTGTAGTAGAACATCACCGCGATGAACACCACGGAGAACAGCACGTCGAGGATCAGCGTGATGGCATTGCCGGTGAGAAAGCTGCGGATGTTCTCCAGTTCACGCACCCGCGCCACCGAATCCCCCACCCGACGGGCCTGGAAATACGCCAGCGGCAGGGTCACCAGATGGCGGAACAGCTTCGACCCCAGCTCCACATCGATGCGGCTCGCGGTATGCGCGAACACATAGCTGCGCAAGCCCGACAGCAGAGTCTCGAAGATCATGATGCCGAGCAGGCCGATGGCGATCACATCCAGAGTCGACAGGCCACGGTGCACCAGCACCTTGTCCATCACCACCTGAAAGAACAGCGGCGTGAGCAGCGCGAAGATCTGCAGCACGAACGACACCAGCAGCACTTCGCCCAGCAGTTTGCGGTACTTGACGATGGCGGGAATGAACCAGGTGAAGTCGAAACGCGACAGCTCGCCCGCCAGGGAGGCTTCGGAGCGAATCAGGACCAGCTCGCCCGCCCAGCGCGCCTGCAACTGTTCGAACGAAAGGACCTCGGGGCGCTGCGCCTGCGGGTCGTGAATCAGAACCTGGCTCTTGCCTTCATCGATACGGGCGATGATGAAGTAGCGGCCATCCTGATCAGCCGCGATTGCAGGCAACGGGACATGCGGCAGGCGCTCGATGGAACTGCGTGCGGACTTGGCCTTGAGGCCGAGCTTCTTCGCCGCGAGCAACAACTCGGCACGACCGAAAGCACGGCCATCTTCGGCGAATTCATGAGCAAGTTGCTCCGGGGAGGCCGCTACATTGTGGAAGCGTGCCAGCATGACCAGGCTCGCAAGCCCTGAGTCCAGCTCACTGTCAGCCTTGGAGTTCGAATCGTCACTGGCCATGGTTTCATCCCTGAAACGGCTGTAGACATGACCAGCGTCTGCATGGCCAAGATTTTCTACTTAGAGCAGCATTTGCGATCTCGTCAACCTTTCCATCGAAGAATGTGACCCAGATAACGCAAATAAATGACCTGAGCAGGTCGACTGAACGCTGATCAAGCACCGCGCCCTGCCTACATGCGAAGCAGGAACATGGCCTAACGCAGCGCCTCTCCGCGGGAGCTGATGGGCGCAGGACTATCTAGCTGCTCGACCTGCCAGCCGCCGCCCAGTGCCGCGATCAGTTGCACGCTGGCCAGCAGGCGATTGCCCAGTAGCGTGAGGTTCGAGCGTTCGTTGCTCAATGCCGTCGCCTGCACGGTGACCACGCTGTTGTAGTCCACGGTACCGGCACGGTACTGGTTCTCGATCAGGCGCAGCGCTTCGCGCGCGGCATCCAGCGCCTCCTGTTGCACCCCGCTCTCCTGCTCCAGCACGCGCAGCTGCACCAGGTAGTCCTCCACTTCGCGGAAGCTGTCCAGCACGGCCTGGCGGTACTCGGCCACGGTCTGGTCGTAGGCGGCCTCGGTGCGTTCCAGCTCGGCCTGCCGTGCGCCGCCGTCGAACAGGGTCAGTGCCAGCTGTGGACCAAGCGACCAGAAGCGGTTGGGTACCTCGATCCAGTCGGCGAAGCTGCTACCGCGATAACCGCCCGTGGCGGAGAGGCTGAGATCGGGAAACCAGGCTGCTTCGGCCACGCCGATCTGTGCGTTGGCGGCCATCACCCGGCGCTCGGCGGCCGCCACGTCCGGACGACGCTCCAGCAGTTGCGAGGGCAGCGCCAGCGGTATCGCCGGCAAGGCCGGCAGGCTTTCGCGCGGCGCGATCGACAACTGCGCCGGGCTGACACCCACCAGCACGGCGATCGCATGCTCCAGCTGCGCGCGTTGCCATTGCAGGTCGATGGCCTGGGCCTGGGTACTCTTGAGCTGGGTGGTGGCCTGGCTCACGTCGGATTTCGGCACGATGCCGGCGCGGTACTGGTTCTCGGTCAGGCGCAACGAGCGTGCATAGGCGGCGACCGTGGCATCGAGCAGGCGCGACTGCTCGTCGAGCACCCGCAGTTGCAGGTAGTTCTGCACCAGCTCGCTCTGCAGGCTCAGGCGCGCGGCGGCGAGATCTGCGGCACTGGCCTCGAACTCGGCACGACTGGCCTCCAGGCCACGGCGCAGCTTGCCCCAGACGTCCAGTTCCCACGCCGCGCTGAGGCTCAGGTCATAGCTCTTGCTGATGCCCGATGCGCTGGTGCTGCTGTTCGTTCCCGAGGCGCCCTGCCCCGAACGCGTCACCCCGGCGCTACCGGACAGTGTCGGGTAGAAGCTGGCCCGGGCGCCGCGCACCAGTGCGCGCGCCTGGCGGTACTGAGCCTCGGCTGCCGCCAGGTTCTGGTTGGACAGCTGCAGGCGCTCGACCAGCGCGTTCAGCTCGGCATCGCCGTACAGGGCCCACCAGTTGCCGCGCGCCAGGGCATCGGCCGGGGCCGCCGAGGTCCAGCCCTCGACCTGCTTGAACTGTACCGGCGTGCTCAGTTCGGGGCGCTGATAGTCCGGGCCGAGGGCGCAGCCCGCCAGCAGCCCGAGCAGCAGGATCAGGCTGCAGGAACGCGGCAGGCGCCCGGCCCGGAGCGCACGAGCAGGAGGAAAAACATCTGGGAACTGGACGGGTTTCATAGCGGATTATCCAACGAAGCATCGGTACGCACGCCGCGCCAGCGATTGACGCGATGGCGCAGGCGGTCGAAATAGAGGTAAACCACCGGGGTGGTGTAGAGCGTCAGCAGCTGGCTGAGAACCAGGCCGCCGACGATGGTGATGCCCAGCGGCTGGCGCATCTCCGCGCCTTCGGCGCTGCCGAGCACCAGGGGCAAGGCACCGAGAATGGCGGCGAGCGTGGTCATCAGGATCGGCCTGAAGCGCAGCAGGCAGGCCTGGCGGATGGACTCCTGCGGGCCGAGCCGTTCGCCGCGCTCGAGCTGCAGCGCCAGGTCGACCATCAGAATGGCATTCTTCTTGACGATACCGATCAGCAGGAACAGCCCCAGCAGGGAGATCAGGCTGAATTCCATCCCCACCAGCTGCAACGCCAGCAAGGCCCCGACACCGGCGGAAGGCAGCGTGGAGAGGATGGTCAGCGGATGCACGTAGCTCTCGTAGAGCACGCCGAGGACGATGTACACCACCACCAGCGCCAGCAGGATCATCAACGGCTGATTGCCCTGGGTCTGCTGGAAGGCGGCGCCCGTACCGCCCATGGTGCCCTGCACCTCGGTGGGCAGGCCGAGCCGCGCCACCGCATCGTCGATCGCCCGGCTGGCCTGGTCCAGGCTCACGCCTTCGCTCAGGGCGAAACCGATGTTCTCGGAGGCGAACTGGCCCTGGTGGTTGACCCGGTCTTCCTCCAGGCTGCGTTCCCAGTGGGCGAAGGTGGACAACGGCACGCGCGCGCCGTCGGCGGTGATCAGCTGGATCTGATCCAGCGCCTCGGGGTACTGCGCATAGCGCGGGTCGATTTCCATGACCACGCTGTACTGGTTGAGCGCTTCGTAGATGGTCGACACCTGGCGCTGGCTGAAGGCATTGTTGAGCACCGAGGTGATCATGACCATGTTCACGCCCAGGCGTTTAGCCGTCTCACGGTCGACTACCAGGCGGATCTGCTGCGCGCCGTCATTCTCGCTGGCATCGATGTCAGTCAGCTCGGGCAGCGCCCGCAACGCATCGCGCACCTTGGGCAACCACTCGCGCAGCGCATCGAGGTCATCGGAGAGGAGCATGTACTCGGTCTCCGAACTGCGCCCTTCCCGACCGCCGATCTGCAGATCCTGATCCGACATGAGGAACATGCGGCCACCCGGCACCTTGGGCACTTCCCTGCGCAGACGGTTGATCACCTCCTGCGACGACAGCCCGCGTTCACCGATGGCCTTGAGCCGCACGATCATGAAGGCATTGTTGATGCCACCGCTGCCGCCGATGAAGCCGGCCACGCTGTCCACCGCCGGGTCGGCCAGCACGGCCTTGCGGAAGGCCTCCATCTTCGGCTGCATGACCTGGAACGACAGGCCGTCGTCGCCACGGATGAAACCGATCAGTTGGCCGGTGTCCTGCTGCGGCATGAAGGTCTTGGGAATGCTGACGAACAGGTAGACGTTGAGCGCGATGGTGGCGATGAAGCTCAGCAGCATCAGCAGCGAATGGCGCAGGGCCCAGTCCAGCGTACGCCCGTAGACAGCCAGCACCCGGCTCTGCACGCGGTCGCCCCATTGCTGCAGGCGGCTGCGCGACTGTTCGTCTTCGGCCCTGAGCCAGCGCGCGCAGAGCATCGGCGTCAGGGTCAGCGACACCAGCAGGGAGATCACCACCGCCACCGCGAGGGTGATGGAGAACTCACGGAACAGGCGCTCGACGATGCCGCCCATGAACAGGATGGAAATGAACACCGCCACCAGCGACAGGTTCATCGACAGCAGGGTGAAACCGACCTCGCGCGTGCCCTTCAGGGCCGCCGCCATGGGTGTTTCGCCATCGTGGATGTGGCGGGCGATGTTCTCCAGCACCACGATGGCATCGTCCACCACCAGGCCGGTGGCGATGATCAGCGCCATCAGCGACAGGTTGTTGAGCGAAAACCCCAGCAGGTACATCGCGGCGAAACTGCCGATCAGCGAAACCGGTACCGCCAGCGCCGGGATCAGCGCCGCCCGCCAGCGCCCGAGAAACGCCAGCACCACCAGGATCACCAGGCCGACGGCGATCAGCAGGGTCTGCTCGGCTTCATGCAGGGTCGCGCGAATCACCGGCGAACGGTCCATCGCCACCTGCAGCTCGACACTGGCGGGGATCACCTCGCGCAACGCCGGCAGTTGCTCGCGGATATCGCTGATGGTCTGCAGGATGTTCGCCCCGCTCTGCCGGTTGATCACCAGCAGCACGGACTCGCGGTTGTTGTAGAAGCCGCTGTTGTAGCGGTCCTCGACGCCATCGGTCACCGTGGCCACGTCGCCGAGGCGCACGGCGGCGCCATCCTGATAGCGAATGATCATCGGGATGTAGTCGGCGGCCTTGGCCAGCTGGTCGCTGGCCTGCACCTGCCAGCGACGCTGCTCGTCCTCCACCGCCCCCTTGGGGCGCAGCGCGTTGCTGGAGGCGATGGTCTGGCGCACTTCGTCGAGGGCGATGCCGTAGTGATCGAGCAGGCGCGGCTCCAGCGACACGCGCACGGCAGGCAGAGAGCTGCCGCCGACCTGGACTTCGCCCACGCCACCGACCTGCGCCAGCTTCTGCGCGAGGATGGTCGAGGCCACATCGTACAGCTGGCCCTTGTCGAGGTTCGGGCTGGTCAGCGAAAGCACCATGATCGGTGCCTGCGACGGGTTGATCTTGCGGTAGGTGGGCATGGTACGCATGCCGCTGGGCAGCAGGTCGCGGGCCGCGTTGATCGCTGCCTGCACTTCGCGGGCCGCGGTATTGATGTCCTTGTCCAGGTCGAACTGCACCATGATCCGCGTGCTGCCCTGGCTGCTGCGGCTGTTCATCTGGCTGATGCCGGAAATGCTGCCGAGCGAGCGCTCCAGCGGCGTGGCCACGGTGGAAGCCATGATCTGCGGGCTGGCGCCAGGCAGGCTGGCCTGCACGGTGATGGTCGGAAAGTCCATCTGCGGCAGTGGCGCCACCGGCAGCAGGCCGAAGCTGACACCACCGAGCAGCATGATCGCCAGGCTCAGCAGCAAGGTCGCCACCGGGCGACGGATGAAGGGGGCAGAAAGATTCATAGCACGAAGCCACACGCTTCAAGCTGCAAGCGAGAAGCAAACGCCTGGCAGCGGACCGTCTTCAACGTGCGGCTTGCCGCTTGAGGCTTGTCGCTCATACCGACACCCCGGCACCGCTGCGCCCGCTGACGCGGCGCGACAGCCGATCGAAGTACAGATAGATCACCGGCGTGGTGAACAGCGTCAGCACCTGGCTGAGCAGCAGACCGCCGACCATCACCAGGCCCAGCGGCTGGCGCAGCTCGGCACCGGAGCCCGAGGCCAGCATCAGCGGAATGGCACCGAACAGCGCCGCCAGGGTAGTCATCAGGATCGGCCGGAAACGCAGCAGGGCCGCCTGGTAGATGGCGTCCTGCGGCGCCATGCCCTGGTTGCGCTCGGCCTCCAGGGCGAAGTCGATCATCATGATCGCGTTCTTCTTGACGATGCCGATCAGCAGGATGATGCCGATGATCGCGATCAGCCCCAGGTCGTTGCCGGTGAGCAGCAGGGCCAGCAAGGCGCCGACCCCGGCCGACGGCAGCGTGGAGAGAATGGTGATCGGGTGGATGTAGCTCTCGTAGAGCACGCCGAGCACGATGTACATGGTGACGATGGCCGCCAGGATCAGCAGCAGGGTCGATGACAGCGACGCACGGAACGCCTCGGCCGCCCCCTGGAACTGGGTGTTGATGCCGCCTGGCAGGCCGATGTCCTGCTCGACGCGCTCGATCACCGCCACGGCTTCGCCGAGCGAAACGCCGGGCGCCAGGTTGAACGACAGGGTCACGGCGGGGAACTGACCGATGTGGTTGACCAGCAGGCTGGCCGGACGCTCCTCGATGTGCGCCAGGGACGACAGCGGCACCTGCAGGCCATCCGTGGTGGGCACATGGATCTGGCGCAGCGCGGCCAGGCCGATACGCCCGCCGTCACGGCTTTCCAGGACCACGCGGTACTGGCTGGCCTGGGTATAGATGGTGCTGATCTGGCGCTGGCCGAAGGCGTCGTACAGCGCATCGTCGATATCGCCGACGCTGATGCCGAGGCGCGCGGCGGCGTCGCGGTCGATATCCAGGTATACCTGCAGGCCACGGTTCTGCAGGTCGCTGGCGACGTCGGTCAGCGCTTCCTCTTCACGCAGCGCCTCGACCAGGCGCGGTGTCCAGGTTTCCAGCAGGTCGTTGTCCGGCGACTCCAGGGTGAACTGGAACTGGGTCCGGCTGATGCGATCCTCGATGGTCAGGTCCTGCACCGGCTGCATGTACAGCTCGATACCGGGGACCTTCGCCAGCTCCGGACGCAGCCGCTCGATCACCTCGCTGGCGGTGACATCGCGCTCGGCATGGGTCTTCAGGTTGATCAGCAGGCGCCCGCTGTTGAGCGTCGGGTTGTCGCCGTCCACGCCGATCGACGACGACAGGCTGGCCACCGCCGGATCACGCAGGATCACATCGGCCAGGCGCTGTTGGCGCTCGCTCATGGCAGTGAAGGACACCGACTGCGGCGCCTCGGAGATGCCCTGGATCACGCCGGTGTCCTGCACCGGGAAGAAGCCCTTGGGCACCGCCAGGTAGAGCAGCACGGTCAGGCCCAGGGTCGCCACGGCCACCAGCAGGGTCAGCGCCTGATGCCGCAAGACCCAGGACAGGCCCACCCCGTAGCGTTCGATCATGGCATCGATGAAGCCGCCCGCCAGGTGGTAGAAGCGCCCTTCCTGCTCGGGCCGTTCCACCTTGAGCAGGCGCGCGCACATCATCGGCGTCAGGGTCAGCGACACCACCAGGGAAATCAGGATCGCCACCGCCAGGGTGATGGCGAACTCGCGGAACAGGCGGCCGACGACATCGGCCATGAACAGCAGCGGAATCAGCACGGCGATCAGCGACAGGGTCAGCGAGACCAGGGTGAAACCGATCTGCCGGGCCCCCTTGAGCGCGGCGTTCAGTGGCGTCTCGCCCTCCTCCAGATGGCGGGCGATGTTCTCCAGCATGACGATGGCATCGTCGACCACGAAACCGGTGGCGATGGTCAGTGCCATCAGCGTCAGGTTGTTGATGGTGAAACCGGCCAGGTACATCACCGCGAAGGTGCCGATCAGCGACAGCGGCACGACGATGGACGGGATGATGGTCGCCGACAGCTTGCGCAGGAACAGGAAGGTCACCATCACCACCAGAGCGATGGCCAGCAGCAGTTCGTGCTGCACGTCGCGCACGGCGGCGCGGATGGTTTGCGTGCGGTCGGTGAGCACCTTGACTTCGACGCTCGCCGGCAGGCCTTCGGTGAGGTGTGGCAGCAGCGTCTGGATGCGGTCGACCACGTCGATCACGTTCGCGCCGGGCTGGCGCTGGACGTTGACCAGCACCGCCTGGTTGCGATTTGCCCAGGCCGCCAGGCGCTCGTTCTCGGCGCCATCGACGATCTCGGCGACGTCCTTCAGGCGCAGCGCGGCGCCGTCCTGGTAGGTGAGGATCAGCTCGCGGTACTCGTCCACCGACTTCAACTGGTCGTTGGCGTCGAGCTGCGAAACCCGCGTCGGCCCGTCGAAGTTGCCCTTGGGCTGGTTGACGTTGCTGGCGGTGATCAGCGTGCGCACGTCGGCCAGGCTCAGGCCATAGGCCGCCAGCGCCTCGGGATTGACCCGGATGCGCACCGCCGGACGCTGCCCGCCGGCCAGGGTCACCAGGCCCACGCCGCTGGTCTGCGCCAGTTTCTGCGCCAGGCGGGTATCGACCAGGTCGTTGATCTGCGGCAGCGGCAGCGTGGTCGAACTGACCGCCAGGGTCAGCACCGGGGTATCGGCGGGGTTGACCTTGTTGTACACCGGAGGCGCCGGCAGGTCGCTGGGCAGCAGGTTGCTCGCCGCGTTGATCGCCGCCTGCACCTCCTGCTCCGCCACCGCCAGCGACACTTCCAGGTTGAAGCGCAGGGTGATCACCGAGGCGCCGCCGGAGCTGGTCGAGGACATCTGCTTGAGGCCGGCCATCTGCCCGAACTGGCGCTCCAGCGGCGCCGTCACCGCGCTGGTCATCACGTCCGGGCTGGCGCCTGGATAGAGGGTCAGTACGCGGATGGTCGGGTAGTCCACTTCCGGCAGGGCCGACACCGGCAACAGGCGATAGGCGATCAGGCCGCTGAGGAAGATCGCCACCATCAGCAGCGTGGTGGCGACCGGCCGCAGGATGAACGGGCGCGAGATGTTCATGCGTCGTTCCGCGCTGCGGCCTTGCCCGGTTTGCCCTTGCCTGCCCCGTCGCCGGCCTGCGTGGCGCTGGCGTCGATCACCTCGACCTGGCTGCCGTCGCGCAGGCGGTCGGTACCCTCGAGCACCAGGCGCTCGCCGGGCTGAACGCCTCCAGCCACCATGCTGCGCTCGGCATCGCTGGCGGCGATCGTCACCTGGCGCACACTGACCTTGCTGTCGCTGTCGACCACGTAGACGAAGGTGCCCTGGGTACCGAACTGCACGGCAGCCGACGGAATGATGGTGGCGGCCTCGCGGGTCTCCACGCGCAGGCGCACGTTGACGAACTGGTTGGGGAACAGCATCTGCTCGGCGTTGGCGAAACGCGCCTTGAGCTTGACCGTACCGGTGGCGGTGTCGATCTGGTTGTCCAGGCTCTCCAGCACGCCCTCGGCCAGGCGCAGGCGCTCACCGCGATCCCAGGCTTCGACGGCCAGGGTCGCGCCTTCGTTGCGACGCTTGAGCACCGCCGGCAGACCCCCTTCGGGAATGGTGAAGATCACCGCGATCGGGTCGGCCTGGGTGATCACCACCAGCGGCGTGGTATCGCCGCTGCTGACCAGGTTGCCGAGGTCCAGCTGGCGCAACCCCAGGCGTCCAGCGATGGGCGCGCGGATCTGGGTGAAATCCAGGTTCAACCTGGCCGTGGCCACGTCGGCCTGGTTACTCTGCAGGCTGCCACGATACTGGTTGACCAGCGCCTGCTGGGTATCGAGGGTCTGCTTGGCGATGCTGTCTTCGGCGTAGAGCCCCTTGTAGCGCTGCAGGTCCAGTTCGGCATTCTTCAGTTGCGCCTGGTTTTCCTGCAACGCGCCTTGTGCCTGCTGCAACGCCACCTGATAAGGACGCGGGTCGATCACTGCCAGCAGGTCGCCAGCCTTGACCTGCTGGCCCTCCTCGAACAGCACCTTGACCAGCTCGCCGTCGACGCGCGAACGCACGTTGACCGTGTTGTAGGAGGTCACCGTGCCGAGCGCCTTGAGCTCGATGGCGAAGTCACCCTGCACCACCGGCGCCACCCGCACCGGGACCGGTCCCGTGTCACCGAAGCGGCCCCGCCCCATCTGCTGCTTCTGTGGCTCGCTCGGCCAGAACCACCACAGCAGCACGAGCGACAAAGCGAGCAGTGCCAGGCCGATCAGCCACTGGCGAGAGGTATTCGAGGAGGATGGAGAAACGTTCGACATGGCAGGCGTGGGATCACTTTTTCTGGGAGTCGGAACGATAAGCACTCGCCCGCGTCAAGCAAAGCCCATTTACCGGCTATTTACGCTGCGCTTACGTAACCAACTGTTTGCGCCCGGCCCTGCTGGAGATTGGCCAGCACGGCGGACACCTTTTGCGGCAGCAACGAAAACGGCCTGCAGAGCAGGCCGTTTTCAGGTGACGCCTGGCGACTTACTTCAGCACGGCCAGGGCAGCGGCATAGTTCGGCTCGTCGGCGATCTCGCCAACCAGCTCGCTGTGCAGCACCTTGTCGTTCTCGTCGAGCACCACCACGGCGCGCGCGGCCAGGCCGGTCAGCGGACCGCTGGCGATGGCCACGCCGTAATCCTTGAGGAAGCCGGCACCGCGCAGGGTGGACAGGTTGACCACGCTTTCCAGGCCTTCTGCACCGCAGAAACGCGCCTGGGCGAACGGCAGGTCAGCGGAGATGCACAGCACCACGGTGTTGTTCAGCTGGCTGGCTTCGGCGTTGAAGGTGCGCACGGAGGTCGCACAGGTCGGCGTGTCGACACTCGGGAAGATGTTCAGCACCTTGCGTTTCCCGGCCAGGCTGGCCAGGGTGACGTCGCTCAGGTCGCCTGCGACCAGGCTGAAGGCCGGAGCCTGTTGGCCCGCTTGCGGCAGCTGACCGTCGACCTGCACCGGGTTGCCTTTGAGAGTGACTTGCGCCATGGGAATTTTCCTTATCGTTCAGGGAGTTGAAGGGCGGATAGGTGACTTGGGCGGCACGCTGACGAGCGCCCTGTCGAATGGCAGGTCACGGCCCGACCATCCGTCCAGACTAGCGCAGAAGCGCGGCCGATACACCTGCGAGCATGTAGGGATATAGCAAAAATCAGAAGTCTCGCCGGTAGAACAGGTCCAGCGAGCTGGCCAGGCCACTGGCCGCCTCGAGATACAGGCGGCGGGTCAGCTCGTAGCGCAGCGCGATGGTGTTGGCCGGCTCGAACACCCCCACGCCATAGCGCAGGCTGAGGCGGTCGGTGAGGTTGCCGCTGGCCACCACGCTGGTGGTCAGGCCGCTGCCCTCGGTATCCAGCTGGAAGTCCTTGATGCCCAGGCTGCCTGCCAGGCTGGTGGTCAGCGAACTGCTACCCGCCAGGCCCAGCGCCAGGGCCGCCTGACCAAGCATGTTGTTGTCGCCGCTGCCCTGCCCCATCGGCCGCCCCAGCACCAGATAGGACAACGCCTGCTCCTGGCTCATGGCCGGCTCGGCGAATACCGTGGTGCTGGGTTGTTCGGCACTGCCGGACAGGCGAATGCCGGCCACCACGTTGTCCACGCGGCGAATCGCCTCGACATCGAGGAACGGCTGGTCGATCGGCCCGGTGAACAGCAGGCGCGCGCGGCGGATGGTCAGGCGCTGGCCGTAGGCGCGGTAGCGACCATTGACCAGGTCCAGTTCTCCACGGGTGTCGAGGTCGTCGCCGATGTGCACGCGGCCGCGCAGATCGGCACTCAGGCCAAAGCCGCTGAAGGCCAGTCTGTCCTGGCCGACCTCGACGTCGACGTCCATGGCGATGCCCAGGCCCTGCTCGGCCAGCGGTTCCTCGCGACCGACCACCCGGGCATCGCCGGACAGCTTCACCGTGGACGGCGGCAGTTCACGCACGCTGATCAGGCCACGCGGCACGCCCACCTTGCCGCTGACCGCCAGATGCTGCTCGCGCAACTGCAGGCGCAAGTCGGGCTCGACCTCCAGCTCGGCGTAGGGCTCCACCTTGACCGGCAGGCGCTGGCCCTGCAGGGTCAGCTCTGCGCTCAGCCCGGCGGCCCAGTTCAGTTGCCCGTTGAGCTGGCCACTGCCCTGCTCCCCACTGCGCCAGTTGCCGGACAGCTGCACCTGCTCGCCGGCAATCAGCGCCTGCACCTGTAGCGCCTCGAGGCTCACCGGCAACGCGCTGCCGGACAGCGCACCGCCCTCCAGACGCAACTGGCCATCGATCTGCGGCGCCAGCAATCCGCCCGCCAGCCTGCCAGCGCCCTGCAGGCGGCCTTCGAGTGTTTCCGCCATCGGCACGAAGGGGCGCAGCACGGCCAGGTCGAAGCCGCTCAGGCGGAACTCGCCGCTGATCGGCTTGCTCTGCGGCCGTGGGTCGATCCGCGCCTGCAGCGACAGCTCACCCAGGCGCTCGCTGAGGAAACGCAGCTGGCTGTCGACCCGTTGCGGGCGCAGGCTGCTCTCCAGACGCAGGCTGTCATAGGGGAAATCCAGCCACTGCTCCTGCTCCGGCTGCCGGATACGCAGGGTGCCGGCACCGGCGTCGAGGGTGATCTCGCCATTGGGGCCGCTTTCGCGCAGATCGACCTTGAGCCGGCCGTCCAGCTGCCCTTGCCAGGCAAAATCCTCGGGCAGCCAGGGTTGCAGGCTGGCCAGTGGGAAGTCCTGCAGGCGCCAGTCGAGACTGGGCTGCGGCATCAGCCGCTGCTGACCACCACACAGGCTGGCCGCACCGGACTGCCAGCAGTGTGCACCCAGGTTCAGCCGGCCACTGGCCAGGCGCTCCAGGCTGGCGGCCTGTTGCAGCTGCCAGTCCTGGCCACCGCTCTGGACACGGCCGCTGGCGATACGCCCTCGCCAGTCGCCCTGTTCACCGAGTCGGCCGTCCAGCGCCAGCGCCAGTGTCAGCAGCGGCCCTTGCAGGTCCACCTGCAGCGCCTGGCGTTGCAGGTCGCCACGCGCTTCGGCCTGCAAGCGCCCAAGCAAGGTGTCGCCAATGCGGATACCCCGCAGGTTCAAGGCGATGTCCGCCTGCTGCCGGGCATCCAGCGTCGCATCCAGTTGCAGGCGACGCACGCTGGGCTCGCCGAATGCCAGCCGTTCCCCGGTCAAGGCCAACTGCCCCTGTGCAGCCTGCCGGCTGCCGGCCAGCGCCAGGCGCCCCTGCAACTGCCCCTGCAGGCCGGGCCAGAGCTGCCCGAGACGTGGCAGCGCCAGGTCCAGCTGGCCACGCAAGCGCTGCTCGAGCGCGCCCTGGCCGCTGATGCGGTTGTCGCCCACGCGCACCGACAGCCGATCCAGCTGCCAGTGTTCGCCCCCCCCTGCACCCTGCACCTGGAGCTGCGCAGGCTGGCCGCGCAGACGGCCATTGAGGTCGATATCGGCGCGCGCCTGCAATACGTCCGCGGCGAAGCGCCCCGAGGTGTTCAGCGGGCCAGCCAGCGTGCCCGGCATCTCCGCCAGCCAGTAGCCAGGGTCTAAATCGCTGAGCTGCAGCATCGCCTGCCAGTCGATGCCCGTGGCGAAGCCAAGCCTGACCACACCTTCCGCTCGTCCCTGCCCGGCCACCAGCTGCAACTGAGGCAGACTGACCTGGCCAAGATCGCCGCTGACCGGGCTGCTCAGGCTGAACTCACCGGCCGGCCCCTGCAGCTGTGCGCTGAAGTTACCCAGGTAGTTGCCCTCGCTGAAACTCATCTCGGCCTGCAGGCGGTGCAGCGCCACCGGTGGCGGCTGGTCCAGCGGGTAGAGGCGCTGCCAGGGAAAGTCCTGCCAGTCCAGCCGCGCATCGATGCTGAACACGTCGCTCCAGTCCAGTGTGCCGTCGAGCTGCACATGCTGCTCCTCGGCCTGGATGCGCAGCACGTCGATCTTCGCCCCCCGGGCATCGACGCGGCCGCTGAGCTGCACCGGCATGGGCGCCTGCTCGGCCGGCAGGCTGGCCGTGCCGTCGATGCGATAGCCGGCAGCCAGGTCGCCCCTGGCCTGCAGGTCCAGGTCGCGCAGCTGCAGGGTCGCCGGCAAGGCGCTGCTGGCCTGGAACTCGCGACTGCTCAGATGCAGTTCCGCCGGCAGCTGCTCGGCCAGCGCCTGCACCTTGCCCTGAATGCGCGCATCCAGGTAGCCGCTGCTGTCCGCGCTGAGTTGCAGGGTGCCCTGCAGCTCGCCCGCCACCTGCAAGGCGACCTGCCAGGGCCTGTCATCGATCTGCGGCAGTTGCAGACGACCACTCAGGGTCAGCGGCCAGTCGCCCTGTGGCGTCAGTTGACCGCTGACCTCCAGCTGCAGGTCGTCACGCTGCAAGGTCAGGCGCTGCAGATCGACGCCCTGCTCGTTCCAGTTGCCGATCAGTTGCACGTCCGTCAATTGCGACTGCCCGTCCAGGCGCAGCTCACCCAGACGGATATCTCCGAGCTGCAGGCGCAGGGGCAACTTCAGGCTCGGCAGGCGCAGCGGCGCGTCGCTCGCCTCGCTCGGCGGCACGCTCAGCGCGGCCTGCTCGAGATACACGCGGTCGAGGCACAGGGTCAGGCGCAGCAGGCAGGAAGGTGACCAGGCGAAGTCCACTCGCTGCAACTGCAGCTGCGTATCCGCCTGTTGCCAGCGCACACGTTCAGCCTGCCAGGCGCCACCCAGACGACCGCTGAAGTGCTCGACCTCTAGCCCCGGCACCTGGGCCAGCAGCCAGCGACTGCCTCCCTGCGTACCGAGCAGCCCCGCCAGCGTGGCGCCCAGTACCAGCAGCAGCCCCAGTGAAGCGGCCAGCAGGCCTTTCAGCAGGCGCCGCGTCATAACTCGGGCCCCATGGAGAAATGCAGGCGGATGCCGCCATCGTCATCCAGGGCGTGGGCCAGGTCCAGGCGCAGCGGCCCGACCGGCGACACCCAGCGCACGCCGAAGCCGACCCCGGTTTTCAGCGTTGGCAGTTCCAGTGAATTGAAGGCATTGCCCTGGTCGATGAAGGTCGCCAGGCGCCATTTGTCCGTGAGGCTGTACTGGTACTCGGCGCTGACGGCGAACAGGTAGCGGCCGCCGATCTTGTCGCCCTGGTTGTTCTCCGGCGACAGGGTCTGGTAGTCGTAGCCCCGCACGCTCTGGTCGCCGCCGGCGAAGAAGCGCAAGGACGGCGGCACGGCGGTGAAGCCGTCGGTTTCGGTGCCGCCGAACTGCACGCGACCGAGCAGGCGATGGTTGTCGAACAGCGTGGTCAGCCCCTTGAGCATGACGTTGCCGTGCAGCACATTGGCGTCGGACAGCACCCCGTCCACGGCACCACGCAGATCGAACTGCAGGCGATAGCCCTGGTTCGGATCGAGCCGGTTGTCGCTGCGCAGCAACGAATAGCTGGCGCCCGGCATCAGCAGGGTACTGAGGCCGGAATCGTCGCCCAGGCGATACTCCTCGCGCTGCCACTTGACCGAGAGCACCCGCTGCCAGCCTCCGGAGCGCTGGCTGTGCCATTCCGGCCCCAGGGTGAGCAGGCGGCTGAGGCTGTCCTTGCTGGCCAGCTCCTCGTACTGATAGCCACCCGCCAGGCGCAGCTTGTCCGTCAGCGGCGGATCGCCCGGTATGTCGTACCACAGCCCGACGTTCTGCCGTGGCGCCGACAGCTCGCTCTCTATGCCATAGCTATGCCCTTGCGGGTTGCGCCAGTGGCGTGTCCAGTTGGCCCGCAGGCGCGGCCCGACGTCGGTGGAGAAACCCAGGCCCAGCCCCATGGTGCGCGGCTCGCGCACCTGCAGCGCCACCGTGACGGGAATGCGCTGCTGATCGGCCTGCGTAGGGATGGCATCGACCCGTACCGACTCGAAGTAGCCGCTGGATTGCAACGCCTGGTACAGCTCGGCGATCAGTTCGGAGTCGTAGGGCGTGTCCGCCTCGAACGGCGCCATGCGCCGCAGCAGCGCTTCGTCGAAGGGGACATCGCCGGTGAAGCTGAGATCACCCAGGCGGTAGCGCGGGCCGCTGACGAACACCAGCTCGATATCGGCCACCCCGGCGTCCGGGTCGATCAGCAGGCTCTGCCGGGAAAAACGGCCATCGAAGAAGCCATAGCGCGAGGCCTGGTTCTGGATCAGGCGCTTGGCATCCTCGTAGCGCCCATGGTTGAGCACGGCGCCCGGCTGCAGACGGCTGGCGCTGGGCACGCGAAAGGCCGCCAGGTCACTCGCCGGGCCCTCGATTCGGATATCGACGGTGCGCAGGCGTACACGCTCGCCGGGCTCGACCTCCAGCACCAGGCGCGGCGGCTCACCTTCGTCAACATGGCTGCGGATACGAGCCTGGTAGTAGCCCAGCGCCTGGGCGGCCTTGTCGGCCTCGCCCTCGACGATGCGCCGCAGACGGCGCAATGCCTGCCGGTCGCGCCCGTCCAGGCTGCCGACATAACCTTCGATATTGGCTTTCAGAGCGGCGTTGCTCGGGGTAATCCGTACGTCCAGTTCGTTCGCGGCGAAAGCCCCCGAACTGATCAGCAACAGCGCCAGGCTGCGCCTGATATGTCCATATACACTCATGGCGGGGGATGCTACCACGGAGCAGAGCCCCAGCCAGAGCCGTCGCGCACCGGGCAGACAGCCGGGGTTCAGGCGCTGGCGCGCACCACCGGCTGCGGGTTGGGATGAAAGAACACGTGCTCCACCACCGGGCCGAGCGCCAGTTCACCGATTTCCTCGTAGCCCTGGCGGCGATAGAACTCCAGGTGCCTGGCGTTCCCGGTATCCAGCACGACGCCCTGCGACCCGCTGTCCTGCGCGCACCAGTCATGCAGCGCCTCGAGTAGTTGCTCACCACGGTGCTGGCCCTGGAACTCGGGATGAACGCCGAGCAATGGCAATACGTGGTAGGGACCCGGCGGCAGGCAGGCGAGCACGGCATCGTGGTAGTCGAGATAGCGACGGGTGCAGCTGAAGCCGGTGGTCAGCAGCATGCGCAGGCGCCAACTCCAGCTTTCGGTGATGTCCAGCCGCCGCTGCGGCGGTGCGATCAGGGCCGCGCCGATCAGGCGATCGTCGATCAGCAGGCCGATGGCCGGCAGGTCCTCGGCAAAGTGCTGCTGCACCAGCTCGCGAATCGTTGCGCGAACACGCTGATCGAACCCCGGCCGATCCGCGTCGAACAGATAGCCGAAGGTGGGTTCGTGGCGGTAGGCATGGTAGAGCAGCGAGCGCACCTCACGGGCGTAACCACCATCGAGCATGCGCACTTCTGCAGGAGCGTTGTGGGGCATGGCGGACCTCTGTTGTTATAGGTTGTGGGCCAGATGGTTCTCGGATGACTCAGGCGCTGTCCGTTCCGGCCTGTTGATGCACGGCTCGGACTTCGCCCGCTGACTTTTCGTACAGACCCTAGCACCGCCATGCCATGCTCGCCAGGCGCTGGCCGCAGCCGTTAAGGATCGGCTAGCATCGCCTTTTGCCCAGGACCCGCTGCCCATGAAAATCGTTTCTTTCAATATCAATGGCCTGCGCGCGCGCCCTCACCAACTGCAGGCGCTGATCGAGAAACACCAGCCAGACGTGATCGGCCTGCAGGAAACCAAGGTGTCCGATGAACAGTTCCCGGAGGCCGAGATCCGTCAGCTCGGCTATCACGTGCACTACCACGGGCAAAAGGGCCACTACGGCGTCGCCCTGCTCTCGCGCCAGGAGCCGCTGAGCCTGCACAAGGGTTTCCCGGGCGATGACGAGGAGGCCCAGCGACGTTTCATCTACGGCACCTTCGCCGACGCCGCAGGCAAACCGGTCACGGTGATGAACGGCTACTTCCCCCAGGGCGAAAGCCGCGACCACCCCGTGAAGTTCCCGGCCAAACAACGCTTCTACGCCGACCTGCAGCAGCTGCTGACGGAAGGTTTCGATCCGCAGCAGGCGCTGGTGGTGATGGGTGACATCAACATCAGCCCCGAGGATTGCGACATCGGCATCGGCGAACCCAATCGCCTGCGCTGGCTGAAGACCGGCAAGTGCAGCTTCCTGCCGGAAGAGCGCGAGTGGCTGGCAACCCTGAAGAACTGGGGACTGGTGGACAGCTTCCGCCACCTCAACCCCGAGGTGAACGACCGTTTCAGCTGGTTCGACTATCGCAGCCGCGGTTTCGAGGACGAGCCCAAGCGCGGCCTGCGCATCGACGTGATTCTCGCCAGCCAGGCGCTGCAACCACGCCTGCTCGACGCCGGTATCGACTACGAGCTGCGTGGCATGGAGAAGCCTTCGGATCACGCGCCGATCTGGCTGCAGATTGCTGAATGATCCACGCAGGCTAGGCTAATTCGGTAACGCCATCATTTTCTCCGGTGGCGATCTCGAGGGTCCGGCCATGAGCAGTTCCGCCACCTCACCTCCCGACGCCCGCCACTGCGCAGCGGGCGTTGCAGCCCTGGTTTGCCTGCTGGTACTCGGTGCTTGCCTGCTGGGTATCCTCACCCGCCCGATCGGCCACCTGGCGGCGCTGTGGCCGGCCAACGCCGTGCTGCTCGGTGCCCTGGTCCGGTTTCCCCGCCTGGCTCGTCCGGCAGGCTGGTGCGGCGCGCTGTGCGCCTATCTGCTGGCCGATCTGCTGGCCGGCAGCAGCCTGCAGCAGACCCTGCTGCTGAGCGCCGGCAACCTGTCGGGGGTGATCGTCGGCTTCCTCCTGCTCAGGCGCCTGCACGCCGGTCATCGCAGCCTGCGCACGCCCGCCTCGGTGCCTTACCTGGTGCTGGCCATCGTCGCGGCGGCCTCTGCCTCCGGCTGCTTCGGCGCAATCACCGACCCGCTGCTGTATGGCGGCAAGCCGATGGGCGGCTGGGTGTTCTGGTTCATGACCGAGCTGGTCAACTACATGCTGTTCCTGCCGGTCATGCTCACCCTGCCCGCATGCCGGGCCGTGCGCACCGAGCGGCGCCGCCGCCCGCTGTGGACGGCCGAACAGGCGCGCAAGCTCCTGCCACTGCTCGGGCTGCTGGTCTCCGCGGCGCTGTGCCTGCTGATCGGCGGCCCCGGCGTGGTCGCCTTCCCGGTGCCGGCGTTGCTGTGGTGCGCCCTGAGCTACCGACTGTTCAGCACCGCCTTGCTGACGTTCCTGGCCAGTGGCTGGGTGCTGGTGTCGATCGCCCTGAACGGCCTGTCGCTGGCGCCGCTGGACGTCAACTCACGGCCGGTGCTGCTGTCGCTGCGCCTGGGCGTGTCGCTGATCGCCCTGGCACCGCTGACCGTGGCCAGCGTGATGTCGGCGCGCAACGAGCTGCTGCAACGCATGCGCTACCTGGCCAGCCATGACCAGCTGAGCAGCCTGCTCAACCGCTGGGCCTTTCGTGAGCAGGCCAGCGAACAACTGAGTCTGCTGGCTCAGCAACAGCGCCCCCTGGCCTTGCTGATGCTGGACATCGACCATTTCAAGCGCATCAACGACAACCATGGCCATGCCGCCGGCGACCAGGTCCTCAAGGCCTTCGCCAACCTGGCGGGCAGCGGCCTGCGCAAGGACGAACTGCTGGCGCGCATCGGTGGCGAGGAATTCGCCCTGCTGCTGCCCGGCTGCGACCTCGAACAGGCACGAGAAATCGCCGAACGCATTCGCCAGCGCTTCGGCGACACCCAGGTGCAGCTGGACACGCAGACGATCAGTTGCACCCTGAGCATCGGGGCAGTGGTCGCCTGGCCCCCCTTCGGCGACCTGGACGGCCTGCTGCTGGCGGCCGACCGCATGCTCTACCAGGCCAAGGCGCTTGGCCGCAACCGCTGCGAGATCACCTTTCTCGGCGGCGCCTCGGAGCCCGGTGCAGAGCCACCCGGCAGCCCGCTGTAACCTGACTGTCATTCAATCGACTTATTCTGCGCGACACTTTCTCCCACCCACTAGAAGGTGCCTGCCGCATGCCGCGCGCCCTGTCCTACGCTGATCGCGACCTCTGGGGTCGTACCCTGTCCCTGCTGCTCATCGGTTTCATCTGCTACGCCCTGCCCCTGTCGGTGTTCGCCGCCCTGCCCGCTTCCCAGGGCAACCAGCCGGTCCTGCGCATCCAGGGCTCCAACACCATCGGTGCCAAGCTCGGTCCGGAACTGGTCAAGGGCCTGTTCGAGGCCCAGGGTCTGCGCGACATCCGCAGCGAAGCCGGCGCCCGGGAAAACGAGCAGCGCATCGTCGGCCGTCAGGCCAACGGCCGCAGCGTGATCGTCGAGGTGGCGGCCCATGGTTCCGGCACCGGCTTCGCCTCGCTGCAGAACGGCAGTACCGACCTGGCCGCCTCGTCCCGCCCGATCAAGGACAGCGAAGCCGCCAGCCTGGCGAGCCTGGGCGACCTGCACAGCCCGCAGAGCGAACAGATCATCGCCATCGACGGCCTGGCGATCATCGTCCACCCCGGCAACCCGATCAGCGCCCTCAGCGTCGAGCAGATCGCCCAGCTGTTCTCCGGCGAGATCAGCGACTGGGCCGCCCTCGGCGGCAAGCCGGGCAAGGTGCAGGCCTATGCGCGTGACGACAACTCCGGCACCTACGACACCTTCAAGGAACTGGTCCTGGCGCCAGGTGGCCGGACGCTGGCCGCCAGCGCCCGGCGCTTCGAGTCCAGCAACCAGCTCTCCGACCTGGTCAGCGGCGATCCCAACGGCATCGGCTTCATCGGCCTGCCCTACGTTCGCCAGGCCAAGGCCATCGCCGTGGCCGCGGGCGAATCGCATCCGATGCTGCCGAGCACCTCGCTGATCGCCACCGAGGACTACCCGCTCGCACGCCGCCTGTTCATCTACAACGATCCGCAACTGGAAAACCCCTGGGCCCGCGCACTGATCGACTTCGCGCACAGCCCTCGCGGCCAGGCGATCGTCGACAGCGCCGGCTTCATCGCCCAGACCGTGCAGGCGATCAAGGTCGCCCCGGAAACGCAGATGCCGAGCGACTACCGCCAGCTCGCCGAGCAGGCGCAGCGCCTGTCGGTGAACTTCCGTTTCCAGGAAGGCAGCGCGACCCTGGACAACAAGGCCTACCGTGACCTGCAGCGGGTAATGGACTACCTCAAGCAGCACGACAAGCTGCGGAACAAGGTGGTGCTGGTCGGCTTCGGCGACCCCAAGAGCGACCCGGAGCGCGCCGCACTGCTCTCCAAGCTGCGGGCGATGGCCGTACGTCGGGAACTGGCCAAGCAGGGCGTACTGTTCCGCGAGATCACCGGCCTGGGCAGCGAACTGCCGGTAGCGGCCAACGACCAGGACAGCGGGCGCATCCGCAATCGCCGCGTCGAGGTGTGGGTCTACTGACCACGCCAACAATCCTCGTCAGGGGGCTTGGCAGTTTCTCGGCGCAGCGTTAGCCTTTGCTCCGCGTGACGCCGGGCCCCTCTGGCGGTGAGCTGCTCACCGTGATGTCGGAGTCACTGAGTCGATTTCTTTCAACTCAGGCAGACACAGGGAGGGCTCATGGACGCTCTACTCGCCTTTTTGACATCCCCACTCTTCGGCACACCTGGCTGGTTCTGGCTGGCCTTCCTGCTGCTGATCATCGCCCTACTGGTACTCGACCTCGGCGTGCTGCACCGCGACCAGCATGAAATCGAGGTGCGTGAAAGCCTGCTGCTGTACGCCGGCTACTTCAGCGTCGGCGTCGCCTTCGGCGGCTGGATCTGGTGGCAGCTCGGCGGCACCAAGGCCATGGAGTACTACACCGGCTTCCTGGTGGAGCAGTCGCTGTCGATGGACAACGTCTTCGTCATGGCGATGATCCTCGGCTACTTCAACATTCCCCGCCGCTACCAGCACCGCGTGCTGTTCTGGGGCATCCTCGGCGTCATCGTGCTGCGCGCGCTGATGATCGGCCTGGGCACGGCGCTGGTGCAGCAGTTCGACTGGATTCTCTACCTGTTCGGCGCCTTCCTGCTGTTCAGTGGCGTGAAGATGCTGCGCAGCAACGATGAAGAGGCGCACCCGGACCTGGCGCAGAACCCGCTGCTGCGCTTCGTGCGCACGCGCATCCGCGTCACCGACGACCTGCACGGCGGCCGCTTCCTGGTGCGCCTGAAGGATCAGGCCAGCGGCAGAGCCCTGCTCTACGCCACGCCACTGCTGCTGGCGCTGGTGCTGATCGAACTGGCCGACCTGGTGTTCGCTGTCGACAGCGTGCCCGCCGTCCTGGCCATCTCGCAGGACCCGTTCATCGTCTACACCTCGAACATCTTCGCCATCCTCGGCCTGCGCGCGCTGTACTTTGCCCTGGCCGCACTGATGCACCGCTTCATCTATCTGAAGTACGCCCTGGCGCTGGTGCTGATGTACATCGGCGGCAAGATCTTCCTGCATGACCTGGTCAAGGTTCCCGCCCTGCTCTCACTTGGCGTAACCTTGGGCTTGCTGGCCGGCGGCGTGTTGCTTTCCCTGCTCAAGACACGCGACCGGAAGGCCATCGACTAGCCAGGAGTCGCGATGCCCGACGTCTGCATAGAACTCATCGAACGCCAGGGCCAACGCCTCTGGCAGGTACGCCTCGGCCGTCGCGCGCTGACGTTCCAGGACGAGCTGGCAGCCCGTCATTTCGCCGCGCAACTGCACATGCGCCTCGGCTGGCTGGGCCAGCCCCAGCCAGCCGAAGACCGTCTGCCCTGAGGCGCAAACGCAGAGGCCCGCAGGATGCGGGCCTCTTCATCTACAGCGGCTGATTCAGCGGCTGGCTTTCATCATCTCGCGCGGCACGTACTTGCCGATCTCGTACTTGCCGATCGCCGCACGGTGCACTTCATCCGGACCGTCCGCCAGGCGCAGGGTACGCTGCATGGCGTACCAGTAAGCCAGCGGGAAGTCGTTGGAGACCCCGGCGCCACCGTGCATCTGGATCGCCCGGTCGATCACCTTGAGCGCCACGTTGGGTGCGACCACCTTGATCTGGGCGATCTCGCTGGCGGCGATCTTGTTGCCCACCGTGTCCATCATGTAGGCCGCGTTCAGCGTCAGCAGGCGCGCCTGGTTGATCTCCATACGCGAATCGGCGATGTGATCGATGTTGCCACCCAGGCGGGCCAGCGGCTTGCCGAACGCCGTACGGCTCACGGCGCGCTTGCACATCAGTTCCAGGGCGCGCTCGGCCATGCCGATCGAACGCATGCAATGGTGGATACGGCCCGGGCCGAGGCGGCCCTGAGCGATCTCGAAGCCGCGCCCCTCGCCCAGCAGCACGCTGTCGTAAGGCACCCGCACGTTCTCGAACAGCACCTCGGCATGGCCGTGCGGGGCGTCGTCATAGCCGAACACCGGCAGCGGCCGCAGTACCGTCACGCCGGGCGCGTCCATCGGCACCAGGATCATCGAGTGCTGCTGGTGGCGCGGCGCGTCCGGGTTGGTCAGGCCCATGAAGATCATCACCTTGCAGCGTGGGTCGCAGGCGCCGGACGTCCACCACTTGCGCCCGTTGATGACCCACTCGTCGCCCTCGCGACGCGCATTGGCCTGCATGTTGGTGGCGTCCGACGAGGCCACCCCCGGCTCGGTCATGGCGAACGCCGAGCGGATCTCGCCGGAAAGCAGCGGCTCCAGCCATTGCCGCTTCTGCGCCTCGCTGCCGTAGCGCACCAGGACTTCCATGTTGCCGGTGTCCGGCGCCGCGCAGTTGAAGGGCTCCGGGCCGATCAGCGAACGGCCCATGATTTCCGCCAGCGGTGCGTATTCGGTGTTGGTCAGGCCGGCGCCGTAGTCCGACTCGGGCAGGAACAAGTTCCACAATCCCTCGGCCTTGGCCTTGTTCTTCAGCTCTTCCATGATCGCGGTCGGCTGCCAGCGGTCACCTTCGGCCACCTGCTGCTCGAATACCGCTTCGGCCGGATAGACGTGCGCTTCCATGAATGCGCTGACGCGCTCACGCAGCTCTTGAACCTTCGGGGAATAGGCGAAATCCATGGGCAATACCTTCTGGCGGATCGGGTGTGATGTCGGTGTGGAAATGATGCTAGAACAGCGCTTAAGATTTATCTAACCTATTTTCAGCGTGTATGAACATTCATAACCGATATATGATCGATTGATATCGACAGCCCTGGAGTGCTTGCGGCATGAACTTGACCAAGGTGGATCTCAACCTCTTCATCGTCTTCGACGCCATCTACACCGAGGCCAATCTGACACGTGCCGGACAGATCGTCGGCATCACCCAGCCGGCGGTTTCCAACGCCCTCGCCCGCCTGCGCGAAACCTTCAACGACCCGCTGTTCGTGCGCACCGCCCAGGGCATGGTGCCCACGCCGATGGCGCAGAACATCATCGGTCCGGTGCGCAACGCCCTGCAGCTGCTGCGCGTGTCGGTGCAGGAGAGCCGCACCTTCAACCCGCAGCAGGCCGGCAAGACCTACCGCATCAGCATGACCGATCTCTCCGAGCAGATTCTCCTGCCGCCGCTGTTCCAGCGCCTGCGTCGCCTGGCGCCGAGCGTGTGCATCGAGAGTTTCCTGGCCAAGCGCCGCGAAACCACCAAAGAGCTGGCCGCCGGGCGCCTGGACTTCGCCGTCGACGCCCCGCTCAACACCGACCCGCAGGTGCGCCACGTCAAGCTGCTGGATGACCGCTACGTCTGCGCCATGCGCCCTGGCCACCCGCTGGCCAAGGAGAAGATCAGCCTCGACGAATACCTGTCGCTGACCCACATCCACATCTCCAGCCGCCGCAGCGGCCTCGGCTATGTCGACCTGGCCCTGGGCAAGATGGGGATTCAGCGCAAGATCGCCCTGCGCTCGCAGCACTACCTGATGGCCAGCAGCGTGATGCAGCAGACCGACATGGTGATGACGGTGCCGGAGCGCTTCGCCCGCCGCCACAACCTGCACCATGTGACCTTGCCAGTGGGCGACGTGCCGGCACTGGAAACGCACCTGTACTGGCACGAAAGCACCGACCAGGACCCGGCCAACCGCTGGATGCGCGAGCAGATGATCGAGCTGGCGCAGCAGGTCGCCGCGCAGGAGAAGAAGGCCGAGCAAGCGCCGGCAGCATGATCGCCCGGCGCTGAACGCAAGAAGGCCCGCATTGGCGGGCCTTCCTGTTGCTGCGGAAGCGAATCAGCCAGCGATCTTGCCGTCGACCGACAGCTTGCCGGCACCTTCGAACACCAACGCGATGCTGATTGCCAGCAGCGCCAGGGCGAACTCGTAGCCGTTGTTGCTCATGAAGAAGCCGTTGGCCAGGTGCACGCTGAAGATCGCCACCAGCATGGTCACCGCCAGCACCGCAGCCGCCGGACGCACCAGCAGGCCGATGATCAGTGCCACACCGCCGAAGAATTCGGCGCTACCGGCCATCAGCGCCATCAGGTAGCCCGGCGCCAGACCGATGCTTTCCATCCACTGCGCGACACCGGCCAGACCATAGCCGCCGAACCAGCCGAACAGCTTCTGCGAACCATGCGCGGCGAAGGTGAGGCCAGCGATCACGCGCAGAATGGTGATACCCATGCCGGCCTGGCTGGCGGTGATGCTCTTGATCAGGTTGTTCATTGCAAGGCTTCCTTTGATGTGTGAGGTAGATGGCGCACAGAATATCCAATTTATTCGATTTAAAAATCGCAAAATACCGCTAACGATAATCGAAAAAATAGATACCTATTTAACCGTCAGACGCTGTCCTTGCGGTTCGAGCAAATAGCGCTCGCGGTCATAAGCAAGGTAGTACTTATTCACCGAGTTCACATAGCTCACGACCCCCATCCCCATCTGTTCCATGGCCACCCGCTCGACCTGGAAGAACCACTGATTGGGATTGAGGCCACGCCGACGCGCCTCCGCCCGCAGACTCTGCACCCGTTGCGGCCCGAGGTTGTATCCCGCCAGGACGAAGGCCATGCGCTCACGCTCGTTGAGCTGCGGGCTGTTGAAGAAGTTGCGCCGGATCATCGCCAGGTACTTGCTGCTGGCCTGGACGTTGGCGTCGACCTGCGTGATGTTGCTGACGCCGACGCTGCGCGCCGCCGCCGGCGTGATCTGCATCAGCCCGGTCGCCCCGCTGGCACCGCGTGCCGCAGGATTGAGGGTCGACTCCTTGAACGCCAGCGCCGCCAGCAGCAGCCAGTCGAAGCCCTGCTGCTCGGCGTGTTTCTGCAATACCGGGCGCACCTTCTCCAGACGCTGGCGCTCGGTTCGCCCCAGGGGTGAATGCACCTTGTAGAGGCGCCGATAGACGCGCTGGAAGGCACTGTCCTGATCGGCCGGGGCCTGATAGCTGCTGAAGAAGCGGTCGATGCTGGCGCGCAGCATCGGCGCGTCGGGGCGCACGAACCACTTCATCTCGCCGTCACGCGCCAGCACCAGGTGCTTGTCGACGCGCAGCCTGGGCATCACCTTGACCCAACGCTCGGCGATCGGCAGCTCCACCGCCGTGCGTTCGAAGATGCCGGCCTGGACCATTTCCAGAACGTCCTCGACCGCCAGGCTGGGGTCGACCCATTCGACCACGATGGGCGGCAGCTTGCGCTCCGCCAGCTGCTGATTGATCCGCCGCAGTGCCTCGCCGACCGCGCTGCCCGCTGGCAGCGAAAGACTGCGCCCGGCCAGTTGCTCGAGGCTGCGGTAGTGCCGGTTGCCCTGCTTGGACACCAGCACCAGCGGTACCTGACGGCGAATCGCGGCACTGGCGCTGACGTCATGACCGGCGCGCACACTGAGCAGCTCCCCGGGGGCGACGAGATCGCCCTCGCCGCGCTGCAGGGCGCCGAGCAACTGGTCCTTGGCCTTGGGGATGATCTTCAGGGTGATGCTGCGCCCGTCGCGGGCGTTGCGATTGAGGTACTGCTCGAACGCGCGCAGACGGTGGTACTCGACACCGATGCTCTGCCCTTTCACCAGGCCCGAGCTGTTGCGGCTCTGATTGACCAGGACGCGCAGCTCGCCGCTGGCGCGAATCGCCGACAGATCACGGGCGCTGCGCGTCTGGCTGCCAACCTCGGGCGGGCCTGCCAGGCGTGCGCTGACCGGCAGCGGCAGCGCGACCAGCAGGCACAGGATCAGCAGCAATCGCGACATCGACTCTCCAACAATGGCAGCAGGCCGGCGAAGCCTCGCGGGGGTGCTTGATCTGCTGCTCGCGGATGCGCGCCAGACGGCAACTGACTGCGAAGCTGCCAAACAAGTTCCCTGGGCCGACACGGGGGCGCGGAGATTGGCACAGGCGAGCCCCGCCACGCCAGCCCATGCCCCTCCGCCGGTCCTGAAAACAACTACCAAGCCGTTGTTTTCAATCGACTTCCTGACGAACGGATGGCGTCTGCTATTCTGCCCCCCTCGCGCTAACCAGGTGGCACCATGCAACTCGTCGACATCGCCGTCAATCTCACACACCCCAGCCTGGCCGCCCAGGCCGAGGCGCTGCTCGAGCGCGCCTATGCAGCCGGCGTCTGCCAGATGGTGCTGACCGGCACCAGTCTGAACGAAAGCGAGACCAGCCTGGCGCTTTGCCGACAGCTGGACGCCAGCGGCCAGCGACTGTTCAGCACGGCCGGCATCCACCCGCACGATGCCAGCAGCTGGGGCACGGCCAGCAGCACCGCCCTGAAAGCACTGCTGAACGAGCCCGAGGTCCGTGCCGTCGGCGAATGCGGCCTGGATTTCGACCGCGACTTTTCACCCCGCCCCATCCAGGAAAAGGCCCTGGAAGAACAGCTGGCGCTGGCGGTGGAACTGCAGATGCCGGTGTTCCTGCACGAGCGCGAGGCCAGCCAGCGCCTGCTGGATATCCTGCGCGGCTATCGTGACCAGTTGCCCGCTGCGGTGGTGCACTGCTTCACCGGCGAGCGCCGTGCCCTCTATGCCTATCTCGACCTCGACCTGCACATCGGCATCACCGGCTGGGTCTGCGACGAACGCCGTGGCACCCATCTGCATCCATTGCTCAAGGACATCCCTGCCGAGCGCCTGATGCTGGAGACCGATGCCCCCTTCCTGCTGCCACGCAGTCTGCGGCCCAAGCCCAGGAGCGGGCGCAACGAGCCGGCCTACCTCGGCGAGGTCCTGCGCGAAGTGGCACTGCATCGTGGCCAGAGCGAACAGCAGCTGGCGGCACAGTCGACGGCATGCGCACGGGCATTCTTCGCCATGCCGACCATACTGGAGAGTGGCAGCACGGACTCTTGATTGACGTCAAGACTCTGACCTTGCCCCAAGGCATACTACTGGCACATAGCCAATAGTGAACGCAGCGAAACGGATAACGACAGCATGGGCGCCTGGATCAGCGATCTTTCTCTCAAGTACAAATTCTGGGCGGTCAACGCCGTCGCATTCGTCATCAGCCTGATGCTGGTGCTGTTCGCCCTGCACACCGAGCAGGCGGCCCGCAGCCTCGATGCGCGCCAGGCAGCCAGCGCCCAGGCACGCCTGCTTCAGCAGTGGCCGCAGCAGGCGACACTGCCCAGCTCCGGCAATGTCCAGGTACTGCAAGGCGATGCCTCCCTGGCGAATGCCCAGGGTGCGGCCGATGCCAGCGGCTGGCAGGTGCTGAAACACGACGCCTGGTTCGACAGCATGCCGGCGGTTGGCGCGCAGCGGGTTTCGCTCGCCGACGGACGCAACCTCGCCGTCGTGGCGCGGGCACCGAGCCTGTTCGACCTGTTCACCGAGCACGCGCTGTCCTATGCCCTGGCGGTGGCGGTGCTCATGCTGCTGTTGCTGGCGGCCTCGCAGTTGCTGATCCGCTTCCTGCTCAGCCACCTCAACACCCTCAAGGACGTGATGCTGCAGGCAGAACGCAGCGGCGACCTGTCATTGCGCGTACCGCTGGACAGCCGCGACGAGGTCGGCCAGATGGCTGCCGCCTTCAACGCCATGCAGGCCGGCTACCAGCGTGTGGTCGGCACCGTCGGCCAGGTCGCCAGCGAACTCGACAGCGGCACGCGCAACATGGCCCAGCGCATGGGCGCGGTGCGCCAGGGCATGCTCAGCCAGCAGAGCGAGACCGACCAGGCCGCCACGGCGATCAACGAGATGTCGGCGACCGTGCAGCACATCGCCGATCACGCCGGCACGACCCGCGACCAGTCGCTCAGCGCCGACCAGCTGGCACGCGCCGGCCAGCAGGTGGTCGAACGCGTGGAGCAGTCCATCGCCGCCCTCTCCCAGGGCGTGCGCCAGAGCGCCGGCAGCATCGAGCGCCTGGCCGAGGACAGCCAGCACATCAGTCGCGTGGTCGGCGTCATCCATGGCATCGCCGAACAGACCAACCTGCTCGCCCTCAATGCGGCCATCGAGGCCGCCCGCGCTGGCGAAATGGGTCGCGGCTTCGCCGTGGTCGCCGACGAGGTGCGCAACCTGGCCAAGCGCGTGCAGGACTCCACCGACGAGATCACCCAGATGATCGGCAACCTGCAAGGCGGCACCCGTGACGCCGTGGAATTCATGCGCGAGAGCTCGGAGAACGCCAACCAGTGCGTGCAGCTGGCACAGGAAGCCGGAGAATCACTGGAAGCGATCACCGCCGCCGTGGCCCTGATGCGTGACAGCAACACGCAGATCGCCGTGGCAGCTGCGCAGCAGAGCCAGGTGGCCGAGGAAATGAGCCGCTCGGTCGTCGGCATCCGCGACGTCACCGAGCAGACCGTTGGCCAGACGCTGGAATCGGCAGCCACCAGTCAGCAGCTGGCCACATTGGCGGCCCAGCTCAACCAGGCGATCCGCCAGCTCAAGCTGTAGGGTCGCTGGAGGCTATGCCGGTCATAGCCAGAAACGATTCGTCGCCCGTGCCGGTGCGCTCATAGACTGGTTGCAACCCTCCGAGGAATGCAACATGAGCGCCCTTCTGCTTGACCCGTACAGCACCGCCCGCGCCATTCAGCAATTGGCGGCGTGCCTGCTGCTGCTCGCCGTGGCCCTGCTGGTGACGGCCGCCTGCCAGCCCAGCGCGCTGGCCCTGGTCCTGGCCGGCATCGGCCTGCGCGCCGCCTTCGTCCTGCGTCGCCATGCCGGCGCGAGCCACGCAACGCCCTGAATCCGCGCGCCTCCGTTCGTCGGGCCAATTCAGGCGCCCAGGCTAAACCACGATAGCATCGACAATATATTGACCGATGGCAGCCGTATGTCGATGTCACGACATTTTATTGTCATGTATTGCGTGACGTTTTTCTGTCTGACCGCGGTCAAGGCAGAGCCTGTTCCCTATCCGCAGGACCGGACGGCGCTGCGCCTGTACCTGGCCGACGGCCGCCAGCAGAGTTTCACCCTGCACCAGTTGCAGCGTTTCCCGCAAAGCACGATCCGCCTGCGTGACGCCACGGGCAAGGAACAGGTGTGGGTGGGCGTGTCCCTGCCGTGGCTGCTGCAATCCATGGATGAAGAAACGCACGACAGGCCGGTGTACACCCGCTCGCTCAATCACTATTCGGTGGTGATCCCGGCGGTCGACATCCGGCGCTACCAGCCGTTGATCGCCTACCAGCGCGACGGCCAGTTCCTCTCCATCCGCGACCACGGGCCGCTGTACCTCATCTATCCGCTCGACGACTACCCCGAACTGCACCAACAGGTGTTCTACAACCGCTCCATCTGGCAGCTCAGCGAGATTCACGTCGAATGAGTTCGATTGCAACGCCCCCCGTTTCGCCCTCCCGTCACCGCCTGAAACTGTCCGCCCTGATCACCCTGGTGCTGGCCATGGCGCTGGTCACGCTCGGCTCGCTCTGGCTGGTGCAGGAGCAGGCACGCCAACTCGCCCTGCCGACGCTGCACAACGAGCTCTGGCAGGCGTACCAGATCGACAACGAGATGAACCACTTGCTCGACGCGGCGCACAGCCTGCGCAAGGGCGAGCTGGACAGCGACGATCTGGTGGTGCGCATCCAGGTGCTGCGCAGCCTGACCCAGTCATTGGAACGCCACCATCTGTTCGACTTCCTGCCCGAGTCGCAGTCGATCACCCAGGGCACGCTCGACCAGATCATCGGCCTGAGCCGCGACTGGGATGCACGCGCGCGCTGGGGTGACCCGCAGGGTGTCCGGCAACTGGCCGAAGAAATCCATCAACGCCTGCCGCAGCTGCTCAAGCCGATGCACGAGGTGATGGTGGCCAGCAAGATTTCCCTGGCCAACAAGATCGACGCCAAGCGCCAGCTCCTGCACCGCTGCTTCATCGGCCTGGGCTGGACACTGCTCGGTCTTCTGCTCGGCGGCGCCCTGCTGGTGTCGCGCCTGGTCAGCGACTACCGCAAGGCGCGCATGCTGTCGCACAACCTGGCCGAGCTGAACCAGCACCTGGAACAACGCGTCAGCGAACGCACCGCCGAGCTCAGCGAGGGCCAGGCGCTGCTGCGGCAGATCCTCGACGCCAGCCCCAGTGACGTGGCGCTGATCAGCGACGACGGCAAGCAGGTGCATTTCGTCAACCAGCGGCTGCGCCAGCGCCTGGAACTCGATGCCAGCAGCGACTTCTCGCTGAGTCGCCTGTTCAGCAACGCCCGCGAGGCCCTGCACTTCAGCGAGGCCTTGCAGGCCCGCCAGCGTCTGGACGGCTGGGAGACCCAGCTGGCCGGAACCGAACCCTACTGGGGCGTGGTCTCGGGACGCGTGCTGGAGTATCACGGCAGGCCTGCGCTGCTGATCTGGAGCTACGACATCAGCCTGCGCAAGCAGATGGAACAGGAGCTGCTGGTGCTGGCCACCACCGATGCGCTCACCGGTCTGAACAACCGCCACGCGTTCCTGCAGCGCGCCGGCGAGCTGTTCAAGAGCGCCGAACGCTTCGACCAGCCCTGCACCCTGCTGATGCTCGACATCGACCATTTCAAGGCGATCAACGATAACCACGGCCACCAGAGCGGCGACGAGGTCCTCGCCCGCCTGGGCGAGTTGCTGCGCCAGGTACTGCGTGAAGTGGACATCATCGGCCGTCTCGGCGGCGAGGAGTTCGCCGCCCTGCTGACCCAGACCGACCGTTGCGATGCCCTGCAGGTGGCCGAGCGTCTGCGCCTGAGTGCCGAGGCCCTGGCGCTGAACGGCGCCGACGGCCAGCAACTGGGCATCACGCTGAGCATCGGCCTGGCCGAGCGCCGCCCGGCGGAGCCCCTGGAAGGCGTGCTCGCGCGCGCCGACAGCGCGCTGTACCGGGCCAAGGCGGAGGGCCGTAACCGCACCGCCCAGGCCGCCGACTGAGGCCGCTCAGCCGAACACCGTCACCGTCTGCCGGCTCAGCGCCAGCAGGTCGCCCGCCGGGCTCCACATGGCTGCGGCGACATGCCCATAGCCATCGCGTGCATGCTCGATCTCGGCGCGGTACAGGCACCACTGCTCGGTAGTCAGCGCCTGCAAAGGCTGGACGAACTCGATCGTCCAGGTCAGCGAGCTACCGGGCGCCGGGCTGCTCAGGTGTGGCAGCACCGCCGGCGGCCAGGCGTCGACCAGCGCCAGCAGGTAGGCCTCGTCCAGCGGCTGGGCCGCCTGCTCGCCGCGCAGGCGCACCCAGCCGCCCATCTGCCGCGAAGGATTGTTGCTGAACGGCATGCCGCCAATGCCCCAGCGCATGGCCAGGTAACGGGTGAACTCCGGCGTCACGCCCGGCACGTAAGGCAACTCCTGGCACTGCTCGACCGGCGTGATTTCCGGGGCTGCCAGCGCCGCCACGTCGACCGCGGAGGCACGCGACGCACCAAAGCTGCCCTGCACCACCGTCACCACCTGGCCATCCTGGACCGCGCGCAGGAACATCTGGCTGACGGCCTTGCCCTCGCGCAGCACTTCCGCCTGGAAGCTCACCGGCACGTGCGGGGCGACGGGGCCGACGAAGGTGATCGCCAGCGAACGCACCGGGCGCCCTTGCGGGACCTTGGCACGCATGGCCTCGAACGCCAGGGCGGCGATCAGGCCACCGAAACTGGCACGCCCCTGGCCCCATTCGGCTGGTATCACCACGGCATCGGGATCGCGGCGCACCGCGTCGAGCAATTGCAAAAGCGTCATACGGACCTCGCGCGTCATCAAGGGCGATGATCTTAGGGGATGGCGCAGCCTGGAAGATAGGCCGGCAAGATGCCGATTCGGTCATATTGCCGGCGAAAATGTCGCCTCATTTGCTCAGGGGAAAGTCGCCGAACAACGCGATCAGGGCGCCGTCCGCACGTTCCTCGGCAGCCAGCTGCCCCTGCAGCCAGGCCTCCCGGCAAGGATGCAGCGCCTCGATCACCTCGCTCTGCGCCAGCCACTGCAGGTGGTCGTGCCAGTCGCCCAACGCGCTCTGGGCGCGCTTGAGCCGCGCCAGCGCCGCCCTGTCCAGGCCGCTCTGCAAGGGATAGGTCTCGCCCGCGTAGCGCACCCGCTTGATCAGCAGGCGCAAGCGATGGCGGTCGTGCGCAGGATCACGCAGGGCCTGCGCCAGCTGCACCTGCTGACGCCGCAGGCGACGCTGGATGCGTTTGCTGGCGCTACGCAGCTGGCCACGCCGTGCTGCCTCGCGCCAGGCAACCGGCCAGCTGTCGAGCAAGGCGATCAGTTCGGCCAGTTCACGACTGCTGGCCACTGCCGCAAAAGCCCTGGCATGCGCCTCCTGGTCAAAGGCGAGCAAGCAGCTCAGGCCCATGCGTTCGAGTTCGGCCATCAACACCTCGCGATCACGCAAGGGACCGGTCAGCCGGCCGAGTACCGCGGCGGCCTGCTCCAGGACATCCACCGTCGTCAGGCCGCGCATGGGGCGCAGCAGGCTGCGCAGCTGGCGCAAGGTGATGCGCAGGTCGTGCAACGCCTCGGCGTCGGTGAATCCGCCCAGGCGGGCCTGGCAGGCATAAAGCCGTACCTGCAAGGCCAGCACACGCTGCAGGCTACGCTCGATCAGATCGCTCATGCTCGCTACTCCTTGACGCTCAGGGTGACGACCAACAAACCCGTCGCGCCCGAAAAATCCTAATTCAGCCAGCGCCAGGGCAACGCCTGGCGCAACTCACCCAGCGCCTGACGCAGCGCGGCCGGCGCCACGGCCTGGCCGGCGTACTGCTGGCGCTCGAAACACGCGGCGAACGCCTGGATCTGCGCCGCCTGCGCCGGCAGTTCCTGGCTGGCGCGCCGGGCGAAGGCACGCATGCCCTCGCCGGCCTGCCGATGCACGCCATGCCGCGCCAGCAGACGCTCGAACCGTCGCAGCACCTGACGCAGAGGGTCACGCCGCTGCTGCCAGGGCTTGAGCAGCCACAGCGCCAGCAGGCCGAGCAGCGCCGCACCACCCCCGACCAGCGCCAGGGCGAGACGCTGCCAGTCGAGACTGCCGAACCAGCTCTGCAGCAGGCTGAGCTGTTGCTCCCCCTGATAACCCAGCACCCAGCGCTGCCAACCGTAGTTGAGACGCTCCCAGCTCAGGCGCAACTGGTTGAGCCAGGCCAGTTCCCGGTAACGCAGCGGCGAGAAGGGTTGGTCGTCGAGAAAACCGTCCTCTTCGCTCAACGCCTCCTGCAGGCCCTGTTCGATGCGCTCGGGAGCGACCTGGAAGGTCGGGTCGACGCTGCGCCAGCCGGTCCCGGGTTGCCAGTACTCGACCCAGGCATGGGCATCGAACTGGCGAACCTGAATGTAGTTGCCCGAGGGGTTTAGCTCTCCACCCTGGTAGCCGGTCACCACGCGCGCCGGGATGCCGGCGGCACGCAGGACGAAGGTCATGGCCCCGGCGTAGTGGGCACAGAAGCCACTGCGGGTGTCGAACAGGAATTCGTCGACGCTGTTCTGACCCAGCGTTTGCGGACGCAGGGTGTAGGCGAACGGCTCACGATTGAAATGCCGCAACAGCGCGTCCACCAGCGCATCGGCCTGCGGGTACTGGCGCTGCAGTTGGGCGGCCCAGGCGCGACTGCGCGGATCGCCCTGCGCCGGCAGCTGCAGGGCATGGCGCAGCGTCGAGGGTTGCGCATCGGCCTCGCGCAGGGCCTGCGGCCAGGAACGCACCTGGTAGAGCAGGCTGCGGTCCACGGGGCGTCGGTTCTGCCAGCGGAAGTCGCTCATCATGCGCGTGCCATCCTGGGCGACCTCGCCGACATCGAGCGCGAACAGCCAGGGTTTGCCGCTGGGTTGCATGATGATGCTGTAATCCAGCGGTTGCCCGGCCTTGCTCCACTGCGGCGCCCTGGGCAGCTGCGCCAGGCTCGATTGCGACCAGCGCCGACCATCGAATCGGTCCAGCGTCAGTGCCCGCCAGTACAGCTGGTTGCGGGGCGGCACGGCGCCTTCGAAACTGGCGCGAAACGCCAGCTCCGAGGAGCGGCTGAGCTCGGCGATATCGGCTGGTTCCATGCTGTCGGAGAGGCCGGTCCGGCCCTTGTCGCTGGGCATCGGCAACGACCACAGCGGCCCCATGCGCGGAAAGAACACGAACAGCAGCAGCATCAGCGGCAACGCCTGCAGCAGCAGGCCGCCGGCAAGACGCAGGGTGGGCCAGGGCCGCTCGGCAAAGCCGCTCTGCTGCAGACCGACCAGGGCAGCCAGCAGCGCCGTGACCGGCAGCAGGCTGTAGAGCGCGGCGACGATGCCATCCTCGAACAGGTAGGCAGTGACCACGCAGAAGAAGCCAAGGAAGACCAGCAGCAGCGCGTCACGCCGCGTGCGCATCTCCAGCAGCTTGAGGATGAAGGTGGCGATCAGCAGCACCACGGCGGCATCCAGCCCGACCAGGGTCCCCCGCGAGAACAGGATGCCGATCAGGACCAGCAGCACCAGGCCGCCCTTGACCCAGCCACCGGGATAGCGCGCACGCATGCGGAAGATCTGCACCCGCCAGCTCGCAGCGCCCAGCCACAGGGCGATCATCCACATGGGCAGATGCATCAGGTGCGGCACGATCACCAGCGCCTGCGCCACCAGCAACCAGGTCAGGGCAATGCGCGGAATGCCTGGCTGCCGACTCATGGATGTTGCCCGAACAGCGCCAGGGCGCGCAGGCAGGCATCGCGATGCGCCTCGCCAACGTCCGCAGCGATCGACGTGCCCGGCAACTGCAGGCCGAAGGGCTGCTGCCGCGCGGAGAACTGCAGCACCCAGTGGCACAGCAGTGACAGACGCATTTCGCTGTCGCCAGCCAGGCTCTCGTAGTCGAGCCACAGGTCCCGCCCACTGAGCATGGCGAAGTCCTTGACCAGCAGCCCCTGGCCGCGCGAATAGGCCTTCCAGTCCAGCCGCCGCTTGGAGTCGCCCGGCTGGTAGTCACGCAGCCCCTGGAAGTCATCGGCACCCTGGCCACGCGCCCGCATGCCTTCGTCGTCGTCCTCGCCGAGACCGGCGGACACGGGCAGATCGCCTTCCAGCGGGCGCGGATAGACCAGTACCGCCTGGTCCAGGTCGACCCAGCTCCACGCCACCAGCAAGCCCAGCGGGAAGCGGCTCTCGACCCGCAGACGACCGGGCCGCAACCAGCCACGTCGCCGCGCCGGCAGGCTCACCTCCACCTCGCACTGGCCTTCGCGCGGCACATCACGCAGCACCAGCTCGGCCGGTGGCCAGCCCAGGGCCACGGCCTGGTGCTCACGCCCGCGACTCTCCAGGCGCACGCGAAAGACGGCCTGCTCACCCACGAACACCGCCCCGCCGCCGCCCGCCTTCAGCACCAGCCCGGCAAGATTGCGATAGGTGTGCAGGATGGCGACGACGAACACCGCCATCAGCAGGAACGTCAGGCCATACGCCAGGCTGTTCTGGTAGTTGATGGCGACCAGCAGCATCAGCACCAGGGCGACGGCGAAGGCCGCCCCGACCCGACTCGGCACGATGAAGATGCGCCGCTGATTGAGGCGAACGCTGGCCGCAGGCGGGATGCGTCGAGCCAGCCAGCGTGCCCAGAGGGGCCTCAGCGCCGTGCGCATCAGAGCGCCGGAACTTCGCGCAGCAGCCACTGCACCAGGCTGCCGCCGCCATGGCCGGCCGGATCGGCGCGTTCGCGCAGGCGGTGACCGACCACAGCGGGCAACACCGCCTGCACGTCCTCGGGAATCACGTAATCCCGCTCGGCGAGCAGCGCCCAGGCCCTGGCCGCAGCCAGCAGCGCCAGGCTGGCACGGGGCGACAGGCCCCAGGCGAACTGCGGCTGGCTGCGGGTAGCCTCCACCAGGCGCAGTACGTAGTCGATCAGGGCATCGCTGGCGCGAATCTTCGGCACCTCGGCCTGCAGGCGCGCCAGTTCGGCATGGTCGAGCAGCGGCTCGAGCTTGGGCAGGATGTCGCGCCGCGCATCGCCAAGCAGCAGCGCGCGCTCTGCCGCCTGGGCCGGATAGCCGAGCGACAGGCGCATGAGGAAACGGTCGAGCTGGGATTCGGGCAGCGCGAAGGTGCCGCCGCTGCTGACCGGGTTCTGCGTGGCGATGACGAAGAACGGCTCGGGCAACGGCCGGGTCGCCCCCTCGATGGTGACCTGCCCTTCCTCCATGGCTTCGAGCAATGCGCTCTGGCTCTTCGGCGTGGCGCGGTTGATCTCGTCCGCCAGCACCAGCTCGGCAAAGATCGGCCCCTGGTGAAACACGAACTGCCCGGTGTCCTTGTCGAACACGGAGGTGCCGAGAATGTCGCCCGGCAACAGGTCGGAAGTGAACTGGATGCGCTGGAAACTCAGCCCCAGCACCCGTGCCAGGGCATGGCTGAGGGTGGTCTTGCCCATGCCGGGCAGGTCCTCGATCAGCAGGTGACCACGCGCCAGCAGACAGGTCAGCGCCAGACGCACCTGCGCCTCTTTGCCCAGTACCACCTGATTGACCGAGTCGAGGCAGGCATCCAGTTTGGTTCGCATCGTTTGCTCCTTGTACGGACTGCCGATGCTACTGGGCCACTCGGCCGGGGCAAAGCGCCATGTAACCTTTGCTCACGAAACTGTGAATGGCCGTCCAAAGTGCGCCGCAGGCGAACAGCGCGGCCTCACAGGCGGAAGTGCCCCGCCATGCCCTGCAGTTCGCGCCCCAGTTCGGCCAGCTGAATGCTGGACGCCGCCGTCTCGTCCATCGCCGTGGCCGACTGATCGGCGATGTCGCGGATCGAGGTGACGCTGCGGTTGATCTCTTCGGCGACGGCCGTCTGCTGCTCGGCCGCCGCGGCGATCTGCTGGTTCATCTCGGAAATCAGCGTCACCGCCTCGGCAATGGCCACCAGGGCGACTTCGGTCTGGCTGGCGTCGTCGACGGTCTTCTCCACCAGCCCGGCGCTCTGCTCCATGTCCGCCACCGCACGCCGGCTGCCCTCGCGCAAGGCGGAGATCAGCGACTCGATCTCCGCCGTCGATTGCTGGGTACGCTTGGCCAGCGCCCGCACCTCGTCGGCGACCACCGCGAAGCCGCGGCCCTGCTCGCCCGCACGGGCCGCCTCGATGGCGGCATTGAGGGCAAGCAGGTTGGTCTGCTCCGCGACGCTCTTGATCACCTCCAGCACGGCGTCGATACGCTGGGTATCCTGGCTCAGGCGCTGGATGCTGGCGGTCGTGGTGTCCATCGCCCGGGCCAGCTGTTCGATGCGCTGCAGGGTCTGGCGAACCACCTGGCTGCCATTGCCCACGCGCTGGTCGGCCTGCTCCGTCGAAGCGGCTGCCGCCTCGGCGTTGCGCGCCACTTCGTGCACGGTGGCGGTCATCTCGCTCATGGCCGTGGCCACCTGATCGGTCTCCAGTTTCTGCCCGTTGACGCCCTGGCGGGTCTGCTCGGCGGTCGCCGAAAGCGACTGAGCCGAGTTGGAAATCTGCGCCACGCCACCCTGCAGGCGGCCAACCATGTCGCGCAGGTTGCCGGCCATGCGCTGCATGGCGGCGAGCAGCTGGCCGATCTCATCGCGGCGGTCCTGTTCGAGGTGCACGCTCAGGTCACCGCCGGCGACCGACTCGGCCAGCGCGATGACGCGCTTGAGCGGCCTGACGATGACCAGGCTGATGATGATCGCCGCCGCAAGGCCGAAGAGCAGCGCCAGCGCCGCAGCCACCACGATCAGGCCACTGCTGGCCTTGCGCTCCGCCTGCATGGCCTGCTGCTGCGCCTGCAGTGCCTGATCGACACGCTGCAGCAACAGTTCGACCTGGGCGACGAGCTGGGCGTAGACCGCCTTCTGCTGCTGCAACTGGCTGGCGTACTCCTGCAGGCGTTCGTTGAACGAGTCGACGTTGACCACCACCTCACCGAGCACGGCGGAGTAGCCGGGGTCGTCGAGCGCATCGCGCAGCTCTGCCGCCAGGGCCTGCGCCTCGCCCGCCTGGGCGATCTCCGCCTGTTCGGTGGTGTCCGCACGGCGGCTGGCTTCCAGACGCTGGCGCGCCTGATCCAACGCCTGCAGCAGCAGCTGGTGGATCTTGCCGACCTGCCCCGCCTGCAGCACCGAGTCGCCGCCCCGCTCGCCCTGGGAGCTTTTCAGCAGGTCGACGCCATCCTCGGACAGCCCCTCCTGCAGCAGGTCCAGGCTGTTGGCCGCAGCGACCACCAGCCAGTCGGCAGCCTGCAAGGACAGCTGCATGTTGTCGGTCAGTTCGACATAGCGCGCGAAGGCCGTGCGGTAGTCGGCCAGGGCCGGCTCGACCTGCGCCAGGATCGCCGCGCTGTCGCTGTCCAGCTCGCCCTGCAGCGCCTGGCTGGCCTGGAGGATGGCATCGGCCTGCTCCTCGAGCCGTTCTGCATGCTGACTGTCGCCGGCCAGGGCGAAGGCCTGCTCGCTCTGGCGCATGCGCAGCACCTGTTCACCGAGAGCGCTCATGCGCTGCTGCAGCTCGGCGCCGGCGCTGACCTCGCGCAACGCCAGCAGGCCGGTGGCGGCCACCAGCGCGGTCAACAGCAGCACCAGGGCGAAGCCCAGCATCAGTTTGCTGGCCGTACTCAAGCTGGCCAGCCGCTTGGTCAATGAGCTACCCATGACATCCCCCTGCCTACTGCAGCCAGCCCAGAATCCTGAAACATAGGAGCACCGCCCTGCTGGCGACAAGCCAGCAGGCGGCAGGATGGCCGGAACAGTTAACTGGAGGTCGTTTTCAGAACGAATTCAAGGGCGTTGCATGTTGAAGACATCGCGCGTGCGGCAATAGGCGCTGCCGCCGAGGCGACCGACCAGATCGAGCTGCAGCGGGTCGAGACGGCCCTGCTCGGTCAGCAGCGCGTCGTCGATATGGGCCAGCAGCACTTCGGCGAAGATCAGGTGACTGTTGGGCTGCTGCGCGGGGTACGGCTGGATCTGCGCGACGCGGCACTCGAAGGTCACCGGGGCGCCGACGACACGGGGCACGTCGATGCGCTCGCAGGGCACGCTAGCGATGGCGCAATGCTCGAACTCGCTGACCTCGTGGGGCAACACCGCGGCGCTGGCATTCATGGCTTCGGCCTGCGCGAAGCTCACCAGCTGAATCGCCAGTTCGCCACTGGCCTGGGCGTTGCGCAGCGTGTCCTTGAGACTGCCGTCGTCACGGGTGTTGACGTTGACCAGCAGCGTGGGTGGATTGTCGCTGATCACCTGGAAGAAACTGAACGGCGCCAGGTTGGCGACGCCCTCGGGCGAACGACTCGACACCCAGGCGATGGGGCGCGGCGTGACGCTGGACGCCAGCCAGCGATAGGCATCCAGAGGGCTCAGGGCAGAGAAGTCGAGCTGCATCAGCGCCCCGCTCGCGATTCGCGGATGTAGAAGCGCGCGCGCTCGGCCTTGCTGGTACAGCCTTCGTAGGCCTCGAACTGCTGCTGGGTCTTGGCAGCCGTCAGCAGCGACAACGCCTTGGAATAGCTCACGGTGCCGGCGAAGCCTTCGGCCTCGGCGATGCTCAGCTCCTTCCAGGCGGCATCCAGCTGGTTGGCGCAGGTATCGCGGTAAACCGTCTTGCCGGCACAGCCGGTCAACGCTACCGCGAGCAGCGGCAAACAGATCCAGTGTTTCATCAACCACACTCCTCGAACGGACATGACTACGGATTGGCCCAGTCTATGACGCTAAGGCCGGGCGAAAGTGCCCGGTTCAGCGTTCGCTGCGACTGCGCAGGTACTCCACCACTGCCTGCTGCTCGCCCGCGAACTCGATGCGCCCGGACTTGCTTTCACGTTGGAACACATACATAGGATCGTAGTACTCAACCAGCAAAGCTTCGATCCAACCGCGATGGCTGTCGACCACGCCATCGTTCTGCTGCTCGTGCAACGCCTGCTCCATGATCGCGGCCAGGCGCTGATAACGCTCGCCGCCCAGGCGCCGGGTGATGTTGGCCAGGCTCTCGCGCAGCCGCGCGGCGAATGCGGGAAATCCCTCCTCCGCCCCCTGCACCGCGACGAACTCGGCGCACAGTTCGACGACATAGGCCTGCAGGATGCGCTCGATGCGGTTCTCCAGGCTGTCTTCCAGCCACACCAGGGGGTAGTTCTGCATGGCCTGGTGCAGCGACAGCGGCAAGGAGCAACGACCGATCAGGCGTGCCTCGTCCTCCAGCACGAACTGGCGCTGGCCAGTCGCCTGGCGCTTGAGCAGATCGATGGCCAGGGCGTTCTCGAAGTCGATCTGCGCCGGCTGGCCGCTGGCGCGCTTGCCGAAGCTGGAGCCGCGGTGATTGGCATGTGCCTCCAGGTCGAGGCTGTTGCCCAACTGGCTGATCACCTCGGTCTTGCCGGTACCGGTCATGCCGCCCACGAGGACGAAATCGCACTCTTCCACGGCCTGTTCGGTGATGTGCAGGAGGTAGTTGCGCATCGCCTTGTAACCGCCGACCACGCGCGGATAGTCGATGCCGGCCTCGCTCTTCAGCCATTGCTGGACGATCTGCGAACGCAGGCCGCCGCGAAAGCAGTACAGGTAACCTTCGGGGTTGGCCTTGGCGAAGCGGGCCCAGGCCTCGATGCGTTCGTCCTTGCTGCGCCCGCTGACCAGCTGGTGACCCAGCTCGATGGCGGCCTGCTGGCCGTGCTGCTTGTAGCAGGTGCCGACCTTCTGCCGCTCCACATCGTTCATCAGCGGCAGGTTGATCACACCCGGGAAGGCGCCCTTGTGAAATTCGACCGGCGCACGGGCATCCATCATCGGCCGGTCGTGCAGGAAGATGTCGCGGTAATCGGTGCAGTTGTCACGCATTACAGCACCTCGACCGCGTAACGCTGTCGCTCGACCATCTCGCCGATCGGCGCCAGGTCCAGCCCCAGTTCGGCGGCGACGGCGAGGAACTGCGCCTCGCCCTCCAGCGCCACGGCCACCAGCAGCCCACCGCTGGTCTGCGGATCGCACAGCAGCAGCTTGCTCAGCTCGGGCAGTGGTGCGATCCGCTCGCCGTAGCTGTCGAAGTTGCGCAGGGTGCCGCCCGGCACGCAACCTTCCTGCAGGTAGTATTCCGCGCTCTCCAGCCGCGGCACGCGGGCGAACTCGATGCGCGCGCTGAGGTGGCTGCCGTCCGCCATCTCTACCAGGTGGCCAAGCAGGCCGAAGCCGGTGACATCGGTCATCGCCCGCACGCCTTCCAGCTTGCCGAAACGGCTGCCAGGCTTGTTCAGCGTGCACATCCAGTCACGCGCCAGGCCGATATCGGCGTCGCGCAGCTTGGCCTTCTTCTCGGCCGTGGTGAGGATACCGATGCCCAGTGGCTTGGTGAGGTACAGCTTGCAGCCGACCGTCGCGGTGTCATTGCGCTTCATGTTGCCCTTGCTCACCAGCCCGGTGACGGCGAGGCCGAAGATCGGCTCGGGGGCATCGATGGAATGGCCGCCGGCCAGTGCGATTCCGGCTTCATCGCAGACCGCGCGGCCGCCACGGATCACCTCGCGGGCGACTTCGGGCGCCAGTACGTTGACCGGCCAGCCGAGGATGGCGATCGCCATCAGCGGGTCCCCGCCCATGGCGTAGATGTCGCTGATGGCGTTGGTCGCGGCGATACGGCCGAAGTCGAACGGATCATCGACGATCGGCATGAAGAAGTCGGTGGTCGACACCACTCCGCGCTCCTCATCGATGGCATACACCGCGGCATCGTCGCGCGATGCATTGCCCACCCACAGCTTGGGGTCGAGATTCTGTGCGCCACTGCCGGCAAGAATCACCTCGAGCACCTTGGGCGCGATCTTGCAGCCGCAACCGGCACCGTGGCTGTACTGGGTCAAACGAATGGGTTCGCTCATGCTTCTCTCTCACTGCGACGACTGGCGACGGATTCTAGCAAAGACCGCCTTGGCGCAGCGTCATCGCGCGAGTAAGGTCGTGGCTTGGATGGGGGATTTTTCACATGAGCAAGAAAGTGGCGCTGGTACTGGGCTCGGGGGGAGCGCGTGGCTATGCGCACATTGGCGTGATCGAGGAGCTGCAGGCACGCGGTTACGAAATCGGCTGCATCGCGGGCTGCTCGATGGGCGCAGTGGTCGGCGGCATCTTCGCCGCCGGCAAGTTGCGCGAATACCGCGAGTGGACGGAGAGCCTGGACTACCTGGACGTGCTGCGCCTGCTCGACGTCAGCTTCCGCCTCGGTGCGATACGCGGCGAACGGGTGTTCGGACGCATCCAGGAGATCGTCGGCGAGGTGGACATCGAGAACCTCGACATCCCCTTCACCGCCGTCGCCACCGACCTGACCAACCAGCAGGAAATCTGGTTCCAAGAAGGCTGCCTGCACCAGGCCATGCGCGCCTCGGCGGCGATTCCCAGCCTGTTCACCCCGGTGGTCCAGGGCAAGCGCATGCTGGTCGATGGCGGCCTGCTCAACCCCTTGCCGATCGTGCCGGTGGTCTCCAGCCACTGCGACCTGATCATCGCGGTCAACCTCAATGCCACCAACCATACCCATTACCAGCTGCCGGTGATCGAACGGCCGGCCGCCCTCAAGGGGCGCATCGACCAGATGATGAGCAGCCTGGGCTCGCGCCTGCCCAGCTTCCGACGCAAGAGCGAGGATGAAGTCCTGCTGCTGGCCGAGGGGCAGCAGCAGGCCGATGACATCAGCCCGGCCGCGGCACCGATTCATGACGATGACGAAGCGGCGCCGAAATCCGCCAGCGGTTCGCACGTGGCGGAGTTCAGCGGGCCCGCCTCGCTGCTGGAGCTGGTCAACCAGAGCTTCGAGGTGATGCAGACCTCGCTGGCGCAGTACAAGATCGCCGGTTACCCGCCGGACATCCTGATCAACGTGCCCAAGCGCGTGTGCCGCTTCTTCGAGTTCTACAAGGCGCCGGAGCTGATCATGCTCGGCCGGCAGATCGCGCGCGACACCCTGGACAAGTACGAAAGCGAGCGCGGCTGACGATCAACCGCGCGTCTCCTCGTCCGCCTGCGGCTTGTCCACCAGGTTCTCGGCAGGCGGCGCCCGGTCCGCCACCCAGTCGCTGAGCAGGCTGTAGGCCACGGCCAGCAGGGTCGGGCCGAGGAACAGCCCCATGAAGCCGAAAGCGAGAATGCCGCCGAACACCCCGAGCAGCACCACCACCAGCGGCAGGTTGCCGCCGCGGCTGATCAGGTAGGGTTTGAGAATGTTGTCCACGCCGCTGATGACGAAGAAACCCCAGACCCCGAGGAAGATCGCCATGCCGATCTCCCCCTGCCAGACCAGCCAGGCCACGGCCGGCCCCCAGATCAGCGGCGGGATCATGATGAAACTGAAGGCGAAGGTGAGCAGCCCCAGCACCAGCGCACCCGGCACCCCGGCGATGACGAAACCGATATAGGCCAGCACCGCCTGCGCCGCTGCCGTGCCGATCACCCCATTGACCACGCGCTGCACCGTGCCGGCGACCAGCTCCAGGTAGTGATCGGCGCGGTCACCGATCAGGCGCTCCAGCAGGCTGTGCACGAACACGGCCAGGCGCGGGCCGTCACGGTAGAAGAAGAACACCAGCACCAGGCTCAGCGCCAGCTCGACCATGCCGCCGCCGATTTTCGCACTGCGCGCCACCAGCCAGTTGCCCACCTGGCCCAGGTAGGGTCGCACGGTGTCGAAGAACGCCGCGCCCTGCTGGTCGATGGTGTGCCACATCTCCACCAGGCGCCCGCCCACCAGCGGTATCGCCTCCAGCCAGGTCGGCGGTGGCGGCAGGCCTTCGACCTGCAGGTCCTTGACCAGTGCATTGGCGTCCTTGATGTGATCGGCAAGGTTGAACCCCAGCCAGACCAGCGGCACGGCCACCAGCACCACCCAGACCCCGGTGAGAATCCCGGCGGCCAGCGACATGCGGCCGTTCAGCAGTTGCGTCAGCAGACGCATCAGCGGCCAACTGGCGAACGCCAGCACCGCCGCCCAGAACAGCGCCGACCAGAATGGCGCCAGCACCCACAGGCTGGCCGCCAGCAAACCGAGCAGCAGAATCTGCACCAGCAGACGATCATTAGTGGCCATCAATCGAAACTCCATTCGACGAAACGACAAAGCGCCCGAGATGGGCGCTCTGCAAACTTCCCCCGGTACGCCCCTGCTTAACGCAGCAGCCGCACATTCAGCGCATCGCCTTCGTCCTCGCCCAGTTCGAGCCTGGCCTCGCGCACACGCTGCGCCATCAACGCTTCGCGCCAGGCCGGCGCCTGGCCGCCGGACAGGCTGACGCGCAGAGTGCTGTCCAGATTCAGGCTGCGCGCCAGCACCTCGACCCAGGCGCTGTCGGCCTTGGCATCCACCGGCAACTGCAGTTGCCCATCGCTGCGCAGTTGCCGCAACAGGGTCGCAGGCGTCGGCAGCAAGGCACCCAGCGGCGCATCGGCATCCAGCTGCTCGGCATGCAGGTAGGCCCGACGGTTACCGCGGGTGATGCTGTACAGCGCCAGCAGGCTTTCGTGATTCGGCTCGGCCAGGCGCAACAGGGCATAGGCCTGCTGGTCATCCGAACCGTACAGGGTGGAATTGCCGAACACCGCATTGGCCCACAGGCTGCTGGAGCCACACTCACGCCCCTGGCACCAGTACAGCAGCTCGGCGCCCTGCTTCAGCAGAGCCTCGCGCGATGCGCTGAAGACCTGGTCGGCGCTGTGGGTGCCCGGCAGCTCGTAGGTCACGGCCTGATGCCGGCCCTGCGCCAGGATTTCGCGCTCGTAGCGCAGGCGTCCGCTGATGCGCCGGACCGAGCCCTGCGGATAGATGCGCTCGGCCGCGGGCTCCTGCGCGAAGGCCACGATGTGGCTTGCAGGAAAGCGCGGCAACGCCTCGAGGTCACGGCTACCGGACACATCGGCAGCGGCGGCGAGCAGCGCGCCGCTGAAGACGCTGACAAACAGCGCAGAGAACAGCTTCATGCCTCCCCTCATCGAGTGAACATCCTCTGAGGGAAAACGGTAGACGGTCTTGCTGAACAATGAGTGGCGACTTCGAAAGAGTCGATCATGCGATCCTCCATGGCAGACCGCCACACCTTTCCCCAGGAGCCGCCGGCAAGTCAAGGCACGCGCAGGAATGGATTGAAACAATCCGCTACGAGTTGCGCCCCCCGTTCGTCGTCGAGGTGCAGGTGGTGACCGCCCGGCAGCGTGTGCACCTCGAACGGCAGGTCCTGAAGCAAGGCCCTGACCGCAGGTTGCGCGCCCATCATGCCCTGCTCCGCCAGCACCAGGCTGACCGGGCATTGCAGCGCGCGGACGAAGGCCTGCGCATGCGCCCAGCTCAGGCGCAATGGCGACGGCAGGGTCAGGCGGCTGTCGGTGCGCCAGGTGTAGCCACCCGGCACCGGCATCAGGCCACGCTGGGCCAGCAGCTCGGCGGCCTCTCGGCTGACCGCGCCGACGCCCTTCATGCGTGCCTCCACGGCACGCGAGACCTCGGCATACACCGGCTTGCGCTTGTCACTGAGTTGTTGCCGGGCACGCAGCGCCTCGCCGAGCTTCTCCGGGGCCTGCTCGGCCTCGCCGGTATAGGGCACCAGGCCATCGATCAGCGCCAGGCGCGCGACCCGCTCCGGCAGGGCTGCTGCCAGCAGCACGGCGGTAATCGCGCCCATGGAATGGCCAAGAATGGAAAAGCGCGACCAGCCGAACTGTTCGGCCACCTGCAGCACATCGAAGGCATAGTCCCACAGGGCGTAGCCGGCACCTGCCGCACGGTGCTCGGAATGGCCATGCCCGGCAAAGTCCAGAGCGACGATGCGCAACCCTTCGAGCCTGGGCGCCAGGCGCGCGAAGCTCGCCGCGTTGTCCAGCCAGCCATGCAGGGCCAGCACCGGCACGCCATCCTCGGGGCCATACAGGTGCGCCGCCAGTTCGATGTGCGGCAGGCTCAGGCGTACTTCTTCGAAACCGCTGTTCATGCTCTCTCCTCCTGGCCGCCGGCCCAGCGCAGGAACAACTCGCGCAACAGCTCGGCAGTCGCCTGTGGCCGCTCAAGAGGGAACATGTGCCCTCCGGGCAGGCTGTGATATTCGGCCCGCGGCATGCTGCGCAGCAGGCGTGCGTGGTGCGGCAGGACCACACGGCTATGACGGCCGCGCACCATGGCCAGCGGCACCGCCAGCTGCTGCGGTCGCCCGGGCGAGGTGTGCGGCACGCTGCGATAGATGCTGATCTCGGTAGCCGGATCGAAACGCAGGCGCAGACCCTGCTCGTCAGCCTGCAAGCCGTGGTTGACATAGGCATCGAGGCATTCGGGATCGAAACGGCGGAACAGGCTCTTGCCGGCGAAGTAGTCACGCGCCTCGTCCGGGTCGGCGAATGCTTCACGCCGCCCCAGGGTACGCCCGGCGGGCGTGATGCGGTCGATGAAGCCAAAGCGCTTGGCCGCACGGATCACCATGCGATCGGCCAGCGTCAGCACTGGCGAGTCGAGCATCACCACGCCGCGATACAGCTCCGGACGGAGCAAGGCGGCGTGATAGTGCAGCACCCCGCCCAGCGAGTGGCCCACGCCCCAGACCGGCTCGTCGCTGCGCTGCAGGTGATGGATCAGCTCGTCGACCAGATTGGACCAGTTGTCATTCACCGGGAAACGCGGGTCGTGGCCGTGCTGCTGCAGGTGCCGAACCTGGAAGTCCGGCGCCAGGGCTGCGAACAGCTTGCCGTAGGTCGCGGACGGAAAGCCGTTGGCGTGAGCGAAGAAAAGCGGCTGCGGCATGCATGAAACCCGAGGAAGTCAGTACCAGCGCGATTCTCCGGCAGCCCGCCAGGTACGACAATGACCGTAACCGCCATTGATGGCGGCGCAATGGTCAGGACTATAACAACAGGCGGCCGACGATACTCGCCGCCACCAGCAGGAACACCAGGCCGCAGACGAAATCGATGGTCGGCGCCACCTGCAGCAGGCGCTGGCGCATCAGCGGCCGGCTCAGGGTCATGCCGAGCAGGCTGAACCAGAACAGGCTGAGGCCGAACAGCAGCGCCGCGCAGGCCATCTTGCCGGGCAAGGACATGTCCGCGGGCACCAGGCTGGTGAGCAGCGCGAGGAAGAACACCAGCGCCTTCGGGTTGCCCAGGTTGGTGAACACGCCCCGCAGCCAGGGACCGAACACCGAGGGCGCCAGTTCGCCGTCCAGGCGCCGATTGCCCGGGGCCCCGCGCCACCAGGCCTGCACCGCACCGACACCCAGCCAGGCCAGGTACAGCGCCCCGCCGACCTGCAGCAGGTCGAACAGCCACTGCGTGCGACTGAGCAGCAGCGCCACGCCGCTGAGCACCAGGGTGCCGTGCAGGAGAATCCCGCAGGCCAGGCCCAGCGCGCTGAGCAACCCGGCGCGCTGCCCCTGGTGCAGCGCCGTACGCACGACCAGCGCCACATCGGGGCCGGGACTGATGAGCGCTACCGCGAACACGGCAGCCAGCGACAGCAAGACGGACGTCTCCTGCATGGTGAACTCCACGAGATTGAAGGGATGAATCGGGGCGGCTGGGCTCAGCGCTGACGCAGTCGCGCGGGTGGCAAGCCGTAGGTGCGACGGAACAACCGCGAGAAATGCGCCTGGTCGTAAAAGCCCAGGCGCAGGGCGATGTCGCTGAGCGACTCGCCCGCCAGCACCAGCGGCAAGGCGCGCTGCAGGCGCAACTGCGTCAGCCACTGATGCGGCGGCAGGCCGGTGTGCTGGCGAAAACGCCGCAGCGCCTGCCAGGGGCTCATCGCGCAGAACGAGGCGATTTCCTCCAGCGAAGGCGGATCGTCCAGGCGACTCTCCAGCCATTCGCGCAGCTGCTGCCAGGTACGGCTGTCGAATACCCGGTCGGGCTCGCTGACACGCAGGGTCGAGCCCATGTCCAGCAGATGGGCCAGTGCTTGCCAGAGTGCACTTTCCTGCGCCAGCGTCGAACCTTCGAGCATGGCCGCATGAAAACGTTGCAGATGCTGCGACAGCAGCGGATGACGCAGGCTGGTGGTGGTCAGCCTGGGCGCACCCTGGCGCCCATCGCTGAGGGTCCGGCTGGCCTCGTCGAGCCAGTGCGGGTCGAAGGCCATCACGCGGATGCGATAGCTCTCTCCCTCCAGACACGCTCCATCGTGGATTCCCTCCGGCGCCATCAGCAGCACATCCCCTGCCCCGACCTGGCGCCGCTCGCCGCGATAGGCATAGCGATGCTGCCCCTGGATCAACAGGCCAACGTGGTACTCCAGGTGGAAGTGCCGGGGGAAGGCAAAGCGGCGGTACTCGGCATCGATCAGGCGAACGCCGGGCAAACTGCTCTGGATGTGAGTGATCTGGTCCATGGCGCCTACTCTAGCGCCATGGGCCGGGTAAATCTTGGATGAAATTGCAACCTCGGCACCCGCTCAAGGGCGCCGCTGCCGGGTTCGCAAAGGCTGCTCACGATCTCGACGGCGTAATCACCCGAAGACGCGCGGTTCAGCTGCTGTAGATGCGCATCTTGAGGGGAGTTTCAACACCGTTTGGCCGACGCGCAGCAAATCGTCGACAGGCGATCAGGCCTTCGGCGGCTGCTCCCCCAGGGGCACGATGGCCATGGTCAGGCGCGAGATGCAGCTGGGCTTGCCATCGTCACCGCTCAGGCGGATATCCCAAACGTGCGTGGTGCGCCCCAGGTGCACCGGGCGGGCCACGGCATGCACCCGGCCACTGCGCAGGCCGCGCAGGTGGTTGGCGTTGACCTCCAGCCCGACGCAGTAGAAACGCTGGTTGTCGATGCACAGGTAGCTGGCGGTGGAACCCAGGGTTTCCGCCAGTACCACCGATGCCCCGCCATGCAATAGGCCGTAGGGTTGATGGGTACGCGCGTCGATCACCATGCTGGCGCTGATGGAGGCGTCGTCGAACGACTCGAAGCGAATGCCCAGCACTTCACCGACGGTGTTCTTCAGGGTCGCGTTGAGTTCATCGAGATCGGGAGTTCGTTGCCACAGGCCCATGCAGGTAGTACCTCACGTCCACTGGAGACCGGGCCGGCATGAACCGGCCCACCCTGTTCAGTCGTGCCAGAGCACCGCTTCGCTGCGCTCCTGCCACTCGGCGAAACGCTCGCCGTAGGTGCCCTCGATCACCGCCCGCTTGATCTTCAGGGTCGGGGTGAGGAAGCCGTTCTCCACCGCCCAGACCTCCTTGACCAGGACCAGCCCCTGCAAGCGCTCATGCTGATCGAGACGGCCGTTGACCTCGCTCAGCAGGGCCTTGAGGCTGCTCTCCAGATCGCTGCGGCTGTCATTGGCCGCCTCCTGCCGCCCCATCTCGGAGAGCACGCACAGGGCGATGGGCTGCGGCAGCCCGTCGCCGACCACGCAGACCTGCTCGATGCGCGAATGTTCGCCGATGCGGTTCTCGATCGGCGCGGGCGCCACATACTTACCCTTGCTGGTCTTGAAGATTTCCTTGATCCGCCCGGTCAGGCGCAGATTGCCCTCGGCGTCCTGCTCGCCCTTGTCACCGGTGCGCAGGAAGCCGTCGTCGGTCAGCGCTTCGGCGGTCTTGATCGGGTCCTTGTAGTAGCCCTGCATCGTGGCGCCACTGCGCACCTGTACCTCGCCGTCCTCGGCGATGCGCACCTCGACGCCCGGGTTGTTCTGGCCGATCCAGCCCTGCTTGAAACTGCCGGGCCGGCATACATGCGAGTAGCCGCAGTTCTCGGTCATGCCGTAGACCTCCTGGATTTCCATGCCCAGACGGCGATACCAGTTGAGCAGCGCCTCGGGGACGGGCGCCGCACCGGACAACGCGTAGCGGATGGCATCGAGCCCCAGCCCGGCGAGCACCTTGCGCCCGACCAGTCGGCCGATGATCGGCAGCCTGAGCAGACGGTCGAGCTTGTGTGCGGGCATCTTGCCGTACACGCCCATCTGGAACTTGGTCCAGATCCGCGGCACGCCGAACATCACCGTCGGCCTTGCGCGCTTGAGGTCTTCGAGGAAGGTGTCCAGGCTCTCGGCGAAGAAGATCGTCTGCCCGGCATAGAGAGACGCCAGCTCGACGAACATGCGCTCGGCAACGTGACACAGCGGCAGATAGGAGATCAGGCGATCGTCCTCGCCCACGCCGAACAGCGCGGTGGCGTGGCCGGCAGCGAAGCCGAAGTTGGAGAAATTGTGCATCACCCCCTTGGGCATGCCCGTGGTGCCGGAGGTGTAGATGATGGTGGCCATCTGATTGGCCGCCGGCTTGGGGTCGTCCTGGATCGGCGTGCTGCGCTGCAGGTCGTCCCAGCTGTAGTCGAAGTCGCCCGGCGCATGCAGTGGCAGGCTGATGGTCGGCAGGCCCTGCGGCACGCCCGGTGCCATCGCCGCCCAGTCATCGAGCTTGCCGACGAAGGCCAGCGCCGCTTCGGAGTGCTCCAGCACCTGTCGCATCGACTCGGCGGTGAGGTTGGGATACAGCGGCACGGAGACATGGCCGGCCATCCAGATCGCCAGATCGCTGATGATCCAGTGCGCGCAGTTCTTGGAGATGATGGCGATGCGGCTGCCCTGCGGCAGTTCCCGGCTGCGCAGCCAGCTGGCAGCCCGGCGCGCCTGGTCGCCGACATCGGCCCAGCTCAGTTCCAGCAGCTGACCGCCACCCAGCGGCTGCACCATGTAGCGTTTGTTCGGGTGCCTTGCTTCACGTTCGTAGAACAGCTCGAGCGGCAAACGGATTGCATCAGCCACAGGGCTTCCTCCTTGTTGTTTTTGTAGGAATCAACCAAGCACTTGCTTGGTCGACTATTCCACGCAGACACAGGAGGCGCAAGTTAAGAAATGTTTCTCGACAGGACACACTTCGCCAGGGCTCGCGTCAGTCCGCAGCCCTGGCGGATCAGTGCGGATGGATCAGCGCGAGCAGCTCCATCAGCCCCGCAGCCGGGATGTCGCCTTCCAGCTCGGCCAGGCTCGCGGTACGCATCGGCAATGGATCCTGGCGGTGCCCATGGACCAGCAGGCCACCCAGCGCGCCGATCAGGGGCTGGTGACTGACCAGCAGCACCTCGGCTCGCTCGCGCTCGTCGAGGTACTTCAGCACGTCACGCGGGTCGCTGTCGGGCGTCAGCCAGGGCACGGTGTTCACCTTGCCAGCGAAGCCGAGCGTCTCGCGCACCAGCTCGGCCGTCTGCTGAGCGCGCACGTAAGGGCTGGCGACGATGGCTGTCAGTGGCCGGCCAGCGAGCTGGGCGGCCGCCTGCAGCACCTCGTTGCGGCCATGGGCGGTCAGCTCGCGAGCGGCATCGCTCGCGGCCCGAGGCTCGGCCTCGCCATGTCGCAACAGCCACAGCCTCACAGCTTGGGCTCCTCGTCGCGCACCGGATGCGCAGCGGGGGGAATGCTGTGTGCGGCCTCGCCTTCCGGCGCCCGCGGCGTCGGCCAGTCGGCGAACGGCCAGGGCTTCTCGTCGCTGTTGAAGGTGCCGAAGCGACCGATCTGCGCCAGGTACTGGCTCAGGCTGTCGCCAAAGCCCAGCAGGCTGGCGTTCGGTGCACCGTAGAACAGGCGATAGCCTAGTTGCAGCAGCACCACGGCGCCGAGCAGCAGCTCGGCCAGTTGCCAGACGATGACGAAGATCACCATCCATAGAATGCGCAACAGAATCGACTCGCGCTCAAGCTCCTGTTTTTCATCGCTCATGCTTCAACTCTCCTTGATTGACTTAGCGCTGCTAGAAACCTGCGGTGGGAATGAAGTCGACGTCGGTCTTGGGTTCACCGGCCATCAACAGTTCGATCACCTGAGCCAGCGTACGCCCCTCGAAGAGAATGGCATGCAGGCCCGCGACCAGCGGCATGTAGACGTCGAGTTCCTCGGCACGCGCCTTGAGGACCTTGAGCGTGTTGACCCCTTCGGCCACCTCGCCCAGGCGCTCCACCGCCTCCTGCAGGCTGAGGCCCTCGCCAAGGGCGAAGCCGACCTGATAGTTACGGCTTTTCGGTGACGAGCAGGTGACGATGAGATCGCCGACCCCTGCCAGCCCCAGGAAGGTCATGGGGTTGGCGCCGAGCTTGACGGCAAAGCGGGTCATCTCGGCCAGGGCACGGGTGATCAGCATGCTCTTGGTGTTCTCGCCCATGCCCAGCGCGGCGGCCATGCCGGACATGATGGCGTAGACGTTCTTCAGCGCACCGCCCAGCTCGACACCGAAGCGATCGGCGCTGGCGTAGACCCGGAAGGTCCGGCCATGCAGCGCCTGCTGCACGCACAGGCACAGCGCCTCGTCTTCGCTGGCGATCACCGTGGCGGTCAGTGCGTGGTCGGCGACTTCCTTGGCCAGGTTCGGGCCGGACAGCACGCCGATACGCGCCTGCGGGGCGATCTCTTCGAGGATCTGGCTCATCAGCTTGAAGCTCTTGGCCTCGATGCCCTTGGTGGTGCTGATCAGCATCTTGTTCGCCAACTGCCCGGCAACGGGCTGCAGGGCGTCGCGCAATGCGCTCGACGGCAACGCCACCAGCACCAGCTCGGCCTGCTGCAGCACGCCGGCCAGATCGCTGGTCGGCTCGATCCCGGGGTGCAGCTTCACGCCCTTCAGGTAGCGCGGGTTCTCGCCACTCTGGCGCATCTGCTCGGCCTGTTCAGGGTCACGCATCCACTGCAGGACACGCTGGCCATTCTCTGCCAGCAGATTGGCCAGGGCGGTACCGAAGCTGCCGCCACCCAGGACGGCAATGGGTTGAAGCTCTGTCATATGTCTTCCGAATGAGGCCATGGGTGATGGCGGTCTGCGCTCATTATACGGAGCCGAGAGTACCCGGCCAGGGCAAAAGTTCAGCACGGACGGGCAGATAGATGGCACAAACGCGAATTACCGCAGAGTGCGCGCGCCTGCCACTGGTAAAGCCCGGCAGCTGCGTTAACATGCCGGATCGACGTCAGTTGCCAAGGACAATTCGTGCCAACAGGCAAGCCTTTGCCCGAGCCCTGCCCGCCACGCTCAGACGCGGCAGCGCCACATCCAACCAGGGACGGTAGGGCCTCGAGGCAACGCCGTGGCTGGAACATTCATACCCGCACGCAACTGATCAGCGTTGGCCCGGCGCTGCTGCTGACCCTGTTGCTGACGGGCTTTCTCACGTTCACGCGCCTGCAGGACCTGCGCCAGGAGCAGGGCCACACCGGCCAGCTGATCGCCAACCAGCTGGCGCCAGCCACCGAGTACGGTGTGCTCAACGGCGACCTGAGCATCCTGGAAAACCTCCTGCGCTCCACCCTGAGCACGCCCGACGTGCGCTTCGCCGAAGTCCGTGATCGCGACGACAACATCCTGGTGTACGTCGAACGCGCCAAGGAACAGGGGCAGAGTACCCCGCAGGTGGAAGTCTTCCAGGCCGCGATTCGCCTGCACGCCTCGCAGACCCGCGAACAGCTGCCGCTGGGCAAGGTGCTTGGCAACGGTTACCTGGGGCGCGTGGTGATCGGCATGTCCAACGACACCTTCAATGCCCGCCAACAGGAAATCCTGCTCAAGGCCGGCGTGCTCTCGCTGGTCGCCCTGCTGCTGACCTTCCTCCTCGCCAGGCGCCTGGCCAGACGCCTGGCTCAGCCGCTCAGCGCCATGGGTCAGGCGCTGGAGCGCATCCAGAGCGGCGACTACCGACCGGCGCTGGTCGAACGCGGCAACGACGAACTGACCGACCTGGCCCGCCACATCAACAACCTCGCCTGTGCGCTGGAACAGAGCGGCCAGGAACAGCAGCAGGCGATTGCCGAGCTGATCCAGGCACGCGAGGAATCCGAACAGGCCAACCGCGCCAAATCGGACTTCCTGGCGATGATGAGCCACGAGCTGCGCACCCCCATGAACGGCGTGCTGGGCATGCTGCAGCTGCTCGAGACCACCAGCCTCAGCGACGAACAGGCCGAGTACGCGGCGCTGGCCACCGAATCGACCGAGCACCTGCTCAAGGTGATCAACGACATCCTCGACTTCTCCCGCATCGAGCGCGGCGCGCTGGAGCTGGAAGCTATACCCTTCAACCTGCTGGAGTTGCTGCAGAGCTCAATCCAGGTGTTCCAGCACAGCGCCCAGCAGCGCGGCCTGCAGCTGCTGCTGGAGAAACAGGCCGGCCTGGAGCAACTGGAAGTGCGCGGCGACCCGACACGCATCCGGCAGATTCTGGTCAACCTCATCGGCAACGCACTGAAATTCACCGAAGAAGGCCACATCCGCGTCGAGACCCACTGGCAGCCGCTGGATGAGCAGGTGCTGTGGTTCACCTGCGCCGTCCACGACAGCGGCATCGGCATCGACAGCGAACGCCTGGAACACATGTTCGACGCCTTCCAGCAGGCCGACACCTCGATTTCCCGACGCTACGGCGGCACCGGCCTCGGCCTGCCGATCGCCAGGACCCTGGCCGAGCGCATGGGCGGCACCCTGCGGGCAGACAGCCAGCTGGGCAGCGGCTCGGTGTTCACCCTGGAAATTCCGCTGCCATTTCGCACCTACAGCGAACGGCCGCATGACCATGAGAACCTGCCCCTCGGTCAGGACGCAGGCGATGGCCAGGCCGTGCTGCTGGTGGAGGACAACCCGGTCAACCAGACGGTGATCGAGGCCATGCTGCGCAGCCTCGGCTATCAGGTCAGCCTGGTCGGAGACGGCCAGCAGGCGGTGCAGAGCTGCACGCAGAACGACTATGCGGCGATCCTGATGGACTGCCGCCTGCCCGTCATGGACGGCTACGAAGCGACCCGACAGATCCGCCAGCTGCAACAAGGCCAGGATGTGCCGATCATCGCCCTGACCGCCAATGCCCTGCAGGGCGACCGCGAAGCCTGCCTGGCGGCCGGGATGAACGATTACCTGGCAAAGCCGTTCAAACGTGCGGATCTGCAGCGCATTCTGCAGCGCTGGCTACCGGTGCGACCTTAGGCCAGTAGCCCTGATGACGAACACGGGTTACAAGGAGAAATTGCAGGGTCTGTGACATTGCGCGGCCAGCGGAGTACAACTGTACTCACTGCGCTGTGACTTTCACCACAACGCAACAGTCTATGACTAGGCTGCCGGCATATGCCCACCGGGCGTGGCCGGCCAGGACGATTCGCCCAGCCTTAGAAGCGTGGGGACAATTGAGGAGCTCGCATGACAAAACAAAACGCCTACACCCGGGAAGACCTGCTCGCCTGCAGCCGCGGCGAACTGTTCGGCCCGGGGAACGCGCAACTGCCCGCCCCCAACATGCTGATGATCGATCGTATCGCTCACATCAGCGAAACCGGCGGCAAGTACGGTAAAGGCGAAATCGTCGCTGAGCTCGATATCAACCCGGACCTGTGGTTCTTCGGCTGCCACTTCGAGGGCGACCCGGTCATGCCCGGTTGCCTGGGCCTCGACGCCATGTGGCAGCTGGTCGGCTTCTACCTCGGCTGGCAGGGCAACCCCGGCCGCGGCCGTGCCCTGGGCAGTGGCGAAGTGAAATTCTTCGGCCAGGTACTGCCGACCGCCAAGAAGGTCACCTACAACATTCATATCAAGCGCACCATCAGCCGCTCGCTGATCCTCGGCATCGCCGACGGCAGCGTCAGCGTCGATGGTCGCGAGATCTACAGTGCCGAAGGCCTGCGTGTCGGCCTGTTCACCTCCACTGACAGTTTCTGAAGGACTTGCACATGCGTCGTGTCGTGATTACCGGTCTGGGCATCGTTTCCTGCCTGGGCAGTGACAAAGCAAGCGTGGCCAGCAGCCTGCGCGAGGGTAAATCGGGTATCCGTTTCAACCCTGCCTACGCCGAAATGGGCCTGCGCAGCCATGTCTCCGGCTCGGTCAACCTGAACCTGGAAGAGCTGATCGATCGCAAGATCATGCGCTTCATGGGGGATGCCGCCGCATTCGCCTACCTGTCCATGGAACAGGCGATCAAGGACTCCGGCCTGACTCCCGAGCAGGTTTCCAACCCGCGTACCGGCCTGATCGCCGGCTCCGGCGGCGCTTCCACCTTCAACCAGATGGAAGCTCTGGACACCCTGCGCGAGAAAGGCGTCAAGCGCATCGGCCCATACCGCGTCACCCGCACCATGGGCAGCACCGTTTCCGCCTGCCTGGCCACGCCGTTCCAGATCAAGGGCGTGAACTTCTCCATCTCCTCGGCCTGCGCCACCAGCGCGCACTGCATCGGCCAGGCCATGGAACAGATCCAGCTGGGCAAGCAGGACGTGGTCTTCGCCGGCGGCGGTGAAGAGGAGCACTGGAGCCAGAGCTGCCTGTTCGACGCCATGGGCGCCCTCTCCACCCAGTACAACGAGACCCCGGAAAAGGCCTCGCGCGCCTACGACGCCAAGCGTGACGGTTTCGTCATCGCCGGCGGTGGCGGCATGGTCGTGGTCGAGGAACTGGAGCACGCTCTGGCCCGTGGCGCGAAGATCTACGCCGAAATCGTCGGCTACGGCGCGACCAGCGACGGCTACGACATGGTCGCCCCGAGCGGTGAAGGCGCCGTGCGCTGCATGCGGCAGGCACTGTCCACCGTCGACACCCCGATCGACTACCTCAACACCCACGGCACCTCGACGCCGGTCGGTGACGTCGCGGAAATCCGTGGCGTACGTGAAGTGTTCGGCGACAAGGCACCGAAGATCAGCTCGACCAAGAGCCTCTCCGGCCACTCGCTGGGCGCCGCCGGCGTACAGGAAGCGATCTACTGCCTGCTGATGATGGAGAACAACTTCATCGCCGGCTCGGCCAACATCGAAGAGCTCGACCCGGAAGTCGCCGACCTGCCGATCCTCTGCAAGACCGAGGAAAACGCCAAGGTCGACACCGTGATGAGCAACAGCTTCGGTTTCGGCGGCACCAACGCCACCCTGGTGCTCAAGCGCTGGAACGGCAAGTGATCGCCACCCGGCTGTAAGCAGAACGGCGCCCCAGGGCGCCGTTTTCTTTTGCCGGCTGCGCTCAGACCTTGAAGCGCGCCACCAGGCCGTTGAGGTCCACCGCCAGGCGCGACAGCTCCTGGCTGGCCGCGCTGGTCTGGTCGGCGCCGGCCGAGGTCTGCATCGACAGATCGCGGATATTGACCAGATTGCGGTCGACCTCGCGCGCCACCTGCGCCTGCTCCTCGGAGGCGCTGGCGATGACCAGGTTGCGCTCGTTGATCGAGGCGATCGCCTGGGTGATCTGTTCCAGCGCTACCCCGGCAGCCTGTGCGACCTCCAGCGTGGAGCGCGCACGCCCGTTGCTGCTCTGCATGGAGGTGACGGCGCGCTCGCTGCCGTCCTGGATGCCACCGATCATCTGCTCGATCTCCTGGGTCGACTGCTGGGTGCGGTGCGCCAGCGCCCTCACCTCGTCGGCGACCACGGCGAAACCGCGCCCGGCTTCCCCGGCACGAGCAGCCTCGATGGCGGCGTTGAGCGCCAGCAGGTTGGTCTGCTCGGCGATGGAGCGGATCACGTCGAGGACCTTGCTGATCTCGCGTACACGTTCGGCCAGCTGCTCCACCTCGGCCGCCGTGGTGCCGACGTCGTCGCTGAGCTGGCTGATCGAGTCGACGGTCTGGCGCACCTGTTCGCGCCCCTGCTGCGCGGTGACATTCGACTCGCGCGAGGCCTCCGAGGTGCTGACCGCATTGCGCGCCACCTCCTCCACGGCGGCGGTCATCTCGTTCACCGCGGTAGCGGCCTGCTCGATCTCGGTATTCTGCTGGTGCAGGCCGCGGGTCGCATCCTCGGTCACCGCATGCAGCTCCTCGGAGGCCGAGGCCAGCTGGTTGGAGGAATCGGCGATGCCCTGGATGGTGCTGCGCAGGCTCTGCTGCATGCTGCGCAGCGCCAGCAGCAGGCGCGCCGGTTCATCCTTGCCCTCGGCCTCGATGTTCCGGGTCAGATCGCCCGAGGCCACGACCTCCGCCACCTGCACCGCCTCGCTCAGCGGCGCGACGATGCTGCGGGTCAGCAGCATGGCCAGCGCGACGGTGATCAGCGCCGCCACCAGCATCATCACGATGCCCCAGACTCGTGCCGACTCGAACACCGCGATCGATTGCGTGGCGGCATCGGCGGCGCCGCTGCGATTGAGCGCGGCGAGCGCCGTCAGTGCCCGGGAGATGTCATCGGCATGCTGATTGATCGTACCGCCCATGACCCCCTTGGCCTGCTCGAAATCGTCCTGGCGGACGAATGCGGTGATCTTTTCCTGCTCGCCCAGGTAGCCCGTCTTCGCCTGCTTGAAGCGGTCGTAGAGCGCGCGTTCCTCATCGCTGGAGATCAGCTTCTCGTAGTTGGCTTCGGCCTGGCCGAGCTTGGCCCGCAGCTCCTCGACGGTACGCAGGCTGGCCTGTACCGTCGCCGCATCCTGGCTGACCAGCATGCGCAGGGTGAGTGCGCGCAGACGCTGAGAGTCCTGGCTCAACTCCCCCAGCGCCATGACACTGGGCAGCCAGTTGCTGTCGACCGCAGCGGACTGCTTGCGCATTTCGGACATCTGCAGCAGGGAGAACATCCCGAGCAGGATCACCAGCAACGCCACCAGGCCGAAGCCCAGGGCTGCTCTAGGTGCAATGGACAGATTACGCAGCGACATGTGGCGAAACTCCTTTTACGCACGGAAATCGAGACCTCCGCCGCGTGATCCGGCGGGGGACCTGGGGAAACTGAAGCCACTCCCTGCGTAACTATCGGCACGGCGCGCCAACGCTTGATAGCGAACCTGCGCTAACGGCGCAGCGCGCTGGCCATCGCCTGATCGACCTGGTGACGCCACTCCCGGTCACTGCGCTGCTGATCCCGCGCCCAGCGCCAGTCATCGGCATGTTGCACCTGCTCGCACTGGCGAAAACCGTCATCCCAGCCCTGCGCATACAGCGGCTCCCGCTGATAGCGTAGCGGGGCTTTGTCGAACCCGCCCAGCGGGCCGACCGTCGCTCGTCCGGAGCTGCAACCGGCCTCGAAGCCGTCCACGTAGGTCGGCGGATAATCGGCTGCGAGCAACTGCTCGCGCAGGCTGGCGCAGCCGCCCAGCAGCGCCAGCGTCAGGATGCCGCCGAGCAGGCGCGATGCACCCACCTCACACGCCCTCGACCAGCGACGTCAGCTTCGCCTTCAGTGCGCAAAGTGCCCAGGGGGTGGTGCTGCAGGCACCGCTTTCGAGAGCGATGCGCAGCGCGCCGACATCGGCCCCGCGGATATAGCGTTCGGCATCGCCCATGCGATCCTCGCCACCGAAGCCTGCACCGGCCATCTCCGCCAGCGCCTGCTCCTTGCTCCAGCCCTGGTAGATCACCCGGTACATGGCGGCGATCAGTCCCGTGCGGTTCTGTCCGTGCTTGCAGTGGATCAGCACGGCCCCACGACTTTCGCCCTCGCGAATGCTGCGCAGCGCGGCGATCACATCACTGTCGTCGACACGATCGGTATGCATCGGCAGGTGCACCTGGGTGACCTGCGGATCGCGCAGCCATTCAGCGTCGCTGTGCTGGTAGAAGTTGACCACCGTGGTCACGCCCAGCCGTTGCAGGGCCGGCCAGTCAGCGGTCTTCGGCAAGGCGCTGCGGTACAGCCCCGGCCCCATGCGGTACAGGTTCAGTCGCGGTTCCAGAGATTGCGCCCAGCCCGCCGGGTGAGCCGGTTCGAGTGGCAGCGCGCTGCTGGCGCCCCAGGCCATGCTCAGTGGCAGCGCCAGCAGAGCGCCGAGGAACACCAGTGCGGCAAGACCCAGTCGAGCCAGTTGCAGATAACCTGTCATTGAAGCTGCCCTCCCATCACCAATCGAGCATCCGCGGAGTGAACGGCCGGCGCGCGGTAGAGCACGAGCCGGTAGGTGACCAGGCAGATGACCCAGTCGATCAGCAAGGTCCAGACGTTGTGCGAGAGGAAGTGCGCGCCTTGCAGCATGCGCCCGAGCGAGAACAGCGAACCCAGGCCCAGCGCCACGGCCAGGGCAACGCGGGCGGCCCGTGGGCGGCGATCACGCAGGACGAAGAACAGCGCCAGCAGCGAGAAGCCTGCCGAGGCATGCCCGCCCGGCCAGCAGCGCCCGGGCTTGGCCGTGGGGGCCCGCTCGGCGAGCAACGGGGTGAACTGCTCCTGGCCGCCGAACTCGGTGAGACTCCAGGGGCAATGCATGCCGGTCAGGGCCTTCAGCGGTGTCACCACCGCGGTCGACAGGCCCAGCGCCAGCACCAGATAACCCAGCGGCCGGCGCCATGCACGCAGCCTCGTCGGCAACAGGCTGAGGACGAAGCCGACGATCGCCAGCACACCGACGACGATCACGGCCTGCTTGGCGCGGTCATGCAGAATGTCCTCCAGCCAGAAGCTGTGGCGCCCGATGAAGCCCTGCCCCGGTTCGTAGAACAGGTTGGCCAGGGCGAAGTCCAGCGGGGCCGGGTCGATCAGCAGCAAGGCCGCCATCAAGGCCAGGGGGATGCCCAGGGCCAGGCGAAAGTCCAGATAACGCGAAGTCATTGAGGTCTCCTCGGCGGCACTAGCGCTGGCTGACATGCTGCGAATCTTCGCTGTCGGCCTGCCAGGCGATCAGGCGCTTCTGGAAGGCATGGCTGGCCCCCTGGTAGTAGGCGATGTCACGGCGCAGCAAGGGGTCGGTGGTGTCGACACGCGCCTCGTGGCTGAGCCCCAGGGCGTCTTCGTGGCGACGCATGCCCTGCTGCGGGCTGAGGATGGCCAGGTCATGCCCGTCGAACAGCCCCAGGTGCTGGTAGTTGCCCAGCAGGGCGCGGCCCGGCGCGTGGTCCTCGCGCAGCACGTTGCGACCGAAGAAGGTGGACACGTAGTCGAGGTTGAGCAGGCCCATCAGCGTTGGCGCCACGTCGATCTGACTGACGACGTCGGTGTACTCGGCCGGCTTGACGTGCTTGGGCGAATAGACGAACAGCGGGATGTGGTAGTTGGCCACCGGCAGGTCCTCGCGCCCGGCGCTGCCGGCCGTGTGGTCGGCGACGAAGACGAACAGGGTGTCGTCGAACCAGGGCTTGCTCCGTGCCTCGGCCAGGAACTGGCCGATGGCGTAGTCGGTGTACTTCACCGCGCCTTCGCGCCCCTCCCCCGACTTGATATCGATACGCCCATCGGGATAGGTGTAGGGACGATGGTTGGAGGTGGTCATCAGCTGCAGGAAGAAACGCTTGCCACTGGCATGATCGGCGTCGGCCACCTTCATGGCCTGGCGATAGAGATCCTCGTCAGCCATGCCCCAGGCGTTCTGGAAGCTCATGTCGGCGTCGGCGACGCTGCTCTGGTCGACGATGCGGTAGCCGTTGCCGCCGAAGAAGGCGTTCATGTTGTCGAAGTAGCCGCGCCCGCCATAGACGAACACGCTGTCATAGCCCTTGGCGCCCAGTTGCTGGCCCAGGCTGGCGTAACCGGACTCGCGGCCGATGCGCTTGACGATCGACCGCCCCGGGGTCGGCGGAATCGACAGGGTGATCGCCTCCAGGCCGCGATCGGTGCGAGTGCCGGTGGCATACAGGTTGGTGAACACCAGGCTGTGCTTGCGCAGCTCGTCGAGGTTCGGCGTCAGCCCGCGAGTGTCGCCGAAGCTCCCCAGGTACTTGGCGCTGAGGCTTTCGATGGTCACCAGCACCACGTTCAGCGGCTTGGCCTTGCCGGGGTTGTCGATGACCCGGCGGATGTCTTCCGGGTCGCGACCGATGAAGCGCGCATTGGGTTCGCTGACTTCTTCGCGCAGCAGCCCCGCCACCGCGCCGTCCGACAAGGTGGCGTAGAACTGCCGGTAGTCCAGCTCGTTGTTGCGGAAAGCGGCGAAGAACTGATACGGGCCGTTGCTCGCCAGCTCACGCTGATAGGTGTTGCCGCCCAGGCCGCGCGGTGCGTCCTGGCCGACCAGGCCACTGCACAGGCCGACCAGCAGGGCCAGCATCAGCACGCCATAGAGCGACCGGCTGAACGGCAGGCGCGGAGCCTGCAACGCGGCGTGCAGGGTGCGACGCAGGGCGAAGGTCAGGCCGATGGCCACGACCGCCAGCAGCGACAGCAGCGGATAGATCGGATAGGACTCGAGAATGTTGTTCACCACCTCCTTGGAGTACACCAGGTAGTCGACGGCGATGAAGTTGAAGCGCACCCCGAACTCGTCCCAGAACAGCCACTCCGCCACGGCGGTGAAGAACATCACGAACAGGCTGACCGCGACCACGCCGACCAGCATGCGCTGGTGCCAGCGCCGGCGCCACAGCCAGGCCGGGCACAGCAACAGGTACAGGGTCATGGGGATGGCGGCGTAGACCAGGAAGCTCAGGTCATAGACCAGGCCGACGCCGTACAGCCCAAACAGGTCCGTCAGGGACACGCTGGCGTCGCCCAGGTGGCTGAGCAGCAGCACGCTGCGCGTCAGGAAGAAGACCGCCAGCCAGGCCAGCAGAATGATCGACAGATAACGAAGTTGCGCGTAATGGAGCCGAGGCATCGTATGATCCTTGTGGGATGAACGAGCCGAAGTCTGCTCAGTGCGCCGTGAGCCGTTCGTCAAAGCCTTGTGAAAAATTCGTCAAACCCAGGACTATTCGCCGATGCGCATTCTCGTCATCGAAGACAACCGCGACATCCTCGCCAACGTGCTGGACTACCTGCAGCTCAAGGGTTTCAGCGTCGACTGCGCCCAGGACGGCCTCAGCGGCCTGCACCTGGCCAGCACCGGGCATTACGACCTGATCGTGCTGGACATCATGCTGCCGGGCATCGATGGCTACCAGGTGTGCAAGCGCCTGCGCGAGGACGGCCGCAACGAGGTGCCGATCCTCATGCTCACCGCCCGCGATGCGCTGGACGACCGCCTGCAGGGCCTCAACGCCGGGGCCGACGACTACCTGATCAAGCCGTTCGCCCTCTCCGAACTGGTGGCCCGCATCGAGGCCATCCTGCGGCGCAGTCAGGGCACCCGCAAACGCCAGCTGCAGATCGCCGACCTGCTCTACGACCTCGACACCCTGCACGTCAGCCGCGCCGGCCAGCCGCTCAAGCTCAACCCGCTGGGGCTGAAGCTGCTGGCCATCCTCATGCAGCGCAGCCCGGCCGTGGTGCGCCGCGAAGCGCTGGAGGAAGCCCTGTGGGGCGACGACTGCCCCGACAGCGACAGCCTGCGCAGCCACGTCCACCAGTTGCGCCAGGTGCTCGACAAGCCCTTCCCGAGCCCCTTGCTGCACACCATCCACGGCGTGGGTTACCGCCTGGCGGAGAACGAGCATGCTGGCTAAGCAGCCCTTCGAACGGCGCATCCTGATCGCCTTCGTGCTGATGACCGTGATGGTCAGCGGCCTGTTCTCGCTGAGCATCGTCGCCGTGGTGCACTTCATCGAGGAGCACCTGGTGTCACAGGAGATGAGCCGCGAACTCGGCGAAACGCTGAACGAGGACATCCACCACGGGCGCCCGCCGCGTCTCGACTCGAGCACCCGCTTTTTCTCCTCGAGCAACCCCGACTACGCCATCCCGGCCGAATACGACGGCCTGGCGGAAGGCTTCAACGAGGTCGTCAGCGGCAACGAGGCGCTCTATGTCTACGTGCAGGAGATCAATGGCCAGACCTACATGCTGGTGCAGGAACAACAGGAATTCGAAGCCCGCGAAAATGCCCTGTTCAACGTCGTGCTGGCGGGTTTCCTGCTCACCGTGGTCGCCGCCTGGGGCCTGGGCCTGATCACCGCGCGCAAAGTGATGGCTCCCGTCACCCGCCTGGCCCAGCAGGTGCGCCATCGCGACCAGCTGCATCCACTGGCTCCGCCCCTCGCCCCGGACTATCCGGATGACGAGATCGGCCAGCTGGCCGCCGCCTTCGACAGCACGCTGGGCCAGGTGCGCCAGTCGCTGGAGCGCGAACGCCTGTTCACCAGCGACGTCAGTCACGAGCTGCGCACGCCGCTGATGGTCATCGCCACCTCGTGCGAACTGCTCGCCGAAGCGCCCCTGGCGCCGCGCGAGAAGGAGCAGCTGGCACGCATCACGCGGGCGACCGAGGAGATGCGCGAGCTGGTACAGACCTTCCTCGAACTGGCGCGCGACAAGTCCAACGAGGCGGTGCTCATGGGCACCCGTCCGCTGGCCACCATCGCCCAGGAGCAGGCCAGTCGCTGGGGCGCACTGATGAAGGAAAAAGGCCTGGACTTCCAGCTGATCGAAGAAGGCCAGGACGACGGCCGCTACAACACCACCTTCCTCGCCACGGTGATGGCCAACCTGCTGCGCAACGCCCTGCACTACACCGAACGCGGTAGCGTGCGCCTGATCCTGGAACGCGGCGCCTTTCGCATCGAGGACAGTGGCGCGGGCATTCCGCCCGAGCAGCACGAGCGCATCTTCCAGCCGTTCGTCCGTGGCGCCCAGGCGCGCGGTGAAGGGCTCGGCCTGGGGCTGTCGCTGGTCAAGCGCATCTGCGCCAAGCAGGGCTGGAGCGTCAGCCTGCAGAGCGAACCGGGCGATACCCGCTTCCGTGTGGCCCTGAGCAGCGAGGCTTGACGTTTTTTTCACATCTCTTTGACATTGCCTTGATGCCGCGACGCCTAGGGTGACGAACGTATCCATCAGCGGACGTTCGTCATGCCCAAGCCAAGCCCCATCGAGCTGGAATTCTCCCGCAAGTACGATCTCGACCACGCCCAGCACTACCTGCACAAGCATCGCGACGGCCTGGCCCGTCGCCTGTCGCACTGGCGCGACGTACAGGTGGCACGCCATGCCCTGAAGCTGGCCGATGAACCCAATCTGGTACTCGACCTGCCCTGCGGCGCCGGGCGATTCTGGCCCATGCTCTGCGAGCAGCCCAACCGGGTGATCCTCGCGGCGGACAACTCCGCCGACATGATCGCCACCGCGCGTGCCGCGCAGCCGCCCGAGGTGGTGGCCCGGATCAACAGCTTCCGCACCTCGGCCTTCGATATCGACCTGGGCGCCAACGCCGTGGATTGCATCTTCTGCATCCGCCTGCTGCACCACATCGAGTCCGCCGAGCACCGCGTCGCCGTGCTGCGCGAGTTTCACCGGGTCAGCCGCGACAGCGTGATCGTCTCGCTCTGGGTCGATGGCAACTACAAGGCCTGGAAGCGTCGCCGCCTGGAAGAACGCCGGGCGGCCGAGGGCCGTGCCACGCAGAACCAGAATCGCTTCGTCGTACCGCGCGCAGTGATCGAAAGCGAATTCCGCCAGGCCGGCTTCGAGATCATCGGCCACCTGGACTTCCTGCCGGGCTATGCCATGTGGCGCACCTACGTGCTGCGCAAGGAGGCCTGAGATGAGCATCCTCACCGAGAAGGCCATCGGCGCCCTGCCCGCCACCGAGTTCGATCGCTGGTGGCACAGTCCCGGCGAGTGGGTCGAGCCGGCCAATCAGCGCCGTGGTGGCGAAAGCGGCGTGCTGCTCCTGCAGAGCCGGGACAACGCCCGGCCGCCGCTGTACTGCAAGCGCCAGAACGGCCACATCCATCGGTCACTGCGCCATCCCCTCGGGCGCCCGACCATCCTGCGCGAGCTGCAGGCCTACCGGGCCCTCGCCCGCCTCGGCATCCGCACGCCCAACATCGTCTACTGCGCGGCACGCCGTCAGGCCGGAGACTGGCAGGCGCTGCTGGTCACCGAAGCCCTGCAGGGTTTCATCAGCCTGGAGCAGTGGTATGCCCAGCAGATGCCCACCGCGCTGACCCGGGAGATGCTGCGCCAACTGGCCCTGACCCTGGCCCGCATGCACCTGGGCGGCTGGCAGCATGGCTGCTGCTACGCCAAGCACATCTTCGTCAAGATACGCGGCGCCGACGATGTCGATATCGCCTTGCTGGACCTGGAAAAGGGGCGCCGCCGCTGGCGCGTCGCCAGTGCTTCCCGGCACGACCTCGGCCAACTGCAACGCCACCGTGGCGACATGCCTGACGGCGACGTGCAGTACCTGCAGCAGGCTTACCAGCACGCGCTCAACAACCCCTGGGGAGTGCTGCAGCCATGAGTGAGGCTCCCGACCTCGACGCCCTGTCGTTCAAGGGCCGCAGCGGCCTGACGCGGATCCTCAATGCCACCGGTTACTCGCTGGCCGGCCTGCGCGCGGCCTATCGGGGCGAAGCCGCGTTCCGCCAGCTGGTGTGGCTGAACCTGGTGCTGCTGCCGCTGGCCTGCCTGCTGGATGTCAGCCGCGTCGAACGCGTCCTGCTGATGCTGACGCCGCTGCTGGCACTGGTGGTGGAGCTGCTCAATTCGGCGATCGAAGCGGTGGTCGACCGCATTTCGCTGAACCTGCATCCGCTGTCGAAGCAGGCCAAGGACATGGGCAGCGCCGCGCAGTTGCTGGCGCTGCTGATCATTGCCCTGACCTGGGCGCTGATCCTGCTCTGATCAGCGGACCTGGAAGCGCTGCTCGGCCAGCTTGCGATCGCCCTGATAGACGATGAAATGCCACTCGCCGGGCACCACCTCGTGGTGCTCGGTGAACTCGAATGCCATCACGTCCTGCGGCGCCCCGACCACCAGTTTCTGCTGCACTTCGAACTTGTCGTGACGCTGGCCATCCGGGGTGACCACGCCAGGCGTCAGGTACAGCAGGGTCAGCGGCAGATCACCCTCGCGCTTGCCGGCCAGGCTGTAGCGCATGCCGAACTTGGTGCCGAGCCTGGCGGGAATCTCCTCGGTACGCTCGATGTCCTGATTGCTGCGCGTCAGCACTCGCTCTCCAGGCTGGAAATCCTTGTACTGGCTGCTGAAAACGCCGTATTCGACCGGACCTTCCACACGCACATCGGCCTGGACCAGGCCGGAGCAGGCCAACAGGCCGGCAATCAGAGTCATTCGGGTGTGATGCATGACGCGCTCCTCGTTGAAATGAGCGCGAGCCTATGACGCCCGAATGACAGGTTGATGACAACGGATCAGGGGTCGAGCTCGGCCTGCACCCTGCGCGGCAGCACAGAGAGGAAATTGTCGCGCGCGACCTTGTGCGCCACGTCCTCGGGAAGCGCGTCGAGGAAGGGGTCGAAGCCCGTCATGTAGTCACCCAGGCTGTCGAAGCGCCCCACCACGTCCGAGCCGATCATGAAACGCTCCGGGTAGCTGCTGACCAGGTGGACCCAGTCCGGGTCCGGCTTGCCGTCCGCATCCAGCAGATACGGGCGCAGCATGGTCCAGGACAGGTCGATGTACAGATTGGGGTACTGGCCGAGCATGCGTTCCAGGGTGTCGAGGAGAAAGTCCAGCTTCTGCTGGTGACGGTGAATCTCCGCGCTGGTGCCGGCATGCGCCCAGATGAAGCGCACATGCGGATGATTGCGCAGCGGTGCCTCGATCTCCTCCAGGTACAGCGGTTCCCGCTCGCGCTTGGAGGTGACGTTGGAGTGCAGCATCACCGGCAGGTCGTACTCCGCCGCCAGGTGAAACACGCGGGCCAGGGCTTCGTTGTCGGCGCGCGGGGCGCTGCCGTGAATCAGCGCGGTCAGGTCGTCATGCCGGGTGAACACCTCGCCGATGCCCTGCCACAACCCCGGGTCCAGTTCGAGCATGCGGCGGATATGCGCATCCGCGTTCTTGTCGTTGGGGTTGAAGCCGGAGAGAAAGGGATGGAAGCGTTTGCGCTGCTCGGCCGGCAGGCGCTTGTAGGCGGCGGCGATGAACACGTCGGTGGCGCTGTACCAGTAGGCGTTGGCATCGTCACCGGCGTAGTAGCGCGGACGCTTGGGCTCGTCCTCGTCCCATTTCTTGGCCACCGGAATACCGGAAAACATCACATGCTCGACATTGTTCTCGGCCATCTTCTCCAGCAAGGCATCCATGCCGGCGCTTTCCTGGAAGAAGTCGACATAGTGCAGGTGAGCATCGCTGTAACGGTAATCGCGCGCCTCGGCGCTGCAGGCAATCGCGGCACTGAGCGCGACTATCCATGACATCTTTCGGCGTATGAGCACGTCGAGTCCTCCTGACGGTACGAGCACCATAGACCCGCGGCAGGTGGGGCAAGTTCGCCGGCCTCTTCCCGTTCGCCGCACCCCGCTGGAGCGGCCGGCACGACCGGCGCACCAGATTCGCCCGCCGCCACCCGGCACCGCCCGCAGTCAGGGCCATGCGGGCGGTGCTGAATGATGGCACCTGGCTTGCAGTGCGTCGGGTAGACCGAAGAGGGGAACCATCATGCTGCAGTTGCTGCGCAAGCCCGCCCGCAAAGCCAGGGACGAGGCCGCACTGGATGCCTTGTTTCAACAACACGATCTCACCATCCGGTTGCCGGAACACTATCAATGGATGACGCGCCTCAACGATTTCAGCGCCGGTCTCCAGCAGCGCATTCGTGCCAGCCTGGGCGCCGCCGTCGGCATCGCCGCGCATGCCCCGCAACTGGCCCGCATCGCCGCAGCCAACCAGCAGAGCGGCCAGACCCTGGCGCAATCGTCGGAGCTGATCGCCAGCGCCAGCGAACAGGTCACCACCACCCTCGACGCGGAACTGGTGCCGGGTGCCGGCGCGGTCGCGCGCCTGTCGGCGGAGGTGTCCGCGACCCTGCACCAGTGCCAGGAAAGCGGCCAGGCCGTGCTGAGACAGGTCGAGGTGATCGACGCCAGCGAGGCGCAGCTGGCCCAGGTCATCCAGCGCCTGGCCGGGCAGCTCGACGAGGTGAGCAAGGTCATCGGCGTGATCGCCAGCATTTCCCAGCAGACCAACCTGCTGGCACTCAATGCCGCGATCGAGGCCGCGCGGGCCGGTGAGCATGGCCGAGGCTTCGCCGTGGTCGCAGAAGAGGTTCGACGCCTGGCAGGCCACACCACCGACGCCACCGGCCAGGTCAGCGACATCATCGAGCGCTTCCGTGAAGGCATGCAGCAGCTCGGCGATGCCGGGCAGCACATGAACCAGGCGGTGGCCGACGGTCGCGCCGGTATCCTCGCCGTCAGCGACGGCCTGGGCAGCACCCGCCAGGCCATGGACCGGCTGGATGCCCAGGTCGGCCAGATCGCCGCAGGCACCGAGCAGATCGGCCAGGCGGTGCGCTCGATCAACGGCGACGTGCAGAACATCGCCCAGGTCGCGGGTGAACTGCTGGGCAAGGCCGGTCAGGTACTGCACCACAGCAAGGCGGTGCGTGAGGATGGCGACCGCCTGCTCGCCGGTCTGGGTGACTTCCGCCTGGAAATCCACAGCGCGGTACGTGCCAGCGTCGAACAGCTGGCCAGGCAAGCGGCGCTGTCAGGGGATGTGGCGGCTGCCGAACGCCTGCTCGGCGAAACCCTGGCACGCGATGCGCGCTTCGAACTCTTCTACCTGGTCGACAGTCGCGGCGTGCAGATCTCCGAGAACGTCTTCGCCGCCGACATCGCACAAGGCAGCGCGGCCAGTTGCCGGGGCCGGGACTGGAGCCAGCGGCCCTGGTTCCGCGCTGTGGCCGAGCAGATGCGCAGCCACATCACCCAGGTCTATCGCTCGTCGGCGACCGACGACTTCTGCTTCACCGTGTCGGTACCCATCGTCGATGCGCAGGGCCGCCTGCTGCGTGTGCTGGGCGCCGATGTACGGCTGTCGGCACTGGTGTGATCCTGCTGCACTGGGCTAGGCTGGCGGACATTGCCGTACAGCCTCGCATCCTAAGGAAGAGCCATGATCCGCATCCATCACCGCAAGGGCCTGCAACAGGCGATCGAAATCGGCTCGCACCAGCTCCTCGGGGACGTCGCGCCCGAGCTCGGCGGAGAAGGTGCCGGCCCCGACCCGCATGACCTGTTCGACGCCTCGCTCGGTACCTGCAAGGCCATGACCCTGCTGCTCTATGCGCGCCAGCGTGGCCTGCCGCTGGAAGGCATCGACGTCAACGTCGAGCGTGACGACAGCGAGGAGCGCGAAGGCAACTACCGCCTGGTCGTCGAGCTGGCGCTCAGGGGGCCGCTGGACGATGCCCAGCGCCAGCAGCTGCTGCGCGTCGCCGACAAGTGCCCGATCCACAAGCTGATGACCAGCACCGACATCCAGGTCGAGACCCGTCTGGCAGGAGCACTGGCATGAGCGAGCTGCAGCTGATCCGGCCACGTGCCGAGGACATTTCCGGCCAGCCGATCCTGCGCCCCCTGCCCTCGGCACGCTTTCGCAGCATCGGTCCATTCGTCTTCTTCGATCACATGCTGGAACAGGCGTATCCCGCTGGCAGCGGCATGAACATCGCCCAGCATCCGCACATCGGCCTGTCCACCCTCACCTACCTGTTCGAGGGCCAGCTGCAGCACAAGGACAGTCTCGGCTCCGATCAGTTGGTCGAGCCCGGCGACGTCAGCTGGATGACTGCCGGCGATGCGGTCGCCCACGTGGAGCGCACCCCGCAGGCGCAGCTCGGGCAGAACAAGCGCCTGCACGGGCTGCAGGTGTGGCTGGCGCTGCCGGAGGCCGAGGAGCGCTGCGCGCCCAGCTACAGCCACCACCCTGCGGCCTCCTTGCCATGCAGCGACGCGCTTGGCGTGCGCATCACCCTGATCGCCGGCAAGGGCTTCTGCCTCGAATCCCCTGTCGCGGTTCGCTCGCCGACCCTCTATGCCGAGCTGCGCCTGGCCGCCGGCGCCAACCTGGTGATTCCGGCCGAGCACAGCGAGCGCGCCCTGTACCTGATCGACGGCGACGCCGAACTGGATGGCGAAGCGCTGCCAGCCCGCGCCATGGCCGTCATCCCTGCCGGAGAAACCCCACTGCTCGGGGCCTGTGGCGAATGCCACCTGGCCCTGATCGGCGGCGAGCCCATCGGCCCACGCCGGATGAACTGGAACTTCGTCGCCAGCAGCGCGGAACTGATCGACCAGGCCCGCCAACGCTGGGCGGCCGGCGACTGGCCACAGGTACCAGGCGAAACCGCGCGCATCGAACTGCCGCGCTGAAAACACCCAATCACCGGCAGGCAGCAGCGGCTGCCTGCCGACCCGCAAAGGATTGCCCGCATGCCCCGACTCCACTCATTGGCCTGGCTGCTGTTCCTGCCCGCCTGTGCCCTGGCCGAGCTGCCTCGCTTCGAACCGCAGAACGGGTTGCAGGCCCAGGTACTGCAACAGGGCGACGGCTACGTTCTGCAGCAGCCCGACGGCAGTCGTATCGAACTGAGCATTCCCGAGGGTAACGAGGTGGACGCCACGCCCGGCTTCGAGGTCGACGACTACGACTTCGACGGCCATCCCGACCTCGCCATACGCGTGCCCGTGGGCATGGTCAACTCGAGCTACCACCTCTACCTCTATCGCCCCGACCGGCAGGGCTTCGAGCGCCTGCACATGCCCGAGACCCTGCTGGACCGCGCCAACTGCGGCGAGCTGTCGGAGTTGCAGGCCAAGCCGGCCGAACGCGCCCTGTACAGCCACTGCCGCAGCGGCCCACGCTGGTATTACGACGCCTACCGGTTCGATGCCTCCGGCACGCCCTGGCTGTACAAGACGCTGCAGGTGCGTCACCACGACCCGGACGCGCCGGTGTTCTTCCACATATTCGAAAGGACCCTCGACCCGTACGGCAAGGTCATCGCCAGCCGCGCCCTCGACGACGGTGATCAGCCCGTGAGCTGGACCGTCCCCAGCGCGCGCCTGTATCTGCATGCGCGACCGACCGCCAGCAGCCGGAGCAAGGCGTACCTGATCGCCGGTGACGTCTGCGAGGTGCTGGACCAGCAAGGCGACTGGCTGATGATCCGCTACCTCTCGCGCAAGGGCCCGCTGGAGCGCTGGGTCTCGCTCGACGAGGCCTACAGCCGCCCCTGAGGCGGCCTTGCGAAGTTTTTTATTGCCTGGCGATGATCCAGTCGTCGTGCTGGCGGGTATAAGCTGCAATGAGGATTTCTCAGGCCGACGGACACCCCATGGCTGCGCGCGAATTCGACTATGAAAGTACCCTGGAGGCCTGTGCCCGCCGAGACGAGCGCGCCTTCCAGGCCCTCTACCGCCAGGAAGCCGGGCAACTGCTGGGGCTGGCCATCAGCATGCTCGGCCGTCGTGATGTCGCCGAAGACTGCCTGCACGACGCCTTCGTGCGCATCTGGCAGCACGCCGCACGCTACCGGCGAGAGCTGGGCAGCGGTCGTGCCTGGGTGCACAGCATCCTGCGCTACCGGGTGCTGAACGCGCTGCGCAACGGCACCCGCCACATCGAGATGGACGACGGCTTCATCGAGCGCGTACTGGACGACGCTCCCCAGGCCGAAGCACAGGCACTGGAACGCTCCGAGCGACGCCTGCTGCGCCATTGCCTGCAGCGCCTGGAACGGCCACGCCGTCAGCCGATCCTGCTGGCCTTCTATCGCGGCCTGACGCACGAACAGATCGCCCAGCGCCTGAGCACCCCTCTTGGCACCATCAAAGGCCGTATCCGCGCCGGCCTGCGCGCGCTGCAGGAGTGTTTGCAAGCATGATTCCGCACGATCCCGAAGAACGTCGCGCCTTGATCGGCGAGTACCTGCTCGGCCTGCTCGACGCGTCTGACGCTACCGAGATACGCCAGCTGCTGGAGGAGGATCAGGACGCCGCCCGCATGGCCCTGGAGTGGGAACGGCATTTCCTCGAACTGAGCGACCAGCTGCCGCCCCAGCAGCCCTCCCCGGCACTCTGGACGCGCATCAGGCACAGCCTGGGGACGACAGGCACGCCGCGCAGCGGTCTCGCGGCCAGCTGGTGGAACAGCCTGCTGACCTGGCGCCTCACCACTGCGGCTCTGGCCATGGCCCTGCTGGTCGCCATCCTGCTGCCCCTGCTGCAGGCTCCACAGGTCGAAGGTGAACGCTATACCGTCGTCCTGCAACAGCCAGGGCAAGCGGCTCAGCCCGGCTGGGTGATCCAGGTCGGCGGCGACGGCACGCTGCAACTCGAACCGCTGGTCGCCGATCGCATTCCCGAAGGCCGCACGTTGCAGTTCTGGACGCTGCAGGACCCGGCCGACGGCCCAAGATCGCTGGGGCTGGTCGAAGCTGGCCAGCCACTGCATCTGCCCGCCGAACGGATAGGCGCGGTACAGGCCGGGCAACTGTTCGAGCTCACCCTGGAACCCGCAGGCGGCTCACCCTACAACCGCCCGAGCGGACCGGTGCAATACATCGGCCGTGCCGTGCTGGCCAGCGCCAACTGATGGATCGCCGGCCCTGCGGCCGGCGATCTCACCCTCCGCAAAATATTTTCTGCCTGCCGACATCCAGCGGCGTTCCTCGCGGGTATCGCTATCAGGTGTTTCGTCGAGGCACCTGCGAAGCCGCCACGCGGCTTCGTCTCGATGCTGAACCGTTGAGAGGAACCATCATGAAGCGCATTACCCTCCTGTGCACCGCCAGCCTGCTGACCCTGGGTGCAGGCGCAAGCCATGCCACCGAACTGATCGCCCTGGGCGCCGATGGCAAGCTGTTCAAGATCGATGTCGCCGACCTCAGGGTCGCAGCCAGCATGAACGTCAGCGGTGCCAGCGACCTGCGCGGCCTGGACGTGCGCCCGGCCAGCGGCCAGCTCTACGCGCTGGGTGGCAACGACCGGCTCTACACCCTGGACGCCAGCAGCGGCAAGGCAACGCCAGCCAGCACGCTGAAGACCGCACTCCCCGGCAACAGTCAGGCCGTGGTCGACTTCAACCCGGTCGCCGACCGCCTGCGCCTGATGAGCCCGGACGGCACCAACCTGCGGGTCAATGTCGACACCGGCGAGGCGGTGGTCGACGGCAAGCAGGCCTACGGGGCGGACGGCCCCTACGCGGGGCAGCAGCCGCAGGTGGTTGCCGGCGCCTACACCAACTCCTATGCCGGTACGCCGAGCACGGCGCTCTACAACATCGACCTGGCCAGCGGCAGCCTGATGCTGCAGAACCCGCCAAACGATGGAGTGCAGCAGCTGGTGGGCAAACTGGCGGATGGCTTGCAGACGGCCGCACTGGACATCGCCAGCGACGGCATGGGTGGCAATACCGCCTACGTGCTGACAGGCAAGACCCTGCACCGGCTGGACCTGGCCAGCGGCAAGCCGACCACGCTGGGAGATATCGCGAACCTGCCTGACGGCATCATCGACATCAGCGTATTGCCAGCGAAATAGCGCCACCCAGGCTGCGTCCACCGGGCGCAGCCTCCCTCATGACGGATCACGGCTCGGCGAAGACCTCGTCGAACAGGTCGTTCATCGCCTTGAACGCCCGCGCGGCAACCACCGGGTGGTACTGATTGCGCCCCGGCACGTTGGCCTTGGGATCAGTGAACGAATGCACCGCGCCACCGTAGCTGACCAGCTGCCAGTCGACCCCGGCGGCCTTCATCTCGGCGACGAAGCCATCCACCTGTGCCTGAGGCACCGCCGGGTCATCCGCACCGTGCAGCACCAGCACCGGCGCCTGGATGTTCTTCGCATCCGCCGGGTTGGGGGTGTCCAGATTGCCGTGAAACGAGACGAAACCTTGCAGTGGCGCGCCCGAGCGAGCCAGTTCGAGCACCGCGCCGCCGCCGAAGCAGAAGCCGATGGCCCCCAGCTTGCGGGTATCCAGGGCGACCTCGTCACCCTGCGCCTTGAGCACCTCGACTGCCGCCTGGGCGCGCCTGCGCATCAGCGCGCGGTCGGCGCGCACGCTCGTGGCGGCGGCCCTGGCCTCGTCCGCATTGCTGGGGCGCACCGCCTTGCCATACATATCGGCGAGAAACACCACGTAGCGGCTGCCCGCCGCACGGGCGGCCTTGTCCACGGTGTCGTCGTTGACGCCCATCCAGTTGGGAATGGCCAGCAAGCCGGGACGTGGCGTGGTGACCGAATCGTCGTAGAGCAGAACGCCCTCGAAGGCTTCGCCGTCGATCTCGTAGGGAACCGCCTTGGCCACGACGGCCGCGTCGGCAAGGCCGGCGAATGCTGCACACAACAGGGGAACCCATGTCTTCTTCTGCATGCTGAGACCTGCCCTTGGCAATGGTGAGTGCTCAACGATAGACCGCCGGCGGTCGATGACCAAGCCGCAGCACCCGGCAGTGTTGCACAGGACATGTCAGGCGACGGGCTGCTCGGCCCAGCGTTCCTTGATCTGCAGAATCTCCGGCAGGCAGCCGATGAACAGCTCCACCAGGCGCGGATCGAAGTGCCGCCCGCTCTGCTCACGCAGAAAGGCCACCGCCTGCTCGACGGGCCAGGCCTGCTTGTAGGGCCGCACGCTGGTCAAGGCGTCGAACACATCGGCAATCGCGACGATGCGCCCCTCCAGGGGAATGTCCTCACCGCAGAGACCGTTGGGATAGCCGCTGCCATCCCACTTCTCGTGATGCGACAGGGCAACCCGCTGCGCCGTCCTGAGCAGCCCGGAGCTGTGTTCGCCGATGATCCTCGCACCGATCTCCACATGCTGGCGCATCACCTGCCATTCGGCATCATCCAGCTTGCCCGGTTTGCGCAGTACCGCATCGGGAATGCCGATCTTGCCGACATCGTGCATGGGCGCGGCGTGCAGCAACTCCTCCGCAGCGCTCTCGGAGAAGCCGGCAGCCAGGGCCAGCACCCGGGAGAAGTGACTCATGCGAATCACATGCAGGCCCGTCTCGTTGTCCTTGTACTCGGCCGCCATGCCCAGGCGCTGGACGATCTGCAGACGGGTGTGCGTCAGCTCGTCAATCCTGACCAGCGACAGGTGGGTACGTACCCGGGCGCGCACGATGGGCGGGCTGATCGGCTTGGTGATGTAATCCACCGCACCGACCTCGAAGCCGTGCGTCTCGTCCTCCACATCCCCCAGGGCGGTGACGAAGATCACCGGAATTCCCTGCAGCAGCGGGTTGGCCTTGAGCTGCTCGCACACCTGGTAGCCGGTCATGCCCGGCATCATCACGTCGAGCAGGATCAGGGCCGGTTGCTCGCGCTCGGCCATTTCCAGCGCGCGCGCACCCTCCTTGGCGAACAGCAGGCGGTAGTCATCCTGCAGTACATGCCGCAGCACCTGCAGGTTGGTGGGTTCGTCATCGACCAGCAGCAACAGCGGACGGGTATCGGCGACCGGGCTCATGATGGGGTGGTTTCCTCGTCTTGCAGCTGCAATAACAACCGATCCAGCGCAGCCAGGGCCTGATCGAAATCGAACTCGTCGAGGGCCTGGCGCAACTCGCTCATCCTGTTCGCAAAGGCCGTGCCGCTCAGTGCCTGCTCGAGCGCGGACAACGCCTGGTCGTCCAGCCCGCCCCTGGCCAGCACGGCCCGCAAGTGGCCGGCGCGCTCGCGCAGCAGGCCCGGATCAGCGGCCGCGGATTCTAGCGCATTGGTCTCCTCCGGCAACTGCGGCAACGTTTCGATGACGGCCTGCAGGGCCTGTTCGAGTTCGACCAGAAGCGCGCGCAGACTGTCCTCGTCACGCGCCTCGAAGCCCTGTTCGAGGCTGCGCCCCAGCTGCGTCAGACGGGTCAACGCCAGGTTGCCGGCAGCGCCGTGGAAGCGGTGTGCCAGTGCCCGGCCTTCGTCCCACTCGGCGGCCTCGAGGAACTGCCTCATGCTCGCCACCAGCGCGCCCTGCTCCTTGATGAAGGCGGCAATCGCCTGGGCCATGCGCAGCGGACCGCCCCACAGGTGGCTGCCGCGCACCCAGTCGAACAGCCCCGTCTCCAGGTGCGGCCCGCTGGCACCTGCGACACGGGCGGTCTCTGTCACACCGAGCAGCCTGGCCATTTCCCAGAGCAGCGCGGTCATGTCCAGCGGCTTCGAGGCGAATGCGTTCATCCCGGCGTCTAGCGCGGCCTGACGGTCGCGGTCCAGCACACTCGCCGTCAATGCGATGATCGGTATCGCCTGGCGCCCTTCGCTGGTTTCCAGCTGGCGAATCCGCCGCGTGGCCTCCAGGCCATCGACACCGGGCATCTGCACATCCATCAGAATCAGGTCGAAGCGCTCCTCGCCGAACGCCCGCAGGGCGCTCTCGCCATCGGCGACGCAGCGTACCTGGTGGCCCCGGTACTGCAGATTGAGCTGCAGCAGTTCGAGATTCTGCGGCACGTCATCGGCAGCCAGGATGTTCAGTACTCCCAGCTCCGGCAGCGTGGTCGGTTGCTGAGGCGCAGCGCGTTTACCGACCTGCAGGGGCAACTCGACACTGAAGCAGCTGCCCTGCCCCTCGACGCTTTCCACGCGCAAGCGCCCGCCCATCAGCTCGACGAGCTGACGGGAAATGGTGGTCCCCAGGCCGGTGCCACCGAAACGCCGGCTCATCGAGGCGTCGGCCTGGGCGAAAGGCTCGAAGATCTTCTCCAGGCGGTCGGCGGCGATGCCGATGCCGGTGTCCTTCACCGCCAGGCGGATCGCACCAGGCTCGCCAGAGACCTTCAGGCACACCTCGCCGTGCTGGGTGAACTTGACCGCGTTGCCCAGCAGGTTCGTCAGCACCTGCTGCAGGCGCAGCGGATCGCCGCAGAAGAAGTCGCTGACCGTGGCCGGGTAATCCAGGTGCAGTTGCAGCCCTTTGCCTTCGGCGCCGAGGCGCTGGGTCGTCACGACCTGCTCGCACAGCTCGCGCAGGGAAAAGTCCAGTTGCTCCAGCTCGATCGCGCCACGGTCGAGCTTGGCCGTGTCGAGGATGTCGTTGAGCAGCCCGAGCAGCGAGCGGGAAGACTGCTGCACCGTCGTCAGGTGCCGCCGCTGCTCGCCCGACAGCGAGGTTTCCAGGAGCAGCTCGGTAAAGCCGATGATGGCGTTCATCGGCGTGCGGATTTCATGGCTCATGTTGGCCAGGAAGCTGCTGCGCGCCGCAGCGGCCGCTTCGGCGTGATCGCGGGCGGCGCGCAGCTCCTGTTCCATCACCCGCCGCGGGGTCAGGTCAGTGGCCAGCTTGACGACCTTGAACGGCTTGCCATCGGTGTTCAGGATCGGGTTGTAGCTGGCCTGGATCCAGACCTCGCGCCCGCCCTTGCCGATGCGCCGGTATTCGCCCGTGCGGAAATGCCCGGCGCGCAGCTCCTGCCATATCTGGCGATACTTCGCACTGGCGACCAGTTCGGGGTCGCAGAACAGCGAATGGTGCTGCCCGAGCACCTCGGCCCTGTCGTAGCCATACAGGGCCAGGGCATTGTCGTTGATGTCGAGAATGGTACCGTCGAGGTCGAACTCCGTGAGCGCCATGGCCTTGCTGATGGCCGTCACCTTGCCTTCGTACTCGGCATTGCGCCGCTTGGTCTCGGTCTGATCCAGCAGCACGCCGTCGATCCAGCGCGGCACGCCATGCTCGTCGCAAACCGCACTGCCGCTCTCCCAGATCCAGTGCTCCGCCCCGGCGCTGTCGAACAGCCGGTACTCGACGGTGTAGTTGCGGCCCTGTTCGATCGCCTCCACCACCTCGCTGGCGACTCGCTCGTAGTCATCCGGGTGGTACATGTCGGCGATCGAGCAGCGCCGGTTGATGAAATCGTCAGCGCTGCGCCCGGTCAGGGTCTGCACCGCATCGCTGATGAACAGCATGCTCCAGTCGCGATCCAGCAGACAGCGGAACGACACCCCCGGAATGTTGCTGATCAACGAGCGGTATTGCTGCTCGCTGTCGCGCAGCGCCTTCTCCATGCGCTGCCGCTCGCTGATGTCGGCGACGAACACCACGAACAGCGGCCGGCTGTCGACATGGGTGATGCCGACGCTGATGCGTATGGGCTTTTCCTTACCCTGGCGCGTCAGGCCGATCAGGTCCTGCTCGCCCCTGGGCAGGCTCAGGTTGCCGGTGCGCAGGTAGCTGGCCAGCCGCTCCTCCACCTCGCGCACCAGGCGCGCAGGCACCAGCGAGCGGATGTGCATCCCCACCATCTCCTGCGGGCTCCAGCCGAACAGGCCCGTCACCGCGGGGTTGGCGGAACGCACCCGGCCTTCGTAATCGACGGTCACGATGGCGTCCAGGGCGGTGTCGAAGATCGAGCGCAGGTGCTGCTCGCTGGCCTTGAGCTGCAGGCTCAGGCGGCGATAGCGCAGCAGGGTGTTGGCGGCCACCACGAACACCGTCAGCGCCACGGTCAGCAGGGTAATGGCGATGGCGATGTAGCCGCTGTCGACCACGGCCATCGGGCTGTCCGACTCGGGCGTGCCCACGAAGCGAGCGGCCGCCATGCCGGTGTAGTGCATGCCACTGATGGCCAGGCCCATGACCATGGCACTGATCAGCAGGGCCCAGAGCGCAGGCAGGCGCCCTTCGAGGCCGAAGCGCACCCACAGCGCGATGATGGCCAGGCCGATGGCCACGACGATGGACAGCGCGAACATCCAGGGGTCATAGCGCAGCAACGGCGCCATCTCCATCGCCGCCATGCCGCTGTAATGCATCGCCCCGATCCCGGCGCCGACCAGCACGCCGCCGACGCACAGCTGCACCAGGCTCAGATTGGGCCGAGCCAGCAGGCTCAGGGCCACCCAGGAGGCGCCGAGGCTGGGCAGCATCGAGAGCAGCGTGATGCCCAGGTCGAAACGCACGGCGGCACACAGCTCGAACGCCAGCATCCCGAGGAAATGCATGGCCCAGATGCCCCCGCCAAGCGCGAGCGAGCCGGTGAGAATGGTGACCTGTCGAGCAATGGGTTGAGTGCTGTTGCGGGCTTCGCCTGCGAGTTGCAGTGCCATGCCCGCGGCGAATACGGAGATGGCAAGAGACAGCAGTACCAGGACGGGGTCGTAACTGCTGAGTATCAGGACGCCGGGGTCCGCCCCCATGATGAAGAATAGCTCGAGAATCGACATACAACCCCAAGGAAAACGCCGACAAATGCTATCGGAATGCAATCATCTGAAACGACGGGATAGTTCTTGTCAATTGCGGCCTGTCTATCGCGCCCCATGAAAAAAGCCCGCCGAAGCGGGCTTTTCACAAGCTTAGCCGGTCAGGCGGACAATTCCACCAGCAGCTTGTTGAGGCGCTGCACGTACGCGGCCGGGTCCTTCAGGCTGTCACCGGCAGCCAGCGCGGCCTGGTCGAACAGGATGTGCGACAGGTCGGTGAAGCGGTCTTCGTCCGGCTCGGCATCCAGGCGCTCGATCAGCGGGTGCGCCGGGTTGAACTCGAAGATCGGCTTCGCGTCCGGCACCTTCTGCCCGCTGGCTTCGAGAATCTGGCGCATCTGCAGGCCGAGGTCCTGCTCGCCGATGGCGAGAATCGCCGGCGAGTCGGTCAGGCGGTGAGACACGCGCACCTCGGCGACCTGCTCGCCCAGGGCACCCTTGAGGCGCTCGATCAGCCCTTCCTTGGCCTTGGCGACTTCCTCCTGGGCCTTCTTGTCCTCTTCCGAGTCCAGCTTGCCCAGGTCCAGATCGCCACGCGCCACGTCGACGAACTGTTTGCCGTCGAACTCGGTCAGGTAGCTCATCAGCCACTCGTCGATGCGATCGGTGAGCAGCAGGACCTCGATGCCTTTCTTGCGGAAGACTTCCAGGTGCGGGCTGTTCTTGATCTGTGCGTAGCTCTCGCCGGTGAGGTAGTAGATCTTGTCCTGCCCGTCCTTGGCACGGGACAGGTAGTCGGCCAGCGACACCGATTGCTCGTCGCCTTCACCGGCGGTGGACGCGAAGCGCAGCAGACCGGCGATCTTCTCCTTGTTGGCGAAGTCTTCCGCCGGGCCTTCCTTGAGCACCTGACCGAAGGCCTTCCAGAACGCCTTGTAGTCGTCCGGCTTGTCCTTGGCCAGTTTCTCCAGCATGTCCAGCACGCGCTTGGTCAGGGCCGACTTCATCGAATCGATGACCGGACCGGACTGCAGGATCTCGCGGGAAACGTTCAGCGACAGGTCGTTGGAATCCACCACGCCCTTGATGAAACGCAGGTACAGCGGCAGGAACTGGTCGGCCTGGTCCATGATGAACACGCGCTGCACATAGAGCTTCAGGCCCTTGGGCGCCTCGCGGTGGTACAGGTCGAACGGCGCGCGGCCCGGCACGTAGAGCAGCGAGGTGTACTCCAGCTTGCCCTCGACCTTGTTGTGGCTCCAGGACAGCGGGTTCTCGAAGTCGTGGCCGACGTGCTTGTAGAACTCCTGGTATTCCTCGTCCTTGATCTCGGTACGCGGACGGGTCCACAGGGCGCTGGCGCGGTTGACGGTTTCCCACTCGACCTCGGCCGGCGCGTCTTCGCCGTGCTGCTCCTTCGGCAACTCGATGGGCAGGGCGATATGGTCGGAGTACTTCTTGACGATGTTGCGCAGGCGCCAGCCATCGGCGAATTCTTCCTCACCACTCTTGAGGTGCAGGACGATACGCGTACCACGCTCGGCCTTGTCGATGCTGGCGACTTCGAACTCGCCCTCGCCCTTCGACGACCAGTGCACGCCTTCGCTGGCGGCAGCGCCGGCACGTCGCGTGAAGACTTCGACCTGATCGGCCACGATGAACGCCGAATAGAAGCCCACGCCGAACTGACCGATCAGGTGCGAATCCTTCTTCTGGTCGCCGGACAGGTTCTTCAGGAAATCGGCGGTACCGGATTTGGCGATGGTACCCAGGTGCGCGATCACTTCATCGCGGTTCATGCCGATGCCGTTGTCTTCGAGGGTGACGGTCTTGGCGTCCTTGTCGAAGGACAGGCGAATCTTCAGCTCGGCGCCGCCTTCGAGCAGCTCGGGCTTGGCCAGCGCCTCGAAACGCAGCTTGTCGGCGGCATCGGACGCGTTGGAGATCAACTCGCGAAGGAAGATTTCCTTGTTCGAGTACAGGGAATGGATCATCAGGTGAAGCAGCTGCTTCACCTCGGTCTGGAAGCCCAGGGTTTCTTTTTGAGTTTCCACACTCATGGTCTTCTAACTCCATCTGCAGGACAGGAACCGCTATCGCGGCGGATGTCCTGCAGATGGGGGCAACCTGATGGATTTCAAGGGCCTAGGGTTCCAGCAGCTCCAGGTTGCCGATCTCCTGCGGTTTGAAGCTGAAGCTGGCCTGCCCGCCGCCGCTACCCAGTTGCTGGCTGATGCGGATACTGCCGTCGTCGTCGACGCCGACGAAGCGCCCCTCCACGGTGCCCCCGCTGGCACGCTTGAGGCGCATGCTGAGGTTGCGGTACTGCTCCGGGTTGCGCTGCAGGCGTGCCAGGCTGAAGCGCTGACGACGATCGATACGCCGGCTGAGGCGCTCCTCCGTCGGGGTCGCCTCGGACGGCGGCGCGGCCTGCGCCACGGTGGCCTTGGGCAGCGCCGGGAAATGGTCGCCTTCGACACTCCAGCCCTGGCTGGCGCTCTTGTGCAGGCGCAGCGCCAGGCGCTCGTCGCGCTGCTCGACCCGGGCCTCGACCTCCAGCTCCAGGCGGTCGCCGCCAAAGGTGAACGGCGGCAACTTCAGGTCATGCACATCGCGGCTGGCGAAGCGTCGTTGCAGGTAGTCCTGCAGGACATGGGCAACGGTGTCGCGCGAGTCGAAACGCCTGTCGACCTGACCATCGACATAGCGCAGACGGTCACGATAGAGCTCGACACGGCCACTCAGGCTGGTTTTGAAGCGCGGCGGCAGGACCAGGTGAAAGTCACCGACCAGACGATTCGGCGCCTGCGGCTGCAGATCCAGGTGCAGGGTGTAGCCTCGGCTCAGGCGCCGCGCCTCGGGCAGGTCCTGTTCCGGAAGCAGCCAGCTCAGTTCCACCTCGGGCAGATCGCCGCTGTCCTGTGGCAGAACGTCGATGCGCACGGGGCCCTCGACAGGCTGTGGCAAACGGATGCTCAGTTCGCGCAGGGCAAAGAAGTCGAGCCCCTCACGCAGGCTCAGCACGCCATCGATCAGCTCGCCCTGTTGCGGCCGAAATGCGTGGCCGTTGAGCTCGCCATCCAGATCGATGGCCAGTTCGGCCGGTGCCTGGGCTTCGGGTTTCAGCCAGTCGAGGCGAACGATCGCGGCAAGCCGTTCGGCATCCTTGCTGGCGAGCAAGGTGAAACCGACCACCAGCGGGATCACCCCCAGGCCGATGAGCATCACGGCACTGCGCGCGCGCGCCCAATGGCGCACGACATAGATCAGGGTGAGCGGCGGCAGCAGGCTGCCCCACCCCCACAGCAGGCTCGTGGCGAAGGCCCGCATGACCAGCCAGACCAGACCGGCCAGCATCAACAGCAGACCACCGATTATCAGCAACGCATCCATCTACAGATTCCTTGTCATCATTTCGCTGCGCTACCGATCCGTTCCGTCATGCAAGCAATCACCTCGACAAGGGCTCAGGGCTCATCGACCTTGAAATGGGCACGGGCTGTGGCAATCGGCTCGGTCTGGCTGGTCTGCCAGGCATTGATCGCCACGTTGGCGACCCGTCGCCCCTGGCGCCAGACCTGGCACTGCGCATAGGTGTCACGATAATGGCCGGCGCGCAGGTAATCTATCGAGAAGTCGATGATTTTCGGCAAATGTGGAATTCCCATGAACATCAGCAGATGCAGCATGGCGGCATGCTCCATGAACCCGGCGATCACGCCGCCATGCAGCGCCGGCAGTACCGGGTTGCCGATGCAGTCACGATTGGCCGGCAGGCGAAAGACCATGTCATCGCCCAGGCGCAGGCACTCGATCCCCAGCAGCTTGGCGTAGGGGATCAGGCTGATCAGCGGGTCGTAGTCGTTCTGCTGGTGCGCGCGTGCGACCAGCTGCTCTAGGTTGAGCTCGCTCATGCCGCACCACCCTGCTGAATGTCTTGTTTCAGCTCACCGCCACCCTGCGCGGCCTTGCCCATGCGCATGAAGGCGCCGACCACGTGGGCGATGGGCTGCTCGGGGTCATCCTGATAGGCGTAGCCACGGGTGAAGATGACGTTGGGGGTCACGCGATAGCACTCAGCGAAACCGAACACATCCTTGCCCGGCTCGGCGGGATGCATGTAGTCGATGCGCAGGTCCAGCGTCGGGCAGATCTCGAACTCGGGCAGCACGCACACGGTGGAGATGCCGCAGGTGGTGTCCATCAGCGTGGTGATCGCCCCGCCATGGATAACGCCGGTATCCGGATTGCCGACGATGTGCGGCGCGTACGGCAGGCGCAGGGTCAGGCCCTTGCTGTCAGCGCGCTCGACCGCCATGCCGAGCACCTGACAATGACGCAATGCAGCAAGAAACCGCTGCGCGCGATCCTCAATCGACTGTTCACTCATCTCTCTACTCCCGACCGCACCAGCAGCAATGCCTGGGGCACTCCTGACGTCCGCATGCGTTGGACAATGGATCGCAGCTGCCAGGCGCGTTTCCGGGCGGCGCCGGCGCGGCGCAATGGCCCGACACGCGCGCTGGCAGGCTGCAAAAAGGGCTGCGCATCATAGCGCCTCGAGGCGCTGCCTCACACCGGCGTCGTGCCAGCGAAACGAAAACGCAGGGAACTTGCGCAGTCGATCAAGGTTCAGAGTGGGTGTGCGCTCTTGGGGTCAACCCAGCCACCTATAACTCTCACACATGGAGTGATGACTGTGAACAAACCTCTGACTTATGCCCTTCTGCTTGCCACCGCCCTGGGTCTCGCCGCCTGCGAGAAAACCCCGGAGGACAAGATGGAGTCAGCCAAGGAGTCAGTCTCCGAAGCCATGGAGAATCTGGGCAATGCGGCCGAGGAAACCGGCGAAGCCATCGAGCAGAAAACCAACGAGGCCCTGGGCAACGAGCCCACCACCGGCGAGAAGATCGAGAACGCAGCCGACGACGCAGCCAACGCCCTCGAAGATGCCGGCAACAAGGCCAAGGACGTCGTGGACGGCGAGTAAGCCTCAGGCGCCTGCGAAAAGGCCCGCATTTTGCGGGCCTTTTTTCATTTCAATGCCGGGCTGATCATCAGCAGCAGGCTGCACGCCAGGCCCACGACCCAGACCAGGCTGCGCTGCCAGTGCAGGTCCCACCAGTAGAGCAGCAGGTACAGCACGCGACTGACGACGAAGGTCACCGCCAGCACGTCGACGAGCACGCCGTAGGTCTGGGTGACATGCGCCATCAACACGCCGACGGCGAACAGCGGGAAGGCCTCGATGCTGTTCAGGTGCGCGGCCAGCGCACGTGCGCCAAAGCCGGTAAGACGCGCCTGCTGCGCGCGCGGATGGTGGTTGTCGTAGCGACCACCACCCTCCTTGGCCATCGCCTTGGCGACCGGCGCCTTGGCGATGAAGATCAACAGGGCACTGATGAACACACACCAGAACGGCAGACTCATTCACTCTTCTCCTTGGCCACGTCCGTAGCCGGTGTTGGGGTATAGACCATCACTTCCAGTACATCCGAATGGAACTCGCGGCGGTAGAGGATCAGCACCACGCCGGTGGTCACCAGCATGAAGAACCAGGGGTTGATGAACCAGGCCAGCGTCGACATCCCGAAATAATAGGCACGCAGGCCGAAGTTGAACTGGTTCGCGGCCATCGAGATGACCCGCGCGGTGCGCTCGGCGAACGCCTTGCGCTCCTGCTCGGTGACATGGCGCTCCCCCACCATCGGCGCGGAACCGACCAGCACCGCCGCGAAGTTGTACTGACGCATGCACCAGCTGAAGGTGAAGAAGGCGTAGACGAAAATCACCCCCAGGCACAGCAGCTTGATCTCGGACAGGCCGCGGCTGGCCGGTTGCACGAAGGGAATGTCGGCCAGCAGCGAAAGGGCCCGGTCGGACGCGCCGAGCACGGTGAGGATACCGGCCAGGATGATCAGCGTGCTGGAGGCGAAGAACGAAGCGTTGCGCTCCAGATTGCCGATCACGTTGGCATCAGCAATGCGGTTCTCGCGCAGCAGCATGCGGCGCATCCAGTCCTCGCGGTACAGGTGCAGCACGCTGGCGAGACAGGGCGTGGTCCGGCCCTTCCAGGAAGCGTAGCGGGTGTAGCCGCCCCAGCACAGGACGAACCAGAGCACGGCGAGAAAGTGAGGCAGGTACGGGTAGCTGTCGAGCATGCCAACTCCTTGTATGACTGCCGCGGATTATAGCCAGAGCGCCAGGCGACTTGTTCGACAAAAAGAAGGCCGCCTCGTGGGCGGCCTTGCTTTGACGGCGACGTGCCTCAGGCAGTGGCGCCCTGGCGCAGACCGAGGATGCGGTCGAGCACCACGACCAGCGCCAGCGTGATCGCCACCGGCAGCAGCCAGCCCAGGCTCTGCCCTGCCAGCGGCAACTGGCCGAACCACGCCGGCACCTTGTCTGCCCACGGCGTCGCTGCGACGCCATCGGCCACGCCGAAGATCAGCGTCACCGCCATCACCGGCACGAAAACCAGGGACTGCGAGAGCCACAGGCGGTTGGCCAGGCTCAGGGCGACCAGCACGATCGCCAGCGGATAGAGGCCGACCAGCACCGGGATGGAGAAGCTGATCAGCTGGGTCAGGCCCTGGTTGGCCACGATCAGGCTGAACAGGCCGAAAACGATCACCACGCTGCGATACGACACCGGCAGCAGCTTGCTGAAGAATTCGCCGCAAGCGGTCAGCAGGCCGACGGCGGTGGTCAGGCAGGCCAGGGTGATGACCACGGCCAGCAGCAGGCTGCCGGTGGTACCGAAGGTGTGCTGGACGTAGGTGGTCAGGACCTGCACGCCATTTTCCGCATCGCCGGCGATGCCCTGGCTGGTGGCGCCGAGGTAGAACAGCGCCAGGTACACCAGCGACAGGCCGATGGCGGCGATCACCCCGGCGACGATCGAGTAGCGGGTAACCAGGGCGCCGTCGGTGACACCACGGTCACGGATGGCACTGGCGATGACGATACCGAATACCAGGGCGCCAAGGGTGTCCATGGTCAGGTAGCCCTGGAGGAAACCCTGCACCAGGGGCGCCTCGCGATAGCTGTCGGCGACCACGCCGATCTCGCCAGCCGGTGCGAACAGCGCGGCACCGCCCAGTACCAGCAGTGCAGCCAGCAATACCGGGGTGATGAACTTGCCGATACGGTCAACCAGTTGCCCGGGGTTGAGCGAGAGGAACAGGACGGCGGCGAAATAGACCAGGGTGTAGATCAGCAGCGGCGTGCCTTCGTTGCCGGCGAACGGGGCGATGCCCATCTCGAACGACACCACCGCCGTGCGTGGCGTGGCGAACAACGGCCCGATGGCCAGGTACACCGCCACGGCCAGGATCGCACCGGCGACCTTGCCCAGCGGCGCGGTGAGCAGGTCCATGCCGCCGCCGACACGGGCCAGCGCCACGACGGTCAGCAGGGGCAGCCCGACACCGGTGAGGAGAAAACCGACTGCGGCAGGCAGCAGGTTGGCCCCGGCAGCCAGGCCGGCGCTGGGCGGAAAGATGATGTTGCCGGCGCCAAGGAACAGCGCAAATGTCATGAAGCCAAGGGCCAGGAGATCCGAGCCTTTCAAACGAGTCATAGAAGGGAATACCACGGGCAGGAAATCGAAGAGTTGCGGGGGTTTCCTCAGGGATCAGGGAAACGTCGCCCGAGCGTTTTGGCTCGAACCACTGCTGGTATCGCCAGGCGCTTGTGGCGCCACGGACACGATAAGCCGCGCATACTAGCGAAAACCGCACTGCAGCAGCACAGTTGCCGGACGAGCTGTCGAACTGGCGTAACTGCCTGTCGCCTCAGCAACAGTTACCGTGCATTTCCATGCGGCTGCTCACGCCACACCGTGCCAGAGCGGGCAGAAAAACAAAAAGGCCACCCGAAGGTGGCCTTTTTGCGAGCATCAGGAACGCTTAGGCGTTCTTGACTTCCCAACCGGTCAGCTCGGCCAGGGCCTTGCCGATGTCAGCCAGGGAACGCACGGTTTTCACACCCGCGTCCTGCAGTGCAGCGAACTTCTCGTCTGCAGTGCCCTTGCCGCCGGAAATGATGGCGCCAGCGTGGCCCATGCGCTTGCCGGGAGGAGCGGTCACACCTGCGATGTAGGAAACTACAGGCTTGGTGACGTTGGCCTTGATGTAGGCAGCCGCTTCTTCTTCAGCCGAACCGCCGATCTCACCGATCATGACGATCGCTTCGGTCTTCGGATCTTCCTGGAACAGCTTCAGGATGTCGATGAAGTTGGAGCCCGGGATGGGGTCACCGCCGATGCCCACGCAGGTGGACTGGCCGAAACCGGCGTCGGTGGTCTGCTTGACGGCTTCATAGGTCAGGGTGCCGGAACGCGACACGATGCCTACCTTGCCTGGCAGGTGGATGTGACCCGGCATGATGCCGATCTTGCACTCGCCGGGAGTGATCACGCCCGGGCAGTTCGGGCCGATCAGGGTAATGCCCAGCTCGTCGCAGATGACTTTGGCATCCAGCATGTCCAGGGTAGGAATGCCTTCGGTGATGCAGACGATCAGCTTGATGCCGCCGAATGCAGCTTCCAGGATCGAGTCCTTGCAGAACGGAGCCGGAACGTAGATGACCGAAGCGTCAGCGCCGGTGGCTTCTACGGCTTCTTTCACAGTGTTGAACACTGGCAGGCCCAGGTGGGTAGTGCCACCTTTGCCCGGAGTCACGCCGCCAACCATCTTGGTGCCGTAGGCGATGGCTTGTTCGGAGTGGAAAGTACCCTGCGAGCCGGTGAAGCCCTGGCAGATGACTTTGGTGTCTTTATTGATCAGGACGCTCATTACTTGCCCTCCGCAGCTTTGACGACTTGCTGAGCAGCGTCGGTCAGGCTGGTTGCCGCGATGATGTTCAGGCCGCTTTCAGCCAGGACCTTGGCGCCCAGCTCGGCGTTGTTACCTTCCAGGCGGACGACCACCGGGATCTTCACGCCGACTTCTTTCACGGCGCCGATGATGCCTTCGGCAATCATGTCGCAACGAACGATACCGCCGAAGATGTTCACCAGAACGGCAGCAACGTTGCTGTCGGACAGGATGATCTTGAAGGCTTCGGTCACGCGCTCTTTGGTCGCGCCGCCACCTACGTCGAGGAAGTTGGCTGGCTTGCCGCCGTGCAGGTTGACGATGTCCATGGTACCCATGGCCAGGCCGGCACCGTTGACCATGCAGCCGATGTTGCCTTCCAGGGCCACGTAGTTCAGCTCGAAGCTGGCAGCGTGGGCTTCACGAGGATCGTCTTGCGACGGGTCGTGGAAGGTCTTCAGCTTCGGCTGACGGTACATGGCGTTAGCGTCGATGTTGATCTTCGCGTCCAGGCAGTGCAGGTCGCCGTCGGCCTTGATGACCAGCGGGTTGACTTCCAGCAGAGCCAGATCGTGATCTTTGAACAGCTTGGCCAGACCTACGAAGATCTTGGCGAACTGAGCGACCTGCTTGCCTTCCAGGCCCAGCTGGAAAGCCAGCTCGCGACCCTGGTACGGCTGAGCGCCGACCAGCGGATCGACGGTGGCCTTGAGGATCTTCTCAGGGGTTTCGTGGGCCACTTTCTCGATGTCCACGCCACCTTCGGTGGACGCCATGAACACGATGCGACGGCTGGAGCGGTCCACTACAGCGCCCAGGTACAGTTCCTTGGCGATGTCGGTGCAGGATTCGACCAGGATTTTGCTGACCGGCTGACCGTTGGCGTCAGTCTGGTAAGTCACCAGACGCTTGCCCAGCCAGTTGGCGGCGAAGGCTTTGGCGTCTTCCTTGCTCTTGACCAGTTTTACGCCACCGGCTTTACCGCGGCCACCGGCGTGGACCTGGGCCTTGACGACCCACTCGCTGCCACCGATTTTTTCGCAGGCTTCTGCGGCTTCTTCCGGGGTGTCTACCGCGAAGCCCTTGGATACAGGCAGGCCGTATTCAGCGAACAGCTGCTTACCCTGATACTCGTGAAGATTCATGCTTGTCTACCGTCTTCGTTTAGGTATTGCGCATTCGGCGCTGTACTTTTGATACCGCGCCACCTGTGACTGCCGAGGCAGTCCGCCGGGCATTCCGCTGCGAGTCGAGCTCGACGCGGGCCACCCGCCGTGGTTCTGCTTGCAAAAACCACCGCGACGATGAGGCGATTACGCGACGCCCCACCTACCACGGCGGCTTACAACAACTCGGGTGGCCGGCAGATGTCGACCACCTTTCACACTTAGCGCTTCTTGCGGTTGGCGATGTGGATCGCGCCACCGTTCACTGCCAGGGCCGCTTCGTGCAGCGCCTCGGACAGGGTCGGGTGCGAGAAGACCATCATGCCCAGGTCTTCGGCGCTGGTGCCGAATTCCATACCGATGGCGCCTTGCTGTACCAGCTCGGCAGCGCTTGGGCCGATCACGTGAACGCCCAGTACGCGGTCGGTGTTGGCATCGGCGATGACCTTGACCAGGCCACCGGTGTCGTTGGCAGCCATGGCACGGCCGCTGGCAGCGAACGGGAAGGTACCGATGTTGATGGCAACGCCCTCACCTTTCAGCTGCTGCTCGGTCTTGCCGACCCATGCGATTTCCGGGTGGGTGTAGATGACCGATGGGATCAGGTCGTAGTTCATCTGCGCCTTGTGGCCGGCGATACGCTCGGCGACCATCACGCCCTCTTCCGAGGCCTTGTGCGCGAGCATGGCGCCACGCACCACGTCACCGATGGCGTAGACGCCCGGTACGCTGGTTTCGCACTGATCGTTGACGTAGATGAAGCCACGCTCGTCCAGGTCCACGCCGCTGTCGGCGGCCAGCAGATCGGTGGTCACCGGGCGACGGCCCACGGCCACGATCAGCTTGTCGAAGACCATCTTCTGCTCGCCGTTGGCGTCGGTGAAGCTGACGGTGACCTGCTTCTTCTTGACTTCCGAACCGGTGACGCGAGCGCCCAGGCGGATGTCCAGGCCCTGCTTGGTCAAGGTCTTCTGGGCTTCCTTGGCGATCTGCTCGTCAGCAGCGGCGAGGAACTTGTCCATCGCTTCGAGCACGGTGACTTCGGAACCCAGACGGGCCCATACCGAGCCCAGCTCCAGACCGATCACGCCAGCGCCGATGACGCCCAGCTTCTTCGGTACGCTCTGGAATTCCAGGGCGCCGGTGGAGTCGACGATGACGTCCTGATCGACCGGAGCCGGCGGAATCTCGACCGGCTTGGAGCCGGAAGCGATGATCACGTGAGCGCCTTCGACCACCTGGGTCTTGCCGTCGGTGCCGGTCACTTCGACCTGCTTGCCAGCCAGCAGCTTGCCGTGGCCTTCCAGCAGGGTCACGCCGTTGGCCTTGAACAGCGAGGCGATACCACCGGTCAGGTTCTTAACGATGGTGGCCTTGCGCCCGATCATCGCCGGAACGTCGATGGTCACACCCTTGGCTTCGATGCCGTGAACGGCGAAACCTTCCTTCGCTTCGTGGTACTTCCAGGAGCTGTCCAGCAGCGCCTTGGAGGGGATGCAGCCGACGTTCAGGCAGGTGCCGCCGAGGGCGGTCTTGCCGTCCTTGCCCTGATATTTTTCGATACAGGCGGTCTTCAGACCGAGTTGCGCTGCTTTGATGGCGGCAACATAGCCACCAGGGCCGGCACCGATGACTACCACGTCGAATTTCTGGGTCATAACGTATTCCTTCTCGAATAAACCGGACGGCCCTGTAAACAGGGCCGCCGTGGAGGAGACTGGCTTTTAGATGTCCAGCAGCAGGCGAGCCGGGTCTTCAAGCAAGTTCTTGATGGTCACCAGGAAGGTCACGGCTTCCTTACCATCAATCAGGCGGTGGTCGTAAGACAGCGCCAGATACATCATCGGGCGGATCACCACCTGGCCGTTGATCGCCATCGGACGCTGGATGATGTTGTGCATACCCAGGATGGCGGCCTGCGGCGGGTTGACGATCGGAGTCGACATCATCGAACCGAAGGTACCACCGTTGGTGATGGTGAAGGTGCCGCCGGTCATTTCTTCGATCGCCAGCTTGCCGTCACGGGCCTTCTTGCCGAAGGTGGCAATGCCGTTCTCGATTTCAGCCAGGCTCATCAGCTCGGCGTTGCGCAGAACCGGGACCACCAGGCCACGGTCGCTGGACACGGCGACGCCGACGTCGGCATAGCCGTGGTAAACGATGTCGTTGCCGTCGATCGAGGCGTTGACCGCCGGGAAGCGCTTCAGCGCCTCGGTAGCCGCCTTGACGAAGAACGACATGAAGCCCAGGCGTACGCCGTTGTGGGACTTCTCGAACAGGTCCTTGTACTTCGAACGCAGCGCCATCACTTCGGTCATGTCGACTTCGTTGAAGGTGGTCAGCATGGCCATGGAAGACTGCGCTTCGACCAGACGCTCGGCGATCTTGGCACGCAGGCGGGTCATCGGTACGCGCTTCTCGGTACGGTCGCCAGTGGCGACTACCGGAGCGGCAGCGGCCGGAGCGGCAGCCGGCTTGGCAGCAGCGGCCGGCGCGTTCTTCTTCGCTTCGACGGCGGCGACCACGTCTTCCTTGGTCACGCGGCCACCCTTGCCGGTGCCGGCGATGCTGTTCGGGTCGATGCCGTTCTCTTCGGCCAGCTTGCGCGCAGCCGGGGACAGGATCGCATCGTCACCGCCAGCAGCGGCCGGAGCAGCAGCCTGGGCAGGCGCTGCGGCAGGAGCGGCAGCCGGAGCAGCGGCGGCAGCGCCACCTTCGGTCAGTTTGCCCAGCAGCTCGTTGGACAGAACGGTGTCGCCTTCGTTCTTGATGACTTCAGCCAGGACACCATCGGCCTCGGCCAGGACTTCGATCACCACCTTGTCGGTTTCGATGTCGACGATCAGCTCATCGCGCTTGACCGCTTCGCCCGGCTTCTTGTGCCAGGTGGCCACGGTGCCGTCGGCAACCGATTCCGGGAAGGTTGGGGCTTTGATCTCGATAGCCATTGTATGCGTTTCCTTAAATTCGGTTTTACCGCCAGGTGGCACCTGCCACCTGGCGGATGAAGGCGTTAAACAGTAAAGGCGTCCTGCAGCAGTTTTTCCTGCTGCTCGGCGTGCATCGAGGCATAACCGCAAGCCGGCGCTGCCGACGCATCACGACCGGCGTACTCGAGGAACAGGGCTTTCTTGTGCGCAGTGGCGACGCGACGCATGTGGTGCTGACTGCAGTACCAGGCGCCCTGGTTCATCGGTTCTTCCTGACACCAGACGATGTGCTTGAGGTTCTTGTACGGTGCCAGCGCCTCGGCCAGGTCCTCTTCCGGGAACGGGTAGAGCTGCTCGATACGCACGATGGCGATATCTTCGCGGCCCTCGGCACGACGCTTCTCCAGCAGGTCGTAGTAGACCTTGCCGCTGCACAGGACCAGACGCTCGACCTTCTTCGGATCCAGCCCATCGATCTCGCCGATGACGGTCTGGAAGGAGCCTTCGGCCAGGTCGTCCAGGGTCGAGATGGCCAGCTTGTGGCGCAGCAGCGACTTCGGCGTCAGCACCACCAGCGGCTTGCGCAGCGGACGGATCACCTGGCGACGCAGCATGTGGTAGACCTGTGCCGGGGTGGTCGGTACGCAGACCTGCATGTTGTGCTCGGCGCACAGCTGCAGGTAACGCTCCAGACGCGCCGAGCTGTGCTCAGGCCCCTGCCCTTCGTAACCATGCGGCAGCAGGACGGTCAGGCCGCAGAGACGACCCCACTTGTGCTCGCCACTGGAGATGAACTGGTCGAATACCACCTGGGCACCGTTGGCGAAGTCGCCGAACTGGGCTTCCCAGATCACCAGCGCGTTAGGCGTGGTGGTGGCGTAGCCGTATTCGAAGGCCAGTACGGCTTCCTCGGAGAGGTAGGAGTCGTACAGTTCGAACTTCGGCTGACCGTCGTACAGGTTCTTCAGCGGAACGTAGGTCGCGGCGTCCTTCTGGTTGTGCAGCACCGCGTGGCGGTGCGAGAAGGTGCCACGGCCGATGTCCTGGCCGGTCATGCGGATCGGGTGACCTTCGACCAGCAGCGTGGCGTAGGCCATGGTCTCGGCGAAGCCCCAGTTGATCGGCAGGCCACCGGCACCCATCTTCTGGCGATCCTCGAGAATCTTCGCGACCTGACGCTGGACGACGAAGCCTTCCGGGATTTCCAGCAGCTTGGAGGACAGATCCTGCAGGGTCTTGAGGTCGAAACGCGTGTCGTGACGCGCGGTCCAGGCGTGGCCCAGGTACGGACGCCAGTCGACGAACAGTTCCTTGTTGGGCTCCTTGACCAGGCTCTTGACCACGTGCTGACCGTTGTCCAGCGCGGTGCGGTACTCGTCGATCTTGGCCTGCACGTCGTCGTTGCTCTGCACGCCGGCCGCAATCAGGGCATCCGCGTACAGCTCACGAGTGGTGCGCTGCTTGGAGATCTGCTGGTACATCAGCGGCTGGGTGCCGTTCGGCTCGTCGGCCTCGTTGTGACCACGGCGGCGGTAGCAGACCAGGTCGATGACCACGTCACGCTTGTACTGCATGCGGTAGTCGACGGCCAGCTGGGTGACGAACAGCACCGCTTCCGGATCATCGCCGTTCACGTGGAAGATCGGCGCCTGGATCATCTTGGCCACGTCGGTAGCGTACTCGGTGGAGCGCGCATCCAGCGGGTTGCTGATGGTGAAGCCGACCTGGTTGTTGATCACGATGTGGATGGTGCCGCCAGTCTTGTAGCCGCGGGTCTGCGACATCTGGAAGGTTTCCATGACCACGCCCTGACCGGCGAAAGCCGCGTCGCCGTGGATGGAGATCGGCAGGACCTTCTCACCACCGGCATCGCTGCGGCGATCCTGACGGGCACGTACCGAGCCCTCGACCACCGGGGAAACGATTTCCAGGTGCGAGGGGTTGAATGCCAGCGCCAGGTGCACTTCGCCACCCTGGGTCATCACGTTGGACGAGAAACCCTGGTGGTACTTGACGTCACCGGAGGACAGGCCCTCGGTCTTCTTGCCTTCGAACTCGTCGAACAGGTCGCGCGGGTTCTTGCCGAAGGTGTTGACCAGTACGTTCAGACGGCCACGGTGGGCCATGCCGATGACGATTTCCTTGGTGCCGTAGGAACCGGAGCGCTGGATGATCTCATCCAGCAGCGGGATCAGGCTCTCGCCACCTTCCAGGCCGAAACGCTTGGTGCCCGGGTACTTGGTGCCCAGGTACTTCTCCAGGCCTTCGGCAGCGGTGACGCGCTCGAGCACGTGCGCCTGAACCTCGGCGGAAAACTGCGGGCGACCGCGTACGCTTTCCAGGCGCTGGGCGAACCAGTTGCGCTGACCGGAATCGACGATGTGGGTGAACTCGGCCCCGATGGTGCGACAATATGTCTGCTGCAGCGCATCGCGGATTTCGCGTAGCGTTGCCTCTTCTTTGCCGATGTACAGTTCGCCAGTACGGAACGTGGTATCCAGATCCGCATCGGTCAGACCGTAGTGATTGATCGACAGATCAGACGGCGCAGTGCGCACCCACAGACCCAGAGGGTCGAGCTGGGCGGCCTGATGGCCACGCATGCGGTAGGCCTGGATCAGACGCAGCACTTCCACCTGCTTTTTCTCGTGCTCGCTGCTGACGGCCCCGGCGGAAACCGGCTGGGCACGACGCGAATTCTTGGCGAGCAGGACGAAATGATCGCGAATGGTCGAATGCGATACGTCCGTTGCAGCGCTGCCGTCGGTCGGCAACTTCTGGAAGTAAGTGCGCCACTCTTCTGGCACAGCGTTGGGATCGTGCAGGTAGAGCTCGTAGAGCTCTTCCACGTAGGCAGCGTTGCCACCGGATAGGTGGGCACTGTCCCACATGCGCTGCATCACGCTTTCTTGCATGCTTGGTCACCCTCGGTAAGGGGACACCACCGGCGTGAAAACCGCATGGTCCGATCAGAAGTCATGATGCTGCGACTCGGATACAGCCACTTGGGTTCCCGCAGATAGCCCGGGTACCAGCCCGGATGCCCCTGCTGGTCGTCATGTTTTTCGAGTATGAACCGCGGCTTTGTGGGCTGCGGTTCTGGCTTTTGCTGCGAAACCGACCGGAGTCGGTCCCGCAGGTGTTACAGGTATAGCAACTTGCGAATCAGGTACCGCTCTGCAGCAGCATGTTGCGCACGTGACCGATGGCCTTGGTCGGGTTCAGGCCTTTCGGGCAAACGTTGACGCAGTTCATGATGCCGCGGCAGCGGAACACACTGAACGGATCATCCAGGGACGCCAGACGCTCGGAGGTCTTGGTGTCGCGGCTGTCGGCCAGGAAACGATAGGCCTGCAGCAGCGCAGCGGGACCGAGGAACTTGTCCGGATTCCACCAGAACGACGGGCAGCTGGTCGAGCAGCAAGCGCACAGGATGCACTCGTACAGGCCGTCGAGCTTCTCACGCTCTTCCGGCGACTGCAGACGCTCGATGGCCGGAGCCGGCGTGTCATTCTGCAGGAACGGCTGCACTTTCTCGTACTGCTTGTAGAAGATGCTCATGTCGACGACCAGGTCACGAATGACCGGCAGCCCCGGCAGCGGACGGATCACCAGCTTGCCACCCTTCAGCCCCGCTGCGGACAGCGGAGTGATGCAGGCCAGACCGTTCTTGCCGTTGATGTTCATGCCGTCGGAGCCGCACACGCCTTCACGGCAGGAACGACGATAGGAGAAACCCTCGTCCTGTTCCTTGATCAGCGCCAGCACGTCCAGGACCATGATGTCCTTGCCGTTGGTGTCGATCTGGAAGTCCTGCATGAACGGAGCAGCGTCTTTCTCCGGGTTGTAGCGATAAACACTGACTTGCAACATATCAGTCACCCTTAATAAGTCCGAACCTTGGGTTCAAACGCCGGAACGGTCTTCGGCGCGAAGTTCACGTCACGCTTGGCTACGCGCTTCTCGCCCGGGAAGTACAGGGAGTGGCACAGCCAGTTCTGATCGTCGCGCTCTTCGAAGTCTTCACGAGCGTGGGCACCACGGGACTCCTTGCGAGCCTCGGCGGCAACCGCAGTCGCTTCGGCGACTTCGAGCAGGTTTTGCAGTTCCAGCGCCTCGATACGCGCAGTGTTGAACGCCTGGCTCTTGTCGGAGATCTTCACCGTCGCGATACGCTCGCGCAGGTCGGCCAGTTGTTGGATACCCTTCTGCATGTATTCGCCGGTACGGAATACACCGAAGTAGTTCTGCATGCACTGTTGCAGCTCGCGCTTGAGCGGCGCGACCTCTTCACCGGTGCTGCGCTCGTTGACGCCGGCCAGACGGGCCAGCGACTGCTCGATGTCGGTTTCGCTGGCGCCACGCACCTCGACACCTTCCTTGAGCGCTTTTTCCAGGTGCAGGCCAGCCGCGCGGCCGAATACCACCAGGTCGAGCAGCGAGTTGCCGCCCAGACGGTTGGCACCGTGCACCGATACGCAGGCGACCTCGCCCACGGCGAACAGACCTTCGATGATGGTGTCCTTGCCGTTGGCGTCCTGAGTGATGGCCTGACCATGGATGTTGGTGGCCACGCCGCCCATCATGTAGTGGCAGGTCGGGATGACCGGAACCGGGGCAACGACCGGGTCGACGTGCGCAAAGGTCTTGGACAGTTCGCAGATGCCCGGCAGACGGCTGTGCAGCACTTCTTCGCCGAGGTGATCGAGCTTCAGCAGTACGTGGTCCTTGTTCGGGCCCACACCGTTGCCGGCGATCACTTCCTTGACCATGGAACGGGCGACGACGTCACGACCGGCGAGGTCCTTGGCGTTCGGCGCATAGCGCTCCATGAAGCGCTCGCCATGAGCGTTGATCAGGTAACCACCCTCACCACGGCAGCCTTCGGTGACCAGTACACCAGCGCCGGCGATACCGGTCGGGTGGAACTGCCACATTTCGATGTCCTGCACCGGCACGCCGGCACGCAGGGCCATGCCCACGCCGTCACCGGTGTTGATCAGGGCGTTGGTGGTGGAGGCGTAGATACGGCCAGCACCGCCAGTGGCCAGGACCACGGCCTTGGAGCGGATGTATACGGTCTCGCCGGTCTCGATGCAGATGGCGATGATGCCGACGATGGCGCCGTCCTGGTTCTTCACCAGGTCGACGGCGTACCACTCGTTGAGGAACGAGGTGCCGGCCTTCAGGTTGGCCTGGTACAGGGTGTGCAGCAGCGCGTGACCGGTACGGTCGGCAGCGGCGCAGGTACGAGCAGCCTGGGTCGGATTGTCCGGACCCTTGGACTGGCCGCCGAACGGACGCTGGTAGATGCGGCCCTGTTCGGTACGGGAGAACGGCAGGCCCATGTGCTCAAGCTCGAACACGGCTTCCGGACCAACGGAGCACATGTATTCGATGGCGTCCTGGTCACCGATGTAGTCGGAGCCCTTGACGGTGTCGTACATGTGCCAGCGCCAATCGTCGTTCGGGTCGGCCGACGCGATGGCGCAGGTGATGCCACCCTGGGCGGAAACGGTGTGCGAGCGAGTCGGGAACACCTTGGTGACCACGGCAGTCTTGTGACCGCCCTGGGCCAGTTGCAGCGCAGCACGCATGCCGGCGCCGCCGCCACCTACGATGATGGCGTCATAGGAAAGAGTACGGATGCTAGACATGAATCAGAAACCCCACAGAATCTGCACGCCCCAGACGAACATCGCGAACATGGCGATGCCACACACGGCCTGGAACAGGAAACGCACACCAGTCGCCCACTTGCCCAGCGCCATCGGCGTCAGGTAGTCGGTGGAAATGGTCCACATGCCGACCCAGGCGTGCACGCTCAGTGCAACCAGTGCCAGCAGGCTGAAGATGCGCATTGCGGTACTGGAGAACAGGCCGTGCCATTCGGCGTAGCCCATGCCCGGATTGCAGATCACATAGCCCAGCAGGAACAGCGTGTAAGCCGCGAGAACGACCGCAGAAACGCGCTGAGCCATCCAGTCATAGAGGCCCGAACGCGAGAAGTTCGTGACATTAGTTACCATATCCATACCCCCAGCAGCACGATCACGACCGCAGCAACGGCGATGACGATTTTCGAGCCCAGCTTGCCGCCTTCCAGCGTCTCACCGATGCCCATGTCCATGATCAAGTGGCGCACACCGGCCACCAGGTGGTACAGCAGAGCGGACAGAAGACCCCAGATCACGAACTTGGCCAGCGGGCTGGTCAGGCATTCTTTCACCTGGGCGAAGCCCTCTTCGGACGCCAGCGACTTGTCGAGGCCGAACAGCAGAATGGCGATACCGACAAAGAGGATGACACCGGAGATACGGTGAAGAATGGACGTGTAAGCGGTGATTGGGAGCTTGATAGTCCTAAGGTCTAGGTTTACAGGTCGTTGGCTATTCACGGCTTTTTATCACACTGAGAGCCCCTAAACTTCAGGGCAAAGTTGTTGGGAAGTGCACTGGTCAGGTACCCATCACCCAAGGAGTGACGACCGCCATGATATGGCCGCAAAGCCCCTGGCGGTCGGGCGCAGAGTATAGACAGTTAGCAGACTAATGACAATGCAATGGCCTACCCCAAAAAGCGCATTGCAGCCTGCAAACAAATGGCGTAAATAGCGGCCTTTTTTCGCTGAAAATCCCGCCCAAACCCTTCTACCGCCTGGGTTCTCGCAAATTGACTTTCGAATTTATCCCACTATAGTGGTGCGGGCCCTGCGTGGGGGGCCGTCTGATGATTTCAAGCATAACTAGGAGGCCACATATGGCTGACAAAAAAGCGCAGTTGATCATCGAGGGCAATGCCCCCGTCGAACTGCCCGTTCTGACCGGCACTGTTGGTCCCGATGTAATCGATGTGCGGAGCCTGACCGCCACGGGTCGGTTCACATTTGATCCTGGTTTCATGTCGACCGCCTCTTGCGAGTCGAAGATCACCTATATCGACGGCGACAAAGGGATTCTGCTGCACCGCGGCTACCCCATCGAACAGCTCGCCGAGCAATCCGACTACCTGGAAACCTGCTACCTGCTGCTCAACGGCGAACTGCCGAGCAAGGAAGAGAAGGCCAAGTTCGTCAGCACCATCAAGAACCACACCATGGTTCACGAACAGCTGAAGACCTTCTTCAACGGTTTCCGCCGTGACGCCCACCCGATGGCCATCATGTGCGGCGTGGTCGGCGCCCTGTCCGCCTTCTATCACGACTCGCTGGACATCAAGAACCCGCAGCACCGTGAAGTGTCCGCCATGCGCCTGGTCGCCAAGATGCCGACCATCGCCGCGATGACCTACAAGTACTCCATGGGCCAGCCCATGATGTACCCGCGTAACGACCTGAACTACGCGGAAAACTTCCTGCACATGATGTTCAACACCCCGTGCGAGATCAAACCGATCAGCCCGGTGCTGGCCAAGGCGATGGACAAGATCTTCATCCTCCACGCCGATCACGAGCAGAATGCCTCCACCTCCACCGTACGCCTGGCTGGCTCCTCGGGCGCCAACCCGTTCGCCTGTATCGCAGCCGGCATCGCCGCGCTCTGGGGTCCGGCTCACGGCGGCGCCAACGAAGCCGTGCTGACCATGCTCGACGAGATCGGCAGCGTGGACAACATCGAGAAGTTCGTGGCCAAGGCCAAGGACAAGGATGACCCGTTCAAGCTGATGGGCTTCGGCCACCGCGTGTACAAGAACTTCGACCCGCGCGCCAAGGTCATGAAGCAGACCTGCGACGAGGTTCTGGCGGAGCTGGGCATCAACGATCCGCAGCTGGAGCTGGCCATGAAGCTGGAAGAGATCGCGCGCAACGATCCTTACTTCAAGGAGCGCAACCTCTACCCGAACGTGGACTTCTACTCGGGCATCATCCTCAAGGCCATCGGCATTCCGACCTCCATGTTCACCGTGATCTTCGCCCTGGCACGCACCGTGGGCTGGATCTCGCACTGGAAGGAAATGCTCTCCGGTCCGTACAAGATCGGCCGTCCGCGCCAGCTGTACACCGGCTACGAGCAGCGCGACCTGCCCGCCGACCGCGGCTGATCGATCGCTGCACGACAAGAAAGGCTGCCATCCGGCAGCCTTTTTTCATTCCCGCCCGTCAGCGCCCCTCGACCCGGGCACGCAAGCCCTGCAAGGTCTGCAACGGCGCGTCGACGACGAAGCTGTTGGCCAGCCACGAAGGCACGCTCCCGCCTGGCTCGGTATGCACCTCGTAGGTCACCTCTACCCTGCCCTCGCCCATTGGCTGCAGGTGCCACTGGCCGTCGACCCGCTGCACCCGCACGAAATCATCGTTTTCCGGCAGGCGCTGCGGCACCGCCTCCAGCACCCGCGTGACAGCGCCATCGGCATCCGTGCGCGTCGTGACCTCGATCACCGAGTCGCGCGCCTTGACCGGCCAGGGCATGTCGAAGCGCGTGTACACCTCGCTCACCTCGCCCTCGTGCTTGAGCAGGCGTTGCTGCTGGCAACTGAATATCCAGGCACAGGAGCCGGCGACATCCTCCTGGGCGGCCTGCACGGCGGCCAGATCCCCCTTGATCGTCACCACGCCGCGATAGGCCTTGTACTTGGAACCCGGCACGTCAGCCAGATAGACGCGCACGCCATCCTCCTCACGCTCCAGCTGCCATTGCCTTTCGGCAGCCTGGGCGGCGGTTGCACACAGCATCACGGCCAACACGGACATACGGATCATCTTGGAACCTGTTCTCTGGGTAGTGTTTGCGTTTCGACCGCAGCAAGGGGAAACGGGTTCAGCCGTCAGACCGTCGCCTGCTCCAGCCAGCCGAGCATGCGAATGGCGCTGTCGCGACTGTCGCCGCAAAGCTCGACCTCGGCCTTGAACGCCGAGCAGACGGGTGGCCGCTCCGGTTTGCCGAACAGGGCACAGAGCGCATCGACGGACAGATGAATGCAGCGCACACCCGCCGGCTTGCCGTCGGGCATGCCAGGGATGGGCGAACTGATGGAGGGCGCGACGCAACAGGCGCCACAGCCGGCACGGCATTCCATGGGGAACCTCGACGAGGCAGAACGAACGGCGCGATGCTAATGAGCCGCGCGCCGTCAGTCGAGGGCTTTCGTGATCAGCGGTTACGCTGCAGGCGCGCCAGCAGGCTGGAGGTATCCCAGCGTCCACCGCCCATGGCCTGGACGTCGGCGTAGAACTGATCGACCAGCGCCGTCACCGGCAACTGCGCACCGTTGCGACGCGACTCCTCGAGCAGGATCGACAGGTCCTTGCGCATCCAGTCGACGGCGAAGCCGAAGTCGAATTCCCCGGCCAGCATGGTCTTGTAGCGGTTCTCCATCTGCCAGGACTGCGCAGCGCCCTTGCTGATCACATCGACCACCGCCTGACCATCGAGCCCGGCGCACTGCGCGAAGTTCAGCGCCTCGGCCAGGCCCTGCACCAGGCCGGCAATGCAGATCTGATTGACCATCTTGCTCAGCTGACCGCTGCCCGCAGGCCCCATCAGACGCATCATCCGCGCGTAACTCTGGATCACCGGCTCGGCCACTGCATAGGTCTCGGCCTCGCCGCCCACCATGACCGTCAGCGCACCATTGACCGCCCCCGCCTGGCCACCGGAGACCGGCGCATCGAGAAAGCCCAGCCCGCTCTCGGCGGCCATGCTCGCCAGCTCGCGAGCGACATCGGCGGATGCCGTGGTGTGGTCGACCAGGATCGCCCCCGGCGACATCCCGGCGAAGGCACCCTGCTCGCCCAGGATCACGCTGCGCAGATCGTCGTCGTTACCCACGCAGCACATCACCAGCTCGGCGCCCTGCGCGGCCTCGCGCGGCGTCGGCGCCACACTGCCGGCGTACTCGCCGAGCCACTGCTCGGCCTTGCCCGGCGAGCGGTTGTACACCGTCACCTGGTGACCGTTGCGGGCGAGATGCCCGGCCATCGGATACCCCATCACGCCCAAGCCGATAAACGCGACCTTAGCCATAGCAACCTCCTGCGGACATAGGCGGCAGAGCCTAACACGACGTTTGCCCTCGCCGGAAAGCCCTTCCATACTGCCAGCGGACCCGCTCGAACCGGGCATCGGACGCTAAGGAGTGCCAATGGGACATTGGTTGGTCATCGACCTGGAAGCCACGACCGACGAAGGCGGCTGGCCGGTGGAAGAAATGGAAATCATCGAGATCGGTGCCAGCCTGGTCGGAGCGGACGGCCATGAACGCGACCACTTCCAGCGCATCGTCAGGCCGCAACGACGCCCCTGCCTGACCGACTTCTGCCGCCAGCTCACCCACATCACCCAGGCGGACGTCGACAGCGCGGCGCCACTGCCCCAGGTCTGGGCGCAGTTCGAGCGCTGGCTGACGCAGCATGCGCCGCGCCTGGTCGGCTGGAGCAGCTGGGGCGACTACGACCGCCGCCAGCTGCACCTGGAGTGGCGCCAGCACCAACTCCTCAGCCTGCTCGCCGACGTGCCCCACCTGAACCTCAAGCAGGCCTTCGCCAAGGCCCGCCAGCTGCAGCGCCCGGTAGGCCTGCACAGCGCCCTGCAACTGGCCGGCATGCAGTTTCAGGGGCAGCAGCACCGTGCGCTCGAGGATGCCCGCAACACCGCTCGCCTGCTGCCGCTGGTACTGCCCATCAAAGGGTGATGACGAAAAAAAGGCGCTTGGGCATACTGGCGCCCCTTTTGTGGCCATGCCCGCCGTGGCGGCCTGCCTTCGGGGCGGCGCCAGGCGACGTTGCAAATGGCTCCCAGCAGTTTGTCCACCCACTTCCGAGGAATCGCAGATGTTCAAGGTCAACGAGTACTTCGACGGCACCGTCAAATCCATCGGCTTCAGCATGGCTGAAGGCCCGGCCACCCTCGGCGTGATGGCCCCGGGCGAATACGAGTTCGGCACCAGCCAGCTGGAAGTGATGCACGTCGTCGCCGGCGCCCTGACCGTCAAGCTGCCGGGCACTGACAGCTGGACCACCTTCGAGGCCGGCAGCCAGTTCACCGTCGAGGCCAACAGCAAGTTTCAGCTGAAGGTCGCCGTGGATACCGCGTACCTCTGCGAATACCGCTAAGCCGCAAGCCTCATGAAGAACCGGCCCCTGCGGCCGGTTTTTTCGTTGAACAGCACCAGGACACAGCCTCATGCCCCGCCCCGCCCTCCTTGTCCCCATCGCCCTGCTCGTGGTGGCCATGACCTCGATCCAGAGCGGCGCATCGCTGGCCAAGAACCTGTTCCCCCTGGTCGGCGCCGAAGGCACCACGGCCCTGCGCCTGGTGCTTGGCGCGATCATCCTGTCGCTGGTGATGCAGCCCTGGCGCGCCAGGCTGGACCTGCGCAAGTGTCACGCCCTGCTCGCCTACGGCCTGGCCCTCGGCGGCATGAACCTGTTGTTCTACATGTCGCTGCAGAGCATTCCGCTGGGCATCGCCGTCGCCCTGGAGTTCACCGGGCCACTGGCCCTGGCGCTGTTCTCGTCGCGACGCCTGCTGGATTTCGTCTGGGTGATCCTGGCCATCGCCGGCCTGTGGCTGCTGCTGCCCACCGGCGCGACGCAGAGCGCCATCGACCCGCTCGGCGCGGGCCTGGCACTTGGCGCCGGCGTGTGCTGGTCGCTGTACATCATCTTCGGCCAGAAAGCCGGCGCGCAGCATGGCCGTCACACCGTCGCACTGGGCACCTGGGTCGCCGCATTGCTGGTCCTGCCGGTCGGCCTGTGGCACGCCGGCGGCGACCTGTTCGACCTCGACCTGCTGCCCATCGCCCTCGGCGTGGCGGTGATGTCATCGGCGCTGCCGTACAGCCTGGAAATGGTCGCCCTGACACGCATGCCCGCGCGCACCTTCAGCGTGCTGATGAGCCTGGAGCCGGCGATAGCCGCGCTCTGTGGCCTGATCTTCCTCGGCGAGAAGCTGCTCTGGGGGCAGTGGCTGGCCGTGGCGGCGATCATCATCGCCTCGACCGGCGCCGCAGCCACCATCAAGCCGCAGCGCTAACTGCCGAACTGCAGCTCTGCCAGACGCGCATACAGCGCGCTGCTGTCGATCAGCTCGGCATGCCGGCCAATGGCGGCCAGACGCCCGCGCTCGATCACCGCGATGCGGTCGGCCTGCTTCACCGTGGCCAGGCGATGGGCGATCACCAGGGTCGTGCGCCCGGCCATCAGCGACGGCAACGCCTGCTGGATCAGGTGCTCGCTTTCGGCGTCCAGCGCACTGGTCGCCTCGTCCAGCAGCAGGATCGGCGCATCGGCGAGCAAGGCGCGGGCAATCGCCAGGCGCTGGCGCTGCCCACCGGACAAGCCCAGCCCCGCCTCGCCCAGATGAGTCTGGTAGCCCTGCGGCAGGCGCTGGATGAACTCGTGCGCATGCGCGGCGCGCGCAGCGGCCTCGACCTCGGCCTGACTCGCATCCAGGCGGCCATAGCGGATGTTGTCTTCGATCGAGCCGTAGAACAGCGCCGGGTTCTGCGACACCAGCGCGAAGCAGGCTCGCAGCTCACGCGGATCGAGCTGATCGATCGGCACCCCGTCGATGAGGATGCGCCCTTGCTGCGGGTCGAAGAAGCGCAGCAGCAGATCGAACAGGGTCGACTTGCCGGCCCCGGAGGGGCCCACCAGCGCCAGCGTCTCGCCTGCGGCCACCTGCAGGTCGACGCCATCGATGGCATAGCTGTCCGCACGCGACGGATAGGCGAAGCGCACCCCCTGCAATTCGATGCGCCCCTGCACCGGCCGCTGCAGCGGCTGCGGCCGTTCCGGCGCCACGATGGCGTTGCGCGAACGCAGCAGCTCGCCGATGCGCTCCGCTGCCCCGGCTGCACGCTGCAGCTCGCCGACCACCTCGCTCAGCGTACCGAAGGACGAGCCGACGATCAGGCTGTAGAACACGAAGGCCGCCAGCTCGCCACCGGAAATGCGCCCGGCGATGACATCCATGCCGCCGACCCAGAGCATCACCCCCACCGCGCCGAGCACCAGCACGATCACCACCGTGATCAGCCAGGAGCGCTGGGCGATGCGCTTGCGTGCGACGTCGAAGGCCGCCTCGGCGGACTCGCCGAAACGCCGCTTGTCTTCATCCTGGTGGTTGTAGGCCTGCACGGTCTTGATCTGCCCCAGCACCTCGCCGACGTAGCTGCCGACGTCGGCCACGCGATCCTGACTCTGCCGCGACAGTGCCCGCACGCGCCGGCCGAACAGCAGGATGGGCGCCACCACCAGCGGCAAGGCCAGCAGCACGATGCCGCTGAGCTTGGGGTTGGTGACCACCAGCAGGATGCTGCCGCCGATGAGCATGATCAGGTTGCGCAGCGCCATCGACAGCGATGAACCGATCACCGATTGCAGCAAGGTGGTGTCCGCGGTCAGTCGCGACTGGATCTCCGAACTGCGGTTGCTTTCGTAGAAACCGGGGTGCAGCTCGATCAGGTGATCGAACACCCGCCGGCGGATGTCGGCCACCACCCGCTCACCGATCCACGACACCAGGTAGAACCGCGTATAGGTGCCGAACGCCAGTGCCAGCACCAGCACGAAGAACAGCAGCAGGGAATGCCGCAACGCGGCCGGGGACTGCGTGGCCAGGCCCTGGTCCACCAGCAGCTTGATGCCCTGGCCCATGGACAGGGTGATGGCCGCCGTGAACAACAGCGCCAGCAGTGCACCCAGCACCCGGCCGCGATACGGCGCGATGAAGCGCCAGGCCAGGCGGACGGCACCACGCTGGCGAGAAGAAAGCATCGATGTCATGACAGGTCTCAGGAGTCAGCAGCCGAGGGCGCTTCGGCCAGCCAGGCCACTGCGCACAAGGCCAGCGCAGCCAGGTTGGTGGAAAGCGGGTTGAACGCCTGAAGCAACAGATGGGGACTGAACAGCGCAACATCAAGCCGCAGCACCAGCAATACCGCGACAGCGACCCGCAGCGGCCAGCTCCGGCGACGCATCGTCAGCAGAACGATACCCGGAGTCTTTCCCCCACGCCGGCGATGCGGGCGATCAGCTCCGGCGCAAACAGCGGGTGCTGCGGGCGCCCATGGGCACCGATCATCGCCACCTCGTCAGGACTGAGCCAGAGGATCTTCGGCGCCAACCCATGCCAGATGAACGCCAGCGCCAGGGCCAGGCGATCCGCGCCAGACGCGGCTCAGTCATGCAGGAAGCGTTCGCCATGGTCGGCCGTGGGCAGCAGGCAGACGTCATGCCGACCGAACAGGCGGTAGCGATTCAGCGCGATCCGGTCATAGCACCAGTCACGCAGCGGCCTGGGCACCAGGCGCAGCCAGCTCAACCCGCGCCATGGCCAGGGCAGCCTGGCGAGAATGCGCAGCAGCGCGGAGGAACGCAGGTGCAAGCCCTGCTCGTCGATCAGCGCCATGCTGTCGAAGTGATCGGTCGGCAGGCCGTACCAGGCCAGCAGCGCCTGACCCTGTGCGGACTGCACCGAGGCCAGACGAAAGCGTCGTTCGGGGTCATGCCGGATGAGAAACTTCGCCCAGCCGTTGCACAGCTTGCAGACGCCGTCGAACAGCACGACGCGCTCTCCAGCGGCCAGCCCCGGCGGCAGATTCGACTGCGTCATCGCGCGGCACTCGCCTGTTGCGCCTGCGGGCGATAATGGCCGGTGATCCGGAAGGCGAACAGGATGTCCTCCTCCTGCGTGCCACGGCCGATGTTGTGCAGCACCAGTGGCACGCCATCTGGTGCCCGACGGTCGCTGACGATGCCGATATGGGTGAGACCACGCCCCAGATCCCAGGTGACGATATCACCGGCCGCGTAGGCGGCTGGCTCCTGGCTGACCGGCAGGGACCAGCCCTGGCGCGCGAACCAGGTCATCAGGTTCGGCACGCGGCGATGGTCGATGTTGCTGTCCGCCCGCTTCAGCCCCCAGTGCTGCGGATACACAGCGAAGTTGCCGCGCATGTCGCGGTGCACGGCCTCCTGCAGGTCCAGCCCCTGCTCGCGCAACGCCCGGATCACCACATCGGTGCAGACCCCGGTGGCCATGGGCACATCGCCGCCCGGGTAGCTCAAGCGCCGGTACGCCGGGTCATAGCTCAGGGTCACACCCACCTGCTTGCGCGCATCCAGCACCAGCCGGTCGGCCTCGATGGCCTGCGCGGCGAACGCCAGCGACCAGGCCAGCAGCAGCATCACTACCCGCATTTCGATCTCCTATCGACTCAGGGGATAAAGCAATTCTTCCTTGTAGCCCGCCCAGACCCGCACGGCATCGGGAAAGGCGTCGTCCAGCGTCACGTCGCCGCTGTCGACCAGCAGCGGGCGGCCTTCCAGCGTCGCCAGCTTGCGCTTGGTGGCGACCACCCGCAGGCGCTCCAGGCCGACTTCGCGCAGCACGCGCGGGCTGATCTGCTGATTGCCACGGCCGATGACATGCCCCTGGCCGCCGATGGCGGTCACCAGGATGTAGGCGGGATGGCCGGCGACCAGGGCGAACAGTTCGGCCTCGTTGACGTCGCGGGCGATCACCTGACCATCCTCGATCACGTCGACGCCCAGCAAGGTTGTTTCCAGTCCCAGATTCTGCGCCAGGCCGTGCAGGGTTGAACCGGGGCCGAACACATAGCGCACGCCCGACTCCCACTCTGCTTCCAGCCAGGCGGCGAGGTCGGCCAGCACCAGTTCCTCGGACTCCATGCCGCCCTGCTTGACCGCCTGCACATAGCCGCCCTCCTGCGGCACGCACAGCTCGCCGTACCAGCGCGCGGTAACGCGCCCCTCACGCAGGGCGCTCTCGTCGATATCGCGCACCTCGCCACTGGCCAGGCGCACCAGGCCGCCCTCCACGAGGCGAGCGGTCAACTCGCCCGCCGCGCGCGGGCTGATGGCATAGACCCCGGACTGGATCTTCACCCCGGCCGGGATGCCCAGCACCGGCTGCCCGTCTCGCACCACCGCGCAGACATCGCGCGCCGTCCCGTCACCCCCGGCGAAGAGGATCAGCGCCACACCGGCGTCCTGCAGTTGCTGCACGGCGCGCCGGGTATCCTCGGCAGTGGTCGGCTGCGCACCCAGCGAGCCCAGCAGGCGGTGCTCGAAGCCCATCTGCGCCAGCAGATCGCCGCCCATGGCACCGGGATAGGTGACGAACTCGATACGCTCATGCAAGCCCTGCAGTTGTTCGAGCGCGGTGCGCGTACGCTGCGCCGCCTTGGCCTCGACACCCAGCGCCAGCGCCTGCTCGGCCATGCCATCGCTGCCCTTGAACGCAGCCGGACCGCCAAGCCCGGCCAATGGATTGATGATCAGCCCAACATGAAAACGCGACATGTATTCCTCGTTCCACGCAGGCTGGCACGCAGCCTGCAATACCACTTTCGCACTGTGTTTCGTGACGGAATTCCGCCGTTGCAGCTGTCACCGCGCCTTCATCTGGACTTCCTAGAATGGCGCGCATCATTGATCAGGAGACAGGCCATGAACTTGCACGACAACGCCGCCCAACGCCCCGGCACATCGCTCCGGCAACTGCCGGTCGGGGGCTTCGTCATCGACGCCGAAGGCCGCGAAGTGCCCATCACCGAAGACATGATCCAGCGCGCCTGCAGCGAACTGGAAGAAAACCGCCAGACCAGCGACAAGCCGGATTGAATCGCACGCCAGACAGGATCGAGCCTGGCGCGCAGGCTCAATCGCGCGGCACCAGCTTCAGCGACAGCGAGTTGATGCAGTAACGCAGCCCGGTAGGCCGTGGCCCATCGGGAAACACATGCCCCAGGTGGGCATCGCACTTGGCGCACTTGACCTCGATGCGGTGCATGCCGTGGCTGAAATCATCGACGCTGGCGACCACCTCGTCGTTGACCGGCTGGAAATAGCTCGGCCAGCCGCTGCCGGAATCGTACTTGGCAGCGGAATCGAACAGCGCCTCGCCGCAGCAGGCGCAATGGTAGATACCTGGCGTCTTGCTGTCATGGTACTCGCCAGTGAACGGCCGCTCCGTGCCCCCCAGGCGGCACACGTGAAATTGCTCCTGCGACAGCTCTTCGCGCCAGGTTTCCAGGGATTTGTCGACTTTATCCACGGGCTGCTTTCCTCCTCGACGATCAGGTGAACGGTGGCGACGGTGAATCTTCGTGATCGCGGCCAGTCCAGGCGCAGTCCGCACGGCACTGCCGCCATCCTCCGCCTCGTTGCCAGGGTAGCAGGCATGAAAAAAGCCCGACTGGTACCTTTGCCGCGATCAGGTCGCCACGTATGATTCGACCCCAGTCTGTCACCCACGTTACAGGCTGCCAAGACTCACCCACGGGGAATCTCGGCAGCCTGAGCCGGTGGGTTCTTCATAGATCGGGATCCCATACATGCAGGTCAGCAAATCGAACAAGCTCGCCAACGTCTGCTACGACATCCGCGGGCCCGTGCTCAAGCACGCCAAACGCCTGGAAGAGGAAGGCCACCGCATCCTCAAGCTGAACATCGGCAACCCGGCACCGTTCGGTTTCGAAGCACCGGAAGAGATCCTCCAGGACGTCATCCGCAACCTGCCGACTGCACAGGGCTACAGCGACTCCAAGGGGCTGTTCAGCGCGCGCAAGGCGGTGATGCAGTACTACCAGCAGAAGCAGGTCGAAGGCGTCTCCATCGAGGATATCTACCTCGGCAACGGCGTCTCCGAACTGATCGTCATGGCCATGCAGGCCCTGCTCAACAACGGTGACGAAGTGCTGATCCCGGCGCCCGACTACCCGCTGTGGACCGCCGCTGTGGCGCTGTCCGGCGGCAAGCCGGTGCACTACCTGTGCGACGAACAGGCTGGCTGGTTCCCCGACATCGCCGACATGCGCGCCAAGATCACCCCGAACACCAAGGCGCTGGTACTGATCAACCCGAACAACCCGACCGGCGCGGTGTATTCGCGGGAAGTCCTGCAGGACATCGTCGAACTGGCCCGCCAGCACAACCTGGTGATCTTCTCCGACGAGATCTACGACAAGATTCTCTACGACGAAGCCGTGCACATCAGCACCGCCTCGCTGGCACCGGACGTGCTCTGCCTGACCTTCAACGGCCTGTCCAAGAGCTACCGCGTGGCGGGCTTCCGCTCCGGCTGGGTGGCCATCTCCGGGCCCAAGCACCGGGCACAGAGCTACATCGAGGGGCTCGACATCCTGGCCAACATGCGCCTGTGTGCCAACGTGCCGAGCCAGCATGCGATCCAGACCGCTCTCGGCGGCTACCAGAGCATCAACGACCTGGTGCTGCCCAACGGCCGTCTGCTGGAACAGCGCAACCGCGCCTGGGAGCTGCTCAACGACATCCCCGGCGTCAGCTGCGTCAAGCCCATGGGCGCGCTGTACGCGTTCCCGAAGATCGACCCCAAGGTCTGCCCGATCCACAACGACGAGAAGTTCGTCCTCGACCTGCTGCTCTCGGAAAAGCTGCTGATCGTGCAGGGCACCGCCTTCAACTGGCCCTGGCCCGACCACTTCCGCGTGGTCACGCTGCCCCGTGTCGACGACCTGGAGCAGGCCATCGGCCGCATCGGCAACTTCCTCAAGGGCTACAGCCAGTAAACCGGCATGGACCTGCAGATAGACGATTTCTACAAGGACGCGGCCAGCGGCCTGCTCATGCTCTACCAGGCCTTCCCGCGCAAGATGGCGCTGTACGTGGAAGACCTGATAGGGCGTGAGGAGCCGGATGAGTTCGGCCTGCCCAGCAAACGCCATCAGGCCTGTCTCGGCGCACTGCTGTGGCTGGCCGAGGAAGGCTACCTGCGCTTCGAGTCGACCATCGCCTACGACGCGCTGGATCAGGCGGTGCTGACCGAGAAAGGCTTCCTGCGCCTGTCGCGCTCCATTCCCCACGCCCTGCGCGAAGGCGAAGTGCTGCCGCCGAGCGTGCGCCGCGTGCACGCAACGCTGGCCTTCCAGCTGCGCGAAGCCCTGGCGCAGCGCCACGGCGAGCGCACCGCACGGCTGACTCGCCTGCTGTTCGAGAGCACGCTGCACGGCCAAGAGACATAGTTTGAAATAGTCGCCGGTTGAAAGCCCCGGGGGCGCGCCCTTATATAGCCCGCATTACTCGTACGTCTTTCCCGTGAGGAGTCCGTTCACACCATGATGCGCATTATGTTGTTCCTGGCCACCAACCTGGCGGTCCTGGTTATCGCCAGCATCACTCTCAAACTGCTGGGCGTCGACCGCTTCACTGGCCAGAACCACGGCAGCCTGCTGATCTTCTGCGCCGTGTTCGGTTTCGCCGGCTCGCTGGTCTCGCTGTTCCTCTCCAAGTGGATGGCAAAGATGAGCACCGGCACGCAGATCATCACCCAGCCGCGCACCCGCCACGAGCAGTGGCTGCTGCAGACCGTCGAGGAGCTGTCCCGCGAAGCCGGCATCAAGATGCCGGAAGTCGGCATCTTCCCGGCCTACGAGTCCAACGCCTTCGCCACCGGCTGGAACAAGAACGATGCGCTGGTCGCCGTCAGCCAGGGCCTGCTCGAGCGTTTCTCGCCGGATGAAGTACGCGCGGTGCTGGCCCACGAGATCGGCCACGTCGCCAACGGCGACATGGTCACCCTGGCGCTGATCCAGGGCGTGGTGAACACCTTCGTCATGTTCTTCGCACGCATCTTCGGCAACTTCGTCGACAAGGCGATCCTGAAGAACGAGGAAGGTCACGGCATCGGCTATTTCGTCGCGACCATCTTCGCCGAACTGGTACTGGGCATCCTGGCCAGCATCATCGTCATGTGGTTCTCGCGCAAGCGCGAATACAAGGCCGACGAAGCCGGCGCCCGCCTGGCCGGTACCGGCGCGATGATCGCCGCCCTGCAGCGCCTGCGTGCCGAACAGGGCGTGCCGGTGCAGATGCCCGACAGCCTCACCGCCTTCGGCATCAACGGTGGCCTGAAGAATGGCCTCGCCGGCCTGCTGATGAGCCACCCGCCGCTGGAAGACCGCATCGAGGCGCTGCGCCGCCTCGGCTGATCGACAGCCGCAAAAGAAAAGGCGACCCCAGGGTCGCCTTTTTCATGCCGCTGCCGAATCAGCGCCGCGTGAGGTGGAACACCACCTCGTCCACCGCCTCGAGCTGGTTCTCGCTGAAGCGCGGATTGCCGCTCAGCACATCCTTGCGTTCGACCTCCTGCAGCACCCAGCCCCCGCTGAAGAGGCGCTCGGCCTCGGCATCCTCGACCGAGAATGGCGGGCCATCCATGCGCTGCTGGTCATAGACCAGGGTCACCAGCAACCCCTGACAGGCAGCCGGCAATATCGCCTGCAGGTGCGCGGCATAGCGCTCGCGCATCTCGGCCGGCAAGGCGATCAGCGCCGCACGGTCATAGAACGCCTGGCACCCGGCAACGTCCTCGCCAGTCAGGGCGAAGAAATCGCCACAGAGAATCTGCAGGTTGCCGGCGGCATAGACCTTGTATGCACCGCGTTGCGAGATCTGCGGCTGCACATCGCGCTCGGCGAAGAAATCCTGCACGGCGCGCTCGGCCAGCTCCACGCCGATCACCGCATGCCCCTGCTCCGCCAGCCAGGCCAGGTCGAGGCTCTTGCCGCACAGCGGCACCAGCACCGTCGCCTGCGCCGGCAACCCCAGGGCAGACCAGTGACGACGCAGGTAGCCGTTGACCTTCTCCTGGTGAAAACCAATCTGGCTACGCGCCCAACGATCCTGCCAGAACGCCTCGTGCATCAGAAACCCTCCATGAAATTCGATAGGAATACTCAATAATTTATACTGGAAGTCGATACTTCCAGCGCCGAAGATGGCCACATCCTACTTCAGGAGCCAACTTCCATGCTGCCTTCCCTGTACATTTCCCACGGTTCCCCCATGCTCGCACTGGAGCCCGGCGCCAGCGGCCCGGCGCTGGCGCGCCTGGCCAGCGAGCTGCCGCGGCCGCAGGCCATCCTGGTGGTCTCCGCGCACTGGGAAAGCCGGCGCCTGCTGCTCACGGCGGGTGAACGACCGGAAACCTGGCACGACTTTGGTGGCTTTCCAGCGGCGCTCTACGCCGTGCAATACCCGGCACCCGGCGCTCCGCAGCTGGCCGAGGCGATCGCCCGGCAACTGGACGCCGCCGGCCTGCCGGCCGAGCTGGACGCACGCCGCCCCTTCGACCATGGCGCCTGGGTCCCGCTGTCACTGATGTATCCGGACGCGGACATCCCGCTGCTGCAACTGTCGCTGCCCAGCCAGCTCGGCCCCGAGCTGCAGACGCGCGTGGGCCGAGCGCTGGCGAGCTTGCGCGAGCAAGGCATATTGCTGATCGGCTCCGGCAGCATCACCCACAATCTCGGCGAACTGGACTGGCGGGCCGGGCCGGATGTCGTCACGCCCTGGGCCAAGGCGTTTCGCGACTGGATGGTGGAGCAACTCGAAGCCGGGGACGAGCAGGCGCTGCACCACTACCGCCAGCGGGCGCCAAGCGCCGTACGCAACCACCCCAGCGAAGAGCACCTGTTGCCGCTGTTCTTCGCCCGTGGCGCTGGCGGCAGCTTCTCCGTGGCGCACACAGGCTTCACCTACGGCGCACTGGGCATGGACATCTATCGCTTCGACTAGCCGCCGTTCCTCACGCTGTCCCAGGCGATCTGCGCCAGCAGCTCACGGCAATCGCGCAGCGCGCTGCGGGTCCGCCCAGCCAGCCAGTTGCGCGCCAGGTCCTGCGTCGGACCGATCACCACCGAGGCGAAGCAGTCATCCGGCAGTGCCTTGAACAGCCCCTGCTGACGGTATTCGGCCAGCGCCGCGAAAATCTGCGCGAAGTGCTCACGGTTGGCCTCGCGCAGCGCATCCCCCATCTCCCCCGCCTCGACCCGACTGCAGCTGTGCAGAATGAAGCGCGCCCAGTCCGGGTTGGCCACCACCCAGTCGATGTAGCTGGTCACCAGCAGCCTGACGCAGGCCTCGGCACTGTCTGCGCTGGCGAAACCGCGCTGCAGCATTTGCGCGTACTGCGCGGTGCCGCTCATGTACAGCGCAGCGATGATCCGCTCCTTGTTGCCGAAGTGGTGGTACAGGCTGCCGATGCTCGCACCGGAGCGGTCACGGATCATCTCGATGGTGGTGCCATCGACCCCCTGCTCGGTGACGCAGGCCAGTGCGGCCTGGAGGATTTCGTCTTTGCGTGATGGACGGGCCATGCCGCTCCTCGCTGACTAGAATATTTTTCTAGAATAATTTTCTAACGCTCGTATACTGCCTCGGCGCGCGCTCATCTTCAATCGCAGACACGCAGGAGAGAGTCATGAGTCAGATGTTGCAGATGTTCCAGCAGGCCGGTGCTGCCCAGTTCAGCGCGATGATCGGCCAGGTCGCCCCCTACTTCGCCAGCATCGCCCCGCAGATGGTCGAGTTGCGCCCCGGCTACGCCGAGGTGCATTTCGCCAAGCGTCGCGAAGTGCTGAACCATATCGGTACGGTGCACGCCATCGCCCTGTGCAACGCGGCGGAACTGGCCGCCGGCAGCATGACCGATGCCTCGATTGCCAGCGGTTGCCGCTGGATTCCCAAGGGCATGACGGTGGAATACCTGGCCAAGGCCGATGGCGACATCCGCACGGTGGCCGACGGCAGCGCGGTGGACTGGAGCCAGACCGGCGACATCAGCGTGCCGGTGATGGCCTACGTCGGCGACAAGCCGGTGTTCCGCGCCGAGATCACCATGTACGTCAGCCAGGCCTGAAAACACGAGGCCCGTCATCGACGGGCCCCGTGCCTGCATTCAGTCCAGCCGCACCAGGATACGGCCGACCATGCCGCCGGAGAGTATGCGCTCGATGGCTGCCGGCAACTCCGCCAGGCCAATTTCCTGGCACAGCGGCGCAAGGTCGAGTTTCCACTGCAGCGAGAGCTTGTCCCACATCGACGCCTTGACCACCAGCGGCAGCTCCACCGAGTCCACGCCCAGCAGGTTGACCCCACGCAGGATGAACGGCAGCACGTTGGCCTGGAAGCCAACGCCGGCCGTCAGCCCGCAGCAGGCCACACTGGCACTGTGACGCAGCGACTTGACCACGTTGAACAGAATCTCGCCGCCCACGGTGTCCACCGCGCCGGCCCAGCGCTCCTTGAGCAGCGGACGCTCCCCGCCCTGCTGCAGCTCCTCGCGGCTGACGATCTCGTCGGCCCCGAGCCCACGCAGGAAATCGCCCTGCTCGGCCTTGCCGGTCGCGGCGGTGACCCGGTAGCCCAGTTGCTTGAGCAGCACCACGGCAATGCTGCCAACACCACCCGTGGCGCCGGTGACCAGCACCGTGCCGGCCTCGGGAACCACACCGGCCTGCTCCAGCTTGTCCACGCACAGTGCGGCAGTCAGTCCGGCGGTACCGAGGATCATCGCCTCGCGCAGCGGCAAGCCCTGCGGGCGCTTGATCGCCCAGGCAGCCGGCACGCGGATGTACTGGCCAAAACCGCCCGCCGTGTTCATGCCCAGGTCGTAGCCGGTGACGATCACCTCGTCGCCCACCGCGAACTCGGCCACGCCGGACGCCTCGACCACCCCGGCGGCGTCGATCCCCGGCGTATGCGGATACGCCTTGGTGACACCACGGTTGCCGCTGGCGGACAGTGCATCCTTGTAGTTGAGCGAGGAGTAGCGCACCCGGATCAACAGCTCGCCCTGCGGCAACTGTTCGACGTTGCGCCCGACCACTTCACGCTTGAAGGCGCCAGTGGCGTCTTCGCTGACCAGCAAGGCCTTGAACTCAGTCATCACCCTCTCCTCTTGTCATTGTTCGCGCTGTACGCCGTACACGAAGCGCTACCAGAAACGCTGCTGATTGAGACGACTCAACCAGGTCAGGACGAAGCGGTCCAGCGCCATGCTGGCAGCCAGGCCGACACGCTCCTGCAGGCTCTTCTTCTGAGCGAAGTGCAGATGGAACAGTTCAGCCTCGGCGGCACGCTCGGCCAGGTACTGGTCGCTGGTCTTCAGCTCATCCACCAGCAGCCGCTCCTGCGCCGCCATGCCCAGCCAGACCTCGCCGGTGGCGATGGCATCGATATCCAGTTGCGGGCGATAGCGCGCGACGAAGCCCTTGAACAGCTCGTGCGTGGTTTCCAGGTCTTCCTGGAACTTCTCCCGGCCCTTCTCGGTGTTCTCGCCGAATACGGTCAGCGTACGCTTGTATTCGCCGGCGGTGAGCACTTCGAAGTCGATCTCGTGCTTCTTCAGCAGGCGGTGCACGTTCGGCAGCTGCGCCACAACGCCGATGGAGCCGAGGATGGCGAACGGCGCGCTGAGAATCTTCCCGCCGATGCAGGCCATCATGTAGCCGCCGCTGGCCGCCACCTTGTCCACGCATACCGTCAGCGGTATGCCGGCATCGCGGATACGCACCAGTTGCGAGGATGCCAGGCCGTAGCTGTGCACCATGCCACCCCCGCTTTCCAGGCGCAGCACCACCTCGTCATCGGCCTTGGCCATCGACAGCAGCGCCGTGACCTCGTGGCGCAGGTTCTCGGTGGCCGATGCCTTGATGTCGCCATCGAAGTCGAGCACGAACACCCGCGCCTTGCTCGACGGCGCCTTCTTCTCTTGCTTGGCCGCCTTGGCCTCGGCCTTGCGCACGGTCTTGAGCTGATCCTTCGACAGCACGCTGTGCTCGAGACGCTCGCGCAGGTCCTTGTAGAAATCGTTGAGCTTCTGCACCTGCAACTGGCCGTTGCCGCGTCGCCCCTTGCCGCGCGTGGCGGCCACCACCAGCAACACCGCGACGATGGCGACCAGCACGGTCAGGGTCTTCGCCAGAAAGCTGGCGTACTCGCTAAGAAACTCCACGGATCCCCCTTGGGTAATACAGCGGCGCCTGGGCGCACAAAGGCCCAAGCATACCGGCGCGGCAACGGGTCGGCCAAGCGCGATGGCGGTTCAGGAATGCCATACAAGCATTTCAAACAAGCGTATGTTTTTTCATTGACAGCCCCCGAGCTTCCTCATAACCTCGCGAAACCTTCAACGTGCCGAGACCGATACGGACGTGGGCAGCATTTACCTGATTCGACATGGCCAGGCTTCATTCGGTGCAGACGACTACGATGTCCTGTCTCCCGTCGGTGTACGCCAGGCCGAAGTGCTGGGCGAGCACCTCGAGCAGCTCGGCATCGCCTTCGATCGCTGCATCAGCGGCAGTCTGCGCCGCCAGCAGCATACGGCCACGTCGGCCCTGCAGCGCATGAGCAGTGCCCCGGCACTGGACATCGACGACGCCTTCAACGAGTTCGATGCCGACGCGGTGATCCGCAGCCTGCTGCCCGATCTGCTGCCCGAAGAACCCGAGGCGCTGCACATCCTGCGCAACGGCGCACAGAACCGTGCCGAGTTCCAGCGCCTGTTCGCCAAGCTGATCCAGCGCTGGGTATCGGGCGAGCACGACACGCCCGAACTGCAAAGCTGGCAGGCCTATGTCGAGCAGGTCGCTGGCGGCCTGCAGCGGATTCTCGAACAGGCCCACAGCAAACAGAACATCGCCATCTTCACGTCCGGCGGCACCATCACCGCCCTGCTGCGCCTGATCACCGGCGTACCGGCAGAGAAGGCCTTCGAACTGAACTGGCAAATCGTCAACACCTCGCTCAGCCTGCTGAAGTTTCGCGGCAGCGAGGTAAGTCTGGCTTCCTTCAACAGCCATGTGCATTTACAGCTGCTGAAGGCGCCGGAGCTCATCACCTACCGTTGAGCTCCAGCCCACTGCGGCCATCAGGCTGCGCGAAAAACCCGAGAAAAGGATAAGACCATGAGCGTTGCTGACATCGTCCAAACCATGCAATCCAAGTTCAACGCCAGCGCCGCTGCGGGCCTGGATCTGGTATTCCAGTTCAACATCGAAGATGGCGAGAACTACGCGCTGATCGTCAAGGATGGCACCTGCGCCATCGAACAAGGCGACAACCCGAACGCCAACGTGACCCTGATCATGGACAGCGAAACCCTCAAGGGTATCGTCAGCGGCGAAACCGACGGCATGCAGGCCTTCATGGCTGGCAAGCTGCGCGCCGAAGGCGACATGATGCTGGCGATGAAGCTGGGCGAACTGTTCCCGGTCTGATCGGCGAGCCGAGCGCAAGACACGAAAACCGGAGTCCTGGACTCCGGTTTTTTATTGCCCGGCATCCTGGGCGGCACCCTTGCAGACTGCCTCCAGGCGACGTCAAAAGCGTTCTCCTTGAATTTTTTCCACACCGGTGCACTGGCGAACGGCTCAGCGCGAAGATGACTGATCAGGCAGTTTGATCGTGGTGCAACACGCCCGCCTATAACGGCGCGTATTGCTTGTGACAGCCTGAGTGCAGCATTAGATTAGCCAATTATCTAGGGCACCCATCATAAGTAGAAGGGATAAGCATGGCGCTCACTGACCAGTCCACCCGTATCCGCTCAGGCGAAGAGCTCGACGCCAGCGTCATCGACGCCTACCTCAAGGCCAACATTCCCGGCCTGAGCGGCGAAGCCAGGATCAGCCAGTTCCCTGGCGGCGCTTCCAACCTGACCTACCTGATCGAGTACCCGCAGCAGGAGTTCGTCCTGCGCCGTCCGCCGTTCGGCCACAAGGCCAAGTCGGCGCACGACATGGGCCGCGAGTACCGCATCCTCAACCAGCTCAACGCAGGTTTCCCCTACTGCCCCAAAGCCTACGTGCACTGCACCGACGACGCGGTGATCGGCGCCGAGTTCTACGTCATGGAGCGCGTCAAGGGCATCATCCTACGCTCCGAGATGCCGGCCGAGCTGAACTTCACCCCGGAGCAGACCAGTGCCCTGTGCAAGAGCTTCATCGACAAGCTGGTGGAGCTGCACAACGTCGATTACAACGCCTGCGGCCTGGGTGACCTGGGCAAGCCCGAGGGTTACGTCGAGCGTCAGATCAAGGGCTGGAGCGATCGCTACGAGAAAGCCCTGACCCCGGATGCGCCGACCTGGGAACCGGTCAAGGCCTGGCTGAACGACAAGATGCCGGCCGACCATCACAAGCCGGGCATCGTGCACAACGACTACCGCTTCGACAACGTCATCCTCGATCCGAACAACCCGATGCAGATCATCGGCGTGCTCGACTGGGAAATGACCACCATCGGCGACCCGCTGATGGACCTGGGCAACACCCTGGCCTACTGGATCGAAGCCGGCGACCCGGCGCCGGTGCAGCTGATGCGCCGCCAGCCGAGCAACGCCCCCGGCATGCTCACCCGCCAGCAGTTCGTCGACTACTACGCCGAGCAGGCCGGCATCGAGATCAACAGCTTCGATTTCTACTACACCTACGGCCTGTTCCGCCTGGCCGGCATCGTGCAGCAGATCTACTACCGCTTCTATCACGGCCAGACCCAGGACAAGCGCTTCGCCCAGTTCATCCACATGAACAAGCTGCTGGAACAGATGTGCCTGCAGGTCATCGGCAAATCCACTCTCTAACCCCGGGGTAACCACCATGTCCAAGACCCAACTGTTCGATCTCGACGGCAAGATCGCCTTCGTCTCCGGCGCCAGCCGTGGCATCGGCGAGGCCATCGCCAAGCTGCTGGCCCAGCAAGGTGCCCACGTGATCGTCTCCAGCCGCAAGATCGAAGGCTGCCAGGCCGTGGCCGACGCCATCGTCGCGGAAGGTGGCAAGGCCACCGCGATCGCCTGCCACATCGGCGAGATGGAGCAGATCGCCAGCGTCTTCGCGCAGATCAAGGAGCAGTTCGGTCGCCTCGACATCCTGGTCAACAACGCCGCCACCAACCCGCAGTTCTGCAATGTGCTGGACACCGACCTGGGTGCCTTCCAGAAGACCGTGGACGTGAACATCCGTGGCTACTACTTCATGTCCATCGAAGGCGGCAAGCTGATGAAGGAAAACGGGGGTGGCAGCATCATCAACGTCGCCTCGATCAACGGCGTCTCCCCAGGCGAGTTCCAGGGCATCTACTCGGTGACCAAGGCCGCGGTGATCAGCATGACCAAGGTGTTCGCCAAGGAGTGCGCGCAGTTCGGCATTCGCTGCAACGCGCTGCTGCCGGGCCTGACCGACACCAAGTTCGCCTCGGCGCTGACCAAGAACGACGCCATCCTCAAGCACGCCCTGCAGCGCATCCCGCTCAAGCGTGTGGCCGACCCGAGCGAGATGGCCGGCGCCGTGCTGTACCTGGCCAGCGAAGCCTCCAGCTACACCACCGGTGTGGCCCTCAACGTGGACGGTGGCTTCCTCTCCTGAGGCCCCGGCCAGAATGAAAAAGGCACCCGATGGGTGCCTTTTTCGTTTCAGGACGACCAGCCACACACACGGACCGGTTTCACTGACGCATCCCGCGACCACTGACCAGCAGGCGGATGCACAGCGTGTAGAGCGCTGCGGTGGCCAGCAACATGAAGCCGATGGCCACGCCGATGCGGATGTCCGACACCCCGAGGATGCCGTAGCGGAAGGCGTTGACCATGTGCAGGATCGGGTTGCCCAGCGAGACCGCCTGCCAGAACGGCGGCAACAGGGTGATGGAATAGAACACCCCGCCCAGATAGGTCAGCGGCGTCAGCACGAAGGTCGGAATGATCGAGATGTCGTCGAAGTTGCGTGCGTACACCGCATTGACGAAGCCACCGAGGGAGAAGATGGTCGCCGTCAGCAGCACCACCAGCACGGTCACGCCGAGGTGATGCACCTGCAGGTGGGTGAAGAACAGCGACAGCATGGTGACGATCACGCCCACCGCCAGCCCGCGCAGCACGCCCCCGACGACGAAGCCGATGAGGATGGTGTGCGGCGATACCGGCGACACCAGCAGCTCCTCGACGTTGCGCTGGAACTTGCTGCCGAAGAAGCTCGACACCACGTTGCCGTAGCTGTTGGTGATCACCGACATCATGATCAGCCCCGGGACGATGTACTCCATGTAGGTGAAACCGCCCATGTCGCCGATCTGCCGGCCGATCAGATTGCCGAAGATGACGAAGTACAGAACCATGGTGATCGCCGGCGGCAGCAGGGTCTGCGGCCAGATGCGCAGGAAGCGCCGCACCTCACGGTGGACGATGGTACGCAGAGCCACCAGGTTGGCGGCGAATTCGCTGTTGAGGTACTGGGTATTCATTGCGCCACCTTGGCCAGGTTCTTTTCCACCAGGGAGACGAACAGCTCCTCCAGGCGATTGGTCTTGTTGCGCAGGCTGAGCACCTGCACCTGCTGCTGCGCCAGTTGCTGGAACAGGGCATTGAGGCCCTGGCTCTTCTCCACCTGCACCTCCAGGGTGTGGTGGTCGAGCAGGCGCGCCGGGTAGCCGACCAGGTCAGGCGCCTCGCGGTAGGAGTCCTGCAGGTCGAGCAGGAAGGTCTCGACGTGCAGCTTCTTCAGCAGGTCCTTCATGCTGCTCAGCTCGACGATGCGGCCATGGTCGATGATGCCGATGTTGCGGCACAGCTGCTCGGCCTCCTCCAGATAGTGAGTGGTGAGGATGATGGTGATGCCCTGCTTGTTCAGGTCGGTGAGGAAGCTCCACATCGAGCGACGCAACTCGATGTCCACCCCGGCGGTGGGCTCGTCGAGAATCAGCAGGCGCGGCTGATGCACCAGCGCGCGGGCGATCATCAGGCGCCGTTTCATGCCACCGGACAGCTCGCGCGAGGCGACATCACGCTTCTCCCACAAGCCGAGCTGGGTCAGGTACTGCTCGGCACGCTCCTTGGCGATGGAGCGCGGAATCCCGTAGTAGCCGGCCTGGGTGACGACGATGTCGAACACCTTCTCGAACTGGTTGAAGTTGAATTCCTGCGGCACCACGCCCAGACAGCGCTTGAGCGCATAGGGCTCGCGGTCGAGGTCGTGGCCGAACACATTGACCGTACCGCTGCTCTTGTTCACCAGAGTGGAGAGAATGCCGATGGTGGTGGACTTGCCGGCGCCGTTGGGTCCGAGCAAGGCGAAGAAGTCTCCCTCGGCGACGTCCAGATCGATGCCGTGCAGGGCCTGGAAGCCGTTTCCGTAGGTCTTGGTCAACTGGCGAATGGTCAGGGCGGAGCTCATGAAGATGGGGTTTCCCGCGCGAGTGAGGTCGTTGAAGGCAGCTCTGAAAACATGGGCGAAGCAGTCAGCACGATACCGACGGCGGCCCTGCGAGAACAGGCGAAAAGCGCTCGCAGCCGCGCTGCAGATCAGCCGGGCCAGCAAAGCGTTTTCAGAGATGCCTTGTTGATGAGGGCGAAGAGGCGTGATTGCAACCAGGTGTTTCCGCTCTTCGCAGGCATGCACCCTACCGACCCTGGCGTGCGGAGAAAAGGCCGTCGTGACGATCTTGACTATCGACTCAGTCGATAACACCCGCCTCGCGCTGCATGTCGCCGCTGGGTCGCTGCGCGCCCGGCTCGAACAGATGCGGGTAGCAGTGGCGCAGATGGCCGAAGAACAGCTGCTCGGGCAGGTCCTCGAACTGGCCGTGGTCCTGCAGGTATTCCATGTAGCGCTCGCCCTGCTCGTTGTAGGGGTGGAAGACGCTGTCACAGGTACCGTCGAACGCCAGCGGCGCCACCTTGAACACCCGGCACAGCGCCTCGTTGAACGCAGGCGTGGCCTTGACCCAGCGACCATCGAGGTACAGCTCGGTATAGCCATGCATGGCGAACACCTCGCTGCGCAACAGCTCCAGCAGACGCGGGGTGGACAGGTGATTGCGCACGTCGGCCAGGCCGATGCGCGCTGGAATGCCGCAGTGCCGGGCGCAGGCCGCGAGCAGGATGGCCTTCGGCACGCAATAGGACTCCCCCGCCAGCAGCGCATGGCTGGCCTTCAGCGTCTGCGCATCGAGGCTGAAGGCATAGGGGTTGTAGCGAATCTCGTCACGCACGGCGAGATAGAGTGCGACAACCTGACTGCGCGGTTCTCGTGACGCACCACGGTAACGTTCGGCGAACTCGATTACCCTCGGGTGGTCACTGTCAATGAAGCGGCCGGGACGTAGGTAGGTCTGCATGGGGGCTCCTGAAGTTCGTTTCAGTGTAAGCCTGCCGATTGCGCCAACTTAACGACGATCCGGCCAAGCTCACCGCCCTTGCCGCCATTTGTGGCTATGCTCGGGGCGTCGCCCGCTCGAATCATGGAGGAATGCAAATGCTCGTCATCTGGTTGCTGGTTCTGCTACTCGGGGTCGTCTATCTGGCCCATAGCCGTACCGCCGCCCTGCCCGCGCTGGGCATCACCGCCGCCTACCTGCTGGCCATGGCTCTGTTCAGCCCGGTACCCGGCTGGCTGCAGCTGCTGCTGTGGATCGTCACCGGCGCGGTCGCCGCCTTCATCCTGCTCGGCGACCTCCGCCGGCAGCTGTTCACCAGCCCGCTGTTCGCCTGGTTCCAGCGCGTGCTGCCGCCCATGTCGAGCACCGAGCGCGACGCCATCGAAGCCGGCACCGTCTGGTGGGATGGCGAGCTGTTCAGCGGCAGACCGAACTGGGACAAGCTGCTGGCCTACCCCAAGGCCACGCTGAGCGAGGAAGAGCAGGCCTTCATCGACGGCCCCACCGAGGAACTCTGCGGCATGATCAGCGACTGGCAGGTCGGCCAGCAGCTGGACCTGCCGGAGAAAGCCTGGCAGCACATCAGACAGCACGGTTTCTTCGCCCTGATCATCCCCAAGGAGTACGGCGGCAAGGGCTTCTCCGCCTACGCCCACTCGCAGGTGGCGATGAAACTGGCCACCCGCAGCGGTGACCTGGCCTCCACCGTGATGGTGCCCAACTCGCTCGGCCCCGCCGAGCTGCTGCTGCACTACGGCACCGACGCGCAGCGCCAGCACTACCTGCCGCGCCTGGCCAGCGGCGAGGACATCCCCTGCTTCGCCCTCACCGGTCCGCTGGCCGGCTCCGATGCCGGCGCGATGCCCGACACCGGGATCATCTGCAAGGGCCAGTGGAATGGCGAGGAAGTCATCGGCCTGCGCCTGAATTGGGAGAAGCGCTACATCACCCTGGGCCCGGTCGCCACCCTGCTCGGCCTGGCGTTCAAGGCCTATGACCCCGAGCACCTGCTGGGCGATCAGGAAGACCTCGGCATCAGCCTGGCCCTGGTGCCCACCGACACCCCCGGCGTGGAAATCGGTCGCCGCCACCTGCCGCTGGGCGCCGCCTTCATGAACGGGCCCAACAGCGGCAAGGACGTGTTCATTCCGCTGGACTACCTGATCGGTGGCCAGGAGTACCTCGGCAAGGGCTGGATGATGCTGATGAACTGCCTGTCGGTCGGGCGCTCCATCTCGCTGCCGGCCGTCGGCACCGGCGCCGCCAAGTTCACCAGCCTGACCACTGGCCAGTACGCCCAGCTGCGCGAGCAGTTCAACGTGCCGCTGGCCGCCTTCGAAGGCATTCAGGAGGCCCTCGCGCGCATCGGCGGCAACGCCTGGCTGATGGACAGCGCGCGCATCCTCACCGCCAATGCCGTCGACCTGGGCGAGAAACCGTCGGTACTGTCGGCGATTCTCAAGTACCACCTCACCGAGCGCGGCCGCGAGTGCATCGGCCACGCCATGGACGTGCACGGCGGCAAGGGCATCATCATGGGCCCGAACAACTACCTGGCCCGCTCCTGGCAGGGCGCGCCGATCTTCATCACCGTCGAGGGCGCCAACATCCTCTCGCGCAACCTGATGATCTTCGGCCAGGGCGCCATCCGCTGCCATCCCTATGTGCTCAAGGAAATGGCCCTGGCAGACCGCGAGGACAAGGACCAGGCGCTGGCCGAATTCGACACGCTGCTGATGAGCCATATCGGCTTCGCCGTGGGCAACGCCGCCAGCAGCTTGCTCCTGGGCCTGACCCTCAACCGCCTGGGCCAGGTTCCCGGCGACGACATCAGCCAGCCCTACTACCGTGCGCTCAACCGCCTGGCGGCTGCGTTCGCCCTGTGTGCCGACAGCAGCATGATGCTGCTCGGCGGCGACCTGAAGCGCCGCGAGCGCCTCTCCGCACGCCTCGGCGATGTGCTCAGCCACCTGTATCTGGGCTCGGCGGCGCTCAAGCGCTATCACGACCTGGACTACCCGGAGGCCCTGCGGCCGCTGCTGCGCTGGGCCATGGAGGAAAACCTGTACCACGCCGAGCAGGCCCTCGATGAGTTGCTGGGCAACTTCCCCAACCGCCTGTTCGGCTGCCTGCTCAAGGTGCTGGTGTTCCCGCTGGGCCGCCGCCATCAGGGCCCGAGCGACGAACTGGATGCCGAAGTCGCCGCGATCATTGGCCGCCAGGCCGGCGACCCGGCCCTGGAGTCGGTACTGGAAGGCTGCTACCGCCCGCAGGCCGACCAGGATTCGGTCGGCGCCCTGCAGCATGCGCTGAACCTGGTGCACGCCAGCCACGACGCCCGCAAGCGCCTGCACCAGGCACTCAAGGATGGCAGCCTGCAACCGGCCCCCGGCCAGGACGCCATCGAAGCGGCGATTGCCGCCGGCATTCTCGACGGCGAGCAAGGCCAGCGCCTGCAGGATGCCGAAGCGGCGCGGCGCCGCGTGATCGACGTCGACGACTTCGCCAAGGAAGAGCTCAAGCTCGGTCGCGGCAAGGTGCGCTGACAGCAGCCGGCACCAGGCCGGCAATCACCCGGACGGGACAGCGGGCGCCAGGAACTCTATACTCCTGCGCCCGTTTTACCCTTCAGGAAATCGCATCATGGCCAGCCATCTCGAACACCACCTCGCCCTGCTCAACCACCTGCGCGGCATCCTCGTCGCCCTGGGCGAAGCCGAACAGGTGCTCGACGACAGCCACGCCCTGTTCCTCGAACGTTACGACGAACTGCTCGCCGAACTGCCGCGTGATCCGGTCTCCAGCCAGTACCTGGGCCAGGACCTGATCAGCCAGGTGTTCAACCGCTACCCGCAGATCGCCCATCTGGTGCCGCGCGACCTGCTGTGGTTCTTCGGCGGTGATTGCCTGCACTTCATGCCGGACGAGGAAATTGCCCTGTACCAGACGCTCGATGAACGCCGCTTCGCCGCCGAAGAGAACGGCGAGCCGTTCGACTGGCACCAGGAAAAGCAACTGCTGACGCTGCCCACCGACGGCGCCCGGCACTGATCCGCACCTGAATGCACCACGAGTCGTCATGTCGCAGGTCGTGGCGATGACAGCGCGCAGGTTTCGTGCATAAATACCCCCACCAGTATTTATGAGGATCGATCATGCGCACCCTGCTGCTCGCCGCCCTGCTTACCAGCGACACCCTGTATGCCGCCACGCCCTGGCAAGACGACGCAGCCAAGCAAATACCCGCGTTCGCCGAACAGCTGCTCGGCACCGTGCGCCAGGCCATCGCCGATGGCGGGCCGGGTGCAGCGGTCCAGGCCTGCCACGCACTGGCGCCGCAGATCGCCAGCGAACACAGCCGGCAGGCCTGGCAGATCGGCCGCACGTCACTGAAGGTACGCAACCCGGACAACGCCCCCGATGCCTGGGAGCGCCGCGTACTGCACGATTTTGCCGCCGCAGCCGCCAGCGGCACGCCCGTCGCGCAGCTGCGCCATGCCGAGGAAGTCGACGGGCAGTACCGCTACATGCAGGCCATCGCCGTCGGCGAGCCTTGCCTGGCGTGCCACGGTGCGACGATCAGGACAGAGGTAGAGAATGCGATTGACCAGTACTATCCGCATGATCAGGCCCGCGGCTACCAGCTTGGCGAACTGCGCGGCGCCTTCACCCTGAGTCGCCCCATCGCACAGGACACGCCATGACCGAACCTACCGACCTGCACGCACGCATGCTCGAGCAGCAACAAGCGATGCTCAAACGCCTGGCCCGGGTCGAGGGCCAGATACGCGGCATCCAGGCGATGATCAGGCGCGGCGAGGATTGCGCCGCCATCGCCCAGCAGTTCTCGGCGGCGCGCAGTGCGCTGGACAAGTCCTATCGGCTGATGCTCACCTGCCTCATCGAAGAAGCCATGCTCGACCCGGAGCAGGACACCGAAGCGTCACTGCAGCGCGTACGCGAAATCTTCACCAAGTACACCTGATCCCCCTCTCCGGCGTGCGTTCGAGTCCGCCGGATCTGGCAAAGCCAAGTCATTCAACGACTTGCAGGACGGTTATGGCCGTCCTGAACAAGGCCACCCCCGCTTATTCCATATCAATCTATGCATAGAACCAAAACACAGTTAAGCTCTTTCTTAATTACATACTCCCACGGGTATAAGAAGGAGCCTGGTCATGCAGCCCGATGTCGTCGAATTCTTCGATCCTGCCACCTACACCTACAGCTATGTGGTCATTGACCCAGCCTCGCAGCATTGCGCGATCATCGACTCGGTGCTGGACTACGATGCCGCCTCCGGGCGCACCTCGCACGCCAGCGCCGAGCGCATCGTCGCCTTCGTCAGGGCACGCGGCCTGCACGTCGAGTGGCTGCTGGAAACCCACGTGCACGCCGATCACCTCTCCGCCGCGCCCTTCCTCAAGCGCGAACTGGGCGGCCAGTTGGCCATCGGTGAGAACATCAGGGTGGTGCAGAACACCTTCGGCAAGCTGTTCAACGCCGGCAGCGAGTTCGCCACCGACGGCAGCCAGTTCGACCGCCTGCTTCGCGATGGTGACGAGTTCCGCATCGGTGAGCTGCGTGGCCGGGCCCTGCACACCCCTGGCCATACCCCGGCCTGTATGACTTACCTGATCGGCGACGCCGGCTTCGTCGGCGACACGCTGTTCATGCCGGACTACGGCACCGCGCGCTGCGACTTCCCCGGCGGCGATGCCCATGTGCTGTTCCAGTCGATCCAGAAGCTCTTCGCCCTGCCCGACGACACCCGCCTGTTCATGTGCCACGACTACAAGGCACCGGGCCGCGACGATTTCCGCAACCAGACCACGGTCGCCGAACAGCGCGCGCACAACGTGCACGTTCATCAGGGCATCGCCGAGGCCGATTTCGTCGCCATGCGGCGCGAGCGCGACGCCACCCTGGGCATGCCCAACCTGATCCTGCCCTCGGTACAGGTCAACATGCGCGCCGGTCAGCTGCCGCCGGCCGAAGGCAACGGCACCCGCTACCTGAAGATCCCGCTCGACGTGCTCTGAGGTCATCACCATGGAATCGCTCAAGCGCCTGACCCCGTTCATCGCCGTGGCAGCCCAGTTGCAGCCGGCGGACATGGGCATGCTCGCCGCTGCCGGTTTTCGCAGCGTCATCAACAATCGCCCCGACGGCGAAGAGCAGGGCCAGCCCGGCTCCGCCGAACTGGCGGCCGCCGCCCAGGCCAATGGCCTGGAGTACTACCACCTGCCCGTGGTTTCCGGACAGATCGGCGATGACGACGTCAGCGCCTTCAATGCCCTGCTGACACAGGCGCGTGGCCCGCTGCTGGCGTTCTGCCGAAGCGGCACTCGCTCGACCAGCCTGTGGGCGCTGAGCGAGGCCCACCACCTCGACCCGCAGGTGCTGCTCAGCACCGCAGGCGAGCACGGTTACGACCTCAGTGGGCTGGCGCCACGCCTGCAGCAGCGCTGGCAGCAGGCGCCGCTGCCCCAGGCGCAGTCCGCCAGCACGCCCACCCAGCGCTACGACGTGGTCGTGGTCGGAGGCGGCGCGGCGGGCTGTGCGGTGACTGCCAGCCTGTTCAAGCGCAACCCCGAGCTGCGCATCGCGGTGATCGAACCGCGTGAGCAGCACTACTACCAGCCGGGCTGGACCCTGGTCGGCGCCGGCGTGTTCGATCGTGCCCGCACCGAGCGCCCGATGGCGCGCTGCATTCCCCATGGCGCGCACTGGATCCACGCGGCGGTGGCCGGCTTCGAGCCGGAGCAGCAACGGGTGGTGCTGGAGGACGGCAACCGGATCAGCTATCGCGCCCTGGTCGTGTGCCCCGGCCTCAGCCTGCACTGGGATGGCATCGAAGGTCTCAGGGAGACGCTGGGCAAGAACGGCGTGACCTCCAACTACCAGTTCGAACTGGCGCCCTATACCTGGCAACAGGTACAGAACCTGCGCGAGGGCCGCGCCCTGTTCACCCAGCCGGCCATGCCGATCAAATGCGCGGGAGCGCCGCAGAAGGCCATGTACCTGTCGTGCGACTGGTGGCTCAAGCAGGCGGTGCTGGCGCAGATCGACGTCGAGTTCTGCTCGGCAGGCGCGGTGCTGTTCGGCGTCGCGGCCTTCGTTCCGCCGCTGATGCAGTACGTCGAGCGCTATGACGCACAGCTCAACTTCAATACCGATCTGATTGCCGTCGATGGCCCCGCCAGACGGGCGTGGTTCCGGCAGACCGATGCCAATGGCGAAAGCCGGACAATCGAGAAGACCTTCGACTTCCTGCATGCCGTCCCACCCCAGCGCGCCCCCGAGTTCATCCGCCAGAGCCCGCTGGCGGGTGCCGATGGCTGGCTCGAGGCCGATCACGAAACCCTGCGCCACCCGCGCTTCGGCAACGTCTTCAGTCTGGGCGACGTCTGCGCGGCGCCCAATGCGAAAACCGCAGCCGCCGTGCGCAAGCAGGCCCCGGTCGTCGCCGAGAACGTGCTGGCGCTGCTCGCTGGCCGAGGCCCACAGGCGATCTATGACGGCTACGGCTCCTGCCCGCTGACGGTGGAGCGCGGCAAGGTGGTGCTGGCCGAATTCGGCTATGGCGGCAAGCTGCTGCCGACCTTCCCCCTGGACCCGACCGTGCCGCGCCGCCTGGCCTGGGACCTGAAGGTGAAGATGATGCCTGGCATCTACTTCGACCTGATGCTCCGGGGCCGCGAGTGGCTGGCCGAGCCCAGGCACCTGCCGCATCAGCCCCTGGCGGTGGAGGCACCCGCAGCGTGTGACTTCGACAAGGAGCAGAAATGAAGCTGAGCCACTGGCTGCCCTGTCTGCAATGGGGGCGGGCGTACAACCGCGCCAGCGCCTCGCAGGATGGACTGGCCGCGGTGATCGTCACGCTGATGCTGATCCCGCAGAGCCTGGCCTACGCCATGCTCGCGGGCCTGCCGCCGGTGACCGGTCTGTACGCCAGTATCCTGCCGCTGCTGGCCTATGCCGTGTTCGGCACCAGCCGCACCCTGGCCGTCGGCCCGGTGGCCGTGGTTTCGCTGATGACCGCCGCCAGCCTGGCACCGCTGTTCCCTGCCGGCAGCCCCGAATACATCGGCGCCGCGATGCTGCTGGCCTTGCTCTCGGGCCTGCTGCTGGCCGCGATGGCCATGCTGCGCCTGGGTTTCGTCGCCAACTTCCTCAGTCATCCGGTGGTTTCCGGCTTCATCAGCGCCTCCGGCATCCTCATCGCCGTCGGCCAGCTCAAGCACCTGCTGGGCGTCTCCGCCTCCGGCGAGAACCTGCTGCACCTGCTGCCAGAGCTGCTGCAGGCACTGCCACAGACGCACTGGCCCACCCTGATCATCGGCCTGCTCAGCCTTGCCTGGCTGGGATGGGCCAGGGGCTACCTCAAACAGACGCTGCAACGCCTCGGGCTGTCGGCGCAGCTGGCCGGCAACCTGGCCAAGGCCGGGCCGGTGCTGGCCATCGTCGTCGCGATCATCGCGGTCAGCCTGCTGCACCTGCAGCAGGCCGGGGTCAAGGTCGTCGGCAGCGTGCCCCAGGGCCTACCCGGCCTGACACTGCCGACGCTGAACCTGGAGCTGGCCGTGCAACTGCTGCCGGCCGCGCTGCTGATCAGCCTGGTGGGCTTCGTCGAGTCGGTCTCCGTCGGCCAGACGCTGGCGGCGAAACGCCGCCAGCGCATCCAGCCGGACAACGAGTTGCTCGGCCTGGGAGCGGCGAACCTTTCCGCAGCCTTCAGCGGCGGCTTTCCCGTCACCGGCGGCTTCGCTCGCTCGGTGGTCAATTACGATGCCGGGGCGCAAACCCCCATGGCCGGCGTGTTCACCGCCATCGGCATCGGCGTCAGCGTGATGCTGCTGACGCCCCTGCTGCACAACCTGCCGCAAGCGGTGCTGGCAGCCACCATCATCGTCGCGGTGCTCAGCCTGGTGGACCTGCGATCGCTGCGCCATACCTGGCGTTACTCGCGCCAGGATGGCGCAGCGCAGGCCGCGACCCTGTTCGGCGTGCTGCTGATCGGTGTCGAAGCCGGCATCCTCATCGGCGTCGGCCTGTCGCTGCTGCTGTTTCTCTGGCGCACCAGCCAGCCGCACATGGCCGTGGTCGGCCAGGTACCGGGCAGCGAGCACTTTCGCAACGTCGAGCGCTTCGCCGTGGTCGAGTCACCCAGCGTGCTGTCGCTGCGTGTCGACGAGAGCCTCTACTTCCCCAATGCCCGCTATCTGGAAGACCGTATCGGCGAGCTGATCGCCAGCCGCCCGCAGGTGCGTCACCTGGTGCTGATGTGTCCGGGCGTCAACCTGATCGACGCCAGCGCCCTGGACTCGCTGCACGCCATCGTCGAGCGCCTGCATGCGGCCGGCGTGCAGTTGCACCTGTCCGAGGTCAAGGGACCGGTGATGGATCAGCTGCGCCGCTCCGACTTCCTCGAACGCTTCGCCGGCCAGGTATTCATCAGCCAGTTCCAGGCGCTCAAGCACCTGGCGCCGCAGCTGACCCGGGAGACCCTGGAGCGTGCCGATACTCCCTCCCCCATACGCGACGAAAGGAACGTTTCATGAAAAGCGCACATGACCTGGTGGCCGCTGCCAGGAGCCGCATCGACGAAGTCGATCTGCCGCAGGCTGACGCGGCCATCCGGGCTGCCGACCTGCTGATCGACGTGCGAGAGGCGGACGAGTTCAGCGCGGCGCACATTCCCGGCGCCGTCCACATCCCTCGCGGGCTGCTGGAGTTCAGGCTGAGCAACGACCCGCAACTGGCCAACCGCGACCTCAGGCTGGTGCTCTACTGCAAGAACAGCGGACGCTCGGCGCTGGCCGCCGACGCCCTGCGGGAAATGGGCTACCGCCAGGTGCTTTCCCTGGCAGGCGGTATCGATGCCTGGCAGGCCGCCGGACGCGACGTGCTCGCCCCCAGCCTGCCGGAATTCGACTGAAACGGCCCGTGACCGGGAACGCCTGTCACCGTCGGCAGGCTAATCGCGGTTCTACTGACCTGCATCAATCCCCGGCACTTCTATACTCCCCCAGGTAATCAGTAACATTAGGACACACACTGCCAGCGAGCGTTGCCCGCTCAGGGCCGCCCGCTGCCGGCAAGGAGCTCCTGGATGTCCACACGCCAACCCTCCGCCTCCGTATGGCGCATCCCGCTGGTACGCGAGATCGCCGTGATCCTGCTGATCAAGCTGACCCTGCTGCTGAGCATCAAGGCCATCTGGTTCAACGAGCCGACCGTCCCCGGCGACGGCCAGCAACGCGTCGAGGCCCACCTGTTCGGCCCCGCTGCCACCCCCTCTTCAATACCCACCGAGGAGAAACCGAGATGATCTCGGAATCAGTCGTCGACCTGTCACGCCTGCAGTTCGCCATGACAGCGATGTATCACTTCATCTTCGTCCCCCTGACCCTGGGCCTGGCCTTCCTGCTGGCGATCATGGAGTCGGTCTACGTGATGACCGGCAAACAGGTCTATCAGGACATGGTCAAGTTCTGGGGCAAGCTGTTCGGCATCAACTTCGCCCTGGGCGTCACCACCGGACTGACCATGGAGTTCCAGTTCGGCACCAACTGGGCCTACTACAGCCACTACGTCGGTGACATCTTCGGCGCGCCACTGGCCATCGAAGGGCTGATGGCCTTCTTCCTCGAATCCACCTTCATCGGCCTGTTCTTCTTCGGCTGGGATCGCCTGTCCAGGCTGCAGCACCTGACCGTGACCTGGCTGGTGGCACTGGGCTCGAACCTCTCGGCGCTGTGGATCCTGATCGCCAACGGCTGGATGCAGAACCCGGTGGGCGCCGAGTTCAACTTCGAGACCATGCGCATGGAGCTGACCGACTTCGGCGCCCTGCTGTTCAACCCGGTGGCCCAGGTCAAGTTCGTGCACACCGTGGCGGCCGGCTACGTCACCGGTTCGATCTTCGTCCTGGCGATCTCCAGCTACTACCTGCTGAAAAAGCGCGACCAGGGCTTCGCCCGCCGCTCCTTCGCCATCGCTTCGGCCTTCGGCCTGGCCTCGATCCTCTCGGTGATCGTCCTGGGCGACGAATCCGGCTACGAGATCGGTGACGTGCAGAAGACCAAGCTGGCCGCCATCGAAGCCGAGTGGGACACCCACCCGGCACCGGCCGGCTTCACCCTGTTCGGCCTGCCCAACCAGCAGGAGCAGCGCACCGACTATGCGGTGAAGATTCCCTACGTGCTGGGCCTGATCGCCACCCGCTCGCTGGATGAAGAGGTCAAGGGCATCAAGGACCTGCTCATCGAGCACGAGGCACGCATCCGTACCGGCATGAGCGCCTACGCGCTGCTGGAGCGTCTGCGCGGCGGCGACAAGTCGGCAGAGACCATCGCCGCCTTCAACGAGGTCAAGAACGACCTGGGCTACGGTCTGCTGCTGAAGAAGTACACGCCGAACGTGGTCGATGCCAGCGAAGCGCAGATCAGGCAGGCGGCGCTGGATACCATCCCCAACGTGTTCAGCCTGTTCTGGACCTTCCGCATCATGGTCGCCTGCGGCTTCCTCATGCTGGCGCTGTTCGCCTGCGCCTTCTGGGCCTCGGCGAAGAAGAACGAGGAAAGCAAACCCTGGCTGCTGAAATGGGCGCTGTGGAGCCTGCCCCTGCCGTGGATCGCCGCGCAGACCGGCTGGTACGTGGCCGAGCATGGTCGCCAGCCCTGGTCGATCGGCGAAGTGCTGCCGACCCACCTGTCCGCCTCCAGCCTGTCGACCGGCGACATCTGGGGCTCGCTGACGGCGCTGATCGCCTTCTACAGCCTGCTGCTGGTGGTGGAGATGTACCTGATGATCAAGTTCGCCCGCCTTGGCCCCTCCAGCCTGCACAGCGGACGCTACCACTTCGAGCAACAGCAGCCGGCCCACGCCTGAGGACTTCGTCATGTTCGACTACGAAACACTGAAACTCGTGTGGTGGGTGCTGATCGGCGTGCTGCTGATCGGCTTCGCCCTGACCGATGGCTTCGACATGGGCGCCATGGCGCTGATGCCCTTCGTGGGCAGGACCGACAACGAACGCCGCGTCGCCATCAACACCATCGCCCCGCACTGGGACGGCAACCAGGTATGGTTCATCACCGCCGGCGGCGCGCTGTTCGCTGCCTGGCCAATGGTCTACGCGGTGGCCTTCTCCGGGCTGTACTGGGCGATGCTGCTGGTGCTGTTCGCCCTGTTCTGCCGGCCCGTCGGCTTCGACTACCGCAGCAAGGTCAGCGACCCGCGCTGGCGCAGCGCCTGGGACTGGGCCCTGTTCGTCGGTGGCGCGGTGCCTGCGCTGGTATTCGGCGTGGCCTTCGGCAACCTCTTCCTCGGTCTGCCGTTCCAGCTCGACGACATGATGCGTTCGACCTACCACGGCTCCTTCTTCGCCCTGCTCAACCCGTTCGCGCTGCTCTGTGGCGTGGTCAGCCTGAGCATGCTCTGCGCCCATGGCGGCGCCTGGCTGATGCTGCGCACCGAGGGTGACCTGGCAGCACGTTCGCGCCGCGCCACCTACCTCTGTGCCCTGGTATTCCTGGTTGGCTTCCTTCTCGCTGGCAGCTGGCTGGCCATGGGCATCGAAGGCATGACCCTGGCCAGCGCCGTGGATGCCGGCGCCGCCCTGAACCCGCTGAACAAGCAGGTGATCGCCGACAACGCCGGCTGGCTCGGCAACTATGCCCGTTACCCGGTGACCCTGGTCGCCCCCGTACTGGCCCTGCTCGGCGCCCTGCTGGCGATTCTCGCCAGCACCTGGCGACGCGCCGGCCTGGCCTTCGCCGGCAGCAGCCTGATGATAGTCGGGGCCATCTGCACCGCAGGCTTCGCCCTGTTCCCCTTCGTCTTCCCCTCGAGCCTCGATCCGGCCTCCAGCCTGACCCTGTGGGACGCGGTATCGAGTCGCAAGACCCTGGGCATCATGTTCGTCGTCGCCTGCATCTTCGTTCCGCTGATCCTCATCTACACCCTGTGGGGCTACGTGAAGATGTGGGGCAAGCTCAACGAGCAGAGCATCGAAGCCAACCCCCACGGCCTGTATTGAGGAGAAACGCGATGTGGTACTTCACCTGGATTCTTGGCGTGCTGCTGGCCTGCAGCTTCGGCATCATCAACGCCCTGTGGCTGGAAACCACCCAGGACCTCGACACCGAGAGCGAGCATGAGTGAACTGGCCCTGAGCGAGCGCGCGCCACTGCGCGCGCTCTCCTGGCTGCTGGCGGTGCCCATGGCGCTGGTGCTGCTGATCCATCCCGGCGCCATGCTCGACAGCCAGGGAGGCTACAGCCATTCGCTGCTGATGCTGGTGATGTGGGGTGTGTCCTGCGCCTTCATCCACGGCGTCGGCTTCACGCCGCGCCTGCGCCTCTGGCGCACGCTGTTCTCGCCCTGGCTGGGCTGGGGACTGTGCGGGCTGGGCTATGCCCTGCTGGGCCTGGCACAAGCGACCTGAAGGAAAATCGCAGAAACGAAAACGCCGCTCGAATGAGCGGCGTTTTCGTTTATTTGGAGCGGGAAACGAGACTCGAACTCGCGACCCCGACCTTGGCAAGGTCGTGCTCTACCAACTGAGCTATTCCCGCGGTACAACTTGAAGTGGCGTCCCCTAGGGGACTCGAACCCCTGTTACCGCCGTGAAAGGGCGGTGTCCTAGGCCACTAGACGAAGGGGACCTGGAACTTCGTTTGAAACCCTGCCGAAGCAGTATTTCGAAAATCTGGAGCGGGAAACGAGACTCGAACTCGCGACCCCGACCTTGGCAAGGTCGTGCTCTACCAACTGAGCTATTCCCGCATGTACAACTTAAAGTGGCGTCCCCTAGGGGACTCGAACCCCTGTTACCGCCGTGAAAGGGCGGTGTCCTAGGCCACTAGACGAAGGGGACACACCCCGGAACATCAAGCAAGTTTCCGGCTTCCTTCGCTCTGTTTCTAGCATTGCGCTGGAAGTGGCGCGCATTCTATGGAGCCTTTCGGAGTCCGTCAACCTCTCTCTAAAAAATTTTTAAAATCAAAGACTTCAGACCATAAATTGACATGGCACTAGGAGCCATGCGGCCAAGCCACTACACTCGGTCGAAAAGTCGATTTCCGAGAGGTCCCAAGCAGTGTCCGCACTCGTGATTACCCTGCTGATCGTCGGCGGCATCGCCCTGTTGATGGTGATTGCCTATATCAACCACGCCGTCGAGAACAGCAAGCTGGAGAAGGCGCGCCAACGTGCCGACCTGCTCGACCGCATCCGGCGCTGCCAGGACCTCTCCGAACGCCTGCCAGGCCAACTGATGACCCCGCAGCTGAAGCTGCTGCTCGCCAAGCTGCAACTGCAGGCCAGTGAACGCCTGCTGCCGCTGGAAAAACAGAACGCCACGCTCAAGACCGACATCGAGACGCTGAAGGCGCAGATCGCGCAAGGCGAATCCATCGCGGTGAAGAATCCCCCACAACCGATCGCCAACGAAGCCAAGGCCAAGGATGTGCGCTTCCTGCTGGAGAACCTTCACGCCCTGGTCACCGGTTCGGTACAAGGCGGGCTGCTGCCGGCCAACGAAGGCAAGCACTGGCTGAAGCAGATCCGTCAGATGCTGGTGCTGGTGCATATCGAGTTCTTCAGCACCCTGGGCCAGGCGGCCCTGCAACAGAAGCAGCCAGGACAGGCCCGCCTGGCCTTCGAGCGAGGCGTCCAGTACCTGCGCAAGCAGCCTGAGCCCGCCCAGTACCAGGCGCAGCTCAAGCGCTTCGAAGAGCAGCTGGCGCGCGCCAACGCCATGGTACTCAACAACAACGCCCCGAGCGTCGAGGAGTCCAGCGAGCTGACCGAAGGCCTGAAGAACCTGGGAGACGACGACTGGAAGAAGAAGAACATCTACGACTGAGCCTCGCGCGACTTCATCCGGCCCAGTCGAAAACACCGTTCGCCGATAGCAAGGAACCGCAATGAGCCTGACCGTCTACGGGGCACCCCTGTCCCCTTTCGTCCGCAAACTCTGCCTGTGCCTGATCGAAAAGGAGCTGGATTACGAGCTCGAGGTGGTCATGCCCTTCGGCCAACCCGACTGGTTCCGTGAGCTCAACCCGCTGGGGCGCATTCCGGCCTTTCGCGACGGCGACCTCAAGCTGGCCGACTCCAGCGTCATCTGCCAGTACCTGGAAGAACGCTACCCCGAGCGCAAGCCTCTCTATGGTGCGGACGCGCAGCAGCGCGCCCAGGTCCGCTGGCTGGAGAAGTACGCCGACTACGAGCTGGCCCCCTTGTGCACCTTCACCGTGTTCCGCCATCGCGTGCTGAAAACCAGCATGGGCCAGCCCTGTGACGAGGACAAGGTGCAGCAGACGCTCAAGGACAAGCTGCCCGGCCATTTCGACTATTTCGAGACAACCCTGGGCGACGCGCCCTACTTCCTGGGCGAGCAACCGAGCATGGCCGACCTGGCGCTGGCCAGCCAATTGCTGAACATGGAACACGGCGGGGAGACGCTGGACGCTGCGCGCTGGCCGAAGCTGGCTGCTCACTACCTGCGCATCAAGGCCAGCGCCTCGATGCAGCAATTGCTCCCGCGCGAACTGCGCACGCTGGAAAAGATCGGCATCAAGCGCTGAACCGCAACGCACGCGCGGGCAAACAACCCCGCCGAAATTCCCCCTGAAAGAACAATGCCCCTGATCCTTGCGAGGATCAGGGGCATTTCACGTCACCTGAGCGCTGCGCTCACCAGTCCTTCAGCGCCGCCTCGGCAGCAGAATTCATCGGCTCGGCCAGCAGCCCCGTCGGGGTCAGGCTCACGCTGTACACGGCATCCGCCGCGATCGGCAGGTAGGTCACGCGCAGCGCCTGCGGATCGAACAGCAGCAGGTCACGCTGGCTCAGGCGCAACCAGCGCCAAAGGTCGACGCCATAGGGACTCTCGGCCAGCTGCACGCGGCCATGCTGCGCCAGTGCCTGCTGCTCGATGGCGAGAAAACGCCCGGAAAGGCGCTCCAGGCGGTAACCGGGCTCGAGGCCGATCAGCTCGGCCAGGCCCTTCCAGCGAATCAGCCGGCCATCGAGCTGCCACATGTCACCCTCGAGGGTGACGACCCGCTCCCGCCCGCCTTCCAGCAGGCTGACCCGATAGCGCTGCGGGCCATCCGCCTTGAAGCTCAGCGTCACCAGCGGCTTGCCCGGCTCCAGCGGCTCGTAGGTATACAGGTCGTAGGCCACCAGGCCAATCAGGCCGGCCAGTGCGAGAAACGCCAGGCCGCAGGTGCCGCGCAGCCAACCGAGGAACCAGCCTGTATTGAGCAGAACGCGCAATGCCACCAGTAGCGCCAGCACGGCCAACAGCGCCACGGCCCAGGCCAACCCATCGTATTGCATCGCTCGCATTCCTTCTCTGACGAAATCCCGGCATTATGCGCAGCTCTCCCTGCCACGAACAGCCGCCAGGCTGCGCACTTGCCCACAAGTCGACATTTTTAATATGCCCCTGCTCGAACTCGCCATCGACCCCAGCACGCTGGCCATCCTCGCTCTGGTTGCCTTCATCGCCGGTTTCATCGACGCCATCGCCGGCGGCGGTGGCCTGCTGACCATCCCGGCACTGCTGACCGCTGGCCTGCCACCACACCTGGTGCTGGGCACCAACAAGCTCTGCGCCACCTTCGGCTCGGGCACCGCCGCACTGACGTTCTACCGGCGCAAACTGTTCGATCCGAAACAGTGGCGCAACGCCCTGCTGGCCACCCTGATCGGCGCCCTGCTCGGCGCCGTCATCGCCCACTGGATGCCGGCCGCCTGGCTCAATCAGATGCTGCCGGCCGTGGTCTTCGCCTGCGGCATCTACCTGCTGTTCGGCCGCATGCCGGAGGCCCCGGCCGAACACGACCTGCCGATCGCCAAAGCCCGCCAGTGGCCTCAAGGCCTGGGGCTCGGTCTCTATGACGGGGTGGCCGGCCCTGGCACGGGCGCATTCTGGACGGTCAGCAGCCTGCTGATGTACCCGCTGGACCTGGTTCGTGCCAGCGGCGTCGCACGCACCATGAACTTCGTCAGCAACGCGGCGGCACTGGTGGTCTTCATCGCCTTCGGCCAGGTGGCCTGGGTGCTCGGCCTGAGCATGGGCGCAGCCCTGATGATCGGTGCCTTCCTGGGCGCGCGCACCGCGATCAAGGGCGGCTCGAAGTTCATTCGCCCGGTATTCATTCTGGTGGTATTGGCACTGACCGCCCGCCTGGTCTGGCAACACTGGGTCGCCTGAGCGACCTCGCACCGCGCACGAGCAGGCCTTGCGCCTGCTCTGTCAGGCCTGCAGCTCGGGCTCCGGCAGGCCCAGGCGGCGTGCCACGTAGAGATCGATCAGGTGGCGCGCGATGGAGCGCGAAGCCGGCAGCGGTGGCAGGTCGTCGACACGGAACCAGCGCGCGTCCTCGATCTCGTCCTCCTGCATGACGATGTCGCCGCCGGCGTACTCGGCATGGAAGCCCAGCATCAGCGAGTGCGGGAACGGCCAGCCCTGGCTGCCGATGTACTGCAGGTTCTGCACCTCGACACCGACTTCCTCGCGCACTTCACGCGCCACGCAGTGCTCCACCGACTCGCCTGGCTCGACGAAACCGGCCAGGGTGCTGTAGATCCCCGTGACGAAGCGCGGCGAGCGCGCCAGCAGGACCTCATCGCCACGCGTGACCAGGACGATCATGCTCGGTGAAATCCGCGGATAGTGCTGCGATTCGCAGTTGTCGCAGCGCATCGCCCGCTCGCCAGGCAACTGGTGGGTCGCAGCCCCGCAGCTGCCACAGAAACGGTGCTCGGCATACCAGGTGCCGATCTGCGCGGCGTAGGCGAGCATGCGGAAGGTTTCCGCCTCGCCCTGCAACATGAACTGACGCAGGCTCTGCCAGCTGCAGCCCTCGAGCTGGGTCGACGGTTTCACCTGCAGCAGGTAGACCGCATCCTCGCCGAAGTAGCCAATGCCCTGCTCACCGACTATTTCCAGGTCCTGGCGCTTGATCCAGTCTCGCGGGAACAGGACGCCGTTGCTGTCGGCCAGAAAGTGCTGCTGGTTGTACAGCAGCGCCCAGCCCCCCGCCTGCGCGGGGTCGAGAAAGGCATTGCGCCAGGCCATCAGGCGGCCACCGGCATGCCCAGCGCCTTGACGCTTTCCTCGGCCAGGTCGAGCACGCTGGGCCGCGTTTCCGGACGCATCACGGCACCGGCTTCCAGGTAGTACTCCAGGCTGCTGAGGGCATCAGCCAGGGTTTCGAGCATCTGCTCGGAGGGCATCTGCCCCGAATCGAGCATGCGCGTCTGGATGTAGTCGGCGCAGGCGCCGACCAGGTTCGCCGCACGACGCTGCTCGAGGAACCACAGACCACCCCGGACGGCCTGCAGGCTGAACGGTACGTTGGCCAGGTGCATCTTGTCGCCACCCGCTTCCAGGTAGGCGGTGATGGCCCGCTTGGCCAGCGCCAGGCCGGCCTGAGCCTCGTCGACCACCACGATGCGCGCTTCGTTGAGCTGGTGATGGGCGAAGGAGTCGGCCTCGTTGCCAGGCTCGGCCGCCGCCGGCCGTACCTCTCGCCCTTCGCCCCGCTCCAGGCTGGCCACCATGCCCTCGACGTACAGCACCGCGTCGGCGAGCTTGTGCAGCTGCTCCGGTTGCGGCGGTGTCTCGGCATTCCAGGCGGCGACGTGCGGCAACTGGGCGCTGAGCGAGTTGCCAGCGGAGTTCAGGCCGACCATGCCAAGGGTCTTGGCCAGCTTGCCCAGCAACGCATGCAGGGTCCCCAGGGTCTCGCCCTGCAGGGTGCCGCGCTCGAGCAGGTCGAGCATGTCCTTGACGCTGGCCAGCTCCTCACGGATCGCCGAGGACAGCGAACGCATCACCGCCTTGCCCGGCCCGGACAGGCGCTGGTATTCCTCTTCCAGCAGGTGATCGGTGAACGGCAGCGGCGTCAGACCGAATACCTCGCGCATGGCGCTCGCCTGGGGACCATGGCTGTCCGCCAGCGCGACGAGATACAGCAGTTCCTTCAGCAGACTGCGCGGGGCTTCGTACTGCGGGTTGCCCAGCATCAGCTTGAGTTCGCGGTCGACCCGCGAGAACAGCTGCTTGCGGGACTTGCGCGCCAGCAACTGCGCGTCGCACTGCGCCTCGATGGCCGCCGCGCCGATCCAGCACATGCGCCCGCGCGGCTCGTTGGCGAACAGGTTGTCGAGGCGCACCATCGCCCGCACCATCAGCTTCAGGCTGGCCTGCGGGTTCTGTTCGCGGATGAAGCCCAGCAGGCCGACCTGGTACATGTGACGCAGGCGCTTGCCTTCCGTCAGCTTGGCCGCGCCATCGAGCGGCTGGGTCGCGGTGTGCGGCCGCGCATGATCGAGGCGCACGCTGAAGAAGAAGCTCTCCGGCAAGGGCTGCTGCGCACCGGCCTGGCGCAGGTCATTGATCGCCGGCAGCAGCAGCTCGGGCATTTCCTGGCGATGGGCATCGACGTTTTCCAGGTAGCGGCGCAGCACGTGCAGCGCATTGCTCAGCGCCGCCAGTTGCACGTCACGCTCCTCGCCCGCCCCGACCGGAATGTCGGTGGCCTGGTCCAGCACTTCCTGGGCCAGCAGTTCGGCCCCGGCCAGCTCGATCAGGTTGAGCGTGCCACGCACCTGCTGCAGGCTCTCTACCGCCTGCTGCAGCAGGCTGCCGTTGTGCCGCTCGGCAATGAAATGCTCCAGGCTCTGCTCGGCCTCTTCCATGGTGACGAACAGCTCGTCGCGCACCAGACTCAGGGATGTGGCTCCACTTACCATGCTCTATGCACCTCGCGGTTCGCTCGCATCAAACGACAGTGGAACGGCATCAGTCGGCGAACTCCGGCTTCTGCTTGCTCATGTGCGCGGTCATCGCCAGGCGCAGGTCTTCCGACTGCAGCATGGCGGCATTCCAGGTGGCAATGTACTCGAGACCATCGTCGACCCGATGATCACGCATGTAGCGAATCATTTCCTTGGTTCCTCGTACCGCAACCGGTGATTTGCTGGCGATCTCCGCAGCGATGCCCATGACCCCGTCCAGCAGCGCCTCCTGGCTGGCATAGGTGCGGTTGACCAGGCCGATACGTGCGGCCTCGGTGCCATCGATGCTGCGCCCGGTGAAGGCCAACTCGCGCATCATGCCGTCACCGATGATACGCGGCAGACGCTGCAGGGTGCCGACATCCGCGGCCATGCCCATGTCGATCTCCTTGATGGAGAACTGCGCATCGACCGTCGAATAACGCATGTCGCAGGCACTGACCAGGTCGATGGCACCACCGATGCAGTAACCCTGGATCGCCGCCAGCACCGGCTTGCGGCAGTTGTCGACGGCATTGAAGGAGGCCTGCAGCTCGAGAATCTTGCGGCGCAGGGCGTCGGCGTTGCGACCGACGTCCTTGCCCAGCTGCGCGCCGACCGAAGCCAGCAGCATCAGGTCGATGCCCGAGGAGAAATGCTTGCCCGCACCGGAAAGCACCACGACACGCACTGCGTCGGTGGCATCGACCCAGCGGAAGATCTCGATGATCTCCCGCCAGAAATCGGCGTTCATCGCGTTGACCTTTTCCGGACGATTGATCTGCACATGGGCGATCTTGTCCGCCAGGTCGACGCGGAAGGCTTTGTAGTCGGACATGGCAGGCATCCTCAGCCGCAGCTCGGCACAATGATTATTTTGTGATTAATAACCGAGCAACTATAACAAGCACGCCATAAAAGTCGATGCTTGCCAGTGTGACGCAGGGCACGCCCCGGATGTTAACGAACGCTTTGAATATCTGTGGTAAGGGTTTGATCTGCCGAGAATCCTGATCCCCGGCAGAGCGACCCTGCGGTCATTCCACCAGGCAATCCACGCAGTACTGCCCCGCCTCGGTCTGCAATCCGTGCACGTCGATGTCGAAGCCCGGGAAGGCCTGGTCGAAGGTCCGCGCGAAGGCCAGATAGTCGAGAATAGAGCGCGTCGCTGCCGTGAAGCGCTCGCCCGGCATGATCAGCGGAATGCCCGGCGGATAAGGCACCAGCATCACCGCCGCGATGCGCCCCTGCAGCTGATCGATGGGCACCGCCTCGACCTCGCCGCGCACCAGCCGGTCATAGGCATCGGCCGGTTTGATCGCCACTTCGGGCAGCGCCGTGTACATGCTCTTCAGCGCCTTGGCCGTGGCGTTGTCGCGGTAGCAGCCATGCAGCGCATCGCACAGGTCGCGCAAGCCCATGCCCTGGTAGCGCCCGGCGCCGGCATGGGTGATGGACGGCAGCACGTCGATCAGCGGCAGGTTGGCATCGAAGCTGCGTTTGAACTCCAGCAGCTCGGTCAACAGCGTGCTCCACTTGCCCTTGGTGATGCCCATGGAGAACAGCACCAGGAAGGAGTACAGGCCGGTCTTCTCCACCACCAGGCCGCGCTCCCAGAGGAACTTGCTGACCACGGCGGCGGGAATGCCCTGTTGCTCCAGCTTGCCCGCCGCGTTCAGGCCGGGCATGACCAGCGTGACCTTGATCGGATCGAGCAACACGTAGTCGTCGGCCACCTCGCCGAAGCCATGCCAGTCGGCATCCGGCTGCAGCACCCAGTCGGCCGTGGCCAGCTCATCGGCACCGTCGACCGCCCCCGGCTGCCAGATGCTGAACCACCAGTCGTCAGCACTGAGGTTGCGGCGCACGTTGGCCAGGGCGCGGCGGAAGCTCAGCGCCTCGTCGAAGGTTTCCTGGATCAGCGAACGACCGGCCGGCCCCTCCATCATCGCCGAGGCCACATCCAGCGAAGCGATGATGCCGTACTGCGGCGAGGTCGAGATGTGCATCATGAACGCCTCGTTGAAGCGATCACGGTCGAGCTGGCGCTGCCCGCCATCCTGCACATGGATCATCGACGCCTGGCTGAAGGCCGCCAGCAGCTTGTGCGTCGAATGCGTGGTGAACACCAGCGGCGAGTGCTCGTCGCACTGGGTGCCCATGCCAAAGCGCCCGGCGTAGAAGTCGTGGAAGGCGGCGTAGGCGTACCAGGCCTCGTCGAAGTGCAGCACCTCGACCGAATCGCCCAGGGCCTGCTTGACCATCTCGGCGTTGTAGCAGAGCCCGTCGTAGGTGGAGTTGGTCACCACGGCCAGCTTGACCTTCGGCGCCCGGCCGCGCGCCAGTGGGCTGGCGTCGATCTTGGCCTGGATCGACTCCCGGCTGAACTCGCTCAGCGGAATGGGGCCGATGATGCCCAGCTCGTTGCGCTCGGGGCAGAGATACAGGGGGATCGCCCCGGTCATGATGATCGAATGCAGGATCGACTTGTGGCAGTTGCGGTCGACCAGCACCAGGTCGTCACGGCCGACCATCGAGTGCCAGACGATCTTGTTCGCCGTGGAGGTGCCGTTGATCACGAAGAAGGTGTGATCGGCGCCGAAATTGCGCGCAGCCCGTGCTTCGGCCTCGGCCAGCGGCCCGGTGTGATCGAGCAGCGAGCCCAGTTCCGGTACCGACACCGAGAGGTCCGAGCGCAGCGTGTTCTCCCCGAAGAACTGGTGGAAGGCCTGGCCCACCGGGCTCTTGCGATAAGCCACGCCACCGCCGTGCCCGGGCGTGTGCCAGGAGTAGTTGGACTGCGCGGTATGCTGCACCAGCGCCTTGAAGAAGGGCGGCAGCAGGCCTTCCAGGTAGTTGTGCGCGGCACGCGCCACCTGCCGCGCCAGGAAGGACACGGTGTCTTCGTAGAGGTAGAGGATGCCACGCAGGTGGTTGAGATCGGCCATCGCCTCGGCCGGGGCATTCTCGATGGTGACCTGTTCGCCGAGGGCGAAGATCGGCAGCTGCGGCGCCCTGACCCGCGCCACGCGAATCAGCTCGACCATGTCCTGCAGCAGCCGGCTGTTCTCACCGGCGCCCTCGGCGGCGACGAGGATGCAGGCCAGGCCATGGTGGGTCGAGGCAACGATACGCCCCTCGGCCGCACTGGCCGTGGGCAGGATGCTGAAGCCGTCCTGGGTGAGTTCCTGAGCGATGGCGCGCACCCGATCACCGGCCACGGTGTCGGCCTTGATGTCGCGGTGCACGATTAGGACGGGAAACTTGAGATCTTTATACATTGTGACGTCCTGAAGGCTGGCAGGCCTGGCCTGCCCATCGCCTCAGGTTAGAGGCTCCCCCCTGGCGGCGGAACCCCCTGTGCATCACGCTATAAGAAAAGGTCGCAATTGCGCTGTTCGGTTATTCCGGCGCCTTTTCCAGCTGGGCCCACAATGCCGGGCCGCCGGAGGATTTCTCGATGGCGGCGAGCCGCGTCAGATGCGCCGCCAGCTCGTCTTCACTGGCGCGGATGACCCGCGTGCGAGGACGAGCGGCATCCAGCCGGCGAATCGGCGTGGCCTGCTGGCGCCCGCTGCCATCGCCATCACCGCCCTCGCCCGCCAGCGACAGGTGGGTCTGCCCACCGGTCATGGCCAGGTAGACGTCGGCCAGGATCTCGGAGTCGAGCAGTGCGCCGTGCAACTCACGGTTGGAGTTGTCCACGCCGTAACGCTTGCACAGCGCATCCAGGCTGTTGCGCTGCCCCGGATGGCGCTCACGCGCCATCATCAGGGTATCGAGCACCGAGCAGTAGTCACTGACATCGGCGCGTTCGCTCTGCCCCAGCAGGGCGAACTCGTTGTTGATGAAGCCGACGTCGAACGCCGCGTTGTGGATGATCAGCTGGGCGCCCTTGATGAACTCGTAGAATTCATCGGCCACTTCCCTGAAGCGCGGCTTGTCGGCCACGTAGTCGTTGGTGATGCCGTGGACCGCGATGGCGCCTTCGTCGATCTCGCGGTCCGGATTGAGGTAGACATGGAAGTGACGCCCGGTCAGGCGCCGCCCCAGCAGCTCGACACAACCGATCTCGATGATCCGGTGCCCGTCCGTGACCGGCATGCCCGTGGTTTCGGTATCCAGCACCACATAGCGGTTGGGGGTGTTTTCGGTCGTCACGCCTTGTCTCTCTCATCGTTCAGGTTGCCGCACAAGCGCGACATGTTAACCCAGGTTGCCGGGCATCACTCAGCGCGCTGCGCGCACCTCGTCGACACCGCGGTTGGCCAACTGGTCGGCACGCTCGTTGCCCGGATGACCGGTGTGACCACGCACCCACTGCCAGCTGACCTGGTGGCGATTCACCTCCTCGTCCAGCTTCTGCCAGAGGTCGGCATTCTTCACCGGCTCCTTCGAGGCGGTTTTCCAGCCACGCTTCTTCCAGTTCGGCATCCATTCCTGGATACCCTTCATCACGTACTGCGAATCGGTCACCAGCTTCACCGCGCAAGGGCGGGTCAGCGCGATCAGGCCGGCAATCGCGGCCATCAGCTCCATGCGATTGTTGGTGGTACTCGGGTCGCCGCCCCACAGTTCCTTCTCCACGCCCTTGTAGACCAGCAACGCGCCCCAGCCGCCGGGGCCGGGATTGCCCTTGCAGGCGCCATCGGTGTAGATCACCACTTCATCGGTTTCAGACATTCATCAGCTCTGTACGGGTTTGACCAACCGGGGCGCGGCGCCTAGCTGTCCAGATCGCGCCGGCTGACCTTCGCCACCGGCATCGGCAACAGCTTGCCCATCGGCTCGCGGCGCGCCTGCCGCAGCGGACGCAAGCCGACCACCAGCTTGCGCGCCACCAGCAGGTAGAAGCCGGCACCCGGCAGCTGCCAGGTATCGCCCCAGCGCTCCATCCGGCGCAGGCGCATCTGCCAGGCCAGTGAAGCGAGCGGCGGACGATAGCACCCGAACCGGCGTTTCTCCAACGCAAAGCCGAGCAGCGCCAGCCAGTCGCCAACGCGTCCGGGGTCGATGCAACGCGCCTTGCTCAGACCATCGCGCGCGAACAGGCGGCGAGCGCCCCACGCGCTCCAGGGGTGAATGCCCAGAATCAGCAGATGCCCACCGGGCCTGACGCTGCGCGCCGCCTCGCGCAGCAGGCCGTGAGGCGACAGGCTGAAATCCAGGCCGTGCTGCAGCAGCACCACATCGGCAGCGTGCTCGCCCAGCGGCCAGGACTGTTCTTCGCAGACGATCTGCACACCGGGCAGCGGCGCCCCCAGGCGCACGTTGTGCTGAATCTGCCCGGCCTCCGGCGTGCGCTCGGCACCCGGACCGTAACTCACCAGATAGCCGCCGAAGAAACGCGCCAGCTCGTCTTCCAGCAAGCGCCGCTCCTCCTCCAGCAGCAACTGCCCAAGCGGCCCGGAAAGCCAGTCGCGCGCCTCGCTGATGAGCTTGAGCCACTCAGGATCAGCCTGAGCGAATACCTGATCGGTCATCGCTGCCTCCGCATGACAGTCTCTGCATCCAGTGTCTAAGATGCACCTTTATATCCAGCTTAGCGACCCACAATGATTCAGATCGACGCGCTACCGGCCTTCAACGACAACTACCTCTGGCTGCTGCAGGAGCCGACCAGCAAGCGCTGCGCGGTGGTCGACCCGGGCGATGCGGCGCCGGTGCTGGCGTGGCTGGAGGCGCACCCCGGCTGGTGCCTCAGCGACGTTCTCATCACCCACCATCACTTCGACCATGTCGGCGGCGTCGAGACGCTGAAGAACGCCACCGGCGCCCGCGTGGCCGGCCCGGCGGCAGAGAAGATCCCGGCACGCGAGCTGGGCCTGGGCGACAACGACACGCTCGAGGTGCTCGGCCTGCGCTTCCAGGTCCTTGCCGTTCCGGGGCACACCCTCGGCCACATCGCCTACTACAACGCAGAACAGCAGCTGCTGTTCTGCGGCGACACCCTGTTCGCCGGTGGCTGTGGCCGCCTGTTCGAAGGAACGCCGCAGCAGATGCACGCCTCGCTCGGTCGCCTGGCTGCCCTGCCCGGGAGCACGCAGGTCTACTGCACCCACGAGTACACCCTCAGCAACCTGCGCTTTGCCCATGCCGTGGAGCCGGACAACCTGCGCCTCAGCGAGCGCCTGGCCGAAGTGACGCGCTGGCGCGAGGCGGGGCGCATCAGCCTGCCCTCCTCGATCGAGCTGGAACTGGCCACCAACCCGTTCCTGCGCACCGATGCGCCAGGCGTCATCGCGGCGGCTGCGAACCGTGCTGGCGAGTCCCTCGACGAAGCCAGTGCGGTGTTCGCCAGCCTGCGTGCGTGGAAGGATAAATTCTGAGTCGCCGACGAACGCGCTGGCGCCTTGCCAGCAGCGGTTTTCTGGCGCCATGACCCAGGCATATTGAACCAAGTGAGAGGGATGCAGGTCACAATTGGCTGGTGAAAACTTGACCAACCTTGACCCGATTCCTAGAATCGCCCGATCTTTTTGTCGGGAAAAACACCTCACCCAATGCCTTTTTTGTCACGTAAGCCATTGAATTTCAAGGCATTGGCGCGAAGCTCTCGAGTGCTCGCGGTGATGTGTTGCATAACCCTGGCCGGCTGCCAGAGCCTGCCCAGCGAGGGCCCGGACGGCGCGACCGATACCTCGCGCGCCGTCGGCCTGGAGCGCGAGCCCGAGTGGCTGAGCAACGAGATCAAGCCGCGCGAGTACAACGATATCTGGGAGCGTCTGCGCGACGGCTTCCAGCTGCAGGACGAGATCGGCGTCAACCCGCGCATCGAGCGTCTGCGTCTCTGGTACGCCAGCAACCCCCGGCACGTCAACGCCGTCAGCGAACGCAGCGCGCCGTACATCCATTACATCGTCGAGCGACTGGCAGAGCGCGACATGCCGATGGAACTGGCGCTGCTGCCGGTCATCGAGAGCGCCTACGACCCCCAGGCCTATTCCCCGGCGAATGCCGTCGGCCTGTGGCAGTTCATCCCCTCCACGGGCCGCCACTTCAATCTGCGCCAGACCAACTGGTATGACGGCCGTCGCGACGTCACCGCCTCCACCCAGGCGGCGCTGAACTACCTGAGCCGCCTGCACGAGATGTTCAATGGCGACTGGCTGCTCGCCCTGGCCGCCTACAACGCTGGCGAAGGCCGCGTCAGCCGCGCCATCGAACGCAACGAGAAACTCGGCCTGCCCAGCGACTACTGGAACCTGTCGCTGCCCAAGGAAACCGAAGACTACGTGCCCAAGCTGCTGGCCCTGTCGCAGGTGATCCTCACCCCCGAGGCCTACGGCGTGAACCTGGCGCCGATCGCCGACGCGCCCTACTTCGAACAGATCGCCATCAAGCAGCACATGGACCTGTCCCGCGTGGCCAAGCTGGCCGACCTGGACGAAGAGGAACTGCTGCAACTGAACCCTGCCTACAAGCGCGGCATCACCCTGGACGGCCCGCAGCATCTGCTGGTGCCTACCGACAAGGCGGAAATGCTCAGCGCCAACCTGGCACTGATGAAGCCCCAGGAGCTGGTCGACTGGCAGACCTATACCGTGCGTTCCGGCGATAGCCTGCATGCTATTGCCAATCGCAATCACCTGACCGTCAGCATGCTCAAGGACGTCAACCGCCTGAGCAGCAACAACCTGCGCATCGGCCAGGTGCTGACCATTCCGGGCAAACCCGGCGCCCAGCCGAGCGAGCCGCTCTACCAGCAGCGCACACTGGCCAGCGCTAGCCGCACCTACAAGGTGAAGAATGGCGACAACCTCTGGCAGATCGCCCGCGAACACCAGGTTGCAGTGCACGACCTGCGCCGCTGGAACGCACTGCAGGGCAACAACCTCAAGGTCGGCCAGGTGCTCAATCTGGCCGCCGCCGAGAGCGCACCCCAGGCCGTCGCCACGACACGCCGGCAGAACGCCGCACGCGACAAGGCGACCTACTATCGCGTGCAGCAAGGTGACTCGCTCTACGTCATCGCCAAGCGCTTCAAGATCGAGCTCAAGCACCTGCAGGCCTGGAACCCGCGCAGCAACACGCTGCGCCCAGGGCAGATGCTGACGCTCTACCTGCCCTGATCAGCGTTTGCTGATCGCCTCCAGGCAACGCCCGGTCAGCTGGGTAAAACGCTGGAACGCCACGAACTGCTCGTGGCGCAAGGCGCGGCCGGACAAGCGACTGTCGGCATAGAGCACGCCGATCTCCCGCGTACCCGCAACGATCGGTGCGATGAAGAACATGCCACTGCCGAGGCTGCGGCGAATCGGCTGGGTGACCAGCTCGGCCAGGTTGTAGCTGGCCGGCACCCCCATCCAGATCGCTTCGCGATGGCGCAGCACGTAGCTGAAGATGTGCGGCTGCTCCGTCTGCTCCGCTGGCAGGACGAAGTCGTCCAGCCAGTGCTGGGTGTCTTCGCCAACCACGCGCTTGGCGCGAAAGCGACTCTGGCCATCGGCCAGCACCGTGAGCATGACCCGCTCCAGCCCCACCCCACGATGCAGGCCCTTGAGCAGGGTATCGAGCACCAGGCCTACATCGGCTCGCGCACTGACCATCAACCCCAGGTCCTGCAGCGCCTGCTGCATCAGCAGCAGGTCCGGCTGCAGCAGCCGCGCGCGCCGCTCCTCCTGCTGCAGGCGAATCTGCTCCGGGTCGGTATTGGGTATCAGGCGGCAGAGCTTGCTGGCACCGAAGGTCGAGGCGACCTTGACGGCCTCCTCGGCGCTGGCCAGCACCTGCTGCAGGGTTTCCTCCTGGGTCAGCGCGGTGAAGCTGGCCACCTTGGCCAGCACCTCCTCCATCTCTGCGCAATCCCAGCCATCGAGCGCAGCCTCGCTGATACGCACGCCCAACTGCACGGCATAGGCGGCGGGGTCATGCTGATTGCTCCCGGCCTGCGCCAGGCTGGCGGTCTCACCCAGGTTCCAGCTCTTCAGCAAGGCCTGCGTCAGCTGTCGGAAGCTGGTGCCGAGAACCTCGCGCACCGCTTCATCGACGTCCACCCCCGGCCGCTCGAGCACCGCGACCAGCTCATCGGCCTGCTCGCCAGCGCAGCCCCAGAACGCCAGCTCACCCAGATGATGCAGCAAGGCGGCGATGAACACCTCCTCGGCATGCCCGGAGAGGGCGTAGCCCGCAATGTTGCGCGCCTGCACGGCGGCGTGGAAGGAACGCGCGAGCAGCATCTGCAGCTGCTCGCGCGGGGTTCGGGTCAGCAACCCGTCGATCAGGCTGACCGACAGGCCGATCAGGCGCACGTTCTCGAAACCGATCAGGACGATGGCCCTGGAGATGGTCTTGATCGCTTCCTGCGACGGGTTGTAATAGACGCTGTTGCCGACGCGCAGCACCTTGGACGTCAGCGACGCGTCGCGCAGCAGCACATCGGCCAGTTGCTGCACCGAGGCGGAGTCCTGCTGGGCAAGGCGCTGCAGGTCCTGCACGACGGCGGCCAGCGCGGGGAGTTCGGCTTGGTTGAGGCGATCGATCCATGACTGCAAACCATGGCTACGTTCCGGCAAAATCTTACCCTCTAGGTGTCTCCTTCAAGTGTATGTCAAAGCGCCACGACTGCTCGCTCGCCAGCCCACTCTTTTTCCTGCCGATACAAGCTGTTACTGTACCGCTCAAGAAGCCCAAACGCCGCCATGGATCGGATCTCACCTCCCGATGCGACCCCTCCTCCTGCTGTTCCTCAGCCTGGCCTTGAGCTTTCCCGCCTCTGCGACTATCAGCGAGAGCCACGGCTACGCCCAGTTCGGGACACTCAAGTACCCTGCCAGCTTCAGTCACTTCGACTGGGTCAACGCCGACGCGCCCAAAGGCGGCACGTTGCGCGTCATGGCGTCCGGCACCTTCGATACGCTCAACCCCTACACGTTCAAGGGTACCAGCCCGATCTCCACTGCACATTTCCTGCAGTACGGCGTCAATGAACTGAACGAACCGCTGATGGTGGGCACCGGCGCCTACGATCCCTCGGGTGACGAGCCGGCCTCCAGCTATGGCCTGATCGCCGGAAGCGTGGAGTACAGCGAAGACCGCAGCTGGGTGGTCTTCAACCTGCGCCCGGAGGCGCGCTTCAACGATGGCAAGCCGATCACGGCCTATGACGTGGCTTTCTCCTATCGCCTGCTGCTTGCCGAAGGCCATCCGCAGTACCGGACCAACCTGCAGGAGGTGAAGCGTGTCGACATCCTCGGCCGTCACCGCATTCGCTTCGTCTTCAAGCGTGCCGGCAACCCCCTGCTGATACTGCGTCTGGGTGAACTGCCGGTCCTGCCGCAGCACTACTGGAAAGGCCGCGACTTCAAGAGCACCACCTTCGAGCCACCACTGGGCAGCGGCCCCTACCGCATCGTCGAAGTCGTGCCCGGGCGACGCCTGGTGTTCGAACGGGTGAAGAACTGGTGGGGCAAGGACCTGCCGGTCAATCGCGGCAAGTACAACTTCAACCGGGTTGAAGTGGAGTTCTACCGCGACAACAACGTGGCCTTCGAAGCGTTCAAGGCCGGTGAATTCGACTTCTACATCGAGAACCAGGCGAAGAACTGGAGCAACGGCTACAACTTCCCGGCCGTCGCCCGCGGCGAGGTGGTCCGCGCCGAGATTCCGCACCGCATCCCGACCCAGACCCAGGCGCTGTTCATGAACAGCCGGCGCGCCCTGTTCAGCGACCGTCGGGTGCGCGAGGCGCTGGGCCTGATGTTCGACTTCGAGTGGACCAACCGCACGCTGTTCAACAACGCCTACGTGCGCGCCGCCAGCTACTACCCCAACAGCGAATTCTCGGCGACCGGCAAGCCCGAGGGCGCCGAGTGGCTGCTGCTGTCACCGCACCGCGACAAGCTCCCCGCCCGCCTGTTCACCGAACCACCGACCCAGCCGGTGACCAACGGCCGTGGCATCCCCCGGGAAACCTTGCGCCGTGCCCTCGGTCTATTGGCCGAAGCCGGCTGGAAGCCGGTCGGTCAGGAGCTGCGCAATGCCCGCGGGCAGCGTCTCGAATTCGAGATCATGCTGGTCAACCCCAGCCTCGAGCGCATCCTCCAGCCCTACACCGCCAACCTTGCCAGCATCGGCATACAGGCCAACCTGCGTACCGTGGACCGCGCCCAGTACAAGCAACGCCTCGATCAGTTCGACTACGACATGATTCTGCTGACCCTGCCACAAACCCTCAGCCCGGGCCTGGAGCAGTCGCTGTATTTCCACTCCAGCCAGGTGAACGTCAAGGGCGGCAAGAACTACGCCGGGATCAACGACCCGGTGGTCGACGAGATGATCGACAAGCTGCTCTCGGCGCAGACCCGCGACGAACAGATCGCCGCCACCCGCGCCCTCGACCGCGTGCTGCTGTGGCAGTACTACAGCATCCCCAACTGGTACATCAATTATCACCGCCTGGCGTACCGCAATCGGTTCGCCTTCGTCACCACGCCGCCCTACACGCTGGGCCTGCGTACCTGGTGGCTGAAGCCAACGGAGAACGCTCGATGACCCACCCGCTGCGCAGTTTCCTGCTTCACGGCAGCAGCCTCATTCTGCTCGGCCTGGCCGGCCTGGCCTCCGCCGCCCCGCAACACGCCGTCACGCTGTATGACGAACCGCCCAAGTACCCCGCCAACTTCACCCACTTCGAGTACACCAATCCCGATGCGCCCAAGGGCGGCACTTTCCGCGAGGCCGGTTTCGGTGGCTTCGACAGCCTCAACCCGTTCATCAGCAAAGGCGTGGCCGCCGACGACATCGGCCTGATCTACGACACCCTCGCCGTACAGAGCATGGATGAGCCCTTCACCGCCTACGGTCTGATCGCGGAGAAGATCGAGAAGGCGCCGGACAATGCCTGGGTGCGCTTCCTGTTGCGCAAGCAAGCGCGCTTTCATGACGGCACCCCCGTCACCGCCGAGGACGTCAAGTTCACCTTCGACACCCTGATGGAAAAAGGCGCGCCCATGTACCGCGGCTACTACGCCGACGTCGACCACGTCGAGGTGGAGTCGCCACACAGCGTGCGCTTCGTGTTCAAGCATGCCGGCAACCGCGAGCTGCCGCTGATCGTCGGCCAGTTGCCGGTGCTGCCCAAGCACTGGTGGGCCGAGCGCGACTTCGCCAAGGGCAATCTCGATGCTCCGCTGGGCAGCGGCCCGTACCAGGTCGGCCGGGTCCAGGCCGGGCGCAGCATCCGCTACGAACGGGTCAAGGACTGGTGGGCCAAGGACCTGCCGGTCACCCGTGGCTTCTACAATTTCGACGCCATCCAGATCGACTACTACCGCGACAACACCGTCGCCCTGGAAGCACTCAAGGCGGGCCAGTTCGACTATTGGCTCGAGACCAGCGCGAAGAACTGGGCCACGGCCTACAACACGCCGGCCGTCGCCAACGGCCAGCTGATCAAGGAAGAGATCCAGAACCGTAACCCCACCGGCATGCAGGGCTTCATCTTCAACACCCGCCGCCCGCAGTTCCAGGACCGCCGGGTGCGAGAGGCGCTGGGCCTGCTGTTCGACTTCGAGTGGGCCAACAAGCGCCTGTTCAACGGCGCCTACAGCCGCACCCACAGCTACTTCGACAACTCCGAGCTGGGCTCCAGCGGCTTGCCGGGCGACGAGGAACTGGCGATTCTCGAGCCGCTGCGCAACCAGATTCCGCCCGAGGTGTTCAACGAGGAGTTCCGCGTGCCAGTCACCGACGGCAGCGGCATCATCCGCGAGCAGCAGCGCCGCGCCTATCAGTTGCTGCAACAGGCCGGCTGGCGCATCGACGGCGACCGCATGCTCGACGCCAACGGCCAGCCGGTGACGTTCGAATTTCTCCTCGCGCAGACGGAGTTCGAGCGCATCCTCCTGCCCTTCAAGCGCAACCTTTCCGACCTCGGCATCGAACTGGTCATCCGCCGTGTCGACGTCTCGCAGTACATCAACCGCCTGCGCTCGCGTGATTTCGACATGATCGTCGGCGGCTTCGGCCAGTCCAACTCGCCCGGCAACGAGCAGCGCGAGTACTGGCACTCCTCCAGCGCCGACAACCCGGGCAGCCGCAACTACATCGGCCTGAAGGACCCGGCCATCGACCAGCTCGTCGAAGGGCTGATCAACGCCGACTCCCGGCAGGACCTGATCAATCACACCCGCGCCCTGGATCGCGTGCTGCTGTGGGGCTACTACGTGATCCCCAACTGGCATATCAAGACCTGGCGCGTGGCCTACTGGAATCGCTTCGAGCATCCCAAGGTCACTCCGCTCTACGACATCGGCCTGCATACCTGGTGGGTACGCCCCGGCCTCGAGCAACCGGACGAAGAACAGCAGCAAGCCGCTGAACAGGCGGAGCAATAAGCATGCTGGCCTATATCATCCGCCGCTTGCTGCTGATCATTCCGACCCTGTTCGGCATCCTGGTGATCAACTTCATCATCATCCAGGCCGCGCCAGGCGGCCCGGTCGAGCAGATGATCGCCAAGCTCGAGGGCTTCGAGGGCGCCACCAGCCGCATCGCCGGTGGCGGCGCCGAAGTCTCGGTGGCCGGCTCCAACTACCGCGGTGCCCAGGGCCTCGACCCGCAGCTGATCAAGGAAATCGAGAAGATGTACGGTTTCGACAAGTCGGCGCCGGAACGCTTCTGGATCATGCTGAAGAACTACGCGCAGCTGGACTTCGGCTCCAGCTTCTTTCGCGACGCCCAGGTCATCGACCTGATCATCGAGAAGATGCCGGTCTCCATATCACTGGGCCTGTGGAGCACCCTGATCATGTACCTGGTCTCCATCCCGCTGGGGATCGCCAAGGCTACCCGGCACGGCAGTGCCTTCGACATCTGGACCAGTTCGGCGATCATCATCGGCTACGCCATTCCCGCCTTCCTCTTCGCCATTCTGCTGATCGTGCTGTTCGCCGGCGGCAGCTACTGGGACTGGTTCCCGTTGCGCGGCCTGACCTCCAACGACTTCGAGTCGCTCAGCCTCGGCGGCAAGATCCTCGACTACCTCTGGCACCTGGTGCTGCCGGTCACGGCACTGGTCATCGGCAACTTCGCCACCCTGACGCTGCTGACCAAGAACAGCTTCCTCGACGAGATCAACAAGCAGTACGTGATCACCGCCCGCGCCAAGGGGCTGACCAACCACCGCGTCCTCTATGGTCACGTCTTCCGCAACGCCATGCTGCTGATCATCGCCGGCTTCCCGGCGGCCTTCATCGGCATCTTCTTCACCGGTTCCCTGTTGATCGAAGTGATCTTCTCCCTCGACGGTCTCGGCCTGATGAGCTTCGAGGCGGCGATCAACCGCGACTATCCGGTGGTCTTCGGCACCCTGTTCATCTTCACCCTGCTGGGGCTGATCGTGAAACTGATCGGTGACATCACCTACACCCTGGTCGACCCCCGTATCGACTTCGAAAGCCGGGAGTGTTGAGCATGAAACTGTCCCCGCTCAATCGCCGCCGTCTCGACCGTTTCAAGGCCCACAAGCGTGGCTGGTGGTCGCTCTGGCTGTTCCTCATCCTGTTCGGCCTGAGCCTCGGCGCCGAACTGATCGCCAACGACAAGCCGCTGGCCGTGCGCTACGACGGCGAGTGGTACTTCCCCGTGCTCAAGCGCTACCCGGAGACCGTGTTCGGTGGCGAATTCCCGCTGCAGGCCAACTACAAGAGCCCGTACATCCAGGACCTGATCGCGGAGAAGGATGGCTGGATGCTCTGGCCGCCGATCCCGTTCAGCTATTCGAGCATCAACTACGACCTGGAAGTCCCGGCCCCGGCGCCGCCCTCGGCGCAGAACTGGCTCGGCACCGACGACCAGGGGCGCGACGTGCTGGCGCGGGTCATCTACGGCTTCCGCATCTCGGTGCTGTTCGCCCTGACCCTGACCCTGGCCAGTTCGGTGATCGGCGTCATAGCCGGCGCCCTCCAGGGCTTCTATGGCGGCTGGGTCGACCTGCTCGGCCAGCGCTTCCTGGAAATCTGGTCCGGACTCCCCGTGCTCTATCTGCTGATCATCCTGGCCAGCTTCGTGCAGCCGAACTTCTGGTGGCTGCTGGGCATCATGCTGCTGTTCTCCTGGATGAGCCTGGTCGACGTGGTGCGCGCCGAGTTCCTCCGTGGGCGCAACCTGGAATACGTGCGCGCCGCACGCGCGCTGGGCATGGGCAATGGCGCGATCATGTTCCGCCACATCCTGCCCAACGCCATGGTCTCGACCATGACCTTCATGCCCTTCATCCTCACCGGCGCGATCGGCACCCTGACCGCCCTGGACTTCCTCGGTTTCGGCCTGCCCCCGGGCGCGCCCTCGCTGGGGGAACTGGTCGCTCAGGGCAAGAGCAACCTGCAGGCGCCCTGGCTGGGCATCAGCGCCTTCGCCGTGCTGGCGCTCATGCTGAGCCTGCTGGTGTTCATCGGCGAGGCCGCCCGCGATGCTTTCGACCCGAGGAAATGACATGAGCCAGAACGAAACCCTGCTGCAAGTTCGCGACCTGGCCGTCGAGTTCGTCATGGGCGAGCAGTGCCAGCGCGTGGTCGAGGGCGTCAGCTTCGACATTCACAAAGGCGAGACCCTCGCCCTGGTTGGCGAAAGCGGCTCGGGCAAGTCGGTCACCGCGCATTCCATCCTGCGCCTGCTGCCCTACCCCCTCGCCCGCCACCCGTCCGGCAGCATCGAGTACGCCGGTGAAGACCTGCTCAAACTCGGCGAGGGTCGCCTGCGTGGCATTCGCGGCAACCGTATCGCCATGGTCTTCCAGGAGCCGATGACCTCGCTCAACCCGCTGCACAGCATCGAGAAACAGATCAACGAGGTGCTGGCCCTGCACAAGGGCCTGCGCGGCAAGGCCGCCAGTGCGCGCACGCTGGAGCTGCTGGAGCTGGTCGGCATTCCCGAGCCGAAGAAACGCCTGAAGGCCTACCCCCACGAGCTGTCCGGCGGCCAACGCCAGCGCGTGATGATCGCCATGGCCCTGGCCAACGAGCCGCAACTGCTGATCGCCGACGAACCGACCACCGCGCTGGACGTCACGGTGCAGCTGAAAATCCTCGAGCTGCTCAAGGATCTGCAGGCCCGCCTGGGCATGTCGCTGCTGCTGATCAGCCACGATCTCAACCTGGTGCGCAGAATTGCGCATCGCGTATGTGTCATGCAGCGCGGTCGCATCGTCGAACAGGCGTCGTGTGAAGAATTGTTCCAGGCTCCGCAGCATCCCTATACCAGGGAACTGCTCGGTGCCGAGCCCAGCGGCGAACCTGCGGCCAACCCCGTGGGCCAGCCGCTGCTGGAAGTGGACGACCTGCGCGTGTGGTTCCCGATCAAGAAGGGCCTACTGCGTCGGACGGTGGATCATGTCAAAGCGGTGGACGGCATCAACTTCAGCCTGCCCCAGGGCCAGACCCTGGGCATCGTCGGCGAGAGTGGCTCCGGCAAATCCACCCTGGGCATGGCCATTCTGCGGCTGCTCGCCAGCCAAGGTGACATCCGCTTCCAGGGCCAGCATCTGCAGGGCCTTAGCCAGCAGCAGGTACGTCCGCTGCGCCGGCAGATGCAGGTGGTGTTTCAGGACCCCTTCGGCAGCCTGAGCCCACGCATGTCGGTGAGCCAGATCGTCGGTGAGGGTCTGCGCATTCACGGTATGGGCAACGAGGCGGAACAGGAACAAGCCATCATCGACGCGCTTTTGGAGGTAGGGCTGGACCCGCAGACGCGGCATCGCTACCCCCACGAGTTTTCTGGCGGACAACGGCAGCGGATTGCCATTGCCCGAGCACTGGTGTTGAAACCGGCGCTGATCCTGCTCGACGAGCCCACTTCGGCGCTCGACCGCACGGTACAGCGTCAGGTGGTGGAGTTGTTGCGCGGCTTGCAGGCCAAGTACAACCTGACCTATCTGTTTATCAGCCATGATCTGGCGGTAGTCAGAGCGCTGAGCCATCAGCTGATGGTGGTCAAGCAGGGCCAGGTAGTCGAACAGGGGTCTGCCGAGTCGATCTTCAGTGCACCGCAGCACCCTTATACGCAGCAGTTGCTGGAAGCCGCTTTCATGGCCCCGGCAACGGCTCACTGATCCTTGAAACAGGAAGAGGAATAGCACAATGGGTTTTCTAACCGGTAAGCGCGTACTCATCGTTGGCGTAGCCAGCAAACTGTCCATCGCCTCGGGTATCGCCGCCGCCATGCACCGCGAAGGTGCCGAGCTGGCTTTCACCTACCAGAACGAAAAGCTCAAGGGTCGCGTCGAAGATTTCGCTGCCGGCTGGGGCTCCAGTGCCGACCTGTGCTTCCCTTGCGATGTGGCCAGCGACGAGGAAATCGCCGCGGTATTCGAAGCGCTGAGCAAGAAATGGGATGGCCTGGACTGCATCGTCCACTCCGTCGGTTTCGCTCCGGGTGACCAGCTGAACGGCGACTTCACCGACGTCACCACCCGTGAAGGCTTCAAGATCGCCCACGACATCAGCGCCTACAGCTTCGTCGCCCTGGCCAAGGCCGGTCGCGAGATGATGAAAGGCCGCAATGGCAGCCTGCTCACCCTCTCCTACCTGGGTGCCGAGCGCACCATGCCCAACTACAACGTCATGGGCATGGCCAAGGCCAGCCTGGAAGCCGGCGTTCGCTACCTCGCCGGCAGCCTCGGCCCGGAAGGCACCCGCGTCAACGCCATCTCCGCCGGCCCGATCCGCACCCTGGCCGCCAGCGGCATCGCCAGCTTCCGCAAGATGCTGGCTGCCAACGAGAAGCAGACCCCGCTGCGCCGCAACGTCACCATCGAGGAAGTCGGCAACGCCGGCGCGTTCCTCTGCTCCGACCTGGCTTCGGGCATCAGCGGTGAAATCATGTACGTCGACGGCGGCTTCAACACCACCGCCATGGGCGCCATGGAAGACTGATCCGCGCCGCTCCCGGCAGAGCAGTTGCCGGGAGCGTCTCGCTGTCATCCCCGGATGGCAGGCAATAAAAAACCCGCACGCCGTGCGGGTTTTTTATTGCCTGTTCCAGCACCTCGCCAGAGGCACTGGAGGAGCGACTCAGAAGCGCTCGATATCGGCTTCGGCGGCCAGCTGCTTGCGCAGTGCAGCGAAGTCCTGCTGGCCTTCGCGCGACGCCAGGAAGTTGCGGTACATGGCCAGTTGCTCGGCCGCCAGCGCTTCTTCCGGCACGTTGACGCCGTCCAGGCGCAACAGCACGTAGTCACCCGTGTTCAGGGTCACACCGGCAAAGGTCGGCTCGCCCGCCTTGCTCGGCTTGGCCATGCGGAACAATGCCTGCAGTACCTTGGGCTCCACGCCGTCCTGGCTGCGGGTAGCCGCTTCCTGGACCTGCCAGCCGGCATCCTGGGCCTCGCCGGCCTGGGCTGCGGCCAGGCGCTTCTCACCCTCGGCCTTGGCTGCCGCGCTTGCGCGCTCCTGCAGCAGATGACCGCGAATGCTCTCGGCAACCTGCTCCAGCGGCAACTGCTCAGGCTGGTTGTGCTCCTTGACGCGAACGACGACGACGGTGCTCGGGTCCAGCTCGATGGTCGAGCTGTTGGCGCCATCCTCGAGAACCTCGGGGCTGAATGCCGCCTGCAGCACCTGACGATTGGCCGTGATGCCGGTAGCGCCGCCTTCGCGACCAACGGGCTCGCTGACCTTGACCTCGAGACCGAGATCCTGAGCCGGCTGCGCCAGATCCGACGCCTCGAACGCCGCATCTTCCAGTTGCTTGGTCGCCTCGACGAAACGCTGCTCGACCTGCTGCGCCTTGAAGTCACGCGCCAGCTTGTCCTTGAGGCTGTCGAAGCTCGGCACCTCAGGCGACTGGACACCCAGCAGCTTGATCAGGTGCCAGCCGAACGCGCTCTTCACCGGCGCGGAGACCTGCCCCTGCTGCAGTGCGTAAAGCGCCTCTTCGAAGGCCGGATCGTAGACGCCAGGGCCGGCATAGCCCAGATCACCGCCGTCGGCGGCCGAACCCGGGTCCTGGGAGAACTCCTTGGCCAGTGCCGCGAAGTCTTCGCCAGCGTCGATGCGCGCCTTGATTTCCTCGGCCTTGGCACGGGCCGCCTCGTCATCACCCTCGATGAGGATGTGCGCGGCATGGCGTTGCTCGGCGAGGTTGGCGATCTCGCTCTCGTACGCCGGCTTGAGGTCCTCGTCGCTCACTTCGATCTGATCGAAGAAGCTGTCCTTCTTCAGCTCGACGTACTCCAGCACCACCTGTTCAGGGCTCATGAACTCGCTGGCGTGCTCGTCGTAGTAAGCCTTGACATCGCCGTCGCTGAGCTCGACCGCAGCGGTGTCGGCCTTGATGGTCAGGCTGGCGAAATCACGCGTCTGACGCTCGAGATTGGCGAAGGCAAGCGCCTGCTGCTCGGTGACGAAGCTGCTGGCACCGATGCCTGCGCGCAGCTGCCCGATCAGCATTTCCTCTTCCAGCATCTGGCGGAACTGCAGGCGGGTGTAGCCCATCTGGCGAATCACCTGGTCGAAACGCGCCGCGTCGAAGCGGCCTTCGGCCTGAAACTCCGGCGTCTGCAGGATGACCTGGTCGAGCGCGGGCTGCGAGAAGGCGAAACCGGCGTCGCCAGCGGCCTGCAGCAGCAGCTTGCGGTCGATCAGACCTTTGAGCGAAGACTCGCGCAGCAGCTTGTCGTCGAGCAGCGAGGCATCGAAATCACGCCCCAGTTGCTGCAGCAGCTGACGACGCTGCATCTCAACGGCCTGGTTCAGCTCGTTGAGGGTAATGGTGTCACCGTTCACGTCCGCAGCGTTGTTGCGATTGCTGGTCCCCGTGACGATGGCTTCGAAACCGGTAAAGGCCATCAGCATGACGATGAGGCCGATGATGGTTTTGGCAATCCAACCGCGTGAATTGTCCCTGATGTTTTGCAGCATGCTTCCCCCAGAACGACTGTACAGAGCCACCAGCCGCGCAGTGTGGGTAATGTCCAGATAGAAGAAAGGCGCATCCTTGGATGCGCCTTCTCGTAACGCGTTAAGCGGTCAGTGCAGAAGAGTCGAAACCACCTGCTCTGCCTCCTAACAGCCGCTGGGCATGGCCCTGACGGCGAGGCAAACCCGGAAGACGCTTAGTTGACGGCGTCTTTCAGAGCCTTGCCAGCTTTGAAGCCTGGGATCTTGGCGGCGGCGATGCTGATCGGCTTGCCGGTCTGCGGGTTGCGGCCAGTGCGAGCAGCACGCTCTTTGACAGCGAAGGTGCCGAAGCCAACCAGGACAACGGAGTCACCAGCCTTCAGGGCGCCAGTGACGGATTCAATCACTGCATCCAGCGCGCGGCCAGCAACAGCTTTCGGGATATCAGCAGATGCAGCGATGGCATCGATCAGTTCCGACTTGTTCACTCTAAGTCCCCTTATTTCTGTTGAGTTTGTTTCTTGATTTTTAGTGTAAGCAAAGCGGGTGCTGGATGGCCTGCCGACACAATAAAAGCCGCTTTATAGCAAGGGCTGAAAAATTGTGTCAAGAAAGCCCCCCGGCTAATGCGTGCTGATTCGCTCCTTGGAATCAGACTCGCGCTTGTCATCCGTTGCAACCATCTCGGGAGCCGCATCAGGCAAGGGCTCCGGGGCGTATTGCAGCGCAATTTGCAGGACCTCGTCAATCCATTTAACCGGTTTAATCTGCAGGTCTTGCTTAATATTTTCCGGAATTTCTTTCAGGTCACGCACATTTTCTTCCGGAATGATCACCGTCTTGATCCCACCACGGTGAGCGGCCAGAAGTTTTTCCTTGAGCCCGCCAATCGCCAGCACCTGACCACGCAGGGTGATTTCCCCCGTCATGGCGACGTCCGCGCGCACCGGAATCTGCGTCAGCGCCGACACCAGCGCCGTGCACAGGCCGATGCCTGCACTCGGGCCGTCCTTGGGCGTCGCACCTTCCGGCATATGGATGTGAACGTCGCGCTTCTCGTTGAAATCGCTGGGAATTCCGAGGCTTCTGGCGCGACTGCGGACCACCGTCATGGCAGCCGTCATGGACTCCGCCATGACATCGCCGAGGGAACCGGTCTTGATCAGATTGCCCTTGCCCGGCACCACCGCCGTCTCGATGGTGAGCAGCTCGCCCCCCACCTGAGTCCAGGCCAGACCGGTCACCTGACCGATCTGATCCTGCTGTTCGGCAAGGCCATAGCGATGCTTGCGCACGCCCAGGAAGTGCTCCAGCGACTCCGCCGTCACCGTGACCTGGAAGCGCTTCTCGCGCATGTGCTCCTTCACCGCCTTGCGGCACACCTTGGCAATCTGCCGTTCCAGGCTGCGCACACCCGCCTCGCGGGTGTAGTAACGAATGATGTCGCGAATCGCCGCCTCGTCGAATGCCAGCTCGCCCTTCTTCAGGCCGTTGGCCTGGATCTGCTTGGGCGCCAGGTACTTGATGGCGATGTTGACCTTCTCGTCCTCGGTGTAACCCGGCAGGCGGATGATTTCCATCCGGTCCAGCAGCGGGCCGGGGATGTTCATCGAGTTGGCCGTACAGAGGAACATCACGTCCGACAGGTCGTAGTCGACCTCCAGATAGTGATCGTTGAAATTGTGGTTCTGCTCGGGATCGAGGACTTCGAGCAGCGCCGAGGCGGGATCGCCGCGCATGTCCTGGCCCATCTTGTCGATCTCGTCGAGCAGGAACAGCGGGTTGCGCACGCCGACCTTGGTCAGCTTCTGGATCAGGCGCCCAGGCATCGAACCGATGTAGGTGCGGCGATGGCCGCGGATCTCGGCCTCGTCACGCACGCCACCCAGTGCCATGCGCACGAACTTGCGGTTGGTCGCGGTAGCGATGGACTCGGCCAGCGAGGTCTTGCCCACGCCAGGCGGCCCCACCAGGCACAGCACCGGCCCCTTGAGCTTCTTCACCCGTTTCTGCACGGCGAGGTACTCGAGAATGCGTTCCTTGACCTCTTCGAGGCCATAGTGGTCGGCATCGAGGATGCTCTCGGCACGGGCCAGATCGAGGCGCACCTTGCTTTCGGCCTTCCACGGCACGTTCACCAGCCAGTCGATATAGGAGCGCACCACGGTGGCTTCGGCGGACATCGGCGACATCTGCTTGAGCTTGTTCAGCTCCGCATTGGCCTTGGTCAGCGCCTCCTTGGACAGGCCCGCGTTGTCGATGCGCTTGCGCAGTTCATCGAGCTCGTTGTGCCCCTCGTCAATGTCGCCCAGCTCTTTCTGAATGGCCTTCATCTGCTCATTCAGGTAGTACTCGCGCTGGCTGCGCTCCATCTGCTTCTTGACGCGACCACGGATGCGCTTCTCGACCTGCAGCAGGTCGATCTCGGCATCCAGCAGGGCCAGCACGTGCTCGACACGCGCGGACAGGGAGGTGATTTCGAGGATTTCCTGCTTCTGCTCGATCTTCAGCGCCATGTGCGCGGCCATGGTGTCGACCAGGCGACTGGGCTCATCGATGCTGTTGAGCGACGAAAGCACCTCGGCGGGCACCTTCTTGCCCAGCTGCACGTACTGTTCGAACTGGCTCAGCAGGCTGCGCGTGAAGACTTCGGACTCGCGCTCGGCGGTTTCGCCCTCTTCGATCAGCAGCACCTCGGCACGGCAGTGCTCGTCCACTTCGAGGACACGCTCGATGGAGCCGCGCTGCTCGCCCTCGACCAGCACCTTGACGGTGCCATCGGGCAACTTGAGCAGCTGCAGCACGGTGGCGACGGTGCCAACGCGATAGAGGTCCTGATCATCCGGATCATCGACCGCCGGGTTCTTCTGGGCCACCAGCAAAATCTGCTTGTCACCCGTCATCGCGGCCTCGAGGGCCTCGATGGATTTCTCACGCCCGACGAAAAGCGGGATGACCATGTGCGGATAGACCACAACATCGCGCAACGGCAGGAGAGGCAATTCGATGGTTGTCTTCATGATTTCGGCTCAGCGGCGGCCATAAGGCCGTAAACAGGCGGGATTACCCTTGGCTTTTAAGATGGGGGCAGTGCCCGTAAAAAACAAGCGCAATGTCCAGAAAAGCGAAGGGGCCCTGGGGGCCCCTTGCGTGCATCGTGTGACAGGCGTTACGCGTCTGGCGCGGCCTTTGCAGGCGGCTCGCTGTTCTCGTAGATCAGCAGCGGCTTGGAAGATCCGTCGATGACGCTCTCGTCGATCACCACCTTGCTCACGTCCTGCTGGGACGGGATTTCATACATGGTGTCGAGCAGAATGCCTTCCAGGATCGAACGCAGGCCACGTGCGCCGGTCTTGCGCTCCAGGGCCTTCTGCGCCACGGATTTCAGCGCATCCGGACGGAACTCCAGGTCCACGCCTTCCATCTCGAAGAGCTTGCCGTACTGCTTGGTCAGCGCGTTCTTCGGCTCGGTCAGGATCTGCACCAGGGCCGCCTCGTCCAGCTCCTCGAGGGTCGCGATGACCGGCAGACGACCGACGAACTCGGGAATCAGGCCGAACTTGACCAGATCGTCCGGCTCGACCTCACGCAGCGACTCGCCGATCTTCTTGCCTTCCTGCTTGCTGCGCACCTCGGCACCGAAGCCGATACCGCCTTTGGTGGAGCGGGCCTGAATCACCTTCTCCAGGCCAGCGAAGGCACCGCCGCAGATGAACAGGATGTTGCGCGTGTCGACCTGCAGGAACTCCTGCTGCGGGTGCTTGCGACCGCCCTGCGGCGGCACCGAAGCCACGGTCCCCTCGATCAGCTTGAGCAGGGCCTGCTGCACGCCCTCGCCCGATACGTCACGAGTGATCGACGGGTTGTCGGACTTGCGCGAAATCTTGTCGATTTCGTCGATGTAGACGATGCCCATCTGGGCCTTCTCGACATCGTAATCGCACTTCTGCAGCAGCTTCTGGATGATGTTCTCGACATCCTCGCCCACGTAACCGGCCTCGGTCAGCGTGGTCGCATCGGCGATGGTGAACGGTACATTGAGCAGGCGCGCCAAGGTTTCCGCCAGCAGCGTCTTGCCCGAACCGGTCGGACCGATCAGCAGGATGTTGCTCTTGCCCAGCTCGACATCGTCTTTCTTGTCGCGCTGATTGAGACGCTTGTAGTGGTTGTACACCGCTACCGACAGCACCTTCTTCGCACGCTCCTGACCAATCACATACTGATCGAGGATGCTGCTGATTTCCTTGGGTGCCGGGAGTTTGTGCGCGCTGCTCTCGGCCTGGGCTTCCTGCACCTCCTCACGGATGATGTCATTGCACAGGTCGACGCATTCGTCGCAGATGAAGACGGAAGGACCGGCGATCAACTTGCGCACTTCGTGCTGGCTCTTGCCGCAGAAGGAGCAATAAAGCAGTTTGCCGCTGTCCTCACCGTTACGGGTATCAGTCATTCGATCAATCCAATACGGTAGGCTTGAAACACAAGATGAAGGCAAATGCGGGCATTTTCAAGGGCACGAATCGTCCCCGTGCAGAATGCCCGCAGCCGGTGCCTCATCTACACCGGCATTTGACGCTTCTCATGCACCGCATCGACCAGGCCGTACTCGACGGCGCGCGACGCGCTCATGAAGTTGTCGCGGTTGGTATCACGCTCGATGGTTTCCAGGCTCTGGCCCGTGTGATGCGCCAGCAACTCGTTCAGGCGCTCACGGATGAAGAGAATCTCCTTGGCGTGGATCTCGATATCCGAGGCCTGGCCCTGGAAGCCGCCCAGCGGCTGGTGGATCATCACGCGCGAGTTCGGCAGGCAGAAACGCTTGCCCTTGGCGCCACCGGCCAGCAGGAAAGCGCCCATGCTGCAGGCCTGACCGATGCAGGTGGTGGACACGTCCGCCTTGATGAACTGCATGGTGTCGTAGATGGCCATACCGGCCGTCACCGAACCACCCGGCGAGTTGATGTACAGGTGAATGTCCTTGTCCGGGTTCTCTGCTTCCAGGAACAGCAACTGGGCGCAGATCAGGTTGGCCATGTAGTCCTCGACCTGGCCCACCAGGAAGATCACACGCTCCTTGAGCAGGCGCGAGTAGATGTCATAGGCACGCTCGCCACGAGCGGACTGCTCGATGACCATCGGCACCAGGCCGCCAGCGGCCTGGATTTCAGGCATGTTTTGCATAAAAGGATTGTGGGACATGTCTTGCGCTCACTCCCTAATAGTCATGTCTCAAATACACATAAGCCAGCACGGAGGCTGGCTTATGGTGGTGTTCTCGAACGAGGTGACCCGATCAGTCGGCTTTAGGAGCTTCCGCCGGCTTGACTGCGTCTTCGTAGGAAACCGCTTTATCGGTCACGTTGGCCTTCTGCAGAACAGTATCTACAACTTGTTCTTCCAGTACAACCGAACGCACTTCGTTCATCTGCTGATCGTTCTTGTAGTACCAGGCGACCACTTGCTCGGGCTCCTGGTAGGCGGAGGCCATCTCTTCGATCAGCTCACGCACACGGGCTTCGTCAGGCTTCAGCTCGAACTGCTTGACCACTTCCGCGACGATCAGGCCCAGCACGACGCGACGCTTGGCCTGCTCTTCGAACAGCTCGGCCGGCAGTTGGTCTGGTTTGATGTTGCCACCGAACTGCTGAACGGCCTGCACGCGCAGACGATCCACTTCGTTGCCGATCAGCGCCTTCGGCACTTCGACCGGGTTGGCAGCCAGCAGGCCATCCATTACCTGGTTCTTGACCTTGGACTTGATGGCCTGGCGCAGTTCGCGCTCCATGTTCTTGCGAACTTCGGCGCGGAAGCCTTCCAGACCGCCTTCCTTGATGCCGAACAGAGCGAAGAACTCGTCGTTCAGCTCAGGCAGCTGCGGTGCGGAAACGCTGTTCACGGTAACGATGAACTCGGCAGTCTTGCCGGCCAGATCGAGGTTCTGATAGTCCTCGGGGAAGGTCGGGTTGATGACGCGCTCTTCACCCGCCTTGACGCCGACCAGAGCCTCTTCGAAGCCCGGGATCATGCGGCCGGAGCCCAGCACCAGCTGAGTGCCCTTGGCGCTGCCGCCGGCGAAGGCTTCGCCGTCGATCTTGCCAACGAAGTCGATGTTCAGCTGGTCGTCGTTCTCGGCAGCACGCTCGACGGTTTCGAAGCGGGTGTTCTGCTTGCGCAGGATGTCCAGCATGTTGTCGACATCGCTGTCAGCCACGTCGGCCTGCAGGCGCTCGATGGCGATGGAGTCGAAGCCGGAAACCTCGAACTCGGGGAAAACTTCGAAGGTCGCGACGTATTCCAGATCCTTGCCCTTCTCGAAGGACTTCGGCTCTACCGCAGGAGCGCCGGCCGGGTTCAGCTTCTGCTCGACCACGGCTTCATAGAAGGTGGCCTGGATCAGGTCGCCCAGTGCTTCCTGACGAGCGGCGTCTTCGTAACGCTGACGAATGACGCTCATCGGCACCTTGCCAGGACGGAAGCCAGGAACCTTGGCACGACGGGCAGTCTGTTGCAGACGCTTGTTGACTTCGGTCTCGATGCGCTCGACGGGGACGCCGACGGTCATGCGGCGCTCAAGAGCAGAAGTGCTTTCAACAGAAACTTGCATGGATATTCCTCGTTGCACAGACATAAGCCGGCTCGAACCGGCCCCGAATCAAGGCCAAGCATTCTAGAGGGTCGATATGAAGAAGTCACCCTAGAAACAGGCGGCAATGCGGGGGGATTTGTAAGATGGTGCGGACGGAGAGACTCGAACTCTCACACCTTGCGGCGCCAGAACCTAAATCTGGTGTGTCTACCAATTTCACCACGTCCGCGTGGTTTCAAGCTAAAAACAAAAACGCCAGGCTTTTGGCCTGGCGTTCTGGAATATGGGGTGGACGATGGGAATCGAACCCACGACACCAGGAGCCACAATCCTGTGCTCTACCAACTGAGCTACGCCCACCATATTGCATTGCTTACTCAAATTGCCTGACCGCCAAATGGCGCACCCGGCAGGACTCGAACCTGCGACCATCCGCTTAGAAGGCGGATGCTCTATCCAGCTGAGCTACGGGCGCCTATCCATCCGCTAATGCAGACTTAGAAGCTTTCGGCTCCAGCCTCACCACCGGGGCTTGGCTCTTGCCGTCTCACCCAGCGAGTGGCTGTTCCTGAGAAGCGGGGCGAATGTTATAGACGCTTACGCACCTCGTCAACAGAAAAAATCAAAAAAAATCAGCGATATAAAGGAGTTACGCGAAAACGACGGCAGGCGCCTTTGCCCGGGTGAGCACCCATGCGAGAATGCGCGTCCTTTTTTCATCCTTATTAATGGTTAACCAGCGTAATGACCGCACAACTGATCGATGGCAAGGCGATCGCCGCCAGCCTCCGCCAGCAGATTGCCAAACGCGTCGCCGAACGCCGCGAACAAGGCCTTCGCACTCCGGGTCTGGCCGTGATCCTGGTCGGTACCGATCCTGCCTCCCAGGTCTATGTGTCACACAAACGCAAGGATTGCGAGGAAGTCGGCTTCCTCTCGCGCGCCTATGACCTGCCGAGCAACACCAGCCAGACCGATCTGCTGGCCCTGATCGACGAGCTCAACGACGACCCGGCCATCGACGGTATCCTGGTGCAGTTGCCGCTGCCCGAGCACCTGGACAGCTCGCTGCTGCTCGAGCGTATTCGCCCCGACAAGGATGTGGACGGTTTCCACCCCTACAACATCGGCCGCCTGGCCCAGCGCATGCCGCTGCTGCGCCCCTGCACGCCCAAGGGCATCATGACCCTGCTGGAAAGCACCGGCGTCGATCTCTACGGTCTGCACGCGGTGGTGGTCGGCGCCTCGAACATCGTCGGCCGCCCGATGGCCATGGAGCTGCTGCTGGCCGGCTGCACGGTCACCGTCACCCACCGTTTCACCAAGGACCTCGCCGGTCATGTCGGCCAGGCCGACATCGTCGTGGTCGCCGCCGGCAAGCCGGGGCTGGTCAAGGGCGAGTGGATCAAGCCGGGTGCCATCGTCATCGATGTCGGGATCAACCGCCAGGAAGACGGCAAGCTGGTCGGCGACGTGATCTACGAGACCGCCCTGCCCCGCGCCGGCTGGATCACTCCGGTACCGGGCGGTGTCGGCCCGATGACCCGCGCCGGCCTGCTGGAAAACACCCTGCACGCGGCCGAGCACCTGCATGAGTGATCGCTGCGGCTGAATCGAAAACGGCACCCAAGGGTGCCGTTTTTTTTCGCGGCTGAAACCGCTCCTACAGCACAGGCATCGGCCTCACTTGCGCGCCTGCTCCCAGGACTTGAGCAGCTCGTCGTAGGCGATGGTTTCGCCCTTGGGCTTCTCGTTGGCCAGCTTGGGCTTGGGTGCACCCGGCTGATCGAACCAGTACTGCGGATCGCGCGGCTCGTTCAGCTTCGGCCCGCACTCGCCAAGCACGTTGGAACGCTCCAGGCGACCGAGCATGGTGTCCTGCGCGGCAGCCAGACCATCGAGCGCCTGCTGTGGCGTCTTGTCGCCACTCGCGGCTTCGGCGATGAACTGCCACCACAGCTGGGCCAGACGCGGATAGTCCGGCACGTTGGTGCCGGTCGGCGTCCACTGCACGCGAGCCGGGCTGCGGTAGAACTCCACCAGACCGCCAAGCTTCGGCGCTATGTCCGTCATGGCCTGCGAGTTGATGTCCGATTCGCGAATCGGGGTCAGGCCGACCAGGGTCTTCTTCAGCGAGACGGTCTTGGAGGTGACGAACTGGGCGTACAGCCAGGCCGCCAGACGTTGCTTCTCCGGGGTCGACTTGAGGAAGGTCCAGGAACCGGTGTCCTGGTAGCCGAGCTTCATGCCCTCCTCCCAGTACGGCCCCTTCGGCGACGGCGCCATGCGCCATTTCGGCGTGCCGTCCTCGTTGACCACCGGCAGGCCCGGCTTGGTCATGTCGGCGGTGAAGGCGGTGTACCAGAAGATCTGCTGGGCAATGGCGCCCTGCGCCGGCACCGGACCGGCCTCGGAGAAGGTCATGCCCTGGGCTTCCGGCGGTGCGTACTGACGCATCCAGTCGACGTACTTCTGCGTGGCGAACACTGCCGCCGGGCCGTTGGTGTCGCCGCCACGGGCAACGCTGGAGCCCACCGGGCGGCAGCCGTCGACGCGAATGCCCCACTCGTCCACCGGCAGGCCATTGGGCAGGCCCTTGTCGCCGCCGCCAGCCATGGAGAACCAGGCATCGGTGAAGCGCCAGCCCAGCGACGGGTCTTTCTTGCCGTAGTCCATGTGGCCATAGACGCGCTGGCCGTCGATTTCCTTGACGTGCTTGGAGAAGAACTCGGCAATGTCTTCATAGGCCGACCAGTTGACCGGCACGCCCAGCTCGTAGCCGTAGATTTCCTTGAACTTGGCCTTGAGTTCCGGGCGCTCGAACCAGTCGGCGCGGAACCAGTAGAGGTTGGCGAACTGCTGGTCCGGAAGTTGGTACAGCTTGCCGTCCGGCCCGGTGGTGAAGGACGTGCCGATGAAGTCCTCGAGATCCAGGGTCGGCGAGGTGTAGTCCTTGGCTTCGCCGGCGATCATGTCGCTGATGGCCACCGCCTTGCCGTAGCGCGCATGGGTGCCGATCAGGTCGGAGTCGTTGACCCAGCCGTCGTAGATGTTCTTGTCCGACTGCATCTGCGTCTGCAGCTTCTCGACCACGTCGCCTTCCTGCAGCAGGTCATGGCGCAGCCTGATCCCGGTGATCTCGCTGAACGCCTTGGCCAGCACCTTGGACTCGTACTCGTGGGTGGTGATGGTTTCCGACACCACGCTGATATCCATGCCGCGGAACGGCTCGGCGGCCTTGATGAACCATTGCAGTTCGGCGAGTTGCTGCTCGGGTGTCAGGGTCGAGGGGTTGAACTCCTCGGCGATCCATTTCTTGGCGGCCTCTTCATAGGCATCCGCCCAGGCCGCACCGCTCAAACCGGACAACGCCAGCAAGGCGGCCAACGCCATGCTATGTCGGGTCTTGTTGTTATTGTCGAACATAGAGACCTCCATCTCAGGATATGGGAGAGGCAAACCGGTGGCAGCCCGGCTCAGCCCCAGCGCATGACTGCGCACAACCACAACAGCGATAGCAGTGACGCTATCCACACGCTCCACTCGGTCACGCCTATCACCAGCAGGTGCAGGTAGGCGCTACCGAGCAGACCGATGAACAACCGGTCGCCACGGGTCGTGGCGATCGGCAGAAACCCCTTGCGCTCCACGCAAGGCCAGCGCAGCTCCACCAGCGTCATGCCGGCCAGCAGCACGGCGATGACGGCGAAGAACAGCGCAGTCGGCAGAGTCCAGGCCATCCAGCTCATGACGAACCTCCTTACACGCGACCGAGGGCAAAGCCCTTGGCCACATGATTGCGAACGAACCAGATCACCAGCATGCCGGGAATGATGGTCAGCACCCCGGCGGCGGCCAGCACGCCCCAGTCGATCCCCGACGCGGATACCGTACGGGTCATCACCGCGGCGATGGGCTTGGCGTCCACGGATGTCAGGGTGCGCGCCAGCAGCAGCTCGACCCAGGAGAACATGAAACAGAAGAAAGCCGTGACGCCGATGCCGGAACGGATCAGCGGGATGAAGATCTTCACGAAGAATTTCGGGAAGCTGTAGCCGTCGATATAGGCCGTCTCGTCGATTTCCTTGGGCACGCTGGACATGAACCCCTCCAGGATCCACACCGCCAGCGGCACGTTGAACAGGCAGTGCGCCAGCGCCACGGCGATATGGGTGTCGAACAGGCCGATGGACGAATACAGCTGGAAGAACGGCAGCAGGAACACCGCCGGCGGCGCCATGCGGTTGGTCAGCAGCCAGAAGAACAGGTGCTTGTCGCCGAGGAAGCGGTAGCGCGAGAAGGCATAGGCCGCCGGCAATGCCACACTGAGCGAGATCAGGGTGTTGAGGCTGACGTAGTACAGCGAGTTGAGATAGCCCTCGTACCAGCTGCGATCGGTGAAGATCACCCGGTAGTTTTCCAGGGTGAAATGCTGCGGCCACAGGCTCAGGCCACCGAGAATCTCGGTGTTGCTCTTGAACGACATGTTCAGCAGCCAGTAGATCGGCACCAGCAGGAAGAGGAAGTAGATCAGCAGAGCCAGGCGTTTGCGTAGCATCATGGTCGGCCTCAGCGATTCTTGTCGTCGTGGGTCATGGCGGTATAGAACAGCCAGGACACCAGCAGGATGATCAGGAAGTAGACCAGCGAGAACGCCGCCGCCGGGCCCAGGTCGAACTGACCGATGGCCATCTGCGTCAGGGTCTGGCTGAGGAAGGTGGTGGCGTTGCCCGGGCCGCCCCCGGTCAGCACGAACGGCTCGGTGTAGATCATGAAGCTGTCCATGAAGCGCAGCATCACCGCGATCAGCAGCACGCTCTTCAGCTTGGGCAGCTGGATATGGCGGAACACCGCCCAGTTCGACGCACGGTCGATGCGCGCCGCCTGGTAGTAGACGTCGGGTATCGCCCGCAGCCCCGAGTAGCACAGCAGCGCCACCAGCGACGTCCAGTGCCAGACGTCCATGATCAGCACCGTCACCCAGGCATCCATGGTGTTGGCGGCATAGTTGTAGCTGAGGCCCAGCTTGTTCAGCGCCCAGCCCATCAGGCCGATGTCGGCACGGCCGAAGATCTGCCAGATGGTGCCCACCACGTTCCATGGAATCAGCAGCGGGATGGCCATCAGGATCAGACACAGCGACGCCCAGCGCCCGCGGGTCGGCATGCACAGGGCGATGGCGATGCCGAGTGGAATCTCGATCAGCAGCACGCAGGCGGAGAAGATGAACTGGCGCAGCAGCGAGTCGTGCAGGCGCGGGTCCTGCAACACCTGGCGATACCAGTCGACGCCGACGAAGTAGCGCGTGGCCGGATCGAAGATGTCCTGCACCGAGTAGTTGACCACCGTCATCATCGGCACGATGGCACTGAAGGCCACCAGCAGGAACACCGGCAGGACCAGCCACCAGGCCTTGTTGTTCTGTACTTTCATGGCGCCACCTCCACCAGGTAGTCATCGGCATAGAGCATCAGCCACTGCGCCGGAAAGTTCAGGTAGACCTGTTCGCGTGGCACCGGCTGGTCCTCCTGCAGGCGCGCCTTGAGCACCTGGCCGTCGAGGTCGAAGGTGAGGATCTTGTAGGTGCCGAGGTCCTCGACGTGCAGCACGCGCCCGCACAGCGCGTCTTCATAGGCGCCGTCCCAGACATGCACGAACTCGGGACGGATGCCCACCTGCAGGCGCCTGCCTTCCAGTTCGGCCAGGCGCTGGTTGAGCGCCTCGGAAAGCGGCAGCACGGTATCGGCGAAACGCACGCCACCCTCGCAGCGCTGCACGTCGATCAGGTTCATCCCCGGGCTGCCGATGAAGTAGCCGACAAAGGTATGTCCGGGGCGCTCGAACAGTTCGCGCGGGGTGCCGAACTGGACGATCTGCCCGCCGTACATCACCGCGATCTTGTCGGCGAAGGTGGAGGCCTCCAGCTGGTCGTGGGTGACGTAGACCATGGTGATATTGAACTGCTCGTGGATCTGCTTGAGCTTGCGCCGCAGCTTCCACTTCAGGTGCGGGTCGATCACCGTCAGCGGCTCGTCGAAGAGAATCGCCGACACGTCGTCACGCACCAGGCCACGCCCCATGGACACCTTCTGCTTCTCGTCGGCGGTGAGGTTGCGCGCCTTCTTGCGCAGCAGCGGATGGAGTTCGAGCACCTCCGCGATCTCATGCACCTTGCTGGTGATGCGCGCCTCGTCCATGCCCTGGTTACGCAGCGGGAAGGCCAGGTTGTCGAACACCGTCATGGTGTCGTAGACCACCGGGAACTGGAACACCTGGGCGATGTTGCGCTGCTGTGGCGACAGTGCGTTGACCGCCTTGCCGTCGAACTGCACCTCGCCCTGGGACGGGCTGAGCAGGCCGGAGATGATGTTGAGCAGGGTCGACTTGCCGCAGCCCGAGGGGCCCAGCAGCGCGTAGGCACCGCCCTGTTGCCAGATGTGGTTCATCTCGCGGATCGCATAATCTTCCGGCGCCTTCGGTGCGCCGCTGTAGCTGTGCGCAAGGTTGTGCAGACGAATCTCGGCCATCAGGCAGCCCTCCCCTGGCGACGACTGGGTGCCTGGACCAATTGCCCATCGGCGGCGAAGACGAACAGCTTGTGGGTCGGGATGTAGATGAGTATCGGCGTGTCCACCGCGTACTCGTGCACGCCTGGCAGGTGCAGTACCAGCACGAACTGTTCGTTGCGCACGTGCAGGAAGGTTTCCGAGCCACTGATCTCGGCCAGCTCCACGGTGACCGCCAGTTCCAGGTCATCGTCGTTCGACGGTACCAGGCCGATATGGCTCGGGCGCACGCCGAAACGGTACTCGCCCTCGGCGATGTCGCGCAGGTCCTGATTGAGCGGGAAGTGCACGCAGTCGGCAAAGCTCACCTCGCTGCCGCTGATCCGCCCCGGCATCAGGTTGATCGCCGGCTCGGAGAACAGCTCGGCGGCCAGCACCTGCTGCGGACGGTGATAGACATCGGCGGTCTTGCCACTCTGCACCACCCGCCCCTCGTGCAGGATGGTGGTGGTGCCACCGAGGGCCAGCGCCTCGTTCGGCTCGGTGGTGGCGTAGATGGCGATGGTGTGGCGCGCCTGGAACAGCTCGCGCATTTCCTGGCGCAACTCCTCGCGCAGCTTGTAGTCGAGGTTGACCAGGGGCTCGTCGAAGAGGATCAGCGACGCGTCCTTGACCAGTGCCCGCGCCATGGCCGTGCGCTGCTGCTGACCACCGGACAGTTCCAGTGGGTAGCGTGACAGCAGGTTGTCGATGCGCAGCATGCGCGCCGTGCTCTCGACCTTGTCGGCGATCAGCTCCCTGGCCATTCCGGCCTGGCGCAGCGGCGACGCGATGTTCTCGAACACCGTCAGGGTCGGGTAGTTGATGAACTGCTGATAGACCATCGACACGTTGCGCTGACGCACCGGGACGCCGGTGACATCGGCGCCGTTCATCATCACGCGGCCGCTGCTGGGTCGATCCAGGCCGGCCATCAGGCGCATCAGGCTGGTCTTGCCGGCCAGGGTGCGGCCCAGCAGAACGTTGAAAGAGCCGGGTTCGAAACTCAGGCAGGCATCATCGATATGCACCTGGCCGTCGACGATACGGGTGACGTGTTCGAGCTTGAGCGACATGGCCTGTCCTTTTTCTTGTCGTGCCATTCGATTACGAACACCTTAGCGACAAGCATGCCAGGGCCAAAAAACATCAACTATCCATCTGATAAACAAGAAAAAACGCGAATTTCCGGAAAAGCTCATCGCGACCTGATTGAACAGCTTTGCACAAGCGGATGTGAACAACTGAACAGTTCGACTGTTGACTTTGAACAGTTTTGAACAAGACTGGACGGACGCGACGCAGGTCGCGAGCACATCGCGGCGCAGATCGCGAACCTACAAGAAGAGAGCGTCCATGACAGAAGCTGCCCGCGCGCAGGCGCACGACACCATCATCGAGCAATCCTGGTCGCGCTGCCGTGACTACGGCCTGACCCACCAGAGTCCGCCCTGCTTCGACCCGCCCCCTCCCGGTGAACTCTCGGCCCTGCTGGAGAGCCGCCAGGCGCTGGTACAGACCACCCACCAGGAAGTGCTGCCCTACTACGGCACCATCCTGGCCAACTCCAACTGCCTGATCATGCTCGCCGACGAGCAGGGCCGGCTGTTGCAGTCCTGGGGCGACCAGCGCTTCATCGAACCGCGCCAGGCCGCGGGCTTCGTCGCCGGCGCCAGCTGGCTGGAGCGCTACACCGGCACCAATGCCATCGGCACCGCGCTCAGCTGCGGCCAGGCCGTGCACATCCAGCACGACGAGCACTTCCTCAAGGCCAACCGCTTCATGACCGGCTCGGCCTCACCGATCTTCGACGAACAGCGACGCATGGTCGCCGTGCTCGACGTGTCCAGCGACAGCTACCTGCCGCCCGCGCACACCCTGGGCATGGTCAAGATGATGAGCCAGTCGGTGGAGAACCGCCTGATCCTCAAGCTGTTCGCCGAGCAGTACCACCTGCTCAGCTTCAATACCAGCCTGGACAACCTCGACAGCCCCTGGGCCGGGCTGGTGGTGTTCGACGAGCAGGGCCACGTGGTCTCGGCGAACCGCCGCGCCGACAACCTGCTCGGGCAACCCCTTGCCTACTGCGCCATCGAGCAGCTGTTCGACGTGCCGCTGCAGCAGTTGCTCAACCAGCCGGACAACCTGCCCTTCAACCTGCGTACCAGCGGCCACTTTCGCTTCCACGCGCGGGTGCGCCGCCCTACCCGGCCAGCCCCCGTTCAACCCCGCGACTTCCGCCCGCCGCTGACCAGCCGCAGCGAGCAGGAGCCGCCCCTGCACGCACTCAACCTGGGCGACGCCAGAGTGGACAAGGCCATTCGCCAGGCCGAACGCCTGCTGGAGAAGGACATCCCGATTCTGGTGCAGGGTGAAACCGGCGCCGGCAAGGAGGTCTTCGTCAAGGCCCTGCACCGCTCCAGCTCACGCGCAAGCCAGGCGTTCATCGCGGTCAACTGCGCCGCCATCCCGGCGGAGCTAGTGGAGTCGGAGCTGTTCGGCTACGAGAAAGGCGCCTTCACCGGCGCCAGCCAGAAGGGCCATATCGGCCTGATCCGCAAGGCGCACAAGGGCACGCTGTTTCTCGACGAAATCGGCGACATGCCGCTGCGCGTCCAGGCTCGATTGCTACGCGTCCTGCAGGAACGCTGCGTGCAGCCGCTGGGCAGCAGCGAGTTGCACCCGGTGGACGTGCGCCTGATCTCCGCGACCAACCGCCCGTTGCGCCAGGACATCGACAATGGCCAGTTTCGCGCCGACCTCTACTACCGCATCAGCGGCTTGAACCTGGAGCTGCCGCCGCTGCGCGAACGCACCGACAAGGCGGCCCTGTTCCAGAAACTCTGGGAACAGCACCGCGAACCCAGGCAGTGGGCGGGGCTCAGTCGCGAGGTGCTCGAGCTGTTCCAGCGCCACCCCTGGCCGGGCAACCTGCGCCAGCTCAGCAGCGTGCTGCGCGTCGCGCTGGCCATGGCCGACGACCAGCCGATTCGCGCCGAACACCTGCCGGACGACTTCTTCACCGACCTGCCCAGCGCGGCGCCGCAGCCGTCACAGCCCGTGGCAGAAAGCGACGACCTGGCCAGCCAGTACCAGGCCTGCGGCGGCAACATCTCCTACCTGGCGCGCCACCTCGGCCTGAGCCGCAACACCCTGTACAAGCGCCTGCGTGAACAGGGCGTCAGGCCTTGATCACGCGCCGCACCCAGACAGCGGGCCGCCATCCGCGCTGCATGCCCGCCGCCGCCAGCAGGATGGCCGCGACACCGAACCACTGCAGCGGGCTCAGCCAGTGGTCGAAGGCCAGCCAGTCGACCAGAATCGCCGCCACCGGGTAGATGAATGACAGTGCGCCGGTCACCGCCGTCGGCAGTTTCTGGATCGCGCCATACAGCAGCAGGTACATCAACCCGGTATGCACCAGCCCCAAGGCCAGCAGGCTGGCCCAGGCGACCTCGCCCTGCGGCAGTTCACGCCCCATCAGCGGCGCCAGCAGGATCACCCCGGTCACCAGCTGGATCAGCGCGATCAGGTGCGGCGGCGTGTCGCTGAGGCGTTTGACGATCAATGCAGCGATCGCATAGAGCAGCGCCGCCCCCAGCGCCAACCCGATGCCCATCAGGTAGTTGGCACCGGCCACGGCACCCCGGCCATGGGCACTGACGATGGCCAGCATGCCGACGAAGGCCAAGGCCAGCCAGGCGAGCTTGAGCCATGTCAGGCGTTCGCCGAGAAACAGCGCCGCCAGCCCCACCAGCATGAACGGCTGAACGTTGTACACCACCGTGCTGACGGCGATGGAGGCCTGCGCGTAGGAGGCGAACAACAACAGCCAGTTGCCGACGATGGCCACGCCGCTGAGCACGCCCAGCAGCAGCACGCGCCGCCCGAGCAGCTCGGCGCGCAACAGACCGAGCGCGGCGCAGACCAGCAGCAACGTGCCGCCACCGATCAGGCAGCGCCAGAACACCACGTCCACCACCGCCTGGCCGGAAAGCAGCACGAACCAGCCGATGGTGCCGGAAATCAGCATGGCGGCGATCATTTCCAGCGAGCCACGCTTGAGCTTGTCGTCCACGGGTCGATCCTCATTGAAATGAGCTGCCATTATGCGAAGGTGCAACTTCTCGCTCCATGGAGAATCTGAGGCAGAATCCAGCCCTCACCTTTTTTACAACGGCAGATTCCGGCTTTTACCTAACGAGGCCTGCAATGACCGATGAAATCGACCAGACCCTGATCGCCGCATTGATGGCCGACTCGCGGCGCTCGCTGAAAGCACTGGCGCAGCTCAGTGGCCTGTCCTCCCCCAGCGTGGCCGAACGCCTGCGCCGCCTGGAGGAGCGCGGCGTGCTGAGGGGCTACACCGTGGAGATCGACCCACGGCATTTCGGCTACCAGTTGCAGGCCATCGTTCGCGTCAGGCCGCTGCCCGGCAAACTGCACGAAGTCGAACGACTGATCCAGGCCACCCCCGAATTCACCGAATGCGACAAGGTCACCGGCGAGGACTGTTTCATCGCACGCCTGCACGTGCGCTCCATGGAACAGCTGGACGAGGTGCTCGATCGCCTCAACGGCCATGCCGAAACCAACACCGCCATCGTCAAGAAGACCTCGGTCCCGCGCCGACTGCCACCGATGAACTGACAAGGAACGCTCATGCCCTCCTCCCTACGCCCCCTGCTCGCCGCCCTCGGCCTCTGCCTGGCCAGCCAGAACGCGCTCGCCGAACTGCACCCGGCCGTCGATGCCGCCGTAAAACCCGTGATGCAGGCCTACGCCATCCCCGGCATGGCCATCGCCATCAGCCACAAGGGGCAGCAGCACTTCTTCGACTATGGCGTCGCCTCCCGCGAAAGCGGCCAGGCCGTGGATCGTCACACGCTGTTCGAGCTGGGCTCGATCAGCAAGCTGTTCACCGCCACCCTCGGCGCCTATGCGGAGGCGCGTGGCACCCTGAACCTCAGCGACAACGCCAGCCAGTACCTGCCAGCCCTGCAAGGCAGCGCATTCGACCATATCAGCCTGCTGGACCTGGCGACCTACAGCGCCGGCGGCCTGCCGCTGCAGTTCCCGGACGCGGTAGGCGACGAGCGCCAGATGCTCGACTACTACCGCAACTGGCAGGCCGTCTATCCGGCCGGCACCCGTCGCCGGTATTCCAACCCGAGCATCGGCCTGTTCGGCCACCTGGCGGCGGCCAGCCTGGCCGAACCCTTCCAGCAGGTGATGGAGCAGGACCTGCTGCCACGACTGGGCATGCAGGAAAGCTACGTGCAGATACCGGCCGGGCAGATGCAGCATTACGCCTGGGGCTACCGCGACGACAAGGCCATGCGCGTAGGCCCCGGTGCTCTGGATGCCGAAGCCTACGGGTTGAAATCCAGCGCCACCGACATGCTGCGCTTCATCGAGGTCAACCTGCACCCGGATCGCCTGCCCTCGCCGCTGCACCAGGCCGTCAGCGCCACTCATCGCGGCTACTACCAGGTCGGTGACATGACCCAGGCCCTCGGCTGGGAACGCTACGCCTACCCCATCAGCCTGGAACGGCTGCAGGCCGGCAACTCCGCCGACATGGCCCTGCAGCCACATCCCGTCGAGCGTTTCGCCGTGGCCAAGCCTGCCGAAGGCGATCTGCTGCTGAACAAGACCGGCTCGACCAATGGCTTCGGCGCCTACATCCTGCTGCTGCCCGCACGGGACACCGGGCTGGTGATACTCGCCAACCGCAACTACCCCAACGCCGAGCGTGTGCGCCTGGCACTAAGGATCATCGAGGCGCTATCGCCCTGAGTCAGACGTTCGCCAACCACCACTGCTGCGCGCGCATGGCCAACGGCGACAGCGTGCGCCCTGCCAGACGAACCAGTGCACAAGGCAGCGCCAGCGCCTCGGCAGGCATGGCCAAACCTGCCGCCTGGGGCAATTCGACCACCTGGCCGCTGGCCAACTCAGCGGCCACGGCTTGCCGCCAGGTCAACAACAGCTCGTTGCTCGCGAGCAACCGCCGCCGCAACAGACCCAGGTCACTGCAGGTCAGACGCACCGGTAGTTGCGCGGCATCGATATGCAGCAGGCTGCACAACCGCTGAGCAATACTGGCGTCGAAGCGCACACAACTCCAGGGATAGTCGAGCAAGCGCGCAGGCGTGATGGCCGCGCCATTAAGCAAAGGATGCTGCGCACGGCAAAACAATGAGGCTGCCTGTGCCGGCAGCTCATGCACAACGAAACGGCTATCCTCGACCAGTGGCCTGGCGTAGGCGACGAAGAACTCGATACGCTCGGCCAGCAGCGCCTCGCGCAAAGCCTCCCAGTGATTGACTTCGATATCGAGGCGCACCTCGCTGCCCGCAGGCTGCAGTTGCTCGATCAGCCGTTCAAGCCGGTCAGCCTCCACCAACTGACTGACCCCGAAAGCCAGACGCCCAGCCTGCAGCCCACGCAACTCATCAACCTCGAATTGCAGACAGGTGGCCTGGGCGATCAGCTCGCGAGCGCGCGCAACGATCTGTCGACCGGCGGCCGTCAGGCTCACCCGACGCGTGTCGCGGTCGAACAAACGCACGCCCAGCTCGCGCTCCAGGGTCTGGATGCTACGACTGAATGCGGTCTGCGACAGGTTCGCGCGCTGCGCAGCCCGAGAGAAGTGCAACTCCTCGGTCAACAGCAGTAGGTGCTGCAAGCGTTTCAAGTCCATTCAGGCACCACCTGCATCAATAAGACTGCAATTTTGCATTGGACGACTTTATAGCCCAGCCAGCAGGATGCGTCATCGCCCTGAAGGTATCGCCTATCCATGCTCTTGCGTGCCCTGATACTCGCCAGCTTTACGTTGCTCGCCGCCTGCCAGCCATCAGCCCCTCAGCTGATCTTCGTCGGCGGTCCGATTCTGACCGTCGACCCAGAGGATCGGGTGGTCGAAGCACTGGCAGTGCAGGATGGTCGCATCCTAGCCACAGGCTCACGCCAGCAGATACTGGCGCTGGCAGGATCTGACAGCGAGATCGTCGATCTGCACGGCAAGACCCTGCTACCTGGGCTGATCGCCGCACACGAACACCCGACCCTCAGCGCCCTGTTCGCAGGCGCAGTGGATCTGTCCGGTTTCACTCATCGTGATAATCAATCGGTTTGGCAGGCGCTACGCCAGCGCGTGGCAAGCACTGCGCCGGGCGAATGGGTGTACGCCGTCGGCCTCGATCTGATCCTGGTGCCGGATCTGCAGATTCCACCCCGCCAGCAGCTCGATCAGTTGGCGCCAAACAACCCGGTGCTGCTGATCGGACAGAACCTGCACTCGTTCTGGGCCAACTCGCGCGCCTTCGCCGTTGCTGGTGTGGATCGCCACACCCCGAACCCGAGCGCGGCCTCCTACTACCAGCGCGACGACCAGGGCGAACTGACCGGGATGATCGTCGAAACCCAGGCAGCCAGGCCCTTCATGACCGAGCTCAGACGCCCCTGGGCACTGCTGCAGCGCTATGAGCGCACGCTCGATGATTTGCTAGCCAATGGCTTCACCACGGTGGCATCGCTGGGCTACAACGTGCCGCCGCTGATGGCACGCTACGCCGCGCTGCGCCACTGGCGACCACGCATCCGCCAATACTTCTATCTGACCGAACAGGAACTCGATGCCCTGCCAGAAAGCCCTGACAACGGCTCGGACAGCTTCGCCGTGCTCGGCGTCAAACTCTGGGCAGACGGTTCGCCCTACACTGGCAGCATGTTCAGCCGTAGCGCCTACCTCGACAGCCCGCTGAACCGCACCCTGGGCATCACGCCCGGCAGCTACGGCCAGCCATTGCTCGGTGTGGCGGCACTGCGCGAAAAAATCGAGCACTACAATCGCGCCGGCTGGCAGGTCGCGATCCACAGCCAGGGCGATGCCTCACTGCTCGAAGTGGCCCGAGCCCTCGAACAGGCCGCGCCACTGAGCGGGCAAGCCCCAGCCGTACGTCTGGAACACGCCATCGAACTACCGAAGCCGCTGATGCCGGAGCTGACCGCCCAAGGCGTGGCCGTGTCGTTTCATATCAACCACCTGCTCTATTACGGCGATGCCTTGCAGGACTCGGTGATAGGTCGCTTCATGACTCAACGCAGCCTGCCTGTGCACAGCGCCTTCAGCGCCGGCCTGCACCCCACCTTGCATGCGGACAGCCCGATGTTTCCGGCCCAGCCGTTCAGCCTGATGCATACGGCGATGCTCAGGCGTAGCCAGAGTGGTACTCCAATCAACCCCAGCGAGGCCATCGACGCCCACCAGGCGCTACGCGCCATGACCATAAATGCCGCCTACCAACTGCGCCAGGACTCACTCCTGGGCAGCCTGGAACCAGGCAAATGGGCGGACTTGACGGTGGTCAGCGACAATCCTTATCGGATGCCGCCAACGCAATTGCAGCAGATGCGGGTCAACGCCGTTTACCTGGGTGGGCGCCAGGTATACAGCGACTGATAACAAAAGGCCGCCCGTGGGCGGCCTTGGAGTGGCACTCGCTTACTCGGCCAATCGCCAGGTGGTGCCGCCCTTGCCGTCTTCCAGTACCACGCCCATGGCGGTGATCTGGTCACGGATGCGGTCGCTTTCCGCCCAGTTCTTCTCGGCACGCGCCTGCAGGCGCGCGGCGATCAGTGCCTCGACCTCGGCCGCATCGACCTTGCCGGCAGCGCCCGCCTGGAGGAAGGCTTCCGGCTCCAGCTGCAGCACGCCCAGCACGGCGGCCAGCCGCTTGAGCTGGGCAGCCAGGCCGGCAGCGGCCTGCACGTCGGATTCGCGCAGGCGGTTGACCTCACGGATCATCTCGAACAGCACCGCACAGGCTTCCGGCGAGTTGAAGTCGTCGTCCATCGCCGCACCGAAGCGCTCGACGAAGGCTTCGCCACCGGCAGGCGCCAGCTCCGGCAAGCCCTTGAGGCCGTTGTAGAAGCGTTCCAGGGCGCCCTTGGCTTCCTTGAGGCTCTCTTCGGAGTAGTTGATCGGGCTGCGGTAATGGCTGGACACCAGCAGGTAACGCACCACCTCCGGGTGATACTTCTCCAGCACCTCGCGGATGGTGAAGAAGTTGCCCAGGCTCTTGGACATCTTCTCGCCATCGACGCGCACCGCCCCGGCATGCATCCAGGCCTTGGCGTACTGCTTGCCGGTGGCCGCCTCGCTCTGCGCGATCTCGTTCTCGTGGTGCGGGAACACCAGGTCCGGGCCGCCGCCGTGGATGTCGAAGGTCTCGCCCAGGCAGCAGGTGGACATCACCGAGCACTCGATGTGCCAGCCCGGACGGCCCTTGCCCCACGGCGAATCCCAGCTCGGCTCGCCCGGCTTGGCGCCTTTCCACAGAACGAAGTCCAGCGGGTCTTCCTTGATTTCGTCGACCTCGATGCGTGCGCCGATCTTCAGCTCGTCGATCTTGCGCCGCGACAGCTTGCCGTAGGTCTCGAACTTGGTGACGCGGTAGTACACGTCACCGTTGCCCGGCGCATAGGCGAAGCCCTTGTCGATCAGGGTCTGGATCATCTGGTGCATACCGGCGATATGGCCGGTGGCACGCGGTTCGATGTCCGGGCGCAGCACGGACAGGCGCGCCTCGTCCTCGTGCATCGCGGCGATCATGCGCTCGACCAGCGCCTCGAACGGCTCGCCGTTCTCGTTGGCGCGGCGGATGATCTTGTCGTCGATGTCGGTGATGTTGCGCACGTAGGTCACGTCATAGCCGCGCTGACGCAGCCAGCGGGTGACCACGTCGAAGGCGACCATCACGCGGGCGTGACCGATATGGCAGTAGTCGTACACGGTCATGCCGCACACGTACATGCGCACCTGGTTGCCGATCAGCGGCTGGAAGGCGTCCTTGGTCTTGGTCAGGGTGTTGTAAATGCTCAGCATCTTTCTCTAATTCCTCAAGCACGGCTTGCAAGGCAGCGCGCGATGATCAGGCAACGCGGGGCGACGTGAGCAAGCGCTTTGCCAACCTCGCATCGACGCTGCCTGATCGAGCGCAGCGATTTGCCAGCCGTTATTGCCCCCAGGAGTCGCGCAGGGTCACGGTACGGTTGAACACCAGGGCATCGGCGGTCGAGTCCTTGTCCAGGCAGAAGTAGCCTTCACGCTCGAACTGGAAGCGATCGTCGGCAGTAGCCTGGGCCAGCGACGGCTCGGCACGGCAACCGGTGAGCACCACCAGCGAATCCGGGTTGATGTTGTCGAGGAAGCTGCCGCCCTCTTCCGCCTTCTCCGGGTTGGCCGAGCGGAACAGGCGATCGTACAGGCGCACCTCGCAGGCCACGCTCTCGGCCGCCGGCACCCAGTGGATCACGCCCTTGACCTTGCGCCCTTCCGGGTTCTTGCCGAGGGTGTTCTCGTCGTAGGAGCAACGCAGCTCGACGATGTTGCCGGCGGCGTCCTTGACGGCCTCGTCGGCGCGGATCACGTAGCTGCCGCGCAGGCGCACTTCACCACCGGGGATCAGACGCTTGAAGCCGTCCGGCGGGGTTTCCTCGAAGTCGCTGGCATCGATGTAGATCTCGCGGGAGAACGGCAGCACGCGCACGCCCATGTCCTGCTTCGGGTGGCGCGGCAGCTCGAGGTTCTCGACCTGGCCTTCCGGGTAGTTGGTGATCACCACCTTCAGCGGCTTGAGCACGCACATGGCGCGCGCGGCGTTGGCGTCCAGGTCGTCACGAATGGCGAACTCGAGCATGCCGATATCCACCAGGCCGCCGGCACGGTTGACGCCGATCATGTCGCAGAAGGTGCGGATCGACGCCGGGGTGTAGCCGCGACGGCGGTAACCGGACAGCGTCGACATGCGCGGGTCGTCCCAGCCATCGACGTGTTTCTCGTCGACGAGCTGCTTGAGCTTGCGCTTGCTGGTGATGGTGTAGTTCAGGTTCAGGCGGGCGAATTCGTACTGACGCGGCGCCGCCGGCACCGGCAGGTTGGCCAGGAACCATTCGTACAGCGGACGGTGATCCTCGAACTCCAGGGTGCAGATCGAGTGCGTCACACCCTCGATCGCATCGGACTGACCGTGGGTGAAGTCGTAGCTCGGGTAGATGCACCACTTGTCACCGGTCTGGTGGTGATGGGCGTGGCGGATGCGATAGAGGATCGGGTCGCGCAGGTTGATGTTCGGCGAGGCCATGTCGATCTTGGCACGCAGCGAACGGGCGCCGTCCGCGAACTCGCCAGCCTTCATGCGGGCGAACAGGTCCAGGTTCTCCTCCACCGAACGCTCACGGAACGGGCTGTTCTTGCCCGGCTCGGTGAGATTGCCACGGTATTCGCGCATTTCTTCGGCGTTCAGATCGCAGACGAAGGCCTTGCCCGCCTTGATCAGCTCGATGGCCCAGGCATGCAGCTGGTCGAAGTAGTTGGACGCGTAGCGCTCTTCGCCCGCCCACTTGAAGCCCAGCCACTCGACGTCGGCCTTGATCGCGTCGATGTATTCCTGGTCTTCCTTGGCCGGGTTGGTGTCGTCGAAACGCAGGTTGCACTGGCCACCGAACTCCTCGGCCAGGCCGAAGTTCAGACAGATGCTCTTGGCATGACCGATGTGCAGGTAGCCGTTGGGCTCCGGCGGAAAGCGGGTCACGATCTGGGCGTGCTTGCCGCTGTCCAGATCGGCCTGGACGATGGGGCGCAGGAAGTTGGCGGCTTTTTCGACGGTGGGCTTGCTCATGGTGTCCTTAACAATACTGGCGCGGCACAGGGTAGGCCGCCTCGGGCAAAGTCCGTATCATAACCAACCTGTCAAGCCCCTGACAGGGTGCATGCCACCCTGACAAGCGCTGTTCATCCACGAGCCGAGCGCTCGAACCTGCCTCATCACGGATACGATCATGATCAAACTGCACACCAACCACGGCGTCATCACCCTGAACCTGTTCGCCGACAAGGCCCCGGAAACCGTGGCCAACTTCGAGCAATACGTGAAGGAAGGCCACTACGACGGCACCATCTTCCACCGTGTGATCGGCAACTTCATGATCCAGGGCGGCGGTTTCGAGCCGGGCATGAAGCAGAAGCCGACCCGTGCACCGATCAAGAACGAAGCCAACAACGGCGTTGCCAACAAGGTCGGCACCGTCGCCATGGCCCGCACCATGGAGCCGCATTCGGCCAGCGCGCAGTTCTTCATCAACGTCGCCGACAACAGCTTCCTCAACCACAGTGCACCCACCGTTCAGGGCTGGGGCTACGCCGTGTTCGGTGAAGTGGTCGAAGGCATGGACGTGGTCGAGAAGATCAAGGGCGTCTCCACTACCATGAAAGCCGGCCACCAGGACGTACCGGTCGACGACGTGGTCATCGAAAAGGCCGAAGTCGTCTGACAGACCGACGAAAAACTACTGCGCTAGGCCATGCGTCGTTGCGGCCGGCCTCGGACTGCTCATTTACAACTCGTAAACTGCGCATCCTCGGCCATCCGCGCCTAGCCTAGCCTAGCCGTCGCTCGCTACCTTTTTCATCGGCCTGTTGAACGAAATGATCCTGCTGATCTCCGATCTGCACCTCGAAGAGAAACGCCCGGACATCACCCGGGCGTTTCTGCATTTTCTCGCCACGCGCGCGCGCCAGGCCGAGGCGCTGTACATCCTCGGCGACTTCTTCGAGGTCTGGATCGGCGACGACGGCATGTCGCCCTTCCAGCATGAGATCGCCCGCGCCCTGCGCGAGCTGAGCGATGCCGGCACGCGCATCCACCTGATGCACGGCAACCGCGACTTTCTCATCGGCAAGGCATTCTGCCGCGAGGCCGGCTGCACCCTGCTCCGCGATCCCTGCACGGTGCAACTGGGCGGTGGGCGCGTACTGCTGATGCACGGCGACAGCCTGTGCACCCTGGATGTCGGCTACATGAAGCTGCGGCGCTGGCTGCGCAACCCGCTGTCGCTGCTGATCCTGCGCAACCTGCCGCTCGCCACCCGGCAGAAGCTGGCACGCAAGCTGCGCAACGAAAGCCGCGCGCAAACGCGGATGAAGGCCAGTGAGATCGTCGACGTCACGCCGCAGGAAGTGCTCAGGGTCATGGCCGCGCATGGCGTGCGCACGCTGATCCATGGCCACACCCATCGCCCGGCCGTGCATGAGCTGGAGGTGAACGGCCAGCCGGCACGGCGCATCGTGCTGGGCGACTGGGATCGCCAGGGCTGGGCGCTGCAGATCGATGACGAGGGCTTCAACCAGGCGCCGTTCGAGCTTGCTCCCGCAAACGCCTGCGAGCCGTAGCCATACCATCCTGTAGGAGCGGCTTCAGCCGCGAAAGCGATGTAGGGCGGGTGAAACCCGCCATCTCCCTCGCGGCGGGTTTCACCCGCCCTACCCGGCCAAACGCCTCCGAGCCGTAGCCCGTACAAATGCTCAATCTGAAGTGGCAACCGCCGCCGCAGCCTTATGCCGGTACACCACTGTGGAAACGGAACTGCTCGTCCGGCGAGGTGATCAGTTCCTGCTCCACGGCCCGCACCACCTCGATGCGCGCATCGACATCGGCCGCATCGCCGTACAGGTAGGCGAGCTTGAGATAGCCCCGGTAGTGGCGCCCTTCGCTTTCCAGCAGCCCGGCGTAGAACTTGGCCAGTTCGGCGTCCAGACGCGGCACCAGCGCGGCGAAGCGCTCGCATGAACGCGCCTCGATGAAGGCGCCCACCACCAGCACATCCACCAGCCGCTCGACTTCACCATTGCGCAGCAGCGCACGCAGGCCGGCGGCGTAGCGCGACGCCGATACGTGGCGGATCTCGATACCCCGGCCGCGAATGATCTTGCTCACCTGCTCGAAGTGCACCAGCTCCTCACGGGCCAAACGCGACATTCTCGCGGTCAATTCGGTCTTGGTTAGGTAGCGTCCCATGAGGCTCAGGGCTGTCTGTGCGGCCTTGTACTCCAGGTTGCGGTGATCGAGCAGCAGGATTTCCTGCTGACGCAAGGCCTCGTCCAGCCAGGCATCCGGTGTGGCGACGCCGCCAAGAAAGCCGAGAATTTCCTGCAGGATCGACACAGGTTCTTCGCCGTTACTCGGAATATGCTCGGCATTTGACATCATATTTGAAGCGCTCATGGTGCTGGCGAGGTTGAAAATGGCGGGCCATTATACGAGTGACAGGCCCGTCGACCAGCACAGCGTTGATACAGGTCAACGAGCGGCTGAAGCCGGCGCACCTATAGTTGGATAAGCGCTATTCATTCTCAGGGAGACGACCATGCAAGCGATTCGCAGTATTCTGGTGGTGATGGAGCCCCAACACCCGGAAGGCCTGGCACTGAAGCGGGCCAAACTGATAGCTGGAGTCACCCAGTCGCACCTGCACCTGCTGGTGTGCGACAAGAAGGGCGATCACAGCGCCTGGCTCAACGACCTCAGCAGCGGCCTCGCCCAGGAGGGCTTCAGCGTCTCCACCCAGCAGTCCTGGCACGACAACCTGCACCAGACCATCATCACCGTGCAGCAGGCCGAAGGCTGCAACCTGGTGGTCAAGCAGCACCTGCCTGACAACCCCCTGAAGAAAGCCCTGCTCACCCCCGAGGACTGGAAGCTCCTGCGCTACTGTCCGGGGCCGGTGCTGATGGTCAAGACCGACCGCCCATGGACCGGCGGCAGCATCCTCGCCGCCGTGGATGTGGGCAATGCCGATGGCGAGCATCGCACCCTGCATGCCGGCATCATCAGCCACGGCTACGATATCGCCGGGCTGGCCAAGGGCACCCTGCACGTCATCACCGCCCACCCGACGCCCATGCTGTCCGCCGTCGATCCGACCTTCCAGCTGAAAGAGACCATCGAGGCGCGCTACCGCGAGCAATGCCGCAGCTTCCAGGCCGAGTACGACATCAGCGACGAGCGCCTGCACGTGGTCGAGGGCCCTGCCGACGTGGTGATCCCGCAAATGGCTCACCGCCTCGGCGCCGCCGTCACGGTGATCGGCACGGTGGCGCGCACGGGGCTCTCCGGCGCGCTGATCGGTAACACGGCCGAGGTGGTGCTCGATGCACTGGAAAGCGATGTCCTGGTGCTCAAGCCGGATGAGGTGATCGCCCACCTCGAAGAACTGGTGGCGCAGCGCTGAAGCTGCCCCGGAAATGAAAATGCCGCTCGAGGTCGAGCGGCATTTTTGTATCTGCCGGTGTCGGGCTAGACCCTTACTTCCAGGCCTTCGCGCAGGAACTTCGGAGCGATGTAGCGCTCGTAGTGCGCCTCGGACAACAGGAAGAACTCGCGGTCGATGGCATCGCGCAGCTCGGGCAGGCCCCAGTCGCGAAACTCCGGGAGCAGCACCATGCCGTAGGCCTCCAGCTGATTGATCATGCGCGCGCCGCGCGCGATCAGCTGATACGCCCAGCAATAGGGCGACTGCTGCGGCACGAAGCGGATCTGCCGCTGCTCCAGCTGGCTCCGCAGGCGCTGCTCGTCGAACACCTCCAGCTTGGCCGCCATCACCTGCACCAGCAGGACTTCCAGGCGCGTCCAGACGGCGCGCTTCTCCTCGTCGCCGTAGCTGTTCCAGTTGATCACCTCGTGGTGGAAGCGCTTGCAACCGCGGCAGACCACATCGCCATAGACGGTCGAACACAAGCCTACACAAGGCGTCTTGATGCGCTGATTGGACATGGCAAAGCGATATAGACAGCAGAACGGTCGAGCATCTTAGCCCTTTGTCTAATCCAGATCACCCCTACCAATACAGGGACGTCGGCTTAACTTTGTCCGCGCTTTCCAGTAGAATCGGCCCGCCTTTTACGGCGCCAATGTCCGTTGGAAGCTGTTTTCAAAGCGTCACGAGCACAGTCGATCCTGCAGGTACGATGGCGACGCAGCCGCTCGAAGTCCCCCCGAGCGTCTGCGTCAGCCCTCATCAGAACCCGTCCTGCCGGCGTAAAACTTTGAAAGCAGCTTCTACAAGAGACTCATGCAATCTCGGCTGATCGGCTCATAAAGTCGAAAAGCGCCTGGTTCGTGAGTATCTGGATCGCGTCCCGGACAACCCTTTGGGACCACTGATGAGGGTAATAACTGTGCTTGAAGCCTATCGCAAACACGTAGCAGAGCGTGCCGCTCAGGGTATCGTGCCCCAGCCGCTGAACGCCGAACAAACCGCAGGCCTGGTCGAGCTGCTGAAAAACCCGCCGGCTGGCGAAGAAGAATTCCTCGTAGACCTGATCACCAACCGCGTGCCGCCAGGCGTGGACGAAGCCGCCTACGTCAAGGCCGGTTTCCTCTCTGCCGTTGCCAAGGGCGAAGCCACTTCCCCGCTGATCAGCAAGCAGCGCGCCGCTGAACTGCTGGGCACCATGCAGGGCGGCTACAACATCGCCACCCTGGTCGACCTGCTGGACGATGCCGCCCTCGGCAGCGTTGCCGCCGAGCAGCTCAAGCACACCCTGCTGATGTTCGACGCCTTCCACGACGTCGCCGAGAAAGCCAAGGCCGGCAATGCCAACGCCAAGGCCGTGCTGCAGTCCTGGGCCGATGGCGAGTGGTTCACCAACAAGCCGGCCATCGCCGAGAAATACAGCCTGGCCGTGTTCAAGGTCCCGGGCGAAACCAACACCGACGACCTGTCCCCTGCCCCGGACGCCTGGTCGCGCCCCGACATCCCGCTGCACGCCCTGGCCATGCTGAAAATGGCCCGCGACGGCATCGTGCCGGAGCAGCAAGGCGCCATCGGCCCGCTGAAGCAGATCGAAGAGATCAAGGCCAAGGGCTTCCCCGTCGCCTACGTCGGTGACGTGGTCGGTACCGGTTCGTCCCGCAAGTCCGCCACCAACTCGGTGCTGTGGTTCTTCGGCGACGACATCCCGTACGTTCCGAACAAGCGTGCCGGCGGTTTCTGCTTCGGCACCAAGATCGCTCCGATCTTCTACAACACCATGGAAGATGCCGGCGCCCTGCCGATCGAGTTCGATGTCTCGAACATCAACATGGGCGACGTGATCGATGTCTACCCGTACGCTGGCAAGGTCTGCAAGCACGGCACCGACGACGTCATCACCACCTTCGAACTGAAGACCCCGGTGCTGCTCGACGAAGTCCGCGCTGGCGGCCGTATCCCGCTGATCGTCGGCCGTGGCCTGACCGAGAAGGCGCGTGCCGAGCTGGGCCTGGGCGCTTCCGAGCTGTTCAAGAAGCCGGAGCAACCGGCTGACAGCGGCAAGGGCTTCACCCTGGCGCAGAAGATGGTCGGCAAGGCCTGCGGCGTCGAAGGCGTGCGCCCTGGCACCTACTGCGAACCGAAGATGACCACCGTCGGTTCCCAGGACACCACCGGCCCGATGACCCGCGACGAGCTGAAAGACCTGGCTTGCCTGGGCTTCTCCGCTGACCTGGTGATGCAGTCCTTCTGCCACACTGCGGCCTATCCGAAGCCGATCGACGTCACCACCCACCACACCCTGCCGGATTTCATCCGCACCCGTGGCGGCGTGTCCCTGCGTCCGGGCGACGGCATCATCCACAGCTGGCTGAACCGCATGCTGCTGCCTGACACCGTCGGCACTGGTGGCGATTCGCACACCCGCTTCCCGATCGGCATCAGCTTCCCGGCCGGTTCCGGCCTGGTGGCCTTCGCCGCCGCCACCGGCGTCATGCCGCTGGACATGCCGGAATCCGTTCTGGTGCGCTTCAAGGGCAAGATGCAACCGGGTATCACCCTGCGTGACCTGGTCCATGCGATCCCTTACTACGCCATCCAAAAAGGCCTGCTGACCGTCGAGAAGAAAGGCAAGAAGAACATCTTCTCCGGCCGCATCCTCGAGATCGAAGGCCTGGACAACCTGACCGTCGAGCAGGCGTTCGAGCTGTCCGACGCCTCCGCCGAGCGTTCGGCTGCCGGCTGCACCATCAAACTGCCGGAAGCGGCCATCGCCGAATACCTGCAGTCCAACATCACCCTGCTGCGCTGGATGATCAGCGAAGGCTACGGTGATGCCCGTACCCTGGAGCGTCGCGCCCAGGCGATGGAAGCCTGGCTGGCCAACCCGGTGCTGATGGAAGCCGACAAGGACGCCGAGTACTCGGAAATCATCGAGATCGACCTGGCCGAGCTCAACGAGCCGGTACTGTGCGCCCCGAACGATCCGGACGACGCCCGTCTGCTGTCCACCGTGGCCGGCGACAAGATCGACGAAGTGTTCATCGGTTCGTGCATGACCAACATCGGTCACTTCCGCGCTGCCGGCAAGCTGCTGGACAAGGTCAAGGGCGGCATCCCGACTCGTCTGTGGCTGTCGCCGCCGACCAAGATGGATGCCCACCAGCTGACCGAGGAAGGCTACTACGGCATCTACGGCAAGGCCGGCGCACGCATGGAAATGCCGGGCTGCTCGCTGTGCATGGGTAACCAGGCTCGCGTCGCTGCCAACTCCACCGTGGTCTCGACCTCCACCCGTAACTTCCCGAACCGTCTGGGCGATGGCGCCAACGTGTACCTGGCCTCTGCCGAACTGGCTGCGGTCGCTTCGATTCTCGGCAAGCTGCCGACCGTCGAGGAGTACATGGCCTACGCGAAGGATATCGACAGCATGGCTGGCGACATCTACCGCTACCTGAGCTTCGACCAGATCGCAGACTTCCGTGAAGCTGCGGCCAACGCCCAGATCCCGGTCGTTCAGGCCTGATCCCAGCGTTGTGACAAGAGCCCCGCCCAGTGCGGGGCTTTTTTATGCCTGCACAGGAGCAGGCACACTGGCATATGCCTTGCTTCGCCTCCAGGCACAGGGCCCTTCCAACGCTGGAAGCGGCTTGATCGACAACGGCGTCGTATCCCCTCCGGCCATTGCGCCGGAGTCAGGTACGACGTTTTTTTATGGCCTGTCACTGGTCATCTGCGTGAGCGTTAAGGAAGCGACATGAGCGAACACGACACCCCTCGCGACGACGCCCCGGCCTGGGGCAGCGATGCCCCTGAGAAAAGCGTCCTGAACATCGGCTTCATGGCCCTGAGCGACTCCGCCTCGGTGGTGGTCGCCGCCACTCAGGGTTTCGCCGAGAAGTACGGGCTGAGCCTCAGGCTGCATCGCCAGACGTCCTGGGCCGGCCTGCGCGACCGCCTGCTCAGCGGCGAGCTGGACGCCGCGCACAGCCTGTACGGGTTGATCTACGGGGTGCAGCTGGGCCTCGGTGGCGCCCCCGCCACCGACATGGCCGTGCTGATGGGGCTGAACCAGAACGGCCAGAGCATCAACCTGTCGCACAGCCTGCAGGCGGCCGGCGTGACCAACGGTGAGGCACTCAGGCAACACGTGCACCAGCATGAGGCGCGCCTGACCTTCGCCCAGACCTTCCCCACCGGCACCCACGCCATGTGGCTCTACTACTGGCTGGCCAGCCAGGGCATCCATCCGCTGCGCGATGTCGACAGCGTGGTGGTCCCGCCGCCACAGATGATCGAACACCTCGAAGCGCAGCGCATCGACGGCTTCTGCGTCGGCGAGCCTTGGACCGCCAAGGCCGTCGACGAACAGCTGGGCTGCACCGTCACCACCATCCAGGCGATCTGGCCGGACCACCCGGAGAAGGTGCTGGGTTGCACCCGCGCCTTCGTCGAGCAGAACCCCAACACCGCGCGCGCCCTGATCATGGCCGTGCTCGACGCCGCCCGCTTCATCGACGACAACGAAGAGAACAAGCGCAGCACCGCCCAGCTGCTCAGCGGCAGCGAATACGTCAACGCCCCGGTGTCGGCCATCACGCCACGCTTCCTTGGCCAGTATCAGGACGGCCTGGGGCATACCTGGCAGGACGAGCACCCGCTGCGCTTCCATGCCGGCGGCCTGGTCAACCAGCCCTACCTGTCCGACGCCATGTGGTTCATGACCCAGTTCCGCCGCTGGGGCCTGCTGCGCAGCGACCCGGACTACCTCGGCATCGCCCGCCAGGTGCAGCAACTGGCGCTGTATCGCGAGGCAGCCAGCGCGCTGGGCATTGCCGTACCCGCCGAGATGCGCAGCTCCACGCTTCAGGACGGCACCTGCTGGGACGGCAGCGACCCGGTCGCCTATGCCCGCAGCTTCCACCTCCACGCCCTGGCCGACAGCCCGGCTGCCGCCCTGTAACTGCCCGGAGAGCCATCGATGCTGCGTATCCTGCTGATCAACGACACGCCCAAGAAGGTCGGCCGCCTCAAGACAGCACTGGTCGAGGCCGGCTTCGAGGTGATCGACGAATCAGGGCTGACCATCGACCTGCCCGAGCGCGTCGAGGCGGTGCGCCCCGACGTCATCCTGATCGACACCGAGTCGCCCGGACGCGACGTCATGGAACAGGTGGTCCTGGTCAGCCGCGACCAGCCACGGCCCATCGTCATGTTCACCGACGAGCACGACCCCGGCGTGATGCGCCAGGCGATCCAGAGCGGTGTCAGCGCCTACATCGTCGAAGGCATCCACGCCCAGCGCCTGCAGCCGATCCTCGACGTGGCCATGGCGCGCTTCGAGAGCGACCAGGCCTTGCGCGCGCAATTGCAGGCCCGCGACGCACAGCTGGCCGAGCGCAAGCGCGTGGAGCTGGCCAAGGGCCTGCTGATGAAGATGAAGAGCTGCAACGAAGAGGATGCCTACACCCTGATGCGGCGCCAGGCCATGAGCCGCCAGCAGAAGCTGATCCAGGTCGCCGAACAGATCATCGCCATGCACGACATGCTCGGCGGCTGAGCAACTGTACCGCTGAAACAGCTCACTGTACCGGTACGGACTGTATCAGTCAGGCAACTGTTACAGCCGCCTTCGCCGGCGCCTGTGTATGCCCCGTCCCGCCGGCCTCGGCTAGGGTAGACAACCCCTAGCCGAGGAACCCCTCATGACCGAACACGACCTGCTGGCCGAAGCCGACCGCCGCGCCCTCGCCTACCTGGACGGCACCCCCACGCGCCGGGTCTTCCCCGACGCCCCTGCCATCGCCGCCCTGGCCGCCTTCGACCAGCCACTGCCGGAACAGGGTCACGCCGCCGAGCAGGTGCTGCGCCAGCTCGACGACATCGGCTCACCCGCGACGGTGGCGAGCAACGGCGGGCGCTACTTCGGCTTCGTCATCGGCGCGACGCTGCCGGCGGCGGCCGCCGCCGAACGCCTGGTGCTGGCCTGGGACCAGTGCGCCTCGTCCTTCAACAACTCGCCGGTGGTCGACCAGCTCGAACGGGTCGCCGGGCGCTGGGTATGCCAGGCTCTGGGGCTGCCGGCGCAGAGCGCGGTCGGCTTCGGCACCAGCGCCACCGCCTGCACCCTGACCTGCATCGCCGCCGCTCGGCGCAAGCTGCTCGCCGAGCAGGGCTGGGATTTCGATGGTGATGGCCTGACCGGTGCGCCAGCGCTGCGCGTGGTGCTCTCGGAAACGGCGCACGTCACCGTGAAGAAGGCCCTGCGCGTGCTCGGCTTCGGCATGAATCAGCTGATCTACGCACCGGTCGACGAACGCGGGCGCATCGACCCGGCGCGTCTGCCGCCGCTGGATGCACGCAGCCTGCTGATCCTGCAGGCCGGCGAGGTCAACAGCGGCGAGTTCGACCCGTTCGCCGAACTGATCCCCAGGGCCCGCGCCGCTGGCGCCTGGGTGCATGTCGACGGCGCCTTCGGGCTCTGGGCGCGGGCCTCGTCGTCGGCGCACCTGGCCGCCGGCATCGAGCAGGCCGACAGCTGGACCTGCGATGGGCACAAATGGCTCAACACCCCTTACGACAGTGCCATGGCCATCTGCCGGGACGCCAGCGCCCTGGCTGCGGCGATGAACAGCGACGCCGCCTACGCCATGGCCAGTGCCCACGCGCAGACCAACCTGACCCTGGAGTTCTCCCGCCGGGCGCGCGGCGTGGCGATCTGGGCGGCACTGGCCAACCTCGGCCGCGACGGCCTGCGGCGCATGATCGACCGACACATTCGCCAGGCCCGCCTGCTCGCCGACGCCCTCAGCGCCGGTGGCTACCAGGTGCTCAACCAGGTGCCGCTGAATCAGGTGCTGGTACGCGCCGACTCGGACGCACAGACAGACGCCATCCGCGAGGCGGTCCAGGGCAGTGGCGAGGCCTGGTTCGGCCCGACCCGCTGGCAGGGACGCCCGGCGTTCCGCCTGAGCGTCTCGTCCTGGCGCACCACTGACGAGGACATCCAGGCCCTGGCCGAACTGCTGCTGCGACTCAAGCGCCAGAGCGGCGCATAGCGCGCTGGACAGCCTGGCGGCCACAGGCGTATCGTCGCCGCCAGGTCACAGCAGTGACCAACGTCGCTCGGACGGTTCCGGGCGCTTACGTATCCGAGGAAATCATGGCAGAGAACGCCAAGCGCCGCTTTGCGCGCATCGATCGTCTCCCCCCCTACGTCTTCAACATCACCGCCGAACTGAAGATGGCTGCGCGCCGTCGCGGTGAAGACATCATCGACTTCTCCATGGGCAACCCCGACGGTGCGACTCCGCCGCACATCGTCGAGAAGCTCGTGCAGGTCGCCCAGCGCGAAGACACCCACGGATACTCCACCTCCCGCGGTATTCCACGCCTGCGCCGCGCCATCTCGCGCTGGTACAAGGACCGCTACGACGTGGAGATCGATCCGGAAAGCGAAGCCATCGTCACCATCGGCTCCAAGGAAGGCCTGGCGCACCTGATGCTGGCCACCCTGGATCATGGCGACACCGTGCTGGTGCCCAACCCCAGCTACCCGATCCACATCTACGGCGCGGTGATCGCCGGCGCCCAGGTGCGTTCGGTACCGCTGGTGCCGGGCGTGGACTTCTTCGCGGAGCTGGAACGCGCCATCCGCGAGTCGATTCCCAAGCCGAAGATGATGATCCTGGGCTTCCCCTCCAACCCCACCGCGCAGTGCGTGGAGCTGGACTTCTTCGAGCGCGTGGTCGCCCTGGCCAAGCAGTACGACGTACTGGTGGTGCATGACCTGGCCTATGCCGACATCGTCTACGACGGCTGGAAGGCCCCGTCGATCATGCAGGTGCCGGGCGCCAAGGACATCGCGGTGGAGTTCTTCACCCTGTCCAAGAGCTACAACATGGCCGGCTGGCGCATCGGTTTCATGGTCGGCAACCCCGAGCTGGTCAACGCCCTGGCGCGGATCAAGAGCTACCACGACTACGGCACCTTCACCCCCCTGCAGGTGGCCGCCATCGCTGCCCTGGAAGGCGACCAGCAATGCGTGCGCGATATCGCCGAGCAGTACCGCCAGCGTCGCAACCTGCTGGTCAAGGGGCTGCACGAGATCGGCTGGATGGTAGAGAAGCCCAAGGCCTCGATGTACGTCTGGGCCAAGATTCCCGAGGCCTACGCGCATCTGGGCTCGCTGGAGTTCGCCAAGAAGCTGCTGGCCGAAGCCAAGGTCTGCGTGTCGCCCGGCCTGGGCTTCGGTGACTACGGCGACGACCACGTCCGCTTCGCCCTGATCGAGAACCAGGACCGCACGCGCCAGGCGCTGCGCGGGATCAAGGCGATGTTCAGGGCCGACGGCCTGCTGCCGGGCAAGCCCGCCAGAGCCGAGCAGGAACAGTGACAGAGGGCGCCGCAAGGCGCCCTTTCTCCATCAGCGGCAAAGCTGACAAGATCTGCGACAATTCATGACGTTTGCCAACCTCAGCTGGTAGTTCCGGGGAATTGCCCGGCAGAGTGAACGCCCGTACACTGCGCGCCCCTTCCCTGACGGTCGTACCTCGATGCTCTTCGTTCTGCGCATGCTGCTGATGGGCGTGCATTTCATCTTCGCCGGGCTGCTCGGCCTGCTGCTCGGCCTGTGCCGCCCCTTCAACCCGGACAACAGCCGCCTCTGCGCACGCCTCTACTCGCTGCCCGCGCTGTGCCTGCTGCGCCTCAAGCTCAAGGCCGACGTCCGTCCGCTGCTGGAACACCAGCGTTCATGCGTGATCATCGCCAACCATCAGTCCAACTTCGACCTGTACGTGCTGGGCCGCGTGGTGCCCAGGCGCACGGTGAGCATCGGCAAGAAGAGCCTCAAATGGGTGCCGTTCTTCGGCCAGCTGTACTGGCTGGCGGGCAACGTGCTGATCGACCGCAGCAACGCCCTGGCTGCCAAGCGCGCCATGCTGACCACCACCGCAACCCTGCGTGATCACGACACCTCGATCTGGGTGTTCCCGGAGGGCACGCGCAATCTCGGCCGTGGCCTGCTGCCGTTCAAGAAAGGCGCCTTCCAGATGGCGATCAACGCCGGCGTCCCGATCATTCCGGTGTGCGTGAGCAACTATGCCAGGTCCATGCGCCTCAACCGCTGGAACAGCGGCCGCATCCTGATCCGCTCGCTGCCGGCCATCCCCACTGCCGGCCTGAGCCTGGACGACATGCCGGCGCTGATGGAGCGCTGCCAGCAGGCCATGCGCGAGTGCATCAACAGCATGGACGCGGAACTGGCCAGCGCCTGACTGGCAGACGGGTTGTCGGTGCGCACCGACAACCCGCGGCAACCATCAAAACGATCGATAGTTACTCTGCTGCACATCCATTATTCAATCGAAATCCCTTGAGCGATTCTGTGCCCACGCCTACCCAAGACCTGGAGCACGGACATGTCACGCCTCGCACAAGCGGCCCGCAACGGCGCCCTCGCAGCCATCGGCCTGTATCTGATCAGCACCTCCACGGTGCTGGTGCTGAGCTATGCCAGCCTGAAGCCAAGCACGCCGACCTTCGAACAGTCGGCGCCGCTGCAGACGCTGATCAGCCAGCTGCCGGCGCTGTTGCGCGCCCTCTCGCCAAGCTGAGGTGCGGCCATGCTCAGAACCCAACGGAGCCGCCTGCTGATGCTTGCCGGCATGGCCCTGCTGACCACCCTGCTGGCCCTGGTCGGCATCGGCAAAGGCTCGGCTGGCGCTGTGGCGCGCAACATCGAATGCAGCCACAAGCTCGCCCATCACCTCGACCTGGCCGAGAGCCTCAAGCGGCAGCGCAGCAGCCCGCCACCCAGCCGCGACGAGCGCTTCTCGCCCTACTTCCTGCCCGTCAGGCAGGCATGAAAAAGCCCGGAAACCCGGGCTTTTCTGACGGCGAATCAGGCTCAGGCCTTGGCTTTCCTGCCCTGGGCGACGAAGCGCATCATCCACTCGCCCACCACACTGCCCTGCTGGGCGTGCTTGAGGCTGTCCACCCCTTGCTGATAGACCTGCTCGCCAAGGTGCTGCTGACGCAGCTCGAGCAGCGCCCGCGAGTAATCGTGGATGAACTCGGGGTGGCCCTGGAAGCACAGCACCTGATCCTCGATGTGGTACGCACCGATCGGGCAGAAGTCGCTGGACGCCAGCAGCGTGGCCTTCTCCGGCAGGCGAGTGACCTGGTCCTGGTGGCTGATCAGCAGTTGCAGCTCGTCCAGTGCCGGGCTCATCCACTCCGGGTTGCCCTGCAGGCGATAGCTGTGCACGCCAACACCCCAGCCCTGCTCGGCACGCTCGGCCTTGCCGCCCAGCAACAGCGCCAGCAACTGGTGACCAAAGCAGATGCCCAGCAGCTTGTCGCCACGCTGGTAGCGCTCGAGCAGGTACTGCTTGAGGGTCTGGATCCATGGCTCGCTGCCGAACGAATCCGCCTTGCTGCCGGTCACCAGGTAGGCGTCGAACTGCTCGCTGTCGGGCGGGTAATGCCCCTCCACCACGTTGTAGACACTGAACTCCGCCGCAACCGGTTGCTGAGCGAAAAGCTGCTCGAACATACGGCCATAGCCCTGATACTGGTCGACCAGTTCGGGACGGAGGATGTCAGTTTCCAGGATGCAGATACGCAGTGACATGAGGTTTCCTGTGTGAGCACGAAGGTAGGACGATTTGTGCGTTTTTCTTAACACATGCCCCCACACAAAGAAATAGCCAAGCCTGATTTACACGCATATTCGGCGTTCCGGAGCCCTGTGCAAGGCTGCGAACATTCGTCAATTAAAATTGACATCGCCCTGACGCAATGGCGCTGCACGAGGCGCTATCAGCCGCTTCGATAGTTACCATGCACACCATTCACTTCTGTGATGGCGAGCCTGCGGTGAATATCACTTCACCGGGCAGTCGCCCTCATCACACAGAAGGAAATCGATCATGAGCATTTATGCCGCGCTCGCCAGCTTCGCCGCTGCTTCCGCCTTCCAGACCTCCGCCCCGGCTCGCCCTGCCCCTGCGGCACCGGCAAACCGCGACGTCCGTTCCAGCTGACGACCCGCCAGGAGAGCCGCCATGCACAGCCAACTCAGCCTGGACGCCTATGGCGTCACCTACGTTCACCTGCAAGACGACGGCCTGCAGTTCGAGAGCGAAGCCGCCCTGCAGCTCGATGACGGCAGCATGCTGACCCTGCGCATGCCGACCCGCTACAGTGAGATGCTGGCCATTCACGAAGCGGTGTGCATTCAGCAGGGCTGGTGCCAGGCGGCCTGACGGACGCTCCCCCAAAAAGAAACGGCCCATCGGGCCGTCTCTTTGCACACCAGCCGCCTCAGAAGCACTCACCCTTGGCCGCCTTCTCCAGCAGCAGCGCCGGCGGCAGGAAGCGCTCGCCATATTGCTCGGCCAGGTACTGCGCACGGGCGACGAAGTCCTTCACCCCGTACTGATTGATGTACTGCAGCGCACCGCCCGTCCAGGCAGCGAAGCCAATGCCAAAGATCGAGCCGACGTTGGCATCGGCCACCGACTGCAGCACGCCCTCCTCGACGCAACGTACCGTCTCGATGGCCTGGATGAACAGGATCCGGTCGCGGACATCCTGCTGCGGAATCTGCGCATCGGCCTTTTCGAAACGCGCCTTGAGCTCGGGCCACAGGTGCTTCTTGCCAGCGGCCGGGTAGTCGTAGAAGCCCATGCCAGCCGCCTTGCCTGGACGCTTGTACTCGCCCAGCATCATGTCGATGACCGCGAAGGCCGGGTGCTCGGGGACGGATTTGCCCTCTGCCGCCAGGTCCTTGATGGTCTGCTGGCGGATGTGGTTCATCAGGCTCATCGACACTTCATCGCTGATCGCCAGCGGGCCGACCGGCATGCCGGCGTTGCGTGCCTCGTTCTCTATCATCGCTGCGCTGACGCCTTCGCCAAGCATGGCCAGGCCTTCGTTGGTGAAGGTGCCGAACACCCGCGAGGTGAAGAAGCCACGGCTGTCGTTGACCACGATGGGGGTCTTCTTGATCTGCATGACGTAGTCGAAACCACGCGCCAGCGTCTCGTCGGAGGTCTTCTCGCCGCGGATGATTTCCACCAGCGGCATCTTGTCGACCGGACTGAAGAAATGCAGGCCGATGAAGTTCTCCGGCCTGGCCACGGCAGTCGCCAGACCGGTGATCGGCAGCGTCGAGGTGTTGGAGGCGATCACCGCATCGCCCAGCGCGGCCGCTTCTGCGGCGGCGGTGACCTTGCCCTTGAGCGCACGATCCTCGAATACCGCCTCGATGATCAGGTCGCAGCCGTCGAAGTCCGCCTCGCTGTCGCTCGCCTTGATCAGCCCGAGGAACGCGTCGCGCTGCTCGGCGCTCATGTGCCCCCTGCCGACCTTCTTGTCCAGCAGCCTGGCCGAGTAGCCCTTGCCCTTCTCCGCCGCTTCGACGGACACGTCCTTGAGCACCACCTCGATACCCGCCGCTGCCGATACGTAGGCGATACCCGCACCCATCATGCCCGCGCCGAGCACACCGACCTTCTTCGTCCGGGTCTTCGGGTAACCCTGCGGGCGCGAACCGCCGGCATTGATCTCATTGAGATGAAACCAGAAGGTGCCGATCATGTTCTTCGCCACCTGGCCGCAGGTCAGCTCGGTGAAGTAGCGCGCCTCGATGATCTGCGCGGTGTCGAAGTCGACCTGCGCGCCCTCGACCGCCGCGCACATGATTTTCTCCGGCGCGGGGAAGCAGCCCCGGGTCTTGTCGCGCAACACGCTCGGGGCAATGGCCAGCATCTGCGCCACGTTCGGTGAACTCGGCGTCCCCCCCGGAATCTTGTAGCCCTGCACGTCCCAGGGCTGCCGCGCGGTCGGGTTGGCGGCGATCCAGGCCCGCGCCTTGGCCAGCATCTCCTCGCGGTCGCCGGCCAGATCATGGATCAGCCCGGCCTTGAGCGCTGCCTCCGGGCGCACCTTCTTGCCTTCGGCCAGGTACGGCAGCGCCTTTTCCAGGCCGAGGATGCGCACCATGCGCACCACGCCGCCACCACCGGGCAGCAGCCCCAGAGTGACCTCCGGCAGGCCGAGCTGCACATGGGGCTCGTTCAGGGCAATGCGCTGGTGGCAGGCCAGGGCGATCTCCCAGCCACCACCCAGCGCGGCACCGTTGATGGCCGCGACCACCGGTTTGCCGAGGGTCTCGAGACGGCGCAACTGGCCCTTGATCTTGAGGATCATCTCGTAGAAACCCTGGGCATCGGCTGGGGTGACCTGGATCAGTTCGTTGAGGTCGCCGCCGGCGAAGAAGGTCTTCTTCGCCGAGGTGACGATGACCCCGGCGATGGTGTCCTTTTCCGCCTCCAGGCGGTCGACGATCTCGGCCATGGCCTCGCGGTACACCGCGTTCATGGTGTTGGCACTCTGGCCGGGCATATCCATGGTCAGGACGACGATAGCGTCCTGGCCTTTTTCGTAGCGGATGGCGTCAGTCATTTTTTCACGTCCCAAATATTCGGGGAGTGCTTCAGGGGCGTCACGCGCGCGGCTCAGGCAAGGCGGAAATCATTGGACTTCCAGCGCCGCGCGGCCGAGCGCAGTCGCCCGTGACAGCTCCTAGATACGTTCGATGATGGTGGCGATACCCATGCCACCGCCCACGCAAAGGGTGGCCAGGCCATAGCGCAGCTGGCGCTTCTCCAGTTCGTCGAGCAGCGTGCCGAGGATCGCGCAGCCGGTGGCGCCCAGCGGGTGCCCCATGGCGATCGCGCCGCCATTGACGTTGACCTTGTCCTCGCTCACGCCCATGTCCTTCATGAACTTCATCACCACCGAGGCGAAGGCCTCGTTGACCTCGAACAGATCGATGTCATCCACCGCCAGCCCCGCCTTGGCCAGCGCCTTGCGCGTGGCAGGCGCCGGCCCGGTGAGCATGATGGTCGGATCGGTACTGGTCACCGCCGTGGCGACGATACGCGCACGTGGTTTCAGGCCCAGTTCGCTGCCCTTGGCCGCAGAGCCGATCAGCATCAGCGCGGCGCCGTCGACGATGCCGGAGCTGTTGCCCGGCGTGTGCACATGCTCGATACGCTCGACATGGCTGTAGACGCGCAAGGCGGTGGCATCGAAGCCCATCTGCCCCATCATCTCGAAGCTGGGCTTGAGCTTGTTCAGCCCCTCCAGCGTCGAGTCGCCACGGATGAATTCGTCATGTTCGAGCAGCAGGATGCCGTTCTGGTCGCGGACCGGCACCAGGGACCTGGCGAATGCGCCATTACCGCTGGCGCGTGCGGCCTTCTGCTGCGAACGCAGGGCGAAGGCATCGACGTCCGCGCGGGTGAACCCTTCCAGCGTCGCGATCAGGTCGGCGCCGATGCCCTGCGGCACGAAATTGGAGTGAATGTTGGTTTCCGGGTCCATCACCCAGGCGCCGCCGTCGGAGCCCATGGGCACGCGTGACATCGACTCGACGCCACCGACCACCACCAGGTCCTCGAAGCCGGAGCGCACCTTCATCGCTCCCATGTTCACCGCCTCCAGCCCCGAGGCGCAGAAGCGATTGAGCTGTACGCCCGCCACGCATACGTCCCAGTCGGCCACCATCGCGGCGGTCTTGGCGATGTCGGCGCCCTGGTCGCCTACCGGCGTCACGCAGCCCAGCACGATGTCGTCCACCTGGCTGGTATCCAGATCGTTACGGGCTTGCAGGGCAGTCAGCAGGCCGGCGACCAGCTGGACGGGCTTGACGCTGTACAGCGCGCCGTCCTTCTTGCCCTTGCCACGCGGCGTGCGCACCGCGTCGAAAATATAAGCTTCGGTCATGGCATCCTCGGAAGGTCATGCGGCGCTGGCGATCACGGCGCCGCGCCGGTTCTTGTTTGAGCGTCCCTACCTTAGCGCCACGAGGCCAGCGCTCAATGACCGAAGCGCTCAGCGCCATTGACCACTGAGCTCAGACGAACGGTCGTTTGTTCGTCAACGGCCACATGGGCCCGAGCAACCTGTCTGCCACAAGGCATGCGGCCTGCGCGCCTGGCGCGCGTCATAGCGCGTGTTTCCTAGCAGCCAGCCATTAGCAACCAAGTCATCTAAGAAAGCGCTGACTGCAGCCCTAGAGTTAGTCATGCACCTTGACGAAAACCGGTGCAGGGAACCGTCGCTGGGTCATGCCGGGGCGGTCGATGGAACTACGCCCAGGCAGCAGCTCGCCAGGCAGACCGGCAGGCGTCCGACACGACGCCCATAACAACAAGAGGCATATGGCCATGAACAAGCAGCCGAAATACCGTCAGGCTGGCGTCATTCTCTTCGCCACGGCGGTCATACTGATCCTTCCCAACCTGACCCGTCTGGTCAGCTGACCCCTCAACGACCCCGCTGCTGTGCAGACGCCGTGGTGCGCTCGGCACAGGGCGGGTGCTTTCCCATGACCTGCTGACACCCCGTCTGGACGGCGCGCCCGCATCGGGCAAAGATAGTTCGATCCCTCGCCAGCCCCGGAGCCAGACATGCGCCTCGCCATTCTCTTCCTTACCGGCCTGTTCACCCTTGCCGGCGCCCACGCCGCGGAAGTGGACCAGGCTGCCGCACTCGAGACGCTGCAAGACGAAGACAGCCTGCTGATCGACGTGCGCAGCGCCGAGGAATTCGCCGACGGCGCCCTGCCCGGCGCTATCAACCTCGAACATGATCGGATCGCGGAACGCATCGCCAGCGTGGCCCCCGACAAGGACCGCCCGCTGGTGCTGTACTGCCGCAGCGGGCGGCGCTCCTCATTCGCGCAGGACAAGCTGCAGGCACTGGGCTACAGCCGGGTGATCAATGCAGGCGCGTATGACGACCTGCTGCCGCTCCTGGAGCGCGGCGAATGAGGGGGCTGCTGGTCAGCCTGATGCTTCTTGGCTGTTCCCTCTCGCTGCAGGCTGGCGAGTTCGCCGCGCAACTGAACGCTGGCACGCGCAGCTGGAGCAGCAGCGAACTGTTGCACCACCCTCAGGCCCGCGACATCGAGATCGCCGACGACGTCAGCTACAAGCGCCCCATGCGCTACCGTGCGGTCCCGATCCGCGCGCTGCTCGAGGGCGTGACGGCGGGCGATCACCTGCAGGCGGTGGCATCGGACGGCTTCGCCGCCGAGCTTCCGGCCGCCCTGCTGCTGGCCGACGAAGGGGCCAAGGCCTGGCTGGCCATCGAAGACCCGGACGAGCCGTGGCCACCGCTGGCCCAGGGCAAGGCCAGCGCGGGGCCATTCTACCTGGTCTGGACCGACCCGCACGCCAGCCAGATCAGCCCCGAGCAGTGGCCCTTCCAGGTCGTCAGGATTCGCCAGCTCGCGGCGGTGGAGCAACGCTTCCCCGCCCTGCTCCCGGCCGGTGACGCGAGCAGCGAGGTGCAGGCCGGCTTCGCCCTGTTCCAGAAGAACTGCATGGCCTGCCACCGCCTCAATGGCGCCGGTGACTCCGCGTTCGGCCCCGATCTGAATATCCCCTACAACCCCACCGAGTACTTCACCGGCGACTTCCTGCGCCAGTACATCCGTGACCCGCAAAGCCTGCGGCGCTGGCCACAGGCACGCATGCCCGGCTTCTCCGAGCAGGTGCTCGACGCCACGCAGCTGCAGCAGCTGATCGCCTACCTGCAACACATGGCCACGCGCAAGCTCCCGCCGCCGGGCTAGCGCGGCAGGCTCTCCTCCAGCGCCTCGCGAATCAGGCTCTGCAGCAACTGCACCGGCTCGCTCGGCTGCGCCTCGGCGCGGTGCAGGGCCAGCTCCAGAGTCGGCAGCGGCGGTAAGCCGCTGCTGCCGCTCGGCAGGACCTCGACACCGGCCGGCAGGCACAGCGCCGTACGCACGGTGATGCCCAGGCGCGCACGCGCGGCGGCCCACAGGCCACCCAGGTTGGCGCTGGAAAACGCCACGCGCCAGGGCAAACCGGCACGATCCAGCGCCGCACATGGCTCGGAACGGAACAGGCATGGCGCCTCGAAGCACAGCAGCGGTAACGGTTCGCCCGCCTGTTCGCGCCAGCGGGCCAGTACCTCGGCGTCGCCGATCCAGCACATCTGCACCCGGCCCAGGAGCTCGCGCCCCGGCGCAGCAGGATCGCCCCCCCAGACCAGCGCCAGGTCGAGCCCACCAGCGGCGAGCGCCTCGAGCAACTCGGCGTTGCGCGCCACCCGCACCTCGATGCGCACCCGTGGATGCAAGCGCGCAAAGCGGCCGAGCACCTCCGGCAGGAGGATTTCGCCGAAGTCTTCCTGCAGACCCAGACGCACCTCACCACCGAGCCGGCCGCTGTGCAGCGCGGCACAGGCCTCGTCATTGAGGGCCAGCAGGCGTCGGGCGTAAGCCAGCATCAGCTCGCCGCTGTCGGTCAGCGCCAGGCCGCGCCCCGCGCGACGCAGCAGCAAGGCATCGGCCTGACTCTCGAGCTTGCGCAGCTGTGCGCTGGTGGCCGAGGTCGAGCGCCCCAGGCGCTGCGCGGCGCGAGCGAAGCTGCCCAGTTCGACCCCGGTAACGAAGGTGCGCAGGGCGTCCATGTCGAAGTTGGTCAGGCGCATGACACTCCCGTTTTTTGGAATCAACAGTTGGAAATTATCCGATTTTCAGCACGGATTCTCTCTCGCACACTGCCAGACCTCAAGCGCGAGGCATCCGGCCTGCGCATGTGCAGCGAGAACCGATCATGAACATGCCCGCTCCCACCGCCACCACCTGTCCGCCACAGGCCCCGCCGCTGAGCCAGCGCTGGAAGGTGCTGATCGCCGGTTTCGTCGCCAACGCCGCGCTGATTGCCGCTACCGCCGGCCTGCCGACCACGGCACTGAGCCTGAGCAGCGACTACGGCTTCGGCCATGCCGAACTGGCCTGGGTCTTCGGCAGCATGGGTCTGGGACTGGCTCTGAGCGAGTTGCCCTGGGGCATGCTGACCGACCGCTGGGGCGACCGCCCGGTGCTGCTCTGCGGCCTGCTGGTGACTGGCCTGGCGCTGCTTGGCCTGGCCATCGGCGGGCAGCCGGGTGATGGCGCCCTGATACGCCTGTGCGCCGGCCTGACGCTCGCCGGGCTGGCCGGCGGTAGCGTGAACGCCGCCAGCGGTCGCGCGGTGATGGCCTGGTTCGGCCCCGGCGAACGCGGGCTGGCCATGAGCATCCGCCAGACCGCCGTGCCCCTGGGCGGCCTGCTGGGGGCCTGCGTGCTGCCGTCACTGGCGCGCCAGCAGGGGTTCAGCCTGGTGTTCGGCCTGCTCGCCGGGCTCTGCGCGCTGGCCGGCTACCTGACCTGGCGCTGGCTGCACGAGGCTCCCGGCCAGGCCCAGGCGGAACCCGAGCGCCGCGCCCTGCGCCCGGCCTGGAGCGAAGCGCCGCTGTGGCGCCTGGCGCTGGGTATCGGCGTGCTGTGCATGCCGCAGTTCGTGATCCTCAGCTTCGGCGCGGTGTTCATACATGAGCAGCTCGGCGGCAGCCTGCTCATGGTCAGCGCCAGCCTGGCCACCCTGCAGCTCGGTGCCGCCGTCGCACGCGTGCTGAGCGGGCGCTGGAGCGACCGCAACGGCAATCGTCATCTGTACCTGTGGCGCTGCGTGCTGGCGGCCGCTGCGGCCTACCTGCTACTGGCCGGTGCCACCGCCCTGCTGACGCGGCAGATGCTGCCCCCGGCGCTGGTGCTGGCGCTGCTGATCGGCTGCGGCATCCTGATCTCGGCATGGCATGGCGTGGCCTATACCGAACTGGCCAGCCAGGCCGGCGTGGCCCGTGCGGGCACGGTGCTGGGCATGGCCAACACCCTGGTGTTCGTCGGCATGTTCCTCACCCCGACGCTGGTCGCCGCCGGCCTGCGCCACGGTGACTGGCCGCTGGTGTGGGGCGTGGCGGCCCTGCTGACGCTGGCAGCCTGGCCGCTGCTGCGCGCGTCGCGCGGCTGAACGACCCTACTGCTGGCGCACCTGCAGCAACGGCGCGACCTGCACCTGCGCATGCATCTGCTCGCAACCACCGCCACGGCGCATGCCGCGCACCGGGCAGGCATCGAGGTAGTCCAGGCCGACCGCCAGCTTCAGGTGACGCCCCGGGCGTGCCAGGCAGTTGGTCACGTCGAAGCTGTACCAGGCATCGCCAACCCAGGCCTCGGCCCAGGCATGGCTGGCCAGGTGCTCGGCATCGTCCGTGTAGAGGTAGCCCGACACGTAGCGCGCCGGCACCCCCAGGCTGCGAGCACAGGCGAGGAAGGCATGGGTGTGGTCCTGGCAGACACCGCGACGGCCGGCGAAGGCCTCGGCAGCACTGGTATCCACTTCGGTGACGCCCGGCTGATAGACGATATGGGCATTGAGCGCATGCATCAGGTCGATCAGGCCGTTGCGGTCGCTGTGCGCCCTGGCGTGCTGCGCGGCGAACTCGCGAATGGCGTCATCCGCCTGGGTCAGGCGGGTGAAGCGCAGGAACGGCAACGCCGACTGCTGCTCGTGCTCGGCCTCGCACGTCTCGTCGATCTCCACCTGGCCCCGGGCGCCGATGACGATGGCCTCGTGCGGCTCGTCCAGGGTCAGCACATGCAGGATGTTGCCGTACGGATCGATCTGCGCATGCACCGGGCGCGGCAGATCGAGCTGCCAGCTGAGCACCTGCTGTCGCTCGCTGTCATGCGGGGTCAGGCGCAGGTACTGGATACTCGCGCGCACCTGATCATCGTAACGGTAGGTGGTGTCATGACTGATCGAAAGTCTCATGCGACCTCCAGATAGGACGTGTGGATGGTGTTGCCCAGCTGGCGCACCAGCAGGATGAAGTCGGTCAGCCAGGCGTGCAGACCTTCGTCGAGCACTTCGTCGATGCTGGTGTAGCGCAGGCGCGCATCCAGTTCGGCGGCCAGGCGCTGCGCGGGGCGACCGTTCTCCCCCGGTAGACCGGCGAGCATCAGGTTGAGTTCTTCCATGCAGGCGCGCAGCGAACGCGGCACGTCCGGACGCAGCAGCAGCAGTTCGGCGACCTTGCGCGTGCGCGGCGAGCCACGGTAGATCTCGGCGAAGGCCTCGAACGAGGACAGCGCACGCAGCAGCGCGCTCCACTGGTAGTAACTGCGCGCCGTGCGCTCCTCCAGTTCGTCGATCTCTTCGCCGAGCATTTCGTAGCGCGCATCGAGCAGACGCAGGGTGTTGTCGGCGCGCTCGATGAAGGTGCCCAGGCGGATGAAGCGATAGGCCTCGCCACGCATGATGGTGCCGAAGGTGGCGCCACGGAACAGGTGCGAACGCTCCTTGACCCACTCGCAGAAGCGACTGATGCCATAACGCCCCAGCCCCTGCTCGGCGATGCCGCGCATTTCCAGCCAGGTGGCGTTGATGTTCTCCCACATGTCGGCGGTGATGCGCCCGCGCACCGCGTGCGCATTGCTGCGCGCCGCCTGCAGGCAGCAGTAGATGCTGCCGGGGTTGCTCGCATCGAGGGCGAAGAAGTGCAGCATGCGCTCGGCATGCAGCGGGCCATGACGCTCCAGGTATTCGTCCAGCGTGCCGGTGATGAGCAGCGGCATGGCCAGTTCGTCGAGGCCGTCGCCACGGCCGTCCTGCGGCATCAGCGACAGCGAGTAGCTGACGTCGAGCATGCGCGCGAGGTTCTCGGCACGCTCCAGGTAGCGCGACATCCAGTACAGATCGGAGGCAGTACGACTGAGCATGATTAGTCCTCCACCACCCAGGTGTCCTTGGTCCCGCCGCCTTGCGACGAGTTGACCACCAGCGAGCCTTCGCGCAGTGCCACGCGCGTCAGGCCGCCAGGCACCAGGCGGGTTTCGCGGCCGGTCAGGACGAACGGACGCAGATCGATATGGCGCGGTGCGATGCCGCGCTCGACGAAGGTCGGGCAGGTCGACAGGCTCAGCGTCGGCTGGGCGATGTAGGCCTCCGGCTTGGCGATCAGGCGGGCACGGAAGGTCTCGATCTCGGCCTTGCTCGCCGCCGGCCCGACCAGCATGCCGTAGCCACCGGAGCCCTGGGTTTCCTTGACCACCAGCTCGGACAGGTTGGCCAGCACGTGGGACAGCTCCTCCGGCTTGCGGCACTGCCAGGTCGGCACGTTCTTGAGAATCGGCTCCTCGTCCAGGTAGAAGCGGATCATGTCGCCGACGAAGGGATAGACCGACTTGTCGTCCGCGACACCGGTGCCGATGGCGTTGGCCAGCACCACGTTGCGCGCGCGATAGGCCGACAGCAGCCCGGCGACGCCGAGCATCGACTCGGGGTTGAAGGCCAGCGGATCGAGGAAGGCGTCGTCGAGACGGCGGTAGATCACGTCGACCTGGCGCGCCCCCGCGGTGGTGCGCATGTAGACCTTGTCGTCACGCACGAACAGGTCCGCCCCCTCCACCAGCTCCACGCCCATCTCGCGGGCCAGGAAGGCGTGCTCGAAATAGGCGCTGTTGAAACGTCCCGGGGTCAGCACCACGACCGTGGGGTTGTCCAGCGGGCTGGAGCTCTTCAGCGCGTCGAGCAGCAGGTTCGGGTAGTGATCCACCGGCGCCACGCGCTGCGCGGCGAACAACTCGGGGAACAGGCGCATCATCATCTTGCGGTCTTCGAGCATGTAGCTGACGCCGCTCGGCGTACGCAGGTTGTCCTCGAGCACGTAGTAGCTGCCGTCGCCATCGCGCACCAGGTCGACCCCGGCGATGTGCGCGTAGATGTCGCGATGCAGGTCGAGCCCCTGCATGGCCATCTGGTACCCCTCGTTGGCCAGCACCTGTTCGGCCGGGATGATGCCCGCCTTGATGATGCGCTGGTCGTGGTAGAGGTCGGCGAGGAACAGGTTGAGCGCCTGCACGCGCTGGATGCAGCCACGCTCGACGATGCGCCACTCGCTGGCGGGTATGGCGCGTGGAACGATGTCGAAGGGAATCAGCCGCTCGGTGCCCTGATCGTCGCCGTAGAGGGTGAAGGTGATACCCGCGCGATGGAACAACAGATCGGCTTCGCGCCGGCGCTGGGCCAGCAGCTCGTCCGGCGTTTCCGCCAGCCAGCGGGCGAACTCTCGGTAGTGCGGGCGGACAGCGCCACTCGCGTCGTACATCTCGTCATAAAAGGTGCGGGCCATGCCGTACTCCTTGTCACCCGGACTTGCAGCATCCTCTGCAAGGCCCGAGCCAGCACTATTAATCCTTTAATTTCAACAACCTAGCAAATGATCGAATACTCCACGCACCATCAAGGTGCGGCGCAATGTTGCCGTCACAACCTGTCGCCCCATTAGGTGGCGCAGGAGCGGCGAACGCCTCGCGATGCAGGCAGAGAGCCTGCACCACCCGCTCCACGCCGGACGCGGCCAGCTGTCCGTCACATTGCGTGACCGCTCGGTCAAGTGCAATCGCTTTCGCACGCAGGCGACGGCATGAACTGCCCCAGGGTGAAGCGCCCCCTCACTGCCTGGAGGCGAGAAACTCGGCAACGACCTGCACGGCCGTGTCGAGGTGCTGCTCATGAGTGTAGCCCGACGCCTTCAGCGGCTTGAGGTCGTGGTCGGCGGCGGCCAGCCAGTGCAGGTCGATGGCCGAGGACAAGGCGTAGGCGGCGACCGCCTCACGATTACCCAGCGCATCGCGTTCGCCCTGGACGATCAGCGTCGGCGTGCGCAGCTCGGCCAGGTGGGCGACACGGGGCTTTTCCGGTTTCCCGGCGGCATAGAAAGGGTAGCCCAGGCAAACCAGGGCAGCCGCCCCCAGTTCGTCTGCCAGCAGACTGGCCATGCGCCCGCCCATGGACTTGCCGCCGATGGCCAGGGGCCCTGCGACGAGTTGGCGCACCCGGGCATGGACGTCACGCCATTGCTGCAGCAGTTGCGCCTGGGGATTCGGGGGGCGCTTGCGTCCATCCACACGGCGCTGGGCCATGTAGGCGAACTCGAAGCGCACCACGCGCACGCCGCGCGCGGCGAGCCCCTGCGCCATGCGCTGCATGAACGGACTGTCCATCGCTGCGCCTGCACCGTGCGCCAGGATCAGAGTGGCCGTTGCCGCCTGCGGCGGTTCGTCCCACAGCCAGGGCTGCCCCTGCTCACATTGATCGGCGTCAATAAACCCAGATGGCCCTTTGCTCATGCTTGCCTCGCGTCGATATCCGTGGTGTTCATGGCCTGCTCATGCCTAGGGGTGCCACGGATGTCGGCCGCTCTGCCATAACCGTGGATGGAAGCCCAGACATGAACACAACAACCCGTTCCGCCTACAACTACAGGGTGGTTCGCCAGTTCGCCATTATGACGGTGGTTTGGGGCATCGTCGGCATGGGACTCGGCGTATTCATCGCCGCCCAGCTGGCCTGGCCCGAACTGAACTTCAACCTACCCTGGACCAGCTTCGGCCGGCTCCGCCCACTGCACACCAATGCGGTGATCTTCGCCTTCGGTGGCTGCGCACTGTTCGCCACCAGTTACTACGCGGTGCAACGCACCAGCCAAACCACGCTGTTCGCACCCAAGCTGGCTGCCTTCACCTTCTGGGGCTGGCAACTGGTGATCGTGCTGGCCGCGATCAGCCTGCCGCTGGGCTGGACCAGCTCCAAGGAATACGCCGAGCTCGAGTGGCCGATCGATATCCTCATCACCATCGTGTGGGTGTCCTACGCCATCGTCTTCTTCGGCACCGTCATGCAACGCAAGGTCAGCCACATCTACGTGGGCAACTGGTTCTTCGGCGGTTTCATTCTCACCGTGGCGATCCTCCACCTGGTCAACAACATGGAGATTCCGGTCACCCTGACCAAGTCCTACTCGCTGTACGCGGGTGCGACCGATGCGATGATCCAGTGGTGGTACGGCCACAACGCCGTGGGCTTCTTCCTGACCGCTGGCTTCCTGGGGATGATGTACTACTTCGTGCCCAAGCAGGCAGGTCGTCCGGTCTATTCCTACCGCCTGTCCATCGTCCACTTCTGGGCGCTGATCGCGGTCTACATCTGGGCCGGTCCGCACCACCTGCACTACACCGCGCTGCCGGACTGGGCCCAGTCCCTCGGCATGGTGATGTCGCTGATTCTCCTGGCACCGAGCTGGGGCGGCATGATCAACGGCATGATGACCCTCTCCGGCGCCTGGCATAAGCTGCGCACCGACCCGATCCTGCGCTTCCTGGTGGTATCGCTGGCCTTCTACGGCATGTCCACCTTCGAAGGCCCGATGATGGCCATCAAGACCGTCAACGCCCTGTCCCACTACACCGACTGGACCATCGGCCACGTGCACGCCGGCGCCCTCGGCTGGGTCGCCATGGTGTCGATCGGCTCGCTGTATCACCTGATTCCCAAGGTCTTCGGTCGCGAGCAGATGCACAGCATCGGCCTGATCAACGGCCACTTCTGGCTGGCCACCATCGGCACCGTGCTCTACATCGCCTCGATGTGGGTCAACGGCATCACTCAGGGCCTGATGTGGCGTGCAGTCAACGAAGACGGCACCCTCACCTACTCCTTCGTCGAAGCGCTGGAAGCCAGCCATGTCGGCTTCGTGGTGCGGGTGATCGGTGGCGCCATCTTCTTCAGCGGCATGCTGCTGATGGCCTGGAACGTCTGGCTGACCGTGCGTAGCGCCGAGTCGACCGAGATGGAAGCCGCTGCGCAGTTCTCGGTAGAAGGAGCCCACTGATGAAACACGAGATTCTCGAGAAGAACATCGGCCTGATGGCGCTGGTGATGATCCTGGCGGTCAGCATCGGTGGTCTGACCCAGATCGTTCCCCTGTTCTTCCAGGACGTCACCAACGAGCCGGTCGAAGGCCTCAAGCCTTACAACGCCCTGCAGCTCGAAGGTCGCGACATCTACATCCGCGAGGGCTGCGTCGGCTGCCACTCGCAGATGATCCGCCCGTTCCGCGCCGAGACCGAGCGCTACGGCCACTACTCCGTCGCCGGTGAAAGCGTCTGGGACCACCCCTTCCTGTGGGGTTCCAAGCGTACCGGTCCGGACCTGGCCCGCGTCGGCGGCCGTTACTCGGACGAGTGGCATCGCGCTCACCTGTACAACCCGCGCAACGTCGTGCCCGAGTCGAAGATGCCGGCCTACCCCTGGCTGGTGGAAAGCACCCTCGACGGCCAGGACACCGCCAAGAAGATGAGTGCCCTGCGCACCCTTGGCGTGCCCTACAGCGACGAGGACATCGCCGGGGCCGGTGATGCGGTCAAGGGCAAGAGCGAGATGGACGCGCTGGTCGCCTACCTCCAGGTGCTTGGCACCGCCGTGAAGAACAAGAGGTAAGCGCCATGTTGGAATTCATCGATGTGGGCACGCTGCGCGGGCTGGGTACCGCGCTGGTACTGATCGCCTTCACCGCAGTCACCTTCTGGGCCTATAGCGGCGAGCGCCGCGACGAGTTCAACGCAGCGGCCAACCTGCCGTTCGCCGACGACAAGCCCGATGTCTGGAGTAACGAAGCATGACCGCCTTCTGGAGCCTATACATCACCCTGCTCACCGTGGGCACGCTGATCGCGCTGTTCTGGCTGATCTTCGCCACCCGCAAGAGCGAAGTGCACAAGAACCCGACCGAGCAGACCATGGGCCATGCCTTCGATGGTATCGAGGAGTATGACAACCCGCTGCCCAAGTGGTGGTTCATGCTGTTCCTCGGCACCCTGGTGTTCGGCGCGGCCTACCTGCTGCTCTACCCGGGCCTGGGCAACTTCAAGGGCCTGCTGCCGGGTTACAAGGACGGCTGGACCCAGGTCAACCAGTGGCAACGCGAGATGGATCGTGCCGATGAGCTGTACGGGCCGATCTTCGCCAAGTTCGCCGCCATGCCCATCGAGGACGTGGCCAAGGACGAGCAAGCCCTGAAGATGGGTGGCCGCCTGTTCGCCTCCAACTGCTCGGTATGCCACGGTTCCGACGCCAAGGGCAGCTACGGCTTCCCCAACCTGGCCGACGACAGCTGGCGCTGGGGCGGCGAGCCGGAGACCATCAAGACCACCATCCTCAAGGGGCGTCACGGCATGATGCCGCCGCAGGGTGCGGTGATCGGCGAAGACGGCGTGCGCAACGCTGCCGCCTACGTCCTGACCCAGCTGGCGGGTCGCGAACTGCCGGAAGGTGAAGTCGCCGACGTCGCAGCAGGCGAGAAGATCTTCTCCACCACCTGCTTCGCCTGCCACGGCGCCAGCGGCACGGGCACCCCTGCCCTGGGTGCACCGGACCTGACCCGTCCGAGCGCATTCATCTACGGCAGCAGCTTCGCCCAGTTGCAGCAGACCATCCGCTATGGTCGCAGTGGCAACATGCCGCCTCAGGAAGATTTCCTGGGTAACGACAAGGCCCACCTGCTGGCGGCCTATGTGCTGAAACTGAGCCAGGGCAAGAACGAGTAACTCCCGCTTTGCCGGCGATCATCCCCTGGTCGCCGGCCCCTCCCAGCACCTGTGCGACCCAGTGTCGCACCTGCCGACCAATAGCCCTGCAATTTTCTTGATCTGGGCTAAGCTGCCTTTCAGTCGCCATCTGACACAACTCCAAGGCGATCCCTTCTTAGCGCTGCGCAAATTGGTTGCGCCAAAGCTGCCGGAGCTGTCTCCGGGGCCTGCCCGCAGTCCCCTTGAAAGGCTCTGAAACCCCGTTCGTGTCGGCATGTTGCGTTGCAATGGCTACCTGCTTTCTCCATACTTGCCGCCGATTTTTGCCCCATAAAACTCCATTAACCGTGGAACCCCTAGCATGAGCACAGCAATCAGTCAGACTGCTTATAACTATAAGGTGGTCCGCCAGTTCGCCATTATGACGGTGATCTGGGGGGTCATTGGGATGGGTCTAGGCGTGTTCATCGCCGCACAACTCGTGTGGCCAGAACTCAACCTGGGCCTGCCGTGGACCAGCTTCGGCCGTCTGCGTCCCTTGCATACCAACGCGGTGATCTTCGCTTTCGGCGGATGCGCCCTCTTCGCGACCTCGTACTACGTGGTCCAGCGCACCTGTCAAACGCGTCTGGTCTCCGACGGTCTGGCTGCCTTCACCTTCTGGGGTTGGCAAGCGGTCATCGTCCTGGCGGTGATCACCCTGCCCATGGGCTACACCAGCTCCAAGGAATACGCCGAGCTCGAGTGGCCGATCGACATCCTCCTGGGTGTGGTCTGGGTCACCTACCTGCTGGTGTTCTTCGGCACCATCATGAAGCGCAAGACCAAGCACATCTATGTGGGCAACTGGTTCTTCGGCGCCTTCATCCTGGTCACCGCGATGCTGCACATCGTCAACAGCATGGAAGTACCGGTCACCCTGACCAAGTCCTACTCCATGTATGCCGGTGCCACCGACGCCATGATCCAGTGGTGGTACGGCCACAACGCCGTGGGCTTCTTCCTGACCACCGGCTTCCTGGGCATGATGTACTACTTCGTACCCAAGCAGGCCGAGCGTCCGATCTACTCCTATCGCCTGTCCATCGTGCACTTCTGGGCGCTGATCACCCTGTACATCTGGGCCGGCCCGCACCACCTGCACTACACCGCACTGCCGGACTGGGCCCAGTCCCTCGGCATGGCGATGTCCGTGATCCTGCTGGCGCCGAGCTGGGGTGGCATGATCAACGGCATGATGAGCCTGTCCGGCGCCTGGCATAAGCTGCGCACCGACCCGATCCTGCGCTTCCTAGTGGTGTCCCTGGCCTTCTACGGCATGTCCACCTTCGAAGGCCCGATGATGGCCATCAAGACCGTCAACGCCCTGTCCCACTACACCGACTGGACCATCGGCCACGTGCACGCTGGCGCCCTCGGCTGGGTAGCGATGATCTCCATCGGCTCGCTGTATCACCTGATTCCGAAGGTGTTCGGTCGCGAGCAGATGCACAGCATCGGCCTGATCAACGCGCACTTCTGGCTGGCCACCATCGGCACCGTGCTGTACATCGCCTCGATGTGGGTCAACGGCATCACCCAGGGCCTGATGTGGCGCGCGGTCAACGAAGACGGCACCCTCACCTACTCCTTCGTCGAAGCGCTGGAAGCCAGCCATGCGGGCTATGTCGTGCGCATGATCGGTGGTGCCTTCTTCGTCACCGGCATGCTGCTGATGGCCTACAACACCTACCGCACCGTGCGTGCCGCCAAGCCGGCTGAATACGATGCGGCTGCGCAGATTCCCGCCGGAGTAGCTCACTGATGAAACACGAAATCATCGAGAAGAATATCGGCCTGATGGCGCTGCTGATGGTGATTGCCGTCAGCATCGGTGGCCTGACCCAGATCGTCCCGCTGTTCTTCCAGGACGTCACCAACGAGCCGGTCGAAGGCCTCAAGCCCTACACCGCACTGGAGCTGGAAGGCCGTGATATCTACATCGCCAACGGTTGCGTTGGCTGCCACTCGCAGATGATCCGTCCGTTCCGCGCCGAGACCGAGCGCTACGGCCACTACTCCGTCGCCGGTGAAAGCGTCTGGGACCACCCCTTCCTGTGGGGTTCCAAGCGTACCGGTCCGGACCTGGCACGTGTCGGCGGCCGTTACTCGGACGAGTGGCACCGCGCCCACCTGTACAACCCGCGCAACGTAGTGCCCGAGTCGAAGATGCCGGCCTACCCCTGGCTGGTCGAGAACAAGCTCGATGGCAAGGACACCGCGAAGAAGATGGAAGTCATGCGTGGCTTCGGCATCCCCTACACCGACGAAGATATCGCCGGTGCTCGCGATGCCGTGAAAGGCAAGACCGAAATGGACGCGCTGGTCGCGTACCTGCAGGTTCTCGGCACTTCCATCAAGAACAAACGGTAAGACGCCATGGATATCGGGACTATTCGCGGAATCGGCACGGCGGTGGTGTTCATCGCCTTCATCAGCGTGGTGCTCTGGGCCTACAGCAGCAAGCGCAAGTCGGGCTTCGACGAGGCCGCCAACCTGCCCTTCGCGGATGATCCCGAAACCAAGCGCGACCAAGACTCTTCCAGGAGCAATAACCAATGACCACGTTCTGGAGTTGGTACGTAACCATCCTCTCCCTGGGCACCATCTTCGCCCTGACCTGGCTGATCTTCGGCACCCGCAAGGGCCAGCGCCAGGAAGTGACCGACGAAACCGTCGGCCACAGCTTCGATGGCATCGAGGAGTATGACAACCCGCTGCCGAAGTGGTGGTTCATGCTGTTCGTCGCCACCATCATCTTCGCCCTCGGCTACCTGGCCCTCTACCCGGGCCTGGGCAACTGGAAGGGCCTGCTGCCGGGCTACGACTACGTCGACAGCGAGAGCAAGACCCCCTTCGCTGCCGGCGTACAGATCGCCGACGGCTCCATGCGTCACGCGGGCTGGACCGGCGTGCACCAGTGGGAGAAGGAAATGGCGCGCGCCGACGAGCAATACGGCCCGCTGTTCGCCAAGTACGCTGCCATGCCCATCGAGGAAGTGGCCAAGGACGAGCAAGCCCTGAAAATGGGTGGTCGTCTGTTCGCTTCCAACTGCTCGGTGTGCCACGGTTCCGATGCCAAGGGCAGCTACGGCTTCCCCAACCTGACCGACAACGAATGGCGCTGGGGCGGCGAGCCGGAAACCATCAAGACCACCATCCTCAAGGGTCGCGAAGGTGCCATGACGCCTCAGGGTCCGGTCATCGGCGAAGATGGCGTGCGCAACGTCGCCGCCTACGTCCTGACCCAGCTGGCGGGTCGTGAGCTGCCGGAAGGCACCGAAGCCGACATCGAAGCGGGCCAGAAGGTCTTCGCCGGTACCTGCTTCGCCTGCCACGGCGCCGACGGCAAGGGTACCCCTGCCCTGGGCGCCCCGAACCTGACCAACCCGGCAGCGTTCATCTACGGCAGCAGCTACGCGCAACTGCAGCAGACCATCCGCTACGGTCGTCACGGCAAGATGCCGGCCCAGGAAGAATTCCTCGGCAACGACAAGGTCCACCTGCTGGCCGCTTACGTCTACAGCCTGTCGCACAAGGCGCAAGAGCAGTAAGCGTAGAAGGACTCTTTTGACAAGGGTCAATGAACGCCCGGGTCGCGACTGCTGGTCGCACCCGGGCGTTGTCTTTCAGGCGTACCATATAGCCACCGTGAACTGACCCTGACCGGCACGCATCGGCCCGGGCTGCCAACCAACCGCCGTGGTATGCATTGATGAGCGAACAGATTCCCGTCCAGGACATCACCCCTCCTTCCGCCAAGAATGCCAGCGTCGATCTGTACGCCAGCCGCGAGAAGATCTACACCCGCGCATTCACCGGCCTGTTCCGCAACCTGCGTCGCGCAGGCGGAGCACTGCTGTTCATTCTGTTCTTCGGCACCGTCTGGCTGAACTGGGAAGGCCGTCAGGCCGTCTGGTGGAACCTGCCGGAGCGCAAGTTCCACATCTTCGGCGCCACCTACTGGCCACAGGACTTCATGCTGCTGTCCTGGCTGTTGATCATCTGCGCCTTCGGCCTGTTCTTCATCACCGTGTTCGCAGGCCGCGTCTGGTGCGGCTACACCTGCCCGCAGAGCGTGTTCACCTGGGTGTTCATGTGGGCCGAGAAGGTCACCGAGGGTGACCGCAACCAGCGCATGAAGCTGGACAAGCAGCAGATGAGCGGCCACAAACTGGCACGCAAGGTGGCCAAGCACGGTATCTGGCTGGGCGTGTCCCTGCTCACCGCGATCACCTTCGTCGGCTACTTCACCCCCATCCGCGACCTGATTCCCGAGCTGCTGACGCTGCAGGCCGGCGGCTGGGCGCTGTTCTGGGTCGGCTTCTTCACCCTGGCCACCTATGGCAACGCCGGCTACCTGCGCGAACAGGTATGTATCTACATGTGTCCCTACGCGCGCTTCCAGAGCGTGATGTTCGACCAGGACACCCTGATCGTCTCCTACGATCCGCGTCGCGGCGAGTCACGCGGCCCGCGCAAGAAGGACGCCGACTACAAGGCCCAGGGCCTGGGCGACTGCATCGACTGCAAGATGTGCGTGCACGTCTGCCCCACCGGCATCGACATCCGTGACGGCCTGCAGATCGAGTGCATCGGTTGCGCCGCCTGCATCGACGCCTGCGACAGCATCATGGAGAAGATGAACTATCCCAAGGGGCTGATCAGCTACACCACTGAACACAACCTGTCCGGACGCAAGACCCACCTGCTGCGCCCGCGCCTGATCGGTTACGCTGTCGCGCTCGTCGCCATGATCGGCCTGTTCGCCTGGGCCGTGGCCAACCGCCCGCTGGTCGAGCTGGACGTGCTCAAGGACCGCGTGCTGTTCCGCGAGAACGAGCGCGGCCACATCGAGAACGTCTACACCCTGAAGATCATGAACAAGGCGCAGCACGACATGACCTACGTGATCACCGCCGACGGTCTCGACGGCCTGGTCTACGAAGGCAAGCGCGAGGTTCGCGCCCTGGCGGGCGAGGTCTACTCCTTCCCGGTGGAACTCTCCATCGCGCCGGAGAAGCTGCCTTCCAGCGCCAACAACATCGTCTTCCACGTACAATCCGCGGATGACCCCAGTATCAAGAACGACGCCGACAGCCGCTTCATCGGCCCAAGCGTCCGCTGACAACGGAAAGAGCATGACCGAACACGCACCATCGCCAGCAAAACCCTGGTACAAGCAGTTCTGGCCCTGGTTCATCATCGCCCTGCTGGGCTACTCCGTGGTGCAGGGCCTTGCCCTGCTCACGCTGGCCACGCGCAATCCACCCGGGCTGATTTCCGATGACTACTACGACGTCGGCAAGGGCATCAACCAATCGCTGGAGCGCGAGCAACTGGCCGAGCGCCTGCAACTCCACGGCGAGCTGGTGCTCGATGGCGCCACCGGCGTCGCGACCCTGGTGCTGGAGGGCAACAGCCGCCCGCAGCAGATCGTCCTCAACCTGATCTCGCCGACCCAGCCGGAGCGCGATCGTCGCGTCATTCTGCAGCCCGGCGCCGATGGCCAGTACCGTGGCCAGATGGTCGACCAGGTCAGCGGCCGGCGCTTCGTCGAACTGCTGGGCCAGGAAGGCAGCCAGAGCTGGCGCCTGTTCGAGGAAGAGAACATTGCCGACGGCAAGGCCATCATGATCGGTGACAATCCCTCCTACTGATCATGCCCGCCCCTACGCCCTGCTATCACTGCGGACTGCCGGTTCCCACCGGCAGCCATTTCCATGCCACGGTCCTCGGCCAGCCCCGTGACTTCTGCTGCCCCGGCTGCCAGGCCGTAGCGGAAGCCATCGTCGCCGGCGGCCTCGAGCACTACTACAGCCACCGCAGCGAAAACGCCGCCAACCCGCAGACCCTGCCCAAGGCCCTGCCCGACGAGCTGGCGCTGTACGACCGCAGTGACGTGCAACAGCCCTTCGTGCAGCACGAGGGCGAGCTGAGCGAAACCCAGCTGCTGATCGAAGGCATCAGTTGCGCCGCCTGCGGCTGGCTGATCGAGAAACACCTGCGTGGCGTGCCCGGCGTGGCCGAGGCGCACCTGAACCTGTCCAACCACCGCCTGCAGGTGCGCTGGCAGGACAGCCAGATCCCGCTCAGCCAGTTGCTCGCCGAGTTGCGCCGCATCGGCTATGCCGCTCACCCCTGGCACGCGGACGAGGCCGCCGAGCGGCTGGCAGCGGAGAACCGCAGGCGCATGCGCGAGCTGGGCGTGGCCGGCCTGCTGTGGATGCAGGTGATGATGGCGGCCATGGCCACCTGGCCGGAATTCAACGTCGACCTGACGCCCGAGCTGGACAAGATCCTGCGCTGGACCAGCCTGTTCCTCACCACCCCCATCGTCTTCTACTGCTGCGGGCAGTTCTTCCGCGGCGCCCTGCGCGACCTGCGCACCCGCCACCTGACCATGGACATCTCCGTCTCCCTGGCGATCGGCGGGGCCTACGTCGCGGGCATCTGGTCCACCGTCACCGGAGTCGGCGAGCTGTACTTCGACGCCGTGGGCATGTTCGCCCTGTTCCTCCTCGCCGGACGCTACCTGGAGCGACGTGCGCGCGAGAGAACCGCTGCGGCGACCGCACAACTGGTCCAGTTGCTGCCTGCCTCCTGCCTGCGCCTGGCCGATGACGGCCAGAGCCAGCGCATCCTGCTCAGTGAACTGCAGGTCGGCGAACGGGTGCTGGTGCAACCCGGCTCGCTGGTGCCTGCCGACGGGCGCATTCTCGCCGGCCAGTCCAGCGTCGACGAATCCCTGCTGACCGGCGAATACCTGCCGCAGGCGCGCGCTATCGGCGACAGCGTCACCGCCGGCACCCTGAACGTCGAAGGCCCGCTGACCGTGGAAGTCCAGGCCCTGGGCGATGCCACGCGGCTGTCCGCCATCGTCCGCCTGCTCGAACGTGCGCAGAGCGAGAAACCGCGCCTGGCGGAGATCGCCGATCGCGTTTCGCAGTGGTTTCTGCTGTTCATCCTGCTGGCCGCCGCCCTGGTCGGTTGCATCTGGTGGGAAATCGACTCCAGTCGCGCCTTCTGGGTCGTGCTCGCCCTGCTGGTCGCCACCTGCCCCTGCGCACTGGCCCTGGCCACACCGACGGCGCTGACCACCGCGACCGGCAGCCTGCACAAGCTGGGCATGCTGCTGACCCGTGGCCATGTCCTCGAAGGGCTCAACCATATCGACACGCTGGTGCTGGACAAGACCGGCACGCTCACCGAGGGACGCCTCACCCTGAGCGCCATCTATCCGCTGCGCGAACTGGATCAGGACAACTGCCTGGCGCTGGCCGCCGCCCTGGAAAACCGCTCCGAGCACCCCATCGCCCGCGCCTTCGGCCAGGCACCACGGGCCGCCGATGCGGTCGACAGCCATCCGGGCCTGGGCCTGCAGGGCAGCGTCGACGGCCGTCTGCTGCGCATCGGCGAGGCCCGCTTCGTCTGCGCGCTGAGCGGCCAGGAGGTACCGGAGATTGCCGGAGAGCACGGCCAGTGGTTGCTGCTGGGCGACGAACAGGGGCCACTGGCCTGGTTCGTCCTCGACGACCGCCTGCGCGACGACGCTCCCGAGCTGATCGCCGCCGCCCGCGCGCGTGGCTGGCACATCCACCTGCTGTCGGGCGACAGCTCGCCGATGGTCGCCGAGGTAGCACACCAGCTCGGTATCGAGGACGCCCGTGGCGGCCTGACGCCGGACGCCAAGCTGGCAGTGCTCAAGCAGCTGCACGGCGCGGGGCGCCGTGTGCTGATGCTCGGCGATGGCGTCAACGACGTGCCGGTCCTGGCGGCAGCCGATATCAGCGTGGCCATGGGCTCGGCCTCCGACCTGGCCAAGACCAGCGCCGATGCGGTCCTGCTGTCCAACCGTCTGGGCAGCCTGGTACAGGGTCTGGCCATGGCCAGGCGCACGCGACGGATCATCATCGAGAACCTGTGCTGGGCAACGCTGTACAATGGCATGGTCCTGCCCTTCGCCGCGCTCGGCTGGATCACCCCCATCTGGGCGGCGGTCGGCATGTCGTTCAGCTCACTGCTGGTCGTGCTCAATGCCCTGCGCCTGAGCCGCAGCCCGAACAGCTAGGCACGAACCGCGCTCGCTCGGCGCTGTGCGTGCCTACCCATACGCCCCACGGAGACCGCATGCCCGCGCTCTACATCCTGATCCCCGTCGCCATCGCCCTGGTCGCCTTCGCCATCTGGCTGTTCTTCTGGGCCGTGGACAGCGGCCAGTACGACGACCTCGACGGCCCCGCGCACAGCATTCTCTTCGATGACGAAGACCCGCTGCACAAGGCGGGCGTGGAACAGGCCGAAGAGCAGAGCAAGCAGGACAAGCCCGATGCTTGAGCTGGCGCCCCTGCTGGTGTCAGCCCTGATTCTCGGCCTGCTCGGCGGCGGCCATTGCCTGGGCATGTGCGGCGGCCTGATGGGCGCCCTGACCCTGGCCATTCCCCCCCAACAACGCGGTCGCCGCCTGCAGCTGCTGCTGGCCTACAACCTCGGGCGCATCCTCAGCTACAGCGCCGCCGGGCTGCTGCTCGGCCTGGCGGGCTGGGCCGTGCGCGGCAGCGCCGCCGAGGTCGTCATGCGCAGCCTGGCGGCCCTGCTGCTGATCGCCATGGGCCTGTACCTGGCCGGCTGGTGGAGCGGCCTGACCCGCATCGAGGCGCTCGGCCGTGGCCTGTGGCGGCATATCCAGCCGCTCACCCGCCGCTTCATGCCGGTCAGCAGCCTGCCGCGCGCACTGGTGCTCGGCGGCCTGTGGGGCTGGCTGCCCTGCGGCCTGGTCTACAGCACCCTGCTGTGGGCCTCCAGCCAGGGTGATGCCCGCGTCAGCGCCCTGCTGATGCTGGCGTTCGGCCTCGGCACCTGGCCGGTCCTGCTGGCCACCGGCCTCGCCGCCGAACGCATCACCGCCCTGCTGCGCCAGCGCGGCATCCGCATGGCGGGTGGCCTGCTGGTCATCCTGTTCGGCCTCTGGACCCTGCCCGGCCCGCACCAGCACTGGCTGATGGGCCACTGACCCCTTCCCTGGCCCGGATGCGATCCGGGTCCGGCAGCGACAACCCACCACACCCCGCCTGCCCTTGATTCAGATCAAGCCGCCCGCCCGGCTGCATCCCTAGACTGGCCGCACAGCCTGACCAGGATTATTTCCCATGCTCGAAGCCATCCAGTGGGACGCCGATCTGATCCGCCGCTACGATCTCGCCGGCCCACGCTACACCTCCTACCCGACTGCCGTGCAGTTCCACGACGACATCGGTCCGTTCGACCTGCTGCACGCCCTGCGTGACAGCCGCAAGGCCGGCCGCCCGCTGTCGCTGTACGTGCACATCCCGTTCTGCGCGCACATCTGCTACTACTGCGCCTGCAACAAGGTGATCACCAAGGACCGTGGCCGCGCCCTGCCCTACCTGGAGAAGCTCGAGCGCGAGATCGAGATGGTCAGCCGCTACATCGGCAAGGAGCAGGTCATCGAACAGCTGCACTTCGGCGGCGGCACGCCCACCTTTCTCAACCACGACGAGCTGCGCCGGCTGATGCAGCACCTGCGTCAGCATTTCAACCTGCTGGATGACGATTCCGGCGACTACAGCATCGAGATCGACCCCCGCGAAGCGGACTGGTCGACCATGGGTCTGCTGCGCGAGCTGGGCTTCAATCGCGTCAGCCTGGGCGTGCAGGATCTCGACCCGGAGGTGCAGCGTGCGGTCAATCGCCTGCAGACGCTGGAAGAAACCCGCGCCATCATCGAGGCCGCGCGCACCCTGCAGTTCCGCTCGGTGAACATCGACCTGATCTACGGCCTGCCCAAGCAGACGCCGGAGCGCTTCGCCCGTACCGTCGCGGAGGTGATCGCCCTGCAACCGGACCGCCTCTCGGTGTTCAACTACGCTCACCTGCCCGAGCGCTTCATGCCGCAGCGGCGCATCAACAGCGAGGACCTGCCAGCGGCGGCCGACAAGCTGGCCATGCTCCAGGCCAGCATCGAGCAGCTGGCCAACGCGGGCTACCGCTACATCGGTATGGACCACTTCGCCCTGCCGGATGACGAACTGGCGATTGCCCAGGAAGAAGGCACCCTGCAGCGCAACTTCCAGGGCTACACCACCCACGGCCATTGCGACCTGATCGGCCTGGGCGTGTCGGCCATCAGCCAGGTCGGCGACCTCTACAGCCAGAACGACAGCGACATCGCCAGCTACCAGCAAAGCCTCGGCAACGGCCAGCTGGCCACCCGTCGCGGCCTGCATTGCAACGCAGACGACCGCCTGCGCCGCGCGGTGATCCAGCAGCTGATCTGTCATTTCGAACTGGATTTCCGCGGTATCGAGCACGCCTACGCCATCGACTTCCGCGACTATTTCGCGGCCCTCTGGCCAGACCTGCAGCGCCTGCATGACGACGGCCTGATCGAACTGGGCGAACACGGCATCCGCGTGCGCCCTGCCGGACGCCTGCTGGTGCGCTCGCTGTGCATGCTGTTCGACCGCTACCTGAACGACCAGGTGCGCCAACGCTTCTCACGGGTGATCTGAAGCGCCGAGCGCCAGCGCTGCCTGAGCGCTGGCAGGCGAGTCAGGCCACGGACAGGCTCGCCACCGTCTGCATCTGCTGCTCGGTGAGGTTGCTCTCACGGATCAGCTTGATCAGATTGGCATTGGCCGAGGTCAGGGCGCCGTTGAGTGACGCCAGCTCACTCTGCAACCCTTCCAGTTGCTGGCGCTTCGCCTCTGGATCGAGGCTCTGATCGCTCATCAGCGCCTCGATCTGCGCCTGTTTCTCGGCGATCTGCGCGCGCAGCTCACGGATCATCTTCAGCAGGTCCTTGATCGCCCTGGGCAGGTCGCTGTCATCGATGTCCTTGTTCTTCTCGGCGCTCGCCGACATGCTCTTGCCCAGGTTGGAAAGGCTCACGCGAAGCCCTTCGCGCACCTCCTCCGGGCTCCGTTCCACTGCGGTATTTTGTCGCTGAACACCCTGGACGAGATTGCCCAGCGACCCGCCGATATCGATACGCATCACGCTGCTCCCTGCCTTGGACGATAGTGCTACAGTCTGCATCGGCCGCTGCAGGGCAAACTTGAGCATCCGGTCAGGCCTCAGATGGCTAGCCCCTGCCTGCCCCGCTGCGGTACCCTTACGAGCATTGCGTGTATATCGGGAAGCCCAACGATGTCCGAGAGCATCAAGTTGCGTACGCAACATCAAGCCCATTGCAAGGATTGCAGCCTGGCTGCCCTGTGCCTGCCCATTTCGCTGAACATGGAGGACATGGACGCGCTGGACGACATCGTCAAGCGTGGCCGTCCGCTGAAGAAAGGCGAGTTCCTGTTCCGCCAGGGCGATGCCTTCGGCTCCGTTTTCGCGGTGCGTTCCGGCGCCCTGAAGACCTTCGGCCTGAGCGATGGCGGCGAGGAGCAGATCACCGGCTTCCACCTGCCCAGTGAACTGGTCGGCCTGTCCGGCGTCGATGGCGAGCGCTACCCGGTCTCCGCCCAGGCCCTGGAAACCACCTCCGTGTGCGAGATTCCCTTCGAGCGCCTGGACGACCTGGCCCTGCAACTGCCGCAACTGCGTCGCCAGTTGATGCGCATCATGAGCCGCGAGATTCGTGACGATCAGCAGATGATGCTGCTGCTCTCGAAGAAGACCGCCGACGAACGCATCGCGACGTTCCTGGTCAACCTCTCGGCCCGTTTCCGCGCACGCGGTTTCTCGGCCAACCAGTTCCGTCTGGCCATGTCGCGCAACGAAATTGGTAACTATTTGGGCCTTGCGGTCGAGACGGTGTCTCGCGTATTTACCCGCTTTCAGCAGAACAAGCTGCTCGAAGCCGAGGGCAAGGAAGTGCACATTCTCGATCCGATCGAGCTGTGCGCCCTGGCTGGCGGCAATCTAGACGTTTGAGTTCGCACGATTCTCGCGGGCTCAACGCATTCAGGACCCCACGATGATTTTCGACGAATTCAGCATCAAGACCCTGATCCGCCCGGTACCGGACTTTCCCAAGCCGGGCGTGATCTTCCGCGACATCACTCCGCTGTTCCAGTCGCCACGCGCGCTGCGCCTGGTGGCCGACAGCTTCATCCAGCGCTACGTCGAAGCCAAGTTCAGCCATATCGGCGCCATGGATGCTCGTGGCTTCCTGATCGGCTCGATCATCGCCTACGAGCTGAACAAGCCGCTGGTGCTGTTCCGCAAGCAGGGCAAGCTGCCGGCGGATGTCCTCAGCGAGGGCTACCAGACCGAGTACGGCGAAGCCTTCCTCGAAGTGCATGCCGACAGCCTCTGCGAGGGCGACTCGGTGCTGGTCTTCGATGACCTGATCGCCACTGGCGGTACCCTGATCGCCGCCGCCAACCTGGTGCGACGCATGGGCGCCGATGTGTTCGAGGCCGCCGCCATCATCGACCTGCCCGAGCTGGGCGGTTCGCAGAAACTCCAGGATGCCGGCATCGCCACCTTCACCCTGACCGCCTTCGCTCTCGACGACCATTGAGCCTCCGGACCCGCCCTCTCGCGGCGGGTCACGCTCGGGTACCCATCGACCCTTCTCGCTGAAATGACCATGCAAGCATTCGAACTCGACCAATCACCCGACTGGCGCAAGCGCCTGGGTGCCCGGATGGACAGCCTGACCACACAACGCGTGGTCACCCTGCTGATCATCATCAACGCCGCCATTCTCGGCCTGCAGACCTCGCCGGCGCTCATGGCGGACTGGGGCAAGCCGCTGCTGATCCTCGACAGCCTGATCCTCGCCTGCTTCGTGATCGAGCTGGCGCTGCGCTTCGCGGCCCACGGCGTCGCCCTGCTGCGCAATCCCTGGGCGGTATTCGACTGCGTGGTGGTGGCCATCGCCCTGGTGCCCGCCAGCGGCCCCTTCGCCGTATTGCGCGCCCTGCGCGTACTGCGGGTGCTGCGTCTGGTCTCGATCAACCCGAGCATGCGCAAGGTGGTGCAGGCCCTGCTCGCCTCGCTGCCCGGCATGGGCAGCATCGTCATGCTGATGGGGCTGGTGTTCTACGTCGCGGCGGTGATGGCCACGCAGCTGTTCGGCGCGAGCTTCCCTGAGTGGTTCGGTAACATCGGCGCCAGCCTGTACACCCTGTTCCAGGTGATGACCCTGGAAAGCTGGTCGATGGGCATCGTGCGCCCGATCATGGAACAGCACCCGCTGGCCTGGCTGTTCTTCGTGCCCTACATCCTCGTCGCCACCTTCATGATGCTCAACCTGTTCATCGCGGTGATCGTCAACGCCATGCAGAGCACGCACGAGCCGAGCGCCGAGGAGCTGGCCGCCGCCGCACGTGAACAGGCCATTCTCGACGAACTGCGCGCCCTGCGCAGTGAAGTGGCCGAACTGCGCCGCAACACGCCCTGATCCGCGCTACCGCGCGCCCGTCGTCTCGCGTCGGGTCGCGCCCCTCCCCAGGCAGCCTGGCAGCACACCCGCCTTAAGTTGGCGGCGCCAGGCGCCGCCACACCCGATAGTTACATCGTTCAATGACACAGTTGGCCTGTCGAGGTCCCGGCACCTCGACCCGAATGCTGTCACCCGGAGCCGCACGATAACCGGGAGCGCCAACTCCCCTTAAGAGGACACGAACGATGAGCGCCAGCGCCACCCTGCCCCAAACGAAATCCAGCTTCCCGGTTCGCCGCATGGATTTCAGCTTCAGCGAGACACCGAAATACTGGTTCTACGACGACCCCTTCATGAGCCAGTTCATGAACAACCTGTCGTCGCTGTTTCCCTACGGCGAGAAGTTCTTCGTCGACAGCGTACGGGCGGTACGCGACCAGGTCAGCGAGCCGCAACTGAAAAAGGACATCAGTGCCTTCATCGGCCAGGAGGCCATGCACTCCAAGGAGCACGCGGCGTACAACGACTACGCCAATGCCCACGATATCGACCTGGAGCGCCTGGAGCTGCGCATCAAGATACTGCTGGAATGGGTCACCCGCTTCAGCACCAAGAAGCATCGTCTGGCCGCCACCTGCGCCCTGGAACACTTCACTGCGACCATGGCCGAACAGCTGCTCAAGCGCGAAGACCTCACCACGCAGATGAACGACCCCAAGCTCTATCAGCTGTGGATGTGGCACGCGATCGAGGAGAACGAGCACAAGGCGGTCTGCTACGACGTCTACCAGAAGGTCTACGGCGGCTACTTCACCCGGACCCTGGTGATGCTGCTGACCACCGTGATCTTCTTCGGCGTGATCGGCTGGTTCCAGATCCACCTGCTGCGCAAGGATGGTCAGCTGTTCAACTGGCGCAGCTGGGGCTTCGGCCTGAAGAAGCTGTTCGGCCCGCGCAACGGTTTCTTCACCAAGCTGATCGGCCCTTACCTGGACTACTACCGGCCCGGCTTCCATCCGAAGGATCACGACACCGAGAAGCTGGAGAACCGCTGGCGCGAGCGCCTCGGCTTCAACAGCTGATACCCCTGCAGGGCGGCCCAGGCCGCCCTTTTTTATGCAAGTGTGCAGCCGCGAAAAGCATCGCGGCTGAAGCCGCTCCTACAACAGCCCTCCATAGCCTGCATATCTCACCGCAGCCGGCGTCCCTCAGCCCAGCCGCAGCTGCCCCATGCTCTGCAGCACGCTGGCACCGGTGAACAGCATGACGATCTGCTCCTCGGCCAATGCACAGATCGCCTCGCGCCGATGCGGCTGGCCGATGTAGTCCAGCGACTGCTCGAACAGACTGCGACTGATCAGCCCCGAGACCTGGCGCACGGCCGCCGCACTGACGATCCCCGGCAGCAGCTTGAACTCGACGATGTCGGCGGCCATGTCGTCGGCGAAATCATCCATTACCCGACGCAGGGCCTCGCGCAACACCGGCGAGGCGCCATGCAGTTCGCGGACACCGATGATGAAGGCCTCCGGGTGCGCGGCAACGAAGTCGAAGAACAGCTGCACCGTCTCGTGACAGACGCGCCGCCCACGCCCCAGGTCGATCCCCAGCAGCCTGGGCAGTGCCGGCCCCTGCTCCTTGACCGCGCGCTGTGCCGCCTCGCGGCGCAGGTCGCGCAACGGCTGGCGCAGCAAGCGGGTGATCTCGCCGATCACGTTCAGGCCGAGATCGTCGACATCACGAAAGTGCCGGTAGAAGGTATTGGGGTTGAGGCCCGCCTCGCGGGCCAGTTCGCGCAGCCCCAGGCTGCTGAGGCTGCGGCTGGTTGAGGTGAGGCGTAACGCCGCCTCCATCAGCAGGCGCTTGCCGGGCGCCTCGCTGGCCTTGTCACGCACCTGCGCTTCGTCGTCGTGCATCCCTTCCCCTATCTAAAGTTGGCTTGCTGGCCCGATGCCTTGCCGCCGAGTATACACATGTCTACCTTGGTATACAGATGTAGACACCAACAAGAACGACAAGCAGGAGTCCGGCCATGAATGCGCCCGTGTCACCCCCTACCGCTGCCCGCCATTGCAAGATCGCCATCCTCGGCAGCGGCTTTTCCGGCCTCGGCATGGCCATCCGCCTCAGGCAACAGGGCGAGCAGGACTTCCTGCTGTTCGAAAAGGAGGCCGGCGTCGGCGGCACCTGGCGCGTGAACAATTACCCAGGCTGCGGCTGCGACGTGCAATCGCACCTGTACTCCTTCTCCTTCGAACCGAATCCGAACTGGACGCGCATGTTCGCCAAACAGCCGGAAATCAGGGCCTACCTGGAAGGCTGCTGGGAGAAATATCGCCTGCAGGACAAGACCCGGCTCGGCACCGAGGTGGTGGAGATCCGCTGGGACGAGCAGGCCGAGCTGTGGCACCTGCTGGATCGCGCTGGCAACCGCTACAGCGCGCAGTTCGTGGTGTCGGGGATGGGCGCCTTGTCCACGCCATCGATTCCCGCGCTCAAGGGCCTGGAGAACTTCAGCGGCGAGGTGTTCCACTCGCAGCAGTGGAACCACGACTACGACCTCTCCGGCAAACGCGTGGCGGTGATCGGCACCGGTGCCTCGGCCATTCAGTTCGTGCCGCAGATCCAGAAGCAGGTCGAGCACCTCGACCTCTACCAGCGCACCGCTCCGTGGATCATGCCCAAGCCGGATCGCGCCATCCGCGACAACGAGCGCAGCCGCTTCAAGCGCTTCCCGCTGGCGCAGAAACTCTGGCGCGGCGCCCTCTACAGTATCCTCGAAAGCCGGGTGATCGCCTTCGCCTTCGCCCCGCGCCTGCTGCGCATGGCCCAGGGAATCGCCAAGCTGTACATCAAGAAGCAGATCAAGGACCCGGTGCTGCGCGCCAAGGTCACCCCGGACTACACCATGGGCTGCAAGCGGGTACTGATCTCCAATGACTACTACCCGGCGCTGACCCAGGCCAATGTCGACGTGATCACCGATGGCATCGCGGAAATCCTGCCACATGGCGTGCGCACCAGCGACGGCCAGGAACGCGCCGTCGACGCGATCATCTTCGGCACCGGCTTCACCCCCAGCGATCCGTTGCCACGCGGTACGGTGTTCGGCCGTGGCGGCGTCGACCTGCTCGACACCTGGCCGGAAGGCCCGGAAGCCTACAAGGGCACCATGACCGCCGGCTTCCCCAACCTGTTCTTCCTGATGGGACCGAACACCGGCCTGGGCCACAACTCTATGGTCTACATGATCGAGTCGCAGATCACCTACGTGCTCGGTGCGCTGCGCCAGATCGACGACGGGCGCCTGCAGAGCCTGGAGCCCAAGCGCGAAGCGCAGGATGCCTTCAACAGGAAGATCCAGGGCACCCTCGGCGCCACCGTGTGGAACGCCGGCGGCTGCATGAGCTGGTACCTGCATCCGGTCAGCGGACGCAACTGCACGGTATGGCCCGGCTTCACCTGGCGCTATCGCATGCTGACCCGCCACTTCGACCCGCATGCCTACCACTTCAGCCGCAAGCAGGCCGCCCACCCGGCGCAAAGCAACGCCATCACCCTCGATACCCAGGAGGTCAGCGCATGAAATCCTTCGAGAACAAGGTAGCCGCCATCACCGGCGCCGGCTCCGGCATCGGCCGCGCCCTCGCCTGGCACCTGGCTCGCCAGGGCTGCCACCTGGCGCTCTCCGACGTCAACGTCGAGGGCCTCAGGGAAACCGCCGAGCAGGCGCGCAAGCTGGGCGTCACCGTCAGCGAGCAGCGCGTCGACGTTGCCGACCGCGCCGCCGTCGAAGCCTGGGCGGAGCAGATCGTCGTCGAGTTCGGCCGGGTCAACGCCATCTTCAACAATGCCGGCGTCGCCCAGGGCGGCACGGTGGAAGGAAACGACCACGCCGACTACGAGTGGATCATGAACATCAACTTCTGGGGCGTGGTCAACGGCACCAAGGCCTTCCTGCCCTATCTCAAGAATGCCGGCCAGGGCCATGTGATCAACGTTTCCAGCGTCTTCGGGCTGTTCTCGCAGCCCGGCATGAGCGCCTACAACGCCAGCAAGTTCGCCGTGCGCGGCTTCACCGAGTCGCTGCGTCAGGAGCTGGACATGGCCAACTGCGGGGTTTCCGCCAGCTGCGTCCACCCCGGCGGCATCCGCACCAACATTGCCAAGACTGCCCGCATGAACGACAGCCTGGCCAAGGTCACCGGCCAGGCCGCCGAGCAGGCACGCCAGCAGTTCAACGACCAGTTGCTGCGCACCACGCCGGAGCAGGCGGCGAAGGTCATCGTCAACGGCGTGCTGGCCAACAAGCGGCGCATCCTCATCGGTGCCGACGCCCATGTGCTGGACTGGATGCAGCGCAGCATGCCGGCGCTGTATCAGCGCCTGGTCACCCTGTCGATGCGCCTGGCCGCACGCTTCGCCCCGAGGCCGCGCAATGCCGGCAAGGCCAGCGAAGCGACCGAATAGCAGGCCGCATGCGAACACAGGGCCGGCGCACTGCCGGCCCTGTGCGTTTGTCGGGTAGTGCCCGGGGCGTCCGCAGCTGCGCTAAGGTATGGCAATAGACGCACCCTCATCCACGCGGCGCCGCCACCGGCCCCGGCTGGAACCTCGGTGCGGCGTCGACACCGAGGGCGGCACCTTGATCCAGAAGGTGGCCTCATGAGCGTACTCACCTGCACCCACCGCGACCACACCATCCGCGCCAGCGTCATGGAGCACCCCGGCCTGCCCACGCCCTGGGCCGGCGGTTGCCAGATCACCGATCCTGCCGGCCACACCAGCAAGCGCCAGACGCTGCCGGTGGACTATGCCTTCATGGATGACCTGGACAAGGCCCAGCACGCCTCCATCGCCCACGGCAAATGGCTGGTGGACCAGAAACTGGACCACGGTCGCAACTGGCACTGACCGCGCCCTGCGTACACGAGCGGGGCGCCCGCCAGCCGCGCAGCGTCTCCTGGCGCTCCCGCTGCGGGCCTGGACTAGTTGCGGTCGCGCAGCGGATCGAGCAACGGCTTGAGGCCGTTGTGATCGATCTCCTGCATCAGTGCCAGCAGCTGGCCCAGCTCGCCCTTGGGAAACCCCTCGCGGGCGAACCAGTTGAGGTAGTGCCCGGGCAGGTCGGCGATCAACCGGTCCTTGTACTTGCCGTACGGCATGCGGCGGGTCACCAGGAGTTTCAGCGCTTCGGGGTTCATCGTTCGCTCGGGTCGTCGAAAAAATCCGCCCATTGTGCCAGGCCTCAGCGACTCAATGCCTCACGCACGAAGTCCAGGCGGTCCTGGCCGAAGTACATGTCGTCTCCGACGAAGCAGGTCGGCGCACCGAACACGCCACGCCTGACCGCTTCCTCGGTGGTCGCCTTCAGCGCTTCCTTCACTGCGGGCTCGCCGATCTGCTGCTGCAACGCCGCAGCGTCGAGGCCGGCCGCCGCCAGCACTTCCGCGACCCTGACCGGGTCGCCCATGTTCACGCCATCCACCCAGGTCGCCTGGAACAGCGCCTGCAGGGCATCGTCGAGGCGCTCGGGCTGATGCAGCTGCACCGCCACCAGCAGGCGCATGAGGCTCAGGGTGTTGATCGGAAAATGCGGATTGAAACGCATCGGCACGCCGTAGCGCTCGGCGTAGCGCGCGAGGTCGCGAATCATGTAACGCCCCTTGGCCGGAATCATCGCCGGCGAGGCGTTGCCGGTCGCCTGGAAGACGCCGCCCAGCAGCATCGGCCGATAGACCAGCGCAGCGCCACAGTCGCGGCACAGCGCCGGTAGCTGGGTATGGGCCAGGTAGGAGGCCGGGCTGCCCAGGTCGAAGAAGAACTCCACCGTCTTGCTCATCAGCTTCACTCGCTCGTTGTTGTGGTTATCGGCTTGCACAGGTTACCAGCGCTCCATCCACGGCCGCAGGTCCAGCTCGAACGTCCAGGCATCGCGAGGCTGGGCGTGCAGGAACCAGTAGCTGTCGGCGATGTGCTCGGGGTCGAGGATGCCATCCTGATCCTTCCTGGCATACAGCTCGGGGAAGCTGTCACGAATGAAGGCCGTGTCGATCGCCCCGTCCACCACCACATGGGCCACGTGAACGTTCAACGGCCCCAGCTCGCGCGCCATGCTCTGCGCCAGGGCGCGAATGCCGTGCTTGGCCCCGGCGAAGGCGGCGAAACCGGCGGCGCCACGCAGGCCTGCGGTCGCCCCGGTGAAGAGAATGGTGCCGCGACCACGCCCGACCATGCGCCTGGCCACCGCCTGGCTGGTGAGGAAACCGGCGAAGCAGGCCATTTCCCAGATCTTGAAATACTTGCGTGCGGTTTCATCGAGAATGCTGCAGGGCACGTTGGCGCCGATGTTGAAAACCATCACCTCGATGGGGCCGATATCCCGCTCGATGTGCTCGACCAGTTCGGCCACCTGTTCTTCACGCCGCGCATCGGAAGCAAAGCCATGGGCTTCGCCGCCCTCGTCACGGATCTGCTCCAGCAACGGCTGCAACTTGTCCAGGCTACGCCGGGTGACGCAGGCCACATAGCCTTCGCGGGCGAAACGCCGGGCAATGGCGCCGCCGGTGGCATCACCGGCGCCGATGATCAAAGCGACTTTCTTGTTCTCGTTCATGGCTTCCTCCTTTTAACTAACGATCGTTAGCTGAACGAACGTTATGCTATGCTCCCGGACAGGTCAAGCCACCCTCACCCACGGAGCCTCTCATGCGTTATTCCGCCGAACACAAGGCCGAAACCCGCGAACGTCTGCTCGCCAGCAGCGGCGCCATCGCCAAGCAGCAGGGCTTTGCCGTGACCGGCGTGGATGCGCTGATGAAAACCATAGGCCTGACCGGCGCGGCGTTCTACAGCCACTTCCCGAGCAAGGACGAGCTGTTCGCCGAGCTGATCGAGCGCGAGCTGCGTATAAGCCTGCAGCGCCTGGGTGGCGGGCCGGGCGCTGCCGGGCGTGACAAGCTGCAGCGCTGCCTGGCGGCCTACCTCAGCCTGGCGCATGTCGAGCAGCCCGACAAAGGCTGCGTGTTGCCAAGCCTGGGCGCCGAGATCGCGCGTGCCGACGAGCGCGTCCGGCAGCGCACCGAGCAGCAGATTCTGCAACTGCAGGAAACCTGGGCCGAGATCATCGGCGACCGGCAACTGGCCTGGACGATCCTCGCGCAATGCCTGGGCAGCTTGCTGCTGGCACGCATGCTGGCCAGCCAGGACACGCGCCAGCAGGTGCTGGATGCCAGCCTGGACATGCTCGAACACACATTGAAGCCTGTCGGCTGAGCACGTATGCCGTTAACCTAGACGGAACATCCCTGCCAGGACCGCACCATGTCCCACACCCCTTCCCCGCTGGTTGGCGAAAGCCCCCTGCATGCGATCGAGGTCCGCATCCTCGGTTGCCTGATCGAGAAGCAGCTGACCACCCCGGAAAGCTATCCGCTGACGCTCAATGCCGTGCAACTGGCCTGCAACCAGAAGACCAGCCGTGAACCGCTGATGAACCTCGAATCCGGCGAAGTCGGGCGCTACCTGCGCAGCCTGGAAGGCCGGCAACTGGTGCACCTGCAGATGGGCAGCCGGGCGGATCGCTGGGAACAGCGCTGCGACAAGCAACTGGAACTGGTCAAGCCGCAGACGGTGCTGCTCGGCCTGCTCATGCTGCGCGGACCGCAGACGCTCAACGAACTGCTGACCCGCAGCAACCGCATGTACGACTTCGATGACGTGGCCGAAATCCAGCACCAGCTGGAACGCCTGATCGGTCGCGGCCTGGCCATGCTGCTGCCGCGCCAGACGGGCCAGCGCGAGGACCGCTATATGCATCTGCTGGGTGACCCGGCGGACCTCGAAAGCCTGCTGGCCAGCCGCCCGAGTGGCCGCAGCGAGGCCGCGGCACCTAACGAAGATCGCCTGGTCGAACTGGAAGCGCGCATCGCTGCGCTGGAAGAACGTCTGGCGCGCCTAGAAGGCGCGCAATGACCGCTACCCCCATGGAAAAGGAGCCCAACGCGTTGAACCTCAAGACTCGTTTCAGCCTGATCATCGCCACTGCCCTGCTCGCAGCCGGCTGCAGCAGCACCGCGGAAAAATCCCAACCGACAATAACCCCTGCCGACCCCAGCCAGGGCTGCACCTCCTCGGCGGTGGAGCACCTGAAGGGCGAGACCGCGACCCCCGAGCTGCTGGAGCAGGCACGCCAGCAGGCGGGCGCCAGTACCGCGCGCATACTGACACCGGGCAGCGTGGTGACCCTGGAATACAATAGACAGCGTCTCAACCTCAACGTCGATGACCAACGCGTGATCACCCGCGTTTCCTGCGGCTGATTGCAGCGCTGCGGATCGCTCCGCAGCGCTTGCGCCGACACTGCCCACCACCCTTGCACAGGCCAACGCCATGACCTCCCAAGTGGAACCCTGCGCCGAGCTGATGCTGGACAACCAGCTGTGCTTCGCCCTCTATTCCACCTCGCTGATGATGACCAAGACCTACAAGCCATTGCTGCAGGCACTCGGTCTTACCTACCCGCAGTATCTGGCAATGCTGGTGCTGTGGGAGAACGAGGGCATTACCGTCAGCGAGATCAGCGCGCGCATGCTGACCGATCCCGGCTCGCTGACGCCGCTGCTCAAGCGCCTGGAGAGCGAAGGCCTGCTGCAGCGCCAGCGCAGCAGCCAGGATGAGCGTGTCGTGCAGCTGTACCTGACCGACAAGGGCCGTGCCCTGCACGAGCAGGCCAAGGCCTTGCCGGCGTGCATCCTCAAGGCCTCCGGGCTCAACATCGACCAGCTGGGCGACCTGCGCGATGACCTGGTGGCCTTGCGCAAGCACCTGCAGGACGCCCTCTGAAGCAACGCCTGCTTCTGCCCGGCCTGCGCATGAAAAAAGACCCCGCGACCGTCACCGGTCGCGGGGTCTTGTTTTGTCGAGCGGGTGGCGGCCACGGCCTGCACTGCCGTGACCAGGACGGCAGGGCTTACGCCTGATCGCGCACCTGCTCCCAGGTCAGATCCAGGCACTTGCGTGCTTTTTCCACCAGTTCGTCCACTTCCGCCTGGCTGATCACCAGCGGCGGCGCGATGATCATGGTGTCGCCCACGGCGCGCATGATCAGACCGTTATTAAAGCAGTGGCCGCGGCAGACCATGCCTGCCCCCACATCAGCGGAGAAACGCTTGCGCGTCGCCTTGTCCTGCACCAGTTCGATGGCGCCGAGCATGCCGATACCGCGCACTTCGCCCACCAGCGGGTGATCCGCCAGCTCGCGCAGACGCTTCTGCAGATAGGGCGCAGTCTCTGCCCTCACCCGCTCGACGATGCCCTCTTCCTTGAGGATGCGCAGGTTCTCCAGGCCCACCGCCGCCGCTACCGGATGCCCGGAATAGGTGAAGCCGTGGTTGAAATCGCCGTGCGCCTCGATCACCTCGAACACCTTGTCGCTGACGATCAGGCCACCCATCGGCACGTAGCCGCTGGTCAGCCCCTTGGCGATGGTCATCAGGTCGGGCTGCAGACCGTAGTACTGGCTGCCGAACCACTCGCCGGTACGGCCGAAGCCGCAGATCACTTCATCGGCGACGAAGAGGATGTCGTACTTCGCCAGGATCTCCTTGATCCGTGGCCAGTAGCTGTCCGGCGGCA
>NZ_CP035677.1:2237570-2341007 GCF_029542605.1 Pseudomonas sp. REST10 | reverse complement strand
TCTTGTGCCCCTCGCTGTCCCACAGGTGCACGCCACGGGCCTCGGTGATGATGCGCGGGCCGTTCTCGGCCAGCTGCTTGTAGTCACTGAACGGCGCCAGATGGTGGGCCTGGCTCAGGGCCTGCCAGTGTGCGGTTTTCGAGTTGTTCATGTCGCCTCCTTCGATCCGGGACATCACAGGTACCAGCGGTATTCACGCGGGCTGATGTCGTGCATGAAGGCCAGGTGATCCTGGCGTTTGTTCTCGCAATAGACCATAACGAACTCGCTGCCGAGGCCAGCCGCGACGCGCTCGCTGGCTTGCATGCGGCGCACGGCGTCGAGCATGTCCTTGGGGAAATCGACGCCGCTGCTGCGGTCATCGTTGAGCGGTGCGATGGGCTCGACCCTGGCGTCGAGCCCCTGCTCGATACTGGTCAGCAGCGCCGCCAGGACCAGATAGGGATTGGCGTCGGCACCAGGCAGACGGAATTCCAGGCGCAGGTTGCGGGTGTCCGACTCGGGGATGCGCACGCAGGCGTCGCGGTCCTCGAAACCCCAGCTGGCCTGGCTCGCCGAGTTCACCTGGGCGCCAAAACGGCGGTAGCTGTTGTGGTTCGGCGCGTAGATCGGCATCAGCTCCGGCAGCAGGCTCAGGCAGCCGGCCACGGCATGGCGCAGCGGACGCTGGTCGTCGCGCGCCAGCAGGTTGTCGCCCGCTTCGTCATACAGGCTGACATGCACATGCATGCCACTGCCGGGGTACTGCAGGTAGGGCTTGGCCATGAAGCTGGCGCGGTGGCCGTGCTGCAGGGCCACGCCCCGCGTGACCCGGCAGAACAGCGCGGACCAGTCGGCGGCCTGCATCGGGTCGGCGTTGTGGCTGAAGTTGATCTCGAACTGCCCCGGACCGATCTCGGCGGTGATCACCGTGGTGTCGATGCCCTGCAGGCGCGCGGTCTCGCTGATGTCGTCGAGCACCTCGGCGAAGCGCGACAGGCGCTCGATGTGCATGTTCGGCTGGTCGTCGGCGTCGCCACTGAGGTCATCACGCGGGTATTGCGGCAGGCCTTCCTTGAGCGCCTTGTCGAACAGGTAGAACTCCAGTTCGAACGCCACCACCGGACGGATGCCACGCGCCGCCAGGCGCTGCACCACCCGCGCCAGCACCTCGCGCGGCTCGAACTCGATGGGAGCGTCGGTGCCGTCGGAGCTGATCAGCATCTGCCCCAGCGGCTGGCGCTCCCAGGTCACCGGCTTGAGCGTGCCGGGAATCAGGCGGCGCGGCGCATCCGGGTCACCATCATGGAAGCAGTAGTCGCCGATCTCGTGGAGCCCGCCCTGGGCACCAAGCAGCACGCAGTTCTGCGGCAGCTTCAGGGCACTGCCGGCTGCGACCTTCTCCAGCATCTCGATGGGATAGCGCTTGCCGTAGAAGTGCCCGGGAATGTCCAGGCAGATCAGGTCGACGAAGCGCACCTCGGGGTGGGCCTGGCGAAATTGGCGGACTTCGTCGAGCAGCTCGACTCGGGTGGCGTTCATGATGGTCATTTCCGGTCAACGGGAAGGTTTCAGGTGTAGATCCACAGCACGCGCGCAGGCGTATCGCCCTGGTTGGCGTAACGCAAACGCGCGTAGCTCGGGACCTGGAAGGCATCGCCCGGGTACAGGGTGGCGCTCTCTTCGTCCTCGCCCAGCCACAGCGTCAGCTGGCCCTCGAGCACGTAGCCGGCCTGCTCCGAGCGGTCGCTCATCTGCCGCTCGCCACTGCTGGCGCCGGGCTCGAGCAGGCTGTCGACGACCATGAAGGCGCCCTGCAGGGTCGGTGATGCCATGATGTCGGTGATGCCGCCCGCCAGGTACAGGGTGCGACGCTCGTCCGGCCGGGTGACCCAGTCCAGTGCCTTGGGTTTGGGCAGGCTGTAGAAATAGGTCGTCGGCACATCGAGGGCTTCGCTGATCGCGGTCAGGTCTGCGACCGTCGGGCGCGACAGGCCGCGTTCGACCTGGGAAAGAAAGCCCACGGAACGCCCGATACGCTCGGCCAGCTCATTGAGGGTGACCTTCTTGTGCTTGCGCAGGTCGTGGATGAGAACCGCCAGCGCGGCCATCTCCAGGTTCTTGTCCATGTCAGGGCTGTCCATTTCAGAAGCTGTCTCTCAGTCGATACCAGGCCTTGCCGATGGCCTCGAGCGGCGCAGCCAGGCGTTCGCCAAAGGGAAAGTCGGGATTGCGCAGTTGCCGGTACAGCGCCAGCTCATCCTCGTTGCCGAGGATGGCGTCGCTCACCGCACGTGCCGCTGCCAGGGTCGGCAGCACGCCATGCCCGGAGAAGCCCTGCAGCCAGTAACGCCCGTTCTCCCCGCCGATGTCCGGCGTGCGCGCGCGGGTCACGTCGATATGGCCGCCCCAGGCGAAGTCGATGGCCACGCCTGACAGCTGCGGGAAGACACGCTCGAGAATGGGCCGGGTCGCCGCCGCCATGTCCTGCGGCAAGCCACCCAGGTAGGTGCAGCCACCGCCGAACAGCAGCCGGTGATCCGGCGTGCGGCGGAAGTAGTCGAGGACGAACTGATTGTCGGTGACGCAGGCATTGCGCGGCAGCAGCGCCTCGGCACGCTCCGCCCCCAGCGGCTCGGTAGCGATCTGGTAGGTGCCCACGGGCAGTATGCGTCGCGCCAGGCGCGGCTCCAGATGGTCGATGTAGGTGTTGCAGGCCAGCACCAGGTTGCTGGCCTGCACGCTGCCTTGCTCGGTGCGTACGCGGTAGCCTGCAGCATGCGCTTCCTGGCTCAGCGCACGACTCTGCTCGAAGATGCGACCGCCGGCCGCGACGAATGCCTCGGCCAGGCCAAGCGCCAGCTTGAGCGGATTGACGTGCCCGGCCTGCGGGTCGTAGAGCCCGGCACGGTAACGCTCGCTGGCCACCCACTCCGGCATCTGCTCGCGCGAGACGAACTGCAGGGTGCGGTGCCCCCACTTGCTCGCGGCCTCTTCCTGCCATTCGTGCAGCTGTGCCACGCGCCGGGGCAGCACGGCCGTCCACAGATGGCCACGGCGGTAGTCGCAGTCGAACGCATGGCGCTGCGGCAGCTCGCGCAGCTCGTTCGCCGCCCAGGCCATGCTGTCCCACAGACGCCGGGCACCCTCGATGCCAAGGGCCTTTTCCAGTGGCGGCATGTCGCACGACCAGCCCAGGATCGCCTGGCCGCCATTGCGCCCCGAGGCCGCCCAGGCCACGCGACTGGCTTCCAGCACGATGACCTGCAGGCCCGCCTCGGCCAGGCGCAGCGCCGTGTGCAGCCCACTGAAGCCCGCACCGACCACCAGCACATCGCACTGCACCTCACCTTGCAGGCGCGGATGATGGCTCAGCCGGTCCTTGCAGCTATGGGCGTAGTAACTGTCGACGTGCTCATGGGCGTGGCGGAACATAGACGACTCATGAAATTTAAAATAATTAATTTCATGAAAATCTATAGAGATAAATTCACAAAGGCAAGTCAGGCGACTTGTTGCTGCAGCTCCATCGCGCATTCGAGATGGGTGAAAAGCCCCTCCTCTATGGCCTGCGCCAGTACCCGGCGCAGGCACTCGCTACCGAGAAAGGCGTCTCGTGCTGCGGCCGAGCGCCACTGCCCTTCGACTTCCCAGGTCAGCGGGTCGCCACGCAGCGGCAAGACCCGCAGTCCCTGGCAGCCGGGAATGTCCCGGCCGATCTGATCTAGCCGGGCCAGGCACTGCCTCAACCGGACGGCGCGGTCGTGGCGAGCGCGAATGGTCATACGGTGAACGATGCTCATGGCAACCTCCTGGAATGGATCAATGCAGATCGGCAGCCTGTCGCTGCAGAACATGGGGCGCGGCTTGCGGATCGGCGAAAACCGCTTCGCCACCCGCTCGAGAATCGAGCCAGGCAGTGGCGAGCAACAAGAGTGTCAGTGGTGCGATCAGCCATTTGCTGGACATGTGGCGGGCTCCTTCGGACACGTGGGGCACCGCTTAGCGGGTGGCGTAGCTACTTCAAGCGTTCGCGCGACGCAGGGACACGGCGCGATGACTACAGAGATTAACCGCCAGGTCACGGCAGCGTTAGCCGGATACTGGCCGATCATTGCCTAAAACTGCACGATCCACCGCAACTCCACATCGCAGGCCAGGACTGGCGGCATTCCTGAAACACTCTGTTTCAGGGGGCGTTTGCCCATTACTGGCAAATATTTGCCTAATCCTGCAGGCGCCCATGACTTGCCTGAAAAACCTGGCTAGTCTTCGCAGACCTTCTGGAGGAGCGCCATGCAGTCACTCACCCATACCGCCACCAATCTCGACACTCCTCTTGCCGACCTCAGCCATGAAATGGCGCGCCTCGTCGAACGCTTCGTCCCGGAGGATGGCCTGCACCTCACCGCCATCCCTGGCCTCAAGCTGGCGCGAGCCACCACCCCGAGCCTGCCGATGCAGACGGTCTACGACCCCTGCCTGTGCATCATCGCGCAGGGGCGCAAGGAGATACGCCTGGGCGACGAGCTCTATGTCTACGATCCGCTGAACTACCTGGTGGCCTCGGTGGTGCTGCCGGTCACCGGCCGGGTGATCGAGGCCAGCCCGGAAGCCCCCTACCTGAGCCTGGCACTGGAGATCGACCCGGCGCTGATCAGCAGCCTGCTGACCGAGATGCCACCCATCCCGGCACCCGACGCGGCCTCGCAACGGGCGCTGTTTCTCGATCGCCTCGACCCGCGCCTGCTGGATGCGGTGATTCGCCTGCTGCGCCTGCTGGAGACCCCACGCGACATCGCCATGCTGGCCCCGCTGGCCCTGCGTGAGATTTTCTACCGCATGCTGCTCAGCCCACAGGGGCATCGCTTGCATGAGGTGGTGGTGGCCGACAGCCAGAGCCAGCGCATTTCGCGCGCCATCGAGTGGTTGCGCAAGAACTTCGATCAGCCGCTGCGCATCGAGGAGCTGGCCCGCGAGGTCAACCTCAGCCCCTCGACCCTGCACCATCGCTTCAAGGCCGTCACGGCCTTCAGCCCGCTGCAGTACCAGAAGCAGCTGCGTCTGCAGGAGGCACGCCGGCTGATGCTCTGCGACAACCTGGAAGCGGCGGCGGCCAGCTATCGCGTGGGCTACGAGAGCCCCTCGCAGTTCAGCCGCGAGTACAGCCGCCTGTTCGGCGACCCGCCACAGCGCGACATCGCACGCCTGCGCCAGGCGGCGCAGAACCAGGTCGCGTCCTGATCAGAGGCCCATCTGCTTGGCGATGATCTCGTTCATGATCTCTCGCGTGCCACCGCCGATGGAAAGGATGCGATTGTCGCGATACAGCCGTTCGACCAGCGATTCACGCATGTAGCCCATGCCGCCGAGGATCTGTACCGCATCGTAGGTCAGGCGATCGGCAATATCGGTGGCGAAGTTCTTGGCCATGGAGATTTCCTTGACCACGCTCCTGCCCGCCGCCATCTGCGCCGCCTGGCGGTAGGTGAACTCGCGGGAGACCTCCAGCTGGGTGGCCATCTCGGCCAGGCGATGCTTGAGCACCTGGAACTTGCCCACCGGCTTGCCGAACGCCTGGCGCTCGCGGGCCCACTTCATCGATTCGTCCAGGGCCAGTTGCGCCGTCATGTTGGCCATGATCGCCAGGCTCAGGCGCTCGCTCTGGAAGTTGGCCATGATGCAGGCGAAACCGGCGTTCTCGACGCCAATCAGGTTGTCCACCGGCACCTTGCAGTCGTCGAAGAACAGCTCGGCGGTATCCGACGCCCACCAGCCCATCTTCTTCAGCTTGCGCCCCACGCTGAACCCCGGCGTACCCTTTTCCACCAGCAGCAGGCTGACACCGCCGAAACCTTCGCCACCGGTGCGCACCGCCACCGTGTAGTAGTCGGCACGCACGCCACTGGTGATGAAGGTCTTGCTGCCGTTGATGCGGTAGTGGTCGCCTTCGCGCACGGCACGGGTCTTCAGGTTGGCCACATCGGAACCACCGGACGGTTCGGTGACCGCGAGCGCCATGATCTTCTCGCCGGCCAGCACCTGTGGCACCACGCGCTCGCGAATGGCCGGCCTGGCCCATTTGACTACCGGCGGCAAGCCGATATCCAGGGAGCCGAGCCCCGCCACCAGGCCACCCGAGCCACAGCGCATCAGTTCTTCGCTGGCGGCGACTTTGGCGAACACGTCACCTTCGTGGCTGCCGCCGTACTGCTCCGGATAGCCGATGCCGAGAATGCCTGCCGCCCCTGCCTTGAGGTACAGCTCGCGGGGAAACTCCTCGGCCTCTTCCCAGTCGTCGATGTGCGGAAGGATCTCGCGCTCGACGAAACGCCGAACGGAGTCGCGAACCAGTTGGTGGGATTCATCGAAATACGACTGAGGGGCGGCCATGCGGGTACTCCCGTTATTGTTTTGGCCACCCTAACCTAGCGCTTGCTTGGTTTTCAAGCGAGCGTTTCATTTCTGCTCGCGCAGCGCGCGCCTGATCCGTACCTGCATGGCATAGGCTGGCGCCTCGACAGCCTCGAAATCACGGGTGTAGCGCTGGGCGAATCCGCGGCTGCCCCACTCGCGATACTGTCGTACGTGCCAGAGTTCGTGCGCCCAGAGGGCAGCATCCTGGCCGGCGGCATCAGCGCTGCGAAACACCACTACATCGATCAGGGTCACGGCCTGCACGTCCGGGTTGCGCAGCATGACGCTGGCAGCGTCCATCGCGTCGGTGCTGCCCACGCGAAAGCGCACCTCGTCGAGCAATGCGTCATCGTAGAACGGCGCAAGCTGCGCGCGAATCATCAGGGGTATCGGCTCGGTGCCTGCACTCAGGGCCGCCTGGCGTGACTGCTGCAGCCAGGCTTCTAGGTGTGTGGCGGCCAGGTTCAGGCCATCTTCACGCACGCGGGCCGGATTGGGCACACACAGACAGCTCTGCCCCAGGCAAACCGGGATCTGGCCGAGCGCGCACTGCGCGCTGGCCGCAACCGGCACCCCGAGCAGGAGCGCCAGCGCGACACAGTGCAGGACATCGCGGCCCATGGGCAGCGCGCAGCGTGGGTGCGAAGGGTCAGAGCGTGATCGGACGTCGGCCGGCCAGTGCGTGCGCCAGCGTGCCGCCGTCGACCAGCTCCAGCTCGCCCCCCAATGGCATGCCATGGGCGATGCGCGAAGCGACCAGGCCCTTGCCGGTAAGGATCTGCGCGATGTAGTGCGCCGTGGCCTCGCCTTCCACGGTCGGGTTGGTAGCGAGGATGACCTCGCTGAAGGCACCGGCGTCGATCCGCTCCAGCAGCTCGGGAATACCGATGGCTTCCGGCCCCAGGCCATCGAGCGGCGACAGGTGCCCCTTGAGCACGAAGTAGCGCCCGCGATAGCCGGTGTGTTCGACGGCGTAGACATCCATTGGGCCTTCCACCACACACAGCAGGCTGTCGTCGCGACGCTCGTCGGCGCACAGGTGGCAGATGTCGTCCTCGCTCAGGCTGCGGCAACGCTTGCAGTGCCCCACCCCTTCCATCGCCGCATTGAGTGCCTGTGCCAGGCGCTGGCCGCCACTGCGATCACGCTCGAGCAACTGCAGCGCCATGCGTTGCGCAGTCTTCTGCCCCACACCAGGCAGGATGCGCAGGGAGTCGATCAGCTGGCGAATCAGAGGACTGAAGCTCATGGTGTTCCTACAGGTTGATAGCCCGGATGCGCTCCGGGGAAACGGGCCAGGCAACAGGCCCGGATGGCCTCAGGCCAGGCACTGAGGCCAGCTACCACCCTGCGCGCACGAGCGTCATGTCAGGCGTGGTGATCAGACGACGCGCGGGGCAAGGCGCAGGTGGGCGAGGAAGCGCCGCATGCTGGAGCGCATGCGAGTTCCGCGTCCGCCTGCAACGCCGCCATGTGCGTCGGCTGGACGGCACGAGGCCGGTCAGAAAGGCATCTTGAAGCCTGGCGGGAGCTGCATGCCGGCCGTCATGCCGGACATCTTCTCCTGGCTGTTCTGCTCGACCTTGCGCACCGCATCGTTGACGGCCGCGGCGATGAGGTCCTCGAGCACTTCCTTGTCTTCCTGCATCAGGCTGTCATCCAGGGTGATGCGCTTGACGTCATGGCGACCGGTCATCACCACGCTGACCAGGCCGGCACCGGACTGGCCGGTGACCTCGGCATTGGCCAGCTCTTCCTGCATCTTCTGCATCTTTTCCTGCATCTGCTGGGCCTGCTTCATCAGGCCTGCCATGCCACCTTTCATCATGTCGGTATCCTCGGGTGTTCGTGTTAACGGGAGGTGTCGAGTGGTTCGATACTGTCGTCGCGCACCTTGGCGGCGAACTGCTGGATCATCTGCTGCACCAGTGGATCGGCCTGTATCGAGGCCTCGGCACTGCGCTGGCGCTCGGCACGGCGACGGGCCGCCGCCTGGGCCGGTGTCTCTTGCTCGGGCTTGCACAGCTCGATACGCAACTTGATGCTGCGTCCCTGCTGCTGATTCAAGGCATCGTTGAGACGCCGCTGCTGGGTCGGATTGAACAACGCACTGTGCGCCGGGTCCAGGTGCAGCAGCCAGTCATCGCCGTTGGCCTCGATCAGCGTACAGTTGGCCGCGATGCTGCCGGTCATGCCGCCCAGACCCAGTTGCGGGAACAGGGACAGCCACTCGGCGGCCAGGCCCGTGGCGGGTTTGGCCGCGGGCAAAGGCTCTTCGACCTGCGGCGCCGCGGCTTCGCTCTGACCGAAATCGTAGTCGAGCGTTTCGGCGTCCATCTCGACGTAGTCGTAGTCACCGGGCGGCGGTTCATCGTCGCCAGCGTCAGCGTCGGCCTCTGCCTGCACGATCGCATTGGCGACCGGGACCACGACCTCGGCCTCCAGCGGCGCCACGACAGGCGCCGACGGCGCTGCCACGACTTCGGGCTGGGCAACGGCAACAGCTTCTGGCGCCTTGGCGGTGTCCCAGGGCAGATCGACGACGGCGGCAGGCGCGACGGGTGCTTCTGGCTCTGGCTCTGGCTCTGGCTCTGGCTCTGGCTCTGGCTCTGGCGGCAGGCTGGCGGCGGCTTCGGGCGTGTCAACGACCGCTACCGGCGCATCCGCAACCGGCACGTCCGCAACCGGCACGTCCGCAACCGGCGCAGCTTCACTCACGGCCGGCACAACGCTCGTGTCCGGTGCCACGGCAGCAGGCTCGGCGGCCACCGGCATGGCAGGCGCAGGCGCTACCGGGGCAGCGGCAGGCGCCGGGGCAGAAACGACAGGAGCCGGCATAGCGGTGCCGGCCACTGGGTTCGTCCGGGAATCAGCAGTGGCCTGGCTGATCCCCAACGGCTTTAGCGTGACCCTGGGAGCATCGTCGGCTCCCGCAGGGCGGAAGGCCAGCATGCGCAGCAGGACCATCTCGAAACCACCGCGCGGCTCAGGCGCCAGGGGTAGATCGCGACGGCCGATCAAGCCCATCTGGTAGTAGAACTGCACATCCTCGGCAGGCAAGGCCTGGGCCAGCTGCAGCACGCGCTCGCGGTCACCCTGACCGTTGTCCACCGCGTCCGGCAGCGCCTGGGCGATGGCCACGCGGTGCAGCACGTTGAGCATCTCCGCCAGCACGCCATTCCAGTCCGGGCCCTGCTCCGCCAGATGGCGCACGGCTTCGATCAGTGCGCGCGCATCGCCTTCGATCAGCGCGTGCAGCACGCCATAGACCTGGCCGTGATCCAGCGTGCCGAGCATGGCACGCACATCGGCGGCCAGCACCTTGCCTTCACCGAAGGCGATGGCCTGGTCAGTCAGGCTCATGGCATCGCGCATCGAACCATCGGCGGCGCGCCCCAGCAGCCACAGGGCGTCGTCTTCGAACGGCACGTTCTCGGCGCTGAGGACATGGCTCAGGTGCTCGACCACCCGCTCCGGCGGCATGTTCTTCAGGGAGAACTGCAGGCAGCGCGACAGCACGGTGACCGGCAGCTTCTGCGGGTCGGTGGTGGCGAGCAGGAACTTGACGTGAGGTGGCGGCTCTTCCAGGGTCTTCAACAAGGCGTTGAACGAGCTGGTGGAGAGCATGTGCACTTCGTCGATCAGGTAGACCTTGAAGCGCCCACGGGTCGGCGAATACTGCACGTTGTCGAGCAGCTCGCGGGTGTCCTCGACCTTGGTACGACTGGCGGCGTCTACTTCGATCAGGTCGACGAAGCGCCCCTCGTCGATCTCCCGGCACACCGAGCAGGTCCCGCAGGGCGTGGAGCTGATGCCGGTCTCGCAGTTCAGGCACTTGGCGATGATCCGCGCAATGGTGGTCTTGCCCACCCCACGGGTACCGGTGAACAGGTAGGCGTGGTGCAGGCGCTGGCTGTCCAGGGCATTGATCAGGGCTTTGAGCACATGGGTCTGGCCGACCATTTCGCGGAACGAGCGCGGACGCCATTTACGTGCAAGAACCTGATAACTCATGGAAAACCGTCATGTGAGGAAAGCAAAAGTGGGCTAATCCTAGCGGAGCGACCGGCAAATTGCATCCGCCAACCGAGCCACTGAAAAGGCCCCTTGTCGAGTTGCGAAACAGTACTGTTCATTTATTGCGCAATACAGTATGATTCGCGCCGTTCGTACCAAGCTGCAAGTCATCCAGGCCCTCGCGCCTCCCCGCTGGTTTCCCGGTTCAACGTCTAGCGCATTCCTGCGCAGCCGCCCTCCCCGATCCCACCTGCTGACTGATCAGGCCGACTCGCCACTCACGTTAACTGGCGCAGTTCCTCCGCCTGCCTCCGACGTACTGACCACGCCGAAGAACCGTAACAATGGAACTTTATCGTGCTAATACAGCTCCGATCGGTTGACTGCTATGGCCGCTTTTCGGCCAACCCCATGGAGCGACACCACGCGCAACGAAGCGCACATGCTTTAAAGGAAACACTTAGAAAAATGCATACTCAACATCAGATTCAGAAAGCCATCAGCACGCTGACCCACGCCTTCGCCCCGTTCGACTGCCGTATCCAGGCAGCGCGCAAAGGCAGCTTCAGCTTTACCCTGGTCGACAAAACCGGCATTGCCCAGTACAGCCAGCGCCTGTACCCGGGCCAGTACGGCGACGACTCGCTGCAACAGGTGATCGAGCGCACCCGCCAGTCGCTCATCGCCTGAACCTATCGCTCATCCTGAGGTCCAAACTGGCCAATCTCAGGATGGAGTAGGTCATGGAATTCACCAACCAGCAACTCGTCGATCACCTGTTCACCCCGCTGCGTGCCAACTTCAGCTCCCCACGGCCGGACGGCAGCGTCATCCTCGCCCTGCTCGACGAGAGCGACAGTACCGTCTACAGCCGCGTGCTGGCCAAGCCACAGCTCGACGACCAGAACGCCTTCGCCCAGAGCCTGGAAGACATCCGCCTCGAACTGGCCGTACGCGCTGGCAACATTCCTGCCGAACTGCGCAAGACGCTCAAGGAACAGGACAGCGTACTGAGCTATCGCACGGCCTGAAGCAGAGCGCCGTCAACAGAGCGCCCGATGCCATTGGCATCGGGCGTTTTCGTTCATGGCGCAACGATCGCCGCATGCCGCACGAATGCGCATGGACGGCGACGAAAACGGCGGTGACGAGCAGGCGGCAGCCCTGGCGGCGATGCACATGCAAGCCAAGGAAAAGATGATCGAGATGGGGAATCGCAGATTGGAGGCGAGCCCTGCCAGCCACACCCCGGCACACGATGTTCCCGCTGTGGCTGCTCCCTTCCGGGCCTGACCAGGTTCACAGGTAATCGTTGCGAGGGGACCGACAGGACCCACCATCACGCAGCCCGTCATTGCGACGGGCCGCGCCATTGTAACGACTAAACGCAAAGTTACAACCGGTTCAAACACTTAGATGCGTTGCAGCACCCTCTCACACGCGAAAACGCCCCACCAGCTGCGCCAGACCGTGGGACAGCTCGGACAGGTGCTGGCTGGCCCGCGTGCTCTGCTCGGAGGTCTGCGCCGCCTCGTTGGAGAGGTCACGAATGTCGCTGATGTTGCGGGCGATCTCCTCGGTCACGCTGCTCTGCTCCTCGCAAGCCGTGGCGATCTGCGCGGCCATGTCGTTGATGCGCTGCACCGACTCACCAGTGACGTTCAACGCCTGGTCGACGCCGGCAGCCTGATCGACGCTCTGCCGTGCCCGTTCGCTCCCCGTATGGGTCGCCTTGACCGCGTTCTGCACCCCGACCTGCAGACGCTCGATCATGCCCTGAATGTCCTTGGTGGACTCCTGAGTACGCGCCGCCAATGCCCTGACCTCGTCGGCCACCACCGCGAAGCCCCGCCCCTGCTCTCCGGCACGTGCCGCCTCGATGGCGGCGTTGAGCGCCAGCAGGTTGGTTTGCTCGGCGATGCCCTTGATCACGGCCAGCACCGCGCCGATGTTGGCGGCTTCCTGCTCCAGGGTCTGGATGGTCGAGGAGGCGCTCTCCACTTCCTGCGCCAGCTGACGGATCGAGGCGATGGTCGCCCCCACCACCTCGGCTCCTTCGCGTGACTGTTGCTCGGCACTGCGCGCTGCATCCGCCGCATTCTGCGCATTGCGCGCCACCTCATGCACGGCCGTGCTCATTTCCGTCGCGGCGGTGCTGACCTGGTCGACCGCCGCATGTTCACTGCTGATCAACTGGTCATTGGCCGCCGCCAGACCGGCAAGGTTCTTCGCCGAGTCGGCCACCTCGTCGGTGACCCGCCCCACTTCCTTGATCAACGGCTGCAGCTTGTCGAGGAAGCGGTTGAAGGCATGGCTGAGCTGGCCCAGCTCGTCCCTGGACAACACGTCGAGGCGCACGCGCAGGTCGCCATCGCCATCGGCGATCTGCTCGATGCGATGCAACAGGCTGTGCAGGGGACGGGTCACCAGCAACGGGAAGCCGATGACCAGCAGCAGGCAGACGGCCAACCCCACGGCAATGACGATGCCCTGCTGCCAGGCCAGTTCTTCACCACGGGCGATCGCCGCAGTGCCCACGGCGTTGGCGGAGCTGTCCTCCAGTTCGCCGAGCTTGTTGATGGCGCCACGCATCACCTCGAACTGCGCCTCGCTGTCACCGAAGCTGAGGTGGCTGGCCTCCTCGGGGTTGCTGGCGGCCAGCTGCAATACTTTCAGGGAGGTGGCTTTCCACAGTTCGAAGCCGCGATCGAACTCGGCGACCAGCGCCATCGCTTCGCCGCCGGGCTGCATGTCCGCGAACTTGTGCACGCGGTCATAGGCCTGCTGCAGGTTCTCGGTGTGCGCGGCGCGCAGTTCCTCGAGATGGCTCCCCGAATCCTCGTCGAGCATGCTGCGCTCGGCGATGAACGCCTGGTAGAGATCCCGGTCGGCATTGAGCAACAGGCTGATGCCTGGCAGGAAACGGTTGGTCAGGGTCGTCGAGGAATCGGCCACCTGCGTGATGCCACGCATGCCGAGCACGCCCATGGCCACCAACAGGGCCGCCAGAAGGAGAATGGGCAGGGCAATTTTCCAGCGAAAACCAAGGTCAGTGAAGGCACGCAGCATGATTGCACTCCAGTATCAATCAGGTAAGAGCAAGCATAGTCGAGGCTGGCAAAATTGATTCGTCAGCCTTCCTGGCCGTGAGCCTAGGCACGAAGGCTTAACACTTCGTTAAGCCCGATCAGGGTGCGTAATGCGGTTGCACAGGCTTGGCTCCCCTCTCCCATTTATGGGAGAGGGGCTGGGGGAGAGGGCTGAAAATGCCGCAAAGCTGCCAGTGCCCCCTCTCCGAACGCGGCCCGCCCTAACCCTCTCCCCAACGGGGCGAGGGGACTCGCGTCCGACCACCTTTTATGTGGACAGCATTCCGACCAGGGTCCCGGCTTTTTTATCCGCCACCCGGAACCACCCGCCCCGCTGCGACACTAAGCCCTATCGGAAGTGTCTGCCACGGCACTCCCGGGCTGTACCTTTTGTGCTAGCTTTCCCTCGTTTTCGGCTGCCCGGGCACGACCCAGCGCACCGAACCTCTCACCTGCAAACGGAGTTACATCATGGCAATCACCAAAGACCAACTGATCAGCGACCTGGCCGAGGCCGTTTCCCTGCCGAAAGCCACTGTCCGCACCCTGATCGATCAGCTGGGCGAAATTGTCGGCGACGCGCTGGAAAACGACGGTGAGATCACCCTTCCTGGCATCGGCAAACTGAAGGTGAGCGAGCGCCCGGCCCGCACCGGCCGCAACCCGCAGACCGGCAAGAGCATCGAGATCGCGGCCAAGAAAGTGGTCAAGCTGGTACCTGCCAAGGCGCTGAGCGATGCGCTGAACTGATTGTCTGCCGGCCCGGACGTAATGCCGGGCCGGCCTGTTTCAGCTTACTGCAGCACATGCAACTCGGTGACGACGTAGCGGCTCCCCCGCTGCTCCACCTGAAAGCTCACCTTCTCCCCGCCTGAAACGCCTTCCAGCAATTTCGGCTCGCCCACCTCGAACACCATGGTCATCGGCGGCATGCCGACGCTGGCGATGGGGCCGTGACGCAGGGTGATCTTCTGCGCTGCAAGATCCACCTTGCGCACCTCGCCCTGGCTCAGCGGCGCGGGTTCGGCAGCCTGCAGCGGCAGGCTGAACAGGGTGGCCAGGGCCGTGATCATCAATGTGCTCTTCATACGTGCATTCCTCCAGCAGGTCATTCGGCCAGCACCTGGATGCGGCCAGTCATGCCGGCCTGGTAGTGGCCGGCGATCAGGCAGGCGAAGTCGAACTCGCCTGCACGGTTGAACGTCCAGATCATCTCGCCGGTCTGCCCGGGCGCGACATGCGCCATGTAGGGCTCGTCGTGCTCCATGCCGGGAAACCTGGCCATCATCGCGGCATGCTGATCCAGCTCGGCCCGGGTGCCGATGACGAACTCATGCAGCAACTGACCGTCGTTGTGATGAACGAAACGGATGGTCTCGCCCTGCCTGACCTGCAGGCGATCCGGTGTGAAACGCATCTGGTCGCCCATGCGGATGTCGATGCTGCGGTCGACCTGTGCAGCGCTGCCAGCGATGCCCCAGGGCTTTTGCTCCATCGGCATCGCCGCGGCATCGTGAGTGCCATGGGCTTCGCCGTGGGCAAGTGCCAACGGGCTATTCAGGACGCCACCCAGCGTCAGGGTCAGGGCAAGAAGCGATAGGGTTTTCATTCAGGATGTTCCTCGATTGGTCTGCTGATCGGGCCGCGCGTGGCAGCCCGGCGTGTTTTCAATGCCCGGCATGGCCACCGGGTTTGCGTACCTGCACGTCCACCGGCGCCTCGACCGGCCGCTCGAGCGGCATCGACTGGCCGCCGCCGTCATGCGTGCGGCTCGGCTCGGCCAGGGCGCCTGTCCACTCGTAGGCCTGCGAACCAGGCGGATGCCTGAACCAGCCCGGATTGCGGTAATCACCAGCGGCCTGTTCCTTGCGCACCTTGAGCAAGGTGAACATGCCGCCCATCTCCACCGAGCCGAAGGGCCCGTCACCGGTCATCATCGGCACGGTGTTGTCCGGCAGCGGCATCGGCATCTCCGCCATGTCGGCCATGCCGCGCTCGCCCATCACCATGTAGTCGGGCACCAGCCTGGCGATCTTGCCGGTCATGTCGCGGTGATCGACGCCAACCAGCGTCGGCACGTCGTGGCCCATGGCATTCATGGTGTGGTGGCTCTTGTGGCAATGCAGTGCCCAGTCGCCCTCCTCGTTGGCGATGAACTCCACCTGGCGCATCTGCCCCACCGCCACGTCGGCGGTCACTTCCGGCCAGCGCGAAGCCAGTGGCGTCGGCCCGCCGTCGGTGCCGGTCACCTCGAATTCGTGGCCGTGCAGATGGATCGGGTGGTTGGTCATGGTCAGGTTGCCGACACGCAGGCGCACCCGCTCGCCCTGACGCGCCACTATCGGATCGATGCCGGGAAACACGCGACTGTTGAAGGTCCACAGGTTGAAGTCGAGCATCTGCATGATCTTCGGCGTGTAGGCGCCGGGCTCGATGTCGTAGGCGTTGAGCAGGAAGCAATAGTCGCGGTCCACCTCACTGATCAGCGGATGGTGCTCCCTGGGATGGGTGACCCAGACCCCCATCATGCCCATGGCCATCTGCACCATCTCATCGGCATGCGGGTGGTACATGAAGGTGCCGGGCCGGCGCGCGACGAACTCGTAGACGTACGTCTTGCCCACCGGGATCGCCGGCTGGGTCAGGCCCGAAACGCCGTCCATGCCGTTGGGCAGGCGCTGGCCATGCCAATGGATGCTGGTGTGCTCGGGCAGCTTGTTGGTGACGAAGATGCGTACCCGGTCGCCCTCCACCACCTCGATGGTCGGCCCCGGTGACTGGCCGTTGTAGCCCCACAGGTGAGCCTTGTAGCCGGGCGCCAGCTCGCGCACCACCGGTTCGGCGACCAGGTGGAACTCCTTGACGCCGTTGTTCATGCGCCACGGCAGCGTCCAGCCGTTGAGCGTCACCACCGGGTTGTAGGGGCGCCCGCTGTCCGGCTGCAAGGGCGGCTGGGTATCGGCGCTGGCCTGCAGCACCGGCTCGGGCAACGCGGCCAGGGACACCCGGCTGACCGCCGAGGTGGCGACCGCCGCACCGATGGCACTGGCGCCGAGAAAGAAATCACGTCGTGAAACCATGTCAGGAGATCCTTGTTCAGTGGCCGCCAGCGGCCGGCTCGGCACTGGCGACTGGCGCCGCGGCGAGCGAGGGATTGGGTGTGCCCAGCAGGGCCATGTCGAGGTCGACGCGGGCCAGCCAGAAATCGCGCTGCGCCTGCAGATAGCCATCCACCGCCTGCACCTGGCGACGGGCGTCGGCAAGCAGCTCGAAGGTGCTGATGAACATGCCGTTGTAGCGCAGCAGGTTTTCCTCGGCCATGCGCTGGCGCAGCGGCAGGACCTCGACGCGATAGTGGCGCGCCAGTTCGAAGGCGTTGCGATAGACCTGGTAGGCCTCGCGCACCTGCGAACGGGCATTGATCGCCGTCTCGGCAGCCCGGTTGAGCGCCTGGCGATACTGCGCTTCGGCCCTCGCCACCTTGGCGCCACTCCAGTCGAACAGCGGCAGTTCGACGCTGATCTCGTAACCGCGCTGGGTCGGTTCCTCGTTGGAGCGGTTGTTGACCACGCCCAGCTCCAGCACGTTGACGAAGCGCGTGGTGCGCGTCAGCCCAAGGTTCTGCGCCAGCCGTTCGACGTCCAGGCGCATCGCCTGAATGTCCTGGCGCTGGCTCATGGCCAGACGCTCCACCTCCGGCAGCTCATCCGCCGCATCCGGCAACGGCGGCAAGCGCTCGGGCAGGCGGTAGGCAATCTGCTCGCCCCACAGCCCGAGCAGCCGGGTCAGCCGCTCGCGGCTGGCTACCCGCGCCTGTTCGGCACGCAGTACGGCGATCCCCGCCTCGGCATAGAAACCCTGCTGCTCGGCCTGCTGCAACTTGCTGAAGTTGCCGACCGCCGCCAGCCGCCTGGCCAGTTCGGCGCCAGCTTCGGCGGCCCCCAGTACCTGCCGCGCGTAGACCAGCCCCTCCTCCGCCGCGACCGCCTGGTACCAGGCCTTGCGCGTCTCGCTGGCCAGCTCGACCACCGCCAGGCTGGTGCGGCGCTGCAACTGCTCGAAGCGCCTGCCTTCGAGACGCGAGGTCATCGGCAAGGCGATCAACCGCGCCAGGTTCAGATGCAGACCGCGCTCGTATTCCACCTCGCGGCCTTTCTCCAGGCGCCCGTAGGAGAAACCGGGATTGGGCAGGCGCCCGGCCTGTACCCGCTCGGCTTCGCCAATGCCCAGCTCGTCGAATGCAGCCTGCAGGCCGCGATTGTTGAGCAGGGCCAACTGCACCGCCGCGTCGAGGTCCAACGGCGCGGCCAGCAGTTCACCGACGCGCGCCTTGATCTGGCTGCGCCCGGCGTCGTCGCGCGCCCAGAGCACCTGCTTGTCCAGCTGACGTTCGGCGCCTTGCTGCACCGCGTCGAATCCGCCGTCCTCGCTGAAGCTGGCGCAACCGGCCAGCAGCGACAGGGCACAGAGCAGCGCCAGAGGTTTAATGATGGTCATGACCACCTCCCGTAGCAGGCTCGGCAGATGACTCGGCCGGCTGCGCCCAACCCTCCATGCTGTAGGTACGCCAGCCGCCGATACGACCGACCTGGTCGTTGGCCTCGCGCCAGTCCTGCAAGGGTTCGTCGGTGTGCGTGCGGTAGTCGCTCAACGGCGACTGGTAGGCCTGTGCCGGCACTGCGGCAGCGGCATCCAGCGGGTCGGGCTGGACGGCCAGCAGCACGCCGGGCAGCGCCAGGGCACAGGCACCCAGCGACCATCCGGCAATCGGATGAAACTTCATGATGTGTTCTCGCGTAGGGCGGCCAACCGGCCGCATGAGCTACAAGCACCGGTCTACGGCGCTAACCTCGGGGGCTCAGGCGAGAAAAGGACGCGGGGGGCGTTCAGGCGTGTCGGCGACGCCGATGACGAGGCGATCGGGCCAGGCCATGGGCGGCTCGGCGCTTCGCGCGATGCTGTGATTCAGGAACGGCTCGCCGGGCGCGGCGACACCGACGCAGAAGGCGCACAGGGTGCAGACACCGCCATCAGCGGCGGGCGCGGCATTCTGCTGCAGGTCAGACGCATCGGCCGTGACCATGCCATGAGCCATGCCGGACACGCCATGCTCCGTCATGCTCATCGACATGACGCTGCTGCGGTGAACCTGCTGGCAAAGTTGCATGCCGAGCGCCGCCATGGCCTGTGTCGGCAAGGCCAACATCAGCATCCAGATCAGGGCGGTACGCAGGGTCTTGCGCATAGAGGTCGTGCAGCCGGTTCAGCAAGCGATGTTCGGATTATCCTCACGCCGGGCGCTTTGTCCAGCGCTATAGGGTCAAATGCCCGGCGTACAGGCCATAGCCGGCCACCACGGCGGTCAGCAGCACCGCGCTGAAGATCAGCCACTCATGGGGCCGGAACAAGGCCTGGCCCAGTTCGCGCTTGGCCCGCCGGAACAGCAGCACGCCCGGCGCGTAGAGCAGCGCCGACAGCAGCAGGTACTTCACCCCGCCGGCATACAGCAACCAGGCGGCATACAGAATCGCCAGCAGACCGACCAGCAGATCCTTGCGCCGTACTGCGGCTTGCGCCCCGTAGGTCTCGCCACGCACCACCAGCAGCAGCGCATAGACCGACGACCACAGATAGGGCACCAGGATCATCGACGAGGCTAGGTAGATCAGCGACAGGTAGGTGCCCTGAGCGAACAGGATGATCAGCAGGAACAACTGGATCATCGCGTTGGTCAGCCAGAGTGCGTTGGCAGGTACCTTGTTGGCGCTCTCCCGGCGCAGGAAGGCCGGCATGGTACCGTCCTTCGCCGCGACGAAGAGGATCTCCGCACAGAGCAGCGCCCAGGACAGCAATGCACCGAGCAGCGAGACGGCCAGGCCGACGCTGATCAGCACCGCGCCCCAGCGCCCCACCACATGCTCCAGCACCCCGGCCATCGACGGGTTCTGCAACGCGGCCAGCTCGGGCTGGCTCATCACCCCCAGCGACAGCAGGTTGACCAGCATCAGCAACGCCAGCACCCCGAGAAAGCCGATCACCGTGGCCGTGCCGACATCCCTGCGCCGTTCGGCACGCGAGGAATACACGCTGGCCCCCTCGATACCGATGAACACGAACACGGTGACCAGCATCATGTTGCGCACCTGCTCCAGCACGCTACCGAACTGCGGGTTGCTGCGCCCCCAGATATCCCGCGTGAAGACGTCGCGATCGAACGCCAGGCCGACGATGACGATGAACAGCAGGATCGGCACCAGCTTGGCCACGGTGGTGACCAGGTTGATCAGCGCAGCCTCCCTGATCCCGCGCAGCACCAGGGCATGCACGCACCACAGCAACACCGAGGCGCAGCCGATGGCCAGGGGCGTATTGCCCTCGCCGAAGGCCGGGAAGAAATAGCCCAGCGTCGAGAACAGCAGCACGAAGTAACCGACGTTGCCCAGCCAGGCGCTGATCCAGTAGCCCCAGGCCGAGGAGAACCCCATGTAATCGCCCAGACCGGCTTTGGCATAGACGTATACGCCACCGTCCAGCTCCGGCTTGCGATTGGCCAGGCCCTGGAACACGAACGCGAGCGCCAGCATGCCCACCGCCGTGATTCCCCAGCCGATCAGCACCGCACCGACATCCGCCCGGGCGGCGATGTTCTGCGGCAGCGAGAAGATCCCGCCACCCACCATCGAGCCCACCACCAGCGCGGTGAGCGCACCCAGGCTCAGTTTTCGACTTCCGTCCGACATGGCGGTCCCTCTGCGAGCTACCGCCAAACTCTAGCAGGCCGTTGAAAAACGTAGGCGAGGCAGCCAGTGCAAGACGGAAACAGGCGAAAAAGCGGAGTTTACGAGCTGTAAATGAGCATTTTGAGCCTGTTTTTAACGCTGCAATGGCAACGCAGGTAGTTTTTCAACAGTCTGCTAGACCAGAGCGGTGAACCTACCAGCATACTTCCCCGCTCAGCCCAGCATCGTCACGTGATGCGGGTGGCTGGCCACGCGATCGAGCCAGGCACGCACCGCCGGGAAGGCTTCGAGGCTGAAGCCGCCTTCGTCCGCGACATGGGTATAGGCATAGAGCGCGATATCGGCGATGGAGTAGTGCTCACCGACCAGGTAGGGCGTGCGTTCGAGCTGCCTCTCCATGACCTTGAGCGCCTTGTAGCCGAGCTTCAGGCAGCGCGCGTGCTCCTCGCGCCGTTCCTCGGGCATCCCCTGGTAGAGCTGGATGAAGCGCGCCACCGCGACATAAGGCTCATGGCTGTACTGCTCGAAGAACTGCCACTGCAGCACCTGAGTACGCAGGCGCGGCTCGCTGGGCAGAAACTCGCTGCTGTCGGCAAGGAAGTTGAGAATGGCATTGGACTCCCACAGGCAGGTGCCGTCGTCCAGCTCCAGCACCGGAATCTTGCCGTTGGGGTTCTTCGCCAGGAAGGCTTCGCTCTGCGTCTCGCCCTTGAGGATATCGATGGGAATCCACTGGTACGGCTTGCCCAGCAGATGCAGCATCAGCTTGACCTTGTAGCAGTTGCCCGAACGGTAGTCGCCATAGACCTTGAACATCGCGTTGCCCTCCCTATCAATCCTCGCGGCAAGCTCGCCGCCAATCACCCTGCCTGCCGGAGCTGCCGTGTCCGGAGCACTCGCGGCTCACGCCGCGCCTGCAGGCAAACAACCCTCACGCACCCTGCGCACCACGGATCACCGCAGCCAACCGGCGCAAGCCCTCGCCCAGGCGCTCCGGCGCCACATGGCTGAAGTTCAGTCGCAGATGCCCGGGGTTGGCGTCCGGGTCGATGAAGAACGGCTCGCCCGGCATGAAGGCGACATTCTGCGCCAACGCCGCATCGAGCAGCGTACGGGTATCGAGCGGCTGCTTCAGGGTCAGCCAGAAGAACAGGCCGCCCTGCGGAACCTCCCACTCGGCGAGATCGCCGAAATGCTCCAGCAGCGCACCCTGCATGGCGTCGCGACGGATACGGTAGAAGTCGCGCAGCTCGGCCAGGTGACCACGGTACTGCTCGCTGCCCAGCCACTGCAGCGCCTGCCACTGACCGATGCGGTTGGTGTGCAGATCGGCCGACTGCTTCAGGCGCAGCAGGTGCGGGTACAGGTCCCTGGTGGCGATCAGATAGCCCACACGCAGGCCCGGCAGCAGCGTCTTGGACACAGTACCGGTGTAGATCCAGCTGGCTTTGCGCAGGCGGCTGACGATGGGCGTGGCGCTCCCGGCATCGAACACCAGCTCACGGTATGGCTCGTCCTCGATCAGGGTCACGCCGAATTCGTCGAGCAGCGCCGCCACGGCCTCGCGCTTGGCTTCGCTGTAGCGCGTGGCGGACGGATTCTGGAACGTCGGGATCAGGTAGGCGAAAGCCGGCTTGTGCTGTTCCAGGCGCTGACGCAACACGGCCAGCTCGGGGCCGTCGGCCTCCTGCGGCACGCTGATGCAGTCGGCACCGAACAGCTGGAACGCCTGCAGCGCCGCCAGGTAGGTCGGCGCCTCGAGCAGCACTTCGGTGCCCGGATCGATGAACAGCTTGGCGGCCAGGTCCAGCGTCTGCTGCGAGCCACTGACGATCAGCACCTGGCTGGCATCGCACGGCACCCCCAGGGCACGCGCCTCGGCAGCGATGGCTTCGCGCAGCGCCGGCTCGCCTTCGCTCATGCCGTACTGGCCCATGCTCGCCGGCATCTCGGCCCAGTCCACCTTCGGCAGCATCGGTTCGGCCGGCAGGCCACCGGCGAAGGACATCACCTCCGGACGCTGCGCCGCGGCAAGAATTTCACGGATCAGGGAGCTTTTCAGGCGGGCGATGCGTTCGGAGAAGGCCATGGTGTGTCCTGGGGTGCCAAAGTCGTTTAATTAAGTCAAACTGCTTGACCGAAACTACGCCGCCACCCAGAGATACGTCAATATGACTGACCTAAAAAATTTCTCCGAGAAATTTTTAACGTCGCCCGGCGACAGCCCCCAGGGTGGCCTCAATGGTGCGCAGGTCATGCGCAATTCCGCCGCCCAGCAGGCCGCCATGGAGGCCTTCTTCTTCGGCTATCAGGCCTTCACCGCCAAGCCCGACGAGATGCTGGCCAAGCGCGGGCTGTCGCGCGTGCACCACCGCATCCTGTTCTTCATCGCCAAGTACCCGGGCCTGAACATGACCGAACTACTCGGTTACCTGGGCGTCAGCAAGCAGGCATTGAACATGCCGCTGCGCCAGTTGATGGAGATGCACCTGGTGCAGAGCGAGGCGGCAGCGGACGACAAGCGCAAGCGCCTGCTGGTGTTCACGCCGGAAGGCGCCAAGCTGGAACAGGCCCTGCGCCGGGAACAGGCCCGCCTGCTGCAGCGCGCGTTCGCCGAAGTGGGCGAAGACGCCGTGCAGGGCTGGCTCCAGGTCAACCTGGCCCTGGCCTCCAGCCACAGCAACTAGTCCGGGCCATGGCCCATGCAGCTGGCCTTCTGCAACCATCCATCGCCGATTTGACGCAGCGATTGCGTCATGGCCGCCTCCTCTGCGAACATATGCGAATCATTATCAACTCAACTTAGATCTCGCGAGGGGCGTGTGTCGGTTCAGGACTCCAGCAATCAGCAGTTGGTCGGCCTGCTCTACCGCGATCACCGCGACTGGCTGTTCGGCTGGCTGCGCAAGAGCCTGAACTGCGCGCAACGCGCGGAAGACCTGAGCCAGGACACCTTCGTCCGCCTGCTGGGGCGCACCGAGCTGCACAGCCCACGCGAACCCCGCGCCCTGCTCACCACCATCGCCAAAGGTCTGCTGGTCGACCAGTTCCGGCGCAGTGCCCTGGAGCGCGCCTACCTGGATGAACTGGCGCTGGCCCCCGAGGCCGTGCAACCCAGCCCGGAAGAACAGGCGCTGGCCCTGGAGCAACTGGCGGAGATCGATCGCCTGCTCGGTCAGCTGTCGAGCAAGGCGCGCGCGGCATTCCTCTACAACCGCCTGGACGGTCTCGGCCATGCCGAGATCGCCGAGCGCCTGGGGGTCTCCCCTTCCCGCGTACGCCAGTACCTCGCCCAGGGCCTTCGCCAGTGCTATGTCGCGCTGTATGGGGCACCGCAATGAGCCAGGTTTCGGCTCGCGCCCTGGATGAGGCGATCGCCTGGCAGCTGTGTCTGGGTTCGGGCAATGCCAGCGAGCAACAGCACCTCGAGTTCGCCAGGTGGCTGGCCGCCCATCCCGAGCACGGCCTGGTCTGGCGCCGCCTCGGCGGGATCGATCAGCAACTCGCGGCGGCCAACACGCCCCTGGCGCGCCGTGCGCTGCTGCAAGGCGGCATCAACCGCCGACGCAGCTTGCGTCGCCTGGGCGGTGGCACCCTCGGCCTGCTGCTTGCCACCGGCGTCGCCCTGACCCTGCTGGCCCAACAGCGCCCGCTGGACGACTACCTGGCCGACTATCACACCGCCAGCGGCGAGCAGCGCGACCTGTTGCTCGCCGACCGCAGCCAGGTGCGCCTCAACAGCCGCAGTGCGCTGGACGTGGAGTTTGATGCCAAAGAGCGTCGCCTGCGCCTGCGCAGTGGCGAGATCCTGATCCAGACGGCCAAGGGTGATACGCGCCCGTTCATCGTCGAGACCGAGCAGGGCCGCCTGCACGCGCTGGGCACGCGCTTCCTGGTGCGCCGCGAAGGTGCGGCGACCGAGCTGATCGTCCTGCAGTCGGCCGTCGCCGCCAGGCCGCAGGCGGCCACCCAGGAACGCATCATCCACAGCGGCGAGCAGGTGCGCATGGACCGCCACCACCTGAGCGACAGCTCGCCCGCGCCGGTCGGCGCCGACGCCTGGAGCCGCGGCATGCTGGTGGCGGACAACCTGCCGCTGCAACAGCTGATCGACCAGCTGGGCGAATACCGCAGCGGCTACCTGGGCCTCGATCCGAGCCTGAGCGGCCTGCGCATCAGCGGCAGCTTCCCGCTGCACGACAGCGACAAGGCACTGGCCGCCATCGCCCTCAGCCTGCCCGTGCAAACCGAGCGACTGGGCCCCTGGTGGACTCGCGTGGTGCCCCGGGAAAAATAGTTTTCCCTCCCCCCTGTCACTTTTTCGTTCTGCTTCGGCAAGAAGGCATTGAGATACATTAACTCTTAGGAGACGTTCGCAATGTCCTTCCGCCCTGCTCCGTTCCGCCACACACTGCTGGCCCTGACCGTCGCCTGCGCCGGCCATGCCGGCCTGGCCCACGCCGAAGCCTATCAGTTGCCGGCAGGCCCACTGGCGCCGACGCTCAATCAGATCGCCAGCCAGGCCGGCGTGACCCTGAGCATCGACCCGGCCCTGACCGAGGGCAAACGTTCGGCGCCGGTCAGCGGCGACTACGAAGCCATCGACGCGCTGAACCAGGCGCTGCGCGGCACCGGCCTGCAGCTGCAGGGACGCGGCGGCGCCTACAGCCTGGCCCCCGCAGCGGAAGCGGCGATGGCCCTGCCGGACGTGACCGTCACCGCCAGCGAGCAGGCGGCCGAGCACGCCCTGGGCCCGACCCGCGGCTACCTGGCCAATCGCACGGCCACCGGCACCAAGACCGATACGCCAATGCTGGAAACCCCACGCTCGATCTCCGTGGCCACCCGCGCGCAGATGCAGGATCGCAAGGTGCAGAACCTCGACGATGCCGTGCGCTACATGCCCGGCGTGATCGCCAGCAGCTACGGCAGCGACAGCCGCGCCGACTGGATGAAGATCCGCGGCTTCGAACCGATCCAGATGCTCGATGGCCTGCCGCTGCCCAAGGGCAGCTACACCATGGCCAAGCTGGAAACCTGGAACCTGGAGCGCGTCGCCGTGCTGCGCGGGCCGGCCTCATCGGTCTATGGCCAGACCCCGCCCGGTGGCCTGGTCGATGCCGTCAGCCGCCGGCCGCAGGCCGAGAGCAGCCATGAGGTGCAGGTGCAGATCGGCAACTACCAGCACAAGCAGATCAGCTTCGACAGCACCGGCAAGATCGACGACGACGGTCGTTTCCTCTACCGCTTCAGCGGTGTCGGCCGTGACAGCGGCACGACCGTCGAGCATATCGACGATCAGCGCTTCAACCTGGCGCCGAGCCTGACCTGGAACATCGCCGACGAAACCAGGCTGACCCTGCTCGGCCAGTTCAACCGCGACGATACCGGTGGCACCAGCCAGTTCCTGCCGTTGCAGGGCACCAAGCTCGATACGCCGGCTGGCAAGGTCGACTACAACAAGAACCTCGGCGACCCCGACTGGGAGTTCTACGACAAGACCTTCTATGCCCTGGGCTATGCCTTCGAGCACCGTCTCGACGACATCTGGCAGTTCCGCCAGAACCTGCGCTACAGCAAGCTCGAACTGGACAACCAGATCATCACCGCAGGTGGCTGGTCCGGTGCGGTCAGCGACGACGGCAGCGTCAGCCGCGGGGCCAACGTGTACGACGAGAACATCAGCCATTTCGCCGTGGACAACAACTTCCAGGCCGACTTCAGCACCGGCGCGCTGGATCACACCCTGCTGCTCGGCCTGGATTACCTGCGGGTGAACACCGACTACCGCTGGCTCTACGGCAGCGCGCCGAGCAGCAACATCATCACCCCGATCTACGGCCGAGACTTCAGTGGCGTCACCTACGGCGCCTTACAGGACTACAACCAGAAGCGCCGCAACACCGGCCTCTACCTGCAGGATCAGATCGCCCTGGACGCCTGGCGCCTGACCCTCGGAGGGCGCTGGGACCGACTGGAAACCGACTCGGTGTTCCACAACGCCAGCGACGCCAAAGACAGCCGCCGCGACAGCCAGTTCAGCGGCAACGCGGCGCTCAGCTACGTCTTCGACAGCGGCTTCACCCCGTACCTCTCCTATGCCGAGTCCTTCCAGGCCGAAGCGGGCGGCAGTGGTGGCGAAGCGTTCAAGCCCAGCACCGGCAAGCAGTACGAACTGGGGGTCAAGTACCAGCCACCCGGCAGCGACCTGCTGCTGACCGCTGCGGTCTATGACCTGAAACGGCAGAACATCGTCACCACCAACGTCGCCGGGGCTACCGAGCCGGTCAGTGAAGTCCAGGTACGCGGCCTGGAACTGGAGGCCACCGGTAACGTCACGGAAAACCTCAGCCTGACCGCGTCCTACACCTACACCAACAGCAAGATGACCGAGGTGGGCGACTCGCGTGACAAGAACCGCGCGCTGCCACTGATCCCCGAGCATCAGGCGTCCGTCTGGGCCGACTACGACTGGCATCAGGGCGCGCTGGCAGGCTTCGGGGTGGGCTTCGGCGCTCGCTTCGTCGGCTCCACAGACAACATCGCGGTCGGCAGCATGGGCTTCGTGCGCGACGCCTCCGACGGCCACAGCAGCGCCTACACTGTCTACGATGCCGTCGTACGCTACGACCTGGGCCAGCTCGATAGCAGCCTGCGCGGCGCCAGCCTGTCGCTCAATGCCAGCAACCTGTTCGACAAGGAGTACCTGGCCACCTGCGACGGCTTCTACTGCTATGCCGGCGACCCGCGCCGGGTCACTGCCAGCCTCGACTACAAGTGGTAGGCAGGCAGCACACCGGGGTCGCCCAGCGGGCGGCTCCGGCCCTATGCAACACCCTCAGTCAACCTGCTCCGGCAACTCGGCCGCCGCACTGAAGAACACCCGCATCAGCGCCACTCCGGCACCGAGCAGGGGCAGCACGGCCAGCAGCGCCAGTATCACGCTGGCCAGCATCACCCCGCCGGCGATGTCGAGCCAGGCCATCACCTTCAGCGCCGGATAGGGGCATGCCACCTTCAGCAGGCGAATCCCCAGCCAGGCGGTGCAAGCCCCCGTCAGCGCCAGCAGCAGCATGTAGCCCAGCGTCGGCCAATCCAGGGCGGTGAACAGCTGCTCGCCGAATGCGCGGTCCGCCAGTTCCAGCGACACCGTCACCAGCAGCAGGCTCCAGATCGGAGCCGCCAGCTGCCGGGCGGCGAAGCGTGCCTCGGCGAACGCCTTGAAGCGCAGCAGCAGGTAGCAGCCAAGCAGCACCAGCATCAGGCTCAACCAGCCGATGTAGCTCTGCAGCCGCTGCGCCTCGCGCTCATCCAGCCATGCGCCGGCCAGGGTCAGGCCGACCACCAGGGCATTGGCCAGCACCGCCACCAGCGCCAGCCAGCCAAGCACGCGCAGTTGGCGGGCGCTCCAGCCCGGCAGTGGCGGAACCACACGACGGTCGAGCAATTCCACCTGCGGTGCGCTGTAGGGATTGTCCGGCTGCATCACCCTGCCCCTGTTCGACGATGGCTGCAGGCTAACCAGCCAGGTCCCGCTTGAACAGACTGTACGGTTCAACCCAGGCGTGGCTGTATCGCGACTTCATGCCGGCAGCGCAATAGGCTTTGCCAGTCACCGGAGAACAACAATGACGCCCGAACTCCTGCTCGCCTTCATCACCTTCGCCTTCGTCACCTCGGTGACGCCGGGGCCCAACAACATGATGCTGCTGGCCTCGGGCGTGAACTTCGGCTTGCGCCGCAGCATTCCGCACATGCTCGGTATCAGCCTGGGTTTCATGCTCCTGGTGACGGCGACAGGGCTGGGCCTTGGCCAGCTGTTCGAGCGCGTGCCCGTGCTGCACGAGGTGCTGCGCTATGTCGGCGCCGCCTACCTGCTCTACCTGGCCTGGAAGATCGCCCAGGCCGGCGCGCCGCAGAGCCGCGAGAACCCGACCGCGAAGCCCTTCACCTTCCTCCAGGCTGCCGCCTTTCAGTGGGTCAACCCCAAGGCGTGGATCATGGCCATCGGTGCTATCACTACCTATACGCCGCAGGACGGTTTCTTCAGCAACGTGCTGCTGATCGCGGCGCTGTTCGCCCTCGTCAACTGCCCCAGCGTGGGCCTGTGGACGGTGGCTGGCAGCCTGCTGCGCAACTGGCTGGACAATCCGCGCCTGCTGCGCGCGTTCAACATCGGCATGGCCCTGCTGCTGGTCGCCTCGCTGTATCCCATCCTCGTCGACACTGGAATGTTCTGATGCAAGATGTCGCCCCTACCCGCCTGCGCCCGCTGGCGGACACCTCCACGTCGGCCGTGGTCGCCGGCTTCATCGCCATGCTCACCGGCTACACCAGCTCCCTGGTGCTGATGTTCCAGGCCGGCCAGGCGGCAGGCCTGAGCGCTGGCCAGATATCCTCGTGGATCTGGGCCCTGTCGATCGGCATGGCGCTGTGCTGCATCGTCCTCTCGCTGCGCTACCGCGCGCCGGTGATGATCGCCTGGTCCACCCCGGGCGCCGCGCTGCTGATCACCAGCCTGCCGCAGGTGTCCTACGGCGAAGCCATCGGCGCCTACATCCTCGCTTCGGGCCTGATCCTGCTGATCGGACTGACTGGCACCTTCGATCGCCTGATGCGCCGCATCCCTGCCTCCATCGCCGCCGCCCTGCTGGCCGGGGTGCTGTTCAAGATCGGCCTGGAAATCTGCGTGGCAGCCGAGCAGCAGCCGACCCTGGTGGTCGCCATGCTGCTCGCCTACCTGTTCGGCAAACGCCTGTGGCCGCGCTACGCGGTACTCGCCGCGCTGATCGTCGGCAGCCTGCTGGCCGGCCTCTTCGGCCTGCTCGATTTCAGCGGTTTCGAACTGCAGCTGGCCACGCCGCAATGGACCACGCCGAGCTTCTCCCTGGCTGCGGCGATCAGCATCGGCATCCCGCTGTTCATCGTCGCCATGGCCTCGCAGAACCTGCCGGGCATGGCCGTGCTGCGCGCCAATGGCTACGACGTACCCGCCTCGCCGCTGCTGACCAGCACCGGCCTGGTGTCGATCCTGATGGCGCCGTTCGGCAGTCACGGCATCCACATGGCCGCCATCAGTGCCGCCATCTGCGCCGGCCCGGAGGCCCACGAAGACCCGCACAAGCGCTACACGGCGGCGGTCTGGTGCGGTGTGTTCTACGCCATCGCCGGCCTCTTCGGCGCAACGCTGGCCTCGCTCTTCGCCGCCCTGCCGGCCGCGCTGATCCTGTCCATCGCCGCGCTGGCGCTGTTCGCCTCGATCATCGGCGGCCTGACCCAGGCCATGAGCGAGCCGAACGAGCGTGAAGCGGCGCTGATCACCTTCCTGGTCACCGCCTCGGGCATGACCCTGGCGGGCGTCGGCTCGGCATTCTGGGGCATTGTCGCCGGCCTGCTGACCCTGGCGATCCTCAACGCCGGCAAACGCTGAGCGGGTTCAGAGGGGCTCCTGCGGAGCCTCTCGCTTTGCTGCGGCTACGCCCCGTCGCCCTGAGCCACCGGCTCGACCAGCTCAGCGCCGTGTACGCGGTTGACCCACAGGCCGAACAGCGCCGCCGTGACGAACATGATCAGGCTGTAGATCGCCGCCGGAATGGCCATGGTCGGGTTGTTCAGCAACGCCGGGCTCAGCGCCAGCGCGATGGCCAGGGTGCCGTTGTGGATACCGATCTCCATGGCGATGGCGATGGCCTGGCGCAGATCGAGCTTGAGCAGGCGCGGCACGCAGTAGCCCACCGCCATGCTCAGCAGGTTGAAGGCCAGCGCCGCACCACCCACCGCCGGCGCGTACTCGACGAAGGTGCGCCAGTCCTTGGCCACCGCCAGCAGGATGATCAGCAGCAGGAACAGCGCCGAAACGATCTTCACCGGTTTCTGCATGCGCTCGGCGAAGTGCGGGAAGCGGCTGCGCAGCCACATGCCGATGGCAACCGGGCCGAGGACGATGGCGAACACCTGCACCACTTTGGCGAACTGCAGCGGAATGGCCTGGTCGGCGGACATGAAGTGCGCCAGCGACAGGTTGACGATCAGCGGCATGGTCAGGATGGCGACCACCGAATTGACGGCGGTCAGGGTGATGTTCAACGCCACGTCGCCATGGGCCAGGTGGCTGTAGAGGTTGGCCGTGGTACCGCCCGGCGAGGCCGCCAGCAGCATCAGGCCGACGGCCAGCGCCGGCGCCAGGCCGAACAGCTTGGCCAGGAAGAAGCAGGCCAGCGGCAGCAGGAGCAACTGGCAGGCCAGGCCGATCAGCACCGGCCGGGGAAACTTGGCCACGCGGGCGAAGTCGGCCAGGCTCAACGACAGGCCCAGGCCGAGCATGATGATGCCCAGCGCGGCGGGAAGGAAAAGCGTCAGCAAGGGATCGGCGGTCATTATTGTTATCGCTCCTGTTCAACCTGGCAGGATTCTGCGCAGTCAGGACCACCGCTGACAGTGGCCCTGCGTGCCAAGATTCGCCCGTGATCGCCTCCCGCGCGGGTGCGATCAGATCGCCGTGGCGCCACCGTCGACGGCCAGGGCCTGGCCGGTGGTGAAGCCGGCGTGATCGCTGCACAGGTACAGCACAGCCGCGGCGATTTCTTCCACCTTGCCGATGCGCCCGACCGGATGCATGGCGGCGGCGAACTCGGCCTTGCGCGGGTCGGCCTCGTAGGCGCGGCGGAACATGTCGGTGTCGATCACGGCGGGGCATACCGCATTGACGCGCACCTTCTTCTTCGCGTATTCCACTGCCGCCGACTTGGTCAGGCCGATCACCGCGTGTTTGGACGCCGCATAGATGCTCATCTTCGGCGCCGCCCCCAGGCCCGCCACCGACGCCGTGTTGACGATGGCGCCGCCACCCTGGGCCAGCAGGAGCGGTATCTGGTGCTTCATGCACAGCCACACGCCCTTGACGTTGACGCCCATGATCGCGTCGAACTCGGCCTCGTTGCCGTCGGCCAGCTTGCCCTGCTCGATCTCGATACCGGCATTGTTGAAGGCATAGTCCAGGCGGCCGTACTGGCTCAGGGTCGCCTCCATCAGGGCCTTCACCTCGGCATCGCGGGTAACGTCGCAGCGCACGAAGCAGGCGTCACCACCGGCGGCACGAATCAGCTCGGCGGTGCCTTCACCGCCAGCCACGTCGACATCGGAAACCACCACCTTGAGCCCTTCGGCAGCGAATGCCTGGGCGGTGGCGCGGCCTATGCCGGCCGCAGCGCCGGTGACCAGGGCGACCTGGCCGGAGAACGTCATGCTCATGTCTGCTTCCTCGCAACGATTCTTGTTGAATTGGCGAGGAGTCTAGCCAGACGGCTGGGCGCAGAGCAGCACTATCAGGCTCTGGAGTGACAGGTCATGCAGGGCGCTGATGGCGTGGCGCCCTGGGTCGGCGCGCGGCTCAGCCCTGCAGTTCGGCGACCACGGCGGCCAGCGCCTGCGCCGGGTCGGCGGCCTGGCTGATCGGACGACCGATCACCAGGTAGTCGGAGCCGGCATCCAGCGCCTGGCGCGGGGTCAGAATGCGCTTCTGGTCGTCGGCACTGCTGCCGGCCGGACGAATGCCGGGCGTCACCAGTTGCAGACGCGGCTGTTCGAGCTTGAGCGCCGGCGCCTCCTGCGCCGAGCAGACCAGGCCATCGAGCCCCGCTTCGGCAGCCAGGCCGGCCAGACGCAGCACCTGCGCCTGCGGCGCTACGTCCAGGCCGATACCGGCCAGGTCCTGCTGCTCCATGCTGGTCAGCACGGTCACGCCGATCAGCAGCGGCTTGGCGCCAGCCAGCTTGTCCAGTTCATTGCGGCAGGCCGCCATCATGCGCAGGCCGCCGGAGCAATGCACGTTGACCATCCACACGCCCATCTCCGCCGCCGCCTTGACCGCCATCGCCGTGGTGTTGGGAATGTCGTGGAATTTCAGGTCGAGAAACAGCTCGAAGCCCTTGGCCTGCAGCGCCTCGACCACTTGCGGGCCGCTGCGGGTGAACAGCTCCTTGCCGACCTTTACCCGGCACAGCGCCGGATCGAGCTGGTCGGCCAGCGCCAGGGCGGCGTCACGGCTGGGGAAGTCGAGGGCGACGATGATGGGGGTTTGGCAGGCAGGCATGGGACGGCTCTCGGGCTGAGTCAAAAACGCCGCGCATTGTAGCGCAAAGCGACCGGGCGCTGGAGCAGCACGCGACCCGGCGCCACCGCAGAACGCGCTCGCCTGCCGCAGGCCGCAGAGGGGGCGCGGCCGACGGCATGCAATCAGGCGATCAGCCGCTCTCGCAGGCGCCCGAGCATGCCCATCAGGCTGCCGACCTTTTCCTGCTCACGCTCGTCACGCGGCACCTCGGCCAGGCGGCTGACCACCTGCTGCGGCTGCGCGCGCCAGATCGCCGCCTGTTCGGCGGCAGCCTTGAGGCCCTTGTCGAACAGGCCACGGCGAATCGGCTTGGGCAGGTAGCGAAAGATCTGCGCCTCGTTGACCAGGCGCAGCAGGGCCTGGGTGTCCTGAAACGGCGTGACCACCAGGCTGAGCAAGCGCGGGTGGGCCTGAGCCAGGGTCTTGAGCAGCGGCGCGGTGTCTTCGCCGGCAAGCTTGAGGTCGCTGACCAGGATGTCCACGCGCTCGTTGTTCAGTTGCAGCATCGCCTCGGCGAGGTTGCGTGCACGCAGCAGGCGATGCCCCCCGGCCACGCAGAACTCACCGACCACGGCGAGGGTGTCGGGCTCGTCGTCCAGCAACAGCAGCGAGAGCGGTGCGCTGAGCTGTTCGTGGGTAGTGGCAAGCAGCGGCTGGGCCTGGCGCACGGCCAGCTCGGCGGCCTGGCGCAGGGTGAAGGCCATTTCCTGCTGATCCCAGGGCTTGGTCAGGTAGCGGAAAATGCCGCCGTTGTTCAGCGCCTCCACCGCCGCATCCAGATCGGAGTAGCCGGTCAGCAGGATGCGCAGGGTGTCCGGTGCGATCTCGCGCGCCTCGGCGAGCAGCTGCGCCCCGCTCATCTGTGGCATGCGCTGATCGCTGACCAGCACATGGATGTGCTCGTCGCGCAGGCGTTGCAGGGCGCGCAGCGGGTCGCTCTCGGTCAGCACCTCGTAGTGACGCCGGAACTGCAGGGCGAGGCTGCGCAGAATGCGCTCTTCATCGTCGACGAACAGTATGCGAACGGGTGCGGACATCAGGCGCTCCTTTTCATGGCGACGGTGACGGGCAGTGGCAGGCTGATCAGGAAACGCGTGCCGCGTCCCGGTTCGGAGGCGACACGGATCTGGCCGCCGTGGTCCTGGATGATCTTGTAACTGATGGACAGGCCCAGGCCGGTGCCCTGCCCCACGGGCTTGGTGGTGAAGAAGGGGTCGAAGATCTTCGCCAGGACCTCGGCCGGCATGCCGCTGCCGTTGTCCTGCAACGAGACGTGAACACCCTGCTCGTCCGCCCAGCTGCGAATCTGGATGCGCCCGACCCCGTCGATGGCCTGCGCCGCGTTGGTCAGCAGGTTGAGCAGGACCTGGTTGATCTGCGAGGGCGCGCAGGCAACGCGGGGCAACTCGCCGAGCTGCTGCACCACCTCGGCCTTGTCCTTGATGTGGTTGCGGGCGATCAGCAGCGCACTGCGGATGCAGTCGTTGAGGTCGACCTCTTCGCTCATGGCCCGGTCCAGGCGGGCGAAGTCCTTCAGGCCGACCACCAGTTCGGCGATCTGCTCCAGGCCATACAGGGTGTCCCCGTAGAGCTGCTGCAGGTCCTCGGCGAGCAGCTCCGGGGCCGCCTGCCGGCGCGCCTGTTCGGCAGCCTGCAAGGCCTCGCCCAGACGCGCTTCGTCGCAGCCGGGATCGTTCAGGCACTGGCCCAGATGAGCCTGGGCCGCGGCCAGATCGAACAGCGGCGCGCTGAGCTCACGCAGCAGCTGCACGTTGTTCTTCACATAGCCCAGCGGGGTATTCAGCTCGTGGGCGACACCCGCCACCATCTGCCCCAGCGAGGCCATCTTCTCCGACTGCAGCAGCTGCGCCTGGGACTCCTTGAGGTCCACCAGCGCCTGGCGCAGCACGCGATTGCGCTGCGCGACCCGTGCCTCCATGGCCTTGAGCAGGTCGAGCACGGTACCCAGGCCGCAGTAGTGGCCATGGCCATCGATGAGGATGAAGTCCTCGGTGATCGGGTACTGCAACTGCGCCGTGACCTGCTTGGCCGCCTCTTCCAGGCCGGCCTCGAGCGAGACGATCAGCGGCGCGGGATTCATCACCTCGCCCACCGGGTGGCGCCCGCGCAGGTCGCGGCCGAAGCGCTGCATGAAGATGTCCTGCAAGGTGGCGCGGCTGACCAGCCCCAATGGCAGTCCCTGGTCATCGACCACCGGCAGGGAAAGGAAGGCGCGGTGCTCGGCCGCCAGGAACAGGTCGGCCACCTCATTGATGCTCATCGACGCAGCGAGTGGTTCGACCGCTCGCATCAGCGATTGCAGCGCTCTGGCTTGGGTCACGAACAGCCTCCCCCAGCTGTTTGAAAGTCGCCATTCAAACAGCGCCAAGTTGCCATCATGTGACAGAGATCACGATCGCCTCCGTGCTTCAGGCGCAGCCGAGCGCCGTCGGGGCGCCCGCCTGACAACAGACAGCCGAGCGCGTATGGTGAAGGTCCATCCCCCGAGAGGAACCGTCCATGCCCTGGTACGCCTGGCTCATCCTGGTTATCGCCCTGGGCTCCATCGTCGGCAGCCTGCTGATGCTGCGCGACACGGCGAAGAAACTGCCGTTGACCGAGGAGCAGCTCAAGCGCATTCACGAGCGCAATGCCGAACAGGACGCCAAGGACAATCGCGAACGCTGAAGCGGCGACTCATCGACCTGCCGCGACAGACAGGAACGGGGACGCCGAACGGCTCGCCCACTCCTGCTAGACTGCGCCCCTCGTTCACGAGGAGGCGCCATGCCCCTGCACCTGCGCTTGCTGATTCCAGCCTTCACCCTGGCGCTGGGTTTCGCGACGGGTTTCATCCAGCCGATCGGCCTGCTGCTCGGCGCGCTGTTCAGTACTGCCGTGCTGCTCGGTCATCGATCACTGCCAAACGGACCGTGGGTCATCCTGGCCCTGCTCAGCGGCATTGCCCTGGCCGCGCACCTGTTGCCGGGCTTCAGCGCATGGCCGCTATGGGAGCCCCGCCAGCTGAGCCCTGACGCGGCACCTTACGCGCTGCGCCTGTCCTGGGACAAACTGCTGGTGGGCATGACGCTGCTGGCCTGGTGGCTGGGGCAACCCGGCAAGCCGGCGCTCTCCTGCACGCGCGCCGGGCTGGTCTGCATCCTCACGCTGCTCGCCGTGCCGCCGCTGGCCATTGCCCTGGGCCTGGTCGCCTGGCAGCCGAAATGGCCAGATGGGCTCTGGCTGTGGCTGGCGGTCAATCTAGGCGTTGCGGTGGTGGCCGAGGAACTGCTGTTCCGTGGTGTACTGCAGCCCGCCCTGACCCAGCGCCTGGGCACATGGCCGGGCCTGCTGCTCACCGCCGCCCTGTTCGGCGCGGCTCATCTGCCGTTCAGCGCGCTATTCGCCCTGCTGGCTGCCGTGGCCGGTCTCGGCTACGGCCTGGCGTTCCACTACAGCGGGCGCCTGAGCCTGGCGATCGCTCTGCACGCCGCGGTCAATCTTCTGCACGTGCTGCTGCTGAGCTACCCACTACGACTGGCATGACGGCGATGCGATACGGCGAGAAGATCCGCTCGAGCTCGCCCTTGGCCCGCAGTCGCTCGAGCAAGGCGGCGAACGCCTCGGGGCTGATCGGCGAGCCGGCACGGACCATGGCGTGATGGTGGTAGACCTGATCGATGCGCTCTGAAATCAGCAGCGCGCGGGCATGCTCGCGGTTGCGCTTGATGAAGTCGTAGAGGTTCGAACGGGTGACCAGCGCAATGTCGGCACGGCCGCGCAGGACCATCAGCAGGTTGCTGTCATGGGAATGGCCGAGGTTGGCGTTGTAGGTCCGGGTCAGGAATTCAGGGTCGCTGTTGAAGTCGGCAAAGCCGTAGTGGTAACCACGGTAGAGGGCCAGGCGCTTGCCCTGCAGCTGATCGAAGTACTCCTGGCCACGCAGCTCCTCGTCCCGCGCAACGAACAGCTCGGCATCTTCCAGCCCCATGTCGACGGCCGTGGCATCGATGTCCTGCCAGCCCCAGCTGGGATTCTCGAAGATCGCCATGTCGATGCGCCCGCGCTGCAGATCGCCGAAGCGCCGCACGATGGCCGTGGGCAGCATGGTGAAGTGATAGTCGCTCTGCTCCTGATTGAGGGCTTCGAGCAGCTGCGGTAGCAGCCCGGTCGACTCACGCGCATTGGATTTGTCGACATAGGGAGGGAAATGCGCACCGCCGACCTTGACGGTCTCGGCTGCGGAAACTGCACCGACGAGCAACAGCGAGACAGCACTCAGCCATCCGTGAATCCAGCGCCGCGAATGCCGCATGTCGACTCCCCAAAAAATCCTTCTTCTAGTTGTGGTGCAGCCTACCCGAGTCTTTGCTGACCAACCAGATAGTTTTTTCAGTCCGCTACTACTTTGCCAGCCAATGTCAGACGATAGCGTCGAAGTAGCGCAGGAAGCTCACCATTTTCTTGTAACTCACTCAGCATTCCGGCCACCTGATCGGGTGTCAGCACCCCGCCAGGACGCAGCAACACCTGATGGCGATACTGCTGGTCGACACGCTCGGAAACCAGCAGTTCGGGCACCAGCTGCGGGTTCCGGTCGAGGAACATCTGCAGGTACGACCAGGTCACCACCGCCACATCCACCCGACGCGCCAGCAGCATCCGCAGGTTGCTGTCATGAGAATAGGTCATAAGCGCATCGAACGTATGCGCGAGGTACTCGGGATCCGCCTCGAAACCCGCGAAGCCATAGTGATAGCCACTGTACAGGGCCAGACGCTTGCCCTTCAGGTCGTCGAAATACGCCTGGCCACGCCCTGGTTCGGCCGCCGCGACGTAGACCTCGGCATCGTCTATGGAAAGGTTCAGCTCCAGATGCGGCGTCGCGTCCCAGCCCCAGAGGCTCGACTCGAAGAAGATCAGGTCGAAGCGCCCGCCCTGCAGGTCGCGATAGCGGCGGGTCGCCGACGTCGGCACGAGCACGAAATGGTATTGCCGCTGCAATGCATTGAGCGCATGCAGCAGATCCGGAACCAGCCCCTGCGGATGCGGCGACTCGGGTTTGTCCAGATAGGGAGGGAAGTGGTAGCCGCCGACACGCACCTCCTGCGCCGCGATGGCCGTCGGCACATTCAGCAGCGTGAGGTAGGTAAGCAGACAAGCAACTAGCGCACGCAAACTCGACCTCTCGTCACGTAATACAGGGTGCGATACGCCTCGGAACCCGCCAACGGTCGTCATCGACCCTAGCTTAGTTCAATTTGCTCAAGCTTCCTTGCAGACCAATGACAAGGCCTCTTCGGCCAGCTGATCGAGGGTCATGGGGCCCTGGGAGCGGAACCAGGTGGTGGTCCAGCTCAACGCGCCGGTAAGGAAGCGCCGCTGGATGAACGGGTCGCCGTTGAAATAGCCCGCATCACGCGCCTCGCCCAGCACCTCCAGCCAGATCTGCTCGTAGGTGTCACGCAGCGCCAGCACCTGTGCCTGCCCTGCCTCGGAAAGCGAACGCCATTCGTAGACCAGCACCGCCATCGCCTCGCCGGTACCGCCCATGATCGATTGCAGCTCGCAGCGAATCAGCGCCAGCAGGCGCTCGCGAGTGCCTTGCGCCTGCGCCAGCGCCGCACGCATCAGCGCGGTGTTGTAGACGATGGTCTCCTCCATCACCGAGCGCAGGATCTCGTCCTTGCTCTTAAAGTGATGAAAGATGCTGCCCGACTGGATGCCGATGGCGGCGGCCAGGTCACGCACCGTCGTGCGTTCGTAGCCCTTGCTGCGAAACAGATGGGCGGCCATCTGCAGCAGCTTGCCGCGTGCGCTGTCCGGGTCGGTAATCCGGCCTGTCTCGACCAGTTCCTGCATTACCGCCTGGGCCCTGTGTTCTTCCACGCTGACTGATCCCCCTCACTGCCCTGCCCGGCAATTGTTCTGATGAATTCTCGATGCTGCCGGCAAGTACTTGTCTTGCATGATGAAATGTATGCGCCGAACACCTACCAAGCAAGCGCTTGGGCGCATTTTTGGCCGTTTTGCCCTCTCCCGGCGCTTTTCAACCAAGCGCTTGCTTGGTAATGTCGACGCATCCCTTCAATGTGTCACGGGCCATCACAATGACTAAAACCGTACGCATCGGCTGCGCCTCCGCATTCTGGGGCGACACCTCCACCGCCGCCGCCCAGCTGGTTCGCGGGGCCGAGCTGGACTATCTGGTGTTCGACTACCTGGCCGAGATCACCATGTCGATCATGGCCGGCGCACGGATGAAGAAGCCCGACGAGGGCTACGCCCGCGACTTCGTCGAAGTGCTCACGCCCCTGCTGGGCAAACTGGCGCACAAGCGCATCCGCGTCATCAGCAACGCCGGCGGGGTCAACCCGATGGCTTGTGCCGCGGCCCTGAAGGCGGCCTGCGAGCAGGCCGGCGTGCAACTGAAGATCGCCGTGCTGCATGGCGACAACCTGCAGCCCAAGCTTGGCGAACTGGTCAAGGCCGGTACCCGCGAGATGTTCAGCGACGCGCCGCTGCCGCCCTTCTGTGTATCGGTCAACGCCTACCTGGGCGCACCGGGCATCGTCGCCGCGCTCGAACGCGGTGCCGATATCGTCATCACCGGCCGCGTGGTCGACAGCGCCGTGGTCAGCGCCGCCCTGGTGCACGAATTCGGCTGGGCCTGGGACGACTATGACAGGCTGGCCCAGGCCGCCCTGGCCGGGCACATCATCGAATGCGGCGCGCAGTGCACCGGCGGCAACTTCACCGACTGGCGCGACGTGCCGGACTACGAACACATCGGCTTCCCCATCGTCGAGGTCGCGGACGATGGCCATTTCGTCGTGACCAAGCCGGAAGGTTCCGGCGGCCTGGTCACGCCTTTCACCGTCGGCGAGCAGATGCTCTACGAGATTGGCGACCCGCGCGCCTATCTGCTGCCGGACGTGGTCTGCGACTTCAGCCAGGTGCAGCTGAGCCAGGTCGGCCCTGACCGAGTGCAGCTGCAGGGGGCCCGCGGCCTGCCTCCCGGCGACCGCTACAAGGTCAGCGCCACCCACCCGGACGGCTTCCGCTGCACCGCCAGTTTCCTGCTCGCCGGCATCGATGCCGTGGCCAAGGCCGAACGGGTCAGCCAGGCGATCATCCGCAAGACCGAAGAGCTGTTCGCCGAGCGCGACTGGGGCCCGTACCAGGAGGTCAGCATCGAGCTGCTCGGCAGTGAAGCCACCTACGGCGCCCACGCCCATCGCCGCTACAGCCGCGAAGTGGTGGTGAAGATCGCCGCGCGTCACGCCAGGAAGGAAGCACTGCTACTGTTCTCCCGCGAAATCGCCCAGGCCGCCACCGGCATGGCCCCCGGCCTGACCGGCATCGTCGGCGGACGACCGACCGTGTACCCGGTGATCCGCCTGTTCAGCTTCCTCGTGGACAAGAGCGCCTGCACCCTGGAGGTGGAGATCGACGGCGAGCGCCAGCCGGTCGGCCTGCCGCAGGTGGCGGCCTTCGACCCGGCCCAGGTGCCCGCCCCCGCAGCCCTGCCCATCCCCATGGACGACGCCGACAGCGCCGTACCGCTGGTGCGCCTGGCCGTGGCGCGCTCCGGCGACAAGGGCAACCACAGCAACATCGGCGTGATGGCGAGAAAGCCCGAGTACCTGCCGTGGATCGCCGCTGCGCTGACACCCGAGGCGGTGGCTCAGTGGATGGCCCACACTCTGGATGCCGAGCAGGGACGCGTGAGCCGCTGGTACCTGCCGGGCAGCCACAGCCTCAACTTCCTGCTGGAGAACGCGCTGGGCGGTGGTGGCGTTGCCAGCCTGCGCATCGACCCGCAGGGCAAGGCGTTCGCCCAGCAGCTGCTGGAATTCCCGGTGCCGGTGCCCAGGGCGCTGGCCGAAGCGCTGTAGGTGCCAATCGTAGGGTGGATGACGCGTCATCCACCGGCTTCGGGTGGGAAACGCTACGCGGCTTCCACCTTCGATGTTGTAGGAGCGGTCGGGCGACGTATCGCTTCAGCCGCGATCTAGACTGGGCAAGAGCATCGCGGCTGACGCCGCTCTTACGGAACCGAGAAGGACAACAAGAACAATGAGCTACGACTCCGTATTCCGATCCGGCCTTTTCGCAGGCCAGACCATCCTGGTCACCGGTGGTGGCAGCGGCATCGGCCGCTGCGTGGCCCACGAACTGGCCCATCTCGGCGCGCACGTGGTGCTGGTCGGGCGCAAGCAGGACAAGCTGGAAAACACCGCGGGCGAGATCATCGAGGATGGCGGCAGCGCCAGCTGGCATGTCTGTGACATCCGCGACGAAGACAGCGTGAAGGCCATGGTCGCCACGCTGATCGAACAGCGCGGGCGCATTCACCAGCTGGTCAACAATGCCGGTGGGCAGTTCCCGGCGCCGCTGATCGGCATCAACCAGAAAGGCTTCGAGACCGTGGTGCGCACCAACCTGGTGGGCGGCTTCCTGGTGGCCAGGGAAGTCTTCCTGCAGAGCATGAGCAAGCACGGCGGCGGCATCGTCAACATGCTCGCCGACATGTGGGGCGGCATGCCCGGCATGGGCCACTCGGGCGCGGCGCGGGCCGGCATGGAGAACTTCACCAAGACCGCCGCCTACGAGTGGGGCCACGCCGGCGTACGGGTCAACGCCGTGGCACCCGGCTGGATCGCCTCCAGCGGCATGGACACCTACCCCGAATCGATGAAGAACATGATCCGCAACCTCAAGGATCACGTACCGCTGCAGCGCATCGGCAGCGAGTCCGAGGTGGCCGCGGCCATCGTGTTCCTGCTCAGCCCCGGCGCCAACTTCATCAGCGGCAATACCATCCGCATCGATGGCGCCGCCAGCCAGGGCACCCGCGCCTGGACACTGGGCAAGGCGACGAACAGCGAATCGTATAACGGTTTCCACCGAGCCTACGTGCCCGACGTACTGAAAGACCAGGAGTAAGGCGATGCCCGTGATCCAATCGGAAATCGACGTACATGGCGACGCCTTCGCGCAGAACCGCGAGGCCATGCTGGCGGCCATCGCCAGCTTCCGCGACGTGGAACAGAAGGTGCTCGACAAGGCCCAGGAGGCCAAGGCCAAGTTCGACAAGCGCGGCCAGCTGCTGCCCCGCGAGCGCATCAGCCTGCTGCTCGACCTCGGTGCGCCGTTCCTCGAACTGGCCTCGCTGGCCGGCTACAAGCTGCACGACGACAAGGACGGCAGCCAGGCCGGTGGCGGGCTGATCGCCGGCATCGGCTACATCGCCGGGGTGCGCTGCCTGGTGATCGCCAACAACAGCGCGATCAAGGGCGGCACCATCTCCCCCACAGGCCTGAAGAAATCCCTGCGCCTGCAGCAGATCGCGGTCGAGAACAAGCTGCCGGTGGTGACCCTGGCCGAGAGCGGTGGCGCCAACCTCAACTACGCCGCCGACATCTTCGTCGAAGGCGCACGCGGCTTCGCCAACCAGGCGCGCATGTCCGCCATGGGCCTGCCGCAGATCACCGTGGTGCACGGTTCCAGCACCGCCGGCGGGGCCTACCAGCCTGGGCTGTCGGACTACGTCGTGGTGGTGCGTGGCAAGGCCAAGATGTTCCTCGCCGGCCCGCCACTGCTCAAGGCCGCCACCGGCGAGATCGCCAGCGACGAACAACTCGGCGGCGCCGAGATGCATGCCCAGGTCGCCGGTACCGCCGAGTACCTGGCCGAGAACGACGCCGATGGCGTGCGCCTGGCCCGCGAGATCCTCGCCATGCTGCCGTGGAACCAGCAACTGCCTGCACGCCCGGCGAAAACCTGGCGCGAGCCGCTGTACCCGGCCGAGGAGCTGCTCGGCCTGGTGCCGGCCGACGCCAAGAAGCCCTATGACGTGCGCGAAATCATCGCGCGCATCGCCGATGGCTCGGCGTTCCTCGACTTCAAGAACGAATTCGACAGCCAGACCGTCTGCGGCCACCTGCAGATCGAAGGCCAGGCCTGCGGTTTCATCGGCAACAACGGCCCGATCACCCCGCAGGGTGCGGCCAAGGCGGCGCAGTTCATCCAGCTGTGCGAGCAGAGCAATACCCCGATCCTGTTCTTCCACAACACCACCGGCTTCATGGTCGGTACCGAGTCGGAACAGCACGGCGTGATCAAGCATGGCTCGAAGATGATCCAGGCGGTGGCCAACGCCACGGTGCCCAAGCTCACCATCGTCGTCGGCGGCTCCTACGGCGCCGGCAACTACGCCATGTGCGGACGTGGCCTCGACCCGCGCTTCATCTTCGCCTGGCCCAACAGCCGCACCGCGGTGATGGGCGGCGCCCAGGCCGGCAAGGTGCTGCGCATCGTCACCGAGGAGAAACACGCCAAGGAAGGCAAGGAGGCCGATCCGAAGATGCTCGACATGCTGGAAACCGTTACCGCGCAGAAGCTCGACAGCCAGTCCACCGCGCTGTACGGCACCGCCAGCCTGTGGGACGACGGCCTGATCGACCCGCGCGATACGCGCAAGCTGCTGGGCCTGTTGCTGGATATCTGCGCCGAAGCGAGCCTGCGTCCGTTGAAGACGAACAGCTTCGGCGTCGCCAGATTCTGAAAAACCCAGGGCGGGTGCCCCCCGCCAGCCCCATTCGATACGGAGCACAACAACAATGATCTTCACCCAGGAACACGAAGAACTCCGCCGCACCGTCCGCAACTTCGTCGACAGGGAAATCAACCCGCATGTCGATGAATGGGAGAAGGAAGGTCGCTTCCCCATCCACGACATCTTCAGGAAAGCCGGCGAACTGGGTCTGCTGGGCATCTCCAAGCCGGAGCAGTTCGGCGGCATGGGCCTGGACTACAGCTACTCGATCGTCGCCGCCGAGGAGTTCGGCACCATCCATTGCGGCGGTATTCCCATGTCCATCGGCGTGCAGACCGACATGTGCACGCCCGCCCTGGCCCGCTTCGGCTCCGACGCGTTGCGCGACGAGTTCCTGCGCCCGGCCATCAGCGGCGAGATGGTCGGCTGTATCGGGGTTTCCGAAGTCGGTGCCGGCTCCGACGTGGCCGGTCTGAAGACTAGCGCACGCAAGGACGGCGACGACTACGTGATCAACGGCAGCAAGATGTGGATCACCAACTCGCCATCGGCGGACTTCATCTGCCTGCTGGCCAACACCAGCGACGACAAGCCGCACGTCAACAAGTCGCTGATCGTGGTGCCGATGGAGACGCCGGGGATCAGCGTCAGCCCGCACCTGGACAAGCTCGGCATGCGCAGCTCGGAAACCGCCCAGGTGTTCTTCGACAACGTGCGCGTGCCGCAGCGCTACCGCATCGGTCACGAAGGCGCCGGCTTCATGATGCAGATGCTGCAGTTCCAGGAGGAACGCCTGTTCGGCGCGGCCAACATGATCAAGGGCCTGGAGCACTGCGTCGACAGCACCATCGACTACTGCAAGCAGCGCCACACCTTCGGCCAACCGCTGATCGACAACCAGGTCATCCACTTCCGCATGGCCGAGTTGCAGACCGAGATCGAAGCCCTGCGTGCCCTGGTCTACCAGGCCACCGAGCAGTACGTGAAGGGGCGTGACGTCACCCGCCTGGCATCGATGGCCAAGCTCAAGGCCGGTCGCCTGGGCCGCGAGGTATCCGACGCCTGCCTGCAGTACTGGGGCGGCATGGGCTTCATGTGGGACAACCCGGTGTCGCGCGCCTACCGCGACGTGCGCCTGGTCAGCATCGGCGGCGGTGCCGACGAAATCATGCTCGGCATCATCTGCAAGCTGATGGGCATCCTGCCCGGGAAGAAGAAAGCCTGAACGCAGGGTGGATCACGCCTTATCGATCCACCCTGACGGTGGACGTAAGAAGCGACGTCCACCCACGCGCCGAAACGCCATTGCCGTGCGGCGGGTTCCACCCGCCCTACACCGAGGTATGCGATGAACGACCTGCCCCACTGCGAAACCCTGCTGCTGAACCTCGAGAACGGCGTGCTGCACGTCACCCTGAATCGTCCGGACAGCCGCAACGCCATGAGCCTGGCCATGGTCGGCGAGCTGCGCGCCATCCTGGAAGCCGTGCGCCATGAGCCGGAGGTACGCGCCCTCGTCCTGCGTGGCGCGGACGGCCACTTCTGCGCCGGAGGCGACATCAAGGACATGGCTGGCGCCCGCGCCAGAGGCGGCGACGCCTACCGCGAGCTGAACCGCGCCTTCGGTGCGCTGCTGGAAGAAGCCCAGGCCGCACCGCAGGTGCTGGTGGCCGTACTGGAAGGCGCCGTGCTCGGCGGCGGTTTCGGCCTGGCCTGCGTGTCCGACGTGGCCATCGCCGCCAGCGACGCCAGATTCGGCCTGCCTGAGACCACGCTGGGCATCCTGCCGGCGCAGATCGCCCCGTTCGTGATGCACCGCATCGGCCTGACCCAGGCCCGCCGCCTGGCGCTGACGGCCGCCCGTGTGGACGGCGCCGAGGCGCTGCGCCTGGGCCTGGTGCATCACTGCGAGGCCGACGCGGCTGCGCTGCAACAGCGCCTGCAGGACACCCTGGCACAGATCCGCCAGTGCGCGCCGCAGGCCAACGCCCAGACCAAGGCGCTGCTGCTGGCCAGCGAACGCGAGGCGCTCGGCCCACTGCTCGACCGCGCGGCCGAACAGTTCGCCGCCGCCGTCACGGGCGCCGAGGGCGTCGAAGGCACCATGGCCTTCGTGCAGAAACGCAAGCCGAAATGGGCGCAATGATGGCTTGGACGGCCTGACACCGCCGTCCTTTCGGAGCAACCGCAGGGTGGCTGTCGTTTTTCACATCCGCCCGCGCACGTACCACACACGGTGGATCGAGACAGCGCGATCCACCCTACGAACATCGTGGCCCGGATGAAATCCGCGGATCGCCGCACAGGAGCACGAAGATGCCCGCATTCAACAAGATCCTGATCGCCAACCGTGGCGAGATCGCCTGCCGGGTGATGCGCACCGCCCTCGAGCTCGGTTACCGCACCGTTGCGGTCTACTCCGAAGCCGATGCCGACGCCCGCCATGTGCAGCTGGCCGATGAGGCGGTGTGCATTGGCCCCGCCCAGGTGAGCCAGTCCTACCTGCGTATCGATGCCATCATCGAGGCGGCGCGCCGGACCGGCGCCGACGCCATCCACCCCGGCTACGGCTTCCTCTCCGAGAACGCCGATTTCGCGCGTGCCTGTACAGATGCCGGCATCGTATTCATCGGCCCGAGCGTGGAAGCCATCCACCTGATGGGCAGCAAGCGCCTGTCGAAGATCGCCATGCTGGAAGCCGGCGTGCCGTGCATTCCGGGCTACGAAGGTGCCGCCCAGGACGACGACACCCTGGCCAGCGAAGCGGAGCGCATCGGCTATCCGCTGATGATCAAGGCCAGTGCCGGTGGCGGCGGTCGCGGCATGCGCCTGGTGCAGGCATCCGCTGAACTGCTGGCGCAGATTCGCACGGCCCGCTCGGAGGCGCAGAACGCCTTCGGCTCCGGCGAGCTGATCCTCGAACGCGCGGTGATCCGCCCGCGCCACGTCGAGATCCAGGTGTTCGGCGACACCCACGGCAATATCGTCTACCTCGGCGAACGCGACTGCTCGGTGCAGCGCCGCCACCAGAAAGTGGTCGAGGAAGCGCCCTGCCCGGTGATGACGCCCGAGCTGCGCCGTGCCATGGGTGAAGCCGCGGTGAAGGCGGCGGCCTCAGTCAGCTACGTCGGAGCCGGTACGGTAGAGTTCCTGCTCGACGCCAGTGGCGAGTTCTTCTTCCTGGAAATGAACACCCGGCTGCAGGTGGAGCACCCGGTCACCGAACTGATCAGCGGACAGGACCTGGTGGCCTGGCAGATTCGCACCGCTGCCGGCCAGCCACTGCCGCTGCGCCAGGAGGAAATCCGCCTGCAGGGTCACGCCATCGAAGTGCGCCTGTATGCCGAGGATGCCGCCGCCGGCTTCCTGCCACAAACCGGCCAGGTTCTGCGCTGGGAGCCGGAACTGCTGCCGGGTGTGCGCATCGACCACGGCCTGCTCGAAGGCCAGGCCGTCACGCCCTTCTACGACCCGATGCTGGCCAAGGTCATCGCCTACGGCGAGACCCGCGACGACGCCCGGCGCAAGCTGGTGCGCGCGGTGGAGCGCTGCGTGCTCCTCGGCGTCAACGGCAACCAGCGCTTTCTCGCCAACCTGCTCGAACACCCGCAGTTCGCTGCCGGCAACGCCACGACGGCGTTCATCGCCGAACACTTCGAGAACGACCCCAGCCTGCAGCCACACAGCGCCAGCCTGGCCGAGCTGGCCATCGCCGCCGCCCTGCTCTACCAGGCTTCAGCAGGCGCGCGCGCACATCAGCCGGGGCTGTCCGGCTGGCGCAACGCGGGCGGTGCACCCTGGCGCTGCGTGCTCAAGCAGGGCGAGCACAAGCACGCCGTCGAGCTGGAGGTGGTCGCCGGCGGCCCTCAGGCACAACTTCGCGTGAGCCGGGGTGACGAGCAGCTGTGCCTGCGCCTGCTGGCCAGCGACGGACGCTGGCTGACCCTGGAGCTGGACGGCGTGCGCCGCCGCCAGGCTTATCACCACGAAGGCGAGCGCCTGTGGCTGTATGGCGAGCGGGGCAACCTGGAACTGCTGGACGTCACCCACGAACCGGCCGGGGGGCAGAATGCCGCCAGCAGCGGTGCGGTGAAGGCGCCGATGGACGGCGCCATCGTCGACGTCCTGACCAGCGAGGGCGCCAGCGTCAGCAAGGGCCAGCTGCTGCTGGTGCTGGAAGCCATGAAGATGGAGCACCCGCTCAAGGCGGGTGTCGATGGCATCGTCCGGCGGATCGGCGTCAGCCAGGGCGACCAGGTCAAGAGCCGTCAACTGCTGGTGGAAATCGAAGCTTCAGAAACCTGATGCGGGGTGAATGGCACTGCATCCATCCGCCCCGACACCGCCCGGGTGGGTGAACGGAACGTCATCCGCCCTACGACAACAACGAGCCCCGGAGCACTCTCATGTCACTTTCTGCCAAGACCCTGTTCATCACCGGCGCCAGCCGTGGTATCGGCCGTGAAATCGCGCTCAAGGCCGCCGCCGAGGGCGCCAATATCGTCATCGCGGCCAAGAGCGCCGAACCGCATCCCAAGCTGGAGGGCACCATCTTCAGCGTCGCCGCCGAAGTCGAGGCCGCTGGCGGCAAGGCGCTGCCCCTGCAACTGGACGTACGCGACGAACAGGCCGTGGCAGCCGCCATGGCCCGCGCAGCCGAGCATTTCGGCGGCATCGACGCACTGGTCAACAACGCCGGCGCGATCAAGCTGGTGGGGGTGGAGCGGCTCGAACCCAAGCGCTTCGACCTGATGTACCAGATCAACACCCGCGCCGTGATGGTCTGCAGCCAGGCCGCCCTGCCCTATCTGAAACAGAGCGCCGGCGGGCATATCCTCAACCTGTCGCCGCCACTCAACCTCGACGCCAAGTGGTTCGCCCAGCATGGTCCCTACACCGTCACCAAGTACGGCATGAGCATGCTGACCCTGGGCATGAGCGAGGAATTCAAGAAGTACGGCATCAGCGTCAACTCGCTGTGGCCGAAGACCATGATCGCCACCGCCGCCATCGAGTTCGAGCTGGGCAGCCGCGACGCCTTCAAGCGTGCGCGCACCCCGGCGATCATGGCCGACGCGGCCCGTGCGATCCTCGCAAGCGAGGGCCGCAGCATCAGCGGACGCCTGCTGATCGACGAGGACATCCTGCGCGAACAGGGCCAGAGCGATTTCGAACAGTATCGCTTCGACCCCGCAGGCGGCAGCCTGATACCCGACCTGTTCGTCGACTGAACACTGCGGCCCTTCGTAGCCCGGATGCAATCCGGGGATTGGCTCTCGGGTCGTCCCGGATTGCATCCGGGCTACGGCTGCACGCGGGCCCATGGCGGAGCGGACCTGCTCTGCCACCCGGGCGTGCCCTGGAGAGCGACGCCTATTTGCCGATCTGCCCTCGTCCGCATGCGCCAGGGCCATGGCTGCGCCCGGCCGGGCCAACTAGAGTCAGGCCTCGCGTCCCACGACTGACACCCCAAGTGCGAGCCCCATGAGCCAAACCGATCTGATTTCGCCCATTCGCTTCCTGGCCCACCTGCCGCAGCACCTGCCACGCGTGCCGCGCATGCTGCGCGGCCTCTACTACGCAGGCATCCGCAACCGCGAGAAGCCGCTGTCGCTGGCCTGGGCGCTGCAACGCGCCGCCCGGCATCACCCCGAACGCCCGGCGCTGATGGACGAGCAACGCCAGATCAACTACCGCGATTTCAATGCCTGGGCCAACCGCCTGGCCTGGGCATTCAAGCGCGAAGGTGTCAGGCATGGCGACGTGATCGCGGTGATGCTGGAAAACCGCCTGGAGCTGCTGGCGATCCTCGCCGCCCTGAGCAAGCTCGGCGCTGTCGGCGCACTGATCAACACCACCCAACGCGGCAAGGTCCTGGCGCACAGTTTCAATCTGGTCGAACCCCGCCTCCTGGTGATCGGCGACGAGCTGCTCGGAGCCTTCGAGGAAATCGCCGAGCACCTGCACGACCCGCATGCTCGCCGCTACTGGGTAGCCGATCAGGACTGCCTGGTCGATGCGGGACGGCCGCCGAGCGGCTGGGCCAATCTCATGCAGCTGAGCAGCGGCCAGGCGCAGGACAACCCACCGGACAGCCTGCGCGTCCGCATGAAGGATGCCTGCTTCCTGATCTACACCTCCGGCACCACCGGCCTGCCCAAGGCCTCGATCATGAGCCATGGCAAGTGGATCAAGGCATACGGCGGCTTCGGCCACTCCGGCCTGACCCTCAACACGCACGACGTGCTCTACCTCACCCTGCCCTGCTACCACAACAACGCAGTCACCGTATGCTGGAGCGCGGCACTGGCCGGCGGTGCCGCCATTGCCCTGCGGCGCCGTTTCTCTGCCAGCGCCTTCTGGAGCGACGTGGCGCGCTACCGGGCCACCTGCTTCGGCTACATCGGCGAGCTGTGCCGCTATCTGCTCAACCAGCCCGTGCACCCAGCGGAGCAGGACAACAGCCTGCGCTGCATGATCGGCAACGGCCTGCGTCCGTCGATCTGGGCCGAGTTCAAGCAACGCTTCGGCGTCCGGCAGATCACCGAGTTCTATGCCTCCAGCGAAGGCAACATCGGCTTCACCAACGTGTTCAACTTCGACAATACCGTCGGCTACACACCCGCCACCTACGCCATCGTGCGCTACGACCTGGAGAACGACTGCGTCCTGCGCGACGCGAAGGGCTTCCTGCACAAGGCCGACAAGGGTGAAGCGGGCCTGCTGATCAGCGAGATCAGCGCCAAGTGGCCCTTCGACGGCTATACCGACCCGGCCAAGAGCGAGTCGGTGATCCTGCGCAATGTGTTCAAGAAAGGCGACGCCTGGTTCAACACCGGCGACCTGATGCGCGATATCGGCTGCAAACACGCGCAGTTCGTCGACCGCCTCGGCGACACCTTCCGCTGGAAAGGCGAGAACGTCTCCACCACCGAGGTGGAGAACGTGCTCGGCGCCTTCCCCGGCGTGGAAGACGCGGTGGTCTACGGCGTGGAGATTCCCGCCACCAACGGCCGCTGCGGCATGGCTGCACTGCGCCTGACGCCCGGTAGCGATATCGATGGCGCAGCGCTGGCGACCTACCTCGACGCGGAGCTGCCGGCCTACGCCGCGCCCCTGTTCATCCGCCTGCTCGGCGAAGTGGAGACCACCGGCACCTTCAAGTACAAGAAAACCGATCTCAAGCAGGCCGCTTACGACCCGGCCCGGAGCGACGACCCACTCTACGTGCGCCTGCCCGACACTGCGTATTTCCAGCGCCTGGACAGCACGCTGCACGCGGCCATTGTGCGCCAGGACTATCGTTTCTGAAAGCGCAACGCCCAGATCAGCTCGTCCCTGGGCGCGAGGGCTCAGGTGAGTGACTGCCAGCTCTGCAAGTGTTCCCGATCCAATCGCAGCCAATGCACGGCATCGCTCAATTGTTCGGCTGGCAACCAGATATCGCCACTGCGAATCAGCATCTGTCGGGGTAGCGCCAGTAGCGCCTGCATCGTGATCAGTTCTGCAACCTGAGCGGCGCTAGCAACATGCAGTCCTGTCTCATCGAACGCCTGCAGACATGGCGACTGTTCCAGCGGCTGATCGGAATGACGCAACGTGTGTTCATGGGTGTCCAACACCAGCAGATACCAAGCCACACCATCCTCGCCAGCAACACGACGGGTTAGCGCCAGGTAGCGACCATCCGTCGACCAGATCAGCGACGGTGCCAGGTCAGCTAGGGCACAACCGGAAGCGGTCAACACACAAGCGCCCCCTGGAGCCTGTGCATCGACTTCCACCTCGGCGCCGTCCAGCCCGAACAGCCAAGCGGCGTCCCGCCCATCTGGCGCAGGGAGCACGTAATCCCCCAGGGCACTGGCGGGCACCGGTCCCGACTGCACACGCCAGTTGGGTATCGGACGCAACGACCAAGGATCTACCGCCACCCGTACGGACCGATACTGCAAGCGCCCCTGGGCGACAAAGGCATCAGCCTGATCCGCCGCAGGTGCCTGCGCCTCCAGACGCGGCAGGCCGCCAGCGCCGACTGCGGCTTGCCGTCCGGTGATCTGCTGCAGAGTGATGACACCCTCCTGGAACGTATCCAACCCGGCGATCAAGAACGCTTGCTCGAGGAAGATCAGGCGTCGGGCCAGAACATCCGCCACGGCCAGTCGGTGCACGACGGCAGGCGCCTCGGCGAAAGCGGTCAATGCCAGGTATCGCCCGCAGTCGGACGTGAGCTGGTCGAGACACCAAAGCCCCGGTAACTGCCAGTCTCCGATCATGCAGTTGAAGGCATGGCGGCGGCCATCGCGGCTCTTGCGCAGCAGCTTCAGGCAGGGCTGTACGCCACCCTGCATTGCCGGTAACAACAACGAAACGCGCTCCGTCTGGTCTCCATCCAGCTCGATGCACAGCTTCAACGGGCAGGCAGCGGTCGATGGCCGGTCAGTGCTCGGCCGCAGCCAGGCATCGTAAACGAGACGCGCGCCCTCCAGTCGGCTGGGCGCACGCCACTCGATCTGCGGTTCATCGTCGAGCGACTGCCAAGGCACATCCAGAGGGCGCCAGGCGCTCGCTTGCCATAGCCATGTGGCGATTTCTTCAACCGGCTGGCTTTCGGCGCGCGCCCGACAGACCAGGGCCTCGCCGTCATCGCGCCACAGTACCGACGCCCCCTGCTCAAGCAACAACCCGCTGGGTTGATCATCCAACCACAGGCTATAGCCGGGCTCCACGCCGACCGGCTCGCCACGCAGCATGTGGCCACCTTGCGGCGACGTGAAGATCAGATGGCCGCTGGCATCGATTTCTCCCCGACAGTGCGCCTCCTGCACCGCAGGGTTGACGATGGAAGACGAAGCGCGCGGCACCAACGAATCGTCAACGACGTCTTGGGCAATCACGCGAGGGGACCACCGATCGGTGCTCGTCCGCAGTTCCTTGGCCACCCGAGCATCTACGGCCCAGGCGAAACCATCAGCTGACGTCGCCAGCCAGGCAGTGCTGTGCTGCGGGCAGTAGCTTGTCCGGGGAGCAACCGCCAATGCTGGCCGCGTGCCCTGAAAGCGCAGATCGAGGTTGTGCTGGACCCTGGGGTTTCCGAGATCCAGAAAATTCACCCACAGCAGCAGATGTACGCAGCCAAAGAGCAGGATGAATAACCCGACAAAGAACCCCAACCAGCCGGAAACCTCCCCCCAGAGCTGAAAGCCGAAAGCGATCAACAGCAGGAGCAGGGGCTCGGGCAGATGCCTGGCGATCCTCGGATATCCCGCGAGGGCGATGATTGCCATGGCAAAGAGCAGTGACACGATAAGCCATAGCACGCTCCACCAAGGCAGGAAAACACCCGCGAGAATGGGCGTGATGAACGCCAGCAAGGCGAGCACCACTCTGTCCTGAGAGGGGCAATCGAACTCATCGGCCATGACGGACATTCGGCACTCCTTGCCAGTGATTCAGAGGCCGGCGATGGTAACAGCATGCTGCCCGTACGGACTTGAGCCAGCCCGCAATCCATCCTGATCGTAGCGAGCGAGATAAGCGGCGATTACCAGCCGCCTACCGCTTGAACTCGAACTGCACCTCGGCGCCTTCGATCGAATCCCAGTAATCGTCCTCGCGCTCATTGCTGATCAGTCGGCCGCTGATCTGGAATGGGCTCTGCAGCTCGGGCTTTTCGCCGAACAATGGCGGCAGCAGCGGTGCAAGATCCTCGCGGGTTTCGCCTTCCAGGGCCTGCGCGAACAGTTCCTGCGGCACGCTCAGGTCCAGTGCCGGCGTCGATTCGGAGGTGGCTCGGGGCGCCTTGCCGACCTCGGCCTTGGGTTTCGCGGCAGGCTGCGGCTCGGCACGGGCGGGCGTGGCCTCGACCGCCTCGGCCGCTGGCTGCGCGTCGACAGGCGCTGTGCTGGCCACCTCGACTGCCGGCGCCTCGACGGCAGACTCTGCCACCAGCGGAACGGATTCCGGCCGTTGCGCGACGGGGTCTGCCGCACGCTCGCAGGCGCTCAGCAAACCCAGGCACAACAGCAACAGAATGGACTTACGCATCATGGGACAACGGCAACTCGGTGAATGAGACAACCATGCTCCTCCGACCGGGCATGGCTGGCAAGCCGACTTACATGACCTTTACCTGACATCAGTCTTGCGGCGGTTGCGTGGCCAGATGCGTCAGTTCGGCCTCGATATCCAGCTGCGGGTAGTCGGCCTGCAACTGTTCGTACAGCTGCTGGGCCCTGTCCTTCTCCCCCGCTCGACGCAGCTCGAGCAGGCGCAGCAAGGCCTCGCGCGGCTCGCTCTGAACGACCAGCTCGGCCAGCGGTTCGCTTGCAGCGGTGCTGGCCATGGGGGCATCGGCCAACGCCGCCGGGGCGACCGGGGCGGCCTGGCGTGCCATGGCCTCGCTCTTCATGCGCTCTCGCGGCTCGGCCATACGCGCCACCGACTCGTTCTCCGCCGCACGCTTGGCGGCCATCTGCGCCGGCGGCGCCGGGCTCATCACCACGCTCGGCGGCACGCTGTCGAAGGCCTCCGGCGTCTGCTCCAGCGTGCGCCAGGTCAGGCTGACGCCGATACCCAGGCAGGCCACACCGGCCAGCGCCACCGACCAGCGCTGCCGACCGCTGCCGAACAGCCACTGGTGCAGGCGCTGCCCCCATCCGGCCTCGGCCGCAGCCGCGCCCTTGGCGTCGCGCGCGGCCGCGCTGGCCGCCATCAGGATGCGTGCATCCAGCTCGGCCGTGGGCTCGCCACTGCCGTGGGCACGGAAGTGCGCCAGCAGCGCCTGTTCGTGCTCCAGAGGTTCTCGTTCATCTGTCATGCGGACAACTCCTCGGTGGCCAGCAGCCGGCGCAACTTCTGCAGGGCGTAGCGCAGACGGCTCTTGACCGTCTCGGCCGGCGTGCGGGTCAACTCGGCAATCTCGTTCAGTTCCAGGTCGCCATGGGCGCGCAGCAGGAACACTTCGCGCTGCTCCTCCGGCAAGTCGGCCAGCGCCGCCTGCAGCCGCTCGCTGTCACGCGTCAGCCCCCAGTGCTGCTCCGGCCCCGGCTGCGGGTCGACCTGGGCATGCTGGCCCTCATCGTAGGGCTCGTGCCCGGTCTGCTGCCGCCCGCTCTTGCGCCAGTGGTCGATCAGGCGATTACGCGCGATCTGATACAGCCAGGTCTTGAACAGCACGGCCTCGCGCTGCTCGCTCTGGCTGCGCACCAGGCTCATCCAGGTTTCCTGGAACACTTCCTCGGCCAGAGCATGATCGCCGCACAGTCCGAGCAGGAAGCGAAACAGGCCTAGCCGATGGCGCTGGTACAACGCGTTGAAAGCCGCGGCATCGCCGCGGCGGTAACGCCGCAACAAGGCGGCGTCGTCATCCGTGAGAGGTGCGTTCACTGCAGGGCTCGTGTCTGGGTCGAGCCGGAAGTTTGCAGGCTCTGGGCGATTTCGGCCAGCTGAATGAACTCGCCACGCAGACCAAAGCGATCCTCGCCCTTGGCCGAGCGGGCCAGCTCGATACTGCGCGCCAGGTCGAAGTCCCCGGTGTAGCGACCACCCTTGAGCTGCTGGGCGAACGCCGCCACCGCCGCAGCAAAGCGCAGGTCTTCGCTGGCAGTGGCGATCGGCTGCGCCTGCGCGCGCAGGATGGGACGCTCCAGCAAGCGGCTCGTCGACGTGCCAGGAGCCTTGTAGCGGATGCGCAACCAGGCCAGCTCACCCGCGCCGCTCTCCGGCTGCGTGCGCGGCTGGTAGCGCAACGGCTCCAACCAGCCCTTGGCGCCGGTCGGAACGATCTCGTACAGCGCGGTGACGCTGTTCCCGGCGCCGATCTCGCCCGCGTCGACCTTGTCGTTGCTGAAGTCCTCGCGCTTGAGCGCACGGTTCTCGTAACCCAGCAGGCGATACTCGCTGACCTGCGCCGGGTTGAACTCCAGCTGCAGCTTCACGTCGCCTGCCACCGTCACCAGGGTGGAACCCAGCTGGTCGACCAGCACCTTGCGTGCTTCACGCAGGTTGTCGATATAGGCGTAGTTGCCGTTGCCGGCATCCGCCAGTTGCTCCATCAGGTGCTCGTTGTAGTTGTCCACGCCAAAGCCCAGGGTCGTCAGGGATACCCCGGTCTTGCGCTTGTCCGCAGCCAGTTGCTTGAGGCTGTCGAAATCACTGATGCCGACGTTGAAGTCACCATCGGTGGCCAGCAGGATACGGTTGATGCCATCCTTCATCAGGTGTTTCTGCGCCTGCTGGTAGGCCAGTTGGATACCCGACTCCCCCGCCGTCGAGCCGCCGGCCGTCAGCTGCTCGATGGCGCCACGAATGGCCGCCTTGTCGCTGCCCGGCGTGGAGTCCAGCACCACCTGGCTGGCACCGGCATAGGTCACCAGCGACACGCGGTCTTGCGGGCGCAACTGGTCGACCAGCAACTTCAGGGTGCCCTGCACCATCGGCAGGCCCTCCCGGCGGTGCATCGAGCCGGAGACATCGACGAGGAACACCAGGTTGGCCGGCGGCATCTCCTCGACGCGGCGATCAGACGCCTTGATGGCAATACGCAGCAGGCGGGTCTCCGGGTTCCAGGGTGTCACCGCCAGCTCGGTGCTGATGCCGAACGACGCATCGCCCTGGGGCAACGGGTAGGCATAGGGGAAATAGTTGACCAGTTCCTCCAGGCGCACCGCATCCTGCGGCGGCAACTGCCCGCCGTTGAGGAAGCGTCGCACGTTGGCATAGCTGCCGGTGTCGACATCGATGCTGAAGGTGGACACCGGCGTCTCGCTGACGGCGAAGACCGGGTTGTCGGCGTAGGCCTGGTACTGCTCGCGCGACTCGTCGCGATAGCCTGGCGGCAGGACATCGGCAAGAGGTGCAGGCGCATGGGCGAGCTGCGCCATGCGCTTCTGGCTCGGCTCGGCGAGCATCTCCAGCGCGGCTGCCGGCTTGGCCGCGCGCTCACGCAGGACCGGTGCGGCTTCGGCTTTGCTGGCCTGCGCCTCGGGCTCCGGCCCGGAAGCACTGCACGCTGCCAATGCCAGCAAGGCACCAGCCGAGAACCCGACGGCAAGCGGGCGAACGAACGACGAACGATGGGGGGACATGTGGCACCTCCTGGGCAATGGCACGAGACCTTCGCTCAGGTAGACGCAGCCCCCTCCCGGGACGGGTTAACGCCCGCCGATATTTTCACAGTTCCCAGGCGCTGCCGGCTTCCTGGCACAACTGCGTGGCCAGCATGCCCAGCGTCATCAACGCCCGCTCCGCCTCGCGATTCCACGGGATGCCGCAGTTGAGGCGCACGCAATGGTTGAACTGCTCGGTGTTGCTGAAGATCAGCCCCGGCGCGATCGAGATGCCCTGCTGCAGCGCCCGCACATGCAAGTCCTTGGTGTTGACCCGCGCCGGCAGGCTGACCCAGAGAATGAAGCCGCCCTTGGGCCGGGTCATCTGCGTCCCTGCCGGGAAATACTGCTGCACCGCCAGCTGGAAGGCGCTGAGGTTCTTGCGATACTCCTGGCGGATATGCCGCAGGTGGCGGTCATATCCCCCGTTCTCCAGATAAGCCGCCACCGCCATCTGCGTGACGCTGCAGGCCGAGTGCGTGGTAAAGGTCTGCAGGCGCTGAATCTCGTCCTGATACTTGCCGGCGACGATCCAGCCGATGCGTACCCCGGGCGACAGCGTCTTGGAGAAGCTCGAGCAGTAGATCACCCGGCTCTCGCGGTCGTGCGACTTGAGCGCCTTGGTCGGCCCCTGCTCGAACATCAGCTCGCCGTAGATGTCGTCCTCGACGATCTGGAAATCGTAGTCCCCGGCCAGGCGCAACAGCTGGCGCTGGCGTTCCTCGGGGATGGTGCCCCCCAGCGGATTGGACAGCCGTGCGGTCAGCACCAGCGCCTTGATCGGCCACTGGTTGGCCGCCAGCTGCAAGGCCTCGAGGCTGATGCCGGTCGTCGGGTCACAGGGAATCTCGATGACCTTGAGCCCGAGCAGGTCGGCCAGCTGCAGCAAGCCATAGTAGGTCGGCGACTCGACGGCGATCAGGTCGCCCGGCTTGGTCAGCACGCGCAGGCTCATCTGCAGGGCGTCGACGCAACCATGGGTGATCACCACCTCCGACGGATCGACCACCACACCCGCATCGCGCATGCGGATCGCCACCTGGCGGCGCAGCGGCTCGAAGCCGGGGCTGAACATGTAGCTGAACGCGCGTGGACTGTGAAAGCGGGTGACCTTGGCCAGTTGCTGGTGCAGCGCCCGAACCGGCAGGTAATCGACGTGCGGCACCGCTGCGCCGAGCGGGAACACCCCCTCGCGCCGCGACTCGGTCAGCACCTGGTTGATGATGCTGGCACGGGTGACCAGCCCAGGCCGCTCCACCTTGGCGATATCCGGCGTCGGCGCCGTCAGCGCGGGCGTCTGGTGCACGTAGAAGCCTGACTGGGGGCGCGCCCGGATCAACCCCTGGTCCTCGAGGTTGGCATAGGCCTGCAGCACAGTGGCGTGGCTGACATTGAGCTGTGCGCTCATCTTGCGCACGGAAGGCACCCGCTCCCCCGGCTGATAGACGCCACGACGGATGTCCTCGGCCAACTGCTGGGCGATGCGCTGATAGAGCAACAGATTGGTCATGGATCATCCTCCGGGTCACTGAACCGTAACAGTAACCGATTGCTACACAATTGTACCGGCACAGATTAGAACAGTTTCCTTCATACAGCACCCACTGGGTATCTGTGTCTCGCCAGCAGCGCCAGAGCTCCGGATGACAGGCAACAAAAAACCCCGGCCAGTGCCGGGGTTCTGGGTAACGCCTGGGTCAGCGCTCGGCGCCGAGCCTGCCGCGCTCGTCGGAGAAGACGATCTCCACCCGGCGATTCTGCGCCCGCCCGCGAGCCGAGGCATTCTCGGCCACAGGGAAGTCGACACCATAGCCCGCGACCTGGATGCGCTTGGCGTCGATACCGAGGTCGACGAGCAGATCGGCCACCGCCTGCGCACGTGCGCGGGACAGCGCCAGGTTCTCCGCCGCATCGCCGGTGTTGTCGGTATAGCCTTCGATGCGTACACGCCGCTGCGGGTTGATCTGCAGGAACTGCACGAGCTTGAGCACCGTGCGGTTGGCCGCAGGCTGCAGATCCGCACGGCCGGCATCGAACAGCATGTCGCCGAGCGTCATCACCAGACCACGCTCGGTCTCGCTGGTGGCCAGACTGACCATCTGCTCCTCCAGCCAGCCATTGTGCTGCTGCACACTCAGCAGCTTGGCTTCACGCAGGGTCAGCTGCAGGCGCTGACGCTCCAGCTCGAGCTTGGCCGCGCGCTCCTGATTGAGGTTGATGTCGCTGTGCTGCCGGGCGATCTCGGCATAGCGCTGGCTGAGGTAGGCGTAGTGACGCACGTCCGCGGCGCTGCCCCAGTAACTCGACAGACGCTCGGCACGTGCCAGCGACTCACCGGCGCGGATCACGTCCTTGGGTGCTGCCCGCAGGACACCGGGGTCTTCCTTGACGGACTGGAAGCTCAGGCGCGCCTGCTCCAGCGTCTCTTCGTTCGCCGTCTGGTTCAACGCACAGCCACTCAGCAGCGCAGCCCCCAGCAACAGACCACCCAGATTGCCGAAAGCCCTCATCACATGGCCCCCAGCTGCTGGCGCAGTCGATTGATACGCTGATTGATTTCCAGCAACTGCTCATGCCCCTTGGCATTGATATGTTCGGCTTCGGCCAGGCGTGCATCCAGCTCGGCCTGCTCGGCCAGCAGACGCGCGGCCTTGTTCTCGCCGTCCTGCAGCGCGGCCTGGGCCTGGGCGAACTTTTCTTCGGCCAGGCGCAAGGAGGCCGATTGCTCACCGTCCACGCCCAATGTCCGGGCCTGGGTCAACGCCTGTTCGGTCAGGCGCAGTTGCTCGGTGGGAGCAGGATCGCTGGCGCAGGCGGTCAGGCCCAGCACCATGAGCAAGGGAAAGGTTCGTTTGATCACGCAAGTTTCCTACTGAGTAACGTCGCCAACCGGGTCGGGCTGCATCTGCTGCGCCTTCCACAACTCCATGTTGTGTTGCAGGAACTGCTCGGGCAGCCCGGCGGCGACCAATTCTGTCATCTTCCGCGCCAGCTGTCCGCGCAACCACGGCTCGTTGCAGGCCGAGTTGTGCGACAGGGTGAGGTACAGGCCCTCACTGGAGATCGGTGGGTCCAGCACCTCGAGGTCATCGTCCACGCCCAGGGTCTCGGCCAGCGCCAGCCCGGGATAACGCTCGTAGAGCACATAATCGGTGCGCCCGAGCAGCAGCTTCTGAAACGCCTGGGTCAGGCTGGAAACACCTTCCAGGGTCAGGTTTTCCTTGGCGAAGCTATCGAACTGCTGGCCGAAGCTGTTGCCCACCAGGGTATCGCCGGTATGCCCCTCCAGGTCGATCCAGCTGCCATAGGCGAACCCTTCGTCCTTGCGCACCCAGACCACGCTGGGCGTGAAGAAGAACGCCGGATGCACGTAATCCATGTTCTCCAGACGCGGCAGCGTGATGAATGCGCCGGCGAGCAGGTCGACACGCCCGGTGCGCACCTCGTCCTGCGCCCGCGACCAGGGGCCGGTGTAGATCACGTCGACCACCACGCCCAGCTCCTTGGCCAGGTGCTTGAGCAGGTCGGCATTGGCCCCGATCAACTGCTGCGGGTTCTGCGGGTCGCGCCACAGGTAAGGGGGGTATTCCGGGTTACCGGTCGCCACCAGGCGCTCGCACTTGCCCGCAGCCAGGCCGGTAAGCGGCATCAGGACCAAGGCGCACCACAGCAACAGCGACTTAAACGGACAACGCTTAGGCATCGGCTACTCTCGGTTCATGCGTTGATCGGCAGGATGACGAAGCATCCCGGAAACCTTCAGTGTTCATGCTAGCTTAATGGCGCCGCCATAATAATTCGCGATAAGGACGCGCCATGAAAAAACTGCTGCTCTTGCTACTGGTGCTGCTGTCAGCCAGCGCTGCCATCCTCTACGCCTTCCCCTCGACCCAGTTGGCGGGGTTGCGCCTGATCGAGCAGTATCGCGCCGGGCTCAGCCATGAACGACTGCGTGTCGGCGATCTTAACATCCATTACTACCGGGGAGGACCGGACACGGCCGAAACCCTGGTTTTGATCCATGGCTTCGCCGCAGACAAGGACAACTGGCTGCGCTTCTCCCGCGACCTGACCCACGACTATCAGGTGATCGCGCTGGACCTGCCAGGCTTCGGCGACAGCGATCATCCCGCCGGCAGCTACGACGTCGGCACCCAGGCCGAGCGCCTGGCCGGCATTCTCGACGCGCTGGGAATCGAGCGCGCCCATGTCCTGGGCAACTCCATGGGCGGGCACATTGCCGCTCTCTACGCCGCACGCTATCCGCAGCGTGTCAGCTCGCTGGCGCTGTTCGACAACGCCGGGGTCGAAGCGCCCCACAAGAGCGAACTGTTTCAGTTGCTGGAGCGCGGCGCCGACAACCCGCTGGTGGTGCGCAGCCAGGAGGACTTCCAGCGCCTGCTGCAATTCGTCTTCGTCGAGCCCCCTTACCTGCCGGAGTCGCTCAAGCAGTACATGGCCGAACAGAGCATGGCCAACGCGGGCCACTACGACCAGGTGTTCCAGCAACTGGTCGAACGCTACATTCCCCTCGAGCCGGAACTGCCCAAGATCGAGGCCCCGACCCTGCTCCTCTGGGGCAAGCAGGATCGCGTGCTGGACGTGTCGAGCATCGACGTCATGCAACCCCTGCTGCGCAGGTCCAGCGTGGCGATCATGGACAACGTCGGCCACGCCCCGATGCTCGAACGCCCCGAGGAAAGCGCCCTGCTCTACCGGCGCTTCCTCGACAGCCTGCAGCAGCCTTGAATCCAGGCAATAAAAAACCCGCTCATCAGAGCGGGTTTTTCGTAGCGGGAAAGCAGGTCAGACCAGCTTTTCCAGCTCCGGTACGGCTTCGAACAGGTCAGCGACCAGGCCGTAGTCAGCCACCTGGAAGATCGGCGCTTCTTCGTCCTTGTTGATCGCCACGATCACCTTGGAGTCCTTCATGCCGGCCAGGTGCTGGATCGCGCCGGAGATACCGACGGCGATGTACAGCTGCGGCGCGACGATCTTGCCGGTCTGACCGACCTGCATGTCGTTCGGTACGAAGCCGGCGTCGACAGCGGCGCGCGAAGCACCGACGGCAGCGCCCAGCTTGTCGGCCAGGGCGTACAGGTGCTTGAAGTTGTCGCCATTGCCCATGCCGCGGCCGCCGGATACGACGATCTTGGCAGCGGTCAGTTCCGGACGGTCGGACTTGGCCAGCTCTTCGCCGACGAAGGCGGACTTGCCGGCATCGGCCGGGCCGGATACCGCTTCAACGGCAGCGGAACCACCTTCGGCGGCAACGGCGTCGAAACCGGTGGAGCGCACGGTGATCACCTTGATGGCAGCCGAGGACTGCACAGTAGCGATGGCGTTGCCGGCGTAGATCGGACGCTTGAAGGTGTCGGCGCTCTCGACCGCGATGATCTCGGAGATCTGGTCGACATCCAGCGCAGCGGCGACGCGCGGCAGGATGTTCTTGCCGTTGCTGGTAGCGGCAGCCAGGATGTGGCTGTAGCCCTTGCCCAGCTCGGCAACCAGCGGCGCGACGTTTTCCGGCAACTGGTTGGCATAGGCGGCGTTGTCGGCCAGCAGAACCTTGGACACGCCAGCGACTTTGGCAGCGGCTTCGGCAGCGGCGCCAGCATTGGCACCGGCTACCAGCACGTGAATGTCGCCACCGATCTTCTGCGCTGCAGCGACGGTGTTCAGGGTAGCGGCAGCCAGGGCGGCATTGGTGTGTTCAGCGATAACCAGGATAGTCATTTAGATTACCTTCGCCTCGTTCTTCAGTTTCTCGACCAGTTCAGCAACGGACTTGACCTTGATGCCAGCGCTGCGAGCAGCCGGTGCTTCGACTTTCAGGGTCTTGACGGTGGAGGCAGTGGAAACGCCCAGCGCGTCCGGAGTCAGGGTCTCCAGCGGCTTCTTCTTGGCCTTCATGATGTTCGGCAGCGACGCATAACGCGGCTCGTTCAGACGCAGGTCGGTGGTGACGATCGCCGGCAGGTTCAGCGCAACGGTCTGCAGACCGCCATCGATCTCACGGGTCACGTTGACCTTGTCGCCAGCCACTTCGACCTTGGAGGCGAAGGTGCCCTGGCCGAAGCCAGTCAGCGCACCGAGCATCTGGCCGGTCTGGTTGTTGTCGCTGTCGATGGCCTGCTTGCCCATGATCACCAGCTGCGGCTGCTCCTTGTCGACCACGGCCTTGAGCAGCTTGGCCACGGCCAGGGAGTTCAGCTCGTCATTGGACTCGACCAGGACGGCACGATCGGCGCCGAGAGCCAGCGCGGTACGCAGTTGCTCCTGGGCAGTGGCCGGGCCGATGGTGACGACGACGATTTCGCTCGCCACGCCCTTCTCCTTCAGGCGGACGGCTTCTTCCACGGCGATCTCGCAGAAGGGGTTCATGGACATCTTGACGTTGGCGAGGTCGACGCCGCTGTTGTCCGCCTTGACGCGAACCTTGACGTTGTAGTCAACCACTCGTTTGACAGCTACAAGAACCTTCATGGATTCCTCGTTACTCTCCGGTGAATAAGAATCTCGCCAAGGCGAGCCTGGTCAGCGATACAAATTGGCAGGAGCCAACCTTTTAGCCCAGACGGCGAGCGCAAAACCGCCCGTATCTTGACCCCGCGGCCTGGCTCGGTCAATACAGCGAACCGGCCGGTCATCCGCGATGTAGTAGGATTCTAACAGGCCTACAGAAAATTCAAACAAACGTTTGTATTGGCCCACTGGAAGGGTGTAGATATAATGGCCGCGCCGCACTCAGGGATCGAGCTGCGCCCTCCAACATAAAACATCGAAGAGCCTTGAGTAGGAGATAGCCTGTGGAACGCGAATTTATGGAATTCGACGTCGTCATCGTCGGCGCCGGCCCGTCCGGCCTGTCAGCCGCCTGCCGACTGAAGCAGAAAGCCGCTGAAGCGGGCCAGGAGATCAGCGTCTGCGTGGTCGAGAAAGGCTCCGAAGTCGGTGCGCACATCCTCTCCGGTGCCGTATTCGAGCCACGCGCCCTGAACGAGCTGTTCCCTGACTGGAAAGAGCTGGGCGCCCCGCTGAACACCCCGGTCAAGCGCGATGACATCTATCTGCTGCGCGATGCCGACAAGGCTACCCGAATTCCTGACTTCTTTGTGCCAAAAACCATGCACAACGAAGGCAACTACATCATTTCCCTGGGCAACCTGTGCCGCTGGCTGGCGCAACAGGCTGAGAACCTCGGCGTCGAGATCTATCCCGGCTTCGCCGCCCAGGAAGCGCTGATCGACGAGAACGGCGTGGTACGCGGCATCGTCACCGGCGATCTGGGCGTGGACCGCGAAGGCAATCCCAAGGAAGGCTACTACACCCCCGGCATGGAGCTGCGCGCCAAGTACACCCTGTTCGCCGAAGGCTGCCGTGGCCACATCGGCAAGCAGCTGATCAAGAAGTACAACCTGGACAGCGAAGCCGACGCTCAGCACTACGGCATCGGCATCAAGGAAATCTGGGACATCGATCCGGCCAAGCACGAGCAAGGCCTGGTGGTGCATACCGCAGGCTGGCCGATGGACATCATGGGCACCGAGAACACCGGCGGCTCCTTCCTCTATCACCTGGAAAACAACCAGGTGGTGGTCGGCCTGATCATCGACCTGTCCTACGCCAACCCGCACCTGTCCCCGTTCGACGAGTTCCAGCGCTACAAGCACCATCCGGTGATCGCCAAGTACCTGGAAGGCGGCAAGCGCGTCGCCTACGGCGCCCGCGCCATCTGCAAGGGCGGCATCAACTCGCTGCCGAAGATGGTCTTCCCCGGCGGCGCGCTGATCGGCTGCGACCTCGGCACCCTGAACTTCGCCAAGATCAAGGGCAGCCACACGGCGATGAAGTCAGGCATGCTCGCCGCCGACGCGATCGCCGAAGCACTGGCCGCCGGCCGCGAGGGTGGCGACGAGCTGACCAACTATGTCGACGGTTTCAAGGCCAGCTGGCTGTACGACGAGCTGTTCCGCAGCCGCAACTTCGGTGCCGCCATCCACAAGTACGGCGCCATCATCGGCGGCGGTATCAACTGGCTGGACCAGAACATCTTCGGCGGCAACGCGCCCTTCACGCTGCACGACAACAAGCCGGACTACGCCTGCCTGAAGCCGGCCGCCGAATGCGCGAAGATCGCCTACCCGAAACCGGACGGCAAGCTGAGCTTCGACAAGCTGAGCTCGGTGTTCCTCTCCAACACCAACCATGAAGAAGAACAGCCCTGCCACCTCAAGCTGGCCGACGCGAGCATCCCGCTGGCGAAGAACCTGCCGCTGTACGACGAACCGGCGCAGCGTTACTGCCCGGCTGGCGTATACGAGGTGGTGACTCAGGAAGACGGCGAGAAGAAGTTCCAGATCAACGCGCAGAACTGCGTGCACTGCAAGACCTGCGACATCAAGGACCCGGCCCAGAACATCACCTGGGTGGCGCCGGAAGGCACTGGCGGCCCGAATTACCCCAACATGTAATTCGCCTCGGCATGAAAAAGGCTCCCTCGGGAGCCTTTTTCATTGCGCCATGCTGACGCGGGAGGGGGGGTTTAGCCGCGAAGGCGACGTTGCGAGCTCGGCCACCAAAGCGCCTTCCACAGACCCGCTCAGTCCTGGTAGATCATCTTGCGGCTCATGCCGCCATCGATGACGAACTCCTGGCCGGTGATGAAGCCCGCCGCATCCGAGAGCAGCCAGGCGACCTGCGCCGCAACATCCTCGACCGTCCCGACCCGCCCGACCGGATGCTGGGCATGATCGAACACCGACAGCGGTTCCAGGCGCTGCTGTGACGGATCACGCGCATCGATCCAGCCAGGGCTGACGCAATTGACCCGGACGTCCGGGCCGAGGCTGATGGCCAGCGCATGAGTCAGCGCCAGCAGACCACCCTTGCTCGCCGCATAGGCCTCGCAATCGGCTTCGGACTGGCTGGCCCGGGTCGAGGCAATGTTGACGATGGCACCGCGATGTCCTCGCAGATAGGGCGCGCAATGCTTGGCCAGCAACATCGGCCCGGTCAGGTTCACCGCCAGCATGCGATTCCAACGCTTCAGGTCGAGCGACTCCAGCGCCGGCGTATGCGGCTCGGCGATAGCGGCACTGCACACCAGGGCATCGAGGCGACCGAACTGCCCCAGCACCTCGGCAACACCGAGGCTCACCTGATCTTCCTTGGCCACGTCCATGGCCACGAACCAGGCGTTGTCACCCAGCGCACGCGCGACCCTGGAACCCCGCTCCCGATCGATATCGGCGAGCACCACCTGCCAACCCTCGGTGATCAGCCAGGCGCTGATACCCAGGCCAATGCCACGCGCAGCACCAGTGACCAGCGCGACACGCCCGTTGTTGGGCGTATCGTCGTTACCCCACTCCAGCATGCTCAGAGTGCAGCCAGGCCGCGTGCAAGATCAGCTTTCAGGTCCTGCAGCTCTTCCAGGCCCACGGCAAGGCGGATCAGGCTGTCGCGGATACCGGCATTGGCGCGCTCCTGCGGCGTCAGGCGCCCATGGGACGTGGTCGCCGGGTGCGCGATGGTGGTCTTGGTGTCGCCCAGGTTGGTGGTGATGGACACCACCCGCGTGGCGTCGATCACCTTCCAGGCCGCGTCGCGACCGCCCTTGACCTCGAAGCTGACCACCGCACCGAAGGCGCTCTGCTGCCGCTTCGCCAGTTCGTGCTGCGGATGGCTGGGCAGGCCGGCGTAGTAGACGCGCTCGACCTGCGGCTGCTGCTCCAGCCACAGGGCCAGCTGCAGGGCGCTCTCGCTCTGCGCGCGCATGCGGATGCGCAGGGTTTCCAGGCCCTTGATGAACAGCCAGGCATTGAACGGGCTCAGGGTCGGGCCGGCGGTGCGCAGGAAACCCACCACTTCCTTCATCTGCTCGCTGCGCCCGGCCACCACGCCACCCATGCCGCGGCCCTGGCCGTCGATGTACTTGGTCGCCGAGTGCATGACGATATCGGCGCCCAGCTTCAGCGGCTGCTGCAGGGCCGGCGTGCAGAAGCAGTTGTCCACCGCCAGCAGGGCACCTTGCGCATGAGCGATTTCGGCCAGCGCCGCGATATCCACCAGCTCGGCCAGCGGGTTGGACGGCGACTCGACGAACAGCAGTTTGGTAGTGGGCCTGAACGCCGCCCGCCAGGCGTCCAGGTCGGCCAGCGGCACATAGTCCACCTCGACGCCGAAACGCTTGAGGTACTTCTCGAACAGGCTGATGGTGGAGCCGAACACGCTGCGCGATACCAGCACGTGGTCACCGCCACTGCACAGGCTCATGACGATGGAGAGGATCGCCGACATGCCCGACGCCGTCGCGACCGCCTGCTCGGCGCCCTCCAGCGCGGCAATGCGCTCCTCGAAGGTGCGCACGGTGGGGTTGGTGTAGCGCGAGTACACGTTGCCCGGCACTTCGCCGGCGAAACGCGCAGCCGCATCGGCGGCCGTGCGGAACACGTAACTGGAGGTGAGGAACAGCGCCTCGCCGTGCTCGCCCTCTGGCGAGCGGCGCTGACCGGCACGCACCGCCAGGGTGTCGAAGCCTGCGTCGTCGAGATCGCTATCGAGTCGCCCAGCATCCCATTCCAGTGTCATCTTTCTACCTCACGAATAAGTAGCCCGGATGCAATCCGGGAACTTCAGTGTGACATTCCCCCGGATTGCATCCGGGCTACGACCGAGGGCAGGCATCCCCTGCCCCGTGCATCAGTTGTTGTGCAGATCGATGATCGCGCTGACAGCCTGCGACTTGGCCTTGCTGGCGTCGTTGCGCGCCTGCTCGATGCGATTCAGGTAGGCCTCGTCGACATCGCCGGTCACGTACTTGCCATCGAATACCGCGCAGTCGAAGTTGTCGATCTTGATCTTCTTGCTGCCGCTGACCGCCTCGATCAGGTCCTGCAGGTCCTGGTAGACCAGCCAGTCGGCGCCGATCAGCTCGCCCACCTGCTCGGTGGTGCGACCATGGGCGATCAGCTCATGGGCGCTGGGCATGTCGATACCGTAGACGTTCGGATAACGCACGGCTGGTGCGGCGGAGCAGAAGTAGACGTTCTTCGCCCCGGCTTCGCGTGCCATCTGGATGATCTGCTTGCAGGTGGTGCCACGCACGATGGAGTCGTCCACCAGCATCACGTTCTTGCCCCGGAACTCCAGCTCGATGGCATTGAGCTTCTGCCGTACGGACTTCTTGCGCGCCGCCTGGCCGGGCATGATGAAGGTGCGGCCGATGTAGCGGTTCTTGACGAAGCCTTCGCGGAACTTGACGCCCAGGTGGTTGGCCAGCTCCAGCGCGGCGGTACGGCTGGTGTCCGGGATCGGGATGACCACGTCGATATCGTGCTGCGGACGCTCGCGCAGGATCTTCTCGGCCAGCTTCTCGCCCATACGCAGACGCGCCTTGTACACCGAGATGCCGTCCATGATCGAATCCGGACGCGCCAGGTAGACGTGCTCGAAGATGCACGGCGCATAGCTCGGGTCCTTCGCGCACTGGCGGGTGAACAAACGGCCATCTTCGGTGATGTAGACCGCCTCGCCCGGGGCCAGATCACGGATCAGGGTGAAACCGAGCACGTCCAGCGCGACGCTCTCCGAGGCGATCATGTACTCGACGCCTTCGTCGGTGTGACGCTGACCGAAGACGATCGGACGAATGCCATTGGGGTCGCGGAAGCCGACGATGCCGTAGCCGGTGATCATCGCCACCACCGCGTAACCGCCGACGCAACGCTCGTGCACGTGGGTGACCGCGGCGAACACGTCTTCCTCGGTCGGCTGCAGCTTGCCGCGCTGCGCCAGCTCGTGAGCGAAGACGTTGAGCAGCACCTCCGAATCGGAGTTGGTGTTCACGTGGCGCAGGTCGGACTCGTAGATTTCCTTGGCCAGCTGCTCGACGTTGGTCAGGTTGCCGTTGTGCGCCAGGGTGATGCCGTACGGCGAGTTGACGTAGAACGGCTGCGCTTCGGCCGAGCTGGAGCTGCCAGCGGTCGGGTAGCGCACGTGACCGATGCCCATGTCGCCCACCAGGCGCTGCATGTGGCGCTGCTGGAACACATCACGCACCAGGCCGTTGTCCTTGCGCAGGAACAGGCGACCATCATGGCTGGTCACGATGCCGGCAGCGTCCTGGCCGCGATGCTGAAGGACGGTAAGCGCGTCATACAGCGCCTGATTGACGTTCGACTTGCCGACGATACCGACGATGCCACACATGTGCCACGACCCCTGCTAGATAGTTCAGGCTAATTCAGCGACCAGCGCAGCGGTTGCTCCGCACTGGCCACTCTTTTAAAGCAGATCGGCTGGGTGAGCCGCTCCACCGGAAAACCACTGACCGGACCACCCCAGAATGAGGTTCTTCGACCAGTCGGCGACCATCAGAAAATGCGGCACCAGTTGTGACTGCTGCCACCATTCGTCCTGCTCCACCGGTGCCAGGCTGACCAGCCCCACCAGCAGCACCACCAGCAGGCCACCCCGTGCGGCGCCGAATACCATGCCGAGAAAACGGTCGGTACCGGACAGGCCAGTCACGCGAATCAGCTCACCGATGAGGAAGTTGACCAGAGCGCCGACCAGCAAGGTGGCGATGAAGAGAATGGCACAGGCCGCTATCACCCGTGCAGAAGGCGTATCGATAAATTCGACGAGATGCTGGGCCAGCGCGCCACCGAACATCCAGGCGACGATGCCCGCGATGATCCAGGTCAGCAGCGACAGGGCTTCCTTGACGAAGCCGCGCTTCAGGCTGATCAAACTCGATATGGCGATGACGGCGATGATCGCCCAATCGACCCAGGTGAATACCACGGTGCGGCCTACCAGCGGAAAAGGCGGAACATTTTACCAGAGCCCGGCGCATCGGGTAACCGGGCGATGAAAAGTCCCGCCTTCCAGGCCATGTGAAAACGTAGCGAGCGCAGGTCAGGCAAGGCAAATAACGACGTCGCGCTCGGCTTCACGGGCTGCAAATGCGCATTGCGAGCCGTTCCTTGACGCAGCATGGCCGAGCGCTGGAGTTTTCACACAGTCGGCTTCAACCGGCCTCTGGCTGAAAACGCACGACGAAACCGCTGAGCTTGTGCTGGCGATTGAGCTGGTCACGCAGGCGCTCGGCCTCGGCACGCTCGATCAGCGGACCGACGAAGACCCGATTCATTCCCTCGAAGGTGCGGATGTACGCGTTGTAGCCCTGGCTGCGCAGGGTCTTCTGCAAGGTTTCCGCACCGCTGCGGCTGGAGAGACTGGCCAGCTGCACCGACCAGCTGATCGGCAGGCTGTTGGCATCCAGGCGAGCGTCCGGCTTGGCCGGCGCCGTGGTCGCCACTGGCGCGGGTTTGCTCGGCTCCGGCTTGCTCGGCTCGACGACAGGCTTCGGCTGCTCCTGCACCTCGACCACCTGCGGCGCCTCGTCCTCGACCGGAATGGGCTCCTGCGGCAACACCTCGGGCTCGACCACCTCGGCCGGCTGCACGATGATCTCGGCAGTCGCCGGTGCTTGCGGCATATCCGGAGCGTCGACCACGACGCGGCGCATCTCGTCCTCGCGCGACAGCAGCATCGGCAGGAAAATCACCGCCAGTGCCACCAGCACCAGAGCACCGACCATGCGCTGCTTGAGCCCCTTGTCCAGCATTGCCATCCCCCAATCCCCTTATCAAGCCGGGCGGGCCAGCCAATCCAGGGCCTCGGCCACGCAGAAAAACGATCCGAACAACAGAATCTCGTCACCCTCGGCCGCCCGCTCGCACTGCGCGTCCAGTGCGGCATGCACATCCGGGTGCAGCGTCACCACAGCCCCCAGCCCTTGCAGGTGGTCCGCGAGGGCCTGCGCCGGACGCGAACGTGGCGTGGCGAGTGGCGCCACGGCCCACTCGTCGACCTGACCGAGCAGCGGCGCGACGACCCCAGGCAGATCCTTGTCCGCCAGCAGACCGAACACGGCCCGACGCTTGCCGCTCACCGGGCGACTCTGCAGACGCTGCGCCAGATAATCGGCGGCATGGGGATTATGCCCAACATCGAGCAACAGTGTGAGTGCCTTGCCATGCCAATCCACCTGGCGACGATCCAGACGCCCGGTCACCCGGGTCGCCCGCAGGGCCCGGCGGATCGCCTCGGCGGACCAGGGCAGCGGCAGCAGCGCGTAGGCCTGCAAGGCCAGCGCGGCGTTTTCCATCGGCAGATCGAGCAGCGGCAGCTGTTCAAGCCGCAGCACCCTGCCCTGCGTATCGAGACCGTACCAGGACCAGTCCTGCTCATCGACGCTCAGGTCATAATCACGCCCTCGCAGGTAAAGCGGCGTGTCCAGGTTCAGCGCCTGGTTGAGCAAGGGCTGTGGCGGATCGAGGTCCGCGCACAGCGCCGGCTTGCCGGCGCGCATGATCCCGGCCTTCTCGAACGCCACCGACTCGCGCGTGTCGCCCAGCCAGTCGGCGTGATCCAGGCCGATGCTGGTGATCAGCGCCAGGTCGGCATCGACGAGATTGACCGCATCCAGACGCCCGCCGAGCCCGACCTCGAGCACCACGGCATCCAGCCCGGCGCGCTCGAACAGCCAGAAGGCCGCCAGCGTGCCCATTTCGAAGTAGGTCAGGGAGATTTCACCGCGCGCCGCCTCGACCGCCGCAAAGGCCTCGCAGAGCTCCGCGTCGCTCGCCTCGCGCCCCTGCAGGACGACACGTTCGTTGTAGTGCAGCAGGTGCGGCGAACTGTAGACGCCGACGCGCTGCCCCTGCTCGGCGAGCAGGCTGGCGAGAAAGGCACAGGTAGAGCCCTTGCCGTTGGTGCCGGTCACGGTGATCACCAGCGGCGCGGGCTTGCCCAGGCCGAGCCGCCGCGCCACCTCGCGCGAGCGATCCAGGCCCATGTCGATGGCCGAGGGATGCAGTTGCTCGAGGTAGGCGAGCCACTCGCCCAGGCTACGTTCGATCATGCAGTGGCCGGCAGCGCAACCGGAGAAGGACGGTTCATCAGTTGTGCCAGCAGGCGAGCCAGACGCGGACGCAGCTCGTTGCGCGAAATGATCATGTCGATGGCGCCATGCTCCAGCAGGAACTCGCTGCGCTGGAAGCCTTCAGGCAGCTTCTCGCGCACGGTCTGCTCGATCACGCGCGGCCCGGCGAAGCCGATCAATGCCTTGGGCTCGGCCACGATCACGTCGCCGAGCATGGCCAGGCTGGCGGAGACGCCGCCGTAGACCGGATCGGTCAGTACCGAGATGAACGGCAGGCCTTCTTCACGCAGGCGCGCCAGCGCAGCGGAGGTCTTGGCCATCTGCATCAGCGAGATCAGCGCCTCCTGCATGCGTGCGCCACCGGAAGCGGAGAAGCACACCAGCGGGCAACGGTTCTCCAGGGCGTAGTTGGCCGCCTGCACGAAGCGCTCGCCGACGATGGCGCCCATGGAGCCGCCCATGAAGGAAAATTCGAACGCGCAGACGGCGATCGGCATGCCTTCGAGCGTACCGCTCATGGAAATCAGCGCATCCTTCTCACCGGTCTGCTTCTGTGCGGCGGACAGGCGATCCTTGTACTTCTTGCTGTCGCGGAATTTCAGGCGATCGACCGGTTCCAGATCGGCGCCCAGCTCTTCGCGACCATCGGCATCGAGGAACAGGTCGATACGCGCACGCGCGCCGATGCGCATGTGGTGGTTGCACTTGGGGCAGACGTCCAGGGTCTTTTCCAGCTCGGGACGATAGAGCACGGCATCGCAGGACGGACACTTGTGCCACAGGCCCTCGGGCACAGAGCTCTTCTTCACCTCGGAACGCATGATCGAGGGGATGAGTTTGTCTACCAACCAGTTGCTCATGCTGTCATTTCTCCATAACCGTTGGTTCGGATGGACGCCTCATCATGAAGCACCCACCTCCAGCAATTCTTTTCTGCCGCATCGATGGCGCGCACAAACGGGCCACCGCGGCGTGACAGGCTAATTGACGGCCCCGCCGCAGTCGCCGTCACATTGCGCGTCAACGACTGCCCGCACGAACGCGCGAATCTTGCTTGCATCCTTTATGCCTTTGCTCGCCTCCACCCCGCCACTGACGTCGACGGCATAAGGCCTGACCTGACGAATCGCGCTGGCGACATTGCTCGCGTCGAGGCCACCGGCCAGAATGATGGGCCGGCTCACGCCCTGCGGCACCAGAGACCAGTCGAACGCCGCACCGGTACCCCCGGGCACGCCCTCGACGAAGGTATCGAGCAGGATGCCCCGCGCACCGGCATAGGGCGCCATCATCGCAGCGACATCCTCCCCCGCACGCACCCGCAGCGCCTTGATGTAAGGACGAGCGAAACCCTCGCAGTCGGCCGGCGACTCGTCGCCATGAAACTGCAGCAGATCCAGGGGAACCTGCGCCAACAGGACCTGCAACTGCTCACGCGGCATGTTCACGAACAATCCGACGCTGGTCACGAACGGTGGCAAGGCCTGCACGATCGCCACCGCCTGCTCGACACTGACCGCGCGCGGGCTCCTGGCGTAGAACACCAGGCCGATGGCATCCGCACCGGCCTCGACGGCTGCCAGCGCATCCTCAACCCGGGTAATGCCGCAAATCTTGCTGCGCACGCGCATCGACTTCACACCTCTTGATCAGCGAACGCCGGATGTTAGCAAAGGCCTAGTCCGCCCGCACATCCGCCAGCCCGGAGAGAAAGTGCGGCCCCAGGTAGCGCGACGGCAATTCGAACTCTTCGGGGTACTCCACCTGAATCAGATAGAGCCCGTAAGGATGTGCCGTCACCCCACCACTGCGCCGCTCCGCTCGCTCCAGCACCTCGCTCACCCAGCCTGTCGGACGCTCTCCGGCGCCAATGGTCATCAGCACTCCGGCGATATTGCGCACCATGTGATGGAGGAAGGCATTGGCCCGAACGTCCAGCACGATGAAGCGGCCATGCTCGATGACTTCCAGGTGATGCACGGTCTTGATCGGCGACTTGGCCTGGCACCGGGTAGCACGGAACGCGCTGAAATCATGGGTACCGACCAAGGCACGGGCCGCTTCACGCATACGCGCCACATCCAGCGGACGGTGATTCCAGGTCACCTCCTCGGCCATGTGCGCCGGGCGGATCGGGTCATTGTAGATGACATAGCGATAACGCCGCGCCATGGCGCTGAAGCGCGCATGGAAATGCGCCGGCATCACCTTCGCCCAGGTCACGCTGATGTCCTTGGGCAGGTTCATGTTGGCGCCCATGATCCACGCGTGCAGCGACCGCTCGACAGTGGTGTCGAAATGCACCACCTGGCCACTGGCATGCACCGATGCATCGGTGCGCCCGGCACAGTGAATGTTCACCGGCGCACCGCCGGCAACCTTGGACAGAGCATTTTCCAGGCACCCCTGAATGGAGGCGACCTGGCCGCTCTGGCGCTGGAAACCGCGGTAACGTGCGCCCTTGTATTCGAGGCCCAGGGCGATTCTGGAAAAGCCAGCGGCCGCCATTTCGGCGGCCGCTACAGGTACTGCTTCAGACATGGATTCGATCAAACCAGCTTGGCAATCATCTCGCGAGCTTCCTGCTGCTGGGCGTCGCTGCCTTCGGCAACCACTTCGTCGAGAATGTCACGCGCACCCTCGGTGTCGCCCATGTCGATGTAGGCGCGCGCCAGGTCCAGCTTGGTCGCGGTCTCATCGGTGCCGGAAAGGAAGTCGAAGTCATCGTCACCCTCCAGCTCGCTGGCGATACCGTCGGCTGGCGCCAGCGGCGCGTCCTGCGGCTCGTCGAGATCGGTGGAGAGCTGGTCCAGCTCGGCCGTGACTTCATCCAGCTGCGCCGCGAAGCTGTCGGCTTCCACCGCAGGCTGGGCCGGGGTCTCGTCGTCGAGCGACAGATCGAAATCCGCCGGCAGGTCGAGATCGGCAGCAGGCGCTTCGTCCGGCAGATCGAGGCCGAGGTCGGCCAGATCATCGGCCGGCTGAGCAGCCGGAGCATCGTCGTCCAGACTCAGCAGGAACTCGTCGGCATCGTCCGCAACCGCCGTCGACGGCTCATCCAGATCCAGGCTGAAGTCGGACAGATCATCGGCAGACTGCGACAGCTCAACCTTGTCGTCGTCCAGGGACAGGTCGAAGCTCAGATCATCGTCGCTGGCCGCTGCCGGAGCAGCCGGCTCGTCGACCAGGCCGAAATCCAGGTCGTCATCCAGCGACAGCGGCGCTTCTTCCGCCTTGGCAGACTGCACGTCGCCACCCAGGTCGGACTCGAGATCATCGAGGCTCAGGTCAAAGGCATCGTCGAGGTCGTCAGCGGCTGCAGCAGCCGACTCGTTGCGCGGCTCGTCCAGACCGAGATCATCGAGGCTGAACTCGCCGATGTCGTCCGAGGACGCCACGGCAGCCGCCGCGCCAGCGCCGGCAAAGGCAGCGATGGCAGGATACTTGGCCTTGAGCTGCTCGGCTTCGGCGTTCACGCCACCGAACTCGCGTAGTTCGTTGTCCTGGCGGGCGAAACCTTCGCGATCGCCCAGCTCGGCATAGACTTCCATCAGTTTCAGACGCAGGTCGCTGCGGTGCGGCTCGTCATTGATCGCGTTCTGCAGCAGCTCGGCAGCCTGGTTGAAACGACCATAGGCGATGTAGATGTCCGCCTCACCCAGGGCATCGCCGGTCTGCGCGGAAACGCGCTCCTCGGCGCCAGCCGGTGCAGCGGCGGCGGCAGGCTCGTCCTCGAGGCCGGCGAAGGTATCTTCGGGCATGTCGAGTTCAGGAGCGAAGCCCTGGTCTTCGGCCAGTTCGTCACCCAGCTCGTCATGCTGCTCCGCTTCTTTCATCGCATTGCGGCGCGACAGAGCCATCAGGCCGACCAGCAACAGCAGCAGTGCACCACCGCCCGCCAGGCCCAGGGTCATCGGATTGCTCATCAGATCATCGATGAAGCTCTGCGGAGCAGGTGCGGGAGCCGGAACCGGCGCAGCAGGCTTGCTCTCCTCGACCGGCTGAACCGGAGCGACTGGTTCAACGGCAGCAGCCGGCTCACTGGCCGGCTGTTCGGTGGCGGCGGCGCCGTCTTCGACGGGCGCCTCCGGCTCTTCGGAATAGTTGTAGTCAGTCGCCGCCTCTTCAGGCGGCGAGACCGGAGGCGTCGCCGCCTCCGAGGCCGGCGGCACCGCTTCGGGTTCCGCAGCGGGCGCCTCCACTTCCGGAGTCACCTCGGGTGTTTCAGGCGTTGGCGCTGCGGCCGGAGTAGCAGCCATATCGGCCTGCATCTTGGCCAGCTGGTTGTCCTTGAGTTCAATCAGGCGCTGCAGCTTGTCCAGCTGACTCTGCAGATCGCCAACCCGGCTCTGCAGCTCGGCATTCTCACGACGCGTCGAGTCGAGGCTTTCCTGCGTCACCGCCAGCTTGTCGGCCAGGGCCTTGCTGTCGGCCGAACCGGTGTCACTGCCACGCGTGGACTTGCCCGCATCGGCGGCGACCAGCTTCAGGCTGTCCCCGGTCTTCGCCGTGGACGGTGCGGCACCAGCCTCGGCACGGCGGGTGGCATCCAGCTGCCGCGACGCGACAGCACGGCCTTCACGCCAGGCAGCGTTCTGCTCGGCAACCTGGGCGACCGCTTCGGCGTTGCTGCGACGGCGAATCTGCTGCTCATCCGGCAGGCGCAGCACCTGACCGCTCTTCATGCGGTTGATGTTGCCGCCGATGAAGGCATCGGGATTCAGATCCTGAATGGCCAGCATGGTCTGATTGACCGAGCCACCGTCGACGCGCTGGGCGATTTCCCAGAGGGTGTCGTTGGCCGTGGTCTTGTATTCGTTGCCGCTGATGGCGCGCGAAGCGGGCGCCGGGGCAGTCGGACGCGGCGCGGCGGCCGGCTTGCTGCTGGCAGTGGGCGTTGCTGCCGGGCGCGGCGCCGGGGCTGCTGCCGGCAACTTGGGCGCGGCCGCTACGGTCGTCTGCGGGGAGTACAGCGGCGGGTCCAGCAGCAGCGTGTATTCACGCAGCAGTCGACCGTTCGGCCAGAGCACTTCCACCAGGAAGTTGAGATAGGGCTCGCGCACCACCTTGCTGGAGGTGACACGAATCACGCTCTTGCCGTTCGGCTTCAGCACAGGGGTGAACTTCAGATCGGTCAGGAAGTACTGACGATCGACACCCGCCTTCACGAAGTCTTCGGGAGAAGCGAGGCTGGGAATGACTTCGTTGGAGGCCAGATCACGGACCTCCAGCAATTCGATTTCCGCTACCAACGGCTGATTCAACGAGGATTGCAGGGTAACTTCACCCAACCCCAGCGCATGCGCCATACCGGAAGACAGCGCAGAAGCCGCTGCGATTGCCAGCACTAGTTTGCGAACCCGAACCATAGCGTTATCCCTTGTTTTATCTTTTTCTCGGCTTGCGAGAAGGTCTTGGTAATTGCTGCCTGCCTCCGCTCCAGGAGCGGCTCCCCATTCAGCAATCAACTCAGCCAGTATTGCCAAGCTAGAAAGATTCTTCAAATTTCTAGGTAAGTATCTTTTACAGATAGTGTTTTATCAATAACTCGGCTATTTGCACAGCATTCAGGGCGGCGCCTTTTCTCACATTATCAGACGCAATCCACAAATTGAGTTGCCGTGGATCGCTCACACCACGACGAACGCGCCCAACATAGACCAGATCCTGGCCGACCGCGTCACCCACCGCCGTCGGATAATCGCCCACCTCGACCAGCTCGATTCCCTCGGCCGTTTCCAGCAGACGCTGCACCGCCGCGATATCGACATCCACGTCACTCTGCATGGCCAGCGCCAGGCTGTCACCGAAGAATACCGGCACCAGAGCGCAGGTCGCCCCCACCGCCAGCCCAGGCGAACCCGACAGTTGCTGCAGCTCGGCGGCCAGACGCTTCTCCAGTTCGGCATGCCCCTGCTCGTCCACCGCACCGACCTGCGCCAGCACATTGAAGGCGACCTGGCGATCCACCGCCTGGGTTTCCAGCGGGCGGGCATTGAGCAGCTCGGCCGTCTGCCGCGCCAGCTCCTGCACGCCACTGCGACCCAGCGTGGAAATCGACAGCATGGCATTCAGCTGCACCTGGCGTGGCTGCAACAGCGGCTTCAGCGCTGCCAGCACCACCGCGCAGGCAGTCGCCGAAGGCGTCGGCACGCTGACCTGCCACGGTGCAGTCAGCCCTGGGGTTGCGCCCTCGCCCAGCTCGGGCAGGACGCACGGCGCCAGATCCAGCGGCAAGGCGGCACTGAGATCGATCAGCGAACAGCCGGCAGCACGCACGGCCTCGTGAAAAGCCCGCGTCACCTCCACGCCCGCGGCAAAGAATGCCAGCTGGACCTGCGTGAAATCGAACGTCTCGAGCGACCTGACCCGCAGCTGACGCCCGCGGAAGGAGAGGCTCTGCCCGGCGGACTCGCTACTGGCCAGGAGATGCAGGTCCTTGACCGGGAAGTCGCGCTCCTCGAGCAGCTCGACCAGCGCCTCACCGACATGACCGGTGGCGCCGACCAGGGCGATATTGATGGTTTTGCTCATGCTTCGATCTGCCGCACAAAAGGAGCGGCACTGTAACCGCGCCCTTCTTGCCACCGCAACTGCAAGCCCGGAAACGACGAAGCCCCGCTACCGAGGTAGCGGGGCTTCGTCTGCATCACGCGTCTGCGGTACGCCTCAGCGCTCCAGCAGGATTCGCAGCATGCGCCGCAGCGGCTCGGCCGCGCCCCACAGCAGCTGGTCACCCACGGTGAAGGCGCCCAGGTACTGCGAGCCCATGTTGAGCTTGCGCAGGCGGCCGACCGGTACGCTCAGGGTGCCGGTCACGGCAGTCGGGCCGAGGTCGCGGATGGAATCTTCACGATGGTTCGGCACCAGCTTGACCCAGGGGTTGTGCTGACTGATCAGGCCTTCGATGTCGGCCATCGGCACATCCTTGTTCAGCTTGATGGTCAGCGCCTGGCTGTGGCAACGCATGGCGCCGATGCGCACGCAGATGCCGTCGACCGGGATCGGGCTCTTGAAGCGGCCGAGGATCTTGTTGGTCTCGGCCTGCGCCTTCCACTCTTCACGGCTCTGGCCGTTAGGCAGTTCCTTGTCGATGTAGGGGATCAGACTGCCAGCCAGCGGCATGCCGAAGTTGTCGACCGGGAAGTCTTCGCCACGCATGGCCTCGGCGACCTTGCGGTCGATGTCGAGGATGGCGCTGGCCGGGTCGGCCAGGTCGTCCGCGACAGCGCCGTTGATCGCACCCATCTGCTTGATCAGCTCACGCATGTTCTGCGCACCGGCACCGGAGGCGGCCTGATAGGTCATGGCGCTCATCCACTCGACCAGGCCGGCTTCATACAGGCCACCGAGCGCCATCAGCATCAGGCTGACGGTGCAGTTGCCGCCGATGTAGTTCTTGCTGCCGGCATCCAGCGCCTGGTCGATCACCTTGCGGTTGACCGGGTCGAGCACGATCACCGCGCTGTCGTCCATGCGCAGGCTGGAAGCGGCATCGATCCAGTAACCCTGCCAGCCGGCTTCACGCAGCTTGGGGAAGACTTCGTTGGTGTAGTCACCGCCCTGGCAGGTCAGGATCACATCCAGGCCTTTCAGGTCGTCAATGTTGTAGGCGTCCTTCAGCGGCGCAATGTCCTTGCCAATCGCCGGCCCTTGGCCGCCAACGTTGGAAGTGGTGAAGAACACCGGCTCGATCAGGTCGAAATCCCGCTCCTCCAGCATGCGCTGCATGAGCACGGAACCGACCATGCCACGCCAACCGATCAGACCTACACGTTTCATAACGACTACACCTATATAAACAGCCCGCCGGAACCACCCCGGCGGGGCTGGAAAGATTACAGACTACGCAGCGCTTCGACTACTGCATCACCCATCGCGGAGGTACCGACCTTGGTCTTGCCCTCGGACCAGATGTCACCGGTACGCAGGCCCTGATCCAGCACCAGGCTCACGGCTTTCTCGATGGCATCGGCGGCGGCGACCTGGCCGAAGCTGTAACGCAGCATCATGGACACCGAGAGAATGGTGGCCAGCGGGTTGGCGATGCCCTGGCCGGCAATGTCCGGCGCGGAGCCGTGGCACGGCTCGTACATGCCCTTGTTGTCGGCATCCAGCGAGGCCGACGGCAGCATGCCGATGGAACCGGTGAGCATCGACGCCTCGTCAGACAAAATGTCACCAAACATGTTGTCGGTGACCATCACGTCGAATTGCTTGGGCGCACGCACCAGTTGCATGGCAGCGTTGTCGACGTACATGTGGCTCAGTTCGACGTCCGGGTAGTCCTTGGCCACTTCCTCGACCACGGCGCGCCACAGCTGGCTGGACGCCAGCACGTTGGCCTTGTCCACCGAGCACAGCTTCTTGCCACGGACACGGGCCATGTCGAAGCCGACCTTGGCGATACGGCGGATCTCGCTCTCGCTGTACGGCAGGGTGTCGTAGGCCATGCGCTCGCCGTTCTCCAGCACCTTGCTCTCGCGCGGCTGGCCGAAGTAGATGCCGCCGGTCAGCTCACGCACGATGAGAATGTCCAGGCCGGCGACGATTTCCGGCTTGAGGCTGGAGGCCTCGGCCAGTTGCGGGTACAGCAGCGCCGGGCGCAGGTTGCCGAACAGGCCCAGCTGCGAACGGATCTTCAGCAGGCCACGCTCCGGACGGATGGCCGGGTCGATGCTGTCCCACTTCGGGCCGCCGACGGCGCCGAGCAGAATCGCATCGGCCGCGCGCGCGCGCGCCAGGGTCTCGTCGGCCAGCGGCACGCCGTAACGGTCGATGGCCGCACCACCGAGGTCATCGAAGCTCAGCTCGAAGCCCAGGCTGTACTTGTCGTTGGCCAGGTTCAGCACCTTGACCGCCTCGGCCATGATTTCCGGACCGATGCCGTCGCCAGGGAGAACCAGAATCTGTTTCATAAGAAGATTTCCTTCGGAAATAGCCACAAGCTTCAAGCTGCAAGCCACAAGCGCAAGCCGCTTTCACGAGCAGCCTGCAGCTTGCGCCTTGCAGCTCCTGTTATTTGATCGCGCCGAACAGCCAGGGACTGCCCTGCTGGTAGCCGACCTCGAAGGCCTTGATCGCGTCCTGATCCTGCAGGGTCAGGCCGATGTCGTCCAGGCCGTTGAGCAGGCAATGCTTGCGGAAGGCATCGACCTCGAAGCTGTACTGCACGCCATCGGGACGGGTCACGGTCTGCGCCTCGAGGTCGACAGTCAACTGGTAACCCTCGGTGGCCTCGGCCTGCTCGAACAGCGCATCGACCTCTGCATCCTTGAGGATGATCGGCAGCAGGCCGTTCTTGAAGCTGTTGTTGAAGAAGATGTCGGCGAAGCTCGGTGCGATCACCGTGCGGAAACCGTACTCGTCCAGCGCCCAGGGCGCGTGTTCACGCGAAGAGCCGCAACCGAAGTTCTCGCGCGCCAGCAGCACGCTGGCCCCCTGGTAACGCGGGAAGTTGAGCACGAACTCCTGGTTGACCGGGCGCTTGGAGTTGTCCTGGTTCGGCTGGCCGATATCCAGGTAGCGCCACTCGTCGAACAGGTTCGGACCGAAACCGGTGCGTTTGATCGACTTCAGGAACTGCTTGGGAATGATCTGATCGGTGTCGACGTTGGCCCGATCGAGCGGGCAGACCAGGCCGGTGTGTTGGGTAAAGGCTTTCATCTTCTAGCTCCTCAGGCCTGGATCAGTTCACGAACGTCGATGAAGCGACCGGTCACCGCCGCAGCGGCAGCCATGGCCGGGCTCACCAGGTGGGTACGACCACCCGCGCCCTGGCGGCCTTCGAAGTTGCGGTTGGAGGTGGACGCGCAATGCTCGCCACTGCCCAGCTTGTCCGGGTTCATCGCCAGGCACATGGAGCAGCCCGGCTCACGCCATTCGAAACCGGCCTCGATGAAGATCTTGTCCAGCCCCTCGGCCTCGGCCTGCGCCTTGACCAGACCGGAGCCCGGCACCACCAGCGCCTGCTTGACGGTCGCCGCGACCTTGCGCCCCTTGGCCACCTCGGCGGCGGCACGCAGGTCTTCGATGCGCGAGTTGGTGCAGGAGCCGATGAACACGCGGTCGAGCTGGATCGCGGTGATCGGCTGGTTGGCAGCCAGGCCCATGTACTTCAGCGCACGGGTGATCGAGTCCTTCTTCACCGGGTCGGCCTCGACAGCCGGGTCCGGCACGTTCTGGTCGACGGCCAGGACCATTTCCGGCGAGGTGCCCCAGCTGACCTGCGGCTTGATCTCGGAGGCGGCAAGCTCGACCACGGTGTCGAACACCGCATCGGCGTCGGAGACCAGGTTCTGCCACTGCGCCACGGCCTTGTCCCAGTCGCTGCCCTTGGGCGCGAACGGGCGATCCTTGACGTAGGCGATGGTCTTCTCGTCCACCGCCACCAGGCCGACACGGGCACCGGCCTCGATGGACATGTTGCAGATGGTCATGCGCCCTTCCAGCGACAGATCGCGGATGGCGCTGCCGGCGAATTCCAGGGCATGGCCATTGCCACCGGCGGTGCCGATCTTGCCGATCACGGCCAGCACGATGTCCTTGGCAGTGACGCCGAACGGCAGCTTGCCCTCGACGCGCACCTGCATGTTCTTCATCTTCTTGGCCACCAGGCACTGGGTGGCGAGCACGTGCTCGACCTCGGAGGTGCCGATACCGTGCGCCAGCGCGCCGAAGGCGCCATGGGTGGAGGTGTGCGAGTCGCCGCAGACCACGGTCATGCCCGGCAGGGTGGCGCCCTGCTCCGGACCGACCACGTGGACGATGCCCTGGCGCACGTCGTTCATCTTGAACTCGAGGATGCCGAAGTCATCGCAGTTCTCGTCCAGGGTCTGTACCTGGATGCGCGACACTTCGTCGGCGATGGCGTCGAGGCCGCCCTGGCGCTCGGCCCGGGTGGTCGGCACGTTGTGATCCGGGGTGGCGATGTTGGCGTCGATGCGCCACGGCTTGCGCCCGGCCAGACGCAGCCCCTCGAAAGCCTGTGGCGACGTCACTTCGTGAAGGATGTGACGATCGATGTAGATCAGCGAGGAACCGTCATCGCGACGTTTCACTTCGTGCATTTCCCAGAGCTTGTCGTAGAGCGTCTTGCCGGCCATCAGCGTTACCTCATCAGCGTGTTTCTATGCCTGGGCGAAAAGGCCCTTTGGCTTATGGGGTGAAATGCTATGATCGCGGCACGAATAACTCAAATTCATATTTTTCATCCAGGAGATTCCCCAAAGGAATCTGTCCACGCCGCACGCTGCAAGCGACAAGCCGCAAGCAATACCGCGCGACTCGACCTGCCGCTTGCAGCCTGCCGCTAGGAGCTGCCGTTATGGATCTGGCCAACCTCAACGCCTTCATCGCCATTGCCGAAACCGGCAGCTTTTCCGAAGCCGGCGAGCGCCTGCACCTGACCCAGCCTGCGGTCAGCAAACGCATCGCCGGGCTGGAACAACAGCTGGGCGTGCGCCTGTTCGATCGCCTGGGTCGCGAGATCGGCCTGACCCAGGCCGGTCGCGCCCTGCTGCCACGCGCGTACCAGATCCTCAATGTGCTGGACGACACCCGCCGCGCCCTGACCAACCTGTCGGGCGAAGTCAGCGGTCGCCTGACCCTGGCCACCAGTCACCACATCGGCCTGCACCGCCTCCCTGCCCTGCTGCGCGCCTTCACCCGCGCGCACCCGCAGGTCGCGCTGGACATCCAGTTCCTCGACTCGGAAGTGGCCTATGAAGAAGTGCTGCATGGCCGCGCCGAGCTGGCGGTGATCACCCTCGCCCCGGAAACCCGCGAACCCATCCGCGCCGTGGCCGTCTGGGACGACCCGCTCGACTTCGTCGCCGCGCCCGAGCACCCGCTGGCACGCAGCCAGGCCGTCAGCCTGGCGGACGTCGCGCAGCACCCTGCCGTATTCCCCGGCGGCAACACCTTCACCCACCACATCGTCCAGCGCCTGTTCGAAGCGCAGGGGCTGACGCCCAACATCGCCATGAGCACCAACTACCTGGAAACCATCAAGATGATGGTCTCCATCGGCCTGGCCTGGAGCGTGCTGCCGCGCACCATGCTCGACGACCAGGTCGCTCGCCTGCCGCTGCCCGGCATCCAGCTCACGCGGCAGCTGGGCTACATCCTGCATACCGAGCGCACGCTGTCGAACGCGGCCAGGGCCTTCATGGCGCTGCTCGACAGTCAGCGCGACGACCTTGCGTAGGCGGCCAACCTACGACTAACGTGGCGATAGACCACTACGCAGGAAGCCAAATGCCTTCGACGCCCGCCATGCTTCTCACGCTCACCAGAGGAGGGTTCGGCCATGGCCAGATCGACTGACCAGACACCGCCCCTGCCGCACATTCCGGCGATGGACCCCGTCGAATTCGAGCAGGCCTGGCAGGATGCGCAACGCTTGCTGGCCGCGCTGAACGGCGCCCACCTCGGCACCTGGTACTGGGACATTCGCAGCGGCCAGGTGAACTGGTCGCGTGGCGCACAGGCCCTGTTCGGCCTGGACCCCAACCGCCCGGTCACCCGCGAGCTGCGCTACATCGAGCTGATCCCCGAGGAGGAGCGCGCCGAGGTCCTGGCGACCTTCCACAACATCCTCAAGGGCGAGCCGATCAGCAAGGCCCTGCGCCACCGCATACGCTGGCCCGATGGCAGCCTGCACTGGCTGGAGATCACCGGCAGCCTGCAACACGAGGCCGATGGCCGCCCGCGCATGTTCGGCGTGATCCGCGACATCAGCGCCCAGCAGGAACGCGCGGAAGCGCTGCGCGCCTCGGAAGAACGCTTCGCCAGCCTGTTCCGCCTGAGTCCCGACATCATGATGCTGGTGCGCTACGACGACAGCGAGATCGTCGAGGTCAACCAGCACTTCACCCAGGCCTTTGGCTGGGGCGCGAGCGAGGTGCTCGGCCGCCCCACCGCCGACCTGAATATCTGGGTGCATCACGCACAGCGCGACCACCTGCGCCAGCAGGCCCCTGTCAGCCAGGACCCCGTGATCCAGGAAGTGCAGCTGCGTACCCGAAGCGGCGAGATCCTCGACGGCATCCTCTCGAGCCAGTACATCGAACTGCAGGGCGAGCGCCTGATGCTCTGCACCTTCCTCGACACCAGCGAACGCAAGCGCGCGGAGAACGCCCTGCGCGCCAGCGAGGAAAAATTCGCCAAGGCCTTCATGCACACGCCGGACGCAGTCGCCATCACCGAGCGCGCGACCGGCCGCTTCATCGAAGTCAATCGCAGTTTCGAGCAGCAGTTCGGCTGGAGCAGCGTCGAGGCGGTGGGCCGTACCTCGCTGGAGCTGGGTGTCTGGGCCGACCCCAATGACCGCCAGCGGATGCTCGAGGCGCTCGAGGCCGGCAGCCTGAACAACGTCGAGGTACGCCTGTTCAGCCGCGACGGCAGCGTCAGCATCAACCTGCTGTTCGGCGGCGTCATCGAACTGGACGGTGTCGAATGCCTGGTGCTCACCGTGCGCAACATCACCAGGCAGCGCGCCCAGGAGCAGGCGCTGCAGGAGAGCAAGCAGCGCCTGAAACTGGCGCTGGAATCCGCCGATCTGGGCACCTGGGACTGGCACATCCCCAGCAGCCGCCTGTTCGCCAGTGCCAGGGCCGCGGAGCTGCAGGGCTTGTCGGCAACACCGTTCGAAGGCGCCTTCCTGGACTTCTTCCGCCAGGTACCGATGGCCGACCGGCACAGCCTGCGGCAGAGCTACCAGCAACTGGTCGAGGAAGGCCGCAACCACTACCAGGTCACCTACCGGGTACAACTGAAAGATGGCGGCCTGCGTTTCCTGGAGAGCACGGCCAAGCTGCAGCTCGACGAGCAAGGGCAGCCGCTGCGCATGGTCGGCACACTGGTGGACATCAGCGAACGGGTCGTGCACGAGCAGCGCGTCAGGGCCTCGGAGGAGAAGTTCGCCAAAGCCTTCCACTCCAGCCCGGATGCCATCACCATCACCGAGCGCGACAGCGGCCGCTACATCGAGGTCAACGAAGGCTTCTCGCGCATCACCGGCTACCAGAACGCGGAAGTGATCGGCCGCACCTCGCACGACCTGAACATCTGGGCCTATCCCGATGAACGTGCGCGGATGATCGAGCACCTGACCCAGCATGGCCATGTCCTGCACATGGAAATGCATGGCCGCCACCGCGACGGCGAAGTGCGCCTGGTCGACGTGTCCGTGCAGACCATCGAACTCAACGGCGTGACCTGCCTACTGCTCACCGCCCGCGACATCAGCGAGCTCAAGCAGGCCCAGGCGCAGGTCCAGCACCTGGCGTATCACGACGCACTGACCAACCTGCCCAATCGCGCCCTGCTGATGGACCGCCTGACCCAGCAGATTTCCCTGCTCAAGCGCCACGATCTGCGCGGTGCCCTGCTGTTTCTCGACCTCGACCACTTCAAGCACATCAACGACTCGCTCGGCCACCCGGTGGGCGACGCCGTGCTGCGCCTGGTCACTGCGCGCCTGGAAGCCAGCGTGCGCCTGGAAGACACCGTGGCGCGGCTCGGCGGCGACGAATTCGTGGTGCTGCTCTCGGGCCTGGAAGGGAAACGCTCCGAGGTGACCCGCCAGGTGCGCCAGGTCGCGGAAAAGCTGCGGCAACTGCTGGCGGAGCCGATGCTGCTGGACGGCCATCGCCTGCAGGTGACCCCGAGCATCGGCGTCGCCCTGATTCCCGACCACGGCAACACCCCGGCGGACCTGCTCAAGCGCGCCGACATCGCCCTCTACCGCGCCAAGGACTCCGGGCGCAACGCCATCCAGCTCTTTCGCTCCACCATGCAGGAAGCCGCCAGCGCCCGCCTGCGCCTGGAGAACGATTTGCGCCTGGCCCTGGCGCGCGGGGAGTTCGAGCTGCACTTCCAGCCCCAGGTCGACGCCCGCGACGGCAAGGTGGTCGGCGCCGAGGCCCTGCTGCGCTGGCAGCATCCGCAGCTGGGCCCGCAGTCACCGGCGCAGTTCATCCAGGTTCTGGAAGAGAGCGGCCTGATCATCGAGGTCGGCAGCTGGGTGCTCGCCGAAGCCTGCCACTTCTGCTCCCAGCTGCTGGTCGACGGGCTGATCGACAGCGAGCGCTTCAGCCTGTGCGTCAACATCAGCCCGCGCCAGTTCCGCCAGCACGAGTTCGTCGAGCGGGTCGCCAAGAGCCTGAAGGACAGCCGGCTGCCGAACGCCATGCTCAAGCTGGAGGTGACCGAGGGCATCGTCATCCAGAACATCGACGATACCGTGGGCAAGATGCTGCGGCTGAAGAAGCACGGCGTCAGCTTCGCCATGGACGACTTCGGCACCGGCTACAGCTCGCTGACCTACCTCAAGCGCCTGCCGGTGGACATGCTGAAGATCGACCAGTCGTTCGTGCGCGACGCCACCAGCGACCCCAACGATGCCGAGATCATCCGCGCCATCATCGCCATGGCCCGCAGCCTGGACCTGGAACTGATCGCCGAGGGCGTCGAACAGCAGGAACAGCTGGACTTCCTCCAGGCCCTGGGCTGCCACCTCTATCAGGGCTACCTGTTCAGCAAGCCGCTGCCCCAGGACGCCTTTCGTCAGCTCTTGCAGGCACAGGGTCACTGACCCCTGAAACGCAGAAGGCGCCCAGTGGGCGCCTTCCTTTCGCAGCATGAACGGGGATCAGCTTTCCAGTGCCGGGCGCTGGTTGCCGATCGGGATGCGCTTGGCCTTGGCCTCTTCCGGCACGATGCGCTCCAGCTCGACGTTGAGCAGGCCGTTGACCAGATTGGCGCCCTTGACCTCGATATGGTCGGCCAGGCGGAACGACAGCTTGAATGCGCGCTGGGCGATGCCCTGGTGCAGGTAGCTGACGCTTTCCGCGCTGCGATCACGCTTGTTGCCGACCACGGTCAGCACGCCACGCTCGACCTGCAGTTCCAGGTCGTCCTCCTCGAAACCGGCAGCCGCGACCACGATGCGGTAGTGGTCCTCGCCGTGCTTCTCGACGTTGTAGGGAGGGTAGGAGCTGCCAGCGTCGTTGCTACGCAGGGCAGATTCGAAAAGATCGTTGAAACGGTCGAAACCGACGGACTGGCGGAACAGGGGGGCCAGGGACAGTACGTTGCTCATGAGTATTCTCCTGATGATTCAGCAAGTGTCATAGCGCGGGACCCGACTTCGGCATCCCGCAGTCACTTATCTGAGGCCACCCGGAAAAATTTCAAGGCTTTCCCTGTCAAGCCATGTTCGCATCCACAGCTGCAGCCCCGAGCAGGCGGTCGATGCGCTCGCAGTCCTGCTCGCGGCGGACCTCGGCGAACAGCGCGACGGCCTCGGGGTAGGTGCGGGTCAGCATCGCCAGCCACTGCTTCAGGCGCCCCGGCGCGTAACGCGGCGCCAGCTTGCGCCGGGCCTGCTGCCAGAAATCCAGCAGCAGCGGCTGCAGTTCGGCCCAGCCCATTTCCTGCGGCTCCTCACCAGCCCTGAGCGCCGCGATCTGCCGCGCCAGGCCCGGCCGCGAGACCAGTCCGCGGCCCAGCATGATGTCGTCCACCCCACTGATCTCGCGGCAGCGCCGCCAGTCATCCAGGGTCCACACCTCGCCGTTGGCGAACACCGGAACGCCGACCACCTCCTGCACCCGCGCCACCCACTCCCAGTGCGCCGGCGGCTTGTAGCCCTCGACCTTGGTCCGCGCATGCACCACGATCTGGCTCGCCCCACCTTCGGCCAGCGCCCGCGCGCAATCGAGCGCACCTTCCTTGCCCTCGAACCCCAGGCGCATCTTGGCCGTGACCGGAATCTCGGCCGGCACCGTGCGCCGCACCTCACGGACGATGGCATGCAGCAGCTCCGGCTCCTTGAGCAGCACCGCCCCACCCCGCGACTTGTTCACGGTCTTGGCCGGGCAACCGAAGTTGAGGTCGATCACCGGCGCGCCCAGGGTGCAGGCGAATGCCGCGTTATCGGCCAGGCACTGAGGATCGGAGCCGAGAAACTGCACGCGCATCGGCGTGCCGGCCCGGGTGCGCGCACCGCCGAACAGCTCGGGGGCCAGCTTGTGGTAGGTGGCGGCCGGCAGCAGCCGTTCGCTGACGCGAATGAACTCGGTGACGCACCAGTCGATGCCGCCGATGCGGGTCAGTACGTCGCGCAGGATCTCGTCGACCAGCCCCTCCATGGGTGCCAGGGCGATTTGCATGAGGTTGTCCGGGGAAAATGGGGCGCACAGTTTAAGGGGTCGCGCGCCGTGCGCAAGATGGGCGACACTGATCGCATGGATAGCCACACGGAGCTGCCGCCATGCGTCATACCGCACTCGTTCTGCTCGGCCTGCTGTGCCTGGGGGCCCATGCCAGCGACACCCTGCCACGCGGCGTCGAACATCGCCCCCCTGCCCCTGCCGTCGGTGCGCCGGCCCGCCTGATCTTCAGTCGCGACAACAACGCACCGAACGCCTGCAATGTGGAGCTGTACGTCAATCAGCAGGTGGTGGCGAAGCTCGGCCCGGACAAGCGCACCAGCCTGGACCTGCCCAGCGGCGAACTGAGCATCGCCGTGGCCATGTCGCCCGATGGCTACTGCGGCGGCCGCGGCCCTGGAGCGGCCCAGTCGATAGTGCTGGGCCCGGGTGAAACCCGGCATTTCGCCATCGTGGTGAAATCGGAGCAGGTGTTTCTCGCCCCGCTGTTCAACTGAGGGCGAGTCACAGCTCCAGCGGATAAGGCTGCAACAGCGCCTGGCCATAGCCCTCGACGAACTCCACCGGCATGCGCTTGGGGCGGCCACTGGACAGCTCGATGCAGACGAAGGTGGTCTTGGCCCGCAGCAGTGTCGTACCGTCCTCGGGACGCAGCAGCTGGAAACGCCGATCCATCTTCAGGCGCTGATCGGATTCGACGATCCAGGTCGCCATCTGCAGACGCTGCCCCTCATAGGCACTGGCCAGGTAGTCGATCTCGTGCCGGACGACCGCCATGGCGCGGTCCAGGCGCCGATACTCCACCAGATCCAGCCCGAGGAACTGCGAGTGGCGCCAGGCACAGCGCTCCAGCCAACTGACGTACACCGCGTTGTTGGCATGTCCGAGCCCATCGATATCGTCAGCCGTGACATCGATATCGATCAGAAAGGGGCTGGGCAGGTCCCAGGTCATGGTCTTGTCTCCAGGCTTGCCGCAGAGGCTGCGGACGGGGATTGATGCCGAGCGCCGGTTCGCACGCCTGGCGACGCCATCAGCCGCGACTCGACGCCCGCATGATACGCCGCAACGCCGGTCCGTGCAGGGCCGAGCTTTCATCGCGTCATCTCAAAGCGCCATAATGCCGCGCAAGTGCCCGAGAGCCGAGAACGAGCAATTGACTGCCGCCCTGCGCCTACTGATGCTTCTGCTGCTGCCAGCCCTGTCCTGGGCGGGCAGCCTGCCGCTGCCGATCGGCCAGGCGCAGGTCCTGCCCGGCCCCTACCTGCAGTACTGGAAGGACCCGAGCGGCAGCGCCGACTTCACCGACGTGCGCAACCTGCCCGACTCGGCCTGGCAGGAGGTCGGCCGGCGCGACGCCAGCTTCGGTTACGGCGGCAGCGCCTACTGGCTGCGACTGGACGTTCACAACCCCCACCCGCGCTCGCTCGGCTGGGTGCTGCTGGTCGGCAACCCGCTGCTCGATCAGCTGGATGCCTACGGCCTGGACGGCACGCGTATCTACCGTGCCGGCGACCAGCGCCCGTTCGACTGGCGCTGGGTCGAGCATCGCCAGCTGCTGCTGCCGCTGCAGGTCGGCCCCGGCGAAAAGCGCCGCATCTGGCTGCGCATGCAGACTGCGGGCTCGGCCAACCTCAGCGCCAGCCTGATGACCCGCGACGCCTTCGACCACCAGGAACAGCGCAGCCTGCTGCTGCAGGGCCTGTTCTTCGGCGCACTGATCGCGATGTTCATCTACAACCTGAGCATCTTCGGCATCACCCGTGATCGCAACTACCTCTGGTACAGCCTGTTCGTCGCCAGTTTCGGCTTCTACCAATTCATCCAGCTGGGCTTCGCACTGCAGTGGCTCTGGCCCAATGCCCTGACCTGGCACCAGCTGAGCTTTCCGTTCGCCTCCGCGCTGGCCACGCTGTTCGGCATCCAGTTCACCTACGGCGTGCTGGAGCTGGACAAGGCGCCAAAGGCCTATCGCCGGACAACCAGCATCCTCAAGGCCTGCACCTGGCTGGTTCTGGGCATGGCCCTGTTCGGCCCCTACACCCCGGCCCTGATGGGCAGCTTCGTCATAGTGGCTGCCTGCGCGATAGCGGCCTTCGTGATCACCCTGCTGCGCTGGCGTGCCGGCTTTGCCGCGGCGCGCCTGTTCGCCCTGGGCTGGTTCGTGCTGATCAGCGCCAGCCTCGCCAGCATTCTGACCGGCACCGGCCTGCTGCCCTACTCCTTGCTCACCCTGCACATCCAGCAGATCGGCGGCCTGATCGAGATGACGGTATTCTCCGTCGCCCTCGCCGCACGCATTCGCCAGGCCCAGGAGGCCGAGCGCACAGCCCAGGCCAGGCTGATCGACCAGGAACGTCGCCTGCGCAACGAACAGGCCAAGCACCTGGAGCTGCAGACGAAGATCAGCGAGAGCCTGGATCAGCATGTGCAGGAGCGCACCGCCACCCTTCAGGACACCCTGCAGCAGCTCTCGAGGGCCAACCTGCGCCTGGCCGAACAGAATCGCCGCGACGGCCTCACCGGCCTGTTCAATCGCCAGACCCTGAACGAGGAACTGGTGCGCGCCTACGCCCGCGCCGAGCGCAGCCGGCAATCGATCGCCGTGCTGATGCTGGATCTGGATCACTTCAAGCAGGTCAATGACCGTTATGGCCATCTCGCCGGCGATGCCTGCCTGCGTCATGCAGCCGAGCGCTTCCAGCAGCGCCTGCGCAGCAGCGACCTGCTGGCCCGTTTCGGCGGCGAGGAGTTCGTCGCCCTGCTCGACAACACCGACCTGACGGGCGCCCTGGACCTGGCCGAGCAGTTGCGCGAGGACCTGGCCCAGCACCCCTGCCCCTACCAGCAGCAGGACATCCCGCTGAGCCTGAGCATCGGCCTCTACGCCGGCGTGCCCAGCGAACCGGGCTGCGCCGAACACTGGCTGGACCTGGCCGACCGCGCGCTGTATCGCGCCAAGGCAGCCGGGCGCAATCGCGTGGTCAGCTACGACGCCACGGCCTTCAGCGACGCCTGACGCACCTCGCCGAGCAGGTCGAGCACGGCCCGCACGATCGCCGGATCCCCCAGCAGCCGCTGGTGCCCACCCGCCGGCAGGCGCAGCAGCTGACTGTCGAACCAGGCCTGGTGGATCAACTCGGCCTCGCTGACCGGCACCATGGCATCGTCCTCGGCGTGCACGACCAGTCCCGGAACGTTCAGCTGGTAGCGCTGCACGTCGAGGTGCGCAGCGGGAATGCCTGCATGGGTTTCCACCTGCCGCACGAAATGCGCACGTGCCGCCGCAGGCAAGCCCATGAAATGGGCGAAGCCCCGCAGCACGCCGAGAATCCGGCTCGGCGCCGCGATGCTGACCAGCGCGTCGGTGCGCAGGCCCATCTGGATGGCCAGCAGCGCACTGGCCCCGCCCATCGAATGGCCGATGACCGCCTGCAACGGCGGCAGCTCGCTGGCCGCCTCGAGCAAGGCGCGGGCAAACAGCACGACATTCGCCTCACGCCCCGGTGAACGCCCATGGGCGGGCGCATCCAGCGCCACGACACCATAGCCGGCATCGACCAGGCCACGGATCAGCAGCGCGAACTGGGTCGGCCGCCCCTCCCAGCCATGCATCAGCAACACCGTTGGCCCACTGCCCCAGCGCAAGGCCGAGAGACCGAAACGCAGCGTGATGCGCTCGGCGCTGTTCAGCAACGGCAGCTCCCAGTCGCGCGGCGGCAGGTTGCGCGGTGTCATGAAACGTTCGCGCAGTCGGCTGGCGAGCAGTTGCGGGGCCACTCGCCCCAGAGCTGCATTGACGCCACGTACCCATGTCATCTGGTTCATCATCGTCTCCTCGAAAGCCGATCTCACAGCACCGCCGCTTTGGCGGCACGCAACAAGCGGTCGGACAGCTCACCGGCGCCCAATGCCCGGGCAAGCGCCAGACCACCCACCATCAGCGCCAGGTCAGCCAGCGCCGTATCCGCCTCCTCCGGCGTGGCGCTCATCTGCGCCACCATCTGCTCCACGTGCTCGACCAGGGCCAGACGGAAGCCGTCCGGCAGGCGTTCGATCTCCGCCAGCGTGCTGGGCAGCGGGCAGCGATCAGCGGGCTCATCGCGATGCCGACGCGACAGGTAGAAGGCTGCCAGCAGCGCCCTGCGCTCCCTGCCGCCCAGGCGCTGATCGACGCCAGCCAGGCGTTCCCTGCGCACACCAAGCAACTGCCTGAACGCCTCCAGCATCAGCGCATCCTTGCTGCTGAAATGTGCATAGAAGCCACCCACCGTGAGCCCCGCCGCCGCCATCACCTCGGCAACGGCCGGGTCGCCAGGGCCGCGCTCGGCAAGGACTCGCCCAGCGGCCGCGAGAATGCGCTTGCGGGTTTCGTGCTTGCGTTCGGTCATGGCTGCGGCTCCTTTATATGACGATCACAATATTACAGTCATCATCTTTTCTTGCAAGCAGCCGCGACGACCATCGGTCGTCTTCGCGGCAGCGACAGGAATGAGCAGGCAAACAAAAAGGGGCCACCTCGTGAGAGGCAGCCCCTGGGTTCCGCAAATGCGGCAAGAAAATGGCGTCCCCTAGGGGACTCGAACCCCTGTTACCGCCGTGAAAGGGCGGTGTCCTAGGCCACTAGACGAAGGGGACGAAACCTTCGAACGACAAGGCCAGCACGAGGCTGGCCTTGAGTGTGATTGGTGGAGCTAAACGGGATCGAACCGTTGACCTCTTGCATGCCATGCAAGCGCTCTCCCAGCTGAGCTATAGCCCCGAAACCTTGCGGTCGGCTCGCAACACCTGCGCGTTGCGACTGGAAAATGGCGTCCCCTAGGGGACTCGAACCCCTGTTACCGCCGTGAAAGGGCGGTGTCCTAGGCCACTAGACGAAGGGGACAAAACCTTCGAACGACAAGGCCAGCACCTGGCTGGCCTTGCGTGTGTTTGGTGGAGCTAAACGGGATCGAACCGTTGACCTCTTGCATGCCATGCAAGCGCTCTCCCAGCTGAGCTATAGCCCCGAAACCTTTCGGTCTGGCTGCAACGCCTGAGCGTTGCGGCTGGAAAAAGTGGCGTCCCCTAGGGGACTCGAACCCCTGTTACCGCCGTGAAAGGGCGGTGTCCTAGGCCACTAGACGAAGGGGACGCAAGACCCTGATCGTGAATCGACTCACATCGATTCTGGCACTCCCGAAGGAGTCGAGATTGGTGGAGCTAAACGGGATCGAACCGTTGACCTCTTGCATGCCATGCAAGCGCTCTCCCAGCTGAGCTATAGCCCCATCTCGAGGACGGGGCGCATGTTAAGAGCGCCCCGATTGCCTGTCAACAACATTTTTCCTTCCGGCCCAAAGTTTTTGCCACTAGAACAACTACTTAGAGCCCACACAGGGTAAAACCGAGCGTGGCAGGCGCTCTGGCGACGGTAGCGGAGTCCATCGCGGCCAACACCCCCACAGGCTCGCGCCACGACTCAGTTGATGGCCGCCAGCAGCTTCTCCCACTCCTTGGTCTCTTTCTTCGAGGTGCCACCGAGCAGCTCCAGGGCCTGGCGCAGGCGGAAGCGGGTCAGGTCCGGGCCGAGAATCTCCATGGCGTCGAGCACCGACACCGAGCTGGCCTGGCCGGTGATGGCGGCGAACATCAGCGGCATGGCATCGCGCAGCTTCAGCTCGAGGTGCTCGACCACGGCCTGGATGCAGCCGGTGATGCGCTCCTTCTCCCACTGCCGCAGCGACTCCAGCTTCCACAGGATCAGCTGCATCAGCTGGCGAACCTGGTCAGGCGACAGCTTCTTGTGCTCGAACAGCTTGGCGTCGAGGTTCAGGCCACCGGAGAAGAAGAAGCCGGCCAGCGGTGCGATCTGGCTGAAGGTTTCCACCCTGCCCTGCACGTGCGGCGCGATCTTCATCAGGTACTCGGGATTGAGCGCCCACTTCTGCACTTCGGCGGCGAAGGTTTCCACCGGCAGCTCACGCAGCCACTGGCCGTTGAGCCAGGACAGCTTCTCCAGGTCGAAGATCGGCCCGCCGAGCGACACCCGGTTGATGTCGAAATGTTCGATCATCTCGGCCAGGGAGAACTTCTCGCGCTCGTCCGGCATCGACCAGCCCATGCGCCCCAGGTAGTTGAGCATGGCCTGCGGCAGGTAGCCCATGCGCTCGTAGAAGGTGATGCTGGTGGGGTTCTTGCGCTTGGACAGCTTGCTCTTGTCCGGATTGCGCAGCAGCGGCATGTAGCACAGCGCCGGCTGCTCCCAGCCGAAGTATTCGTACAGCTTGATCAGCTTGGGCGCCGACGGCAGCCACTCCTCGCCACGCAGCACGTGGGTGATGCCCATCAGGTGGTCGTCGACCACGTTGGCCAGGAAGTAGGTCGGCAGGCCATCGGCCTTCATCAGCACCTGCATGTCCATGCGATCCCAGGGGATCTCGACATCGCCACGCAGCATGTCCGGCACCACGCAGACACCCTCGCCGGGCACCTTCATGCGCACCACGTGCGACTCGCCGGCGGCGATGCGCGCTTGCGCCTCGGCAGGCTGCAGATGCATGCAGTGGCCGTCGTAACGCGGGGTTTCCTTGTTGGCCATCTGCTGCGCACGCACTTCATCGAGGCGCTCGGCGGAACAGAAGCACGGGAAGGCATGGCCCTTGCTGACCAGCTCGTCGGAATATTTCTTGTAGATCTCGCCTCGCTCGCTCTGCCGGTACGGGCCGTGCGGACCACCGACGTCCGGGCCCTCGTCCCACTCGATACCCAGCCAGCGCAGTGCGTCGAAGATCTGCTGCTCGGACTCGCGGGTCGAACGCATCTGGTCGGTGTCTTCGATACGCAGGATGAACTGGCCACCGTGCTGGCGAGCGAAGCACAGGTTGAACAATGCGATGTAGGCGGTGCCGACATGGGGGTCGCCGGTCGGCGATGGCGCGATACGGGTACGAACGGTGGTCATGAATGCTCTCGGAAGGAAGACACGAGGTGTATTGATCAAGCGGGCGATGTTATCAGGCCTGCCGCCCCCGGCTCCAGCGACCCGCCACGGGTGATCGGCAAGCTGGCGATGAGGAAGTCGAGGAAGGTCTTGACCTTCATGGCCTGGAAGCGTCGTGACGGGTAGATGGCGTAGACCTCGCCCACCGGCAGGCGCGCCTCCGGCAGCAGCTCGACCAGGCGCCCGCTGCGCACCGCCTCCTCGCTGATCATGACCGGCAACCCGCAGATCCCGGCGCCCGCCAGTGCCGCCTCACGCGCGAAGGTGATGTTGTTGCAGGTCATCACCCGCTGGCAGGGCAGGTTCTCGCCCAGCAGCGGCCAGTAACGCGGCGCATCGTGCTGCAGGAGGATCGCCCGATGCCCCTCCAGCTCGGCCACGCTGCGCGGCACGCCGTGCGCGGCCAGATAGGACGGACTGGCGCACAGGCGCCGGCCACTCTCGAACAGTTTGCGCGCGATCAGGGTCGAGTCCTGCGGCTGCCCCACCTGGATGGCGATGTCCACGCCCTCCTCCAGCGGGTCGACCAGGCGCGAGGTCAGCTCTACCTCGGCGTTGATCTGCGGGTACTGGCGCATGAACTCCCCCAGCACTCGCCCGAGGAACAACTGACCGAACTCGATCGGCGTGGTGATGCGCAACAATCCGGACGGCTCACGCTGCAACTGCATGACGGCCTGCTCGGCCTCGGCGAAGTCGAGCATGATCTGCCGGCAGCGCTCGTAGTAGGCCTGCCCCACCTCGGTCAAACGCAGCTTGCGCGTGGTGCGATTGAGCAAGCGCACACCGAGGCGCTCCTCGAGCAAGGCGATGCGCCGGCTCACGGTGGACTTCTGCATGCCCAGGCTGGTCGCCGCCTGGGTGAAACTGTGGCACTCCACCACTCGGGTAAAGATCAGTGCGTCATCAAGCCCCATGATTGTTCCTCATAAGCAACAAAGCATGCCAAGTCTAGAGTCTACTAGCGCAAAGGGAACACTGTTAAATTCGCTTACATTTCTCCGCCGCTTCCCGAGCCTCACGCATGCCCGCCAAACTGCAACGCCGTCTTCTCGTCTTCGTGACCCTGCTGGTGCTGATCGCCGGCGCCCTGCTCATCCAGTGGCTGTTGATCGGCCGCTACCAGGAAAGCACCGACAACGCCTACGTGCAGGGTGAGATCACCCGCGTCTCCAGCCAGCTCAATGCGCGCATCGAAAAGGTGCTGGTGCGCGACAATCAGCATGTGGAAGCCGGCCAGTTGCTGGTCGAACTGGAGAACAGCGATTTCCGCCTGGCCCGCCAGCGCGCCCTCGCCGCCCTGGAGACCCACCAGGCCGAACGCGCCCAGGCACAGAGCAAGCTCGACCAGCAAGGCAGCCTGATCGCCGCCAGCCAGGCCGACGTCGCCGCCAGCCAGGCCACCCTGGAACGCGCGCAGATCGACCTTGGCCGCGCCCAGACGCTGCGCAAGCCGGGCTACGTCTCCGAAGAACGCGTGACCACGCTGGCCGCCGACAACCGCGTAGCCCGCTCGCAACTGGCCAAGGCCCAGGCGGACTTGCAGGCCCAGCGCCAGCAGGTGGCCAGCCTCGAAGCCGAACTCAAGCGCCTGGATGCCCTGATCCTTTCCGCCCAGGCCGATCTGGAACAGGCCGACCTCAACCTCTCGCGTACACAGATTCATGCGCCGATCAGCGGCATGGTCGGCCAGCGCTCGGCCCGCGAAGGCCAGGTGGTACAGAACGGCGCCTACCTGCTCTCGCTGGTACCCGATCAGGACATCTGGGTGCAGGCCAACTTCAAGGAAACCCAGATCGGCCGCATGCGTCCGGGGCAGAAGGCCGAGCTGCTGTTCGACAGCTATCCCGACACCCCCGTCGAGGGCCGCATCGACAGCCTGTTCGCCGCCTCCGGCGCCCAGTTCAGCCTGCTGCCGCCCGACAACGCCACCGGCAACTTCACCAAGGTGGTGCAGCGCATCCCGGTCAAACTGACCTTCTCCGCCGACAACCCGTTGCACGGCCTGATCCGCCCCGGCATGTCGGTGGAAGTCACCATCGACCTGCGCAGCGACGAACACCATGGCGGGTGATGCACTGATCCGCCCCACCGAGGAGCCCAGTCGCCGCGACTGGATCGCGGTGATGAGCGCGATGCTCGGCGCCTTCATGGCGGTGCTGGACATCCAGATCACCAACTCCTCGCTGAAGGACATCCAGGGCGCGCTGTCCGCCACCCTGGAGGAAGGCTCGTGGATCTCCACCTCCTACCTGGTGGCCGAGATCATCATGATCCCGCTGACGGCCTGGCTGGTGCAGCTGCTGTCGGCACGGCGCCTGGCCGTCTGGGTCTCGGTGGGCTTCCTGATCGCCTCGCTGCTCTGCTCCATGGCCTGGAGCCTGGAGAGCATGATCGTGTTCCGCGCACTGCAGGGCTTCACCGGTGGCGCACTGATCCCGCTGGCGTTCACCATGACGCTGATCAAGCTGCCCGAGCATCACCGCGCCAAGGGCATGGCGCTGTTCGCCATCACCGCCACCTTCGCGCCCTCCATCGGCCCCACGCTTGGCGGCTGGCTGACCGAGAACTGGGGCTGGGAATACATCTTCTACATCAACGTGCCGCCCGGCCTGATCATGATCGCCGGCCTGCTCTACGGTCTGGAGAAGAAGGCGCCGCACTGGGAACTGCTGAAGACCACGGACTACGCCGGCATCGTCACCCTGGGCATGGGCCTGGGCTGCCTGCAGGTGTTTCTCGAAGAAGGTCATCGCAAGGACTGGCTGGAGTCGCAGCTGATCGTCGGCCTCGGCAGCGTGGCGCTGGTCAGCCTGATCCTGTTCGTCATCCTGCAGATCTCACGCCCCAATCCGCTGATCAACCTCGGCGTCCTGCGCGAGCGCAATTTCGGCCTGGCGAGCATCTCCAGCGTCGGGCTTGGCGTGGGGCTGTACGGTTCGATCTACGTGCTACCGCTGTACCTGGCGCAGATCCAGGGCTACAACGCCATGCAGATCGGCGAAGTGATCATGTGGATGGGCGTGCCGCAGCTGTTCCTGATCCCGCTGGTGCCCAAGCTGATGAAGATCATCTCGCCGAAATGGCTGTGCGCCCTGGGCTTCGCCCTGTTCGGTGCGGCGAGCTTCTTTTCCGGTGTGCTCAACCCGGACTTCGCCGGCCCGCAGTTCAACCATATCCAGATCGTGCGCGCGCTTGGCCAGCCACTGGTGATGGTCACCGTCTCGCTGATCGCCACGGCCTACATCCTGCCGCAGGACGCCGGCTCGGCCTCGAGCCTGTTCAACATCCTGCGCAACCTCGGCGGCGCCATCGGCATCGCCCTGCTCGCCACCCTGCTCGACGCACGCGCCAAGGTCTACTTCGATTACCTGCGCGAATCCATCGTGCCGACCAACCCGCAGGTGGAACAGCGCCTGCAACTGCTGACGCAGACGCTGGGCAGCGAGCAGGCCGCGCTGGCCAGGCTGAGCCAGATCGTCCACGAACAGGCGACGATCATGGCCTACAACGACGCCTTCCACTTCATCGGCATTGCCCTAGCCGTGAGCATGCTGGCGATTCTGCTGACCCGAAAACTGCCGCAGAACATGGCAGGCGATGGCGCAGCGCATTGAGCCCCGCCCGTCGCAGGGTGGATGCCGCTTGTTGCATCTACCAGGCACGGTGGATCGATGAAGCGCGATCCACCCTACGCCACCCCCCCCGTAGGAGCGGCTTCAGCCGCGATCCCAGCCGTAGGGTGGACGACGCTCCATCCGTCCACCACCTGCGCACGCAACGGTGGATGAGAAGAGCGTCATCCACCCTACGCGACACGCAGAGGCGTAGCCCGGATGCAATCCGGGGGCGACCGCCCGAGATCAGACCTGCAACAGCCGATCCCGCAACTTCTGAATCTCGTCACGCAGCTGCGCCGCGGCCTCGAACTCCAGGTCGCGCGCCAGGGCGTACATCTTCTCTTCCAGCTGGCGAATGCGCTTGGTGATCTCGCTCGGCGAGCGCAGCTCGGCCTCGTAACGCGCGCTCTCCTCCGCCGCCTTGGCCATGCCCTTGCGCTTGTTGCTGCGCGCCCCCGGCACCACCGCGCCTTCGAGGATGTCCTTGACGTCCTTCTGCACGCCCCTGGGCACGATGCCGTTGGCCTCGTTGAAGGCGATCTGCTTGGCGCGACGTCGCTCGGTCTCGCCGATGGCGCGCTGCATCGAGCCCGTCATGTTGTCGGCATAGAGAATGGCCTTGCCGTTGAGGTTACGCGCCGCACGGCCGATGGTCTGGATTAGCGAGCGTTCGCTGCGCAGGAAGCCCTCCTTGTCCGCATCGAGAATCGCCACCAGCGACACCTCGGGCATGTCCAGGCCCTCACGCAGCAGGTTGATGCCCACCAGCACGTCGAAGGTGCCCAGGCGCAGGTCACGGATGATCTCCACCCGCTCCACCGTGTCGATGTCCGAGTGCAGGTAGCGCACCTTGACGTCGTGATCGCCCAGGTAGTCGGTCAGGTCTTCCGCCATGCGCTTGGTCAGGGTGGTGACCAGCACACGATCGCCCGTCGCCACACGCAGACGAATCTCCGACAGCAGGTCGTCGACCTGGGTACGCGCTGGCCGCACCTCGACCTCGGGGTCGACCAGCCCGGTCGGCCTCACCACCTGCTCCACCACGCGCCCGGCATGCTCGCCTTCATAGGGGCCGGGCGTCGCGGAAACGAAAATGGTCTGCGGGCAGGCCGACTCCCACTCCTCGAAGCGCATCGGCCGGTTGTCCAGCGCCGACGGCAGGCGGAAACCGTACTCCACCAGCGTTTCCTTGCGCGAGCGGTCACCCTTGTACATGGCGCCGACCTGCGGCACCGAGACGTGGGATTCGTCGATCACCAGCAGCGCCTCGTCCGGCAGGTAGTCGTACAGGGTCGGCGGCGGTGCACCCGCCGGGCGCCCCGACAGGTAGCGCGAGTAGTTCTCGATACCGTTGCAGTAGCCCAGCTCGAGGATCATCTCCAGGTCGAAGCGGGTGCGCTGCTCCAGGCGCTGCGCCTCGACCAGCTTGTTCGCGCCGCGCAGGTACTCCAGGCGCTGCTGCAGCTCGACCTTGATGTGCTCCACGGCCTCCAGCAGCGTTTCGCGCGGGGTGACGTAGTGGCTCTTGGGGTAGAAGGTGAAGCGCGGCAGCTTCTGGATCACCTCGCCGGTGAGCGGGTCGAAGGCACTGATGCTCTCCACCTCATCGTCGAACAGCTCGACGCGAATGGCCTCGAGATCCGATTCGGCCGGGAAGATGTCGATCACATCGCCACGCACCCGGAAGGTGGCGCGGGCAAAATCCATGTCGTTGCGCGTGTACTGCAGCTCGGCCAGCCGGCGCAACAGGGCGCGCTGGTCCATCTTGTCGCCCCGGTCGAGGTGCAGCACCATCTTCAGGTACTCCTCGGGGCTGCCCAGGCCGTAGATCGAGGACACGGTGCAGACCACGATGACGTCCTGGCGCTCGATAAGCGCCTTAGTCGCCGAAAGGCGCATCTGCTCGATATGGTCGTTGATCGAGGCGTCCTTCTCGATGAAGGTGTCCGACGACGGCACATAGGCTTCCGGCTGGTAGTAGTCGTAGTAGGAAACGAAGTACTCCACCGCATTGTTCGGGAAGAACGCCTTGAACTCGCCATAGAGCTGCGCCGCCAGCGTCTTGTTCGGCGCCAGGACCAGAGTCGGCCGCTGCACCTGGGCGATCACGTTGGCGATGGAGAAGGTCTTGCCCGAACCGGTCACCCCCAGCAGCGTCTGGTGCGACAGGCCGGCCTCCAGCCCCTCGACCATCTGCCGAATCGCCTCGGGCTGATCACCGGCAGGCTTGAAGCGGGTCACCAATTGAAAATCGGACATGCAGCACCTCGACAAATTTAGCTGTGACGCATCCCGTCGGACGGCGTCAAAAGCCATGAACTGTGGGGCGAGTTGGCAATAGCGCCAAGTAGAGTCGAATTACCTGGCAAAAGGCCTTAATTCAGGGCTTTGCGCTGTCGCCCCCTGGATTCAGGGTCGTTATACTAACGCCCCGTTTACGCGCTCCCTAGCGCTTTCGTTGGGGACGCCTGGCCACCCACCCCTCACTCGAGCTGCCGCACCCATCATGAGTCTCTTCTCCGCCGTCGAAATGGCTCCGCGCGATCCCATCCTGGGCCTCAACGAAGCATTCAACGCAGACACCCGCACCACCAAGGTCAACCTTGGCGTAGGCGTCTACTACAACGAGGAGGGGCGAATTCCGCTGCTGCGCGCCGTCGCAGAAGCCGAAAAGGCGCGCATCGAGGCCCACGCCCCGCGTGGCTACCTGCCGATCGAAGGCATCGCAGCCTACGACAAGGCCGTACAGGAACTGCTGTTCGGCAAGGGCGCAGCCCTGATCGAGGACGGCCGCGTCATCACCACCCAGGCCCTGGGCGGCACCGGCGCACTGAAGATCGGCGCCGACTTCCTCAAGCGTCTGCTGCCGGATGCCACTGTCGCCATCAGCGATCCGAGCTGGGAAAACCACCGCGCGCTGTTCGAGTCCGCCGGGTTCCCGGTGCAGAACTACCGCTACTACGATCCGTTCAGCAATGGCGTGAACCGTGGCGGCATGCTCGAAGACCTGCGCAACCTGCCGGCCCGCTCCATCGTCGTACTGCACGCCTGCTGCCACAACCCGACCGGCGTCGACCTGCAGCTGGAAGACTGGAAAGCCGTGCTGGACGTACTGCGCGAGCGCGAGCACGTACCCTTCCTCGATATCGCCTACCAGGGTTTCGGTGACGGCATCGAGCAGGACGCCGAGGCCGTGCGCCTGTTCGCCGAGTCGGGCCTGGAGTTCTTCGTCTCCAGCTCCTTCTCCAAGTCGTTCTCGCTGTATGGCGAGCGCGTCGGCGCCCTGTCGCTGGTCACCAGCAGCCGTGAGGAATCGACTCGCGTGCTGTCGCAGCTCAAGCGTGTGATCCGCACCAACTACTCCAACCCGCCGACCCACGGTGCCACCGTGGTCGCCAACGTGCTCAACAGCCCTGAACTGCGCGCCATGTGGGAAGCCGAACTGGGCGAAATGCGTGATCGCATCCGCAGCATGCGCCTGGCTATGGTCGAGCAGCTGGCGGCGCTGGGCGCCAAACGTGACTTCGGCTTCGTCGCCGAGCAGCGCGGCATGTTCTCCTACTCCGGCCTGACCGTGGAGCAGGTGGAACGCCTGAAGAACGAGTTCGGCATCTACGCCGTCGGCACCGGCCGCATCTGCGTCGCTGCGCTGAACCACGGCAACCTGGACAGCGTGACCCGCGCGATTCACGCCGTACTCTAAGCCTCGGCAGTAACCTGCAAAAACGCCGGCTTGCAAGCCGGCGTTTTTGTATGCACCACAGCCACATCCGCAGGAGCGGCTCCAGCCGCGATCGGCTGCCATCGCGGCTAAAGCCCCTCCCACGGAACCAGCGCGGCGCAGGCTACATCGCAGTGAAGCCGAAGCCAGAGCAAAGTGTTGACTTCCCCTTTTTAATCAGTAACATACGCACCGTTGTTCCGCGATAGCTCAGTCGGTAGAGCAAATGACTGTTAATCATTGGGTCCCTGGTTCGAGTCCAGGTCGCGGAGCCAAATTCAAAAGCCTCGGTTGATCCGGGGCTTTTTTGTGCCTGCCGGACTCTCACCAGGGACTGCGTCCCAGGTTATTCGCTTCACTCACCCCTTCGGGGCCGCGCTGAAGCGCGTTCAGCTTCGCTGTCGAGTCCAGGTCGCGGAGCCAAATTCAAAAGCCTCGGTTGATCCGGGGCTTTTTTGTGCCTGCCGGACTCTCACCAGGGACTACGTCCCAGGTTATTCGCTTCGCTCACCCCTTCGGGGCCGCGCTGAAGCGCGTTCAGTTGCGCTGTCGAGTCCAGGTCGCGGAGCCAAATTCAAGAGCCCAGCCTAGTGCTGGGTTTTTTATTGCCTGCAGACTCTCACCAGGGACTGCGTCCCAGGTTATTTGCTTCGCTCACCCCTTCGGGGCCGCGCTGAAGCGCGTTCAGCTTCGCTGTCGAGTCCAGGTCGCGGAGCCAAATTCAAGAACCCAGCCTAGCGCTGGGTTTTTTATTGCCTACCGGACTCTCACCAGGGACTGCGTCCCAGGTTATTCGCTTCGCTCACCCTCCGGGGCCGCGCTGAAGCGCGTTCTGAATCGCCCCTGATTTCTTAGACACCTCCAAGCCTCATAATGAGGCCCATCAGGAGGTGCCATGAGCAACCAGCGTTACCCCGAAGAATTCAAAATCGAAGCGGTCAAGCAAGTGACCGAGCGCGG
>NZ_CP035677.1:1730219-2237559 GCF_029542605.1 Pseudomonas sp. REST10 | reverse complement strand
GCAGCAGGTTCAGCGCTTCGTCGAACGTGGTGGTGGTGCCGTCATGGCGGATCGCTTCGTACAGGGTGGTCTGCAGTTGCGGACCGTCGACCGAGTCGACGATTTCCAGGCGGAAGACCACGTGGCCGTCGCCGTCCACACCCACCACATCGTCACCATCCATCTGCAGCACGATGGCGCCGCCATCGGTGGCTTCCAGGTTGGTGCTCAGCTCGCCACCCGCCGGGATGCCGCTGAAGTAGAAGTTCCCGGTCAGGCTGCCAGGACCATCCTGGCCGTAGCCACCACCAACGGTGAACAGACTGACCAGGCCGCCACCACCCAGCTCGGTGGTCGCACGGCCCAGGTAGCCGGCGCCATCATCGTCGTTGCCATCGGCCGTTTCACCCGGAGCTTCGCGGTCGACGCCCAGGGTCTCATCCAGCTGCAGGTTAAGGCCCCGGCCCTCCATCTCTTCGTTGAGCCCGACGGTCAGCGTCGGGCTGTCATCGTCCACCAGAATGCTCAGGCTGCCCGTCGCCGGGGTGCCGTTGCCGTCGGTGATGGTGTAGTTGAACAGGTAGACGATGTCGTTCTCGTCGCTCCCCCCTTCCTCCGGTGCGGCATGGTCCAGTGCGGCCAGCAGGTCGAACTGGTAAGAGCCGGTCGCCAGGTCGGTGACCTGAGCGACGAATACCACGGTAGCCCCGGCGAAAGCCGTGAGCGTCAGGCCGTCAGCACTCACTTCATAGGTGAGCGGAACCCCGCCCGAGCTGATGCCCATCGCAGCCAGACCGGCAGTGGACCAGACGAAGGCGCCGGGGCCGTCGGGGCCGAAGCTGTAACCCAGCACACCTGTGACCTGGGTGGCCTCGCCATCCAGGTCGTTCACGCCGCCGACGATGCCGTCGGACAGGCCTTCTTCATCCACCTGGTTGGAGGCGGTGCCGCCAGTGGGAATGCCATCGACTGCCGGGTCGGCCAGCGCAATAGGTTCGGCTTCGGGGAATTCAGGGCCGCTGTTGAGCCCCTCGGTTGGATAACCGATGACCGGATCGAGTGCGCCGCCCACTTCGGTCAGCAGCACGAAGGAGTTGCCACCGCCGGCACCACCCGCGCCACCTGCACCGGCACCCGGACCGGCGGCGGTCGCCTCGCCCTGCAGGGTCGGGTCATCGCCAGCCTCGATCGCGGCCTGCAAGCGCTCGACGTCGGTCAGGTCATCGTCGGTGGGAGGCTGTGGCGCCTCGACCACCGGTGCCTGGGTTTCACCCCGGTACGCGAGCATCTGTGCGTCGAGCGTGATGCTGCTATCGCGGCCAAGGGTCAGTTGCTGACCGTTGGTCATGGAGACTGCCACGGCGCCGGTTGCTCCGGTCACCAGCTGTTCTCCTGCGTAGACGCGATCGCCCTCGCTGACAGGCCGGCGCGATCCGTCGCTCGCTACCGCGAAAACCTCGCCGACAACCTGACTGACGATACCGATGAGAGTAGCCATGATTCCATCCTCACTACAGCTGCCGACCACCGCCGACACGTACCTACCGAAAGGGTCAGAACACCTTTTCGAAGTCGGGGGACAAGCCCTGACAGCTGATTGAAATGGAACGGCGCAAAATCCAGAAAAACGCGACTGACAATAAAATGTCACCACAGCATGCGTCGAACTACTCCATCAGATGAATCCCCGATTTTTGATGCCTGACTGCTCACTGCAGCTGCGCAACCCACGAAAAATGAGCACTTGCGCAGCTAGCACCTTCAAACAATGTGCTGCTTTTCGCAGACTTCATAAGACTTTTTCCGAATAGGGGTTGTGAAAAAATCATCTTAGGTCCTCCGAAAGTTGTTCTTAGCTCTGATGTTACAAGCCTGAAACGGTTTGACAGGACAAAACGCCATTTTTATGGCGACAGGATAAGAACTTCAGTAAGGAGAAACGCCAATGCGCACCCTATCCCCTCTATGGAGCGCCATGCTTTTGGCGACGGTCTGCAGTCAGGCATACGCCATGAACCTCACGGAAGCGATCCAGAGCACGCTAGACAACCATCCGGAGATTCACGCCGCGACCAACAGCCGCCTGGCATCGGATGAGGATGTGAAATTCGCCAAGGGTGGCTACCTGCCGACCGTCGATCTGCTGGTCGGCTACGGCCGGCAGAACACCGACAGCCCCAGCACCCGTGACCTGGGCGACCACAACACGGAAACCCTCAACTACCGCAACGCGGAGCTGCGCCTGCGGCAGATGCTGTTCGACGGTTTCAACACGCCCAATGAAGTCGCCCGTACCGAGGCCGTGGTCAACTCCCGCGCCTATCGCTTGCTGGGCACCTCCGAAAGCCTCGCCCTGCGTACCGTCGAGGTCTACCTGGATGTGCTGATGCGCCGCGAGATGGTCTCTCTGGCGCGCAACAACCTGCAGGCGCACCAGCGCATCAACGACCAGATCGGACTGCGCAGCCGTCAGGGTGTCGGCAGCACCGCCGACCTCGACCAGTCCGAAGCCCGTCTGGCTCTGGCGCAGAACAACCTCTATACCGAGGAGGTCAACCTGGCCGACGCCGAAGCCAACTTCTTCAGCGCGGTCGGTCGTCTGCCGGATCAGCTCGAGTCGCCCGCCACGATCAAGGGCAACATGCCGGAAGACCTGCTCGCAGCCCGGCAGACGGTGATGGACAACAACCCCTTCCTGAAATCGGCACAAGCCGACGTCCAGGCTGCCGAGAAGCAGTACGAGGTCGCCAAGTCGCCGTTCTACCCGCGCTTCGACGTGGAGCTGGCCACCTCGGCCGACGACAACGTGCAGGGTGACGAAGGCCACTACAGCACCTGGCGGGCCGCCGTGGTGATGAATTACAACCTGTTCAACGGCATGCGCGACAAGGCCCGCCTGCAATCCGCCGCGCACCAGATCAACGAGTCGATGGACATTCGCAACAATGCGCTGCGGGTGCTCAACGAGAACCTCTCGCTGGCCTGGAACGCCATGGAAAACGCGCGCCTGCAAACCCCCAAGGCACGTGACTACGCCGATTACACCGCACGTGTACGCGAGGCCTATCAACAACAGTTCAGCCTGGGACAGCGCACCTTGCTCGACCTGCTCGACAGCGAGAACGAACTGTTCACGGCCAACCGCCGCTACACGGAAGTGCGCTATGGCGAAGAGTTCTCGATGTATCGCGTCGTTGCAGCGATGGGTGATCTGCTGCGTCAGCAGCAGGTCGTGGTCCCGGCGGAAGCGGTAGCCCTCACCGAGGTGAAGAGCGAGGCGCGCCTGCCAGAAATGAAGTAAGCCGTAGCGGCAGGAGTAGTAGATGACCACCATGGAACGGCCAGGACCGGCCAGCGATCCGCGGCTCAGCCACGATGATCCCCTGCTCGATGGCCTGCTGATTCTTTGCAGGCTGCATGGCTGCTCCGTCAGCCGCGGCACACTGAGTGCAGGCTTGCCCCTGCCGGAACAGCGCCTGAGTGCCGACCTGCTGCCGCGCGCTGCGGCGCGGGCCGGCCTGCAGGGGCGTCTGCTGCAGCGCAAGCTGGCCAGCATCTCGCCGCTCAGCCTGCCGGTGCTGCTGTTGCTCAAGGACGGCCGCAGCGCCGTGCTGCGCCAGTGGGGGCCGAAGCAGCAGGCGCAGATCCTGCCCTGCGAGACGGATGGCGGCGAACAGTGGGTCAGCCGCGAACAGCTGGCCGCCGAGTACAGCGGCCAGGCGTTCTTCGCCCGCCCGCGGCATGAGCTGGAAGAAGCCCGCACCCCACTGGTGCCGCGCATCGAGGCCTGGTTCCGCGACACCCTGAAGCTGTCACGCTGGCTCTATACGGACGCCGTGCTGGCCAGTCTGCTGATCAACCTGCTGGGCCTGATGGTGCCGCTGTTCGTCATGCAGACCTACGATCGCGTGGTGCCCAACCAGGCCACCGCGACGCTCTGGGTCCTGGCCATCGGCCTGTTGATCGGCACTGGCTTCGAGCTGTTGCTCAAGGTGTTGCGCGCCCACCTGCTGGACACGGCGGGCAAGAAGACCGACGTGGTGCTCTCGGCCACCCTGTTCGAGCGCATCACCGGCATGTCGATGAAAGCCAGGCCGGCCACCGTCGGCGGCTTCGCCCAGAGCATCCACGACTTCCAGGGGCTGCGCGACTTCCTCACCGCCGTGACGCTGACCAGCCTGATCGACCTGCCCTTCTCCCTGCTGATGCTGCTGGTGATCGGCCTGATCGGCGGCCCCCTGGTATTCATCCCGATGCTGGCGTTCCCGCTGACCGCGCTGTTCGCCTTCATCATCCAGGCGCGCCTGCGCGACACGGTGCAGAAGAGCCTGCAACTCGGCTCGCAGCGCCAGGCGCTGCTGATCGAGACCCTGGGCGGCCTAGAGATGCTCAAGGCCTGCAGCGCCGAGAGCGAACGCCAGCATCAGTGGGAGCAGACCCACGGCGCCCTCACCCGTCTGGACGCTCACGCCAAGTTCCTCGCCGCGCTGGCCACCAACGGTACGCTGTTCCTGCAACAGTTCGCCGGCATGGCCACCATAGTTGGCGGGGTGTACCTGATCATCGCCGGCAACCTCAGCGTCGGTGCGCTGGTGGCCTGCTACATGCTCGGCAGTCGCATTCTCTCGCCGCTGGGGCAGATCGCCGGGCTGATCACCCGCTACCAGCAGGCGCGCCTGACCATGACCAGTACCGACGCGCTGATGGCCCTGCCGCAGGAACGCCAGGAGAAGCAGCGCCCGCTGGACCGCACTCAGCTCAAGGGGGCACTGGAGCTGCGCCAGATCAGCTTCACCTACCCGGGGCAGAGTGCACCGGCCCTGAACAACGTCAGCCTGCGCCTCGGTGCCGGCGAACGCCTCGGCATCATCGGCCGCAGCGGCTCGGGCAAGAGCACCCTCGCCCGTCTGCTGATGGCCTTCTACAGCGCGGACGAGGGGCAGATCCTTCTGGACAACCTCGACCTGCGCCAGCTCGATGTCGCCGACCTGCGCCACCAGATCGGCTACGTGTCCCATGACCTGCCGCTGCTGGCTGGCAGCCTGCGTGACAACCTGACCCTGGGCGCGCGCTACGTCGACGATTCGCGCATGCTCGAAGTGGCGGAGCTGACCGGTGTGGTCGAACTCGCCCGCCAGCATCCCCAGGGCTTCGACCGCCCCGTCGGCGAGCGCGGGCAATTGCTCTCCGGCGGCCAGCGCCAGGCGGTGCTGCTGGCTCGCGCCCTGCTCCTCGACCCGCCGATCCTGGTGCTGGACGAGCCCACCAGCGCCATGGACAACACCAGCGAAGACCTGCTGCGCCAGCGTCTGCAGCCCTATGTGCAGGGCAAGACGCTGATCATCATCACCCACCGTGCCTCCATGCTCAGCCTGGTCGAACGCCTCGCGGTCCTGGACAACGGCCGGGTCGTGGCGGATGGACCGAAGGAGTCGGTGATCGAAGCCCTGCGCAAGGGCCGCGTCGGCCCGGCCAGCCTGTAGGAGCGACCTGCGATGCAAGCGACGCAGAATCTCGGCAACTACCTCGGCAGCCTGCGCGAAAAGCGCCAGGACACCGAGTTCATGCCGGAAGTGGAAGGCGCCATTCTCGAGGACTCGCCCTGGCTGACGCGGCTCACCGTGTGGTCGGTCTGCGCCTGCCTGCTGGCGGCACTGGTGTGGGCACACTTCGCCGTGCTGGAGGAAGTCACCACCGGTCAGGGCAAGGCCATCCCGTCGAGCAAGGTGCAGGTGATCCAGAACCTGGAAGGCGGCATCGTCAGCGAGATATTCGTCCGCGAAGGCCAGGTGGTGAACAAGGGCGACACACTGCTGCGCCTCGATGACACCCGGTTTCTCTCCAACCAGGGCGAGACCGAAGCCGACCGCCTGGCCCTGATCGCACGCATCGAACGCCTCACCGCCGAAGCCGAGGGCCGCGCCCCGGCACTGCCGGAAGAGGTCAGCCGCGACGCTCCGCAGCTCGCCGAGGACGAACTGGCGCTGTACCGCTCGCGCCAGCAGCGCCTGGAGAGCGAGCAGCGCACGCTCGGCGAGCAGTACCGGCAGAAGGAGCAGGAGCTTGCCGAGTTCCGCTCCAAGGCCCAGCAGTACCGCTCCAGCCTGGGCCTGCTGCAACAGGAACTGAACATGTCGCAGCCACTGGTGGCCTCGGGCGCCATCTCGCAGGTGGAGCTGCTGCGCCTGCGCCGCAGCCTGGTGGAACAACGTGGCGCCCTGGAAGCGACCAACCTGGCCATTCCACGCGCCGAAGCGGCCATGGCGGAGATCAAGAGCAAGATGCAGGAGTCGCAGCTGGCCTTTCGCGCCGAGGCGTTCAAGGAGCTCAACGAGGTGCGCACCGAGCTGCAGAAGATCAATGCCACCAGCGTCGCGATCCAGGACAAGGTCACCCGCACCACGGTGACCTCACCGGTGCGCGGGGTGATCAAGCAGCTCAAGGTCAACACCATCGGCGGCGTGGTGCAGCCCGGCAGCGACATGCTGGAGATCGTGCCGCTGGACGACAGCCTGCTGATCGAGGCCAAGGTACGGCCGCAGGATGTCGCCTTCCTCCACCCGGGGCAGAAGGCCATGGTCAAGTTCACGGCCTACGACTACACCATCTACGGCGGGCTCAAGGCCAACCTGGAGCTGATCAGCGCCGACACCATCACCGACGAGGAAGGCAACAGCTTCTACCTGATCCAGGTGCGCACCGAGAAGAGCCACCTGGGCAGCGACGAGAACCCGCTGCTGATCATCCCCGGCATGGTCGCCAGTGTGGACATCATCACCGGCGAGAAAAGCGTGCTGGCCTACCTGCTCAAACCGGTGCTGAAGGCCCGCTCCGAAGCGATGCGCGAGCGCTGAGCCCCGGCATTCACGTAGCCCGGATGCAATCCGGGGCCGAGCGGCAACGTCCGCCGACTACATCCGGGCACAGCCTCATCGCTCAGGCCTACCGCAGATGGTTGCGGGTAAAGACCTCCTCGCCCATCGCGGCGATCTGCCCGTCGATCAACGCGTCGAAGGGCTTCAGCAGCGCCTCGAAACGCTGCGGTGCCTCCAGCGCGTCCAGCGCCGCGACGATCGCCTCCACGGTCGACAACGCCCCCTCTCCCGGTGCCTTGCGCAGACGATAGCGTGACGGCGCGACGCTGCCCAGGCTCACCCGTGGCAAGCCGGCCAGCAGCGGATTGAGGTGCAGCAGCTTGCGTGCCTTGCGCCAGGTGCCGTCGGGCACCACCAGCAGCAGCGGCTGCTCAGCGGGTGCATAGGCGGTCAGCGCCACGGCATCGTCGCCGGGAAACAGCAGGCAGGCCCGGTAACCGGGCTGTGCCAGCCACTGCGGCAGATCGTCGAAGACTTCCCCCACGCGCAGTTCGGCATTGGCCAGGCCGAGTGCCGCCAGGCGTGCGGTGTTGAGGGCGTGGCCAGCCTCGCTCGGGTGCTGCAGGATGAGCACGCGCGTACGGCTGTCGAGATCAGGAATCAGCGCGCACAGGCAATGGCCGAGCGGGCGCTGGCAGCGGGAGCAGGTTGGACGGGGCATGCCGCGCAGTGTGCCATGAACGCCACGCGCCGCGCAGCCCGGATGCATACCGGGCTGCACGCGGCCTCTCGCTCAGCGGTTGAAACGCTCCGCCAGGCTGTGCAGGTAATCGGCCATCTGCTCCAGCTCGAGGCTGATGGACGCGCCCTGGTGAGCCTGGCCGGCGCTGTGATCCGACAGCTGCGCGATCCGCGTGATCTGCCGGCTGATATCGTCGGCGACGTGGCTCTGTTGCTCGGACGCGGCGGCCATCTGCTGACTCATCCCGGTGATGCGCGTGACGGCGGAGCTGATGCCCTCCAGCGCATCGCGCACCGACTCCACGCTCTGCACGCTGCCACGGGAAATGTCCTCGCCCTTGCTCGCCGTCACCACCGCGCGCTCGGCTCCCGCACGCAAGTCGGAAATGATCTGGTGAATCTGCTCGGTGGACTCCCGCGTGCGCGAGGCCAGCGAACGCACCTCATCGGCCACCACGGCGAACCCGCGCCCCTGCTCCCCGGCCCGGGCCGCCTCGATGGCCGCGTTGAGCGCCAGCAGGTTGGTCTGTTCGGCGATCGACGTGATCACATCGGCCACGCTGCCAATGGACTGAGTGGAGTTGGCCAGTTCGTTGACCGCCTGGCCGATATCGCTCACCGCCTTGGCCATCTGGCGCATGGACTCCAGGCTCCCCACCGCCAGATCACGCCCCTCGCGCGCCAGGCGATCGGCCTCCTCGGCGGCATGCGAGGTGCTCTGCACGTTGTGCGCGACCTCCTGGATGGTCGCGGCCATCTGGTTGATGGCGGTCGCCGACTGATCCGTCTCGGCCCGCTGCTGGTCGAGCAGCTGCGAGCTGGAGCGCGACAGTTCGGCCGACTGCGAGGCCCGCTTCTTGACGTTCACCCCGGCGTCTTCCAGCCGCGTGAGCGCCGTCTGCAGGCGCGCTTCCTCGCTGATCATCGCCATGTCCAGCAAGGCCTGGGCACCGCGGTTGTCGCTGTAGGTCAGCGCCACCAGGGCACTGGTGAAGGCCTTGGGATGCTCGGCCAGCGTGCGCCGGATCAACTGCCGCTTGCTGTACAGCTGGTAGGCGCCGAGGGCGAACAGGGTGACGATGACGAAGCCCATCAGCCAGAAACCCGACAGCACCCAGTGGGCCGCCAGCATCAGGGCCGCAGCCATGATCAGCGGCCAGGAACGCACCAGGTCGTAGGTCCAGTACTCGAGCGCGGAAACCGGCGGCTTGCCCGAGCGCAGACGGGCATAGAGCTTCTCCGCCCGGCGCTTCTGCATCTCGCTCGGCACCGAACGCACCGACTCGTAACCGGACACCCGACCGTTCTCGTAGATCGGCGTGACATAGGCACTGACCCAGTAGTAATCGCCGTTCTTCGCCCGATTCTTAACGATGCCCATCCACGGCTTGCCCTGCTTGATGGTGTCCCACATGTGCCCGAAGACGCCTGGCGGCATGTCCGGATGGCGCACCAGGTTGTGCGGCTGACCGATCAGCTCCTCCCGGGTGAAACCGCTGATCTCGACGAAGGCATCGTTGCAGTAGGTGATCTTGCTGCTGAGATCGGTCGTGGAAATCAGGCGTTCTTCAGCAGGGAAAGTTCTTTCCCGCTGGGTCACGGGTAGGTTCTGGCGCATCGAGGCATCCCTGTTCGCGTTGGAAGTTGGTACAGACGTATGAATAAGTACTAGCACAGTGAAACCCCTGCGCCAGGTGTGGTTTCTACGTCTTTCGGAGAATAGAGGCGACCCTGTTTCAGATCTGATTCAGTTGCGTCTTCAACAAATCACGAAACGTCTGGATCAGCGGCTCACGCGTACGACCCCGGCGCAGGATCAGCGAGAAAGGTGCCTGATAGCCGAAGGTCGCCGGTGACAGAACCCGCAGCTGATTCTGCTCGACCCAGTGCTGGGCATAGTGCTCCGGCAGGTAGCCGATATAGGCCCCGGACAGCACCAGGATCAGCTGCGCCTCCATCGACTCCACCGTCGCGGCACTGTGCTTGAAGCCATGCCGCGCCAGCTCGGCCTGACTCCAGTAGCCACGGCCCACCATGCGCTGCTGGGTGATCAGCTCCACCGGAATGCGCCGCTGGCCGAACAGCGCATGCCGCTCGCTGCAGTACAGCCAGTGCTGCTCGCGGTACAGCGGCTGGTAGACCAGCCCGTTCATGCGTGTGGAGAAGGCGCCGATGGCCAGGTCGAGACGGTTGTCCAGCACCGCCAGCTGCAGCTCGTAAGGGCTCATCACCGACAGGTGCAGGTGCACGCCTGGGTGCTCCTGGCTGTAGGCCCCGATCACCTCGGCCAGCGGCAGTGCCGGATCGCTGACGGTGGAGTCCAGCACGCCGAGATTGAGGGTGCCGCGCAGCTCGCCCTTGAGCGCCGCCGAGTAGCGTTCGAACCCCTCCAGTTCCCCGAGCAGGCGCAAGGTCTCCTGATGGAACAGCTCGCCCTTGCTGGTCAGGCTGAAACCTCCGCGCCCACGATGACAGAGCACGATGCCCAGCTGACTTTCCAGCTGACTCATGTAAGTGCTGATGGCCGACGTGGAGAGATTCAGCTCCTGCTGCGCGGCAGCGAAGCCCTGGTGACGGACCACGGCGACAAAGATCTTCAGCAGTTTCAGGTCGGGCAAGGCGAAGGACATGGGCGGCTACGGCAGTCGGTGGGCGGACAGTGTAGCGTCCTGCGCCGCCCAGACACATCCGCGATGACAGCCCATTAGTTCAGCGATTGCTGAACTGATTTTTTGCTCGCAACGATTTAACCGAGCTGACCCCTGGGCAAACAATGCGGCCCATAACCAGGCGCCGGCTCGAATCGGACGCCACCGGGCACGACTCACGCCCCTTGCCAATCTGCCGCAGACCCTCGCCCTCTCCAGGAGACGGCCATGCGACTGGATATCTTCCGCTCCCTCTGGGGCTATCGCGGCAGTTGGCAACAAGCGCTCGACGAAGCGTTCAGCGCCGGCTTCGACGGCCTCGAGGCGCGAATCCCCGAAACCGCCGCGCAGCGCAGCGCCAATGCCCGCATCCTGCGGGACAACGACGCCCCCTACATCGCCACCCTGTTCACCTCCACACCCGTACTGCCGCGGCAGAGCGACAGCCCGCAGGTGCACCTGGAAGACCTGCGCATGAAGCTCGACTGGGCCGCCGAACTCGGCCCGCGCCTGGTCAACGTGCTGCCCGGCAACGACCGCTGGGCACTCGGCGAACAGGTCGACTTCTTCGCCCGCGCCGTCGAACTGGCAGACGCCAGCGACCTGCACGTCTGCTTCGAGATTCACCGGGGGCGCTCGCTGTACAGCCCCTGGGTCACCCTCGAAGTGATCCGCCAGGTCCCCGAACTGCGCTTCACCAGCGACATCAGCCACTGGCTGGTGACCTGCGAGCGTCTGCTCGACGACCCCGCCGATGACCTCTCGGCCTTCGTCGAGCGGGTCGACCACATCCAGGCCCGCGTCGGCTACGACCAGGGGCCGCAGGTGCCGCATCCGGGCGCACCGGAATACGCCGAGCACCTCGCCTTCCATCAGCGCCACTGGGAGCGCATCTGGCGCAGCCAGGAGAAGCGCGGCCGCCAGGTCACCACGCTGACCCCCGAATTCGGCCCCGACGGCTACCTGCACCACCTGCCGTTCACCGACGTGCCGGTGGCCGACCTGTGGCAGCTCAACCAGTGGATGGCGCGCTGCGAGCGCCAGCACTTCCACCGTTTCACCAGCCGCTGAGGGCTCACCATGACCAGCAAGCACTTCACCGAAATTCCCGTGGTCGACATCGCCGGCCTGTTCAGCGGCGACCCTGCCGAGCGCAACGCCGTGGCCGCAGAACTGGGCCGTGCGGCACGCCAGGTGGGCTTCCTCTACATCAGCGGGCACGGCATCGAGCAGTCGCTCATCGATGGCCTGCACCAGGCGGCCGAGGCCTACTTCGCCCAGAGCCTGGACGACAAGATGCGCCATTACATCGGTGCCTCGGACAGTCACAAGGGCTTCGTGCCCGAGGGCGAGGAGCGCTACAGCGTCGGCAAGCCCGACCACAAGGAAGCCTTCGACATCGGCTTCGAAGTCCCGGCCGACAACCCGCTGGTACTGGCCGGCACGCCGCTGCTGGGGCCGAACCACTGGCCCGCCCTGCCCGGTTTCAGGGAGGCCGTGCAGGCCTACTATGCGCGCATTTTCCAGCTTGGCCGCACCCTGTTCCGCGGTTTCGCCCTGGCCCTGGGCCTGCCGGAGAACACCTTCGACGAGATGGCCAACTTCCCGCCATCGAAGCTGCGCCTGATCCACTATCCCTACGATGGCGAAGCGCAGGACGCTCCCGGTATCGGTGCGCATACCGATTACGAGTGCTTCACCATCCTGCTCGCCGACCGTCCGGGGCTGGAAGTGATGAACGACCTCGGCCAGTGGATCGACGCACCGCCGAAGCCGGGCACCTTCGTGGTCAACATCGGCGACATGCTCGAAGTCATGAGTGCCGGCACCTTCGTCGCCACCTCGCACCGCGTGCGCAAGGTCAGCCAGGAGCGCTACTCCTTCCCCTTCTTCTATGCCTGCGACTACCACACGCAGATCCGCCCGTTGCCGCAGTTCGAGGCAGCCGGCCAAGCCTACGAGACCATCAGCATCGGCGAGCACATGTGGAGCCAGGCGCTGCAGACCTACCAATACCTGAAGAAGCGCGTCGAGGACGGCCAGCTGCAGCTGCCCGAACGCGCCCGTCGCCCGTCCAGCTTCGGCCATCTGAAGCACCAGCCGAGCGCGCTGTGATTTCCCCCTGCCAACCCAACACCTGATCCGGAGATAACCACAATGGCAATCCGCAACCCGCTGCGCACCACCCTGCTGGCCCTCGCGTGCACCCTCGCCAGCGGCCTGAGCCAGGCCGCCGAAGCACCCAAGACCCTGTCCAGTGGCGAACTGAAGGTAGGCATGGAGATTTCCTACCCACCGTTCGAGTACTACGAAGGCGACAAGGTACTGGGCTTCGACCCGGAAGTGTCCGCTGCCCTGGCCAGACACCTGGGCCTGGAAGCGAGCTTCAGTGACATCAGCTTCCCCAACCTGATCCTCGGTCTCGACGCGGGCCGCTTCGACACCATCATCTCCGGCATGTACATCCTTCCCGAACGCCTGGAAAAGGCCGACGCCATTCCCTACGCCAAGACCGGCGCGGCGATCATGGTACGCAGCGACGCCGAGAAGAAGCCGGCCGCCCCCGAAGACCTCTGCGGCCTGACCGTCGGCCTGCAGCAGGGCACTTCGTGGATTCCGGCACTGCAGAAGGTCTCCGACGGTTACTGCAAGGAGCAAGGCGCCGCCGCCATCACCATCAATCAGTACCCGACCACCGCGGAAACCACCCAGGCCCTGCTCTCCGGCCACATCCAGGCGCACCTGGAGATCGACGCAGCCTCCTTGCGCATCGTCGAGCGCGCCAAGGGCCGCATCGCCATCAGTTCCAGCAGTGCGATCTATCCGCAGGTGCTGGGCATCTACGTGAAAAAGGGCAACGCCCAGCTGCTCGACGCACTGAAAGCCGCGCTGGACGACTTCAAGGCCAGTGGCGAGTACAGCGCGCTGCTGAAGAAATACAACCTGGAAGAAGCCTGAGAAACAGCCACAGGCGGCAAGCCGCCTGTGGCGCACCGGAGATGACACATGCCGTTCGAATGGAGCTATTTCTTCTCCCTGTTTTCCATGCCGGCCTTCTGGGCGGCATGCTGGACGGTGGTGAAACTCAGCAGCCTGGCCTGGCTGATCGGCCTGCTGCTGGGCTTCGCCCTGGCCAGTGCCAAACAGGCTGCCAGCCGCTGGCTCAGCGCACCGGCATCGCTCTACGTCTGGTTCTTTCGCAGCGTGCCGCTGCTGGTGCTGCTGATCTTCGTCTACAACCTGCCACAGCTGGTGCCCGCCAGCGGCAAGCTGTTGTCCAACCCCTTCTATGCCGGCCTGATCGCTCTGGTCCTGACCGAGGCGGCCTACATGGCGGAAATCCACCGGGGCGGCCTGCTCTCGGTGGCCAAGGGCCAACGCGAAGCGGCTCGCGCACTGGGCATCGGTCGTCTCGGCGCACAGCGCCTGATCGTGGTGCCGCAGGCGTTCCGTATCGCCCTGCCGACCCTGACCAACGAGTACGTCACGATCGTCAAACTGACCTCGCTGGTCTCGGTGATCTCGCTCAGCGAACTGCTGCTGGTCGGCCAGCGTCTCTATGCGCAGAACTTCCTGGTGCTGGAAACCCTGGGCGCGGTAGCCGTGTACTACGTGCTGATCGTCAGCCTGTTCGGCTGGGGCCTGCAGTACCTCGAGCGGCATCTCGACCTCGCCAGACGCAAGCCGGGCACCCTCGGCGAGGAGCAGCTGGCCGGGCTGCGGCGCGACCTGCCGGCGGCCGCCAGCCGCGAGGTCCAGGCCCGGACGCCCGGTACTCCGGCGGCGCTGCACCTGAGCAACATCCACAAGCACTATGGCAATCATCACGTGCTCAAGGGCATCGACCTGAGCGTCCAGCCTGGCGAGGTCCTCTCCATCATCGGTCCCTCCGGCTCCGGCAAGACCTCGCTGATCCGCACCATCAACGGTCTGGAGAGCATCGATGAAGGCGAAATCGTGCTGTTCGGCGAGAGCTTCATCCAGGCCGGCGACCGCCCGGACAATCGTCGCCAGCGCGCAGGCGTGCGACGCATCGGCATGGTGTTCCAGAACTTCAACCTGTTCCCGCACCGCACCATCGCCGACAACGTCATGCTCGCCCCGCTCCATCACGGTCTGGGCACTCGCGTCGAACTGCGCAGGCAGGCGCTGGCCCTGCTCGACAAGGTCGGCCTGCTGGCCCATGCCGACAAGTACCCGCACCAGTTGTCCGGCGGCCAGCAGCAACGCGTGGCCATCGCCCGCGCGCTGGCAATGAAACCGCAGGTGATGCTCTTCGACGAACCCACTTCGGCACTCGACCCGGAGCTGGTCGGCGACGTGCTGGCGGTGATCCGCGACCTGGCCCGCGAAGGCATGACCATGCTCATCGTCACCCACGAGATGGACTTCGCCCTGTCCATCTCCGACCGCGTGCTGTTCATGGAAGACGGTCACGTTCAGCTCGACGCCTCGCCCGCTGCCATCCGCACCGGCGACCACCCGCGCGTACGCCGATTCATCGGCCTGGAGAACGCATGAACGATATCGCCACCCTGCGCCGCGACCTCGCCGCGGCCTATCGCCTGGCCGCCCTGTTTGGCTGGGACGACACCCTCTACACGCACTTTTCCGTACGCCTGCCCGGCAGCGGAGAACCGCGCTTTCTGATCAACCCCTTCGGCCTGTTCTTCGAAGAGGTCCGCGCCAGCGACCTGATCGTGGTGGACATGCAGGGCAAGGTGGTCGAGGGCAACGCCGACTACAACGTCGCCGGCTTCACCATTCACAGTGCCGTGCACATGGCCCGTGACGACGCCCATTGCGTGATCCACACCCACACCCTGGCAGGCATGGCCGTTGCCGCGCAGGATGCCGGCCTGTTGCAACTCAACCAGATCAGCACCGAATTCCACCAGCGCCTGGGCTACCACGCCTACGAAGGCGTGGCGCTGGACCTGGACGAACGCAGCCGCATCCAGCGCTCGCTGGGCGACAACATCGCCCTGGTGCTGCGCCACCACGGCCTGCTCAGCGTCGGTGCCAGCGTCGCCGATGCCTTCTATGTCATGTACTACCTGAACCGTGCCTGCGAAATCCAGCTCGCCAGCACCGGCGGCGGCCAGGCCTGCAGCGAGATCGCGGAGCCGCTGTCGCGCCACGCCTGCGAACAGTTGCAAGGCGCCGAATGGCAGCGCCAGCTGCTGTGGCAGGCCTGGCTGCGCAAGCTCGATCGCCTCGATCCCGGATACCGCGACTGACACATCACCGTCGTCCGGGTACAGCCAAACCCCCATGAATCGGGGGATCAGGCACTTACTTCAGACAATCCTGAAGTAAGTTTTTGCCCCTGCCGATTCTTCCCGACACCTGGCCGGCCAAGAATCCCGCCACAACCAGAACAAGCCTGAGGCCCTCCCATGGACAAGAAACTCCACCAGCCCCTGGGTGGCAACGAAATGCCACGCTTCGGCGGCATCGCCACCATGATGCGTCTGCCGCACATCCAGAGCGTCGAGGAAAAGCGCCAGCTGGACACCGCCTTCATCGGCGTACCACTGGACATCGGCACCTCGCTGCGCTCCGGTACCCGCTTCGGCCCGCGCGAGATCCGCGCCCAGTCGGTGATGATCCGCCCGTACAACATGGCCACCGGCGCCGCACCGTTCGACTCGATCAACGTGGCCGACATCGGTGACGTGGCGATCAACACCTTCAACCTGCTCGACGCCGTGCGCATCATCGAAGAGGCCTACGACGAGATCGTCGAGCTCGGCATCACGCCACTGACCCTTGGCGGCGACCACACCATCACCCTGCCGATCCTGCGGGCGCTGCACAAGAAGTACGGCAAGATCGGCCTGGTCCACATCGACGCCCATGCCGATGTCAATGACCACATGTTCGGCGAGAAGATCGCCCACGGCACCACCTTCCGCCGCGCCCAGGAAGAAGGCCTGCTCGACAGCCAGCGCGTGGTGCAGATCGGCCTGCGTGCCCAGGGTTACACCGCCGAGGACTTCAACTGGAGCCGCAAGCAGGGTTTCCGCGTGGTGCAGGCCGAAGAATGCTGGCACCAGTCGCTGGCTCCGCTGATGGCCGAAGTGCGGGAAAAGGTCGGCGGCGGCCCGGTCTACCTGTCGTTCGATATCGACGGCATCGACCCGGCCTGGGCGCCGGGCACCGGCACCCCGGAAATCGGCGGCCTGACCACCATCCAGGCCATGGAAATCATCCGTGGCTGCGAGGGCCTGGAGCTGATCGGCGCGGACCTGGTGGAGGTCTCCCCGCCTTACGACACCACCGGCAACACCTCGCTGCTCGGTGCCAACCTGCTTTACGAAATGCTCTGCGTGATGCCTGGCGTCACAAAACGCTGATCGCCGAATCCGGGTGCCCTCGACGGCACCCGGAACATCCATACAACAACAATTCGGATGCCTGCCATGAATCATGATGAATCCATGCCCCTGCTCGACGACCAACCCGGCGCGAGCACGCCCTTCAACCTGCGTCAGCTGCTGATCTTCCTGATCCCCTCGCTGCTCGGCGTACTGCTGTTTCTCACCCCCATCGTCTACGAGGAAAAGGTCACCATCGGCCTCGGCGTGATGGCCGATGCGCTCAAGGCGGCGTTCAACGACCACCTGCCGGCCATCGCCACCGCCCTGCTGCTGGCATCCGCCGCGCTCGGCCTGCTCGGCAGCCTGTTCAAGCCACGCTGGCTGACCCAGCGTCCGGCACTCAACGAACTGTTCAACCTGCCGCCGCTGTGGCTCGGCCTGCGTGTGCTCGGTGCGCTGTTCGCGGCGATGACCTTCTGGCAGTTCGGCCCTGAATGGATCTGGGGCGCCAACACCGGGGGCGTGGTGCTCAAGGACCTGGCGCCGGTGCTGATCACCTTCTTCCTGGTGGCCGGGCTGATCCTGCCGCTGCTTACCGACTACGGCCTGATGGAATTCTGCGGCACCCTGGTGCGCAACGTGTTCCGCAAGGTCTTCGGTCTGCCGGGGCGCTCGGCCATCGACGCCATCGCCAGCTGGCTCGGTTCCGGCACCGTCGGCGTGCTGATCACCGCGCAGCAGTACCAGAAGGGTTTCTACAGCGCTCGCGAAGCGGCGGTGATCGCCACCAACTTCTCCATCGCCTCGATCGCCTTCAGCCTGCTGATCACCAGTTTCATGAAGCTCGACCACCTGTTCGTGCCCTTCTACCTCACCGTGGTGGTGGCTGGCCTGGCGGCGGCGATCATCACCCCGCGCATTCCGCCGCTGTCGTGGAAGAAGGAAGAATACGTCGCCGGTGTCGGCAAGCAGATCCGCGAGGAAGTCCCGGCGGGTACCTCGCTGCTGCGCTGGGGCCTGGCCCAGGCCGTGCGTCGCGCCAACGCCAACCCGTCGCCGCTGCAGATGGTGCGCATCGGCGTGCACAACGTGGTCGACATCTGGCTCGGCCTGCTGCCGCTGGTGATGGCCATCGGCACCCTGTCGCTGGCCATCGCCGAGTTCACTCCGATCTTCAACTGGCTGTCCTACCCGCTGGTACCGCTGCTCGAAGCCCTGCAACTGCCGGAAGCGGCCAAGGCCGCGCCGGCCCTGCTGGTAGGCTTCGCCGACATGTTCCTGCCGGCGGTACTGGGCAAGGGCATCGAGAGCGAGCTGACCCGCTTCGTGGTCGCCTGCATCTCGCTGACCCAGCTGATCTACATGTCCGAGGTCGGCGTGCTGATCCTCAAGGCCAAGCTGCCGCTGAGCCTGCTGGAGCTGTTCGTCATCTTCGTCCTGCGTACCCTGATCACCCTGCCGATCATCGCCCTGATGGCGCACTGGATCGTCGGCTAAGCCACAAGGAGAGAGCATGACCACCTGCGGTGAGTTTCTCGTCAAGCAGCTCCAGGCCTGGGGTGTCGACACCGTGTTCGGCATCCCCGGTGTTCACACCGTCGAGCTGTATCGCGGCCTGCCCGGCAGCGGCATCCGCCACATCACGCCGCGCCACGAACAGGGCGCGGGCTTCATGGCCGACGGCTATGCGCGCGTCTCGGGCAAGCCGGGGGTGTGCTTCATCATCACCGGTCCGGGGATGACCAACATCCTCACCGCCATGGGCCAGGCCTATGCCGACTCGATTCCGATGCTGGTGATTTCCAGCGTCAACGAGCGCGAGCGCCTCGGCCTGGGCAAGGGCTACCTGCACGAACTGCCCAACCAGCGGGCGATGACCGCGGGTGTCAGCGCCTTCAGCCACACGCTGATGAGCGTCGAGGAACTGCCCGGTGTACTGGCCCGGGCCTTCTCGGTGTTCGAGGGCGAGCGGCCACGCCCGGTGCACATCGAGCTGCCACTGGACATCATCACCGCCGACGCCTCGCACATGGCCCTGGCCCCACGTCCGGTGGTGCGTCGCCCGGCGCCCAACCGCACGCTGATCCGCGAGGCGGCCGGGTTGCTCAAGCAAGCCGAACGTCCGCTGCTGCTGCTCGGTGGCGGCTGCGTCGCCGCCGAGGCCGAGGCCCGTGCCCTGGCCGCCGCCCTGGATGCACCGACGGCCCTGACCATCAATGCCAAGGGTCTGCTACCGCCTGGCCATCCGCTGCTGCTCGGCAGCAACCAGTCGCTGCGTCCGGTACGCGACCTGGCGCTGGAGGCCGACGTGGTCGTGGCCATCGGCACCGAGCTGGGCGAAACCGACTACGACGTGGTGTTCGATGGCGACTTCCGCCTGCCGGGCCGCCTGATCCGCATCGACATCGACGCCCAGCAGCTGCACCGCAACTTCACCCCGCACCTGGCCATTCAGGGCGATGCGCGAGTAGCCATGCGCATGCTGCTGGCCGAGTTCAACCCGCGCGAGGCCGACCCCGGCAGCCCCGGCGCTCGCCGCACCCTGACCGTGCAGGCTCGCCTGAACGAAGATTTCAGCGGCTGGACGCACTACCGCCAGCTGTTCGCGACGCTGCTGCAGGCCCTGCCCGAGGCACGCTTCGTCGGCGACTCGACGCAGACGGTGTACAGCGGCAACCACCTGGTGGAACTGGACGGCGCGCGGCGCTGGTTCAACTCCTCCACCGGCTACGGCACCCTGGGCTACGGCCTGCCGGCGGCCATCGGCGCCAAGCTGGCCGAGCCAAGCCGCCCGGTGATCAGCCTGATGGGCGACGGTGGCATCCAGTTCACCCTGCCCGAACTGGCCAGCGCCGTGGAAGCCGGCGTCGGCATCATCGTGCTGCTGTGGAACAACGCCGGTTACGGCGAGATCAAGCGCTACATGGAGCGCCGTGACATCGAGCCGATCGGCGTCGACATCTACACCCCGGACCTGCTGGCCATCGCCCGGGGCTTCGGTTGCGCCGCCGAGCGCGCCCGTGACCACGCGCACCTGGCCGAGCTGCTGCGCAGCGCGCCGGCAGACCGCCCGCTGATTATCGAAGTGCAGGAGGCCGCGCCCTTTCACCCCTGAGCGGATCGACCACGGCTGAAACCGCTCCTGCAGAATGCGACCGCTGCGTAGGGTGGATGACGCCTTACCCATCCACCCACTGCAACGGCGGATGAAAAAGACCTCACCCACCCTGCCCGATTGAGCCAATCCGTGGCCCCGCTTGCATCCGGGCCACGGACATAACAAGAAGATTGCGTTTCCTCACTGACTGCCACTCTACCAACACCAATAATCAAGCACCGGGGAGTCATTCCATGTTCAAGAACCTAAGCCAGCATTTCGGCCAGGATGGCCTCGCCCCCACCGACGCCAGCCACCGCAGCCTCGGCCTCGGTGGCACCATCGCCTTGTGGCTGGGCGCCAACGTCGTGGTCACCACCATCCTCACCGGCATGCTGCTGGTGCCCGACCTGCCGTTCAGCCAGGCCATGCTGATCGTGCTGGTCGGCTCGGGGCTTGGCATTCTGCCGCTGGTACTGGTCGGCCTGATGGGCCAGCGCAGCGGCCTCACCACCATGGTCCTGGCGCGCGGCAGCTATGGCTCGCAGGGCGCCAAGCTGCCCTCGCTGGTCAATCTGCTGACCCTGCTGGCCTGGAGCTGGATCCAGGCACTGCTGGCAGGCATGAGCCTGAACTACGCCGTGGAGCACCTGACCGGCTACTCCAACCTGCCGCTGTTCACCATCCTCTGTGAAACCCTGGTGCTGCTGATCGCCCTGCGCGGCCACCTCGGCATCGAGCGGGTCGAGCGCTGGGCGGCCATCGGCATGCTGTTGCTGGCAGGCGCGGTGTTCTACGTGATGGGGCAGAAGTTCGAGTTCGCCAGCCTTCTGGCCATGCCGGCCGAGCCGCGCAACGACATCACCCCGGGGATCGCCTTCGATATCGTCATCGCCACCGCCTTCTCCTGGATTCCGCTGGCAGCCGACTACAACCGCAACTGCCGCAGCCAGGGCGTGGCCGGTGTCGGCACCTGGGTCGGCTACGTGCTCGCCACCCTGCTGGCCATGGGCCTGGGCGCCACCGTATCGGGCTTCTCGGTGATGACCGGCATGGAACAGACCTACGACCCCGCCGTGCTGCTCGCCGGCTTCGGCTTCGGTCTGCCGGCGGCCATCGTGGTGTTCCTCTCGGTGATGACCACCAACGTCATGTGCGTCTACAGCGCCTCGCTGTCGTACCTCAACATCAGCCCGAAGACCCCGTTCTGGAAACCGGCGCTGTGCATCGGCGTGCTGTCGATCCTCGGCTCGCAGATCCCCGGCATTCTCGACAACTTCCAGAACTTCCTGCTGGTGATCGGCAGTGTGTTCATCCCCGCCTTCGCCGTGCTGATCGCCGACTACTTCCTGATCCACAAGGGCGACTACGCGGTGGACGAACTGCTCAGCGAGGATGGCGGCCGCTACCGTTACCTGGCGGGTTTCAACCCCGCCGCCTTCGTCGCCTACGGCTTCGGCGCCGTGCTGGCCTACTACTGGGGCTGGGTCTCGCCGCTGGCCTGGGGGGCATCGCTGCCGGTGTTCCTGATCACCGCCGCCAGCTATGCCGTGCTGCGCCGCTGGCTGCTGGTACCTCGCACGCAACTGGCGTAGCGTGATGAATGTCGTGGCGGGTTGCACCCGCCCTACTCGTCATACCAACCTGTAGGGCGGGTGCAACCCGCCAACGAGGCACGTTTCCCGCCATGAAAATCGTCAGTCGCGACCGCTGGTTCGAGGTGGAACACCGCCACGATGGCATCTGCCTGATCCACGAGCCCTACGTACGCCCCTTCTACCGCTGCAACATGTGGCACGTACAGGGGCGCGAGCATGATGTGCTGATCGACTCCGGCTCCGGCCTGGTCAGCCTGCGCGAGCAGTTGCCCTGGCTGACCGAGAAGCCGCTGCTGGCGGTGGCCAGTCACTGCCACTTCGACCATATCGCCGGACATCACGAGTTCAGCGAGCGCCTGGTGCATCCGGCCGAGGCGGACATCCTCGCCGCACCGGACGGCGCCAACACGCTGGCCACCGACTTCGTCGGCGACGACATGTTCGAGGCGCATCCGGATTGTCCGCTGTGCTACGCCGAATACCGTGTGCGCGCCGCGCCGGCTACTCGTCTGATCGAGGATGGCGACGTTGTGGATCTGGGCGACAGGGTGTTGCAGGTGCTGCATACGCCCGGTCATTCGCCGGGCGGCATCAGCCTGTGGGAAGCGAAGACGCAGACGCTGTTTTCCGGCGACATCCTCTACGACGGCCCGCTGATCGAGGATGCCTACCATTCCAACCTGGAAGACTATGCACACAGCCTGATGCGCCTGCGCGACCTACCGGTGCGCAGCGTGCATGGCGGGCATTTCGCGAGTTTCTCCGGCGAACGCATGCGCGAGCTGATCGACGCCTGGTTCGACGCCCACCGGCTCGCCTGATGCGCTCGGACGCTGCAATCAGCGGCGCTGACGAGCCTCGCGACGCAGGCGCTCCTGCTCGGCCTCGCTGATGCGAATCGGCTGAGGTTGCGGGATGAGGCCAAGGGCCTGCAGCAAGGTATGCAGTTGTTCTTGCAGCTTGGCGAGCATGGGTACGACCTCCTGCCAAGTAGATGGGAGAGCACGCTGGCGTGCTCTCCTATGAGATTAGGCCTGGCAAGGCGGATTTCAACCAGAGCCGATCAAATCACCGGGCTTTTGCGCCGATAGGGGAACACATCGATCACCTTGCCAGCACGAATCGCGTCCTGCAGTTGCTTCCAGTAGTCGGCGTCATACAGGTTGCCGTGCAGCCTGCTGAACAGCTGGCGCTGCTTGATATCGGCGAACAGGAAGGGCGGAAACTCCTCGGGGAACACATCGTTGGGCGCCACCGAGTACCAGGGTTCGGCGCTCATCTCGTCCTCGGGGAAGCGCGGCGGTGGAATCCTGCGGAAGTTCACCTCGGTGAGAAAGCAGATCTCGTCGTAGTCGTAGAACACCACCCGGCCATGACGGGTCACGCCGAAGTTCTTCAGCAACATGTCGCCGGGGAAGATGTTCGCCGCCGCCAGTTGCTTGATGGCCAGGCCGTAATCGTCCAGTGCCTCGCGCACCTGCGCCTCGCTGGCACTCTCCAGATAGAGATTGAGCGGTGTCATGCGCCGCTCGGTCCAGCAGTGGCGCACCAGCACGCTGTCGCCTTCCAGCACCACGGTCGAGGGTGCCACCTCGAGCAACTCGGCCAGGCACTGCGGCTCGAACTTGGCCCTGGGAAAGCGAAAATCGGCGAATTCCTGGGTATCGGCCATGCGCCCGACACGGTCGACGCTCTTCACCAGGCGATACTTCTCGATCACCGTGTTGCGATCCACCGTCTTGGCGTGGGCGAAGCGGTCCTTGATGATCTTGAACACCGTGTTGAAGCCCGGCAGGGTGAACACGCTCATGACCATGCCGCGCACGCCAGGCGCCATCACGAAGCGGTCGTCGCTGCTGGCCAGGTGGCCGATGAGCGAGCGGTAGAACTCGCTCTTGCCGTGCTTGTAGAAGCCGATCGAGGTGTACAGCTCGGCAATGTGCTTGCCCGGCAGGATGCGCCGCAGGAAACCGATGAAGTCGGCCGGGATGGCGACATCGACCATGAAGTAGCTGCGGGTGAAGGAGAAGATGATCGACACCTCCGCCTCGTCGGTGATCGCCGCATCGACCTGAATGCCCTGCCCTTCGCGATGCAGCAAGGGAATCGCCAGCGGCCATTGCTCGTCGCGGGTGTAGATGCGCCCGACCAGGTAGGCGCCCTTGTTGCGATACAGCACCGAGGAAAACAGCTCGACGCACAGCTCCGGGTCCTTGCAGATCCAGTCCGGCAGGCTCGCCCGCAGTTGCTCCTCCAGGCGCTGCAGGTCACGCGGCAGGTCTTCGTAGGCGGCATCGAAGGCGTAGTCCTCGAAGATCGCCCGCAGCGCCTCGTCCAGTGCCCCGTCTGGCCGGTAGCGGCGGGTCTGCGCGGCGCCCGAGCGGCTGCGCAGCGATGGTCGCGTGGTGTGGATGAACATGCAGCCATCGCTGATCAGGTCATGACTGAACAGGCTGCAGAAGATCGAGTTGAACCAGGTCTCCGCCAGCTCGTCGTCGAGGCGCAGGTCGATCAGCGCGATATAGGCGCTCTTCACCAGCGGCCACTGGCTGGCCTCCAGCAGCGCGGCATCGAAGCCCTGCTGCAGACGCCCGCGGGTCTGCGCCACCTTGTCCTCGTAGAGGTTGATGCGCGCGGCCGAGGCCTGTTGCGCCTCCTGCCACAGCGCCTGCTCGAAGCGGGCACGCGCGCCATCGGTGATCTGGCGGAACTGCTCGCGATAATCGTCGAAGCCATCGAGGATCAGGCGGGCGATCCCGTCGGCCGGCCATTGCTGCCCCATGCGCATACCCTGTCAATGCGGTGAATGAGCCGAGCTTAGCCGACAAACCCGGCCCGGATGCAAGTCGCCATGCCGGCAAGGCGTTTGCCGCTTGCAGCCGGCCAGCTACGGCGCACTTCGAAAGCGCGATGCGGATTGCCAGAACGCCGTCCAGCGGCAACACTCTCGCCCCCACCCCTGCCGGATAATCCATCGTGCGCACCGCCGACCTGCTTCGCCTGCTGCTGCTCGCCGCCATCTGGGGCGCCAGCTTCCTGTTCATGCGGGTCGCCGCCCCCGTGCTGGGCAGCATGCCGACCGCCTTCTTCCGCGCCAGCTTCGGCACCCTGGGACTGCTGGCCCTGCTGTTGCTGCTGCGCACCGACTGGGACTTTCGTGGCAAATTCCGCATCTGCCTGGTGCTGGGAATGATCAACGCCGGCTTGCCATCGGCCATGTACTGCCTGGCGGCGCTGATCCTGCCGGCTGGCTACTCGGCGATCTTCAATGCCACGACACCCCTGATGGGCGTACTGATCGGCGCGCTGTTCTTCCACGAGGGCATCACCCCGAGCAAGGCCGCCGGCGTGTTTCTCGGCCTGCTCGGCGTGGCGGTGCTGACCCGCACCGGCCCGGTCGCCTTCGACATGCAATTGCTGCTGGGTGCGGGGGCCTGCCTGGTGGCCACGACCTGCTACGGCTTCGCCGGCTTCCTCACGCGACGCTGGATCGGCCAGCAAGGCGGCCTGGACAATCGCCTGACCGCCTTCGCCAGCCTGGTCGGGGCCAGCCTGTTCCTGCTGCCGCTGTTCGCCGGCAGCCTCGCGCTGCAGGCACCGGCGAGCTGGGGCGGCATCGAGGTATGGCTGTCCCTGGCCGGTCTCGGCCTGCTCTGCACCGCCTTCGCCTATGTGCTGTATTTCCGTCTGCTCAGCGATATCGGGCCGATCAAGGCCAGCACCACCACCTTCCTGATCCCGCCGTTCGGCGTGCTCTGGGGGGCGCTGCTGCTGGACGAGCCACTGAGCTGGGACTACCTGCCGGGCTGCCTGCTGATCGCACTGGCCCTGTGGCTGGTGGTTCGGCCAACTACTGCCAGGGCCTAGCGTGGCTCGCGCATCAGCGGTCCAGCGCCCGGCAGCTCAGACTACAGGCGTGGAAGCGCCTGAGCGCACAGCCTGAGCGAGCGGATTCGCCCGCATGAAACACCGTGGCCATCAGCACAGGCTGCGCCAATCATCCATGCGCAGCCACGGCAACGGCCCTCGCATGACGCGTTACTGCTGCAGTTCCTGCTCGGTGAACAGGCCGTCGAACAGCATCGAGGTCAGGTAGCGTTCACCGGAGTCCGGCAGGATCACCACGATGGTCTTGCCCTGCATGTCCGGCTTCTGCGCCAGGCGCACGGCAGCCACCATCGCCGCACCGCAGGAGATGCCGCAGAGAATGCCTTCTTCGCGCATCAGGCGCAGGGCCATGGCCTTGGCATCGTCATCGGCGACCTGCTCGACCTGATCGACCATGGCCAGATCGAGGTTCTTCGGCACGAACCCGGCACCGATGCCCTGGATCTTGTGCGGAGCCGGCTTGACCTCGTCACCGGCCAGGGTCTGACTGATGACCGGCGAGCCCACCGGTTCCACCGCCACCGAGAGGATCGGCTTGCCCTGGGTCTGTTTGATGTAGCGCGATACCCCGGTGATGGTGCCCCCCGTACCGACACCGGCCACCAGCACGTCGATGGCGCCGTCGGTGTCCCGCCAGATTTCCGGGCCGGTGGTCTTTTCATGGATGGCCGGGTTGGCCGGGTTCTCGAACTGCTGCGGCAGGTAGTAGTCGGGGTTGGCGGCGGCTAGCTCGTTGGCCTTCTCGATCGCGCCCTTCATGCCCTTGGCCGGTTCGGTCAGCACCAGCTCGGCGCCGAGCGCCTTGAGCACCTTGCGTCGCTCCAGACTCATCGAGGCGGGCATGGTCAGCACCAGCTTGTAGCCGCGCGCCGCCGCGACGAAGGCCAGGCCGATACCGGTGTTGCCGGAAGTCGGCTCGACGATGGTCATGCCCGGCTTGAGCACGCCGCGTTCCTCGGCATCCCAGATCATGTTGGCGCCGATGCGGCACTTGACCGAGTACGCCGGGTTACGTCCTTCGATCTTGGCCAGGATGGTCACGCCTTTCGGGCCCAGGCGGTTGATCATCACCAGCGGCGTATTGCCGATGGCCTGGGCGTTGTCTGCGAAGATACGACTCATGATGGAAGTCCTTGCGGGCAGGAAAAACCCCAAGCCTATGCCGCCGCCCGCTGGCCGTCCAGCAGTCAGACCGAAAGCCGGGTGACCCGCCATTCAGTGACTGAATACTGCGTCTGCGTTCACAGCCACCAAGGCTGCGCGTTATAGTCGCGCTCTGAATTTCTGCTGCGGGCCGCCCCGCGCTATCGCTCCGAGGATTTTCCGATGAAGTTCGAAGGTACCCAGTCCTACGTCGCCACCGACGACCTCAAGCTGGCGGTCAACGCCGCCATCACCTTGCAGCGCCCGTTGCTGGTCAAGGGTGAGCCGGGCACCGGCAAGACCATGCTCGCCGAGCAACTGGCCGAAGCCTTCGGCGCCCGCCTCATCACCTGGCACATCAAGTCGACCACCAAGGCGCATCAGGGCCTCTACGAATACGACGCGGTCAGCCGCCTGCGTGACTCGCAGCTCGACTCCGACAAGGTCCACGACGTTCGCAACTACATCAAGAAAGGCAAGCTGTGGGAGGCGTTCGAGTCCGACGAGCGCGTGATCCTGCTGATCGACGAGATCGACAAGGCCGACATCGAGTTCCCCAACGACCTGTTGCAGGAACTCGACAAGATGGAGTTCTACGTTTACGAGACCGACGAGACGATCAAGGCCAAGCAGCGCCCGATCATCATCATCACCTCGAACAACGAGAAGGAGCTGCCTGACGCCTTCCTGCGTCGCTGCTTCTTCCACTACATTGCCTTCCCCGATCGCGACACCCTGAAAAAGATCGTCGACGTGCACTACCCCAACATCAGCGGCGAGCTGGTGGCCGAAGCGCTGGACGTGTTCTTCGACGTGCGCAAGGTGCCGGGCCTGAAGAAGAAGCCCTCGACCAGCGAACTGGTGGACTGGCTGAAACTGCTGATGGCCGACAACATCGGCGAAGCCGTACTGCGCGAGCGCGATCCGACCAAGGCCATCCCGCCACTGGCCGGCGCCCTGGTGAAGAACGAGCAGGACGTGCAGCTGCTTGAGCGCCTGGCCTTCATGACCCGCCGCGCTTCTCGGTAAACATCGGGCGGCTGCGCGTCGGCCAGCGCCTTTGTAGGGTGGGTTAGCGAAGCGTAACCCACCGCCCAGCCGTCAGGCTGGCAAGCATGATGCCGACGGCATCAACGGTGGGTTACGCCGCTACGCGACTAACCCACCCTACGGATTATCCCGAGGGCACAGACAATGCTGCTCAACCTATTCAACGAAATGCGCGCGGCCAAGGTGCCGGTGTCGGTGCGTGAGTTGCTCGACCTGATCAACGCGCTCAAGCACAACGTCGTGTTCGCCGACATGGACGAGTTCTATTACCTGGCGCGGGCGATCCTGGTGAAGGACGAGCGTCACTTCGACAAGTTCGACCGCGCCTTCGGGGCCTACTTCAAGGGCCTGGAGAACCTCAACGAACACATCGAGGCGATGATCCCCGAAGAGTGGCTGCGCAAGGAATTCGAACGCCTGCTGAGCGACGAGGAAAAAGCGCAGATCCAGAGCCTCGGCGGCCTCGACAAGCTCATCGAGGAGTTCAAGAAGCGCCTCGAAGAGCAGAAGGAAAAGCACGCCGGCGGCAACAAGTGGATCGGTACCGGCGGCACCAGCCCGTTCGGCTCCGGTGGCTACAACCCGGAAGGCATCCGCGTCGGCGATGCCGGCAAGCGCCAGGGCAAGGCCGCCAAGGTGTGGGACCAGCGCGAGTACAAGAACCTCGACGACCAGGTCGAACTGGGTACGCGCAACATCAAGGTGGCCCTGCGCCGCCTGCGCAAGTTCGCCCGCCAGGGTGCGGCCGAAGAGCTGGACCTGGACGGCACCATCGACCACACCGCGAAGGACGGCGGCCTGCTCAACATCCAGATGCGCCCGGAGCGCCGCAACACGGTGAAGCTCCTCCTGCTGCTGGATATCGGCGGCTCGATGGACGCCCACGTCAAGGTCTGCGAGGAGCTGTTCTCGGCGTGCAAGACCGAGTTCAAGCACCTGGAGTACTTCTACTTCCACAACTTCATCTACGAGAGCGTGTGGAAGAACAACATGCGCCGCACCAGCGAACGCACCTCGACCCTGGACCTGCTGCACAAGTACGGCGCCGACTACAAGGTGGTGTTCGTCGGCGATGCGGCCATGGCGCCCTACGAGATCACCCAGGCAGGCGGCAGCGTCGAGCACTGGAACGAGGAAGCCGGCTACGTCTGGATGAAACGCTTCACCGAGAAGTTCAAGAAGATCATCTGGATCAACCCCTACCCCAAGGACACCTGGAACTACACCGCCTCCACCGGCCTGGTACGCGAGCTGATCGAAGAACGCATGTACCCGCTGACCCTGCAGGGCCTGGAAGACGGCATGAAGTACCTGTCCAAATAGCCCGGCCGCAACGAAAACGCCGCGACCCCTTTACAGGTGTCGCGGCGTTTTTCCTTGCCCGGAGTACCTCCGGGCCCGGCGTCGGAATCAGCGCTTGTCGGCATCGTCCGGCTTGTTCAGGTCCATCACCGTCTGCGCCGGTGTCTGCGGCGGTTCCTCCGGCTTGCGCTCGGCAGCCGCAGGCGCGGCCGGGGCGCTCTCCTCCGCGCTCGGCGCAGGGTCTTTCTTGCGCAGGCCCAGGCGCTTGCCCAGCCAGCCGAACAGCACCACCGGGATGAACCAGAACTTCTTCAGCAGCACCAGCAACATGGCCAGCAGGCCGGTCTTGGCCGCCACCTTGCCCGCCACCAGCGCACCCAGGCCGTAGGCCGCAACGGTATCCAGGTCCGGGTTGAACTCGGCGTAACGCTGGCCCGGATTGAATTCGGTAGCCGCCAGCACCGCCGGCACGTTGGCTTCGATTTCCGCCAGCTGGTCCATGTTGGCGACGAAGTTCAGCACCAGCACGCCCTTGCGACCCAGCACACGGATGTTGTAGTTGAGGGTGTTGATGTCGCTGTCGCCGAACTTCAGCTCCTTGGCCCAGTGCAGCTTCTTGCCTTCGGCGTCGTAGCGCGGCTCGGCGGCCCAGCCGACCAGCTGCACCGTCTCGTAGCCGTTTTCCTCGCGCCAAGCGTTGGATTCGCGCATGTCGGACTGCATGTCTTCGAGCATGTCGCCGTAGTCGATATCGGCGGCGTCCTCGTCGGAGACGTAGCCACTGTCCTCGTACTCGACCGTCACGCCCCAGGACTCATCGGCCAGCGGCGAGATACCAGCCGGCAGGATCATCCCCAGTGGCGGCACGTCGTCCGGCGGATTGCCCCAGCCGTCGACCAGCAGGCGCTGGGCATTGTCACTGTCGAGAAACACCAGCGAATCGGGCAGGTTCAGCGTCGCCAGGTCATTGCCCAGCACCACGCGGCCGGTCTTGAACTCCAGGCTGGCGACGAACGCTTCGGGACTGCTCCATTGCCCGTCTTCATCGACTTCGGCAACCGCAGCGGCAGGCTCCGGCTCAGCCGTGGAATCGGCATGGGCAACGGACAGGAAAGGCAGGACGGCAGCCAGCGCGGCTGCCAGGATCGAATCCTTGATCGGCATGGAAACTCCAGAGATACACTGAGGCGATTAAATGTAACGCCGTATTACATTAACACGCGCCACCCGCCGCGCAGGCGAACCAGTGCAAATTTCTGCGCGATGCCAGCCAGGGACAGCCGCCCTGCGCCCGTCTCCGTCCCGCTCAGCGCCAGTGTCGCTGCTGCGTCTGCCGGGTTCGTCCAGCGCCGGACATCCAGCCGAGCGTGAGGATCAGCAACTCGACCAGCCAGGCCAGCAGCAAGGCGCAGACCAGGCCCCAGAGAATCGCCTCCGGGGTGAACAGCACCTGGTAGCGGTACGCCTGCAGCGTCTCCTCGAACAGCCCGCGGTCGGCCCCCGTGGCCAGGTGCCAGGCCTGTTCGTACCAGGCCCCCTGCATGGCCTGCCATTCGCGCTCGAGCAGGGCCGCGCGCTCTACCAGGTGGGCGACGCTCTGCGCATCGCTGCGCATCACCGGGTCGTCACTCACGCGGTAGTGCGCCACCAGCGCGTCCATGTCGCCCTTGAAGAACTTGCTGGCGGTGTCCTGAAAGCCCTTGAGACTCTGTTGCGACTCCAGGCGATGCGCCTCGACGCGCTTGGCGTAATCGTCGACGAACCCCGGTACCTGCACGCCCAGCAGCAGGCCGAAGGCGAACAGCGTCAGCCGCAGATAGCTTCTCAACATGCCTCGTTCCCCTCTCTCAGGCCTTGCCGCTGGCGACGCACTCGCCACGACGCCACAACCGCCACTCGCCCGGTTCGTAGCGTGACCATTGCTCATTGTCGGTCAGCGGTTCGGTGGCGATCACCGTAACCACGTCGTCAGGCGTGGTTTCCGCCTGGAAATCCACCTTCAGGTCGGCATCCTTGAGCTGCGCAGGGCCGAAGGGCGCACGCCGGGTGATGTGCGCCAGCTTGCTCGAACAGAAGCTGAACAGCCAGTCGCCATCGCTGAGCAGGCAGTTGAACACGCCGAGCTGACGATAGCTGGAACAGGCCGCGACCAGCACGGGCAGCAGCACCTCGACCGACACCGGCTCGGGAAAGGCCCGGCGCACACGATTGAGCAGATCGCAGAAGGCCGCTTCGCTGTCGGTATCGCCGACCGGGCGATAGAAGCTGCTGGAGCCGGTGAGCCCCGCCAGCTGGCCATTGTGCGCGAAGCACCAGTTGCGCCCCCACAGCTCGCGGCTGAACGGATGGGTGTTGACCAGGCACACCTTGCCGACGTTGGCCTGGCGAATGTGGCCGATCACCACCTCGCTCTTGATCGGATAGCGCTGCACCAGCTGCGCCACCTCCGACTCGCTGCTCGCCTGCGGGTCCTGGAAGATGCGCAGGCCCCGGCCCTCGTAGAAGCCGATGCCCCAGCCATCGCGATGCGGCCCGGTACGGCCACCGCGCTGCATGAGGCCGGTGAAGCTGAACACGATATCGGTCGGAACGTTGGCGCTCATGCCGAGCAATTCGCACATCGAATCAATTCTCCTTGGCGAGGATCAGGCGCAGGCGATCGGCTTCATCCTGCAGGCGCGCTTCGATGCGCTTGCGCCCCAGCGGCAGAAAACGCGTCAGCAGCCGCCAGAGCAATGCCGGCAGGTCACCCGGCCGGCGTGGAATCAGGTGCAGATGAAGATGGGGGACGTGCTGATTGGCGTCCGGGCCATCGTTGATCAACAGGTTGATGCCCTGGCCACCGTAGCCTGCCTGACGCAGCGCCGCAGCCACCCGCTCGGCCAGGGGCAGCAGGCGCTCAGCGAGCGCAGGCGGCAGATCGCGCAGAAAAGGCGCATGCCGGCGACTGACGATCAACACATGGGCCGGCCGCATGGGGAAGATATCCAGCAGCACGATGAAATCATCGTCTTCGTACAGGCGGTGAGCCGGCAGCCGTCGCTCGGCAATGGCGCAGAACACGCAATCCATCGAGCCTCCCTTGCACTGGGCCAGCCGGCCTTGCGCCTGCAGCGGCAGGCGCAAGGCGGCAGATCAGATACGCGGTTCCAGACGACCGGAACGGTCGTGGCCGTAGTCACGCAGCGGCAGGTCGTCGTCCTCTTCCATCCGCTCGCGCAGCGTACGCGAATCGTTGTCGACCTCGCTCACCTGCTCTTCGCGGCGACCTTGCCACCAGCGTTCGATGGGCCAGCGGATGGCGACGAAGAGCAGGTACAGGGCGAAGGCGATCAGGCCATACAGCGACAGGTCGGCCACCGCACGCCAGGCGTTGTTGCCGACCTTGAGCAACAGGTCCATGGCGGTGACGGCAATCGCCGGGGCGAACAGCTCACGCGCCGGGTCGACGATGGTCGGACTGAACAGCAGCACGGCCACCAGCACCCGCAGCGGCTCACGCGCATAGCGCCACATCCAGGTGGTCATGCGCATCCACACCAGCAGGCAGCCCAGGGCGGCAACACCGTATGCGGCCCAGGCCATGAGGTAGTCGTTTTCGTTCATCATAAGCAGTCGCCGGCGTGGCAGGTGTGGCAAAGGGGCGCTTATGATAACGGCTTTTGCTCGCCCCGGCGCCCCTGTCGGGCACCCAGTTCTGGAGTTTCAGCATGTCCACTGCCCCTCGTGCCCGCCAGGAAGCCGGCACAGATCCCTACCGCTGGCTGGAAAACCGCGACAGCGAGGAGGTGCTGGCCTACCTGCAAGCGGAAAACGCCTACCTGGAAAGCACCCTGGCCCCGCAGCATGCCCTGCGCGAGCAGTTGTTCGAGGAGATCAAGGGGCGCATTCGCGAAACCGATCTGTCGCTGCCCACGCCCTGGGGGGACTATCTCTATTACCAGCGCACCACGGCAGGCGACGAGTACCCGCGCCACTACCGTTGCGCCCGCCCGGCGGGCGCTTCGCTCGAGGTCGACGCGGCCAGCGAGACGCTGCTGCTGGACCCCAACGAACTGGCCGCCGGCGGTTTTCTCTCGGTGGGCGCGTTCAGCATCAGCCCCGACCAGCGGCGCCTGGCCTACAGCCTGGATAGCAGCGGTGACGAAATCTACCGCCTGTTCGTGAAGGAACTCGACAGCGGCGCGATACGCGAGCTGCCCTTCGACGACTGCGACGGCAGTATGACCTGGGCGAACGACAGCCAGACCCTGTTCTTCACCGAACTGGACGACACCCACCGCCCGTACAGGCTGCACCGCCACCGCCTCGGCGATGACGCGGCCGAAGCGGTGTTTGAGGAAACCGACGGTCGCTTCTTCCTGCACTGCTATCGGTCCAGCTCCGAACGTCAGCTGATCCTGCAACTGGGCAGCAAGACCACCAGCGAAGTCTGGGTGCTGGACGCCGACACGCCGCAAGCAGCATTCGCCTGCCTGGCGCCGCGCGAGGAAGGCCACGAGTACGACGCCGACCACGGCATGCTCGACGGCCAGTGGTGCTGGCTGATCCGCAGCAACCAGAGCGGCATCAATTTCGCCCTGTACCGCGCCGCCGAAGACCAGCCGCAACGCCCGCACTGGCAGCAGATTCGCGCGCACGATGCGCAGGTGATGCTCGAGGGCGCGACCCTGAATCAGAGCGCCATCGTCCTCGCCTTGCGCGAAGGCGGCCTGCCCGTGCTCGAGGTGCAGCCGCAGGGAGCGGCCAGCTACCGCGTCGCCCTGCCGGATGCCGCCTACAGCCTCTACGTGCAGGACGGCCTGGAGTTCCACAGCACGGTGATCCGCCTGCGCTACGAGGCCCTCGGCCGCCCTGCCCAGGTACGCCAGCTGGAACTGGCCAGCGGCGAGCAGCAGGTGCTCAAGCAAACGCCGGTGGAAGGTCCGTTCGACGCCGACGCCTACGAGAGCCGCCGCCTCTGGGCCACCGCGGGTGACGGTACATTGGTGCCGATCAGCCTGGTGGCGCGCCGCGAGGTCTTCGCCGCCGGCCAGCCGGCACCGCTCTATCTCTATGGCTACGGCGCCTATGGCGCGAGCCTCGACCCCTGGTTCTCCCACGCCCGCCTGAGCCTGCTGGAGCGCGGCTTCATCTTCGCCATCGCCCACGTGCGCGGCGGCGGCGAGATGGGCGAAGCCTGGTACCGTGCCGGCAAGCTCGAGCACAAGCAGAACACCTTCGACGACTTCATCGCTTGCGCCGAACGCCTGATCGCCGAGGGCCTGACCAGCCCCGCACGCCTGGCGATCAGCGGCGGCAGCGCCGGTGGCCTGCTGATCGGCGCGGTGCTCAACCAGCGCCCAGAGCTGTTCGCCGCCGCCATCGCCGAGGTGCCCTTCGTCGACGTGCTCAACACCATGCTCAACCCGGACCTGCCGCTGACCGTCACCGAGTACGACGAATGGGGCGACCCCAACCAGCCCGAGGTCTTCGCCCGGCTGCAGGGCTATGCCCCCTACGAGAACGTCCGCGCCCAGGCCTACCCGGCCATCCTCGCCGTCGCTGGCTACAACGACAGCCGCGTGCAGTACTGGGAAGCCGCCAAATGGGTGGCCAGGCTGCGCGAGCGCAAGACCGACGACAACCTGCTGCTGCTCAAGACCGACCTGGACGCCGGCCACGGCGGCATGAGCGGTCGCTATCAGGGGATCCGCGACGTGGCGCTTGAGTACGCCTTCCTCTTGCGCGTACTGGATATCCGCTGATGCAGGGCCTGCTGTATCGCTGGCTGTTGCTGATGGGCGCGGGGCACGTGCTGCTGGGCATCGTGCTGGCCTTTGCCGCCCACCTGCCACTGACCCAGGGGTACTTCGACTACCTGCACGCCGCCCGTGGCCTGCCCCTGCCGAGCCCCGAGCAGCAGGTGCCGCTGCGCACCCTGGTTGGCCTGTTCGGGCCCACCGTGGCCAGCTGGGGCCTGCTGTTCTGCGCACTGCTGGTGATCTACCGCCGCCACGGCCTGGGCCTGATCAAACCCGTACTGATCGCCGCCCTGCTGCTGTGGAGCCTGCTCGACAGTGCCTTCTCCATCGCCTTCGGCTTCACCCTGCACGCCTACCTCAACGGCGCGGCCGCTCTGGCCATGGGCATCCCGTTGCTGGCCCTGAAGCCCGCCACCCGGCCACGTCCGCCGGCGCTGACACTGCGCCATGACAGCGGGCGTCGCCTGCGTGTGCTGATCACCGGCGGCAGTGGTTTCATCGGCAGCCCGCTGGCCACCGCGCTGAGCCAGGCCGGCCATGAGGTACTGATCCTGACCCGCGACCTGGCCGGTCTCGGCCAGGTGCGCGGGCGCATCAGTGCGCTGACCGACCTGGCGCAGATCGCCAGCGATGAGCGCATCGACTGCCTGATCAACCTGGCTGGCGAGCCATTGGCCGGGCAACACTGGAACCCTGCGCGCAAGCAACGCTTCCTGAGCAGCCGGCTCGACACCACCGACGCACTGCTGCAACTGGTGCAGCGCCTGGAGCACAAGCCCGAGGTGCTGCTCAGCGGCTCCGCCGTCGGCTACTACGGGCACTGGCAGGACGAGCCGCTCGATGAAGACAGCGAGGCGCACGACGGTTTCTCCCATCGGCTGTGCGCTCAATGGGAGGCCAGGGCCCTGCAGATGCAGGCGCTTGGCCTGCGCGTGTGCCTGCTGCGTATCGGCATCGTCCTGGGTCGCGATGGCGGACCGCTGGCCGAGTTCAAGCGCCCCTTCGAACTGGGTGTGGCCAGCCAGCTGGGCGACGGCCGGCAATGGATGCCCTGGATACACCTGGACGATGTTCTGGATATCTGCAGCTACCTGATGCACACGCCACTCAGCGGCCCGGTCAACCTCACCGCCCCCGAACCGGTCAGCCACCGGGACTTCTGCCAGGCGTTGCAGCGCCAGGTGCCCTGGGCGCGCCTGCGACTGAAGGTGCCGGCCGCGCTGGTACGCCTGCTGCTGGGCGAGATGGCCGACGAAGTCCTGCTCACCGGCCAGCGCGTGGTGCCGGCCCGCCTGCTGCAGAGCGGCTACCGTTTCCGCTACCCGCAGCTGCAACCCGCACTCCAGCAACTGCTCGCCAGGCGCTAGCCGCGCGCAGCGGCGGCCAAGGCTCGGCCAGCGCCCTGAAGCGGGTGCTGGCGCGGCACTCTCTCTGGCGTCAAAGCCCCGCCACACCTGGCCTGCTGCCACTTTTCAGCGACGAACGGTAACAAACCTGACCGTTCGACCAACTCGCCGCGCTGGCGGCGAAATCTGATCTAGGCTGAACGCACGGCGCTTGGCGATGGCCATGAGCCACCCTTTCCTGCTGCCAAGGAAGACCCTGCCATGAAGAGTTGGAAGATACGCACTCACCTGTTGCTACTCGCCGGCGTTCTGCTCACCGCGCTGCTGGCCGTCGGCCTGCTCGGCCTGCATGGCCTCAAGACCACCGTCGGCGGCCTGCAGACCGTCTACCTGGACCGCGTGGTACCGCTGCGCGACCTCAAGCAGATTGCCGACCTCTACGCGGTGAACATCGTCGACGCCACGCAGAAGGCGCGCAGCGGCACCCTCAGCGGCAACGCCGCGCAACAGATGATCGAGCAGGCCCAGCAGCGTATCGCCGAGATCTGGAAAGCCTACCTGGCCACCCAGCTGATCGCCGACGAGCGGCGCCTGATCGACGAGATCACCCCCCTGATGAGCAAGGCACAGCAGCCCCTTGAGCAGCTGCAGAGCCAGCTCATCCGGGGTGACCGGGGCGAGATCGAGCGCTTCGCCAGCAACGACCTGTACCCGTTGATCGACCCGCTGTCGGCCAAGTTTTCCGAGCTGATCGAAGTCCAGCTCGGCGAGGCCAAGCGCCAGTACCTGCTGGGTGAAGCGGCCTACGCCAGGAGCCTGCGCCTGAGCCTGTTGCTGCTGGTGGTCGCGCTGCTGCTGGGCAGCGTGCACGTGCTCTACTTCAGCCGCCTGCTCGGCCGCCAGCTGGGTGCCGAACCCGGTGAGCTGGAGGCGATCAGCGCCCGCATCGCCTCCGGCCGCCTCGACGGCGCGCAGCAGGACGGCGCTGGCAGCAGCGGCGTGATGAAATCGGTGCAGGCGATGCGCCACGGCCTGCACGACGTGATCGGCAACATCGGCGAAGCCTCCGAGGAAATCGAGTGCGCCACCCTGCAACTGGCCGCTTCCTCCGAACAGGTGCTCAACAGCGCCAATATCCAGAGCGACACCGCAGCGGCGATGGCCGCCACGGTCGAGCAACTGGCGGTGAGCATCAACCACATCGCGGAGAGCGCCCAGCACACCCACGACCGCGCCCGCCAGGCCGGCGAGCTGACCGACAGCGGCCTGCAGGTGACCACCCAGGCCATCGAGGAGATCCGCCGCATCGCCTCGCTGGTGACGCAGTGCTCCGGCGATGTCGAGCAACTCGCCGCACAGTCCGGCAACATCGGCGCCATCGTCGACGTGATCCGTGGCATCGCCGAACAGACCAACCTGCTCGCCCTCAACGCCGCCATCGAGGCCGCCCGCGCCGGTGAACAGGGCCGTGGCTTCGCCGTGGTGGCCGACGAGGTGCGCAGCCTGGCCGCGCGCACCGCACAGTCCACCACCGAGATCGTCGCCCTGGTCGAGGCCATCCACAATGGCGTGTGCCAGGCCCGCGACAGCATGTCCGCCACCTGCTCGCGGGTGGACACCGGCCTGCAACTGGTGGAGAACAGCGCCACCACCATGGGCGAGATCCGCGTGGCACTGGACGAGTCGCTGCAGTCGGTGGGGCTCATCGCCACCGCCCTGCAGCAGCAACGCGCCGCCAGCGAACAGGTGGCGCAGAACGTCGAACAGGTCGCGCAGATCGTCGAGGAGAACTCCGCCGCGCAAGGCGGCATCGTCCAGGCCATTCGTGCCTTGCAGGGCATGTCCGAGCGCTTGCAGGGGGTGATGCGCCGCTTCAGTTTCTAGGGCGCCAGCGGGCGGCGCCGGTGAACGCGACGCCGCCCTGCCGGGTTTGCCTGCTGCCCGTCACATCGGCAGGAAGACGGGATTGGCAACGCCGAGCGCAGACGCTAAGGTCGCCAGCTCGTTCTTTCAGCGTGACGCCCCAATGTCCGATACCTCCCACCTGATCGACGCGATCCGCGACATGCTGCTCGACTGCGGCCTGTTCGACACCCTGGATCGCAGCGACGTGCAGACCGCCGCCGGCTACTTCAACCTCAATCGCATCAACGAGGGGACGGCGATCTTCAGCGAAGGCGACGCCGGTACCTTCATGTGCATCCTGGTCCAGGGCAGCGTCTCGATCCGCAAGAGCAATGCCAGCGGCGACGAGGTCGAGGTGACCCGCCTGCGCCGTGGCCGCGCCTTCGGCGAGATGGCCGTGCTCGACGGCGAACGCCGCTCGGCCAGTTGCGTGGCCACCTGCGACTGCGTGCTGCTGTCGCTGGGCAAGGACGCGCTGGACAAGATGCTGCAGGAAAGCCCGAGGACGGCCGCCCAGGTGATCCGCGCCATCGCCGTCGGCATGTCCAGGCGCCTGCGCATGGCCGACGGGCGCCTGGTCAACCAGCCCTAGTCGGTCTTCCGCGTCTCGCTCGCGCCTGGGCTGCGGCGCTCGTTGCCACCCTGCTGATTGCGCTGCAACTGCTGCTGCAGCGACTCCAGCGGCAGGTCCTTCGCCGGTGCGGAGCGCGGCGCCGGCAACAGCGGCGCCAACCCCGAGCGCCCGGCAGGCGTCTGTGCCGGTCTTGCATAAGGCTGGCTGGTGGTGGGCTGCGTCGACGTTTCCGGCATGCGCAGCAGCGGTGCGGATTGCCCCTCGGCCAGGGCCTGCCCCACGAGCAACAGCAGAGTGCCCAGCCAGGGCCTGACATGCTTCATCGAAGACCTCCTGCGCGATGCGCTTTCGTTCTATTCTGGCAACACCCACCCACGAACGTTCCAGTGAAACGACTCATGACCACCAGCAAGCTCGACAAGATTCTCGCCGAGGCCCAGCAGCGCCGCGAAACCAGCTACCGGGAAAAGGCGCTGCGCATGTACCCGCACTTCTGTGGCCGTTGCGGTCGCGAGTTCAGCGGCAAGCGCCTGAGCGAGCTGACCGTGCACCACCGCGACCACAATCACGACAACAACCCGGAAGACGGCTCCAACTGGGAGCTGCTGTGCCTGTACTGCCACGACAACGAGCACCAGCGCCAGGTCGACCTGCACTACCAGAAAGAGGAAGCGGCCAGCGCCGGCTCTGGCAGCAAGGTCACGCACAAGGGCCTGGCCGGCCTGGCGGATCTGCTGAAGAAGTCCTGATCGTCAGAAGAAGCGCGTCACGCTGATCTTGGCATTGCGCCCCTGGCTGTAGGCACCGTCGCCGCTCAGCGCCGGTCGATAGAAGCGGTTGAACAGGTTGTCCACGGTCAGGTTGACCCGCGTGCCCTTGAGCCCCTTCATCGTCGGCGCCCACTCCGCAAACAGCCGGTGGGTGTCGTAGCTGTCGTTGTCGTGCTGATCCCACACGCTCTCGCCGGAGACATCGTAGAAGTCGCTGGGCAAGCGGTCGGTTTTGCGCACGAACTCGCCCTGCCAGCCCATCAGCAGGTCCGCCTCGGGCACCTTCAGGCCCAGCGTCGCGACCCACTTCGCCGGCGGCACGTCGCGGGCCCAGACGTCCGGCCCCCAGGGGTTGCTGTAGGCACCGTCGTGCTTGCCGCTGACCCAGGCATAGGTGAGGCTGCCGAACAGGCGGTCGCTATCGTAGTAGGTCTCCACCTCGAACCCCTTGAGCGTCACGCCTGGCAGGTTGCGGTAGTTGGACAATGGCAGGTATTCGCCGCACTTCGCGGAAATGGAGCCCCCCTCCGCAGCCTGGCGCTCGCAGGCGATGCTGCGCAGCTTGAAGATCTCGTCCTCGATCCGGTGGTGGAACACCGTCGTGCGGACCTGCAGGCTGTCACCCTCGCGCAGCAGGTTGCCGAGGCTGACCACGCTGCCCGCACGCAAGGCGCGGATACGCTCGGCGTCCAGGCCGCGACTGGTTCCGCCGATGGTCGTGCTGTTCTGCAGCTCGTACTGCTCGTCGATCACCGGCGCGCGCCAGGTCCGGGCGTAGTCGGCGAACAGGGCGAACTCGTCGGTGACCCGCCAGAACAGCGACAGGCGCGGCGACCAGCCCGTGTAGGTCTGCGCCCGATAGTCATGCCCGCGCTCGGGGTTGTTGTAGTTCGATGCCAGGTTTTCCTTGCCCTGGTTGCGCACCGTGTCGAAGCGCAATGACGGCGTGATGGTGAGGTCGCCCAGGGTGATCGCGTCCTGCAGGTAGGCACTGCGCGACGTCTGCGAGCCGCGCGGCATGAAGTAAGGCTGGAACCAGCCATAGTTGTACTGCGGACGGTTGTAGGTGGAACCCGGCAGGTACATCAGCACGTCCCGCTTGTGGCCGTGCCAGGCCACCCCTGCGGTCAGCTCGTGGCCGAGTACGCTGGTGTCGAAGCGACTGGTGTTGCGCAGCTCGACGACCCGGTCCTGATAGTCCGTGCGCATCCACTTGCCACCGGTGGCCAGCGAGTAGCTGGCATCCTCGCCGCGCTCGTCGATCTGCTCGGTTTCGGACCAGGAGGCCTTCAGTTCGAGGTCGATCCAGGGGTTGTCCAGCGGCTGGTAGCGATAGCGGCCGGCCCAGGTGGTGTCGGTCACCTTGCGATCGGCCATCAGCCGGCGCATGGCCGCCTCCAGGCTGCCGTAGCGGTCGATGCTGTACTTGCTCGGCAACAGGAAGCTGGCCGCGCTGAAGGGGACGAACTCGTCACTGCGCGAACGCATGAACGTCAGGCCGAAGCTGTGCTCGTCGTTCGGTCGGAAGTTGCCCTTGAGCAAGGCGCCATCGAGTTTCTTGTCGGTGAACGGATAGCGCTGCGGATACTCGTACTCGGGTTCGAGCTGGATGTTCCCGGCCAGCTTCATGTCGCGGCCATCGCGTGTGGTCAGGTAGGCCAGGCCGTCGAAGCGGGCATCCTCGCTGCGGCCGTAGACCGCGCCGCTGTAGAGCTTCTGCTGATCGTTGCTGTGATAGCCATACTTGAGCATGGTGCCCAGGTCACGTCCCTCCTCGAGCAGGTCCGGGGCGTCCTTGGTCTCCATGTGCACGGTACCGCCGAAGCCGCCGTTGCCGGTGAACACCGAATAGGGCCCCTTCTCGACCTCGATGCGCTTGATCAGCTCGGGTTCGATGAACACCGTACCCTGCTGGTAGCGCTCGAAGCCGCTCTTGGACGCGCCGTCGAGGCTGAACGGAACGTCCTCGGCATCACCCAGCCCCCAGATGTTGACCGTCTGCCCACCCTGCTTGGACGACCCGCCCATGCTCACGCCCGGCAGCGTCTGCAGCAGGCTGGGAATGTTCTCCGCCTGCTGACGCTCGATCTCCTTGCGCGTCAGCGTCGAGCGCCCGACGCTGGCCGAGTCGACCTGGCGACCGTCGCCCACGATGCTGACGGAGCCCAGTTCGATGGCGTTGGCCTCGGTCGTCGAGACCGGCATGCGGCGCACCACGAAACTCCCCGCCGCCTCCACCAGCTCCAGGCCGCTGCCGCGCAGCAACTGCCGCAGCGCCTCGACGGGTTCGTAGCGCCCGCGCAGCGCGGGCCCCTGCAGCCCCTGGACCTGATCGCTCTCGAAGAAGATCTGCAGCTGCCCTTGCCGGGCCAGGGCCGTCAGCGCGCTGCCCAGGGGCTGCGCGGCCAGATCGAAATCACGTGGCTGCGCCTGGGCGGTTGCCCCCATCAGGCAACCGATCATCAGGGCGGCACCGGTGCGGGAACGCCACCAGGCACTGGGCGAAATGCGGGTTTTCATGCGGGTCTCCACTGCTTGCAACACCACCACGGCATGAGGTGGTTGGCATGGAAGACGCTTAAATGAAAAATATCCGCATATGAGAATGAAAATATTTTTAATCAGGTGCACTGATGAGCCGAACGCTGCCATCGTCCAGCGGCTCGACCTTCACCGGCAGGAGCACCGGCAAGGCGCTGAGGAAGTCGTCGGGCCGCGCCAGATCGACGCTGCCGGACACCTGCCTGGCGGCCAGCGCGGCATCGCCGAACGACACCGGCGTCGCGCCGTACTGCGACAGCTCATCGAGCAGCTGTGCCAGTGGCCATTGCTGGAAGACCAGCCGCCCGGAACGCCAGCTGGCCACTTCGCCGTCGGCGACCCGCGAGCGCAGCAAGGTGCCCCGGCTGCCGTCGTAGACCGCACGATCCCCTGCCAGCAGCTCGACCAGCGGGGCATCCGCACGTGGCTGCAGGGCGACCCGCCCGCTCTCCACGCTCACGGTCAGCAGCTCGCGGCCACGGCGCACGTCGAAGCGCGTACCGAGCACCTGCACACTCCCCTCCCCGGCCTGCACCCGGAACGGCCGTTGCACATCCCTGGCCACCTCGAAGAACGCCTGCCCCTGCACCAGTTCGACCTCGCGCCGCTCCGCCAGCAGGCGCACCTCCAGGCGCGTGTTGCGATTGAGATGGATACGGCTGCCATCCTCCAGGGTCACCTCGCGGGGCGTCTGCGGCCCACTGACCAGGGTGAGCGCCCCATCCGGCGAGACATCCAGCCAGGCCGGCAGCAGCGCCAGCAGCACCAGGCAGGCGGCTGCCGCCAGCGAACGCCAGCGCCGCCGGGGCGCCGGGCGTTCAGCCGGAATCGGCGGCCTGGGTAGTTGGGCCATGTCCTGCCAGAGCAGCTGCAGGTCGGCGTACGCCTCGGCATGGGCGGGGTCGGCCGCCAGCCAGGCCTGCAGGTCGGCTTCGTCGTGGGCGCCGAAGGCATCGCCATGGCACCGGGCGAACCAGAGGGCGGCCTGCTCGTCAGGCGACGTCGGGTCGACTCGATGCTCGCTCATTGCTCATCCTTCCCTGTGTCAGGCGTCAGTTGCTGCCGGCAATGCAGCAGGGCGGCGGCGATGTGTTTTTCCACCATGCTCAGCGAGATGCCCATGCGCTCAGCCACCTGGCTCTGCGACAGGCCCTCGAAGCGGTGCAGGATCAGCGCCTCGCGCCGTCGCGGTGGCAGGCCCTCCAGGGCACGGGCCAGCTGTCGCAGGCGCTGCTGCTGGTCGAGGCGCTCCAGTGGACTCGCTTGCGTGGCGGCGGTATCCGCGATCGCTTCCAGCGGCTCGCGTTGGCCCTGGCGCTGCTGGCGACGCCAGTGGTCACGCAGCAGGTTGCGCGCGATGTGAAAGAGAAAGGCGCGCGGCTGCTCGACGCCACCGCGATCCCGCCAGCCCAGCCACTGGGCGAATGCGTCCTGAGCCAGATCGGCGGCATCGGCCTGGCTTTCCAGGCGCTTGCGGAAGAAGCGCGTCAGTTCCGTGTGGACGCTGCGGTAGACCGACGAGAAGGTGCCGCGAAACTGCTCATCCACGGGCGGCACCAGCGGGCGCGGTGCAACAGACTGCCTGCACGAGGCCCCCTAACTGCATGAGGCGCCCGAAGGCGCCAATTAATGATAATAACTATCATTTAATAGCAGTTATCGTATGCAGGTCAACTCAACGCAACAGGCGCGTATCCAGCGTCTTCGACGGACCACCGATGACATTCTCGGTGATGTCGATGAAATCCTGGGTACTGACCCGGTCCAGGCGCATGAGCCCGCGGGTCACGTCGTCCAGTGACAGGTTGCCCTTGTCCTTGGTCTTCTGCCGAATCTCGCGATCCAGTTCCTGCAGCAGCAGCACCGCACGCGCCGTCACCGGCCCGGTGGCGTGATCGGTACGCAGGCTGTTGACCGGCTTGCTCCAGTCGATCAGCTGCTCGCGGATCTTCTGGTAACGCTCCTCGCTGATGCCGCCCGCGCGGCGCACCAGTTCGATGGCGTAGTACTCGGCCAGGCCCTCGGCGATCCAGTCGCTGCGCTCGCGCCCGTAGATGCGCCCGAAGACATGCACCAGCTCGTGCACCAGGGAGCTGGTGCCGTTCTCGCTGACCAGCGGACGATCGGCGTGCATGTAGTAGGAATTGGCCGCCGACAGGCCGCCACGCCACATCGGATCGCCGGCCCCGACGATCAGCAGCTTGTTCGGATCACGCGGGAATACCTGCTGCAACTGCGGCCAGACGAAGGTGAGGAAGGTCATGATATCCATGCGCCGCATGCCCTCGCCCACCGGCGCGGAGATGGCGACTTCGGTATCGCCCAGGCGCGTGCGCCGGGTACCGAGCTTGCCGGCGAGCATCCAGCCAGTCGGGCGGTCGAACTTGCGCTGCGCATTGTCGACGCGAAAACGGTTCTTGCCGATGCGTGGCCAGCCGGTTTCCACGCTTTTCCAGCCCTTGGGCAGGTCGAACTGCAGGCGCGACACCAGTTCGGTCTTGTCCTGCTGATCGAGCTTGGCCGCCGGCACCAGGTCGTCGCCACGCAGCAGCACCCAGTCCTTGGTCATCCGCGCGTCATAGCGCCCCGACTTGCGTTCATGGTCGATCTGCACCCGGTAGCTGAGCACGCTCTTGCCCTTGCCCGGCTGCCACTTGCCGCGCCCGGCGACCTCCTGTGACCACTGGCCGTCGGTCTCGAAGTCGCTGTAGCGCCCGTCGTCACCCAGGTTGAAATCCAGGCTGCGGACGCGCTCCCCCTTCTCCAGGGTGATGCTGACCTCGGCCTGATCGCTGTCCGGCAGGAAGCGCACGCGATAATCCAGATCGACCTTCTGGGTCGCGGCGAAGGCCGGCAGGCTCAGAAGCAGCAGAGACGATAACAACGGCAAGCGAAGGGACATCGAGCAACACTCCTGGTGCGGGAACTGGCGGCATATGACCGCGACGCCCCGGGGCAATTCCATGGGCGCCCGACAGATTTGCCACGAAGTGGCGAGGCAATCAACCCGCGCGGAAGATCAGGTGCTCTTCCCAGTCGTCCTCGGCGACGCTGTTCTCGCTGAGCATGCGTCCAGCCTGGGAGATGCGCTCGATATGCACCGCCTCCGGGTCACCGCATACCAGGTGATGCCACAGGGGCAGGTCCTTGCCCTCGCTGACCAGGCGATAGGCGCAGGTCGGTGGCAGCCACTGGAACTGGTCGGCCTGCGCCGGCGTGAGCTGGATGCAATCGGGCACGTGCTTGACCCGATTGGCGTAGTCGCTGCAACGGCAGGTCTGCAGATCCAGCAGCTTGCAGGCGATGCGCGTGTAGTAGACGGCGCCGTCGTCTTCATCCTCGAGTTTCTGCAGGCAGCACAGGCCGCAACCGTCGCACAGCGATTCCCACTCGTCCTGGTCGAGTTGGGCGAGGGTCTTGCGTTTCCAGAAGGGTTCGACTTTGGCGGCCATGACGGCAGTATGGACTCGGCGGAGAAAAGCGCGGCAGTCTAGCTCGTGCGCCCGTCCGGGCCAAGCCGCGCGGGGCGAACGGCAGGTCAATAGCCGCGACTGAAGTCCACCTCACCGCGCAGGGGCGCGGCGGCCTGCCAGCGCGACAGGTTGTCGAGGAACAGCGCGCTCATCAGCAACGGGTCGGTCGGTGCCGAACTGTGCCCGGTCAGCAACAGGCGCGGTGCCGCCCAGAACGGATGCCCGGCCGGCAAGGGCTCCTCGCGGCATACGTCGATCACCGCCCCCGCCAGCTGCTGCCGTTCCAGCGCGGCCACCAGGTCGGCATCGACCACCGCCGTGCCGCGTCCGGCGTTGATCAGCAGAGCCTGCGGGCAGAAACGGGCGAACAGCGACGCGTCGTAGAGGTCACGGGTCGCGGGCGTGTCCGGCAGCAGATTGACCACGTAGTCGGCCCAGGCGCTCAAGCGGGGCAGCTCGTCCAGCGCCGCCACCTCGAGGAAGGGTGCCTGCTCGCGCGCCTGACTGGCCAGGCCACGCAGTTCCACGGCGAACGGCGCGAGAAACTCGGCCACGGCCTGGCCGATGTCACCGCAGCCGACCACCAGCACCCGGCGCCCGCGCAGGCTGCGTGGCTGGCCGTTGTCCCACTGCTGCGCGACCTGCGCCGCCAGCCGGGCGAACAAGCGGCGTTCATGCGCCAGCATGTGCCCGAGCACGTACTCGGCCATGACCTGGCCGAAGATGCCGACGGCGCGGGTCAGGCGGTAATCACGTGGCAAGTCGGTCGCCAGCAGCGGCGTGATGCCGGCCCAGGTCGACTGCAACCAGTGCGGGCGCAAACCCTCGCGCAGCAGCGGCGTGAGCAGGTCCGGCTGGCCCAGCCAGACTTCGCACTGCCCGGCGGCCTCGCGCAAGCGCGCCGGCTCGGCGCTCGCCACCAGCTGCAGATCGGGGCACGCACTGCGGACCTGCTCGGCATACAGCGCGTGCTTGTCTTCGGCGATCAGCAGACGCATGACTCAGACCGGATCGTTACGGCACAGCAGCTCATCGGGCAGATGCTGGATGTAATCCTCTTCGGGCGGCGGCATCTGCAGGTGATAGCCCTGCTTCTCGAGGTTCTCCAGCACCTGGGCGATGTCCTCGCGCGCCAGCTGACGCTCGGGGCTGAGCACCAGGTCGAAGGCATGCGCGGGCGGGCCGAACACGGCGAGCAGACCTTCGGGCACGCGGGTCAGGGCATCGGCCTTGAGCACGTAGAGGTACATCTCGTTCTTGCGCGGGCTTTTGTAGATCGAGCAGATGCGTTTCACGCGGATTCTCCTTCGCTGGCCAGGCAGTCGAGCAGCGCCTGGCCCATCAACTCCCGGCGCCAGCCGCGCAGGGAATCGGGCAGTTGGTACGGACCGTTGGGGAAACCCGTTTTCAGCAGGGCTTCCAGGGTTTTCTTGCGCAGCATCAGCTCCGGCACGATATCCAGGCGCTCGCCCTCGCGCTGGCCGACGGCGCGCAGTTTCTTCAGCAGTGCCGAGGCCTCGATCGGCAGCGGCTCGGGCAACGCCTCGGGCCATTGCTCGGGCGGCAGCGCCGCCGCATCGCGAATCAGCTGCAGCAGGGTTTCACCATCCTGACGCACGGTCTTCGGGTGCATGTCCTCGATGCGCGCCAGGGCGACCAGGTTGTCGGGCTGCGTACGCGCCAGCGGCCACAGCGAATGCTCGCGCAGCACGCGATTGCGCGGCTGGTTGCGCGCACGCGCCTGCCGCTCGCGCCAGGCACACAGGGCGCGCAGCACCGCCTGCTGCTGACGGGAAAGCTTCCAGGCCAGCTTGGCATCGCGCCAGGCGTCTTCCGGATCGACTTCGCGGTGCAGGTTGCCCACCAGTTCGGCACCGTCCTCCAGCACCCACTCGACCTTCTGCGGCGCCAGGCGGGCGGACAAGGCGCGGTACACCTCCACCAGATGCAGCACATCCTCGGCGGCATAGCGCACCTGCAACGCCGACAGCGGCCGCTGCAACCAGTCGGAACGGGTCTCGCCCTTGGGCAGCTCGATGTCGAGCAAGGCCAGGACCAGGCGCGAATAGCCCATGGAGAAACCGAGGTTGAGGTAACCGGCCGCCAGTTGCGTGTCGAACAGCGGCGCCGGCAGGCTGCCGGTCAGGCGCAGGAACACCTCCAGGTCCTCGCTGCACGAATGCAGCACCTTGACCACGTTGGGCGCTTCGAGCAGCGCGGCGAATGGCGTCCAGTCGCTGATGCGCAGCGGGTCGATCAGGTAGGCGCCGTCACCGCCGCTGACCTGCAGCAGCCCGGCGATGGGATAGAAGGTGTCGACGCGCATGAACTCGGTGTCCAGCGCGACGAAGGGCAGCGTCTGCCAGACGGCGCAGTGCTCGGCCAGGCTGGCGTCGTCGAGAATCCAGTGTATGTCGTTAGCCACGCGGCTCTCCCATGAACAATGGCGCGCAGTATATATGCCCTGGCCACTCGACGGGCAGCGAGCTGCCGCCGGAGGCTCGATCTGTGTAACCTGTGCCGCGCATCGCCCTCCGACACGGAAGAACAACAATGCTGAAGAAACTGCTCGCCCTGCCCGTCCTGCTGTTGCTCGCGGCAGCGCTCTACCTGGCGCTCACGCCCAGCCCCATCGCCCCCCTGCCCTGGGAAGCGCCCGAGGCACCACCGATGACCGCTGTGCTGGAGCCCAACGACACCCTGATGAAAGCCGAGCTGCTGGCGCGCGGTCAGATCCACGGCCCGGAGGACACCGCAGTCGATGCCCAGGGCCGGGTGTACGCAGGCCTGCATGATGGACGCGTCGTCCGCGTGCTGGCCGACGACAGCGTGGAAACCTTCGCCGATACCGGAGGCCGTCCGCTGGGCATGGACTTCGATGCCGCCGGCAACCTGATCCTCGCGGATGCCTACAAGGGCCTGCTGCGCATCGATCCGCAGGGCCGCATCGAGGTGCTGAGCACAGAGGCCGACGGCCTGCCCTTCGCCTTCACCGACGACCTGGACATCGCCAGCGACGGCATCATCTACTTCAGCGACGCCTCCTCGCGCTTCCAGCAACCGGACTACCTGCTCGACCTGCTCGAAGCGCGCCCGCATGGACGCCTGCTCAGCTATGACCCGAGCACCGGCGAGACCCGCGTGCTGCTCGATGACCTGTACTTCGCCAATGGCGTGGCGCTGTCGGCCAACGAGGACTTCGTGCTGGTCAACGAAACCTATCGCTATCGCATCACCCGTTACTGGCTCAAGGGCGAGCGGGCCGGTCAGCATGAGGTGTTCATCGACAACCTGCCGGGCCTGCCGGACAACCTGCAAGGCGACCGCAAGGGTACCTTCTGGGTGGCCCTGCCGACGCCGCGCAAGGCGGATGCCGACTTCCTCCATCGCCACCCCTGGCTCAAGGCGCAACTGGCCAAGCTGCCGCGCGCACTGTGGCCGAAGGCGATTCCCTATGGCTTCGCCATCGCCCTCGACGAGAACGGCAAGATCGTCCGCAGCCTGCATGACACCAGCGGCACGCACCTGCGCATGGTCACGTCGGTGAAACCGGTGGGTGACTACCTGTACTTCGGCAGCCTGGACAACGACCGCATCGGCAAGCTGCCGCTTCACTGAGCGACGAAGCGGCCCTGCCCGTTGCAGGCACGGGCCGCTTGTTCAGACCTTCCGGGCGATCCAGATGGTGTGCCGCGTGCCGCGATTGCCGTGGGCATAGACCTGCACCGCCTCACCCTTGAAGCCCGCCTTGCGCACTTTCTCCGAGAAGGCCCGGTCAGCGCTGGACGACCACACCGCCAGCATGCCCCCGGGCCGCAGCGCCCTGGCGCACTGATACAGTCCGGGCATGCTGTACAGCCAGTCATTGCCCTTCTGGGTCAGCCCTTCCGGGCCATTGTCGACATCCAGCATGATCGCGTCGTAGCGTTGCTCGGCAGCCTGCAGCAGCTTGGCGACGTCCTCCTGAATGATCAGCGCACGCGGGTCGCGCAGCGGATGACCGGCTTTCGCGCCCAGCGCGCCACGGTTCCACTCGACCACTCCCGGCACCAGCTCGGCGACCTCGACCTCGGCGTCAGCCCCCAGGTGCTGCAGAGCTGAAGCCAGGGTAAACCCCATGCCCAGGCCGCCAATCAGCACCCGCGCCTGCGGGCGCCCGGCAATCTGCTTGCAGGGAATCGCGGCCAGGGCATCTTCCGAGCCGTGCATGCGTGTATTCATCAGTTGCCCACCATCACCGCCGGCAATCTTGATGACGAAATCGTCCCCGTATTCGAACAGGTTCAATGCACCGTCCGTACCCGGGATCGGAGCGGTGTCGAGCAAAACGAAGCGTTTCATGCGGAGCGCAAACCTGCGTGACGAGCGATAAGGCAGGCAGCATGCCTGAATCGCTCGCCCGACACAGCAACGTCATCCGCAGCGAGGGTCGCTCAGACCACACCCTGCGCCAGCATGGCGTCGGCGACCTTGACGAAGCCGGCGACATTGGCGCCCTTGACGTAGTTGATCCGGCCATTCTCCTCGCCGTGGTGCACGCAGGCGTGGTGGATGTTCTGCATGATGCCGTGCAGGCGCTCGTCCACTTCACCGGCACTCCAGTGCAGGCGCATGGCGTTCTGGCTCATTTCCAGGCCGCTGGTGGCCACACCACCGGCGTTGGAGGCCTTGCCCGGTGCGTAGCAGATGCCGGCCTCGACGAACAGGTCCACAGCCTCCAGGGTCGAGGGCATGTTGGCGCCTTCGGCCACGCAGATGCAGCCGTTGCCCAGCAAGACACGGGCATCCGTGCCGTTCAGCTCGTTCTGCGTCGCGCAGGGCAGCGCGATGTCGCACGCCAGGTTCCATGGACGCTGCCCCGCGAGGAACTGCAGGCCATAGTGCTCGGCCATCTCGCGCAGCCGACCGCGACGCACGTTCTTCAGCTCCATCAGGTAGTGCCACTGCTCGGCGCTCAGGCCGGCCTCGGCATACAGCGTGCCCTCGGAGTCGGACAGCGAAATGACCCGACCGCCCAGGTCCATGACCTTCTGCGCCGCGTACTGGGCGACGTTGCCGGAGCCGGAGATGGCCACCCGCTTGTCTGCGAAACCCTGCCCGAGGCGCTTGAGCATCTCCTGGGCGAAGTACACGCAGCCGTAGCCCGTGGCCTCCGGGCGGATCAGGCTGCCGCCGTAGCTCAGGCCCTTGCCCGTCAGCACCGAGGTGAACTGGTTGGAGAGACGCTTGTACTGGCCGAACAGATAGCCGATCTCACGAGCGCCGACACCGATGTCACCGGCCGGCACATCCAGGTCGGCGCCGATGTGGCGGTACAGCTCGCTCATGAACGACTGACAGAAGCGCATCACCTCGCCTTCGCTGCGGCCCTTGGGGTCGAAGTCCGCACCGCCCTTGCCGCCGCCCATGGGCAATGAGGTCAGGGAGTTCTTGAACACCTGCTCGAACGCGAGGAACTTGAGCACGCCGAGGTTCACCGAAGGGTGAAAGCGCAGGCCACCCTTGTAGGGCCCGATGGCGCTGCTCATCTGGATGCGAAAGCCGCGATTGACCTGCACCTGGCCGCGATCATCCACCCAGGGCACGCGGAACAGGATGGCCCGCTCCGGCTCGACCATGCGTTCGAGAATGCCGGCATCGCGATAGCGCGGGTTGGCTTCGAGGAAGGGCCACAGGCTGCGCACCACCTCCTCCACCGCCTGATGGAATTCTGGCTGATCAGGATCGCGCTGCTTCAGGCGCGCCAGGAAAGAATCGACGGACAACGACATGCGGCACCTCGACGCCACGCAGACAAAGTGGCCGGCACTCTATCAGGCGAAAAGGCACCAAAACAGATCAAAATGTCGCCTTGATGAAACTTTCAGGTGCGCGGCAACATGAAACAGCAATGGATCTCCAGTTTGTAGGGGCCTGCAGCGCCCTGATACGCACCAAAAATACACATAAGGTTGCACTATTTTTGCCCGAAGACTCACGAAGCGGCGTGACGGGGCAGGTTCGTGCCTTGCGCGATGGGTTGCAGGCCCGGCATGAAATGGCTCCTTCCTGGCGAGAGATCGAACTGCGTGCGCCGGATTGGCCAGGCGGTATGATGCCGGCAAACGCGTACACGACACCGGAGGCTCCATGCCACTCGCTCAACTGATCAGCGCGCAACAGCTTCGCCAACGTCTGGGCCAGGAGAACCTGCTGCTCCTGGACTGCCGCTTCGCCCTCGAAGACCCGAGCTACGGGCGCCGCAGCTACCTCGACGGGCATCTTCCCGAGGCGCATTTCGTCGACCTGGAGCAGGACCTTTCCGCACCGGTGGTCAAGGGCGTCACCGGTCGCCATCCGCTGCCGGACCCCAGCACCCTGATCGAACGCCTGCGCGCCTGCGGCCTGCGCAGCGACAGCCAGGTAGTGCTGTATGACGATGGCCCCGGTGCCTACGCCGCACGCGCCTGGTGGCTGCTGCTCTGGCTCGGCAAGCGCGATCACCTGTACCTGCTCGATGGCGGCCTCAAGGCCTGGCGCGAGGCCGGCTTCGAGCTGACCACGGCGCAGCCGGACAACACCCCCGGCGATTTCCCCGCGCAACCCGACAGCAGCCTGCTGCTGAGTGCCGAACAACTGGCGGCACGCCTGGACAATCCCGACCTGACCCTGCTCGATGCCCGCGCGCTGCCGCGCTTTCGCGGTGAAGTCGAGCCGCTCGACCCGGTTGCCGGGCACATTCCCCGGGCCCAGTGCGCGGCCTTCACCGACAACCTCGGGGCCGATGGCCGCTTCCTGCCCGCCGCGGCGCTGCGCGAACGCTTCGACGCGCTGCGCGGCGAGCGCCCGCTGGACGACCTGGTGGCCTACTGCGGTTCCGGCGTCACCGCCTGCCACAACCTGTTCGCCATGAGCCTCGCCGGCTACCCGCTGGCCGCGCTGTACGCCGGCTCCTGGAGCGAGTGGATCACCAACCCGGCGCATCCGATCGCCACCGGCGACTGAGCCCTGGCGCTAAGCACCAAAGGAAATATGCCCAATAACTGAAATCCGGAATCAATTTAAAAACAGCCCTTTACAGCTGAAATATCGCACTAGACTTGAAAATGAGCGGCTAACCCCGCTCCCGGTGGGGCCTTTATCGAAGAGCCACTAGAACAGCTGCCACGCGCCCGGCCCCACCGGCACCTTTCGCGAGGATGCCATGGGAATAGCCGCCTGCGACCTCAGCCAGCATGTGATCCGCCCTACCCTGCTCTACCTGCAACGTCACAGCGCAACGGCCGAAGCCCTGCTGCTGGGTGCCGCGGCCTGTCAGTCGGACCTCGGCAGCGCACTCGACACCCCGCACGGCCATGGTCTCTATCGCATCAGCGAGCAACGCCACCTGGCGCTCTGGGACCAGCACCTGGCCCGCGACCCGGAGCTGGCCAGCCGGGTACGCGGCCTGGCCAGCCAACACGCCTTCCTCGAGGCCCCGCACCTGGAGCTGACGGTCAACCTGCGCTACGCCACGGCCATCGCCTGGCTGCTGGTGGAAGCCGAGCAACTGGAGTTGCCGGCGGCCGACGACGTCCCCGCCCTGGAGCGGATCTGGTGCAAGGTGTTCCAGCCCTGCGGGCGCCAGACCGACTTTCTCGATGCCTGGCACCGGCACATCGACCAGGTCAGCCAGGTAGCCTGACCGATCGGACATGAAAGCATTGCGCCCATATCTGCGCAAAATTCAGACAATTGTCCGACAATGCGCTCTATTTCGGGAACTTAAGCGCCTTGGCACAGGTCAGGAAAAACTGTAGCGTGCGCCCCCCTCGCCCCACCACAGGAGCTTCCCCCCGTGAGCAAACGCCTTCTCAAGACAGGCCTGGCCGTCGCCATCACCGCCACGTCGAGCCATGGCTTCGCCAGTGGCTTCACCCTCAACGAGCAAAGCATTTCCGGTATGGGCACCTCGTTCGCAGGGCGCTCGTCGTCCGCCGATGACGCCAGCACCGTATTCGGCAACCCGGCCGGCATGTCGCGCCTCAAGCGCAGCGAGGTGTACTTCGGCGCCGCAGCCATTCATGCCAAGACCGATATCAGCCATGCCAGCGCCAGCGCCGGCCCGCTCTCCCTGTCGGGCAGCAACGACGGCGACATGGTGCCGACCACCGGCGTGCCCATGGGTTACTTCGTCAAGCCACTGGACGACAAGGTCGCATTCGGCCTCGGCATCTATGCGCCCTTCGGCCTGATGACCGACTACGAGAACGGCTTCCAGGGGCGCTACTACGCCAACAAGAGCTACGTGCGCGTGATCACCATCCAGCCGACGCTGAGCTATCGCTTCAACGACCAGCTGTCGGTCGGTTTCGGCCCGACCTTCAACCATATCGAAGGCGAACTCAGCTCTTCCCTGCTCAACCCGCTGAGCCCCGGCCGCAACGATGGCGAGGTGAGGGTCAAGGGCAACGATACCGCCGTCGGCTTCAATGCCGGCGTGCTCTACGAGTTCAGCCCGCGCACCCGCGCCGGCCTGACCTATCACTCGCGCGTGAAGTACGAGCTGGAAGGCGACACCCGGGTCTCCGCCAGCGGCGCGCTGGCCGGCCTGTCCGGCAAGTACGACGCCAGCCTCGACCTGACCACGCCCGAGTCGGTGGACCTGTCGATCACCCATGACCTCACCGACGCCCTGACGCTACACCTGGGCAGTACCTGGACGCGCTGGAGCCGCTTCAAGGAAATCCGTGTGGAGAACGATGCCGCCACGCTGCCGGCGAACCTCTCCACCATCGTCGAGGAGCAGAACTGGCACGACACCTGGGCCCACGCGATCGGCCTGTCGTACCGGGTCAGCCCGCAATGGACGCTGCGCACCGGTATCGCCGTCGACCAGTCGCCGATCAACAACACCGACCGCTCGCCGCGCGTGCCGTCCGGCGACCGCACCATCTTCAGCCTTGGCGCCGGCTGGAGCCCGACCCAGGACATGACCATCGACGTGGCCTATTCCTACCTGCAGGAAGAGACGGTGGACGTGAACCACCAGAGCTCGACCCGCGGCAGCTACAGCGCGCGCTACAAGAACAGCGCTCACGGCCTGGGGGCATCGCTCAGCTACCGCTTCTAATCGACGCCCGGCATTGGCTAAACTCACGCGGCAGAACAACAAGAAAAGCCGCGTGAGTACATCATGACTGCCCTCTGCACCACCCTGCCCGAACACCTCCGCCTGTTGCTGGTCGACGACCACCGCATCTTCCTCGATGGCCTGTCCCTGGCCCTGTCGCCCCTCAGCCAGAACCTGCTGATCCACACCGCGCACAGCGCCGCGGAGGCGGAACAGTGCCTGCGCCAGCATGCATACGACCTGATCCTGCTCGACCTGCGCCTGCCTGACGAACCGGGCCTGGAGCTGTTGCAGCGCTGGCTGTCCCGGGGCGAAAGCACACCGGTGGCCATCCTCAGTGCCAGCGACTCGTCACTGGATGCCCAGGCCGCCCTAGCCGCCGGCGCCCTCGGCTTCATTCCCAAGAGTGCCGACGGCAACGCCCTGCGCCAGGCGGTGACGCGCGTTCTGCTCGGTGAAACGCTGCCGGCGCCGAGCAATGCCTCTCCGCTCACCCCGCGCCAGCTGGAAATCCTCCAGCTGCTGGCCGAAGGCCTGCCGAACAAGGCCATCAGCCGCCAGCTGGGGCTGGCCGAAGACACGGTGAAGACCCACCTCAAGACGCTGTTCGAAACCTTCGCCGTGCACACCCGTACCGCCTGCGTCAGCGCCGCCCGGCAGCGCGGCTGGCTGTGATCAGCTGACGGCCTGGCGCACCTGCAACTGGGTCGCCAGCACCTGACGCAGGCGGGCCGGCAGCAGCGGCTTGGCCAGCGGCATGACATGCGCCGGCAGGCAGCGCTCATGCAGCTCGGGGCTCAGGTCGGCGCTGATCAGCAAGGCCGGCAACATCTGCCCGGCCGCCTCGCGCAAGCGCTCGATGGCCTGCAAGCCATCCTCCCGCCCGCCAAGGCGGTAGTCGCTGATCACCAGCTGCGGCACTTCCCGGCTTGCCGCCTGCAACGCCGTCGTCAGGTCGGCACAGGCCTGTACCTCGCAGCCCCAGCGGCGCAGCAGGCCGGCCAGCGCCTCGCGCCCGGTGGCGTCGTCCTCGAGCAGCAGGACCCGCCCGCGCAACGCCGTCGCCCCCTCACCGCGCGCGACCGGCAGCGGAATCCCGGCAAGCGGCAGACGCAGAGCGAAGCGCGCCCCAGCGCCAGGTCGTGAATCCAGGCGCAGCGGGTGATTCAGTACCTGCGCCAACTGCCTGACGATTGCCAGGCCGAGCCCCAGCCCGCGCTCGGCGTTGCGCCCGGGGTTGTCCAGCTGACGAAACTCTTCGAACACCAGCGCCTGCTCGGCCTCGCTCAGGCCCCGACCATCGTCCGCTATCTGCAGCGCCACGGCATCGCCGTCAGCCCGTGCGGTCACCTGCAGGTGCCGGGCCTGCGCGTGCAGCAGCGCATTGTTGAGCAGGTTGCGCAGCAGGCGTTCCAGCAGCAGAGGGTCACTGCACACCCCCAGCTCAGCGCACTGCAGGTCGAGTTGCAGCCCCTGCTGGCGTGCCTCCGGGGCCACCTCGGCGAGCAGACGTTCGAGCAGCGGGCGCAGCGCGAAGGCATGTGGCCGCGCCTGCACACCACCCGGCAAGGTCAGCCGGGTGTAGTCGAGCAACGACTGCAGCAGGCGCCCGAGCTGCTCCACTGATGCGGCCAGGCGCGCACTGATACGCCGGGTCTGCTGGTCACCGCCCTGCTCCACCAGGTGTTCGGCATACAGGCCCATGGCATTGAGTGGCTGGCGCAGATCGTGACTGGCCGCCGCCAGCAGCCGCAGCTTGCGTGCGTCATCGGCCTCTGCCCGCTGGCGCGCCAGATCCAGCAAACGCAGGTTGAGCCAGGCGCCGCGCTGGCCATGTTCCTGCATGTAGGCGCCGACCGTACCGATCAGGTTGGCGCAGAACAGGAACAGCCCCTGATAGGCCAGTGCACCACCGGTTTCGCCGAACACCGCGCCAAGGCCGACGAACAGCAGGCAGAAGCTCCAGCTGCACAGGCTGATCGCGCGAAACGACAGCCCCAGCAGCGCATAGCCGAACAGCAGGATGAGAAACAGGCCGTCATAGGGCATCGCCACGCCCTGCAGCCAGCACAGGTGCACGATCAGCGCGACGCTGACGCCATTGACCCAGTAAGCCGCCGCATAGACCGGCGGCACCCGGGCGAGTGGCGCAGCGGCACGCCGACAGTAGAGAAACGACAGCAGGACCGCCGTCAGCGCCAGCACCCGCAACGGCAGGACCGACAGGCTGACCGACAACGGCATGAGCAGGAAGTCCAGCAGCGCATAGATCACCTGGAACAGCGCGGCAGTGGCGGCGATCAGCGGCAGGCGCCGGCGAATGCGCTGCACCCGGTGTTCGGCGAAGCCCGCCTCCAGTGGTGCGACGAAGCACAGCGAACGATAGCCACGGCGCTGCTGGGCCAGCAGCTGCTGCTCGCTCAACGCAGACGCTCCTCAGGGCGCGCCCGGCGACTCCAGCTGTTTGGCGGCGATGGCGTCATAGGTTTCCACACGGTATCGGTCTTCATTGGCGAACAGCCGCTCACGCAACTGGCGCTGCAGTTGCTCGCCATCCGTCGCACTCAGCCCCTGGCCCTGCAGGCCAGCCAGTTCGCTGCGGTAGGCCTGGTAGCGCTGCTGCCAGTCACGCTCGCGACGCTGCTCGGCCAGCAGGCGCTGCACGGTATCCGGATCATAGGTCATCGCCAGGAACTCGCGCACCTGTTGCTCGTCCGCCCCGTCGCGCCACAGCTGCTCGCTGTGCTGCAGCTGCTGCAACGCCAGTTGCTGGCGCTGTTCGCTCTCGCGCAGCGCCGTCGGCAGGCGCTCGCGCAACTGCTCGAGCAGTTGCGCACGCTGCCCCGCGTCGAGGTCGTCGCGCTGCTGCAGCGCCAGGCTGTCCAGGGTGTAGCGGGCGTAGGCCTGCTCCGCACCGAACAGCGCCTCCTGCGCCGCCGCGGAAAAATGGCCGCGGCGCAGCTCGTCGAGCTGAGCGAGGGCCGCCTGCAGCACCTGCAACTGTGCCTGCGGGTCGGCTTGCTGCCTGCTCTGCAGCGGCTGCTGCAGCAACGCCATGCTGGCGCGCTTGTAGTCCAGGTAGTCACCCAGCAGGCCGATCAGCTGACCGAGGGCCGGTTCCTCCAGGCGAGCGCCGGCGTCGGCCAGCAGGACCTCGATCACCGCATCGAGACCGGACTGGTCGACGGCACTGAGGAAGTAGTCGAAGTAATCGCGCACGGCCAGGTCCAGCACCAAGTTGCCGGCCGCGTCGCTGCGCAGCTGGCCATCCACCGTGGTGCCGGCCAGGCTCGGCAGCGCCGTGGTGGCAGGTGCCTGGGCCATGCCGGAAACCCGCGCGGGGGCCACTGGCACCTCAGGCGACTGCACGGGCGCAGCGCCGGGCTCAGCGCGCGCGGCAGGTGTCGCTGGCGGCAACGGGGCGGGCCAGCGCCAGTAGAACGTGAGGCCGCCGGCCAGGAGCACGGCAGCCAGGGAAAAACCGAGGAATCTGGACATGTCGCCTCGCTGCGGCGGAGCCAGGCCCCGCCGCACTCTTCAGGATCAGACGCCCTTGTTCTTCAGGCGGTTGGCATGCTGGCGATACAGCGACACCGGTTCGGTCCAGCCGCGAATCCCGAACAGGTGGTTGATCGCGTCGACGTGATTCATGTTGTAGCTGTCGCCGATCACCTGCCCCAGGTAGGTCGAGCAGACGCCGACCAGGCCGTCGTTCTTCTCGCTGCCGAAGACCAGGCCGGTGAACGCGAGGAACGGGTCGGCCGCGTCGAACACGTTGGTGTAGGCCGAGTTCCCCGTCCACGAGTAGTAGCGGATGCTGTAGCCACGAACGTTCTGCACTTCACTGGACTTGGCGCAGTAGCTGCTGCTGTTCACGCCCCAGGGATGGCGCGCATTGAGCGCGTTGGTCCCGGCCGTGGTCAGCGTGGCCAGGGCGTCGATGCCGCTCTGCGGATTGCTCGAGCCGGAGAGCAGGTTGATCAGGGCGCCCAGCGCGTTGGCGATGGCATTGGCGCCACCTTCGATGCCGCTGCCGGGCGGGATCACGCCACGCACCACATCGGCCACCTTGGAGCCCTTGTTGACGCCGTTGACCGAGGTGACCGACGCCACCAGGTCCGGGCGCAGCGACGCCGCCACCCGCGAGGTCGGCGAGCCCTGGCTGTGGCCGATCAGGTTGACCTTGCCACCACCGGCCGCCGCCCAGGGCACGATCTGCCGCGCCAGCTCGGCGCCACGTTGCTCGCTGTCGTTGAACGCGGCGACGCTGGCGACATAGACCCGGGCACCGTCACGCTCGAGGTTCCAGGGGATGGTGTGGAAGTAGTTGACCAGACCGCCGATGGTGTTGAAGCCGGTCACGCCGTGCACCAGCACGATCGGGTACCTGGTCCTGGTGTAATCGCCCGCCTGGGCCTCGACGGCGCCGAGCAGAGCGAGGGTGGCGATGGCAGCGGTATAGACGCGACGCATGGGTGCCTCCTTATTGTTCTTGTGGGCACGCCGGGGAACTGCGTCCGGCGCCTGGCCAGTCTAGGCAGGCGAGCGGATGCGGCCCATCGCCCAGATGGGTGAAGGGCCGTACAGCGAAGAGTGGGCTCAGGGTTGCGAAGCGATGGCCTTTTCCACGGCGGCGATCAGCTCGGGATCGTCCGGCTTGGTCAGGCTGGAGAAGCTCGCCACCACCTTGCCCTGACGGTCGACCACGTACTTGAAGAAGTTCCAGCGTGGCTGCCGGCTCTGCTCGGCGAGCCCCTTGAACAGGGCGATGGCGTCATCACCGGACACCGGCTGCGGCTCGGTCATGGTGAAGGTGACGCCGTAGTTGACGTAGCAGACGGTGGCGGTTTCCGCGCTGTCGTCCGACTCCTGGCGGAAGTCGTCGGAGGGCACGCCGAGCACTTCCAGGCCCTGGTCCTGGTAACGCTGGTACAGCGCTTCGAGACCTTTGAACTGCGGCGTGAAACCGCAGAAGCTGGCGGTGTTGACCACCACCAGCGGCTTGCCGGCGAACTGACAGAGATCGACGCTGGCGCCCTTGCTGCGCAGCTTGGGCAGTTCGCCCTGCAACAGCGCCGGGCATTCGGCAGCGAGCAGGGGCAGCGCGAGGCTGGAGAGCAGCAGGGAGCAGGCGATGTGACGCAGTGACATGGCAGAAATCTCGGACGATGATGCGATCCGTTCACGCTACTCGCAGGCCGCGCCTCAGGCAACTAGCAGATGCCGACGCCCAGTTGCAGCAGGGCCAGGCCACCCTGGCGCCAGCCCCACCAGGCCAGGGCCAGGAGCGCCCCCAGGCCCAGTGCCACGGCCGCGCAGAGCGTGACCTTGCTGCTCACGCCGGCACCGCCTGCAGGCGGGCCACCGGCACCTCGCGCACCGGCCAGTTCAGCGCGGCAGCCATCACGCTCAGGCCGATGGAAATCTGCCAGACCAGGTCGTAGCTGCCGGTATGGTCGTACAGATAGCCCCCCAGCCAGCCGCCCAGGAACGAGCCGATCTGGTGGAACAGGAAGACGATACCGCCCAGCATCGACAGGTTGCGCACACCGAACAGCGTCGCCACGGTGCCGTTGGTCAGCGGCACCGTCGACAGCCACAGCAGGCCCATCGCGATGCCGAACAGGTAGGCGCTCCACTGCGTCAGCGGTGCCACCAGGAACAGGCTGATGACCACCCCGCGCAGCAGGTACAGGGCACTGAGCAGACGCGGCTTGGCCATCCGCCCGCCGAGCCAGCCGGCGATGTAGGTACCGAAGATGTTGAACAGCCCGACCAGGGCCAGCACGGTGGTGCCGGTCAGCGCCGGCAGGCCGTGATCCACCAGATAGGCCGGCAGGTGCACGGCGACGAACACCACCTGGAAGCCGCAGACGAAGAAGCCCAGCGCCAGCAGCCAGAAGCCGGAGTGGCTGGTGGCTTCACGCAGCGCCTCGACCAGCGTCTGCTCCGGACCGTTGCTGGCCGGCGGCGGAGTCTCCCGGATCATGGCCGCCAGCGGAATCATCAACGCCACCAGCAGCCCCAGCGCCAGCAGGGCGGACGACCAGCCCAACCAGCCGATCAAGCCCAGGGAGCCCGGCAGCATGGCGAACTGGCCGAAGGAGCCGGCCGCAGCGGCAATGCCCATGGCCATGCTGCGTTTTTCCACCGGTACGGCGCGGCCCACCACGCCGAGAATCACCGAAAACGAGGTGCCGGACAGGCCGATACCGATCAGCAGACCGGCGCTGAGCGACAGGCTCAGCGGCGAATCGGCCATGCCCATGAATATTAGCCCGAGCATGTACAGCACACCGCCGATGACCACGGCCTTGCGTGCCCCGAAGCGATCGGCCAGCGCCCCGGTGATCGGCTGCGCCAGACCCCAGATCAGGTTCTGCAGGGCGATGGCGAAGGCGAACACCTCACGTCCCCAGCCAAACTCGGCGCTCATCGGCGGCAGGAACAGGCCGAAGCCATGCCGGGTGCCGAGCGACAACGCGAGAATCAGCGATGCGCCGAGCAACAGCCAGGTGGAAGAACGCCATGCAGTTGTCATTGTTATCTCCAGCGAGCGGCCGTCAGTGGCCGCATGGGCAGTAAAAATCAGTCGACCCTCAGGCCAGGGCTTCCAGCAGTTGCATCAGTTCGGCACGCCGGCCCTCACCCAGTTGCAGGTTCAACTCCTGCTGCACCTGCTCCCAGAGCGGCAGCGCCTGGGCGATGCGTCGCTCTCCGGCATCGGTGAGGCTGACCTCGCGGGCACGCAGATCGCGCGCCTCGCTCAGCTGCAGCAACGCCTGCTCCTCGAGCACCCGCAGGTTGCGCCCCAGGGTGCTGCGGTCCAGCCCCATGGCCTCGGCCAATGCGGAAATGCTCGGCTGGCCGAGGCGCTGGACATGCCGCAGCAGGGAAAACTGTGCGGCGCCCAGGCCGACGGCAGCGAGTGCGTCGTCATAGCGGCGGGTCACGCCGCGACTGGCGCGGCGCAATTGGGTACAGAGGCAAGAGGTCGGCAACATGGATACAGGTATATACCCGCATCACCGATTCGCACTCATACAGTTGCAGGGCGTGTCGGCATAACAGTTGCGCTCAGAGGCTCAACGCGAGGACCAGCAGCATGCCGCACTCGGCCAGCTCGACCAGCGCGCCGGCGGTGTCCCCCGTCGTGCCGCCCAGGCGACGCAGCAACGCGCGACGCGTCCAGGCGAACAGCAGCAGGGCACTGGCCACGGCAAGCAGCGCCGGCCAGCCGAATGCCAGCATCAGCAGCAGATGCACGACCAGCACCCAGGGCAGTTGCTGGCGCGGTGCCTGCTCGACCAGCGCCTGCCCCAGGCCGCCGGCGCGCACGTAGGGCGTGGTCACCAGCAGCACCGGCAGCAGGCTGCGCCCCAGCCAGGGCAGCAGAATCAGGCAGGCGCCCTGCCCGGCCTGCAGCAGCGTCAGCAGCGCGGCGTACTTGAGCAACAGCAGCAGCACCAGCACGACCACGGCAATCGGTCCGCTGCGCGGGTCCTTCATGATCGCCAGGGTCCGCTCGCGGTCGCCGAAACCACCCACCCAGGCGTCGGCGGTATCGGCCAGGCCGTCCAGGTGCAGCCCGCCACTGAGGCCGACCCAGAGGGCCAGAATGATCGCTGCCTGCAGCGGTATCGAGGTCTGCCCCAGCAGCAGGTGCGCGCCCCACAACAACACGCCGAGGAGCAGCCCCACCAGCGGATACCAGAGCAGCGAGCGCCCCACCTGCGCGGGCGTCGGCATGCCGGGAAGACTGACCGGCAGGCGGGTCAGGAACTGCAGCGCGATCAGGAATGCGCTCATGGCAACTCCAGCCACTGGCCATCGGCATCGAGGCGCAGGCGGAAACGCTCGGCATAGCCGACGTTGACCTGCAGCAGGTCCTTTCTCGGCAGGCCACGCGCCCGCGCCAGCAGCAGGCGCATCACACCGCCGTGGGTCACCAGCAGCAGGCGCTCACCATCATGCGCCTGCGCCAGGCGCTGCAGGCTGCCCAGCACCCGCGCCTCGAAGCGCGACAGGGGCTCGCCATTGGGCGGCGTGAAGGCATAGGGGTCGGCCCAGAACTGCCCGAGCGCCTCGGCATCGCTGTGCATCAGCTCGGCGGCACTGCGCCCTTCCCAGTCGCCGAAGTGCAGTTCCTGCAGGTCGCGCTCGTAGTCCAACGGCAGCGCCCGGGCCGCCGCCAGCTCTTCGGCGAAACGCGCACAGCGTTGCAGCGGCGAACTGATCAGGCGATCCCAGGGGCCCGCCTCCTGCACGGACCTGCGCAACTGCGCCCAGCCCTGCTCGGTCAGGGCATCGTCGAGGCTGCCACGCAGCCCGCCGCCCTGCTCGGTCTCGCCGTGGCGCAACAGTTCCAGGTACAGCATCAGGCCGGTTTCTCCGCCACGGCCGCCTCGGCGAAGGTGGCCATCTGGCCATGCAGCGCGCAGGCCATGCGCAGCAGCGGCACCGCCAGCGCCGCACCACTGCCCTCGCCGAGACGCAGGCCCAGCTCCAGCAGAGGCTCGGCGCCCAACGCCTGCAGCACACGCACGTGCCCCGGCTCGGCGCCATGGTGGGCGAACAGCAGCCAGTCACGGCACCCCGGATTCAGGCGCACCGCCAGCAGGGCCGCGACGCTGCAGATGAAGCCGTCGACCAGCACCACCACGCCCTGCTGCGCCGCCGCGACATAGGCACCGACCAGCGCCGCGATCTCGAAACCGCCGAGGTGCTGCAGGGCCTCCAGCGGCCCGTCGAGTCGCTGCCGATGCAGCGCCAGCGCCGCATCGATGACCCGCGCCTTGTGCGCCACACCGGCAGGGTCCAGCCCGGTACCGGGGCCGGCCAGTTCGCTCGCCGGGCACTCCAGCAGCCAGCAGGCCAGCGCCGCCGCCGCCGTGGTGTTGCCGATGCCCATCTCGCCACCGACGAACAGGTCGCAGCCGGCGCTGCGCGCACGCTCGATGCTGTCGCGGCCGGCCTCCAGGCAGATCAGCGCCTGGGCCAGGGTCATCGCCGGCTCACGCGCGAAGTTCTGCGTGCCGGCGCCGACATGCAGGTGGCGCACGCCAGGCAATTGCGCCAGCGGCTCGGCGGTGCCCAGGTCGATCACCTCCAGCGCCGCGTCCAGCTCACGCGCCAGCACGCTGATCGCTGCGCCGCCGCCGACGAAGTTGGCCAGCATCTGCCCGGTCACCGCCTGCGGATAGGCGGAAACCCCTTCTGCCACCACGCCATGGTCGCCGGCGAAGATGGCGATCCACAGTTTTTCCAGGTTCGGCCGCTCGCGGCCCTGCAACGCGGCCAGATGAATGGCGATGTGTTCCAACCGCCCCAGCGAGCCCGTGGGCTTGGTCAATTGCTGTTGCCGTGCTTCAGCCTTGCTTCGCGCAACCCGATCACTGGGCTGACAAGGCCCCTGCCACCAGTGCAGACTCATAGCGCTTCCCCCTTCAGAACCATGGGCAGGCCAGCCACGCTGAAGACCACGCGCTGGCTGCGCTCGGCCAGCGCCTGATGCAACCAGCCGGCCTCATCGACATAACGGCGGGTCAGCTCACCCAGCGGCACCACCCCCAATCCGCTTTCGTTGCTGACCAGCAGGATGCGCCCAGGCAACTGCCCAATGCAGGCCAGCAGCGCCTCGCGCTCGACCGTCAGCCGCTGCGTATCCTCGAGCAGCAGCAGGTTGGTCAGCCACAGCGTCAGGCAATCCACCAGCAGGCAACGATTCGGCGCCGCCTGCTCGCGCAGCACGCGGGCCAGCGCCAGCGGCTCCTCGACCAGGGCCCAGTGCCCAGGCCGGCGCGCCCGGTGCTCGGCGACGCGCGCCGTCATCTCGCCGTCGAGCGCCTGGCTGGTGGCGACGTAGACCACCTCCAGGCCCGACTCGTCGGCCAGTTTCTCGGCCAGGCGGCTCTTGCCGGACCGGGCGCCGCCGAGGATCAGTTCAAGCATTTCCACTCCGTAGGGTGCGCGCTGCGCACCGTTCAATAGCTCTGCCGCGCGGCCCTACTCCAGGCCGCACAATGCCCTGAGCCTGGCGCTATCCAGGTGCTGTTCCACCTGGTCGGCCAGGCGTTCGATGTCACGCTCGCGCAGGGCCTGGTAATCCACGTGCTGCACCTCGCGCAGGCCGGCCCAGCGCAACAGCGCCGCCAACGCCGCCGGCTGTTCGAACAGGCCATGCAGGTAGGTGCCGAGGACTTGTCCATCGGCGCTCAGGCCCCCGTCGCCGCGCCCGTCCTCGAGCCGCACGGCGCCGTTGAGTCCCGGCCCCCGGCTGACCCCGGCATGGATTTCGTAACCGCTGACCTCGGCCTGCTCCAGGCACAGCTGGCCACGTACGTTGCGCAGCTGTTTCTCCGGCTCCAGCAGCGTCTCGAAATCCAGCAGGGCGAGGCCGTCGCTGCTGCCAGCGGCGCCCTCGAGGCCATGCGGGTCATGGATCTGCCGGCCGAGCATCTGCAACCCGCCGCAGATGCCCAGCAGCTTGCCGCCGTAGCGCAGGTGCCGGGCGATGGCCGCATCCCAACCCTGCTCGCGCAACCGCGCCAGATCGGCGCGCACGCTCTTGGAGCCGGGCAGGATGATCAGGTCGGCCGGCGGTATCGCCTGCCCCGGCCCGACGAAGCTCAGCTGCACCTGCGGATGCAGGCGCAGCGGATCGAAATCGGTGTGATTGCTGATGCGCGGCAGCACCGGCACCACGACGCGCAGGGCCTGTTCGTCCTTGCGCTGCTGGCGGGTGTCGACGGCGTCCTCGGCTTCCAGGTGGAAGTCCATCAGGTACGGCAGCACGCCGAGCACCGGTTTGCCGGTGCGCTGCTCCAGCCAGTCCAGCCCCGGCTTGAGCAAGGCGATGTCGCCACGAAAACGATTGATCACGAAGCCCTTGACCCGCGCCTGCTCGCTCGCACTGAGCAGCTCCAGGGTGCCGACCAGATGGGCGAACACGCCGCCCTTGTCGATATCGGCGATGAGGATCACCGGGCAATCCACCGCTTCGGCGAAGCCCATGTTGGCGATGTCACCGGCACGCAGGTTGATTTCCGCCGGCGAGCCGGCGCCCTCGACCAGTACCAGTCGGTAGCCCTCGACCAGCCTTGCATGGGACTCCAGCACCGCCGCCATGGCCACCGGCTTGTAGCCGTGGTAGCTCAGCGCCTGCATGTTGCCGATGGCACGCCCGTGGATGATCACCTGGGCGCCCATGTCGCTGTTGGGCTTGAGCAACACCGGATTCATGTCGGTATGCGGCGCCAACCCGGCGGCCTGGGCCTGCACGGCCTGCGCCCGGCCGATCTCGCCACCGTCGGCGGTCACTGCCGAGTTGAGCGCCATGTTCTGCGGTTTGAACGGCACCACGGCGACGCCCTGACGCCGCGCCCAGCGGCACAGGGCGGTGACCAGCGTGCTCTTGCCGGCATCGGACGTGGTGCCCTGCACCATCAGCGTGGTCATCAGGGCGTCTCCTCGAGATTGGCCAGCATCGGCGCGCACTCCAGCAGGCCCTGCTCCAGGCGCTGCCAGCCACACTCGTCCGCCGGCAGACCGAAGCGCAGGCTGTCCAGCTCGGCGAACAGGCGCACCAGGATGCCGCGCCGCGCCAGCAGCTCGGCACAGGGCACCGCCCGCCGCGTGCAGCAGAACTGGAACAGCGCCGAGCCGCCGGTTGGCGGCATGCCGCAATCGCGCAGCAACGCGGCCAGGCGCTCGCCGTCGACCTGCAGGCGTTCGCGCTGGCGGCGCTGGCCCTCATGGTCGTTGAGCAGCGTCAGGGCCACGCTGCGCGCCGGGCCGCTGACCGCCCAGGGACCGAGCAGGCTTTCCAGCTCGTCCAGCAGCGCCTGCGCCGCGAGCACGAACCCCAGGCGCAGGCCGGCCAGGCCGAAGAACTTGCCGAACGAGCGCAACAGGATCAGCCCCGGCATGTCGCTGTACGCCGCCAGGCTGTGCTGCGGGGTGCAATCCATGAAGGCTTCGTCGACCACCAGCCAGCCGCCGCGCTCGGCCAGCTGGTCATGCCAGTCGAGCAGGCGCGCCGGTTCGATCAGGCGCCCCGTCGGGTTGTTCGGGTTGACCAGCAGCAGCACATCGAGCTGCGGCAGGGCACGGTGCACCGAACCCTCGCTGAGCCTGGTGATGCGATGCCCTTCGCGTCGCCAGGCCGCCGCATGCTCGGCATAGGTGGGGGCCAGAATGCCGACATTGCCTGGCTTGCGCAGACGCGGCAGGGCCTGGATCGCCGCCTGCGACCCCGCCACCGGCAGCAGGCTGGCGGCACCGTAGTAGTCGCGCGCCGCCTGCTCCAGGCCATCGTTCACCTCAGGCAGCCGCGCCCAGGCAGAACCGGGCACGGCGGGCAGCTCCCAGCCATAGGGCGCCACACCGGTCGACAGGTCCAGCCAGTCTTCCAGGGCAATCCCGTAACGCTGCGCCGCGGCGCGCAGCCGACCACCATGCTCAAGCAATCCCTACCTCCCACAGCGTCAGGCACAGCAGCCACAGCGCTACGCCGGCAACGACCCGATTCATCGCCCGCTCGATATCTCGCGCTCGCGGAGCCGGCCCCTCGCCCAGTCGTGGACGCTCATGCACCTCGCCGTGATACTCCGCCGCACCGCCCAGGCTGACGCCCAGGCTGCCAGCCCCCGACGCCATCACCGGGCCAGCATTGGGACTGTCCCACATCGGCGCCTGTCGACGCCAGCAGCGCAGCGCCAGGGCCACGTTGCCGAGCAGTGCGTAGGTCAGCGCCACCAGGCGCGCCGGGATGTAGTTGAGGACGTCGTCGATCTTCGCGGCGGCCCAGCCGAAACGCTCGAAGCGCTCGTTGCGATAGCCCCACATGGCATCGAGCGTATTGCTCAGGCGATACAGCACGACGCCGGGCGCCCCCGCGACGATGAACCAGAACAGGGCGGCGAAGACTGCGTCGGAACCATTCTCCAGGACCGATTCGGTACCGGCGCGCGCCACGCCCGTCGCATCCAGCGCGGCGGTGTTGCGGCTGACCATCCAGCCCACGCGTTCACGCGCGAGCGGCAGGTCACCCAGGCGCAGCGCCTGCGCCACCGGCAGCGCATGCTCGTACAGGCTGCGCAGCCCGAGGGCGAAGTACAGCGCGAAGATATCCACCGCCCAGGTCAGGGAGGTCACCTGGGTCAGCAGCCAGGTGAGCAGTGTCAACGGCAGCACCGCCAGGCACCAGGCCGTGACACCGTGACTGCGCCAGCCGCCGCCGGCCGGATTGAAACGCTGTTCGAGGCGGCTGGCCAGGCGCCCGAAGGCAACCAGCGGATGCGCCCGGCGTGGCTCGCCCAGGGCGGCATCCAGAGCAACGCCCGCGCAGGTGATCAGGGCCAGGCTCATCGCTCAGTCACCACGGACACCCCAACGGTTCTCGAACAAGAGCTCCGCCAGCGGTCGTGGCGTCGCCCAGCCCTGCTCCACCAGCATGGGCTTTTCATAGAACGCCTCGACCGGTCCCAGGCACAGCAGCGCGACCGGCTTGCTGCCTGCGGGCATGCCCAGCAACTCGGCCAGCGCAGCAGGATCGAACAGCGACACCCAGCCCAGCCCCAGGCCCTCGGCGCGTGCCGCCAGCCACAGGTTCTGAATGGCACAGGCGACCGAGGCCATGTCCATTTCCGGCAAGGTGCGCCGCCCGAAGATGTGCTTCTCGCGGCCGTCCATCAGCGCCACCGCGAGCAGCTCGGCACAGTCACGAATGCCCTCGACCTTCAGGCGCATGAACGCGTCCGAGCGCTCGCCCAGGGCTTCGGCGGTACGCACCCGCTCCGCCTCCACCAGCTCATGCGCCTGCTGACGCAGCTGCGGATCGCTGATGCGCAGGAAGCGCCAGGGCTGCATCAGGCCGACGCTGGGCGCGTGGTGCGCGGCCTCCAGCAGGCGTGCCAGCACCTCGGGCGGCACCTGGCCACCGGCGAAGTGACGCATGTCACGACGCTCGCCAATGGCGCGGTACACCGCCGCACGCTCCAGCGCAGAGAAGGCGTGATCGCTCATGGACGCAACAGCGCGGCGGCCGCCTCCGGATTGGATGGCAGGTAGAAATGGATGTAGCTGGCGGTGAGCCGGCCGAGCCGATAGACCGCCTCGGCCACCGGCTTGCCATTCGGGCAGCGCGCCTGCGCGTGCGGCGTGAGCGGGCTGTCCAGCCGTGAGTGGTGATAGGTGTGACCGCGCAGCAGGCCTTCCGCCAGCTCGACTTCCTGCAACGCCAGCGCGGTCAGGCGCGGCTGCAGGGCCGCGCTGCCGGCAAGCAGGCCGAGCATGCGGCCACTGGCGCCCTGCTTGTCACGCAGCTCATCGAGCAGGTAGAGCATGCCGCCGCATTCGGCGAGCAGCGGCTTGCCGGCCTGGTGATGGGCACGAATCGCCGCCGCCATGGCCTGGTTGGCTTCCAGCTCGGCCAGGTACAGCTCGGGGTAGCCACCTGGCAGGTAGAGGCTGTCCACCTCGGGCAAGGCGCTGTCGGCGAGCGGTGAGAAGTAGCGCAGCTCGGCGCCCAGGGCCTGCAACAGGTCGAGGTTGGCCTGGTACAGGAAGGCGAATGCCGCGTCCCGCGCCACGCCGATACGCACGCCGGCAATCAGGGAGCCTGGCTCATCGATCACTGGTGCGGCGAAGCTCACTGACGGCGGCAGATCGACGTCGGCACTGGCCGCCAGGGCATCGGCGGCGGCATCCAGCCGAGCATCGAGATCGGCCAACTCGGCGGCCTGCACCAACCCCAGGTGGCGGCTGGGCAGTTCCACCGCCGCGCTGCGTGGCAGCGCACCGAACCAGCGGATCGTCTCCGGCAGGGCATCACGCAGGATTTCGCCGTGGCGCGTGCTGGCGACGCGGTTGCCGAGCACGCCGGCAAACGGCAGGTCCGGTTGGAAGGTGGCCAGGCCATGGGCCAGTGCGCCGAAGGTCTGCGCCATGGCGGCGCCATCGATCACCGCCAGCACCGCTACGCCGAAGTGACGCGCCAGGTCGGCCGCCGAGGGCTTGCCGTCGAACAGGCCCATCACCCCTTCGATCAGGATCAGGTCGGCTTCGCCGGCGGCCTGCCACAACAGGCGGCGACTCTCGGCCTCGCCGACCATGGCCAGGTCGAGCTGGTACACCGGCGCGCCGCTGGCACGGGCATGGATCATCGGGTCGAGGAAGTCCGGGCCGCACTTGAACACCCGCACCCGCCGCCCCTGGCGCGTATGCAGGCGCGCCAGCGCAGCGGTGACGGTGGTCTTGCCCTGACCGGAGGCCGGCGCGGCGATCAACAGCGCCGGACATTGACGTGCGCTCATCAGAATTCGATGCCCTTCTGCGCCTTCACCCCGGCCTTGAACGCATGCTTGACCAGGTTCATCTCGGTGACCGTATCGGCGGCCTCGATCATCTCCGGCAAGGCGCCCCGCCCCGTCACCACCACATGCTGCAGCAGTGGCCGGGCTTCGATATCGGCCAGTACCGTGGGCAGATCGAGATAACCGTGCTTGAGGGCGATGTTCAGCTCGTCCAGCACCACCAGGCCGACGGACTCGTCGGCGAGCAGGCGCCGCGCGACGTTCCAGGCGTCCTGCGCCTTGGCGATGTCACGCTGACGGTCCTGGGTCTCCCAGGTGAACCCCTCGCCCATCACGTGGTAGCTGACTTCCTCGGGGAAACGGCGGAAGAAGGTTTCCTCCCCGGTGCTGGCTGCGCCCTTGATGAACTGCACCACGCCAACCCTGATGCCATGCCCGAGGGCCCGGGCGACCATGCCGAATGCGCTGCTGCTCTTGCCCTTGCCATTGCCGCTGTGCACCAGCAGCAGACCGTACTCGTCCTGGGCCTGGGCGATCTTCTCGTCGATCAGGGCTTTCTTGCGCTGCATGCGCGCCTTGTGGCGCTCATCACGTTCGACGGACTCGCTCATGCTCTGCTCCTGTACATCACGCGCCGGCAAGGTCGTGCACGGCGCGAACGGCAACCAGAAGACGAGACGACGATGCGCACGTCCCATCCAGGCGCCAATGGCTGGTCGGGCATGCGGAAGACAGAAAACACGAACGCCCCGGTGCAACCGGAGCGCTGGCCGGACAACGCCCTCCGCGATGCCGTGAAACTGCGACAGGCCGGTCTCCGGGCTCGTGAGCGAACCAAAGGTTCAACGCCGCGCCTTCCCGTGCACTGCACAGTGGCCTATAGCGGCGTACGACTCACCTACCGTTGCGGGGGCAGCGCCGGCATTGGAACCGGCTTCCCTGTTTCACCCTATCGACCGCCGCTGGCGGCGATTCAGGGCACCTGAAGCAAGGCGCGCAGGTTAGAGGCTGTCCGCCCTGCGCGTCAACGCTCAGCTCAACGAGCAGCCTCGGGGCGCGCGCGCGGGCCTGGCAGGATGCCATTGGTGGTATTGCTCGACAGCAGACGCACGCTGGTGATACCGGCAATCTCGTGACCACGGTCGCTGAGGGTGTTCACCACCTGGTCGACCAGCGCCACGATCAGCATGCCAACCAGGCCACCGCCATTGTTCTGCTGCTGCTCGGCGCTGCTGGCACGGGCCGAGCCCTCCCACAGCAGCTTGCCACTACGCAGATCGACCAGCTTGGCCGTGGCGGTAACCGCCACCTCGCTGGTGATGATCTTGTAGCTGCTGCCGTACTCGGTCACGTCCAGGTACAGCACGCTGTCGGCACCGAAGATTTCCCGCAGTTTCTCGGGCGAGGCCTGACGGACCTCCTCGGCATTCATCAGGCCATTCTGCTTGAAGGTCTCGTCGACCAGGCCCACCGGCATCACGTAGTAGCCGGCCTCGCTGAGCGGCAGAGTGACCTGCGAATAGAGGCTGTAGGAAGCTTTGACATCCGGCGACTGGTTGACCGGAGGCAGCACCAGGATCGACGCCGGCTTGCTCTCGAGGAAAGCGGTGTAGTCATAGCTCTTGGGGGTCGCGCAGCCGCCCAGGGCGGCGAGCAGAGCACCGATCGCCAGCACTCGCAGGGAAGACAGCATGTTCATTGGTCGAATTTCCGCATGAGAAAGTCCATGTAGGTGGCGGACTCGGGGTACAGCGCCTTCTCGGTCTCGAACTCCTGGCGTACCTGGTCGAGCTTGCCGGCATCGGCATAGAGCATGCCCAGGTGCGCATGGAAACCGGGCGGCAGCGCACGGTCGGCGGCACGCGCCTGCTGCACGCTGGCCTCCAGCGCAGCGATCTGCTCCTCGGTGCTGCTCGTGCCGTCGAAGCGCTGGTAGACCTGCTGCTGGTAACCATCCCAGTAGTACAGGGGCTGCGGGCCAGCGGCACAGCCCGCCAGCAGGCCGAGCAGCAGGATTGCGGACACCGTGGTCCATCGGCGTGAAACGATCATGTTCGTCATGTCCTTTTACTTGGCGGGGTGCCACGCGCCACTGTCGACGCCATTGACCAGGTTGTTCACCGCCTCGCGGATCGCCAGGTCGAGCACCTTGCCATTGAGGGTGGAGTCATAGCTGGCAGTACCACCGAAGCCGACGATCTCCCGATTGGAGAGGCTGTATTCACCGGCGCCCTGTGTGGAAAACACCACCTCGGACGTCTTCACATCGACGATGTTGAGGTTGACCTTGGCATAGGCGATCTGCTGCTTGCCGCGGCCGAGAATGCCGAACAACTGATGGTCACCGACTTCCTTGCGACCGAACTCGGTAACGTCGCCGGTCACCACGTAACTGGCACCACGCACCTGTTGCGCCTGCTTGGAGAAACCGGACTCCTGCTGCAGTTCGGCGAGGTTGTCGCGATCGAGCACGTTGAAGCGGTTGGACTGCTGCAGGTGCGTGATCAGAATGGTCTTGGCCTGACCACCCAGACGGTCGACGCTGTCGGTGAAAATACCGCGCATGTAGCTGGACCGGTTGTCGAACTTGCCCACGGAAATAGGGCTACGCGGGCCGGAGTAGGACAGGTTTGCCGTGTTTACCTTGGCGACTTCCAGCGTACGGGACTGCTCTGTCGCACAACCGGCGAGCAGCATGAACAAACCGGCGAGACCACCGGCAAGGAACTTTTTCATACGAACCTCATTTGGAATGACTGATACGCCCATTCAGCACATGCCGACAGACAATGAGGCAGGAACACGTCAGCCGAAGCGTATTGACGAGACAGGAGAGACGAAGAAAGAGAAGAAGTCTGTCCATGACGTTCGGCCCCACGAAACCAGGGCCTCGGTGCATCCTGCAGGCGCGGCGATTCTAACGGGACAATCGGCGTTTTGCCATCTATTGGCCATCAGATTGCGATCATGCGGACCTGCGCCTCTAGAGCGACTTGTCTGTGCTGGGTCGTCAGGCCATACCGGGCACGAGCGAACACCCGGAAGCCACCCGCCAGGAACACCTCATACAGTCTGGACAACCCTGCCCTGACCGACCGTCACCCACCGTTCAGGGATTGTGCGCCAGCTCCGGCGTGATGACCCGCTTGGCATCGAGATAGACACGCTGCCAGTAGACGTTATCGAGGCTGTCGAGGCGCACGGTGCCGCCGCTGGAGGGCGCATGCACGAAGCGGCCCTCGCCGACATAGATGCCGGCGTGACTGACGCTGCGCCCGCCGTTGGTGGCGAAGAACACCAGGTCGCCACTTTGCAGGGCATCACGACGGACATCCGGGGTGCGCATGGCGCTGAGCTCACGCGTCGAGCGAGGCAAGCTGATCCCGGCGGCGTCGCGGTAGACATAGCCGATCAGGCCACTGCAATCGAAGCCGCCCTCGGGCGTGTTGCCGCCATAACGGTAAGGCGTACCGACCAGGCCGAGCGCACGAAACAGGACATCCTCGGTACCGCCCTGATAGGCCGAGGAAGCGCTTGGCGGTATGTAGACGGGCTGGGGAGCGGGAGCGTGGCTGCTGCAGGCACTCAGCAGCAGCGTGAAGGAAACGAGGGCAACACGGGTCGTGACGGGCATGAGCGAGGCGATCCTGAGCCTGGACAGGCTCTACTCTGCCGCCTCGGGCGTGGTGGCGCAACCCTGCGGTTACGCCGCCCCCTCAGGGATGGGCCTTGGCCGAGGCCTGCTCGTCTTCTGTCGAAGCCAGCGCCAGCACGCGCTTGGCCTCCATGTAGCTGCGCTTCCAGTAGCTGTCGTCCAGGCTGTCGATGCGCACGCCACCGCTGCGGCTGCTGCTGGAGTGGATGAACTGGTCATCGCCCAGGTAGATGCCGGCATGGCTGACGCGACCACGACCCCGGTTGTTGAACAGGATCAGGTCACCCGGTTCCAGGTCGGCACGCGCCACCTTGGGCGCATCCAGCTTGATCAGCTCGCGAGTGGAGCGCGGCAGCTCCAGACCCACTTCTTCGCGGAACAGGTAGCCGACGAAGCCGCTGCAATCGAAACCGGACTGCACCGAGGTGCCGCCGTAGCGATAGCGGGTGCCGATCAGCGAACGCCCGAGATCGAGCAGGCTGTCGGCCAACTGCGGCATTTCATAGGGTTTGTCGTCGACCAGTGCGGCGACGTCATCCTCTGCCGGCTCGCTCTGCTGAGCCTGTACTGGGGCGGCGGGCCGGGCCGAGGTTTCGCCGCTCTGCGGCTGCGGCGCATGGCCCGCGCAGGCGGCGAGAAACAGGGTGAGTGCAACAGGCACGAGGGGTGCGAAGCGCTTCAGCATGGGCACGACCGTGTCGAGGGAATTTATATAAGTGCGCGACTATGCCCTCTATATGACCCATTTGCAAATTCTATCGTTGCAATTGTGACTCCGTAGTCTCGCCACACCATCTAACGCGCCCAGCCAGGCAATGGCCGGGCGCGTGTCGCTCAGCCCAGGATCTCGCTCAGCGGGATGAAACGCAGCATATCCCCTTCGGCGAGGGTGCTGCCCTCCATGACTTCCGCCAGTCCCTCAGCCCAGGCCGCGCTGCGCAGCACGCCGGAACTCTGATTGGCGTAAGGCACCACCCGGCCGTGCTCCAGCCGCGCCCGCAGGTACTCGCGGCGCATGCCCGGCTTGCTCCAGGTGAAGCCCGCCGGCAGTGGGAAGCCCAGCGGCTCGACCCGCTGAACGCCAAGGCGGCGCAGCATGTAGGGGCGCGCGAGCAGGCCGAAGGTGACCAGCGTCGAGGCCGGATTGCCCGGCAGACCGATTACCGGCACGCCCTGGTAATGACCGAAGGTCAGCGGCTTGCCCGGTTTGATCGCCAGCTTCCACAGCGCCAGCTCGCCCGCCTCGCGCAGGGCCAGGCCGAGGAAGTCAGCCTCCCCGACGGAAACGCCACCGGTGGACAGGATCAGGTCGACCTCGCCCAGGGCACTCAGCGCCGCGCGGGTACGCGGCAGGTCGTCCGGCAGAATCCCGGCGTCGGTCACCGCACAGCCCAGGCGCTGCAACCAGGCGATCAACAGGCGTCGGTTGCTGTTGTAGATCTGCCCCGGCCCCAGTGCCTGGCCTGGCTCCACCAGCTCATCGCCGGTGGAGAGCACCGCCACGCGTAGACGCCGGCGCACCGGCAGTTGCGCCACGCCAAGCGATGCCGCCAGCCCCAGTTCGACCGGGCCCAGGCGGGTACCTGCCGGCAGCACGCACTCGCCCCTGCGCGTTTCCTGGCCTTGCGCACGCACGTTCTGGCCGACCCTAAGCGTTTCGCGGAACACGGCCCGCCCGGCATCGTCCAGATCGACGTTCTCCTGCATTTCCACCGTGTCGGCGCCATGCGGCAGCGGCGCACCGGTGAAGATCCGCGCACAGCTGCCCGGCTGCAGCGGCGCGGGCGCCGACCCGGCCTGAATGCGTTGACTCACGGGCAGCGCCTGGCCATTCCAGTCGGCCAGGCACAGGGCATAACCGTCCATGGCGCTGTTGGCCCAGGGTGGCAGATCCAGCGCCGCGATCAGCGGCTCGGCCAGCACGCGGCCATCCGCCTCGGCCAGCGCGACCGACTCGATCTGCTCCACGGGCGCCGCGTCGGCCAGCGCCAGAAGGCGCTCCAGTGCCGCCTCCATGGGCAGCAGGCCGGGCTTGTCGCAAGCACTCATCCGCGCGTCTCGCAGGCGCCGACCTCTTTCAGGTGCGGCACGAAGTTGCACGGACGATGACGCGCATCCAGCTGCTCGGCGAGGATGCCGTCCCATGCGGTACGACAGGCGTTGGTCGAACCCGGCAGGCAGCAGACCAGCGTACCGTTGGCCAGGCCGGCCAGCGCGCGCGACTGGATGGTGGAGGTGCCGATATCGGCCACGGAGATCTGCCGGAACAGCTCGCCAAAACCATCGACCTGCTTGTCCAGCAGACAGGCGACGGCCTCGGGAGTACTGTCACGCCCAGTGAAACCGGTGCCGCCGGTGATCACCACGACCTGCACCTGATCCTCGGCGATCCAGGTCGCGACCTGGGCGCGGATGCGGTACAGATCGTCCTTGAGCAGGACGCGCGCCGCCAACTGGTGCCCGGCAGCGCTCAGGCGATCGACCAGCAATTGCCCGGAGGTATCGGTATCCAGCGTGCGCGTGTCGCTGACGGTCAGTACGGCAATGTTCAGCGGCACGAAAACCGCGTCGGCCTTGTGGTTCATGGCAGGCATCCAATTGGTAGACAATGGGCGACGTTATATCACACCGCCCGCCCCGGAGACCGCCGCATGCCTACGCCCAATGCCCTTGCCAACTGTTCGGTGCTGTTGCTCTCCGGTGGTCGCGGGCAACGCATGGGCGGGCAGGACAAAGGCCTGCTGCACTGGCACGGCCGCCCGCTGATCGCCTGGCTGCATGAACTGGCCAGGCCGCTCAGCGACGACCTGATCATTTCCTGCAACCGCAACAACGAGCGCTATGCCCCCTACGCCGACCAGCTGGTGGCCGATCAGGAGCAGGATTTCCAGGGTCCCCTGGCGGGCATCCGCGCCGGCATGGCCGCCGCTCGCCATCCACAGATACTGGTACTGCCCTGCGACGCCCCCCTCGTCGACGCAGCGCTGCTCGACGCCCTGCTCGCGCAGGCGGGCAGCCGGCCGGTGGTCGTCCGCCAGGGCGCGTACTGGCAACCGCTGTTCTGCCTGCTCCCCACTCACCTGCGGGACGACCTCGAGCGCGCCTGGCAGTCGGGTGAGCGCAGTCCCCAGCGCTGGTTCGGCAGGCTCGACCCCATTGCCGTCGACTGCCCGCTGGACGACCCACGCCTGGCCAACCTCAACACGCCGGAAATTCTTGCCGCCACTGCACGCTGACGCTGAAACCGACGCCCTCAGCGGAACTCATGCGGCCGTTTCACGTCAGAGCGAAGGTATGGCACCCCATTCGTACCCAAGGAGACAGACCATGACCAAACGGACCCTTCCCGCCCTGCTGCTGGTGATCGGTTTCGCGGCCCTCGCCGGTTGCGCTTCGCCGTCGGTGATCACCCTCAACGATGGCCGTGAGATCCAGACCGTGGACAAGCCGACATATGACGAAGAGTCGGGCTTCTACGAGTTCGAACAGCTCGATGGCAAGCGCGCCACGATCAACAAGGATCAGGTTCAGACGGTCAAGGAACTCTGAGGCGAGGCGCTACCGACGCGCACCTGGCGCCAAGCCTGAACGGATGATGGCCATGCCGGCCGGAAGTTTTTTCAGGCTAACCCCTTGTGCAGTAAAAGTTTTTCGGTAGAATACGCCTCATTCGGAGTGTAGCGCAGCTTGGTAGCGCGTCTCGTTCGGGACGAGAAGGTCGCAGGTTCGAATCCTGTCTCTCCGACCAAATCAAAAACCCGCCTGTCAAGGCGGGTTTTTTTATGCCTGGCATTCCTGCCAGCCGCAGATCGGCACGGCGGCCAGCGGGCCTTCAGCGCAGAAAGGCCACCACTTCCTCGGCATCGAACGGCCAGTTCAGCTCAGCGCCGGTATCGCAGCGGCGCAGCACCGGAATGCGCAGGCCGTACGACTCGACCAGCCCTTCATGCTCGGCGATATCGATCAGCTCGACCAGCAGGCCGTTCTCGACGAACGGCATGAGCAGCGCCTCGGCCACCTCGCACAGATGGCACCCCAGGGTTCCGAAAAGTTGGCATTCAGGCTTCATGAGCGCACCTCACTGTCAGCAAGGTGCGCAGTCTAGCACCGCGCGGCATCAGCTCGCGTCGTCGCCACTCTCGCCAGCCTCGCCGGCGAGCAGCGACTGCAGGCCGTCGAGCAGGTTGCGGTTGAGACTGTCGGCCTTCTCCAGGCGCGGCAGGTCGAAGCGCTCGTCGAGCGAGAAGCCACCCTTGAGCAGATCCTTGAGCATGCCACCGGCATCCTGAGCCAGGTCGCCAGCGCTGCGCAGTGCATCGAGCAGGCCCTGGGCGTAGTCCTGCAAGCCGCTGTTGACCGCACTGGCACCCTGCCCGCCCACGGCGCCGTAGGCATCGGTGGCCTGGCGCACGCTGGTCTGGGTCAGGCGCAACGACATCGATGCCAGCTGCTCGCCGTCCATGTCCAGCGCCATGGCGCGGTCGAAGGCTCCAGACAGATCACCGGCATAGAACTTGTCGGAGAGGTCCTGCACCTGGCTGAACAGCTTTTCCAGGGCCTTGATCTCGTCATCGTCCAGCTCACCTTCCACACTGACCTGCCAGCCGCCGATCTGCAGGCTGCCGGACTGACTGCTGGCCACCAGACTGCTGGAACTGCCGTCGCTCGCCGCGGCGAAGCTGCTTTGCGACCAGCTGGCCGACGCCTGCGCCACGGAGACACGCAGGCGATCGCCATCGCGCGTGGTGATGGCCAGGTCGAAGGTTTCCGCCTGCGCACTGAAACGCTCGCTGTAACCAGCGACCGCAACGCTGTCCGCGGTGCCCGGGGTTGCCGCGCCGAAGCGCTTGTCGAGATCGCCCAGGCCATCCTGGATACGCGAGTAGGTGTCATCGATGTCACTGGCCACCTGGCCACCCAGCACACCCATGCCGTCGAGAATCTTGCGCGCATCGGCGAAACCCTTCTCGATACCTTCGCGCGCCTGCGCCAGCAGTTGCTCCAGCCGGGCCGGATCGGCCCCGGCCGCGGCCTCGCTCTGCAGGCGCTGCTCGACGAAGCCAAGCACGCGCCCCGCCACCTTCTCCGGCGTGTAGTCGTCACGCTTGCCATTGAGCGCCCCGGGCTGCAGCCCCAGCTTGTCGGCAAGACGGTTGGCCAGCGTCGCCTGTGCATCGGCGGCGTTGTTGCGCGCAGCGGCCGACTGGCTGGCATGCGCGGTGCGTGAAGCGGCGGAGTTGAAGGAGCTCAGAGGATTCATGACCGGGTACCCAGGCAGGTGATCTGCCGAACTTAACGGCCGCGCAGCAGCAAGCTTTAGGGCTGATCGACCAACGGTTGGCGGTTTTTTCTCGCTGCCCGTGCACTCAACGGCGCTTTCCCGATCGGCGGTCGAAGCGCGAAAGGCGCCCGTCACCACGCGCTAGAGCCTCGCAGCCCTGAAAGCCCCGGCAGGCCCCAGGCCCCGCCAGACTAAAGTCTTACAGTCGCCGAATAACCGAAGTGCTTTATTTCATGGCGCCGTAACGGGTCGGTCACAGAGTGGCCGCCCGCTAATAACAACAACGAGGAGACAACAATAATGAGCAAGACTCCCCTCGCCCGCGCCGTGGCCCTCGCCACGCTGGGCGCCAGCCTCACACTCCCCGGCCTGGCACAGGCCGACTTCATCGGTGACAGCAAGGCCACACTCGAACTGCGCAACTTCTACATGAACCGCGACCTGCGCGACACCACCGCCGCGCAGCAGTCCAAGCGCGAAGAATGGGCGCAAGGCTTCATTCTCAAGGCCGAATCAGGCTTTACCGAAGGCACCGTGGGTTTCGGTCTGGACGCTTATGCCGGCCTGGGTCTGAAGCTCGACTCCTCGGACGAACGTGCCGGCACCAACCTGCTGCCCAACGGTTTCGGCGATGAAGGCCCGGACGAATATTCCGAGGCGACCGGCGCGGTCAAGGTGCGCATCTCCAAGACCATCGGCAAGGTCGGCGGCCTGATGCCCAAGCTGCCGATCGTCTCCTCCGGCGACTCGCGTCTGCTGCCGCAGGTGTTCACCGGTGGCATGATCACCTCGCAGGAGCTCGCCGGGCTGACCCTCAACGGCGGCCAGCTGCGTGAAGTGAACTTCCGCAACTCCACCGACAGCCAGGACATCACCGCGAGCAACGTCGGCGGCAAGAGCGACCGCTACAACTTCGCCGGCGGCGACTACAAGTTCAACGGCGGCAATACCACCGTCGGCCTGTGGTACGGCGAGCTGGAAGACATCTACGACCAGAAGCTCTACAACCTGATCCACGTGCAGCCCATCGGCGACTGGAAGCTGGGCGCCAACCTGGCCTACTTCGATTCCCAGGACAACGGCCGCAAGCTCGGCGGCGACGTGGACAACGACCTGACCTCGGTCAACCTCTGGGCCGGCATCGGTGCGCACACCTTCCGCCTGGGCTACCAGAAGGTCGGCGGCGACAACGCCTTCCCCTTCCTCTCCGAAACCGATCCTTACATCGTCAACTACCTGCAGATCCTCGACTTCACCCGCAAGGACGAGAAATCCTGGCAGGCCCGCTATGACATCAACTTCGCCAGCTATGGCGTCCCGGGGCTGAGCGCGTTCGTCCGCTACGTGACCGGCGACGGCTTCGATGGCGTGGGTGGCGCGAGCGGCAAGGAATGGGAACGCGACGTGGACATCAGCTACATCATCCAGGAAGGTCCGCTGAAGAACCTGGGCGTGCGCTGGCGTAACGCGATGGTGCGCTCCAACGCGAGCATCGGCGACCTCGACGAGAACCGCCTGATCGTCAGCTACACCATTCCCCTGCTGTAACCGCCCCCGGCACTGACGGAGCGCCGCGACCTGCTGCAGGTCGCGGCGTTTTTCATGGCGAAGAAGACGGCAGAGCGTGCCACCCGGGCGGTTCCCGGCTAGGCTCAGCGCAGAGCACGAGGAGTGACGCGATGGACGACTACCAACCGCTGGCCTGCGACCTCTACGACTACCTGGAGATCGCCTGCCTGCATGGCTATCAGCTGGACGTGGAGCTGGTCGACGGCACGCGCCTGCAAGGCCGCGCGCTGACCACGGAAACCGCGGCGAGCAAGGAAGAGTTCCTGCTCCTGCGCACGGCCGACGGCGAACAGCGCCTGCGCATGGATCGCCTGCTGGCGATCACACCGCAGGACGCAGGCGCCAGCTTCGGCCGCGTGCTGCTGGGCGGCAAACGCTGCTGAGCGCTACGCGCCCGACGCCCCGCGCCGAAGCATCACCACATCAGGTCGTCAGGAATCTGGTAGGCCGCGTAGGGATCGTCGGCATCCGGCTCTTCGACATGGGTATTGAGCAGGACGATGCGCGAGGCATCGCGCTCCTGGATCTTCAGCGCCGCCTCGCGCGGGATGACTTCATAACCACCGCCGTGACGCACGATGGCCAGCCAGCCGTTGGACAGCTTGTTGCGCACCATGTTGTTGACCGGCAGGCGCTTGACCTTCTTGTCGTCGACGAAGTTGTAGTAGTCCTCGCCATCGAGCTTGGGCAGGCGCGAGCGCTCGATCAGTTGCTTGATCTGCGCCACGCGGGCCTTCTGCTCGGCCTTCTCCTGCTGCTGACGATTCAGCTCCTGGTCGCGCGCCGCCTTCTCCGCCTGCGCCTGCAGGGCCGCCTGGCGGGTGCTGTCATCCAGTTCGGCCTGCCCCTTGTGCGCCAGACGTTTCTGCTTCTGCTGCTGCTTGCCAACCTGCTTGGCCTGTTTTTCATTGACCAGCCCGGCTTTGAGCAGCTGGTCGCGCAGGGAAAGACCCATGACTAAAGATCCCGAACATGATGTTGTTGCAGCGGCGCGCGGCACCGCCATTTCGAAGCGCCCAGCATAATGGCTAACCGGCCCTGGCTCCAGCCGCACGGGCCGGATGCATGCCGGGATACCCGATCAGCAACCGGGCGCCAGCTTCTCCAGCTTCTTCGCTTCGCCCCAGAGCGCGTCCAGCTCCTCCAGCGAGCAGCCATCCAGACACCGTCCGGCTTCGCGCACGCTCTGCTCGATGAAGCGGAAGCGCCGCTCGAACTTGCCATTGGCGGCGCGCAGCGCAGCCTCGGGATCGACCTTGAGGTGACGCGCCAGGTTGGTGACGACGAACAGCAGATCGCCGATTTCCTCGGCCACCGCCTCGGCATCGTTCTCGCTCATGGCCTCCAGCACTTCGTCCAGCTCCTCGCGCACCTTGTCCACCACCGGCAGGGCCTCGGGCCAGTCGAAGCCGACCTGCGCCGCACGCTTCTGCAGCTTGGCCGCGCGGCTCAGCGCCGGCAACGCGGTCGGCACGTCATCGAGCAGGGACAGCTGCTCGGGCACGGCGGCCTTCTCGGCACGCTCCTCGGCCTTGAGCTCCTCCCAGCGCTGCTTGACCGCCGCCTCCTGCAGCCTGGCTGCATCCGGCGCGCCATACAGGTCGCCGTCGGGAAACACGTGCGGGTGCCGGCGGATCAGCTTGGCGGTGATGCCATCGACCACCCTGGCGAAGTCGAAACGCCCCTCCTCCTGCGCCAGCTGGCTGTAGTAGACCACCTGGAACAACAGGTCGCCGAGTTCCCCCGGCAGATGCGCGAAGTCGCCGCGCTCGATGGCATCGGTGACCTCGTAGGCCTCTTCCAGGGTGTAAGGCACGATGCTCGCGTAGCTCTGCTTGAGGTCCCAGGGGCAGCCGTGCTGCGGGTCACGCAGGCGCGCCATGAGGTGCAGCAGGTCGTCGAGTTGGTACATGGAAACTCCTGGGCGGCAAGCTGAAAGCTTCAAGCCACAAGAGAAAGCGGCGGACCACCTTTCACTTGCGGCTTGTTGCTAGAGGCCTGCCGCTCAATTGGCGCGGTGACGGCGCGCCTCGATGATGTTGGGCAACTGGCCGATACGCGCCAGCAGGCGGCCGAGCGCATCCAGGCCGGGGATCTCCACGGTGATCGACATGGAGGCGGTGTTGTCCTCCTTGTTCGAGCGGGTGTTGACCGCCAGCACGTTGAGCTTCTCGTTGAGCAGCACCTGGGTCACGTCACGCAGCAGACCGGAGCGGTCGTAGGCCTTGATGACGATCTCCACCGGGTAGGTCTGCACCGGCACCGGGCCCCAGCTCACCTGGATCATCCGTTCCGGCTCGCGCCCGGCCTGTTGCAGCGCCGTCGGGCAGTCCTGGCGGTGAATGGTGACGCCGCGCCCCAGGGTGATGTAGCCGACGATGGGATCGCCCGGCAGTGGCTGGCAGCAACCGGCCATCTGCGTCAGCAGGTTGCCGACCCCCTGGATCTGGATGTCGCCACGCTTGCCCGGCTTGAAGCCCTGGGCCTTGCGCGGGATCAGCTCGAGCTGCTCGCTGCTGCGCTCCGGCTCGACCAGCTGCTGGGCCAGGTTGACCGCATGGGCCAGGCGCACATCGCCTGCGCCCATGGCCGCGAACAGGTCCTCGGCGGTCTTCAGGTTGGCCTTTTCCGCCAGCTTGTCGAAGTCCACGCCGAGCAGCGCCAGGCGTGCCAGCTCGCGTTCGAGCAGTTGCTTGCCGGCCGCGACGTTCTGGTCGCGGTCCTGCAGCTTGAACCAGTGCACGATCTTCGCCCGCGCCCGGCTGGTGGTGACGTAGCCCAGGTTGGGGTTGAGCCAGTCGCGGCTCGGCGAGCCCTGCTTGCTGGTGATGATCTCCACCTGCTCGCCGGTCTGCAGGCTGTAGGTCAGCGGCACGATGCGCCCGTTGATCTTGGCGCCACGGCAGTTGTGGCCGATCTCGGTGTGCACGCGGTAGGCGAAGTCCAGTGGCGTGGCGCCCTTGGGCAGGTCGATGGCATGGCCGTCGGGCGTGAACACGTAGACCCGGTCCGGCTCGATGTCGACGCGCAGCTGCTCGGCCAGGCCGCCGATGTCGCCCAGTTCCTCGTGCCACTCGATGACCTGACGCAGCCAGGAAATCTTCTCTTCGTAGTGGTTGGAGCCGGATTTGACGTCGGTGCCCTTGTAGCGCCAGTGTGCGCAGACGCCCAGCTCGGCCTCCTCGTGCATGGCGTGGGTGCGGATCTGCACCTCCAGCACCTTGCCTTCCGGGCCGAGCACGGCGGTGTGCAGCGAGCGGTAGCCGTTCTCCTTGGGGTTGGCGATGTAGTCGTCGAACTCCTTGGGAATGTGCCGCCACAGGGTGTGCACGATACCCAGCGTGGTGTAGCAGTCGCGCACCTCCGGCACCAGCACACGCACCGCGCGCACGTCGTAGATCTGGCTGAACTGCAGGCCCTTGCGCTGCATCTTGCGCCAGATCGAATAGATATGTTTCGCCCGGCCGCTGATGTCGGCCTTGATGCCGGTGGCTTCCAGCTCCTGGCGCAGGTGATCCATGGCGTCGTTGATGTACTGCTCGCGATCCAGACGACGCTCGTGCAGCAGCTTGGCGATCTGCTTGTACTGGTCGGGCTCCAGGTAACGGAAGGACAGGTCCTCCAGTTCCCACTTGATATGGCCGATGCCGAGGCGGTGGGCCAGCGGCGCATAGATGTCGAACACCTCGCGCGCCACCCGCTGGCGCTTCTCTTCGTCGGCCTCCTTGACCGCGCGAATCGCGCAGGTGCGCTCGGCCAGCTTGATCAGTGCCACGCGCACGTCGTCGACCATGGCCACAAGCATCTTGCGCAGGTTCTCCACCTGCGTCTGCGAGCCGACCACCACCGATTCGCGCGGGTTGATACTGGCGCTGATCGCCGCCATGCGCAGCACGCCTTCGATCAGCTTGGCCACCACCGGGCCGAAGCGCTGGTGCACCGCAGCCAGGGTGATCTTGCCCTCGCGTACGCCGCGATAGATGATCGCGGCGACCAGGGAATCCTGATCGAGCTTGAGATCGGCGAGGATTTCCGCGATGTCGAGGCCGGCACGGAAGGTCGAGCCGCCTTCGCTCCAGTGATGCGGGGTGGTGTTGGCCTGCTGCTCCAGATCGCGGGCGAACTCGCAGGCCTCGTGCAGTGCCTGACGATCCAGCGCCGGGTCGACGCTGGTGACATGATCCAACCAGGCCTCGAGATTGATGCTGCCGTCATCGTTGACTGGCTGATGCGCTCTCACCTGAACCATCGTCTTACCTTCCCTACGGTGCGCATACGCCGCACCGAGCAGTCGCCGGCCTTCTCTGAGCCGGTCGGATTAACTGAAAGAACGTGCATCCTGCACATCCCTGCGACACCGAACGTGCCGCCTTGTCCCGAACCTAAGGCTCGGCTATCTCGAATAACGCCATCGCCTCGACATGCGCGGTCTGCGCGAACATGTCGAGAATCCCGGCACGTCGCAGGCGGTATCCCTGCCGGACCAGTTCGGCGGCATCGCGCGCCAGGGTGGTCGGGTTGCAGGATACATAGACCAGGCGCCGGGCGCCCAGCTCGCGCATGCCGAGCACGACCTGCAGCGCACCGTCGCGCGGCGGGTCGAGCAGCACCGCGGAGAAACCGCCGCGCGCCCAGGCCTCGTCGGCCAGCGGCTTGGACAGGTCGGCACGAAAAAAGTGCGCATTGCCCAGGCCATTGTTCGCGGCGTTGGCGGCGGCTCGCGCCACCATCGCCTCGCCCCCTTCCACGGCCACCACCTCGGCAGCCTGACGCGCCAGCGGCAGGGCGAAATTGCCCAGCCCGCAGAACAGATCCAGCACGCGTTCATCCGCCTGCACTGCCAACCAGTCTAGCGCCTGCGCGACCATCGCCTCGTTGACCGGACCGTTGACCTGCACGAAATCCCCGGGGCGATAGGCCAGTCGCAGCTGCCAGCGCGGCAGCTCGAAGCCCAGTTCGGCGGCCGCGTCGTCCGCCTGTGGCTGCCCGTCGCCCTGCAACCAGAGCTGCGCGGCATGCTCGTGACAGAAGCGGCGCAGACGGGCCAGATCGGCATCGGTCAGCGCTGCGGTATGCCGCAGCAGGACGGCTTCGGCGGTGCCACTGAACAGCTCGACGTGACCGACTGCCTGGGGTTTCTCCAGGCTGTGCAGCAGCGCCGGCAATGCCTGGAAAATGGGTTGCAAGGGCTGTACCAGTACCGGGCAGTCATCGATGGCGACGATCTCCTGGCTGGCCTCGGCGCGGAACCCGACCTGCAGCTGACGCGCCTTGACATCCCAGCGCACGGCAACGCGTGCCCGGCGCCGGTAGGCCAGCTCGGGGCCGACCAGCGGCGCCGCCCACGCCTCCGGCTGCACGCCACCCAGGCGCGACAGCTGCTCGGCCAGCGTGCGCTGTTTCAGGGCAAGCTGCTCGGCATGAGGCAGGTGCTGCAGGTTGCAGCCGCCGCAGCGCTCGGCATGCGCACAGGGCGCGACGCGTCGTTCGCTGCTGGCGGCGATGATGCGTTCGGCACGGGCCTCGACGGTCTGGCTGCGCGCGCTCAGCACCCGCGCCTCGACCTCTTCGCCAGCCAGGGCACCGCTGACGAACCAGGTGCGCCCGGCCTCGAAGGCGATGCCGCGACCGTCACCCGCCAGCCGCTCGATGGTGAGTTTCTGCTTCTTGCCGACCGGTACCTGCGTCGCCCGACTGCCGCCGCTGGGCTGGAAGCGCAGGTTGGAGCTGCGTCTGGCCATCAGTTCGTCGGTTCTTCGTAAACGCCAGTGGACAGGTAGCGGTCGCCGCGGTCGCAGATGATCGCCACCAGCACGGCGTTCTCCACCTGCTGCGACAGGCGCAGCATGCCGGCCACCGAACCGCCGGAGGAAACGCCGCAGAAGATGCCTTCTTCACGCGCCAGGCGCCGCATCACGTGCTCGGCCTCGGCCTGGCCCATGTCCATCACCTGATCGACACGCTCGGCCTGGTAGATCTTCGGCAGGTATTCCTGCGGCCAGCGACGGATGCCGGGAATGGCCGAGCCTTCCTGCGGTTGCAGGCCGACGATCTGGATCGCCGGGTTCTGCTCCTTGAGGTAGCGCGAGGTCCCCATGATGGTGCCGGTGGTGCCCATCGAGCTGATGAAGTGGGTGATGGTTCCGCCGGTCTGGCGCCAGATTTCCGGGCCGGTGCCGCTGTAGTGCGCCTCGGGGTTGTCGCCGTTGGCGAACTGGTCGAGCACCTTGCCACGGCCTTCGGCCTGCAGTTTCTCCGCCAGGTCACGCGCGCCCTCCATGCCCTCCTCCTTGCTGACCAGAATCAGCTCGGCGCCGTAGGCGGTCATCGCCCACTTGCGCTCGGCAGTGGAGTTGTCGGGCATGATCAGGATCATCTTGTAACCCTTGATCGCCGCCGCCATCGCCAGGGCGATGCCGGTGTTGCCGCTGGTGGCTTCGATCAGGGTGTCGCCTGGCTGGATGTCGCCACGCAGCTCGGCACGGTTGATCATCGACAGCGCCGGGCGATCCTTGACCGACCCGGCCGGGTTGTTGCCTTCCAGCTTGACCAGCAGGGTGTTGCTGGTCTCGCCAGCCAGGCGTTGCAGGCGCACCAGAGGCGTATTGCCGATGCAGTCGGCGATGGTGGGGAATTGCAGGCTCATGGGGTGTGCGAATCCAGACTGACGCAAAGGGGCGTCATGATACGCCGAACCCGTGGCTTCATCACGCCATGATCCATGTCAGGGCGTGATGAAGCCGATGCCCGCAGCGGCAGGCGCTGGCTTCACCGCGCCGCCGCGAAATCCTCCAGGGTCTTCATCAGTCCCTGATACCCCCCCGTGGCGATGTACCAAGTGGCCGGATCGAGATAGAACACCCGGCCCTGGGTCCAGGCCGTACTGGCGGCGACAGCCGGGTGCGCGGCGAGCGTCTGCGCCGCCTTGCCTTCGCCACCGGTCGCGGCACCGCGATCCAGGATCACCAGCCAGTCCGGCTCGGCCTGCAGGGCGGCAGCCAGGCGCGCCTTGTGCCGTTCGCGCAGCTGCATGGCCTCTGGCGAACCGGGCGCCGGGCGGCCCTGCGGCAGGGATGCCGGGTCGACCGGCGGGGCAACGGACGTCGTGCCCAGCACCTCGGCGAGCATGCCGAAACGCTCGCCTGGCGCATGCACCATCAGCGCATCGTTGACGGTGAACAGCGTCAGCGTAGCGAGCCCCTGGTTCTTCTCGTGCGTCGCCGCCAGCGCCTGTTGCAGCTCGGCATCCAGCCGGGCGGCCCGTGCCTGGCGGTCGAAGATGTCGCCCAGCAGCCGCAGGTTCTGCCGCACCCCGGCGACGAAGGCATCCGGCGCGATGCTCAGGTCGAGGGTCGGCGCCAGCTGCGCGAGTTTCGCGTAAGCGCCACTGGAACGCCCGGCAATGATGATCAGGTCCGGGCGGAGGGCTTCCAGCGCAGCGTAGTCCGGCTCGAACAGGGTGCCGACATTGGCCGCCTCACGCCCCGCGTAGGCGTCTTTCAGGTACTCGGGGCCGGCCATCCGCGGCACCCCGGCCGCCGACACGCCGAGTGCATCCAGCGTATCCAGGGTGGCCAGGTCGAACACGGCAACCCGTTTGGGAACCTCGTTCAGCGTCAGGCCACCCTGCGCATGATTGACCGTCAGTGGATAGGCGCCATGGGCAGACGCCAGGGCCAGCAGGGCGAACGCGGCGACCAGGTGGGTCACGGCGGAGCGAAGCGACGACATCTCACTCTCCTCGTTGCAATGGACAGGTAGCGGGCGCGTACGCCGCATGCGGGCGTCGCCTCGGCTGCATGCGCCCCGCCCAGGCGCCGTCGAGGGTACAGCAGCGATTTTGCAATTGATATTGAGCCGCATTCGGATTTACACCTCGCCGGAACCAGGCCCACGAGCCCTCTGCTGTGCAGGGCTGCCGGGGTGCGCAGAATTTACAAAGTGCAAATGTATAGTTTGTAAATCACATTTACTCGCAGATGAGTATTCATATCATTTGCGACCTGTCCGCAGCTTACCGGCAGATTGCCAGCGGCAAGACCTGCCCGGACATGGGCGCCCCAGCAGCACTCGCCCGTATCGCGTCACGCCTCCGAACAGCCGCCGGGACGATCTGCCCTGCGCCGCCGGAGACGCGCCGTCGCTCTGCAAGCACGCCGACACCCGGGCCATCCTGATTTCCGTAGGAGCTATTCGCATGTCACGCACGCGCCACCCGTTCACTGCTCGTTGCAACCCACAGTTCCAGAAAACCCTGCTGGCCGTCGCACTGACCTCGGTCGCCTGCACGACCGCCGCCGCGCAGGCATCCGATCAGGTGAAGCTCAATGACGTGGTCGTGACCGCCTCGGGCTTCGAGCAGAGCATCAAGGATGCGCCGGCCAGCATCAGCGTGATCTCGGCCGAAGAGCTGAAAAAGCGCTCCTATACCGATGTCACCGATGCGCTGAAGAATGTCGCCGGCGTGCAGATCGCCGGGGGCGGCGTCGAGCGCTCGATCATGATCCGCGGCATGACGGCCGGCTACACCCTGTTCCTGATCGATGGCCGTCCGGTGCAGGGCAACGACGCCTTCGGCCTGAACGGCACCCAGGCGGGCACGCCGATCAACTTCCTGCCGCCGATCGAGGCCATCGAGCGTATCGAGGTCATCCGCGGCCCGGCATCCTCGCTCTATGGCTCCGACGCCATGGGCGGCGTGGTCAACATCATCACCAAGCGGATCCACAACGAGTTCGGTGGCAGCATCACCGCCGAATACTCGATGGCCGACAGCAAGAACGACGTCAACGAGGATGGCTACCAGACCAGCGCCTACCTGAATGCGCCGCTGATCCGCGATGTGCTGTCCCTGCAGCTCAATGGCTCGTTCCTGCACCAGGATGAGAGCCACCTCATCGGGGAGGACGACAGCGGCGCCACCGACCCGCGCTACAGACGCAGCAACGCTGGCGGCAAGCTGGGCTGGAACATCGATGAACAGAACCTCGTCACCTTCAACTACAACGAGGGCCGCCAACGGCGCTGGGCCAACCCCGGCAAGAGCCTGCCCCAGGCGGACGACGCCACCTTCACCGACTCGATCCAGCGCACGTACGCGATCACCCACGAAGGCCGCTACGGCAACCTGCTGAGCGACAGCTACATCAATTACGACCACTCCGAGAACCTCAGCCGCCTGAACGCCACGACCGGTGAAGGCATCGAGTACAGCGTGCTGACGGCCAATACCCAGGCGACCTACTTCGCCGGCTCGCACGCCCTCACCGCGGGCCTGACGCACAAGTACGAGAAGCTCGAGGACGGCGCCAGCAGCGGGCTGCGCGAGCCGGTGGTGGCGGACGCCAACGCGGTGGTGGAGATGGATCGCTACCAGAACTCCCTGTTCCTGGAGGACAACTGGAGCCTGACCGATGCCCTGACCCTGACCCTGAGCGGTCGTTTCGATGACAACCAGGCCTATGGCAGCGAGTTCAGCCCGAAGGTCTACGCGGTCTATCGCCTGAATGACAACTTCACCCTCAAGGGCGGCGTGACCACCGGCTACAAGGCGCCGGCCCTGCGCCAGAGCGCCACCGACTACGGCGCCACCTCGAGGGGCGGGGTGATCATCGGCAACCCCGATCTGATCCCGGAAACCAGCGTCAACCGCGAACTGGGGATCGGCTACGAGAACTTCGACCTGGGCCTCAGCAGCACCCTGACCGTCTACCAGATCGACTACGAGGACAAGATCAACCGCACCGGCCGCATCTGCGCCCAGAACGTCGCCTGTACCTACAACGGCACCACCTACCCCGCCCACCAGTACGGGTATACCGCCTACGAGAACGTCGACGAGGCCGAGCTGAGAGGCGTCGAGTTCACCCTCGACTACCAGATTCTCGACAACCTCACCTACCGCCACAGCTACACCTACACCAGCACCGAGCAGAAGTCCGGGCAGTACAAGGGAGAGCCGCTCAACGACGTGGCCAAGCACATGTTCAATGCCTCGCTGGACTGGCAGGCGAGCGAGAAACTGAACCTGTGGACCCAGATCAACTACCGTGGCGAGACCTCCGGCCGCTGGCAGACCGGCACCAGTGGCTCCAGCAGCAACGGCGTGACCTACCCCGCCTACACCTTCGCCGACGTCGGCCTGGTGTACAAACCCAGCCGCGACCTGAGCCTCAAGTTCGGTATCTACAACGTCACCAACAAAGAGGTCACCACCGATGAGGACTTCGCCTACAACCTCGATGGCCGGCGCTACGTGTTCGGCCTGACGCAGAACTTCTGAGGCGACGGGACCCGCCCTGCACGCAGGGCGGATGTCCATGCACAGACGCATCGTCAAGCCGTCACCGGGTTCGCGTGGCGGTCGCCGTATCCAGGTCGATAACCGGCTGGCGCAGCCCAGTCAGGTGAGTCAACCGAGCGCCGAATCCGCCTGGGCCGCCACTGGCGCCTGCTGCTGAGGTGCGGACTCGCCAGGGGCCGCCGGCAGGCGCAGATGGATGCGCAACCCCGCTTCCGGGCTCTCTGCCCACAACTGGCCGCCCTGCAGTTGCACCATGCTGCGCGCGATGGCCAGACCGAGACCGTAGCCATCGCCACCTGGGCGCGCCGCGTTGAGGCGGGTGAAGGGACGAAAGATCGCTTCCAGCGCCTGTTGCGGCACGCCTGGCCCCTGGTCCTCGACACACAGCCACCAATGATCCCCTTCGCGCCGACCGCTCAGGCGCACCACCCCGCCCTCGGGGGAGTGGCGAATCGCGTTGCGCAACACGTTCTCCAGCGCCTGCGCCAGGCCGTTGAGGTGCCCGCGCACGATGCAGTCGGCTGGCAGATCGCAGGGCAAGCGCTGGATGTCCCAGCCCGACTCGAAGCCGGCATTCTCGCGCAGCACTTCCCAGAGCCGGCCGATATCGATCGGCTCCAGCGGCAGGCTGGGCCGTTCGGTATCCAGCCAGACCAGCTCGAGGGTGTCGCCGATCAGCTTCTCCATGCCCTCGACCTCACGCTCCAGGCGCTGGCGCAGGGCGACGATATCCTGCTCGTGCTCGCCGGCGACACGCAGCCGGCTCAGCGGGGTGCGCAGCTCGTGCGACAGGTCACGCAGCAGCTGACGCTGAAAGGTCAGCGTATTCTGCAGACGCCCGGCCATGTGATCGAAGGTCCGCGCCAGCTCTCCCAGCTCGTCCTGGCGGCCGCCCACCCCGGGACCGACCCGGGCATCCAGGTCGCCGGCACTCAGTGCCACCGCCTGGCGGCGCAGGATCGCCAGCGGCGCGATCAGCACGCGGTACAACAGCAGGCCGAGCAATACCGCGAGCACGGCCGGCAGCACCCGCTGCAGCAGGGCTTCCCAGATGTCGTTGTAGCGACGCGGGTTCAGGCGCTGCGGCAGCTCCATGATCAGGCGCGCCTGGTCGTCGCTGAACGGAATGGAAAACGCCGGAGTGCCCCCGGGGCGTCCGACGGAAAAATCGAGCGCACGCACGAAATCCAGGCGCTGCCGCGCCTCCCCGTCCAGCGGCTGCGAGGACAGCGAACGCAGCTCGGCGTCGACCACCACCGCCCAGACCTGCTCGCGTTCGCGCAATGCCCGCAGAAAACCATCGACGCCCTCGGCCCCGTCTTCACGCCAGGCACGCTCGGCGGCGTGCGCATAATCACCGAGCACCGCCTTGGTCGAGTCAGACAGGTAGGAAGTGTTCTGCAGCAGGAGGCGACCGATATCGACATGCAGGCTGACCAGCAACAGGCAGAACAGCGCCAGTGCACCGCTCAGTTTCCACAGCAGCGAGTGCCGCCCCGGCAGGCTCATGGGCTGACCTGCACCATCACGTAGCCCTTGCCCCAGGCGGTGTCCACCCGCGCATCGGCATAGCCGATGGCCTGCAGCTTGCGACGCACGTGGCTGACATGCATGTCCAGGCTGCGATCATGCTGGGCATAGGCGCGACGCAACGCCTGCTGATAGAGGAAGGGTTTGCTCAGGACTTCCTCGCGGTTGCGCCAGAGCAGCTCCAGCACCCGGTACTCGCTGGGTGTCAGTCCGGCCCACTGCCCGGCATGCGAGACATCGCTACGTCCCTCGTCGAAGCTCAGCCCCTCGTCGCTCCTGGGGGCCTGCTGCTCGTGCCGTTCGTAGGCCACGCGGCGCAGGATCGCTTCGATCCGCACGCTCAGCTCACCCAGGCTGAACGGCTTGGGCAAATAGTCGTCCGCCCCCTGGCTGAAGCCGGCGATGCGGTTCTGCTCGTCGCCCAGCGCCGACATCAGCAACACCGGCACCCGGCGACGCTGGCGCAAACGCTGCAGGGCCTCCAGGCCGTTGGTGCCCGGCAGCATGATGTCCATCAACACCAGGTCGAAGTCCTCGCGCTCGGCCAGGCTCAGCCCCTCGCTGCCATCGTGGCTGAGGGTCACCTCATAGCCGCGGCGCATCAGGTCGGCCTGCAGGTGGCTGGCCAGCAGGGGGTCATCTTCGACGGCGAGAATGCGGGCAGACACGGGAGAATGAGCCATCATCGGGGACCACGGAATAAAATGAGAATAATTCTACCTCCTAAACGACAACCGCTCACCTGAAGATTCCGTCGCGCCGAATCGCTACACTGCGCGGATGTCATTACGGAGAGACATCGTGTTCAAGGATCTCGGCATCAAAGGGCGTGTACTGCTGCTCACCCTGCTTCCCACCAGCCTGCTGGCTCTGGTCCTGGGCGGCTATTTCACCTGGGTGCAGCTGTCCAACCTGCAGGCGCAACTGCTGCAGCGTGGGGAGATGCTGGTCGAACACCTGGCGCCCTTGGCCGCACCGGCCCTGCAGCAACAGAACAAGGCCCTGCTCGAGCGCATCGCCCAGCAGGCGCTGGACCACCCCGACGTGCGCGTGGTCAGCTTCCTCGCACCGGAGCGCACGGCCCTGGCGCATGCCGGCCCCAGCATGCTCAACCCCGCCCCCGACAGCCAGACCGAGATCAGCCTGCTCAGCGGCCAGGACGCCACGCGGTTCCTGCTTCCGGTCTACGACCAGCACCTGGTGCTCAGCGACGTGAGCGAAACGGAAAAGCCTCCGCAGCTGCTCGGCTGGGTGGAACTGGAGCTGTCGCACCAGGGCACGCTGCTCAGCGGCTACCGCAGCCTGTTCGCCAGCCTGCTGCTGATCGTCGGCGGCCTGGCCGTCACCGCCCTGCTCGCCCTGCGCATGAGCCGCACCATCAATGAACCGCTGCGTGCGATCAAGGCCGGTGTCGCCCAGCTCAAGGACGGCAACCTGGAAACCCGCTTGCCGCCACTGGGCAGCCACGAGATGGACGAGCTGGCAGCCGGCATCAACCGCATGGCCGAAGCCCTGCAGAATGCCCAGGAAGAGCTGCAGCACAGTATCGAACAGGCCACCGAAGACGTCCGGCAGAACCTGGAGACCATCGAGATCCAGAACATCGAACTGGACTTCGCCCGCAAGGAGGCGCTGGAAGCCAGCCGCATCAAGTCGGAATTCCTCGCCAACATGAGCCACGAGATCCGCACGCCGCTCAACGGCATCCTGGGTTTCACCAACCTGCTGCAGAAAAGCGAACTAAGCCCGCGCCAGCAGGACTACCTGACGACCATCGAGAAGTCCGCCGACAGCCTGCTCGGCATCATCAACGAGGTCCTCGACTTCTCCAAGATCGAGGCGGGCAAACTGGCGCTGGAGTCGATTCCCTTTAACCTCCGTGACCTGCTCCAGGACACCCTGACCATCCTCGCGCCCGCCGCCCACGAGAAGCAGCTGGAGCTGGTCAGCCTGATCTATCGCGATACCCCGCTGGCCCTGCGCGGCGACCCGCAGCGCCTCAAGCAGGTGCTCACCAACCTGGTCAGCAACGCGATCAAGTTCACCCGCGAAGGCACCATCGTCATGCGCGCGATGGTCGAGGACGAAAGCCCCGACAGCGCGCAACTGCGCATCAGCGTGATGGACACCGGCATCGGCCTGTCGGACGAGGAGCTGCGCGCGCTGTTCCAGGCCTTCAGCCAGGCCGACAACTCGCTGACCCGGCAGACCGGCGGCACCGGCCTCGGCCTGGTGATCTCCAAGCGCCTGATCGAACAGATGGGCGGCGAGATCGGCGTCGACAGCACCCCGGGTGAAGGCTCGGAATTCTGGATCAGCCTGGCACTGCCCAAGGCACGCGACGATGCCGAGGACCTGCCCCGTACCGCGCTGCTCGGTCATCGCGTGGCCATTCTCGAAAGCCATGAACTGGCGCGTCAGGCCCTGGCCCACCAGCTGGAGGACTGCGGCCTGGAAGTGGAGAGCTTCGCCGATGCCGGCGCGCTGTTCGATGCCGTCAGCACCCAGCAGCATCAGACGCGATCGCTGACCCTGGCAGTCCTGGGCATCACCGCCGGGCAGATGCCACCCGACACCCTCGGCCAGCGCATTCAGGAGCTCGACCGCCTTGGCTGCAAGGCCCTGGTGCTCTGCCCGACCACCGAGCTGGGGACCTTCCACAGCACGCTGCCAGATGCCTACACCCAGTTGCAGGCCAAGCCGCCCTGCACGCGCAAGCTGCACAAGGCGCTGGTCGAACTGGTCAACCCGCAGCGCCCGCTCAACGAACCGCTGCTGATCAACGACACGCGCCGGCCGCACATCCTCTGCGTCGACGACAACCCGGCCAACCTGCTGCTGGTGCGTACCCTGCTCGATGACATGGGCGCCCAGGTCACGGCGGTGGACAGCGGCTACGCGGCGATCGATGCGGTCAAGCACGGCAATTTCGACCTGGTGTTCATGGACGTGCAGATGCCCGGCATGGACGGCCGCGAGGCCACGGAAGCCATCCGCTACTGGGAGAACGAACAGGGGCACAGCGCCACCCCGATCATCGCCCTGACCGCCCATGCCCTGGCCAACGAAAAACGCGCCCTGCTGCAGAGCGGCATGGACGACTACCTGACCAAGCCGATCAACGAACGCCAGTTGGCCCAGGTGGTGCTGAAATGGACCGGCCTGAACCTGCGCAACCAGCCGGCCAGCAAGGCCGCCCCGCCGGCGCCGGTGCAATCCCAGAGCAAGGTGCTCGACGCCGAAGAAGGGCTGCGCCTGGCCGCCGGCAAGGCCGACCTGGCCGCAGACATGCTGAGCATGCTGCTGGCCGGCCTGCCGGGTGATCGCCAGGCCATCCGCCAGGCCCGGGAAGCCGGCGAGCGCACGGCGCTGATCGAGCGCGTGCACCGCCTGCACGGCGCGACACGCTACTGCGGCGTGCCGCAACTGCGCGCGGCCTGCCAGCGTAGCGAGACGCTGCTGAAACAGGATGACCCGGAAGCGCAGCAGGCCCTGGACGAGCTGGATGCCGCCATTTCCCGCCTCACCGAAGCCGCGGCGCAGAGTGCCTGAGGAACCGCCATGCGTATCTGCCTGTTCAGCAGCAAGCCCTACGACCGGGAATCCTTCATCGCCGCCGGCGCGCCATCCGACTGGCAGCTGCACTTTCACGAGGCGCGCCTGACCCTGGACAGCTCGGCGCTGGCCGCTGGCAGCGAGGTGGTCTGCGCCTTCATCAACGACGAGCTCTCCGCCCCGGTGCTGGAGCGCCTGGCCGCCCAGGGCACACGCCTGATCGCCCTGCGTTCGGCCGGCTACAACCATGTCGACCTGCAGGCAGCGCAACGCCTGGGGCTACCGGTGGTGCGGGTGCCGGCCTACTCGCCGCACGCGGTGGCCGAACACGCCGCTGCCCTGGTGCTGGCCCTGAACCGGCGCATCCATCGCGCCTTCAACCGTACCCGCGAAGGTGATTTCTCCCTGCATGGGCTGACCGGCTTCGACCTCCACGGCAAGACCGTGGGCGTGGTCGGAGGCGGCAAGATCGGCCAGGCGTTCGCCCGCATCATGCACGGCTTCGGCTGCCAGGTACTGATCTACGACCCCTACCCGCTGGCCGGGCTCGAGGCCCTCGGCGCCCGTCAGGCCACGCTCGATGAAGTGATCGCCGGCAGCGACATCCTCAGCCTGCACTGCCCGCTGACCGAGGCCAGCCACCACCTGATCGACAGCACCCGCCTGGCGCAGATGAAACCCGGCGTGATGCTGATCAATACCGGCCGTGGTGCGCTGGTCGACGCACCCGCGCTGATCGCCGCGCTGAAGAGCGGCCAGCTCGGCTACCTGGGGCTGGATGTCTATGAAGAGGAATCCGAGCTGTTCTTCGAGGATCACTCCGACCGCCCGCTGCAGGACGACACCCTGGCCCGGCTGCTGACCTTCCCCAACGTCATCATCACCGCGCATCAGGCCTTTCTGACCCGCGAAGCGCTCGGCGCCATCGCCCGCACCACGCTGGACAACATCGCCGCCTGGGTCGCGGGCACGCCGGGCAATGAGGTCAAGGCCGGCGCGTGATAGCATGCCGGCTGATCCGGAGGACCCATGGCCGAACACGATTTCCGCTACACCCTGCTCAACCCGCAACACACCCTCACCGAATGCCGCGCGCTGGCGCCGGGCCGCTACCAGGTCACCGGCAACGGCGGCTCGATCCAGGCCAACGACGTCCTGCTGGTCACCCTCAAGGGCAGCCGTGACCTGCACATGCGCCTGCAGGTGGAGAAGGTCCGTCACCTGATCAATCCGCCCGGCCAATGGCTGGCCGTGTGCAAAGGCCCGCAGTTCAAGGAGCTGGCCATCCACAACTGGCAGGTCAACTGCGATGGCTGCGGCAAGCAGCTGGATTTCGAATTCGCTGTCGACGCGGCGCTTGGCAAGGCCGCCCAGGGCCCGGCTGCCGAGGCGCGCATCGCCGAACTGGGCTGGCGCAACGACGCCGGCCGTCATCTGTGCCGCACCTGCCAGGAGGCCTGACCATGCACCGCGCCCTGCCCCTCGCCCTGCTGACAACGACGCTGGTCGGTTGCGCCAGCGATGCACCGCAACTGGAAACCGAGCACAGTTACCGCGTCGAATGGATCGGTGAACGCCCGCTGATCGACCGCAGCCACCTGACCATCACCTTCGCCGCCGACGGTCGTGCCCACGGCAACGCGGGCTGCAACCACTGGTTCGCCGGTTACACGCTGGCTGGCGAACACCTGCGCTTCGAGGCCCCCGGCAGCACGCGCAAGCTGTGCGCCCCGGCCCTGATGGAGCAGGAGCAGCGCTTCCTTGCCGCATTGGGCCAGGTGCAGCGCTGGGACTTCAACGCCATCGGCCAGCTGCAACTGTGGCCGGCCAGCGGCAAGCCGATCCGCCTCTGGGCCGAGTGAGACCACTTTAGACGGCGCTCAGCGACAACGCCGTTGTCGCTGAGCGCCCCGCTTCCTGTCAGGCGAACAGATCCAGCTGTTCCTGGCGCCCACGCATGTCGTGCAGGCGAACGCCGACCCCAAGCAGACGCACGGGCCTCTCGCCCCGGGCGAAGGCGTTGCTCAGCAGCAGCCGGTAACTGTCCAGATCGAGGCTGGCGCCCGCCTGCTCCAGGGTGGTCTGGGTGAAGTCATGGAACTTGACCTTGACGAAGGGCTTGTCCGGCCGATAGCTGGCGTCCAGACGCAGCAGGCGACCGTTCATTTCCTCGAGCAGCGCCGGCAACCTCTGCAGGCAACTCTCCAGGTCCGGCAGGTCCTGATCGAAGGTGTGCTCGACGCTCAATGACTGGCGCCGGCTGTCCACCTGCACGGCGCGCTCGTCGATGCCATGCGCCAGGCGCCACAGGCGCTCGCCGAAACTGCCGAACTCACGCACCAGCGCCAGCTTGTTCCAGTCGCGCAGGTCCATGCAGGTGCGGATGCCCAGACGCGTCAGCTTGTCCGCCGTGACCTTGCCGACCCCGTGCAGCTTGTTCACCGGCAACTCGGCGACGAAGTCGTCGACCTGATCCGGCGTGATGACGAACAGCCCGTTGGGCTTGCGCCAGTCACTGGCGATCTTGGCCAGGAACTTGTTCGGCGCCACGCCCGCCGATACGGTGATGTGCAGCTCCTGCGCCACGCGACGGCGGATTTCCTGGGCGATGCGTGTGGCACTGCCGGAAAAATGCGGCGAGTCGCTGACATCGAGGTAGGCCTCGTCCAGCGACAGCGGCTCGATCAGATCGGTGAACTGGCGGAAGATGGCGTGGATCTCGCGGGAAACCGCGCGATAGGCCTCGAAACGTGGTTTGACGATCAGCAGGTCAGGACACAGCTTCAGCGCATGTCGCGAGGACATCGCCGAGCGCACGCCATACGCCCGCGCCTCGTAGTTGCAGGTGGCGATCACCCCACGCCGATCCGCAGAACCGCCCACCGCCAGCGGGCGGCTGGCCAGGCTCGGGTCGTCGCGCATCTCGATTGCCGCATAGAAGCAGTCGCAGTCGACGTGGATAATTTTTCGCTGGCTCATAGGCCGTCGATTTTACGTGCATGCCCCCATGAAAGACGACAGCTGAATATTGCTCCGCTGAATACCTTAGAGGTGTTCTACCAGACGTTATGCACCGAGACCGTCATAGGTATTGCTCAACCAGTAAGCAGTAGAAAGAAACAACGCGACCTGGCAGTCTTGCCGACCACTCTCGACAACCAATTCAGCTGACTAACTCGCTCAGCCTGATGATGGGGTCTCCGTTGTAAGCAAATGACCACAATCCAAACCAGACCATGCCTGGTTGCCATCCTGAAACCTGCAGGCTAGAGTTCGGCCGTCGTGGTCAATCCCACGACCGGGTGTGACAACCCGAATCGTTCGAGGCGCGGTAGCGCCATAGCCTAAGTAGCCAGCACTCCAAGTGCATGGTTACTTAATTTCTATGGTGGACCGTGTGGGGCAGGCTTTTGCCTGGCCGGTTCCCTCGGACGCCGGTTTGTCACCCCCGCACGGTCCGCCACCCATAGCCGAGTGACAACGGCGGGTGACGGCTCCTTAATCGTCTGAGGAGCATAAGGAAAATGCGCTATCCCCTTTTTACCCAAGAGCTCCGCCTTGGGCTTCAGGTCTTACTGTCCACCTCCGATGTTGAGGTGAACCATGGCTGAGTTCGAATCCGGTGTTGTACCTTTTCCGATGCGGCGAAGCCCGCTGCGTGAATCAGAACGTTCCCCCTTAGCCTCTGAAGCAGCAGCTGAACGACGCGGTGAAATGCTCAGCAATTTATTGGATCAGTTGGCCGAGGCAGACGGTTTGCAGCCAACAGACCTGCGCGTGCGAGTCGCCGCTTACGCTGCTTTGGAGTTGCTAAATGAAATGGTCGTGCTCTATCGCCGAGCTTTATCCGAGGCACGAGGAGGTGCGAGATGAGCAAGAGTGCAATGACCTATCTGCCACCTCACGAAGACCTCCCAGGTGTTGAAATCATTTGGACTACGGAGTGCAGGGAAGCATTCAACCAAGGTGCAAAACTGGCACAGACCTGGCTCGACAACGCCCGAGGCGGCTGGCTCTGGGCGATCATGATTGCCGAGCGCGATCTCCTACCTTGCGCTCTAGAAAGGCGTGCCTTCGAGGTCGGATTTCTAAGTCGTATCCACCGGCGAATTGGTTCACAGCATTCCTGAGTAGCCAGCGAAAAGCTCCTCGCGCTGTAGGTGGTTTCTCTACGACAGCAGATTCAACCTAATGGTCGTCCAGGCTTTGTAATGCCAAATCGCTTCGAAGATGAGAACGATTGACGCAGAGACAGGCTGTAGCAGGCTCTGCTATCAGATTGGTCACTCAACCAGCGGCGCTAGGTGGGGCAAAATAGGAGACGTGTACAGCAGTGACGCACCACTACGCAAACCCGCCTCGCGGCCTTGCCCAGCCTGGCCTGGAACCCTGAAGCCCAACGAGCGTTTGACGCTAAGCATCTGAGTTGAAAACAGTTTTCTAGCAAATAGCGGTTGACAGGAAGATATCTGCCGGTAGAATGCCGCCCCACAGACGCGGGATGGAGCAGTCTGGTAGCTCGTCGGGCTCATAACCCGAAGGTCGTAGGTTCAAATCCTGCTCCCGCAACCAGCTTCACGAAAAGGCCACTCAATGAGTGGCCTTTTTGCTTTGGCGAAAAATTAACTTTTTCGATCAAAAACAACAAATCGATTGACAACCTCTCAAGCAAGCGTAGAATTGCCGGCGCGGGATGGAGCAGTCTGGTAGCTCGTCGGGCTCATAACCCGAAGGTCGTAGGTTCAAATCCTGCTCCCGCAACCACCTTCAGAAAAAGGCCACTCATCGAGTGGCCTTTTTCGTTTCCGGCATTGACCTCCCTCAGCTTCGCTTAAGGCAATCGGCCTATTCTTGGCGTACCTGCCACAGACGCAGGACATTGACCGAGGAAAGCCTGAATGAACTGGAAGAACACCCCACCACGCTATGGAAGCCTGTCCATCGGCCTGCACTGGCTGATGCTGATCCTGATCGCCGCCGTCTACGCCTGCATCGAACTCAAGGGCAACTTTCCCAAGGGCAGCGATACCCGCGAACTGCTCAAGCAATGGCACTTCATGCTCGGCCTCGGCGTTTTCGCTCTGGTCTGGCTGCGCCTGCTGGCCCGGGCCCTGGGCAGCACGCCGGCGATCGTACCGCCGCAGCCATCCTGGCAGGCACTGGCCGCCAAGCTGATGCACCTGGCGCTGTACGCCCTGATGATCGGCGCCCCGCTGGCCGGCTGGCTGATCCTCAGCGCCGCCGGCAAACCCATCCCCTTCTTCGGCCTCGAGCTTCCCGCACTGATCGGCCCGGACAAGGCGCTGGCCGGGCAGATCAAGGAGCTGCACGAGCTGGCCGGTACCGCCGGCTACTGGCTGATCGGCCTGCATGCCGTCGCGGGTCTTTACCATCACTACGTGATGCGCGACAACACCCTGACGCGCATGCTGCCCGGACGCAATTGAGGTGAAGACGCCTCTGGTCAAGCGCCCTGAGCGCCGCTAGAATTGCGCACTTTTTGATCAGAGGCGCCCGCAGGCGCCCGTAGAGGTTAGCCCGCATGTCCACCGCCACACCCAAAGTCGGTTTCGTCTCTCTTGGCTGCCCCAAGGCGACCGTCGACTCCGAACGCATCCTGACCCAGCTGCGCATGGAAGGTTACGAGATCGTGCCGACCTACCAGGATGCCGACGTGGTAGTGGTCAACACCTGCGGCTTCATCGACAGCGCCAAGGCCGAATCCCTGGATGCCATCGGCGAGGCGATCGCCGAGAACGGCAAGGTGATCGTCACCGGCTGCATGGGCGTGGCCGAGAACAGCATCCGTGACGTGCACCCCAGCGTGCTGGCCGTGACCGGCCCGCAGCAGTACGAGCAGGTGGTCAGTGCGGTGCACGAGGTGATTCCTCCGAAAACCGAGCACAACCCGCTGATCGATCTGGTGCCGCCACAGGGCATCAAGCTGACACCGCGTCATTACGCGTACCTGAAGATTTCCGAAGGCTGCAACCACAGCTGCAGCTTCTGCATCATCCCGTCGATGCGCGGCAAGCTGGTCAGCCGCCCGGTCGGCGACGTGCTCAGTGAAGCCGAGCGCCTGGTCAAGGCCGGCGTGAAGGAACTGCTGGTGATCAGCCAGGACACCAGCGCCTACGGCGTGGACCTGAAGTACAAGCTGGACTTCTGGAACGGGCAGCCGGTCAAGACCCGCATGCTCGAACTGTGCGAGGCCCTGTCGGCTATGGGTGTATGGGTGCGCCTGCACTACGTCTACCCCTACCCTAACGTTGACGACGTGATCCCGCTGATGGCGGCCGGCAAGCTGTTGCCCTACCTCGACATTCCTTTCCAGCACGCCAGCCCGAAAGTGCTCAAGTCGATGAAGCGCCCGGCCTTCGAAGACAAGACCCTGGCCCGGATCAAGAAGTGGCGCGAGATCTGCCCCGAGCTGACCATCCGCTCCACCTTCATCGTCGGCTTCCCGGGCGAGACCGAGGAAGACTTCCAGTACCTGCTCGACTGGCTGACCGAAGCCCAGCTCGACCGTGTCGGCTGCTTCCAGTACTCGCCGGTGGAAGGCGCCCCGGCCAACGACCTGGGCCTGGAGCCGGTGCCGGATGACATCAAGCAGGACCGCTGGGAGCGCTTCATGGCGCACCAGCAGGCCATCAGCTCGGCACGCCTGCAGGCCAAGATCGGCCTGGAGATGGACGTGCTGGTCGACGAAGTGGACGGCGAAGGCGCCGTGGCCCGCTCCTGGGCCGACGCTCCGGAGATCGACGGCAGCGTGTTCATCGACTCCACCAACGTGAAGCCCGGTGACAAGGTGCGCGTGCGCATCGTCGATGCCGATGAATACGACATGTGGGGCGAGCTGGTCTGAGCCTCCTGCCTGCAAGCCCCGCCTCGGCGGGGCTTGTTCTTTCTACCCCCCATTTGCCTGTCCGAGCCCTGCCATGAGCGAACCCACCCGTCTGTCCAAACGCGTCATCGAACTGCTCGGCTGCTCGCGCCGCGAAGCTGACCTGTACATCACCGGCGGCTGGATCAGCGTCGACGGCCAGGTGATCGAGGCGCCGCAACACAAGGTAGACGAGCAGCAGCGCGTGGAGCTGCTGCCCGGTGCCAGCCTCGATCCGGTGGAGCCGGTCAGCCTGCTGCTGCACGTCCCCGCCGGTAGCAGTGGCGGCGCCCTGCTGCGCCTGCCGACGCGCGACAACCATTGGGAGGCCGATCCGCACGCACAGCGCATCCTGCACGGCCACTTCCTGCGCCAGGAACAGAGCCTGCCACTGCAGAACGGCGCCAGCGGCCTGGTGGTGCTCAGCCAGGACTGGCGTGCCCAGCGCAAGCTGCGCGAGGACGGCGCCAGGCTGGAACAGGAATACCTGGTCGAGGTCAGCGGCGAGATGCCCGCCAACGGCCTGGAGCGTCTGAAGAAAGGCCTGCTGCACAAGGGCGTGCAATACCCGCCGTGCAAGGCCAGCTGGCAGAGCGAGCAACGCCTGCGCTTCGCCCTGAAGAACCCGGCGCCGGATCTGCTGCGCACGCTGTGCACCGCGCTTGGCCTGCAGGTACGGGAGATGAAGCGTATCCGCATCGGCGGTGTGCCGATGGCCAAGCTGCCGCTCGGGCAGTGGCGCTACCTGGGTGACAAGGAACGCTTCTGAGGCCGTGTTAGGCTGTGCCCATCACGCTCTGGAGACCACCATCATGCGTACCCTGCTCCTCACCGCCCTGCTCACCCTGAGCCTGCCCGGCCTCGCTGCGCCAGCGCCGTTCTTCCTCTGGCAGAGCAAGAGCGACGGCCACCTGACCTGCGCTCAGACCAGCCCGGGCGAAGGCTGGATTCGCTTCACCGGGCCGTTCCGCGATGCGGGCTGCCGGGTGGCATACGACGCCCCGGTCAGCAGGCGCTAAGAGTCGAGCCATGCAGCATCTGGTTTCCCCGGTCGGTATCGTCCACTCCTGCTTCAAGGAAAAGTTCGCCATCCCGCGCCAACCGCATCTGGCCCCCGCCGCGCGCGGCGTGCTGGAGCTGCTGCCGCCCTTCGATCAGGGTGATGCCGTGCAGGGGCTGGAACAGGTCAGTCATGTCTGGCTGCTGTTTCTCTTTCACCAGGCACTGGAAGACAAGCCGCGCCTGAAGGTGCGCCCACCGCGCCTGGGCGGCAACCAGTCGGTGGGCGTGTTCAGCACCCGCGCCACCCACCGCCCGAATGGTATCGGTCAGTCGGTGGTGCGCCTGGAACGGGTCGAACCAGGGTGCCTGCATCTGTCCGGCATCGACCTGCTCGACGGCACACCGGTGCTGGATATCAAACCCTACGTGCCCTACGCCGACAGCGTGGCCGAGGCGCACAACGGCATGGCCGACGCGCCACCGCCACTGATTCCGGTGGACTGGCAGGACGCCGCCCTGCAGCAGGCACAGCAGCATGCCCTGCGTCTTGGCCAACCCCTGGTGGAGCTGATCGAGCAGTGCCTGGCCCAGGACCCGCGCCCGGCCTACCAGCAACCCCAGCCGGACCGGCGCTACGGCGCGCGCTTCTGGGACCTGGACGTGCACTGGCACTACCCGGAGCCGGGGCGAATTCGGGTACTCGATGTGCAGACGGCCACGACCTGATCAGACACATGAGCAGGCATTTCGGTTGGCAATGATGCCTGCTTTAGCTGCTGCAACGTCCTAGGGTGAAGGCCTCAATATCCTGCGAGGCCTTTTCATGCATCCGTACTTTTCTCTTGCCGGGCGTACCGCCCTGGTCACCGGCGGCACCCGCGGCATCGGCCTGATGATCGCCAAGGCCTTCGTCGAAGCCGGCGCCCATGTCTATGTCTGCGCGCGTGACGGCGAGGCCTGCGCACAGACCGCCGCCAAGCTGTCGCAGCTCGGCCAGTGCACCGGCATCGCCGCCAACCTGGCCAGCGAAGAAGGCGTGCAGGCGCTGGCGCGGGAGCTGGGCGAACGCATCCAGCGCCTGGACATCCTGGTCAACAATGCCGGCACCACCTGGGGCGCGCCGCTGGAGAGTTACCCGGCCAAGGGCTGGGAGAAGGTCATGCAGCTCAACGTCACCTCGGTGTTCGGCTGCATCCAGCAGATGCTGCCCCTGCTGCGCGAGGCTGGTTCGGCAGCGTGCCCGGCGCGGGTGATCAACATCGGTTCGGTGGCCGGGATCAGCGCCATAGGCGAACAGGCCTATGCCTACGGACCGAGCAAGGCCGCGCTGCATCAGCTGTCACGCATGCTGGCCAAGGAACTGGTGAGCGAGCATATCAACGTCAACGTGATCGCTCCGGGGCGCTTCCCGAGCAAGATGACCCGCTTCATCGCCGAGGATGAGGCCGCCCTGGCCGCCGATACCGCCGTGATTCCGATGCAGCGCTGGGGCCGTGAGGAAGAGATGGCCGCCCTGGCCCTGACCCTGGCCGGCAGCGCAGGTGCCTACATGACCGGTACGGTCATCCCCATCGACGGCGGTTTTCACCTGGGCTGAAGGCTGTACCGGCGGCCGCGCTGCGCATGACGCCCGCGGCTAGCCGTGCGCCCTTCAGCGCGACGGATTGAGCGCCAGCATATCGGCCTCGATAGCGTCCTGACGCTCGATCAGTGGCTCCACCAGCGGGCGGCTGGCCAGGAAATGGGCAGTGCGCGTATGCGCCTCGAAAGCCGCCTCGTCGACATACACCTCGTACAGCCAGACCAGATCGGGATCGCTGCGGTCACGCATCAGGTCGAAAGTCAGGCAGCCCGGCTCATCACGCACCGAGGCGGCGGCGTTGACCTGCATGGCAGACATGAACGCGTCGAACCGGCCAGGCTTGAGTCTGGTCTTGAGCAATAGCACGTACACTGCATTCTCCAATATGTTTTATATTTGAAGAATTATTGTATACATAATGGAGTGCAAAGAAATGCTCGAACGCCCGTCCCGTCTCAATGGTCTGCGCCACCTGGCCCTGCTGGTACCCAACCTGGAAGCCTGCGAGCGTTTCTATGTGGATGTGCTGGGCATGCAAGTGCTGCACCGCGCCAACGAGGACCTGGTCTACCTGACCTGTGGCAACGACAACCTTTCGCTCGGCCGTGCCTACGCCGAGAGCCATGGCGTACCGCTGGTCGATCATTACGGGTTCATCGTCGACAGCGCCGAGGAACTGGATGCCTGGTATCACTACCTCAAGGCCTGCGGCGTGACGCTGCTGGACAGCCCGTTCGAGCATGGCGACGGCGCGCGCAGCTTTCACCTGCTGGACCCTGCCGGCAACAAGGTCCAGCCGCTCTATCACCCGGCGATATCGGGCCAGCGCTTCAGCCCGGCCGCCTGATCAGGCAGCCGCAAGCGGGTCACTCAGGTACGGAACTGCCCGACCAGCCCCTGCAGCTCCACGCCCAGGCGCGCCAGCTCGGCGCTGGAGGAAGCGGTCTGCTCGGTCGCCGTGGCGCTCTGCTCGCCGATGTCGCGCACCCGGGTGACGCTCTCGTTGATCGCCTCGGCCACCGCGCTCTGCTCTTCGGCAGCCGCGGCGATCTGCTGGTTCATCTGCTCGATGGTGCTGACCGCCTGCGTGATGCGCCCCAGGGCATCCCCCGCCTCGCCGGCCAGCTCCACGGTGCGGCGGGTCAGGTCGCGGCTGCTGTCCATCTGCTGCACGGCGTCCTTGGCCATGCGCTGCAGGCTGGCGATCAGGGTCTCGATTTCCTCGGTGCTGTCCTGCGCACGCTTGGCCAGCGCCCGTACCTCATCGGCGACCACCGCGAAACCGCGCCCCTGCTCGCCGGCACGCGCCGCCTCGATGGCAGCATTGAGCGCCAGCAGGTTGGTCTGCTCGGCGACGTTGCGGATCACCTCCAGCACGCTGCCGATGCGTGCGCTCTCCTTGTTCAGCGCGGCGATGGCCTCAGCGGAGTGCTCCACTTCACCGGCCAGGCTGTCGATCTGCTCGACGGCCTGCTGCACCACGCGATTGCCCTGCTGCGCCTCCAGGTCCGCGTCACGTGCGGCCAGCGAAGCCTGCTCGGCGTTCTGCGCCACTTCCTGTACGGTGGCGGCCATCTGGTGCATGGCCGTGGCGGTCTGCTCGGTTTCCAGCTTCTGCGTCTGCACACCGGCGCTGGTCTGCGCGGTGATCGCCGACAGCTGATCGGCCGCCGCCGCGATCTGCCCGACGCCACCGCCGATGCGTCCCACCAGATTGCGCAGGCTCAGGGTCATGTCCTGCATCGCCGCGAGCAGTTGCCCGACCTCGTCGCGGCGGTCCTGCGGGATGTCCTGGCTGAGATCACCGGAGGCGATACGCTGGGCGAAGCTCACGCTCTGACGCAGCGGGCCGACGATCAGGCGGGTGATCAGCAAAGCGGCACAGATACCCAGCACGATGGCCGCAGCACCCATGACGCCGAGCATCAGCAAGGCGCGCTGACTATCACCGAGCATGCTCTGCTCAGCGCTGACCTGGGCCGACTCGGCCAGGTCGACCACCGAGCGCGCACGCTCGATCATGGCCTTCTCGGTCGTATGGTTCTGTTCGCGCAGCTGCTGGTAGTAGAGGAAGGAGCGCTGGTACAGGGTCAGTGCCTGCAAGGCGGTGTCGATGGCCGCCTTCTGATCGTCGTTGAGCCAGACGGTGAGGCTGCGGGCGACGGTCTGCAGGTCTTCGCTGACGTACTCCCACTCTTCCAGCGCCTTGGGTGAGCCGTCGATGATGTAGAGGCTTTCCTGGCCGCGCAGATCAAGCATGCGCTTGCTCAGGCCGGAGGCGGTTTCCGCCAGGGTCAGTGGATCGCTGCCGCGCAGCCGGTCACCTTGCAGGCGCAGTTCGCGCACGGCGTCATACATGTCCAGCTCGATCACTTCGAACTGGTCGCGCGCCTCGGCGGCAGCGGTGCGCATGTCCTGGCGGGCTTCGCGTGCCTTGCCCTGCTGTTCGACGTAGTTGTCGAACTGCTTGAGGTATTCGGCGGTGGCCTGCTGCATGGTCTGTACGCGGCTGCTTTCCACGCTCTGCTGCGCCAGTTGCTCGAGCATGCCCTGTACCTTGCGCAGGCTCTCGCGCACACGCTCGGCGCTCTCCGGGCTCTGCTCGATGGCGAAGTTGCGCTCCAGACGACGCGCCTGGAGGATTTCCTGGTTGACCTGCGCCAGCTGGCCGACCTGCGCGTGCCCCTGGAGCACGGCCTGGACGGCGAGATAACCACTGCCGGTCATCGCGGCGGTGAGCAGCAGCACGAGACCGAAACCGATGAGGAGTTTCTTGCCCACGGCAAGGTTGGCAAACAGACGCGCGGCAGGCTTGAACATATGGGGGTCGCTCCAGTTCTTCTTATTGCAGTCGTACCTCGTGGGTGCGACCTGATCGACTGAACAGGCAACTGCTGTGCCATGCCGAGAACAACCTATCGGCAGGCACCTGGCACCGCTTGAGTGCTGGCAATTGGCCAAACGAACAGTCTGAGGATAGCCACTGCCCGCTCGCTGGCTGGCGCATTTCGGCAAATATCCGCTTACTGGCGCCGAATAACTGGCGACTTCCCGCCCCCCGCCGCGCGCCACGCGGCAAATGAAAAAGGCGCAGCTCCATCAGAAGCTGCGCCTTGGCTGACACCCTACCTGCCTGTGTTCAGCGGCCGGCAAGCACCGGCATCACGCGTGGACGCAATACCTCACCCACCACGGCCAGAGCGCCGATGGCACCGGCGATCCAGTACCACTGCGCGACCGGGTCGAACAGCAGCCAGCCCAGCGCATGCAGGAACACCACCATGATCAGCACGGGGCTGACGTAGCGCACCATGAACAGCCACAGCGCATAGCCGGCCGGCGGCAGGTCGAGCTCATCGCGCATGATCTCGCCGCGCAGCGCATAGCCCGCGAGAATCACCATGAAGATACCGCCCAGGGGCATCATCCAGCGCGAGGTCAGGTAGTCCAGCCAGTCGAAGAAGTTCTTGCCCAGCGGCGTCCAGCCGGACAGCAGGTTGAACGACAGCATCGCCAGCAGGCTGATCAGCAGCAGCACCGCCCCGGACACCATGGCGGCACGCAGGCGGCTGACGCCGTGCTTCTCGTTCAGGTAGGCCACGGTGGCCTCGATCATGGAGATCGCCGAGGTCAGCGCAGCGATCGAGACCATGGCGAAGAACAGCACGCCGAAGGCCGTGCCGAACGGCATCTGCTGGAACGCCAGCGGCAGGCTCATGAAGATCAGCCCCGGGCCCGCACTCGGGCTCATGCCGTTGGCGAAGATGATCGGGAAGATCGCCAGGCCGGCGAGCAGCGCCACGCAGGTGTCGCAGATGGCCACCATGAAGGTAGTGCGGGCGATGGACTGGCCGTCGGGGATGTAGGAGCCGTAGGTGAGAATCGCCCCGGAGGCCAGGCTCAGGGTGAAGAAGGCATGGCCCAGCGCCGCCAGCAGCGCTTCGCCCGTGATCTTCGAGGCATCGAAATGGAACAGGAAACCGAAGCCGGCGCTGAAGCTGCCGCTGGTCAGGGCATAGCCCACCAGCACGATGAGCATCAGGGCCAGGCCCGGCATCATCCAGCGCACCGCATTCTCGATGCCCTTCTGCACGCCCTTGGCCACGATCCACAGGGTCAGCAGCGCCACCAGCACGCTCCAGCCACCCAGCTGCCAGGGGTTGGCGTTGTGCGCCTCGAACACCCCACCGAGCGCTTCCACGCTGGTGGCCGCCAGGGAGCCGTCGAGCATCTTCCAGGTGTAGGCGAAGGCCCAGCCGGCGACGACCACGTAGAAACACAGGATCATGAAGCCGGCGAGCATGGACATGCCGCCGACGGCCTTCCACAGCGGGCTGCCGTTGTTCTCGCGCACCACGCGGCCGATGGCGTCGATGGGGCTGCCACGGCCACGCCGGCCGATGGCGATCTCGGTCATCATCACCGGAATGCCGATGGCCAGGATACACGCCAGGTACATCAGCACGAAGGCACCGCCGCCGTACTCACCGGTGATATAGGGGAATTTCCAGATGTTGCCCAGGCCGACGGCCGAGCCGGTTGCTGCGAGGATGAAGCCCCAGCGCGAGAGCCAGAGATTCTTCGGTTTTTCACGAGTCATGCGTCACCTGTTTGTTTTTATCTGTGACGGGATCGGACCCGCCGTGCTTGTGGCACGGCGGAATGCAAGGCTTGGATGAAAGCCGGAGGTGTCACTGAGCGTCGGGCTGCACCTCCGGGGCGGCCAGTCGGAAGGCCTCCAGGGGTTCGCAGCGCGCCGCCATGGCGACAATGCGTGGGTACGCGGCAAGGTCACAGTTAAAACGCCGCGCATTATACAGCTGCGGGATCAGACAGGCTTCCAGATAACCCGGATGCGCGCCGAGCGACAGGCGCCCGTCGAACGGCGCCAGCCCTTCCTCCACCGCGGCCAGGCCCAGCGCGACCCAGTGCCGGTACCAGGCGTTCTTCGCCGCGTCGTCGGCGCCCAGCTGGTTGCCCAGGTATTGCAGCACGCGCAGGTTGTTCAGCGGATGCACGTCGCAGGCGATGTGCAGGGCCAGCGCCCTGACCTGCGCACGTTCGGCCGGATCGGCGGGCAACAGCGAGGGTACCGGGAAGATCTCTTCCAGGTACTCGAGGATCGCCAGCGACTGGGCGATGCGCACGCCGCCATTCTGTTCGTCGACCAGCAGCGGCAGCAGGCCCTGCGGGTTCAGTGCCCGGTATTCGGCGGCATGCTGCTCGCCACCGTCACGCAGCAGGTGCACCGGCAACTGCTGGTAGGCCAGGCCCTTGAGATTGAGGGCGATACGCACGCGGTAGGCGGCGCTGGAGCGCCAGTAGCCATAGAGTTTCAACATTGCGAATTCCTTTCGAAACGCAACCTGCGTGGGAGCGGCTGCAGCCGCGATTCAACCGAGCATCGCGGCTAAAAACGCTCCTGCAGTCGCGCCGATGGATCAGCGGGCGTCGTAACGCTCCACCACCTGATCGATGGCACCGAAGATGGTCTGGCCGCTGGCGTCGAACATCTCGATACGCACCCGGTCACCGAAGGCCAGGAAAGGCGTCTTCGCCTCGCCCTGTTCGACGATCTCCAGCATGCGTTTTTCCGCCAGGCAGGAAGAACCGGCGCTGCGGTCGTAGTTCGACACGGTGCCCGAGCCGATGATGCTGCCGGCCCCCAGCGGACGGGTCTTGGCGGCATGGGCGACCAGGGTCGGGAAGTTGAAGGTCATGTCCACGCCGGCGTTCGGCTGGCCGAACAGCGCGCCGTTGATGTGCGACACCAGCGGCCGATGCACCTTGCCATCCCTCCAGCTGTCGCCCAGTTCGTCCGGGGTCACGGCCACCGGCGAGAAGCTCGACGACGGCTTGCTCTGGTAGAAACCGAAGCCCTTGGCCAGTTCGCCGGGGATCAGGTTGCGCAGCGACACGTCGTTGACCAGCATCAGCAGGCGGATGTGACCCGCCGCTTCGGCCGGCGTGGCCCCCATCGGCACGTCGTCGGTGACCACCGCCAGTTCGGCTTCCAGATCGATGCCCCAGGCTGCGTCGGCCAGGCGAATCGGGCTGTGCGGCGGGATGAAGGCATCGGCACCGCCCTGGTACATCAGCGGGTCATGCCAGAAGCTTTCCGGCATCTCGGCGCCACGGGCCTTGCGTACCAGCTCCACGTGATTGACGTAGGCACTGCCATCGGCCCAGTGGTAGGCACGCGGCAGCGGGCTGTGACAGGCCGCCTGGTCGAAGGCGAAGGCGCCCTCCTCCATACCGTCGTTGAGACGCTGATAGACCGCCTCCAGCCTGGGCCGCAGCGCGCTCCAGTCGTCCAGTGCGGCCTGCAGGGTGGCGGCGACCTGCGGCACGCGCACGGCGCGGCTCAGGTCACGGGAGACCACGACGAGAACACCGTCGCGGCCCTGATTCAGTGATGCGAGTTTCATGCTTGCTACCTATTCGTCTGTTGGCGTGCGGGCAGCCCCGCTCCCTCTCGCGGGAGCGGGGCGATCGATGCCCGCCCCTTAACCCTGGGCACCCGGCGCGCGCCAGGAATTGACGTACTCGGGCACGTCCACGGCTGCGGCGGCCTCGCCCACCTCCAGCGCACGACGGGTGTCGATCATCACCGCCACCTCGTCGATGAAGGTCGCCGGATCGACCTGGCTTTTCTTCAGCGCCTTGGGATGCGGGCCATGGGGGAAGCCGCATGGGTGCAGCGTGACCATGCCCTGCTCGATGTTGTCGCGACTGAAGAAGTTGCCACGGTGGTAGAACAGCACCTCGTCGTAGTCGTCGTTGTTGTGGAAGAACGGCACCTTGAGCGCGCCCGCATCGGACTCCACCGGGCGTGGGGTGAAGGTGCAGATCACGAAACCGTTGGCCACGAAGGTGGTGTGCACCGACGGAGGCAGGTGGTAGCGATGGCTGATCAGCGGGCGTATGTCGCGCCAGTTGAGACGCACCACGGTGTTGTCGCCATGCCAGCCGACCACGTCCAGCGGGTTGTAGGGATAGGTCACGGTACTGATCTGGTCGCGCCGCTTGATGCGGATCTGCCAGGTGTTCTCGTCCTGCTGCGCCTTGAAGGCATCGTCGATGTGCGGATGTTCCAGCACCGCCGGGTCGAAGATCGCCTGCGGGCCGAGCAGGCCCTTGTCCGGCAGCTGGTAGGCACCGTCGGTGTTCTCGATCAGCAGGAAATAGCTCGGCGTGCTCGCCTCGATGCGCCAGGCGGTACCGCGCGGGATCAGCAGGTAATCGCCGTCACGGTACGGCAGATGGCCGAAGTCGCAATACAGGTGCCCGGCCCCTTCATGGACGAACAGCAGCTCGTCGCCATCGGCGTTGCGCACCAGGTGGCGCATGGCGCCGTGGGTACGCCAGACGCGCAACTTGACGTCGGCATTGTGCAGGGTCAGCGGCGCAGCCAGCGGGCAGTCTCGCTCGCTGGGCACCTCGTTGAAGTCGAAGGCGTGCGGGCGCAGCGGCCCTTCCCAGTCGATCCAGCCCGTCGGCGCATGCTTGTGATGCAGGTGCGCGGTGGGGCCGAAGAACCCCTCGCGGCCCATCTCGCGCTCGTAGGTGTCCTGCGGCAGGTCGCAATGCGCCTGCCGCGAACAATCACCCTCACGCAGGGGAAAGCTGATCCATTTGCGGCTCATGGAATCACTCCTCGGCCTTGATCACGCCGCGCCGCAGCTGGTCCTCTTCGATGGATTCGAACAGCGCCTTGAAGTTGCCCTCGCCGAAGCCCTGGTTACCCTTGCGCTGGATGATCTCGAAGAAGATCGGGCCGATCACCGTGTTGGTGAAGATCTGCAGCAGGATGCCGTCATCGCCCGGTGCGCCATCGATCAGCAGGTTCAGCTCGCGCAGCTGGTCCAGTGGCTCGCCATGACCGGCGACGCGGCTGTCGACCTTCTCGTAATAGGTCTCCGGGGTGGTCATGAAGTCCACGCCATTGGCGCGCAGCTGGCGCACGGTGGCGTAGATGTCGTCGGTGCTCAGGGCGATGTGCTGGATACCCTCGCCATGGTATTCGCGGATGAATTCCTCGATCTGCGACTTGTCGTCGGCCGACTCGTTGATCGGGATGCGGATCTTGCCACAAGGCGCGGTCATGGCGCGGGAGAACAGGCCGGTGAGCTTGCCCTCGATATCGAAGTAGCGAATCTCGCGGAAGTTGGCGATGCGCTCGTAGAAGCCGGACCATACGTCCATCTGGCCGCGACGCACGTTGTGGGTCAGGTGGTCGATGCACTGCAGGCCGACGGCATTGTCGTTGGGGCTACGGCCTTCGATGTACTCGAAGTCGACGTCGTAGATGTTCTTGTCGCCATAGCGATCCACGAGGTACAGCAAGGAGCCGCCGATGCCCTCGACACAGGGGATATTCAGTTCGCCGAAGTTGGCGTGGCTGCCGACCAGCGTGGCGCCCTGCTGCTCGACGTAGGCAGCCGCCTGGGCCGCATTCTTCACGCGGAACGCCATGGCGCAGGCACTCGGCCCGTGTTTCTCGCCGAAGGCACGGACATGGCCGGTAGGGCTGCCATTGAGGACGATGTTGATGTCGTTCTGCTGGAACAGCCAGACTTCCTTCGAACGATGCTTGGCGGTTTCGGTAAAGCCCATGGCCGTGAACAACTGACGCAGTTGCTCGATGCCTTCGGCGCTCGGTGCGGTGAATTCGACGAACTCGAAACCGTCGGTCCCGATGGGGTTGTGCTGCTCGATCTTGGCCACGGCGTTCATTCTGCCTCCTGATTGTCATTGTTATGGCAAGCGCACGAATGCGTTGCGGACAACCTCATGACAACCGAGCGCAGAGCCGCTCTCAAGATGGCTTGCGGCATCTCGCCGCGGTGGCCGAGTGCAGCAATGGCAATTATTCCTTACAGCCCTGAAAACCTGGCGGGCGGAGCATCCACAGCCCCGTAAAACGTAAGCTTTTCTTTACAGCTTGGTGAGTGGGCTTGCCGCTGGCCGTCAGTCCGGGCGCGCGAAAGCGTAGGCGCGCTCCACCTTGGCCACGCGCGTGACGAAAGCCGAGTACCAGGTGCTGCGTCCCTGCTCGCGGACCTGCGTGTGTTCGGCATGCTCGCGCCAGGCGCGAATGGCCTCCTCGCTCTGCCAGTACGACAGGGTGATCCCCAGCCCGTCGCTGCGCGCCGACTCCACGCCGAGAAAGCCAGGTTGCCGGGCGGCCAGTTCGAGCATGCGCTGCGCCGCCTCGGCGTAGCCGGCATCGACCGGCGTCCGCAGCGAGGTGAACATCACCACGTAATAGGGAGGCTCCGGCGTGGCCGCGATCACGAAGCCTGCTCCAGATGGGCCTCGTGCACCGATTGCACGGCACAGGCCCCGACCAGCCCGGCCACCAGCGGCGGCAGGCGACCTTGCAGCGCGGCCCGCTCGGGCTGGAACAGGGTCGCGATGAAGAACGGATGGTCCTCCAGCTCGATGGCGCGCACCGCACCGGCCTCATCATGCCCGGAGGCCTTCAGCGCCTGCGCCATCAGCGGCTCGACGAAGGCATCGACCAGGCCATAACGGCACAGGTACTGCTCGCTGATTTCGCGCACACCGTACAGCTCGGCGATACGCGATCCCGAAACCAGGTGCACACGCTCGCTGACATCCTGCAGGGCGCAGGCCAGCGGCGCGATCAACGGCGTCTGCGCCTGCGGCGACAGCTCGGCGTGTTCGGCATCCGACCAGCCTAGGCGATTGCGCGCGTACTCGAGCAGCGCATGCTGGAAACCGCCGCAGGTGCCGAGGAACGGTACGCCCTGCTCACGGGCGAAGCGGATCGCACGCAATGCCCCATCGGCACTGACATAGGGGCTGCCCGGTACGCACCAGATGCCGTCATAGGCCATCAGGGCCGCATCGTCGACGATGCTGTCGGTGCCCAGCCAGTCGTGTTCGACCGCCACGCCCAGGGCTTCGGCAGCCAGCCGCAGCGCCTCGGGAATGGCCCGGTGCGCGGTAATCGCCGCATTGAATTCACCCACCAGGGCGACCCTGACTCGACACTTGCTGTACATGCGCATCTCCCCCTCTTGCATGGCGGTTTACCTGCCACTATAAGAGGGCGCTTACGCAATAATAATTGGCAAACTGACAAGCAGGAATTGCAGCGATGCAATATCAGATCGACCACGCCGACCTTTCCCTGGTACTCGCCCTGGTGCGTGGCCGCTCCCTGGCCCGTGCCGCCGAACTGCTGCAGGTGGACGTCTCGACGGTGTTTCGCGCCGTACGGCGGCTGGAGGCCGCACTGGGCGTGGCACTGTTCGAGAAAAGCCGGCGCGGCTACGAGCCCAGCGAGACCGCGCGGGCCCTGGCCGAGCAGGCCGAGCACGCCGAACAGGCACTGGACGCCGCCCGCGTGGCCCTGGAACAGGGCAAGCACGTGGTCAGCGGCACGGTACGCCTGACCTGCACCGACGCGGTCCTGAGCAGCCTGCTGCTGCCGGCACTCGCGCGCTTCATGCCCAACTACCCGGCGCTGTCGCTGGAGCTGGTGACCTCCAACGACTTCGCCAACCTGAGCAGGCGCGATGCCGACCTGGCGCTGCGCCTGACCAACCAGCCACCGGAGCACCTGGTTGGCCGGCGGCTGGCGAAGGTGTCCTACGTGGTCTGCGCACGTGACGACGGGCAGGACCGCAGCGACCTGGCGCGGCAGAGCTGGATCGCCCCGGACGAGTCGATGCCGGACCACGCCACCGTGCTCTGGCGCCTGCGCGAATTGCCGGGGGTCATGCCCAGCTACCGCTGCAGCAGCATGTACGCCGTGTCTCAGCTGACCCGTGCCGGGCTCGGCGTTGCCGCCCTGCCCGACTTCGTCCTGCGCAGCCAGCCCGACCTACGGGCGCTCAGCGAACCCCTGGCCGGCTGCGACACCGAACTCTGGCTGCTGACCCGCCCCGACTGCCGCGCCTTGCGCTCGGTGCAGACGCTGTTCGAGGAGCTGGGCAAGGCGCTGAAAAGCAGCGCCTGAGACAAGCACTCGCAGATATCCGCCTCACGGCACCCCACGTGGGAGGGGATTCAGCCGCGACAGGTCAGTGCCCGCGGGTATCCGCCTGCACGGCACCCCGGATTGCATCCGGGCTACGTGAGTCGAGCCGCGTTGTAGCCCGGATGAAATCCGGGGCCTCAGCGGCAGCGGTCAGTCAACATCGTCCACCTGCAGGAGCGGCTGGGTGGCATTCCGCTTCAGCCGCGAAACCCTGCTTGCAGCGCCGCGCCAAAGCCCCTGCCGGCTCAGCCCTGCTGCAAGTGCCCGTACAGCTTGGCGTACAGCCCGCCCTCGGCGATCAGCTGCTGGTGGTCGCCATCCTCGGCAATGCTGCCGCCATCGAACACCAGCACGCGGTCGGCCTGCTTCACCGCACTCAGGCGGTGAGCAATGATCAGCGTGGTGCGCCCCTCGAGGAACTGCGCCAGGGCTTCGTGCAGGGCATATTCGGTCGCGGCGTCCAGCGCCGAGGTGGCTTCGTCGAGGATCACCACCTTGGGCTCGGCCAGCACCATGCGGGCAATCGCCAGGCGCTGGCGCTGCCCGCCGGACAGGCGCACGCCGCTGCGCCCGACCACGCTGTCGAGGCCCTGCGGCAGCAGCGCGATGGTGTCGGCCAGCTGGGCGATACGCAGCGCCTGCCAGCAGGCTTCGTCACTGCGCTCGCGGCCCATCGTCAGGTTGGCGCGCACCGTATCGTTGAACAGCGCCGGATGCTGCAGCACCACGGCGACGTTGTCGCGCACGCAGTCCAGGCCGATTTCCTCCAGGCTGCTGCCGCCAAAGCGAATGGTGCCGGCCTGCGCCGTGTAAAGGCCGAGCAGCAGCTGCACCAGGGTGCTCTTGCCGCCGCCCGAGGCGCCGACGATGGCCACCTTCTCGCCGGGGCCGATGGACAGATCGAGTCGGTCCAGCACCGGTTCGTCACCATAGGCGAAGGTCAGCCCCTGTACCTCGATGCCGACGGTGTCGCGGCCCTTGAACGGGTCGACCTGGCCGACGTACTGCGGCTCGTCCTGGCGCGCCAGCAGCTCGTTGATGCGCGTCAGCGCACCGCCCGCGGCATAGAAGGCGTACTGCAGGCTGAGCAGCTGCTCGACCGGGCCGATCATGAACCACAGGTAGCTGAACACGGCGAGCATCTGGCCGATGGACAGGTCGGAGAACAGCACGGTGAGCATCGCCGCCGCGCGGAACACATCGATACCGAACTGGAACAGCAGGCCACTGGCGCGGCTGGACGCATCGCTCTTCCACTGCGAGGCCACGGCATAGTCACGCACCTCGCGGGCACGGCCGCCGAGGCGCCCGAGGAAATACCCCTGGCGGTTGCCGGCGCGCACTTCCTGAATCGCTTCCAGGGTTTCGGTCAGCGCCTGGGTGAAGCGCGAGGTGCTGTCGTTCTCCAGCTTCTTCAGGTGCTTGACGCGCTTGCCCAGCAGCACCGTGGCGTAGATCACCAGCGGGTTGAACAGGAGGATCAGCAGCGCCAGCTGCCAGTGCATCCAGATGAGGATGGCCGACGTGCCGACCAGGGTCAGCATCGCCACCAGAAAGCGGCTCAGGGTCTCGCCGACGAACTTGTCCAGGGTGTCCAGGTCGGTGACCAAGTGGGTGGTCACGGTGCCGCCGCCCAGGCTCTCGTACTCGCCGAGGGAAATGCGCTTGAGGCGCTCGATCAGGCGCACGCGGATGCGATAGACGATGTCCTTCGACAACCTGGCGAACAGGCGCGCCTGCAACACGTTGAAGACCAGCGCGGAGCTGCGTAGCAGCAGGGTCAGCAACAGCATCAGGCCGATGTAGCCGGCCGCCGTTTCCCAGCCGGCCGGCAAGAAGCGGTCCATCACCTGGAGCGCGGCGTTGCCATCATGCAGCAGCACTTCGTCGACCAGCAGCGGCAACAACAGGGGAATCGGTACGCTGCACAGGGTCGCCAGCACCGCCACCAGGTTGGCCAGCAGCAGCGCCTTCTTGTGACGCAGGGCCAGGCGCCGAATCTGCGCCCAGCTCAACCTATCAGGCATGGCCGGCACGCTCCAGCCAGCGTCCCAGCAGGGGTGAAAGGGCTTCCAGCGGCTGATAGCCGTTGGTCAGCAGCGCCAGCTGGCCGTCGCGCTCGGCGAGCAGGGTGGGAAAGCCGGCGATGCCGAGGTCCTGCACCCAGGTGAAGTCGGCCAGGGTGGCATCGTGCATCGCCTGGCTGTCGAACGCCTCGGCGAACTCGATGCGCGGGATGCCCGCCTGCTCCGCCAGTTGCACCAGCGCGCCGGCCTGGGTGACATCGGCACCCTCGGTGTAGAAGGCCTGCTGGATCAGCTTGAGCAGTGTCCAGGCACTGCCCGCATCCAGGCTGCGTGCGGTGACCAGGGCGCGACAGGCCGGTTCGGTGTCGTACACCAGGCCCTCCGGCAGGCCGCGCTCGAAGTCGAACAGCTGCCCGGTGCTGGCATTGACCGCCTGCCAGTACCCCAGGTAACGCACCCGCGCTGCCGCATCGACCGCAATCTGGTCGCGCCGCAGGCCACCCACCACGATCTGCAGCGCCACACCGGCTGCGGCGGCCTGCTCGGCAAGCGCTTCGGCGACGGGCGCAAAGCCCCAGCACCAGGAACACATCGGGTCCATCACGTAGAGCAGGCGGCTGGTCATGCATCAGGCCTCGTTCAGTTGGCGGGGGTCTCGGCCAATCGGGTGTGGCTGGTTACGCTGACGCGCCAGCTCAATCTGCTTCTGCCGCTCGCGCGCGCCTTCACGGGTCTTCTCCGGCAGCGAGTCCCAGCAATGCGGGCAACTGACGCCAGGGCTGTAGAACTCGGACTGGCGCTCTTCCACGGAAATCGGCGTGCGGCAGGCATGGCACTGATCGTAGTCGCCTTCCGACAGATCGTGGCGCACGGTCACGCGGTTGTCGAAGACGAAGCAGTCGCCCTGCCACTTGGTCTCTTCCTGCGGTACGTCCTCGAGGTATTTGAGGATGCCGCCCTTGAGGTGGTACACCTCCTCGAAACCTTCGCCGAGCATGTAGCTGGAGGCCTTCTCGCAGCGGATGCCGCCGGTGCAGAACATCGCCACCTTCTTGTGCTTGCTCGGGTCGAAGTGCTGGCGGATGTACTCGGGAAACTCGCGGAACGTCTTGGTCCTGGGGTCGATCGCGCCCTCGAAGGTACCGATCGACACCTCGTAGTCGTTGCGCGTATCGATCAGCAGCACCTCGGGGTCGCTGATCAGGGCATTCCAGTCCTTGGCCTCGACGTAGGTACCGACACGCTGGTTGGGATCGACGCCCGGCACACCGAGGGTGACAATCTCCTTCTTCAGCTTGACCTTGGTGCGATAGAACGGCTGTTCGTCGCAGTAGGATTCCTTGTGGTCGATATCGGCCAGGCGGGCATCCTGGCGGAACCAGGCGAGCAGCGCATCGATGGCCGCGCGGGTGCCGGAAACGGTGCCGTTGATGCCCTCTTCGGCGAGCAGCAGGGTGCCCTTGATGCCGTTGTCGAGCAGGGTTTGCAGCAGGGGTTCGCGCAGCGCCTGGTAATCCGCCAGGGAGACGAATTTATACAGCGCCGCCACGACGATCTTGTCAGTCATGAACAGTTCTCTCAGTAGTCGCCCACGTAAAGGGCGGACCGGGTGACATGAAAAACGCCGGCATGGGCCGGCGCGGGGGCGATTGTAGCAAAGCGGCCAATCAGCGGGGAAAGTTGGCGACAGGGCGCGACAGCCTGCCGCGTAGCCCGGACGCAATCCGGGAACGCTCGCCGCCCCGGATTGCGTCTTCGGCTAGCCCGGCATTGACCTGATTGAGCACAGCGCCACCCGGGAAATCTGCGGCAATGCTGCCGCAGGTTTCATCCGGGCCAGGTCAATGCCCGCCGCGACAGGTCGGCGAAGCGGGCGCCGTGCCCTGCGCAGCCCACTCCTCCGGGGTGTAGGTGTGCAGCGCCAGCGCGTGGATCTGGCCCATCAGCTCACCGACCGTGGCATAGACCTTCTGATGCCGCTTGACCGCGTTCAACCCGGCGAACGCCGGGCTGACGATCACCGCCTTGTAGTGGGTTTCCAGGCCACGGCTGTGCATGTGGCTCTCGTCCAGCACCTCGAGGTGCTCGGGCTGCAGCCCGGCCAGGGCGGTGACGATCAGGTCTTGCTTGGACATCTTGGGCTCCATCAGGGCTGTTTCGGCAGGCCGAGCTCGTTGCTCATGTCGGCCAGCAGCTTGTTCACCTCAGGCACGGCGGTTTCCAGCTTGCCCTGGGTGATCTGTGCCGATTGCGCCGTCAGCATCGGCATCTTCTGCAACACCTTCTGCCCCAGCGGCGACTCGTAGAAGCGGATCAGCTCCTTGAGCTCCTTCTCGTCGAAGTTGCTGGTGTAGAGCTTGACCATGTCCGGCTTCAGCTTGTCCCAGCCCACGGCCTTGTCCAGTGCGGCATTGGCCTTGGCCTGGTAGCTCTCCAGCACGGCCTGCTTGCCTTCCGGCGCCTGGGCAAAACGCTGGGCGAACATCTGCTGCACCTGGCCGTACACCGGCACGGTCAGCTTGTCAGCGTGGGCCAGCTTGAGGAAGCGCTCGGCATCGGCGGCATGGCTGGCGGCATCGGCCATGGCCAGGGACGAGCCGGCGGCGAGCAGTACGGCGGCACACAACTGGTGGAAACGGGGCATGAGTGGTTCCAACGGTGATGAATGAGTCTGGGTAGACTACGGTGCCGGCATTTTGTGCCCTGCGCCAATTTCGCTCAAGCGTCGCGAACTGTGCGCTGGCTCACAGCCGTGTTGCCCACCGGCGCACCCACTGGTCAGTTGCCAAAGTGCCAGTACTTGCTCATGCTTGGGCAGGCTCGGCATTCTGTCTGCCTCCAGCCATTATCTCCAGCAAGGCGTGCGCACTCCTCGACCCGGCAATTGATCGCCAGCCCGCGCACAAACATGGATGTGCTCGATGAACAGCTTCGCCTCACATGCGCCCTTTCGGCTCCAGCCGCTCTGCGACAGCAAGGGCAAACTGCTGGACGAAGCCATTGGCTGGTCCAATCGCCCCCTCGTCGACTGCGCCCTGCGGGGCCACGCCGGACGGCGCAAGCGCTGGAATCACTGGTGCATCACCACCCCGCAGTGGATGCTCTCGCTGACCCTGGCCGATCTCGACTACCTCGGCTACGGCGCCGCCTACTTCCTCGACCTGGAAAGCGGCCAGGCAGTGGCCCACACCCAGCTCCGCCCCTTCGCCCTCGGTTGCCAACTGCCCGACCTGCCCCTGGAAAGCCACTCCTTCAGCCACTCCCGGCTGCAGCTGCGCATCGATGAGCACTCCGGCCGCCTGCGCCTGACCGCTGCGGCGCCCGATATCGGTGGCCAGCCCATGCAGGTGGCACTGGATATCCAGCGCCCGGCCCACCTGGAATCGGTCAATCTGGTCGCGCCCATGCAGAATGGCGGCTTCCACGCCACCAGCCGGCAACTGGGACTGCCCACCGCCGGCAGCCTGCAACTGGGGCGCAAGCACTACAGCTGTACGCCGGGGCAGAGTTTTGCCGCCCTCGATTTCGGCCGGGGCGTCTGGCCGTTGAACAGCTACTGGCAACGCGCCGCGTTCGCCGCCGCTGGCGGCATCGCCGGCAACTTCGGCTCGGGCTGGCTGGACCACAGTGGCCTGTCGGAAAACTCGCTGTGGTTCGGCGGCGAAGTGCAGCAACTGGGCAGCCCGATGCATATCGAGCGGACCTCCCACGCGCCCCTCACCCCCTGGCGCCTGGACAGCGAAGACGACCGCGTATCCCTGCGCTTCGCTCCACGCCAGCTGCACAAGGCCTGCCCCAAGATCGGCCCGTTCCATGCCAACACCGTCCAGCACTTCGGTCATTTCACCGGCGTGCTGCGCGGCCCCAAGGGCGAGCGGGTACCGGTGGACGGCGCGCTGGGCTGGCTGGGAGAGACTCACGCCCGCTGGTAATCGGGGCGATAGAGAAGTTGCGGAACCAGTCTCCGGCAGCGCGACCTAAACTGCCAGCACCCTCGCATTTGCCCCGGAGAACGCCATGAGCCGCACCGAAACCGACAGCATCGGCCCCATCGAAGTCCCCACCGACGCCTACTGGGGCGCGCAGACCCAACGCTCGCTGATCAACTTCGCCATTGGCCAGGAGCGCATGCCGCTGGCCGTGCTGCACGCCCTGGCCCTGATCAAGAAGGCCGCTGCGCGGGTCAACAGCCGCAACGGCGAACTGCCAGCCGACATCGCCCGGCTGATCGAGCAGGCCGCCGACGAAGTGCTCGAAGGCCAGCACGACGCGCAGTTCCCGCTGGTGGTCTGGCAGACCGGCAGCGGCACGCAGAGCAACATGAACGTCAACGAGGTGATCGCCGGCCGCGCCAACGAACTGGCTGGCGGCCAGCGCGGCGGCAAGACCCCGGTGCATCCCAACGATCACGTCAATCGCGCGCAGAGTTCCAACGACTGCTTCCCCACCGCCATGCACATCGCCGCGGTGCAGGACGTTCGCCATTGCCTGCTGCCGGCCCTGGCCGAACTGCGCGACGGCCTGCAGGAGCAGGCGCAGCGCCACGCCAGCCTGGTCAAGACCGGGCGCACGCACATGATGGACGCCACGCCGATCACCTTCGGCCAGGAGCTGTCCGCCTTCGTCGCCCAGCTCGGCCACGCCGAGGCCGCCATCCGCGCGGCGCTGCCTGCGGTGTGCGAACTGGCCCAGGGCGGCACCGCCGTCGGCACCGGCCTGAACGCCCCGGCAGGCTTCGCCGAGGCGATGGCCGCCGAACTGGCGGCGCTGTCCGGCATGCCGCTGACCAGCGCCCCGAACAAGTTCGCCGCCCTCGCCGGCCATGAGCCGCTGGTGCAGCTTTCCGGCGCGCTGAAGACCCTGGCCGTGGCCCTGATGAAGCTGGCCAACGACCTGCGCCTGCTGGGTTCCGGGCCGCGCGCCGGTCTCGCCGAGGTGCGCCTGCCCGCCAACGAACCGGGCAGCTCGATCATGCCCGGCAAGGTCAACCCGACCCAGTGCGAGGCGCTGTCGATGCTCGCCTGCCAGGTGCTGGGCAACGACAGCACCATCAGCTTCGCTGCCAGCCAGGGTCATCTGCAGCTCAACGTGTTCAAGCCGGTGATCATCCACAACCTGCTGCAGTCGATCCGCCTGCTGGCCGACGGCTGCCGCAACTTCCAGCAGCACTGTGTCGCCGACCTGCAGCCGGACGCCGCGCAGATGGCCGCCCACCTGGAGAACGGCCTGATGCTGGTCACCGCGCTCAACCCGCACATTGGCTACGACAAGGCCGCCGAGATCGCCAAGAAGGCCTACAACGAAGGCAGCACGCTGCGCCAGGCCGCGCTGCAGCTCGGCTACCTGAACGACGAGCAGTTCGACCAGTGGGTACGCCCACAGGACATGCTCGGAGCCGGCTGGCATGAGTGAGGGCAAGAGCGGCGCAACGCCGCTGGAAGGAGACGGCAAGCGCATCCTGCTGGTTCTCGGCTCGCCGAAGCAGGACAGCCTCTGTCACGCCCTGGCCGAGGCATTCAGCCACGGTGCACGCGGCAAGGGACACGTGGTGCGCCAGCTCAGGCTCGGGGAAATGCAGTTCGATCCGATACTGCGCGACGGTTATGACCAGAGCCAGAACCTGGAACCGGACCTGCTCGAAGCGCAGCGCCTGATCCACTGGGCCGAACACCTGGTGTTCGTCTATCCCGTCTGGTGGGGTGGCGTGCCGGCCTTGCTCAAGGGCTTCTTCGACCGCGTGTTCCTGCCCGGCTTCGCCTTCAGGTATCGCAATCGCTCGCAGCTCTGGGACAAGCTGCTCAGCGGACGCAGCGCCGACCTGCTGGTGACCATGGACACGCCGCGCTGGTACTTCCGCTGGATCTACGGCGCCCCGGCGCATCGGCAGATGGTGCGCACCATTCTCGGTTTCTGCGGCATCAGGACCCGTCGCCTGAGCGAGTTCGCCCCGGTGCGGCCATCCACCGAAGAGCAGCGCCAGGGCTGGCTGCGCAAGGCCGAAATACTGGGCGCCCGAACCTAGGGTGGCTGACGCTTCACCCATCCACCACAGCGATTCGCAGCCGAACACCCGCACCCTGCATACCCCCGGATTGCATCCGGGCTACGCGCACGATTTACGGATGTATCAGGCCGTAGGGTGGATGACGCTTCACCCATCCACCACAGCGCTTCACTGCCGGACACCCATACCCCGCACATTCCCGGATTGCATCCGGGCTACGCGCACGATTTATGGATGTATCAGGCCGTAGGGTGGATGACGCTTCACCCATCCACCACAGCGCTTCACTGCCGGACACCCACACCTTGCACATCCCCAGATTGCATCCGGGCTACAGCACCAGGCCGTCACTGGCCAGGCTGACGCCTGCCGGCAAGGCATCGGGGTGGTCCAGCAGCCAGGCATCGAAGCTGTGACCGATGTGCGTCAGCACCGCATGGGCCGGCTGCAGGCGAGCGATGATCTCCAAGGCACGGGTCAGGTCGTTGTGATTGCGCGGCGCCACCGGTTGCGGCGCGGTGGAGCAGTCGAGCACCAGCAGATCCAGCGGCGCCCGCTGCAGCTCGGCGCAACTGGCTTCGGGCACGCCGACGGTGTCGGTGAGGTAGGCGATGCGCCTGCCCTGCCCCTGCAACAGGTAGCCGAAGGTCGGCCTGGAGTGGGTCAGCGGCACGGCGGTGACGGTCAATTCGCCCAGCTGGCGACGCTCGAAGGCCGCGAAGGGCTGGCTGAAATCGAGGATGCCGGGGTGCTTGTACAGGTCGGCCAGGCCCTCCGGGTCATCCGGGCCATGCACCGGGATCACCAGGCCCTGGCCCCAGCGCAGGTGCAGCAGCCCCTGGGCGTGGTCGGCGTGGTAATGCGTCTGCAGGATGCCGTTGAAGCTGTGCGGCGGAAAACGCTCGGTCAGGTCGCTCAGGCCGCTGTCGATCAGCCAGCGCTGCGCCCCGCATTCGATCAAAGCCGAGCAGGGCCGGCGGCGGCGTGACGGGTAGACCTGCGCCGCGTCGCAGGCCGCACAGCTGCAGTTGTACACCGGCACCTGGCGGGCATCGCCGGTGCCGAGCAGGGTCAGGCGCATTGGCGCGCCTCGTCGAGCAATTGCAGCAGGCGGCTGACGGTCTGTGGCAACGGCCCGGAGTTGTCCAACACGCAGAGCGGTTGCCCTGACGCCGCAGCGCCGTCCTGCCCCCCGGCGGCAAAGCTGCGGCTGCGCGCCAGGCGCTGCTCGATCTGCTCCGGCGTCTCCCGGCCACGGGCCAGCAGGCGTTGGCGCAGTACCGACTCATCGACCCGCAAGAGGATCGCCAGCAGTTGCGGGTAGCGCTGACGGGCGGCCTCGAGATGGCCGCGCGAACCGTTGATCAGCACGTCCTGCCCGCTGCCCAGCCAGGCGTCGATCTCGCTCGGGATGCCATAGGCCAGGCCGTTGGCACGCCAGCTCAGGGCGAAGGCGCCCTCGCCTTCCAGGCGCTCGAATTCGGCCGGGGTCACGCCCACGGCGTCCTCGCCCACCGACTCGGCGCTACGGGTGATCACCCGCCTGGCGAAACGGCAGCCGTGCGCCTCCAGCGGCGCACGTGCGGCCTGCAACAGGCTGTCCTTGCCCGAGCCCGAAGGCCCCATCAGATAGATCAACCTGCCCTGCATCAGAACACCCTTCGTGCTTGCCGCCATACCTGCTGGATCACCGGCTGCTCGCCATGCGCCCTGGCCTGCAGCAGGTCGGCGCGCAACCCTACGCGAATCTCGCCACGGTCGTCCAGGCCGGCCGCCCTGGCCGGTGCGCGGCTCACGGTGGCGATGGCCGCAGGCAGATCATAGTCGTTGTCCTGCCCCGCCAGCAGCCAGGCGGCGTGCAGCAGGCTGGCCGGATAGTAGTCACTGGAAAGGATATCCAGCACACCGTGACGCGCCAGTTCGGCGGCGGCGATATTGCCGGAGTGCGAACCGCCTCGCACCACGTTCGGCGCCCCCATCAGCACCTTCAGGCCCAGTTGGTGGCTGGCCTCGGCCGCCTCCAGGGTGGTCGGGAACTCGGCGATGGCCATGCCGAAGTCGGCCGACTCCTGCACATGGGCCAGGGTGGCGTCGTCATGGCTGGCCACCGAGATGCCCCGGCCATGGCAGTCCTCGACGATGGCGCGGCGCTGGCGGTCGCTGTACTGGCGCGAATTGGCGATCTGCTCCTGGAGGAACTCCTCCATCTCCGCCGGGCTCAGGTGGTACTTGCCCATGTAGTACTCGCGGTACTTCTCCACCTTGGCGAACTGACGCTGGCCCGGCGAGTGATCCATCACCGACACCAGCGACACCAGTGGGTGCTCCACCAGATCTCGATAGAGGCTCAGCGCATCGGGGTGGCACAGCTCGCAGCGCAGGTGCAGGCGGTGCTCGGCGCGGGTCTGCCCGGCCGCCTCGGCGGCGGCGATGGCCTCGATCATCGCCGGCAATTGCTGCATGCGTCGACCACGCGGGTTGATGTCACCGATGGACAGCGCATCGAACACCGTGGTGATGCCGGCGGCCACGATCTGGGCGTCGTGGGTGAGCACCGCCGACGCCGACGGCCAGTCCACCCCGGGACGCGGGCTCATGTGTTTCTCCAGGTTGTCGGTGTGCAGTTCCACCAACCCCGGCAACAGGTAGTCACCCCCCAGGTCCTGGGCCTGCGCCAGCTGGCTGGCGCCCTCGTCGACAGCGGCGATCAGCCCGTCGCGCAGCAGCAAGGAGCCGAGGAACTCGCGATCGGCGGTGACGATGCGGGCATTGCTGAGAATCTGTTCAGACGACATACACGTACTCCGGTTGCGCCGCGGCGGCGCTCATGTCCAGGTAACGATCGGCCACCGCCTCGCGGGCAGCACGGTCGTGGAAGATGCCGATCAGCGCGCTGCCGGCGGCCTTGGCCTCTGCGATCAGCTGCAGCACCACCTGGCGGTTGGTCTCGTCCAGCGAGGCGGTGGGCTCGTCGAGCAGCAGCAGCGGCCACTCGACCATGAAGCCGCGGGCGATATTGACGCGCTGCTGCTCGCCGCCGGAGAAGGTGCCCGGCGCCAGTTGCCAGAGCGCCTCGGGGATGTTCAGCCGGGTCAGCAGCGCCTTGGCCCGCGCCTCGGCATCGCTGCGCGCCCAGCCGCGCGACAGGGCCGGCTCCATCACCACGTCCAGGGTCGAGACCCGCGGGATGACCCGCAGGAACTGGCTGACGTAGCCCAGGCTCTGCCGGCGTACCGCCAGCACCTGGCGCGGCTCGGCGCCGACCAGTTCCACCGCTTCGCCCTGGTGACGGATGCGGATGCTGCCGCCGGCAGCCAGGTAGTTGCCGTACAGGGTGCGCAGCAGGGTCGACTTGCCTGCGCCGGACTGGCCGTGCAGCACCAGGCACTCGCCGCCGCGCACGCTGAAGTTCAGGTCACGCAGCACCTGCAGGACGACGCCGTTCTGCTGGTGCAGGGTGAAGGTCTTGCTGAGGCCGGTGACCTCGATCAGGTTGTTCATACACACCTCGAATACCCTAGGCACGGTCTGCCCCCTCCCCCAGTCGCGGGAGAGGGGAGAAACGCCCATCTGTCGTAGGGTGGATGGCGCTTTATCCATCCACCGGTGGTGATTCGCTGGTGGATGAGAAGAGCGTCATCCACCCTACGTTTCCCCAGTGCGCGGCACGTTCAGGGCTGCAGCACCGACGACACCAGCAGCTGCGAATAGGGATGCTGCGGATCGTCGAGAATCTGGTCGGTCAGCCCCGCCTCCACCACATGCGAACGGCGCATCACCATCAGTCGATCGGCGAGCAGCCGCGCCACCGCCAGGTCGTGGGTGACGATCACCACCGCCAGGTCCAGCTCGCGTACCAGGCCGCGCAGCAGGTCGAGCAGGCGAGCCTGCACCGACACGTCCAGCCCACCGGTCGGCTCGTCCATGAACACCAGGCGCGGCGCGGAGACCAGGTTGCGGGCGATCTGCAGGCGCTGCTGCATGCCGCCGGAGAAGGTGCGCGGCAGATCGTCGATGCGTGCCGGGTCGATCTCCACCTGACTCAGCCAGTCGAGCCCGGCGGCGCGCAGCTCGCCGTAGTGGCGCACGCCCTGGGCCATCAGCCGTTCGCCGATGTTGGCGCCGGCCGACACCGCCATGCGCAGGCCGTCACGCGGGTTCTGCTCGACGAAGCCCCACTCGGTGCGCAGCAGGGTGCGCCGCTCGGCTTCGCTGGCGCTGTAGAGGTCGAGCCATTGCCCCGTGCGACCGCGATAGCGCACCGCGCCGCGATCCGGCAGGCAGCGCCCGGACAGCAGGCTGAGCAAGGTGGACTTGCCCGAGCCGGACTCGCCGACGATGCCCAGCACTTCGCCGGGATAGAGGTCGAAGCTCACGCCCTGGCAGCCCTTCTCCGGGCCGTACAGGCGGGTCAGGTCACGCGCCGAGAACAGCGGCTCGGCCGTTTCCAGGGCAGGTTGCAGACGTTCGGCGGCGCTCATTGCAGGCTCTCCTCGGTGCGCTGGCGGCAGTAGTCGGTGTCGGAGCAGACGTAGCGTTTGCTGCCGGCGTCGTCGACGATCAGCTCGTCGAGGAACGACTCGCTGCTGCCACAGAATGCGCAGCACTCGTCCCACTGCTGCACGGCGAAGGGGTGATCCTCGAAGTCCAGGCTGACGACACGGGTATAGGGCGGCACCGCGTACAGGCGCTTCTCACGGCCGGCACCGAACAGCATCAGTGCCGGGCTCATGTCCAGCTTGGGGTTGTCGAACTTGGGGATCGGCGACGGATCCATCACGTAGCGCTCGTCCACCGTCACCGGGTAGGCGTAGGCCGTGGCGATGTGGCCGAACGTGGCGATGTCCTCGTACAGCTTCACGTGCATCACGCCGTAGTCCTCCAGCGCATGCATGGTGCGCGTCTCGCTCTCCGACGGTTCGATGAAGCGCAACGGCTCGGGAATCGGCACCTGATAGACCATGATCTGCCCGGCCGCGAGCGGTGTTTCCGGAATGCGGTGACGGGTCTGGATGACGCTGGCCTCCCGCGTGCGCTCGGTGGTGGCGACGCCTGCGGTACGCGCGAAGAAACGACGGATCGAGACCGCGTTGGTGGTGTCGTCGGCGCCCTGGTCGATGACCTTGAGCACATCGTCACGACCGAGAATGGCGGCGGTCAGCTGCATGCCACCGGTGCCCCAGCCATAGGGCAGCGGCATCTCGCGGCCGCCGAACGGCACCTGGTAGCCGGGGATCGCCACAGCCTTGAGCAGGCCGCGACGGATCATGCGCTTGGTCTGTTCGTCCAGGTAGGCGAAGTTGTACGCGGACGCCTCGCGGGCGCCGCTGGTGGTCGAAGGGTTCATCAGCGGTTCTCCTCTGCCGGCGCCTGACGACGCAGCTTGCGGATCAGTTCCAGTTCGGCCTGGAAGTCGACGTAGTGCGGCAACTTCAGGTGCGAGACGAAGCCGGCGGCCTCGACGTTGTCGCAGTGCATCAGCACGAATTCCTCTTCCTGCGCGGGGCCCTGCACCTCTTCGCCGTACTCGCCGGCGCGCAGGGCACGGTCGACCAGCGCCATGCCCATGGCCTTGCGCTCGGCGTAGCCGAAGGCCAGGCCATAGCCACGGGTGAACTGCGCCTGCTCGGCGCTCTCGCCGACGAACTGGTTGACCATCTCGCACTCGGTCACTTCGATGTCGCCCAGCGGCACGGCGAAGCCCAGCTCGCCCGGCGTCATCCACACCTCGATGTCACCAATGCGGATCTCCCCGGCGAAGGGGTGGTTGCGCCCGTAGCCGCGCTGGGTGGAATAGCCCAGCGCCAGGAGGAAGCCCTCGTCACCCCGCGCCAGTGCCTGCAGGCGCTCGGCGCGGCTGGAGGGGAACGCCAGCGGCTCGCGGGTGATGTCCGGCACCGGCGCGGCATCGTCCTGTTCGCGCGCCATCAGCCCCTCCTCGGCGAGAAAATCCAGCACCCGCGGGCAGGGCCTCGGCTCGTCCTGCGCGCCGGACGGCGGCGGCGGATACTCGCCCTCGGCCAGCAGCGCGAAGTCCAGCAGGCGATGGGTGTAGTCGAAGGTCGGGCCGAGCAGCTGGCCGCCGGGCAGGTCCTTGAAGGTCGCGGAGATGCGTCGCTCCAGCTGCATCTGCGTGGTGTTCAGCGGCTCGCTGGCACCGAAGCGCGGCAAGGTGGTGCGGTAGGCGCGCAGCAGGAAGATGGCCTCCATCAGGTCACCTGCGGCCTGCTTGATGGCCAGCGCGGCCAGCTCTTCGTCGTACAGCGAGCCTTCGCTCATCACACGGGCGACGGCCAGTGGCAGTTGCTGGCGAATCTGCTCCACCTCCAGCTCGGCGATGCTGCTATCGCCGCGACGGCGACTGGCCAGGAGCTGGTGAGCGTTGTCGATGGCGCGTTCGCCACCTTTGACGGCGACATACATCAGGCTGCCTCCTCGGTTTCGATCAGCACATGGGTGCTGCGCGGCAGGCCGATGACCTCGGCGCCTGCAGCGAAGAAGCAGTCCAGCCCGCGCGGGAATGCGCTACGGGCCTGGCGCTGCGGCCAGAAGCCGGCCGGCAGTTGCAGGCTGACGCTGCGCACGTCCTTGATACCCGGCCCGCGCCAGCGCAGGGCCGCGCCGGCGTGCAGGTCATCGAGCTGGATCAGCAGCGTGCAGGACTGGTCGGGGTAACGCTCGCTGCCGTTGTCGAAGTCGGAGAGGTCGACCAGCTCGCTCTCGTCGAGCAGGGCGAACAGGGCGATCTCGCGGTCGTCGACGATCGGGCAGCCGCAGTGAAAGGCCAGGTTGGCGCGAATCAGCGGCGTATCGAAACGCGGTGCCAGCCACAGCGGCGTGTCGCTGTCGAGAAAGGCCAGGCACAGGCCATAGGTGGCCGGTGCCAGGTCACCGAGTGGGTGAGCGCGATCCATGGTGCGCGGCTGTCCTGGCTCGGCCAGGGCATTGAGTGCGGCGCGAAAACTGACCTGGGCATCCAGCACCGGGTCATCGAAAGCCGGTTGCAGCCAGTGCGAGCTGTGCGGCGTGTTCATCAATCCTCTCCTCTGACCAGGGTGAAGAACTCCACCTGGGTGGTGGCGGTGCGGGCGGCCCGGGCCAGGCGCTGTTCACGCTGCTGGCGGGCCAGGGGTTCGATCAGGTCGCTGAGCCAGCGGGCCTGGTCGCTACCCTGCAGATGGGCATCGGCCAGGGCCGCCAGCTCGGCGCGGCGCTTGTCGCGGCCGGCCAGGTAGCTGTAGCCGGTACGTCCGTCAGCCAGGCGCACCACGCAGCGCGTGACGGTCATCTCGCCCAGGTTGAAGGCGCTGCCGGTGCCGCCCATGCGCCCGCGCACCAGGGTCATGCCCACCTCGGGCGCGCGGATCAGCTGGTAGGCGCTATCCCTGAGCGCCGCTTCATGGGCATCGAGGGCCTGGCCGGCGCGGGCCAGCACCCCCATCCAGCGCTGGCGCGCGACGGTGTTCGAGTCAAGGTCGTTCATGCGGGTCTCCATCAGGTCGCTACCTGGTACTGGAAGCGGTCGGCGCGGCTGCTGGACTGCGCCAGCTCCACCGCTCGACCAGAAGGATCGCGGGACAGGGTGAGCACGCTGAGCAGCGGCGCATGGCGCGGCATCAGCAGATGCGCGGCCTCCTCGCGGCTGGGCAGGCGCGCGCCGATCAGGCTGAAGGTGCGCACCAGCGGCAGGTCGCGTTCGGCCAGGTACTGGCGCAGCGAGCCACCCTGGTAGTCCACCAGCAGCGGCGCCCGGCTGGCGCAGAAGCGGTGGCGAATCAGGCTCAGCGGCTGGCCGTCGAGCAGGCGCAGGGTGGCCAGTTCGATCAGCTCGCTGCCGTCGGGCAACTGCAGATGACGGCACTCCTCGCTGCTGCCGGTACGGCACAGGCGCTCGATCAGGCGTGCCTCGACCCGGTGCCCGAGGGCCGACAGCGACTGGCTGAAGGCGCTGCCCGCCTCCACGGGATAGACCAGCGGCCTGGCCAGCACCTGGGTGCCCTTGCCCTGACGGCGCAACAGGCGGCCTTCGAGGACCAGTTCGTCCACCGCCCGGCGCAGGGTGTGGCGGTTGACGGAAAAGCGTGCGGCCAGTTGCATCTCACCCGGCAGGTAGTCGCCCGGGCTCATGCGCTGCAGTTCCTCGCGCAGCACGCCAGCCAGTTCGCGGTACAGCGGCTCGTTTTGTCTAGACAAGTTCATCGTTCGAAAAGGGCGCACACAGGCGCCCTCCTTCTCCTTCAGATAAAGAGCTTGCGCAGGCGTTGAGAGAGGATGTCGATGGAGCTCACCACCAGGATGATCACGATCAGCACGGCGCAGGTCTGGCCGAACTGGAAGCCGCGAATGGCCTCCCAGAGGATCACGCCGATACCACCGGCACCGACCATGCCGACCACCGTGGCCGAACGCACGTTGGACTCGAAGCGGTACAGCGAGTAGGAGATCCACAGCGGCAGGACCTGCGGGATGACCCCGAAGATCACCTCCTGCAGCGCGCTGGCACCAGTGGCACGCACGCCTTCCACCGGGCCCGGGTCGATGGCCTCGACCGCCTCGGCGAAGAGCTTGGCCAGCACCCCGGTGGTGCTGATGAACAGCGCCAGCACGCCGGCGAAGGGGCCGAGGCCGACCGCGACGACGAAGAGCATGGCGAAGACCATTTCGTTGATCGAACGGCAGGCGTCCATCACCCGGCGTACCGGCTGGTAGACCCACCAGGGCACGATGTTCTCGGAACAGAGGATGCCCAGCGGGATGGCGCAGACGATGGCCAGTACGGTGCCCCACAGGGCGATCTGCACGGTGACCACCATCTCCTTGAGATAGTGCCGCCAGTTGCTGAAGTCCGGCGGGAAGAAATCGGCGGCGAAGGTGGACATGTTGCCAGCATCGCGCACCAGCGCCAGCGGGTTCATTTCCGCGCCCTGCCAGGACCAGGCAAGCACGGCGAAGAACAGCCCCCAGCCGATCAGCTGCAGCCAGCTGCGCTTGCCATCGGCGATCGGGGTGGCGGTGGTCAATGTAGTCATGGGTAACTCTCGATCACTCATTCAGAACCTGTTCACAACCTGCTGCGCGTTGGCCCTGTTGCTGCAAAACCTGGCTCGGAGTGCTCTCGCCTGTATCTGCGGGGCCGCCACCGGTGTTGCAGGGTTCCAGCTCGCGAGGTCATGGACAGGTTCACGGAACGAGCCGCCCCGCCAGGGCGGGACGGCTCTCGGGGTCAGCCGGCGCTGGCGCCACTCTTCTTCTCGAGTTCGGCCATGCGTTGCTGCAGCTTGGCCAGCTCGGCATCCAGCTCCTTGAGCTGAGCCTGCTTGTCGGCCTCGTTGAGCGTGGTGCTGTTGGCCACTTCGGTGCGCTTCTTGAACAGCTCGAGCTGACGGATCGGCAGCAGCTGGTCGTTGTCGGAAGCGCGGAACTGGCCCCACTGCAGACCGGCGAGCACCTTCTTCTCCTCCGGCTTGGCGCCGTAGGTCATGAAGAAATTGCGCAGCTTGTCGCGGGTTTCCTGAGGCAGGTTCTTGCGCCAGACGATGGGGTCGGACGGAATCAGCGGCGACTTCCAGATGACCTTCAGCTGTGCGGCCTTGTCCGGCGCGGTGACTTCCAGGCGCTCCATCCCTTCGCTGTTGAAGGTGCCGACATCGACCTGCTTGTTGGCGACCGACAGGGCATTGACCTCATGGCTGCCGTTGAGCGAGCGCTTGAAGATCTTGCCGGCGTCGGCGTTGTTCTGGGCGAACACGTAGTAGCCCGGCACCAGGTAGCCGGAGGTGGAGTTCGGATCACCGTTGGCGAAGGTCAGGTTCGCGGCATTCTTGAGCATGTCCTCGACCGAGTTGATCGGGCTGTCCTTGTGCGCCACCAGCAGGCTGTAGTAGCCCTGGGCGCCATTGGCCGCGACGGTCTGGGCGAAGATCTCGCCACCGGCACGGTCCACCGCTTCCATGGCCGACTTGTTGCCGTACCAGGCCACGTCGACCTTGTCGAAGCGCATGCCCTGGATGATCCCGGCGTAGTCAGGAGCGAAGAAGGCGTTGATCTTCACGCCAGTCTGCTTGCTCATGTCAGCCAGGAAGGGATCCCACATGGATTTCAGGTTCTGCGAGGACTCGGTGGAGATGATGCCGAAGTTGAGTTCCTCGGCAGCCTGGGCCGAGCCCAGCAGGGAACCGGTTACGAGCGCAGAGGCAGCCAGCACCTGGCCGATGCGTTTGAACATGGAGCACACTCCTGTTGCGGGTTGGCGTTGTTGTTTCGGATGGAGGCAGCGGCGTCAGGCCTTGGCCAGTGCCAGGGGACGCTCCAGCGCACGCGGGCGCTGGCCTTGCGGCAGCAGCAGACTGATGTCGAGGTCGCCGCCGTAGAGGTCGTTGAGGAAATCGGGATTGAAGTCCTGGGTCGGGCCGTCGAAATGAATGCGCCCGCCCTTGAGGGCCACCGCGCGCTGGCAATAGCGCACGGCGTAGTCGACTTGATGCAGGGTCACCACCACGGTCTTGCCGTCGCGGCGATTGATGTCGGCGAGAATCTCCATCACCTTGCGCGCCGACTCGGGGTCGAGCGAGGCGATGGGTTCGTCGGCGAGAATCACCTCGGCCTGCTGGCACAGCGCTCGGGCGATCGCCACCCGCTGCTGCTGGCCGCCGGACAGGGTCGAAGCCCGCTGTGCGGCGAATTCGGCGAGGCCGACGCGCTCCAGCGCGTCCATGGCCCGCTGCTTCTCCTCGGCGCTGAACAGGCTGAGGCTGCCACGCCAGCGCGGCATGCGCCCCAGGCCGCCGAGCAGCACGTTCTGCAGCACGCTGAGGCGACCGACCAGGTTGAACTGCTGGAAGATGTAGCCGATGTCGGCGCGCAGACGGCGCACATCGCCGCTCAGGCGACCTTCGGCCTGCACCTGGCGGCCGAGCACCTCGATGCAACCATCGTCGCCACGCGCCAGGCCAGCCAGGTGCCGCAGCAGGGTCGACTTGCCCGAGCCGGACGCCCCGATCAGGGCGACCATCTCCCCTGGCTGCACGGAAAGCGCCAGGTCGAACAGGGCCTGCTTGCGCCCGAAGGTCTTGTTGAGACGGTCGACTCGAATGGCTGCGCTCATATGCTGGCTCTCTACTATCATTGTCGATATGAGAAGGCAGCACCCGGCTGCCATCTGGTGTAGACCAAGGTAGCCAGAGCCTGTGTCAGCCCAGTGAACCGGGGATGACAATTGAGTGACCGAAACTTTAAATTTCAAATACCGAGCACAGCACGAACGCGACTTCTGCCGAATACTGCGCAATTCTGACAGTCGGTGCTGGCATAAAGCCTCCACCTGCACCACAATGCGACACGTATTTGGCGTCAAGGAACTGTTCAGATGACCGAATGGTCATAACGACGCAGAACGCGGTACCGGTTGAACGGCTAGTGCGAAACACTGTCAAACCGGTGACAATCTCGACACTGACCACCAGTATCGCTCCCTGAACTAACCGGTAATGTATGCGCCCTATGAAACAGGCTACTTATTCCAGCCGCACGGCTGACAAATTCGTCGTTCGCTTGCCAGATGGCATGCGTGAGCGTATCGCTGACGTAGCACGCAACCATCACCGCAGCATGAACTCTGAAATCATCGCCCGTCTGGAGCAGAGCATGCTTCAGGAAGGCGCTCTGGATGAGGATCTCAGCCTGCGTCTCGACAGCCCCGAGCTGAGCCTGCACGAGCGTGAGCTGCTGCAGCGCTTTCGCCAGCTGTCGCGCCGTCAGCAGAACGCCCTGGTCGCGCTGATCGCCCATGACGTGGAAATGGCCGCCGAAGAAGCCTGAAGCGAACCCATGAAAAAAACCGGCCTTGAGCCGGTTTTTTTATGCCTGCGACACGCCGGTCGCCTGTCGGTCAGCCGACGAAGCTGAGCAGCACCCCCGCCGCCACCGCCGAACCGATCACCCCCGCCACGTTCGGCCCCATGGCGTGCATCAGCAGGAAGTTCTGCGGGTTGGACTCCAGCCCGACCTTGTTCGAGACCCGCGCAGCCATCGGCACTGCGGATACCCCGGCCGAACCGATCAACGGATTGACCTTGTTGCTGCTGAACAGATTCATCAGCTTGGCCATCAGCACACCGGCCGCGGTGCCGGCACAGAAGGCGACCATGCCCAGCAGCAGGATGCCCAGGGTCTTGAGCTGCAGGAAGGCTTCCGCCGACAGCTTGGAACCCACGGTCAGGCCAAGGAAGATGGTGACGATGTTGATCAGCGCGTTGCGCGAAGTATCGGCCAGGCGTTCGACCACACCGCATTCACGCAGCAGGTTGCCGAGGGCGAACATGCCGATCAGCGGCGCAGCGTCCGGCAGCAGCATGCCGATCAGGATGCACAGCACGATGGGGAAGATGATCTTCTCGGTCTGCCCCACCGGACGCAGCTGCTGCATCACGATCGAGCGCTCTTCCTTGGTGGTCAGGGCGCGCATGATCGGTGGCTGCAACAGCGGCACCAGGGCCATGTAGGCGTATGCCGCGACGGCAATGGGGCCGAGCAGGTCAGGCGCCAGCTTGGAGGTGACGAAGATCGAGGTAGGCCCGTCCGCCCCGCCGATGATGGCGATGGACGCGGCCTCCTTGAGGGTGAACTCCATACCCGGAATACCCAGCGCAGTGATCGCCAGCGCCCCCATCAGGGTGCCGAAGATACCGAACTGCGCCGCGGCGCCGAGCAGCAGGGTCTTGGGGTTGGCCAGCATCGGTCCGAAGTCGGTCATGGCGCCGACACCGAGGAAGATCAGCAGCGGGAAGATGCTGGTCGGCAGGCCCACTTCGTAGATCAGGTGCAGGAACCCCGCGCCTTCGGCCATGTTGGCCACCGGGATGTTCGACAGCAGCCCGCCGAAGCCGATAGGCACCAGCAACAGCGGTTCGAAGCCCTTCTTCACGGCCAGGTAGATCAGCAGCAGACACACCGCGATCATGAAGGCCTGGCCAGGTTCCAGGTGGTACAGGCCGGTGCTCTGCCAGAGCTTGAGCAGCTTTTCCATGGCGCGCCCCTCAGCCGATGGTCAGCAGGCTGTCGCCCACCGCCACCGCATCACCGACCTTGACGTTGACCGCCCCGACCGTGCCGGCCTTGAAGGCGCGGATTTCGGTTTCCATCTTCATCGCTTCGAGGATGATCACCAGCTGCCCCTCCTCCACGGCCTGGCCTGGCTGTACCAGCACCTTGAAGATGTTGCCGGCCAGTGGTGCCGCCTGCGGCTCGCCAGCGCCGGCAGTCACCGCTGCTGCTGCCGGCGCAGCGCTCGACGCGCCACCGACGGGCTTGAGCCCCTCGATGTCGCCGCCTTCGTTGACCTGTACGACGAAGGCCTTGCCATTCACCTCGACGGTGTAGACCTCGGGCTTGCCCGGCTCGCGGGCCAGGCTTTCCTTGCCGGTCGGCACCGGCTCGAAGGCAGCCGGATTGCCACGATTTTCCAGGAACTTCAGGCCGATCTGCGGGAACAGGGCGTAGGTCAGCACATCGTCGATGGCGTCGGCGGCGAGCTTGATGCCCTTCTCCTCAGCGATGCCCTTGAGCTCGGCGGTGAGCTTGTCCATCTCGGCGTCGAGCAGGTCGGCGGGACGGCAAGTGATCGCCTCGGCGCCATCGAGCACACGCGCCTGCAACTCGGCATTGAAGGCGGCCGGCGCCGCGCCGTACTCGCCCTTGAGCACGCCGGCGGTTTCCTTGGTCACGGACTTGTAACGCTCGCCGGTGAGCACGTTGATCACCGCCTGGGTGCCGACGATCTGCGAGGTCGGCGTCACCAGCGGAATGAAACCGAGGTCTTCGCGAACCCGGGGGATCTCGGCCAGCACCTGGTCGAACTTGTCCTGAGCGCCCTGCTCCTTGAGCTGGCTCTCCATGTTGGTGAGCATGCCACCCGGCACCTGGGCGACCAGGATGCGCGAGTCGACGCCCTTGAGGTTGCCCTCGAACTTCGCGTATTTCTTGCGCACCTCACGGAAGTAGGCGGCGATTTCCTCGAGCAGTTCCAGATCGAGCCCGGTATCGCGCTCGGTGCCCTGGAACATCGCCACCACCGATTCGGTAGGCGAATGGCCGTAGGTCATCGACAGCGAGGAGATTGCCGTGTCGACGTTGTCGATACCGGCCTCCACCGCCTTGAGAATGGCCACCGAGGACAGCCCCGCCGTGGCATGGCACTGCATGTGGATCGGGATCGCCAGGCTGCTCTTCAGGCGCGACACCAGCTCGAACGCGGTATAGGGCGTGAGAATGCCGGCCATGTCCTTGATGGCCACCGAGTCGGCGCCCATGTCCTCGATCTGCTTGGCCAGGTCGACCCACATCTGCAGGGTGTGCACCGGGCTGGTGGTGTAGGAGATGGTCCCCTGGGCATGCCGCCCCTGCTGCTTCACGGCCTTGAGGGCCGTTTCCAGGTTGCGCGGGTCGTTCATCGCATCGAAGACACGGAACACATCGACGCCATTGACCGCCGCGCGCTCGACGAACTTCTCCACCACGTCGTCGGCATAGTGCCGGTAGCCCAGCAGGTTCTGCCCACGCAGCAGCATCTGCTGACGCGTATTGGGCATCGCCTTCTTCAGCTCGCGGATGCGCTCCCAGGGGTCTTCGCCGAGGTAACGAATGCAGGCATCGAAAGTCGCGCCGCCCCAGGACTCCACCGACCAGAAGCCGACCTGATCCAGCTTGGGCGCGATCGGCAGCATGTCTTCGAGGCGCAGGCGGGTCGCGAGGATCGACTGATGAGCGTCACGCAGCACCACATCGGTAATGCCGAGTGCTTGTTTTACGGCTGTCATACAGGTACTCCCTCTGAACCTGATCAACCGCGACGCGCGCGGTGCTGGGCAATGGCGGATTGAATGGCGGCCAGCGTCTGCGCATCCGGCTCGTGACTGGCCGGCCTGGCAACGGATACCGGGGTGGGGGCTGCGGCAGCGGGCGCGGCGAAGACGCCGATCATGCGTGACATCAGGCTGACCACGCCGACCAGCAGTACCAGGAAGGCAAACACGAAACCCATGCCGAACAGCATGAGCTCGACACCCTCGAGAAGAAGTTCACTGGGGGTCATCTTGGCTCCTTTTGGCCAGCAGCTCATGGGCTGCATTCGTTATCGATTAGGAGCGTCCGGGGTCAGCGCCTGGACAGAGCTGCCGAACCTTAGCCTGAAACGCGCGTTTGAGGCAAACCTCCAGCCGGCCTGAAATGCCTGATATGTAGTGTTTTTCTCACAAGCACTACCAAAGGAGGAGAAGCGCCCCGAAGCGCCGCCTGAACCAGGCCACCCCGCCTCCCGCGCCACGCCGGGGATGGACGAGCGGAAGCGCATGACCGAGGTGCAACCCAGGCAGTGCATCGCCGCGCATCCAGGCAGCGACAATCTGACGCCGGGCGCCACTGCCGGTAGCACTCCATGCCAGGCTGCCAGGGGCAGCAAGTGCCTCAGGTCATCGCTCGATGGGAGGGGCAAGCGACTGCCAGGAACGGCAGTCGCTGCAGGGGCAGACGGCTCACAGCACACGAACCGTCCGTATGGCCGAGCGGTGGCGCGATCTACAGCAGGAAGATCGACGCCATGCCCAGGAAGATGAAGAAACCGCCGCTGTCGGTCATGGCGGTGATCATCACGCTGGCGCCCATGGCCGGGTCGCGCCCGAGGCGCGCCAGAGTCATGGGGATCAGCACCCCCATCAGCGCCGCCAGCAACAGGTTGAGCGTCATCGCCGCCGTCATCACCACACCCAGCGACCAACTGCCATAGAGGGAGTAGGCGACGCCGCCGATCACCCCACCCCAGAGGATGCCGTTGATCAGGGAAACCCCCAGCTCCTTGCGCACCAGCCGCGCGGTGTTGCCGGTGCTGATCTGCCCCAGCGCCATGGCGCGCACGATCATGGTGATGGTCTGGTTACCGGAGTTGCCACCGATGCCGGCCACGATGGGCATCAGCGCCGCCAGCGCCACCAGTTTCTCGATGGAGCCCTCGAACAGGCCGATCACCCGCGAGGCGAGGAAAGCCGTCACCAGGTTGATCGCCAGCCAGGCCCAGCGGTTGCGGACCGACTTCCACACCGAGGCGAAGATGTCTTCCTCCTCGCGCAGACCGGCCATGTTCAGCACTTCGCTTTCGCTTTCCTCACGGATCAGGTCGACCATCTCGTCGATGGTCAGACGGCCGATCAGCTTGCCGTTCTTGTCCACCACGGGCGCGGAAATCAGATCGTAGCGTTCGAAGGCCTGAGCGGCGTCGTAGCCGTCCTCGTCCGGGTGGAAGCTCACCGGATCGTCGGCCATGACTTCGCCGACCTGCTTCTCCGGATCATTGACCAGCAGGCGCTTGATCGGCAGGACGCCCTTGAGCACACCGTCGTAGTCGACCACGAACAGCTTGTCGGTATGGCCCGGCAGCTCCTTGAGACGACGCAGGTAGCGCAGCACCACCTCCAGGCTGACGTCCTCGCGGATGGTGACCATCTCGAAGTCCATCAGCGCGCCGACCTGATCCTCTTCGTACGACAGGGCCGAACGCACGCGCTCACGCTGCTGCGCATCGAGCGATTCCATGAGTTCATGGACGACGTCGCGCGGCAGTTCGGGTGCCAGGTCGGCCAGCTCATCGGCGTCCAGGTCCTTGGCCGCCGCGAGAATCTCGTGATCGTCCATGTCGGCGATCAGGGTTTCCCGTACGGCGTCGGAGACTTCCAGCAGGATGTCGCCATCGCGCTCGGCCTTGACCAGCTGCCAGACGGTCAGACGGTCGTCGAGCGGCAGGGCCTCGAGGATGTGGGCGATGTCGGCGGGGTGCACATCGTCGAGCTTGCGCTGCAGCTCGGCGAGATTCTGTCGGTGTACCAGGCTCTCGACCCGGTCATGGTGCTGGCCTTCCTGACGGTGGGTCAGGTCCTCGACCAGCTTGTGCCGATGCAGCAGTTCGACCACCTGCGCCAGGCGATCCTGCAAGCTTTCCTGCGGCTTTTTGGCTTCTACTTCAGTCATAGCGCGCTCCACCCCCAGCTGGCGGGCACGCCAAAGGGGATCAATCAGGTGTTACACGATTGTGCGATGGGAGTATTGAGTAACTACTGGGTAAGTCCATGGTGGTATTCCACAAGCCCCGGCGGGGCTGACGCGGCGAATGATAACACCGCAGAACCGCTTTGTACGTGACAAAAGCGCGGCAAGAACAATTGCTTGCATCGCAAACTTCGATCCCGCGTGAAAACCTGAGTCAGTGACGCCAGTCACTAGGCCCAGGACACCCTGACGAATGAGAAATAACCGCTTAAGCTGGCCCGGTGAACGTCAAGGAGGACGAATCATGCGAGGACTGCACATCGCGGCGCTGTGCGCTGCCGCCCTGCTCCACCCTATTCAAGACAGCTCGGCCACCAGCGTGTTCCGCTGCGAAGACGCCAACGGGCAGATCACCTTCACCCGCCACGGCTGCGCACCCGAGCAGACGCAGTACAGGCAGGAGGTGCGCAACCACTCCCCCGGCAGCGGCAAACCCATCCCCCTGGCCGTCCCCAGGGCGCGCACCGCGACACCTACGACGCGCTCCAGGGCGCCCGTGATCGTCGGCGAGCAGAATGACGGCTGCGGCAACCTGCTCAACAGCAGCGAAAAGCGCCAGGCGATCATCCGCCGCGAGGTGCGCAGCGGCATGAGCAGCGCCGACGTGGAAAGCAGCCTGGGCAAGCCGGACAGGATCACCCGGCAGAACGGCAGGCAGCGCTATCACTACCGCGACAAGCGCGGCGACAACCAGCTGATCAGCTTCGACGAGGCCGGCTGCGTGAAGAAATGACGCGCAAAGAAAAAGGGCCTGCATCGCTGCAGGCCCTTTTGGTATGGCGGACTCAGGAGGATTCGAACCTCCGACCGCTCGGTTCGTAGCCGAGTACTCTATCCAGCTGAGCTATGAGTCCGGTCGGTGCTTTTATACCAGATCACCTCTGGTTGACGCATGACCCCGCATTGCTGCAGTGCCATTCGATATGGCGGACTCAGGAGGATTCGAACCTCCGACCGCTCGGTTCGTAGCCGAGTACTCTATCCAGCTGAGCTATGAGTCCGTTGCAGATCACTCGAAAGCCACTGCGCTTTCGTGCGACCCTTGGCGCTTTTAGACCAGATCACCGCTGGTTGAAACAAAATGGCTTGCAGCGATGCAAGCCATTGAATATGGCGGACTCAGGAGGATTCGAACCTCCGACCGCTCGGTTCGTAGCCGAGTACTCTATCCAGCTGAGCTATGAGTCCGGTCGGTGCTTTTATACCAGATCACCTCTGGTTGATTCGCCAGCCCGGCTTGCGCCCGACTCGCTGAATAATGGCGGAGAAGGGGGGATTCGAACCCCCGACACCCTTTTGAGGTGTACTCCCTTAGCAGGGGAGCGCCTTCGGCCACTCGGCCACCTCTCCGCAACACGGGGCGCATGATAAACATGTTTTCCCCGTTTGCAAACAAAAATTTGTAGAAAAATTAGTGGCTTGGTTCGTCACCCTTCTCTTTCTGGATACGTTGGTAGATTTCCTCACGGTGCACGGCAACCTCTTTGGGCGCATTGACGCCAATGCGCACCTGGTTACCTTTCACGCCCAACACGGTGACAGTCACATCATCACCGACCATCAGGGTCTCTCCGACCCGGCGAGTCAGAATCAGCATTCCTTTCTCCTCACGGATTACATTTTCAGGACAACAGTCTGCAAAAAAGAAAATGGTGCCAGCTTCCTGCTTGTTCAAGCCTGGAAACCTCCACCCAAGTATTGACCAGCCCGCGCAGAAAGAAAGTTCCCGCCTGCCAGTCAAAAAAACGAAAGGCGCGGAACCAGCCGCGCCTTTCGGATAGATCACTCGCCCTGTCGAGCCGGGGCGTCGAGCTCGAAAGCCGTGTGCAGTGCACGCACGGCCAGCTCCAGGTACTTCTCTTCGATCACCACGGAAACCTTGATCTCGGACGTGGAGATCATCTGGATGTTGATGGTTTCCTTGGCCAGTGCCTCGAACATGCGGCTGGCCACGCCTGCGTGGGAACGCATGCCGACGCCGACGATGGACACCTTGGCGATGTCGGTGTCGCCGACCACTTCGCGAGCACCCAGCTCGTCCGCAGTCTTCTGCAGGACGTTCAGGGCATTGTTGTAGTCGTTGCGGTGCACGGTGAAGGTGAAATCGGTGGTGTTATCGTGCGCCACGTTCTGCACGATCATGTCGACTTCGATGTTGGCAGCGCTGATCGGGCCGAGAATCTTGAAAGCCACGCCCGGCAGGTCCGGCACGCCACGGATGGTCAGCTTGGCTTCGTCGCGGTTGAAGGCGATGCCGGAAATGATCGGCTGTTCCATGGATTCCTCTTCATCAAGGGTAATGAGGGTGCCCGGCCCCTCCTGGAAGCTGTGCAGGACGCGCAGCGGGACGTTGTACTTGCCGGCGAATTCCACCGAACGGATCTGCAGCACCTTGGAGCCCAGGCTGGCCATTTCCAGCATTTCTTCGAAGGTGATCTTTTCCAGACGCTGGGCCTTGGGCACCACGCGCGGGTCGGTGGTGTAGACGCCATCGACGTCGGTGTAGATCTGGCACTCGTCGGCCTTCAGGGCCGCAGCCAGAGCCACGCCGGTGGTGTCGGAACCGCCACGGCCGAGCGTGGTGATGCTGCCGTGCTCGTCGACACCCTGGAAACCGGCGACGACGACGACACGCCCGGCCTTGAGGTCAGCGCGAATCTTCTGGTCATCGATCTGCAGAATGCGCGCCTTGTTGTAGGCGCTGTCGGTGAGGATGCGCACCTGGCTGCCGGTATAGGACACCGCCGGCACGCCGCGCTTGATCAGCGCCATGGCCAGCAGAGCGATGGTCACCTGCTCGCCGGTGGACACCATGACATCCAGTTCGCGCGAGACCGGTTCGCCGTCGGTGATCTGTTTGGCCAGATCGATCAGGCGGTTGGTTTCACCGCTCATGGCGGAAACCACCACGACGATGTCGTCACCGTTCTCGCGGAATTTCTTCACCTTGTCGGCCACCTGCTGGATACGCTCGATGGTGCCGACGGAGGTGCCCCCAAACTTCTGTACGATCAAAGCCATTTCAAAAAGCCGCCTGAATCCTCGAAGGGCGCCCATTAAACCCGCATCGGGTCATACTGCCAAGGCCCGCCGGACGCACTGCGGGCCCCGCTTTCTCACTCGTTACGAAGCCTGCTCGACCAGGGTAGCGGCCAGGGCCAGGGCCTCGTCCAGTTTGCCGGCATCGACGCCGCCGCCCTGGGCCATGTCCGGACGACCACCGCCTTTGCCGCCCACGGCTGCTGCGGCCTGACGCATCAGGTCACCGGCCTTGAGCTTGCCGGTCAGGTCCTGGGTGACACCGGCGACCAGCACCACTTTCTCGTCGAACACGCCGCCGAGCAGGATCACCGCGCTACCCAGCTTGTTCTTCAGCTGATCGACCAGCGCCAGCAGCGCCTTGCCATCCAGGCCGTCGAGACGCGCCGCCAGCACCTTGGTGCCCTTCACGTCCACCGCCGAGGCAGCCAGGTCGTTGCCCGCCGCGCTGGCAGCCTTGGCCTTGAGCTGTTCCAGCTCCTTCTCCAGCTGACGGTTGCGCTCCAGCAGTGCGGACAGCTTGTCCAGCACGTTGTCGCGATTGCCCTTGACCAGGGAAGCGGCTTCCTTGAGCTGCTCCTCGGCACCGTTCAGGTAGGCCAGCGCTTGCGCGCCAGTGACCGCTTCGATACGGCGCACGCCGGCGGCCACACCACCTTCGCTGACGATCTTGAACAGGCCGATGTCGCCGGTGCGAGCCACGTGGGTACCACCGCACAGCTCGACGGAGAAGTCGCCGCCCATGCTAAGTACGCGCACCTGGTCACCATACTTCTCGCCGAACAGGGCCATGGCGCCCTTGGCCTTGGCCGTCTCGATATCGGTGATTTCGGTTTCCACCGCCGAGTTCTCGCGCACCACGCGGTTGACGATGTCCTCGAGCTGCTTGAGCTGCTCGGGCTTGATCGCCTCGAAGTGGCTGAAGTCGAAGCGCAGGCGCTGGCTGTTGACCAGCGAGCCCTTCTGCTGCACGTGATCACCGAGCACGATGCGCAGGGCTTCGTGCAGCAGGTGGGTGGCGGAGTGGTTCAGTGCCGTGGCCTGGCGCACTTCGGCCTCGACCTCGGCCTTGACGCTGGTGCCGACGTTGAGCCCGCCGCGTACCACCACGCCGTGATGCAGGAAGGCGCCGCCAGCCTTGGTGGTGTCGCGCACGTCGAAGCGCACGCCAGCACCTTCGAGGTAGCCGCAGTCACCGACCTGGCCGCCGGACTCGGCGTAGAACGGAGTCTGATCCAGCACCACCACGCCCTCCTCGCCCTCGGCGAGGCTGTCCACCGCAGCGCCGGCCTTGAACAGGGCGATGATCTGGCCACTGCCGCTGGTGCCTTCGTAACCGAGGAAATGGGTGTCGGTGTCGACCTTGATCAGACTGTTGTAATCCATGCCGAAGTTGGATCCTGACTGGCCGCGCTCTTTCTCCTCTTGCATCAGGCGGTTGAAGCCATCTTCGTCAATTGTCAGCTCGCGTTCGCGAGCGATATCAGCAGTCAAGTCCGATGGGAAACCATAAGTTCCATACAGCTTGAACACCACGTCGCCGGGAATGACCTTGCCTTTCAGCTCGGCCAGGTCCTGCTCGAGGATCTTCAGGCCCTGCTCCAGGGTCTTGGCGAACTGCTCTTCTTCGGTTTTCAGCACGCGCTCGATGTGCGCCTGCTGCTGCTTGAGTTCGGGGAAGGCCTCGCCCATCTCGGCCACCAGGGCGGCGACGATCTGGTAGAAAAAGCTGCCCTTGGCGCCCAGCTTGTTGCCGTGACGGCAGGCGCGGCGAATGATGCGGCGCAGCACGTAGCCACGGCCTTCGTTGGACGGCGTCACGCCATCGGCGATCAGGAAGCTGCAGGAACGAATGTGGTCAGCCACCACCTTCAGCGACGCCTCGCCGGCGTTGGCGCAGCCGATGGCCTTGGCGGAAGCGGCCAGCAGGTTCTGGAACAGGTCAATCTCGTAGTTCGAGTTGACGTGCTGCAGCACGGCGCTGATGCGCTCCAGGCCCATGCCGGTATCCACGCTTGGCGCCGGCAGCGGGTGCAGCACGCCATCGGCAGTCCGGTTGAACTGCATGAATACGTTGTTCCAGATCTCGATGTAGCGGTCGCCGTCTTCCTCGGGCGAACCGGGCGGGCCGCCCCAGATGTGCTCGCCATGGTCGAAGAAGATCTCGGTGCACGGACCGCACGGGCCGGTGTCACCCATCGCCCAGAAGTTGTCGGAAGCGTACGGCGCACCCTTGTTGTCGCCGATGCGGATCATCCGCTCGGTGGGAACGCCGACTTCCTTGGTCCAGATGTCGTAGGCCTCGTCATCGGTGGCGTAGACGGTGACCCAGAGTTTTTCCTTGGGCAGCTTCAGCCACTTCTCGGAGGTCAGGAACTCCCAGGCGTAGTGGATGGCATCGCGCTTGAAGTAGTCGCCGAAGCTGAAGTTGCCCAGCATTTCGAAGAAAGTGTGGTGGCGCGCGGTGTAGCCGACGTTTTCCAGGTCGTTGTGCTTGCCGCCGGCACGCACGCACTTCTGGCTGGTGGTGGCGCGGGTGTAGGCACGCTTCTCCAAGCCCAGGAAGCAGTCCTTGAACTGGTTCATCCCCGCGTTGGTGAACAGCAGGGTCGGGTCGTTCGCCGGAATCAGCGAGCTGGAAGCGACACGGGTGTGCCCTTTTTCTTCGAAGAAGCTCAGGAAGGCTTCACGGATTTCTGCGCTTTTCATAGGGGTCATCCACGGAATCAGGCGGCCACGGCAGAGCCGGCGAAGCAGACGACGCGAGAACGTGGCGAGCGACGGTCAGGCAAGGCAGGAAACGACAACACATGCAACGTCGCCCCATCCGTGGTTGCGGATGCCGAACGAGCATTTCGATGCCGTTTCCAACGCAGCATGGCCGAGCGCGGCCGTTGTCACGCAGTCTGCAAAGGGACGCATTATATCGGTCCATTCGCCCGCGGCTAGTGCCTTGTTGATAGCCGACCGCTATGGGCGGTCGGCAGCAGGATCAATGATCACGGAAAGCGGCGAATGCCTCGATCACCCGCTCGACGCCCTCGGAACCGACATCCAGATGGGTGACCAGGCGCAGACGCGGTGCCGCGCTGACGACAATGCGGCGCTCGGCCATGAAGGCGCCGACCTGGCTGGCACGCTCGCCGAGCTGCACGTAGACCATGTTGGTCTGCACCGGCTCGACGCTGTAACCCAGCGCACGCAGCGCCTCGCCCAGGTGCGCCGCCTTGGCGTGGTCCTCGGCCAGGCGCTCGACCTGATGCTGCAGCGCATAGAGGCCGGCCGCCGCCAGCACGCCGGCCTGGCGCATGCCACCGCCGACCATCTTGCGCAGGCGCCGCGCCCTGGCGATCAGCGCGGCGCTGCCGCACAGCACCGAGCCGACCGGCGCCCCGAGGCCCTTGGACAGGCACACCGAGACGGAATCGAAGTGCTGGGTGATCTCGCGCGCCGGCACGCCCAGCTTGACCGCCGCGTTGTACAGGCGGGCGCCATCCAGATGCAGGCTCAGGCCCCGCCGGCGCGTCAGTTCACGCGCCGCCGCCAGGTAGTCGAGCGGCAGCACCTTGCCCTGCATGGTGTTTTCCAGGGCCAGCAGACGCGTGCGGGCGAAATGGAAGTCATCCTGCTTGATCGCTGCCTCGACCCGGCCCAGGTCCAGCGAGCCATCGGCCTCGCCTTCGATCGGCTGCGGCTGGATCGAACCGAGCACGGCGGCGCCGCCACCCTCGTACTTATAGGTGTGCGCCTGCTGGCCGACGATGTACTCGTCTCCGCGCTCGCAGTGCGCCATCAGGCCCAGCAGGTTGCTCATGGTCCCGGTGGGAACGAACAGCGCCGCCTCGAAGCCCAGCTCCTTGGCCAGCCAGGCTTCCAGATGGTTGACGCTGGGGTCTTCACCGTAGACGTCATCGCCCAGTTCGGCGGCCATCATGGCTTCGCGCATGGCGGCGGTAGGTTGGGTGACGGTGTCGCTACGCAGGTCGATCAGGGGCATGGCAGGCTTTCCCGTTCATTGGCGAAAGGGCCATGCTAAAGAGGTCGCGAAGGGGGCCACAAGATACAGTTGGCGCAAAATCCGGCGGAACGGCGAGCGAGCCGACTGCCCTTGCTGACAGTCGGCGTGTGGCCAGAGGGAGAGCTGTATCGCGGCTGAAGCCGCTCCTACGGGATGCGGCGTTTGACCCAGGTGCGGCTTCAGCCGCGATGCCGCCCGGATACCCAGGCAGATGGCGCGCTGGCTACACCAGGCTGGCGCCGTCGTCCGGGACGATGAGGATGCCGGCGCGCAGGCCGTTCTTGACCCTGGGGTTGGGGAAGATGATGCGGGCGCCCTGCTCCTCCACCAGCCAGCGGGTGTCGGCGATGTCCTCGGCGAGCAGATAGCCCGGCTTGAGCTCGGTGAAATTCTCGATATCCGCAGGCAGGTGCAGCTGGAAGCTGTCGCTGTGCTTGATGATCTCCCGCGACACGGCGAACAGCTGCAAGCCATCCAGGGTCGGTTCGCCGCTGACCACCTCACGCCCCTCGATCAGCGCCTGCAAGGCGTTCTCCAGCAGATCGAGATTGACCAGCTGGTTCTGCCCGAACGCACGCGCCTTGCCCAGTTCCAGGGTAAAGGCCTCGGCCCCGAGCTGCGCATAGGTGTAGGCACTGAAGGTGATGGACGGCTTGTTCTGCAGCAGCACGGCCTCGATCCCGGCGGCGCGCAGACACTCCAGCTCTCGCCGCGAATGAGCGCGACCTTCCTGCCAGGGGTAGAGGGCGAACTGCTCGATCTTCGAACCGCGAATCGCGGTATGCAGGTCATAGTGCAGGCGCGTGCGGCCCGTTTCCTTGCCGAAGAAGGTGGCCGACAGATGCTCCAGGTCACAGGCACGAATGGCCTCGAAACCACTGGATTGCTCATGGCGACCGCTGAACAGGCGGTTGATGTCCTGCTCGACGAAACGCTCGCCACGGCGCATGGCCTCGGGATTGCCGAACAGGAAGAGAATGCGCGCGGCCGGGCGCAGCTCGTTGCGTGCGATGCCGCGCAGCAGGCGATCGAGCATCTCGATCGGCGCGGTCTCGTTGCCGTGAATACCGGCGGACAGCAGCAGATCGAGGCCGTTGTCACGCGCCGCTGGCGGGGTCACCTCTAGCGCGCCTTCATCCAGCCAGCGCAGGCGCGTGCCGTCGGGGGTCAGTTGAATCTTCGCCGACGGCTCGTGGCCGGCCAGGGTCAGTTCAAGCAGTTTGCCGAGGACCAGCATGGCGACTCCTTGCTTTACAGCACTTCGTGCAGGCGCGAGCGGCAGCCGCGCCTACATGGCTCGACGATCAGTGGTTGCAGTCGGGGCCATGGACATGATCGTCATCATCGTCCGCCGGCTCCATTTCCAGCTGCAGGCTGACCAGGTTGGTGGCCTGCGGACGCAGCAGCAGGTTGGCATACTCGGTATCCCCCTCCTCCACGTCGACGCCGATCAGCAACTGATCGCCAACGGCCTGAACCCAGAGTTCCTTGCCCTGCCAGACCACCGCAAAGCGGGTGCAGGACGTCTCCAGCTGGGTGCCGTCGTTATCTTCGAGAATCAGTTGCAGCGCGTCGCTCATAAAATCTCCGGGGTTGGGGTCAGTTCAGTTGGAAAGGATAGACCGAGCCCAGTTTAAGGATCTGCGTCAGTTCATCCAATGCCGTGCGGCATTCGCCGAGCAATTGCGGATCGGCAAGATCGGCCTCGCTCAGGCGATCGCGATAGTGCTTGTCGACCCAGGCCACCAGGGTGTCATGCAGCGCGTGGCTCATCACCACGCCCGGATTGACCGCCGCCAGCTCCTGCTCCTTGAGCGCCACGCGCAAGCGCAGGCACGCCGGGCCGCCACCATTCTGCATGCTCTGCTTGAGGTCGAACACGCGCACCTCGCGGATCGGCCCGCCGCTGGTGGTCAGTTGCTCGAGGTAGCGCCAGACGCTGGCATTGTTGCGACATTCTTCCGGCACCACCAGCAGCATGCTGCCATCGGCGCGTGTGAGCAGTTGGCTGTTGAACAGGTACGAACGCACCGCATCCTGCACGCTCACCGCCGAGCCCGGCACGCAGACGGCCTGGAAGTTGCCGCCGCGCCGCGCCAGTTTGTCGCCCAGTTCGGCCAGCACCTTGTCGGTCTCGAGGAAGGCGTCCTGGTGGTAGAACAGCACCTCGCCGTTGCCCACCGCGATCACATCGTTGTGGAACACGCCCTGGTCGATCACCGCCGGGTTCTGCTGGGCGTAGACCACGCCCGCGTCGCTCAGGCCGTGCAGGCGCGCGACCGCCTGGCTGGCTTCCAGGGTCTGCCGCGCCGGGTAGCGCGCCGGGGCCGGATAGCGCGTATCGAAGGCACTGCGTCCGTAGACGAAGAACTCCACGCCGGCGTCGCCATAGCCCTTGCAGAAGCGCGTGTGGTTGGCCGCGCCCTCGTCACCGAACTGCGCCACAGCCGGCAACGCCGGGTGGTGGGCGAAGTGCGCGTCGTTGGCGAACATGGCCTGCAGCACGCGACTGGTGATCGGGTGCTCGATACTGCGGTGGAACTTGCAGTTGAGGTTGGCAGCGGTGAAGTGCACGCGACCATCGGCCGTGTCGGCACTGGGGCTGACGGTGCAGGAGTTGGCCGTCCACATGCTCGATGCCGAGCAGCTCGCCACCAGCAGCGGCATGGCCTCGCGCGCGGCGCGGGCGATGACCTCGGCGTCGCTGCCGGTAAAGCCCAGGCGCCGCAACGCGCCGACATCCGGACGCTCCTGCGGGGCCAGCACGCCCTGCTTGAAGCCCATGTCCATCAGCGCCTTCATCTTGGCCAGCCCTTGCTTGGCGGCCTCCCTGGGGCTGGATACCACCTGGCTGTTGCTCTGCGATGCCACGTTGCCGTAGGACAGACCGCCGTAGTTGTGCGTCGGCCCGACCAGGCCGTCGAAGTTCATTTCATAGGCGGACATCACAGGGTCACTCCCGGGGTCAGGGTCGCAGGCAGGGCCAGGGTCTCGCTCTCCAGCGACGCCACCGGGTAGGCACAGTAGTCGGCCGCATAGTAGGCACTGGCGCGATGGTTGCCGGAGGCGCCGATGCCGCCGAACGGGGCGCTGCTGGCAGCGCCGGTGAGCTGCTTGTTCCAGTTGACGATGCCGGCACGGCTATGCAGCCAGAACTGCTCGTAGCGGGCCCGCGAATCGGACAGCAAACCGGCAGCCAGGCCATAGGCCGTCGCGTTGGCTTCCTCGATGGCCGCATCGAAATCTGCGTAGCGGACTACCTGCAGCAACGGGCCGAAGAATTCTTCGTCCGGGCGTTCGGCCACGGCGGTGACATCCACGATGCCGGGCGTCAGCAGTGCCGCATCGGCCTGCGGCTGCGTCATCGCCAGCAGCACGCTGGCGCCCTTGACCTGCAGATCGGCCTGCGCCTGCATCAGCTGTGCGGCGGCCTGCAGGGAAATCACCGAGCCCATGAAGGGCGCCGGCTGCTCGTCGAAACGCCCCACCCGGATCTGCCCGGCGACCTGCACCAGGCGCGCCAGCAGGGCATCGCCCCAGGCGCCCTGCGGCACCAGCAGGCGGCGCGCGCAGGTGCAGCGCTGACCCGCGCTGATGAAGGCGGATTGAACGATGGTGTAGACGGCGGCATCGACATCGGCCACCTGATCGACGATCAGCGGGTTGTTGCCGCCCATCTCCAGCGCCAGGATCTTGTCCGGGCGCCCGGCGAACTGCGCGTGCAGCAGGTTGCCGGTGCGGCTGGAGCCGGTGAAGAACAGGCCATCGATACCGGGATGCCCGGCCAGGGCCACGCCGGTTTCACGGCCGCCCTGCAACAGGTTGAGCACGCCTGCCGGCAGACCGGCTTCGATCCAGCATTGCAGGGTCAGCTCGGCCACCTTGGGCGTCAGCTCGCTGGGCTTGAACAGCACACAGTTACCGGCCAGCAGCGCCGGCACGATATGCCCGTTGGGCAAGTGCCCGGGGAAGTTGTACGGACCGAATACCGCCACCACGCCATGCGGCTTGTGCCGCAGCACCGCCGTGGCATCGGCCAGCGGACCACTCTTCTCACCGGTGCGCTCGCGATAGCTCTGGATGGAAATGGCCACCTTGTTGACCATGCTGGTCACCTCGGTAGCGGCCTCCCACAGGGGCTTGCCGGTCTCTTCACCGATCGCCCGCGCCACCTCGTCGGCACGCGTCTTCAGGCAGGCGGCGAAACGCTCCAGCACGGCAATACGCCCGTCCAGCGAATGCGCGGCCCATAGCGAGAACGCGCCACGCGCGGCGCTGACCGCCGCATCGACCTGTGCGGCAGTGGCGCCCTGGCCTTCCCAGACGACGGCCTGGCTGACCGGGTCGAGCGACTGCAGCGGCTCGCCCTGACCGGGCTGCCACTGACCTGCGATGTAATGAGTGTTCATCTTGTTCTACCACTCCCAGCATTCAGCGGCGGCCGTCGAGAGCCACCGCGCAAAACAGAAATCTCAGCCGTGTGCCGCCAGCGGCACGGCGCGCACCTGATCGCCCGCCGACAGGCGCAGACGCTTGGCCGTCAGCGGATCGACCACCAGGGTACCGGCCGCCAGGCGTGCCGGCGCGGCGGTGATGCGGCAGTCCTGGCGCTTGCGGTTGTGCACCAGGAAGGGTTCGGCGTCGTCACCCGGCGTGCCGATGGCCAGCACCAGGTTCTGACTGTCACGCACAGCGCGGATCTTCGCGGTTTCCGCCTCGATGGCCGGCCCGGCATCGAAGATGTCGACGTAGCCCTGGTAGCTGAAACCCTCGGCCTTGAGCATGGCCAGTGCCGGCTCGGTGTCCGGGTGCACGCGACCGATCACCCCGCGCGCGTCCTCGGAGAGGAAGCAGGCGTAGAGCGGGAACTTGGGCATCAGCTCGGCGATGAAGGCCTTGTTGCCGACACCGGTGAGATAGTCCGCCTGGGAGAACTCCATCTTGAAGAAGTGCCGGCCCAGGCTTTCCCAGAACGGCGAACGCCCACGCTCGTCGGACACACCGCGCATCTCGGCGATCACCTTGTCGCCGAACAGCTCGCGGAATTCGGCGATGAACAGAAAGCGCGCCTTCGACAGCAGGCGGCCGTTGAGGCCAGTGCGGTAACCGGCATGCAGGAACAGCGAGCACAGCTCGGAATTGCCGGTCAGGTCGTTGGCCATGAACAGCGTCGGCACCTGGCGATGGATGTTCAGCTCCTGCGAGGCGCTGACGGTCAGGCCCACACGGTAGTTGTACCAGGGCTCGCGCAGGCCCACGGCGCCGGCGACCGCCGAGATGCCCACCACCTTGCCGGCATCGTCCTCGAGCACGAACAGGTAGTCGGCATCGGCCCGTTCGGCCTCACCGCGAAAGGCCTTCTCCGCCCAGCCGACCCGGTGCGCCAGGCGCGCCTCGTTGGCCGGCAGCGTGGTCAGGCCAGCGCCGGTACTGCGAGCCAGGTCGATCAGAGCCGGCAAGTCGGTACTGCGCACGGGACGAACGATCATAAATCCTCCAGATTCCTCGAGAGTGCCGACGGCACCCTCACCCGCCCCGAAGGGCGCCCTCTGCTACCGGAGCAGGGCCTGTTAAACCGCGACCAACCTGACGCTGGCACCTTCACCGACGCCCAGCGCCTCGGCCGCCTCCGCACTGAGCAGCACGGGCTTGCCGGGCACCCAGTCGAGATCGGCGACGATGGCACGGAAATCCTGCAGTTGGCCGTTGCTCACCAGGTACTGGCGCCCGCCGCCCTCGGCCTCACCGATCTTCACCGGCACCAGACGGCTCTGCGCGATGCTGCGAATGCCCGAGGTGCGCGCGTGCAGGGTCGGGCCACCGTCGAAGATGTCGATGTAGTGGTCCGTCTCGAAGCCTTCACGCATGAGGATGTCGAAGGTAATCTGCGCACGCGGATGCACCTGGCCCATCGCCTCCTGCGCCTCGTCCGAGAGCAGCGGCACGTAGATGGGGTAATGCGGCATCAGTTCGGCGAGGAAGGTGCGGCTTTTCAGCCCGCACAGGCGCTCGGCCTCGGCGTAGGTCATGTCGAAGAAGTTGCGACCGACCGCATCCCAGAACGGCGAATCACCGCCCTCGTCGCTGTGGCCGACGATCTCCACCACCACCGCGTCGGCGAAGCGCTCCGGGTGGCCGGCCATGAACAGCAGGCGACCGCGCGAATTGAGCTCGGCGAAGGCGCTGCCGACCAGCGGCCGCTCGACGTAGAAGCTGGTGAGCAGGCTGTTGCCGGTCAGGTCGTGACAGAGCGACAGCACGTGAATCTTGTTGTGAATCTTCAGCTCGCGCGAGTTGTGCACGAAGGTTTCATTGCGAAAGCTGTAGAAGGGTTCGGAATAGCCGGCCGACGCGACGATGCCGGAGCAGCCGACCAGACGGCCGCTCGCGCTGTCTTCGAGCACGAAGAAATAGCTTTCTTCACCGTTGAAGCTGACCTCGGCGGCGAAGGACGCCTCCGAAGCGGCGATCTTGTCGCCCAGCCGGCCTGCGTCGTCCGGCAACGAAGTGACCCCCACCGGACTGTCAGCAGCCAGTCGCTGCACATCCGCCAGGTCCGCCATTTGCGCAGGGCGCATCACCAGCATGGGTCACTCCTTCTAAACACAGAATCGTTGCGACAGGCAGGCCGACGACCTGCCCGACGGATCGGCGATGAAACGGGAGGGTCCTGGCCAGCCGCTGTCGCGACCAGCCCCCTCCCGGTATCAGCCCGCAAACACTCAGGCCGCCGGCAGTTTGCTCAGCGCTCGTTCGAAACGCGCCAGGCCTTCCTCGATGTCGGCATCGTCGACCACCAGGCTCGGGGCGAAGCGCACCACATCCGGCCCGGCCTGCAGAATCATCAGGCCTTCGGCCGTGGCGGCGTCGAGCACCTGCTTGGCCTTGCCCTTCCAGGCATCGTTGAGCACGCAACCGAGCAGCAGGCCCATGCCACGTACCTGCTCGAACAGGCCGTACTGCTTGCCCAGCGCCTCGAGGCGGACCTTGAACTGTTCGCTCTTGGCCTGCACGCCGTCCAGGGTCTGGCGGGTATTGACGATATCCAGCACGGCCTCGCCGACCGCACAGGCCAGCGGGTTGCCGCCATAGGTGGTGCCATGGGTGCCGGGAACGAAGTGCTTGGCCAGGTCGGTAGTGGTGAGCATCGCCGCGATGGGGAAACCACCGCCCAGGCTCTTGGCGCTGGACAGGATGTCCGGCACCACGCCGTAGTTCATGTAGGCGAACAGCTCGCCGGTACGGCCCATGCCGCTCTGCACCTCATCGAAGACCAGCAGCGCGTCGTGTGCGTTGCACAGCGCGCGGGCGCCCTCCAGATAAGCCTTGTCCGCCGGCAGCACGCCGCCCTCGCCCTGCACGGGCTCCAGCACCACGGCGCAGGTCTTGTCGGAAATGGCCGCCTTCAGGGCGTCCAGATCGTTGTAGGGGACATGGGTGATGCCCTGGATCTTCGGCCCGAAACCATCGGAATACTTCGGCTGGCCGCCCACGCTGACGGTGAACAGCGTCCGCCCGTGGAAGCTGTTGGTAGCAGCGATGATCTCGTGCTTCTCCGGACCGAAACGGTCATGGGCGACACGCCGGGCCAGCTTGAACGCAGCCTCGTTGGCCTCGGCGCCGGAGTTGCAGAAGAACACGCGCTCGGCGAAGGTCGCCTCGACCAGCTTCTTGCCCAGGCGCAGCGCCGGCTCGTTGGTGAACACGTTGGAGATGTGCCACAGGGTATTGGCCTGCTCGGTCAGAGCCGCGACCAGCGCCGGGTGGCAATGGCCCAGCACGTTGACCGCGATGCCGCCGGCGAAGTCGATCAGCTCTCGCCCGCTCTGATCCCAGACTCGCGAACCCAGACCACGCACGGGCACGAAGGCGGCAGGGGCGTAGTTGGGAACCATGAACTGGTCGAAATCGGCGCGTTGCACCGCATCGTGCTGAACGGACATCAAAGCTCTCCTGATGAGAAGTACCAGTCGCAGACCGGCGACAAAGCGCCCGAAACGACAGGGAATGCAAGGATTGTAGGGACTGAAACGGGGGCGGCATTGCCGCCATGCGACAACTTCTTACAGCGCCACCCCGGGTTTTCCGCGGGTTGTCGCCCAAGCGACAGAAAGCATCGGAAAGGCGCAGTTTAATCGCAGATCGTCGCCCGGAGCACGTGGCCGGAAAAAATCTCCGCAGACTGACCGGCCGGTATCGAAATCCTCGCCGGCGTGGCCGCATGAGCACCCGGCAAGCGCGCTGGAGATCGCCCGGATGCCTCCTGGCGAGCGCCCGTGTCAGCCGCGCTCGACCGGGGTGGAGGTCAGCTCGAAGGGGCTGTTGCTGCGGCGCTGGTTGCGATCGTCACGCGGCGTGGCGCCGAAGAAGTTGCGGTAGGCGCTGGAGAAATGCGGCCCCGAGGAGAAACCGCAGGACAGGCCGATCTGGATGATCGACTTGCTGGTCTGCATCAGCAGCTGGCGCGCCTTGTTCAGGCGCAGCTCCAAGTAGTACTGGCTGGGCACACGATTGAGGTACTGCTTGAAGATGCGCTCCAGCTGCCGGCGCGAGACGCAGACATGCTGGGCGATCTCGTCGGTGGTCAGCGGCTCCTCGATGTTGGCCTCCATCAGCAGCACGGCCTGGGTCAGCTTCGGATGGCTGGAGCCGAGGCGATTCTGCAGCGGAATGCGCTGGCGCTCGCCCCCTTCACGGATGCGCTCGACCACCAGCTCCTCGCTCACCGCACCGGCCAGCTCGGCGCCGTGGTCGCGCGCCAGCACCGCCAGCAGCAGGTCGAGCACCGCCAGGCCGCCACACGCGGTGAGCCGGTCACGGTCCCAGTCGAACAGGTGACTGGTAGCGATGACCTTGGGAAAGCGCTCGGAGAAATCGTCCTGCCAGCGCCAGTGCACCGCCGCACGGTAGCCGTCGAGCAGACCCAGCTGGGCCAGCGGATAGACCCCAGCGGACAGGCCGCCGATCACGCAGCCTCCACGCACCTGCTGCTTGAGCGCAGCGGCCAGGCCGGCAGAGACCTGGGCCGGCGGCGTATCGGCCAACAGAAACAGCTTGTCCAGGCCATCCAGATGCCCGGCCCAGGGCTCGCCCGGCAGGCGCCAGTCACCCGCGACCAGTGGTTCGGCCTGGAGGAAAACCAGCTCGTACACCACTTCCGGGTGGACGCGCTGGGCGACACGCAAGGCTTCCTCGGCCAGGGACAGGGTCAGGGCCTTGGTGCCGGGCCAGTAGAGAAAGCCGATTCGATGGGGGGTCATGGGTCTATGTTCAGGTTTGCCTTGCACCAGTTCAGGGCGTCTGCAAAAACCGGCAGCGGTCTCGAGCGCACCCTAAAAGGGCAAAGTCTAGCTGCTTATTATTTGAGGCTACCGGAAAGGAACTGCTTGAGACGCTCGGATTGTGGATTGACCAGCACATCCTTCGGGCAACCGCGCTCTTCCACCAGGCCCTTGTGCAGGAATACCAGCTGGTTCGACACCTCACGGGCGAAGCCCATCTCGTGGGTCACCACCACCATGGTGCGACCTTCGGTCGCCAGGTCCTGCATCACCTTGAGCACTTCGCCGACCAGTTCCGGATCGAGTGCCGAGGTCGGTTCGTCGAACAGCATCACCTCCGGCTCCATGGCCAGGGCACGGGCGATGGCCACGCGCTGCTGCTCGCCACCGGACATGTGCGCCGGATAGGCATCCTTGCGATGGGCCACGCCCACCTTGGCCAGGTAGTGCTCGGCCTTGTCGCGGGCCTCGGCCTTGCTCACGCCGAGCACGTGCACCGGCGCCTCCATCACATTCTCCAGGGCACTCATGTGCGACCACAGGTTGAAATGCTGGAACACCATGGCCAGGCGCGAGCGCATGCGCTGCAACTGCCTGGCATCGGCGGCGCGCAGCGAACCGTCCTTGGCCGGCACCAGCTTCAGCTCTTCGCCGTTGAGCAGGATCTTGCCGGCATGCGGCTGCTCCAGCAGGTTGAGGCAGCGCAGGAAGGTGCTCTTGCCCGAACCACTGGAGCCGATGATGCTGATCACGTCGCCCGCCTTGGCCGACATCGACACGCCCTTGATCACCTCATGGCTGCCGTAGCGCTTGTGCAGGTCCTGAACTTCGAGTTTGTACATGTTCGGGTTCTCTTGAATCGTCATGGCATCAGCCCTTGCGCGGGGCCATGTAGGCCAGCCAGCGGCGCTCGGCCAGCTTGAACAGGCGCACGAGGATGAAGGTCAGCACCAGGTAGAGCAGGCCGGCGGTGATGTAGGCCTCGAACGGCAGGTAGTACTGCGAGCTGACGGTCTTGGCGGCGCCGGTGATGTCGATGAGGGTCACCACCGAGGCCAGGCTGGTGGTGTGCAGCATCATGATCACTTCATTGCTGTACTGCGGCAGCGCCCGTCGCAATGCCGACGGCAGCAGGATGCGCCGATACAGCTTGCCGCGCGACATGCCCATGGCCTTGGCCGCCTCGATCTCGCCGTGCGGCGTGGCCTTGAGGCTGCCCGCCAGGATCTCGGCCGTGTAGGCGCTGGTGTTGATGGCGAATGCCAGGCAGGCACAGAAGGTGGCGCTGGACAGGTAAGGCCACATGAAACTCTCGCGCACGGCCTCGAACTGGGCCAGGCCGTAGTACAGCAGGTACAGTTGCACCAGCATCGGCGTGCCACGGATCACGTAGGTGTAGAGCCAGGCCGGGAAATTGACCAGCGCCTGCTTGGACACCCGCATCACCGCCAGCGGCACCGCCAGCAGCAGGCCCACGGCCAGGGCGATGAGCAACAGCTTGAGGGTCACCAGCACGCCACCGAAGTACAGCGGCAGGCTGTCGAGTACCACGTTGTAATCGAAAAGCATGGTGACTCCCTCAGATCTCGGCGGCTTTGACGCCGACCGAATAGCGGCGCTCGAGATAGCGCAATACCAGCAGCGACACGCTCGTGATCACCAGGTACACCGCCGCCGCCAGGAGGATGTAGGTGAACGGCTCGCGGGTCGCGTCACCGGCGCTCTTGGCGCGGGCCATCATGTCCTGCAGACCGACCAGGGAGATCAGCGCAGTGGCCTTGACCAGCACCAGCCAGTTGTTGGTCAGACCGGGAATCGCCAGGCGGATCATCTGCGGCACGAGGATGCGGAAGAACACCCGCAGCGGGCTCATGCCATAGGCCATGCCCGCCTCGCCCTGCCCCTTGGGGATGGCCATGAAGGCACCGCGGAAGGTCTCCGACAGGTAGGCGCCATAGATGAAGCCCAGCGTGCCGACACCCGCCACGAAGGGATTGATGTCGATGTAGTCCTCATAGCCCAGCAGCGGGGCTATGCGGTTGACCAGGTCCTGGCCGCCGAAGAAGATCAGCAGGATCAGCACCAGCTCGGGAATCCCACGGATCACCGTGGCGTAGGTCTCGCCCATCAGCGCCAGCCACCTCACCGGCGACAGACGGAAGGCCGCACCGAGCAGGCCGAGCGCGATGGCGACCGCCATCGACAGCAATGCCAGCGACACGGTAAGCCAGGCACCCTCGAGAATGGTCGAGCCGTAGCCTTGAAGCATGCGCCAATACCTCTCAGGCACCACGATGGCGCCATCTAGCACAAAGGAAATTCATGTCGCCCGAGCGACCGACAACGCCTGAGCGCCAGCACGGGCGAGCCGCCAGCCGGTCGCTACAGGATGAACCAAGAAAAAAGTGGCACAACCTCCGGGAAGGTTAGTGCCACTTTGTCCATCTGCGATCGCTTACTCGCCGTAAACGTCGAAGTCGAAGTACTTGTCCTGCACGGCCTTGTACTTGCCGTTGGCGCGAATGGCCAGGATGGCAGCACTGATCTTGTCGGCCAGCGCCTTGTCGCCCTTGCGCACGGCGATGCCCTGGCCTTCGCCGAAGTATTTCACGTCGGTGAAGTCCGGGCCGGTGAAGGCGAAACCCTTGCCGGCGTCGGTCTTGAGGAAGCCGTCATCGATGTTCACCGAGTCGGCCAGGGTGGCGTCCAGGCGACCGGACTGCATGTCCAGGAAGATTTCGTTCTGCGAGCTGTAACGCACGACCTCGATGCCCGCCGGAGCGAACAGGTCGGTGGCGTAACGGTCGTAGACGGACGAGCGCTGAACGCCGACCTTCTTGCCTTTCAGGTCGACCAGCGGGTCCTTGACCTCGGTGCCGGCCTTCATCGCCAGCTTGGCCGGCGTTGCATAGTACTTGCCGGTGAAATCGACGGATTTCTTCCGGTCTTCGGTGATCGACATGGACGACAGCACGGCGTCGAACTTGCGGACCTTGAGGGCCGGGATCAGGCCATCGAACTCCTGCTCGATCCACTTGCACTCGACCTTCATCTCTTCGCACAGGGCGTTGCCGATGTCGTAGTCGAAGCCGGAGATCTGGCCATCGGGAGTCTTGAATGCGAAGGGAGGGTAAGCCGCTTCGATACCGATGCGCAGCGGTTTCTCGGCCATGGCCAGAGGCGACATCAGGGACAGCGCCAGGGCGCCGAGCAGTGCGATCTTCTTCATTCTTTGCTCCTTCGAATTGGGTATGGCATCGATGGCAGTGAGGGGCCCGGGCCTTGTAAGGATTGTAGAAGGCGGTGCAGCGTCATCCGTGTAGGACGAGCGACGAAAGGGCCTTGGCTGGGTGAGCGGCATTCTAGCGGCAGCCAATGAGGCGATATTTCCTTAATGCGACAAGTAATTACAGAAGCACAGGAAGCGCCCGGGGCAGATATTGACAGCTCGCAAAAGGAGTGATCAAGCAGAAAAGGGTAAACGGATAATCTCAGCAAGACTCAGGCCAGAAACCATCAAACGCCCACAGCATAGGCACTGGAGACGCCGCGCAGTTTTCCCGCACGCCCGCGACGGCACCTTATCGGCGCATCGGCGTTTCCTATGCGCCCAATCGGGTGCGCGATGTTACCTGTCGGGACAACGGGCGTGCCCACTGCACCATCAAGCCCTGCCGGCACGCGCGAGCGAACCCGCGCCGCCGTCACTCGCCGGCACGCAAGCTCAGCCGCGCCATCACGCGATTCTCCTCGGCGCGGTCCAGCCCGGCCTCCTCCACGCGCACGCCCTGCCCCTCCAGTGTCTCGATCCAGCGCAGGAGCTGGGCAAAGGCCACCGGTTGCAGGTTGACCTGCACGGCGCCGTAACCCTCGGCATCCAGGCGCTCGATCACCACGCCCTGCTCCGCAGCCGTTGCCGTGACCAGGCCCTGCAGGCGCTCCGGGTCGAGGCTCGCGCGCGGTTGCAGGTCACGCCCACGCAGCTGTGGCGCACGGCTCTGCAGGTAGGCATACAACGCCCGCTGCTCCTCGAACGCGGTACGCGCCGCCTGCGCATGGCGCTGCGCGGGCTGCCACAACGCCAGGTAGAACAGCACCAGCAGCAGGAACAGGCCCAGCGCCAGCAACGCCAGGCGATCACGCGACGGCAGCACCTGCCAGCGCTGCGCCAGGGGTGAACGCTGCCAATGCTGCTGCAACTTCTCGCTCATCGCCATGCCGCTCATCCTCCGATCACCACACGTGCGCTGACGCCCTGCGCCTCACGACTGGCCGAGCCCATCTGCACCGACAGACCGGCCTGCTGCAGGCGCTCGCGCAGCCCTTCCAGCTCGGCGAAGCCGGGTGCCTGCAATTGCAGTGACAGGTCGCCACGCACCGCGCTGTAATCGAGCTGATTGACCTGCACCTGCGGTTCTCCCTCGGCATACAGCGCGGCAGACACCTCGCCAAGCAGACCGAGCAGCGCGCTGCCTGCGGTCGACGACTGCGCCAGATGCTGGTCCAGCTGTGCCCTCAGGTTGATCAGCTTGCTGTCCTGCGGAAACAGCTCGCGATACAGCGCCTCACTGGAGGCCGCGTAGGCATCGGCCTCACGCTGCAGGTACCAGCCCTGCGCCAGATTGAACCCCCATTGCAACAGCACACAGAGCGCCAGCACGGCCGCCAGCGGGCGCCAGCGCTGCCAGCCGTCATCACCCTGGCGCAGCGCGAACGCCCCCTGCGCCAGGTCGATACCGCCGCCCTGCTCGACCAGCCACAGGTGCGCATCCTCGAGCGGGTGCTGCTCATCGTGCGGCTCGGGCGCCGACTGCTCGGCCGTCGCCCAGACCATTCGCGGCTGCGGGCACGACTCGGCCAGCGCAGACCAGTCGGCGGCCTGCACTGCCAGCCGCCAGGGTGCCTCGCCCCCCAGCACCCAGCGCGACTGCAGCCACAGCAGCGGGCTGCCCTGATGCGGCAGCATGTCGGCATCCATGCGGATCGCCTGCGGCGGTTGCGCGGCGAACAGCGCCAGGCAGTCACGCAGCCAGTCTGCACGCAGCGCATAGACGCGATGACGACCATCGGCCAGTTGCTCGCCCAGCGCCAGATGCATCGATTCGACATCCTCGGCGAGCAGCTCCTCCACCGCGAACGGCAGCGCCTGGCGTACCCAGCGCGCCTTCTGCGTGGGCAATTGCACGGCGCAGGCGGTCACCGCCTCCACCGGCAACACCAGTTGCCAGTGCGCCGGCAGGTCCGGCAAGGCATCGGCCAGGCTCAGCGTCCGGCTCTCGCCTGGCGCAACCCACTGCACCGGCAATTCCGGCGAGAGTCCCTGGCAGGCCTCGGGCGGCAGAAAAATCCATAACGGCTTCATTCTTGTTCTTCCTCAACGGGCTCCGGCGGCATGCCGCCCTGCCCCAGATCACGCGCCAGGACACGAACCTGGCCATCATTGCCGCGCTGCAGCAGGCTGCGCAAGACCACCCTGCGCTCGCCCAGGCTGACCTCGCTGAACACTTCGAAATACTGGCTGCCGACCGCCAGGCCCTGCGCCACCTGCTCCCCCAGCCCGGCAAGCGCAGGCTGAGCAGCGAAGGCAGCCGGGCTGGCGTAGCCCTCCGAGCCCCGCGCCGCGATCAGCGACATTGCCGAATCCGGGCTGAGGCCATCGGACAGGGTAGAAAGCACCATGGCGCTGGCCGTGTTGACGTTGAGCAACGTGCCGCTGGGCAGCGCACTGACGAAGGGCAGCAGGCGGCGATAGTCGGCCTCGTCCATCTCCAGCAACAGGCGCAACTCGGAAACGTCACTGATCTCGCGATTGGCGCTGCGATAAGGCGGTGCAGCCAGGAGGTACTGAGCATCCTCGGCGCCGTTGCCACCCAGCGTCTCGCTGTCGCGATCCAGCCAGTCGAGCAAGCGCTCGGCGTAAGGCTTGCCGATGTCCAGGCGCAGCAACAGACGGCGCAAGCGCATGACCGCCAGCTCGTTGGGCCGGCCCTGGCTCACCAGGTTGTTGAGATTGAAGCGGCCGCTGGGGTCGACGATGCGCACACGCAGCTCCCCGCCCTCATCCAGCGGAAAAGGCGGCAATGGCCTGGCCCAGGGTTCCAGCAGGTGGTCCACCGGTTGCCGCGGATCACCCTGGCGCAGATCCCGTGCGAGCATCGCCTTGGCCAGGGTCTCGCCACCCAGCGCGTAGTGCCAGGCCTGGGTCACGTGCAACTGATTGGCGCTGCTGCGGATCGACAGCTGCTGGCGGGCGATCAACCCGGCGCAGACCACCGTGACCACGGCCACCACCAGCAGCACAGTGATCAGCGCGACACCCTGCTGCCGCCTCATGACTGCGGTTCCTCGCCCTGCTCGCCTTGCTCCCCCTGCGGCGCCGCCGGCTGCTCCTGCGCCGGCAGATCCGGCAGGCGCAACAGACGCCGCAACTCGCCATAGCGCCGGTGCTGCAGGCGCAGCTCCAGCGCGCGCGGCAGCTCGGTGAACGACGCATCGCCAGTGGCATTGGCCGGCGGCCAGTCAGGCTGCCACTGGCCGTCCTTGTCCAGGTAGCGCAGGCTCAGCGACTCGACGCCGTCGAGCGCCTGCTGCACCTGTGGCGCACTGTCCTGGGCACGATCGAGCACCCGCCAGTAGCGACGCTGCCATTGCTCGCCACTCAGTTGCCAGCGCACCCGCTGCACTTCGGCACGCGGCTGGCCCAGTGGATTGCGCCAGCCGGCACGGCTCAGCTCCAGCGCCGTGGCATCGGTCAGGTCGCTGTGCAGCGCCGGCTGCGGGTCGCCAAAGGCATCTCGAATCGGCCGCACCGTGACCTGCCGCAGGTCACGCTCGAACGCCGACAACGCCCGCGTCAGCTCACGGAGCTGACGCTCGTGTTCACGGGTCACAGCATCGGCACTGAGCACGCTGTCGAGCATGCGGTAGGTCGCCAGCCCCAACAGCGCGAAGATGGCGATGGCGATCAGCAGCTCCAGCAGGGTGAAACCGCGCTGCCCGTACCTCATCGCGGCACCCCGAGAAAACCGCTGAGGCTGACCACGGCCCGCTCGCGCAGATCACCCCGGGCGCCGCGCTCATCGACCGCGACCCACAGCGTCACGCGGCGCATGGCCGGCTCGCTGGTGGCCTCGATCTCGCTTTGCCACGACCAGCGGCGTCCGGCGAACTCCACCTGGCCCTGATCTCGGCCGTCGGCAGGCGGTGTTTCAGCCAGTTGCAACTCCGTCATGCGGTTGTCGGCCACCCACATGGCCAGAGTCTTGTCCTCCAGCTGGCTGGCGGTGCGCACGCTGCGCGCACTGGCGGTCAGCACGCTGGCGGCGACCAGGGCGAAGATAGCCAGGGCCACCAGCACTTCGAGCAGGGTGAAGCCTCGTGCCGATTTCATCCGGCACGCCCCGCGCCCAGTTCCTCGACACGCGGCAGCGTGAAACCGTCGCTGGAGAGCTGCATACGCAGGCCATCACGGCGTCGTTCGGCGAGACGCAGGCGGAACGGGGTCAGCTCGCCACTGGACAGGATCAGCAACTGCGGCGCCGCCGCATCCGCCTCGCCCGGCAGCGCAGGCTCCTCGCCCTCCAGCTCGAGCGTCAGCTCGGCCCACTCCGGCAGACGATGGGCCTGGCGGTCCAGCGCCTGCCATTCGGCGCGTTGCGAGTCGTAGCGCAGCACACGGTAGCCTTCGCGGGTAAAGCTCAGGCCATACTCGCGGTTATCCAGCACCGCCTCGTCGAGCAGCACGCCGATCAATCCACTGAGGCGCTCGGCCTCGCCACGCAGTTCGCGCGCCGGACCGGCGATGCCCGTGCTGAACACCGCGAGGCCGATCAGGCTGCCGAGAATCACCAGCACCACCAGCAGCTCGATCAGGGTGAACCCGCGCTGGCCATGCGCCACGAGCGCCTGCGCGGTGCGCGTGCGAGGGCGCCAACAGGTGAAGGCCAGCATCGGCAGGTCAGAGGTCCCAGTTACCGATATCGGCGTTCAGCTCGTTGCCGCCCTGTTTGCCATCGGCGCCGAACGAATAGAGATCGAAGGCCCCCTTGGTGCCGGGCGCCAGGTACTGATAGGGATTGCCCCAGGGATCGACGGGCAGGCGCTTGAGGTAGCCGTCCTTGTTCCAGTTCTTCGCCGGCGGGTTGCCGCTCGGCTTGCTCACCAGCGCCTCCACACCCTGCTGGGTGCTGGGGTAGTTGTGATTGTCCAGCTTGTACATGTCCAGCGCGGCACCGATGGCGCGGATGTCGTTCTGCGCGGCAGTGACCTTGGCCTGGTCCGGCCGGCTCATCACCTGCGGCACGACCAGCGCCGCCAGGATGCCGAGGATCACCACCACCACCATGATTTCGATGAGCGTGAAGCCCGCCTGAGATTTTCTCACCTGCTATCCCACCATTTGGTTCAAAGAAAGAATCGGCAACAGGATGGCCAGCACGATCACCAGCACCACTGCCCCCATGAAGACCAGCATGAACGGCTCGAACAACCCGACCAGCAAGGCGATCTGCGCGCTGAGGTCGTTCTCCTGGTTCTTCGCCGTACGCGCCAGCATCTGATCCAGCTCCCCGGAGCGCTCGCCGCTGGCGATCATGTGCAACATCATCGGCGGAAACTGCCCGGTCGCCTCCAGCGAACGGGTCAGGCTACCGCCCTCACGGACCTTCTGCGCCGCCACCAGCACCTCGGCGCGAATCACCCGATTGCCGATCACCTCGCCGGCAATCGCCAGCGCCTCCACCAGCGGCACGCCGCTGCGGGTGAGGATCGCCAGGGTCGAGGCGAAGCGTGCGCAATCGGTGGCGCGGCCCAGCCCCCCCAGCAGCGGGATGCGCAACAGGAAACGATGCCAGCGCAGGCGAAATGCCTCGTCACGCAGCGCGGCACGCAAGGCGATAACCGCCAGGACCAGCGCCACCACGGCCAGCAGCCCCCAGGCCTTGACCCAGTCACTCAGGGCGATGAGCCCACGGGTGAGTGCCGGCAGGGTCTGCCCGGAGTCGACGAAGACCTTGACCACGTCCGGCACCACGTAGCCGAGCAGAAAACCGACGATCAGCAACGACGCGCACATCAGGATCACCGGATAGAGCAGCGCCAGTTGCACCTTCTGTCGCGACTGCTGGCGCTGCTCGGTGTAATCCGCCAACTGTTCCAGCACCGGCCCGAGATGCCCGGCGTGCTCGCCAGCGGCCACCGTGGCGCGATACAGCTCGGGAAACGCTGCGGGAAACTCCTTGAGGCTGGCGGCCAGGCTGTGCCCCTCCAGCACCCGCGCGCGCACCGCCAGCAGCATGCCCTGGATGCGCGAACGGGCGGATTGCGCGGCGGCGGCGCGCAACGCCTCTTCGATAGGCAGCGCCGCCTGGATCAGCGTCGCCAGCTGGCGAGTAACCAGTGCCAGGTCACGTGCCGACAGACCACGGGCAAAGCCCAGGCGCACCTGGCCAGCACCCTGCTCGCGACTGCGCGTGGCCTTGACCTCGAGCGGCGCCAGCTGGCGTTCACGCAGCAGCTGCCGCACCTGCCGGGCGCTGTCGGCCTCCAGCACGCCCTTCTGCTGGCGGCCACTGCCGTCCAGGGCGATGTATTCAAAGGCGGCCATCGGCAAATCGCTCCCGTCGTTCCCGTGGAAGCGGCTTCTGCCGCGATCTGCGCCGACCCGCAGCCGAAGCCGCCGCTACAGCCGATGCCCATATCACGCTCGCCATCATTCCTCTCGCGTCACGCGCAACACTTCCTCGACCGTGGTCACCCCTTCCAGCACCTTGCGCCGACCATCATCGCGAATGCTCGGCCCCAGGGTGCGGGCGTGGCGGATCATGTCCTGTTCGGCAGCGCGACTGTGCACCAGGCTGCGCATGGTCTCGTCGAACACCACCAGCTCGTAGATACCGGTACGCCCACGATAGCCCTGCTGATGGCAGTGCGCACAGCCACGGGCGTGGTACAGCGTCGGCGCCTGATCGAGCGACGCCCCCAGCAGCGCGCACTCGGCCGCATCGGCGCTGTAGGGCTCCTTGCATGCCGGACAGAGCACGCGCACCAGGCGTTGCGCCAGCACGCCGAGCAGCGATGACGACAGCAGGAAGGGCTCCACGCCCATGTCCACCAGACGGGTGATCGCGCCGATGGCACTGTTGGTGTGCAGGGTCGAAAGCACCAGGTGACCGGTCAGCGACGCCTGCACGGCGATCTCGGCGGTTTCCTTGTCGCGAATCTCACCGACCATCACCACATCCGGGTCCTGGCGCAGGATGGCGCGCAGGCCACGGGCGAAGGTCATGTCCACCTTGGTGTTGACCTGGGTCTGGCCGATGCCTTCGAGGTGATACTCGATGGGGTCCTCGACGGTGAGGATGTTGCGCGTGTGGTCGTTGAGGCTGACCAGGCTGGCATACAGCGTGGTGGTCTTGCCCGAGCCAGTGGGCCCGGTGACCAGCAGGATGCCATGCGGCTTGCGCACGGTGTCTTCCATCAGCGCGCGATCTTCGCTGCGCATCCCCAGGTGCTGCAGCGACAGGCGCCCGGCCTGCTTGTCGAGCAGGCGCAGCACCACCCGCTCGCCGTTGGCCGACGGCAGCGTGGACACGCGGATGTCCACCTCACGCCCGCCCACCTTGAGCGAGATGCGCCCGTCCTGCGGGATGCGTTTCTCGGCGATATCCAGCCGTGCCATCACCTTGACCCGCGAGACCAGCAAGGTCGCCAGCTCGCGCTTGGGTTCGAGCACTTCACGCAGGATACCGTCCACGCGAAAACGCACCACCAGGCGCTTCTCGAAGGTTTCCAGGTGAATGTCGGAGGCGTTCTCCTTGATCGCTTCGCCGAGAATCGCGTTGATCAGGCGGATGATCGGCGCGTCGTCCTCCTGTTCCAGCAGGTCCTCGGTTTCCGGCACCTGATCGGCCAGCGACGCCAGATCGAGGCTGCCGCCGATGTCCTCGGCCAGCTGCATGGATGCGGAGTCATGCTGATAGGCCGCGCCCAATGCCTGGGCGAACTCGCTGGCGCTCATCGCCTGCAGCGGCAGGCTGCGCCCGGCGAACCGCTGCGCCTCGGCCAATGCCACCAACTCCGCGTCGGAGCGATAGCCCAGGCTCGGTGATCCATCAGTACTCAGCATCACGACCCCATGACGCTTGGCAAAGCTGAAAGGTAAACGCCGCACAAGAGTTTCCGTCAACATCGCATCCATGATCGATAGCCTCTGCCGGGCTAAACCCGGCAGAGGCATTAGAGTTTCCAGCTGCTGATTGTCTTATTTTGCCGAAAGAAGAGCCACAGGGCTAAACAGGTTAAGCGGAGTGAGCTCCCGTCCGCACTAATTCAGCGGACTGCATACCTGCCAATCAGCAGCATTCTGTATACGCAGGCTCGTACCGACATCCTCCGTGGACATCCAAGCGCGATGCCCACGGAGCTGGTCATCACTACGGCATTACCCAGGCTTCGTTCAACGCTTTCACAAGCCGTTCCTGATCGGCGGCCTTACGCTTACTGGACATGCGGTTCATACCCTTCATGACTGCCAGCAATGCATCCACACGCTCCACCGGCAAATAAGCGCCATCCTCACGCTCGATGCGAGCAATACGATTACCTGGCTGGCTGAACCATTTGACGATGGTGATTCGGTCAGTCGCCCCCTCGAACAGCAACTGCAGATTGCTACCGCTTTTCACCAACCAGATCTGTTGTGGCTCCAGTGCCAGATGCATGACCAGCCGATCGTGATCATCGACCAGGCCGCGATCCTCGATGAAATCACGCCCTCCCTCATAGTGGTAAACATCACTACCCGCTCCACCATACAGATAGTCGTTGCCCATGCCTCCGCGCAGCACATCGTCACCTGGGCCACCGTACAACTGATTGCTCTTGCTGTCGCCCAGCAGAACGTCGTTACCAGCGCTCCCGAACACCGGACTGTTGGAAAACGCCTGGATGTGCGCGATGTTACGCAACTCGCTCTCGGAGAAATCAAAGGTCCGCCTGACGCCTCTGGCACTCTTGGCATGAATCACATTGGCGCCATCCCGGCCATCGATGAGCTCCAGGCGATAGTTGCCATCGAAGCGTTCAAGCTTGATGACATCGTCGCCATCACTACCGAGGATGCTGTCGCTCCCCTCACCGCCGACGAATGTGGTGATTCCGGATTCGGCAGAAACCAGAAAGATATCGTCTCCCCCCTGCCCGTCCAGGATGCTGTTTCCAGAGCCAACCTTGAAGAAGTCCGCCTCCTGGCTGCCGATAATCTGGTCATTCCCTCCTGCGCCGTCGATGAGTGCAATAGCCTGCAGATGGATGCCGGAGAAATTGAGCACATCCTTGCCAGCAGTACCGCGAATGATGTTGTAGCCACCATTGCCGTCGACCTCTTCGATCGAGTTGGCCGCAGAGAACTTGTTGAGCAGCAAGACATCGTCACCTGCGCTACCCAGCAAACGGTCATGACCAGGGCCACCATTGTATTCGTTGAGTTCGCTTGCCTCGCCTCTGAACAAGAACGTGTCATCGCCCGGGCCACCGTTCAATCGGTTGCGCCCGGCACCACCGTCTATCACATCGTTGCCCGCGCTACCGGTGATGACATCATCGCCTGCGCCACCCTCGATCACGTCGATATTGATGAGTTCGGTCTTGCTGAAATCCAGGGTGTTGTCGTTGTCATCACCACTGATGACATTGCGCCCCCCACCACCATCGATACGTTCGACGGTGAACCCTTTGGCGAAGTAGCTCAAGCCGATACGATCGTCCTCATCGCCCCCCAGAATCTGGTCGGAGCCTGAGCCTCCGCTGATCTTGTCGAAGCCTTGATCCTGCCCCGACACCAGGAAGGTATCATCGCCGCCCTCGCCATAGAGTTCGTCATTGCCAGGACCGCCAACGATTACATCACTTGCCCGACTCCCTCGAATCAAGTCATCTCCACTCAATCCATGAATGGACTCGATATTGCGCAGCTCGGTCTTGCGGAAATCCAGGCTGTCAGGTCCTGCCGTTCCCTCGATACGGTTGACACCACCGCTACCGTCTATGAGTTCGACATGGTACTTGCCGGTGAACCGGGTCATGCGAATGACATCATCACCTTCACCACCAAGAATACGGTCGTGGCCACTACCGCCGATGAAATGCTTGGGTGACGGGTCGTTACCCTCGACGATGAACGTGTCATTGCCCGAACCACCATCCAGCGTATCTTCACCGGCTCGCCCAATCAGCACATCGTTGCCGCCCCCACCCACCAGGTGATCGTCGCCAGCGCCACCACTCAGGATATCGTCCTTGCTGGTACCAACCAGTTCACCACCGGCATCGCCCAGCTCGCTGACTGGCGCCAGAGCCCCCGGCTCGATCGTCCAATGCAAACGGTTGAACTGCACAGGCTGATCTGCCGGCTGACTGAGGACGATGCGATCGGGGCTCTGGCTCCGAATACCGGTAAGCACTTTGTCGAAACGCACACGACTGGCGCCGGAGAGAACGATATCCCCCCCCTGCACCGACGCACTTGCAGTGGCGCTGAGCAGGGCTGCGCCAGTATTGAGCAACTCAGGCCGCAACGTGATATCGACCATGCCATCGGCACGGACTGCACTACGAGAAATCACCTGGTAATGGCACACGAACAACGTCTGGCCTTCGACTTCATTGTCCATGGTCGTCAGCACGACATCCTGAGGGTCCAGCCCATCGAAATCAGGGTCGCTGCTGTGCAAAGGCAATAACTGAAGCCCCACAGGTTGAGCCCCATCGATGGCGCAGTCATCGACACCCTGGACGCGGATGCGCTGCGGGGTCTGCCAATTCTCCGCCGTGAAATAGAGGAACGGCGGATCATTGAGCACGCGAGCCTCACTCGGATCATCGACGGCCAAGTTGAGAGTCACGCTGGCCCCCGGCATTGGTTGACGGTCGAGACTCACCTCGATCTCGGCTACCACCTCACCGTACTCATCCAGTTCCAGACTGGACAGCGGGGTAACTCGCACCTCAGGTGCCGGCTGCTGCACGGTGATCGAACAACAGGCTTGCGCCCACACTTCGCTGGTGTCGTCGCGTATCACCGCCTTGATCCGGTAAGTACCTGGCTCGACGCCTGCCAGGGACCACTCGAAACGGTCCGCATCACCGTCAGCGTCTTCATCCAGACCTGAGGCGATCAACACGTCATTGGCATACAGATCGATCTTCGCAGAGCTATCCGGATCCGCATCGACCCACTGGATGACAACCATGCCGCCGCTCAAGACCCGATCTCCGTCCGGCTGCACGAAGCTCAGGGAGGGGGCATCATCAACACCGTTCTCGTTGACGAAGAAACGCAACTCCTCACTCCAAGCCGAATACAGCCCCGTGGAATCCAACGCCCGTACACGCCAGCGATACCAGCTGTTGTCCGTCAATGTCAGAGAGGGAGTCCAATACGCTTCCCCCACAAGCTGGCTGGCCATAGGACTCTCGCCGGCGTCGCTGTACAGCTCGAACTGATAGCTGACCGCATCACCATCAGGGTCACGCACAGGGTGTACGGAAAACCGCGGCCGGATCACTTCGACCCAGGCGCCAGGGGCCGGATTATCGACGACCGGCAGCGCGGGCGACTCCTGGAACTGGTTGACCTGGAAGCTGCCAGCCAGCCACTCCGACTCCAACTCACCATCGCTCGCTCGCGCACGCCAGTGATACACGCGGTTTTCCTGCAACGCCTGCGGCACCTGCCACTGGATACCCTCGGCGCTAGCACTGAACCAAGCGGAGTCGAGGCGTTCTGCGCCGTCGAAACGCTCGTTGTCGTCCAGCTGGATACGATATTGCAACGGTCGACGCTCAGGGTCGGTAGCTGCATCCAGGCGCAACACCACCCCTTCACTCTCGGCGATACGCTGCCCCTGCAGCGGCCAGGCCAAACCAGGCGTACTTGGCGCCTTGTTACTCAGGCTGACACCAAAGAGGCTCGGCTCGCTGGCCGTGATGGCGCCATGTGGGTCGCGCGCGTCGACCAACCAGAAGTAGAACTTGCCGTCCTCCAGTTGTACGGGCACTTGCCAGCTCGTCACCCCATCGGGGCCAGGCAGCAATCCGCTCACCTCCGCCAGGGGTTGCTTGAAGTCATCGTCGTCTTCACCAAACACCCGCACCCGATACGTCAGCGGGTCTTCGTCCACGTCCTGACTGTTGTTGAAGCGGAACACGGGCTGAGTATCAGCCACCAAGCCCATGGGTGTCGGATTGAGCAGCACAGGCGCACTGGGAGCATCATTGGCGGTATTGATGAAGAAACGGCCGTTCAACCATTCACTACTGCCTTTGTCGTTGCTGACCCTGACCCGCCAGTAATAGCGACGGTTGTCATGCAGATCAGCTTCCGGCTCCAGCTGATCGGCCTTGACCACCCACTCGGTGCTATTGCTTCCAGGGTTGATCCCCTCGGATCGTGCCAGCAGCTCGCTCATACCCTCATCGGCATACAGCTCGAACCAATAGTGCAGCCCCTGGCCATTGTCCTGAGTCGGGCTGTTGGATACCCGCAGAGCCGGGTACAGGTCACTGACCTGGGCATTGTCGGCAGGGCTCAACAACTGCGGCGGCAACGGCGTGGCATCGGCCACCTTGGGGTCGGTACGATTGAGGAACTCATCCAGATCGGAAACCCCATCACCGTCGAAATCACCGGAGCCATCACGGTCCAGATTGCCAAAGTGCTCCAGCTCCCAATCGTCATCCAGACCGTCGCCGTCGCTGTCGCCCTGACGAAACACCTGAATGCCAACCGGCAGGCTGGACTCCAGCAAACCGTCACTGGCCTTGAAGTTCACCACATAGCGCCCGGCCTGGCCCTGCAACGGCGCCCAAAGAAAAGTACCGCGCCCCTGACCTTCATCCTTGAAGCTGGCACCCGTGGGCAGCCCCTCGACCGAGAGCATGGGGACAGTGCCATTGGGATCACTGGCACGAACCAGAAAACCTACCTGCCCGCCTTCATGCACACTGCGATCCGAGATGTACTGAAATACCGGGGCCTTGGGTTCCTGGCTCAATTCACCGAACTCGACACTGTACTGAGCATCCGGCTGAGTATCGAAGATATTGAGGTAGTAATTGAACGTACGGCCGTCACCTGCACGCTCCTTGCTCAACCAGGCGTTGTATGGCGACAGTGGCAGACCATTGCTGCGCAGTACACGCTGCAAACCCTTGGTCCCCTGATAGGGATCGGTCACTCGCACATAACCAAAACCTGGCTGAACGTCGACGTCCAGCGTGCGCAGTGTAGAAGCGCCAGACAGGTTGCCGCTCAGGCGCTGCACAGGCGAGCAATCCAGGCAGGGCGCGTTGTCCGCCTGGCCGGTCCGGTCGGATTCGAAGACATAGAGGTCATCCCCGACCATGGCGAGAAAATCACGCACTGCGTCGCGAGCCGGCAAGTCGACCAGCACGTCACGCAACAGAAAACGCGCGTGGGCGGCGTCGAGCAGAGAGGTCAGGCGGCCGCCAAGTTCATCGGGGTGACTGAAGGAGGCGCTGAAATCGATGAACTCACCGGACAGAGTACTTTCCATGATCCAGCGCCCATGCCGATTGCTGCCGGGGGCGATCTGACCGAAATCCAGCAACAGCGTAGGCGCAGCAGGTGCTTCATCGACAAAACTGTTGGTGATGCGGAAATTGATTGCCAGGCCCAGCTCGTTACCGATGATGCGTGGCTGCGCCGACTCCAGCTTGACACCCTTTACCTCGCCACGGCCACTATTGTGGATGCGCACGCCCAGGGTGTATGGCTCTGGCGCCTCGATCTCGGGGGTAAAGGCGTCGTCGGCGATCACCTCACGGGTGAGGAAGTAATCCAGGGTCAACTGAGGTTGGGGTTTGACCGTGATGGTGTCGGGGGTCACCGTCATCGACTCGACCTTGCCGCCGGCGTTATAGCTCAGGGCGGCGCCAACGTTGTAGCGCTTGCCGTCGATACCCTCACCCGCCGCACCGGCTGTGGGGATGATCAGCCAACGCAGCACGCCACTGGCCTTGGCCGGCACTTGGCCATTGGTCACCGAGCCGTCTGCCCCTGACTGAACACTATTGACGTTCTGCGAGTCGTCCAGGCGGATAAAGAAGGCGGCATCCGTAGCGTTGGGGTCGGAGCTGGCCTTGATCACGTTGCCCTGATCGTCCTCGAACGACACCTGCACCTGCAACTGATCCAGGGCAATGCTATCCAGGCCGTTATTGATGCGCATGGTGGCCTCGAAGGCCTGGCGCTCGAAGCTCAGCTCCTGGGCGATCTCGATCAATACCACGGCGCAGAGCTGATCCTCCGCCCAGGCCCCCACACTCCAGAGCGCCAGCAAACCGGCCATCCATTGCTTAACCATCATTCCCCCAACTCCCCAATGGCGGGCAATAGGCCCACCGAATTTAAAAGCGATGATATGTAGGAAGGTTCAAAGACCCGCCATCCAACAGGCACTACGATCACTGTGACCGCCATAAAACCGTAGGGCGGGTTAATCCAGTAGCGGCGAAACTCGGCAAGCTATTTCTACCGCAGCGTCAACTCCGAGAACATGGCTGTTAATCGTGGCCTGTCTCCGTTTACCAGTACCAGCAATCAATCAGCGCGAGTCACGACCCGCCATACTTGGCTCATGGCTGCAATGATCGCCTGTAATAGTATCGCGACACTGAACTAGACTCGGAAATATCCACCCAGAATAAATCAGGATCAATCCAATTAAATATCTGAAACCCTAGGTCACCACCACGCCAAAGAATAACGCTCTGCTCTCCTTCAGTAGAGATTACATCATAAGAAAAACTCGCATCATAAGGTTCAATATAACCCTTCCTCCCCATAGAGGCGCACTCACCGCCCCTCAAAAAATAACGCCCCTTACCATCAGAAAACTCAAGACCTGATAGCTCCGCAGTGCACTTAAAAATATCAACCTCCACCTCATCTCGACTTGAAAAATTCTGATCAAAGGAGAAAGTTAACGACCCATCCACCACCCAAACCCCATCCAACTTCCATGGCAAAGAAAAGCAATAACCAGAAAAACCAAAGAACAATAAAAAGCAAAATACTAACTTATTCATACACACAACCCTGCTTGCCATTTTTCAAAAGTACAATTAGGTGTTAACTCATCTGGAGGTGGAGTCCCATTTCCAGATGGATCAGATGGATCAGATGGATCAGATGGATCAGATGGGCCTCCACCACTCACACAGTTCGAAAGCGCGCCATATTTCGATTCACATTTCACAATACAAGGCCCAGCAAGTAGAGGTTTTCTCCCACACAAAGTGCGACATGCTTTTAACTTAACTAGACAAGGATCATCAACACAAGGCTCCAAACCATAAGGATCAGAAAACCTTACAACCATACTCTTCACATAGATATATCGATCATTTATGCGGCCAAGCAGGTCTGAACTGACCGTGTTGGTAGCTATTCCCCAAACACCAAGCTCTTTATAATCTTTCAATATCCCAATCGGATCACTCTGCACATATCGACCAATTTGCGGGTCATAGTCCCTGAAGTAGTTCTGATACAGCCCCGTTTCTTCGTCGAAGTACTGCCCCGGAAACTTCAGCTTATTATCGATAGTGTTGAGCTGGATTTGCGTCTCTCCAAACGCCTGCGCCTTGGCCCGCCAGGTCACTTCCCCGCTCTTCTCGAACGCCACTTCCGGTGCGCCCAGATGACTGGTGCCGAAGTAACTCACTGCCCATACCTGGGTGTCATTGCGCTGGGCTCGAGTAAACAACGGCTGGCTCATCCAGGGCGCGGTCGGATCGTAGGCATATTCCTGTTTGAGGTTGCCTTGCTGGTCGTATACCCCTACCAGCCCTTCTTCGCTGTAGAGGAAGTAAGTGGTCTGGTTGCTCGGTAGCAAGGTCTTGCTGATGCGCTGGCCCAGGGGGTTGTAGGCGTATTTGACCAGCGGCTGGCCGTTCTTCTGCACTGCAACCAGGCGTTCGCGGCTGTCGTACTGGTACTGCCAGTGGTCGATGCTGCCGCTCTGGACCAAACTGCCGTTTTCCTGCAGCGCGCCCTTTTCGATCAGGTGGCCATCGGCGTTGTAGCGGTAGCCGATGCCGTCATGGCTGGCCAGTTGGTTATGGGCGTTGTATTGCCACTGGCCGATATCCAGTTCGGCTTTGCTGGTTTTTTCATCCAGCCGGTTTCCCACGCCGTCGTAGGCGTAAGCTTCATTGCGTCTGCTATCGCCCTCGGGGTATTGCGCTTCGGTCAGGCGGTAGAGTTTGTCGTAGCCATACTGCTGGGCACCACTCTCAGTCTCGATGGCGGTGATATTACCCACCGCATCGTACTGGTAGCGGTGGCTCTGGATCGGGTTGCCCGCCTGGTCGCTGAGGATACGGCTGGTGTAGCGCAGTAGACCGTCATGGACGATCTGCAGGGCGCTGCCGCCCGGGTAGAGGATGTTCTGCGGCTGCATCCAGTTGTAGTTACCCAGACTGATGCTGCCCTCCCCCGGTATGCTCAGACCGCTCAGTTGGCCATGGGCGCTGTAGCCGTAACTGTAGGTCTGTTGTTCCGGGTTGGTATAGCTCGCCTTGCGCCCATTGGCGTCGTAGCTGTAGGCGAGGGTCTTGCTGAACGCTGGGCTGGCCGTTTTGTAGGTAACAGTCAGTTGAGTCACTCGCCCGAGCACATCGTGCTGGTAGACCGCCTTGCTCTCCTCATCCTCGTAGCTCGTTAGGCGGTTCAGGTCGCTATAGCTGTAGGTGGTAGTGCGTTCGGCGTAACCATTGTTCGCCTGGCCGGCATTGACGAAGTGCTGGGTCTGAATCAGGCGATTGCCATCGTCGTATTGGTACTGACTGACTCGGCCATCCGGGGTGATGCTCTGCTTGAGATTGCCCACCGCGTCGTAGCTGTAGCGGCGTTCGGTACGCGGGGTGCTGTCATCACCTGGTTTGATCTCGGCGATCACTGCGTCGCGGGTATCGTGATGGAACTGGGTGACGCGCCCGGCGGGGTCGGTGACCTGGATCAGGTTACCCCGTTTGTCGTAGGCAAAGCGGGTGATGCCGCCTTCGGCATCGATACTGCTGGTCAGCCGGCCCTGGGCGTCGTAGCCATTGCCGGTGGGATTGTTGGCGGCATCCAGGTGTTGTTCCAGCAGGCCGTTGGCCAGGTAGCGGTAGTGCTCGGTCTGGCTTTTGTCGGTGTCGCCTTCGCGGTATTCCTGGGTCTGGCTTTGGATGCGTTCGCGACTGTCGTACTGGTAGCGCTCTTTGTAGGTCGGATAGTCGATGCCGCTCAGGCGGTCCTTGTCGTACTGGTACTGGATGCGGTTGTCAGCGGCGTCCTGCTGGCTGAGCAAACGGCCGCGGGCGTCGTACTGGCGCTGGCTTCTGTTGCCCAAAGGGTCGATCACCGCCACCAGGCGCTGGTTGGCGTCGTATTCGAACTCGGTCTTGGCGCTGGCGGCGTCGGTGATGCTGATGGGCAGGCCGGCGGCGTTATAGGTGGTAACCATGGCCGCGCCGTTAGAGGCGAGGGTCTGGGTGCGCTGGCCCAGTTTGTCGTACTGGTAGGTAACCGTCTGATCAAGCGGCGTGGTCAGGCTGGTGAGGTTACCAGCGGCGTCATAGCTGCTGGTCCAGGTCTTACCCAGGGCGTTGGTCAGGGTCAGCACATTGCCCAGCACGTCGTGGGTGTAGCTGGTGCCGTGGTTGAGCGGGTCGATGCTTTTGCTGCGGTTGCCCTTGGCGTCGTACTGGTACTGCCAGGTGGCGGCCGGGGTCTCGCCGCTGGCCGGAGTGCTCTGCTCGGTCAGTTGGCCCAGGGCGTTGTAGACGTAGGTGGTGGTGCTGGCTTCAGGGGTGCCGGCGGCGTCGATGCGCTCGATCAGGTTGCCCTGGGCGTCGTAGCGGTACTGGGTCTTGTTGCCGCGCTCGTCGATTTCTTCGCTGACGCGGTTGGTGCGTGGGTCGTAGCTCTTTTTGACCTCACTGCCATCGGCGTACTGGATGCGGATGACCTGGCTGTACTGGTTGTACTCGGTGGTGGTGCGGTTGCCCTGGGCGTCCTGCTCGATCATCTGCGCCACATAGGGCGACGGCGCCCTGCCCTGGCGTTGGGAGATCTCGCGGGTCACGGCCAGGCTGCGACCGGTCAGGCGGTAGGCTTCGGCGATCTTGCTGACGTCGCTGGAGCGGTCGGAGAGCAGGTACTGGCGGATCAGTCGGGTTTCCCCAGCTTCCTGCTGGCGCACCAGTTGGCCCAGGCGGTCGTACCAGCGTTCCTTGACCAGGCCGGCCTGGTCGATCTGCCGTACGTAGTATTCTTCGCTGTTCTGGTCGTAGCCGTAGCTGTATTTGATCCAGCGGCCGTCGGGCTGTTTGATCTCCTGCACGCTGTCGCTCTTGCCTAACACGTAGGTGGTGCGCTGGCCCAGGGGGTCGGTGTAGCCGGCAAGGCCGTTGCCGTCGTAGTGGTATTGCCAGCGCTGGCCGACCACGTCGATCACCGCGCTGAGGCGCTCGCCGCTGTACTCGTAGCGGACTTCGCGGCCGCTGTAGTCGCGAACAGAGGTAAGGTTGGCGCCGGTGTAGGTCAGGGTCACCAGTTGCTCGCCGTGGTGATCCTTGACCCCGATCGCCCGCCCTTCATCGTCGCGCACCAGGTTGACCCGATGGCCCTGGCGGTTCTGGTAGCCGGTCATGCGTCCTTGGGCATCGTAGTCGACACGGTTACCCTGCACGTCTTCCCAGCGGTAACCGGCCAGGCCGCGCTGCAACGCGGTAAGGCGGCGCTTGGGCAGGTTGTTGAAGGTCACGTCCTGGCCCTGCACCGTGCTGTTGGCACGCAGGTAGCTCTGCCCGCCGCGCACCACGGCGTAAGGACGGTCGGCATTGAGGCTATCGGCAGCGCCACCCGGGGCGCTGGGGTCGGCCGGGCCGAGTATCTTCAGGTCCTCCCAGCGCTCGTTCCACACCCACTGGCCGTTCTTCCAGCTGCGCAGCATGCGGATCGGGCTGCCCAGCGCCTGCACCTGCAGATCCAGCACGTCAAGCTGCAGCGCCTCGGTGTTGTAGTGAGGGCCGCGGTACTGGTGATCCAGGCCGGGTTTGGCCTGCAACGCGCCGCTGAACAGGGCCAAAGCCGCCCCCAAGCAAAGGCCCAAGCGGCCAAAAACCTTGCGATCCAATCCTTTCTCCTTGTTAACGGGCATGCCGCGAGAGGCACCCCGAATGATGAAAGCCTGCGCGGCATGCCCCTCATCCGGCGCTTCGCGCCACCTTCTCCCGGTGGGAGAAGGGCATCAAAGAGGGCGTCGCTACGCGACTTTCACGCTAGCCGTAGGGGCGCTATATAAGCCAGCACAGCTGAAAACCCGGGCGGGTAGAGCCGCCCTTTCCAAAAGTCCGTATAAGCCTGTGAATCTCGTTGAGGCGCGGGCCTAACGGCGGGTCTTGACCCGCCGCCCTACGTTTAATCGCCGCCGCCGTTACCGCCGCCGCAATTGCCGTTGTCGCAATCTGGTGGTGGTACGCACTGCTTGGTCGAGGTCAAGGGGGTCGGCCGCGGAATGAAACCATTCCCCCATGAACCGCCCCAACCGCCCCAGCCGCTGGCACCACCACCACCGATACTGCCACCACCACCGCCGCCACAGCTTCCGGTACGCCCATTCGCGCTCCAAGCCACATTGGCTCGCCCCGGAATGATCTGGCCATTGACGCACTGGCTTTCGTAGTTCACCACACCCTGGTAATTGAAACTCCAGCAGCCGGCCGCTCCGTTGAGCTCGTCATCCGGGTCGAAACTCTGCAGCGCCACGATGCGATATGGCACCACCAGCACATCTCCCGCTTCCAGCGTCTCCGGCACCGTCCGTAGGTATTCGATACGCGTGCGCGCATCCCCCGTCGGCAAGCTCGCTTGCACCTTGTCGGCACGGATCAATCCGTAGTTCGTAAGCGTCAACTCACCCTGGAACACATCTCCCTTGCGCATCATCGGCAGGTTGATCGACAACGGCTCGATCATCACCAACGCGGTCGGGACGTTGGTCTTGAACGTCGCGTTGAGGATGATTTCGTAGCGATCCTCGACGGTGATTTCCTTCACCGACCACTCCACGGTGACCAGTTTGCTCATCAGGAAAACCCGCTCATCGCCGACTACACCCGGCTTGATCCACAGCTGCCCCGACAGATCATCGTGATCCCACGCAGAGATACGGTAGCTGTATTCACCGGCAGGAATGTTCTCCAGCAGTACCTGGCCACGATCATCGGTGGTCGCACTGAACTCACTGCTCAGTACGTTGCGGTTCTGCAGCTTGATCTTGGCGCCCTTGAGCCCCAAAACCCGCTGCCCCTGCTCGTTCAACGTGCCGGTGTAGATGTCTTCCACCTGGAAAATCACCCCACCCTGCCCTGACTGGGTAACCGATGCACTCATCGGCACATTGGCCACCGGCGCGTTATCGCTTTCGATGCGCAGGGTGAAGTAGTAGTCGCCTTCCGCCACGGCGGCGTCGGGACTGAACGCGACCCCTATCAACTGACTGGCACTCACAGGCAAATCGCCCAAACGCTCAGCAGTTCGCAGGCTAACCCAGCCAGGTGCTGCGCCGCCCTGCTCATCGAGCAGGCTGACGCGAACGTTGCGCAGCACATCCTGACCCGGGTTGCTAAGGGTTACCTGCTCAACCTGCTCAGCCTCACGCGAGACGCCGGTTCGGATCTGCGTCGGAGCGACTCGGACCAACGGCTGGGCTTGCACAAGCTTGTACTGGATACGCACCTGCCCTATAGGCCGCTCCAGACCGTCGGCGACGATGCGATAATCCAGCAACCCAGACTCAGCCGCGCCGTTGTCCCCACTGATGCGCAGAGTCAAATTGCCGCGTTGCTTGGCAATCAGGTTGAGCGCACCACCCTGCTGCACCTTGAGCCCTGTCGGCAAGCCGCTGCTGCCGTCAGGTTGTACATATTCCAACCTGACGTTCGCCAGCGGTGAGTCATGGCCCGCCTCCACCACCACCGTGACGGTTTGCTCATAGTTACGCGGGAAGCTGGTATTCACCGACGCAGGCGAGAACGCAGCGCCCTGCACCAGGAAGCGTCCATGTTGCGGACGCAGCTGGATACTTGGGTGAATCAACGACAGCAAGTACTCCCCGGAGTCGCTGGAGGCCGTATCGAACACATACTCAAAGACACCTTGCTCGTCGGTATTGACGCTCACCACGTGCTCGAAGCCTCGGACGTTGAGCACCAGCTTCAGCGCCACTCCTGCTAGCGGTTGGGCATCATCACGCCCCAATGCTCGGCCACGAATCGTCACGCTGTCACCCGCCTGCACTTGCTCTGGGCTGATCGCGGTGATTTCTCCTCGATAGGGGGCTTCCACCAGGCTCAACTCATGACTGCTACGCAGACCACCCAACTTCAGCTCACCTGGTAGCCCAGTCTGATAGTGAAGGAAGTCCGCTTCCAGTCGCACTCGTACTCGATCCGGTGCAGCCACCGGTACATCGATGCTGAATGGCCCGGTTTCCAGCACGTCATAGCCCCCTACCCGAGCGACAGTTCGCCCGTCGCGGACAGTGATCAAGCCATTGCCCACGGAGGCTTTGACCGACTGACTCGCCAGCACGTTGCCCTGCAAGTCTTCCAGTATCAGGCGCATCTCGTCCGATACTTGGTTGCCGTTACTGCGCGCAGTGATCAACTCCGTTGCGATGGCGCTAGGGTTCTCCAGACGGACACGAACACTGCCACTACCACCACGAGTGAACTCGTCGGGCAACAACTGCACCAACAGGGTGTTCTCACCTGCAGTGATCGTCTCATTGCGCTGAATGCTGACCGACTCACCCTCTTGTGGTGCCTGCACTATCTCCACACTCAGCGGTACGACACCTGGCAGATCTTTATATCCAGCAACCACGACCGCTACTTCGGACACAGAACCAGCACCAACATCGAAGTAGTCGGACAGATGCTGCTTGACCTGCCCTTCGCTGCTGACGTCGACACGCAAACGCAAACGTTTGACAGCAACGGAGCCACTGTTAAGAACTCGGTAATGGAGCTGATTGAAAACACCTCGCTCGAGTTTTTGCTCAGCTCGCAGCTCTGCTTTCAGAGCAGGTAACAACAACGTATGTGGCAAGCTCTCCACACCCTGAGCATCGACAGCCGTCACGCTGTACTGACGCTCGGCACTAAAGGGCAGCGCGACACGGTGATCAACGAAACTGGTGCTCGTAATCAAGGTCTCGTTGAGCTTCTCCGAAGAGGTGCCGGCATAGACGTTGTAGCCGACCACGTCCTGACCAGAGTGGTCCCACTGCAACTGTGGCGCCTGCCCTTCAGCCAAGTGGACCGACAGGTCACGTACCGGTAGCAGACCGGCATTGAGGTACACACTTGTCGCCGGTGCCGACTCATTACCAGCAGCATCCACTGCCGTCACGGTATAGGCATGCTCGACATCAGACGGGCGACTATCCAGTGCAATGCGCTCCGGAATATCACTCTGCAGCGGAGCGAGCCCCTCGATATCGATAGGCTGATCCTGCCCGACATTGGCACGATACAGGTTGTAGCTAACCACCTGGCCTGCCTCGGGAGCCAACCAGCGCAATACGATTCCTGCACCGTTGAGCTCGATGGACAGATCAGTCGGTGCCCCCGGCGCTTGGCTCAGCACGTCCACCTTGATCGAATCACTGGGCAGACTGACCGCCTCTTTATCATCGTGCTCGCGGATACTGGCCACACGATAGTGGTAAGCCCCATCGGCCAACCCCGCAACCGGCAGGTTGTCCTCGAAGGCCTGTTCACGCACACGCCCCAGGGCGACGAAGTCGCTATCAGCATCACCACGACGATACACCTGGTAGGCGCTTGCCTCCGCCACCTCTTTCCAACTCAGAGCCACTCGCCCCGCCGACAACGCCTTACCGCTCAAGCCTTGAGGGATATCCAGTGGCGGCAGGTCTCCCTTATACACCTGAAAATCACGGCGTCCCAGAATGCGCTCACTGGTATTACCAAGGTCATCGCTGGCCCGATAATCGAAGCTCAGAAGCTGGACACTCTGCTGCCCCGCGTCGACTGGTAAACGGAAACGTCCGGTGTAGATGGGTGCCCCTGGCTGCGACTGGGCATCCAGGCTCAGAGCAAGCGGGCCAGGCTGGCTGACCAATGCCTGGCCATCGAGGCGTGGCGTCAGCTCTGGCAATGCGATCGGGTCCTTGCTCAGGCGCAGAACAACCTGAACCTCTCGCCCCTGATTGCCGTCGACCAGATTTTCCACCGGGCTTTCTGGCAACAGCGACAGCTGCTGCAAGTCAGGCCCCTGTGTGTCCACACGCAAGGTCTTGCCCTCAACAACCTCCGTTCCTTCATTACCCACTGGGTCATGCGCAGAAACCCGCGCATAGAGCAACCCGGACGGTACGGCAGCGCTCAGATCAAAACTCCCGAGGTAAGACAGCGGATCATTCGCCGCCTGAGTCAGACGCACAGGAATCGATGCCCCCTGCGGTACATCCAGGCTGAAGAAGGGAGCGTTACGAAGCGCCTCACTCATGCGCAGGCGGACGTCCACACGCCCAGGCGCAAAGCGTCCATCACCGGAGACCTGCCCCAGACTGCTGTATAGCGCCTCTTCCACCTTGGGTGGTGTGCTGTCTGCAGTAACCGACTGCGGCACCGACAAGGCACTTTGCGAGCCAAGCGTGTTGACGCTGCTGACACGGTAATAGTAGGTGCCATCAGCCGTTGTCTGATGCTGGTAGCTGGAGCTGGTCAGTGCCTTGCTGTTGAGTTTGCTCACCCCTGCATCAGTCACCGAGGTGAACGGCTGGTTGGCCGCGTACAGGTCGTAGCCCGACACTCCGTTCACAGCAGCCCAGCTCAGGTTCACGATACCTTGTGCCTTGGCGATGGCCTGAAGACTCCCTGGCGTATCAGGCAAGGCGCTGTCCAGATTGACGCGCAGTGGTTCACTCGCCGCACCGAACTGCTCCCGACTACCGTAACGCAGGCGTGCGGTAAGTTGGTTATCACCTTCTACCAGGGTCAAAGGCACCTGGGCCTGACCACTGCCGTCAAGCACGACCAAGTCACCCAAGTCGCTACCGTTGTGGCTGATTTGAGCCAGGCTGTTGGCCTGGCCACGAACGATCAGCACCTGCTGCGGCGCATTGGTCTTGCTGGCCTTGCTCTGCAGACTCAGGCTCGGAGCCGCTGGCGGAGCCAGCTCAACCTGCACGGCCACTTCAAGCTGTGATTGGTTATCGAGGGTGTCGTACAGACTCACTTGCAACTGGTGGGGACCATCAGCCACCTGAACCAGACTCCAGGCCTGACGGTAATAGTCACCTGCCCGAGTCGCCATGCCCATGGGTTGCCCGTCAAGGCTCAACTCGACGCGACCAATACCAGATTCGTCCTTGGCCTGAATCCTCAGCTCACCCAACTGAGCCAGCACACCACCTGCACGAATATCCTGATTCGCTGATCCATCATGCCAGGTCAGAGCAGTCAGCTCCGGTCCGTCCGAATCGGCAACAGGCTTGACGCTGAGCGACTGCACTTGCGGATTCTCTCCACCAGATGCATTCACCACCGTAACTGCTACGTGGTAAGCCTTGTTATTCAGCAAGCCGCCGATCGACGTGCTGATCTGCCCTACCCCCACCTTGGCTTTGGGCGACATGCCTTGAATGGAAGTGAACGGCTCATCTGCCACATACAATCTGTAGCCACTGACCCATTCGCTTGGCTGGACGGCTTTCCACTGTGCCTCAAACCGATTGGAGAGCGCTTGCAGTTGCAGATCCTGCGGATTACCCAACCAGGTGATACCTGGATTGCGTACTCCTGCACTCTCGTTGCCATCTCCATCTACTGCGACCAATCGCAGGGGATGAGCCGAACCCGCCGCGAGCCCCGTGAGGCTATAACTCAAGCCATCAACGAGGGCAGGCAGCGGAAGGTCGATGCGCTGTACGCCACCTTCACCGACATAGAGCACATAACCCGAAAGATCACCCGCGAGGTTGACACTGGCTTGCCAGCTCAGCTCGAGCCGATCCTCAAAGGAGCGCACACTGAAGCCGCTCGCGTCTGCAGGAGGCTGGATATCTTGTGGAGTTGCCGCTTGAGATAGCAGCTCATCAACCAGCAAGCCTTGCTGATCCACCGCAACCACTGCGAAGTGTCGCGTTTCTGCGCGCGGCAAGTTCTTCACCACGGCCTGACGCGTCCCTCCAGGCACCGTCATCGTAAGTTGCGCTTCGGCAACACGAGTGAACGGCTGAACGGCTGAATAGATGCGGTACTGCTGGATATCGTTGCCGTTGGCGACTTCATCGTAGTTCGGCCATGCCAGCTTGACTTCGGTACCGCTACCCTGAGGGTCGATACTGAAAAGAACCGGCCCTGGAGCTTCATTGTCGAAACGCACCTGAATGGAGGTACGCGGGCTCACGTTGCCCGCTACATCTCGCTGCTCGAGGGTAAACAGGTTATCACCCGGTACCAGATTGATATCCCAGTTCCAGTTGGTGCCACCTCCCGACATGCTACCAACGGCCTGCTCGGCGGCATTACGCAAGATCAACGAGCTTCCGCTTTCCTTGGTAATGCTCAACCGCAGTACATTGACCGTGGTAACGGCAGGGTATGCCGCCAACACAGGTGCCAATGGAGGGGTGTAGTCAAGCGTGAAAGAAAAGGTCGTGGTACTCAGGTTACCGGCCCGGTCTTTCAAGCTCACAGCAACACTGTACTGTCCCTCCAGAAGGGTGCTGCTAGGCGTCAAGCGAAGCGTGTTGCCTTCCAGGCTCAACTGTCCGGCTATCAGGTCGTTGCCACGTTTGAGTACCAGGCTGCTGTTGGCGAAGTCCAACCCACTCCCAGCCTCGACGAAGCGAACCCAGACAAAGTCCGGCACAGTATTGATAGATCCGCCATGGGAATACTGCTGGAAGCTCGGGCGCGTACTATCGACACTCAGCTTCACCACACTTGCGGGAGACAGATTGCCTGCCGCATCGCGTGCTTGAATCTGCAGGTCACTGTCACCCTCGACAGGAACGTAGTCACTGATCGTCCAGGCACCGTTGCCGAGCGCAACTTGCACAACCCCATTGACCAGAATGGCTGTTTGCGACTCTCGCTCGCCAGTCAGGGTGACACGGCGAACATTGATAGAGTTGATCGCAGGAGCAACCAATGGGCTTGTGACTAAAGGCGCCAATGGTGCCTGACGGTCGATCACGAACTGGCGTACGAATACATCACCCGGCTCGTCTTCGATACCGTTGCCGTTCTGATCCATGCCGCGTCCCTGAACCGAGCGAATACCTGGCCCAACGCGAAGCTCATATAGACCATCACTCAACACCGACTCCAACTCGAAGCGGTAGCGCACGCTGTTCAGGGCAGTGATCGACTGAATGGCCACAGCGCCTTGAGGCCCACTCAACGCTACAGCACTGGCAGTGACCGTTTCGGGGTCGACGGCATTAATGAAATCGACGGTGAAGGCATTGATCTCACGACCGATAGAGCCATCGACGTCGGCTCCAGCAACGGCCGTCGAGACCACACGATTCTCCAGGTGTAGCGAACCCTGCTCGGCTGCTGTAGCACTACCACTGCGAACACCACCCGCAACGCTGATCTGACTCAGTACATCGAAACCCTGGAGCCCGGCGTAATAAATAGCGATACGCCCGCCGCCACCGGAGCCACCAGAGTTACGGCCGGCACCACCATTGGCTTGAATACGCGTAGTCGCGCTCCCCAGCAACACTTGCGTGTCGACCCACAAGGAGCCGCCTGCGCCGCCGCCAGCAGTAGAATTGCTCGGGTACGCTTCCCCATTGGCGAGTAGCTGCCCATCCAGATGCAAGGAGCGCGCTACCAGCTTCAACGCACCACCGCCACGGACCATACCCGAAGTCCCGCTACGGCGACCGCCCATACCGAAGGTGACCGGCGCCAGATAGTCGCCATATACCGCATTCGTCTGGCAACCACCGTAAGACCCGCCCAAGCCACCGTGGCTGCCCCCACAATAGTTGGCGACGTCGGCGCCGGGTATCAGCCCTTTGGCACTGACATCGATACGCGAGCTGGCATCGACTTCGATCTCATCGGCGGTCAGAGTGATGCCCTGGGTGAAGGTTTCCGATGCAGCTGGCGTGGTAATCACCCCACCGTTAATCAAGCGTATTTTTTGCCAGCTTCTATCATCCGAAAGCTCTACGGTGTAGTTATCCACCAGGAGCTCGTCCACAACCTGGTTGAAGGAGCCGCTGAGCTGCAGAGTCGCACCGCTGAAACGGTAACTGCTCGTGCTCAAAGCAAAGCCTGCCTGATTCCAGAGACCAGCGTCCAAACGGAGATCGGCGACGTTCAGGTCAGCCCTTTGCAGCAAATGGCTACCAGCGGCCTGCACCAGCCCTAGCTGGCCAGCCAAGAGCTCGACATTGGCATTGTTGACGGTCAGTTTTTCTTTTAACTCACCTTCACTGCCCAAATCGAGCAAGGTTGTAGCAGCCTTGGCTCTATCTACGCTGGTATTGTCGATAATCAGCTCGGCCTGATCACTGCTCCTGTCGTTCAGATAGAGAGTTCCCGCGCCGCCCTGCTGGTAGCTCCAACTCAAGCCTCCACGGACTTGCAACCGCTGCAACAAAGTCGCGCGATCTACTTCCTGGAAATGCACGGCAATACGCCCACCGCCACCGCCACCACGAGTGCAAGTACCGCAAGTACTCGTACCACCACCATTGGCCTGAATCTTCGCCTCGCTACCCAGCTCGATTGCATCGACACGTAGCAGCAACGATCCACCACTTCCAGAACCTTGGCTCGAAGCGTATTGACCGTTGGCCAGGAGCTGGCCGTCCAACTTCAGCGTCCCTGCGCGCAGCTCAAGCGCACCGCCGCCGCGGGTGAAAGCATTGCCACTCCCTCGGCCACCGCTACCGAAGTTCGTCGGCTCACGAAAGTCTCCATAAGACTCGTTGGTCGAGCCGTTATAAACACCACCGCTACCGCCATAGCTGCCGCCGGTGAATGTACCAATAGCTGTGGTGCCCAACTGCCCTTTGCCGCTGACATCGATACGTGAACTTGCATCCACTTCGATCTCATCGGCGGTAATCACTACAGCCTGGGTGAAGGAATCTGAAGCCACGGGCGTGGTGATCAAACCTCCATTCAACACTCGCACCTTGCGCCAGGTTGCGTTCTGATTGAGTGCAACGGTGAAACCATCCACGATCAGGTCAGTTTGTGCACCACTGAAGGCTCCGCTCAGGTCCAGTGTGCTGCCATCGAAGGTATAACGCTCAGCATTTAGCGCATGGCCAGCCTGAATCCAACTACCGCCTGTCATCAGCAGGTCTGTAACAGCAATATCTCGCACCTGAGTCAGTTGGCTATTGTTCGCTTGCAAGAGCAATACTTCGGCAACATTTAGCGAAGCAGTGCTGTCAGCAAAGGAAACTTCGCCAAGCTTGGCACCGACCAGCTCAATATTGGCATTGATCACTGTTAGTTTATCGGCGAACTCAGCATTGTCGCTCACGTCTAGCCGAGTCGTTGCAGCCCTGGCCTTGTCTATGCCGGTGTTATCAATGATCAATTCGGCCTGCTGAGTTTCCAGGTCTTTGACATACAGAGTCCCCGCTGCCCCCTGCTGATGGCTCCAACTAGGGCCTCCGCGTGCCTGTAATTTTTGTACAAGTGCAACGCGATCCACTGCGCGATAATGGACCGCAACACGTCCACCACCACCGCCACCACGAGTGCAAGTACCGCAAGTACTCGTACCACCACCATTGGCCTGAATCTTCGCCTCGCTACCCAGCTCGATTGCATCGACACGTAGCAGCAACGATCCACCACTTCCAGAACCTTGGCTCGAAGCGTATTGACCGTTGGCCAGGAGCTGGCCGTCCAACTTCAGCGTCCCTGCGCGCAGCTCAAGCGCACCGCCGCCGCGGGTGAAAGCATTGCCACTCCCTCGGCCACCGCTACCGAAGTTCGTCGGCTCACGAAAGTCTCCATAAGACTCGTTGGTCGAGCCGTTATAAACACCACCGCTACCGCCATAGCTGCCGCCGGTGAATGTACCAATAGCTGTGGTGCCCAACTGCCCTTTGCCGCTGACATCGATACGTGAAACAGAATCAACAGATATGGACTCGGCAGCAATCTGCAGAGTCTGCCCGACCTGAGCAGTGATGACTCCCTGGTTACGGACAACGACAGATTCGAAATCATGATGACCTGAAATGGTCAGTTCTGCGCCGTCAACGATCAGCCTTTTACCATCCAGACTGGAATCATAAGCGCCAACAAATCGATTGGTATCAACCAGAACATCACCGACTTCGATAGAGAACTCATAGACGCGCTCTTCACCCAGAGCAACCCCGGCGTTAGAACTTAGCGAAGCGTCAAACACGACCCGATAGCGTCCATCCCTGATACGAGACTCGAATTCAAGTCGTAAATCACGCCCCTGCCCTAGCGCCTTGACAGGTATTTCCACCTCAGTATCTGAATCGGCATCAGAAGCCAAGTAAAGCTTCACTAGCCCATCATCTAGGACCTTCGCAGGGGAGTTTTGATCAGCAAGAGGGGCACTGAAAGAGAAATTTAGCTCTTTCAGACTATGCTCATAAACGGAAGGCAAGGAGTCAGCAACCAGATCGAAAGAGCTTATGCTTGGTTTACCGAAAGCGACACCCTGATCCAGAACACGATATAAATCCTGACAGTCTACGTCCTCACCAAAGCAATCAAACCGAAACTTTTCAACAGCTTCTCCTATAGGAACGAGAGAGGAAAAACCGCCATAAAGGTAACTAAACTCATAAGTATCATGCAAAACACCAAGAGCATCTTCTACCACTTCATACTGAAGGCTTCCGACATCAGATTCATCTTCACCCTTCAGATAATATTCCCCCCGGTAATTAAAAATCAGCCCATCCGTCACCTTGGGATACAAAAATGCAACAAAGGACGATTGGTCCTGCCATACGCCATATAGACCATTTGACCAGCGCTGACTTTGAAGCGGATAGTATCCAACTGCAGCCATCATCAATACAGCACGCGTCATCGTGCTATCGACTGAACCGCCCTCCAACTCGGGATTAGAACAGAACATGGGTGGTTCATTCTCAACAACACTCTTACGCGCCGAAACCGAAGAACGGCTGGCATGCAGCTGCTCGGCTTTCGGCAAGACCATCCTGGTTGGCTGGAGGGGCATGAACTCATGCCATGCGTCATTACGGACAACAATCAATTCATCTATGTCACCCTGAAAACCGCTGACATTCTCTTTCACAAGCTCCGCTTTGGCACTTGAAGAACAGTTACCAAGGGTTATATCCAAACCAGACAGACTGCTGACACCATCAGGCACCTCAAGAGACCATATCTTCTTCAACCCCAAGTACACTTCAACTTCGAAGGGAGCAAAGACAATAAAAAGGCCATCCGAAGGCTTATCAAGCTCAGCCGCTATATGTTCAGAGCGGCTAACGCCATTCTCATCGACGTATGCGCGTAGCCCACCATCACCAAACAAGAGCGCAAACCTGTTACCAACAGAAAACAAGCACTGCCATTCAGGTGCAGCTTCGCCCCAACGATAATTAAAATACCCACCCAGAACGACATCAGAGGACAGCCCCTCCAGAAAACCGGTAAACAAATCAAGTGAATCCTGACCATTCAGGCGCAACGCTTTGCCGGCATGTTCCCCCAAAAAACTAGGCACTGTAACTGGCTCGCCACCAAGATACCTTAGCGACTCATATCCAACCTCGTTGAGACTTCCATCCTCCGCCGAAGCCAGGTTATCGGCAGAAAAATAAACCATAGGATCCAAACGCTTCAGCTGATCTGAAATCTCTGCTGAAACCGCTACCGCAGAGCTCATCCAAAGCATGCTTAAAAGTACAAATTTCTTGAAAAGCAGAGCCTTGCGCAGAACAGATCCGACCGAGCAAACTGCAAGCCCGACAAGACGGCTCAAACGCTGCCCTACCTTAGAGAAAAAAGCAAAAATAACTTGATGCATGCAATTGAAATCCCTTCAGACCAAGGATCATCCTTGATATTTTAAGAACCGTTACAAACGTTTATTTTCTACAGCCCGAACTTCATAGCCGTTCATTGCGGCCGCGATAGCCGCAATATGCGCCCAGCAACGTCAAAATCCCTCTTGCACTGCACTTGTACGCCAATACCACTCAGCACGACACCGGCCAAGAACAAGCAGTCAGCACAGGAAAAATATGCGAAGAAAATCACCCGGCAAGGTGAGACAAGAAACAGTCCATTCGACGAGTCCTTTCATACAATCCCTTCGCCCTTACTGCAAAAATAACTTCAAGCTTGGCGAGTCCGTGAAAAGCGGCTGAAGCGATAGCTGCCGGGTGTTGCTATAGAACAGCAACCCCAGATAACGGCTATCTTTCGGGGCGCCAAGCAGCCTTCTGGATGAGTCGAAGACCAGCCATCTGCCATTATCTCGATATTCAATCCAGTTATGCAATCCAGAAGCACTTATATGGTGCTGTTCGTTGGGTACTACTGCCCCTAAAATTCTTCGAACTGTGACGCCATTCCGCTCAAGCAACTCCCCCGCCAGCAGCATGTGCTCAGTGCAATCCCCCCCACCCACTTGCAATGCGTGCTCAGCCCCCTCGACACCTCGACGTATGCCGAAAAACGCAATGTGTTCAACCATCCAGGCAAAGATTCGCTCAACCCGCTCACGCCTGGGATAGATTGCAAATGACTTAGCTAACCGCCGCAACTGTTCAGACGGCTCCTGGACCAAGTCAAAGGATGCCTCTGACGTCCAAGCCTCATCCTGATCCTCAATACCAGGCTGCCACTGCATACTTATACGTTGCGACTGGTATGGCCCCAACTCTTCATGCTGGAGGCAATATTCTCTTGAACGCAGTCGCACAGGACTTGAAGCTTCAATACGCCAGTCACTGACCCGCCCGTTTAGCGAAAGCGGTTTTAGACCGCACACCTCAGCCGCCGGCAGCACACCAGCACTGTCGTTTTGCAAGCGCAGAACAAGTTCGAACCTCTCGTCAGCCTGAGCGGAGCCGCACAACAATGCACTAATCACAGTAATAATTAAGTTGGCGCGCCTGGTCATCTGCCGAGATGCTCACATATTTATTCAATGTATCGCGCACCTGCTCAACCTCATCGAATGACAGGAAGACGCCGGGCAATGGATTATTCGAGAAAAACTCAAAAAACCGCTGCTGATAATCTCTGGACACGAAAAGCACTACTGGCTCGAAAACACGCTGCTGTTTGTCAATCAGTTGTGCAGCCACTTTTGCCGGATCGACTGATGGGAGTTTTTCCAATCCCCGTCCTACCACCACCTTGCCCTGACCAACGAACATCCCGGACAACTCACCGCTCAATAGGTTGGCCGCCACATCCTCCGCCCCCACCAATAGCCAGTCCCAAGCTGGAGCGCCTTGCTTGGCCTGCAACCATTCGCGCCCACCAAACAGTATGTTCGCGTTATAAAGGCCAGTTTCTTGCATCTCAGAACAAACACGCCGCACCGACAGCATGTCATAGCCTGCGAACAGTAACGTCTGAGAAACTCGCCCGCTCTGCAAGCGTGCCAAAAGCGAACCACTCGACACTGACCAAGCACCTTGCACGCTACCCTCGCCATCTACATCGATGAGCTGCTGCGATGCCTGACTGACCCAGCATCCGGGAATGGGTAACGCGGAAGCACTGGCATCCCCCCAAAGCGACAACAGCGATGCCGCCACCAGACACTTAACGCGCTTCGAAGTCATAACCCATTCGCTCGGCTGCTTGATCGATATAGCGATAACGCCCGCCTGTCACCAACTGCGCATCATCATTGCTGCGGATGATCCTAGGCTGAATGAAGATCATTAGATTGTTCTTCGTCTTATTTTTCTTATCACTGCGAAATAGCGCCCCAATGATAGGGATACGCCCCATGAACGGCACCTTGGCATCACCACCTTGCTGCTCATCCGATATAAGCCCGCCCAACACCAGCGTCTGCCCATCCTCCACCAATACTCGAGTCTTGACAGAACGTGTATTGGTAATGATGTCTTGCGCCTGAGCGACACGTGCATTGGAGACACTGGATATTTCCTGCGTGATATCCAATGTAACAGCATCACCCTCATTGACTTGGGGCTTGATTGTCAGGGTGATACCCACATCTTTCCGCTCAATGGTCTGGAAGGGATTATCAACCGGAGTGGCAGCACTCGTAGAACGTCCGGTAACGAAAGGAACATTCTGACCGACGACAATCTTGGCCTCTTCATTATCCAAAGTAACCAGATTGGGTCGGGAGAGGATATTCAACGAATCACTGGTTTCCAGCGCGGTGAACAGTCCCCGTAACGAGCCGTTTCGATAGAAACCTAATGCAAGGCCACTCACCAAGTTAGGCGCTTCATCTATCGCCCCCGCCCCCGCACTATCCCGATATAGAGTTCCGCCATACCAACCATCACCACCTTTAGCGCTGGCGCTGCTCCGCCATTCAACCCCTAACTCACGCCCCTCACTTTCAGACACCTCTACAATCACAGCCTCAACCAGGACTTGAGCGCGGCGAATGTCCAGTTTCTTGATGATGTACTCTACGGCATCGATCACATCAGGCGGCCCACTGACAACCAGAGCATTGGTCGCTTCACTGGCCTGAATGTTCACTTCGACGGAAGACTCCTGAGCGTTGAGTCCCTGCTTCTGAATGCTACTGCTCAGGCTCTGCACTACCGGCAGTATGTCTGCAGCGCGTAGATAGTGCAGATAGAACACCTTGGTATTACCCACACCTTGCACTTTGCGATCCAACCGCATAACCACGTCATGCACCTGACGCCGCAGAACCTCCTCACCAGACACCACGATGCTGTTGGTTCGCACATCGGCACCAATCGAGAAGAACCCCTCCGGTGTATCGGCCTTTGGCTTGGGGAAAAGACCATTGAGCATGGCCAGTATGTCCTGAGCATTGGCATACTTCAGGGCAAAGACATCCGTCGTCACTTCCCATGCCTGATCAAGACGCGCGACCAGATCATCGATCTTGGCGATGTTTACAGCACGGTCAGCAACGATAATGTAATTACGATCCGGATAAGCAGCGATATAGGCCGACTGTGGAACCATAGGCTTGAGCAGATTGACCAGTTGAATGGCCGAAACATTGTTCAATTTGAACAACTTGATAACGTTATCCCCAGCCGTAGCGTTACGCTCATTGACCGGTATGCTGGAGGACTTGGCATCCACTTCGGGAACAACCTTATAAACGTTATTCTCCTTGATGAGCGCAAACCCATGCACACTGAGCACTGAACTCAACAACTGATTGAGGTCCTCTGCAGGAATCGCCTCACTGGTCACCACGGTGACCTTGCCCTTGACTCGGGGGTCGATCACGATGTTCTTGCCCGTCTGATCGGCTACCCACTCAATCAAGGTACGGATGTCCGCATCCTTCATGTCCAGATCAAGTCCAGCAGGCTTCTCCTGTTCCGCATATAGCGCCACGCTGAACAACAACGCACACAACAACGCTCCCCAACGCATCAAATTTCCCCGTTTGCCAGCGCTTGCAATTTATTGAGTTTTTCCGTCAGCTTCTGTTGGCTGATCGGATTCATAGCAGGTGGTGCTGCCGGTAACCTGGCGACCTGTTCAGCAGCCGCTCGATGAAGAGCTGGCTGCTGCCTCTCCTCTAGACTTACGCTTTCCAATGCCCCATTACGTTTGATCAGAACACGGCGTACCTGCACATCGACCAACTCGACGCCAGGCATTAACTGATCGCCTGGATAGTAGAGCTTGTGACTGTTTTCACTCTGAGCGATCACAGCAGCCGAACGTCCCTGTTTGCCACCTACATAACTGGCCACCAGTTTGAGCGACAACGCGCTTTCCTTGACAGGGGCAACGGCAGTCTCTGACTTGATCGTACCGAACAGATTGACCAATTCGACGTGATCCGGCTTGGTACTCTGCGCAGGAGAATCCATAGTCAGGACTGCCGGCAATGCTTCTGTTGACAGATCGTGCTGCCACAGAAAAAAGGCAACGCAATAGGCAGCGGATATGAAAAACAGCCCCGTAAGAAGCAGCCACGGCTTTAGTCGCTCAATCATGCGAGAGTGCAATCCCGACATAACCCCACCATATAAACGCAAAATTCCTAAAAATAATCAGGTGTCCGTACATCAAAATAAAAAACCAACACCCCACTATGAAACAACAGCTCTGAGCACACCACGAAAACTATAAGCTCCAGGCCATCGACCAATTAGAACTTGGCCCAACTCAATACTTACTCGACACCCAGACAGGCACCCTCAACAATATTCTTATGGTGATACGTCACGACAAAAATCCAACCTGCGACTCGTAGCACTTATTGATTTCGCTACCGTCCGTGCATGGGCCACGGATGAACTGGCCGTAGTGGTTGTATTCCGTGTTGGCGCGCCGCCCCACTGAATCGGTACAGCCGGCCAGGCCATTACCGTCGTAGTGGTGCTTCCAGAGCAGGTCCAATACGCCGTTCACCGTAATCAGGTTGTCGCCGGTGTAGCTCAGGATCAGCCGTTCATCGTCTTGATGTTCCTTGACATCGCCCCCCAGCCCTTCGTCGTCGCGCATCAGGCTGGCCTTGATGTCATTGCGGCTCTGATAACCGGCTACGCGGCCCTGGGCTCCGGAGTCGATACGTTTGCCGAGCACGGTCCCCCGGCGATGGTCCGCCAGGCCCCACTGCAAGGCCATTGGACGACGCTTGGGCAGATTCGCGGCATTACTCGCACGTAGGATATCGGGCGCAAGAGCACTCGCACCGAGCACATTCAAACCCGGTACATCAATCTGCAGCATCTCGGTGCTGTAGTGCGGGCCTCGATAGGGGTGATCAATACCAGGATTGAGCAAACCTACGTAGCTGAACAAGCATGCGATGCTTGTAAGCAGGCAAAGCGGAAGGTAACGAAGGAGAGTGCATCCCATGCAGAGTTCCTTTCCATGCCCCAGAGATTCATCTGGGCGATCCATCGGTCTTCGGGAGGAGAAATAGGGCGCCGAGTCTACCCTGAAGGCTAATTGACAGTACAACCCAGTCGTCACTTTTACGACAAGTCCTAGATTTTTCCTTGCTTCCTCAAAGGATGGTGGATGAGATGCAAGCACACTGCGAAACCTTCACAGCGAACACATCACTCTCGGCATGTCAGTCCGGTTGCAACCTTCAACAAGCTCAACGTCCAGGCTTTCACGGATTTCAAGCCCCCTTAAGGGGGATGTCAAAAGCACACATCTTGCTATGATCACTCCCGCTGATCACCGCAGAACAAGAACTTGATGGAGTGACGCACTTGTCCCATGCGATGAATCGATATCGCACCCTGATGCCCCCCTTGCTCGGTCTGCTTGCATTGATACTCGTCAGTAGTGCTTTGGCGTGGCAGAGCGCCGACCTGCTGCGCCTGGTACGCGGCCAGGTGCAGCCCGCCCCGGAGCAGGCCGGCTCCGGCCAGGTGCAGCACGGCCAGGCCCCCGTCGGCCAACTGTTCGGCGCCCCTCGGCAGGCCGATAGCGGCCCGGCGCCGACCACCAATCTGCAACTGACCCTGCTCGGCAGCTTCGTGCACAGCGACCCGCAACGCTCCAGTGCGCTGATCCAGCCCCAGGGCGAGCATGCCCAGCGTTTTGCCGTCGGCACGGAAGTGAGCGATGGCGTGCGTGTGGACGCCATCTATGCCGATCGCGTCGAGCTGCTGCGCAACGGGCGCCGCGAGAGCCTCGGGTTCCCGCGTCAGCAGAGTGGGCAGTACAGCTATACCCCACCGTTCGAAGCAACGCAGGAAGACCCGCAACAACAACTCGAACGACTCGACCAGGACAACCTCGAACAACTGCGCCAGCGCATGCAGATGCTGCGCGAACAGATGGAAGCCTCCGGCACACTGCCCGAAGAAACGCCCCCCGATCAGCCCATGGAAAGCGACTGAACCGATGCCTGTTCTCCGAAGCCGACTGACACTCGCCCTGATAGCCGCCAGCCTGGCCAGCACGCCCTTGCCGCTGCTTGCGCAGATCGAACAGGTGCCCAGCAGCGCCAACCAGCAGGAAGAAAGCTGGACCATCAACCTCAAGGGTGCGGACATCCGCGAGTTCATCGACCAGATCGCCGCCATCACCGGGCAGACCTTCGTCGTCGACCCGCGCGTGAAGGGCCAGGTCAGCGTGGTGTCCAGCACCCCGCTGGGCCTCTCCGAGGTGTACCAGCTGTTCCTCTCGGTGATGGCCACCCACGGTTTCAGCGTACTGACCCAGGGCGACCAGGCGCGCATCGTGCCCAATGCCGAAGCCAAGGCCGAAGCCGGTGAAGGCCGGGCCGCACCGGACCGCCTGGAAACCCGGCTGATCCAGGTACAACACGTGCCGGTGGCCGAGCTGATCCCGTTGATCCGCCCGCTGGTACCGCAGTACGGTCACCTGGCTGCCGTCACCTCGGCCAACGCGCTGATCATCAGCGACCGCAGCGCCAACATCGCACGCATCCAGGACCTGATGCGCCAGCTCGACCAGAGCGGCGCGCAGGATTTCAGCGTGGTCACCCTGCAACATGCCTGGGTGATGGACGCCGCCGAGGTCCTCAACACCGCCATCGCCCGTGGCCAGGCCAAGGGCAGTGGCGCTACCCAGGTGGTGGCCGACGCCCGCACCAATCGCCTGATCCTTCTCGGGCCACCGGACGCCCGCGCCAAGCTGGCCGACCTCGCCCGCTCGCTGGATACACCCACCAGCCGCTCGGCCAACACGCGGGTGATTCGCCTGCGTCACAACGACGCCAAGGCCCTGGCCGAAACCCTCGGGGAAATCTCCGAAGGCTTGAAGAGCCAGGAGACCGGCGAGACCAGCGGCAAGCAGTCGAACATCCTCATCCGTGCCGACGAGAGCCTCAACGCCCTGGTGCTGCTGGCCGACCCGGATCAGGTCGCCACCCTCGAGGACATCGTCCGTCAGCTCGACGTGCCGCGCGCGCAGGTCATGGTCGAGGCGGCCATCGTCGAAGTCTCCGGCGACATCACCGATGCCGTGGGCGTGCAATGGGCGGTGGATGCACGTGGTGGCCGTGGCGGCCTGGGCGGGGTCAACTTCGCCGGTACCGGGCTGTCCGTCGGTTCGGTGCTGCAGATCCTGCAGAACGATGAAATACCGGAGAACACCACCCTCCCCGACGGCGCCATCATCGGCGTTGGCAGCGACCGCTTCGGCGCGCTGATCACCGCACTGTCGGCCAACAGCAAGAGCAATCTGCTGTCGACGCCGAGCCTGCTGACCCTGGACAACCAGAAGGCGGAGATCCTCGTCGGGCAGAACGTCCCCTTCCAGACCGGCTCCTACACCACCGACGCCTCTGGCGCGGGCAACCCCTTCACCACCATCGAGCGCAAGGACATCGGCGTCACCCTCAAGGTCACCCCGCACATCAACGAAGGCGCCACCCTGCGCCTGGAGATCGAACAGGAGATCTCCTCCATCGCGCCGAGCACCGGGCTCAATGCCCAGGCGGTGGACCTGGTGACCAACAAGCGCTCGATCAAGAGCACCATCCTCGCCGACGATGGCCAGGTGATCGTGCTCGGCGGCCTGATTCAGGACGACGTCACCGAAGCCGTTTCCAAGGTGCCGTTGCTGGGTGACATTCCACTGATAGGCGGGCTGTTCCGCTCCACTCGCGAGTCGCACATCAAGCGCAACCTGATGGTCTTCCTGCGTCCCACCGTGGTACGCGACGGCGCCGGCCTGGCCGCACTGTCCGGCAAGAAGTACAGCGATATCCGCATCATCGGCAATAGCAGCAGCAACGGCGGCCGCCCCAGCATCCTGCCCAGCCAGCCTGCGCAACTGTTCGATGGCCAGGGCGCGCCGGCGGTGGATTTGCGCCAGTAAGGGGTATCGCCTGCCACGTTAGCGCCGGCAGCTTCTACCGCCATCGCGGCTGAAGCCGCTCCTACGACCAGCGGTGCCGCCCCCCTCTCCCGCTTGCGAGAGAGGGGCCTCCCGGCACCGCGCATCACCCCAGCGGCGGCGTGCCCGGTGGCACCTGGCGTTTGCTGCCAGTGGACTCGTAAGCAGCCGCCAGCTGCAGCAAGGCCGAGTCGTCATAGGCGCGGCCTGCGAAGGTCAGGCCAACTGGCATGCCGATATCGGCCATCACGCCCATGGGCACGGTCACGGTCGGCACACCCAGGTGGCGAATCGCCAGATTGCCGTTGGCCACCCACACGCCATTACTCCAGGCGATGTCGGCGGATACCGGGTTCACATCGGCATCCGCCGGGCCGACATCGGCAACGGTGGGGAACAGCACGGCATCCAGCCCCAGTTGTGCCATCCAGTCCTCCAGGTCGATCTTGCGCGTGTGTTCCAGGCCGCGCAGTCCATCGGGCAGCGTGGCGATCTGGTCCCAGGGCTTGATGCCGCGCTTGGCCATCTTGACGTACTCGTCCATGCCCGCCGCCAGATCGCCCTCGCGATTCGGCAGCGTACCGGGGTCATGCGGGAAGATCTGCGGCCCATCGACATCGGCCAGGCGCTGCAGCTGCGGGTCGCCGTTGGCCTGCAGGAAGTCGTCGAAGGCCCAGCCGCTCAGCTCCCACAGCTCGTCATGCAGAAACTCGGGCGTGACGATACCCCGGTTGAACACCGTCGGTGCCCCCGGGCGATCCCCTTCGCAGTTGGACACCAGCGGGAAGTCCACCTCCACCACTTCGGCGCCGGCAGCTTCCAGCGCCTGGCGGGCCGCTTCCCACAGGGCGATCACCGTTGGCCGGGTGTGGATGCGCTGGCCGGTCGGACCACCGATGCCCGGCGACTCGCTGGTGCCGGCTTCCTCGTCCTTGTTGATGAACATGCGCGGCACGCCCAGGCGCTTGCCAGCCAGCGCATCGGCCTTGGCTGCCAGCGCCAGGTAGGATTGCGGACGCACAGCGGAGGCTTTCGGGATCGGCACCCAGGGCTGCAAACGCCACAGGTCGCCACGCGTGTCGGCGTCATCGGCCACCACCACGTCGAGTACCTCGAGCAGGTCGGCCATGGTCCGGGCATACGGCACCACCACGTCCATGGTCGGCGTCAGCGGCCAGTTGCCGCGCACCGAGATCACCCCGCGCGACGGCGTGTAGGCGCACAGGCCATTGTTCGACGCCGGGCCGCGCCCGCTGGACCAGGTCTCCTCGGCCAGACCGAACGCGGCGAAACTGGCAGCGGTCGCCGTACCGGCGCCGTTGGACGAGCCCGAGGCGAACGGCGCCGTCAGGTAATCCGCGTTGTAGGGACTCTCCGCGCGGCCGTATACCCCGCGCTGCATGCCGCCGTTGGCCATCGGCGGCATATTGGTCTTGCCCAGGCAGATAGCGCCGGCCGCACGCAGACGCTCGACGGTGAACGCATCACGTTGCGCCACCAGGTCCTTGAAGGCCGGGCTGCCGGAAGCCGCCGTCAGCCCCTTGACCAGGTAACTGTCCTTCGCGGTATAGGGAATGCCGTCCAGCGGGCCGAGCGTTTCACCACGCGCACGGCGCGCATCCGACGCCTCGGCTTCCTGCAGTGCATCCGGGTTGCGCACGACCACAGCGTTGAGCCGGGTCGACGTGGCGGGCCCGTCGTAGGCCTCGATACGCGCCAGATAGGCCTTGACCAGTTCGACCGCAGTGGTGCGGCCGGACTCCAGCGCGGCGCGCAGCTCGGCGATGGAAACTTCGGTTACCTCGATCATGCTGTCATCTCTCGCAGAAGGCGGGACCTGCCAGCTGCATGGCCCCGGTACGCAATACGGCGTGTCCGCGGTCAATGCTGAAACCGCGACACTCTGCCGCCGATGATACAGGGCAACGGATTGCGACAGGAGCGGGCCGGCAGAACTCAGTCTCCGCCGCCACCACCATCACCGCCACCACAGTCGCCACCGAAATCGCCGAAGAAGCTGCCGCCGCCATCCACACCCGGGCCTCCCCCATCGCCCGAGTGGTTCGCGCCTGAGGACTTCCTGCGCATGGCCCGCAGCAACAGCAGCAGAAAGACGATGAACGCGCCGATCACCAAGTAGAACCCCATCAGCCTGCCTCCATGTCCCTGTTCAGCACTGGATGATAGCCCATGCGCCTGCCCGCACTGCCAGAGCGGTTGCCCGCTCGGCGGACACGTTGAGACGCCGATCGCAGAAGCGCCGAGCCATTGCGCACCTCAGTTGCCTGCAGCTTTGCTAGGGTCACAGGCGATAGCCAACGAGCGGAGACCCTCACATGCCACAGATCACCGGCGGCTGCCTCTGCGGCCAGGTACGCTTCAGCACCAGCGCCCAACCCTATCGGGTCGGCGTCTGCCACTGCATGGACTGCCGCAAGTACCACGGCGCACTCTTCCATGCCTCGGCAATCTTTGCCCAGGACACCGTGACCCTGAGCGGCGAAACCGGCCAGTATGGCGGCCGCCATTTCTGCCCGCGCTGCGGCTCGTCGGTGTATTCGCGCACGGCGGATGAGATCGAACTGAACCTGGGCTCGCTGGATGCGCCGGACCAGTTCACCCCCACCTACGAGCTCTGGACCATTCGCCGCGAAGCCTGGCTACCGCCCTTCCCCTTCGCCCGCCATTACCCGCGCGACCGCGAGAGCAGCACGCGCCACGAATAGCGTCGAGCGCTCATGAGCCGTGCCCTCAGGCATCCGCAGCGCGCTGGCAGCCCCAGCCGTGCATCAACCCGGCCTGGAAGAACTGCACCGGCGCCGCGAAGCCGGCGGCCTGGATGATGCCGGCCACCTGCTGCGCCGGCAGCACCGCCACGTCTCGCGCGTAGGCAATGCGTACGCGCTCGAGCATCTGCGGCTGAACGCCGGCACCGGACATCAGCGTCATCCAGTTACGCAGCAGCACCTCGTAGGCCGGCGCGTGGATATCTGCGGCCAGGTCCGCATTGGCCAGCAGCCCGCCCGGCTTGAGCCGCTGCGCGATCTGGCGGAAGAAGCGCGTGCGTGCCTGCGGCTCCAGCAAGAACTGCGAGACCAGGAAGCAGGTCGCGCCGTCATGCAGCGGCTCATCCGCCAGCGTGTCGAGATAGCCCGCGTGAAACTCGCAACGATGCGCAAAGCCCTCGCGCTGCGCACGCTGGCGACAGACATCGAGCATCGCCTCGGAAGGGTCCAGCGCCGTGAACCGCCAGCCAGGAAAGCGCGCGGCCAGGTGGCCGATCTCCGCACCGGTACCCGCGCCCACGCAGAGCACCCGCGCATCGGCCGGCAGCTCGGCGAACAGCGCATCGAGCAGCAGATAGAGCGCCTCGCGAATCGGCGCCATCCCGGCCCATTGCTGGTCATAGCCAGCCGCCTGTTGATCGAACAACGCCCTGAGTTCCTCGTCGCGCATGGCAAACCCTCCGTTTGGCCTGATGAATGATCGCGCTCACACTTTCCAGTATCCCAGAGCTGTCAAGCCCCCATGGCCATGCGCCTTGGCGGCAGCCGTAAGCAGCCGTGGCAAGGCAGCAAGACCGGTCAGCAGTGGATTCGCGGGCACTTTGCCGGCGTTTGCGGGGACTAACTGGCATGCCTCCGCTGAACGAAACCAAGATGCGCAACCCGACCTTCGAACAGAAAGCCTTCATCCTCCTGCTCGCGCTGGTGACCATCGCCTTCTTCTGGATACTCCTGCCGTTCTACGGCGCCGTGTTCTGGGCGATGGTGCTCGCCGTGGTGTTCGCCCCGCTGCAGTCACGCCTCAATCAGCGCTGCAACGGCAGGCGCAACCTGACCGCCCTGCTGACGCTGACCATCTGCCTGCTGGTGGCGATCCTGCCGGTGATCTTCATCACCTCGGCGGTGGTGGCCGAGGGCACCAGCCTGTATGAACAGCTGGAGTCCGGCGAGCTGGATTTCGGTGCCTACGTGACCAGCACCCTGCGCGCGCTGCCGCAGCCGATGCAGGAGCAACTGCAGCGCTTCGGCATCGCCAACCTCGACGGCCTGCGCGAGCAGATATCCAAGGGCGCCACGACCGGTAGCCAGTACCTGGCGACCAAGGTCTTCGCCATCGGCCAGGGCACCTTCGAGTTCTTCATCAGTTTCGGGGTGATGCTGTACCTGCTGTTCTTCCTCCTGCGCGACGGCCAGGAGCTGGTGCGCAACATCCGCGTCGCCATCCCCCTGGCCGACAGCACCAAGCGCCGCCTGCAGATCAAATTCACCCGCGTGGTACGCGCCACGGTCAAGGGCAATGTCCTGGTCGCCGCAGTCCAGGGCGCGCTCGGTGGCTTCATCTTCTGGGCGCTGGGCATCTACAGCCCGCTGCTGTGGGGCGTGCTGATGGCCTTCCTGTCACTGCTGCCAGCCGCTGGCGCCGGCATCGTCTGGGCCCCGGTCGCGCTCTACCTGCTGCTCAGCGGCAGCCTGTGGCAAGGCATCATCCTCACCGCCTTCGGCGTGCTGGTGATCGGCCTGGTGGACAACATCCTGCGCCCCATACTGGTGGGCAAGGACACCCGTCTGCCCGACTACCTGATCCTCGTCTCCACCCTCGGCGGTCTCGCCCTGCTGGGTCTCAACGGCTTCGTCATCGGCCCACTGGTAGCCGCACTGTTCGTGGCCAGCTGGAATCTGCTGGGGACGAAGAAGAAGGTCAGGTTGCCGGAGTGAAGACATCGTCGCAGTGCGGCCATTCGCCCTGGCGCGCAGTCTTCACGACAGTGATAGAAAGGGCTCTCACACTGCCCGGTACTCGAAATGGAATTCACGGAATACGGAACACCTGCTGGCAAACCCGTCGTTCGAGTGACACCGCTGCGAACGAGCAGCCCGTCTTGTGGCCGTCAGATGAACAATGCCGGTCATACGACCGGCATTGCCTGCTCGCAGGTGGGTGGCCAGGACAGCAAGCTCCTGGCCAGCGCGCCTGGATCACGTCCTGGATAAGCCGGCGCGGTACTCGGTGGTGGTGATTCCGGCATAGCCCCAGTTATCGGTGTCGACTTCCTCGATCACGATGTGAGTGAGCTCGGGCTTCTTGTTCAGAACGCGCTCCAGGGTCTCGGTGATTTCCTTGATGACCTGGGCTTTCTGTTCGCGGGTAACCCCGTCGCGGGTGATGCGTACGCTGACGAAAGGCATGGTGATGCTCCTGTGGTTGGGGAAGGGATCTGCTGGCGGTGGCACGGCAGTGGCCGCGTCATCCGCCCGTTACCATTTGCCGCTGCTCATGCCGCCATCGACCGGCAGCACCACGCCCGTGGTGAAACTGGCGCCAGCCAGGTACAGCACGGCCTCGCCGATGTCCTCGACCTGCCCGATGCGTCCTGCCGGTTGCAGGCCCTTGAGGAATTCATGAGTCGCCGGATCGTGCATCGGTGTCTCGATGATGCCAGGTGCCACCGCGTTGACCTGGATATTGTGCGGCGACAGCTCCAGCGCCAGTGCGCGGGTGACCTGGTTGAGGCCGCCCTTGATCAGTACCGGCAGCGCGGCGGGCACGTCGATATTGGCCTGCAGCGCAATGGCCGCGGTGATGGTGATGATCTGCCCCTGACGACGCTCGATCATGTGCGCCGCAGCCGCCTGGGAGGCATAGACCACGCCCTTGAGGTTGGTCTCCAGCAGGCTGTCGATATCCTCCGGGCTGTAGTCGAGGAAAGGCTTGGGCAGGAAGAAACCGGCGTTGTTGACCAGCACATCGACCTGGCCGAACGCTTCGATGCCGGCATCGATCAGCTGGCGAGCGGTCTGCGGCCGGGCGATATCGCCTGCCACGCCAACGAAACCGGCGGGGTTGCCCAGTTGCGCCCTGGCCTGCTCCAGCCGCTCGGCGCTGCGCGCGTTGCCCACCACATTGAACCCCTGGGCGAGGAAGGCCTTGGCCAGGCCGAAGCCGATGCCGCTGGAGGCACCGGTGATCACTACCGTTCTGTTGTTGCTCATGTCGTTTCTCCCGCTGAGAAGGCGCCCTGGGCGCCGTTGGGAGAACTATATTTTTGCCATGAAAGCAGATAAATATGACTTCAATAACTTCAGTTGATACACGGTGTAATCAATCATGCCACGCCAATTCGACGATGTACTGCTTGGCAGCATCGAACTGTTCTGCCTCGCTGCCGAGCTGGGCAGTTTCACCGCGGCAGGGCTGGCCGCGGGCGTGACGCCGGCGGCGGTCAGTCGCTCGATCGGCCGGCTGGAGGAACGCCTGGGCTCCAGACTGTTCTTGCGCACGACCCGCAGCATTCGCCTGACCGAAGGTGGCCGTGGCTACTACGAGCAGTGCCGCCAGGCGTTGACCCAGCTGGTCGAGGCGGAGCGCGCGGTCAGCGGCCAGCAGCAGGAACCCTCGGGGACGCTGCGCATCAGCCTGCCCACCACCTATGGGCACCACCGCATCCTGCCGCTGATGCCGGAGTTTCGCCGCCGCTATCCCAAGGTGCAGGTCGACATCCACCTGGGCAATCGCAACATCGACTTCGTCGCTGAAGGTTACGACCTGGCCATCCGCGTGCGCGCGCAGCCGGATTCGAGCCTCATCGCGCGGCCGCTGGAAGACGCCCGCCTGGTGGTGGTGGCCACTCCCGACTACCTGGCACGCGAAGGCGTCCCACAGACGCTGGACGACCTCGAGCGGCACGACTGCATTCAGTTCGAGCTGCCCAGCAGCGGGCGGCGCATCACCTGGCTGTTCAACGATGACGGCGAGGAGCGGGAGGTCGTCAGCGCCGGGGGCTGCACCTGCTCGGACGATGTGCTGGGTGGCGTGACCCTGGCCAAGCACGGCGCCGGGTTGTTCCAGACCTACCGCTTCATCGTCGAACGCGAACTGGCCGAAGGCTCGCTGGTCGAGGTGCTGCAAGCGTTCGCCGGGCGCTCGCGGCCCTTCACCCTGCTCTATCCGAGCGGCAGGCACATGCCGTTGCGTCTGCGCGCCTTCATCGATTTCATCATGGACAAGCAGCGCCAGTGGAGCGCCTGAACCTTGCCCGCCTCAGACGGCGCCTGCCTCGGCGCCGAGCGCGGCATGGGCACGCAGTTCCTCGTCGATGAATGCGGCAATCATCGCGCGGTACACCTGCTCGACCACCTCGGCCGAGGCCCCGCGTTCACTGGCAAGTGCCCGCACCTTGGCGATGACCTGCTCGACGCGTGCCGGGGCACGCACATCGGCACTGTCCTTCTTGAACCGCGCCGCCTGCGCGACGAAACCACCGCGCCGGGCGATGAGCTCGACCATGGCGCGGTCGATCTCGTCGATACGCTGGCGCACGTCCTCGAGAGAGCTGCATTGCACGTCCATATGATGATGTCCTGTGGTGATTCACGTCGGGGCCATCACGTTAGTGAGCTGACGGCCAGACGTCCAGCGCAACGCCCTGCGACGCGACACCGGCAGCCGGCTTCAGTGGTACTCGATGCGGTTGCGCCCGCCGCGCTTCGCGCAGTACAGGGCGATGTCGCTACGTGAAAGGGCGGCCTCGACGTTGCTGTCGTTGGCGGTGAGCGATGAGATACCCACACTGACGGCCAGGAATATCTGCTCGCCGGCATGCAGGATCGGCGTCCTGGCCAGCTCGCTCTGGATGCGGGTGGCGAAATGCGTGGCCTGTTGCTGGTCGGTCTCGCTGAGCACCACGGCGAACTCTTCGCCGCCCAGGCGTCCGGCGGTATCGCTCTTGCGCAGCTGCGCGCCGAGGATGGTGGCGAAGTGGCGCAGTGCCTGGTCGCCGACGTTGTGCCCCCAGCGGTCGTTGATGGTCTTGAAGTAGTCCAGGTCGAACATCAGTATCGCCGCACTCTGGCCCGAACTGCGTTGCAGGCGCGCCAGCTCGATCTCGAGCTGACGCATGAAGTGACGGCGATTGGCGAGCTGGGTAAGGAAGTCGGTGGTGGCGAATGCCTGCAGCTCGGCCTCGATCTGCTTGCGCTCGGTCACATCGGTCATGAATCCGTGCCAGAGCACGCTGCCGTCGCCCTGGCGGCGCGGGCAGGCCTCGACCTCGCACCAGACCACCTCGCGCCCCGGTACCTGCACGCGGAATTCGTGGTGCCAGGGCGTCAGCTGTTCGGCGCAGCGCGTGAAGGTGTCCAGGAAGGCGTCCTGATCATCCGGATGGACGACCGTCGTCAGCGCCTGGGCATCCTGCATCAACTGCGTGGCGCTGAGGCCGCAGATCGCTTGCGCACCGGCACTGACGTAGGTGAAGGCAGGCTCGCCCTGCAGCGGGCGCAGGAACTGGAAGACCATGCCGGGTATCTCGTTGGTGAGGTCCGTCATCAGCTCGACGGTCTGCTGCACCTGATCGGACAACCGGCGTATGGCAGTGATGTCGGTGGTGGTGCCGATCATCCGCAGCGGCTGGCCATCGCTGTCACGCTCGACCACCTTGCCACGGCTGCACACCCACTTGTACTGACCATCCCGGCAGAGCAGCCGGTGCTCCACTTCATAGGCGTCGGTGCGGCGCTCGAGGTGCGCCTGGATGGTCGCACGCACGTAGTCGAGTTCGGACGGATGAACCCGCGTGTAGCTCTCTTCGATACGGTTGCCGATTTCATGGTCGGCATAGCCCAGCAATGCCTTCCAGCTGCTGGAGTAGTGAATCTCGCCGCTGCTGACATTGCGGTCCCAGATGCCGGTGCCGCTGCCGGCGATGGCCAGCGCCATGCGCCGTTCGCTCTCGCGCAGGGCCGCCAGCTCATGCCGTTGCCTGGTGTCCTTCGCCTCCCGCTCCAGCAGGTCGAGCGCCAGCCAGGCGAACTCCTGCAGGGCCTGTTCCTGGCTGGCGTCCAGCAGCCGATGGCTCTCATCGAGCAGATAGAGGCAGCCGAACTGCCCGCCCTGACACGCCAGCAACGGCCAGACCACCAGGATGCGCAGGTGCTGGATCTCAGCGAGTGGACCGGCCTCGCGGGCATCCGCGATCTGCCGTCGTTGCGTATCGCTCAGCCCGGCACTGGCCCAGATACGGCGCGTGCGCCCCTCGCCCGCGACCAGCACGCAGGCCGGTACAGCGAAGTGGGCACAGATCAGGCGGACCATTCCGTCGAACCGCTCGTCATTGGCGCTGGCAGTTGTATTGATCGACCCCAGGGGCTGCATAGGACGTCTGCTTCGCTTGGACCGCACAAGACATTGATAGTGATACGCCATTAGTGCGCTGGCGTCTAATCGTTCGTCACGCGCCGGCCTGGGGAGCATTCCCGCGCCAGGCACTCACCGAGTGGCCATGGACGCGGAGCGGTCCCCTGCCCCGAGCAGGAAAGCGCTCTATCTCGGCTATTGCACCAATGCCGGGAGACTCATGGATGGTCGAATGCAAATAATTTGTTATGGTATAACATCTACATTTGCGCACTTCAGCGAACGCACCGAACGGCCCATCCGTGATCGGCCATGCGCACCTCCCTCCCAGAAACGCAGTACTAGGATCCCCGATGAAAACCACCTCGGCCTCCCTCGCCGTTCTGTCGGCGCTGGCATCGACCGACCTCCACGCCGCTCGCCCCAACGACGCCAGCGTCTCCCTCGGCGCCGTCTACGTGACCCCCGAGAAACGGAATGCTCTCGGCACCGAACGCATCCTCACCTCGGTGGACGTGATGGGCAGCGAGCGCATCGAACAACAGAACGTGAGCAACAGCTGGGAACTGCTCGGCCAGATGCCCGGCATCCAGCTGACCGAAACGCGCATGGGCGCCGAGTCTGGCAAGGCAACCTTGCGCGCCTTCAATGGCGAGGGCTACATCAACGGCATCAAGGTGCTGATCGACGGTATCCCGAGCAACGTCAACAGCGGCAATCAGCGCTTCATCGACATGCTGTTCCCGCTCGACATCGACTACATCGAAGTGGTGCGCGGCACCAACGATCCGCGCTACGGCCTGCACAACATCGGTGGCAACATCAATTTCGCCACGCGCCAGGGCGGCAACTACACCGACGGCCGCGTCACCTACGGCAGCTTCGATACCCGAGAGGTGCAACTGGCGCTGGGCCGTGAGGAAGGCAACTTCGCACAGAACTACATCCTCGCCAAACAGGACAGCGAAGGCTTCCGTGACCACAGCCGCTCCAACAAGTACTCGCTGGGAGGCAAGTGGTTCCTCAGCGACGACGCACAGGCCTTCAGGCTCGGCCTGGTCGCCCGCCTCTATCACCACCAGGCCGAAGAGCCGGGCTTTCTCACCGCCAGCCAACTGGCCGCCAGCCGCACGCAGTCACCGGAGAAGAACGGCAACGACGACAGCGACCGCGACATGAAGCACCTGAGCCTGCATGCCGACATCCGCCTCGCTGACGCACTCGAGCTGAGCAACAAGCTCTACTACAACAGCTACGACGATGACCGCCGGGTAACCTTCAGCGACTACCAACCCGGCAACGCCCCGCGCCAGCGCCGCCTCTGGAACGAGCGCCAGACAGGCGTGCTGAGCAACCTGACCTGGCGCGCCAATGACCTGCTGACGCTCGACGGCGGCATCAACCACGAGCAGCAGAACAACGAGTACCAGCGCTATCGATTCAACCATGGCGTGCCCACGAACTTCGATGCCACGCCAGCACGCGTACAGAATGACGAGCGCTACACGCTGTACAACAGCGGTGCCTACGTGCAGGCGATCATCCAGGCCAGCGAAAAACTGCAGATCATCCCTGCCTACCGGGTGGACCGGTTCTCCGGCAACAGCGAGATGCCCGGCGGGGTGAAGGCCGAGCTGCAGGACTACGGCTGGATTCGCCAGCCCAAGCTGAGCGTCGTCTACAGCCTGAGCGAGGACATCAACCTGTACGCCAACTGGGGGCGCACCTTCCAGATCCTCACGGGCTCGACCAACCCCGCCTACCTGACCGCCGGACAACCGCGCTACAGCCCGTCGATCAACACCGGCAAGGAAATCGGCATCAAGTTCAAGCCATTCGCGGACAGCGAAGCGCGCATCGCCGTGTGGCAGCAGGACGCCACCGACGAAGTGGCCAACATGCCGGCAACCGGCACCAACGTCGGCCTCGGGGAAACCCGCCGGCGTGGCGTCGACCTGCAGATCAATGCCTCCCTGACGGATCGCTGGAGCGTCTGGGCATCCCATTCCTATCAGGAAGCCAAGGTGATCAGCGCGTACTCCGGCGGTGAATCGCTGGCCGGCAAGGAGGTGTTCTCCACGCCGCGCTACATCAGCAACCTGGGCACCGACTACCAGTTCGACCACGCCTGGCGCATCGGCCTGCAAGCCCGCGCGCAGGGTGACTACTACATCGACGAACACAACGCCCAGGGCAAGTACGGCGGCTTCGCGGTGCTTGATGCCAGCATCCACTACCAGCTCGACGACAGCACCAGCCTCGACCTGCAACTGAAGAACCTGACGGACCGCGAATACGAGTACGTGTGGTTCGACAACTTCTTCTGGGGCGGTGACGACCAGGCGATGTTCTCCCCGGCACCAGGTCGCTCGGCGTACCTGTCGATGAACATCAAGCTGTAGCGCCGCGTGCCGGAATCGCCGATCCGCAGGGTCGGCTTGCCGGCGCCTGCGATACGTGCCACCTCGCACCGCCGCCCGCTGACGGCGTGGGCGATCAGAGATACTTCAGCCAGCGCATGTCCCGCCGCCGCGCCTTGAGCCGGGCGAACCAGCGCGTCGGGGCGAACAGCAGCAGCGCGAGCGCCAGCGTCATGAGCCAGATCCAGTGCACCGCAGCAAAGCCGAAGTAATGCCCCTGGTTGCTCCCCCAGATCGCCAGGGCCGCGATGTAGAGCAGCTTCAACACGTACAGGTGCAGCAGGTAGAAGAACATCGGCGCACTGCCGAACACGGCCAGCGTGCCCACCATGCGCCCGTCGTTGCGCCGCTCGAAGGCCGCCAGCAGCAACAGGCCAAGCCCCAGCGTCAACGCCAGGAACAGCAGTGACGGCGGGTACTTGGTGAGGTTGAACAGCCCCATCAGGGTCTGCATGCCCGTCGCCTCGACCGCCCAGGGTTTCTCGCCGTAGCCATTGAGCAGACGCAGCACCACGAACAGCGCCAGCGCGGCGCAGCCGGCGACGCGCAGGTAGCGGCTCCGCTGCTGCGGCGTGCAGGTGCCGCGAAACCACGGACCGATTGCATACCCCAGGGCGATCACCCCGATCCACGGCAGCAGCGGATAGGACGTGCGCAGGCGCACGGAGTCGCCCAGCTGGATCCAGCCACGCTCATGCAGCACCGCCCAGGGAATGTGCAGCGCCGACTGCGGGTCGACATGCAGCCCATCGAGCAGGTTGTGCCCAGCCACCAGCAGCAGCCCCAGGCCCGCCAGCCAGGCCCTGGGCAGCCACAACAGCAGCGCCAGCGCCAGCATGCTCAGGCCGATGGCCCAGATGACCTGCAGGTAGATGACCGTGGGCGGAAACTGGAAGGTCCAGGCGAAGTTGACCAGGGTGAACTCCAGCACCAGCAGAAAGAGCCCGCGCTTGAACAGGAAGGCACTGGTCGCCGCCCGGCTCATCTGCTTCTCGCCGTAGAGAAACGCCGAAAGCCCGGTCAGCAGGATGAACACCGGCGCACACAGATGCGCCAGGGTGCGGCTGAAGAACAGCGCCGGATCGGTGCTGCTCACGTCCATCGGGTCTGCGACCTGCTGATGCAGGTAAAAGGTTTCGCGAACGTGATCGAGCAGCATGAGGAGGATGACCAGGCCGCGCAGGGCGTCGATCGAGTGCAGACGTGAGGAGGACATGGACGGCTTCGGCAGGGGCTGAATGAAACGTAATACTGTAACTTTTCAGCCGCTCCCGGTGCCAGCGAAACCGTCAGGCCTGCTCGATCAACGCAGCAGTGCCGGTACCTTGCGCTGCAACAGCTCGATCAGCTCTGGCTGCATGTAGGCATAGTCGTCGGGGATATCCAGGCAGATCACCCGCTTGCCCGCCAGCGCCTGCCGGTACTGGCGCGTCAGCTTGCTGCGGTGGTTCTTCTCCATCACCAGGATCACCGTCGCCCAGTCGAGCTGCTCCGCCGAGACACGTACCTCGGCGTCGGGAGCCAGCCCGGCCGAGTCGGTCTCGACGTCCGGCCAGTCAGCGAATACCCGTTCGGCCGTGGGGCTGCGCAGACGATTGCGGCTGCAGATGAACAAGGCACGGATCACTCGCCGGACACCTGCTCGTAGAGTTCGACCGGTTCCACCTTGCCCTGGCTGCCGCAGGCGGCGTGGCCCAGACCGAGGTGACGAAAGCCGGCCTTGAACAGCACGCGCCCGGACTGCGGATTGCGCGCCAGGTGGCTGGCATGCAGACGGCGCAGGCGCAGGTGGCGAAAGGCGAAGTCCACCAGCGCATTGCACGCTTCGCTGGCATAGCCGCGACTCCAGTACGGCACGCCGATCCAGTAGCCTACCTCGGCCTCGCCACGGCTGATGTCCTTCAGCGCCATGCAGCCGACCAGCTTGCCGCTGTCGGCCTCGGTGATGATGAAGTTGGCCGCAGCTCCGCTGGCCCACTCCTCTGCGCAGCGCTCGATCCAGCGTGGCGCCAGCTCGGGCGGATAGGGATGAGGAATGCTGCGGGTGACGTCGGCGATACGAAAGTCGCCGGCCAGGCGCTGCACCTCGCTGGCATCCTCGGGTTGTGGCGTGCGCAGCAGCAGGCGCTGGGTTTCGATTCGCGGCTCATCCATTCTGCCACCTCGTCAGGACTGTTCAGGCCGGCACGGGGCCGATGGGGTAGAACTGCCCATCACTCCACACGCCCAGCCAGGGTTCTCCGTCGACCTCGCGCTCGACCGCCAGTTCCACCAGCTGGTAGAACACGTTGCGGTGAATCAGCGCCTCAAGGTTACGCCGTACCAGAATGTAGGGCGAGGGTTCGAGTGTCGCAGGATCGATCTCCACGCGAATGGGGTGCTCGGCGCCGCCAACCACCTCGTCCTCGACGTTGGTGGTGAAGCGCAGGCGCTGCGACTCGCCCTCCCCCTCGACCTGCAGGGTGACGGCCACGAAGGGGGCATCCTCGACCTGGATGCCGACCTTCTCCACCGGCGTGATCAGGAAATAATCGTCGCCATCGCGGCGAATGATGGTGGAGAACAGCCGCACCATCGGCTTGCGGCCGATTGGCGTGCCCAGGTAGTACCAGGTGCCGTCGCGGGCGATGCGCATGTCGATATCGCCGCAGAAATCCGGGTTCCACAGGTGCACCGGCGGCAGACCCTTGCCTTCGCCCTTGGGAATCTGCGCCAGCAGGTCGCCCGCCTTGCCTGGATCGCTCATGCTCTCTCCTCGTCCGTTTCCGCGAACGATCAAGGATACACCCTGGGGCCGGCTTTGACCTCGAAGGCCTGCGGCTGACTGGCAGGGCGCGCCCGGCGCCCTGTACAACGGATCAGCGGCCGAGACCGATCAGGCTGCGCGCATAGTCGTGCAGCGGCGGGCCGATCAGATCCTGGGGCTGGGCGTCATAGAACGTCAGGAAACCGCCACGACTGCGGATGCGCGCGGTGTCCACCAGGTAGCGGGTGTTGGTCTCGATCAGCATCAGCTGGATCGACGCGCGGTCGGTGCCGAGGCGATCCAGCGCCTCCTGATCCGCCCATTCATCCTCGTTGCCGATGCGGTCGTCACTGTAGGCGAAACGGCTGTAGAGCAGGTAATGGGCGCCTGCCGAACGGGCCTCGGCCATGGCCTCTTCCAGGCCCAGCGGCTGTTTGGCGCGACGCACCAGCGGGAAGTATTCGACGAAGCCCTTGAAGGCCTCCTCCGCCACCACGTTGGGACGCGGATAGCCATGCCCCGGCGGCACGAAATGGCCCTGGGCGATGTAGATGAAGGAGTCCTGCTGCAGGCGCCGCGACGCCATGCGCTCGGTGCGGCCGTGGTCGAGAACGCCGGCATCGCGCATGTGATACTCGGCGCCATCGGCCAGGTCACTCACCTTCATGCAGCCAGCCAGGCCCAGCAGCGCCACCAGTAGAAACAGGTTACGCATGAATCGATCCTCCTCATGCCGGTGACGGAAAACCGGCGGATAAGGCATAGATGCAGATTCTGCGCCAGCCTGCTCAAAGCCCCCGCTGCCACTCCTGGCGCAAGTTCGCCTGCTGCGGTTGCTCGATGGCGCTGCGCACCTGGGCCAGCAGGCGCGCCTTGTCACGGCCGAGGTTGCCCTTGAGCACCAGGTAGTTGGAGGCATGATCGCTGCGAAACACCGTTTGCTGCAGCTCGAGCCCGGCGAGCAGACGCTCGACCTCACCGAACAGCTGCAACTGGCTAAGCGGCCGGTAATCGGCGAACTGCTCACGAAAGCGCGCCTCGCCCATGGGAAAGCTGACCACCAGGGTGGACAGGTATTCGGGCTGCGCCTCGTTCATCAGCCGCGCCGAATTGTCCGCGTGCTGATCGCTGAGCGCCTGGCCGCCGAGCCCGTTGAGAATCATCACCGAGCGGGTGATGCCGGCCTGGCCGAGCTTGTCCAGCGCGCTGAGGCTGGAGTCGAAGGTTTCCCCCTTGTTGACCCGCGCCAGCACCTCGTCATCGCCGGACTCGCAGCCGACATAGGCCATCTTCAGACCGGCATCGGCCAGCTCCTTGAGTTCCTCGACCGATTTCTTGCGCAGGTTGCGCGGCAGGCAGTAGCTGGAAACCCGGCGCACCTCGGGCATGTGCTCGCGGATGGCCTGCAGAATGGCCAGCAGGCGCCTGGTCGGCAGCACCAGGGCGTCGCCATCGGCGAGGAACACCCGGTTGACGATCAACTGCTCGCCTGCGCGACGGATCTCCTCCAGCACCTGTGCCTCGTCCCGGGCGCGGAATTTCTTCTGCGGGGCGGTGTACATCCCGTCCGTAGTTACCCCAAATCACCCCAAAAGCTCGATTACATACATATATATTATTGATTTATAAGATGACTTTTAAGGACAAACTCTAGGATGATCACCGAGCCTAAATCCTAAACTTTCTCGCCATTTTTTGGCCTCAAGTGACGCCACAGTGAATCGTCCTCAATTTAATAGCCACAATTGAGCGTCTGCGTTTGGCCGGAGAAGACGCTGGTAACAGGCGGCTGTCGGCCAAAAGCGGACGAGCTAGTGTGTACCCACTGAGCGCACTTGCCGTCCGCTGAATTCAGCCCATGGCCTCAATCCCCACGAAACAGGTACCATCACTCCGAGTACTTTTATAGTGGCGAAATGCTTTCGTAGGGAAACAGCTAGATTCCTCTACATGCACTTGACCTACAGTCGAGCGGCCGACAATCCGCCAGCTAGTTTTTATTGAGTAGGCTCGCTGAGAGCGTTGCAGCGAGCACGTACCGAAACTAATCAAGAAGGCTCAGCTTGGCTAATGGCTGACCCTAAGCGCCAGGGAGGCTCAGATGAGCGATGATGTAGTTGAGAACGGTAGCAGTGACCTGCCCAGCGTTGAGATAGCTACCCCAACCTCCGAGAACTTGATTGTCGAAGACACGTCGCCAATCGAGCCAATCGAACCGGCGCCAGTCAATACGGTGAAGATTCAAACCACCGTCGTCGCCAAGCTCAACCTCGCCGACTACCAGAATGCTGTTCCGCTAATCCGTGAACTACGCGTCATCAACGAGACCACAACGAAGTACAGCGATCTAGAGCTTACGCTGTCCTCCGATCCAGCAGTTTTCAAGCCGAAAACCTGGCATATCTCTGAGCTCGGGGCGACGGTTTTTCGGCAAATTCCAGGACTCGACCTGGCCGTCGACGGTGGCATGCTCGCCAAACTGACCGAGGCCGAGCACTCGACACTCAACTTCGTCCTGACCTGCAGAGCCGACTCTCCTGAAGAGCCCCGCACAGTCATTGCTCAGGCTGAACTCCCGCTGGAGGTATTGCCACGGAATCAGTGGGGGGGACTGGCCCACCTTCCAGAATTAACAGCCGCGTTCGTGCAGCCCAACGATCTGGCCGTGGAGGCCCAGCTTAAGAAGGCGGCCGAACTGTTGCGCAAGAACGGCAAGAATGCCGCTCTTGATGGTTATACCAGCGGCCCAGAGCATGCCTGGGAAATCGTTTCCGCAGTCTGGAGTACGGTGGTGTCCATGGGGCTGGACTATGCGCTGCCACCGGCTAGTTTCGAGAGAGACGGGCAGAAAGTGCGAAGCCCTAGCCACCTGAATGAGCATGGTCTTGCGACCTGCTTCGACACCACCATGCTGTTTTGTGCCCTACTTGAGCAAGCAGGCCTTAATCCTCTGATCATCTTTACGCATGGCCACGCGTTTGCCGGCGTATGGCTGAAGAACGAAGAGTTCACGACAACCGTCGTCGACGATATCGCCGCGCTGCGTAAGCGCATGAAGCTCAACGAACTCGTGCTGTTCGAAACCACCCTCGTAACCCAGCGTCCGTCGGTGGGGTTGCGTTACGCCATCGAGCGTGGCGCAGATCACCTTGCAGAAGGTAAAGAGGCTACGTTCGAAATGGCGCTCGACATTCGTCGAGCACGCTTGCAGCGAATCAAGCCAATGGCCAGCGGCGATGCGCAGGTTCATGGCAGTGGTGCCGCTCAAGAAGAAACCACTCCAGTGGTTGCGCCCGAGATCGAAGCGCCCATGGCCTTACCGAGCGACGTCGCAGATACCATGGATGTCGCCGGCCTCGACCCTCGGGATCGTCTCGGTCGCTGGCAGCGCAAGCTGCTCGACCTGTCTCTACGAAACAACCTGCTCAATTTCAAAGCCGGAAAAAAAGCGCTGAAGCTGGAGGCGCCTAACCCAAGTGCGCTCGAAGATCTGTTAGCCACCGGCAAGCAAATCAAACTGATGACACGACCGGATCTGATGGATGGCGCTGATCCGCGCGACAAGGAGCTTTACGAAGCCCGTGAGCATGAAAACGTTCGGAGGCAACACGCCCTGGATGCACTTAAGCGCAATGAGGTATTCATCGCCCTGTCGCAAGCAGAACTCGACAGCCGCTTGATCGAGCTGTACCGGGGAGCCAGGACCAACCTTCAGGAAGGGGGCGCCAATACCCTGTTCCTCGCTCTTGGATTCCTTTCATGGACACGGGAGGATCGGGGCAACCAACGCTATCGGGCACCGCTGATCCTGATTCCGGTGACGCTGGAGCGAAAAAGTGCGCGCTCGGGCTTTACGATCATCCTGCATGACGACGAACCACGCTTTAACCCGACCCTGATCGAAATGCTGCGCCAGGACTATGATCTGAACCTTGGCGTTGCCGAGGGCGAGTTGCCGCGAGACGAATCGGGCCTGGACATCGATGCGATCTGGCGCAATGTCGCGCATGCAGTCAAGGACATCAAAGGCTGGGAAGTGAGCGAGGACGTTGTTCTCTCAATGTTTTCCTTCGCCAAATATCTGATGTGGAAGGATCTCACCGAGCGCACCGATGCTCTGCGGGACAACCCAGTGGTGCGTCATCTGCTGGATACGCCCCGCGACGCGTATGCCTCAGCCACCAATACCCCCTTCCCTGCCAGCAACAGGCTCGACGCCGAGTACAGTCCGAAGCAGGTTTTCTGCCCCCTGCCCTATGACTCTTCTCAGCTGTCGGCGGTGCTGGCTGCGTCACAGCAGAAGGACTTCGTCCTGATTGGGCCGCCGGGAACCGGCAAAAGCCAAACCATCGTGAACATGATCGCCCAGTTCATCGCCGAAGATAAGCGCGTGCTTTTCGTCTCGGAGAAGATCGCAGCGCTCAATGTGGTGTACCGCCGCCTACGCGAAGTGGGGCTGGGCGAGTTCTGTCTGGAGGTCCACTCCAATAAGGCGAGCAAGACGGATGTGCTGTCGCAACTCAATGCCGCTTGGCAGGCTCGCGGCAACGCGGACGTTGAGACCTGGAAAGTCGAGGCCGAACGCCTTGAGTCGCTGCGCACGGGCCTCAACATCTATGTCGATCGATTGCACCATCGCTACCCAAATGGGCTGAGCATCTACGACGCAATCGGCGCCACCATCGCCGGCCAAGACCTGCCCGTCGTTTCGCTGTCATGGCCCTCACCGCTGATGCACGACCGAGAGGCGTTGCATCGCCTGCTGGAAATCACTGATCGCCTGGAAGTAAATGCGCAATCGATTGGGTACCACAAGCTGACCGAACACCCCCTTGGCGCTATTAGCCAGCACGATTGGTCACCAACCTGGCAGCAGCAGGTAATCCTAGCCGCGCGCGACGTTATCCCAGCAATCAATTCGACTGCGATGGACGCAGCAAACTTCATTGGGGCGGCTAACCTTCCCAACGCAGAGCTCACTCTTACCGTGCGCGACGGCCTCTCCGCTCTCGCCACCACCCTGCCCCAGGCAGCCGGACAGGATTGGCGATTCGCCCTTAGGCCAGATGCCCGCCTCATTGCACAGCGCCTACAACAAGGTTGTGAGCTGGTTAACTTGCATCGCGAGATCAACGGCAAGCTTCCAGCGCCCTGGTCGCAAACCACGATTACTGCGTGCCAAGATGGCTTGGAGCTTCTTGAACAGTACACCCGGCTGACGCAGTCGTTGCCGGAGCCACTCTCCGTTCCGACCATGGTCGTGCTGTCACAGGCACTCAAGCTTTTTGACGAAATCGCAGCACTGCTTCAGTGCCTATCGGTTACCTACGGCCCCGGCATTGAAGATCTGGATGTCGCCGCGTTACTTGACGAATGGAACCAGGCCGACCAATCGTTCTGGCCTAAGTCCTGGCTGGGTAAGCGGCGGATCAAGCAGCAACTGAGCCAGGTCATCGACGGTAACTCCGAAGTCAACATCCCTGTCGACCTCCAGAACCTGGCCTCAATCCGGACTGTGCGTCAGCAGATAGAAGGCCTGCGGCTAGGTTCCGAAACCGCCGAGTTCTGGCGGGGAGCGAGCTCAGATCCGACTGTAATCCACCAGGTGAAAACGCTTCAAGTCGCCATTCAAGCAGCCAAGGAGAACCGTGGCTGGGAGGATGTAGGCTTTGAACTGATCAGTCAGGGTGTGGCCGGCCCTGCGCTGAAGGGCACACTTGACGCGATACGTGAACAACGCGCGCTTGAGCGGAAAATTACTGCCCACGGCGAGTCTCTGAAGTTAGCCGACGTAGACCTATGGCAGGGTCTCAACACGAGTAAAACCAATCTCGCTGCCGCGATTGCGTTCCAGAAAGAACGTCGTGCGATAGTCGAGGAAGGGTGCCTGGAACAGGACCATGACCTGATCGCCACCGGCAAGTGTGGGCCGGCACTGCAGGCAGAGCACAACTTGCTCAAACAGCGGGCAAACAGCGAACGGAGTCTGAAGGAATACGCAGAGCTACGTGACCTCGCCGCCGGCATCTGGACCGGTTTACACACCAAGACAGACGTGGCTTTGGCCGCAGTGAATTTCCAAGGGTACATCGCAACCGCCGTTTCCCAGCTGGCACGTACCCCCGATGAAATCACCGCCCTGAAGTCGGCGTTGACGCAGCTACTGGGTGATGGCAACGCCCTCCTCGAATCGCAAGGGCTGGTTAACCAATATGGTCGGCAGTACCTGGATTCCTCGGCAAAGCTCAATAGCAGCCTGGAGCGACTGGCCTCGGTTGGGCACTTCAGCAACGAAGGCACTGAACATATTGGCGGCCTTTCCCTAGACACGCTACGTCAGCAGTGTGAAGGTATCGTCCAGGCCGAACACAGCCTGCATGCTTGGAGCGCATGGTGCAAAGTCCGCGACGAAGCATCCGGGCTGGGGCTCCGACCACTCATACAAGCCCTTGAAGATGGACTCCTTGCTCAAGGCACGATCAAGAAAGTGTTCCAAGCCAACTATGCTCGCTGGTGGTTGAATGCGACGGTCGACCAAGAGCCGACTATTCGCAACTTCGTCAGCGTTGAGCATGAACAACGCATCCGAGATTTCCGCGCGCTCGACGAGCACCTTACTGCCCTCACCCGAGACTTGCTGCGAGCTCGTCTGTGTTCAGGGCTGCCGACTCCCGACAGCGTCACTCAAGCCTCGGAATGGGGCGTACTGCGCCACGAAATTTCAAAGAAAACTCGGCACAAGCCGCTTCGTGAACTGATGTCGACGATTCCATCAGCCCTGGCAAAACTCACGCCGTGCATGCTGATGAGCCCACTATCCATTGCACAATACCTTTCGACGACATCGACTGTGTTCGACGTGGTCATTTTCGACGAGTCCTCACAAATTCCGGTGTGGGATGCCATCGGCGCCATCGCACGGGGGCGCCAAGTGATCATGGTTGGGGACCCGAAGCAGATGCCACCAACCTCTTTCTTCGATCGCGCTGAAACGACGAATGAAGACGATGATATCGAACCGGATCTGGAGAGCATCCTGGACGAGTGCCTGAGTGCAAACCTGCCAACGCTCGATCTAAATTGGCACTATCGCAGCCGGCACGAAAGCCTGATCACTTTCTCCAACCATCGGTACTACAAAGGCAACCTGGTCACCTTCCCGGCACCGGTCACATCAGATCGAGCGGTAAGCCTGAATATCGTTCAAGGGGTCTATGACAGGGGCGGCTCACGCACCAACTTGGGCGAAGCAAAAGCCCTAGTGGCACATCTCGTGGCACGCCTGCGCACCCGCGAGGCAAAGGAGAACAAGCTGACCTTCGGCGTCGTTACCTTCAACGGCGAGCAGCAGCGCCTCATTGAAGACCTGTTTGATGCCGAGCGGCGCAAGGACCCCTCACTCGAGAGCCACTTCGCCGATACGCAGTTGGAACCGGTCTTCGTCAAGAACCTGGAGAGCGTGCAGGGCGACGAGCGGGACATCATCTACTTCTCCATCACCTATGGCCGAGATGCCGCAGGCCATATGACGATGAGTTTCGGGCCGATGAACCGTCCAGGCGGCGAACGCCGCTTGAACGTTGCGGTTACCCGCGCTCGCCATGAGCTACTCGTATTCTCCACCATGAGCCCGGACCTCATCGATCTGGCCCGCACCCAGTCCATCGGCGTGCGAGACATGAAGCACTTCCTCGAATTCGCCGAGCGGGGTCCGCGGGCAATCATCGAGGCGACTGCAGACAGCCTGGGGAGCTTCGACAGCCCCTTCGAGGAACAGGTCGCCAAGGCGTTGGGCCGCAAGGGCTGGCATGTTGCGACGCAGATTGGCGTCTCTGCGTTCCGGATTGACCTCGCCGTGGTTCACCCGGACGCTCCGGGCCGCTACCTCGCGGGCGTTGAATGTGACGGTGCCACCTATCATCGCAGCGCCACGGCTCGAGACCGCGACAAGCTCCGCGAACAGGTGCTACGTGGCCTCGGCTGGGAGATATTGCGTGTCTGGTCGACCGACTGGTGGATCAACCCCATCGGAACCGCCGACAAACTCCATGAGCGCCTGGAAGCTCTACTGACTGAAAGCCGTGCCCGCCACGCCAGTGGGCAAGCCGATTTGGCACACCGCGCTGACGTGATGGAAGAGGAAGTAGAGGTCGCCAGCGAAGACGAACCACCGATGGAGGAGGTTGCCCTGCCTGTAGGCAGCATGGCCGACGCCCCTCCGGTCAGCAAGCCATATGCGAGGGCATTTACCCCCACGTCTGGAGCCATACGTGAACAGCAGTCGGCGGTGTACCGTAAGGTCGATCCGCTCGCCGCCGTTGCGTCCGTAGACCCGGAGGCATTCTTCGATGAGCATTACAACGACGTTCTGGCCACCATGATCGCTCACGTCGTGGTCCATGAGGGCCCCGTGCTTGACGTTATCCTGGCTCACCGGATTGCACGGGCGCATGGTTGGGTACGCACAGGCAATCGCATTCGGGAACGCGTCAGCCGGCTAGCGGAGCAGTCACACCGCAAAACGGTAGAAGATGTCGGCGACTTCTATTGGCCATCCCATCTCGAAGATGACAGCGCAGTGCCGTTCCGAAAGGCCGCAGATAGTGACAGCCTACGCGCCGTGGATGAGATCAGTCAGAAAGAGCTTGAGGCTCTGGCACGAGAATCCCTGGCGCGCGGGGAACTGGTCGATAATCTGCTCTATACCATGGCACGTGCTATAGGGTTGCAGAAAGTCTCTGCGAAGAACAAGCAGCGACTTGAACAGGTCATTGCGAACGTGAACCAGGCTGCCGCTCTGTAGGGATAGAGGCGGCGCAGGCCACTCCGCCTACTCACTTGCTGGTTGGTGCCCCAGGTCTCCGACTGACTGCTCCTGGCCGATTGCTGCCCGCCCTAGCGGGCAGCAATCGGCCAGGAGCAGTCAGTGAGCATCTACGAAATCGGAGGCGATTCACTTTGTTAGTGATGTAACAGCGTTATTTTGTTAAGGACATGCTCTTGTGTAACATTATTTTTATGCATCACAGCCATGCAGTCACTTCTAAAAAACCAATGAACTAAAACACGATATAAAGCTTGATGCATCATCCATTTATATAATCCAGTGGAGTTAGTCCGGTTTGCTGTCGAAAAAAATGGATGAACGCGCTATCCGATGAGAATGCTAGTTTATAAGCAACATCGTTCACTTGGCAGCGTAAAGAGAGTAGCTCTATAGCTGCCAATAAACGCCATTGCTGGCGCCAAACTTGATAAGCCATCCCGGTTTCGCGCCTAAAAATACGACTGATGGTTTTACTGCTGGCACCAATGTTCTGCGCTAATTGATATAAGTTAGGGGGCAGCGTTCCATCGGGACTCCAGCCCTCGGCTAGACTTTTCAAACGCGGATGAAATGGCAGCGTTAATTGCAGCACCTCCGGCTCTGCCTGTAACATCTCTTCGACAAAGAGGGCCAGGATATTGTGGGTCTTTACCTCGGCCAAATCCCAAGGCCACCAAGCCATGCGCTCGATCAAAGCACGCAGGATTTCGTTGACCGCGACAATTTTCACTTCATGTCCGATTAATTGCGACACTCTTGGGCTGAAATAAATCGAACGGTAGGCCACCACATTGGTCATCACGACTTGGTGTTCGACCCCAGCCGGGATCCAAGCCGCCCTTATCGGCGGCAACACGCATCGCTGTCCATCTAGCACTATTCGCATGCATCCTTTAGGTGCATACAACAGCTGCCCTTTACCGTGGTTGTGCATACCAGAGTCGTGATTCACAACCTCCACCGCGATCCCCACCACGTCTGCGAGGATCAGATCCGGATCAAATGGCACTTGTTGATTAATCCGCATAGTTGTCCGATTTTCGATATATTTTGTTTTAATTACGCTATCTGATTTCTTCAGTATTAAATAACATTGCGCCCTATTTCAACAGGTGCGAGTAATTGCCGTGCGATCTTTACTGTTTTTAATCTTGGCGTTGATGATGTTTCCCCAAGTGGTCGAGACCATTTACAGTCCGGCGCTGCCTTCAATAGCCGCATTTTTTGGCGTGTCGGTATCCACCGCTGGCCTGACTCTTTCTTGCTACTTTGTGGCCTTTGCCTTTGGAGTGGTGTTTTGGGGCGTGATGGCCGATAAGCTTGGCCGTCGCCCGGCCATGATGCTAGGGCTGGTGTGCTATGCCCTCGGTTCCGCCATCGCTGTCTATGCGCCAAATTTTGAATGGTTGCTGCTTGCCAGGGCGCTGTGCGCCTTTGGTGTCGCAACGGGCTCGGTGGTTAGCCAGACGATTCTACGTGATCGCTGGCAGGGCCCACAGCTGGCCGAATTTTTTTCGTACATGGGGATGGGCATCGCCCTTAGTCCAGCGATCGGGATGCTTGCCGGAGGACAACTGGTAAGCTTTGGAGGTCATCAGGCGGTGTTCAGCGTGTTACTGTTGATCGCGCTTCTGCTGCTTGCCGTTACCGCCAGAGCGCTTCCGGAAACCCGCCGGGAACAGGTGTCAGTAGACCTGTCAGCATTGGGGCAACAGATGATGAAAGACAAGGCCTTATGGCGCGATGCCATACTTGTTGCTTGTTTCAACGTGCTGCTATTTGGCTATTACCTACAAGGCCCGTTTTTGTTTGCCAGGTTTGGCCTGAGTGAGCAGACGTTTGGCTACAGTGGCATCGCACTAGCTATCGGAACAGTCTTTGGCAGCTATACCAACAAAATCCTGCTTAAAAGTGGGCAAAGTCCGGATCAGCTCATCGCCAACGCCAGTCAATTGGCTGTGATCAGTGCCGCTGGAGTGTATGCCCTGCAATCCAGCCTGCTATTTTTGCTTCCGATGATGGGGGTAGTAGCAGCATTTGCTATAGCGATACCCAATCTTCTGAGTCGTGCACTAAAGACCTACCAGAGCCAGCTGGGTGGAGCCGGTGCCCTCTTTGGCCTAGGGTACTACCTGTTCATCGGCGCAGGACTTGGAATAAGTGGTTGGCTGGAAAACCTGGGAGTGAGTTCTTTATTGTGCGCAACAATAGCGCTGCTCGTTACGAGCAAGGATAGAGCCACATTAGCCAGGTGAATAAATTCAAGCCAGCCAAAGCAAACAAACCATCGGGGGAGTAGTTAGTTTTAATGATACATCCACTGGTTGGGGTAATTTTAATCTTAACTATATGACTATAAGCAGGTGCTAGAAGTGGCGTAATATTTTACGCCGCTTCCGTCGCATAACGCCCTCATCCATGCGTAACCTCTCAAGCCCACTGAGCCGGACGCTAGAAGCGCAACATTGGAAAAAGAGAAAAATCGCCCCCTGTCTCAGGTTAGGAAATGGTCAGCGGTATGTCTATGCCGTTCTCGGGGGAGACGCCTCCGAGCTTGACTGTCTGCTCCTGGCCGGAGGAGGACATTGCAGATAAGTGGCAACTGCGCGCCCCACAATTTTCTAGAGTGCGCGAATGGGGGCGTAGAACTGAGTGGCACCTAGCAGGTACAGCGAGTTGGGGTCGACACCATGATAACGGCTCGCGCTGTTTGATCGAGGCGATTATCTCATTCGGGACAAACATAGCCCCGGCCCCTTGATGCTCGCCTGAATTCGCCAGGTCGATCCGGTTCAGCTATACCGTCGCTTGAGCTGGCACTTGGCCGCTCATCACAGGGAGCATCGAAATCATGAGAGCGATAGCGTTCATTGGGATTGCGTTGTTAGCTGTAGCCGTAAGCGGTTGCCAGTCGTGGTCAGTAATTTCCGCAAAAAAGCTTGAGCCTGGTACAAGTAAAACTGCGTGGACAGTTGCGGTTCCCATCACCAAAGCTTCGACACAAAAAAATACTGGGGAGCTCTCGCAGTGGGAGCAGTTGTTCGGGACAAGCTCAGCAGCAACGTCCTACCAGAATTACTGCTTCAAGACGGCCGGGACAAAGGGCTTGGGAAGCTTTGGCGCCGCCATTGCCGTAGCTATGGGGGGCGTTGCGTGGGACCTCGCTGTTGATGCAGCAAACTCGAAAATCGAGAAGATTCAGGAGCAGTCCGTTCAGTCCTGGAGCGCGACATGGACACCAACACCATCTGATTTGAAGACGACGGAATGTCTCGCCCTTGTTCGATACACCGATGCCAAGACACCTGATCCGCAGATGGCGGTCCTGCTGATGATTCAACCTGCTGCCACCGGCAAGAGTGGCGTCGAAGCAGTTCAGTTCGCACCGCTGATGGTTCGCTCTAAATCCAGCGTGGCATTGACCAAGGACGAAGGGGACGGGAGCGGCAAGATTGGCCTCTCTATCGCGCCTGCCATTTCCTCATTTCACGACGGGGAGTTAAAGGACGCGACTCCCGATGCGATCAGCATTGGTGACGTAACCGTAACCAGTCTAGGGAAGAATGCTGACGGGTATCTCAAGAAGGTCGGAACCGCGACGCACAACGGTGACCTCAGCACCCTGGCTTACACGAAGCCATCCGTATACAGCACTTCAGGGGCACTTCATCTGAAGTTCGCTGTGGTAGAGACTGGGACGCTGGCCGGCAAGGATACGAAGGCCAAAGCAGAGCTGAAGGCTGTGACCGACGCACTGGGCCCAATCGCCAAGGACGCATTGAAGAAACGTATCCTAGGTGACGACGCCAAGTGAGACCTGGTGGGATGCCCGACGCCGGGCATCCCACCCTACCGCCAGTATTCCTCGACCATCCAAAGCGGCTGGCCGGCCATGAAAAGCTTGATCGCTTGGATGTGCGCTAGGTAGTCCTGCAGCTCGAAGTTCGTCCAGGCGGTGCATGCCTTCTGCGCTGCAGCGAAAGCCATCGCGGCATCAGTTGTCTTCTGGGTGCGGAACTCAGCGTGAAGGCCAGCGAACAGCTCCCGGTCGAGCGGCGGATGTAGCTTGGCTACCTTCGGGTGGGTTTCCTGGCCACCGCACACCAGCTTGGTCTTCAGGTAGATGTTGACCAGCTTCTGAGCCCTGCCGTAATTGATCCCGAGAATCTGGTGCTGCGCAGCGTAGTCGACGATCAACCGCATCCGCTCCAGCAGCCACGCATCCACATCCTCACCGAGATCATCCGGGCCACGCACACTCTCCAGGCCGGCAACGCCAATCAGGCGCTGAGCCAATGCCAGGTCGCCCCCTTTCAATTTTCGATTCCATGCGCGAGAGGCAGTCCAGACCGCATAGCGGTGCTTGTGCTGATGAATGTCGTACATGGGTGGCTTCCATTCCGAGAGATGGGGATGCTATCAGAGCTTTCGGCAATGACTACCAATTCCAGGACTGCGACGCGAAAACTTGCGCGGGCAGGCAATGGCACACGGGCCAGTACAACGCATGGGCTCGGGAGATCAAGGACAGCCCATGCTAGGCGTCGCTATCGTCGAAGCTGTCGGGCACTGCACTCTCTGCAACCGCCACACTCGGTTCCTGTTCTGCCTGCATCACGACATGGGGTTGACCATGATCGAGAATGACCAGTGGCGAAGGTGGGAAGCGCGCCGGCGCTCAATGATCGGCAGGGCCAGGCTGCACCGGCTCATGCATACCGGCGTATGAGCCTCAGCGCGATGGCGCGGCTCCGAAGACTTGGCGAATATCGCCAAGTTTGCCCATCCCCCGCACCAGATCGAAGGCCAGCTGTGCTTCACTGGATTGCACCCTGGCAAAATCGCCAGCAAACGATTTCTCTGGAGCGCACCACTCGGCCGTCGGCGCCAGGCTGTGATGCCGACGGCAGGAATACTGAATCGCCCCGGATTTCCTAGACACTCTCCAAGCTCTGGAAATAGCGCTTTTCAAACTCCACTGGCGATAGCTGCATAGCGCTGCTGTGCCGGCGCTTGGGGTTATAGAACATCTCGATGTAATCAAACACATCACTGCGCGCTTCTTCGCGGGTGCCGTAGGTTTTCCGTCGGATGCGTTCCCGCTTCAGCAACTGGAAAAAGCTTTCCGCCACCGCGTTGTCGTGGCAGTTGCCGCGTCGACTCATGCTGCTGATCAGGTTGTTGGCCTTGAGGAAACTCTGCCAGTCCGAGCTGCTGAACTGGCTGCCCTGGTCGGAGTGGATCATCACTTCCTGCTTGGGCTTGCGTCGCCAGACCGCCATCAGCAACGCATCAATGGCCAGGTCGCTGCTCATCCGTGGCTTCATCGACCAGCCAATCACTTGGCGCGAAAACAGATCCAGCACCACCGCCAGGTACAACCAGCCCTCATAGGTGCGGATGTAGGTGATGTCGGTGACCCAGACCTTGTTCGGTTCGCTGACGTTGAACTGCCGCTCCAGGCGATTAGGCGAAGCCACCGTCGGCTTGCCTCCGTAATAGCCGGGGCGCCGACGATAACCGGTCTGCGAGCGCAGCCCCTCCACCTGCATCAGGCGAGCCACGCGGTGCCGGCCACAGGACTCGCCCAGCTCACGCAGGTCGTCATGGATCTTGCGGTAGCCATAGACCCCGCCGCTTTCCAACCAGGCATGTTTGATCAATCCGAGCAGGCGTTGATCTTCCTTGGCGCGTACCGATTTCGGCTCGACCAGCCAGGCGTAGTAACCGCTGGGATGCACCTTGAGGGTCTGGCAGAGACGCCGCACCGGGTACTCCACCGACAGTTTGCTGATGAAGGCGTACTTCAGCCTGACTCCTTGGCAAAGTACGCGGCGGCCTTTTTTAGGATGTCTCGCTCTTCGGTCACCCGCTTGAGTTCGGAGCGCAAGCGACGCAGCTCGGCCTGCTGATCATCTACCTGCTGCCGCTGTGCTTGGGGTTTGCTGTAGCGCTTTACCCAGGCGTACAGGCTGTGCGCGGACACGCCTAGACGCTCTGCCACATCGGCAACGCGCAAACCGCGCTCGGTAATGTGCTTGACCGCTTCGATCTTGAATTCTTCGGGGTAACGCTGGTTGCTCATGGCACCTCCTGATGGGCCTCATTATGAGGCTTGGAGGTGTCTACAAAACTAGGGGCGATTCAGGGCAGGATCAGTGACTGCGCCTCGCTCGGCGGACGGAAAACCGGCTCGATGTAATCGATGGGGAAACGGGCAGACATTCGCGGCACACTCGCAAAGGGAAAGCCCGCACAGTCTATATGTCTGCGGCGTGACTGCCGAGCCACGCCGCGCGCAGCGCTTCAGCGGCTGCGGCGTGTCAGCCGCCGATGATCTTCATCACCGTGACGCCACCGGAGAACGCCAGGTCCTGCTTGTCGCCCAGCGCCTTGACCAGCAGCCGCTGCAAGGCCGGCAAGGCCTGGTGACGCGGCTTGTCCAGCAGATCACCGACGAAGTGGCGGTTACTCGACGACAGGCAGCCGTGCAACCAGCCGGTGGACGACAGGCGCAGGCGCGAGCAGGTCCGGCAGAACGGCACGCTTTCGTTGGCGATCACCCCGAAATGACCGGCGCCAGGAATGGCATAGCGCATCGCGGTGGCATCCACCGGCGCACTGGCCTGCACGTACTGGTGGCGGCCGCCGATCAGCTCGAGCAATTCGGGCAGCCCCACGAACTGCTGGTTGAAGGCATTGGGGTCGCGCGCCAGGTGGCCCATGCGCATCAGTTCGATGAAACGCAGCTCGAAACCTCGCTCCAGGCAGTACTCCAGCAACGGCAGCACCTGATCGAGATTCTGTCCGCGCAGCGGCACCATGTTGACCTTGATCTTCATCCCGGCCTCACGCGCCGCTTCCATGCCGGCGAGCACCGTGGCCAGGTCGCCACCCCGGGCGATACCACGGAACGCATCGGCATCCAGGGTATCGAGCGAGACGTTGAGACGACGAATGCCGCACTCGACCAGCAGCGGCAGCTTGCGCTCCAGCAACTGGCCATTGGTGGTCAGACTGATGTCGTCGAGGCCGAACTGGCTGACCTGACGCAGGAAGGGTTCCAGGCGCGTGCTGACCAGCGGCTCACCACCGGTGATACGCAGGCGCTCGATGCCGGCGGCTTCGATCAGGTAAGCCACGCCACGCGCCATGGCGTCGGCAGAGAGTTCGTCCTGTGCGGCGACCAGGCGCTTGCCGTTCGGCACGCAGTAGGTGCAGGCATAGTTGCAGGCGGCGGTCAGGCTGACGCGGAGGTTGCGGAAGCGTCTGCCCTGGCGATCGACGATCATGGAGAACTCCAGTGGAGGAATGGGCTGGAGTATATCGCCATGTCGGCCACGGGACATTCCCATGGCCGACATGCAAGGGTCAGGCGTCGCGCTTGCGCTTGTTGCCCATGCGCACGCCGATGTCCATGAGGAACTGGAAGAAGCCTTCCTGATCCTCGAGCACGTTGCTCCAGAACGGCGAGTGATACAGCGCCACGGCGCCATGCACCAGCGCCCAGGCGGCGCAGTAGTGGAAGTACGGCGGCACGTCTTCCAGCTTGCCTTCGGCGATGCGGCCCTTGATCAGCTGGGTCAGGCGCTCGAAGTTGGAAGCACGGATCTTGTGCAGCTGCTCGACCATGTCCGGCACCTGGTTGCCCTTGACCACCTTCTCTTCCAGGCGGTCGAACAACCGGTAGCGCTGCGGATCACGCATGCGAAACTCGAAGTAGGCACGCGACAACGCTTCCTTGTCGCGATCGACATCGGCCGAATGCAGCAGCTCGTTGAGATCACGCTCGTAGTCGAGCATCAGGCGCAGGTAGATCTCCGCCTTGGACTTGAAGTGCTTGTAGATAGTGCCTTTGCCGATACCGACCGCGTCAGCGATCATCTCGACGGTAACGCTGTCTTCACCTTGCTCGAGGAAGAGTTTCAGCGCGGTATCGAGAATTTCTTGTTCGCGGCGACGGAATTCGCGGACCTTACGGGGTTCTTTCTGCATAAAGGGACTACGGGGTCAAAAATCGAAGCGGCCTATTATGCCCAAATGTAGCCAAATTGCACGGATCATCCGACCATGTACGTGTTTCATGATGAGTTTCCCCAGGAAGAAGGGCTGCGTTATCTCAACCATGCGGCGGTCGCACCCTGGCCGAAACGCAGTGCTGAAGCGGTTCGGCGGTTCTCGGAAGCGAACGTGGTCCACGGCGCGCGTGACTATTCCGACTGGCTGAAAGTCGAGCGTAGTCTGCGCGAACGCCTGGCGCGCCTGATGAACGCACCGAGCACAGGCGATATAGCCCTGGTCAAGAACACCTCCGAGGCGCTGTCCTTCGTCGCCTTCGGGCTGGATTGGCGCGCAGGTGATCAGGTGATCATCAGCAACGAGGAGTTTCCCTCCAACCGCATCGTCTGGCTCGCCCTGGCCTCACGGGGCGTCGAGGTGATCGAGGTCGGCCTGAGCGGCGGCGACCCGGAAGGCGCCCTGCTCGCGGCCATCGGCCCGCGCACGCGCCTGCTCTCGGTCAGCGCGGTACAGTTCGCCAGCGGCCTGCGCCTGGACCTGCCACGCCTGGGCCAGGGCTGCCGCCAGCACGGCGTGCTGTTCTGCATCGATGCCATCCAGCAGCTCGGCGCCCTGCCCTTCGACGTGCAGGCCTACGACTGCGATTTCGCCATGGCCGACGGGCACAAGTGGATGCTCGGCCCCGAAGGCCTGGGCGTGTTCTATTGCCGCACGGCGCTACGTGATCGCCTGCAGCTGCACGAGTACGGCTGGCACATGCTGGAACACGCCGGCGACTACACCCGCCAGGATTGGCAGCCGGCGCGCAGTGCCCGACGCTTCGAGTGCGGCAGCCCGAACATGCTCGGCGCCTTCGCCCTCGATGCGAGCCTGTCGCTGCTCGAGGCGGTCGGTATGCAACGGGTCGGCGAATGCCTGGAACAACGCGTGCAGCAGTTGAGCGAGGGCATTGCCAGACTGCCGGGCGCCACGCTGCACAGCCCGCTCGCGGCACAACGCCGGGCCGGCATCCTCAACTTCAGCCTGGCCGGTTGGGACAATGCGGCGTTACATCAGCGCCTGCGCGAGGATCAGGTGATCTGCGCGCAACGCGGGCTCGGCGTGCGCCTGTCGCCACATTTCTACACCTCGCAGCGGGTCATCGAGGAGACGCTGAACCTGCTGGCCCAGCTGGCAAAAGGGTGAGGACTCAGCAGCGCCCGGGGTATTCCAAATCTGTTTAAAAAACACACGATTCGCTCTGGACGCCCGGCCAGCATGGCCAATACTGAAAGTTACTGACGCGCGGCATCTCCCCCCAAGTGCCCCGTCAGCCGAGGTACCGTGGACCGCGTACCTTGATTTACTCCTAATGGTCTTGACCCGGATTCATCCCCCAGAGTCCGGGTTTTTTTTGTCTGGCGTGCGGCCGCCGCGCAGGCGCTCCGGCCATGCCTCGACCTCAGGCGACGCCGGCCAGCGGGAACAGTCGCTTGAAGTTGCTGGAGGTCTGCTCGGCCAGGGTCTCGTAGCTCACGCCACGCAACACGGCCAGGTACTCGGCGACCTCGCGCACGTATTGCGGCAGGTTGGGCTTGCCGCGATGCGGCACCGGTGCCAGGTAAGGCGAATCAGTCTCTACCAGCAGGCGATCGGCCGGCACCTGACGGGCGACCTCGCGCAGCGCTTCGGCATTGCGGAAGGTGACGATGCCGGACAGCGAGATGTAGAAGCCGATGTCCAGCGCCGCCCTGGCCATTTCCCAGTCTTCGGTGAAACAGTGCAGTACGCCGGTCTGCGGCAGCGCGGCTTCGCGCAGCAGCGCCAGGGTATCGGCACGGGCCTCACGGGTATGCACGATGACCGGCTTGCCGGTGATACGCGCCGCCTCGAGGTGCAGGCGGAACGAGGCCTGCTGCAGGCCGGCGGACTCGGGCTCGTAGTGATAGTCCAGCCCGGTTTCACCAATGGCCACCACCTTCGGATGCGCCAGTTCGCCCAGCAGCCAGTCGAGTGCCGGCGCCGCGCCCGGCTCCAGGTCCAGCGGGTGTACCCCCACCGAGCAGTCGACATCCGCGTAGCGCTCGGCCAGGCCTTTCACGGTCGCGGCGTTGTCGGCACTGACGCCGATGCACAGAAAATGCCCCACGCCAGCGGCACGTGCCGCGTCCAGGGCAGCATCCAGCGAACCGCCATGGGCGGCGAGGTCGAGACGATCAAGGTGGCAGTGGGAGTCGATCAGCACAGCGGGAAACTCGGGCAAAGGGAAAGCCCGAATTGTAATCGAAAGCGAACGCTGACTGCCTGACCGGCAAGTGCCTGGCCGCGACGAGGCAGGTTCGCGGCCGGCTACGTTACATCGTGTGGGTCGGGCGGTCGGACTTCAGCGCACCGGCGAGGTAGGTCTCGATCTTGTTGCGTGCGGTGTTGTCACCGTCGTTGAACTGCACCCCGACCCCGGCAGCGCGGTTGCCCTGGGCGCCTTTCGGGGTGATCCACACCACCTTGCCGGCGACCGGGATCTTTTCCGGCTCATCCATCAGGTTGAGCAGCATGAACACTTCGTCACCGAGCTTGTAGCTCTTGTTGGTGGGGATGAAGAGACCGCCATTCTTGATGAAAGGCATATAGGCCGCATACAGCACGGACTTGTCCTTGATGGTCAGGGACAGGATTCCGTTACGGGGCCCAAGATTGGGTGGCAGGCTCATCAGCGCATTCCTAGCGTTTATTGCTTAATGGTTGATTCTAGGGCCTGTTCATGCTGCTACGCAAACCAGCGCATGGCCCACAGCCAGCAGAATGTGACGCCCTGCCGAATCCGACGGCTGCCGGGTCAGCCTCGCCCCGTGGCAGGTAGCGCGGCCCACTGCACCAGCAGGGCCTCGAGCAGCAGTACGCGATTGAGGTTGGCCTTACCCATTACCTTCTGCCGCTGCGCCAGCAACCACTCCTGGATGGCCAGCACCTTGTCCTGTGCGGTCTTGTCCGCCAGGTACTGCACCACCTTGCGCATGTCGGCCTGGCCCAGCCCCTCCTCGTCCCGGGTCAGCTGGTAACGCAGCATGAGCTGCGCCCAGTCGCAGAACCAGTCGAACAGCAGATTCAGCGGCAGCGCGTTCCAGCTCTCGGCCAACTGGCTGGGCGATACCTGCTGCTTGAGCAGCTTCTTCACGCCCTCCACCGCCTGGGCGCGCTGTTCGCGCACGCCCTGCGCGTGCATGCGCAGCGCCGCCAGGGGCGAGCCCGCAGCGAGGGTCAGCAGATCGGCACGTTCCTCGTCGCCCTGCTCGGGCAACGCCTGAGCCAGCCAGACCAGGCTCACGGCCTCGCTCGGCAACGGACAGGCCTGCTGCACGCAGCGGCTCTTGATGGTCGGCAACAGGCGACTGGGCTGATGGCTGATCAGCAACAGCACGGTGTTGCCGGACGGCTCTTCCAGGCTTTTCAGCAGTGCGTTGGCAGCATTCAGGTTCATCGCCTCGGCCGGCTCCAGCAACACCACCTTGCGCCCGCCGAGCTGCGCGGTCTGCACCACGAACTCGACCAGCTCGCGAACCTGGTCGACCTTGATCGGCTTGTCCGCCTCCTCGGGTTCGAGGACGAAGTTGTCAGGATGGGTGCCCGCCGCCAGCAGGTGACAGGACTTGCAGTTGCCGCAGGCATCCAGCCCGTTCGGGCTGAGGCACAGCAGCCGCGCCATCAGCCGCTCGGCCAGGGCGCGCTTGCCGATCCCGGCCGGACCATGCAGCAGATAGGCATGGGCATGCTGTGCGCGCCCGGCCAGCTGCTGCCAGAGATTCTCCTGCCAGGGGTAGACCTCAGCCACGGCACGCCTCCAGCAGACTCGGCAACAGGGCATCTATATCGGCCTGCACCTGCGCCAGGCTCTGCCCGGCATCGAGCACCCGATAGCGCTGTGGCGACTGTTCGGCACGCGCCAGGTAGGCGTGACGAACCGACTCGAAGAAACTGCGCTGCTCCTGCTCGAAACGATCCAGGCGACCACGGGCAGCGGCGCGGGCCAGGCCGACCTCCACCGGCAGGTCGAAGATTAGCGTCAGGTCTGGACGCAGTTCCCCCTGCACGAACTGCTCGAGCTGCGCGATGCGCGCCGTGGAAAGACCGCGCCCACCGCCCTGGTAGGCGTAGGTGGCGTCGGTGAAACGGTCGCACAGCACCACGCTGCCCCTGGCCAGGGCCGGACGAATGACCTGCTGCAGATGCTGGGCGCGCGCGGCGAACACCAGCAGCAGCTCGGTATCGGCCGCCATCGGCTCGTCACTCGGCGCCAGCAGCAGTTCGCGAATGCGCTCGGCCAGCGGTGTGCCGCCAGGCTCGCGGGTGAGCAGCACGTCGACGCCCTGCTCGCGCAGACGTTCGGCGAGGTACTCGCGGTTGGTGCTTTTACCGGCACCTTCCGGGCCTTCCAGGGTAATGAACAGACCGGTCACGGATTGCCCTTATTCAGTTTCGGCCGCCGCGCTGGGCGCGGGGCTGGAGCGATAGTCGGCACGGCGCTTGAGCTGGTACTCGCGAACGGCGCGGTTGTGCTCGGCCAGGCTATTGGAGAACACGTGGCTGCCGTCGCCCCTGGCGACGAAATACAGCGACTTGCCTTCACGCGGGTTGAGCGCGGCATGAATGGCCTCGCGGCCGACCATGGCGATCGGCGTCGGCGGCATGCCATCGATGGTGTAGGTGTTGTAAGGCGTCGGGGTACGCAGATCGGCACGGGTGATCCGCCCCTTGTAGCGCTCGCCCATGCCGTAGATCACGGTAGGGTCGGTCTGCAGACGCATGCCGATGCGCAGGCGCCGCACGAACACACCGGCGATCTCGCCACGCTCTTCGGGTACGCCGGTTTCCTTCTCGATCATCGAGGCCATGATCAACGCATCGTAAGGCTCGCGATAGGGCAGCCCCTCGGCGCGCTGCTGCCATTCCTCGGCTAGCACGGATTCGAGGCGGGCATTGGCCTGCCTGAGCAGGTCCTCGTCGCTCATGCCACGCACGAAACGGTAGGTATCGGGGAAGAAACGCCCTTCCGGGTTCTGCCCTCCGAGGCCCAGGCGCTCCATCAGCTCGTCGTCGGAGAGATCGGCCAGGCGCTGCTGCAGACGCTCCTGGCGCGCCAGTGCAGCGCGGACCTGGCGGAAGTTCCAGCCCTCGACCAGGGTCATGCTGTACTGCACCACCTCGCCGCGCCGCCACAGATTCAGCACATCCTGGGCCGTCTGCTCGGGCAGCAGGCGGTATTCGCCGCTGTGCAGCGCCGGAGCACGCAGGTTGAAACGCCAGTACAGGCGCAGCCAGAAGGCATTGTCGATCACCCCATCGGCTTGCAGGCGATTGAGCAGGCCGCCGGGTGTCGCGCCCGCAGGCACTTCCAGCAGCAGCTCGTCATTCAGATGCAGGGGTTGCTCGAGCGCCCTCTGCTGTTGCCAGGCGGCAACCACTACCAGCAGCGCAGCCAGTAGCACGCCGCACTCGAGCAGCACCAAGATCTTGCGTAGCACCAGTTATTTACTCAATAGGTCGCGAACGATGGCCTGCAGTTTACGGGTGAGCGGCCCGACCGGCCAGTATCGTTCCTGCAACGCCCGTACCGGCCAGATGCCGTAGAGGCTGTTGCAGAGAAAGACTTCGTCCGCCGCCAGCAGTTCGTCGTGGGAAATGTCCCGTGATTCGATGGGCAGACCGAGGCGCTCGGCCTGATGCAGGATCTCGGCGCGCATCACCCCCGCCACGCCGCAGCGCGACAGCTCGGCGGTCAGCAAGCGCCCCCCGACCACCAGGAACAGGTTGCTGTAGACGCCCTCGATCACCCGCCCCGCGCAGTCACGCATCAGGCCTTCGGCGCAGTCGGCATCCTGCCATTCGGCACGTGCCAGCACCTGTTCGAGACGATTGAGGTGCTTGAGCCCGGCCAGCAGCGGCTGCTCGGCCAGACGGGTCGCGCAGGGGAACAGGCGCACGCCCTGCTCGGCATGCTCGGCTGGGTAGTGCGGCATGGGCGCCGCCTGCAGGATACGCAGAGGCTGGCAAGGTTGTGGCGGCGCATAACCACGCTGCCCCTGGCCACGGGTAACGGTGAGCTTGGCCACGCCGTCACCGAGCTGCGCGGCGAACGCCTGCAGCTCGTGTTGTATCAGGGTCATGTCGAGCGCGATGGACAGGCGCTGACAGCCTTGCGCAAGACGCGCCATGTGCCGCGCCAGCAGCGCGATCTGCCCGCCACGCACGGCGATGGTCTCGAACAGACCATCGCCGTAAGCCAGGCCACGGTCGCGAACCGACAACTGCTCGCCGGGCGCGCCGTTGACCCAGCTCAGCATCAGCCGTGGAACCGACGGAACAGCAGCGAGCCGTTGGTGCCGCCGAAGCCGAAGGAGTTCGACAGGGCGATCTCGATCGGCATGGCCTTGGCCTGGTGCGCCACGAAGTCCAGGTCGCAGCCTTCGTCCGGCTCGTCCAGGTTGATGGTCGGCGGTGCGACCTGATCGCGCAGCGCGAGGATGCTGAAGATCGCCTCCACCGCACCGGCGGCACCCAGCAGGTGGCCGGTCATCGACTTGGTCGAGCTGACCGACAGCTGATAGGCATGCTCGCCGAACACGCTCTTCAACGCAGCCGCTTCGGCGAGATCGCCGGCCGGGGTGGAAGTGCCGTGAGCGTTGACGTACTGCACCTGGTCAGCGTTGATGCCGGCATCGCGCAGGGCGTTGGCCATGCAGCGAGCGGCACCGGCGCCATCCTCGGGCGGCGAGGTCATGTGGAAGGCGTCACCGCTCATGCCGAAGCCGATCAGCTCGGCATGGATGGTGGCACCGCGCGCCTTGGCGTGCTCGAGCTCTTCCAGCACCAGCGCACCGGAGCCATCGGACAGCACGAAACCATCACGGCCCTTGTCCCAGGGACGACTGGCCCTGGTCGGCTCGTCGTTACGTGTGGACAGCGCACGCGCCGCGCCGAAGCCGCCCATGCCGAGGCCGCAGGCCGCCATCTCGGCACCACCGGCGACCATCACGTCGGCTTCGCCGTAGGCGATGTTGCGCGCGGCCATGCCAATGCAGTGGGTGCCCGTGGTGCACGCCGTGGCGATCGCGTAGTTCGGCCCCTGCAGACCCAGGTGGATCGACAGGAAGCCGGAAATCATGTTGATGATCGAGCCCGGCACGAAGAACGGCGAAATGCGCCGTGGCCCCTGCTCGTGCAACGATTTGCAGTTGTTCTCGATATTGGTCAGGCCGCCGATACCGGAGCCCATGGCCACACCGATGCGCTCGCGATTGGCGTCGGTGATATCCAGGCCAGAATCACGCACGGCCTGGAAGCAGGCAGCGAGACCGTACTGGATGAACAGGTCGAGTTTGCGCGCCTCCTTGGCGGAGAGGTACTCCTCGACGTTGAAGTCCTTGACCGACCCGCCAAAACGGGTGGAGTAGGCGGACAGGTCCATGTGTTCGATCAGACCGATGCCACTGCGCCCGGCCAAAATGCCCTGCCAGCTGCTCGGCACATCGTTACCCAGCGGCGACAGCATGCCCATACCGGTAACCACGACGCGTCTACGCGACACAGCAATCTCCTCTTGTTCTACTCAGGCGCTGCATGCGCCCTGCACGTAAAGAAAAGCCGCACGCCTGTTTAGGGCAGTGCGGCTTTTCTCGGTCAGAAAGCTGACGGTGACTTATTGCGCGTGGGCAGTCACGTAGTCGATGGCTTCCTGAACGGTGGTGATCTTCTCTGCTTGCTCGTCCGGGATCTCGGTCTCGAATTCTTCTTCGAGAGCCATCACCAGCTCAACGGTGTCAAGAGAGTCGGCACCCAGGTCTTCGACGAAGGAAGCGCTGTTGGTAACTTCCTCTTCTTTAACGCCAAGTTGCTCGGCAACGATTTTCTTGACGCGTTCTTCGATGGTGCTCATACCTTGTTTTCACTCCTAATTGGACAAATCCAGGCAGCTGGTAGCGGCCAAGTGTATAGAAAGGGTTTTTAGCATTTCAAGCTGAATGCCGGGGAGCCCCCAGGAACACTTCAACGATCTGTCTATAAACCTGTTGCAGCTTTATAACGGATTTTAGACAGCGACTATGACAGTTTTCTGATGGCTCGCGTCACATTCAGCTCATGTACATACCGCCATTCACCGGGATAGTAGCCCCGGTGACGTAACCTGCGCCATCGGAAGCCAGGAAACCGACCACCTTGGCGATCTCTTCGGCCTGCCCCAGACGACCCAGCGGAATCTGCGTCAGCAGCGCATCGCGCTGGGCTTCCGGCAGCTCGCGAGTCATGTCGGTGTCGATGAAACCAGGAGCCACCGAGTTGACCGTGATACCACGGGAACCCACTTCACGCGCCAGTGCGCGGCTGAAACCTTCCAGGCCGGCCTTGGCAGCAGCGTAGTTGACCTGCCCGGCGTTGCCCATGGCCCCAACGACGGAACCGATGTTGATGATGCGCCCGAAACGCGCCTTGGTCATGCCACGCAGCACGGCCTTGGACAGGCGGTAGAGGCTGTTCAGGTTGGTATTGATGACGTCGAACCACTCGTCGTCCTTCATGCGCAGCATCAGGTTGTCACGGGTGATGCCGGCGTTGTTGACCAGAATCAACGGCTGGCCAAGATGTTGCTGGATATGTTCGAGGGTGCTGGCAACGGATTCGTCGTTGCTCACGTCGAGCACCAGGCCGGCGCCTTCGACACCGTTGGCCTTCAGGGTTTCGGCAATACGCTCGGCGCCCGAGGCGCTGGTGGCGGTACCGATGACGATGGCGCCCTGACGGCCCAGCTCCAGAGCGATGGCCTGACCGATACCACGGCTGGCGCCGGTGACCAGCGCGACTTTACCTTGCAGACTCATGTGCTTCTCCTTTCCAAAACCGTTTCAAGCCAGCGCAGCGCGAGCGGCAGCGAAGGCGTCGGGGGTATCCAGGTTGTGGGTATTGATACCCTTGACGCAGCGCTTGTTCAGACCACCGAGCACCTTGCCCGGGCCGCACTCGACCAGATCGGTCACGCCCTGCTCGGACAGACGCACGATGGACTCGACCCAGCGCACCGGGCTGTACAGCTGAGCCAGGAGGTCGGCCTTCAGGGTGGCCAGATCGGATACCACGGCAGCACTGACGTTCTGCACCAGCGGAATCTGCGGGGCCTGCCAGCTCAGCGCCTCGACCGACTCGGCGAAACGCTCGGCGGCGGGCTTCATCAGCGCGCAGTGCGACGGCACGCTGACCGGCAGCGCCATGGCGCGCTTGGCGCCACGCGCCTTGCAGGCCTCGATGGCGCGTTCGACGGCAGCGGCGCTACCGGCAATCACCACCTGACCCGGGGCGTTGAAGTTGACCGCGCTGACCACGTCACCCTGCGCCGCTTCGGCACAAGCGGCCAGCACGTCGGCGTCCTCCAGACCGAGAATCGCCGCCATGCCGCCCTGCCCGGCAGGCACGGCCTGCTGCATCAGCTGACCACGGCGCTCGACCAGTTTCACGGCATCGGCGAACGCGATGCTGCCAGCGGCAACCAGCGCGGAGTACTCACCCAGGCTGTGACCGGCGACGAATGCCGGCTTGGCGCCGCCCTCGGCCTGCCACAGACGCCACAGGGCGATGGAGGCCGTGAGGATGGCCGGCTGGGTCTTGTCGGTCTGGTTCAGTTGCTCTTCCGGACCTTGCTGGGTCAGCGCCCAGAGGTCGTAGCCGAGGGCTTCGGAAGCCTCGCCGAAGGTATCAAGCACCAGCTTCTGCTGGGCACCGTGATCAGCGAGCATGGCCAGGGCTTGCGAACCCTGACCGGGGAAGACGAATGCGAGGGATGCAGACATGAATAAGTCCCTTGAGTCGAAAAACCAGCGCCAGGCGAGCCTGGCGCAGCAAACTGACAGTTGGATGACAGGCTACGCGCCGCGGTCACATTCCGGCCCCGTCACACAGCGAAAACGCGACGAGTCTACAACAACAAGTCCTCGAGTCGACCATGCAGTCGCTGCGGCAGATTCTCCTGCACCTCGCGCAGCGCGCAGCGAATGGCGCTCTGGAAACTCTCCTGGCCGGCGGCGCCATGGCTCTTCACGACGATGCCCTGCAGCCCGAGAAAACTCGCGCCATTGTGCCGCGCCGGCGCCAGATCGGCCTTGAGGCGACGCAGCAGAGGCATCGCCAGGGCACCGATGGCCTGGGCGAACAGCCCCTCCCTGAACAGCGCCTCGACCCGCCCGGTGACCATTCGCGCGAGCCCCTCGCTGGACTTGAGCAGGATGTTGCCGACGAAACCGTCGCACACCACCACGTCGGCCTCGCCGCGATAGACACCGTCACCTTCTATGTAGCCGACGAAGTTCAGCCCATGCGCCTGCTGCAGCATGCTGGCGGCGAGCTTGACCTGCTGATTGCCCTTGATGTCTTCCGTGCCGACATTGAGCAGCGCCACCCGTGGCCGCACGATACCCAGCGTCTCGGCCGCGACCGCGCCCATGATGGCGAACTGGTAGAGGTGCTCGGCGCTGCAGTCGACGTTGGCGCCCAGGTCCAGCAGGTAGCAGTGGCCACGCTCGGTGGGTATCGGACTGACCATGGCCGGCCGATCGATCCCCGGCAGGGTCTTGAGCAGATAGCGCGACAACGCCATCAGCGCACCGGTGTTGCCGGCACTGACGCAGGCGTGCGCCTGACGCTGCCGCACCAGCTCCAGCGCCACGCGCATCGAAGCATCGGGCTTGCCGCGCAGCGCCTGAGCCGGACGCTCGTCCATGGCGATCACTTCACTGGCGTGATGAACCTGCAGGCGCGCGCGATCGACGCCGGACTGGCGAGCGAGCTGTTCTTCGATGAGGGGAGCTTGACCGACGAGGGTCAGGTGTAGCGAGGGGAAGTCGGCCAACGCGGAAATGCAGGCCGGAACAATGCAGTGGGGACCGAAGTCCCCACCCATTGCATCAATCGCGATGATCGAGGCGGACAAGGATTACTCGTCAGCGCCCTTGTCGATCACTTTACGACCGCGGTATACGCCTTCCGGAGAAACGTGGTGGCGCAGGTGAACTTCACCGGTGCTCTTCTCTACGGACAGGGCGCTGGCCTCGAGTGCGTCGTGCGAACGGCGCATATCGCGGGCGGAACGGGATTTTTTGTTCTGCTGAACAGCCATAACTCATTAACTCCTAAACGTTTGGGTCACGCTTTAACTGCGCCAATACACTGAACGGGTTGGACCGCGATACCTCGTCCTCGCCCGGTTCGGGCTCATCGAGACCGTCCGGCTGCTGGCAATCACCTGGGGCATGAGCAGGAACGATCGGCAGGGCGAGAAGCAATTCATCCTCGACCAGACCGAGCAGCTCCAGCGGCTCCTCACCCACTTCCAGCACGTCGTAGCCCTTCGGCAAGGACTGAGTGTTCGCTCCAACCCGGACCACCGCGTATTCACATTCGCTGCGGATGGGTAGCGCGACCAGCTCCAGACAACGCTGGCAGACCATTTTGACCTCAACCTCGAGCTCACTGCGGATCACCACAGTTTTCTGCTCGTCACGCCCGAAGTGAAACTTCGCCTGCACCGCGCCCGCCGTATCGGCAAGCGGGTCGCAGAGACGCGGCAGGCTGGCCAGTTCGAGCTGCCCTTCGAGGGTAGCTTCGCGGTCGGCGAGCTTGCGCGGATCAACGTGAGGTGGAATCGGCCCATTCAACATAGGCGCAGCATTCTAGGGATGCACCCTGCCCGTGTCAAAGGAAATTGAGCCTGTATTCACCCAGGCACGACCAGTAGAATTTCTCGCCCACTTATATAAGGAAGAGAACATGCCCGCGCTGCTGCTCGCCTCCAGCTCGCCCTACCGCCGCGAACTGCTCGACCGCCTGCAATTGCCCTTCACCTGGCAGTCGCCGAGCATCGACGAAACCCGCCTGGCAGGCGAAACCGGCATCGACCTGGTCAGACGCCTGGCCGAGGCAAAGGCCCGCGCACTGGCCGACCAGCACCCCGACCACCTGATCATCGGCTCGGATCAGGTCGCCATCCTCAGCGACGGCCAGATTCTCGGCAAACCCCATGACCTGCCGAGGGCCCAGCAGCAACTGCGCGCCGCCAGCGGCAGCAGTGTAACCTTTCTCACCGGCCTGGCCCTGCTCGATACCGGCAGCGGTCGATGCCAGGTCGACTGTGTTCCCTTCACCGTGCATTTTCGTCCGCTCGATGACGGACAGATCCTGCGCTACCTGCAGCGCGAGCAACCTTTCGACTGCGCCGGCAGCTTCAAATCCGAGGGCCTGGGCATCAGCCTGTTCCGCAGCACGCAAGGCGAAGACGCCACCAGCCTGGTCGGCCTGCCGCTGATCCGCCTGGTGGACATGCTGCTCAACGAGGGCGTCGAGATACCGTAGAGCGGGCGCAACCCGCCGACCGAGACTGGCGGGCTACACCCGCCCTACGGGAGAATTCCTCAGCGCAGTGTCGACCCCTGGAAGCCCATCCACAGCGCGATACGATCCGCCACACTGGTACCCAGACGCTTGGCGAAGCGATCGAACGGCGTGTCACGCTGGGTGTAGTCGACCATTTCCTTCTCGCCGATCACCTCGCGCGCCACATAGCTGGCACTGCCCAGGGCATCGATCAGACCCAACTGCAGAGCCTGCTCGCCGGACCAGATCAGGCCGGAGAACAGCTCGGGATGCTCATCCGCCTTGAGTCGCTCACCCCGCCCCTTCTTCACGCTGTCGATGAACTGACGGTGCGTGGTTTCCAGCACAGTCTTCCAGAAGCGTGTTTCCTCTTCCTTCTGCGGCTGGAACGGGTCGAGAAAGGCCTTGTGCTCGCCGGAGGTGTAGACGCGACGCTCGACACCCAGCTTCTCCATGGTATCGACGAAGCCGAAACTGGCCGCCGTGACCCCGATCGAGCCGACCAGACTGGCCTTGTCGGCGTAGATCTCGTCCGCCGCACTGGCGATGTAGTAGGCGCCGGATGCCCCGAGATCGCTGATCACCGCGTAGACCTTGGTCTGCGGGTACTCGCCACGCAGGCGACGAATCTCGTCATAGATGTAGCCCGACTGCACGGGACTGCCGCCCGGGCTATTGATACGCAGGATCACACCCTTGGTGTTGCTGTCCTCGAACGCCGCACGCAGGCTGCCCACCACCTTGTCGGCACTGGCTTCCTCACGGTCGGCGATCATGCCGCGAATCTCGATCAGCGCCGTGTGCGCCGTCGTGGTCGAGGCCGACTTCAGGTCGAGCGCCGGCAACACCAGCGCCAGCGCACCGAACAGATAGATGAAGGTCAGCAGCTTGAAAAAGATCCCCCAGCGCCGGGACCGACGCTGCTCCTGCACGCTTGAAAGCAGGGTTTTCTCAAGCAGTTTCCAGCTCTTGGCATCCTCGCCCGACGACGACGATGACTTCCACTCATCCGACATGCTCACTCACCTCTGAAGGATGCTGCGCAGGGCGGCCTTCCAGCCACGCGCGCAGCTCATTGAACTCGTTGATTGCCAAACGCGGCGCACATTCACGCAGAACCGACAATGGCTGGGCACCGAAACCGACCGCTACCGCGTCCATTCCGGCATTGCGCGCCATGAGCAGGTCGAAGGTCGAATCCCCCACCATCAACGCCCGCTCGGGCTGCACCCGGCAATGCGCAAGAATCTCGTGCAGCATCAGCGGATCCGGCTTGCTCGCCGTCTCGTCAGCGCAGCGGGTGATGTCGAAGTAGTCCAACCAGCCCTTGTCCGCCAGCACCCGATGCAGCCCCTTGCGCCCCTTGCCGGTCGCGACCGCCAAACGATAGCCCTGCTCGCGAAAGACTTCGAGCGACTCGCGCACGCCATCGAACAGCGGCGACGGCTCGGTTTCCAGCGTCAGGTACTGCTCGCTGTAGGCGCGCCGAATGGCTTCGATGCGCAACGGTTCATCGAGTTCCGGATAGAGCGTGCCGATCGCCACCCCCAACTCCAGACCGATGATGCCGCGCACCGCCACATCGCTGCAGCGCGGCACGCCAGTGATATCGGCAGCGCGATGCATGGCCTCGACGATGCGGCCGATGGAGTCGACCAGCGTGCCATCCCAATCGAAGACCAGCAGTTGATAGTCAGGCACTCAGACGCTCCAGGGTCCTGGCCCACACCTCGTCCACCGGTGCCTCGAGCTTCAGCACGCCACCATCCGGCAGCGGCACATGCAGCTCGTAGGCATGCAGGAACAGGCGCTTGCCGCCCAGCTCGCGAATCTCACGCGTGAATTCGTCATCGCCGTACTTGGAATCACCGGCGATGGAGTGCCCGGCATGCTTGGCATGCACACGGATCTGGTGGGTACGCCCGGTGACCGGCTTGGCCTCGACCAGGGTGGCGAAGTCACCGAAGCGGCGCAGCACGCGGAACAGCGTCAGCGCCTCCTTGCCTTCACCATCGACCTCGACCATGCGCTCGCCGGAACGCAGATTGCTCTTCTGCAGCGGCGCATTGACCTGCTTCTTGGCCGTCGCCCAGTGCCCGCGCACCAGCGCCATGTAGCGCTTGTCGACGCCATCACCGCGCAGCGCTTCATGCAGATGACGCAGCATGCTGCGTTTCTTGGCGATCATCAGCAGACCCGAGGTATCACGATCCAGGCGGTGCACCAGCTCCAGATCCTTGGCATCGGGGCGCAGCTGGCGAAACGCCTCGATCACCCCATAGTTCAGGCCGCTACCACCATGCACGGCGATACCCGCCGGCTTGTTCAGCACGATCAGCGCCTTGTCCTCGTAGACGATGGCTGCTTCGAGGCGCTCCAGCAGGCCCTGAGCCAGCGGCTCGGGCTCATCGCGCTCGGCCAGGCGCAACGGTGGCACCCGCACCACGTCGCCAGCCTGCAGCTTGTACTCGGGCTTGATGCGCCCCTTGTTCACGCGCACTTCGCCCTTGCGCAGGATGCGGTAAATCAGGGTCTTGGGCACGCCCTTGAGCTGTGTCCGGAGGAAATTGTCGATGCGTTGGCCGGCGAGTTCCGGTGCAACCTCGATCAGCTGGACGCCGGAGGTTGGAGAGGCAGGAGTAGTCATCGCGCAATCATAACAATTTTTTATGGAATTGAAGCACTTAATCATTGCTGCTATAGTCGCGAACGCCGCCAAAAGTGGCCTGGCTTGCGGATGATCGCCAAACTTGCCATCCCCTGCCCGCGCAACCCTTTCAGGACGTGAGGCCGTCCGACGGATTGTTCAGTGTTAGAAGGCCGCAAAAGGCCGTGAAGAATTCGGAAACAACGCCTTGAGTATGATGCGCGACTCGCCCAGTGGGGCGGTCGCGGTAACTGACAACCGCTGCGGAATCCGCGCGCGGCACCCGATTTTCAGCGATACGTGTAGGGTGGAGATGTACAACTGTCGGACTGCGTAGCTCATAGCTTGATCAAAGACGCCTCATCTCGTCCGCTTCCGCCAGTTGATTCCTCCTCCTGACTGAGTGCTTTCTGTCACCACAGCAAGCAGGAGACGTCCGTCGCGACCGCGGCCCTCGATGGCCGACCGTCGCTAGACAGTGGAACGATTTACGACCGTTTCTGACGCGCCTGACACCGACTCTGATAGTCGTGTGTGCCTAACGTGGCTTCCGCTAGCCCGGAGCCCATTGGTACCACATGAAAAGAATGCTGATTAACGCGACTCAGCCCGAAGAGTTGCGTGTTGCCCTGGTAGATGGCCAAAAACTCTACGACCTGGACATCGAGTCCGGCGCCCGCGAACAGAAGAAGGCCAACATCTACAAAGGCCGCATCACTCGCGTCGAACCCAGCCTTGAAGCCGCCTTCGTCGATTTCGGTTCCGAACGTCACGGCTTCCTCCCCCTCAAAGAAATCTCTCGCGAATACTTCTCCAAGGCCCCTGAAGGCGGCCGCGTCAATATCAAGGACGTACTCAAGGAAGGCCAGGAAGTCATCGTCCAAGTCGAGAAGGAAGAACGCGGCAACAAGGGCGCGGCCCTGACCACTTTCATCAGCCTGGCCGGCCGCTACCTGGTCCTGATGCCGAACAACCCGCGCGCAGGTGGCATCAGCCGCCGCATCGAAGGCGAAGAGCGCAACGAGTTGCGTGAAGCGCTCAATGGCCTCGACGCTCCGGCCGACATGGGCCTGATCGTGCGCACCGCCGGCCTGGGCCGCTCCAGCGAAGAAATGCAGTGGGACCTCGATTACCTGCTGCAACTGTGGAGCGCCATCAAGGAAGCCTCCACCAGCCGCCCTGCCCCGTTCCTGATCTACCAGGAATCCAACGTCATCATCCGCGCCATCCGCGACTACCTGCGCCAGGACATCGGCGAAGTGCTGGTCGACAGCGTCGAAGCCCAGGAAGAAGCCCTGTCCTTCATCCAGCAGGTGATGCCGCAGTACGCCAGCAAGATCAAGCTGTACGAAGACAGCGTGCCGCTGTTCAACCGCTTCCAGATCGAAAGCCAGATCGAAACCGCCTTCCAGCGTGAAGTGAAGCTGCCGTCCGGCGGCTCCATCGTCATCGACCCGACCGAGGCCCTGGTGTCCATCGACATCAACTCGGCGCGCGCCACCAAAGGCAGCGACATCGAAGAAACCGCCCTGCAGACCAACCTGGAAGCGGCCGAGGAAATCGCCCGCCAGCTGCGCCTGCGTGACATCGGCGGCCTGATCGTCATCGACTTCATCGACATGACCCCGGCGAAGAACCAGCGCGCCGTGGAAGAGAAAGTCCGCGAAGCCCTGGAAGCCGACCGCGCCCGCGTTCAGGTTGGCCGCATCTCGCGCTTCGGTCTGCTGGAAATGTCCCGTCAGCGCCTGCGTCCGTCCCTCGGCGAGACCAGCGGCATCGTCTGCCCGCGCTGCAACGGTCAAGGCATCATCCGCGACGTCGAATCCCTGTCGCTGGCCATCCTACGCCTGATCGAAGAAGAAGCGCTGAAGGATCGCACCGCCGAAGTCCGCGCCCAGGTACCGATCCCGGTCGCCGCCTTCCTGCTCAACGAGAAGCGCAACTCGATCACCAAGATCGAACTGCGCACCCGCGCGCGCATCGTGATCCTGCCGAACGATCACCTGGAAACGCCGCACTTCGAAGTCCAGCGCCTGCGTGATGACAGTCCGGAAGCCCTGAGCAGCCAGACCAGCTACGAAATCGCCGCCACCACCGAGGCCGAGGACGCAGCCGCCCACCCCGCCGCCGCCACTCGCACCCTGGTTCGCCAGGAAGCCGCGATCAAGGCCGCACCGCGCAGCAACGCGCCGGTCGCCGCCGAGCCGCAGGCGCAGGCGCCACTGGCTCCCGTCAGCGCACCGGAGCCGAGCCTGCTCAAGGGCCTGGTGAAGTCGCTGGTCAGCCTGTTCGCCGGCAAGGAAGAAGAAGTCCAGCCGGCGGTGGTCGAGAAGAAGAGCAAGGAGCGTCCGCCGCGCGAAGAGCGTCGCAACGGTCGCCAGCAGAGCCGTAACCGCGGCGGTCGCCGTGGTGACGACGAGCGCAAGCCTCGTGAAGAGCGCGCCCCGCGTGAAGAGCGTCAGGCCCGCGAGCCCCGTGAAGAGCGCCAGCCGCGCGAAGAGCGTGCTCCGCGTGAAGAACGCGCACCGCGCGAAGGCCAGGAGAACCGTCGCGAGCGCAAACCGCGCGAAGAGCGTGCCCCGCGTGAAGAGCGCGTGCGCGAACTGCGCGAGCCGCTGGACGCTGGCAACGAGCAACGCGAAGAGCAGCGCGCCGAACGCCAGCCACGCGGCGAGCGCCAGGAGCGTCAGCGTCCGCCACGCGAGGAGCGCCAGCCGCGCGCCGAGCAGGCCGAGGCCGTACAGGACGAAGCGCTGCCGAACGAAGAGCAACTGCAAGACGACGAGCAGGGTAACGCTGAAGGCGAGCGCCCGCGTCGTCGCTCTCGCGGTCAGCGTCGCCGCAGCAACCGTCGCGAGCGTCAGCGTGATGCCGATGGCAACCTGATCGAGAGCGCCGAGAACAGCGAAGCCGCTGGCAACGACGCCCAGGCCGCCACCCCGGTCGCAGGCGCCACTGCCGCTGCGGTCGTAGCAGAAAGCGTCGACAACAGCGAAGCCGTCGCCAGCGAAGCGCCGGCCGCAGAAGCGCCAGCAGTCGAGGCCGTCGAGGCCGTCGAGGCTGAAGTGCCTGCCGCACAGCCGGTCGAGGCGCCAGCCGAAGCCCCAGCGAGCGAAGCGGTCGAGAGCGCTGTGATCGCCGAACCGGCGGTCGAGGCAGCCCCTGCCGCTGCAGCCGAAGAGCCGGCAACCGTCGAAGCCCCTGCTGTCGAGCCGGCTGCACAGCCCGAGCCGGTCGTCGAAGCCGCCCAGGAACCTGCTCCGGCAGTAGCCGAGGAAGTCGCTCCGGCAGCGGAAGCAGTCCCGGCCAATGCCACCGGCCGTGCCTCGAACGACCCGCGCGAAGTGCGTCGTCGTCAGCGCGAAGCCGAGCGCCTGGCCCGTGAAGCCGCCGAAGCTGCCGCCGCCGCACCGGCCGAGCAGAACGAGCCGGTAGTCGCGGAAAGCGCCCCGGTTGAAGAGCCGAGCGCCACTGCAAGCGAAAGCGAAGAGGCAGCCCCTGCCGTCGAGCCGAGCGCTGAAGCGGCCCCTGCTGCCAGCGAGCAGGTTGCGAGCGAAGCGGTAGAACAGGCACAGCCGGAAGAAGAAGCGGCCGCCGAGAAGGAGGAGATCAAACCTCAGGTTTGATCCTCCGGCGGTACGCAAAAAGGGGATGCCTAGGCATCCCCTTTTTCATGTCCGCTTTCCGCCACCGCGAGTGAAGTGCCTGGAGCAGCGCATGCTCCAGGAGCACGTCAGAGAACGTTGGGTTCGATTTCCAGGGCGACGCCGAATCGCGCCAGCACATCGCCCTGGATGCGCTGTGCCAGGGCCAACAGTTGCGCGCCCGTGGCGTGGCCATGGTTGACCAGCACCAGCGCCTGCAGGCGATGCACTGCGGCATCCCCGTCACGAAAGCCCTTCCACCCTGCCCGCTCGATCAGCCAGCCGGCCGCCAGCTTGACCAGGCCATCGCCCGCCGGATAGCTGACCAGATCGGCGTGCTGCGCACGAATGCGCTCGGCCAGTTCGAACGACACCACCGGGTTCTTGAAGAAGCTGCCGGCGTTGCCCAGCTCGGCCGGGTCCGGCAGTTTCTCGCCGCGAATGGCGCAGATCGCCCGACTGACATCACTCGCCGTCGGCACCTCGATCCCCATTTCAACCAGGCGCTGGCGCACCGGACCATAGTCCAGACGCAGCGCGGCCTGGCGAGCCAGGCAAAAACGCACGCGCAGGATCAACCAGCGCCCGGCCTCACGCTTGAACAGGCTGTCGCGGTAGGCAAAGGCACACTCCTCCAGCGCGAACTCGCGCAGCTCGCCGCTGTGGCGATCCAGCGCGGTCAGCCCAGCGAACAGGTCCTTGACCTCCACGCCATAGGCACCGATGTTCTGCATCGGCGCAGCACCGACGGTGCCGGGAATCAGGCTGAGGTTCTCCAGGCCACTGAAGCCCTGCGCCAGACTCCACTGCACGAACGGATGCCAGGGTTCGCCGGCCTCGGCCTCGACCAGCACCTGCTCGCCAGCATCGTCGAGAACCCGCAGGCCACGACTGGCCATACGCAGCACCAGCGCCTCGACATCGCCCGTCAGCAGCAGGTTGCTGCCACCGCCGACCACCAGCAGGGGCAGGCCCCGTTGTTCGGCCAGGCTCAGCGCCTCGCGCACCTCGGCATCGTCATGCGCCTCGGCGAACAGCCGCGCACGCACATCGACGCCGAAACTGTTGAACGGCTTGAGCGACATGTCGCTCTGCAGGTTGAGTGTCACAAGCGCCCCTTGATCTCGATCAGCAATGCATCGCTGGCCTGCTCGATCAGGTCCAGCACCTGCTCGAAGCCATCCTCACCGCCGTAGTACGGGTCCGGCACCTCGTCCAGGGCCAGGTCGAAACGACGCAGGTACAGATCGAGGTCGGCACGGGCGCCGGCCGGACGCAGCGCCTGCAGATTGCGCAGGTTGCTCTGGTCCATGGCCAGGATCAGGTCGAAGCGCTGGAAGTCCGCGGCCTCGACCTGGCGCGCACGTTGCGCCGACAGGTCATAGCCGCGACGCTGCGCCGCCTGGCGGGTGCGGCTGTCCGGCGCCTTGCCCACGTGCCAGTCACCGGTGCCGGCGGAATCCACCTGCACCTGCCCTTCCAGACCGGCTGCGCGCAGCTTGTGACGGAAGACGCCTTCGGCGGTGGGCGAGCGACAGATGTTGCCCAGGCAAACGAAGAGAACCTTCATCAGGCCCCCAGCAGGTGACGAACCCGTTCCAGGTCTTCGGCGGTATCCACGCCGGCGGCCGGCGCTTCGAGGGCATCGGCGACATGGATGCGCACACCGTTGTAGAGCGCGCGCAGCTGCTCCAGGCACTCGGTGTCTTCCAGCCAGCACGGGCCCCAGGCGACGAAGTCATGCAGAAAACCGGCACGGTAGGCGTAGATACCGATGTGGCGGCGGTACGGCACGCCTTGCGGCAGCACGTCGCGGCTCCTGGCGAAGGCATCGCGCGCCCAGGCCAGCGGCGCACGGCTGAAGGTCAGGGCCAGACCGTTCTTGTCGGCCACCACCTTGACCACATTGGGGTTGAACAGCGCCGCGACGTCCTCGATCGGCTCCGCCAGCGTGGCGATGCCGGCCTGCGGATTGGCCGCCAGGTTGGCCGCCACCTGATCGATGATCAGCGGCGGAATCAGCGGTTCGTCGCCCTGCACGTTGACCACGATGGCATCGGCGGACAATCCGAGCTGGGTGGCGACCTCGGCCAGGCGGTCGGTGCCGGAGTTGTGATCCTCGCGGGTCAGCAGCACCTCGGCGCCGAACGCGGTACAGGCCTCGACGATGCGGGCATCGTCGGTGGCGATGACCACCCGGCTGGCCGAACTCTTGCGCGCCTGCTCCCAGACATGCTGGACCATAGGCTTGCCGGCGATGTCCTGCAGCGGCTTGCCTGGCAGGCGGGTAGAGGCGTAACGGGCGGGAATGACGACAGTGAAGGCAGCGCTCATTTACTTGTCCAGACGCTCGTCAGTGGTCAGGGTACGGGCTTCGCTCTCCAGCATCACCGGAATGCCGTCGCGAATCGGGTAGGCCACGCCGGCGCCCTTGCTGATCAGTTCGGTCTTGTCTTCGGAGAGCTGCAGCGGGCCCTTGCAGATCGGGCAGGCGAGGATATCGAGCAGTTTGAGGTCCATGACGCAGTCCTTGGATGGGGTTACGAAGACCCCGGTATGAGACGGGTCAGCTCCGCATCCAGCCAGTCGACGAAGGCCTGCGTGGGCACGGCATCGACAGCCAGATACCACCAGTCGGCGGCGGCGAAGGCCCGGCATTTCACCGCATCCTTCTCCGTCATCAGCAGCGGCAGCGATGGCTCGAAGCTGAGCTGCGCCAGATCGTACTGGGCATGGTCGGCGAAGGGGTGCGGAACCGGCCGCCAGTTTAGCGCTTCGAGGGTATTGAAGAAACGCTGCGGATTGCCGATGCCGGCCACTGCATGCACCGCCTGCCCCGTCGGAAAATGTTCGAGCGCGACGCGCTCGCCGCTGGCCAGGTTGACCAGCGCACTGGGCTGCAGCTGGAAGGCGTAGCCGTCGGCGCGATCCGCCTCGGCGCCGTTGTACAGCACCGCATCGACCGCCAGCAGACGCTCGGCAGGCTCGCGCAGTGGCCCCGCCGGCAGGCAGCGGCGATTGCCCAGGCCACGTGCGGCATCGATCAGCACCAGCTCCAGGTCGCGCGCCAGGCGATAGTGCTGCAGGCCATCGTCGCAGAGGATCAGGTCCAGCGGTTCCTCGGCCAGCAGCGCCCGCACGGCGCGACTGCGGTCCGGGTCGATCATCAGCGGCACATCCGTGCGCTGCACGATCAACAGCGGCTCGTCACCGGCCTGCGCCGCAGGCTGCTCGGCACGCACACGCCAGGGCAGGCTCGGCGGCGTGGCGCCATAGCCACGACTGACCACGCCGACCCTGAGGCCGCGAGCCCGGCAATGTTCGATGAGAAAGAGGATCAGCGGGGTCTTGCCAGTGCCGCCGACGGTGACGTTACCCACCACCAGCACCGGCACGGGGGCGCGGTAGATGTCACCCTCGCCCGCCAGGAAACGCGCGCGCTTGCCCTGCACCACGCGGCGGTACAGCCACTCCAGCGGGCGCAGCAGCGCCAGCGCCGGGTGGCCGCGGTACCAGGCCTCGAGCAAGCGATCGGCGACGCTCAATCAGGGCGCTTCCTGTGCTTCCACCGTGGTCATGCGCAGGTGTGCGAAGCCCAGCTTGCCGGCGGCATCCATGGCCGTGATCACCGCCTGATGCGGGGTCTTGCCATCGGCGCTGATGATCAGCGGCAGGCTGTTGTCACCGCCGGACTCTTTCTGCAGCGCCGCCATCAGGTTGCTCAGGTTGCTTTCCAGCAGGGCCTTGCCGTTCACCGAATAGGCGCCGTCGGCAGCGATCAGCACTTCGACCTGCTTGAGCTCGGTCTGCTCCGGTGGCGTGCCACTGACCGCCTCGGGCAGATCGACCTTGAGCTGGGTCTCACGGGTGAAGGTAGTGGTGACCACGAAGAACAGCAGCAGGATGAACACCACGTCGATCAACGAGGCCAGGTTGATCTCGACGTTCTCCCGCGGTTTGCGCCGGAATTTCACGCCTTGCCCTCGCCCAGGTCGACGTCACGGTCACCTTGCACCATCTCCACCAGCTTGATCGCCTCCTGCTCCATGCCCACCACCAGCTCGTCGACACGACGTTGCAGGTAGCGGTGGAAGAACAGCGCCGGGATCGCCACGATCAGGCCTGCCGCAGTGGTGATCAGCGCCTTGGAGATACCGCCGGCGAGCATCGGCGCATTGGCCATGCCCGCGCCCATGAAGGAGCTGAAGATTTCGATCATGCCCAGCACGGTACCGAGCAGGCCGAGCAACGGTGCGATGCCGGCGATGGTGCCGAGGGCATTGAGGTAGCGCTCCAGATCATGAATGACGCGGGCGGCGGCCTCTTCGATGCACTCTTTCATGATCTCGCGACCATGCTTGGAGTTGGCCAGGCCAGCAGCCAGGATCTGCCCGAGCGGCGAATGCTCACGCAGCTCCTTGAGCTTCTGGTTGTTCAGTTTCTTGTCCTTGATCCAGCGCCATACCTGGGCCAGCAGATTGGCCGGCGTGACGCGGGCGGGCCGCAGGGTCCACAGGCGCTCGGCAACGATACCGGCAGCAGCGATGGAACAGAGAATGATCGGCAGCATCATCCAGCCGCCAGCTTTGACCAGTTCCCACACGGTAGAGATTCCCCCTCGAAAAAGTGGCGCCACTCTAGCATAGGGTGGGTCACCCGCCGACCGCCGCCGTTCTCATTTTTCCCGCCAGAAGCGTGCCTCGCTTCGCAACCCGCGCGGCGCGAGCCACTTGCCCAGGCGCAGATGCAGCGCACCGGCATACGCGGTGTCATGCACCGCCACGCCCGCCGCCCGGTAACGCGCCAGCACCTGCGGGTGCGGATGGCCGAAGGCATTGTGCCGGCTGCGCGTGATCAGCACGTGCTGCGGCCCGACCGCGTCGATGAAGCGCTGGCTGGAGGAACTGCGGCTGCCGTGATGCGGAGCCAGCAGCCAGTGCGACGCCAGCGGGAAGGCCGATTGCACCAGCGCCTGTTCGGCCGCGGCATCGATGTCGCCGGTCAACAGCAAGCGCTCCCCCTCGGCCTCCACCTGCAATACACAGGAACGCGGGTTGCCTGGCGCCGCCTGCGGCCATTGCCACAACCTGAAGGTCACGCCATCCCACTGCCAACTGCGCCCGGACTCACAGACCTCGGCAGCCAGGCTTCGCGCGAGACGCGCCGGCTCGCCACTGATGACCCGCGCCACCGGCATGCCAGCCGCCACGGCCGTCGCCCCACCGGCATGATCGTTGTCGGCGTGGCTGACCACCAGCAGGTCGAGCCGCCGGAGGTTCAGCGCACGCAGCGACGGCAGGACGATACGTTCGCCGCTGTCGAAGTCACCGAAGCGCGGCCCGGCGTCGTACAGCAGGCTGTGCTCGCGGGTCCGCACCAGAACCGACAAACCCTGGCCGACATCCAGGACCCAGACGTCGGCCTGCCCGTCCTCGGGTCCTTGCGCTGGCACCAGCAGCGCGGGCAGCAGCAACGCCAGCCCCGGCAAGCGCAGTGGCACACCGGCAGGCAGCAACAGCAACGCCGCCCCCAGCGCCGCCAACGACCAGACCCACCACGGCAACTCGCTGGGCAGCCAGGCGGGCAACCAGCCGGCGATCAGGCCGAGCAGCACGAAGAGCAGCTGCAATGCCCCGCCGGCCAGCCACAGCAAGCCCTCGCCGAGCAGAGGTACCGGCAACAGCAGCGTACCGAACAGCGCCAGCGGCACCACCACAAGCCCTACCCAGGGCACGGCGAGCAGATTGGCCAGAGGCCCGCTGCTGCTGACCGGCAGCCCGAGGATCAACATCATCGGCAACAGGCCGATCGCCGTGGTCCATTGCGCACGTGTCAGCCCGCGCCACCAGCCCCAGGCACCCAGCCGCCCGGCAAAGGCCAGCGCAAGCACGGCGACCGCCGAGAACGACAGCCAGAAGCCCGGCTGCAGGGACGCCAGCGGCTCCAGCAACAGCACCACCAGCAGAGCCGCCAACAGCGGCCAGGCAGCGCCCAGGTGACGAAAGCGCAGGCGCCACAACAGCACCAGGGCAACCATCACGCAGGCCCTGCGCACCGGCACCTCGAAGCCGGCCAGCAGGCCATAGATCAGCGCGCCGCCCAGGGCCAGCGCGCAGGCGCAAGGCAACCACGGCAGGCGCTGCGGCCAAACCCCGAGCCTGGCCAGCAGCGCCACCAGTCCATAGAGGAAACCGGACAGCAGGGCGATGTGCTGCCCGGAGATAACCATCAGGTGGACGGTGCCGGTGTGCTGCAACAGACGCCAGTCCTCCGCCGTCAGGCCGGAGCCATCGCCGAGCACCAGTGCGGCAATGCCGCCCTGCCGTCCCCAGGCGGGCACCGCCAGCAGGTGCTGGCGCAGGGCGTCGCGCCAGTTGCCCAGGCCAATAGCCGGGGCCAGGCGCTCACCCGCCTTGATCGTCCCCGTGGCGCCGATGCGCTGGGCCAGCAGCCAGGCTTCGTAATCGAAACGCTGCGGATTGACCAGGCCATGGGGACGCTTGAGATTGACTGCCAGACGCCAACGCTCGCCAGCCAGCACCGGTGGCCCGCCGTACCAGGCCAGGCGCATCCTGGCGGGCAGTTCGGCACGCCGTGAACGGGCGTCCTGCAACTGGAAGCGAAGCACACCGTCGGCCGCTTCCGGCAAGCCGACCACCTGCCCTTCCAGCCACAGGGTGCGCCCATCCAGCGCCACGCCCAGGCGATCATCCAGTGCCCATTGCGCGGAGCAGCAGGCCCAGGCCAGCCCCAGCAGGAAGAAGCCCAGGGGATAGCCCCGCGAGAACAGCAGCGCGAGCGCGCAAGCGGCCATGAGCAGCAGCATCCCGGCGGACGGCAGGCCCGGCAGAAAGCGCAACGCCAGCAAACCCAGGGCCAGCGCCAACATCCCTGTACGCATCGAGCCTCCCTGCTCGTCGAGCTCAGCCGAGCGCATCCGGCGCTCAACTTAGGTCACAATATGGAAACGCTGACGATGACGAATCCGTGCATAATATCGGCGCTTTTGCCTGCCCAGAGACTCTTCATGCCGCGTCGTTTATTCAAGCGCTACTTGCCCAACCCCGACAGTATCAAGGGTAACAAGTCCCTGCGCTTTCTCGGCAAGCTCATCCACGACCCCAATCTCTGGCACCTCAACCGCCATTCGGTCGCCCGCGGCATGGCCATCGGCCTGTTCTGGGCGATGATCCCCATGCCCATGCAGATGCTGGCCGCCGCTGCGGTGGCGATTCCCCTGCGGGCGAACCTGCCCATTTCCATCGGCCTGGTCTGGCTGACCAACCCGATCACCATGCCGCCGGTGTTCTACTGCACCTACAAGTTCGGCGCCTGGCTGAGCAACTCACCCGCCGTGCGCATGCCCAGCCACCTCAGCCTGGAGTGGATCACCGCCGAGCTGTCGATGCTGTGGAAACCGTTGCTGCTGGGCTCCTTCGTGGCGGGCCTGATCCTCGCCGTGCTCGGCTACGTGCTGACCATGGCGTACTGGCGCTGGTGGGTGCAGCGCAGCTGGCGCAAGCGCCAGGAGCGTCGCCGCCAGCAGCAGCAGCAGCAGCAGCAGTAACCTCAGCCAGGCGCAGCATGGCGCCAGGAGACGGATACGCATGAACGAGCCGGGCTTTCGCATACGACGTCTGAGCGGGCTGGGTGTGGAGATCGTCGAGGCCGACTCCGCCCGCAGCTTCGCACGCCATATCCACGAACAGTTCGGCATCGGCCAGATCCTCCAGGGCGCCCAGCGCTCGGCCAGCGGCCGGGGCCAGGTACAGGCGCAAGCCGGCGACCTGATCTCGCTCAACCCCGGTGAAGTCCACGATGGCGCACCACTGGGTGGCAACGCCCGGCGCTGGCGGATGCTGTACTTCGAGCCCGAGCGGATCGCCCAGGCCTTCGCCGACATGGCCAGTGACGGCGGTCCGACGCCCAGCGAACTGGCCTATCCGGTACTGCGCAAGTGCCAGGCCAGCCATGCCTTCGCGGCGCTGTACCGGGCCATCGCCCAGCCAGGCATGCCAGCGGCGCAACTGGCCGGCGAGCAGACCCTGCCGGTGCTGCTCGCGCACCTCCTGGAATACCGCCCGGGCAAGCCTCTGGCCGCCGGAAACGGTGCCAGCCGAGCCAAGACGCTGATCGACGACGACCCCATGGCACCCCTGACGCTGGCGCTGCTGGCGGAGCAGGCGCAGCTCAGCCGCTTCCAGCTAGTGCGCGCCTTCTCCCGCCTGACTGGACTGACACCCCACGCCTACCTGCTGCAACGACGCCTGCTCAAGGCGCGCCAGCTGGTAGCCGCCGGCCTGCCCCTGGCCGAGGCTGCGGCCACTGCGGGCTTTGCCGACCAGAGCCACATGAGCCGCCACTTCGTGCGCTGCTTCGGCTTCACCCCAGGACTGTACGCCCGCCCGGGACGCTGAGCACCCCTGCAATTTCGTTCAAGATCGTCCGGAACACGACTCGACAGACTGCGGGCTCACTCGTCACAGGGAAAGCCCCATGCACAGGCACGATCGCAACACAGGCCCGAACGACCAGGGAGGGCCGGCGGCATGAGTCTCGAGTTTCTTCTCACCTCACTGCTGGTGGTGGCCTCGCCAGGCACCGGCGTGGTCTACACCATCGCCGCCGGCCTGGCACAGGGCTGGCGCGCCAGCCTGGTAGCGGCCTTCGGCTGCACCCTGGGCTGCGCGCCACATGCCTTGGCCGCCGTCAGCGGACTGGCCGCCCTGCTCTACGCCAGCCCCCTGGCGCTGCAAGCACTCAGCTACGGCGGCGCGCTCTACCTGTTGTGGATGGCCTGGGGCATGTTGCGTGAGCAGGGTCCGCTGCAGCTGCAGGCGAATCAGGGCGCACGTTCGAACGCCACGCTGATACGCTCGGGCGTCGCGCTCAACCTGCTCAACCCCAAGCTGTCGATCTTCTTCCTGGCCTTCCTGCCGCAGTTCCTCAAGCCCGGCCAGGCGCATGCCATGCAGCACCTGCTGACACTCAGCGGGCTGTTCATGGCAGTGACCTTCGCCGTATTCAGCGTCTACGGGCTGTTCGCCGCAGCGCTGCGCCAGCATCTGCTGCAGCGCCCGGCGGTGCTGCGCACGCTGCGCTACCTGTTCGCCGTCGCCTTCGCCGTGCTGGCGCTGCACCTGGCCGGGTGGTGGTGAAGCGGCTCACTCGTAGCGCAGGGCTTCGGCCGGCTGCACCTGGGCGGCGCGCCAGGAGGGATAGAGCGTGGCAAGGAAGCTGAGCAGCAGCGCAGCGGAACAGATCAGCGCCACGTCCAGCCACTGCAACTCCGAAGGCAGGCTGCTGATGAAATACACGTCGGAACTCAGCACCTGCTGCCCTGCGAAGGATTCCAGCCAGGCCACCAGCGCACTGACGTTCAGTGCGGCCAGCACGCCGAACACGGTGCCGAACAGGGTGCCGACCAGGCCGATCACCGAACCCTGCACCATGAAGATCGCCATGATCTGCCGTGGCGTGGCGCCCAGCGTACGCAGGATGGCGATGTCGCCGCCCTTGTCGGCGACCACCATGATCAGCGTGGCGATGATGTTGAACGCCGCCACGGCGACGATCAGCAGCAACAGCAGGCCGATCATGGTCTTCTCCATCTTCATCGCGCTGAACAGGCTGCCCTGGGTGTGGGTCCAGTCATCGGCGCGGTAGCCACTGCCCAGCTCGGCCACCAGTGCCTTGGACACCTGCGGCGCCTGGTAGAGGTCCTTCAGCGCCAGGCGGATACCCGGCACCGTGCCCTCCGGCAGGCGCTGCATGCTGGCGGCATCGGCGACGTTGATCAGCGCCAGCGAGCTGTCCAGCTCGGCGCCGACCTTGAAGATCGCCGCCACGTTCAGACGCTGCATGCGCGGCGTGACACCACCCGGCGCGCTGCTCAGCTCGGGAATGATCAGCGTCAGCTTGTCGCCGACCTGCAAGCCGAAACGGCGCGCGGTGATATCGCCGATCACCACGCCGAACTCGCCGGGCTGCAGGTTACTCAGGCTGCCCTGGCGGATATGGCCGGGCAGGATCGACACCTTGCCCTCCTGCGCCGGATCGATGCCGTGAATCTGGATCGGCTGCATCACCCCACGGTGCGAGAGCATGCCCTCCAGCTCGGCATAGGGCGCAGCAGCCAGCACCTGCGGATTGGCCATGGCCTTGTCCGCCAGCGCCTGCCAGTCGGCCACCGGCTGCTCACCGTAGAGCATCGCGTGCGGCACCATGCCGAGGATGCGCGAGCTCATTTCCCGCTGAAAGCCGTTCATCACCGAGAGCACCACGATCATCGCCAGGACACCCAGGCCCAGGCCGATCATCGAGGTCAGCGAAATGAAGGAGATGAAATGATTGCGGCGCTTGGCCCGTGTGTAGCGAGCGCCGATGAAGATACTCAGCGGACGAAACATCAGATGCTCACCAGTTTGCCGTCCTGCAGGCTCAGCACGCGATCCATCTGCCGGGCCAGCTGCATGTCGTGGGTCACCACCAGGAACGCGGTGTTGGAGTCGCGGCTCAGCTCGCGCATCAGCTCCTGGATACCTTCGGCGGTGTGCTGGTCGAGGTTGCCGGTAGGCTCGTCGAGCAGCACCAGGCCCGGACGGTTGACCAGCGCGCGGGCAATCGCCACACGCTGGCGCTCGCCGCCGGACAGTTCGGCCGGCTTGTGATTGAGGCGATGGCCCAGACCGACGCGTTCGAGCAGCTGGGTAGCACGCTCACGTGCCTCGGCGATCGGCGTCTTGCCGATCAGCAGCGGCATGCAGGCGTTCTCCAGCGCGGTGAACTCTGCCAGCAGATGGTGGAACTGGTAGACGAAGCCCAGGGCACGATTGCGCAGCAGGCCGCGTGCCGTCTCACTCAGTGCCGACAGCTGCTCGCCGGCCAGCCAGACGCTGCCCTCGCTCGGCGTATCCAGGCCACCGAGCATGTTCAGCAGGGTGCTCTTGCCCGAACCGGAGCTGCCGACGATGGCGACGCGTTCGCCGGCCAGCAGTTCCAGCTCCAGACCGTCGAGCACGACCACCGACTCGGGGCCCTCGTCATAGCGCTTGCTCAGGTTGCGGCAGCTGAGCACGGCATTTTGCTGTTTCATGGCGTTCTGACTCATGGATTCACTCATAACGCAGGGCCTCGGCGGGCTGGGTGCGCGCGGCGCGCCAGGCCGGATACAGGGTGGCGAAGAAGCTCAGTAGCAGCGCCGCGGCACAGACCATGACCACGTCGGCGCTCTGCAGCTGCGAAGGCAGGTAATCGATGAAATAGACATCGGCGTTGAGAAACTTGATGCCCAGCAGCTTCTCGATGGCAGCGATCAGGCTGCTGACATTCAGCGCGGCGACGATGCCCAGCAGCGCACCGATGAGGGTGCCGACCACGCCGATGACCGTGCCCTGGACCATGAAGATGGCCATGATCTGCCGTGGCGTGGCGCCGAGGGTGCGCAGGATGGCGATGTCGGCCTTCTTGTCGCTCACCACCATCACCAGGGTGGAGATGATGTTGAACGCGGCCACCGCGACGATCAGCAGCAACAACAGGCCGATCATGGTCTTCTCCATGCGGATGGCCTGGTAGAGGTTGCCGTGGGTGCGGGTCCAGTCGCGTGCATAGAAATCGCCGTCGAGGGTCTGGGCGATTTCCCAGGCACTGCGTGGTGCCTGGAACAGATCATCGAACTTCAGGCGCAGCCCCTGCACCTGGCCGGGCTGCCAGCGGTGCAGGCGGGCCAGGTCACTGATGTTGGCCAGCGCCAGCGCGCCGTCGATCTCGCCGGCGCCGACATGGAAGATGCCGGTGATGGTAAAGCGCTTCAGGCGCGGGAACATGCCGGCCGGCGTGACCGTCACCTCGGGCGCGACGAAGGTGATCTTGTCACCCAGTTTCACCCCCAGCTTGGCCGCTGCCTTGTCGCCGATGACCATGGCGAAATCGCCGGGGCGCAGGCTGTCCAGGCTGCCCTGCTGGAAGAAGCCGTCGATGATCGACACCTTGCGTTCCTGCTCGGGGTCGATGGCATTGATCAGCACCTTCTGCACCTTGCCGTCATGCGTCAGCAGGCCCTGCATCTGGGTGAAAGGCGCCAGCGCCTCGACCCGCGGATGCTGCTTGACCTGGCTCGCCAGGGCCTGCCAGTCGCTGACCGGCGTCGCCGACTCGATGGTGGCATGGGGAATCATGCCGAGTACGCGCGTGCGCATCTCATGGTCGAAGCCATTCATCACCGACAGCACCAGGATCATCACCATCACCCCGAGGGTGAGGCCGAGCATGGACGTCAGGGAGATGAAGGAGACGAAGTGGTTGCGTCGCTTGGCCCGCGTGTAACGCGTACCGATGAATACGAACAGAGGTCTGAACATGTCGGAGAGATTCGGGAGAAAGAAAAACGTCCTTGTGGCGGGGCCTGATCAGCGGCCTTACACTCAGAAACAAGTCAAAGTCCGCTGCGCAACGAGCCTGCTGCGTTGAAGTCGACTCGGGGCGCCGGTTTACCCAGGTAAACGGCACGACCTCGGCGACTCTCGCCTTGCATGCATCCAGCTCGCGAGACTTTCAACAGGGTCTTCGACCACCACTGCTTTCATGGGTTCGCCATGTCGACAAACGATGTAGATGATCGCCGCGAATACTATCGCATCGAAGATACGATCGCACTGGAATTCACCCTGCTGGCAGGCGCCGAAGCCCAGGCCAGCGACGAACTTCACGATCCGTCGCCGCTGTTCAACCTGCTCAGCGACCTGCACCTGATGGACTTCGAGTCGCAGCACCTGCTGCGTCACATCAGCGAGCGCGACCGCACCCTGGCCAACTACCTGAAGGTGATCAACAAGCGCATCGACCTGCTCGGCCAGGCCGTGGCGCAAAGCCTGCTGCGCGATATCGGCGCGCCCCGCCAGGTGTCGTTGTCCGAGGGAGGCATCAGCTTCAACCATGCCCAGGCCGTCGCGCCGGGCAGTCACCTGGCGATCAAGATGGTGCTGATGCCCCAGGCCCTCGGCCTGTTGCTGCGGGCCCAGGTCGTGCACTGCAGCCAGCGCGCCAATGGCCAGTACGAGATCGGCACGGAGTTCGAAGCGTTGACCGACGCACAGCGCCAGTTGCTGGCCCGGCATATCCTGCAGAAACAGGCTCTGGAACGTCGCCAGGCCCGCGAATGAACGCCGCCAAGGAATCCCTATGTACCGTCTTGCCCTGCTGATCGCTCTGCTCGCCCCCGTTACCCTTCACGCCGAAACCCTGGCCATTCCCGTCGGCAGCCAGGGCAGCGACATCGACGCCCGCAACCTGCCGAAGCTGGGCGAGTCCAAGCGCTCGGTACTGGAGCGCTTCGGCCTCGCGGACGAGGAGCACAAGCCCGTCGGCCAGCCGCCCATCACACGCTGGGATTACCGCGATTTCAGTGTCTATTTCGAATACGATCACGTGATCGACAGCGTGCGCCATCATCAGCCGCGCTCCCCTGACACCGCCAAGGAGCAACAGTGACTCTCATCTACGGCCATCGCGGCGCCAAGGGCGAAGCCCCGGAAAACACCCTCGCCAGCTTCCAGCGCTGCCTGGAGCATGGCGTCAGCCGTTGCGAACTGGATCTGCACCTGTCACGCGACGGCGAGCTGATGGTGATCCACGACCCGACCCTCAAGCGCACCACGGGCCTGCGCGGCAAGGTGGTCGAGCACGATGCCGCCGAACTGGTGAAGTACGATGCGCGCAAGGGCGGCCCGGGCTGGGTGCGCCCCTGCCCGATTCCGCGCCTGGCGGAGCTGTTCGAGCAATGCCCGTTCGAACACTGGCAGCTGGAGGTGAAAAGCGCCTCGAAAGTACGCTCGGCACGCACCGTACTGGCCATCGCCGAACTCGCCGAACGCTTCGGCCTGCGCGAGCGCATCACCATCACCTCCAGCTCGCGCGAAGTGCTCAAGGCCGCTCGCGAGCTGACTCCGCACCTGCAGGTGGGCCTGGTCGCCGAGTACGCCTGGCTCGACCCGCTCAAGGTGGCGGCGCACTACGACTGCCACCTGCTGGCCCTGAACTGGACGCTGTGCACCCCGGAGCGCCTGCTCAAGGCGCAGAAGCAGGGCCTGCACGTGTCGGTGTGGACGGTCAATGAAGCCGCCCTGATGCGCCGCCTCGCCGACTTCGGCGCCGACAGCATCATCACCGACTTCCCGGAACTGGCGGTACAGACGCTGCGCAGCTGAGTGATGCTGATCGTTTTCAGCGGCCTTCCAGGCACCGGCAAGACCACCCTCGCGAGGGCGCTGGCGGCCCGCCTGGGCGCTGTTTACCTGCGCATCGACAGTATCGAACAGGCACTTCGCAACAGCCAGGCAACGGGTACGGATATCGGCAGCAGTGGCTATGCGGTCGCCAATGCCATCGCCCTGGACAATCTGAACAGTGGTCGCCGGGTAGTCGTCGACTGCGTCAATCCGGTGCAGGAAAGCCGCGCGGCCTGGAGCACAACGGCAGCCAGTGCCGGCAGCCGCTTGCTGAACGTGCAGATCGTCTGCTCCGATAAAACCCGGCACCGCCAGCGGGTAGAGTCGCGAGTCGTCGACGTGCCGGGGCTTGTGCCGCCCACCTGGCAGTCGGTCAGCCAGCATGACTATGAGCCCTGGCAACCCTCGCCATTCACTGTCGATACCGCCCAGCTCTCGCCTCAGGCAGCATTGGCCTTGATCGCCGAACAGTTGGCCGGCTGCTCTGAGTGACGCAGGCAGCCCAGGGCGCTGACGCAGGCCAGCATCGCGAACGACACCGACATGAAAAAACCGGCCCATGAGCCGGTTTTCTCGTTGCTGCCGCCTGAGACGCTAGAAGCTCTCCCGATTCGGCCAGCGCCACTCGGAAGCCACTACCCAGCCTGACTCCCCGACCGGCTCAGGCCGCCGGCCGGAGCCGCTCAAAAAAGCCGGTTGAGGCCGTCGAACGCTGCGACGCGATAGGCCTCGGCCATGGTCGGGTAGTTGAAGGTGGTGTTGATGAAGTACTTGATGCTGTTGGCTTCACCCTTCTGGTTCATGATCGCCTGACCGATGTGGACGATCTCCGAGGCCTGGTAGCCGAAGCAGTGCACACCCAGCACTTCCAGGGTTTCACGGTGGAAGAGAATCTTCAGCATGCCCACCGGCTCGACCGAGATCTGCGCACGGGCCATGCCCTTGAAGAAGGCCTTACCCACTTCGTACGGCACCTTGGCCTGGGTCAGTTCACGCTCGTTCTTGCCGATCGAGCTGATCTCCGGAATGGTGTAGATGCCGGTCGGCACGTCGTCGACGAAACGCCAGCTGCCATTGTCGACGATGCTGCCAGCGGCGGAACGGCCCTGGTCGGCGGCGGCACTGGCCAGGCTCGGCCAGCCGATCACGTCGCCCGCGGCGTAGATGTTGCTCACCTCGGTGCGGTAGTACTCGTCGACCTGGATCTGGCCACGGCTGTTGACGCCGATGCCGATGTTCTCCAGCCCCAGCTGATCGGTATTGCCGGTACGGCCGTTACACCACAGCAGGGCATCGGCCTTGATCTTCTTGCCCGACTTCAGGTGCAGGATGACGCCGTTCTCCAGCCCCTCGATGCGCTCGTACTCCTCGTTGTGACGAATCAGCACGTTGTTGTTGCGCAGGTGGTAGCTCAGCGCATCGGAGATTTCCGAGTCGAGGAAGCTCAGCAGCTGGTCGCGGTTGTCGATCAGGTCGACCAGCACGCCCAGACCGCTGAAGATCGAGGCGTATTCGCAGCCGATCACCCCGGCTCCGTAGATGATCAGGCGGCGCGGGGTATGCCCGAGGCTGAGGATGGTGTCGCTGTCATAGATGCGCGGGTGGCGGAAGTCGACGTCCGCCGGGCGGTACGGACGCGACCCGGTGGCGATGACGACCTGCTTGGCGACCAGTTTCTCCACCACGCCATTGAGGCATACCACCTCGATGGTCTGCTCGTCGGCGAAGCTGGCCGTGCCGAAGTAGGTGTCGATACGGTTGCGTGCGTAGTAGCCGGTGCGCGAGGTGACCTGCTTGGCGATGACCTTCTCGGCGCTCTTCAGCACGTCAGGGAAGGAGAACCAGCGCGGCTCACCGATCTGGCGGAACATCGGGTTGGTGTTGAACTGCATGATCTGCCGCACCGAGTGGCGCAGCGCCTTGGACGGGATGGTGCCCAGGTGGGTGCAGTTGCCGCCGACCAGCGGACGGTTGTCCACCACGGCCACCTTGCGCCCGGCCTTGGCCGCGTTCATCGCCGCGCCCTCGCCAGCAGGCCCGGAGCCCAGCACCACCACATCGTAGTTGTAGACCGCCATGTTTACTCCTTCAGATCAGGCCGGAGCGCTTGTGGCGCACCCTCGGCGGGGCCGGCAGTGGATAACGGCTGCCGGCTGTCAATCCATACCGCCTGACTCAACGCTTGCTTGCGTCGTAAGCCAGGTCGGTGTTCGGCGCATCGGCCTTGTCGCGGTTGACCTCTTCGCACTTCTCGCGGCTGCCACCACAGATCGAGCATTCTTTCTCGATGCCCAGGTTGGCGATGCCGCCGCAGGAACCGGCGATGGGTTTGCGCCCCATGATCACGCCGACGGCCATCATGCCGACGACCAGAACCATGGTCAGAAATACAACCAGAAACGTCATTGCTCATCTCCTGCAGCGAATAGCTGCTCGAATGCGGCCGTGCCATGTGTGACGAAGCCCTCGCCCTCACGCGTCACGAAAAACGCCGCGATACCGTTGCGCTCGGCGAACGCCATGCCGGCGTCAGGCCCAAGCACCATCAATAGGGTAGACAAGCCATCGGCGCGCAAGGTCGATCGGTCGGCCACGGTGACCGCAGCCAGCGTATGGCTGACGGGGCGCCCGGTGAGCGGATCGAGCGTATGCGAGTAGCGCTGCCCATTCTCCTCGAAGTAGTTGCGATAATCACCCGACGTGGAGATACCGTAACCATCGAGTTGCAGCACGCGCTGGGCCACGCGCTTGTCGTCACGCGGTGCCTCCAGGCCGATGCGCCAGTGGCTGCCATCGGGCTTGAAGCCAGCCGCCTTGAGCTCACCCGTGGCTTCGACCAGGTAGCTGGTGACGCCCAGCTCGCGCAGGCGCGCGACGATGCGTTCGACCGCATAGCCGGCGGCGATGCTGTTGAAGTCGACCTGCACGTCGGCGTCCTTGCACAGCTGCTCGCCATCGATGCGCAGGCGCTGCTGACCGACGCGCTGACGCACCTCGGCGAGCTTCTCCTCGCTCGGCACGGCCTCGCCCTGCCCTCTCGGGCCGAAGCCCCAGAGGTCGAGCAGCGGTTCGAGGGTCAGGTCGAAATAGCCCTGGCTCTCTTCGTGCAGGCGATCGCCGGCGCGCACCAGGTCCAGCACAGCCTGCGGCATGGCCTGGCAGGCCCCGGCCGGTGCACGGTTGAACTGCTCGATCAGCGAGTCGTCACGGTAGGTGGACATCTGCAGGTCGATCTCGGCGAGGATCGCCTCGGTCGCGGCCTTGAGTTCGGCTTGTGGCGCGACACCTTCACTGCGGACGTATTTGATCGAATAGGTGCTGCCCATGGTCGGGCCACCGAACTCTTCGATCCGTTCAGAATGCAAGCAGCCCGTTAGGGCTGCCGCCAGGGCGACAGCGATAACGGGCTGAAGTACAGCTGACCTCATGCTTAGCCGCCGAAGTCGTCGAGGAGGATATTCTCCGGCTCGACACCCAGGTCGGTCAGCATCTTGATCACAGCAGCGTTCATCATGGGTGGGCCGCACATGTAGAACTCGCAGTCTTCCGGAGCCGGGTGGTCCTTCAGGTAGTTCTCGTACAGCACGTTGTGGATGAAGCCGGTGAGGCCGGTCCAGTTGTCTTCCGGCTGCGGATCGGACAGCGCCAGGTGCCACTGGAAGTTCGGGTTCTCGGCCTGCAGCTGGTCGTACTCTTCGTTGTAGAAGGACTCGCGCATGGAGCGCGCGCCGTACCAGAAGCTGATCTTGCGCGTGGACTTCAGGCGCTTGAGCTGGTCGAAGATGTGCGAACGCATCGGCGCCATGCCGGCACCACCACCGATGAAGACCATCTCGGCATCGGTGTCCTTGGCGAAGAACTCACCGAAAGGTCCGTACACGGTGATCTTGTCGCCCGGCTTGAGGCTGAACACGTAGGAAGACATCTTGCCCGGCGGCAGATCGTCCTTGCCCGGAGGCGGCGAGGCGATACGGATGTTGAACTTCACCAGGCCGCGCTCTTCCGGGTAGTTGGCCATGGAATAGGCACGGATCACGGTCTCGTCGACCTTGGACACGTACTTCCACTGGTTGAACTTGTCCCAGTCGCCGCGGTACTCCTCCTGGATGTCGAAGTCCTTGTAGTTGACGGTGTGCGGCGGGCATTCCAGCTGCACGTAACCACCGGCACGGAAGTCGACGTTCTCGCCTTCCGGCAGTTTCAGCGTCAGCTCCTTGATGAAGGTGGCGACGTTGGGGTTGGACTCGACGGTGCACTCCCACTTCTTGACGCCGAAGACCTCTTCAGGGACTTCGATCTTCATGTCCTGCTTGACCGGGGTCTGGCAGGACAGACGCCAGCCCTCGCGGGCCTCGCGCCGGGTGAAGTGCGACTCTTCGGTGGACAGCATCTCGCCGCCGCCGGACTCGACGACGCACTTGCACTGCGCGCAGGTGCCGCCGCCGCCGCAGGCGGAGGACAGGAAGATGTTGTTGTCGGCCAGGGTCTGCAGCAGCTTGCCGCCGGCCGGTACCACGATGGTTTTTTCGCCGTTGATCTCGATGCTCACGTCACCGCTGGACACCAGCTTGGCGCGCGCAGCGAGGATGATCAGCACCAGCGCGAGCACGATGGCGGTGAACATGCCGATGGCGAGGAAGATTTCGTAATTCATCTGTTCATCCTTTCCTTACAGCTGCACGCCGGAGAAGGACATGAAGCCCAGCGACATCAGACCGATGGTGATGAAGGTGATGCCCAGACCCTGCAGGCCAGCCGGTACATCGCTGTACTTGAGCTTCTCGCGGATGCCCGCCAGCGCGGCGATGGCCAGCGCCCAGGACACGCCCGCGCCGACACCGTAGACGGTGCTTTCGGCCAGGTTGTAGTCACGCTCGACCATGAACAGCGAGCCACCCATGATGGCGCAGTTCACGGTGATCAGCGGCAGGAACACCCCCAGGGCGTTGTAGAGCGACGGCACGTACTTATCCAGGGTCATTTCCAGGATCTGCACGATCGCCGCGATCACGCCGATGAAGGTCAGCAGGCCAAGGAAGGACAGGTCGACGTCAGGCAGACCGGCCCAGGCCAGGGCACCATCCTTGAGGATGTTGGAGTAGATCAGGTTGTTCACCGGCATGGTGATACCCAGCACCACGACCACGGCGATGCCGAGGCCGATGGCGGTTTCCACCTTCTTGGAGATGGCGATGAAGGTACACATGCCGAGGAAGAACGCCAGCGCCATGTTCTCGACGAACACCGCACGGACGAACAGGCTGATGTAATGTTCCATTAATAGGCCTCCTTGCTGGATACCTGAGGCGCCATCTTGTAGGCATTGGACTCGACCTGGTCCTTCTTCCAGCTACGAATGGCCCAGATGAACAGGCCGATCAGGAAGAACGCCGAAGGCGGCAGCAGCAGCATGCCGTTGGGCTGATACCAGCCACCGTCGTTGACCACGGAAAGGATCTCGTAGCCCATCAGCTTGCCGGCACCGAACAGCTCGCGGATCACGCCCAGGGCGATCAGCATGGCGCTGTAGCCCAGACCGTTACCGATACCGTCGAAGAACGACAGCACGGGCGGGTTCTGCATGGCGAATGCTTCGGCACGGCCCATCACGATGCAGTTGGTGATGATCAGACCGACGAACACCGACAGCTGTTTGGACAGGCTGAAGGCATAGGCCTTGAGCACCTGATCGACCACGATCACCAGGGAGGCAATGATCACCATCTGCACGATCATGCGGATCGAGCCGGGGATCTGGCTGCGGATCATCGAGATGAACAGGTTGGAGAACGCCGTGACCAGGGTCAGCGCGGCGGACATCACCAGCGCGGTCTGCAGGTTGGACGTGACCGCCAGGGCCGAGCAGATCCCGAGGATCTGCAGACCGATGGGGTTGTTGTTGAAGATCGGGTTGAGCAGGACTTCTTTAATAGTCGGCTGCGACATGATCAGGCCTCCCCTGCGCGCAGGTTAGCGATAAACGGACCGAAGCCGTTCTGGCCGAGCCAGAACTTCAGCAGATGATCCACCCCGTTGCTGGTGAGCGTGGCACCGGCGAGCGCGTCGACCTGATGGGTCGCTTGCGGGCTCTGTAGGTCGACACCACCCTTGACCACCTGCACGGCGAGCTTGCCGTCTTCGTCGAACAGGGTCTTGCCCGGCCACTGGCCTTTCCATTTCGGGTTGTCGACTTCACCACCGAGGCCCGGCGTCTCGCCGTGCTGGTAGAAGCCCATGCCGACCACGGTGTTGAGGTCGCCCTTGACCGCGATGAAGCCGTGCAGGGTCGACCACAGGCCGTAGCCACGCACCGGCAGGATCAGGGTTTCCACCTGGCCATCCTTCTCCACCATGTACACGGTGGTGTAACGCTCCTGGCGCTTGATCCCGGCGATGTCCTCGCTACCGCTCAGTACCGTGGACAGCTTGGGATCCTTGGCCGCCTTGAGCGGGTCGAAGGTGATCGGGTCGAAGGCGTCGGAGAACTTGCCGGTTTCCAGGTCCACCAGCTTGGCGGTGATGGCACCGTCGAACACCTGCTTGACCTGCGCCGAGGACATGCCCGGCTGGGCCAGGCCGGCGATCGCCAGGATGCTGCGCTGCTTGTCCAGCAGGCGGTTCTCGACCTGGGTCGGCTTCAGTGCGATGGCCGCGCCGGCAACGAATACCGAACACACGAGGCACACCAGCACGGCCACCGTCAGCGTGCGGACGGTGGATTCTTTTTGACTAGACATTGCGTGCCAGCCTCCGCTTGATATTGGCCTGAACGACGAAGTGGTCGATCAGCGGTGCGAACAGGTTGGCGAACAGGATCGCCAGCATCATGCCCTCGGGGAAGGCCGGGTTGACCACACGGATCAACACCACCATCACGCCGATCAGGGCACCGAAGATCCACTTGCCGGTGTTGGTCATGGACGCCGATACCGGATCGGTGGCCATGAAGAACATGCCGAAGGCGAAGCCGCCGACGACCAGATGCCAGTACCACGGCATGGCGAACATCGGGTTGCTGTCCGAGCCAATCAGGTTGAGCAGCAGGCTGAGGCCGATCATGCCCAGCATCACGCCGACGACGATGCGCCAGGAAGCGATGCGGGTCAGCAGCAGCACCAGGCCGCCGATGGCGATGGCCAGGGTGCTGGTCTCGCCCAGCGAACCGTGAATGGTGCCGACGAAGGCGTCCATCCAGGTGATGCCGTTGTTGATCACGTTCTCGATGCCGCCAGACGCCGCCAAGCTCAGCGAGGTCGCGCCGGCGAAACCGTCGACGGCGGTCCAGACCGCATCACCCGACATCTGCGCCGGGTAGGCGAAGAACAGGAAGGCACGACCGGTCAGCGCCGGGTTGAGGAAGTTCTTGCCGGTACCGCCGAACACTTCCTTGCCGATCACCACGCCGAAGCTGATGCCCAGGGCGACCTGCCACAGCGGAATGCTCGGCGGCAGGATCAAGGCGAACAGCACGGAGGTGACGAAGAAGCCTTCGTTGACCTCATGACGACGGATCGAGGCGAACAGCACTTCCCAGAAACCGCCGACGATGAAGGTCACCGCGTAGACGGGCAGGAAGTAAGCAGCGCCCTGGATGAAGTTGTCCCACAGGCTGCCCGGATCGAAGCCGGCCAGCGAACCGATCAGCGCGAAGCGCCAGCCTTCCTGAGCTGCCAGCAGCTCGGGGCTCTGGGCGAAGATCAGGTTGGCCTGGTAGCCGGTGTTCCACATGCCGAAGAACATGGCCGGGAAGGTGCACAGCCACACGGTGATCATCATGCGCTTGAGGTCGATGCCATCACGCACGTGAGCGGTGGTCTTGGTCACGCTGCCAGGACGGTAGAAGAAGGTGTCGATGGCTTCGTAGAGGGCGTACCACTTCTCGTACTTGCCGCCCTTCTCGAAGTTGTGCTCGATCTTGTCGAGGAATGCACGAATACCCACGGATTAACCCTCCTTCTCGATACGGGCGAGGTTGTCCCGCAGGATCGGGCCATATTCATACTTGCCGGCGCACACGTAGGTGCACAGCGCCAGGTCTTCTTCGTCGAGTTCGAGGCAGCCGAGCTTCTGCGCCATCTCGGTGTCACCGACGATCAGGTAGCGCAGCAGCTGGGTCGGCAGGATGTCCAGCGGCATCACGGCTTCGTAGTTGCCCACCGGTACCATGGCGCGCGGGCTGCCATTGGTGGTGGTGGTGAAGTTGAACAGCTTGGCGCCGGCCAGCTTGGAAACGAAGATGTTCAGCACCGAGTGCTTGTTCACCCCGGCACGCAGGTAGTGCAGCATCTCGCGGTCATTGCCCTCGCCCAGGCAGGACACCTGGTTGTGGTAGCGACCGAGGAAGGCGAACGCGCCCTGGGCGGTACGCCCACCGAACACGGAGCCGGAAATCACCCGGTTGAAGCCGGGCTTGAGTTCACCAGCGGTGAGCTCTTCCAGGCTGGCGCCCAGGCGGGTACGCAGCAGACGCGGCTGCTCGGCGACCGGACCACCCAGCGCGACGACGCGCTCGACGAACAGCTGACCCGTGGTGAACAGCTTGCCGACGGCGATCACGTCCTGATAGCCGATCTGCCAGACGCTCTTGCTGGCGCTGACCGGGTCGAGGAAATGAATGTGGGTACCTGGCAGACCAGCCGGGTGCGGGCCGGCGAAGGCCTCGCTCTGCACCTTGGCCAGGCTCTCGCCGGGCAGGCTGACGCCATCCGCCTTGCACAGGAAGACCTTGGCCAGGTTACCGAGAACCTTCAGGCCATTTTCGAAATCAGCGGCATATTCGCCAATGATCACCGCCGGATCGGCGGCCAGCGGGTGAGTATCGACCGCGGTCACGAAGATCGAACTGGGCACCGCATCCAGGGCCGGCACCTTGCTGAACGGACGGCTACGCAGCGCAGTCCACAGGCCGGACTGCTGCAGGTTCTCGCGAACCTGCTCGTCACTCAGCGCTTCGAGCTGGTCGGCAGCGTACTGGGCGAAGGTTTCCTGCTCGTCGCCGTCGATATCGATGACGACCGATTGCAGGACACGCTTCTCGCCACGGTGAATGGCACTGATAACGCCAGCAGCGGGGGCGGTGTAACGCACGCCGGGTGTCTTCTTGTCGGTAAACAGCAACTGACCGAGCTTGACTCGGTCACCGACCTGCACTTCCATCGTCGGCTTCATCCCGTGATAGTCGAAGCCGATGACGGCGACACTGCGCACGGGCCTTGCGGCCTCGATACGCTGTGCCGGCGCACCCGTTATGGGCAAATCGAGCCCATGCTTTAGTTTGATCATAGGTTTGCCTAACCACTGATTTAGAAAGCTTTTTATAAGACAGGGGGCAACGCCCGCAGACCCAATAGGATCAACCACCTCGGCATGTCGCTGAGGTGCATAAGGGTGCCGGTCCTGGGTAAAAAATCTGCTCGATTATAAAGATGGCCCCCTGGACTGGCCACCCAAGTGCTTGCTTTTTTTGACCCTCCGGTAACAGCAAGCAACACTTCACGTGCCGCCAGGCATCAACCAGACGCAGCGGACAGACGATGTACATACGACCATCGTCCAAGCGCCGCCACCTGCCCCACCCTCGAATACGCGCCGCGAGCGACCAGCCAGCGGCGGCCGCGCATAAAAAACGGGAGCCGAAGCTCCCGTCTTGTCACACCCCGGCGCTTAGCGCGGGAAAGCAGGCGGGTTGACCCCGGCCATGTCTTCCATCACTCGCACCACCTGGCAGCTGTAACCGAACTCGTTGTCGTACCAGACGTACAGAACGACGCGGTTATCGTTGGCGATGGTCGCCTCGGCATCGACCACACCAGCATGACGCGAGCCGACGAAGTCAGTGGACACCACTTCCTGCGAGCTGACGAAATCGATCTGCTTCTGCAGGTCCGAGTGCATGGCCATCTGGCGCAGGTACTCGTTGATCTCTTCGCGGCTGGTGGCCTTCTCAAGGTTCAGGTTGAGGATGGCCATCGACACGTTCGGCGTCGGTACGCGAATGGCGTTACCAGTCAGCTTGCCCTTCAGCACCGGCAGTGCCTTGGCGGCAGCGGTGGCGGCGCCGGTCTCGGTGATCACCATGTTCAGCGCAGCACTGCGACCACGACGACTGCCCTTGTGGAAGTTGTCGATCAGGTTCTGGTCGTTGGTGTACGAGTGAACGGTCTCGACGTGGCCGTTGACGATGCCGAACTTGTCATTGACCGCCTTGAGCACCGGCACGATGGCGTTGGTGGTGCAGGACGCAGCGGAGATGATCTTGTCGTCCGCAGCGATTTCGCCGTGGTTGATGCCGTGCACGATGTTCTTCAGCGCGCCCTTGCCCGGCGCGGTCAGCACGACGCGGTCGACGCCCGGGCACTTCAGGTGCTGGCCGAGGCCTTCGGCATCACGCCATTTGCCGGTGTTGTCCACCAGCAGGGCGTTCTTGATGCCGTACTGGGTGTAGTCGATGGACGCCGGATCGTTGGAGTAGATGATCTGGATCAGGTTGCCGTTGGCAGTCAGGGTGCTGCTGGCTTCATCGATTGTGATGGTGCCATTGAACTTGCCGTGTACCGAGTCGCGGCGCAGCAGGCTGGCGCGCTTGACCAGGTCGTTCTCGGCGCCCTTGCGCACGACGATGGCACGCAGACGCAGGCCGTCGCCACCACCGGTCTTCTCGATCAGGATGCGCGCCAGCAGGCGGCCGATGCGACCGAAGCCGTAGAGCACCACGTCGGTGCCTTCACGGGCAGCGCCGTTCTGCTTGCCCACGACCTCTTCCAGCTCGTCCTTGACGAACTGCTCGACGCCGCGGCCAGCGCCTTCGGCCTTGAACTTGGCAACCATCTTGCCCAGGTCCACGGAAGCGGCACCCAGCTTGAGCTCGCTCATGGCCTTGAGCATCGGGAAGGTGTCGTGTACCGACAGTTCGGCCTCGTCAGCCAGGCGGTGACGGGCGAAACGGTGAGCCTTGAGGATGTCGATGACCGAACGGTTGATCAGGCCACGGCCATAGATCGAGGTCACCACATTGTTGTTGCGATAGAGCTGACCAATCAGCGGAATCATCGCTTCCGCGAGGGCTTCACGATCGATCCATTCACCGAGACACTGGTCGGGCTTCTGAGTCACGGGCAGTACCTTCCACATGTAGGGGCTGAAAAAAGGGGCTACATTATGACGGCGCTCGCGTGCGGGAGCAATGCGCGCCTGTCGCGACTGACATTGACCCCAAAGCCCCGCTACAATTCCCGGCCTTTTGTCACGACCGCGAGCCGCCCGTGTCCGTACTGCGTCTTCCGTCTCTGCCGGCCAGTGCCGGCAAACAGCAATGGGGCAACCTGCCTGGCGCCGCCCTTTCCCTGGCGATTGCCGAGGCCGCCAGCACTGCCGAGCGTTTCACCCTGGTCCTGACCGAGGGCAGCCAGAGCGCCGAACGCCTGCAGGAAGAACTGGCCTTCTTCGCCCCCAGCCTGCCGGTGCTGCATTTCCCCGACTGGGAAACCCTGCCCTACGACGTCTTCTCGCCCCACCAGGACATCATCTCCCAGCGCATCGCCACCCTGTATCAGCTGCCGCAGTTGAAGCGCGGGATACTGGTAGTGCCGATCAGCACCGCCCTACACCGCCTGGCGCCGAAAAACTTCCTGCTCGGCAGCAGCCTGGTGCTGGATGTCGGCCAGAAGCTGGACGTGGAGCAGATGCGCACGCGCCTGGAGGCCGCCGGCTACCGCTGCGTCGACACGGTCTACGAACACGGCGAGTTCGCCGTGCGTGGTGCGCTGATCGACCTCTACCCGATGGGCAGCGAAACGCCCTACCGCATCGACCTGTTCGATGACGAGATCGAAACCCTGCGCACCTTCGACCCCGAGACGCAGCGCTCGGTGGACAAGGTCGAGTCGATTCGCCTGCTGCCGGCACGCGAGTTCCCGCTGGAGAAGAAGGCCGTCAGCGATTTTCGCGGGCGCTTTCGCGAACGCTTCGACGTCGACTTCCGCCGCTGCCCGATCTATCAGGATCTGTCTTCCGGCATCACCCCTGCGGGCATCGAGTACTACCTGCCGCTGTTCTTCGAGGCCACCGGCACCCTGTTCGACTACCTGCCGGGCGACACTCAGGTGTTCTCGCTGCCGGGCATCGAGAAAGCCGCCGAGCAGTTCTGGCTGGACGCGCGCAACCGCTACGAGGATCGCCGTGTCGACCCGGAGCGCCCGCTACTGCCGCCCGCCGACATATTCCTGCCGGTGGACGACTGCTTTGCCCAGCTGAAAAGCTGGCCACGGGTGGTGGCCAACCCCGAGGACATCGAACCCGGCGTCGGCCGCACGCGGTTCGACGCACGCGCCCTGCCCGACCTGGCGATCCAGGCCAAGGCCGGCGAGCCGCTGGCGGCGCTGCGCCGCTTCATCGAGGAGTACCAGGGCCGTGTGCTGTTCTGCGCCGAATCGGCCGGGCGCCGCGAGGTGCTCCTGGAGCTGCTCGCCCGCCTCAAGCTCAAGCCCAGGGAGGTCGACGGCTGGCCGGCCTTCGTCGCCAGCGGCGAACGCCTGAACATCTGCATCGCCCCGCTGGACGAAGGCCTGCTGCTCGATGACCTGGCGCTGATCGCCGAAAGCCCGCTGTTCGGCCAGCGCGTGATGCAGCGTCGCCGCCGCGAGAAGGGCCGCGAAGGCGGCGACAACGTGATCAAGAACCTCACCGAGCTGCGCGAAGGCGCACCGGTGGTGCATATCGACCACGGCGTCGGCCGCTACCTGGGCCTGATCACCATGGAGTTCGACGGCCAGGCCGCCGAGTTCCTCGCCCTGCAATACGCCGACGAGGCCAAGCTCTACGTTCCGGTGGCCAGCCTGCACCTGATCGCCCGCTACAGCGGCAGCGACGATGCCCTGGCGCCGCTGCACCGGCTGGGTTCGGAAACCTGGCAGAAAGCCAAGCGCAAGGCCGCCGAGCAGGTACGCGACGTCGCCGCCGAACTGCTCGACATCTACGCCCGCCGCGCCGCCCGCGAAGGCTTCGCCTTCCAGGACCCGGCGGTGGACTACGCCACCTTCAGCGCCGGCTTCCCCTTCGAGGAAACCCCGGACCAGCAGGCGGCGATCGATGCCGTGCGCGGCGACATGCTGGCCGGCAAGCCGATGGACCGCCTGGTCTGCGGCGACGTCGGCTTCGGCAAGACCGAGGTGGCCATGCGCGCCGCCTTCATCGCCGTGCACAGCGGCAAGCAGGTGGCGGTGCTGGTGCCCACCACCCTGCTCGCCCAGCAGCACTACAACAGCTTCCGCGACCGCTTCGCCGACTGGCCGGTGAAGGTCGAGGTGATGAGCCGCTTCAAGAGCGCCAAGGAAGTCGAAGGCGCCGTGCAGCAACTGGCCGAAGGCAAGGTGGATATCGTCATCGGCACCCACAAGCTGCTGCAGGACGACGTGAAGTTCCACAACCTGGGCCTGGTCATCATCGACGAGGAACACCGTTTCGGCGTGCGCCAGAAGGAACAGCTCAAGGCCCTGCGCAGCGAGGTGGACATCCTCACCCTCACCGCCACGCCTATCCCGCGCACCCTGAACATGGCCGTGGCTGGCATGCGCGACCTGTCGATCATCGCCACCCCACCGGCGCGGCGCCTGTCGGTGCGCACCTTCGTCATGGAAGAGAACAAGCCGACCATCAAGGAAGCGCTGCTGCGCGAACTGTTGCGCGGTGGCCAGGTGTACTACCTGCACAACGATGTGAAGAGCATCGAGAAGTGCGCCGCCGACCTCGCCGAGCTGGTACCGGAAGCGCGCATCGGCATCGGCCACGGGCAGATGCGCGAGCGCGATCTGGAACAGGTGATGAGCGACTTCTACCACAAGCGCTTCAACGTGCTGGTGGCCTCGACCATCATCGAGACCGGCATCGACGTGCCCAGCGCCAACACCATCATCATCGAGCGCGCCGACAAGTTCGGCCTGGCCCAGCTGCACCAGCTGCGTGGCCGCGTCGGCCGCAGCCACCACCAGGCCTATGCCTACCTGCTGACGCCGCCGCGCAAGAGCATGACCGAAGACGCGCAGAAGCGCCTGGAAGCCATTGCCGGCGCCCAGGACCTCGGCGCCGGATTCATCCTCGCCACCCACGACCTGGAAATCCGTGGCGCCGGCGAGCTGCTCGGCGACGGCCAGAGCGGGCAGATCCAGGCAGTGGGCTTCACTCTCTACATGGAAATGCTCGAGCGTGCGGTCAAGGCCATCCAGAAAGGCGAACAACCCAACCTCGACCAGCCGCTGGGCGGCGGCCCGGAGATCAACCTGCGCGTGCCTGCGCTTATCCCCGAGGACTACCTGCCCGACGTGCACGCGCGCCTGATCCTGTACAAGCGCATTTCCTCGGCCTCCGACGAAGACGGCCTGAAGGAACTGCAGGTCGAGATGATCGACCGCTTCGGCCTGCTGCCCGAGCCGACCAAGCACCTGATGCGCCTGACCCTGCTCAAGCTGCAGGCCGAAAAGCTGGGCATCACCAAGGTCGACGCCGGACCGCAGGGCGGCCGCATCGAGTTCGCCGCAGAGACCTGCGTCGACCCGCTGACGCTGATCAAGCTGATCCAGGCCCAGCCCAAACGCTACAAGTTCGAAGGCGCCACCGTCTTCAAGATCCAGGTGCCGATGGAGCGCGCGGAAGAGCGCTTCAACACCCTGGAAGCCCTGTTCGAGCGCCTCGCGCCCACCACCTGAAGGACCTGACCATGCGCCCACTGCACCTGATCGCCCTGCTGCTCTGCCTGTTGGCACCGAGCGCTTTCGCCGAACGCCTCTACCAGGTCGAGCTGCTGGTGTTTCGCCAGGCCGGCGAACCCGTGATCGCGCCGAAGATCGCCCCCGACGACTGGGCCGGCACCGCCCTGCCGATCGACGGCAACGAACGCGCCACCGCCCTCAACAACGAGGCCGCCAAGCTCAACCCCGGCAACGGTTATCAGGTCCTGCTGCACAAGGCCTGGAGCCAGACGCTGGGTGGCACCCCGAGCCGCGTCGCCGTCAGCACTGGCGACGGCCACTTCGGCCACTACCCGGTCGAAGGCACGCTGACCTTCACCCAGGAACGCTTCGCCGACCTGGACCTGGAGCTGTGGATCAACCACTTCAGCGCCGACGGCCTGCTCGACAGCAGCGAGCACATGAAAGTCGCCCAGCGCCTGAAGGACAACAGCCTGACCTACCTGGACCACGGCAGCCTCGGCGCGCTGGTACGTATCAGCCCGCTTTGAGGGCATGACGCAAAAGGGCCGCTGAGCGGCCCTTTTTCATTGCAGCGATCGAGGCAGCAGCTAGGCGCTCAGCACACGCGCCAGCACGCCCTTGACCGTGCCCATCCCCTGCTCCAGCACGCGCTCGATCTCGGCCATGGTGATCAGCCCCGGCGCCTTGCCCGCAGCCGGATTGACCACCAGCGCCAGGCAGGCATAGGGCAGCGCCAGCTCACGCGCCAGAGCCGCCTCGGGCATGCCGGTCATGCCGACCAGGTCGCAGCCATCGCGCTCCATCCTGACGATTTCTGCCACAGTCTCCAGGCGTGGCCCCTGGGTGCAACCGTAGACGCCCTGGCTGCTGCAGGCCGCCCCCTCGCTGCGCAGCGCCGCGATCAGGCGCTCACGCAGGGCCTCGTCATAGGGATGACTGAAATCCACGTGGGTCACATGCTCCAGCTCACCCTCGAAGAAGGTGTGTGCGCGCCCGGCGGTGTAATCGATGATCTGGTGCGGCACGCAGAAATGCCCGGCGCCCATCGCCGCGTGAATACCGCCGACCGCGTTGACCGCGACGATGGCACTGGCGCCGACCTGCTTCAGCGCCCAGAGATTGGCGCGGTAGTTGATCTGGTGCGGCGCAATGCGGTGTGGTTGGCCATGACGGGCGAGAAACAGCACGTCGCGCCCGGCATACTCGCCCCGCAGGATATCGGCCGAAGGTGCCCCGTAAGGCGTCTCCACGGAGACCGCCTGACGGATCTCGAGGCCCGGCAACTGGGTCAGGCCAGTGCCGCCGATGATGGCAAGAACGCTCATGGTGCCCTCCTCAATCCAGCAACTGAGCGGTTCTGAGTGCAGCCACCGCCCGCGACCAGCGCGGCGCCTGGCGATAGTCGGTGCACGCATGAGCACGCCCGCGCATCCGCTGCAGCCGTTCGGCCGGCTGCACCTGCAGACGCTGCAGTGCGGCGAGGGCCAGCTCGGCCGAGCCACGATCGTTGCACACCAGGCCCATGTCGCAACCGGCGCTGAGCGCCGCCTCGATACGCTTGCCCGCGTCCCCGGCGACATGCGCCCCGGCCATGGACAGGTCGTCGCTGAAGATCACCCCGTCGAAACCCAGCTCACCGCGCAGGATGTCCTGCAGCCAGCGGCGAGAGAAACCAGCCGGCTGCTCGTCCACCTGAGGGTAGATCACATGCGCCGGCATCACCGCATCGAGCTGGCCGGACAACTGCCGGAACGGCTGCATGTCACAGGCACGAATGTCCTCCAGGCTGCGCTCGTCGACGGGAATCGCCACGTGGGAGTCGGCCTCGGCCCAGCCATGTCCGGGGAAGTGCTTGCCGGTCGCCGCCATGCCCGCCTGCTGCATGCCACGGATGAACGCCGCAGCCAGCTGCGTGGCACGCTGCGGGTCACCCTCGAAAGCACGACTGCCGACCACCGCGCTGCGCTGATGATCGAGGTCGAGTACCGGCGCGAAACTGAGATCCAGGCCGACGGCCAGTACCTCGGTCGCCATCAGCCAGCCGCAGTGCTCGGCCAGCTCCTCGGCGTTGTGATTGTCGGCGATGGCGCGCATCGCCGGCAGGCGCAGGAAGCCCTCGCGCAGGCGCTGCACCCGTCCGCCTTCCTGATCCACGGCCAGCAGCAGGTCCGGGCGCACGGCACGAATGCTCTGGCACAGCTCGCGCACCTGGCGCGGCGATTCGATATTGCGGGCAAAAATGATCAGGCCACCCACCTCGGGCTGGCGCAGCATCTGGCGATCCTCGGCGGTCAGCCAGGTGCCAGCGACATCCATCATCAATGAGCCTTGCATGCAGGTATTCCTTACTGAAAATCGTGGTCCGCAGCCCACTGCGGGCATGGCGCCTCGTCGATACGCACCCGGCAATGCACGGGCACGCGCTCGAACAGCGCCAGCATGTCGGTATTACGCAGCCGGACGCAGCCATGAGACAGCGGCGTGCCCATGGGTTCCGTATCCGGCGTGCCATGCAGATAGATATAGCGGCGAAAGCTGTCTACCTCACCCAGGCGGTTGCGACCGGGCTCCAGGCCGCTGAGCCAGAGAATGCGGGTGAGGATCCAGTCGCGGTCGGGAAACTGCTGATGCAGCTGCGCGGACCAGACCTCACCGGTCCAGCGCCTGCCGCGCAGCACGGCGGCCAGCGGCAGGCCTGCGCCGATCTTCGCCCGTACCTGGTGCAGGCCACGTGGCGTGCAGCCGGAGCCGTTGCGCTCACCGGGGCCGTTCAGCGCCGTGGAGACAGGCAGGCGCAGCAGCACCTGGCCGGCGCCAAGGCCATAGAGGGTCTGGTCAGCGAGAGAGATATGCAGCAGATCGAGATCGGACATGGGCCGCTAGCTTAGCCGAAGGGCCAAGCCAAGCCCACCTGCCCCGGCATCAAACCTTGGGCGTAGCGCCGGGCGTCTTGCTGCGGGGCTTGAGCTGAGCACCTGCCAGCGCGGGATCGTCGACACCGGAGTCCGAGCGCATGCCGGCGGCCAGGAATGGCACCATCATCCTCATCACCTGCTCGATGGAGGTATTGACGCCGAAATCGGTCTCGGCCATGGCGCGCAGCGCCTTGATCCCGGACATGCTGAACGCCGCCGCGCCGAGCATGAAGTGCACGCGCCAGAACAGCTCCAGCGGCGGAATGCGCGGCGCGGTTTCATGCACCAGCAGCATGTAGCGACGGAACACCTTACCGTAGACCTCTTCCAGGTACTTGCGCAGGTGCCCCTGGCTCTGGCTGAAGGCCAGGCCGAGCAGCCGCATGAAGATGGAGAGGTCATTGCCGCTGCGCGGCTTGACCGCCAGTGCCTGCTCGACGAGCAGTTCCAGGAGCTCCTCGAGTGTGGCCTGGTTTTCCGTCTTCGCCTGGCGACGGTCGAGCTCCTTCTCCAGGCTGGTACAGAACGGCCCGAGGAAACGCGAGAACACCGCCTGGATCAGCGCCTTCTTGGAGCCGAAGTGATAGTTGACGGCTGCCAGGTTGACCCCCGCCTTGCTGGTGATCAGACGAAGCGAGGTCTCGGCGAAACCTTTCTCCGCGAACAGCTGTTCTGCAGCATCGAGAATGCGTTCAACGGTTTCCGACTGGGCCATGAGCTATCACCTGACAAACACTTGTTTGAAACATACGTTTCAGCGCATCGAAATGTCAAGCCGCATGAGCCGTCTTTTGGCCGGCTGGTCACAGCTTATAACAGCACAGACGTCAATTGACCCGTGCGGGTAACACGCGGCGCAACCGGCGCATGAAAATTGGCCGTTGCCAAGCCCGGCTTACTGTATATAATCCCAGTCACTGTATAAAAAGACAGAGCCCAGCCATGCTGAAACTGACGCCCCGCCAAGCCGAGATTCTCGCCTTCATCAAACGCTGCCTGGAAGACAACGGCTACCCGCCCACCCGTGCGGAGATCGCCCAGGAACTGGGCTTCAAGTCGCCCAATGCCGCCGAGGAGCACCTCAAGGCCCTGGCCCGCAAGGGGGCGATCGAGATGACCCCGGGCGCCTCCCGTGGCATTCGCATCCCCGGTTTCGAGGCCGGCGCAGCGAACGAAGACGAGGGCCTGCCGGTCATCGGCCGGGTGGCCGCTGGTGCGCCGATTCTCGCCCAGCAGCACGTCGAGGAATCCTGCCAGATCAACCCGACCTTCTTTCAGCCCAAGGCCGACTACCTGCTGCGCGTACGCGGCATGAGCATGAAGGACATCGGCATCTTCGATGGTGACCTGCTCGCCGTGCACACCACTCGCGAGGCGCGCAACGGCCAGATCGTCGTCGCCCGCATCGACGACGAAGTCACGGTCAAGCGCTTCAAGCGCGAAGGCAACAAGGTCTGGCTGATTGCCGAGAACCCCGAGTTCGCCCCGATCGAGGTCGACCTGGAGCACCAGGACCTGGTCATCGAAGGTTTGAGTGTCGGCGTGATTCGCCGCTAAGGAGACGCCATGCACATGCAGCAGTCGTTCGAACGTTCACAGCTCCCCCTGTTCAACGCCTTTCTCGCCGACACCCCACACGAGGCACCTGCCGAAGCCGGTGTGGTCGACGACCAGGCATTCAGCGAGCTCGCCCTTCGCGGCACGGCCGGCCACTGCCTGCATTTGCTGGCACCGATCCTCCGCGAACTGAGCCAGAACCAGGATGCGCGCTGGCTGACGCTGGTCGCGCCGCCTGCCAGCCTGACCCAGGCCTGGCTGCGTGACGCCGGCCTGAATCGCGAACGCATCCTGCTGCTGCAGCCACGCCAGGGGCAGGACGCCCTCGAGCTGGCCGAGGAAGCGCTCAAGCTGGGCCGCAGCCATACCGTCATCAGCTGGCTGCATCCTGTCGAGCGCAGCACCCGCCAGCGCCTGGCGCAGGCGGCGCAGACCGGCGGCGCGCAGAGCCTGAACATCAGCCTGGGCTGACGCTTCGCAGAAACGCAAACGGGGCTCCACTGGAGCCCCGTTTTCGTTGATTCATCGTCGTCGATCAGTGCAGGACGCGAGGTTCATCTTCTTCGCCGACGAAGTCGCCCTCGGCCATGCGCCCGGCCATCTGCACACCCACGTTCAGCATGGCCTTGGCCACTTCGATGTGCTGCCCCTGCAGAAAGGCCTTGGCGTCAGCGGAGAAGTCCAGAGTGACCAGGGCCTCTTCATCTTCTGCACGGCGCAGGGCGATACGCCCATCGGGCAGTTCGACGATTTCCAGGAAGGATGTAGGCATGGCTCAGTCTCTGTGCAAAAACACGACATTGTAACAGTCAGTCGGGGTCACCCCCAGCCCACTGGTCCAGTTAAACCCGATCAGCACTCACTGAGGCCTTCGCGGAAACGCAGCACCAGGGTCTTGAACTGCTGACGCCAGGCGTCGATGTCGTCGACGCTCAGCTCCACCGGCTCCTCACCGACACTGACCGCAGTGATCAGCGGCATCGCCGGGTCGACCTTGGCCTTGCGTTCCTCACGCGGCGGCTGGAACAGCGCCGCATAGGCGGCCAGCAGCTGCGCCAGCCAGGTTTCACGCTGCTGCGCCAGTTCGACCAGCTCGGCCAGCTCGGGGCTGGGCGCGCCATCGAGCACCGCCTGCTGGACGAAGGCCTCGACACGCGAAGGGGCCGCGTCGCTCATGCGGTAGTAACCGGCGATCTCGTGGCACACGCCGAGAAGCGCGCCATACAGGTGGAACAACGCCGCCTCGCGCTCGGCCTGCACCAGCGCCTGCACGTTGAACGCGGCGGAGCCTTCGGCCTTGCGCCAGTTATCCAGGGCGATACCGGCGAAGAAGATCTTCTGGTTGGTGCGGGTGTAGATTTCTTTGGCCATTGCGGCGACCTCCACTGCAGATCGAGCCATGGTACGCGCGCCGGCCATTGCCGGCGCGCATTTCGTCAGGACGCTGAACTCAGCGCTTGTCCTCGACCTTCCACTTGCCGCCATCGAAGAAGGCGCGCCAGCCGGTCGGCTTGCCGTCGACCTCGGACTGCACGTACTGCTCCTTGGTCTTGCGGCTGTAGCGAATCACCGCCGGGCGACCGTCCGGGTCCTTCTGCGGGGCATCGCAGAGGAAGTGGTACTTGGGATCGATCTCCTGCTTGTGCGGCACGATTTCCAGCACCAGCGGAGCGCGGGTCTCGCGGTTCTTCGGGAACTGGCTGGCGGCGAGGAAGAGGCCCGAGGCGCCATCACGCAGCACGTAGGTGTCATCCACCTTCTCGCACCTGAGTTCCGGCATCTCCACCTTGTCCATCTTCGGCGGTGCCGCCTCGCCGTTCTTCAGCAGCTTGCGGGTGTTCTTGCAGCTGGCATTGGTACAGCCGAAGAACTTGCCGAAACGGCCGGTCTTGAGCTGCATCTCGCTGCCGCACTTGTCGCACTCCAGGCTCGGGCCTTCGTAGCCCTTGATGCGGTACTGGCCCTGCTCGATCTCGTAGCCGGTGCAATCGGGGTTGTTCCCGCAGATATGCAGCTTGCGGGTTTCATCCAGCAGGTAGGCATCCATCGCCGTGGAACAGATCGGGCAGCGATGCTTGCCCAGCAGCACGCGGGATTCGGACTCGCCCTCGTCGTCCGCGGCGATCTCGTCGCCCGGCACCAGGTTGATGGTGGCCTTGCAGCGCTCCTTCGGCGGCAGCGCATAGCCGGAGCAGCCGAGGAACACCCCCGTGGAGGCGGTACGAATCATCATCGGCCGGCCGCACTCGCGGCAGGGGATGTCGGTCAGGGTCGGCTGGTTGGCACGCATGCCACCCTCGCCCGCTTCCGCCACTTCGAGCTTCTTCTTGAAGTCGGCATAGAACTCGTCGAGCAGATGCTTCCACTCGCGCTCGCCCTGGGCGACATCATCCAGATGCTCTTCCATGGTGGCGGTAAAGCCGTAGTCCATGAGGTTGGCGAAGCTCTCGTCGAGACGCTCGGTGACGATGTCGCCCATCTTCTCGGCGTAGAAGCGACGGTTGTGCACCGTCACGTAGCCACGATCCTGAATGGTGGAAATGATCGCCGCGTAGGTGGACGGACGGCCGATGCCACGCTTCTCCAGCTCCTTGACCAGGCTCGCTTCGGAGTAGCGCGCCGGCGGCTTGGTGAAGTGCTGGCTGGGGTCGAGCTGGATCAGCTTGAGGCCCTCGCCTTCCTTCATTTCCGGCAGTACGTCGTCTTCACCGGGCTTGCTCTGCTGCGGCAGCACACGGGTGTAACCGTCGAACTTGAGGATGCGGCCCTTGGCACGCAGCTCGAAATCGCCAGCCGCCACGGTGACGCTGGTGGACAGGTATTCGGCCGGCGGCATCTGGCAGGCCACGAACTGGCGCCAGATCAGGTCATACAGGCGCTCGGCATCACGCTCCATGCCGGACAGCTGGGTCGGGCGCAGGTTGACGTCGGACGGACGAATCGCTTCGTGCGCCTCCTGAGCGCCTTCCTTGCTCGAGTAGAGGTTGGGCTTGCCCGGCAGGTACTTGTCGCCGTACTCGCTGCCGATGAAGCCACGCACCATCTCCACGGCGTCGGCGGACAGGTTGGTCGAGTCGGTACGCATGTAGGTGATGTAGCCGGCCTCGTACAGACGCTGGGCCATCATCATGGTCTTCTTCACACCGAAGCCCAGGCGGTTGCTCGCCGCCTGCTGCAGGGTGGAAGTGATGAAGGGCGCCGAAGGCTTGCTGCTGGTCGGACGGTCCTCACGCTTGGCCACGCTGTAGCTGGAAGCCTTGAGCTTCTCCAGCGCGGCCATGGCCTGGGCCTCGTTGACCGGCTTGAAGGCCGCGCCCTTCTCGCGCACCACCTCGAAACGCACCTTGGCGTTCTTCGCGGTACCGAGGTCCGCGTGCACTTCCCAGTATTCTTCCGGCACGAAGGCGCGGATCTCTTTCTCGCGCGCCACCACCAGCTTCACGGCCACCGATTGCACGCGACCGGCAGACAGACCACGTGCGATCTTCGCCCACAGCAGCGGCGAGACCATGTAGCCCACCACGCGATCGAGGAAGCGTCGGGCCTGCTGCGCGTTGACGCGGTTGATATCCAGATCGCCGGGCCTGGAGAAGGCTTCCTGAATAGCCTTCTTGGTGATCTCGTTGAACACCACGCGCTTGTAACGGGCGTCATCACCGCCGATGGACTCGCGCAGGTGCCAGGCGATGGCTTCCCCTTCACGGTCCAAGTCGGTCGCGAGATAGATGGTGTCGGCATCCTTGGCCAGACGACGCAGTTCGTCGATCACCTTTTCCTTGCCGGGCAGGATCTCGTACTTGGCCTTCCAGCCATGCTCGGGGTCGACCCCCATGCGCGCGAACAGCTGACGTTTGGCCTTTTCCTTGGGCGACAGCGCCGGGGCTTCGCCGGCCGCCTTGCCGCGCTTGGCAGGCTCCTTGTTGGCGCTTGCCGAGCCACTGGTAGGCAGGTCACGGATGTGGCCGATGCTCGACTTCACCACGTACTGGTTGCCCAGGTACTTGTTGATGGTCTTGGCCTTGGCCGGGGATTCCACGATGACCAGCGATTTGCCCATGGATCAGAAAATTCCTGAATTGCGAAATATAGAAGGCACGGAGCCGAGGGTGTTTACAAAGCAGCGAGCGAAGGTCAGGCAAGGCGAAAACAGTCGAGAAAGTGCTGTGTACGAGCTGTACATGAGCATTTTGAGGCTGGTTTCAACGCAGCATGGCCGAGTGCAGCAATTTGCAGACGCCCTCTAAGGCCCCGCTATATATAGTGGCGACCAAGCGAAGGTCAAGCGCAGGGTCTGCGCAGTCAGGCTTGATGCGCCCCAATCGGGCTGACTTCAGCCTGAATCAAAGCAAAGCGTGGAACGCGCTTGCCGTCCACCTCGACCTCCTCGCAGAACATGCTCAGCGGTCGCACCCAGAGGCCGAACTCGCCGTACAGCGCCTGGTAGACCACGACCTCTTCCTCGCTCTCGGAATGCCGCGCCACACCGAATACACGGTACTGCGGGCCTTTGTAATGGCGATAGAGTCCTGACTGCAACTGCATTGAAGGGGTTCCCGAAGTGAAAAGCCGTAAAAAGCAAAACCGGGGCACTGGGCCCCGGTTTCGTGTCCGCTAGCGCTTAAACGCGCTCGAAGACGGTGGTGATGCCTTGGCCAAGGCCCACGCACATGGTGGAGACACCCAGGGTGCCGCCGTTCTGCTTCATGACGTTGAGCAGGGTACCGGAGATACGGGCCCCGGAACAACCGAAGGGGTGACCCAAGGCGATCGCGCCGCCGTGCAGGTTGACCTTCTCTTCCATCTTGTCGAGCAGTTTCAGGTCCTTCAGCACCGGCAGGGCCTGTGCGGCGAAGGCTTCGTTGAGTTCGACAAAATCGATGTCGACCATGCTCAGACCCGCGCGCTTGAGCGCCTTCTGAGTGGACGGCACCGGGCCGTAACCCATGATCGCCGGATCGACACCAGCAACGGCCATGGCACGCACCACGGCCATCGGCTGGATGCCCAGGTCCTGAGCACGCTGGGCGCTCATGACGATCATGCAGGAGGCGCCGTCGGTGATCTGCGAGGAGGTACCGGCAGTCACGGTGCCGCCTTTCGGGTTGAAGGCAGGCTTCAGCGCAGCCAGGCTCTCGAGGGTAGTTTCCGGACGAATGGTTTCGTCGAAATCGTACATCTTGAGGAAGCCGTTCTCGTCGTAGCCTTGCATCGGGATGATTTCATCCTTGAACTTGCCTTCGACGGTGGCCTTGTGCGCCAGACGGTGCGAACGCTCACCGAAGGCGTCCTGCTGCTCGCGGCCGATGCCGTGCATCTTGCCCAGCATCTCGGCGGTCAGGCCCATCATGCCGGACGCCTTGGCGGCGTACAGCGACAGGTGCGGGTTCGGGTCGACACCGTGCATCATGCCGACGTGGCCCATGTGCTCCACACCACCGACGACGAACACGTCGCCGTTGCCGGTCTGGATCGCCTGCACGGCAGTGTGCAGCGCGCTCATGGACGAACCGCACAGGCGGCTGACGGTCTGGCCGGCGCTGGTGTGCGGGATCTGGGTCATCAGCGACGCCATGCGCGCGATGTTCCAGCCCTGCTCCAGGGTCTGGTTGACGCAGCCCCAGATCACGTCCTCGACCTCGGCCGGATCGACCTTGGCGTTACGCTCCAGCAGCTTGCTGATCAGGTGCGCGGACATGGTCTCGGCGCGGGTGTTGCGGTGCATGCCGCCCTTGGAACGACCCATCGGGGTACGACCGAAGTCGACGATCACTGCATCTCTAGGATTCAGGCTCATAAATTCACTCTCGCTCTAGTCGTTGCGCGCTTAACCGAAGAACTTCTGGCCGTTGGCGGCCATTTCGCGAAGCTTGGCGGTCGGGTGGTACAGCGCGCCCAGGTCGGCGTACTTGTCGGCCAGGGCGACGAACTCGGCGACACCGATGGAATCGATGTAGCGCAGCGCACCGCCACGGAAGGGAGGGAAGCCGATGCCGTAGATCAGGCCCATGTCGGCCTCGGCTGCGGTGTCGACGATGCCGTCTTCCAGGCAACGAACGGTTTCCATGCACAGCGGGATCATCATGAAGTTGATGATGTCCTCGTCGGTGACTTCACGCTCTTCGACCACGATCGACTTCAGCAGCTCGTAGGCAGCCGGGTCGGAGACCTTCTTCGGCTTGCCGCGCTTGTCGGTCTCGTAGGCGTAGAAGCCCTTGCCATTCTTCTGGCCCAGGCGGTCGGCTTCGTACATCACGTCGACGGCGGTCTTGCCTTCCACGGCCATGCGGTCCGGGAAGCCTTCAGCCATCACGTCACGGCCGTGGTGACCGGTGTCGATGCCGACCACGTCGGACAGGTAGGCCGGACCCATGGGCCAGCCGAACTTCTCCATCACCTTGTCGATGCGCACGAAGTCGACACCGAAGCCCAGCAGCTTGGAGAAGCCGCCGAAGTACGGGAACAGCACGCGGTTGACCAGGAAGCCGGGGCAGTCGTTGACCACGATCGGGTTCTTGCCCATCTTCTTGGCGTAGGCAACGGTGGTGGCCACGGCCACTTCGCTGGACTTCTCGCCACGGATGACTTCGACCAGCGGCATCATGTGCACCGGGTTGAAGAAGTGCATGCCGACGAAGTTTTCCGGGCGCTTGAGCGCCTGGGCCAGCAGGCTGATGGAGATGGTCGAGGTGTTGGAAGCCAGGATGGCGTCCTCACGTACGACGCCTTCCACTTCGGCCAGCACGATCTGCTTGACCTTGGGGTTCTCGACCACGGCTTCGACGACGATGTCGACGTTGCCGAAATCACCGTAGGACATGGTCGGACGGATGGCGTTGAGCGCCTCGGCCATCTTCGCCGGGGTCATGCGGCCCTTCTCGACGCGCTTGCCGAGCAGCTTGGAGGCCTCGTTCAGGCCCATCTGGATACCCTCTTCACGGATATCCTTCATCAGGATCGGCGTGCCCTTGGAAGCCGACTGGTAGGCGATACCGCCGCCCATGATGCCGGCGCCGAGTACGGCAGCCAGTTTCACGTCACGCGCGATTTCGTCGTGATGCTTGGCCTTCTTCTTCAGCTCCTGGTCGTTCAGGAACAGACCGATCAGGCTCTCGGCAACCGAGGTCTTGGCCAGTTTGACGAAGCCGGCGGCCTCGACTTCCAGCGCCTTGTCACGGCCGAAGTTGGCGGCTTTCTGGATCGACTTGATCGCCTCGACCGGTGCCGGGTAGTTCGGGCCGGCCTGGCCAGCGACGAAGCCCTTGGCGGTCTCGAAGCACATCATCTGCTCGATGGCATTGAGCTTGAGCTTTTCCAGCTTGGGCTGACGCTTGGCCTTGTAGTCCAGCTCGCCGGAGATGGCGCGCTTGACCAGGTCCAGCGCGGCGTCCTTGAGCTTGGCAGGGGCGACGACGGCGTCGACGGCACCAACCTTCAGGGCGTCGGCAGCCTTGTTTTCCTTGCCCGAAGCGATCCACTCGACCGCGTTGTCGGTACCGATCACGCGCGGCAGGCGCACGGTGCCGCCGAAGCCCGGGTAGATGCCCAGTTTGACTTCCGGCAGACCGATCTTGGCGGTCTCGCTCATCACACGGTAGTCACCGGCCAGGCACATCTCGAAACCGCCACCCAGGGCGATGCCGTTGATGGCGACGACGGTCGGCACGGCGAGGTCTTCGAAATCACTGAAGATCTTGTTGGCTTCCAGGTTGCCAGCCACCAGCTCTTCGTCGGGCAGCTTGAAGTTGTCGACGAACTCGGTGATATCGGCGCCGACGATGAATACGTCCTTGCCACTGGTGACAATCACGCCCTTGATCGAACCGTCAGCCTTGATCGCGTCGACGGAGGCGCGCAGCTCGTTGAGGGTAAGACGGTTGAATTTGTTGACGGACTCACCCTTGAGGTCGAAATTCAATTCGACGATGCCGCTCTCAAGAGCCTTAACCGTGATGGCTTTACCTTCGTAAATCATCAACTGATCTCCACGGTATGGAAGCTGAACAGTACACATCGGAGCCAACCGGCAGGCCTGCCCGCGACACAGCCGTCGAGCATAGCCCCAATCGGTACGACACACCCGCCGACGCGATATTCGGGCTGTGTTGGCGCGCCTGACCAGGCAAACGCTCAATTCATACGCCCGTTTGATTTGGGTGTGCACACCTTCGGGGAAAAGCCCGCGCTTGTCAATTGGCCTCGTTTCGACGTTTTCCCGACGATTTGCGCAAGCCTGGTCACGCGCGGCCTCCAGCGGGTCTCGATAAATAGCGTCAATATCGTGCCATTGCCGGTGTTTTCGCGTTTGTTGCAGGCAAGCCCGAGTCCCTAGCCAAACGCCGACGCTCCGGGTACAGTCGTCTCACTTTCGGCTGGCACAGCGCCATCCGTGAGCACTACAACAACAAATCGAGCCCCACGATGGGCCACACGGAGTCGCCAATGTCGAGCCGCCGTTCGCTTGCATTCCCCCTGAGCGCCCTGCTCGTTCTGCTGTTCACGTTGCTTTCCTCTCCCTTGCTCAATGCCGCGCCGGCCGATGACCTGCTGCGCCTGCACCAGCTGCGCCTGGCGATGCAGAAGAGCCTGGGCGACTTCTACATGTACAACGGCATGGAAGGCGACCAGCGCTATGCGCGGATGATCGGCGAATCACTGCAGGACGTGCAGTCGCACCTCAGCGCCCTGGGCGACATGCCCGGCGACGCCAGCAAGGCCCTGCGCGCGCAGCTGCAGAGCAACTGGCAGAGCTACCACGCCTCGCTCCAGGCACTGATGGAAGCCATGCGCACCAAGGGCTACACCGACCTGCAGCCGGTTGCCGACCTCGCCGACAGCAATCAGCGCCTGATGGCCATCAGTCAGGAGCTGTATCAGAAGATTCAACAGGAAAGCGGCCATAGCGTTCCGCCGCTCACCCAGAAAAGCCGCGAGCAGAGCCTGCTGATGCAGAACATCGCCCTGGACTACGCCTCGCGCAGCGCCTCGGTCGGCGCCAGCTTCTTCGGCGGTGGCGAGGAGCGGGCAATCGACGAGCTGGCGGGTGAGTTCGCCAGCAAGCTGGACAGTCTCAGCAGCGCGCAGCAGAACACGCCGGAAATCAGCGCTGCGCTGAACACCATCGAGACCAAATGGCGTTACATCGAGAAATCGCTGCGCAACTACAACGAAAATACCGTACCTTTCCTGATCAGCAAGTATTCCGACAGCATCATCGAAGGCCTCGAAGGCGTATCGGCGCAATATGCCGCCAGCCAGCATTGATGCCCCGCATTCCGGCCTGCCTGGCCACCTCCGCCCGGTGCTCGCACTGGGCTTTTTCTTTTCCCTGCCATGATCGGTCGCCCTATCGCATGCAATGGGGCCATACTTGATACAGCGCTATTTGCCTTTCACGAGGAGTTCACCATGCCCTACCAGCATATTCTGGTCGCCGTAGACCTGACCGACGAATGCGACCCCGTGGTGGTTCGCGCACAGAAACTGGCGCAGGCCAGCGGAGCGAAGATGTCCTTGGTGCACATCGTCGAGCCCATGGCCATGGCCTTCGGTGGTGACGTGCCGATGGACCTGTCGATGCTGCAGCAACAGCAGTTCGAACAGGCCCGCGAGCGCCTGGACAGCTTCTCCGGCAAGTACCCCGAGCTCGCTGCGGACCAGCGCCACCTTGCCTACGGCCAGCCACGCCAGGAAATCCACCGTCTCGCCGAAGAACAGGGTTGCGACCTGATCGTGGTCGGCAGCCATGGCCGCCACGGCCTGGCACTGCTGCTCGGCTCGACCGCCAACGACGTGCTGCACGGTGCGCCCTGCGACGTGCTCGCGGTGCGCCTGAAGAAGCCGGAAAAACACGCCTGATCCTGTCTCCCGCGCTCATCGCTGAGCCGCGGGAGATCACAACTGGCGGCGGTTCGTTGCTCAGTCGAACGAATCGCCGGCACTCATGACCAGCGGACGGATCTTCTGCAGCTGAGTCTCCAGCGATACCGTCATGCTCGACGACATGGAGAAGAAGGTGAGGAAGGCCTTGAGGTTCGAATCACCCTCGCAGGTGTCGTGGATGCGCTGCCAGAACGCCTGGTTGACCAGTTTCAGTTGCTGGAACAGGCGCACCAGCCCCTTGAGTTCCCAATCGGCCAGACGCCCTTCACGCATGTTGAAGTACTGCCGCGTCAGGTAGAGCGACACCGCGCGCAGGATGAACTCCTGGTTGTTGGCGAACGGCAGGTGATGCTGCGCCATGGGCCGCAGGCGCCCCAGCAGCGGGCAGGCGCTGGTGGCCATGATCACCCCCAGCAGCGCACGCAGCCCCTCCTCCAGGCCCAGGTGCTTGGTGTACTCGCGCTCCGGCGTACGGACCCAGACACTGGCTTTCTTGAACGCCGGCAGGCCACGAAAATCCTCGATCACCCGATGCAGGTCGACCGCCGCCGGGCAGTTGCTGAACTGCTCGCGGCTGAGCGGGCAGTTGCTGCACTGCTGGTGCCCGAGACGCGTCCAGGCTGGTGCCTGCTGAGCCTCCTCGGGGTCGTACTCCCGGTTCAGCTCGATCCGATAGCTGAACTGATGATTGTCATCCAGAGTAATGCGGTACTCGATGGCCATGCCTGTTCGTTCCTTCGTCAGCCTTCCAGCTCTGCCCAGCGCTCGATCAACCTGTCCAACTCCTTCTGCAGGTCATCGAGACGCGCCAATACGTCCGTGGTGGTCTGCACCGGCTGCTGATAGAAGCCGGGATCCGCAATCCGTTCCTGCAACGCGGCCATCTCCTGCTCCAGGGCATCGATCTGCCCGGGGATCGCTTCGAGTTCGCGCTGCAGCTTGTAGCTGAGTTTCTTCTTCGCCGGCTCGCTGCTTTCCTGAACCGGTTGTGGCGCCGCTGCCGCCGGCGCCTCGACGACCGCGCTGGCCAGCTCGGCCTTGCCCGACTTGCTCTCGCCAACACCGAGCAGGCGCGGCGAACCACCCTGGCGCAGCCAGTCCTGGTAGCCACCCACGTACTCGCGCACCTTGCCCTCGCCCTCGAACACCAAGGTGCTGGTCACGACATTGTCGAGGAAGGCACGATCGTGGCTGACCATCAGCACCGTACCAGGGAAGTTAAGCAGGACTTCTTCGAGCAGTTCCAGAGTTTCTACATCCAGGTCGTTGGTCGGTTCATCGAGCACCAGCAGGTTGGCCGGTTTACTGAACAGCTTCGCCAGCAACAGTCGTGCCCGCTCCCCCCCGGAAAGCGCCTTCACCGGGGTGCGCGCCCGCTGCGGACTGAACAGGAAGTCGCCCAGGTAGCTCAGCACGTGGCGGTTCTGCCCATCGATGCTGATGAAGTCGCGCCCTTCGGCGACGTTGTCGATCACCGTCTTCTCCGGCTCGAGCTGGTGACGCAATTGGTCGAAATATGCCACTTCCAGCTTGGTGCCCACCTCGATGCCGCCACTGCTCGGCTGCAGGTCACCCAGCAGCAGCTTGAGCAAGGTGGTCTTGCCGGTGCCGTTGGCGCCCAGCAGGCCGATGCGGTCGCCACGCTGCAGCACCATGGAGAAATCCCTGACCAGGAACGGACCGCCGGCATGGGCGAAACTGACGTTCTCCGCCACCATGACCTGCTTGCCGGACTTGTCCGCCGTCTCCAGCTGGATGGTGGCCTTGCCCTGGCGCTCGCGACGTTCAGCGCGCTCGGCACGCATCGCCTTGAGCGCACGCACCCGGCCTTCGTTGCGCGTACGGCGTGCCTTGATGCCCTGGCGAATCCACACCTCCTCCTGGGCCAGGCGCTTGTCGAACAGCGCGTTGGCAGTCTCCTCGGCGGCGAGCTGCTGCTCCTTGTGCACGAGGAAGCTGGCGTAGTCGCCGTTCCAGTCGATCAGCCCGCCACGATCCAGCTCGAGGATGCGTGTGGCCAGGTTCTGCAGGAAGGAGCGGTCGTGGGTGATGAACAGCACGGCGCCACCGAAGTCCTTCAGCGCTTCTTCGAGCCAGGCGATGGCGCCGATATCCAGGTGGTTGGTCGGTTCGTCGAGCAGCAGCAGATCCGGCTCGGAAACCAGCGCCTGCGCCAGCAGCACGCGGCGGCGCCAACCACCGGACAGCTCGGCGAGGGTCTTGTCGGCAGGCAGTTGCAGGCGGCTCAGGGTGCTGTCGACCAGTTGCTGCAAACGCCAACCGTCCTTGGCTTCCAGCTCCTGCTGGACGTGCATCAGTTGCTCGAGATCGTCATCGCCCGAGATGTGCTGCGCCAGGTGGTGATAACGCGCCAGCAGCTCGCCGACTCCGGCCAGGCCTTCGGCGACCACGTCGAACACCGTGCGCTCGTCGGCACGCGGCAGCTCCTGCGGCAACTCGCCGATCTTCAGCCCGGGCGCCCGCCAGATTTCGCCGTCATCCGGCATCTGGTCGCCCTTGACCAGGCGCAACATGCTCGACTTGCCGGTACCGTTGCGGCCGATGATGCACACCCGTTCGCCCCGTGCAATCTGCCACGACACCCCGTCGAGCAGGGGCATGGCGCCATAGGCGAGGGATACGTCAGCGAACTTGAGCAGGGTCATGGGCATCTCCAGAAACAGGGGGCGCATTCTACCCGAGATGCAACCGGGCTGTTGCCGTTTCGCGCCGGCAACGGCATCCACCCGGATGGCGCCCGAGCGCCCCGGCGCCGCTTTTTTGCCGCATATGTCCGTCCGGCGCTGCGCCATTCACCCTGCCTCGATGAAGCGCTAAGCTAGACGTATGCAACAACACGGACCGTGTTGCCCAATCACCCGCTTGCCCCTGGATATACCATGCGCAGTCGCTTTCTCTCCGTAATTTCCTGCCTGATTCTCACCTCCGCCGGCGTCGCCAGCGCCGAAGCCGCCAGCCTTGCCCAGCAGCGCCAGTACTACGACGAAGCCAAGCGCGCACTGGCCAAGGGCGACAGCGGTCCCTACCGCACCTACCAGACAGCGCTGCGTGACTACCCGCTGACGCCTTACCTGACCTATGACGACCTGACCAGCCGGCTCAAGTCCGCCAGCAATGCCGAGATCGAGAAGTTTCTCGCCGAGCATGGCGACCTGCCGCAAGCCAGCTGGATGAAGCTGCGCTGGTTGCGCATGCTGGCCGAGCGAGGCGACTGGAAACCTTTTCTCGCGCACTACGATCCGGCGATGAACTTCACCGAACTGGACTGCCTCTACGGCCAGTACCAGATGACCCATGGCCAGGTCGCGGAAGGCAATGCCACGGCCGAGAAGCTCTGGCTGGTGGGCAAGTCGCAACCCAATGCCTGCGACCCGCTGTTCGAGCGCTGGACGGCCAACGGCCAGCTCACGGAGAGCCGCCGCTGGCAGCGCACCAAGCTGGCCGTCGAGGCCGGCAACTATGGTTTGGCCAACTACCTGGTCAAGGGGCTGTCCACCCTCGGCACCCACGGCAAGCTGTTGCTCGAGGTGGCGCAGAAACCGCAAACCCTGAAGCAGACCGCCCGCTTCGCTCCGGCCGACGAGGCAATGGGCGACGTGGTCGGTCTCGGCCTGCGTCGCCTGGCCCGGCAGAGCCCGGAAGACGCCCTGCCGCTGCTGGACAGCTACGCGCAGCGCATGAAGTTCTCCGAACAGGAGAAGGTCGCCATCGCCCGGCAGATCGGCCTGACCCTGGCCAAGCGTTTCGACATGCGCGGGCTGCAGGTGATGGCCAAGTACGACCCGGAACTGCGCGACAACAGCGTCAGCGAGTGGCGCGCACGGCTGCTGCTGCGCAACGCTCGCTGGGATGAGGCCTACCAGCTGACCCAGCGCATGCCCGCCGAGCTGGCCAGCAGCAACCGCTGGCGCTACTGGAACGCCCGCAGCCTGCAACTGGCCCAGCCCAACAGCCAGCAACCGGCCGTGCTGTTCCAGGCACTGGCCAAGGAGCGTGACTTCTACGGTTTCATGGCCGCCGACCAGGTCAAGGCCCCCTACCAGCTGAACAACCAGCCGCTGCACATCGACCCCAAGGTCATCCAGAAGGTGCGCAACACGGCCGGTATCCGCCGCGCCATGGAGTTCCACGCCCTGGGGCAGATCGTCGACGGCCGGCGCGAGTGGTACCACGTCAGCCGCCTGTTCAGTCGCGATGAACTGGTGGCCCAGGCACGCCTGGCCTACGACATGGAGTGGTACTTCCCCGCCATCCGCACGATCAGCCAGGCCCAGTACTGGGACGACCTGGAAGTGCGCTTCCCCATGGCGCACCGGGATGACCTGGTGCGTGAAGCGCGACGCCGTGACATCCATTCGAGCTGGGTATTCGCCATCACCCGCCAGGAGAGCGCGTTCATGGCCGACGCCCGCTCCCATGCCGGCGCGATGGGCCTGATGCAGCTGATGCCGGCCACCGCCCGGGAAACCGCACGCAAGTTCGGCATTCCGCTGTCCTCGGCGAAGCAGGCGATCAACCCGGAGACCAACATCCAGCTGGGCGCCGCCTACCTGAGCCAGGTATATGGCCAGTTCAACGGCAACCGCGTGCTCGCCTCGGCGGCCTACAACGCCGGCCCAGGCCGCGTGCGCCAGTGGCTGCGCGGCGCCAATCACCTGAGCTATGACGTCTGGGTGGAGAACATCCCGTTCGACGAGACCCGCCAGTACGTGCAGAACGTGCTGTCCTACTCGGTCATCTACGGCCAGAAGCTCAATGCGCCCCACCCGCTGGTGGCCTGGAACGAGCGCTTCTTCGACGACCAGTGAAACCGCGTGCGCTGCAAGCCATGAACGCTGAACACAGCGCTGCGGCTTGCAGCCCGAGGCTCATGGCCTGCGGCTTATTCCAGCACCTCGACCGGCATGCCCACCTGCAGCTCGCCTACGCCGCGCGGTAGCAGGTTCTGACCGAAGTACACATCGCCATCGCGCTCACGGTAGGTCTTCAGCGTGGCCAGCGGTTCACGCTGGGCATGGCGCTCGCCGGTCTGCGGATCGACGGTGGTGAGGATGCAGCGCGAACAGCCCTTGGCCACGTCGAACTCCACCTCGCCAATGCGAATGCGCTTCCAGCTGTCTTCCGCGTAGGCCTCGCTGCCGGTGACCACCAGGTTGGGGCGAAAGCGCAGCATCGACAGCGGCTGGCCGACACGCCGCGACAAGTCGTCCAGCGACGCCTGGCCGATCAGCAGCAGCGGGAAACCATCGGCGAAGGCCACCCGGTCCCCTGGCTGCGCATAGGCGGTATCGACCTGGCGGGTACGCTCGTCCGGCACCTGTACCAGGCGACAGGACTTGCCCAGCAGCGCACTGAGCCAGGCCGCCGCTTCGTCGCCGGCATCCGGCACGCGCAGGCTGTCACGCCAGACGGTCACACCGCGCAACGCCTGATCCGGCTCGGGAAGCGCGACGCACAGATCCTCGACCCCGGCCGCGCTGAGCGTCAGGCCGCCGCGACCGTCGTACAGGGCGCTCAGCTGGCTCATCTGCGGCAGCAGGCGTTGCGTGATGAAGCGACCGTTGTCGGCATCGACCACCATCCAGCGGCGGTCGCCATTGAGCCCCAGGCCATCGACCGCGCTGCGCTGCAGCGCCTCGCCGCGCCCGGACTTGAGCGGATAGCGGTACAGCTCCGAAAGACTCGGCATGGATCAGCTCCCTGTTGGCAAAACGCCGTTATACGAGCTGACGCCGATACTCACAAGCACCAGGCTGCAGGAAACAGGGTAAACCCGGGTAGCGGGTTGGCGGATGGGCAGCGTCAGCGCCGGACGGTCGCCCCGCCCGCGCCGCGACGAAAGGATGAAGCCTGCGTGCTGCCCCTAGCGGGGCTCGTCGAGCTCCAGGCGCGTGCGGATCACGTCCACCAGCTTGTCCGGCTGGAACTTGGAGAGGAAACCGTCGCAGCCAACCTTCTTCACCATGGCCTCGTTGAAACTGCCGGACAGCGAGGTGTGCAACACCACGTAGAGGTCCTTGAGGCGCGGGTCGCTGCGAATCTCGCTGGTCAGCCGGTAGCCGTCCATCTCCGGCATCTCGGCATCGGTGAAGACCATCAGCAGCTTGTCGGTCATCACCTCACCGCTGTCGGCCCACTTCTTCAGCAGGTTGAAGGCCTTGAGGCCGTCGCTGGCCATGTGCAGGCGAATGCCCAGCTGGGTCAGGGTGTCACGCAGCTGGCTGAGCGCCACGCTGGAGTCGTCGACCAGCAGGACCTCACGACCACGCGCCTTCTCCAGCAGCGGGTCGGCCAGTTTCTCGGCCGATACCTTGGTGCTCATCGGCACGATCTCGGCCAGCACCTTCTCCACGTCGATCACCTCGACGATCTGCTCGTCGACCTTGGTGATGGCGGTCAGGTAGTGCTGCCGGCCGGCACCGCCAGGGGGCGGCTGGATCGACTCCCAGTTGAGGTTGAGAATGCGGTCGACGCTGCCGACCAGAAATGCCTGCACGGAGCGGTTGTATTCGGTGACGATGATGGTACTGCGCTCATCCGGCACCAGCGGGCGCATGCCGATGGCCTGAGACAGGTCGATCACCGGCAGGGTCTGACCACGCAGGTTGACCACGCCACAGACGAAGCGATGGCGCTGGGGCATCAGCGTCAGCTTGGGCATCTGCAGGACTTCCTGCACCTTGAACACGTTGATCGCGAACAGCTGCCGGCCGCCCAGGCGGAACATGAGGATTTCCAGGCGGTTTTCGCCGACCAGTTGCGTGCGTTGATCTACTGAATCAAGAATGCCGGCCATCATGCGCTCCCGTGGTGTTTAGTGAGTCTAGCCTGCCATTAGGGTTATCGGCGAGCGGCCGGCAGACTGTAGCATTGCTGGCGCTCAGCCATCATGCCTCAGCCCTCTTCACCTGACCAGCGACCGAGTAGCGGGGAATGCTCCGGCAGGTGCAGACGCAGGGCAGCAGGCACCGCGTCGAAACGCAGGCGCTCGCTCGTCATCGGCTCGCCATCGAGGTTGAGGTCGAGCCCCTCGCTGGCCTCGACCTCGACCCAGGGCAGGCGAGCGTTGATCGCCACGCTCTGCAGGCCGCGCATGCCGCCCGACAGCAGGGTGCCCAGGGTCGTCACCACATCCTGCGCGGCCGGTACGATGCAGACGTCCAGCAGGCCGTCGTCGACCCTGGCCTGCGGGCACAGCACATGGCCGCCGCCGGCCTGGCGGCCGTTGCCGATGCCCAGCGCGAGAAACTCCCCCTGCCAGTCGAAGTCAGGCCCGTGGAAGCGCCCCGTGGCGGCGCGCACCTCGGAAAAGCGGCTGAGCCCGGTGAGCAGGTAGGCGGCGCCACCCAGCACCTTCTTCAGTTCTTCCGGCGTGTTGGCGGTGACGTTGGAGCCGAAGCCGCCCGTGGCCATGTTGAGGAAGGCGCGTTCGCCCGCCATCCCGACATCCACGCTCACCGGCTCGACCTCCAGCAGCGCCAGCGCGGCGGCGGGGGCCAGGGCGATACCGGCGGCGTGGGCAAAGTCATTGGCGGTGCCCAGTGGCAGCAGCGCCAGGCTCGCCTCGCTCCGCGCCCTGACCAGCGCCTCGACCACATCGCGCAGGGTGCCATCGCCACCGCCGGCGATCAGCGTCCGATAGCCGGCCGCCAGCCCTTCCTCGACCAGTCGTTCGGCGTCACCGCCTTCCCAGGTCAGGCGCACCGCCAGATCCCAGCCACGCTCGCGCAGGCCGTTAACCGCCGCCCTCACCTCTTCGTTCAGTGCCTGTTTGCCATGCAGAATCAGCCAGGCCTTGCGCTCGCCCATCGCACTCCTCCTTGAAGGGTTCAGCGAAAGCCTAGTGCTTGGCTTTCGCGAAAATAATCGAATAAATCGATGTTAATACCAAAAACATTGCGCTTTAAAATCGATTAAACCAAATGGATCATGCCGCCATCGACACTGCCCGGGACTCAACCTAGGCGTGACAGGAGGATTGACCATGATTGACGTACGTCCGTTCGAACAACTCGGTGGCGCCCACCACGGCTGGCTCAATGCCCGCCACCATTTTTCCTTCGCCGAATACTACGATCCGCAGCGCATGAGCTGGGGCAACCTGCGTGTCTGGAACGACGACGAGATCGCGCCGCACTCGGGCTTTCCGCCCCATCCGCATCGTGACATGGAGATCATCACCTATGTCCGCGAAGGGGCGATCAGCCACGAGGACAACCTGGGCAACAAGGGCCGTACCGAGGCCGGCGATGTGCAGGTGATGAGCGCCGGCACCGGGATCGCCCACAGCGAGTACAACCTGGAGGATGAGACCACCAAGATCTTCCAGATCTGGATCCAGCCGACCCAGGCGGGCCTGCCGCCGTCCTGGGGCGCCAAGCCGTTTCCCAAGGGAGATCGCTCCGGAGCCTTCGTCACCCTGGCCAGTGGCTACGAGGACGATGTCGACGCCCTGCGCATCCGCACCGATGCGCGACTGCTAGCCGCCACGATCAAGGCCGGACAGACTGCCGAGTACAGCCTGCAGCCGGGGCGCAAGGCCTATCTGGTCGCGGCCAGCGGCGCCTTCAGCGTCAACGGCGTGGCCGCCAAGGCACGTGACGGGGTGGCCATCGCCGAGGAAACGCAGCTGCGCGTCGAAGCGCAGGAAGACAGCGAGATCGTGCTGGTGGACGTCGCCTGAGGCCAGCCCTAGGCCGGATAGCCGGTGATCCTGCGGATGCGCTGGTACAGCGGCCTGAGCTGGCGATACATGCGCTGGTAGACCTGCGTGTAGAGCTGCTCGTAGGTGCGCTGCGCCGCCGGGTCGGGCTCGAAGACCTGGCCGACGCGGGTCATCGCGGCGATGGCGGCCGCATAGTCGGCATGCAGGCCAAGGCCCACGGCGCAGTTGATCGCTGCCCCGAGGCCGCTGGTTTCGTACAGATGCGGGCGCTCTGCCGGCAGGCCGAAGATGTCGGCAGTCAGCTGCATCGCCGCATCGCTCTGCGAACCACCGCCGGACACGCGCAGGCGACGGATCGGCGTGCCGGCACGCTTCTCGATGCGCTCCTTGCCCTGGCGCAGGGCATAGGCCAGCCCTTCGAGGATGGCGCGATACAGGTGCGCGCGCGTGTGCACGTCACCGAAGCCGATGATCGAGCCCTTGGCCTCCAGTCCGGGCTCCCGGATGCCGGGGGTCCAGTAGGGTTGCAGCATCAGCCCCATGGAGCCGGGAGGCACGGCGTTGACCAGTTCGTCGAACAGAACCTCGGGCGCCACGCCCAGAGCCTCGGCGCGCTGCATCTCGCGCAGGCCGAACTCGCGCTTGAACCAGCTGACCATCCAGAAACCGCGATAGATCATCACCTCGGTATTGAAGTGATCCGGCAGCGCTGCCGGGTACGGCGGAATCAGCGCGATGGTCTCCAGATAACGACTGCGGGTGGTGTTGATGGTCGCCGTGGTGCCGTAGGAGAGGCACGCGGTGCTGGCGTCCAGTGCGCCGGAGCCGAGCACCTCGCAGGCCTTGTCGGCGCCAGCGGCGATCAGCGGCAGCCCCTCGGGAATACCGGTGTGACGACTCGCCTGCGCCGAGATGCTGCCCAGGCGCTCGCCCGGCTTGAACAGCTCGGGCAGCTGTTCCCGGCGTACCGCCAGCGCCTGCCATTTCCAGTCCCGCGGCGCAGCCCAGCACAGGCGCTTGTAGTCGAACGGCAGGTAGGCCACGCAACTGCTGGTCGAGTCGACGAAACGGCCACACAGACGATGGGTGAGAAAGCCCGAGAGCAGCAGCACCTTGTGCGTGCGGGCGGCGATCTCCGGTTGCTGCTGCGCGACCCAGTTGACCTCGGCCTGGCCACGGAAGTGATCGACCGCCTCCTCGGCACGGGCCAGTTTGAACAGCCAGCCCCACGGCCCCTTGATGCGCTCGCGGACCTCGGCGCGACGCTGGTCGAGCCAGAGGATCGCCGGGCGCAGCGGCGTGCCCTGCTCATCGACATGAATGACGCTGCCACGCTGCGTGGTCACCGCCACGCCCCGGATCAGGCTGCGGTCGATGTCCGCCTGCTGCCAGAGCAGCCGACAGGCCTCACCCAGGCTGGCCCAGTAGTACTCCGGGTCCTGCTCGGCCCAGCCCGGCTGGCTGGAGAAGTACGGGTCGAGCTCCACCTTGCCCTTGGCGAGCAGGTTGCCGGCGGTATCGAACAGCAGCGCACGCACGCTCTGGGTGCCGTTGTCGATGCTCAGCAGGTAGCTTGGTTCGCTCAAGGTGTGATCCTTCTTGTCAGGCATGTGGCTGCGTGGCCGGCTGCATACCGGGCGCGGCTTCTTCGTTTGTCCCGGTTCGCGTCCGGGCTGCCAGCGGCGGCCAGGCCACCACTGGATGATCAGGCTGGCGGCAAGCTGTAGCAGCGTTGCCAGAGCGCCAGGTAGTTCGCTTGTTCCTGCTGCCAGCGCTCGTCGCTCCAGCCCAGGCGCGGCTGGCACAGCGCACGTATGCGCGGCAACTCGGCACGCCCGCCTTCGGCCAGCAACAGGCCCAGACGGGTACGGCGCAGCAGCAGGTCGTCCAGGTGCAGCACCAGTTCGCCGTCGGCGGCCCAGGCCAGCTCGGCCCACAGGGTGTCGGTGCCGGCGACGCACGCCTCACCCAGGGCTTCGATCCGCCGCAGCACCTCGCCCAGCTGGCGACCATGGCGACCGGCCAGACGCCGCTGCTGCGCCGGGCTCAGCGACGCCATGGACGGCAACGCTTCAGCGCGGAACACCGCACAACCGCGGTCGTCGACCGTCTTGCCGACGAAACCGGCGCAAGCGCGCAACACCTCCAGCGCCAGCAGCCGGAAGGTCGTCAGCTTGCCGCCGGCCAGGGTCACGCACCCCGGCTCGACCCACAGCGCATGCTCGCGCTTCTCGTCCGAGGGCTTCAGGCCGACGGCGCCGTCACTCACCACCGGACGCACGCCGGCCCAGGTCGCCAGCACGTCGGCGCGGCCGACCAGGGCCAGGGGAAACTGCTGGGCACAGGCCGCCAGCAGGTAGTCGACCTCCGCGTTGCTGATGGCCGCCTCGTCATCCAGCGCCCCATCATGATCCAGGTCGGTGGTGCCGATCACCGTCGCCCCCTCCCAGGGGAAGACGAACACCGGCCGACCATCCTCCGCATGCATGAAACTGAAGACGTGGGCCACCGGCAGGCGCCAGCCCGGCAGCAGCAGATGGCTGCCGCGCAGCGGGCGGATCCGCCCATTGCCCGGCGTACGCAGGCGGTCGGCCCAGGCCCCGGTGGCCTGCGCCACGGCGCGACTGCGCAGCGGGTAGCGCGCGCCCGTCTGCGTATCCTCGGCGAGCACACCGACGACCTGGTCCGCCTCGCGCAGCAGCTCGACCACGCGCATGCCGTTGAGCGCCTCGCCACCGTCGCTGCGCGCCTCACCCAGCACACGTTGCACCAGGCGCGCATCGTCGGTCACCGCATCGAAGAAACGCGTGCCACCCAGCAGGCCATCCTCGCGCAGGCCCGGCGCCAGATAGCGCAGTTGCTGCAGCGGGTAGAACAGGTGGTTGCGCTTGCCGGCCAGGGCGTCATACAGGCTCAGCAAGCCGCCGAAGACCCTGGGGCCGGGAAAGCCGCCACGATAGTGCGGCATGACGAAGCTCAGCGGCTGCACCAGCCCCGGCGCCTCGCCCAGCAGGCGCTGGCGCTCGCGTACCGAATCACGGGTCAGCGCCAGTTGCCCCTTGGCGACATAGCGCAACCCGCCGTGGACCATTTTCGACGAGCGACTGGAGGTGCCCCAGGCGAAGTCACGCTGCTCCAGCAGCAGGCAACGCCAGCCACGCCGGGCGGCCTCGCGCAGGATGCCGGCGCCGCAGATGCCGCCGCCGATCACCAGCAAGTCCCAGTCGCGCGCCGCCAGCTCGGGCAGGGCACGTTCGCGCCAGGCGGCGTTCCAGGCTTCCATGATCAGTCCTGCAGGAGCACGCCGGGAGCCAGGCGCTGTTCAGGATCGAAATGCGCGGACAGCTTGCGCAACGTGGCCATGCCCAGCTCGCCCTTCTCCTCCACCAGGTACGGCGCATGGTCACGCCCGACGCCATGCTGGTGGCTGATGGTGCCGCGGTTCTCGGCGATGGTGCGGCTGGCCGCGGCCTTCAGGCGCTGCCAGCGCGACAGGGCCTCGGCGTAGTCGCTGCCCGGCCGGAACACATAGGTGGTGTAGATGCTGGAGCCCTCGCCATAGACGTGCGACAGGTGGGTGAACACATGCACGCGCTCACCGTCGCCGACCAGCTCTTCGCGCAGGCTGGCTTCGACCTTGTTCAGCAGGTTGTCGACGTTCGACCAGTCGGTGGCGGTTTCCAGGGTGTCGACCAGATAGCCGCCCTCCCACAGACCATGGCGCAGGTACGGGAAGCGGAAGCGATTCTGCTCCCACTTCTTGCCCAGCAGGGTGCCGGTGAACACCCCGCCGAAGCCCTTCAGCAGGCGCCGCGCCTGTTTCAGCGAGGCGGCGTTCTGCACACGGCTGCCGGTGACGCCGAAGGTCAGCATGCACTTGCCGTCACGGGCGCCGCGCAACGCCAGGTACTTTTCCAGCAGGGCGATCTGCTGCGGATGCCCGGCCAGCGCCAGCTGGGTACGCGACTCGATGGCATTGGACAGGCGCAGCATGGACAGGGGTACGCGCGCCTGGGCCAGCTGTCGCACGGCGCTCAGTGCCTGCTGCCAGTCGGGCAGGAAGACGCTATAGAAGCGCTCCTGCTCGGCCAGGCGGCTGATGCGCACGCGCACTTCGGAAATCACTCCGAAGCGCCCTTCCGAGCCCAGCACCAGCTCGCGCAGGTCGGGGCCGGCGGCCGAGGCCGGGAAGGTGGGAATCTCCAGAGTGCCGGCGAAGGTTTCCAGCTTGCCGCCGGCGAACAGTTGCTCGATGCGCCCATAGCGCAAGGACTGCTGACCGCTGGAGCGACTGGCCACCCAGCCGCCGAGGGTCGACAGCTCCCAGGACTGCGGGAAGTGCCCCAGGGTGTAGCCGCGTGCGCGCAACTGGCTCTCGACCTGCGGGCCATTGGCGCCGGGGCCGAAGGTGGCGATGAGGCTGTCTTCGTCGATGTCGAGCAGACGCGTCATGCGCTCCAGCGACAGGGTCAGCACGGGGCGCTCGCCGGCTTGCGGATTGATGTGCCCGGCCACCGAGGTGCCGCCGCCATAGGGAATCAGCGTGACGTCGTGCTGCTGCGCCCAGGCCAGCAGCTCGCGGATCTGCTCGGCGCTTTCCGGGCAGGCAACGCCATCGGGAAACAGGCCGAAATCCCCGGAGCGCATGGCCAGCCAGTCCGGCAGGCTCTGCCCACGGGCGTGGCGCACGCGCATCTCGGCGTCCTGGCTGATCGACGGGTGCGGCGCCAGGCGCGACGGCGGCACACTGGCCAGCACCTGCGCCAGGCTGGCATCGGCCAGACGCTGCCCTGGCCCGATCAGCTCGGCGAGAAACGCCTCGCCATGTGCCGGCAGTTCCACTTCGGTCGACTCGTCACCCCATCCGTTCCAGCGTCGCATTGCGTTCCCCATTCCGATCAGCACTGATGGCTGCCTATACTAGCCAGCCGTCGTCCGCCGTCACTGTCGGATTGTGACAGGCGCTGTCGCCAATCAAGACAGGCAGAGCACCCTTTCACCCAGAACAAGAAGAACCCATGGAAAACCTCGGCTACACCTCGGTTCCCGCCCTGCTCAAGTACCTGCGCCAGGCCGAGCACCTCGGCCTGGACATCGATCGCGCGCTGGCGGCGGCCGGCATCGATGCGCGCGACCTGGCCGACAATGGCAAGCGCATGCCCAGCGAGGTGCATGAGCGCCTGCTGGAACACCTGATGAGCGTTTCCGCCGACCCGCTGTTCGGCCTGCACGCGGCGCGCTTCGTACAGCCGGGTTCCTGGAGCGTGCTCGGTTACATCGCCATGAACTGCGCCACCCTGGGCGAAGCCATGAGCCGCATCGTGCCCTACGAGAAACTGGTGGGTGACATGGGCACCAGCCGTATCGAAGCGGCCGAGGACCATGTGCGCCTGATCTGGAGCTGCCGTCATCAGGGCCCCGAGGTGCGGCGACACATGGTGGAGAACGTGCTCGCCTCCTGGCTGCTGTACGCACGCTGGATCGCCGACTCCGAGCACTCGCCACGCGAGGTGTGGTTCGAGCACGCGCAACCGGCCGGCACCACGCTCGACGACTACCAGCAGCTGTTCGGCTGCCCGGTGCTGTTCGAGCAGCCATGCAATGCGCTGCTGGTGCCGCTGGACTACCTGGGCGTCGCGTTGCGCCAGGCCGACGCCAACCTGCTGCGCACGCTGGAAGAACACGCCCTGACCCTGATGGCCGGCCTGGACGATGACGAGCCGCTACCGCGACGGGTGAAGAATGCCCTGCGCCTGCTGCTCAAGGATGGTCTGCCACGCAAGGAACGGGTGGCCGAGAAGTTCGACATGACGGTGCGCACCCTGCAGCGCCATCTGCAGCAGGCCGGCACCAGCTACCAGCAGATACTCGACGAGCTGCGTCAGGAGCTGGCCGAGCACTACCTGCTGCGCAGTGACCTGGCGATCCAGGACATTGCCTGCTACCTGGGTTTCACCGAGTCGCGCTCCTTCCACCGCAGTTTTAAGAGCTGGACCGGACAGACGCCGGGGGAGTTTCGCGAGAACCGGCGCCGTGACAACCCGCTCGCCTAGACGGACGCACGCGGCGTGCGCCACTGCCGCGCCAGCCAGTAATCCAGACTGAACCAGCGCCCTGCCCCACTGAAGAACAGCGCGACCAGCATCACCAGGTAGGTGACGGCGAACTCGATGCCATTGTTCAGCACCACGAACTTGCCGCTGCTCGTCAGCCAGTCATAGTTGCCGTGTTCACGCAGGATGGCGCGTGCCCGTTCCAGCTTCTGCGCAGCCGCCAGCACACGTTCGTTGGCGAAGGGCGCGGACGGGTCGGCGATCGCCTGCCAGCCGTAGGGCCAGTGCACGGCACATATCGCCACCAGCATGGTGACGATCAGCGGAATGCTGATCCAGCGCACCGCCAGGCCGAACAGCAGCAGAATGGCGCCACCGGCCTCGCTCAGCGCCGCGGCCCAGGCCAGCAGCTCGGGGAATGGCAGGCCAAGCCCCCAGTCCGGGTTGCCAAACCAGGCCGCCGTGGCGCCGATATCGGCCAGTTTCTGCGTACCGGCCATCCAGAACACCGGCACCAGGTACAGGCGCAGCAGCAGCGGGCCGAGGAAATCCAGGCGCCGGGAATACTCCAGCGCATCCTGGAAACGATTGAGCAAAGCGATCATGACGGTCAGTCCTCGGTATAGGGAAACCAGATGTCGCGCGCCTGCCAGTCTTCCAGCAGCGCACGGGCGTTAGCGAAATAGCTGCGGTCGGCGGCCAAGCCTGCAGCCGTGGCCAGGGCCAGCTGCGCCTGCAGCGGTGGTTCGCCGGCCTGCAGGCGCAGCGCCAGCTGGTAGGCGAAGGGCGTCAGCTGCATGAAGCGCACCTGATCCTTGCCATCCCGCCAGACCAGCAGGCAGGTCGGCTCGTCAGGCGGCAGCGCAGGGCGATGTTCAGCACCGATGCGCTGGACCGGCCACACATAGGCCAGCGGCCAGGCCAGCGGCGACCAGCCGCGTTGCGGCAGCTGCGCCTCGCTGACATCCAGCGCCAGCTCCACCCATTCGTAGTGCGCCAGCTCCAGCATGAACGGCGGGTCGTCAGGCTCAGGGCGGTAGCCCTGCTGCAACCAGGCGATGAACTCCTGACTGATTTCCAGGAAATAGGGGGTAGCGGCACGGTGCTCGGCGAGAAAGCCGCGCACCAGGCATTGCCAGCGCTCGGCACCGATCACGCCGCGCAGCACCGGGAAGGCACCGCTCACCAGGCTGGCGACATTGTTGAAGAACAGCTCCTCGTAGATCGCCATGCGCTCGGCGGCGATCCCCGGCAGCAGCCCGTGCGCATCGGGCTGACGGATGCGCGCGGCGAAATCGCGCTGCAGCTCGATCCCCTTCATGTGCCGTACCTGCCGAGAGGTGTCGCGGCCTGCTGCAACGCACGGATGTGCGCCAGCTCGGCATAGAGTTCGGCCAGCGGCGGGAAGTTGAAGTCGCGCTCCAGCAGCGTCGGTCGCACGCCATGCCGCGCGTAGGTGGCACGCAGCAGGGCCCACACCGGGTCGATCACCGCGGCTCCGTGGGTATCGATCTTCAGGTCGTCGGCCTGGTCGTAGTGACCGGCCACATGCAGGTAGGCGATGCGCTCGCTGGGCATCGCCGCGATGTAGGCATCGGCATCGAAGCCGAAATTCAGGCTGTTGACGTAGACGTTGTTGACGTCCAGCAGCAGCTGGCAGTCGGCTCGCTCCAGCACCGCGCAGACGAACTCTGCTTCCTCCAGCTCACCCGGCAGACGTGCATAGGCCGAGACGTTCTCGATGATCAGCGGCCGTTCCAGCACGTCCTGGACGATGCGCACGCGCTCGGCGATGCGCAGCACCGACTCCTCGGAGAACGGCAGCGGCATCAGGTCGTAGAGCTGGCCCTCGTCGGCACAGGCCGACAGGTGCTCGCTGTAGGCCAGCACGCCGTGCGCATCGAGAAAACCCTTGATGGCGTGCAGCAGGTCCAGGTCCAGCGGTGCGAAGCCACCCAGGTTGAGGGAAAGACCATGGCACAACAGCGGCCGGCGCTCGCTCAGGGCCCGCAGCTGCTTGCCTAGGCGCCCGCCGACGCCGATCCAGTTCTCCGGCGCGACCTCCAGGAAGTCGGCGCCGCTGGCGGAATCGGCGCTCAGCTCGGCCAGCAGGCCGCGGCGCAGGCCAAGCCCGGCGCCGCTGAGAGGTGCGAGTTGCATGATCCGTCCCTCGCCCTTACTCGCTCTTCTCGCCGCCGCACTTGCCTTCGCCGCATTTGCCTTCGGCGTCGGCCTTCTTCTCGGCACCGCACTTGCCCTCGCCGCACTTGCCTTCCTGATCGGCCTTCATCTCGCCACCGCACTTGCCTTCGCCACAGGAACCTTCCTGGGCCTTCTCGGCAGCTGCCAGGCTGTAGCCGCTGGCCAGTTCCTGCGCGGCGAACGGGTTGCTCGCAGCGTGCGCGGTGAACGCCACGGAAGTCAGCAGTGCAGCGCCCAGGGTGGCAGTCAGGGTATTGAGTTGTTTCATGGTGCATCTCCATCGGTTCGATTGACGGGGCCGGATTGGCGCCCTCGCAGCAATGGACGAGGCACAGGTGCGGACGTTACAGCGGAGGGTGAAAACTTTTCCCTGGCCGGGAGGAAATGCGCGTTGAGCAGGTGCGCGACTATCGATTAGCGGCTATCCAGGAGGTCGCGGCTGAAGCCCCTCCCACAGCGGCGACGCGGGGGATGAATGGTGGTGAAAGGGAGAAAAGAAAAACCCGGATCACTCCGGGTTCGCTTCAATCGTCGTCGCGGCGCGTCTGCGCCAGACGCTCGGACAGAGCCTCGAGTTCGGGCAGCTCGCCCTCCGGCATCTGTCGGATCACCGCCTGGGTCAACTTCATCTGCCGGATGAAACGCCGGCAGTTACCGCACATGGCCAGGTGCGCGCGCACCGCGATACGCTGGCGCAGGGTCAGTTGGCCGTCGAGAAAATCGCTTGAGTGAGCGACCAGTTCCTTGCAGGTCAGCATTGGCCTGTCTCCTCGAAATGTTCCAGAGTGGCGAAGACTTTCAGGCGTGCTCGATGCAGCAGCACACGCGCATTGGAGAGCGAGATGTCGAGAAGATTACAGATCGCCTCCAACTCCAGCCCCTGCCGCTCGCGCAATATCAGGACGCTGCTCTGCAATTCCGACAGGCTGGTCAGCGTATGCTCCAGGCACTCGCGCAGCTCGTCCTCGGTCAGCAACGCCTCGGGGCTGTCCTGATGCCAGGCGTGGGGCGCCAGCAGCCAGTGGCCATCGTCGGCGAAGCGCTCCTCGCCGATGGTGCCGTGCGGCGCTGGCAGGTCGTCGAGCAGCACCTCGCGACGATTCTGCTTGAGACGGGTCTTGGCGGTATTGGCGGTGATGGTCAACAGCCAGGTCTTCAGGCTGGCGCGCCCCTCGAAGCCGCTGAGACTGCGCACCACCGCGAGCCACGCGTCCTGCACCACCTCATCGGCGTGGCGGCTGCCGACGATGGCGTAGGCCACCGCCCGCATCGCGCCCTGATAGCGAGCGACCAGCTCGCGATAAGCCTTCTGCTCACCGGCGAGCAGACGATCCAGCAGTTCGGAATCGGACATAGAACTCCCTAGGATGAAGCCTGAGCGCACGCATGAACGCCCTGCGCGCATCAGGCATTCTTAAAGAGAGTTCAACGCTTGCGCAAAATTACACTGCCGATCGAATAACCGGCACCGAAGGAGCTTAGAACACCCAGGCTGCCTGCGGGCAGATCGTCCTGGTTCTTGTGCAGGGCGATCACCGAACCGGCCGAACTGGTGTTGGCGTAGGTGTCGAGAATCACCGGCGCCTCATGCGGCTCGGCATCACGGCCCAGCAGCTTGCGAGCGATCAGCAGGTTCATGTTGAGGTTGGCCTGGTGCAGCCAGAAGCGCTTGACGTCGCTGACGTTGAGCTGGTTTTCCGCCAGGTGCGCGGCGATCAGCTCGGCGACCATCGGGCAGACGTCCTTGAACACCTTGCGGCCTTCCTGCACGAACAGCTTGTCGCGAGTGCCCACGCCCTCCTCCGCCGCACGGTTGAGGAAACCGAAGTTGTTGCGGATGTTGTTGGAGAACTGGGTCAGCAGCTTGGTACCGACCACGTCGAACTGATGCTTGGAAGTGGCCTGGTCGGCACGCTCGATGATCACCGCCGTGGCGGCATCACCGAAGATGAAGTGGCTGTCCCGGTCACGGAAGTTCAGGTGGCCGGTGCAGATTTCCGGGTTGACCATGAGAATCGCGCGGGCCTGGCCGGTCTGGATCGCGGTGGTCGCGGCCTGGATGCCGAAGGTGGCCGACGAACAGGCCACGTTCATGTCATACCCCCAGCCCTCGATGCCCAGGGCCGCCTGCACTTCGATGGCCACCGCCGGGTAGGCGCGCTGCAGGTTCGAACAGGCGACGATCACCCCGTCGATGTCGGCGACGGTCTTGCCGGCACGCTCCAGCGCCTGCTTGGCAGCGCCCACGGCCATCTCGCAGAGGATGCCCCATTGCTCGTTGGAGCGCTCGGGGATGCGCGGCACCATGCGCTGCGGGTCGAGGATGCCGTCCTTGTCGATGACGAAGCGGCTCTTGATGCCCGACGCCTTCTCGATGAAACCACTGCTGGACTCGCTCAGCGCCTCGACCTCGCCACGGGCGATGGCCTCGGCGTTGTCGGCGTTGAACTGCTGCACGTAGGCATTGAAGGATGCCACCAGTTCGTCGTTGGAAATGCTGTTGGCCGGGGTATAGAGGCCGGTACCACTGATCACGACGTTATGCACGGTCATTCCTCTTCTTGGCCGCCAAGGACGGCCTCAGGCAGTAGGACTGCAACGATTGCGCAGACCCAAAAAACGGGGGATAAGGGCCAAGCTCTGGCGATGGTTGGCTCCGGGCCACTGAGTGTGCCACAGGGCGTGGCCATTCGTCCTCAGCCTTTGCAGAGTGTCTATACGGGCAAAAAATGACCAGATAAAGCCGCCTGGTCTAAAGTCTAATTATGTTCCGCATCATGGGAGACCGCATGAACCTGTCCTTGCTCAGCCGCTACGCTTTCTTTGCCTTCTGCGTGCTGTTTACCCTGGGCAGCCTGCCCTTCCTCGATCACGAGTGGCTGGGAGCCTTCACCCTGCTCGGCGCCGTGCTCAGCCTGATCGGCATCGGCGACCTGCTGCAGAAGCGCCATGCGGTGCGCCGCAACTACCCGATCCTCGGCAATATCCGCTACCTGGTCGAGGGCATCCGTCCGGAAATTCGCCAGTACCTGCTCGAAGGCGACGCCGAACAGCTGCCCTTCTCGCGCTCGCAACGCTCGCTGGTCTACTCTCGGGCGAAGAACGAAGGCGCCGACAAGCCCTTCGGCACCCTCAGCGACGTCTACCAGAGCGGCTTCGAGTTCATCAGCCACTCCATGCGCCCGGCACCGCTGACCGACCCCTGCAGCTTCCGCGTGGAGATCGGCGGGCCGCAATGCCGCCAGCCTTACTCGGCCTCCCTGTTCAACATCTCGGCAATGAGCTTCGGCTCGTTGAGCGCCAATGCCATTCGTGCCCTCAACGAGGGCGCGAAGCTCGGCGACTTCTACCACGACACCGGCGAAGGCAGCATCAGCCCCTATCATCGCGAGCATGGCGGTGATCTGGTGTGGGAGCTGGGCAGCGGCTACTTCGGCTGCCGCACCTCGGACGGCCGCTTCGATGCCGAACGCTTCGCTGCCCAGGCCTGCACCCCGCAGGTGAAGATGATCGAGATCAAGCTCAGCCAGGGCGCCAAGCCTGGCCATGGCGGCATCCTGCCCAAGCACAAGATCACTGCGGAAATCGCCAGCACACGCGGCATCCCGATGGGCGAGGATTGCGTGTCCCCGTCGCGCCACAGCGCATTCTCCACGCCGACCGAGCTGCTGCAGTTCATTGCCCAGCTGCGCGAGCTGTCGGGCGGCAAGCCGGTGGGCTTCAAGTTCTGCCTGGGCCACCCCTGGGAGTTCATGGGCATCGTCAAGGCCATGCTGGAGACCGGCATCCTGCCGGACTTCATCGTCGTCGACGGCAAGGAGGGCGGCACCGGTGCCGCGCCGCTGGAGTTCACCGACCACCTCGGCGTGCCACTGCGCGAAGGCCTGCTGTTCGTGCACAACACCCTGGTCGGCAGCAACCTGCGCGACAAGATCAAGCTCGGCGCCAGCGGCAAGATCGTCAGCGCCTTCGACATCGCCCGCGTGCTGGCCATCGGCGCCGACTGGGCCAATTCGGCACGCGGCTTCATGTTCGCCATCGGCTGCATCCAGTCGCAGTCCTGCCACACCAACAAGTGCCCGACCGGCGTCGCCACCCAGGACCCGCTGCGCCAGCGCGCCCTGGTGGTCGAGGACAAGGCCCAGCGCGTCCACAACTTCCACCGCAACACGCTCAAGGCGCTGGCCGAGATGCTCGCCGCCGCCGGCCTCGACCACCCCGCACAGATCGATGCAAAGCATCTGGTGCAGCGCATGTCCGCCACCGAGATCAAGCTGTTCGCCCAGCAACACGTCTTCCTCGCAGCGGGCGAGCTGGTCAGCGGCGAAATCAGTGGCGAGTTCTATGAACGCATGTGGAACATGGCGCGGGCGGACAGCTTCGAACCCGCCCTGGCCTGAGCGATAGCAACATGTCCGAGCAGATACCGCACCGACGCCAACGCTGCCCTGCGCTGACGCGTCTGTGCCTGCTCGGTACCCTGCTGCTGGCGGTCGGCGTTGCCGCCTTCGCGCAGGAACAGCGCCCGCTGCGGTTCGCCGTCATCGAGGGCTGGGCCATGCCGATGATGCAGTTCGTCGACGGCCAGACGACCACTGGCATTCTCTATGACCTCTATATGCACCTGGCGCAAAAGGTTGGCCGCGACGCCGAGCTGGTGGTGATACCACGCCTGCGCGCGCAAAGCGCCCGGGCTCGAGGCGAAATCGACGTACACTGCTACGTCAACCCGTCCTGGCACCAGGACTCACACCACCAGTACATCTGGAGTCAGCCCCTCTTGGTCCAGCACGGCCTGATCGTGGGGCGCAGCGCCGAGCCCGATTTCACCCTGGAGAAACTTCACGGCCAGCGCCTAGGGACGGTCCTGGGTTTCAACTATCCCGGCCTGCAGGCGCTGTTCGACAGTGCCCAGGTTCACCGCGAGGATGTCCGCACCCAGACCCTGGCGCTGGAGAAGCTCGAGGCCGGTCGCTACCGCTATGCGGTCAGCAACAACCTGTCCCTGGACTGGTTCAACCGCCATCGGAGCAAAGCCAAGCAGCTGCACGCGCTCGGTGAAATCAGCAGCGACCTGATCTACTGCCTCGTTCGCGATGCCCCGGACGTACCGACGCAAGCGCTCCTGGGCGCACTGGTGCAGATGAAGCAGGACGGCGAGCTCGAGGCCATCCTCGCCCGCTACCGCTAGGCGTCGGCCAGCACCTGCAGCACCTGCTCGACGCGCTGCGCCAGGCTGCCGGCAAGACGCGTGAACGCCCAGCCGCGCTGCTGCAGCGCCTGTTCATACCACTGGTTCTGGCGCCTCCGGAAGGTCTCGTCCTGGCGCGTGCCGTCCTGCACGAAGGGGAAGTCATCGGCGCACAGGAACACGTGGTGATAATGCCGCCGGGCAAGCTGCTCCAGCTCGGCCTCGGCGCGCCCGAACAGCTCGCGACAATAGAACAGCGTGGTCAGTGGCGTGGTGTCGCAGACCAGGTAGCGCTGACAGTGCCCGGCCAGTTCCCGCTCCCGCGCGACCTGGGTGCGACCAATCCGCAGCAGGTCGTCGTAGCCCAGCACACCGCCCTGCTGCTCCCACAACTCTCGACCGTACTCGGCGGCATGGCGCGTACCCAGCGCCTCGGCCAGCGCCAGGCCGAGGCTGCTCTTGCCGGTGGACTCGCCGCCGAGCAAGGCGATGCGCTCGACGAAGTCCGCGTAGACCTGTGGTGCCAGGTACTCGCGCAAACCGTGGACATCGGCGCGCAGACGCGTACCGGACACCGGCACCGTGACGCGTGCACGGTCGATCTCGACATGCTGCACCGGCCGCCCGAAGCACCTGGCCAGATGCGCAGCGAAACCATCGCCATAGGCTTCGCTGGTGAACACTGCATCCACCGGCCGGCCGAGCACGGCCAGGCAGAAATCGGCGACGAACTGGCGCTGCGCCGCAGCGGGTGCCGATTCATGGGGAAGCTCCGCCAGCGTCACGCCTCGGGCACGCTGCTCGTCGACCCAATCGGCTGTCACCACCCAGCTGCGCAGGTGTGGAAAGCGTGCCTGCAACCAGCGCGCGCGCCGCTGCGGCGCGCAGCCGGGCAACTCCGGGTTCGACCAGCTGAGCAACACCAGCTGCTGGCACTGCATCTGCGCCTGGCGGATCAGCCACTCGTGGCCCAGGTGCAGCGGCGCGAACTTGCCCACCACCAGGCCGCAGGCGAATCGCTGGCGCATGTCAGGCCGCCTGCGCCTCGGCCGCCAGTTCACGGCGCCAGCAGTACAGGCCGTACCAGGCGTTGAACCAGAACAGCACGTAGATGAAGGCCGTCAGGTACAGCTCACGCGAGACGAACAGCGGCACCGCCAGGGTGTTCACCAGCAGCCAGCCGTACCAGGTCTCCAGCTTGCGGCGCATCAGCAGCAGTTGCGCCAACACGCTGAAGGTCAGCACCAGCGAGTCGATGAAGGGCGCGTAGGCATCGGTGAAGTGATGCAGCAGCGCGCCGTAGGCCAGGGCGACGACCACCGCGAGCGACAGCGCCAGGCACAGTTCTCGCCAGGATGAGCGAACGATGGGCAGCGCCGTCCCGCTGCGCCCGTACAACCAGCTCCACCAGCCCAACAGGCTGGTGGCGATGAAGAACAGCTGCAGGGTGACGTCCGCGTACAGCTGCACGCTGAAGAACAGCCAGCCGAACAGCACGCAGCCGACCAACCCGACGGCCCAGGTGTGCACCGAATTGCGTGCAGCCAGCAACACCGAGAGCAGGTAGAACAGGTTGGCGAAGATCTCCAGCGACGACGGCATGCACGCATCCTCAACGGCAGCGAATCAGCCGCGCAGCCTATCACGTGACGTACCCCACAGCCGTGCATGGATCACCTGACAACCATGGCGATCCATGCTCTGATAGCCGCCCCTCCGCACTCCAAAGGACTGGACCGCACCATGCCCCTGCTCGCCCTGCTGATCATCGCCTGCCAAGTCACCTGCGGCCTCCACGTGGTACGCAGCGGCCAGGATCGCTACTGGCTGTACCTGATCATCGCCCTGCCCGGCATCGGCTGCCTGATCTACTTTCTCGGCATCATGCTGCCGGAGCTGCTCGGCAGCCGCCGTGGCCGCCGCGCGCTCGGCAAACTGCACGACAGCATCGATCCGCAGCGCCACCTGCGGGCCCTGCGCGATGAACTGGAGATTCGCGACACCCGCGACACCCGCGTGAACCTGGCCGACGAACTGCTGCGCATGGGGCAGGCGCAAGAGGCCGCCCAGCACTACCAGCAAGCCTTGCGCGGCATTCACAGCGACGCCCCGGACATCCTCCTCGGCCTGGCCAGGGCCCGCTTCGCCCAGGGCGATTTCGCCGGCTGCCAGGCCAGCCTCGACCAGCTGATCGCGCAGAACCCCGACTTCCGCTCGGCCGACGGCCACCTGCTGTATGCCCGCGCCCTGGAGGCCCAGGGCAACGACCTCAAGGCCGAAGAGGAATACCGGGTGCTCGGCAGCTACTGCACCAGCCCCGAGGCGAACTATCGCTACGCCCTGCTGCTGCGCCGGGTCGGCCGCGAGCGCGAAGCCGTCGAACTGCTGCAGCAGATCCAGACCCACGCGCGCCGTTCCGCCCGCCACTACCGGACCCTGCACCAGGAGTGGCTGGAGCTCAGCCGCAAGGCACTGCTCGAGCTGCAACGCGACTGAAGAGCTCGCCATTATTTGCGTGCATCGTTCACAAAAAACGGACGTCGCGCGCCGTTGCGCAAGACTTTGCGCATGGGTCATTGGTTAGCATCTGCCGTTGGCGAAGGAACCTGCCGGCAGATGCCGGCCGCAGCATGGATGCCACAGGATGAGCGGCTACGTCCCCAATAATCGCAACGAACGTCCGGCTCCGGCACCGGAGCCCTACAACGGCGACTTCGACCGCCAGCCTGCGAGGCAGCTCGAAGGCGCTGCCGCCCAAGCCAACCGCTGCCTGGTCGGGCTGCGTTTCGTCTGGGACAACGGCGAATGCATCGGCGCCAACCTGCCCTATAGCCTCACGCCCAGCAGCGGCGGCGCCGTAAGAGGCAGCCTGGATGCCCGTGGCGGCCTGGTCCAGAGCCTCCCTGCCGGCGAATACGAAGCCCAGTTGCTGGCCGATAGCGACGTCGACAGCGATATCAGCAGTGCTCGCGCCGAGCTGCAGGCCGTGCTCGACGAGATCCTCGCGGCGGAGCGCGCCGAAGCCGCTCGCCTGCAAGCCATCCAGGATCAGCGCAGCGCAGTATCCAACTACCTGCATCGACGACTCGCAGCGGGAAAGGGATTCTTCCTTGGTGCCTGGGGACTGCTGAAGACCGTCAAGGAATACTCCGACCTGATCAACCCGTTCACCATCTTCAGCAACACCCTGCGCAGTGCCTGGCAGGCACGCGCCAGCGAGGGAGAATCCTGGCTGGCCGCCTACAACCGCCAGTTCAGTGCGGAGCAGCACCGTGAGCTGGTCGAAGCCCTGGGCTTCGACCCCAGCAGCATCACCCGCGAACAGCTGGCCGAAGCCTACGAGCTGGCCTGCTTCATCTACGAGGACGATCCCAGCAAAGCCATGCTGGGCCGCTTCGCCGTCGACTATGCACAGGCGCAGAACGCCGAGGAAGTGGCCGAGTTCAGTGGTGGTGTGCTGTTCGAAATCGTCCTCTCCGCCCTGCTGATCGTCTTCACCGCCGGCGTCGGCCTGGCTGCACGCGGCGCGGCGTCGGTAAGCTATGTGGACAAGCTGACCCGCCTGGGCAATGCCCTGAAGCGCCTGAGCGCCGCGTTGAAGCGTGCAAGAATCAGGCGCGGGGGCAAGACAAGAGGGACAGGGACCGGGGCGCGAACGGTTGAGGTGGAACGCCCGCAAGCCATTCGACCTGAAGCACTTGCTGCACCAACCGTACGGAGCTGGGCACATCTAACGCTGAGTGAGAGGCACTTTCCTCACAGGGTGACAATCCCCAAGAAAACTGGAAATACCATGTATACAGTTTCGCCGGAGGAAGTAGCGAAGGATTTACGAGAGATTCACATGAACGGTGAATCCATCCGCCAGGGAGAGTTCTTTCATACGTCCTCAGGCCGGGTGTACGGCCTGCATGAAAACTCAATACATCCAGTTAGCGGGCCAGGCACTGTAAATATCACCTCGGCCGAATACAACGTCTTGATAAGCGCCAAGAAGAAAGGCTTGGAGAACGCCAGAAAAACGCTGGATATCATGACTCAGAAAGGGATATTCACCGCTGAACAAAAGGCGCGCACGTCACAACTACTCGACATCATGCAGACACGAGGTATCAAATGAGCAAGTCGATTGACTTATTCATTAGAAACGCAGTTCCCGAGCAGCGAATAATCACACTACTCAACCAAGGGATCCCCGATGGGGTCGAGTCGCTCGACTATCCCAGGGAGCATGCGGCCATCTTCCTTCAATACGCTGACCACGAGGCCGAGTTCCAGCAGAGCCTGGGGCTCTCCTGGGCGTCGGATGAGCTGAGTCTTGACGACGTGCAACTGGCCATCCAGCTGGCCAATGCCCTGTCCACAGAGGTCCTGCTGGAACCTGAACACCTGGCTCTGCCTGATGGCTACACCTGGTGCCTGGCGACGATGGACAAGCAACTGTATGCAGTCGACACCATCGACGTCGAAGATGGAATCGCTGTGAAACCATATGCCCGGAAGATTCTGCTCACTGTCTGAAAGACGCTCACCCTGCTGCCCGGACCACCCGTGACTGGCTCATGACATCCCTCGAAAACGCACTGTCGATGACGGTTCTCGAACTCAGTGACTATGACGAAGCCGCAGAGGCCCTGAGTCAGCTAGGGCGTCTGAACAAAGAGCTCGCCGAGCAGCTGGCACTGGATATCGTTCGCCATGACAAGGGCGACGAGCATCTCCAGGCTTCGGCTTTCGAGACCCTGTATTCAAGAACCTTCACAAAGGGATCGAACTGATCAGGCACCCGCCGGAGCATTTGAACAGCGCCACCCTGAGCGCGATGATCGAATGCACGACTGTAGACTCCGGCATCGCAGCGGAGCACCCTGAAGTTCTCGAAGCGGCAAAGATACTGAAAGAAACCATCCGGCATCTGGACGCTGAAAAAGCCCACCGCATGAAAGACGCCATCGACTGGTTCCAGGAAACCTACCCCGATATCTGATCAGCGCAAGCGCTTCTCTGGCACCGCGCTGCTGGCTACTCCCACGCCTGCCGCTCGCCCTTCCAGGCATGCAGCGCCCGTTGCTGCGTCCCCTGCCACAGCCAGCCATTGCGTGCGCCCACCAGGGTGCTGACCGCATGCTGGCGACCGAAGCGATTGTGCCGCGCCAGCATCAGGGCGATATCGCGCAGCACGGCCAAGGTGCCGCTGTTGGACTGGAACAGCGGCGTCAGCAGGCGGCTGGCCTGACGGTAATACCGCAGGTGATCGCGACGGGCATCGCCGTAGCCGGCGAACCGCGCGTTCCAGTCGAGCGTCTCCTGGGCCGCATCGGAAGCGTCACCCAGGGCATCGGCCAGGGCGGCGGCATCGACCAGTGCCATGTTCGCGCCCTGCCCCAGCTGCGGACTCATGGCATGCGCACAATCGCCGATGGCGAGCACGCGAGCGTCGTGCCAGCGCTGCATGCGCACGTCCGCGTAGGCGGCCAGCGTCAGCTGCGCGGGATCGTCGATCTGCTGCAGATAGCCGTGCGCGGCCTCGCCGGCCAGGCTGCATACGCGACGTTTCCAGGCCTCCAGGCCGTGCTGAAGCCAGGCCTGGTGCTCGCTCAGCGGCAGGCTCCAGAACAGGCTGGTCAGGGCGCAGCCAGGGGCCTGGTGCGTCGCCCCCGTCGGCATCAGGCCGAACATCTCGCGGCAACCGCGGTACCACTGGCGCAGTTCCCCGGACTCGCCGGACGCCGCAATCGGCAGCATGCTCCACAGCGCACCCCAGGGATAAGGCCGCGCCCATTGGCGCACCTGCATCTGCGCGCGCAGGCTCGAACGCGTGCCATCGGCGAGGATCAGTGCGGCGCAATCGCCCAGGGGCTGCTCGGCGCCCTGCGCATCCTGCCGCACGAGTCGAACATGCCCGGCCGCCTGCTCGAAGCGGCTGACGCTCACGCCGGTTTCCATCTGCACGCCGGCACGCTGCGCGGCCTTGAGCAGGGCCGTCATCAATACGCCACGGTGAATGCCAAGGCCAAAGCTGCCTGGCTGCCAGTCGTCATAGCGGGTATCGAGTATCACTCGCCCGTTGCAGCTGGTGCCGTACAGACGGCTGACGGGCGCGCCCAGCGCGGTGCACTCGGCCAGCAGCCCGAGCCGCTGCAGCACCGCCAGGCCGGAAGGCTGCAGCAGGATGCCGGCGCCCACCGGCTGCAGGTGCTCGACCCGCTCCAGCAGGCGCACGGCGAAGCCCTGGCGGGCGAGAAAAATGGCCGTGGCAAGGCCGGCGGTGCCGGCCCCCACGATTGCGATCGGTAGTCCCTTCAAGGCTGTTCTCCCTGTTCTGGCCGGGAGATTCTAACTGCCCCGAGCGCCTGCTGGCGGGAACTGCCACGCAAGCGAGGTGGTTCAGAGGAACATGCCGCCCGATGCCTCGATGCGCTGACCATTGATCCAGCGGCCGCCATCGCCGAGCAGCGCGGCGACGGCGGCGCCGATGTCATCGGGCAGGCCGGCCCGGCCCAGTGCGGTATTGCCGGCGACGAAGGCATTGAGTTCGGAGTTGTCGCGCACCGCGCCGTGACCGAAGTCGGTCTCGATGGCACCGGGGGCCAGCACGTTGGCGCTGATGCCGCGTGGGCCAAGCTCCTTGGCCAGGTAGCGCGTCCACACTTCGATGCCGCCCTTCATCGCCGCATAGGCGCCGTAGCCAGGCAGGGTGAAACGGGCCAGGCCAGAGGATACGTTGAGAATCCGCCCGCCATCGGCCATCAGCGGTAACAAGCGCTGGGTGAGAAAGAACGGCCCCTTGAGCTGGACCTTCAGCAACTCGTCGAACTGCGCTTCGCTGATTTCAGCGAGTGCGGCATGGATGCCGATACCGGCGTTGTTGACCAGAAAATCGAAACGCTCGGCAGCGAAGGTCTCGTGCAGGCCCTGCGCCACGCGCTGGGCGAAGTCGGCGAAGCTGCTGCTGTCACTGACATCCAGTTGCAGCATCAGGGCCCGCCCGCCCTGCGCCTCGATCTCGCCGACCAGTTGCTGTGCTTCCTCGGCCTGGCTGCGGTAGGTGCCGATGATGTCCACGCCCTGCGCCGCCAGGTGCTTGGCGGCACTGCGGCCGAGACCACGGCTGGCGCCGGTGATGAGTGCGATCTTGCGCGTCATGGTGAATCTCCTGTGACAGGTAGTGAAGGTTGATCACAGGTTATTGCTCGTACAAATACTGATAAATCCAGAAAAACAGGAAATACTGATCGCCGTCAGCGAACAATCGGGATTGCCACCATGAACAAGCTGGAGTTGTTGCGCACCTTTCAGCGCGTCACCGAACTGAGCAGCTTCACCCAGGCCGCCGACAGCCTCGGCCTGCCTCGCTCCACGGTATCGGAGCAGGTCCGCGACCTGGAACGCCTGGTCGATGCGCGCCTGTTGCACCGCACCACACGCCGGGTACGTCCGACGCAGGATGGCCAGATGCTGTACGAACGCGCCCGCGAGCTGCTGGCGCAGATGGACGAACTGGAGAACCTGTTTCGCCAGGACGCCCATGCCCTGAGTGGACGACTGCGCGTGGACATGCCCACGGCGATCGCCCGGCGCCTGGTGGCACCGCGCCTCGATGAGTTTCTCGCCCGGCACCCGGCGCTGGAAATCGAACTGGGTTGCAGCGACAGGCGGGTCGATCCGCTGCGCGAGGGCTTCGATTGCGTGCTGCGCGTCGGCGTCAACGAAGACGACAGCCTGGTCGCCCGGCCACTGGGGCATCTGTCCATGGTCAACTGCGCCAGCCCGGCCTACCTGGCCACGCACGGCATGCCCAAGCAACTGGACGACCTCGCCGGACACAGCCTGATTCACTACGTGACAGCCTTTGGCGCACGCCCGGACGGCTTCGAGTTCCAGCGCGACGGCAAGCTGCATTCGCTGGCCATGGCGGGCCGGGTCACGGTGAACAACATCGATGCCTACGAAGGGGCCTGCCTGGGTGGCCTGGGCATCATCCAGGCGCCGCTGGTCGGCATGCGCCTGCACCTGCGGGAGGGGCGTCTGCTGCGCCTGCTGGATGACTGGGTCGCCGCGCCGATGCCGGTGAACCTGGTGCACCCGCACGGGCGTCATCTGCCACGGCGGGTGCGCGCCTTCATGAACTGGCTGGAACAGCTGCTGGCCGAGGAACTCGACGCGGCTTGAACCGCCAGGATCAGGCCAGCCGAGTCAGGGCGTATCGGTGCGGATATCGAAGCCGCCGCGGTTTTCGCTGAGGATGCGCAGGTCATGGCTTTCCCCGGCCTTCACCGGCACCGCCACTTCGCGCAACAGGCGACCCATGCCGCACAGCGTGTCGTCCATCCGGTCCGGGGTGATACCCACCACCCGCGTACCTGCCGGCACCTGGAAGGTCGCGCGCTCTCCGACACCGATACGCGCAGCGACCTGGCGATCGACCTCGATGGCCACGTAGCAGCCACCGCCCATCATCCCGAAATCGCGGGTGACCACGATCTGTCCACCGCTGGCCTGCGTCTCCTGAAAGGCCAGCAGACGATCTTCCGGCACCGGGCGAATGTTTTCCGGGTCACCTCGAAACGACGAACAACCCGCCAGCAACAACAGCGGCAAAGCGATGAGCATCGAACGCATGAAGCCCTCCATGGGCAAATGAGTGCTGCCTGAGTATTGGGGTTGGCGCGCGTGCGGGCAAGGTATCGATGGCAACGATGTCCAGTAGCACAAGCATCGATTTCTGCAATGAAAGACGTGGTGTTTTCATGGCTCCCGACCCCAGCGCCACCCTCGACGGCGCCACTGACCGGAGACCATCAGCATGAAAATCGCAGCCATCACCGCCACCCTCATCGCCGCATTCGCCCCCATCGCCTTCGCCAACGAAAAGGCCTCGGCCAGCGCCCGGGTGGACGTGAAGCAATACCAGTACGGCATGCAACTGGACATCGACCAGGTCCTGCAGCGCACCGACAACAGCCGCGAGAGCGGTGTCGTGCCCAGTGTCATGGTCTACCGTGACAGCCAGGGCGACGTACACGCCGTGCGCTTCCTGGAATGGGGCGGCCAGACCAACCAGAACGGCTGATCCCCTGCTGCACGCACGCTGCCCCGGCCGAGTCGCTCGTCCGGGGCAGCGGCCGTTTCAGCCTTGCAGACGCTTGACCAGACGGGCCTGCAACGCCTCGAGCTCGGCCGGATCGGCCTTGCTGGCCGCGTGAATGCCCAGCCCTTCGCCGTCGAAGCGCGGGATCACATGCATGTGGATATGGAACACCGTCTGCCCGGCAGGCGCGCCATTGAACTGCGCCACCTGCACGCCCGCCGGCTGCAGCTCGTCGACGATGGCCTGGGCGACCTTCTTCACCACGGCCATGACCTTGGCCAGGCTGGCCTCGTCGATCTCCAGGATGTTGCGCGCCGCCGCGCGCTTGGGAATCACCAGGCTGTGGCCTCTGGACTGCGGGAACAGGTCGAGGAAGGCCAGCACATCGTCGTCCTCGTACAGCGTGTAGCAAGGCAGGTCGCCGCGAATGATCTGGGCGAAGATGTTCTGCGAGTCGTAGGTACCGTGCAGGCTCATGCCAATGGGCTCCGGGTGAAGGAAAGCTCGCACCATACCGCCTTGCTCGCACACAGGGAACCGGGCAGGATCGCTCGAGTCGATGACTACTAGCAGGCGCATCGATTTCAGTCGCTGTCGCCACTCGTGTTCTGATCGCCCCCCTCTTCAGGCCCATCCGACATGGAACCCACATGACCGATCTCAGCCCATTCCACATCACCCGCAAGTGGCCCGCCCAGCATCCCGAGCGCCTGCAGCTCTACTCGCTACCCACGCCCAACGGCGTCAAGGTCTCGATCATGCTGGAGGAGATCGGCCTGCCCTACGAGCCGCATCTGGTCAGTTTCGACAGCAACGATCAGCTCAGCCCCGAGTTCCTCTCGCTGTCACCGAACAACAAGATTCCCGCCATCCTCGATCCGGACGGGCCGAACGGCCACCCGCTGCCGCTGTTCGAGTCCGGCGCGATCATGCTCTACCTGGCCGAGAAGACCGGTCAGTTGCTGCCGCAGGACCCCGCTGCCCGCTACCAGGCGATCCAGTGGCTGATGTGGCAGATGGGCGGCCTGGGCCCGATGTTCGGCCAGCTCGGTTTCTTCCACAAGTTCGCTGGCAGCCAGTACGAAGACAAGCGCCCGCTCGAGCGCTACGTCGCCGAATCGGCGCGTCTGCTCGGCGTGCTCGACCAGCACCTGCAAGGGCGCGACTGGATCGTCGGCGAGTACAGCATCGCCGACATCGCCGTGTTCCCCTGGATTCGCAATCTGGTGGGGTTCTACGAGGCAGGCGAACTGGTGCAGTTCGAGCGTTTTGCCAACGTGCGCCGCGTACTCGATGCCTTCCTCGCGCGTCCGGCCGTGCAGCGTGGCCTGAGCATCCCGGCACGCGGCTGAGGGTTGCGGGAGCCGGCCCCACGGCTCCCGTCGCACGCGCACGTGGCAGATTGCCCAGCGGCGTGAGCGCCCGCGTGCGGGATGCACGAGCCACGCGCAGGCGAAAGCCGCAAAAATGCCCAACCACTCGCCTCCAAGCCCCGAAATAGAGCGGTTGCAAATACCCAAGTCGAGCGCTGGGAGATTATAATCCCGGCCCAGCTTCCTCCCCTCCCAGGTTCCGCATGAACAAGCCTTCCTCCGACGCCGCGACGAGTCTGTCGCCGGGCGCGATCCTTCTCATTCAACTTGCCCTGGCCCTCGGCGGCTTCGCCATCGGTACGGGCGAGTTCGCCATCATGGGCCTGATGCCCAACGTCGCCCAGGACCTGGGGGTCAGCGAGCCGCAGGTCGGCCACGTGATCAGCGCCTATGCCCTCGGCGTGGTGGTCGGTGCGCCGGTCCTGGCCCTGCTCGGCGCTCGTCTGCCACGACGCATCCTGCTTCTGCTGCTGATGGGCTGCTTCGCCCTGGGCAACTTCGCCAGCGCCCTGGCACCGACCTACGAGCCGCTGCTGATCTTCCGCTTCATCGCCGGCCTGCCGCACGGTGCCTACTTCGGCGTGGCCATGCTGGTGGCCGCGTCCATGGCCCCGCCGCACAAGCGCGCCAAGGCGGTGAGCCGGGTGCTGGCCGGCCTGACCGTGGCGATTCTGATCGGCAACCCGCTGGCCACCTGGCTCGGCCAGTTCATGAGCTGGCGCTACGCGTTCGCCCTGGTCGGGGTGATCGCCATCACCACCATCGCCATGGTGGCGATCTTCCTGCCGACCGACCCGAACGAGCAGCGCAGCAGCCCCTCGGGCGAACTGCGCGCCTTCAACCGCGCGCCGATCTGGCTGGCGCTGGGCATTGGCGCCATCGGCTTCGCCGGCATGTTCTGCGTGTTCAGCTACATGGCACCGACCCTGCTCCACGTGACGGGCGTCGGCCCCGGCTGGATTCCGCTGGCCATGGGGGTGTTCGGTGCCGGTTGCATCGTCGGCAACAGCGCCGGCGGCTGGCTGTTCGACCGCCTGCGCCTGCGCGCGGTGGCCTGGATCCTGGCCTGGAGCACCCTGGTCCTGCTGGTCTTCCCCTTCGCCGCGCACAGCCTGTGGACGGTACTGCCGGCGATCTTCGCCCTCGGCACCATGATCGCCCTCGGCCCGGCGCTGCAAACCCACCTGATGGATGTCGCCACCGGCGCACAGACACTGGCCGCGGCCTCCAACCATGCTGCGTTCAACGTCGCCAACGCCCTCGGCCCCTGGCTCGGCGGCCTGGCCATCAGCGCCGGCATGGGCTGGACCATCACCGGCTACATCGGCGCCGCCACCGCCATCGGCGGCCTGGCACTGTTCGTCTGGGCATGGCGGGTGCAGCAGAAGGACGGCCACATCTGAGAGGTGCACGATGGTGAGCCGGCAGGTATCTTCTAGCCCCCGCCCACCATCCCGTACCGCCCGATGATGACCCTACTGCTGCGTTCCACCCTGTTCGGCACCACCCTGCTCAGCGCCCTGACGGCTCAGGCCCAGGTGCAGGTCGAAGCCAATGCCGGGATGCTGGCGGCGAAGATTTCCGAGGAGATCGCTCCGGGCGACTACGAGAAGCTGCTCAAGGGCTTGCGCGCCAATCCGGGCCAGTACAAGCGCAAGGTCGTCCTGCTCGACAGCGTTGGCGGCAGCGCACCGGAGGCCATCCGCATGGGTCGCCTGCTGCGGGAAACCGGTTTCGACGCGCTGGTGCCGTCATCCGGCCTGTGCCAGGGCAGTTGCGTCTACCTGCTTGCCGCAGGCCGCAAACGCACCATCAACGGTTACGTCGCCCTGCGTCGCCCGCCCTTCCCGGCCGGTGACTCGGCGCAGGCGCAGGCCGCCCATGGCAACCAGCCACTCAGCCCCGCCCGGTACTTGCGTGACATGGGGATCGACGTGCGCCTGGCGGAGGACATCTACCAGGTCGCCCCCGGCCAGCTGCGCCTGCTGAGCCAGGATGATTTTCGGCGTTATCGGTTGAAATAGCGAAAGGCGCTTGCCGATACCTGGATAGCGGGATATCTTGCGGGACGGCATGGCAACAGGCCATCAATGAAACGGATTTCGAGCATGTACAGGTTGCGTACAGCCTATACCCTCCTTCGAGCAGCTCCCTCTCCATTCCCGATAGCTCGCCACGGCTGAACGTGCTGATCCGTTCCGCCGCCTTGCCGTGCCCATCATTCCTCGACATTCGGAGTCATCATGCTGAAGAAACTGGTTCTGGCCGCCTGTGCCTCATCGCTGCTCGCCGGTTGCGCCTCGGTGCCAATGGAAGACAAAGACGCCTCAGCCGAAGCGAAGCGTTTTGCAGCCCCGGCGCCTGGCAATGCCGGCCTGTACCTCTATCGCAACTCGGGCGTGGGGGGATCACTGAAGAAGGACATCTGGGTCGACGATAAGTGCATCGGCGAATCCGCACCGAAGGTGTTCTTCTACGAGCAGGTCAAGGGCGACATGGAGCACAAGATCTCCACCGAATCCGAATTCTCTGCCAACGATCTGCTGGTCAAGACCGAAAGCGGCAAGAACTACTTCATCAAGCAGTACATCAAGATGGGGGTATTCGTAGGCGGTGCCAACCTGGAACTGGTCAGCGAGCAGGAAGGTAAAGAGGACATTGCGAAGCTGGAGCTGGCCCGCAAGGGCAACTGTTCCAAATAAGACGGAGCAGGAAGACCGAGCCCCGGCATCGAGAGATACCGGGGCTTTTTTCATCAGAACAGGAAGGTCAGCGCCAGATTGAACAGCATCGCAGCGACGAAACCGATGGGCGCGGCGCGCAGCAGCAGTTGCGAGAACAGCGTGGCCCGCGTCTTCTCCTCGGTGCAGGAGCCCAGCAGCAGGCTGCCGCCGGAGGAGAACGGCGAGATGGAGGTGGCCTGAGCACCGACCACGATGGCGATGAAGATGATCATCGGATCGATCGACATCGACGCCGACAGCGGCAGCACCATGGGGAACAGCGCCGGCGTCACCACACCGAGGGTACTGGCGAAGATCGACATCAGCGCGGCCACCACGCCGAAGGCCAGCGGCACTAGTACCGGCGGGATGTTGCCGCCGATCCAGGACGCCAGGGCATCGATGGTGCCGGCCTTGATCGCCACGCTGATCAGCATGCCCACCCCGCAGATCATGATCAGCGTGGCCCAGGGCAGCGAGGCGATGGCCTTGCGCTCGTCACCCAGCTTGAGCAGCAGCGCGATCACCGAGAACACGCTGGCGATCAGGCCGATGTCCACCTTGCTGTTGATGAACCTGACCGTGGCGTTGTCCGGGAAGGCCAGCAGCGCCAGCGGTGCGGCGAGCACCAGCGCCATCATCAGCACGGTGAGCAGCAGGGTCAGTTTCTGTTCGCGATTGAAGGCGTCCGGCAGGTCGGCATTGATCACCGCATTCTTCAGGTTGCGGCCATGGCCACCGAGGAAGACGAACACGGAGATCACCAGCAGCGGGATCACCGCCGTGCTGGCGAAGATCGCCAGTGCGTTGACGAAGGCCTCGCTCTCCGGCATGCCGGCGGTGGTCATCAGGCCACGGAAGATGATGCTGCTCTGGCTGGAGACGAAGTTCGCCCCGCCCAGCGCACCGTAGTTCACCGCCATGCCGCCGAGGATCAGGCTCATGCCGGTGCGCTGGCACAGCAGCAGGGTCAGCGGCGCCATGAAGGCCAGCACGGTGTAGTAGCCCGCGCCCATGGCCGCGATCAGCCCCGAGGTCAGGAAGATGGCATACGGCAGCAGGTGCGGTACGCCGCGGCAGCGATAGAGCAGATGCCCGGCGAGCTTCTCCAGGGTGCCGTTGACCGTGGCGAAGCTGTAGAACAGGCAGACCGAGAAGATCACGAAGAAGATCTTCAGCGGCCACATGCCGATGATCTCGCCCGGGCTCATGCCCATGCCGAAACAGCCCAGCAGGTAGGCGAAGGCGATGGCGAACAGGCCGATGTTGATCTTGGTGGTGTAACCCAGCGCGACAGCGAGAACGATCGCGGCGACGACGAGCAGGCTCATCATGGTTTGACTCCTTGTTGTTCTGGTGCAGGCGGTTACGCGTGAGCGAAACCGAACAGCGTTGCGGGGTTGTCCACCAGAACGCGACGGCGCTCCTCGGGGTCGGGCAGAAGGGCCTCGAGCAGCGCGAACTGCTCATCGTAGCGGGTCTGCGACTCGAACTGGGTATTTGGCCAGTCGCTGCCCCAGAGGAAGCGGCCGACGCCGCCACAGGCCTCGCGCAGACGCGCCTCGATGGCCCGCGCACGGGCCAGATCGGACTGGCTGCGGTAGGCGGCCGACAGCTTGATCCAGACCGGCGCCTGGCCGAGCAGGTCGAAGAACGGCGCATGCTGCGGGTCATCCAGCTGCACGCTCGCGGCGGGCAGGCCGAAATGGTCGATCACCACGGTCACCCCGGATTCCAGGATCGCCGGTACCACCAGCGCCAGATCCGCGAAGCCGCGCTGGATCTCCACCTGCCAGCCACGCCGGGCCAGGCGCCGGAACAGGCCGCTCCAGGCCGGGCCGGTGTAGTCCTCCAGCAGCTTGCCGATCAGGTTCAGGCGAATACCGACCACGCCAGCGGCAGCCAGCTCATCCAGTTCACCGTCGCTGATCTGCGCATCGACCACCGCGACACCGCGCAGGCGCTCGGGCAAGCGCTGCAGCGCCGCGACCATGTAGTGATTGTCGGTGCCGAGAAAGCTCGGCTGGATCAACACCCCGTGGGACAGGCCGCAGGCATCCAGGTGGGCCAGATACTGTTCCACCGTGGCGTCGTAGTCAGGGCTGTAGCGGCGACCGGCAACCATGGGCAGATCACGCCGGAAGATGTGCGCGTGGGTGTCTATGCCGGTAATGACGGCATTGGGCATGGGCGTCACGAAGCGATACCTCTGTCGATTATTGTTCGAGCCGACCTTGGCAGCAGCTCTTTTTATACAGACATACAGTCATATATATGAATAGATGACTGTATAGATACAGATCGACTGCTGTCAACGCACGGCCCAGTGGTAAAGTGACGACCGGTTGAAATTCGGATTTGAGGTTTATGAGCAGCACGGCTCTGGGACACGACGAACGCCTGCCGCTGTATCAGCGGCTGCGTGACGAGATGCTGGCGAAGATCGCCGCAGGCGAATGGCTGCCAGGCGAAGCCATCCCCACCGAAGCGGAGCTGACCCGCCAGTACGGCGTGGCGGTGGGAACGGTGCGCAAGGCCGTAGAAACCCTGGTTGCCGAGGGCTTGCTGCTGCGCGCCCAGGGGCGCGGTACCTTCGTGCGTCGACCGAACTTCGACGGCTCGCTGTTTCGCTTCTTCCGTCAGGTCAGCGCCAGCGGGCAGCCGCAGGTACCGGAGAGCCGCATTCTCGACTGCCGGCTGGCCCCCGCCGATGCCGCCGCAGGCCAGGCCCTGAAGCTGGCCGACGGTGAACAGTGCGTGCACCTGCAGCGTCTGCGCCTGATCGACGGGCGTCCGCTCTTCCACGAGCGTATCTGGCTGCCCGCCTCACGCTTCGAGGCGCTGCTGGATGTCGCGCCAGTCGACTTCCCGCAGCTGCTCTACCCCTTCTACGAACAGCACTGCGGCCAGCGCATCGCCTCCGCCCAGGAGACCCTGACGGTGTCCGCCGCCGACGACGAGCTTGCCGCGACGCTGGACGTCGCCTGCGGCAGCCCCGCCGTGGCCATCGAGCGAACCGCGCTCGGCTACGACCGCACGCCACTGGAATACCGCCTGTCACGCGCGGCGGCGGAGAACTTCCGCTACCAGGTGGACATCAGCTGAGGACAGGGCTGACCGATGCAACACGCCCGGGCCAGCCCGGGCGTGAGTGACGCACGTACCCGACGAGGCTAGAACAGCCCCAGTGCCCAGGCCGCGCCGAACAGCACCAGCGAGAAACCCCACATCCACCACAGCGAGTAGCGGATGTGGCGGCCGAGATCCAGCCCGGCCAGGCCCAGCGCCAGCCACAGCGCCGGCGAGAACGGGCTGATGAAGGTGCCGATGATATTGCCGATGGTCAGTGCATAGACCACGCTGGCCGGCTCGACGCCCTGGCCGCCGACCACTTCCAGCGTCACCGGCAGCAACCCGAAGTAGTAGGCATCGGTACTGAGCATCAGCTCCATCGGCAGGCCGAACAGGCCGAGCACGATATGCATCTGCCCCACCAGCGGTGCCGGCAGCACCTGCGCCAGATCCTGAGCGATGGAGGTGAGCATGCCGGTGCCGGTGAGGATGCCGAGCATCGAGCCCGCCGCCAGAATGATCATGCCCATGCTCAACGCCGCCGGGGCGTGCGCCGCGATGCGTTGCATCTGCGCCTTGCCGCCGGGGTAGTTGACCAGCAGCGCCAGGCACAGGCCGATCATGAAGATGTAGCCCGCCGGCAGTACACCGGAGAACAACGCGACCAGCACCGCGAGGAACAGCGCCGAGTTGGCCCACAGCAGGCGGGGCCGCTCCAGCTCACGCTCCTCGGCAGTCGGCTCGTGCAGGTCACTGCTGGTTTCTACCAGAACGCCTTCGTCGGCCGACCGCCCGGCTGCAATGCGGCGCTGCTCGCGCCAGCCCAGCAGCGCGGCCAGGGTGATCAGCAGCACCACGCCGATGGCCTGAATGCTGATCAACGGACGCCACAGCTCGGTGACTTCGATGCCGGTCACCGCCGAAGCGCGTCCCAGCGGCCCGGCCCAGGGCAGCATGTTGAAGATACCGGCACCCAGCGCCAGCAACAGCAGCATCAGGTAGGGGCTCATGCGCAGTTGCTTGTACAGCGGCAACAGCGCGGGAACGGTCAGCAGGAAGGTCGTCGCGCCGGCGCCATCGAGGTGCGCCAGCATGCCGATCACCGCCGTGGCCACGGTCACCGCGATGACGTTGCCACGCGTCAGCCGCACCATGCCGCCGATCAGCGGGCGGAACAGACCGGTGTCCTGCAGCACGCCGAAGAAGGTGATGGCGAACACGAACATGGTGGCGATCGCCGTCACGCGGCCGATGCCATCGGTGAAGAAACCGGAGATGGCCTCCGGGCCGAAGCCGGCAGCCAGTGCTCCCAGCAGCGGCACGACGATCAGGGGCAGGACAGGCGACATGCGCCCGATAAGCAGCAGCACAACCAGGCTGCAGATGGTCAACAGGCCAATCAGGGTCAACAAACCACTTCTCCTCTTTTTCTTGTAGGCACGACAAAGGCGCGGGCGGAGGCTAAGGCGCCAACCTTTCAGCAACCTTTAAGCGCCGTCTCGGAAGAGGAGGAAATGTCAGTGGATATGTCGCCTGACGAGGCGCCACGGCGGGCGCCCCGAAGCCGGCTCACTGCAGGGTGTAGCCCTTGTCCACCACCCAGTCCTGGCCATGCACGCCACTGGCGCCGTTGCCCAGCTGGAACAGCACCACCTCGGCAATGGCCCGTGGCGTGAGGAACTCGCCGTCGACCAGGCGCCGGGTCACCTCGCCGGCCACCCCGGCCAGTGCATCCTCGGCCAGGCCCAGACTGCTCCAGATCGGCGTGGCGGTCGGCCCTGGCGACACCAGATTGAGCCGCAGCCCTTCGCTGGCGTGCTCCAGCGCCAGGCTGCGGACCAGCGCCGACAGCGCCGCCTTGCTGGCGATGTAGCCGCCCAGCCCGGCAAAGCCGAGCTGGCGCAGGAAGGTACTGATGAACACCACCGAAGCGGGCCTGGCCAGGTGAGGCCTGAGCACCTGGAAGGTGTTGATCGCGCCGGCACCGTTGACCTGCCACTGCAGCTCGAACGCCTGCATGTCGCAACCGGGGGCCAGGCGGGCAATACCGGCATTGGGTACCAGGCAGTCGACCGGGCCCAGGCGCCCGGCACGCTCGGCCAGACCATGCAGCGCCTCGATGTCGGTGACATCGCCCGCGCACCAATGCAGCTGCTCGGGATACTGCGCCTGCAATGCAGGCAGACCTCCCAGGCTCCGCGAGAACGCCATGACCCGCGCGCCGCGTTGCAACAGCAACTCACACACCGCCAGCCCGATACCCGAACTCGCCCCCGTGACGACCGCCAGGCGGCCCTGAAAACTCGTATTCATGAAGATCCCCGAAGAAAGAAGAGCGTGAGCGCCGCGCCAGCCGGACGCAGCGCAATCGACTTACTGTGCCAGCAGACGGATGCCGTGCATGTCCACCTGCTGGCCGACGTCGAAACGTGCGTTCGGTGAGCGCACCCACTGCTCACGACCATCCTCGTGACGCACCACATAGGCCGTCCCGCTGTGTCCCGTGGCGTCCTGCACCTGGGCGCCGGACCAGCCACCGAACAGGCCACCGACCACGGCGCCGACCGGACCGCCCGCCGCAGCGCCCAGCATCAGGCCGGACAAGCCACCGAAACCGGCGCCCACCGAGTTGTCTGCGCGCTCGGCCAGCACCTCGGCGGCCTGCGCGCTACTGACGGCCAGCAGGCCAAGGGAAAGTGCAAGCAAGGCAATGTGTTTCATCTGTGTTCTCCTGTAATGGGCATTGCGCCTGGAGACAGTCAGATTGCGTGCCATTCATTTTTATTAATAAAAACAAATAGATATGAATACAGGTATCTCAATGACAACAAGCGAAGAGAGTCATTGAGACAGCAGAAGAGTCATCCTGACCCAGCAGCGGAAGCCGAGATGACACAGACTGGTGGGAGACGATCAGGCCGGCACGGGGCGTCGTCGGGTGGTGCATGCGGGCACTGCCTGAAAATCGCCCGCTACCGTCAGGGTGACTGGCAAGGCCAGATCATGGGTAACGCATGGCGAAGGCCGTCGAAACAGCGCCACACCCTACGCCTTGAAGACTTTCACCTGCTCCAGCCATGCGGGGTCGAGTCGCGTCTGCTCCAGCTCCAGCCCGCGCTGCAGCATGACGTCCCGATGTGCGTCGATCTCGTGCACCATCTGGCTCAGCTCGCTGCTGTTGCCGTCGAGCTGATGCATCTGGGTCACGCCCAGGTGGTAGAAGCGCAGCAGTTTCATCGCGGTTTCATCCCCCTGCGCCACCCCTGCCCTGACGTGATGCATGACGTTGGTGATGCGCATCAGGCTGCGCTTGAGCCGCCAGCCATAGACCGCCGCCGCCATCCACTCGCGGTGCCAGAACTGCTGGCGCACCAGCACCACCGTGAGGACGAAACCGAGCGCGACGCCAAGCAGGTTCCAGCGGAAATTGTCGGCACCGCCCGGCTCGCCGAACAGTTGCACGCTGAGGGTGGCCAGCAACATCGCGAGCGCGACGAAGATCAGCGCGACCAGCGCGGTACTGCGGCGGGTCTGCTGACGGTAGTGCTCGGGACTGATGGGGGTGATTTCGAACATGCGCGAGGGCTCATGAAACTGGGGCGAGGCGCGATGGTACGACAGCTTGCCCGGCCGACACGAATCCCGCGGGCAGCGCGGGCACCTCAGGTCGCGTTCGGCAGGTAGCGCCCGATGGCCGCCATGGCTGTGGCCAGGTACTGCTCCTTCTCGCCCACCGGCGCGATGTAGTGCAGCGCCTCGCGCGCCTGATCGACGCCCGCCAGGCGCGCGGCGACCCAGGCCGCAAGATAGACCGATGCCAGGCAACCGCCAGCCGTGGCGACGTTCCCCTGGGCGAAGAACGGCTGGTCGAGCACCCTTACCCCCGCCTCCTGCACCCAGGGCTTGCTGGTCAGGTCGGTGCAGGCCGGCACATCGTCGAGCAGCCCGAGCCGGGCCAGGATCAGCGCGCCGGAACACTGCGCGGCCAGCAGTTGCCGCGTCGGATCGAAACGCAGCTGGGCCAGCAGCGCCGGGTCCGCGACCACATCGCGGGTACGCAGGCCGCTGCCCACGATCACCGCGTCGGCCGCGCTGGCCTGCTGCAGATCGATCTGGCCGTCGATCACCAGGCCGTTCATCGATGTCACCCGCGCATCCGGGCTGGCGATGCTGACACGCCAGCCCGGCTGACGGATGCGCTTGAGGATGGCGAAGGCGATCAGCGAGTCGAGTTCGTTGAACGCGTCGAAGGTGAGAATGGCGATATGCATGGCGACTCCGTCAGTACAGGTGGGTTGCCAGCCAGCTTCGGCGCACGGATCATGACAATCAAATTATTGTCATGGATACAGCCGCCATGCCGCTGGCACGCTACAAACAGATCGTCGATCGCCTGGCCGACGACATTCGCCGTGGCGTACTGGCACCCGGCACGCGCCTGTCCACCCATCGCGAGCTGGCCGCAGACCACGGCATCGCGCTGGTCACCGCCTCGCGGGTCTACGCCGAGCTGCACGCCATGGGCCTGGTCAGCGGCGAAACCGGACGCGGCACCTTCGTCCGCGAGACGACCCTGGCGCCCGGACACGGCATCGATCAGCAGGCGACCGCCAGCGACCTGCTCGACCTCAACTTCAACTACCCGACGCTGCCCGGCCAGGCCGACCTGCTGCGCCAGGCCTTGCGCCAGCTGGCACTGTGCGGTGACCTGGACGCGCTGCTGCGCTATCAGCCGCATGCCGGCCGTCCCCATGAGCGGGCGTTGCTGGCCCGTCACCTGAGCAGCCAGGGCCTGCCTGTCAGCGCCCGGCAGGTGCTGATCGTCAGTGGTGCCCAGCATGGCCTGGCGACGACCGTGCAGGCGCTGCTCAGGCCGGGCGACGTGGTCGCGGTGGACGCCCTCACCTACCCCGGTTTCAAGACGGCGGCCGAAGCGCGCGGCCTGGAGCTGCTGGCCATTCCCTGCAGCGCCAGCGGCCCCGACCTGGAGGCGCTGGCGCGGCTCTGCGAGAAGCGTCGGGTACGGGCGATCTACAGCATGCCGACCCTGCACAATCCGCTGGGCTGGGTGCTCGACCTGGCGCAGCGCGAGCGCCTGGTGAAGATTGCCCGGCAGCATGACCTGCTGATCATCGAGGACGCCGCCTACGCCTTCCTGGCCACCTCGGCGCCACCGCCACTGGCCGCGCTGGCGCCCGAACGCACGGTGCATGTGTCCGGCTTCTCGAAGAACATGGCCACGGGCCTGCGGGTGGGCTACCTGAGCGCGCCCGAAGCCTGGGTCGCCGCGCTGGAGCGCAACATCCGTGCGACCACCTGGAACACGCCCGGCGTGATGAGTGCACTGGTCTGCGCCTGGATCGAAGACGGCACGCTGGCCCGCCTGGAAAGCGAGAAACGCCGAGACGCCCAACGCCGCCAGGCGCTGGCTCGACGCATGCTGGCCGGCTTGCACCTGGTGGGGCATGAGGCAGGCTACTTCCTCTGGCTGCCGCTACCGGAGGATGTGCGCGCCGATCAGGTCGTTGCGCACCTACTGCAGGCGCGCGTCGCGGTATCGAGCGCCGAGCCGTTCAGCACCTCGGAGCAGGTACCGCACGCCCTGCGCCTGGCCCTCGGTTCGCTGCCCCTGGAGCAGTTGCAGATGGCCCTGGACAAGGTCAGGCAGGCCATCGCTCACTTCGCCTACTGAACGCCCTGGCGCAGCCACTCGCTGGGGCTGAGACCGACCTTGCGGCGAAAGGCACGGGCCAGCGCCGAGGGGCTTTCATAACCGACCTCGTCGGCGATCAATGCCATGGGCCGGCCTTCGCGCAGGCGTTTCTGCGCCAGGCTGACGCGCCAGCCGACCAGATAATCCGCCGGAGTGGCGCCGACCACCTGATGGAAGTGCGCGGCGAAGCTGGCCCGCGACATACCCGCCAGCGTCGCCAGTTCGGCCACCGACCAGCCATGCTGCGGCCGCTCGTGCAGTTGATTGAGCGCGCGTGCCAGGCGCGGCTCGGCCAGCCCCGCCATCATCCCGGACGCCAGCTCGCGGCTGTTCATCAGATGACGCAGCAGCTGGATCACCATCAGTTCGAACAGGCGGTTGAGCACCAGCTCGCGCCCGCAGTCGTCGCCTGCCGCCTCGGCGAACAGCCAGTCCAGGCAACCGTTCAGGCTCGGCAGCTCGCGCAGGGGTTTGACGATGGCGCCGGGCAGCGCCCGCGCCAGCGGGTTGTCGAAACCACCATCGAAGGCCAGGGTCGCGCAGACCAGCTCGGCACCATCGGCCTCGCTGGCACTCATCCGATGCAGGCGAGGCCGCGCCACCAGCATCAGGCTCGGCTCCTCGAGACGCAGCTCATGGCCGTCGCTGTCGCGAAAGCTCAGGCGCCCCGCCCGCAGCAGATGGATGTGGCCATGCGCCTCGTTGGCGCCATAGCTGTTGGTGCCGCAGAAACCACCGCGGTGAAAGGTACTGGCATGCAGGTTGAAGTGATGCAGCAGGCTGGACAGACGATCCACGGGCACCTCGCATTTCTGGACGATCTGTCGCATAAGATCGACGATCTGAATCCGAAAAGCCAGATCGCTCCACTAGCATGGCTCCAGGCTTGAAACACAGGCTCCCCCAACCAAGACTGGAGAATCACCATGACTCGCATCACCGCACTGCCGTTCGAACAGACCGCCGCCAGCGCCCAGGCGCAACTGGAAGGCATCCGCAAGGGGCTCGGCTTCGTGCCCAACACCTTCGCCACCCTGGCCCATGCGCCCGCCGCCCTGAGCGGCTACCTCGCCCTGTCGCAGGCCCTGGGCAAGGGCACGCTCGATGCCAGGGCGCGCGAAGTGGTGGCGCTGGCCAGCTCGCAGGTCAACGGCTGCGAATACTGCCTGGCGGCGCACACCCTGTTCGGCAGCAAGGCCGGCCTCAGCGACACGGATATCCGCAGTGCCCGCGACGGCGAGCTGGATGCGGTGGCGCGCCTCACCCGGCAGGTCATCGACCACCGTGGCCGCCTCACTGACGCACAGCTGCAGGCCGCGCGCCAGGCCGGACTGGCCGACGCGGCCATCATCGAAGTGGTGGCCAACGTCGCGCTGATGACGCTGACCAACTACCTCAACAACCTGGCCGAAACCGACGTCGACTTCCCTCCGGTCGCGGTCTGATCACCCCGAGGTGCACCATGCAGAACGTAACGCTCTATACCAGCGATCACTGCCCCTACTGCCTCAATGCCAAGGCGCTGCTGAAGCGCAAGGGGGTGAGCTACGACGAGATCGACGTGGGCCGCTCCCCCGGGCGCCTGGCCGAAATGCTGCAACGCAGCAAACGTCGCAGCGTGCCGCAGATCTTCATCGGCCAGCGCCACGTCGGCGGCTTCGACGACCTGGCCTCGCTGGACCGCGCCGGCCAGCTGGATGCCCTGCTGCAGGCCTGACCCGGAATGCGCCGCAAGAGGGCTTGCGGCGCATTCTGCATCTTCGTCTCGCGGCCTTCCCCGCCGCACAGGCGCACGCTCACGCCGGCTCGGCGATTGCACCCTCGCGTGCCACCGCGCAGGTTCCGATCTCGCCTGCCGTCGCCCGCCACGAACGGGCAAACAAAACCTCCCGAACCGCCCTCATGTTCTGTGGCGTCGCGGCCGATACAACAACGGCAATACTGGCCGGTCATGGTGACCGGCTGCTGCGCTGCATATGTTCTCGGACCGGAGCCTTCCCATGCGTCTCGACGCCCTCTCGCTGAAAACCCGCCTGATCGTGGCGGTGGCCATACCCTGCATCGCCCTGCTGCTGGTGGCGCTGACCAGTCTCAACAGCATGTCCAGCATGCACCGCGATACGGAAGTGCTCTACCTGAACACCGCCGCCCCGATGCGTGCCATGGCCGAAGTGGCCTCACGCATTCCGCGCATGCGCGTCGGCCTCGACATGATGCTGCTGCAGGACACCCCACTGCGTGACGAGCGCGGGGTGAAGTCACGCGTCCAGGATGCGCGCAACGAGGACATTCCGGAAATGCGCGAAGCCATGCGCCAGGCGGTGGCCGCACAGGTCAACCCGGAGCGCAAGGCCCAGGCGCAGCAGCTGCTCGACCAGTTCGAGAGCATGGTCAGCAACGAGCTGAACCCGATGCTCGCGGCCTTCGATGCCGGCGACATGGCCAAGGCGCAGCAGATCTATCGCGACCAGTACGCCAAGACCTACGGCGTGATGCGCCAGGGCGCCAACCAGTTGCTCGACGTACTGCTGCAGCAGGCCGAGCAGCAGAACCAGCACAGCGCCCGCAGCTACGACAGCGGCCTGACTCGCCAGATCGCCATCATCGCCATCGGCCTGCTGGTCTCGATGATCATCTCCTGGCTGATCGTCATCCAGCTGCGCCGCCGCGTGGCGGTGCTGCAGAACAGCCTCGGCCAGGCCGCCGACAACCTGGCCCTGAACACCCGTATCGACCTGCCCGGCCAGGACGAACTGAGCGAGATCGCACGCAGCTTCAACCAGTTCATCGACAAGGTGCATGGCGCCATGCGCGAGCTCGCCGACAACTCGCGTCAGCTGTCGAGCATGGCCCGCGACGTGGCCGAACGCGCCAGCCTGACCCAGAGCAACTGCACCGCGCAGAGCGACCGCACGGTGCAGGTGGCCACCGCCATCAACGAGCTGGGCTCGACCGTCAACGAGATCGCCCGCAACGCCGAGAACGCGGCGGAAGTCGCCCGCGAGGCCACCCAGCATGCCAGCGACGGCGGTGCCGTGGTCGGCCAGGCGCAGCAGCAGGTCGACGCCCTCAACGGCGAGCTGGAACAGGCCGCCCAGGTGATCGAAGCGCTGGCCGCGCAGACCGAGGCCATCAGCACCACGCTCAACACCATCCGCAGCATTTCCGAACAGACCAACCTGCTCGCCCTCAACGCCGCCATCGAGGCCGCCCGCGCCGGCGAACAGGGCCGTGGTTTCGCCGTGGTGGCCGACGAGGTGCGCACCCTGGCCAGCCGCTCGGGTGCCTCCACCGAGGAGATCCAGCAGGTCATCGACCGCCTGCAGAACGAATCACGCTCGGCGGTCGAGGCCATGGCCAAGGGCCGACGCCAGAGCGCCCTGGTGGTCGAGTACGCGAGCAAGGCCTCGGCGGCGCTGGAGCAGATCAACAGCCATATCGGCCAGATCAGCGATCAGAACATCCAGGTGGCCACGGCCACCGAGGAACAGTCCAGCGTGGTGGAAGACATCAACCGCAACATCGTCGACATCAACGAGCTGACCGTCGGCACGACCCATATCGCCGACCAGCTGAGCCAGGCCAGCAGCGACCTGCAGGCGCTGTCCACGCAGCTGGACGGCCTGGTCGGTCGCTTCCGCCTGTAACCCTGCGGCCGGGTGGACAGCCGGCGCTGTCCACCTCCCGGCCTAACGCAGGCGCTGGTCGATGCGCTGCTGCAGGTAGTCGTAGAAGGGGTTGGATGTCGCCCGCTGCAGACTGTCCAGCCCCACCACCAGCACGCCGTGCTCACCGCGCGGCGCCAGGGTACCGAGCGAAACGCCATAGGACTCGCCCGCGACCGGGTCGCTGCCGTACAGCGGGTCGCCAGGTGGGAATGGCAGGGCCACGTGCGACAGCGAGAACAGCTGGCTCGGGTACTCGACCCCCAGCGCCTGGTGCTCGACCTGCTGGCTGCCGCTGGCCACGCGCCGCGCCTCGACCTCGCGCCCCTGATCGGCGGCCACGCCGACCACCGTCAGGTCGTAGTTGCGCCTGGCCGAGGGCAGCAGCGCCTCGAGCAGGTCGCTCATGTCCGCACGCAGCAACGAGCTGGCCGCACGCGAACGGTTGATATCGAACACCACCAGCTCACTGCCGTTGTCCGGCAGGCGCTCGAACAGCTGACGCACCACCGCCGGGGTGCTCACCGTGCTGTCGGCCAGCGACTGGAACGCCAGCACCGGCGGCAGGCGCTGCAGGCGGCCGGAGGTCTCGGCGGCGTCGAAGGCATGCTGCACCTCGCTGGTCAGCTCATAGGTCTGCCGCGCCGCCTGCACCGGAAAGGAGTTGTACTTGAACGGGTTGAACTCCGGCAGCACGTTCATCCATGCCGACTTGGCGAACGCCGGCAGCACCGCCGGCAAGGCCGCCAGCCCGGCATAACGGGCGTAGCTGGTGACGCCGATCATCGGCGAGATCAGCACCAGTTGCCGGGGCATGGCCAGGCGCTCGTCCTCCAGCGCCGCCAGGCTGTAGCGCAGCGCCAGCGCACCGCCATTGGAGTAGCCGAACAGGTACAGCGGCGCGTCCGGCACCTGCCGGCGCGCCTCGCGCACCGCCAGCCGTGTAGCGGCCAGCCACTGCTCCCAGCGGGCATCGGTCAGCGCCGCCGGCGCGCTGCCGTGGCCCGGCATGCGCGGCACCACGGCGAGCAGGCCCTGCTCGCTCAGGTGCTGCGCGATATGGCGCAGGCTGTAGGGCGAATCGGTCAGGCCGTGCAGCAGCACCACCACTCCGCGCACCTCGCCCTGCGGCGGCAGGATGAAGGAGCGGTTCCAGTCGTGTGGCAGGTTGCCGGGATACACCGGGCTGTCACTGGCATAACGACTATAGCGGGCGGTCCCGGCCCGGGTGACCGGCTCGACCAGCTCGCGCTCGAGGCGCTCGAACAGCGCCGCCTCGGCGGCCAGGTAGGCCTGCCAGTCGGCAGCGTCCAGCTGGTCTACATCCAGCTCTTGCGGCACCAGACGGTGCCAGGGTTGCAACTCGGGCAATGACGACAACCCGGCAATGCGCACGCCGAGCAGAGCGACCACGATCAACAGCACCACCACCAGCGTCCAGGCCATAACGTTACGCATGCGCGGTAAACGCATGAGGCGCCTCCCTCGAAAGTATCCAACCGGGAAAATCCGTCCCGGCGACCGGCCCATCGGACCTTAGGCTCTGTACGAAAAGTCGTCGAGCGAAGGTCAGGCAAGGCGAGATCGCTCGAAGAAGCGCAGTTTACATGCTGTAAATGAGCATTCTGAGAGCGATTTCAACGCAGCATCACCGAGCGCAGGCACTTTTCGTACAAAGCCTAGAGCAAAGCCGGCCTCGGCCACCACCGCTGTTGCCCACCACATATGGAATTACGTATATTCGCAAAACCATATATGCGAGACACCGCGCATGCCTGCCCCGCTCTCTCCAACCGAACTGTTCAAGGCCCTGGCCGACGAAACCCGCGCGCGAGCCGTGCTGCTGATCGTCGAGCAGGGCGAGCTGTGCGTCTGCGAACTGGTCTGCGCACTGGGCGACAGCCAGCCGAAGATCTCCCGCCACCTGGCGCAGCTGCGCAGCTGCGGGCTGCTGCAGGACCGCCGCCAGGGGCAGTGGGTGTACTACCGCCTCGTCCCGGACCTGCCCCAGTGGATAGGTGAAGTGCTCGCCGCCACCCTGACAGCCAACCGCAGCTGGCTGGAGCAGGACTGCACACGCCTCGCCAACATGGGCGAGCGCCCTGCCCGCCTTGCCACCTGCTGCTGAGATACCTGCATGCTGATCGCCGCCGCCATCTTCGTCTTCACCCTGATTCTGGTCATCTGGCAACCACGTGGCCTCGGCGTCGGCTGGAGCGCCTCGCTGGGCGCGCTGCTGGCGCTGCTCGCCGGGGTGGTCAGCCCGGACGACATCCCGACCGTGTGGCAGATCGTCTGGAACGCCACGGCCACCTTCATTGCCGTGATCATCATCAGCCTGCTGCTGGACGAGGCCGGCTTCTTCGCCTGGGCCGCGCTGCACGTGGCGCGCTGGGCCAATGGCAGCGGCACGCGCCTGTTCGCCTTCAGCATCCTCCTCGGCGCCGGCGTCTCGGCATTGTTCGCCAACGACGGCGCGGCACTGATCCTCACCCCCATCGTCATCTCCATGCTGCTGGCCCTGCGCTTCTCGCCGGCCTCGACCCTGGCGTTCGTCATGGCCGCCGGCTTCATCGCCGACACCGCCAGCCTGCCGCTGGTGGTGTCGAACCTGGTCAACATCGTCTCGGCGGACTACTTCGACCTGGGCTTCGCCCGCTATGCGGCGGTGATGGTGCCGGTCAACCTGGTCAGCGTGGCGGCCACCCTGGGCATGCTCTGGCTGTTCTTCCGCCGCGACATCCCGGCGCAGTACGCGGTGGACAGCCTCCCGGCACCCCGCGAGGCGATTCGCGACCCACGCACCTTCTTCGTCGGCTGGATCGTCCTGCTGGTGCTGTTGCTCGGCCTGTTCGCTCTGGAACCGCTGGGCGTGCCCATCAGCGCCATCGCCGCCGTGTGCGCGGCGGTGCTGTTCGCCATCGCCGCACGCGGCCGCCATATCGCCACCGGCAAGGTCCTGCGCGAGGCGCCCTGGCAGGTGGTGATCTTCTCCCTGGGCATGTACCTGGTGGTCTACGGATTGAGCAACGCCGGCCTGACCGCCAGCCTCACCAGGCTGCTCGAGCGCTTCGCGCAGTACGGCGTGTGGGGCGCGGCACTGGGCACCGGGCTGCTCAGCGCGCTGCTCTCCTCGATCATGAACAACATGCCCAGCGTGCTGATCGGCGCCCTGGCCATCGACGCCAGCCAGGCCAGCGGGGCCGTGCGCGAGGCGATGATCTACGCCAACGTGATCGGCTGCGACCTGGGCCCGAAGATCACTCCCATCGGCAGCCTGGCCACCCTGCTCTGGCTGCACGTCCTGGCACGCAAGGGCATCCGCGTGACCTGGGGCTACTACTTCCGGGTGGGCATCGTCCTCACCCTGCCGATCCTGCTGCTCACCCTTGCTGCTCTGGCCGTGCGCCTGAGCCTCTGACCTCGCGGAGCCTTCCGATGAAAATCCTCTTCATGTGCACGGCCAACAGCTGCCGTAGCATCCTTTCCGAGGCGCAGTTCAACCACCTGGCACCCGCCGGACAGCTGGCGGTGAGTTCCGGCAGCTTCCCGCGCGGCGAGGTGCTGCCGCGCACCCTGCTGACCCTGCGCGCGGCCGGCATCGCCACCGAGGGCCTGAGCAGCAAGGGCAACGATGCCTTCGTCGACAGCCCACCGGACATCGTCATCACCGTGTGCGACAAGGCCGCCGGCGAAGCCTGCCCGGTGTACTTCGGTCCGGCGCTGAAGGCGCACTGGGGGCTGGAAGATCCGTCCCACGTGGAAGGCGACGAGGCCAGCATCGACGCCGCGTTCCAGGCCACCCTGGCGCATATCGAACGGCGTTGCCGCGCCTTCCTCGCCCTGCCCCTGGCGCACATGAGCCGCGACGAGCTGCAACAGGCGATCAACCGCATTGGCCAAGAGTGAAGACGCACGCATGAGCGACGACCTGCCCAACCTCGACCTCGACCTGCTGCCGGCCCAAGGCAGCGACTCAGCCCCGGCGCCGCGCATCCTGCTGCTGTACGGTTCCACCCGGCCGCGCTCGTTCAGCCGTCTGCTGGTACAGGAGGCCGCACGCCTGCTGCGCCACCTCGGCGCCGAGGCACGCATCTTCGACCCATCCGGCCTGCCACTGCCCGACGACGCACCGGTGGAACACCCCAAGGTGCAGGAGCTGCGCGATCTGATGCAGTGGTCGGAAGGCCAGGTGTGGTGCTCACCGGAGCGCCATGGCGCCATGTCGGCGGTGTTCAAGGCGCAGATCGACTGGGTGCCGCTGGCCCTCGGCGCCATACGCCCGACCCAGGGCAAGACCCTGGCGGTGATGCAGGTCTGCGGCGGCTCGCAGTCGTTCAACGTGGTCAATCAGCTGCGCGTGCTCGGCCGCTGGATGCGCATGTTCACCATCCCCAACCAGTCGTCGGTGCCCAAGGCCTTTCTCGAATTCGGCGACGACGACCGCATGAAGCCCTCCCCCTACTACGACCGCCTGGTCGACGTGATGGAAGAGCTGATGCGCTTCACCCTGCTGCTGCGCGAGCACCCGGAACTGGTGGATCGCTACTCCGAACGCAAGGAGTCGGCCGAAGCCTTGATGCAGCGGGTCAACCAGCGCGAGATCTGAAGCGCATGGCAGGCACCTTGCGGCGGAAGCCGGCTCCAGGGTGTGGAGCAGCGACAGGTCGCGCTGCTAGGCTGCGCGCATGAACCTGACCACTCGACTCCAGGCGATCATCTGCGCCGACCCGCAGCGCCTGCGCATCCTCCGGCTGGTACGCGAACTCGACCTGCCCGACTGCTGGGTGGCCGCCGGTTTCGTGCGCAGCGCGGTCTGGGATCACCTGCACCAGCGCAGCGACGCGCCGCTGCCAGCGGACATCGACGTGATCTGGTTCGAACGCAGCCAGGCCTCCGCTGCGCGCGATGTCGAACTGGAGAAGCTCCTGCGCCACAGGGACGAGCGACTGCAGTGGTCGGTGAAGAATCAGGCGCGTATGCACCTGCGCAATGGCGACGCACCTTACGCCTCGGCTAGCGACGCGATGCGCTATTGGCCGGAGACGGCGACGGCGGTGGCCGTGCGACTGGATGAGCACGGTGAGGTTGAAGTCGCCGCACCACTCGGCCTGGAGGACCTGTTCGGCCTCATCGTGCGACCGGCCGGAAGGTTCAAGGGCGAGAAACAGCCGATCTACCAGGAGCGACTGCGCAGCAAGAACTGGCTGGCCACCTGGCCGCAGCTGAAGGTACTGCCGTAGGGTGGACCAAGCTTCACCGATCCACCGGCTGGTGGATGTAAAGAGCGACATCCACCCTACAGGCTGGCCGAAGCCGAAGGTACTGCCGTAGGGTGGATCGCGCTGCACCGATCCACCGGCTGGTGGATGTAAAGAGCGACATCCACCCTACAGGCTGGCCGCAGCTGAAGGTACTGCCGTAGGGTGGATCGTGCTTCACCGATCCACCGGCTGGTGGATGTAAGGAGCGACATCCACCCTACAGGCTGGCCGACGCTGAAGGTGCCGCCGTAGGGTGGATCGCGCTTCACCGATCCACCGGCTGGTGGATGCAAAGAGCGACACCCACCCTACAGGCTGGCCGCAGCTGAAGGTGCCGCCGCAGGGTGGATCGCGCTTCACCGATCCACCGGCTGGTGGATGTAAAGAGCGACATCCACCCTACAGGCTGGCCGCAGCTGAAGGTGCCACCCTACCCGTCCCGATCAGATACCGGCCACCACCGCGCAGATGCCCTGCGCACTGGCGGCGAACTGGCTGCACAGGTGGTTGATGGAGGTCACCAGCACCTGCTCCGGCGCGGAGATGAAGTCCACCGACATCATCACGCTGAGCATGGTGATGGTGACGATGGAGAAGGTGAACAACTTGCGCGCCCACACCGTATCGTCGACGGCCTTGTATCCCGATACGCCCATCCACAGCCAGTAGGCACCGCTCAGCGCGGCGACCACGAAGTAGCTGTAGCCGGCGTAACCGCTGAGCGTCAGCATCAGGGTCGCGACCACGAAGGCGGCGATGTACAGCACGATCTGCCGCTTGGCAGCCGAGATCCCCTTGATGACGGGCAGCACCGGAATGTTTGCGGCCTGGTAGTCATTGAAACGGAAGATGGCGATGGCATAGGAATGCGGCATCTGCCACAGGCTGAAGATCAACAACAGGATGGCCGCGCCAGCATCGAACTCGTTGCTGACCGCGCAGTAGCCCACCACGGGCGGAGCCGCCCCCGACAGGCTGCCGACCAGGGTGCCGTACACCGAGCCGCGCTTGAGCCACAGGCTGTAGAGGCCGACGTAGACCACGAAGCCCATCAGCACCAGCATCACCGCGAGGGTGTTGCTGGCGGCATACAGCACGGCCACACCGGCGACCCCGAGCACGCAGGCATAGACGATGGCGTGCGCAGGAGACACCAGCCCCTGCGCCAGGACCCGGTTGCGAGTCCGCTCCATCTTCTGGTCGATGTCCCTGTCGATGTAGTTGTTGAACACGCAGCCTGAGGCGATCACCAGCGCAACCCCCAGCGCTGTCGCGAGGAACAGCGTCAGGTCGGCATCGCCACGCGAAGCCAGGAAGAACCCACCCGTCACGGAAATCAGATTGCCGAAGACGATGCCTGGCTTGGCGAGGTTGAGGTACTGCTTCAGGAGCGCCAGCATCAGTTGATCATCATGTGATAGTGCATGCTCCACATGATCCAGACCGACAGGCCCACGACGAACGCGATGATCAACACGGTGAAGATCATCGATACGACGTTCCAGCGGCCTTCCGCGTCGGTCTTCATGTGCAGGAAGTACACGAGGTGGACGAGAACCTGCACCAGGCCGAAGATCACCACGGTGATCAGGGTCGCGCCACGGCTCAGGCCCAGCGCTTCAGGATGCATGACCAGGGCGAAGGGGATCACGGTAAGGATCACCGAGAGGATGAAACCGCTCAGGTAATCCTTGAAACCCACGGCGTGCGCCGCGTGATTGTCTTGATGAGCCATTTACAGCACTCCCATCAGGTAGACGACGGTGAAGACGCAGATCCACACCACGTCGAGGAAGTGCCAGAACAGGCTGAGCAGTCCGACCCGCGTCTTGTTGGTGTCGGTCAGGCCACGGCTGCCGACCTGCAGCATCAGCACCAGCATCCACAGCAGGCCGGCACTGACGTGCAGACCGTGGGTGCCGACCAGGGTGAAGAAGGCCGACCAGTAGGCGCTGGTCTGCGGCCCGGCCCCTTCATGGATCAGGTGACGGAACTCGTACAGCTCGATGCTGATGAAGCTCACCCCGAACAGGAAGGTGATGCCCAGCCAGCGCAGCACCGCGGCCTTGTCGCCCCGGTAGGTGGCGAGCATGGCCATGCCGTAGGTGATGCTGGAGAACAGCAGCGCGAAGGTTTCCACCAGCACCAGGTGCAGGCCCGGACGGAGCATCTCCTTGGCGGTGGGGCCACCGGCGAAGGCGTTGCTCAGCACCGCGAAGGTGGCGAACACCGTGGCGAAGATCAGCAGGTCGGTCATCAGGTAGACCCAGAAGCCGAACAGCTTGATGCCACTGCTGTCGTGGTGGTGCTCATGGCCGTGGCCATGAGCGTCATGTGGATAGTGGGGTTCGTATGCGGTCATGGTTATGCCTGTACCACTGCGTTGGCTTTGGTTTGATGGTGCGCCTGCTCGATCCGCGCGATCTCTTCGGGCTGCACGTAGTAGTCGATGTCCTCGTCGTAGGAACGCACGATGAAGCTGACCACGGCACCGACCAGACCGACGATGGCGAGCCACCAGATGTGCCAGATCATGGCGAAGCCGAAGGCGATGACGAACGCCGACACGACCAGGCCGTTGCCGGTGTTCTTCGGCATGTGGATCGGCTCGTAGTGCTCGGGCGCCGGCATCAGCTCGACGCCGTTCTTCTTCGCCTCATAGAAGGCGTCGATCTTGTCCGCCGTCGGGATGACCGCGAAGTTGTAGAACGGCGGCGGCGAGGACGTTGCCCATTCCAGGGTACGGCCATCCCAGGGATCGCCCGTGACGTCGACGTTGTCCTTGCGCTTGATGTAGCTGGTGACGAACTGCACCACGGTGAAGACGATACCGATGCCGATCAGCACCGCACCGACCACGGCCACCTGCACCCACGGCACCCAGGCCGGGTTGTCGAAGTGGTTCAGGCGACGGGTCATGCCCATGAAACCGAGCACGTACAGCGGCATGAAGGCGAAGTAGAAACCGATCAGCCAGCACCAGAAGGAGTAACGGCCGAAGCGATCGAGCAGCTTGAAGCCGAAGGCCTTCGGGAACCAGTAGATGATGCCGGCCAGGTAGCCGAACACCGCGCCGCCGATGATCACGTTGTGGAAGTGGGCGATCAGGAACAGGCTGTTGTGCAGCACGAAGTCCGCCGCCGGCACCGCCATCAGTACGCCGGTCATGCCGCCGATGGAGAAGGTCACCAGAAAGCCCAGGGTCATCCAGGTCATGGCGTTGAGTTGCAGACGGCCACGGAAGATGGTGAACAGCCAGGTGAAGATCTTCACCCCGGTGGGGATGGCGATGATCGAGGTCATGATGCCGAAGAAGGCGTTGACGCTGGCACCGGAGCCCATGGTGAAGAAGTGGTGCAGCCACACCACGAACGACAGCACGCCGATCGCCGCAGTCGCCCAGACCATCGAGGCATAGCCGAACAGGGTCTTGCGCGAGAAGGTCGCCACCACTTCGGAGAACACGCCGAACGCCGGCAGGATGAGGATGTACACCTCCGGGTGACCCCAGATCCAGAACAGGTTGGCGTACATCATCGGGTTGCCACCCAGTTCATTGGTGAAGAAGTGGAAATCCAGGTAGCGGTCGAGCGACAGCATCGCCAGGGTCGCGGTCAGCGGAGGGAAGGCGCCGCAGATCAGGATGCAGGTGATCAGGATGGTCCAGGTGAAGATCGGCATCTTCATCAGGCTCATGCCCGGAGCACGCATCTTGAGGATGGTGGCGATGAAGTTGACCCCGGTCAGGGTCGTCCCCAGTCCCGATAGCTGCATGCTCCAGATGTAATAGTCCATGCCCACGCCCGGACTGTACTGGATGCCTGACAACGGTGGATAAGCCACCCAGCCGGTCTTGGCGAACTCGCCCAGGCCCAGCGACAGGTTGATCAGCAGCGCGCCACCGACGAACAGCCAGAAACTCAGCGAGTTCAGGTAGGGGAAGGCCACGTCACGTGCGCCGATCTGCAGCGGCACGACGATGTTCATCAGGCCGGTGACCAGTGGCATGGCCACGAAGATCAGCATGATGATGCCGTGAGCGGTGAAGATCTGGTCGTAGTGCTCGGGCGGCAGGTAGCCCTGCCCGTCACCGTGGGCCATGGCCAGGTGGGTACGCATCATGATCGCGTCGGCAAAGCCACGCACCAGCATGACCAGCGCAACGAGGATGTACATCACGCCGATTTTCTTGTGGTCCACCGAAGTGAGCCACTCGCTCCACAGGTAACCCCACTTCTTGAAGTAGGTCACCGCGGCGAACACTGCCAGACCACCCAGCGCGACGATGGCGAGGGTGATCATGATGATCGGCTCGTGATACGGCACCGCATCCAGAGTCAGTTTTCCAAACATATTCACTCCTGCACCTCCGCTGCTTCGCGCATGGCCGTGCTGTGGGAATCCTTCAGGGTCACGTACTGGCCGATCACCTTGTTGAACAGGTTCGGCTCGACCTGGCCGAAGTAGCGGATCGGGTAGATCGGGTAGCGGTGGTTGACCATCTCGCCGGGCTCGCCCACCTGCTTGAACGCCGCGAAGTCCATGACCTCGGGCGACTGCCTGACCTTGTCGACCCACTGCGCGAAGCCTTCATCGCTGACCGAGTGGGTGGTGAAGCGCATGGCCGAGAAGCCCTCGCCACTGAAGTTGCCGGACTGGCCGAAGAACTCGCCCTGTTCGTTGGCGATCAGGTTGAGCTGCGTGCGCTGGCCGCCCATGGCATAGATCATCCCGCCGAGCTGCGGGATCGACAGCGCGTTCATCACCGTGTCGGAGGTGATGTGGAAGGTCACCGGAGTCTTCTCCGGGATCACCAGCTCGTTGACCACGGCAACGCCCTGATCCGGGTAGATGAACAGCCACTTCCAGTCGAGCGAGACCACCTCGATGTTGAGTGCCGGCTTGTCCGATTCGATCGGGCGGTAGGGGTCGAGCGAGTGCGAGGTTTTCCAGATGATGACCGCCAGTACCGCGACGATGATCAGTGGAACACCCCAGACGACCAGTTCGATCTTGTGCGAATGTGCCCAGTCGGGCATGTAGGTGGCCTTCTCGTTCGACTCGCGATAACGCCAGCCAAACAGGAAGGTCATGATGATCACGGGTACGACCACGATCAGCATGAGTCCGATGGAGATCAGGATCAGGTTGCCCTGCTCGACACCGATCTGCCCTTTCGAGTTGAACAGTGCCCAGTCACATCCACCGAGCGCTGAGCAGGCGATCGCCATCAGCAACCAGCGCACACAACGATGGTATTTCTCTTCTTTCATGTCACGACCTTCAACTGAGTGATGTCCCACATTCGGCTTCAGTCGCCGTGCGGCCCATCGAGCAAAAGGCCGGCAGCGGAAACTCTGAGCTTGAGCATCCGTGCAAGCGAAACGGTAAAACCGTGGGACGGGCGATCTTGAGGGCTGGGGCGCGCCCGCACAATTCATTAGCAACCTACTCATGAGCAAACTGACAGCCTCTTGCCGACATGTTTCGCAACAAATACGCAATGTTTTGAAACACCTTGCTGCGAGAACGCAGCAAAGATGCGCAGGGGTGCGACAAATGATCACACCCGCGTTTTAGAGCTGTTTGTCAGCAAATTGACAGGAATCATTGACATGCAAGATGCCGTCAGCCGACGGCGCCACGGCGCTTGACATCGAGGAAATTTCGGGATTCTCGAATGCGCACGCGAAGCGCGTCAGCCCTGCAGAAAGCTGGGCCTGGAACGGCGGTCGGCTCGACTGGCGGCGTAGCCCGGATGTAATCCGGGGCCACCACGGTCGGCCAAAAGCATCGCGGCTGAAGCCGCTCCCACGGGACCGCTGACCGTTTGCAGCCACCGCCTCAGGCGCGAACTACCGTGTGGGCATGCCCCAGCAGCCGCCAAGCACCTGTAGGAGCGGCTTCAGCCGCGATAGCCCTATCTGCCGAACCCGCATGCAAAGCATGTACGGACCCCATGCCCGCCCCGGATTGCATCCGGGCTACGCAACGGCAGTTGGCAGGAGGGACTCCTGTGGGAGGCGCTTCTGTGGGAGGAGCTTCAGCCGCGACCAGCCTCACGGCCGGAGCCGAACGCCGCCCAAGCCTCAGGATGCCCACTCACAAGCCACCGCCCTACTCCCGGCCCCCGCAGCTGCCATCGCCACTACTTCCAGGCGCAGTAGCAGCCCACGGCCAGACCGCTGGCCAGCGACACATGGCGCCCCTGGGTCAGCGCATCGAGCACCGGCTCGACGAAACTGTTGCTGGAATTGCACACCAGCCCCTCGCTGTAGGGTCCGGCATAGGCCAGGTTGCCATCGCGGTCCCAGATCGCCAGGGCCGGGCTGGCCGGCAGCGACTCCATGCCCTCGATGCCGGGCAATGGTTTCATCCGCCCACGCAGGAAGGGCGCGATCTCACCCTTGCTGCCGGGTTTCTGCACGCTGTAGAACTCGACATCGGCATTGCGGTGCAGACCGATCAGGTAGCGCAGGTGCGCATCGGTCTCCGCGTTGCAGGGGCAGTCAGGGTCCCAGAAGTGCACCACGCGAATGGGCCCCGGGCCTGCCAGCGAGGCGGGAAGCTTCAGGCCGTCCTGGCTGAAGATCACCGTCTGCTCCGCATAGGGACGCAGGTAGGCGGCGCCGCTGAGCCACCAGATCAGCACCACGAGCCCCAGCGCCAACACGCAGAACCCCACCACGAAGTGCTTGAAGCTCAGACGTTGCAGCAGGCTCATGGCTGATGGCCGAACTTGCGCAGGAACTGCTTTTCCATTTCCTGGCAGCTTTCCACGGTGAAGCTGCGCTCCGTGGCATCGGCGCTCTTCCAGCAGGCTTCGATCGCCTCGCGCTCGGCGGCTTCGATCTCGCCATCCTGCGGACGCGTCATGATGTAGATGAGACCGACGAACACCAGCACGACGAACAGCAGACCCGCCAGGAACAGGCCGAGGCAGCCACGGCGCCCCAGCCCGACGTTTTCATCATTCACGCTCATGCTTCTCTCTTTGCCAATTCACAGTGGATGCATCCTGTCCGTTCGGCGATGCGGACATCGCCGAACGGCACCGACCTTCAACCCTCGACCAGCATCCACTGCTTGTTCAGGCGCTTGTCCGAAACCGCCATCTTCGTCCCCAGCTGCTGGGCGAACAGCGACACGCGGTACTCCTCCAGCATCCAGCGGTACAGCACCAGCTGCGGGTCGCGCTTGCCTTCCTGGAGGTGCTTGGCGGTGCGCGCCTGGTACTGCTCCCAGTAGCCGCTCAGCTCACCGGTCCACACGCGGTCGCGCTGCACCTGCGCGCCGACCTTGTCCAGGCGCTGCTCGATGGCCTTGAGGTAACGCGGTACTTCCTTGAGCCACTCGCCCGGCGTTTCACGCACGAAGCCGGCGTAGACCAGGTTGCCCAGTTGCTGCTTGATATCGTTGAGCGCCATGGCCTGGGCCAGGTCGATCTTGCCCTTGAAGCGCTTGAGCAGACCGTGGTGCAACTTGAGGATCTCCAGCGCCAGGCGGGCGATGCGTTCGGCGTGCGCGGTCCAGTCGCCACGCTTGCGCTCGGCCAGTTGCGCCAGCGCCGCACCGTCGCGCGGCAGCGTTGCCTCGCCGTCGAGGATGCAGGCATCCAGGCTGGCCAGCAGAATGTCCTCGACCAGCGCCTCGACACGCCCCAGCTCGCGATACAGCAGGCCCAGCTCGGTCAGCCCCGGCAGCTTGCCGCGCAGGAACTTGGCCTGCTCGCTCAGCTGCTGCAGCAACAGACGCTGCAGGGCACGGCGGTGCTGACAGTCGGCCTCGGCCTGAGTCGGGAAGCGCCCTTCCTTGACCACCCCGGCCTCTTCCACCAGCGCCGGATAAACCGTCATGGAAAGTCCGGCAATCTTCTGCTGAGCCTTCTCCGCCACCTCGGCGAAGGCCTTGGCCTCCACCGTTTTCGGCGCCTTGTCCTGCTGCGGGATGGCCAGAGCGGCCTGGCTGGCCTCGGCGAAACGCGCGGTCAGCTCGGCCAGGTCACGGCCCTCGCCGAGGAACTTGCCACGCGCATCGACCACCTCGATGTTCATCTTCAGGTGGCTCTCCAGACTGTCGGCCGCTTCCGCCCAGGCCTCGTCGGAGACCCGCGCGCCGGTCATGCGCAGCAGCTCGGCGCCGAGCGCGTGCGGCAGCGAACCCTGACCGAAGTGCAGCTTGTCCAGCGCCGCACCGACGAAGTCCGGCACCGGTACGAAGTTCTTGCGCAGCGCCTTGGGCAGGCCACGCACCAGCGCCACGCACTTGGCCTCCAGCAGGCCCGGCACCAGCCAACCCAGGCGCTCGGGCTGCAACTGCGGCAGCAGCGGCGCCGGCACGCGCAGGGTCACGCCGTCACGCGGGTGATTGGGCTCGAAGTGATAGGACAGCGGCAGCTGCAGCTCACCGATGTGCAAGGCGTCCGGGTACTGCGCGGCGGTCACCTCCCTGGCATCGCGGGCCAGGGCGTCCTCCTCGCGCATGATCAGGAGCTGCGCATCGCTGGCGCTGCCCTTCTTGTACCAGCTCTCGAAACTGGCGGCCTGGTAGATATCCTGCGGGATGCGCGCCTCGTAGTAGCCGAACAGGGTCTCCTCGTCAGCGAGGATGTCGCGGCGACGCGACTTCGCCTCCAGCTCGTCGAGGCGTTCGAGCAACTGGCGGTTGGCGGTCAGGCAGCGCACGCGGCTGTTGATCTCGCCACGCACCAGGCCCTCGCGAATGAACATCTCGCGTGCCACCGGCGGATCGATGGGGCCGTAGTGCACGGGCCGGCGACCGACGATGATCAGCCCGTAAAGGGTGACCTGCTCGTAGGCCACCACCTGGCCGCGCTTCTTCTCCCAGTGCGGTTCCAGGTGGTTCTTCTTCACCAGATGCGCCGCCAGCGGCTCGATCCAGTCCGGCTCGATCTTCGCCACCATGCGCGCGAACAGCTTGGTGGTTTCCACCAGTTCGGCCGCCATCACCCAGGTGGGCTTCTTGCGCCCGATCACGCTGGACGGATGGATCCAGAAACGCCGCTGACGCGCGCCGAGGTAGTCGCCCTCTTCGGTCTTCTGGCCGATCTGACTGAGCAGGCCGGCGAGAATCGCCTTGTGCACGGCGGCGTAGTTCTTCGCCCGCACCGCCGCCTCGCTGGCCTCGGCCTGCTGGCGGGCGATGGCGTTGACGCGGGTATCCCTGGTCGGCGTCGGACTTTGAGCCTTTTCGTGGGATGGATGGCCGGAGCCATCCACCTGGGTGGACGCGCTATCCGCCTTGCGTGCGCCTTTGCCGCTCAACTGCAGGTCACGGGCGATCAGCACCAGTTGCCGGTGCGCATCGCGCCATTCGCGCAGGCGCATGTAATTGAGGAAGTTCTTCTTGCACCAGGTGCGCAGCGGGTTGCTGCCCAGCTCCTGGCGTTTTTCCTCGAAGCCGCGCCACAGGTTGATCAGCGCGGCGAAGTCGGAGTCCACGTCCTTCCATTGCGCGTGCGCCTGATCGGCCGCCTGCTGGCGATCCATCGGCCGCTCACGCGGGTCCTGCACCGACAGCGCGGCGGCGACGATGAGAATTTCCTCCAGGCTGCCCTGCCTGGCGCCTTCCAGCACCATGCGCCCCAGGCGTGGGTCGATGGGCAGGCGCGCCAGTTGCCGGCCGATGGGGGTCAGCTGGCTTTCGCGGTTGACCGCCGACAGCTCCTGCAGCAGGTTGAAGCCATCGCTGATGGCCTTGCCGTCTGGCGGCTCGATGAAGGGGAAGTCCTCGATGCTGCCCAGGCGCAGGTGCAGCATCTGCAGGATCACCGCCGCCAGGTTGGTACGCAGGATCTCCGGGTCGGTGAACTCGGGACGGCCGAGGAAATCCTCCTCGCTGTACAGGCGAATGCAGATGCCCGGTTCGACCCGGCCGCAGCGGCCCTTGCGCTGGTTGGCACTGGCCTGCGACACCGCCTCGATGGGCAGGCGCTGGACTTTGGCGCGGTAGCTGTAGCGGCTGATGCGCGCCGTACCGGAGTCGATCACGTAACGGATGCCCGGCACCGTCAGCGAGGTTTCCGCGACGTTGGTGGCCAGCACCACCTTGCGCCCCGGCATGGGCGCGAAGATCTTCTGCTGCTCGGCCGGCGTCAGCCGCGCATACAAAGGCAGCACCTCGGTAAAACGCAGATTGGCCTTGCGCAGCACCTCGGCGGCCTCGCGAATCTCACGCTCGCCGGGCAGGAATACCAGCACGTCGCCCGGGCGCTTGCCGACGCTCTGTTCGTGCGCGGCGATCTCGTCCAGCGCGGCGAGGATGCCCTGGTCGACGGTGAGGTCATCGAGCAGGCTCTCGCCCTCCTCGTCCACCTCGGCCGCCAGCGGCCGGTACCAGGTTTCCACCGGGTAGGTGCGCCCGGACACCTCGATGATCGGGGCGTCATTGAAGTGCTTGGAAAAGCGCTCCAGATCGATGGTCGCCGAGGTGATGATCAGCTTCAGATCCGGGCGACGCGGCAGCAGGGTCTTCAGATAGCCGAGCAGGAAGTCGATGTTGAGGCTGCGTTCGTGCGCCTCGTCGACGATGAGGGTGTCGTACTTTTCCAGAAAGCGGTCGTGCTGGGTCTCAGCGAGCAGGATGCCGTCGGTCATCAGCTTGATCAGCGTGCCGTCCTTGCTCTGATCCTCGAAGCGCACCTGATAGCCGACCAGCTCGCCCAGCGGCGTGCCGATTTCTTCCGCCACGCGGGTAGCGACACTACGCGCCGCCAGCCGACGCGGCTGGGTATGACCGATCAGACCATGCACACCCCGACCGATCTCAAGGCAGATCTTCGGCAACTGGGTGGTCTTGCCCGACCCCGTCTCGCCGGCGATCACCACCACCTGGCTCTTTTCCAGCGCGGCCTTGATCTCGTCGCGCTTGGCCGCAATCGGCAGCGCATCGTCGTAGCGCATCGCCGGGATGCTGCTGCGCCGCGCTGCGACCTTGTCGCTGGATGCCTGAAAACGCTCCAGCCACTGCGCCAGCTTGGCCTCGTCGGGCTGCTTCTGCAGCTCATGCAACTGCCGGCGCAAGCGATGACGCTCGGCGATCATGACGTGGTCGAGATTGTTCTGCAGGGTGGCGATGTCAGTCATCTGGATCGGGGCAATCAGGGCAAAGGCGGGATTGTCGCAGATTCCGCACCTGGACGCAGAGAGCAGGACTAACGCGGGCGGATCGGGGCGCCGTAGGGCCAACGAACAGTCGATCGACCCATGCTGAAACGGCGCCACAACCTACAGCCAGCACTACCCGACGCTGCCAGAGCCTCCACCTTGGCAATTCGTACTTTATAAACTACATTCGATTCATGCGAAAAATCGAATCCGCCACCTTCAGAAATTGGCTGAAGAAGCTCAAGGACGACACTGGCAAGGCACGCATCGTGGCCCGGATCAACCGGCTGATGGAAGGCTTGCCAGGCGACGTGGCGCCGGTCGGCCATGGCGTCAGCGAACTGCGGATTCACTATGGCCCCGGCTACAGGGTGTATTTCCACCAGCAAGGCGACACGCTGGTGATTTTGCTCTGTGCAGGCGACAAGGGCAGCCAACGCCGCGACATCGAGGCCGCCCAACAGATCCTGCAGACGTGGAGAAAACGAGATGACTGAAACCTTTAGCGACTTCGACCCCGCCGAATACCTCACCAGCCCCGCAGCCATTGCCGAGTTCATGAGCGACGCCCTGGAAACCGGCGATGCCGGCTATATCGCCAAGGCGCTGGGCGTGGTGGCACGCGCCAAAGGCATGACCGAGCTGGCCAGAGAAACCGGCCTGTCCCGCGAGCAGCTTTATCGCTCATTCAGCGAGCACGGCAATCCGACACTGAAAACCATGCTTGCGGTGATGAAGGCGCTGGGGATTGAAATGTCTGCGCGCCCACACGCGCGGTAGTAGCTGGAAAACACATTTGTCCCCTTTTCCGCACAAGGCGGCATGTGCCACGTGGCAGCTGCCGCCGCCATTGGTGCCGAAGCGCCGTGCTAACGACGCGGCCTGCAGTCAGGCCCCGCTGCTGGCCTGCGGCAGATGCCCGAGCGGCAATGCGGTCTGATCCTTGACCGTCGCGATGGCGAAGTTGCTGCGAATGTCGCTGACGCCTGGCAATTTCAGCAGGGATTCCAGCAGGAAGCGCTCATAGGCCCTGAGGTCCTGGACGACCACCTGCAGCAGGAAATCCGACTCCCCCGACACCAGATGGCAGGACACCACCTCATGCAAAGCGCTGACGGCCTGGCGAAAGGCCGTGGACGTCTCGTCCTGGTGGCGCTCGACCTTGACGCCGACAAATACGGTCAGCCCCAAGCCGATGCCGTCGCGGTCCAGATCGGCGTGATACCCCCGAATGATGCCGGCTTCCTCGAGCAGGCGTACCCGTCGGAGACAGGGCGACGGCGACAATCCCACTTCCTCGGCGAGCTGCACGTTGGTCAGCCTGGCATCGCGCTGCAGGGCCGCCAGTATTCGTCTGTCCAGATTATCCAGTTTCATAATTGGCATACTCTTAATTCTATACGTAGATCACTGGCATGATATGCCAATTATCAAGACACAAGAGGCCAAATTAGCAACTCCACGAAATCACCCTGACTGTATGCTTTTTGGCCTGGGTCATCGCAGGGTTGAGTGTGAATATGACGAACCTCGAGTTGTTCATCGGTGCATTGGTCGTGGTGTACGTGGTTCCCGGTCCGGACATGGTGCTGGTGTTGCAGACGTCCAGCATGCAGGGCCGCTGGCACGCCGTGGCGACGGCTCTCGGCCTCGCCCTGGCGCGGGCAGCGCATGTCTTGCTGGCGGCGATCGGCCTGGCCGTGCTGTTGAAAACCGTCTCCTGGGCATTCGACGTGGTCAGGCTGGCAGGTGCGCTGTACCTGATCTGGCTGGCCGTGAAGATCGCTCGCGCCCCCTCGCTGATAGCTGAGGCCTGCGCGCCGTTGCCTGCATCCTCCACCAGGGCCTATGGCGCTTCCGCCTGCCGCGGGCTGCTGACCAACATCAGCAACCCCAAGGCGCTGCTGTTCTGCTCGGTGCTTCTGCCACAGTTCGTCGATGCCAGTGCCGATGTGGCCGGCCAGTTCCTCGTGCTGGGTAGCGTGCTGGTGCTGACCGGCCTGCTTTTCGATCTGCTGTACGCCATGCTGGGCGCGGCGCTCGGGCATTGGATGCGCCGCTATCCACTGCTGCAGGTAGTGCAGCGCTGGACCTTCACCACCTTGCTGATGGGCTTCGGCCTGCGTCTGGCCATGGCGACGCGGCCCTGATAAGCGCTTGGCCTTGATCCGCAAACGGTGGATGAAAACAGCATCATCCACCCTACGGCGCCCTCGGGTAGGGTGGACAACGCGAAGCTTGTCCACCGCTCCTGCGCAACGAAAAAGGGGGCAGACCGGTTCAGTCTGCCCCCTTTTCTATCGCCGCCCTTGTTAGGCCACCGCAGCCGCTCCCGCCCTGGAACGCCAGGCAAACCCCAGCACCATCAGCAGCCCCAGCCCCGCCATTGCCGCGCCGGCCAAGGAGATTGCCGGATAGCCCAGCCCGACCTTGATCACCGCGCCGCCCAGCGCCGCGCCGATCGCGTTGCCCAGGTTGAAGGCACCGATATTCACCGCCGAGGCCAGGTTGGGCGCGTCCTTGGCTGCCTCCATCACGCGCATCTGCAGCGGCGGCACGATGGCGAAGCTGGCGATGCCCCAGATCAGGATGGCCACGGCAGCCGGCAGCGGCCAGCGCATCAGCACGGTGAACGCCAGCAGCACCAGGATCAGTGCACTCAACGAGACGATCAGGGTGCGGTCGACCGAACGGTCCGCCGCCTTGCCACCCCACATGTTGCCCAGCGTCAGGCCCACGCCGTACAGCACCAGCATGGCAGTGATGAAGGCGGTCGAGGCATGGGTTTCGCTGCTGAGGATCGGTGCGATATAGGTGAATACGGTGAACATGGCACTCGAACCGACCACCGTCAGTGCCAGCGCGGCCAGCACCGGGCCTCGGCCCAGCACGCGGATTTCGGCCAGCACGCCATCGCTCTTCGGCAGCGGCACGTTGGGCAGGGCGAACCACAGCGCCAGCATCGCCAGGACGCCCAGGCCGGTAATGCCCCAGAACGCGGTGCGCCAGCCGAACACTTCGCCAAACCAGGCGGCCAGCGGCACGCCGCCGATGGTCGCCAGGGTCAGGCCCATGAACATCGCCGCCACCGCGCCGGCGCGCTTGTCCGGCGCCACCACGCTGGCGGCGACGATGGAGCCGACGCCGAAGAAGGCGCCGTGGTTCAGCGAGGTCACCACCCGGGCAGTCAGCAGGGTGTAGTAGTCGGTGGCCAGGGCCGACATCAGGTTGCCCAAGGTGAAGATGGCCATCAGGCCGATCAGCAGGTAGCGCCGGGGAATCCTGCCGGTGGTCAGGGTCATCAGCGGCGCGCCGAGCAGCACGCCCAGCGCATAGGCGCTGACCAGCAGCCCGGCGGCCGGAATGGAAACGCCGAGATCGGCGGCGATACCCGGCAACATGCCCATGGGCGAGAACTCGGTGACGCCGATGCCGAAGGCACCGATGGCGAGTGCAACAAGGGGGGGATTGATACGCATGCAAAGGCTCCTCATCTATGCCGCGAATGCTAGGATCCAAACCCTGAACGCGGTAGATGGCATTTCTGGCAAACACCTTTGCCTATGGAGCACAAATGGATTTCAACGGCAGGTCAGGCGAAATGCTCGTGTTCGTCACCGTCGCGGAGCAAGGCAGCCTGTCGGCCGCCGCTCGCGCACTGGGGCTGACACCTTCGGCCGTCAGCCGGATCATCGCGCGCACCGAACAGCGCCTCGGCACCCGCCTGCTGCTGCGCACCACCCGCGCGCTCACCTTCACCGCCGAGGGTGAAGCCTACCTGCGCGGCGCGCGGCGCATCCTCGCCGACCTGGCGGAAGTCGAAGAGGCCATTGCCGATCAGGGCGTACCACGAGGCCGCCTGCGTGTGAGTGCAGCCCTCGGCCATGGCCGGATGACCATCGTGCCGCTGGTCGCGGCCTTCATTGCCCGCTATCCGAACATCACCGTCGACCTGTCCCTGGGCGACGAGGTGGTCGACATTCTCGGCGGCCAGGCCGACGTGGCGGTGCGTTTCGGCCACCTGCCCGACAGCCCACTGACTGCCCGCCGCATTGGTGAAACCGGCCAGGTGGTGGTGGCCTCCCCCGCTTACCTGGAACGCCACGGCACACCGCAGCAACCGGAAGACCTGTTGCAGCACAACTGCCTGCGCTTCAACTTCCGCCGCGCCGAGCCCAACTGGCCCTTCATCCGCGAAGGCCAGGGGTTTTCCCTGAAGGTCTGCGGCAACATCGCATGCAGCAGCGGCGAGGCGCTGGCGCAACTCGCCCGAGAGGGTGCAGGCATCACGCGCATCGGCGAGTTCAGCGTGACCGAGGACCTGCAACGCGGCGATCTCGTGCCACTGCTGCAGGCCTTCAACCCCGACGACCGGGAGCCGATTCACGCAGTGTTCGTCGGCGGCACCGCCATGCCGGCGCGGGTGCGGGTATTCGTGGATTTCCTGGTTGAACAGCACAGCATGTGAACGGCCGAGGCACAGGCTGGCACCCAAGCAGAGCATGGGAACCAGCCCGTAGACAGCGCCTGACGAAGGTTAAGCGCAGCTCTCGGCCGACAGCTCAGTCAAGCGTTGATGCTTCCTCGTGATCGCTAACGCAACGGCACATAAATATCCGTTTGCCACTGGTCCTTGGGCGTCTCGGGGTACACGCTCAGGTATTCAAAGAACAGCGGCTGGTCGCGCAGTTCCTCGCCGCTGTTCGGCAGCCAATCGCGGTAGATCGGATAGATCGTCTCACCGATATGATCCGGGGAGCCCGCATGCCGCACCACGGCATAACGCCCACCCGGTATTGTCAGCTCACGAATGTTGAATTCGTTCACGGCCACGGTCTCTCGAATCTCGCCGCAAATGGCGAAACGAAATTCGTGCGCGGGCGTGGTATCCGGGTTGCCGTATGGGATGCCGAAGGAGCGGTTCGATTCCACCGGCGATTGCCCGCTTTGCATGCGCCACTGGATGAAGGTATCGACGCTCCGGTCGACCAGTTCGGGAGGGCCGCAATGCTCCAGAGCGGCGACTCGCACAGGGGAGATATTCACGATTTGTACTTGCATGGCAACAGTCCTTGAAAAATGAGGGATGACGAAGACCGTATTCCACACATGCCAACTGGGTGCCTTTCTGAACGCGCGGGGCGACATGCCAAACGCTCGCCTGAACGCCCGGCTGAACGCTTCAGGGCTTTCAAAACCCGCCTGGAGGGCAGCGTTCAAGACCGAAAGCTCTGCTCGGGCCAGCAAACCATGGGCAGCGCGCCGCAGTCGCATCAGTTGCACATAACGTGAAACCGGTACGCCAACGAACGCGCCGAACTGTCGATGGAAGTGAAACGGCGAAAAGCTGGCCACCTGACTCAGCGCGCTGACCGAGAGATCGCCATCGAGGTGGGCATCGATATAGGCGAGCACGGCATCGAAACGCTGTGTGTAAGCAGAGGACGGTGATCGAGCAGACACGGTGCATAGATTCCTGAAATACGGTGAGCGCCAGCGTAGGCAATGGCGCCGCTCCCGCGCCTAGCCGCACTTGCTCAGTTGGCTCGTTGCCCTCTCACCCAGGCGGCGCAGAAGCGCAGCCGCATCACCTAGCCCTGCGCCTCCTCCTCGCGCGCCTTGACCCCCGCCAGCAACTTGCCATGCAACGCATGCAACGTTCGCTGCTCGTCGGCGGTCAACCCTGCAAGCACGCGCTGCAGATTGGCCACGTGCGCCGTGATGATGCCGTCGATCAGCTCGAAGCCCGCCGCCGTCAGCGCCACCAGGACACCGCGACGGTCGCTAGGATGCTTGCGCCGCTCGATCAGACCGGCCTTTTCCAGGCGGTCGATGCGGCTGGTCATGCCCCCCGAGGAAATCATCGCGCTCTCGTACAGCGCAGTCGGCATCAACGCATAGGGTTCGCCCGAACGGCGCAGGGTAGCGAGCAGGTCGAACTCACCGCCCTGCAGGCCATGCTCGGCGAAGAACGGCAGCAGGTGATCGCGGCTGATCAGCAGGCTCAACTCCCCCAGGCGGCCAATGACGGCCATGGAGAAAGCATCGAGATCGGGTCGTTGCTGCTGCCACTGCTCGGCAGCCAGTTGTGCGCGGTCTTGCATGTCGTCCTCGATTTATCTTGCCATCAAGATACTTTTCAAAAAGAATGTCGCCATCGTAACGTATTCACGCCAAGGAGGCATCCCCATGCCAGGTTCACGCTCCAGATCATTTCTGGCCCTGTCACTGCTGTTCACCATCGGCGCGCTGATGGGACTGACCACCAATCTGGTGAAGATCGCCGGCACGCAGGGCTGGCCACCTCTCGCCTACCTGCTGTGGAGCCTGCTCGGCAGCGGCCTGCTGCTGCTGGCGCTCAGCTGGCTGCGCGGTGAGCGGCCCGGCCTGGGTGCCACCTCGCTGCGCTACTACCTGGCCTCCGGGCTGCTCAGCATCACCCTGCCCAATGGCCTGATGTTCAGTTCGATCCCGCACGTCGGCGCCGGCTTCGCGGCCATGTGCCTGGCCTTTCCGCCCCTGGTCACCTACCTGCTGGCCCTGGCCCTGCGCATGGAGGGCCCCAGCCGGATTCGCCTGCTGGGCATCTGCGTCGGCCTGCTCGGCAGCGTGCTGCTGGCGCTGGGCAAGCTGCACAGCGGCGACAGCCCCTACCTGTGGGTGTTGGCGGCGCTCTGCGTGCCGGTGTTCCTCGCCCTGGGCAACATCTACCGTTCCCGCTACTGGCCACAAGGCGCCAGCCCGCTGTCTCTGGCGCCCGGCATGCTGCTCGGCGGCGCCTTGCTGCTGGTCCCCCTGAGCGGGCTGGGGTTCGATCTGCAACCCCGTCTGCACGCTGCCAGCGCGATCGCTCTGCTGGCCGTACAGACGGCCCTGTTCGCCATGGTCTACGCGCTGTTCTTCGTGCTGCAGAAGCTCGCCGGCGCGGTGTTCCTCAGCCAGATAGGCTCGGTGGCGGCGATCATCGGCGCGGCCATGGCCATCGGCCTGTTCGGTGAGAACGGCAGCCTGTCGATGCTGCTGGCCGCCGTGTGCATCGTCGGCGGCGTGCTGCTGGTCGCCTCGCGCGGCACCAAGGAGGCCCAAGCATGAAACGCCAGGCTCTGTTACTGCTCGCCATCGTCCTGCTCGGCCTCAACCTGCGGCCGGCGCTGGCCGCCATCGGCCCGCTGCTCGACCGCATCCAGCTCGATACCGGACTGGATCACGTCACCGCCAGCCTGCTGACCAGCGTGCCCGTGGTCATCATGGGGCTGGGGGCGCTGGCCTGCGGCCCTCTGCGCAGGCGCCTTGGCGACAACGGCGGGATTCTGCTCGGTGTGCTGCTGATCGCCCTCGCCTCGCTGCTGCGTGGTCTGTTGCCCGCAGCCTCTACGCTGCTCGTCAGTGCGGTGCTGGCCGGCGCAGGCATCGCCTTCGTCCAGGCCCTGCTACCCGGTCTGATCAAGTCGCGCTTCGCCGCCGACAGTGGCCGCCTGATCGGCTTCTACAGCTGCGCGATCATGGCCGGCGCTGCGTTCGGTGCGGCCTTCACCCCCTGGCTGGTCCAGTCGCTGGGCTGGGCCTGGGCCCTGGCAGGCTGGACGCTGCCCGCCCTGCTGGCGGCAGCGGTGTGGCGTCGCGCCGCGCCCTCCGCTGGCGCAAGCGCCGTCGCCAGCGCCCCGCCGCTGGTGGCCTGGCGCTGGCCCCGGGCCTGGCTGCTGATGAGCTTCTTCGGCATCGGCACCGCCGGCTACACCCTGGTGCTGGCCTGGCTGCCGCCCTACTACACCGCCCTGGGCTGGAGCGCCCAGGCCAGTGGCCTGTTGCTGGCCGCGCTGACCCTGTGCGAGGTCGTAGCCGGTCTGCTGCTATCCAGCCTGCTGCCGCGTTTTCCTGACCGCCGGCCGCTGCTGGCGGCGGTACTGCTGTCGCTGCTGGCCGGCCTGATCGGCCTGCAGCTGGCGCCGGAAACCCTGGTGGTGCCCGTCGCCCTGCTCCTGGGTGTCGGTATCGGCGGTCTGTTCCCGCTGTCGCTGGTGGTGGCCCAGGATCACCTGGACGATCCGCGGCAGACGGGGGATCTGCTGGCTTTCGTCCAGGGCGGCGGCTATCTGATCGCGGCGTGCGCACCGCTGCTGGCGGGTCTGCTACGGCACTACAGCACGGACCTGAGCCTGAGCTGGCAGCTGATGGCGCTGGCCACCCTGGTGCTGATGGTCATGGCCGTGCGCTTCAGCCCGCCTCGGCAACAGCGTCCGCTGGACGCGCTGACGGACTGAAGCGCCCGGCACTCAGACGCGGAACTGGCCGACCAGGCCCTGCAGGCGCCCGCCCAGGCCGTCGAGATCACGAGCGGCCTGCGCGCCCTGCTCCGCATCGCTGGCGACCTCGTCCACCGCGACGGCGATCTGGTGCACGCTGCGGTTGATCTCCTCGGCCACGGCGGTCTGCTCCTCGGCGGCACTGGCGATCTGCGCGTTCATCGAGTTGATGGTGCCGATCAACACCGCGATGCTGTCCAGCGCCTCGCCGGCATGGCTGGCCTGCTCGCGGGTGCTCTCTCCCATCTGACTGGCGCGCTGCATCGCCGCCACGGCCTCGCCCGTGGCATTCTGCAGACGGTCGATCATGCCCTGGATCTCGCCAGTGCTCTGCTGGGTACGGCTGGCCAGGGCGCGGACCTCATCGGCCACCACGGCGAAGCCTCGCCCCGCCTCGCCGGCTCGCGCAGCCTCGATGGCCGCATTGAGCGCCAGCAGGTTGGTCTGGTCGGCGATCGCACGAATCACCTCCAGCACGCTGACGATGCCCTGTACGTCGCGACGCAGGCTGTCCAGTGACTCGCTGCTGCTGCGCACCTCGCCGACCAGGTCGTGGATGTGGGCGATGCTGCCATCCACCACGCGCTTGGCATCCTGGCCCTGCTGGTCGGTCTCGCGCGCCGCCTCGGCGGCACGCTGGGCACTCTGCGCCACCTCGTGGGCCGCAGCGGACATCTCGTTGATGGCGGTGGCGACCTGATCGGTCTCCTGACGCTGCCCGGCCATCGCCTGTTCGGAGCGCTGTGCCTGACTGGACACGCCACCGACCAGACCGAAGAGCTGATCGGTGGTCACCGATACCTGCTGCACCAGCGCATGAATCTTGGCGACGAAGGCGTTGAACGAACTCGCCAGCTCGCCCAGCTCATCCTGGCTGGTGACCGGCAGGCGCTGGGTCAGGTCGCCCTCCCCGGCTGCCATGTCATCGAGCTTGCTCTTGATCAGCTGCACCGGCTTGGTGATCGACGCCGCCAGCGGCAGGGACAGCAGGGCCAGCACCAGCAGCAGGCCGATCGCGGAGCCGGCCATGACCATCAGCAGGCGGTCGACGCTGTGCTGGAACTGCCCCCGCGCCGCCTGGACATCCCGCTCGACCCCGTCGAGATTGACCGAGGTGCCGAAGACCATCTTCCACTTGGGCAGGTAGTGCGAGTAACCGACCTTGGCCACCAGCACCTTGCCGTCGCCCAACACGAAGCTGTAGTCAACGTAGTGGCTGCTATCCATGCCGGCTCGCACCAGCTCGCGAATGGCATAGACGCCATTGGGGTCGCGGTAGCCGCTGAAGTCCTCGCCGATGCGGTCGTTGGTATTGCCCTGCAGCACGCGATGGACGTTGCTGTCGTAGCCCCAGAAATAGCCATCCGCCCCGTAGGACAGGCGCTTGAGCACCTCGACGGCCTGGGCGCGCGCGTTCATGTCGCCATCGGCGGAGGCCTGGTACAGCGGATCGATCGCGTTGACCGCCAGTTCCACGTACTGCTTGATCTCCGCCTTGCGGTCCGCCACCAGCTTGGCTCGGGTCTGCGCCTCCTGCTGGTCGGCCAGATTGCCGAGGACGACGAACGCGATGGAACTGAGCAGCAGGGTCAACAGGCAGATAGGACCAAACGCCAGCAGCAGCACTTTGGAACGCAGACGCAGAGAGAAGATCATGGGCAGTACACCTTTACCGGCGCTTTGATGTTATAGAGCCGGCATATTGCCAATATGACGGCGTCAAAAAAACAGAGAAAAGCAAAAACTGGTATGACCAGCCTCGTCTCATAATGGAATGACTATCTCGTATCTGGTCACGGAGTGCCTGATCAGGATCAATGGTCATGCTGGCAGCAGCGCATCTCGCTGATGCCTGCAATCCCCTCGGGGCGGCCAGCACCGCCGCGTGCACGGCCGGCAGGATTGCCTGCCAGGAATGACGGGCAATAAAAAACCCGCCGTAGCGGGTTTTTCGTTCAACGCGGTCGCGTCACTTCTTGCCCAGTTTCTTCAGCTCTTCGTCACGCAGCTCGCGGCGCAGGATCTTGCCGACGTTGGTGGTGGGCAGCACGTCGCGGAACTCCACGGCCTTGGGCACCTTGTAGCCGGTCAGGTTGGCACGCATGTGCTCCATCACCTGCTCCTTGGTCAGGCTCTCGCCCGGCTTGACCACCACGAACACCTTGATCGCCTCGCCGGACTTCTCGTCCGGCACGCCGATGGCCGCGCACTGCAGCACGCCCGGCAGGGTCGCCAGGACGTCTTCCAGCTCGTTCGGATAGACGTTGAAGCCGGACACCAGAATCATGTCCTTCTTGCGGTCGACGATACGCAGGTAGCCGTCTTCCTGGATCAGGCCGATGTCACCGGTCTTCAGCCAGCCGTCGGCACCGAGGATCTCGTCGGTCGCTTCCTGGCGCTGCCAGTAGCCCTTCATCACCTGCGGCCCTTTCACGCACAGCTCGCCGATCTCGCCGATGGCCAGGTCCTGGCCTTCGTCGTTGATGGTCTTGCACAGGGTCGAAGGCAGCGGAATGCCGATGGTGCCCAGCTGGATGGCGCTGAACGGGTTGACCGTGGCCACCGGGCTGGTCTCGGTCATGCCGAAGCCTTCGCAGATGGCGCAGCCGGTGACTTCCTTCCAGCGTTCGGCGGTAGCCAGTTGCAGGGCCATGCCGCCGGAGAAGGTCGCCTTCAGGCTGGAGAAGTCCAGCTTGCGGAAGTCTTCGTTGTTGCACAGGGCAACGAACAGGGTGTTGAGGCCGACGAACCCGGTGAAGCGGTACTTGGCCAGGTCCTTGACCACCGACGGCAGGTCGCGCGGGTTGGTCAGCAGGACATTGTGGCCACCGATCAGCATCATCGCCATGCAATGGAAGGTAAAGGCGTAGATGTGGTACAGCGGCAGCGGCGCGATCAGCACCTCGCAACCCTCATCGAGGTTGGCGCCCATCAGCTCCTTGACCTGCAGCATGTTGGCGACCAGGTTGCGGTGCGTGAGCATCGCGCCCTTGGCCACACCGGTGGTACCGCCGGTGTACTGCAGCACGGCGATATCGCCGTTGCTCGGCTTGGCTTCGTTGAAGCTCTGGCCACGGCCCTTGGCCAGGGCGTCATTGAGCTTGATGGCGTGCGGCAGGTTGTAGGCCGGCACCATCTTCTTCACGTGCTTGATCACGAAGTTGACCAGCAGACGCTTGAACGTCGGCAGCATGTCGCCCACTTCGGTGACCAGGACGGTCTTCACCCCGGTCTTCGGCACCACCTGTTCGGCCAGGTGCGCCATGTTGGCCAGGCAGATCAGCGCCTTGGCGCCGGAGTCGTTGAACTGATGTTCCATTTCCCGCGCGGTGTACAGCGGGTTGGTGTTGACCACCACCAGGCCGGCACGCATGGCGCCGAAAACCACGACGGGGTACTGCAGCACGTTGGGCAGCTGCACGGCGATGCGATCGCCCGGCTTGAGGTCGGTGTGCTGCTGCAGATAGGCCGCGAAATCACCGGAGAGCTGGTAGATCTCGCCGTAGGTGAGCGTCTTGCCCAGGTTGCTGAAAGCAGGCTTGTCGGCGAAGCGTTGGCAGGACTCTTTCAATACCGCGAGGATGTTCGGGTACTGGTCGGGATTGATTTCGGCAGCGACCCCAACGGGATACTTGTCCTTCCAGAAGTTTTCGGTCATGGAAGCCCACTCCTAAGCAACAGCTGATCTTCACCGCGCGCAGGCGGTTGTTTGTTGTGTGTTTAGCTCGCTTTCCCGCTGGCCAGGGGCCCGGAAGCGCGCCGAGAGTAGCAGCTTTACCGGAGGCTCACCAGCACCAAGCATGGCCTGCGGAGTCAGAAAAATGACCAGAAAACACCATCCAGTCACAACCCAACTTTCGCTCTGAGAATCGAACAAAGGCCTCTAGCTCGGCTTATGCAGCGCGCAGAGCCTAACCTGAACAGGCGTCAGGCACAGTGCTGGGCTCGACGAAACGAGGCTTGCCACCCTGCCGGTGGTTACCAAATCACAACAAATGCTCCGCCGTGCTGGCGGACAGAGGCGGGAAAACCTCTCCCCCGGGCCGGGGGAGAGGTTTCGGCTCAGGCGATGTCGCGCAGCTCGCGACGCAGGATCTTGCCCACCGGCGTCATCGGCAGGGCGTCCTTGAACACGATGTGCTTGGGCACCTTGTAGCCGGTGAAGTTTTCCTTGCAGTAGGCCTTGAGCTCTTCCACGGTCACCCCGCCATCGCGCGGCACCACGAACAGCTTGACCACTTCCCCGGACTTCTCGTCCGGCACGCCGATGGCCGCGCAGCTGGCGACCTTCGGGTGAGCCATGACCACGTCCTCGATCTCGTTGGGATACACGTTGAAGCCGGAGACGATGATCATGTCCTTCTTACGGTCGACGATGCGCACGAAGCCATCCGGGTCGATCACGGCGATATCGCCGGTCTTGAACCAGCCGTCGGCATCCAGCACCTCGGCCGTGGCCTCCTCGCGCTGCCAGTAGCCCTTCATCACCTGCGGCCCCTGGATACACAGCTCACCACGATCGCCCAGGGGCTGCTCGTTGCCCTCGTCGTCGATCACCTTGAACGCGGTACCCGGCACCGGAATGCCGACGGTGCCCAGGCGCGCCTTGTCGCCATAGGGGTTGGTACTGGCGACCGGCGAGGTCTCGGTCAGGCCGTAGCCCTCCACCACGGTGCAACCGGTCATCTGCTGCCAGCGCTCGGCGGTGGCCTTGACCAGCGCGGTACCGCCGGAGTTGGTGACCTTGAGGTGGGAGAAATCGAGGTTCTTGAACTCGGGATGATCCATCAGCGCGACGAACAGGGTATTCAGGCCCAGCAGGGCGGAGAACTTCCATTTGCCCAGTTCCTTGACGAAACCGGGGATGTCGCGCGGGTTGGTGATCAGCACGTTATGGTTGCCGTTGACCATCATGCACATGCAGTTCGCGGTGAAGGCATAGATGTGGTACAGCGGCAGCGGCGCGATCATGATCTCCTGGCCCTGCTTCATCAGCGGCGTACCGTCCGGGCCGAGCTGCGACAGGCAGGCATCGACCTGCAGCATGTTCGCCACCAGGTTGCCGTGCGTGAGCATCGCGCCCTTGGCCACGCCGGTGGTGCCACCGGTGTACTGCAGCACGGCGACATCCTCGTGGCTGGCGGTGACCGGCGCCAGCGCCTGGCCGTGCCCCTGCCTGAGCACCTGCTTGAAGGCGATGGCCTGCGGCAGGTGGTAGTCGGGCACCATCTTCTTGACCTTCTTCACCACGGTGTTGACCAGCCAGCCCTTGAGGCTCGGCAGCAGGTCACCCATCCGCGCTTCGATCAGGTACTCGATCTCGGTGTCCGGCAGCACTTCCTGCACCAGCTTGCCGAACATGTTCAGGTACACCAGCGCACGCACGCCGGCGTCCTTGAACTGGTGGCGCATCTCGCGCGCGGTGTACAGCGGGTTGGTGTTGACCACGATGAGGCCGGCGCGCATGGCACCGAACACGGCGATCGGGTATTGCAGCACGTTGGGCATCTGCACGGCGATGCGGTCGCCCGGCTTGAGGTCGGTGTGCTTCTGCAGGTAGGCGGCGAAGGCAGCGGAGAGACGGTCCAGCTCGGCGTAGGTCAGCGTGACACCGAGGTTGCTGAAGGCAGGGCGGTCAGCGAAACGCTTGCAGGAGCGCTCGAAGACTTCGATCACCGACTTGTAGCTGGACAGGTCGATATCGTTGGGCACGCCAGGGGCGCGTTTGTCGTTCCAGAAATCAGGTTGCATTGTTCTTGTCCTCTTCCCCTGAAGTGATCTGACTGGCCGGAAAGTAGCAGCTTAGAGCTGAACCGCATATAGCTCGAAGGCGTCATTGATGGGCTGAATTTCGCAATAAATGTAGCGATTCGTAACCGATCTTTGGCATTCGCGAATAAACCGCGACGCTTTGCCTGATGACGAGCAAGGTGCACAATGCCGCCAACCTTCGGCACAAGGATTCGCCATGCGCCACGACGCCTTCACCCTCAACGCCAGCGACGGCCTGCCGCTGCACGTCAACCACTGGTACGGCGATGAGCCACCCCGTGCGATGGTCATGCTTGCCCACGGCATGGCCGAGCACAGCCTGCGCTACGAACGGCTGGCCGAAGCCCTGGTGACGGCGGGCTTCGCCCTCTACGCCCTGGACCAGCGCGGCCATGGCCGCACGGCCGAACGCGGCACCCTGGGGCATTACGCCGACGAGGACGGCTGGAGCAAGGTCGTCGGCGACCTCTCCACCCTCAATCACCACATTCGCCAGCAGCATCCGCACACGCCGATCTTCCTCTTCGGCCACAGCATGGGCAGCTACATCGGCATTGCCTACCTCATGGGCCACAGCTGCAGCCTGCAGGGCGCCGTGCTTTCCGGCTCCAACTACCAGCCCGTGGCGCTGTACAAGGCGGCACGCCTGATCGCCGGTTTCGAACGCTGGCGCCTGGGCGCGAAAGGCCGCAGCAAGGTCATCGACTTTCTCTCCTTCGGCTCGTTCAACAAGGCGTTCAAGCCCAACCGCACCGCCTTCGACTGGCTCAGCCGTGACCCGGCAGAAGTGGACAAATACGTGACCGATCCGCTGTGCGGGTTCGTCTGCACCACGCAGTTGTGGTGCGACCTGCTCGACGGCCTGCAACACATCACGCCCCCCGCCAACCTGGCGCAGATCGATGCCGACCTGCCGCTGCTGGTCATCGGCGGCTCGCGTGATCCGGTCAGCGACGGCAAGCGCCTGGGTGACCTGGCTGGCGCCCTGCGTGAGGCCGGCGTGCGCGACGTGCAACTGAAACTTTATCCCGAGGCCCGCCACGAGTTGCTCAACGAGAGCAACCGCGACGAGGTCACCGCCCATCTGATCGACTGGCTGCAACAGGCATTGAGCCACGGTCGCAAGCCCACTCAGGAGTGTTCATGACCCAGGTAACCAACATCCCCTACGAGGCGCTCGAAATCGGCCAGCAGGCCAGCTTCGAAAAGCAGGTGGAAGAACGTGACGTGCAGCTGTTCGCCGCCGTGTCCGGCGACAACAATCCGGTACACCTGGACGCCGCCTTCGCCGCCGAGACGATGTTCAAGGAGCGCATCGCCCACGGCATGTTCACCGGCGCGCTGATCAGCGCCGCCATCGCCTGCAACCTGCCAGGCCCGGGCACCATCTACCTCGGCCAGCAGCTGAAGTTCACCCGCCCGGTGAAACTCGGCGACACCCTGACCGTGAAGCTGGAAGTGCTGGAGAAACTGCCGAAGAACCGCGTGCGCATCGCCACCCGCGTGTTCAACCAGGACGGCAAGCAAGTGGTCGACGGCGAAGCCGAAGTGCTCGCCCCGAGCGCCGAGCAGACCGTGACCATGCCGCCGATGCCGCAGGTGACCGTCGCCTGATCCGCTGCACACTGGTGCGCGGCAGCAGCGCCGCGCACCACTTTTGTTCTACACTCACAAGCCTTGAGCGATCTGGCACTCCAGAAGTGCAATTCCTTGTGCGCTTTGCACAAACCCCTTTGACTACCTTGCCAAGCGGCCATGCCCGCTGACTCTGGCACGTCCCCTGCTATCGCCAAGGCCTACCCCCCCTACCGGAGCCAGGTCCATGAGCAACGCCACCCCCGATAGCGACTACCCTCTGAGCGAGGTCCCCAGCGGCGCCCGCAAGGGGCTGTTCTCCACTGCCATCCTGTTGTTCGGTTTCACCTTCTTCACCGCCACCATGTTCGCCGGCGGCAAGATCGGCATGGCCTTCGATTTCACCACCCTGCTCTGGGCCGCAGTGATCGGCAACCTGCTGCTGGGCCTGTACGCGGCCGCACTGGGTTTCATCGCCTGCCGCAGCGGCTTGAACTCGGTGCTGATGGGGCGTTTCTGCTTCGGCGAAGTGGGCAGCAAGCTGTCCGACATGCTTCTGGGTTTCACCCAGATCGGCTGGTACGCCTGGGGCACGGCGACCGTCGCCATCGTCCTGGTGAAGATCCTCGGCCTGCCGGAGGGCCTGACCATCCCGCTGATGGTGTTGTTCGGCTTCGCTTTCTGCCTCACCGCCTTCGTCGGCTACAAGGGCCTGGACCTGCTCTCGCGCGTCGCCGTGCCGGCCATGCTGGTGCTGCTGGTGGCGTCGCTGTGGATCGCCACCCGTGACGTCGGCGGCCTCGCCGGGCTGCTGGCGGTGGAGCCGTCCGAGAGCATGAGCCTGAGCGTGGCCATCACCCTGGTGTTCGGCACCTTCGTCAGCGGCGCCACCCAGGCGACCAACTGGACCCGTTTCGCCCGGAGCGGCCGCGTCGCGGTGCTGGCCAGCCTGCTCGGCTTCTTCATCGGCAATGGCCTGATGATCGTCGCCGGTGCCTACGGTGCCATCGTCTACCAGCAACCGGACGTGGTCGAGGTGCTGGTGCTGCAGGGTCTGTCCATGGCCGCCGTGATCATGCTGTTTCTCAACCTGTGGACCACCCAGGACAACACCATCTACAACTTCGCCGCCGCCGGCTGCAACCTGCTGCGCACCGGCAAGCGCAAGACCGTGACCCTGGCCGGTGCCGGCATCGGCACGCTGCTGGCCATCGGCGGCATGTACGAACTGCTGATCCCCTTCCTGATCCTGCTCGGCTCGATCATCCCGCCGATTGGTGGCGTGATCATGGCCGACTACTTCTACGGTCACCGCGCACGCTACCCGAAACTGGCCGACGCCCGCCTGCCGGCCTTCAACTGGGTCGGCCTCGGCGCCTACCTGATCGGTGCGCTGAGCGCCTACTTCTCGCCCTGGGTCGCGCCACTGGTCGGCATCGCGGTGGCGGCGCTGGCCTATGTCGCACTGTTCGAGCTGAACAAGGCACTGGCGGGCCGTCAGCAGGTCGCCGGCGCGTGAGCCTGACCGTCGCCGACGTACTCGCCCTGCCGGATCTGGCCAGCATGCGCCTGCGTGCCGGCCAGGCCGGACGCGACAATGCCGTGCGCTGGCCCTACGTGGCCGAGAACGAGGGCATTGCCGACTGGGTGATGGGCGGCGAACTGATCTTCGTCACCGGCATCAACCATCCGCGCGACGAAGCCAACCTGCTGCGTCTGGTGCGCGAGGGCCACGAACGCATCGTCGCCGGCATGGTCATCCTCACCGGCGCCGAATACATCCAGGCGATCCCGCCCAGCGTGATCGCAGAGGCCGAGCGCCTGGGCCTGCCGCTGATCGAGCAGCCCTATGCCCTGAAGATGGTGGTGGTCACCCAGGCCATCGGCACCGCGCTGGTCCATGCGCAGCAACTGGGCCGCTCGCGCCAGCACGTGCTGGAGCAGGTGCTCGATGGCGACTACCAGTCGCTGGACCTGCTCCAGCAGCGCGGCGACAGCCTCGGCCTGGCGCTGCACGTGCCGCGTCAGGTGGCACTGCTGCGCCTCGACGGCAGCGAGCAGCTGTTCGGCGACCTGGCCGGCGAAGACGCCGAGCGCCAGTTGCAGAGCCGCCAGCAACTGCTGCAACGGCGCCTGGAGCAGAGCTTGGGCGAGCGTGGCGAGGCGCTGCCACTGGTCAGCCAGGGCCGGCACTGGATCGCCCTGCTGCCCTGCCCCACGCCACAGGATGAAGCGCGCAACCGCCAGGTGATGACTGCACTGCTCGACGAGCTGCGCCCGCAACTCGGCCCGCTGCGGCTGTTTCTCGGCCTCGGCAGCGCCGGCTGCGACGCCCCGCGCTTCGCCCAGGGCCTGGGTGAGGCGCGCCAGGCACTGGCCGTGGCGCAGCGTTTCCCGGAGCGCCTGGGGCTGTGCAGTTTCAACGAGCTGGGCGTGCTGGAGCTGCTGGGCGCGATCCGCGATCGCAGCCTGCTCGACCGCTTCGTCGAGCGCGTGCTCGGCCCGCTGATCGGCGACGACTCGCGCCACCAGCCGGTGCTGATGCCGACGCTGGAGGCCTGGTTCGCCGAGAACGGCAACCTGGCCCTGGCCGCGCAGCGCCTGAACGTTCACCGCAATACCCTGAGCTACCGTCTACAGCGCATCGAAGCGCTGACCGGCTGCTCCTTCGATACCCCGCACGACCGCCTGAACATCAGCGTCGCGCTGCTGATCCGGCGCCTGTCGTCGCCTGCCTGAGAGGAACCCAGCATGATCATCCACAACGCCCGCCTGCGTGGCCGCGACGGCCTGTACCGCATCACCCTGAACGGCGCCGAGATCGCCGCCATCGACATCCAGACCGCCAGTGCCACCCCGGCGGCGGACGACCTCGACGCGGCCGGCAACCTGGTAGTGCCGCCATTCGTCGAACCGCACATCCACCTCGACGCCACGCTGACCGCCGGCGAGCCGGCCTGGAACATGAGCGGCACGCTGTTCGAAGGCATCGAGCGCTGGGCCGAGCGCAAGGCACTGGTGACCCATGAAGACACCAAGACCCGCGCCAAGAAGACCATCGACATGCTGGTCGACCACGGCATCCAGCACGTACGCACCCACGTCGACGTCACCGACCCGACCCTGGCGGCGCTCAAGGCCATGCTCGAGGTGCGCGAGGAAACCCGCCACCTGATCGACCTGCAGATCGTCGCCTTCCCCCAGGAAGGCATCGAGTCCTACGCGAACGGTCGCGCCCTGATGGAGCAGGCCATCGAACTGGGCGCCGACGTGGTCGGCGGCATCCCGCACTTCGAGAACACCCGCGACCAGGGCGTGTCGTCGATCAAGTTCCTCATGGAGCTGGCCGAACGCACGGGCTGCCTGGTGGACGTGCACTGCGACGAGACCGACGACCCGCAGTCGCGCTTTCTCGAGGTGCTGGCCGAGGAAGCCCGCGTGCGTGGCATGGGCGCGCGCGTCACCGCCAGCCATACCACGGCCATGGGTTCCTACGACAACGCCTACTGCTCCAAGCTGTTCCGCCTGCTGAAGATGAGCGGCATCAGCTTCGTCTCCTGCCCCACCGAGAGCATCCACTTGCAGGGCCGCTTCGACACCTACCCGAAACGCCGCGGCCTGACCCGCGTGGCCGAGATCGACCGCGCCGGGATGAACGTCTGCTTCGGTCAGGACTCCATCGTCGACCCCTGGTACCCGCTGGGCAACGGCAACATCCTGCGCATCCTCGAGGCCGGCCTGCATATCTGCCACATGCTCGGCTACGACGACCTCAAGCGCAGCCTGGACCTGATCACCGACAACTCGGCGCGCGCGCTGAACCTGGGCGAACGCTACGGCCTGGAAGTCGGCCGCCCGGCCAACCTGCTGATTCTCTCGGCGCCGGACGACTACGAGATGGTGCGCAGCCAGGGCCACGCCCTGGTGTCGGTGCGCCACGGCAAGGTGCTGATGCGGCGTACCCCAGCCAGCATCGAACGCAGTTGATCACGTTCCTTGGCGCGCAGGGTGGATGACGCTCCATTCATCCACCATCGCATCACACCGTAGCCGGCCGTCGAGCGAAGCGATGCCCAGGCGACAACAACCACGCCCAGCTGGTGGACAAGCTTCGCGTTGTCCACCCTACACACCTCGCCGTAGGGTGGATGACGCTCCATCCATCCACCAGCGCACCACCCCGTAGCCGGCCCTCGAGCGAAGCGACACCCAGGCGACAACAACCGCGCCCAAGCGGTGGACAAGCTTCGCGTTGTCCACTCTACGCACCTCGCCGTAGGGTGGATGACGCTCCATCCATCCACCAGCGCATCACCCCGTAGCCGGGCGTTGCGCAAAGCGACACCCAGGCGACAACAACCACGCCCAGACGGTGGACAAGCTTCGCGTTGTCCACCCTACGACCCTAGGCACGCAACAGCGGTACCGTGGGAGGGGCTTCAGCCGCGAGCCCCCATGAAGAGCTCGCGGCTGAAGCCGCTCCTACAATTGCGAGAGCACCCTACTCCACCCGCACGCTGGCGGTCATGCCGGCACTCAGGGCGATGTCTTCGGGCAGGCTGGTCAGCTTGATGCGCACCGGAATGCGCTGCGCCAGGCGCACCCAGTTGAAGGTCGGCTCGACATCCGCCAGCAGCTGCCCATCCGGGCTGGCGTTGCGGTCGGTGATGCCACGGCTGATGCTCTCCACCTCGCCGCGAATCTCGTCCGTGCCGCCCATCAGCCAGACCTCGACCGGCGCGCCGACCTGGATGCGCGGCAACTTGGTTTCCTCGAAATAGGCCTGCACGTAGAACGACTGGGTGTCGACCAGGGCCATGACCGCCTGCCCGGCCTTGACGTAGTTGCCCTGCGCCAGGACCAGGTTGGTCACCTGGCCATCGCGCGGTGCACGCACTTCGCTGCGCGCCAGGTTCAGCTCGGCGATACGCAGGTCGGCCTGCGCCTCGCGGTATTCGCCACGCGCCATCTCGGCGCTGATCTTGGCGTTGTCCAGCAGTTCGGCGCTGATCGCCTTGGCGCCCAGACGCGAGCGGCGCAACGCCTCGTGCTCACGCAGGCTGAGCTGCTGGCGGCGGATGTCCACCACGGCCTGGGCCTTCTCCACCGCAGCCTGGTAACGATCGCGATCGATGGTCATCAGCAGGTCGCCGGCCTTGACCTGCTGGTTGTCGCGCACCTTGAGCTCGAGCACCCAGCCGGACACGTCCGGGGCGATGGTCACCACATCCGCGCGCACCCGGGCGTCACGCGTCCAGGGCGAATACATGTAGTGCTGCCAGATCCACGAGCCGGCGAAGATCGCCGCCGCCACCATGGCCAGAGTGATACCGACACGAATGGTCGAATGCATGCTTCTCTCCTCAACGCGCCAGGACGGCCATCACGGCCGCCAGGACGCAGACATATAGGGCACAGTCGAACAGGGCCTCGTGCCAGATCCAGCGCGTCAGCCCGATGCGCTGCAAGCCGAGGCGCAACGCGCCGGTCAGCAGCAGCGCCAATACCGCGTAGATCGCCATGGGGCTCAGCAACACGCCGCCCAGCGACCACTCATGCAAGCCCATGGGCTTCTCCTCTCAGGTGACACCACTGGCGCCAGCCGTTCTGCAATTGCGACAGGGCGGCGTCGGCCAGGCGCCGTTCGATGCTCGGCGCCAGGGCAGCCAGCGCCTGGCGCAGCTCGGTCGCGGGCGCATCCAGCGCATCCCGACGGCCCGGCGTCGGGCCCCGCTCCAGCACCTCGTCCAGCTGCTGCAGGAAACGCTGTTGCGCCTGCGTCAGGTCGGCGTCGACATGCGCCAGGCAGGCGCGCAGGTGCAGCAACTCGTCACCCAGATCGAGCCCGGCGACACCATCGTCCCAGCGGCTGCGCGCACGGTCCGGTCGTGCCGGGTAGTGCCGCGCCAGCTGCAACAGGCGATCGGCCATGCGCCCGCCGAACCAGTTCTCCGCACGCCCCAGGTCACGCCGGGTCAGGCGGCCGAGATCGAGCAGGATGGCCTGCATCAGGCGCCGGCCATGCCACACCGGGTCACGCAGGCCGATCAGCTTGAAGGCCAGCACCGCACAGCCCACGCCCAGCAGCATGCCGGGGGCCTCGTTGAGGAAGTAGGCCACGTCATAGCCGACACCGGCCGGCGGCAGGCAGAGCACGATCAGGTGCAGGCAGAACGAGGTCGAGGTCGCCGCCAGCGCTGGCTTGGCCATGCCCAGGACGCCGAAGAACAGTGGCACCCCGAGCACCAGGGCGAGCATGGGGAAACCGTCGATCTGCGGCATCAGGATCTGCCCGACGAAGAACGCCACCGGCAGCGCATAGAAAATGCCGCGCAGGAACATCATGCCGATGGCCGGGGCCGCCTCCAGCCGGGCGAACAGGCTGCAGACCACCGCGCCGAGCAGCATCGCACCGATCGCGTGGGTCCAGCCGGTGGCCATCCAGAATGCGGCCAGCGCCAGAAAGGTCAGGCCGCTGCGCGCGCCATAGACCAGCGCCGTCTGCCAGTCGTAGTGCCAGGACAGCGCTCGCGGCGCATCCTCCGGTGCCTGACCCTGCTCCACCGCCTGCAGCGCGCGACGAGCCTCAGCGACGCGCAGCAGGAGAACGGCCAGGCGCTCCAGGCACAGCTGCTGGGTGGCGCTCAGGGTCTCGTCCAGCGCCGCCTCGCGCAGGCGAGCGAGCAGTTCGGAGAGTTCCCCGGGCTGTGCCTGCAACTGCGCCTGCACCTCCTGCAGCCAGGGCGCGACCCGCTGCGCCTCGTCGGCACCGAGCTGTCGCCATTGCCGTGCCACGCCACGGGCCAGGCGCAGCATGCCGAGCAGGTCGCGACTGAGCACACGCAGGGCGATGGCCCGCTGGCGCCCCCGCTCGCCTTCGAACCAGGCATGTTCGCGCTGGGCGTCCACGGCGACGATACGCGCCAGCACTTCCAGCAGGCCCTGGCGCGAGTCGCCCTCCTCCCCGGCCAGGGCCTGGCACACGGCCTTGACGCCGGCCAGCCAGGTGTCGCGCGCCTGCTGTACCAGCTGCCGCTCGACCCGCTGCGGCCAGAGCAGGGCGCTGCTCAGCGTGGCGCAGACCAGCCCCAGGCAGATCTCGGTGGAGCGGGCGATGGCTTCGTCGAAGATCACATGGGGCTTGCCGATGGCCGGCAGGCCGATGATCGCCACCGTGTAGCCGGCCAGGACGAAGGAATAGGCCCAGGCGCTGCGCAGCATGGTCGAAACGGCGGTACAGAGCGCCAGCCACAGGGCGAAGGCGAGCAGGAACAGCCAGGGTGTCTGGGCGAACAGGGCCATCATCACCACGGCCATGAAGGTGCCGACCATGGTACCGAGCAACCGCGCCAGGCCCTTCTGCACCACCATGCCGGACAGCGGCTGGGCGACGATGAAGGCCGTCATCAGCGCCCATTGCGGCTGTTCGAGGCCGAGCCGCAGCGCGAGCCATAGCGCCAGCCCGCCGCCAAGCAACGTCTTGACGGCGAACTGAACAGCCTGGGCACTGGGCGCCAGGAAAGCCTGCAGGGAATCTCGCATGGACAGGGATTCGGAACGTGACGATCTGAAGATAGACGACGGCTCGAGCGAGCAGCCAAACAAAGCCAATTATTAGCTAGCTATCTAATTTCGTCCAGCCCCCTGCCCAACTTTCCCTGCCAGGAGACCGTCAACCGGAACGACAGGCAAAAAAATGGGCGACCGAAGTCGCCCGAATTGCCTTGCGTGCCCAGTTGACCGGAAGGATCAGCTCTGCTTGCGCTTGTGAGCATCCTTCCAGATGAAGTAACCAACACCCCCGAAGAACGCGACCATCAGAAGAACGGTGCCGACTCCGGCGAGAACCACTGTATCGACGAACATGGCTGCCTCCTGTTGTGCCTGTCTGTCTGGGATGGCTTCACGTTATCAGCGCCAGCCCCGACACCATTGATCTGGATCAATGCTCGCCACCCCCTCACCCGACGGTTGCCCGGGAAACTGATCCAGGTCAACGAAACCACCCCAACGCAGCACGCCAAGGCCTGCCACTGCCCCTTGCACAGGGCCGGCGCCCCGCTCGTCGACATCGCAGCTTGCGCTTGCACAAAAATTAATTGAGTATTTAATTAATAATTTTCCAGGACCTTCCAGCCATGCCCCGCCCACGCACTCCAGGTCGTCCCAGCGGTGAAGCGCAGCAGCGTGAACGCCTGCTCGACGCCGCCTGCCAACGCTTCGCCCAGCAGGGCATCCAGGCCAGCAGCCTGCGCGGCATCGCCGAGGCCGCGCAGGTGACGCCGGCACTCATCCACTACTACTTCGGCAACAAGCCCAAGCTGACCCAAGCGGTGATCGACGAGCGCCTGATGCCCGAGTTCGAGCGCCTCGCCGGATGCCTGGAGCAGGCCGGCGATACCCCGCTGGAACAGGTCCGCACGCTGGTCACCGAACTGGCGGCCATCGTGGCGAAACATCCCTGGCTCCCGCAGCTGTGGGCGCGGGAAGTGCTCACCGAAGGGGGCGCCCTGCGCAGCCTGCTGACCCAGCGCATCGCTCCCTTGCTGCCGCTGCGCCTGGCCCAGCGTTTCGCTGCGGCGCAGCAACGCGGCGAGCTGCACGACGCCATCGACCCTCGCCTGCTGGTGGTCTCGCTGATCGGCGCCACCATGCTGCCCTACGCCGCCGCTCCGCTCTGGCGCGGCATCTTCGCCAGCGCCGAGATCGCCGACCAGAGGATGGTCGAGCACACCCTGGCGCTGTTCGCCCATGGACTGGAGGTGCCTGATGGCCATTGATCGACGACTGCTCTGCCTGCTGCTGGTGCTGCCATTGGCCGCCTGCAACGAACCGGCGCAGCAACCGCTGCTGGGCACCCTGGAGTGGGACCGCATCGGCCTGCCTGCCGAGGTTTCGGAGCGCGTGCTGGAGTGGAAGGTCAGCGAAGGCGAGCAGGTCGTGTCCGGCCAGTTGCTGCTGGAGCTCGACCCGCGCCGGCTGGACGCCCGCGTCCGTCAGGCCGAGGCCGAGCTGAACCAGGCCAACGCCCGTCTGGAAGAGCTGAGCAACGGCGCACGTATCGAACAGATCCAGGCCGCCAGCGCCAGCCTCCAGCAGGCCAGGGCCGAACGTGACGAAGCCGTGCGCGACGAACGCCGCATCAGCGCCCTGTATGCCCGTGGCCAGGTGGCCGTGGCCGAGCGTGACCGCGCCCGCGCCGCCCGCGACCGCCTGGTGGCCGCCAGTGAGGCCAGCGCCGCCCGCCTGCGCGAACTGACCAACGGCACTCGCCCGGAGCAGGTCGAACAGGCCAGCGCCGCCGTCGAAGCCGCCACCGCACAGCTGGAACGACTGCGCCTGGACCGCGAACACCTGAGCCTGCACGCACCGCGCTCCGGTCGCGTCGACGCCCTGCCGTTCCACCCCGGCGATCAGCCACCGATGAACGCGGAACTGGTCAGCCTGCTGGTCGGCGAGGCGCCCTATGCGCGCCTGTTCGTACCCGCCTCGGTACGCCCGACGCTGGCCATCGGCGCTACCCTGCGGGTCCGGGTCGAAGGTCATGAACGACCGCTGCAGGCACGCATCCGCAGCATCGCCAGCGAAGCCAGCTTCACCCCCTACTACGCCCTCAACGGCGATGACGCCAGCCGCCTGACCTACCGCGCCGAAGCCGTGCTGCTGGGTGACGAGGCCCGCGATCTGCCAGCCGGCCTGCCGCTGCAGGCGGAGCGTAGCGACGATGAGTGAGACGGTGATCCGCGCCAGCGGCCTGAGCAAGCGCTTCGGCGATCTGACCGCCGTCGACGGCCTCGACCTGCGCGTCGAGCGTGCCGAGGTATTCGGCTTCCTCGGTCCCAACGGCTGCGGCAAGTCGACCACCATCCGCATGCTCTGCGGTCTGCTGCTGCCCAGCGCGGGAGAGATCGAGGTGCTGGGCTACCGGATTCCGCAGGATGCCGAAGCGCTCAAGCGACGCATCGGCTACATGACGCAGAAATTCTCGCTGTACGAGGACCTGACGGTGGCCGAGAACCTCGATTTTCTCGCCAGCATCCAGGGCCTGGGGCGGGCGCAGGCACGCAGACGGGTCGCGGAACTGCTCGAGCGCTACTGGCTGGGCGACCTGCGTGACCGCCTGTCCGGCACCCTCAGCGGCGGCCAGAAACAGCGCCTGGCCCTGGCCGGCGCCGTGCTGCACGAGCCCGACCTGCTGCTGCTCGACGAACCGACCAGCGCCGTCGACCCGCAGTCACGCCGGGAATTCTGGGACTCGCTGTTCGAGCTGGCCGAAGCCGGTACGACCCTGCTGGTCTCGACCCATTACATGGACGAGGCCGAACGCTGCACCCGCCTGGGCATACTCGACAGCGGGCGACTGGTCGCCGACGGCAGCCCCGCCGAGCTGATGGCGCGCCTGCCCGGACAACCGCTGCTGGTGGAATGCGCCCAGCCGCGCCAGGCGCAACGGGCGCTGCAAGGCCTGCCGGCGATCTATGCCAGCGCGCAGATCGGCGCCTCGCTGCGTCTGCTCAGCGCCACCGACGATGCCCGCGAGCAGGTCGAACGGCGTCTGGCCGAGGCTGGCGTGCAGGCACGGGTCCGCGCGACCGAAGCGAATCTGGAGGATGTCTTCGTCGCCGTGACGCGCCGCCCCGACATCCAGGGAGCGAAGCCATGAACCTGCGTCGACTGGCCGCCATCGTGCTCAAGGAACTGCGCCAACTGCGCCGCGACCGCCTGACCTTCGCCATGATCGTCGGCATTCCCGTGATGCAGCTGGTGCTGTTCGGCTATGCCATCAATCTCGACGTGCGCGGCCTGCCCAGCGCCGTGCTCGATCAGGCCAATACGGCCCACTCGCGCGAAGTGGTGGCCGAGATCGGCGCGAGCCAGGTGCTCGACCTGCGCTACCGGCTGTCGAGCGAGCAGCAACTGCAGACGCTGCTGCGGCGGGGCGAGATCAGCGCCGCGCTGGTCATCCCCGCCGATTTCGAGACGCGCCTGGCCCGCCCCAACCCCGAGCGCACGCCCCTGCAACTGGTGGTCGACGGCTCCGACCAGGTGGTCCAGGCCTCGGCGCGGCAACTGGCGAGCTACCCGCTACCCGGTTGGCACGCCACGCCGTCGATGACGGTGGTGAACTTCTACAACCCCGAACGCCTGGCACCCCTGAACACCGTGCCCGGCCTGATCGGCGTGATCCTGACCATGACCATGGTGCTGTTCACCGCCATCGCCCTGGTGCGCGAGCGCGAACGCGGCAACATGGAAATGCTCATCACCACGCCGGTCTCGCCCTGGGAGCTGACGCTGGGCAAGGTGCTGCCGTTCGTCGGCATCGGCCTGGTGCAGGTGACGGTCGTCCTGCTGGTCGGCTGGCAACTCTTCGCCGTGCCGGTGCGCGGCTCGCTGCTGGCGCTGTACGCGGCGTCACTGCTGTTCATCTTCGCCAGCCTGACCCTTGGCGTCTTCATCTCGACGCTGGCGCGCAGTCAGTTCCAGGCGATGCAGATGGCCTTCTTCACCTTCCTGCCGCAGATATTGCTGTCAGGTTTCATGTTTCCCTTCGCCGGGATGCCCAAGGCCGCGCAGTGGCTGGCCGAGGTGCTGCCGCTGACGCATTTCCTGCGCCTGGCGCGCGGCATCATGCTGCGCAACGCGACCCTGGCCGAACTCTGGGTGGAGGTGCTGGCACTGAGCGTCTTCACCCTGGCGATGCTGGTGATCGCGGTATCCCGCGTGCGCAAGCGCCTGGACTGAGCAGGCTGGCGGCTCAGCGTTTCTTCGGTTTGCTCTTCGACTTCTTCTTGCCCTTGCCCAGTGGCAGGACCTGCTCGAAGACCTGACGCATGTCGTTGAGGCGCTTGTCGTTGAGGTCGTGGATACGCTTGTCGCGCTCGGCGGCGAAGTCGATCAGTTTTTCGTCATTGCTCATAGCGGAAACCGGATCAGGCGAAAGGTCAGATTCAGGCGCGGCGCGCAGGCTTGGCGCGTCTTCGCCACTTGATGTTGCCAATGATGCTGGGTCGGCCCGCGCATGACCAGTAGCGAGCCATGCTCCAGGGTCAGCGAATGCTCGATGCGCGTGGCGCCCACGCGGCGCAGGTCGAAGCGCCGGCTGCCGCCCAGGTTGAGCGAGGCGATCAGCGGCTCGCGCCCCAGTTCGGGCTCGGCGTCGCTGTGCCAGCCCATGGAGTCCTGGCCGTCGCGGTAGTAGTTGAGCAGCACGGCGTTAAGCGCCTGCCCCACCTCGGCCATGAGCCGCTGGCGGATGTCGTCGAGCAGCGCCGTCCACGGCAGCGGCTCGTGCACCTTCCCGGAATAGCGATAACGTGCCTCGGGCTCGCCATACCAGGCGGTCAGGCGCGGCGTGCGGTGGTAACGCCCATGGATGAACAGCTCCGGCTGCTGCCAGGGCGTCTGCTCGACCAGCGCCTGCAGCCAGCGCTCGGCCAGCGCCGCGTCCACCCAGCCAGGCAGGTAGTCCAGCTCGGCATCGGCGATGGCGGGTAACGGGTCGGCGAACAGCATGAAGATCTACACAGCAAGAAATGAAAGGAGTGTCTCAGACTTCCACATCCACCCACAGCCCCTGCCGTGGCAGATCACCCAGCGCCTCCTGCATCTCCTCCGGCTCGGCCTCGGCCAGTTGCTCCGGGGTGTAGCCTCGCCGCTGGCGGCGGCGCTGCTCTTCACGCAGCAGTTCCTCGGCTTCCTGCGGGTGCCGCTTGTCCAGGCTCAGCGCACTCTCCTTGGCGCTCTCCTCGGCCGGGGTTACCGGTGGAATCTCGGGCTTGGGCTTGATCACGTCCTGCGAGGCAGTGACCGGCACCAGGCTGTGGGGGATCGGTGGCAGCATGCAACAGCACCTCCTTTGTAAGGCTGTCGGCCCCGTCATCCGCGACTTTAGCAGGCCGTTGAAAAGCTACCAGCGCTGCCATTGCTGCGTTAAGAACAGGCTCGTGCGCGAGCCCGATCAAAATGCTCACTTACAGCGGGTAAACTTCGCTTCTCGCCTGTTCTTGCCTTGCCCTGGCTGCCTCGCCTGCGTTTTTCGACGGCCTGTTAGCCGGTGCTCACTACACTTTCGACTGACGGGCACTGCGATAGTGCCACGAGCGCTTTGGCCGTGGCGCGGCATCCGTTACCATAGCCGGCTTTTTCACGCGGGAGACAGACAGGCATGGCGCAATATCAACCGGGGCAACGCTGGATCAGTGACAGCGAAGCGGAACTGGGTCTGGGAACCATCCTTACCGAGGAAGGCCGCCTGCTCACCGTGCTCTACCCGGCCACCGGCGAAACGCGCCAGTACGCCACGCGCAATGCCCCGCTGACCCGCGTGCGCTTCGCACCGGGTGACGAGATCACGCATTTCGAGGGCTGGAAGCTGACCGTGCAGGAGGTCGAGGACATCGACGGCCTGCTGGTCTATCACGGCCTCAACGCCCAGCATCAGCCGGTCACCATGCCGGAAACCCAGCTGTCGAACTTCATCCAGTTCCGCCTGGCCAGCGACCGCCTGTTCGCCGGCCAGATCGATCCGCTGTCCTGGTTCGCCCTGCGCTACCACAGCCTGGAACACAACAGCCGCCTGCTGCAGTCGTCCCTCTGGGGGCTCGGTGGCGCCCGCGCCCAGCCGATCGCGCACCAGCTGCACATCGCTCGCGAAGTGGCCGACCGTATCGCCCCGCGCGTGCTGCTGGCCGACGAAGTGGGCCTGGGCAAGACCATCGAGGCCGGCCTGGTGATTCATCGCCAGCTGCTCTCCGGGCGCGCCGGGCGCGTGCTGATCCTGGTGCCGGAAAACCTGCAGCACCAGTGGCTGGTGGAGATGCGCCGCCGCTTCAACCTCGACGTCGCCCTGTTCGACGCCGAGCGCTTCATGGAAAGCGATGCCAGCAACCCCTTCGAGGATTGCCAGCTGGCGCTGGTCGCCCTGGAGTGGCTGAAGGACGACGAGAAGGCCCAGGACGCGCTGTTCGCCGCCGGCTGGGACCTGCTGGTGGTCGACGAGGCGCATCACCTGGTCTGGCACCCGGAGCGCGTCAGCCCCGAATACGCCCTGGTCGAGCAGCTGGCCGAGGTCATTCCCGGCGTGCTGCTGCTCACCGCCACCCCGGAACAGCTCGGCCAGGACAGTCACTTCGCCCGCCTGCGCCTGCTCGATCCCAACCGTTTCCATGACCTGGAGGCCTTCCGCGCCGAAAGCAGCCAGTACCGCCCGGTTGCCGAAGCGGTGCAGGAGCTGCTCGATCAGGACAGCCTCAGCGCCCAGGCACGCGATGCCATCGGCGGCTTCCTCGGCGACGAAGGCCGTGAGTTGCTCGATGCCATCGACGGCGGCGACGACGAGGCCCGTGCGCGCCTGGTACGCGAGCTGCTCGACCGCCACGGCACCGGCCGCCTGCTGTTCCGCAACACCCGCGCCGCAGTACAGGGGTTCCCCGAGCGCGAGCTGCACGCCTACCCGCTGCCGAGCCCGGACGAATACCTCGAGCTGCCGCTGGGCGAGCATGCCGAGCTGTACCCCGAAGTCAGCTACCAGGCCCAGGACGAGATCGACGACGAGCAGCGCTGGTGGCGCATCGACCCGCGCGTCGAGTGGCTGATCGACAACCTGAAGATGCTCAAGAAATTCAAGGTGCTGGTGATCTGCGCCCACGCCGAGACCGCGCTGGACCTGGAAGACGCCCTGCGCGTGCGCTCCGGCATCCCGGCCACGGTGTTCCACGAGGGCATGAGCATCCTCGAGCGTGACCGCGCCGCCGCCTACTTCGCCGACGAGGAATTCGGCGCGCAGGTGCTGATCTGTTCCGAGATCGGCTCCGAAGGCCGCAACTTCCAGTTCGCCCATCACCTGGTGCTGTTCGACCTGCCGGCCCACCCGGACCTGCTCGAGCAACGCATCGGCCGTCTCGACCGTATCGGCCAGAAGCACCGCATCCAGGTGCACGTGCCGTACCTGGAGAACAGCCCGCAGGAGCGTCTGTTCCAGTGGTATCACCAGGCGCTCAACGCCTTCCTCGCCACCTGCCCGACCGGCAACGCCCTGCAGCATCAGTTCGGCCCGCGCCTGCTGCCGATGCTGGAGAACGCCGACGACGGCGAGTGGCAGCAACTGGTCGACGAGGCCACCGCGGAGCGCATCCGCCTCGAAGGCGAGCTGCACAGCGGCCGTGACCGCCTGCTGGAACTGAACTCCGGCGGCGCCGGCGAAGGCGAGGCGCTGGTAGAGGCGATCCTCGAACAGGACGACCAGTTCACCCTGCCGATCTACATGGAAGAGCTGTTCAACGCCTTCGGCATCGACAGCGAAGACCACTCCGACAACGCCCTGATCCTGCGCCCCAGCGAGAAGATGCTGGACGCCAGCTTCCCCCTCGGCGACGACGAGGCGGTCACCGTCACCTACGACCGCGACCAGGCCCTGGCCCGCGAGGACATGCAGTTCCTCACCTGGGAGCATCCCATGGTGCAGGGCGGCATGGACCTGGTGCTGTCCGGCTCGATGGGCAACACCGCCGTCGCGCTGATCAAGAACAAGGCGCTGAAACCCGGCACCGTGCTGCTCGAACTGCTCTACGTCAGTGAAGTGGTCGGCCCGCGCAAGCTGCAGCTCGGACGCTTCCTGCCGCCGGCCGCACTGCGCTGCCTGCTCGATGCCAACGGCAACGACCTGGCGCCGAAGGTCGGCTTCGAGACCCTCAACGACCAGCTGGAAAGCGTGCCACGGGCCAGCTCCAACAAGTTCGTCCAGGCTCAGCGCGACGTGCTGGCCAAGCAGATCAACGATGCCGAGGCCAAGATCATGCCGCGCCATGTCGAGCGCGTGGCGGAAGCCAAGCGGCGCCTGGTCGCCGAGCTGGACGAGGAACTGGCGCGCCTGGTCGCGCTCAGCGCGGTCAACCCCAACGTGCGCGACAGTGAAGTGGCCGCCCTGCGCGAGCAGCGCGAACAGAGCCTGGCGATGTTCGACAAGGCTGCCCTGCGCCTGGAAGCGATCCGCGTGCTGGTAGCGGGCTGACACGGTCTCGTCCCGGCGCAGGGTGCGCAATGCGTACCCTGCGCCAGCACACTGGCCCGGATGCAATCCGGGAACGTTCGCCAAAGTGAGTCCCCGGATTGCATCCGGGCTACGGACTGACTGGCTCTCGGGTGCGCCCTACAGGCTGCCCAACTCCTCCAGCCGCTTCTGCAGAAACTGCCGGTCCGCCCCCTGCTGCGCCAGCGCCAGGGCCTGGCGATAGACCGCAATGGCCTGATCAGTGCGCCCCAGCCGCCGCAGCAGGTCGGCCCGTGCGGCATGCAGCAGGTGGTACCCATCCAGCTCGCCGCTGGCCAGCAGGCGCTCGACCTCCATCAAGCCGACTTCCTCGCCCTCGTGCATGGCCAGGGCCACGGCCCGGTTGAGGGCGACCACCGGCGACGGATTCAGCCGCAGCAGCTCGTCATACAGGCCAACGATCTGCGCCCAGTCGGTCTCCTCCAGGCTGGCCGCCTCGGCATGTACCGCAGCGATCGCCGCCTGCAGGCTGTAGGGCCCGAAGCGACGGGAATGCAGGGCCTGCAACACCAGCGCCTCGCCTTCGGCGATCAGCTCGCGGTCCCACAGGCGGCGGTCCTGCGCCTCCAGCAGGATCACCTCGCCATCGGCAGCACTGCGCGCCTGGCGTCGAGACTCGTGCAGCACCATCAACGCCAGCAGCCCCTGCACTTCCGGCTCGGGCAGCAGTTCCAGCAACAGCCGGCCCAGGCGGATGGCCTCATCGGACAGCTGGCTGCGGGTCAGCGAATCGCCGGAACTGGCGAAGTAACCTTCGTTGAAGACCAGGTAGACCACCCGCAGCACCGCCTCCAGGCGCTCGGGCAGCTCGTTGCGCCCCGGCACTTCGTAAGGAATCCGCGCATCGCGGATCTTCGCCTTGGCCCGCACGATGCGCTGGGCCAGGGTCGAGGGGCTGGAGAGGAATGCGCGGGCGATCTCCTCGGTGCTCAGGTCGCAGACCTCACGCAGGGTCAGCGCCACCTGCGCGTCGCTGGCCAGCGCCGGGTGGCAGCAGGTGAAGATCAGCCGCAGGCGATCGTCTTCCAGCAGCTCGACCTCCTGCGCATCGTCCTCGCCCGGCACGTCGACCCGCTCGTCCAGAGGCTGGAAGCGGCGTTGCCGCCGCAGGCTGTCAATGGCGCGAAAGCGTCCGGCGGACACCAGCCAGGCCCGCGGATTGTCTGGCACGCCCTCACGCGGCCATTGCTCCACCGCACTGCGAAACGCCTCGTGCAGAGCCTCTTCGGCCAGGTCGAAGTCGCCCAGCAGACGGATCAGCGTCGCCAGCACACGGCGCGACTCGTCGCGGTACAGGCGTTCGATCAGCTCGGTGAGGGGGGGCGATATCGACATGCGCGTCTCCAGGGCAGGTGCATACGTTGCCCAATCCTGCCGGCGGCGTCGAGCCTCGGCACGATCTGCCCCTCCATTTGGCACCCGCTGCATTGGCAGCCAGGGTCGCGCTGGGCATAGTCGCGCCATCGAAGATCACCAAGGGAGTCCTGTTATGCGTTGGTTGCTGCTCGGTCTGGCGGGTGCTGCGGTATTTCTCTATGGCCGTGTCAGCGGCGACGCACAGCTCAGCCTGCTGAGCAAGGGCATCCCGGTCATCGCCCTGCTGTTCTGGCTGCGCCAGGCGCCTCCTGGCACCTACCGCCGCTGGATCGGCATCGGCCTGGTGTTTTCCCTGGCCGGCGACATCCTCCTCGACTGGCCCGGCGACCTGTTCGTGTTCGGCCTCGGCGCCTTCCTGCTGGGCCATCTCGCCTACGTGCGCGCCTACTGCTCCGACAGCCGCCAACCGGCCCTGGCCGCACTGCTGCTGGCGCTGATTGCCGGCGGGGCGATGTTCGCCGTGCTGGCCAGCAGCGGCCTCGGCGAGCTGCTGATACCGGTTGCCTGCTATGCCACGGTGATTTCCCTGATGCTCTGGCGCGCCCTGGCACGGATCGGCCACCGCGCCATTGCCGCGCGCTCCGCCGGCCTGGCCGCCGCCGGCGCCGCGCTGTTCGTGATTTCCGACAGCCTGATCGGCATCGACCGCTTCGTCATGAGCTTCGACGCCGCGCCCTACGCCATCATCCTCACCTACTGGCTGGGCCAGTGGGGCATCACTGCCTCGGCGTTCGCCCGCAGCAAGGCCTGACAACAAGCCCGACGCGCCGTCAGGAAAGCCCTGACGGCAGGGCCGCACTTGGCTAAAATGCCGGCCTTTTCCGCTACCCGTCGCAATCGCCGTGAGCCAAGAATCCGACCGTCTGTTCGCCCAGCCCCTGGCCGATGTGCCCGACTTCGTCTTCAACGAGGACGTCGTGCGGGTCTTTCCCGACATGATCAAGCGCTCGGTGCCGGGCTACCCGACCATCGTCGAGAACATCGGCGTGCTCGCCGGCCAGTTCGCCCAGGCGCATACCACGCTGTACGATCTCGGTGCATCGCTCGGCGCGGTGACCCAGGCGCTGCGCCGGCACGTGCGCAGCGACGGTTGCCGGGTGATCGCCGTGGACAACTCGCCGGCCATGGTTTCGCGTTGCAGCGAATACCTGCACGCCCAGGACGCCATGTTCCAGGAGCTGCTGCCGGTTGAAGTGATCGAGGCCGATATCCTCGCCCTCCCCCTGCAACCGACTTCGCTGGTCACGCTCAACTTCACCCTGCAGTTCATCCCGCCGGAGCGCCGCCTGGAGCTGCTCACGCGCATCCGCCAGGCGCTGCTGCCGGGCGGCGCGCTGATCCTCTCGGAGAAGCTGCGCTTCGAGGACGAAGCCCAGCACGAACTGCTCACCGAACTGCACGTTGCCTTCAAGCGCGCCAACGGCTACAGCGAGCTGGAGATCGCGCAGAAGCGCAGCGCCATCGAGAACGTGATGAAACCCGACAGCCTCGAGCAGCATCGCGAACGCCTGCTGGCGGCAGGATTCAGCAAGGTGGTGCCCTGGTTCCAGTGCCTGAACTTCGCCTCCCTGGTGGCCCTGCCATGATGCGCGACCTGGATCTCGACGCACTGCAGGCACAACTGGCCGGCACGCCGCTGCAGGACTGGGCCTGTTCACTGCCCGGCCAGCTCGATGCCAAGCTGGCCATCGGTCATGGCGACCTGGCGCGCTGGTACGGCGCGGTGCAGGCGCTGCCCGCGCTGACGCCGAGCGACATCGAACTCGATCAGCGCTTCGCGTTCGACGGCCCTTGCGACGAGGTGAACCGCGCCCAGTTGCAGGGCGCCCTGCAAGGCCTGATTCCCTGGCGCAAGGGGCCTTTCGAGCTGTTCGGCGTGCACGTCGACACCGAATGGCGCTCGGACTGGAAATGGCAGCGCGTCGCGCCGCATCTGGACCTCGCCGGCAAGCGCATCCTCGACGTGGGTTGCGGCAACGGCTACTACATGTGGCGCATGCTCGGCGCCGGCGCGGACAGCGTGGTGGGCATCGACCCCAACTGGCTGTTCCTCTGCCAGTTCCTGGCGATGAAGCGCTACCTGCCGGACCAGCCGGTGTGGCACCTGCCGCTGGCCTTCGAGGAGCTGCCAGCCAGGCTGCAGGGCTTCGATACAGTGTTCTCCATGGGCGTGCTCTACCACCGCCGCTCGCCCATCGATCACCTGCTCGACCTCAAGGATGCATTGCTCAAGGGCGGCGAACTGGTGCTGGAAACCCTGGTGGTGGAAGGCGACGTCGAGCAGGTGCTGGTGCCCGAGGATCGCTACGCGCAGATGCGCAATGTGTGGTTCCTGCCGTCGGTACCGGCACTGGAGCGCTGGCTGCGCCGTGCCGGTTTCGAGGACGTGCGCTGCGTCGATGTCAGCACCACTTCGGTGGAGGAGCAACGCGCCACCGAGTGGATGCGCTTCCAGTCGCTGCCGGAGTTTCTCGATCCGGCCGACCACAGCCGCACCGTCGAAGGCCTGCCGGCACCGACCCGCGCCGTGCTGATCGCGCGCAAGCCCTAACCTTCAGCCTGGCCGGTTGCACCCGCCCTGCGGGCGCAGCCAACGTGCCCGCCGCTGTGTGATCGAGCGCAGCGGTTCAGCCGCCCCCTGCTCGACCACACCACGGGCGCCGCCCAGACGGATGCGCCCCTCGATGTCCTGGGCCAGCAGACGGCGCATGCGGCGGCGCCAGAACCAGGCGCCGATCCAGTCGACGATGGCATTCTGCAGGTCCAGCGGCCACATGGCCGGCATGTAGAACTCGGGCATGGCTGGGCGCGGCTTGTCGTGATGGTTCGAACTTTTCATGGCGTTTCCTCCTTCTGCGCTGCCGGGTCGTACCGGGCTTGCGATCAGGATGAAACGCGCCTATCGTTCAGACAAACGACAAATTTCAAATCATCGATTAAGTAATATTTAACGATAATGAACGCGACCGCTCCCCTGCCATTGCCACTGCTGGAAAGCGATGTGCTGCGTACCTTCGTCGCCATCGCCGACAGTGGCAGCTTCACCCGCACCGCCACCCAGGTGTTTCGCAGCACCGCGGCGGTCAGCCTGCAGATCAAGCGCCTGGAGGAAACCCTCGGCCAGCGCCTGTTCACCCGCGAAGCCAGGCGCGTGCATCTGACGGCCGAAGGCGAGCTGCTGCTGGGCTATGCCAGGCGCCTGCTCAAGCTCAACGAGGAAGCGGTAGCGCGCTTCCTGACGCCAACCCTGACCGGCCGCGTGCGCTTCGGCACGCCGAACGACATCGGCGACCGCGTACTTCCCGGCGTCCTGACCCTGTTCGCGCGCAGCCATCCGGCCGTGGAGGTCGAGGTCAATGTCGGGCGCAGCGTCGATCTGGTGGCGAAGCTGGATGCCGGCGAGCTGGACCTGACCCTGATCAACGCGGGCAACGATGGTCTGGACGACTCACGCGGTGATGTCATCTATTCCGAGGAACTGGTCTGGGCCGGTCGCGATGGCGGCCTGGCGGTGCAGCGCTCGCCACTACCGCTGGCACTGGCCAACTCGGGTTGTGCCTGGCGCCGGACCGCGCTCGACGCGCTGGACCGCCAGGGCCTGAGCTACCGCATCGCCTACTCGTGCGAGCAGTGTGCCGGCCAGGAGGCGGCGATGACTGCCGACCTGGCCATCGCCCCCTTCCCCCGCAGCCTGGTCAAGCCTCCTCTGCGCCGCCTGGGCGCGGAACAGGGCCTGCCGGCGTTGGGCGAGTACCACATCAAACTGATTCGCGGCCATCAGCACAACGACGCCATCGAGGCACTCGCCATGCAGATGACCCAGGCGTTCAGCCAGGGCTGAATCGAAAGCACTTCAGCGGCGACAGGCTATGGAAAGTCGCGGCTGAAGCCCCTCCCACAACGTCCGCTAGCCGCGCTCGGCCGCCGCGACGATCAGCGCCTTCATCTCCGCGACCGCCTGCTTGAAGCCGACGAACAGCGCATGGGCGACGATGGCGTGGCCGATGTTCAGCTCGTTGACCCCGGGAATCGCGGCCACCGCTTCGGCGTTGTGGTAGTGCAGGCCATGGCCGGCATTGACGATCAAGCCGTGGTTCAAACCGCAGATCACCCCGTCGCGGATGCGTGACAGCTCCTGGGCCGCCTCCTCCGCCGTATGGGCATCGGCGTAGCGGCCGGTGTGCAGTTCGATGACCGGAGCACCGACGCGCATGGCCGCTTCGATCTGCCGCTCTTCGGCGTCGATGAACAGCGACACCTCGCAACCGGCCAGGGACAGGCGCTCGACTGCCGCGGCAATGCGCGCCTCCTGCCCGGCCACGTCCAGGCCGCCTTCGGTGGTCAGCTCCTGGCGGGTTTCCGGCACGAGGCAGACATGCGCCGGACGGATCTGCTCGGCGAAACCGAGCATGAAGTCGGTGACGCCCATCTCGAAGTTCATCCGTGTCTGCAGCACATCGGCCAGCACCCGCACGTCACGGTCCTGGATGTGCCGGCGATCTTCGCGCAGGTGCACGGTGATACCGTCGGCACCGGCCTCCTCGGCATCCAGTGCGGCCTTGACCGGGTCCGGGTAGCGCGTACCGCGAGCCTGGCGCAGGGTGGCGACGTGGTCGATGTTCACGCCGAGCAGAATACGATTGGCCTCAGTCACGCTTGGACTCCTTGAGCGTCATGAAAAGTTCGCGGCTGACCAGTGGTCTGCCGCCAAGATGGGGTGCCAGTGCCTGGCGCATCAGGCGCTTGGCGGCAGCCAGCGCACCCGGCGTCTGCCAGTCCGCTTCGGCCATGGCCAGCAACTCGCGGCCCTGGAATACCCCAGGCTGCAGTTGTATCACCTGCACCAGGCCGACGTCCTGCTGCCAGCGGTACAGCGCAGCGGGGTCGATGGGCTGGTCATGCTGATCGCGATCGAGGGCGAAACCATAGCCCAGCTCGTCCAGCAGGCGCCATTCGAATGCGCGCAGCAGCGGCTCCAGGGGCCGGCCGGCAGCCAGCGCCTGCAGGGTCAGGCCATAGTGGTCGAGCATCGCAGGGTGCGGATCCTCGGCGGGCAGCAGGCGGATCAGCAGTTCGTTGAGATAGAGCCCGGAGAACAGCGCCTCGCCAGTCAGCAGCAACGGGATGCCGGCGCTTTCCAGACGGCCGACGGTCTTCAGCTCGCCACGGCCACGCAGTTCGAGATCGAGCGGCGCGAACGGACGGGCGATGCTGCCGACCTTGCCGCGCGCGGCTCTCAGTACCGCACGGATGCGCCCCTGAGCGGTGAAGAAATCCACCAGGGCGCTGCTTTCCTTGTAGGGACGGCTATGCAGGACATAAGCGGCAAGGTCCAAGCTGCAAGCCTCAAGCGCGGACTATGGCGCAGCGCATGGCGTGCAGCCCGCGGCTCAATCCAGGTAGCCCAGCGAACGCAGCGCGCGCTCGTCGTCGGACCAGCCGCCTTTGACCTTGACCCAGAGATTGAGCATCACCTTGGAATCGAACATGGTTTCCATGTCCTTGCGCGCGTCCTGGCCGATGCGCTTGATGCGCTCGCCCTTGTCGCCAATGATGATCTTCTTCTGCCCGTCGCGTTCCACCAGGATCAGGCCGTGGATGTGCAGCACGCGGCCTTCCTGCTTGAACTCCTCGATCTCCACGGTGATCTGGTACGGCAACTCGGCACCGAGCTGACGCATGATCTTCTCGCGGATCAGCTCGGCCGCCAGGAAGCGGCTGGAGCGGTCGGTGATCTGGTCTTCCGGGTAGAAGTGTTCGGACTCCGGCAAGCGCTCGCCCACCAGCGCTTCCAGGGTGTCGAGGTTCTGCCCCTGCAACGCGGAGATCGGCACGATCTCCGCCTGCGGCAGTTGCTCGGCCAGCCAGTTCAGGTGCGGCAGCAGCTCGCTCTTGTCTTCCAGACGGTCAGCCTTGTTCACCGCCAGCAGGATCGGGCACTTGACGTGCTGGACCTTCTCCAGCACCAGCTGGTCCTCGTCGGTCCAGCGCATGCGGTCGACCACGAACACCACGACATCGACATCCTTCAGCGCCGTGGAGGCGCTGCGGTTCATGTAGCGGTTGAGCGCTTTGTCGTTGTGCTTGTGCAAGCCGGGCGTATCGACGTAGACGGCCTGCACATCACCCTCGGTCTTGATGCCGAGCATGTTGTGACGGGTGGTCTGCGGCTTGCGCGAGGTGATCGCCAGCTTCTGTCCGAGGATGTGGTTGAGCAGCGTCGACTTGCCCACATTGGGCCGGCCGACGATGGCGACGTAACCACAGCGGGTCACGGGTGCATCAGTCATTGCCATTCTCCACCCCGAGGGCGATCAGCGCCGCAGCCGCAGCGACCTGCTCGGCGATACGCCGGCTGCCGCCCTGGCCCAGGGTCTTTTCATTGAGCAGGGCCACCTGGCACTCGACCATGAAGGTACGGCAGTGCGGCTCGCCCTGAATGTCCACCACCTCGTAACGAGGCAGCTCGCAGGCGCGCGACTGCAGGAACTCCTGCAAGCGCGTCTTCGGGTCCTTGTTGGTATCGACCAGGGTCAGGCCATCCAGCTCGCCGGTCAGCCAGTCCAGCACGCGCTCGCGGGCCGCATCCATGCCGGCATCCAGATAGATCGCGCCGATCAGGGCTTCCAGCGCATCGGCGAGGATCGACTCGCGGCGAAAACCACCGCTCTTGAGCTCACCCGAGCCCAGGCGCAGGTATTCGCCCAGCTCGAAACCGCGCGCCAGCACGGCCAGGGTCTCGCCCTTGACCAGACGAGCACGCAAACGCGACAACTGACCTTCGCGCGCCTGCGGGAAGCGCTCGAACAGCGCCTCGCCGGCGACGAAATTGAGAATGGCATCACCGAGAAATTCCAGCCGCTCATTGTTGCGGCCGGCGAAACTGCGATGGGTGAGGGCCAGGATCATCAGATCCTGGTCCTTGAAGCTATAGCCGAGCTTGCGCTCGAGGCGGGACAGATTGGGACTCACGGCATCCGTACACGAAATTCTTTGTCGAAATTCACCACCAGGTCGAGGTTCTCGATCAGCGGCTCACGTTTTTCATACTTCAGGTGGACCCGGAACTCGTTGTTCTCCACCTTCACTTGCATCACGTCACGCAGGTTCAGGTCGCGAATGCTGTTGACCTGCATGCCACGGTCGACGTGGCTGTAGAACTCGCCAACGGTGCGCACTTGCGCAGCCTGGTCGGTCTCCACCGAGGTAATGATCTTTTCCATCGACATGTAGTCGAGATAATGCGGCAGGACCTTGAAACCGGTGCTGGCGAAGAACGCCACCACGGCCAGAGCCACCAGCCAGCCCAGAATGGAAAGCCCCTGCTGCGAACGCGCGAAAGTCATGTTCATCCCCCAATAAACGGTCTTGTTGTAGCCTCGTGGCTAGAACTATTTATAGCCTGCGGCGCTGCCTTGAACAGCGCGCCAGTACTCAATGAATCAGGCCGACCCGCGAGAAGTTGGGCAGATTGCCGGTTTTCGGCTCCGGCCAGCTCATCCAGATGGCGAAGGCCTTGCCGACGATGTGGTCGTCCGGAACCATGCCCCACAGCTCCTGAGGGATGTTGCGATCACGCCAGAAGCGACTGTCGTTGGAGTTGTCGCGGTTGTCGCCCATCATGAAGTAGTGCCCTTGCGGCACGACCCACTCACCGCCCGGATCACGCCGCATGCGGGTCATTTCCTTGCGGATGGTGTGCTCGACCTGCCCCAGGCGCTCCTGATAGAGAACCGCGCTGCCCAGGCTGCCCGGCTCCTCGCCCAGCAGCTTCTCGGCCACCGGCTCACCGTTGATGAGCAGACGCTTGCCCTGGGTGTACTGGATGCGATCACCCGGCAGCCCCACGACACGCTTGATGTAGTTGATGCTCGGATCGCTGGGGTAACGGAACACCATCACGTCGCCACGCTGCGGGTCATCCACCTCGATGACCTTGGTGTCGATGACCGGCAGACGAATGCCGTAGGCGAACTTGTTGACCAGGATGAAATCGCCCACTTCCAGGGTCGGCTTCATCGACCCCGACGGAATCTGGAAGGGTTCCACCAGAAACGAGCGCAGTACCAGCACGATGGCCAGCACCGGGAAGAACGACTTGCCGTACTCGACCAGCAAGGGTTCCTTGCTCAGGCGCTCCAGCACCCTGTCGTCAGGATCGTCGACCCGCCCCTGGTACGCCGCAATCGCCGCACGGCGGCGCGGAGCCAGCAGGATCAGATCGATCAGGGCCAGGAAGCCGCAAACGGCAACCGCGATAACCAACAGGAGCGGGAAATTGATCGACATAGAGCCTTAGCTATCCAACCTGAGCACCGCAAGGAAGGCTTCCTGTGGGATTTCCACGTTGCCGACCTGCTTCATGCGTTTCTTACCGGCCTTCTGCTTCTCGAGCAGCTTCTTCTTACGGCTCACGTCGCCGCCGTAACACTTGGCCAGTACGTTCTTTCTGAGTGCCTTGACAGTGGTTCGCGCGATGATCTGGCCGCCGATGGCTGCCTGGATCGCCACATCGAACATCTGTCGAGGAATCAGTTCCTTCATCTTCTCGGTCAACGCGCGTCCCTTGTACGCCGCGTTGTCACGGTGCACGATCAATGCCAGGGCATCGACCTTGTCGCCATTGATCAGCACATCCAGCCTGACCAGGTTGGCCGACTGATAGCGATCGAAATGATAGTCCAGCGAGGCGTAGCCACGGCTGGTCGATTTCAGACGATCGAAGAAGTCCAGCACCACCTCGTTCATCGGCAGGTCGTAACGCACCTGAACCTGAGAGCCGAGGAACTGCATGTCACGCTGCACGCCACGCTTCTCGACGCACAGGGTAATGACGTTACCCAGGTGCTCCTGCGGCACCAGGATGGTCGCCGTCACGATCGGCTCGCGGAAATCGGCGATGGACGAGACATCCGGCAGCTTGGACGGGTTGTCGACGGTGATGGTCTCACCGGTCTTGAGCTCGAGTTCGTAGATAACGCTCGGCGCGGTGGTGATCAGGTCCAGGTCGTACTCGCGCTCCAGGCGCTCCTGGATGATCTCCATGTGCAGCATGCCGAGGAAGCCGCAGCGGAAACCGAAGCCCAGCGCATCGGAGCTTTCCGGCGCGTACTGCAGCGACGAGTCATTGAGGGTCAGCTTCTGCAGCGCCTCACGGAAGTCCTCGAAATCGTCGGAGCTGACCGGGAACAGGCCCGCGTAGACTTGCGGCTGGATCTTCTTGAAGCCCGACAGCATCTCCACCTCTGGGGTCGAAGACAGGGTCAGGGTGTCGCCGACCGGCGCGCCATGAATGTCCTTGATGCTGGCGATGATGAAGCCCACTTCACCAGCCTTGAGGTCAGCGGTGGCGGTGTGTTTCGGGGTGAATACACCGACGCTGTCGACCAGGTGCACCTTGCCGGTGGACTTGACCAGAATCTTGTCGCCCTTCTTCACCCGACCCTGGCGCACGCGCACCAGCGACACGACGCCCAGGTAGTTGTCGAACCAGGAGTCGATGATCAGCGCCTGCAGCGGCGCCTCGATCTCGCCCTCGGGCGCGGGGATGGTCTGCACCAGGCGCTCGAGCACCTCGTCCACGCCCATGCCGCTCTTGGCGCTACAGGCCACGGCTTCGCTGGCGTCGATACCGATGATCTTCTCGATCTCGTCCTTGACGCGCTCCGGATCGGCCTGCGGCAGGTCCATCTTGTTCAGCACCGGCATGACCTCGAGGCCCTGCTCGATGGCGGTGTAGCAGTTGGCAACCGACTGCGCTTCCACGCCCTGGCCGGCATCGACCACCAGCAGCGCACCTTCGCAGGCCGCCAGCGAGCGACTGACTTCATAGGTGAAGTCGACGTGACCGGGGGTGTCGATGAAGTTCAGCTGATAGACCTTGCCGTCCTGCGCCTTGTAGTGAAGCGTGACGCTGTGGGCCTTGATGGTGATGCCGCGCTCACGCTCCAGATCCATGGAGTCCAGGACCTGAGCCTCCATTTCACGCGCGGAGAGACCGCCGCAGAGCTGGATGAAACGGTCAGCCAGGGTGGACTTGCCGTGGTCAATGTGGGCAATGATGGAAAAATTGCGGATATGACTCAGGTCACTCACAGATCAACACTCGAAGAGGGCACGGGCAAGACGCTTGCCGAAAATAGCCGCGGATTGTACCCGATCCCTCGCAACCACGTCACGTCTGCTGCAGCGCCTGGCGTGCACGCAAAAAGGGCGCCCGAAAGCGCCCCTGTTCAGCCTTGCCGGAAGAATTACTCCGCCAGCTTGAAGGTGATGAAGCTGGCGCGCCCCTGACGCAGCACGCGCATGGAAACCGACCGGTTCTTCGGCAGCTCCTGCGCCACCTGGGTAAAGGTGCTGGTGGAGTCGATGGCCTGGTTGTTCAGGTGCGTGATCACGTCCCCCGGACGCAGGCCGATCATCGCGGCCGGACCATTGAGCACTTCCTTGACCACCACACCGCCTTTCAGGTCGAGGCCTTTCTTCTGCTCGGCAGTCAGCTCGACCACCGTCACGCCCAGGCGGTTGTTGCTGCGCTCGCCACCCTGAGCAGGGTCGCCAGCGGCCAGCTCCTGCCCTTCTTCCGGCAGCGTGCCGATGGTCACGTTGAGCTTCTTGCGCGAACCGTCGCGCACCACGTCCAGCTGCGCCTTCTCACCCGGCTTCAGGCCACCGACCAGATGCGGCAGATCCGCGGACATGATGATCGGCTTGTCATTGAGATTGAGGATGACATCGCCAACCTGCAGCCCGCCTTTGTCGGCCGGGCCATCTTCCAGCACCTGCGCGACCAGCGCACCGGCAGGCTTGTCCAGGCCGAAGGATTCGGCCAGGTCCTTGTTCACTTCCTGGATGACCACACCCAGCCAGCCGCGCGTGACCTTGCCATCCGCCTTGAGCTGGTCGGCGACCTGCATGGCGACTTCCATGGGAATGGCGAACGACAGGCCCATGAAACCGCCGGAGCGAGTGAAGATCTGCGAGTTGATGCCGACGACCTCACCCTTGAGATTGAACAGCGGGCCGCCGGAGTTGCCCGGGTTGATCGCCACGTCGGTCTGGATGAAGGGCACGTAGCTGTCGCTGGGCAGGCTGCGGCCCTTGGCGCTGACGATACCGGCTGTCACCGAGTGATCGAAACCGAACGGCGAACCGATGGCCAGCACCCACTCGCCGACCTTGAGCTCCTCGGACTTGCCCAGGCGCACGGTCGGCAGGTTCTTGCCTTCGACCTTGAGCAGCGCCACGTCACTGCGCGGGTCGGCGCCGATCAGCTTGGCCTCCAGCTCGCTGCGGTCGGACAGGCGCACGATGATCTCATCGGCGTCGGCGACCACATGGTTGTTGGTCATGATGTAGCCGTCCGGCGAGATGATGAAGCCGGAACCCAGCGATTGCGCCTCGCGCTGACGCCCGCCCGGATTGCGCGGCACCTGCGGAATGCTGCGCTCGAAGAACTCACGGAACATCGGTGGCAGGCCTTCCAGATCGGGCAGCCCGGACTGCCCGGCAACGGCGCGCTCAGGCACCTTCTGGCGCGTGCTGATATTGACCACCGCAGGCGAGGCCTCCTCGACCAACGGCGTGAAATCAGGCAGATCGGCCTGCGCCACCAGACTTTGCCCCCACAACAGGGCGGCCATCAACACCGGCACAACGGACTTGATATTTCTCATCGGCTACAACTCCAGATGCAGAATGAAATACACGCAGGAAATCACGGGCTGGCAGCCAGCAATGCGCGCAGGACAACAGGTTGCAATTGGGGATCATCGGCGACCCTGGACGCTCGCCAGCGTACCAGCAGCCAGGAAACGCACAGACCGGCAAGGCCGGAGAGAATGCACAACGGTTCGGAGAGCCCTGCGGCGTCGGCCGCCAGGGCGGCAGCCATGAGGCCCAGCAAGGGCAGCAGATAGACAAGCAGAGAGCTGCGCACCAGCAGCTCTTCGCGGACGCCGATCACCACGGCGTCGCCAACATTCAGATGCAGCGTGGACAGCGCGCGCACATGACCGCGCTCACGGCCCACGCCCAGGCGTTCCATCACGCCCTGCCCGCAGGCAGCATTGGCCGAGCAACTGGAGCAGGTACTCCGGCGTAGCGTCTCGACCCAGACGGCGCCGGGCTCGAGCGCCACTACACGCCCCTGTTCCTCTATCATTGGCTGGCCTGTTCAGGCGCTCCTGTTTCAGGCGCGCCCGCGCGCATGGACAGCGCGATGCGCTCGGCAGTCCCCAGGGGAATCTCCCCCACCACCGTGACCATCACGTCCCCTGCCTCGGTGCTCATGCGCCGCGACACGGCAACGGTCGGGCCCAGCTGGCTGCGTGCGTCTTCGACGACACGACCGTTCAGCGGCTCGAGAAAGACCGAGAAGCGGGCCAGGCCATCGCCATACATGAGGTAGGCAACGCTGGCATCGGAAGACGGTTCGTGGCGCAGCTGCGCCATGTTGAGGGTGAAGCCTGGCGGCAGCCAGTCGGAACGCCAACTGCCTTCGGCCAGGTTGTCGACGGGGCGAATGCGCACCGGACGACAGCGCGAGCTGGGCTGCAGGACCTCGGCTTCCGGCGTCATGACATCGAGCTGGGTGAACTGGAAACGCTCAAGCAGCTGACCGCGCTCGTTGAGCAGCAAGGACTTCAACGGCAGACCGGTCTCCCGATCCAGATGCAGTTCGAAGCCATAGCGGTGCTGGTCCTTGGGTGCCAGCACCAGTACCACGGCGCTGCGATCAGCGATACGCGACTGACCCACGACACGAATGTCGTACCAGTTGCTCAGCTGATCGGCATCCAGGTGGCGAGCGGGCCAGGTCTGGCCTTCGCTGACCTGATCGACCAGCGCACCACTGACGCATTGCGTCTGTCCATCGACCTTCAGCACCTCCTGCGCGGGACCATCCAGCTGCAGAAGGCGCTCACGCACTTGTCCCCCATCCTCCACTTTGTGCCAGACGGCATGACTGGAGAAACTACCGTTACGTTCATAGATAAACGTACCCTGAAAACTTTGCTGACGCTCCGCCTCGGCTAGGCGTCCAAGCAAGTCCTGAACCTCAGAGGCGTGCACCGGCAACGCCAGCAGGCCACTGAGCAGACAGAGGGGAATCGCGCGCATGTGACTCCTTAGCGGTTTTCCAGACTGGCGGCCCGGGCGTAAGGCAGAGCGGTTTCACCACCCCCCATCACGGCCTGCTGCGCATGTTGACGCAGGTAGTCGGGCAGACGCTGATCATGCCAGCTCACGGTGCCAACCTTGGCGGGCTCACCGGCTTCCTCGCTGCTGTTGTAGCCGGCGAGCAGTGCGGGCCCCTGGACCTGCGGCGCCGAGAGCACCGGAGAGGCGTCCTGCTGGGCCAGCTGATTACCCGTCAGCTCGTCCTGATTGTAGAAGCGCACACCAGCCAGCACGGCGACCGTCACGGACGCTGCCACGGCGACACGACCGACGCTGCGCCACATGGGGGTCTTGCGCGCCGGAACCGCTTCATCGGCCAGCGCTGCGGATACCGCAGCAGCGATGTCCAGCTTCGGCACCAGCACCTCGCGATGCATGGCCGCCCTGGCCAGTTGATAGCGCGACCAGGTGTCACGCAGCTCGCTGCCTTCGCTGGCTGCGAGCACACGCCGCAATTCCAGTTCGTCCGCTTCGTTATCCATCACCGCGGACAGCGATTCCTGCAGGGTTTCACGACTCATGGCGTACCTCTCTTGGCTATCGCCGCTGCCTTAGGCTTCCTGCAACAGAGGTTGCAGGGACTTATCAATTGCCTCACGTGCACGGAAGATCCGTGAACGCACCGTACCCACCGGACATTGCATGACGCTGGCAATGTCTTCGTAACTCAAGCCTTCGAACTCGCGCAAGGTCAGTGCCGTACGCAGGTCGTCCGGCAGCTGGGCGATGGTTCGATGCACGGTGGCCTCGATCTCGTCGCGCAGCAGTGCCCGCTCCGGTGACTCGATGTCCTTGAGGCCGTGATCACCATCATAGAACTCCGCGTCATCGCTACTGACATCACTATCTGGCGGCCGGCGACCGCGCGACACCAGATAATTCTTCGCCGTGTTGATGGCGATGCGGTACAGCCAGGTATAGAACGCGCTGTCACCGCGAAAGTTTCCAAGCGCTCTGTAGGCCTTGACGAAGGCCTCCTGAGCGACATCCTGAGCCTCGTGGGTGTCGTGCACGAATCGCACGATCAAACCGAGGATCTTGTGCTGATACTTCAGCACCAACAGATCGAAGGCGCGCTTGTCACCGCGCTGCACTCGCTCGACCAGCTGCTGATCGTCTTCCTGGGTTAGCATGCACTCTCCTCATGACGCTTGGAGGAGGCTTGCGCCCGTAAGCGAATCAGCTTGCCAAGATAGACTCGGGCCTTACGCAAAAGTTCTCCCCTCCAAGCAAGCTTTCCCGCAGAGTTCTCTTCTCTCTGCCAGAAATGGCGCCAGCGGAACCTTTCCGCCAGCGCGAATAATCTTATCGCCGCCCATCCGACCTCCTCGACAACGCTCGGAGGCAGGCACGCGCACGCGTCCTCCCTTATATGGGCGACCCTCTATGGAACCTTACCGACTAAGAAAGTTCCCGAGCACTGCGGTCGGTCATAAGGCCTGTTCATAACCTCTCGAGCCAGAGCGCTGCCGACAAGACAGACGCACCGCTTCGATCCACTCAGCCAGACGAGCGCCCGGCGGATCGACGCCCACGAAGAGCGCATTGCAGCAGGGCGATCCCGAGCAGGCCATGGGCGGCTATTGTGCCGTCGCCCCTCTCTATATACTAGGACTCGCTTTCACGCGGAACTCGGACATGAGCTTACATTTCCAGCACGACGTTCTGGTCATCGGCAGCGGTGCCGCCGGCCTGACCCTAGCCCTTACCCTGCCTTCCCATCTGCGCATCGCGGTCCTGAGCAAAGGTGACCTGTCCAATGGTTCGACCTATTGGGCGCAAGGTGGCGTTGCCGCCGTACTGGACGATACCGACACGGTCGAATCGCACGTGGCCGACACGCTCGACGCCGGTGCCGGCCTGTGCCGCGAGGACGCCGTGCGTTTCACCGTCGAGCACAGCCGCGAGGCCATCCAGTGGCTGATCGACCAGGGCGTGCCCTTCACCCGTGAAGACGAAACCGCACTGGAAGATGGCGGTTTCGAGTTTCACCTGACGCGCGAGGGCGGCCACAGCCACCGCCGCATCATTCATGCCGCAGATGCGACCGGCGCCGCGATCTTCAACACCTTGCTGGAACAGGCCCGCGGGCGCTCGAACATCGAGCTGCTGGAACAGCGCGTCGCCGTCGACCTGATCACCGAGCGCAGGCTCGGCCTGGAGGGCGAGCGCTGCCTGGGCGCCTACGTGCTGGACCGGACCCGTGGCGAAGTCGACACCTTCACCGCCCGCTTCGTCATTCTCGCCACCGGCGGTGCAGCCAAGGTCTATCTCTATACCAGCAACCCCGATGGCGCCTGCGGCGACGGCATCGCCATGGCCTGGCGCGCCGGCTGCCGCGTCGGCAACCTGGAGTTCAACCAGTTCCATCCCACCTGCCTGTATCACCCGCAGGCCAAGAGCTTCCTGGTCACCGAGGCGGTGCGCGGCGAAGGCGGACTGCTCAAGCTGCCCAACGGCGAGCGTTTCATGCCGCGCTTCGACGAGCGCGCCGAACTGGCGCCCCGCGACATCGTCGCCCGTGCCATCGACCATGAAATGAAGCGCCTCGGGATCGACTGCGTCTACCTCGACATCAGTCACAAGCCCGCCGAGTTCATCAAGAGCCACTTCCCCACGGTGTACGAACGCTGCCTGGGCTTCGGCATCGACATCACCCGGCAAGCCATCCCGGTGGTGCCCGCAGCGCATTACACCTGCGGCGGCGTGGTCGTCGACCGCTGCGGTCGCACCGACGTTCCCGGACTGTATGCCATTGGCGAAACTAGCTTCACCGGCCTGCACGGCGCCAATCGCATGGCCAGCAACTCGTTGCTGGAGTGCTTCGTCTACGCCCGCTCGGCCTGCAACGACATCGTCGCCAACCTGAACCGGGTCGACATGCCCAGCGATGTTCCCTGCTGGGACGCCAGCCAGGTGACGGACTCCGACGAGGACGTGATCATCGCCCACAACTGGGACGAACTGCGGCGCTTCATGTGGGACTACGTGGGCATCGTGCGCACCAACAAGCGCCTGCAGCGCGCGCAGCACCGGGTGCGCCTGCTGCTGGACGAGATCGACGAGTTCTACAGCAACTACAAGGTCAGTCGCGACCTGATCGAGCTGCGCAACCTCGCCCTGGTCGCCGAGCTGATGATCAATTCGGCCATGCGCCGCCACGAGAGCCGTGGCCTGCATTACACCCTGGACTACCCCGAGCAGTTGGCCGAAGCCCGCGATACTATTCTGACGCCGACGCCACAGGCTCAGCCCAGCGCCTGCGACTGAACTTCAGACGCAGGCGCAGGCGTCGATGCTGCTCGGTCGGCAGCGCGTCGCGGGGAATGCACAGCCCGCGACTGAAGCGTTGCCCCGGCAGGCGATAACGCAGAACCACCAGCAACGGCAGCGCCATGCTGTCCGGGCGCAACTGCACGGCCTGCCAGGTGCCATCCGCACGCTGCAACGACCAGCCGAATGCATCGCGGCGCACGCCGACGATGCTCTGTGACGATGACAACAGGATGTGGCGCGGTAGCACCCAGGCTGCATGCACCAACAGCAGCGCGCAGATCGACAGCTTCGACCAGAGCGGCAGGTCGGCCAGCCAGGGCGCCGGCATGGCCAGCGCCAGGACCAGCAGATAGAGCCTCAGCAGCCCGCGTGACGGCCGCCACTGACACTCGAATACGTCACTTGGGTTGGACACGGTCCAGGATCATGCGCACCATGCGCTTGAGATCGGCGTCTTCCGGCTCGCCGCGCTGCATGAACCAGCCGAACATGTCCTGATCCTCGCACTCCAGCAGCTTGCGGTAGCGCGCCTGATCCTCGGCATCCAGGCTGGGGTACACCTCCTGGACGAAAGGCACCAGCAGTACGTCCAGCTCCAGCATGCCACGACGGCTATGCCAGAACAGGCGATTCAGTTCAGTTTGCTCAACCATGCAACGGACTCCTCGAACGAGGGCCGCAGTATAACGGCGAATTGCGCCGCTGTTCACCGCGACGAGGCGCAATTGCGCTGACAAGGCCTATCACGCCCTCTATGATGACGCCCCTGACCTTTATCCAGTGATTCGACTTGCATCATGGCCGATAGCGCGTATTTCACCCTCCTCGATCACGAAGGCGTTCTCGCCGTGCGCGGCGCCGATGCCGCCAAGTTCCTGCAGGGGCAACTGACCTGCAACCTCAACTACCTCGATGCCCATCTGTCCAGCCTGGGCGCCCGCTGTACACCGAAAGGGCGCATGCTCTCCAGCTTCCGCATCGTGCCGGTTGCTGACGGCTACCTGCTGGCGATGGCACGCGAGCTGATCGACGCCCAGCAGGCCGAGCTGCACAAATACGCGGTGTTTGCCAAATCCAAGCCTGCCGATGAAAGCGCGGCCTGGGTGCGCTTCGGCCTGGCCGGCGGGAACGCCGCACTGAGCGAGCTGGGCATTGAGCTCGGCGAGCAGGCGGATGCCGTGGCCAGCAGCGGCGAGTTGCTCGCGGTTCGTCTTGGCGACGGCCGCGTCGAACTCTGGGCGCCGCACGCCGGGTCCGAACGACTGCTTGCCGTGCTGGGCAAGCACCTGCGCCAGGCGCCGCTCAACGACTGGCTGCTGGCGCAGGTCCGCGCCGGCGTCGGCCAGGTGTTCGGTGCGACGCGCGAGCTGTTCATTCCACAGATGATCAACCTCCAGGCGCTCGGCGGCGTGAGCTTCAAGAAGGGCTGCTACACCGGCCAGGAGATCGTCGCGCGCATGCAGTACCTCGGCAAGCTCAAGCGCCGCCTGTACCGCCTGCGCCTGGTCGGCGCAGCGCTACCGGCCGTCGGCAGCGAGCTGTTCTCCCCGGTCCACGGCTCCAGTGTCGGAGAAGTGGTGCTGGCCGCGCAGGCTGACGAAGACATTGAGCTGCTCGCCGTACTGCAGGAAGATGCAGTCAATGACGGCCGCATTCACCTCGGCAGCAACGAGGGCCCGGCACTGGCCCTGCTCGACTTGCCCTACCAGCTGGATGCCGACAAGGAAATCCAGCGCTGACTAAACTTCCCGGCGCCACACCGGTTCGCCTAAGAGAGCCTTTTGATGAGCAAGCTTGCCGAAAAAGTCCAACAGGATCTGATCAACGCCATCGAGAACGATGAGCTGGTACTGCCAACCCTGCCCGAAGTGGCACTGAAGGTTCGCGAGGCCGCAGAAGACCCCAATGTCGGTATCCCGCAGATCAGCAAGGTGATCGGCAACGATGCCGCCCTGACCGCGCGCATCATCAAGGTGGTCAACAGCCCGTTGCTGCGCAGCAACAAGGAAATCACCGACCTGCAGATGGCCGTCGCCCGCCTGGGCATCAACTACACCTGCAACCTGGCCACCGGCCTGGCGATGGAGCAGATGTTCCAGGCCACCAGCGACGTGGTCGACCGCAAGATGCGTGAAGTGTGGAACAAGAGCACCGAAATTGCGGGCATCTGCCACGTTCTGTGCCGCCACTACACCCGCCTGATGCCGGACCAGGCGACCCTCGCCGGCCTGGTCCATCAGATCGGCGTGCTCCCGATCCTGACCTACGCCGAAGAACACAACGAACTGCTGGCCGATTCCATCAGCCTCAACCATGTGATCGAGCAGATTCACCCGATCATCGGCGACAAGATCCTGCGCACCTGGGAGTTCCCCGAGCCGATCGCCATCGTGCCCAGCCACTACCTGGACTTCACGCGCAACTCGGCCAAGGTCGATTACGTCGACATCGTCCAGGTCGCGACCCTGCAGAGCTACCTGGGCAGCGAGCACCCCTACACCCAGCTCGACTGGAGCAAGGTGCCGGCGTTCGCCAAGCTGGGCCTCGACCCGCAGGTCGACATGCAGGCCGACGAAGACCTCTCCGCCGCCATGGAAGCGGCCATGGGCATGCTGCAGTAAAAGCATCTCGCCATGGATGGCATATCGCCTCTACACTCAGGTCACTCGCCTGAGGAAGTAGAGCCATGCGTTACGCATTTCTCCTGCTCGTCCTGCTGTTCGGCAACCTCCACGCCGCTGATCGCGTCCGTCTGACCAACGGTGAGTGGCCCCCCTACCTGGGCGAAACCCTCCCCCATCACGGCGTTGCCTCACGTATCGTCGAAGAGGCCTTCGCCTCGCAGGGCATCGCGGTGCAATGGGAGTTCCACCCCTGGGCACGCTCGCTGAAGATGGCCGAGCAGGGCCTGCGCGACGGCAGCGCGGTGTGGCTGAACAACCCGCAACGGCAGCAGCACTTCCATGTCAGCGCGCCGGTCGTGGAGAGCGGCTACTACCTGTTCCACCGCAAGGACGACGCATTCGACTGGTCCGGCATCGATGACCTGCGCGGCCTGCGCATTGCCGGCACGCGCGGCTACGACTACGGCGACGCCTTCCAGCGCGCCGAAGCGGCCGGCGACCTCGAGGTCATGCGCCTGACCAGTGACGAACAGGGACTACGCCAGCTGCTGGCCGGGCGCGTCGACCTGTTTCCCGTGGACAAGGTGGTCGGCTTCGACCTGCTCTACCAGCACTTCAGCCCGGCCGAGCGCCGGCGCCTGAGCTTTCACGCCAAACCACTGCGCAGCGACAGCCTGCACCTGCTGCTTTCGCGCGAGGTGCCGGGCAATGCCGAGCTGATGGCGCGCTTCAACCGGGGTCTCGAGCAGCTCCGTGCCAGCGGCAAGATCTCCCAGTACCTGCTGGAGATTCAGCAGCCGCTAAGCCTCTACTAGCAGCGGAAACTCGACCCGCACCAGCAGGCCGTGCGGCCGGGCCTGGTGCAGGCTGATGCGGGCCTGGTGGGCACGGCAGATCTCCCCGACGATGGCCAGCCCCAGGCCGGCACCATTGCCCTGCGCGCTGCGCCTGTAGAAGCGCTCGAAGACCTTCTCGCGCTCGGCCTCGGGAATGCCCGGACCATCGTCCTCGACCTCCAGCACGGCCGGGGCCACCGCGCGGATCACCAGGTTGCCGCCGGCGGGGGTATGCGCCAGCGCATTGTCCAGCAGGTTGTTCAGCAGTTCGTTGAGCAGGGTTGGCTCGCCATCGATCCAGACTGGCTGCTCGGCCTCCAGCGCCAGCGCCACCCCACGGGCATGCGCCAGCGGCGCCATGGCCAGCGCCAGGTCGCGGGCCAGTTGGCTGAGATCGATGCGCTGCGCACCGCCCTCGGTGATGGCGCGTGCACCACTTTCGATCCGCGCCAGGGACAGCAGCTGATTGGCCAGCAAGGTCAGGCGATCTCCCTGCAGCGCCACCTCCTCCAGCGTCCTGCGCCACTCTTGCGCCTCCTCGGCGCGCAAGCCCAGGGTGATGCGCGCCTTGAGCGCGGCCAGCGGCGTGCGCAGCTCATGCGCCGCGTCGGCGATGAATTGCGACTGGCGCTCGAACAGGCCTCTCAGCCGCTCGTTGAACTGGTTCAGGGTCTCCACCAGCGGCAGCACCTCGCGGGGCAAGCCGCTGTCGTGCAGGGGCTGCAGATCATCGCTGGTGCGCTCGGCCACCTCCCGACGCAACGCCTCCAGCGGTCGCAACGCCAGGTTCACCGCCAGCCAGACCAGCAGCAGCGCACTGATCGACAGCAGGCCCATGCGCCACAGCGTGCCCACCAGCAGTTCGCGAGCCATGCGCTCGCGCGCGCCCTGGGTTTCGGCCACGCGAATCTCGGCGATACCGTTCAACTGCGGCTCGCTGACCGGCTGCAGCAGGCTGACCACTCGCACCCCCTGATTGCGGTACTCGGCGTCATAGAAATGCGCCAGCGCCGGGTAGTCGTCGGTGCGCGGCGTGCCCTTGGGCGCAGCTGGCAGGTCTTCGTAGCCGGATACCTGATGCCCCTCGAGGTCGAGCACCTGGTAGTAGATGCGCCCGGCACTGTCATAGGCGAAGGTGTCCAGCGCCACGTAGGGAATGTTGGCCCTGAGGCGCCCGTCCTCGGCGTAGAGGCCGTCGGCCACGGCACGTGCCGACGCCAGCAGGGTGCGGTCGTAGGCCTCGTCGGCGGCGCGCCGCGCGCTCCAGTAGGCGCTGAGGCTGCTCAGCAACAGGATGACCGACAACAGCAGGGCCAGGCGCCGCAGCAGGCGTCCGCGCAGGCTGAAGCCACGGCTCATGCCTCGACTGCCTCCAGCAGGTAGCCGAGACCGCGGAAGGTGACGATGCGCACGGCGCTGCCTTCGAGCTTCTTGCGCAGGCGATGGACGTAGATCTCGATGGCATCGGGGCTGGCATCCTCGTCCAGACCGAATACCTGCGCGGCCAGCTGCTCCTTGCTCATCACCCGGCCCGGTCGGGCGATCATAGCCTCCAGCACGGCCTGCTCGCGGGCGGTCAGACTGAGCGCCTCGCCCTTCAGGCTGAAGCGCCGCGCCCCGAGGTCGTAGACCAGCTCGCCACAGCGCTGCAGCTGTTCGCCACCCAACACGCTGCGCCGCAGCAATGCCTTGACCCGCGCCTCGAGCTCGCTCAGCTCGAAGGGTTTGGCCAGATAATCGTCGGCGCCGAGGTTGAGGCCATGCACGCGGTCCTTGACCTCGCCACGCGCGGTCAGCATCAGCACCGGCAGGGTCTGCCCGCGATCACGCAAGCGCGCCAGCACGGCAAAGCCGTCGAGGCGCGGCAGGCCGATGTCGAGAATCGCCAGCGCATACTCCTCGCTCGACAGCGCCAGGTCGGCGGCGACGCCATCGTGCAGCACGTCCACCGTCCAGCCCGCGCCTTTCAGGGCCTGGGCCACGCTTTCCGCCAGTTGCGGATGGTCTTCGACCAGCAGGATACGCACCGCCACCTCCAGCTGCAGCATCGTTAGAGGCGCGCAGTGTAGCGCCCTCGACGCCGCTGTGAATTGCCCAGTTGCCAGGTTTCGTTGCCACCGCCAGCCGCGCGGACGCCCCTGCCAGCACCGCCGGAAAAAACTTTCAGCCATGAAAGCCTGCTGAAAGCTTGCCCTCATAGCATCGCTTCAAGGTGGCTCGATCCACCTGCTCAAGCGACCTTGCAGTGGTGCCAGGTCGCAACAAGAACAAAAACGGAGACCACACATGTACGCAGCCTCACGTCAGGCCCTGCCGCCTGTCCGCCTGCTCTGCCTGGCCATCGCCGCCAGTGCGACCCCGCTCGCCAACGCCGCCTTCATCGAAGACAGCACTGCCAGCCTCACCGCCACCAACATCTACCTCAATCGTGACTTCCGCGAAGGTTCCGGACAGAACAAGCGCGAAGAATGGGGTCAGGGCTTTCGTCTCGACCTGCAGTCCGGTTACACCGAAGGCACCGTCGGTTTCGGTGTCGATGCCATGGGCCTGCTCGGCCTCAAGCTCGACTCGGGACGCGGCCGCACCGGCACCGACCTGCTGCCGGTGCATGATGACGGGCGTTCGGCCGACGATTTCAGCCGCCTGGGCCTGACCGCCAAGATCAAGGTGTCCGCGACCGAGCTGCGCTATGGCTCGCACGTGCCGGAGCTGCCCGTGGTCAAGGCCAGCGACAGCCGCCTGCTGCCGCAGGTCTTCGAGGGCGGCCTGCTGACCTCCTCCGAGCTGGAAGGCCTGACCTTCACCGGTGGTCGCCTGGACAAGGTCATCGACCGCGCCTCCACCGACGACGAAGACCTGGTGCTCAACAGCAAGAACCGCCGCTTCGCCGGTGGCATCCAGGCCGACCACCTGGACCTGGCCGGCGCCGACTACAAGTTCGCGCCCGGCTTTACCGGCCGCTACTACTACGCCGATCTGGACGACATCTACCGCCAGCACTTCCTCGGCCTGCTGACCAGTCACAAGCTCGGTGCCGGCACCCTGAACAGCGATCTGCGCCTGATCTACAGCGACGACACCGGCGCCGCCAAGGCGGGCAAGGTGGACAACCGCGCGATCAACGCCATGCTCAGCTACGGCATCGGTGCGCACAAGTTCGGCCTGGGCTTTCAGGACATGAGCGGCGACACCGGCTTCGCCTACATCGACGGCAGCGACCCGTTCCTGGTCAACTTCGTGCAGATCAACGACTTCGCCAACGCCGACGAGCGTTCCTGGCAAGCGCGCTACGACTTCAACTTCGCCAGCGTCGGGGTTCCCGGCCTGACCTTCATGACCCGCTACATCCGTGGTGACGATGCACGCATCGCCGGCAGCGACGAGCGTGGCGGCGAATGGGAACGCGACATCGAGTTCAAGTACGTGGTGCAGAACGGCCCGCTCAAGGATCTCTACGTCCGCGTACGCAACGCCAGCTTCCGTTCCGACTTTGCCCGCGATGCAGATGAAAACCGCGTCATCGTCGGCTACACCCTGCCCATCTGGTAACCCACAATAAGATTCTCCAGGAGAACCCAATCATGAAATCTGCCCTGACCCGCGCCGCACTGGCGGTTTCCTGCCTGGCCTTCGCCGGCCAGCTGCTGGCTGCCGAACCCAAGCGTCCCGAATGCATCGCACCGGCCAAGCCCGGCGGCGGCTTCGACCTGACCTGCAAGCTGGCCCAGAGCGGCCTCAAGGACACCGGCCTGCTCAAGGCGCCCATGCGCGTCACCTACATGCCGGGTGGCGTCGGCGCCGTTGCCTACAACGCCGTGGTCGCCCAGCGCGCCAAGGACCCGGGCACCATCACCGCCTTCTCCTCCGGTTCGCTGCTCAACCTGGCCCAGGGCAAGTTCGGTCGCTATGACGAACACGCCGTCCGCTGGCTGGCGGCCATCGGCACCGACTACGGCGCCATCACCGTACGCGCCGATGCTCCCTGGCAGACCCTCGGCGAGCTGGTCGAGGCGCTGAAGAAAGACCCGGCCAGCGTGGTCTTCGGCGCCGGTGCGACCATTGGCGGCCAGGACTGGATGCAGACCGCACTGATCGCCCGCGCGGCCGGCATCGACCCGCAGAGCCTGCGCTACGTGGCCTTCGAAGGCGGCGGCGAGACCCTGACCGCGATGCTCGGCGGTCACGTGCAGGTCACTTCCAGCGGCCTGGGCGAAGTCACCCCGCAACTGGCGGCCGGCAAGGTGCGCATCCTCGCCGTGCTGTCCGACGAGCGTCTGCCGGGCAAGCTGGCGGACATTCCGACCGCCAAGGAGCAGGGCTACGACATCAGCTGGCCGGTGATTCGCGGCTTCTACATGGGCCCGCAGGTCAGCGACGAGCAGTTCGCCTGGTGGCAGGGCCAGTTCGAGAAGATGCTGGCACGTGACGACTTCGCCGCCCTGCGCGAACAACGTGACCTGTTCCCGCTGTCGCTGACCGGCGACGAGCTCAACGCCTTCGTGCTCAAGCAAGTGCAGGACTACAAGGCCCTGGCCGGCGAATTCGGCCTGGTCCAGTAACACGCCTGTGCAATCCGCGCCCTGCCGAGGGCAGCGCTGAGCACCCCACCCGGGTCGTGTTCAGCGCGGCCCTCCGGCCTGGCGCTTCCGAGGTAAATCACCATGTACGTTCGCCTGTTCTCCGCGGTCTGGCTGCTTCTGTGTGCCTGGCTCGCTGTCATTGCCTGGGGCTTCCAGGCGCCTTTCGCCTATGACCCGGTCGGCCCGCGGGCCTACCCGCTGCTGCTGCTGGCCCTGATGGGTGCCGGCAGCCTGTGGCTGGTGTTCAAGCCGGGTATGCTCGAACAACGCCTGGACCTTCCCACGGCGCTGCGCAGCGCGCTGTGCGTGGTGGTTCTGCTGGCCTATGCGCTGACCTTCGAGCCGCTCGGCTTCGTCATCAGCACCAGCCTGGCCACCTTCGCCCTGGGCCTGCTGTTCACCGGCCGCCCGCTGCCCTGCGCGGTCAGCGCGGTAGCGATGGGCGTGCTGCTGTACGTGTTGTTCGATCTGCTGCTGGACGTGCCCCTGCCGCTCGGCCTGCTTGAAGCCTTCGTGGAGAGCTGAAATGGAAACCCTTAACTTCCTGATGCAGGGCTTCGGTGTCGCCACGCGCCCGGACAACCTGCTGGTGGCGCTGTTCGGCGCCTTCGTCGGCACCGTGGTCGGCCTGCTGCCGGGCCTCGGTCCGATCAACGGCGTGGCCCTGCTGCTGCCGCTGGCGTTCGCCCTCGGCCTGCCGCCGGAAACCGCACTGATTCTGCTCGCCGCCGTCTACCTGGGCTGCGAGTACGGCGGGCGTATCTCCGCCATCCTGCTCAACGTGCCGGGCGACGCCGCGGCCATCATGACCACCCTCGACGGCTACCCGCTGGCGCGCCAGGGCAAGGCGGGCATCGCCCTGTCGCTGTCGGCGGTCAGCTCCTTCATCGGCAGCATCGTCGCCACCTGCGGCGTGGTGCTGTTCGCGCCGCTGCTGGCGAAGTGGGCCGTGGCCTTCGGCCCCGCCGAATACTTCGTGCTGATGGTGTTCGCCATCGCCTGCCTCGGCGGCATGGTCGGCGACAAGCCGGTCAAGACCCTGATGGCCGCCCTGATCGGCCTGGCCCTGGCCACGGTTGGCGTGGACTCGACCACCGGCGTCTATCGCTTCACCTTCGACAGCGTCAGCCTGTCCGACGGCATCCAGTTCGTCATCGTGGTGATCGGCTTCTTCAGCGTCAGCGAGGTCCTGCTGATGCTGGAGAAGACCCATGGCGGGCAGAAGGCGGTCAAGGCCAGCGGCCGCCTGCTGTTCAACTTCAAGGAGTTCTGCCAGACCTTCTGGACCATGATCCGCAGCGCCCTGGCCGGCTTCGTCATCGGCACCCTCCCCGGCGCCGGCGCCACCATCGCCAGCGCCATGACCTACATGACCGAGAAGCGCATGGCCGGCAGCAAGGGCCGCTTCGGTGACGGTGACCTGCGTGGCCTGGCAGCCCCGGAGGCCGCCAACAACGCTTCGGCCTGCGGCTCGCTGATCCCCATGCTGACCCTCGGCGTACCGGGCTCCGGCACCACCGCGGTGATGATCGGCGCCCTGACCCTGTACAACATCACTCCCGGCCCGCTGCTGTTCGAACAGCAGCCCGACGTGGTCTGGGGCCTGATCGCCTCGCTGTTCATCGGCAACGTCATCCTGCTGGTGATGAACATCCCGCTGGTCGGCCTGTTCTCGCGCATGCTCAGCGTGCCGAACTGGGTGCTGGTGCCGGCGATCACCGTGGTCAGCATGGTCGGCGTCTACGCCGTGCACAGCACCACCTTCGATCTGGTGCTGATGATCCTCCTCGGCGTGTTCGGCTACATCCTGCGCAAGCTCGACTTCCCGCTGTCGGCGCTGATCCTCGGCTTCGTCCTCGGCGAGCTGATGGAAGACAACCTGCGCCGCGCGCTGTCGATCTCGGCCGGCGACCTGGGCATTCTCTGGGGCAGCCCGATCACCCTGGTGCTGTGGGCACTGGTCGCGCTGATGCTGGCGTTGCCGGGCATCCGCTGGGTGCGTCGTCGCCAACAGATCAAGGCCGGGGCTGATGCCGCTGCCGCGTGATCTCTGGGTAACGCCGCTGGCCGGTGCGGTCGGCGGCTACCTGGCCAGCCTCGCCGGCTGGCCCCTGCCCTGGATGGTCGGCTCGCTGCTCGCGGTGATCGCCCTGCGCTGCCTGACCAACCGTGCCTTCAGCGAACTCCCCGGTGGCCGCAAGACCGGCCAGTGGCTGGTCGCCAGCGGCATCGGCCTGCACTTCACCAGCGAAGTGCTGGAGCAGGTGCTCAGCCATCTGCCGATCATCGTCATGGGCGCCTTCGGCACGCTCCTGCTCAGCCTCATCGGCATCGCCATCCTCCGTCGTGCCGGCGTCGACCGCGCCACCGCGTTCTTCGCCAGCATGCCCGGCGGGGCCAGCGAGATGGTCAACCTGGCCCTGCGCCACGACGCCCAACCGGCACGGGTGGCGGCGGCGCACAGCCTGCGCCTGCTGCTGGTGGTCCTGCTGATTCCGGCGCTGTTCACCTGGGGTCTGCCCGCTGTCAGTGCACCGGCGCGCGCGCCAGTGGACTGGACCTGGCTGATCGTCCTGCTCGCCGCCGGCGCGGTGCTGGCCCTGGGCTGGGGGCGCCTGAAGCAACCCAACCCCTGGATGCTTGGCCCGCTGACCGCCTGCGCCGTGGCCAGCGCCACCTTCGACCTGCACCTGGGCCTGCCGCCAGGCCTCGGCCAGCTCGGTCAGTGGCTGATCGGCAGCGCGCTGGGCTGTCATTTCGACCGTGCCTTCTTCCGCAGCGCCCCCGGTTTCCTGGCCCGCGTACTGCTGTTCACGCTGCTGGCGATGCTGGTCGCCGCTGCGCTGGGTGAAGGGCTCGGCTGGCTGGCCGGCGAGGATCACCTGTCACTGATGCTGGGCATGATGCCTGGCGGCATCACCGAGCTGTGTCTGACTGCCGAGGCCCTGCAGCTCTCGGTGGCACTGGTCACCGCGCTGCAGGTATTGCGGCTGTTTCTGGTGATGTTTCTCGCCGAGCCGCTGTTCAAGCTCTGGTGCAAGCGCCACGTCTAGCCTGTGGTACTTGCACTGCCGCTTCACTCAAGTGGCTGCCCCGGCGTCCCGCTACCACTGCAGGTGCAGCTGGCTGTCGAACGTACGGGGCTGACCACTGAGCGGGTCGACGAAACGCAGACCACGGGCCAGCAGCTTGAGCGGCTGGCTGTAGTCATCCGCCTGGTGGCGCGACTCCAGCAGGTGCGGATAGAAGTCGTCGCCAACGATGGGCGCGCCCAGCCCGGCCAGGTGCACCCGCAGTTGATGCTTGCGCCCGGTGACCGGCGACAGGCCGTAGCGCCATAGCGCGCCACGGCGCTCGAGCACCTCGATCCGCGTTTCGCTGTTGGCCTCGCCGGCGACCTCCTGCATGCGGAAGAAGGGCTCGCCAGCGACCATCCGCGAACGGTGCACACAGGGGAACTGCAGATCGGTCAGCGCCGGGGCAATGGCCTCGTAGCGTTTCTCCACCTGCCGCTCGCGAAACAGCGCCTGATACAGCCCGCGGCTGGCCGGGTCGACCGAGAACAGCACCAAGCCGGCGGTCAGTCGGTCGATGCGGTGAATCGGCACCAGGTCAGGATTGCCGGTGCGCCTGACCAGACGCGCCAGCAGGGTCTGCTCGACATACTCGCCAGCCGGCATCACCGGCAGGAAATGCGGCTTGTCGGCGACCAGCAGGTGCTCGTCCTGCCACAGCACCTGCTCTTCGAAGGGAATCGGCGTCTCGTTCGGCACCTCACGGAAGTAGCGCACCTTGAGGCCGGCGCGATAGGGATGCTCGGCGTCGATGGGCTTGCCTTCGCCATCCAGCACGCGGCCGCGCGCCATGCGTTGCAGCCACACCGCCCGCTCGATAGCGGGAAAGTGCGCGCACAGGCAGTCGAGCACCGTCGCCCAGTCTCCCTGGGGCAGGTGGAGCGTACTGGGGCGCATGGCAGGGCTGGGCATTACGGGGGCTCGCATCGGTCCGGACGGGCGAATTAGGCCGCAGTCACCGCGTCCAGTCAAAGCAAACGGCTTGAGCCGGCGTCACGCTGTAGCTATGGTGGCCGCTTCGCTTCGGAGGCCTGCATGTCCATCACCCGTTCCCTGCTCAGCAGCATCGCCCTACTCCCGCTTCTGACCGCCTGCCAGGTCTACACCGGCAAGCCGGAAGGCCCGCCACCGGCCACCCGCCTGCAGGGCCAGGTACAACTGGAGAACGGCCAGCTGCTGTTCAGCCCCTGTCAGGAACAGCGCCGCTTCCTCCTGGTCGACGGCGGCAACACCGGCATCGAGCATGAAGCCAGGCAGCTCGCCAGCGATGGCCAGGGCGAGCTGTTCGCCGACCTGGCCGGCCAGCTGGGCGGCAGTCAGGGCCAAGGCAACGATGGCCGCTTCGAGGTCAGCCAGCTCTACCGCCTGCAGGGTGAAGGCCATGGCTGCGACGACCTCAACTTCAAGCGCCTGACCCTGCGCGCCAGTGGCAACGAGCCGTTCTGGCAACTGGAGGTCGGCAGCAAGGGCCTGGTCCTCAACCGTCCCGAGCATGAGCCAATGGCCCTGCCCTACCTGGAAGAACAGCTGCCGGAAGGCCGTCTCAACTTCAGCAGCGAGGCCAACGGCCAGCGCCTCGAGCTGTGGGTCGCGCCGCAACGCTGCGTCGACGGCATGAGCGGTGCGGTGAACCACCTCAGCGCGGAACTGCGCCTGGACGGCCAGGTACTGCGTGGCTGCGCGCACTTCGGCGCCATGCGCAACTGATTGCACCGCCTGCGGCACGGATGCTGACGGCTGAGCGCAGGTCCTGGCTCAGCCGTCAGCCCGTGTGATCTTTTGCCACAATCGAAAGCAGGCGCACCCCGCTCCCTCCGCCTAAGCTCAAGGCAGCATCGCAGGAAGGAGACCACCATGCTACGAGTAGCCCTTAACGGATATGGGCGCATCGGCCGCGCACTCACGCGCGCTCTGGTGCAGCGCGATCTGCAGCAACGCATCCGCCTGGTCGCGATCAACGACCTCGGCGACTACCAGACCCTCACCCACCTGACGCGCTTCGACTCCACCTTCGGCCGCTTTCCCGGCGAGGTGGAACTGCATGGCGAGCAGTTGCACCTCGGTGGCCAATCGATCCACCTGCTCAGCGAGCGCGAGGCGTTCAACCTGCCCTGGAACCGTCTGGGCGTGGACCTGGTGCTGGAATGCTCAGGCAAGTTCAAGAAGCGCGCACAAGCCGAGCAGCACCTGACCGCCGGCGCGCAGCGCGTGCTGCTCTCGCACCCGCTGGAAAGCGCGGACCTGACCGTGGTCTATGGCGTCAACCACCAGTTGCTGAGCAACCAGCAGCAGATCGTTTCCAACGCCTCCTGCACCACCAACTGCCTGGCGCCGCTGGCCAAGGTGCTGCACGAGGCGGTGGGCATCCGCCAGGGGCTGGTCAACACGGTGCATGCCTACACCAACGACCAGAACCTGCTGGACAAGGCCCACAGCGATCTCTATCGCGCCCGCGCCGCCGCGCTGTCGATGATCCCCACCAGCACCGGTGCCGCCCGGACCATCGGCCTGGTGCTGCCGGAGCTGTCCGGGCGCCTCGACGGCCTCTCGGTGCGCGTGCCGACCCCCAACGTGTCGCTGCTCGACCTGACCTTCAACGCCGAGCGTGCGACCAGCCGCGAGGCGATCAATGCCGCGCTGCAGAACGGTGCCAAGGCCATGACGCCAGGCGTCATGGAGTGCAACGAGGCGCCGCTGGTTTCCACTGACTTCAACGCCTACCCGGTCTCCTGCGTGGTCGATCTCAACCACACCCGCGTGCAGGACGACCTGGTCAAGGTGCTGGCCTGGTACGACAACGAATGGGCATTCGCCAACCGCATGCTCGACGTCCTGCTGTACTGGCATCACCTGAGCCGCGACAGCCAGCGCTGAACGTCGCAGCGGCGCTTGCGCCGCTGCGTCCATGGCGTTGCCGGGCGACGACCGGCACACGGCGATCCTGTACAATCGCCGCCCTCGTTACCCCCTGCCGGATCACCACCGGCCCTGCTGGATACCTGCCATGATTCGCCTCACCGAACTGAAACTGCCCCTCGACCACGCCGACGACGCCCTGCGCCCGGCCATCGTCCAGCGCCTGGGCATCGCCGATGGCGAGCTGCTCGCCTTCACCGTGTTCAAGCGCAGCTACGATGCCCGCAAGCGTTTCGGCGACATGCCGTTCATCTACATCGTCGACTGCGAGGTGCAGGACGAAAGCGCCCTGCTCGCCCGCCTCGAAGGTGATCGCCACGTCGGACCGGCACCGGACATCCGCTACAAGCCCGTCGGCCAGGCGCCTGCCGGTGGCCTCGACGAACGCCCCATCGTGGTCGGTTTCGGCCCCTGCGGCATCTTCGCCGCACTGATCCTGGCCCAGGCGGGGCTGCGCCCCATCGTCCTGGAGCGCGGCAAGGAAGTTCGCCAGCGCACCAAGGACACCTGGGGGCTGTGGCGCAAGAACGTGCTCGACCCGACGTCCAACGTGCAGTTCGGTGAAGGCGGCGCCGGCACCTTCTCCGACGGCAAGCTCTACAGCCAGATCAAGGACCCGAACCATCACGGCCGCAAGGTGCTGGAAGAGTTCGTCAAGGCCGGCGCGCCAGATGAGATCCTCTACATCAACAAACCGCACATCGGCACCTTCCGCCTCACCGGCGTGGTCGCCACCATGCGCGAGGAGATCAAGGCGCTCGGTGGCGAAGTGCGCTTCCAGGAGCGCGTCAGCGACCTGCTGATCGAGGACGAGCAGCTCAGCGGCGTCGTGCTGGAAAGCGGCGAACAGCTGCGCAGCCGTCATGTGGTGCTGGCCCTCGGTCACAGCTCGCGTGACACCTTCCGCATGCTCCATGCCCGTGGCGTGTTCCTGGAGGCCAAGCCGTTCTCGGTGGGTTTCCGTATCGAGCACCCGCAGTCGCTGATCGACAACGCGCGCCTGGGCAAGTACGCCGGTCACCCGAAGCTCGGCGCCGCCGACTACAAGCTGGTGCACCACGCCAGCAACGGCCGCGCGGTGTACAGCTTCTGCATGTGCCCGGGCGGCACCGTGGTCGCCGCCACCTCCGAGCCGGAGCGCGTGGTCACCAACGGCATGAGCCAGTATTCGCGCAACGAACGCAATGCCAATGCCGGCATCGTCGTCGGCATCACCCCGGAGCAGGACTACCCCGGTGGCCCGCTGGCCGGCGTGGAGCTGCAGGAGCGCCTGGAGTCGCACGCCTATGTGCTCGGCGGGCGCAACTACGAGGCACCCGGGCAGCTGGTCGGCGACTTCATCAAGGGCACGCCGTCCACCGCGCTGGGTGAGGTGCAGCCGTCCTACAAGCCGGGCGTGCGCCTGGGCGACCTGGCGCCGTCGCTGCCGGACTTCGCCATCGCGGCGATCCGTGAGGCCATCCCGGCCTTCGCCAAGCAGATCAAGGGCTTCGACCTGCATGACGCGGTGCTCACCGGCATCGAGACGCGCACCTCGTCCCCCGTGCGCATCACCCGTGGCGCCGACATGCAGAGCCTGAACCTGAAGGGCCTGTATCCGGCCGGTGAAGGCGCCGGCTATGCAGGCGGCATCCTCTCCGCCGGGGTCGACGGCATCCGTGTCGCCGAGGCCGTGGCCAGGGACATGCTCGGGCTGGAGCGCTGAACAGGGGCCCGGCCGGACTCAGCCGGGCGACCTGAAGCGTAGCGCCAGCAGGCATGCCGGCAGCGCCAGGACCAGCACGCCGACAGTGACCACCAGCAGGCTGCGCAGCGGCATGCTGGTGAAGAGGTTGACCCAGTACAGCGTCCACAGCGACAGGCAGGCGCAGCAGCCGACCAGGCCACTGCGTCGGCTGCGGCAACTCATCAGCCAGATCGCGTTGAACAGCGCCAGGGCGGCGAAGAGATACAGCGAATGCTGCAACTGCACGCCGTAGCCGATATCGCGGCGGAGCGTGCCGAGCAGCTGTCGACAGACCTCGAAGGCGCCGCTGTAGAGCAGTGCTGCCAGCACCAGCTGCGCGCCGACGAGCAAGGCGATAGCGCCGCCACGCCGCGCGTTCAAGCGTCTTCGACGCGCAGGCAACAGAGGGTCGAGCGGCGTGAACCGTGCGGACGCCGTTGCGGGTCGGCGTAGGTGAGCAACTCGACGAACCCCGCCTTGCGCATCATCCCTGCCGAGGCGGCATTCTCCTCGTGGCGATCGATGTAGATGTCGCGCAGCCCATCCTCCAGCAGCCCTTCGACCACGCCACGCAACAGGCGTGAGCCCAGCCCCTGCCCGGCCTGCCGAGCGTGCACCACGGCCTCGCAGATGTAGGCATGCACCTGGCCCGAGCGTGACGGCGGCTGATGCGCGGCGAAGCCATCGGTCAGGCGATGACTGACGAAGCCTTGCAGCACGCCCTCCTGCTCGGCCAGCAGGGCCCGCGTCTCGCCACCGGCGATGGCTGCCAGGTGGGCGCGCACCTCGGCTTCGGGCAAGTGGTTCCAGGGGTTCGGTCCATGCTCCAGCAACAGCTCGCACATGGCCTCGATGTCCGCTGCGGTCGCGGCGCGCAACTGCATCATGATGTTCACCTCGCCTGAGTCAGTGGCCGGCGCCAGGTGCTGCCAGCCAGGGGCTCAGTCTAGGGCCTGCGTGCAAGGGTCTACAGGCACAGTCACGGGTGAAAACTGTCACTGCTCCCAGGGGCGGCCACGGGTCTGCTCGCTCAGGCGTACCTTCTGCTGCAGGGCCGCCTTGGCCAGCATGTGGGCGCTGACCGGCGCGGTGATGAACAGGAACAGGGTGATGAGCAGCTCATGCAGGCTGATGCCCTGGCCCCGCGTCCCGAAGTAGATCAGCGATGCGATGACCATGCCGCCCACGCCCATGGTGGTGGCCTTGGTCGGCCCATGCAGGCGCATGAAGAAGTCCGGCAGGCGGTACAGGCCGATGGCGCCGACCAGGGCGAACAGGCTGCCGAGCAGCAGAAACAGGGCGACCAGGCCCTCGATCCAAGCGTTCATGCTGTCTCTCCTCTACTCGATGATGTCGCCGCGCAGCAGGTACTTGGCCACTGCCACGGTGCCGATGAAGCCCATCACCGCGATCAGCAGCGCCGCTTCGAAATACAGGTCCGAACCCAGCCAGATGCCGAACAGCACCAGCAGGGCGATGGCGTTGATGTACAGGGTGTCCAGCGCCAGGATGCGATCGGGCATGTCCGGCCCCTTGATCAGCCGGGCCAGGGTCAACACCAGTGCCAGGCCCATGATGGCCAGGCAGATCGGAATCACGTACGCGAGCATGCGAACACCTCCAGCAGTGGTGCTTCGTAACGGGTCTGGATGCTGCGCACCAGCGCGGCTTCGTCATCCACGTTGAGGCCGTGGATCAGCAACGTGCGCTTGTCGTCGCTGAGGTCGGCGGAGACCGTGCCGGGCGTCAGCGAGACGATGCTGGCGAGCATGGTCAGCGCCAGCTCGTCGTCCAGCTTCAGCGGCACCTCGACGAACGCCGGGCGCATGCGGCTGGCCGGGCCGAGAATCAGCTTGGCCACCTCCAGGTTGGCGACGACGATGTCACCCAGCACGCGCAGCAGGAACAGGCACAGCTTGACCGGTTTGCGCACCTGCGGCGGGTTGATCCAGAACACCTGGCTGACCAGCGGAATCAGCCAGCCGAGGAAGGCCCCCAGCAGCCAGTGACCGAAGCTGAAGTCGTTGACCAGCAGCAGCCAGACACCGAGCAGGCACAGGCTCAGCAGAGGATGGGGCAGCCAGCGACGCCCGTTCATGCGCCACCTCCGCTGTGCAGGATCATGTGATAGCTCTCCAGGTCATGCAGTTGCGTCACCATGGCGCCGATGTAGTCCAGCGCGGGCGCGGCGCAGGCCACCAGCAGCGGGCTCATCAGCAGCAGGCCGATGGCGGCGAGCAGGCGGCCGTTGTCCAGCTCGGCGCTGTCCAGCTGGCTCAGCCCGACACGCCAGAACAGGGTGCTGCCGGCGCGGCTGAGACTGACCAGGGTCACCAGGCCGCCGATCAGCACCACCGGCCACAGCACGGCGGCTTCCCAGCCGGATCCTGCAGCCTTGAGCAGCAGCAGCTTGCCGACGAAGCCCGAGAGCGGCGGCAGGCCGGCCACGGCGATGGCGCCGGCGAAGAACAGCGCCCCCAGGATGTACGGATTCTGCAGCGCCGGCCCCTGGATCAGCTGCGCTTCCTTGATCCCGCGCTGGCGGCTGACCAGATCGGCGATCAGGAACAGCGCGCCCGCCACCCAGGTACTGTGGATCAGATAGAACAGCGCCGCCTGCAGTGCCTCGGGGGTGCCCAGGGCCATGCCGGCGAGCAGCGTGCCCACCGACAGCACCACCAGGTAGGCCAGCATGCCCTGCAGCGTCACCGAGGCGAACGCGCCGACGGCGCCCAGCGCCAGGGTCAGCAGAGCCAGCGGCCACAGCCACTCCTGGACCAGGTGCGAGAGGTTGCCGCTCTCGTCCCCGAAGACCAGGGTGTAGACCCGCAGAATCGAGTACAGGCCGACCTTGGTCATGATCGCGAACAGCGCCGCCACCGGCGCGGTCGCCGAGGCGTAGGCACGCGGCAGCCAGAAGTACAGCGGCAGGAACGCGGCCTTGAGGCCGAACACCACCAGCAGCAACATGCTGGCCGCGCCGATCAGCGGCGCATGGTCGGCGCCGGCGGCGGCGACGCGCAGCGACATGTCGGCCATGTTCAGCGTGCCGGTGACGCCATACAGCACGCCCACGGCGATCAGGAAGAACGCCGAGCCGACCAGGTTGAGCACCACGTAGTGCAGCCCCGCACGCACGCGATCCTTGCCGCCGCCGTGCAGCAGCAGCGAGTAGGACGCGATCAGCAGGATCTCGAAGAACACGAACAGGTTGAACAGGTCGCCGGTGAGGAACGCCCCGTTGATACCCAGCAACTGGAACTGGAACAGCGCATGGAAGTTGCGACCGCGCTCGTCGTCGCCACGCATCGCGTAGAGCACCGCGAACAGCGCCAGCACCGATGTCACCACCAGCATCAACGCACTGAGGCGGTCCAGTACCAGCACGATGCCGAACGGCGGCTGCCAGTTACCCAGGGCATAGACCTGGATCGTGCCCTGGTCGGCCAGCGCCAGCAGCCAGAAGCTCAGCGGCACCAGCAATGTGGTCACGCCGACCGACAGCACGCGCTTGCGCGGCATGTCCAGGCGAGCGGCCACCAGCAGCAGGCTGCCGGCCAGCAGCGGCAGAAGAATGGGAAGGATCAACGCATGATTCATCGATGCTGCTCCCGGCCATCGACATGGTCGGTGCTCAGTTCACCGACGCTGCGCAGGGCCAGCACCACGACGAACGCGGTCATGGCGAAACCGATGACGATGGCGGTCAGCACCAGCGCCTGGGGTAGCGGGTCGACATAGCGGCTGCCCTGCCCGATCACGCTGGACGCACCGCCCTGCAGGCGTCCCATGGCGAAGAGGAACAGGTTGACCGCGTAGGAGATCAGGGTCAGCCCCATGACCACCGGAAAGGTGCGAGCTCGCAGCAGCAGATACACGCCGCTCGAGGTCAGGATGCCGAGCGCCACGGCAAACAGCGCTTCCATATCAGAGTACCTCCTGTCCGGGCTTTTCCTGGGTCAGCTTGCCCAGGTTGGCGAGGATGAGCAGGGTCGACCCGACCACGGTCAGGTAGACGCCCAGGTCGAAGAGCATGGCCGTGGCCAGCTCGATCTCACCCACCAGTGGAATGTGGAAATGGCCGAACGCCGAGGTCAGGAACGGGCGCTCGAACAACCAGCTGCCCGCCCCGGTGGCCGTGGCGATGAGCACGCCGCCACCGGCCATGCGGTGATAGTTCAAAGGCAGGCGCGACTGCGTCCACTGCACGCCGCTGGCGACGTACTGCAGGATCAGCGCCACGGCCGTGATCAGGCCGGCGATGAAGCCGCCGCCCGGCAGGTTGTGGCCACGCAGGAAGATGAACACCGAGATCAGCAGCGCCATCGGCAGCAGCACGCGCGACAGCGTGGCGAGGATCAGCGGGTGGCGGTCACGCGCCCAGCTGCGGCCCTCGGCGTCGGCGTTGGGCTGGAACAGGCGCAGGCCGTCGAGCATGGCATAGATGCCCACCGCCGCGATGGCCAGCACGCTGATCTCGCCCAGGGTATCGAAACCACGGAAGTCCACCAGAATCACGTTGACCACGTTGGTACCGCCACCACCGGAGACGCTGTTGGCCAGGAAGTAGTCGGCGATGCTCGTGTACGGGCGGGTCAGCACGGCGAACGCCAGCATGGCCACCATCACCCCGCTGCCGATGGCCAGGCTGAAGTCGCGCAGGGCGCGCATGCTGCTGGACTCGACGCGCGTCTGCGCCGGCAGGAAGAACAGCGCCAGCATCAGCAGGATGATGGTCACCACCTCCACCGACAGCTGGGTCAGCGCCAGATCCGGCGCCGAGTAGCGGGCGAAGGCCAGCGCCACCATCAGCCCCACCACGCTGAGCATCACCAGCGCGGCCAGGCGCTGGCGGTGGAAGATCACCGTCGCCAGCCCGGCCATGACCATGATCGCCAGGCCCAGCGCGGTGATACCGTCGATCGGCTGCATCGGCACCGAGCCACTCAGCTCCGGCAGCGGGCCCAGCGCCAGCACCACCACCACGATGGCAGCGCCGAGCAGGTAGGCGATGTAGCGTTGCAGCGAACCGTTCTCCAGGCGACGGGTGAACGCCGTGGCGCTGACGAACAGGCTCATCACCATGCGCTCGAAGACCAGCTTGGCATCCACCCGGGGCATCCCGGCGTACCAGCGGAACAGCGGCTTGCGCAGGGCATAGACGAGAACACCACCCACCAGCGCGACCACGCTCATGATCAACGGCAGGTTGAAACCGTGCCAGATCGACAGGCTGTACTCGGGCAGGTCGCCACCCAGGGTGGCGGACGCGGCAGAGGCCAGCAGCGGGGCCACGGTGTAGGCCGGCACGACACCGACCAGCAGGCAGAGGAACACCAGCACTTCCACCGGCACCTTCATGTAGCGCGGCGGCTCGTGCGGCGGGTACTTCGGTAGGTCGATCGGCTCGCCGTTGAAGAACACGTCATGAATGAAGCGCAGCGAGTAGGCCACCGAGAAGACGCCGGCCAGGGTCGCCGCTGCCGGGATCACCCAGTTGAAGCTGCCGAGCAGGTGCTGGTGCAGCGTCTCGGTAAAGAACATCTCCTTGCTCAGGAAGCCGTTGAGCAACGGCACCCCGGCCATCGCCGAGGCCGCCACCATCGCCAGCATCGCCGTATGCGGCATGTACTTCCACATGCCGTTGATACGCCGCATGTCGCGGCTGCCGGTCTCGTGGTCGATGATGCCGGCGGCCATGAACAGCGAGGCCTTGAAGGTGGCGTGGTTGATGATGTGGAACACCGCCGCCACCGCCGCCAGGCGCGTATCGAGGCCGAACAGCAGGGTGATCAGGCCCAGGTGGCTGATGGTGGAATAGGCCAGCAGGCCCTTGAGGTCATGCTGGAACAGCGCCAGGGTGGCCCCCACCAGCAGGGTCGCCAGACCGGTCAGGCTGACCAGGTAGAACCACCATTCGGAGCCGGCCAGTGCCGGATACAGGCGCGCCAGCAGGAACACCCCGGCCTTGACCATGGTCGCCGAGTGCAGGTAGGCCGAGACGGGCGTCGGCGCCGCCATGGCATGCGGCAGCCAGAAGTGGAACGGGAACTGCGCCGACTTGGTGAACACGCCGAGCAGCACCAGGATCAGCGCGACCGGATACAGCTCATGGGCACGAATCGCGTAACCGGCTGCCAGCACCTGGGACAACTCGAAGCTGCCGGCGATATGGCCGATCAGCAGGATGCCGGCAAGCAACGCCAGACCGCCACCACCAGTGACCGCCAGGGCCATGCGTGCGCCCTTGCGAGCGTCGGAACGTGCCCCCCAGAAACCGATCAACAGGAAGGACGAAAGGCTGGTCAGCTCCCAGAACACCAGCATCAGCAGCAGGTTTTCCGACAACACCACGCCGAGCATGGCGCCCATGAACAGCAGCAGGAAGCCGAAGAAGCGCCCCATCGGCTCGCTTTTGGACAGGTAGTAGCGTGCGTAGAGGATCACCAGCAGGCCGATGCCGAGAATCAGCAGGGCGAAGAGGAAGCCCAGACCGTCGAGACGCAGGCTCAGGTTCAGCCCCAGTTGCGGCAGCCATTCCAGCTTGACGCGCAGGACCTCGCCGGCGAACACGCCAGGCTGCAGGCTGAACAGCAGCACCAGCGCCACCAGCGGCGGCAGTGCGGCGGCCACGGCGCACGCCGAGCGGCCCAGCCGCTCGGCCAGCACCGGTAGAAAAACGCCCAGAAACGGCAAGGCTATGATCAGCGCAAGCGCCATCGGCAAAACCCCTTTAGCAGGCACGCCAGTCGACCACGACCAGCGACGAGAATTGGAGTCGCAACTCCCTGACGGTGACGAACCCCGCACCACAACGAATCAGCTAAGTCGTTGTCGCGACAAGAATAACCGCCGATTATCCATACCTATCGGCGCATCGTCATGCATTGAATTATTACTAAACGCACCAGCAGGTGAATACGCGTCTTTCTCTATCACCGCTCTGCGCCGCGCCTATCAGCCGTTGCGGATAGCGATGTGCGCATCGCTGACCGCCGCACGACGGCGCGTCGTCCAGTATGGCAGGCACAAAAAACCGGAGCGGCCCGAGGCGGCTCCGGTCGGTTGAAACGGCGTCCTCAGTGAGCGACGCGGCTGGTTCCGTTGACGGTCATGATGCGCACGCGCTCGCCGACACGGAAGATCTCATTGGGCTCGACTTCCTGCACATAGGCGCGCAGGGTGCCGTCGTCTTCGCGCACGGTGATCTCCACGCCCTGGGTACGGGTCAGGCCTTCCTCTGCGGCTGCACCGAGCAGGCCGCCGGCCACCGCACCGATCACCGCCAGCACGGCGCTGCCGCGACCGCCGCCGAGACCACTGCCGCCAACGCCACCGATCACCGCACCCGCACCTGCGCCGATGGGCGTCTTGGTGCCTTCGATCTTCACCGGTCGCAGCGACTCGATGGTGCCCATGCGCACGGTCTGTACCGCGCGCGCCTCGTCACGGCTGTAGGTATCGCCAGTCAGGCTCGATGCGCAACCGCCTAGGGCCAGCAGCGCCGCCAGCGAAGTCATGAGCAGAGTGGGTTTACGCATAGCAATTCCTCCAGAGATATCTCGATCCATTAGACGCCGGGCACGCGCAACTGTCACGGCAAAGCCTGAACAATAGTAGCCTCAGACAGACAGAGTTCAGTTAGGTTCGTGGCGCTACGCCCGCGCCAGGCGCCAGAGCCTGGCGATATCCGTGGTGCGAGCCTGCAGCTCGGCGGCGGCGCCGGCCATGGCCTGCTCCAGCGACAAGGGCCCCGGAGCGAGGCTGAACGCGGCTTCGATGCCGGCGTCATACAGTGCCTGATAGTCGTCACCCAGGCTGCCGGACAAGGCGATCACCGGCACGCCGGCGGCACGCGCGACGCGGGCCACGCCGACCGGCGTCTTGCCGTGCAGCGTCTGCGCATCCATCCGCCCTTCCCCGGTGATCACCAGGTCCGCCCCCTGCACGGCAGCCGCCAACCCGGACAGCTCGGCCACCAGCTCGATGCCCGGTCGGAAGCCGGCCTTGAGGAACCCCCGTGCGGCGAACCCCAGGCCACCGGCGGCCCCCACACCGGGGAACTCGGCATGATCCTCCCCCAGGGTCGACGCGGTGACGCGGGCAAAACGTCCCAGCGCCTGATCGAGCTGCGCCACATGCTCGGGCGTCGCGCCCTTCTGCGGCCCGAATACCGCAGAGGCGCCCCGCGGACCGCAAAGCGGGTTGTCGACATCGGCAGCGACGTCGATCTGCACGTTCAGCAGGCGCGCATCCAGGCCACTCAGGTCCAGCTGGTCCAGCTCGGCCAGGGCAGCGCCACCCGGCGCCAGGTCGCGACCCTGCACATCGAGAAAGCGCATGCCCAGGGCCTGCAGCAGGCCGACGCCGGCATCGTTGGTGGCACTCCCGCCCAGGCCGAGGATGATGCGCGTGGCGCCGACATCGAGGGCCTCGCGGATCAGCTCGCCGGTGCCGTAACTGCTGGCCAGGCGCGCATCACGCTGCTCGCGCGGCACCCAGTGCAGGCCGCTGGCCGCCGCCATCTCGATGACGGCCGTGCCCTCCCCCAGCCAGCCCCAATGGGCCACGACCGGTTCGCCCATGGGGCCCCGGACCCGGCACTCGCGGCGCTCACCGCCAACGGCGGCGAGCAGCGCATCGACCGTGCCCTCACCGCCATCGGCCATTGGCCGCAGCAGGCACTCGGCGTCGGGGAATACCTGCTGCCAGCCACGGGCGATGGCCGCGGCGACATCGGGCGCACTGAGACTCTCCTTGAAGGAGTCGGGAGCGATGACGATTTTCATGACTAGAACCTCGGAAGGAGGCGGGTGCGCCGCAGCCACCCGCCGGTAAAGCGGATTACAGCAGAACCAGGCTGAGCAGCCACACCGCCGCCATGCCGGCCAGGCCCTGGATCAGGGTCGCCATGGTCTGGGCGCGATACGCGGTGGCGACTTTCATGCGGCTGAACTGGGTCACCACCCAGAAGAAGCTGTCGTTGGCATGCGAGACGGTCATCGCGCCAGCGCCGATGGCCATCACGGTGAGCACCCGGCCCATCTCGCTGTCCAGGCCCAGGTTGCCCAGCAGCGGTGCAACCATGGCCGACGTGGTGACCAGCGCCACGGTCGAGGAGCCCTGCGCACTTTTCAGCGCGGCCGCCACCAGGAACGGCATGAACAGCCCGATGCCCAGGGCCGACAGGGTGTCACCCAGGTAAGCGGTCAGCGCCGTGGCCTTGAGCACGGCACCGAAGGCACCGCCGGCACCGGTGATCAGCAGGATCGGCGCCGCTTCCTTGAGGCCGTGGGCGACATGGTCATGGAACTGCTGACGCTTGCCTTCCCCCTTGAGCAGGGTGCACGCCAGGGCCAGACCGACCAGCAAGGCGGCGACCGGCTGGCCGAGGAAGCTCAGCACGTCGAAGAACGCGCCGGTGCCGAAGGGCTTGCTCGGGAACGCCGCGAGCGAGCCCAGGCAGATCAGCAGGATCGGCACGAAGATCGGCGAGAACGCCTGCCAGGCGCTGGGCAGCTTGCCGTAGCGGGCGCGCAGGGCGTCGAAGTCGACATCCTCGGCGAGCAACTCGCTGGGCGCTTCCTCCAGCAGTTCATGGTCGTTCTGCTTGAGGAACCGGTTGGCCCACAGCATGCCGGCCACGGCGGTGACCGCAGCGACCAGCAGGCCGACCAGGATCACCAGCCCCAGGGAGGCTTCGAGGCCCAGGTTACCGGCTGCGGCGATCGGCCCTGGCGTCGGCGGCACGAAGGTGTGGGTGGCATACAGACCTGTCGCCAGCGCCACGCTCATGGCCACCACCGAGACTTTCATGCGCGCCGCCAGGGCATTCTTCAGCGAGTTGAGAATGACGTAGCCGGAGTCGCAGAACACCGGGATCGATACCAGATAGCCGATGATCGACATGGTCAGCGTGGGGAAACGCTGGCCCAGCAGACGGATCACCGTCTCGGCCATGGTGATCGCCGCGCCACTGCGCTCGAGGATCACCCCGATGATGGTGCCGAGGACGATGACGATACCGATGTAGCCGAGAATGCCGCCGAACCCGGCGGTCATGGTCTTGATGATTTCGTTGCCAGGCAACTGATAGGCGAAGCCGGCGATCAGGGCGGCGGCCAGCAATGCCAGGAAGGGGTGCAGTTTCAAACGGGTAGTGGACAGCACGATGAACGCGATCAGTGCCACCAGAATCAGGACCAGGCCCATGACCAGTCTCCTCATTGTTGTTATGGCGGGCGCGACGCCCGGGTGGAAGTGCCGACAGGCGCCTCATTGTGGCTCAGCCACCACTCCCCTCGCCCTGTGCGCAGGCACCAAAACAACGCTGACGAACGCCAGCGGCCTGTGCGGGCGCACAAAGCCGCATCGCCCTGCCGGCCGCCTATTCGCTCGTCGGTGCCGGTGCCAGGGCCTCCGGTTCCAGCAGGCCCAGGCCCAACGATAGCTGCAGGCGCTGATCCAGGCGATTGAGGTCCAGGCCGCTCAGCTCGGCGATGCGCTCCAGGCGGTAGCGCAAGGTATTGCGGTGAATGCCCAGTTCCTGGGCACAGGTCTGTACCTGACCGTCATGCGCGCACCAGGCCTCCAGGGTGGTGCGCAGCGTACCCTGGGGGTCCTGCGCCAGCACGCTGCGCAAGGGGGCCAGCCAGCCCTGCAGCAACCAGCTGTGGCGCTGGGCGTACAGCAGCGTCGGCAGGCGCAGCTCGTCCAGGCGCAACAGCCGGCGCTCGGGGAAGCGCGCCTGCCCGTAGGCCTGCAGGTCACGCAGGACCAGGCTGGCCTGGCGCAACTCGGCCAGGTCGTACAGCGGATCGCTGAGCGTCAGGGAACGCACGCCCCATTCGCGCTCGTCGGCCTGGGCCAGCCAGGCCCGGTCATCCCGGCTCGCACTGAACGGCCGGCACCAGAGCAGCTCGTCACGTCCAAGCGGGGCAATCAGGTGATCATTCTTGCCACCCAGGCTGGCCAGCAGGCGCGCCTGGCGTGGCAGCGGGTCGCCGTCGGCGTCGAGCTGCAGCAGGCAGATCTGCCGCGGCCAGGAGAGCTGCAGGGCGAGGCGCTCGGCATCGGCTTCGAGGCTGGCGAGGCGCAACTGCGGGTCGAGCAACTGGCGCAGCCAGGCCTCCTGCTGATGCCGCTGCCAATGCCGTTCCGCCTGCAGCACCCGGTGCTCGACGAGCATCTCCGCGGCCATGCGCACCAGCTCGGCGTAGGGCCTCACGAGCTCGGGCTCGCCGGTGATGCCGAGCACGCCGATCAGGCGCTCGGCATGCAGCAGCGGCAGGTTCACCCCGGGTTTGACTCCACGCAGGCAGGCGGCCGCCTGCGCGTCGATCTCCACCACGCGACGATTGGCCAGCACCAGTTGCGCGCCCTCGTGCCGCGTATGCAGGCGACTGGGGTCTCCGCTGCCGATGATCATCCCCTGCGCATCCATGACGTTGATGTTGTGCGGCAGGATGGCCATGGCGCGGTCGACGATGTGCTGCGCCAGAGTGGAATCGAGTTCGAGCATCGGAAGCGGCCTCGCGATTGAGGCCGTCATTGTAGGCACATCAGCGGCGCTTCACGATGCACCACAGAACCCGAGGCAAGCTCGGGTTGCCGGAGCTTTACGCCTCGTCAGGCTGCGCAGCGGCCTCGACGGCCTCGTCAGCCGCCGGCGCCTTCGCCTTGGCCTGGGCGCGCCGGGCCTCCATGCGCTGCCGCCGGGCCTGCTGCCGGGCATGCAGTGCCTGCGCCGCCGTCACCATGCCGACCGGCTGGCCCTGGAGATCCAGGCGCGGCGCGTTCTCGGTCATCGCAGACCAGTAGCGCCCGCCCCGGCACCAGGCGGCGATGCCCAGCTTGAGCTGCTCGAGACTGATGCCGAGCAACGCCAGATGCTGCTCGGCATCCTTGAGGATGCCCTCTTTCAGCGGCACCTTGGGCGCTGGATTGACCGGGAAGGCCAGCGGGAAATGCTTCTGCAGTCGCCAGATCGCCTCGACGGCCGGATCCTGCTCGCGTGCCTTGGTTTTCGGTGCCCTGGTTTTCTGCGGTGCCTTGCGCTTCTGCGGCTTGGCACTTTCAGGTTCGGCCTGCTGTTTTTCCGCCCGCAGGCGATCACGCAGTTCGGCTAATTGTTCAAAACCCATCGTTCGGTTCACAGCGCTCTGGTTGATTCGTGGCGCAAGGGTATCTCATGTGCTCCTCGCATACAGCCCCATTGGCAGCCGGCATGCTCGGCGGTAGCTGTGAAGGCGGGGCGAAATCGCTGGCATACGTGGATAAGGTAGCGCGCAGATCGGCGGCAACCGGCCAGGAGCGGCCGTAATGGCGTTTGTGTAGTATCTGCCTCTCTTCCCATCTGCATGAGTTGCCCGATGTTTAGCAGACACTCCCCATTCCCTAGCAGAGCTGTCCTAGACTTGCAAAATGCACGTTCGCTTTTGGGAAAGCGGCTGAGTGTGCTGTTGCACGACCAGTACTATTTCAACGACGAGAAAGATCTGGGATACATAGGCTCTCTAGAGTGGCGTTTTGGCGAGCACGAAGTTTTATCCATGTATCTCTTGAGTGATGGCGAGGGAGTAGGCGCGGACTTGTTGCCTTCTGATACGCCAGCTTCCTTTGAGATAGAACCGAACGTGACATGCTTCTGGAAGAGGGAAAACCTGCTTGCAGGTCTATCTGCAACCCAACTCGAAAACGCAAAAATTTGCGCAGTTGAGGGCGTTCTTGATTCTTTCAACGGGCAAGAGCCTTGGCTGGCCGGATTCAGAGTTACGTTCGAGACCGGTGACTCATTGATCTACCTTAACCAGGGTGATGAGGCTGTCGTATTGATAAATGCGCTACCGCCTGTAAGTGTAGGCCTCGAAACCCGCTTCGTTACCACAATTTAATGGCAGCTATGGGTGGCACTGTTCATAAGGGGCAGCAATTGGCCGATTGCTGCCCCTCAGAGTGGCGTGCGAGAGGCTATGATGGACGTCTCGGAAGCTTATTATGACGAACAGCCAAAAGGAGCAACACTGCACGATCTGCGCATGCCTACTCGATAATCCGGAAGATCCGCTATCGGGTAATACCGGCGGGGATTGCTGGAGATGCATAGGTGCTATCGAAGCGGAAACGGGATGCGCAGAGTCACTCGAATATGTACGTCAAGAATACGAGGAGGGACTTCGGCCTGGCTGGATCGATCCGTTCAAGCCATGATTCGAAAGCTGCATTTACGACTGCTTCGGGTAGGTTTCTGCCATTCCTCTGAGGCTGCCGTCGGCCCAGAGAAGACGCCCATACCTAGAAAAAGTAGCCTCTACAGACTCCAGGGATCCGAGAAGTGGGATGAGTAACCTGCTATCCATTACAAGTCATAAATCCAAGTACAGCTCCGGCTTCTACTCTACCTTTGCCATTGACGGTATACCTCTGGAGGTCTGGTTACCTCGTCATAATCGAGAGGCTGAACTACACCTCGTAGCTGCTCATTCAGGCTTGCATAGCGATGACGACACCTATTTGGTCTGGGATCGGATCCACTCCACCGCGCCGGGCTGGAAGACCTTGGTTCCCCTGCTCGTATGCTCTGATGACTTGGACCTGACCTGTACCGTCATTGTCGCTGAGCAGCATGCTGATGAGCACAATGTCCACTGGAGTCGATTTGGCTTGATGAAGGATTTAGTCACTCTGCAATCTCCTGCTGTCGATTGGTACGACTCAATACCGGGTCTGACTTTCGAGCGTCTCCAGTTCCAGAGCGTACTGGACACGTTCCGAAAACAAGAGAACATCAAAATGCACTGGGATTAGGGGCGAAAGCTGGGGTATGCGAGCGTCCGCTTTTGGCCGATAGCAGCCCCCCACCATCTCCAGAAAGCGCTTTGCTACTCAGTCAACGAGCCCTGCCCCTTCCGCGCCCCTCAGGGCGCCAGGCGTTCGCGAATCCAGGCCTCGCCCTGCAGGCGGTAGTTGAGTCGGTCATGCAGGCGGCTCGGGCGGCCCTGCCAGAATTCGATGCGCTCCGGCAGCAGGCGATAGCCACCCCAGTGTGGCGGGCAGTGCGGGGCCTGGTTGAGAAAGCGCCGTTCGGTTTCCGCGAGCAGCCCTTCCAGTTCGGCGCGATCACGGATCACCCGGCTCTGCGGCGACGCCCAGGCGCCGATACGGCTGCCCAGCGGACGCACCTGATAGTAACCATCGGACTCGGCGGGAGTGACGCGCTCCACCCGGCCTTCGATGCGCACCTGGCGCTCCAGGCTGGGCCAGAAGAACGTCATGGCGGCGAACGGGCGCGCCGCGAGCTGGCGCCCCTTGGCACTTTCGTAGTTGCTGAAGAAGGTGAAGCCGCGCTCGTCTAGGCCCTTGAGCAGCAATACACGGCAGTGCGGCCTGCCCTGCTCGTCCACGGTGGCCAGGGTCATGGCGTTGGGTTCGACCGGCAGTTGCTCGGTCTTCACGGCATCGTCGAACCACTGACGAAACAGGGTGAAGGGTTCCAGCGGGGCCTGGGCTTCGCTCAGGCCGTCGCGGGTGTAGTCACGGCGCATATCGGCCAGTGTCTGGGTCATGGCAGTTCCTCGGGGTGCCTGCCGCAACCCTCGGTGCTGTCGCCAGCGGGTTGCGGATACACCCTCAACAGGTGGGGAATGCCGCCAAGCTTACTCTGACTTGCCCAGTTTTCCTTGATCTGCGGCAGCTACCTTGGGCCCATCCTTCAGGTCGGCCTTGGCAGGCTGGCTGTACTTGGCGATCAGCCCCTGCATGGTGTCACGCGAGGTCAGGAGGATTTCCACACGACGGTTGAGCGCACGCCCGGCTGCGCTGTCGTTGGCGGCACGCGGCATGTCCGACCCCAGGCCCATGACCTGCAGGCGGTTCTGCTTGAGGCCGCTGAGGCGGAAGATGGAGGTCACGGCACGCGCGCGCTGCTGGCTGAGGTCGCGGTTCAGCGAGGCATCGCCGCTGCTGTCGGCGTGGCCGAGTATCACCACGGCGATGTCGTTGTCGGCCTCGAGCAGCTTGGCGACCCGGGTGATGGGGCCCAGGCTGGCCGGCAGCAGCATCTGCGGACGGTCCGGGTTGAACGAGCCCTTCACTGGCGCGGTGACGACCAGCAGGTTGTCGCGCCGCTCGAACTCGAATGCGCTGTCCTTGACGGCGTCACGCACGCGCGGCTCGTACTCGTCGAGCCAGGCACGGGTCACCTGCGGTGGCGGCATCACGGCCGCCTTGGCGACCTCTTTCTTCTCCGAGCCCGCGCAGCCGGCAATCAGCAGGCAGCAGGTAAAGGCAAAAATCTTGTTGGCGCGCATGAAGCCCCCGAGGTCGCACAAGTTTCTAATGGTCGGTTTGTTATGGGTGGTACTGAACGAATGGCGCAAGTCTAGCCGCTCGATCAGATACAGTCCGCAACCCGTTGCGCAAGTTTCTGCGCTCGAGGGTCCATCAAGACGAACGGTCCTAGATTATTGATGACGAAGCCGAATGCGAGGTCGCGCTGCGGATCGGCAAAGCCGCTGGAACCGCCGGCACCAGGGTGGCCGAAGGCGCCGGCGCCCATGCCGTAGGTCGCATTGGCCACCTCGGGCTGGTCGAGCATGCAACCGAGGCCGAAACGGGTGCGGGTCAGCAGGGTCTTGTCCTCACCCAGGCTGTGCTCGCGGGTCATTTCGCCGAGCAGCTCACTGTCCAGCAGGCGGCCGTCGAGCAAGCCGGCATAGAAGCCGGCCAGGCTGCGGGCATTGCCGTGGCCATTGGCCGCCGGTTGCTGCATGCGCCGCCACTCCGGCTTGTTGGTGCTGGTCATGATCGATGGCGGATTGGTGAACGAGCGCGTGCTCATGGCGCTGGCATCGCTCATCATCACCTTGAGCAGGCGCTGCGCGGCTGCATCGCCCAGGTTGCCCTTGCCGCGGGCGATGTGCGCGACGCGATCGAACTCGCTGTCGGCCAGGCCGACATGAAAATCCAGGCCCAGCGGCCTGGCGATACGGGCGGCGATGCTCTCACCCGGGCCACGCCCTTCCACCCGACGGATCAGCTCGCCGATCAGCCAGCCATAGGTGATGGGCGCATAGCCGTGCCCCTCGCCCAACGGCCACCAGGGCTGTTCGGCGGCCAGCGCGGCGGTCATGGTCTGCCAGTCATACAGGGCTTCGGCCGGCAGCGGCTGGCGCAGCGCCGGCAAACCGGCCTGGTGGCAGAGCAGATGGCGCACGCTGATGCGCTCCTTCCCGGCGGCGGCGAACTCCGGCCAGTAGCGCGCCACCGGCGCATCCAGGTCGAGCTTGCCCTCGCCCACCAGTTGCAGCGCGACGACCGCCGCGAAGGGTTTGGTGCAGGAGAACAGGTTGGCGATGGTGTCGCTGTGCCAGGCCTGCTGGCCGTCCTTGTCCATCACCCCGGCCCACAGGTCCAGCACGGTTTCGCCGCCAATCTGCACGCAGAGCGCCGCGCCGCGCTCCTGGGAGTCCTCGAACAGGCTGGCGAAAGCATCCCTCACCGCCTCGAAACGCAAGTCGAAATAGCCCTGAACCTGCACATCTGTCTCCTTGAACGAAATTGCCTGCATTGTTCCAGCCCCCGCCGCCGTTGGGAACCGCTGGCCGTCGATGTTACGCGGGGCACGCGGGCGACTCGGCGCTGGCTCGCACTCCTCTGGACCCGCGCTACAGCCGACAGTCAGGCGCTCACTGGATTTCCCGACGAAAGGGGGGCAAGGCATTGAGAATCGCCTTGCCGTAGCGCTGGGTCACCACGCGTCGGTCCAGCAGGGTGATGGTGCCGCGATCGGCCTCGGTCCGCAGCAGGCGGCCGCAGGCCTGTACCAGGCGCAGCGACGCATCCGGCACGGCGATTTCCATGAACGGGTTGCCACCCCGCGCCTCGATCCATTCGGCCAGCGCCGCCTCGACCGGGTCATCGGGTACGGCGAAGGGAATCTTGGCGATCACCACATGCTCGCAGTAGGCACCGGGCAGATCGACGCCCTCGGCGAAGCTGGCCAGGCCGAACAGCACGCTCTCCTCGCCGGAGTCGACACGCGCCTTGTGCTTGTTCAGCGTCTCCTGCTTGGACAGGTTGCCCTGGATGAACACCCGCTTGCGCCAGTCGCGGTCCAGGCCGTCGAACACGTCCTGCATCTGCTTGCGCGAGGAGAACAGCACCAGGGTGCCGCGACTGCCCGCGACCAGCGCCGGCAGCTCGCGCACGATGGCTGCGGTGTGCACGGCCGCCTCGCGCGGGTCGGCCTTGAGGTCGGGCACGCGTAATACGCCGGCATCGGCGTGGTGGAAGGGGCTCGGCACGATGGCGGTGACCGCCACCTTGGGCAGCCCGGCACGCATGCGGTAGCGGTCGAAGGTGCCCAGCGCGGTGAGCGTGGCCGAGGTGACCAGGGCGCCGTGGGCGACGTTCCACAGGTTGCGGCGCAGGGTCTCCGCCGCGAGGATCGGGCTGGCGTTGACTTCGATGTCGAATAGCGCGCCACTGTCGGCCAGGGTCAGCCAGCGCGCCATCGGCGGGCTTTCTTCCGGGTCTTCGGCGGTGAAGGCCAGCCACAGCTCCCAGTTGCCCTTGGCGCGCGCCATCAGGCTGCCGAACAGCGGGTACCATTCCTCGGCCTGGTGGCTGGCGATGCCGACCGCGCCCTCGCCGTCCATCGCTTCCTTGAGCAGCTCGGTGACGCCGGTGAACAGGTCGTTGAGCTTGGAGAAACCTTTCTTCAGTTCCAGCCCCAGCTCGGTCAGGTGCTCCGGCACCACCCCACCGACGAAGCGGTGGCGCGGGCGCTCGCGCCCTTCCATGTCCTCACCGGCCTTGAAGTCGGCAACCTCTTCGCAGGCGCTGAACATGAACTGCTGCTGGCTCTTCAGCTCGCGCGCCAGCTCCGGCACCTGCTCGATCAGCCGGCCCAGGTCGCCCGGCAGCGGATTCTGTGCCAGCAGCTTGGTCAGGTTCTTGTCGATCTGCGTGAGCCAGTCGGCGGTCGAACGCAGGCGCGTGAAGTGAGCGAAGTGGCCGATGGCCTTGTCCGGCAGGTGATGACCTTCGTCGAACACGTAGATGGTTTCGCGTGGGTCGGGCAGCACCGCACCGCCACCGAGCGCGAGGTCAGCCAGCACCATGTCGTGGTTGGTGACGATCACGTCGACCTTGCCCATGCCTTCGCGGGCCTTGTAGAAGGCGCACTGCTGGAAGTTCGGGCAATGCCGGTTGGTGCACTGGCTGTGATCGGTGGTCAGCTGCGCCCAGCGGCTGTCGTCCAGCTCTTCGGGCCAGCTGTCGCGGTCGCCATCCCAGCGGTTGCCGGCGAGTTTCTCGATCATCGCGGTGAACAGCTTCTGCCCCTGCTCATCGACGTCGATGCGGAAGCCTTCCTCTTCGAACAGCTGCGCCGTGGCGCTCTGCGCGGCGCCGTCCTGCAGCAGGTGATCGAGCTTGGACAGGCACAGGTAGCGACCACGCCCCTTGGCCAGGGCGAAACTGAAGTTCAGGCCGCTGTTGCGCAGCAGGTCGGGCAGATCCTTGTGCACGATCTGCTCCTGCAGCGCCACGGTGGCGGTGGCGATGACCAGACGCTTGCCCGCCGCCTTGGCCGTGGGAATGGTCGCCAGGCTGTAGGCCACCGTCTTGCCGGTGCCCGTACCCGCCTCCACCGCGACCACGGCGGGATCGCCCAGGCGCTTGCCCTCGTCGTCGCTCCTGATGGTGCCGAGCACCTTGGCGATTTCGGCGATCATCAGGCGCTGACCGTAGCGAGGCTTGAGCGACTTGGCCTCGAGGAAGCGCGAGTAGGCGCCCTGAATCTGGGACTTGAGTTCGGTACTGAGCATGGATTCTGAAACGAAAAAGGCTGGATAAATTTTCAGTATTCGCGGAGCGGCCGCTATCATAACGCGGCAATCGATCTGGCGCAGACTCCCGTGCACATCGGGCAGCTCGAGCCGTCAACCGAACCCTCTGGAGACCCTGCATGACCCCCTACGCCCCACTCTATGCGCTACACCTGCTGGCCGCCGTCATCTGGGTGGGCGGGATGTTCTTCGCCTGGATGATCCTGCGCCCGGCAGCGGTCGACGCACTGGAGCCGCCTGCCCGCCTGCGCCTGTGGCTGAACGTGTTCAAGCGCTTCTTCGTCTGGGTCTGGTTGGCGGTACTGCTGCTGCCGCTGAGCGGCGTGGGCATGCTGCACCTGAGCTACGGCGGTTTCGACGCGGCGCCGCGCTACGTGCACATCATGATGGGGCTGTACCTGGTGATGCTCGCCCTCTTCCTGCGTATCCAGGCCCTGCTGCTACCGGAGCTGCGGCGCGCGGTGGAGGCCGAGAACTGGCCCGCCGGCGCTGAGGTACTGGGAAAGATCCGCAAGATCGTCGGCAGCAACCTGCTGGTCGGCCTGGCGCTGATGACGCTGGTGGCGATGCGCCCGAGCTTCTGATCGAACCGGCTGCCTGCAGGGCGCAGGCAACCCGCACCCCTCAGAAACGAAAGACCTGCACGGCGCCACTGCGCCCTGCAACGCCGGCGCGCCCCGGCTGGCCGGGGTTGCCGTCGGCGGCGCCATCGACGCCATAGAGCAGGCAGTCCTTGGCCGCGCCACCGTGGCCAGGCCGCCCTGCAGCGCCAGCCACGCCACCCTCGCCGCCGTCGAGCAACACCTGCAGGCGCTCGACCTCGACATGGTGCGGCACTTCCAGCACCACGTTGCCACCCGCCGCGCCGGCATGCCCGTCGGTGCCGTCCTGGCCATCGTAGCCGGCACTGGCCTGGCCCCAGGTACAACCACCCGGCTTGCCATGGGCACCATCGAGCCCGGCGTAACCCGGCGCACCACGACCGCCACGCACGTCCAGGGTCAGGGACTCGAACGTCAGCTTGTGCAGTTTCAGCTTGATTTCCCGCCCGGGCGTGGCGGCCTTGCTGTAGGTGCCTGCGGCGCCCTTGGCGCTGATCCAGGCGCCGGCGCCGACATCGGCATCCAGCACCTCCAGGCGCAGCGGCTGATCGCTCGGCGCCACGCCGATGCGCGCCTCGCGCCCCATCAGCAGGGTGCCGATACGCAGTTCGGTGACCTTCGCCGGAATCATCAGCGTCGCGTGATCGGCGACCTCCAGGCGGTCCAGCTGCAGGGCGGCGCTGGCCACAGGCAGGCGCATCAACGCATTGGCAGGCACCTTGACCTGGTTGTCAGCCTGCGCGACGCCAGTGCACAGGCACAGCAACAGGGCGAGCTTACGCATGCGCAGCCTCCTCGACCGAGGCCGTCTCGACGGGAGCGGGCTGCTTCGTCGCTTTCATCGGATACAGGTGGAAGATGCCGAACAGCAGTACCTGCAGCCGGTCACCCCAGGGGTTGACCCGCCCTACCAGCAGGCCCGCGAACAGCCACAGCTGCAGCGCATGCACGAGCAGCATGGCAGCGGCCAGCACAAGGAGCAGTTGCTCGAACGGTGCACCGAAGCGCTTGGCCAGCGCCGCGCCACACACCACCCAGAACACCAAGACCAGCGCCTTGCCCACGGTCAACAATGACTTCATCCCGCCCCCATGCTCGCGACTTTCTGATAGCGCAGCACGTTAACCGGTCGCAGCGCCGACCACCAGCGGCAAGGGTCTTTTTCCGGGACTTTGTCAGGCGTTGGCCCAGACGGACGTGCCCCCGGGGCGAATGCACCGGGGGCACCAGGTCGTATCGATCAGCGGGAAACGTACAGCTCGACTCGACGATTTTCCGCACGTCCGGCATCGCTGCCGTTGTCCGCCACCGGCTGGCTCTCGCCACGCCCTTCGGTGCTGAGCTTGTCGGCTGGCACACCCTGGGCGACGAGGAAGTCGGCGACACTGCGCGCACGACGTTCGGACAAGCCCTGGTTGTACGCATCGCTGCCGACGCTGTCGGTGTGCCCGACAACCTTGACCGCCACCAGGTTGGCGCCTGTCAGTCGCGTCGCGACATCCGCCAGCAAGCGTTTCGCCTCGCCCGTCAGCTCGGCGGAGTCGAAGGCGAACAGCACGTTGCCCAGATCGCTGAGCACGATGACTTCGTCCTGAACCTGCGGCTCCATGGGCGGTTCCTCGGCGACACTGGCCGGGTACTGCGGCAGCGGGCAACCGTTGTGGTGGACCGGCGTTCCAGCGGGTGTGCCCGGGCATCGATCACGCCGATCGAACACGCCGTCGTCGTCTTCGTCGCCGTCCTGCGCATAACAGATGATGGTACCCAGTACCGCACCGGCCACGGCGCCGCCTGCTGCCCAGGTAGAACTCTCGATTGCACCAAGGCCGCCACCGGCCAGGGCTCCAATCGCACTGCACAGGGGCCAGTTCCCTTGATTGAGCGGCGCGTCTCCCGTACTGGAAGTCGTGGCACAACCAGAGAGAACACTGCTGACCAAGAGAAAAGGTATGACCTTCAGAAGGTGGGTTCTCATGGTGGTGTCTCCTGTGTACCGGCGTTATGCCGGTATTACAGGAGTAAAGACGGCAGGCGGGGATCGCACAAGAACGAGCCCGGTCGGTTGTACACCGACCGGGCTCGTTCGCATCTGCCGTCTACGGGGCGAAGCGCCTTACGGCTGAGCTTCGACCTCGGCTTCCACGCGACGGTTGATGGCGCGGCCATCGGCAGAGGCGTTGTCGGCGACCGGGCGGCTTTCGCCATAACCCACGGCTTGTACGCGGCTGGACTCGACACCGTACTGGTTGACCAGCACGTCACGAACGGCACCGGCGCGGCGCTCGGACAGACCCTGGTTATAGGCATCGCTGCCCACGGAGTCGGTGTGACCTTCAACCACGGTGCTGGTCTGCGGGTACTGTTTCATGAAGTCGGCCAGCGCCTTGATGTCGCCGTAGCTTTCCTGCTTGACCTGCGCCTTGTCGAAGTCGAACTTGACGTCCAGCTCGACGCGTACGGCTTCGGCCGGCTCAGGCGCCATCTCTTCGACGACGACTTCCTCGACGACTTCGACCTGCTGCGCCTCGGCACCGTGGACCCAGCAATAGGCCGCGCCCATGCCGGCGCCAACCAGCGCACCGCCACCCGCCCAGCTCGAGCTCTCGATTGCCCCTAACGCAGCACCACCCACACCACCGACGGCTGCGCAGGTGGGCCAGTCGGTTTTCTGCAGACCGGCACAACCGGTCAGCAGGGTACTAGCCAGAATCAGGGGTACAGCGTTCCTTGTGATACTCATACTTTAGGTCTCCAATGTTCATCGGCCCATAACCGACTCAATAGTAGTAAAGACACGAGTTGTACAATCCGCCAGCTATAGCGCATAGCACGGATAATTTTCTCTCACTCTAGGCCTGATATCGACACCACGTTAGTCTTTGCAGACTTTTCGAGGAAGTTCGATGACTGCCAGCCTTAGCTCCCGTACTCCACAGCAGGCGATTGCCGCACTGCTAGCCCGTTATACACCCGAGAAGCTGTTGCTGCTCGGTGCCAGCGAGCTACCCGCTGTCGATGCCTTCAAAGAGGCACATCCGCAGTGTCAGGTCACCACCGCAGCGGCTGCGCCCCTGGCGCCGGAACTGGCCGCACAGCGTTTCGACCTGGCCCTGCTGGTCGACTGCCTGGAGCACTTGCCCAAGCGCGACGGACTGCAACTGCTCGGTGGCATCCGCAACCTGAACGCCAGCCGGGTTGCCGCGCTGGTCGATCTGCAGGCGGGCGACTGGCAGGAAACCGACTTCTTCGCCCTGGCCATGCAAGCCAGCGAACAGTTCCAGCGCGAGGGACAGACCCTGCATCTGTTCACCTATGATCTGCTCGATTACAAGCAAGTTCCCGACTGGTTGAACGCAAAGTTCTGGGCCAATCCACAAAATTTCGGCAAGTACTGGTGGTGACGATGGACCCACTCGATCCCAACTGCCCATGCGGCAGCGGCAACCCGCTGAGCCAGTGCTGCGGCCACTATCACGGCGGTACCCCCGCGCCCTGCGCCGAGCTGCTGATGCGCTCGCGCTACAGCGCGTACGTCCTGGGCCTGGTGGACTACCTGGTGGCGACCACCCTGCCCGCCCAGCAACAGGCACTCGACCGCAACGCCATGGCAGCCTGGAGCGCACAGAGCACCTGGCTCGGCCTCGAGGTGGAGAAGCGCGAAGTGTTCGGGGGCAAGCCCGAGCACGCCCAGGTGACCTTCGTCGCCCGCTGGCACGATGACAACGGCGAGCACAGTCATCGCGAATGCTCGGCCTTCGTTCAGGTTGACGGCCGCTGGTATTTCATCGACCCGACCGTGCCCCTGAAGGCCGGACGCAACGACCCCTGCCCCTGCCAGGGCGGCCAGAAATTCAAGAAGTGCTGCGCCCCTTTCCTGAGCGCCTGACTGGCTTTCTCCGCGCTTTCTGCTTGAGTTGAAGCGTCCGCAAGGACACTCAACAAGGAGAGAGCCATGCACAAGAAAAGTGGTTTGACGGTCATTCTGGCGAGCCTGCTCATAGGTTGCGCCACTCAGCCCGGCGGGCTGCAGGGGGAATCCGTGGACCTGGGCGACAGCCAGCGCGTCAGCCGGCTGTTCGCCTACCCGAACAACTGCAACGTGATCTGCTATCGCGACTGGACGCTGGAGCAGACCGTCGAGCACTACCTGCGCCAGAGCCTCGATCGGGACGGTTATCCGCAGGCCAGCGTGAACGTGGTCCGCCACGGCGAACGCATCCTGGCCGACTTCAAGGGTGCTCCCGACGGCTATGGCAAGCCGCTGCAGCAACTGCTCGATGCCGGCGACCTGGCCTACAAGGGCGCCAGCCAGCTGAACAGCGACGGCAAGTGGCAGTACAACTGGTACTTCTTCCTGCCCCTGGGCATGGCGCTGGAGAACCGCAAGAGCGTCGAGCTGCTGCACTTCCCGCCAGACTATTCGCTGACCCAGGCGCAGGACTATCTGCGCTCCAACACCACCGATCGCTGGGCGTCGCTGCTCAGCTACAACGGCGTGCCGGTGCAGCAGACGCCGGCCTACCAGACCATCGTCGACATCGCGCCCATCGCGGCACCAGCCAGTGCGGGGAGCACGCTGGAAGGCGTGTACAGCTACTTCAATACCTACCAGCAGCGCATGGTCGGCGAGCTCACCGCTGGCAAGGGTGACGGCACCCTGCCCATGGTTGCCTTCGGCAGCCCGGTGCGGAACTGGATCAAGCAGCAGTACGGCGTGACCCTGCCGGTGCTGGGGCTTGGCCAGATCACCTCGGCGCCCGGACAGCAGACGTCGGTTCTCGGCGCCAACCACCCGAGCTACATCTGGTACGCGGCGGACCCGGACAACAACCAGGGCAGCGAAGCCAAGGCCAACGCCACCGGCATCAAGGTCATGGGGCAGGACCTCAGTGCTGCCTGCTGGCAGGCCGGCATGGGCCAGAACCCGGGCAATGACCCGCAGCAGACGCTCACCAGTTGCACCCAGAAATGGCAGGTGACGGACAAGCAGCAGACCTGCGAACTGTTCTTCATCACCGTGCGCAACCTCAAGCCCGAGGACGCCAAGGCCCAGTGCAAGGCTGGCTGAAACGACAGGGCCCGCACATGCGGGCCCATTTCTCTTATTCCTGCAGCTTAAGGTGTGACGTATCCGGCGGTGGCGCCGCCGCGTCGGCCTTGGCCTGCCCCATGTCACTGCCCACCGGCGCCAGGCTGAACTGCGACAGGTCCACGCGCGGCGCCTCGGCATCCGGCTTGGCGTCCTGCAGGTCCGCCCCGACCGGGGCGATGCCGAAGTCCGGGGCATCCACCTCGCTGAACGCCGCCATGTATTCGTCACGCGGCGCCACCTGCAGCCGCCCCGCCGTGGCCCCGCCAGACGCCGCTGCCGCAGCAGGTGCCGCAGGTGCCGCAGGTGCCGCAGGTGCCGGTTCGGCGGGTGGTGGTGGAGCCAGTTCGACTTCCTCGATCGGCATATCCATGTCGATCACTTCGACACGGGCCCCCGCCCGCTCCAGGGTCGATCGGTACTTCTCCGCCGCCGCCGCGTCGAGGTTGTTCTTGATCACGATGCGACGCCCGGAAAACAGCTGGGCGATCCGCTGGGCATCGGCCTGGAACAACTTGGCCATGTTGGCCTTGACCAGCTCCAGTTGCGCCCCCGGCACCAACTGCCCGGAGAAGGCGATCTCGTAGCGACTCATGGTCACACTCCTGTCCTATTCACGACTCAGTATGGCGCAGGTTGTTTTGCGCTGACACTGCCGGCTTCTCATCCGTGCATCACGCTTTACAAATGTTCAACGGGCAACGGCGGTATCTCCTTGAAAATAATGACTCACCCCAGTTGCAGCCAAGCGCTTGCTTGTTACACTGAGCCGCAATGGGGGTATGAAATGTTTTCTCAGGCGCAAATGATAAGAATTATCAGCCTACTGATGTTTTTTGGCCTTGCTTCAGGCCTCGCAGGATGCTCCACCTGGATGACGGGTGGATTCAAGGACCCGGATGTCCGACTCATCAAGGTGGACGTAATCAAGGCCAGGCTACTCGAACAAGAGTTCCTCCTGCGCTTTCGCATCGACAATCCCAACAGCGTCAGCCTGCCGGTACGCGGTCTGGAATACGCGGTCACCCTCAACGACATTCCCCTGGCCGACGGTTCCGCCAGTGAGTGGTTCACCGTGCCCGCCAATGGTCATCACAGCTTCGACGTGCCGGTGCGCACCAACCTGTGGCGCCATGTCCGCCAGGTGGTGAAGATGCTGGAAAAACCCGACCAGCCGATCCGCTACAGCCTCAAGGGTGAAGTGAAGACCGGCATGCTCTTCAGCCGCAGCGTGCACATGTCGCGCAATGGCGAGATAATTCCCGGCGATTTCATCCCGGAGTAACCCTCATGAGCAACCAACCCCACGTCCACGGCCCTGACTGCAACCATGACCATGATCACCACGACCATGGCCATGTCCACGGCCCGCATTGCAACCACGGCCATCAGGAGCCGGTGCGCAACGCCCTGAAGGACGTCGGCCGCAACGATCCCTGCCCTTGCGGCAGCCAGAAGAAGTTCAAGAAGTGCCACGGCGCCTGAGTCGGGCATGCACGCCGTGACCCTGTCCCTGCTGCTCGCCGGCCTGCTGCTGATCGCCGCCCTGGCCGCCTATGCCTGGCACCTCTGGCGCCGCGTCTGGGCCCGGCAACAGGCCCAGGAGGAGGCTCGCCAGGAACGCCAGGAGCGCCTCGGTGGTGACCTGAACATCCTGGCCAGCAGCCTGCTCGACGAGCAGCTGCCGCTGATCGAGGGCGCCATCCGCATCAAGGTGCTGCTCGACAACTACGACAGCGACCTCAGCAACGACAGCCGCTGCCAGGTGTTCCACCTGCTCTTCGAGGCGACCACCGACGTACCGACCCATGCGGCCTGGAAGGCGCTGGACAAGGAGCAGCGGCGGCGCTTCGAGAAGCGTTTCAACGAGCTGGAACTGCAGCACAAGGCCGCCGCCCGCACGGCCGCGCGCTGGCTGCTCGATGACGGGCTCAAGCGCGCTCAGCCGAACGCCTGAGCCCTCTTGCCAGGTCGCAACGGCCTCTTTACCTTGGCGACTTCGTGGCCGGTCGACACCCGACCGGCCTCATCCCCTGTCCAAGGATATCCGCCATGCGCACGCTGGCCCGCCTGACTCTTGCCGCATCCCTGACCACGCTCGGTGGCTGCCAGTCACTGCTCAACAGCCGCTATGCCGACAGCGTGCCGCCGACCCGCGGCATCGAGCGCATCCAGGGCGTGGCGGAAAGCGCATCGGTACGGCGCAATGCCCTCGGCATGCCGCTGATCGAATCGGGCACCTTTCACGACGCGCTGTTCACCCTGGGCTACGTGCACGCCGGCGACCGCCTCAGCCAGATGGTCGGCATGCGCCTGCTGGCCCAGGGTCGCCTGGCGGAAATGGCCGGCCCGGGCGTGCTGGAGATGGACCGTTTCATGCGCGCGGTCAACCTCAGGAAGAGCGCGGAGCTGCTCTACGCCGACGCCTCGCCGCGCCTGAAACGCTTCTTCGAGGTCTATGCACGCGGCGTCAATGCCTACCTGTTCCGCTACCGCGACCGCCTGCCGATGGACCTGGCGGAATCCGGCTATCGCCCCGAGTACTGGAAACCCGAGGACTCGGTGCTGCTGTTCTGCCTGCTGAACTTCGGCCTGTCGGTGAACCTGCAGGAGGAAATCGCCGCGCTGACGATGGCCCAGCAGGTCGGCGTCGACAAGCTGCCCTGGCTGCTGCCGATCTACCCGGATGAGCCGCTGCCCTTCGCCGAAGCGGAGAAACTCGCCGGCCTCGATCTCAAGGGCCAGTTGCCCGGTCTGCAGGCGGTCGCCCGCAGCGCCGCGCAGATCGCCGAGCAGCACATGCTGGGGGTCGCGGCCTCGAACAACTGGGCCATCGCCCCTGAACGCAGCCGTGGCGGCAAGAGCCTGCTGGCCAACGACACGCACCTGCCGCTGAGCATGCCGTCGCTGTGGAATTTCGTGCAGATCCGCTCGCCCAAGTACCAGGCCGCCGGTGTTTCGCTGGCCGGCGTGCCGGCCGTGGTGGCCGGGTACAACGGCAAGCTGGCCTGGGGCATGACCATGGTCATGGGCGACAACCAGGACATCTACCTCGAACGCATCAAGCGCGAGGGCAGTCGCCTGATGTACCAGGCCGACGGCCAGTGGCTGCCGGTAATGGAGCGCCAGGAGACCTTCTTCATCAAGGGCCAGCGCCCCATCCGCGAAACCCTGTACGAGACTCGCAACGGCCCGCTGCTCAACTCGGTACTGGGCGAGCGCAAGCACATGCTGCAGCCCCTGCCCTTGCAGACTGGCTACGGCCTGGCCCTGAAGACCACCCAGTTCGAGCGCGACAAGAGCCTCGACGCCTTCTTCGACCTGTCCCGTGCGCAGTCGGTAGATGCCGCCTTCGAAGCCACCCGGGAAATCCGCGCGATGCCGCTGAACATCGTCTTCGCCGATGCCCAGCACATCGGCTGGCAGGTCACCGGTCGCTACCCGAACCGGCGCGAAGGCCGTGGCCTGCTGCCCTCCCCCGGCTGGGACCAGCGTTACGCCTGGGACGGCTACGCCGATCCGATGCTGCATCCCTACGACCAGGACCCGCCGCAAGGCTGGCTGGGCACCGCCAACCAGCGCAGCGTCGAACCCGGCTATGGCATGCAGCTGTCCAGCTCCTGGTTCTACCCGGAACGCGCCGAGCGCATCGCCGAACTGGCGGGCAACGGCCGTCACGATGGCCGCAGCATGATCGCCATGCAGTACGACCAAAGCTCCCCGTTCGTCGCCAAGCTGCAGGCAATGTTCAACGACCCGTCCATGCACGAGCCGCTGCGCCAGGCGATCGCCGCGCTGCCCAGCGGCCAGCGCGAGCGCGCCGATGAAGCGCTGCGGCGCCTGCTGGCCTTCGACGGCAAGCTCACCGCCAGCTCGGCCGATGCGGCCGTCTACGGTGCATTCATGCAGGAGAGCGTCCGGCAGACCTTCCTCGACGAGCTGGGCCCGGAAGACAATCCGGCCTGGCAGGCCCTGGTGGAAACCGCCAACCTGTCCTATTCGGCGCAGGCCGACCACCTGCTCGGCCGTCCTGACAGCCCGTTCTGGGATGACATCCGCACCCCGCAGAAGGAAGACAAGCCAGCCATCCTGGCGCGCAGCCTGGCCGCCAGCATCACGCTGCTGGAGAACCGCCTGGGCAGCGAGCGCCGCAACTGGCAGTGGGGCAAGCTGCACACCTACGAATGGGTCACCGACACCACACGCCTGGCGCCCTACATGAGCGCCAGCCAGCGCACCAGCATCAACGCCCTCAAAGGCTACCTGGATCGCGGCCCCTACCCGGCCGGTGGTGACCACGGCACCCTGAACGTCGCGGCCTATCCCTGGGGTCAGGACTTCACTACCTTCCTGATCCCGGCCATGCGCATCGTCGTGGACTTTTCCGCCGATGAGCCGCTGATCGGCGTCAACAGTTCGGGGCAGTCCGGCAACCCGGCCAGCCCGCACTACGCCGATGGCATCGAGGCCTGGCTCAAGGGCGGCTACATGAGCTTCCCGTTCAAGGCGCAGAACCTGGACAAGGTCTATGGCAGCCAGCGTCTGCTGCTGATGCCGGGCAAGTGATGACCGTTCGTCGGCTGGCGCTGAACCTTTTCCTCAGCGCCAGACTCTGAGTAATCGACTTACTCCATAGATCATCGATTTGAGGCGCCCCTGGCGCCTTTTCTTTTGCCTGCAGAAAAAAAAGATGGCATTTCTGCATCAGTGGATTGAACTTCTCGCTCGAAGCAGGCTCTGAACCTGTGCATCGATTGAAATGCTCCCCTGGCGCCCATGGCGCCTATTTTTTTGCCCGCAATCAGGCAAACCCTCTACGCCAGCAGGCTGCGGTCGAAGATGAAGGCCTCTCCCGCCTGCGGACGATGCTCCAGCAGATGCTGTGGCCGCCCCATCTTCGGGTAGTTCTTCTCACCGGTATCGGCGATCCAGCCCTGCGCCTTCATCCGCTCCAGACGCCCACGCAGGGTGGTGTGCTGCACCGGCTCGCCCAGGCAGGCCTGAAACGCCGCCAGTGCCTCGGTCACGGTGAAGCGTGGTACCAGCAGGTACAGCGGCAACGAGCTGTATACCGATTTGCCCTGCAGGCGTTCGGCGGCCAGGCGCACCAGCTGCGCATGATCGAAGGGCAACGCCTGCTGCCCGCTGAGGACCGCCTGCAGGTCGACGAAACGCAGGTCGTCGTCTTCCGGCTCGACGTCCGCCGCCAGCAGTGCCAGGTAGCAGGTGCTCAGCGACCAGCCACGCGGGTCGCGCACGCCATTGCCCACCGTCGCTACCTGTTCCAGGTAGTGCGGCCGCAGCCGCGCCTTGTCCGCCAGCGCCCGCTCGGCGGCGGCATCCAGGCTGGCATCGACGCAACGACCATTGACCAGCACACCGGGCAATGCCCACTGCCCCGCATAAGGCTCACGCTGACGGCGAATCAACAACACCTGCAGCGCCCCCGCCTCACTCAGGCGCAAGGCCACGATATCGACCCCGGCAAGAACCTCCACTGCACTCATCCTGTCACCTGCTCCTCCGTGTACTTATTTCATCTTGACCAATAAGGCGGTTTTTTTCACGTGGAAAATCAGATAAACGCTTGACTACATATTTCATCAGATGGAATATGTAGTCACTTACACGCAGAAAGGAGGCACACCATGAAGATCGCCAGCTTCGACGTCGATGCCCAGAAAGGCTTCACCCCGCTGTGCCCCAACGAGCTGCCGGTGCCCGAGGGCGATGCCATCGTGCCGGCGCTCAATCAGCTGGCCGCACGGGCGCAGCTGCGCATCGGCAGCAAGGATGCGCACAGCCCGCAGGCCGCCTGGGTCGTCGACAGCCACGCGGAGATGCTGCGCCCCCTGCCCCTGGCCAATGCCGACCTGACCTGGGTCAGCCACTGCGTACCCGGCACCCCTGGCTTCGAACTGCTCGACGGCCTGCCCGCGCCGCTGGACTATGACTACTTCGTGTGGAAAGGCGTGGAACCGGACCTGCACCCCTACGGCGCCTGTTACCACGACCTGGCCGAGAAGCGCAGCACGGGCGTGATCGAGTTTCTCCGGCACAATGGCGTCGAGCGTGTACTGGTCGGCGGCCTGGCGCTGGACTACTGCGTCAAGACCACCGCTCTGCAACTGCGCCGTGCAGGCTTCGAGGTGATCGTCTACCTGCCCGCCTGCCGCGCCATCGCCGAAGAAACGGCCGTGCCGGCCTGCCGCGCGATGAACGACGCCGGCATTACCCTCGCCGCCAGCCAGGAAGAGCTGGATGCGATCCTGACTCTGGAGACCCAAGGATGAGCGACAGCATTTTCGCCGACCGTATCGTGCAGAACCTGCTCGATACCGACCTGTACAAGCTGACGATGATGCAGGCGGTGTTGCACAACTACCCCAATGCCGAGGTGGAATGGGAGTTCCGCTGCCGCAACAGTGAAGACCTGACCCCCTACCTGGCCGAGATTCGCTACCAGTTCGAGCGCCTCAGCGAGTTGAGCCTGACGGTCGACCAGCTGGCCTTCCTCGAGCGCATCCCGTTCATCAAGCCGGACTTCATCCGCTTCCTCAGCTTGTTCCGCTTCAACCTGCGCTACGTGCACACCAGCATCGAAGACGGCCAGTTGAGCATCCGCCTGCGCGGCCCCTGGCTGCACGTGATCCTCTTCGAAGTGCCGTTGCTGGCCATCATCAGCGAAGTGCGCAACCGCTATCGCTACCGCGAAGTGGTGCTGGAGCAGGCCGCCGAGCGCCTCTACGAGAAAATCGACTGGTTGCGCAGCGAGGCCAGTGACGACGAGCTGGCCGGCTTCCAGCTCGCCGACTTCGGCACCCGCCGGCGCTTCTCCTACCGTGCGCAGGAGCAGGCCGTGCGCATCCTCAAGCGCGACTTCCCCGGGCGCTTCGTCGGCACCAGCAACCTGCACCTGGCCCGCGAGTTCGAACTCAAGCCCATCGGCACCATGGCCCACGAATGGCTGATGGCCCACCAGCAGCTCGGCCCGCGCCTGATCGACAGCCAGAGCGCCGCACTGGACTGCTGGGTCCGCGAGTACCGGGGCCAGCTGGGCATCGCCCTGACCGACTGCATCACCATGGACGCCTTCCTGGCCGACTTCGATCTGTACTTCGCCAAGCTGTTCGACGGCCTGCGCCACGACTCGGGCGACCCGCTGGTCTGGGCGGAAAAGGCCATCGCCCACTACGAGAAGCTCGGCATCGATCCGCTGAGCAAGACCCTGGTGTTCTCCGACGGGCTCGACCTGGAGAAGTCGCTGCGCCTCTACCGTGCACTTTCCGGGCGAATCCACGTAAGCTTCGGGGTCGGCACCAACCTGACCTGCGACATCCCCGGCGTCGAGCCGATGAACATCGTGATCAAGATGATCGCCTGCAACGGCCAACCCGTGGCGAAGATTTCCGACACGCCCGGCAAGACCCAATGCCGCGACGAGAATTTCGTCAGCTACCTGAAACACGTCTTTCGCGTGACCCAGTGAGGACCCAGACATGAGCAACCGCCAAGCCGAAATCGCCGCCGCCCTCGACGTGGTGCCGCCGTTCGCCGACGACGCCGCGCTGAACGCGGAAATCGAGCGACGCAAGACCTTCATCAAGCACGTGCTCAAGCAATCCGGCCTCAAGGTGCTGGTGCTGGGTATCAGCGGTGGCGTCGACTCCCTCACCGCCGGGCGCCTGGCGCAGCTTGCAGTCGAGGAACTGCGCACGGAAACCGGTGACAGCGCCTACCGCTTCATCGCCGTGCGCCTGCCGCACAACGCTCAGCACGATGAGCACGATGCTCAGGACTCGCTGAAATTCATCCGCGCCGACGAGGACGACACCGTGAACATCGCCGGGGCGGTCAACGGCCTCGGCGAGCAGGTCACCCACCTGCAGAAGCTGAGCGACGCCCGCCGCGACTTCGTCGTCGGCAACGTCAAGGCGCGCATCCGCATGGTCGCCCAATTCGCCATCGCCAACGCCAACAACGGCCTGGTGATCGGCACTGACCACGCAGCCGAGGCGGTGATGGGCTTCTTCACCAAGTTCGGCGATGGCGCTTGCGACCTTGCCCCGCTGTCCGGCCTGGTGAAAAACCAGGTACGCGCCATCGCCAGGCACCTGGGGGCGCCGCAACACCTGGTGATGAAGACCCCGACCGCCGACCTGGAAGAACTGCGCCCGGGCAAGCCGGACGAGGAAGCGCATGGCGTGACCTATGCCGAGATCGACGCCTTCCTGCATGGCGAGGCCGTCAGTGACGAGGCCTATGCCACCATCGTGCGCACCTACGACAACACCCGCCACAAGCGTGAGCTGCCTCTGGTGCCCTGAGCAACGGGCAGAAAAAAGCCGGGCAAGCGCCCGGCTTTTTCATGCCTGCGAAAACATCAGGCCTTGGGCAGTGTCACCCCGGTCTGGCCCTGGTACTTGCCACCACGGTCACGGTAGGAGACCTCGCAGGCCTCATCGGACTGCAGGAAAAGCATCTGCGCCACGCCTTCGTTGGCGTAGATCTTGGCCGGCAGGTTGGTGGTGTTGGAGAACTCCAGGGTCACGTGGCCTTCCCATTCCGGCTCCAGCGGCGTGACGTTGACGATGATGCCGCAGCGCGCGTAGGTGCTCTTGCCCAGGCAGATGGTCAGCACGTCACGCGGGATGCGGAAGTACTCGACGGTGCGGGCCAGGGCGAAGGAGTTCGGCGGGATGATGCAGACGTCGCTCTTGATGTCGACGAAGCTCTTCTCGTCGAAGTTCTTCGGGTCTACCACGGCGGAGTGAATGTTGGTGAACACCTTGAATTCATCCGCGCAGCGCACGTCGTAGCCGTAGCTGGAGACACCGTAGGAGATCACCCGGCTGGCGTCGGCGCCACGCACCTGGCGCTCGACGAAGGGCTCGATCATGCCGTGTTCCTGGGCCATGCGGCGAATCCACTTGTCCGATTTGATGCTCATGGCGAAGGGTCCTGAGTGGGCGATTACGAAAAAGTGAGCGCATCTTACCGATGCGCGCGCCACGCATCAAAGATTGCCCGCCGAGCGCTTGGTCATTATTTGCAAAAAAAGCTGCATCGACCATTCGCACTTGGCGATAAAAACACGTATGGTGTGCCCACTGTGCTGCATGTGTCACCGCGAATCGCTACTAGATGCCTAGATTTCGATCCAAACATCGTCCGACTCCTAGTACTCGTTGCACTCAGTCCCGGCCTGGGCTTTTCCAGGGCTGCTATTACTTTTGTTAGGAGACATCAACATGTCCAATCGTCAGACTGGCACCGTCAAGTGGTTCAACGATGAGAAAGGCTACGGCTTCATCACTCCGCAATCCGGTGACGACCTGTTCGTTCACTTCAAAGCCATCCAGGCCGACGGCTTCAAGACCCTGAAGGAAGGCCAGCAGGTTTCCTTCGTGGCTACCCGTGGCCAGAAAGGCATGCAAGCTGAAGAAGTTCAGATCGTTGGTTGATCTGCGCTTTTGAGCTGCTGAAAAAGCCCCGCCTAGTGCGGGGCTTTTTTGTGCCTGTTTGTACGCCCTGTGGGAGCGGATCGATGCGCGAGATTCGCGGCTGAAGCCGCTCCTACAAAAGCGGCAGCCCAGGGTGGCTGGGGCGAAGCCAATGGAGCGTCGGCGCTACCCTCTCCCGCTTGCGGGAGAGGGGCTGGGGGAGAGGGTGATGCTGGCGGCACCGCACTGCGGAAGTACCTACAGTGTTGTCCCCAGCGCCCCCGAACGGATGCGCCGACAAGCACGAGAGCCAAAACCGCTGCGCCGAGCGCCCTCTCCCATGAATGGGAGAGGGTCAGCAGATGGCCGCTGCGCAGCCGCTCTCAATCATCACTGATTTCGATGCTCGGCATGCTCGGCTTGCCGGCCTGGGCGATGCGCGCGCCCACCTTGCGTGCCAGCTCCTGATAGATCATGGCGATCTGACTTTCCGGATCGGCCACCGTGGTCGGCTTGCCGTCGTCGGCCTGCATGCGGATGGCCATCGACAGCGGCAGCGATGCCAGCAGCTCGACGCCGTACTGCGCGGCCAGCTTCTCGCCGCCGCCTTCGCCGAACAGATGCTCGGCATGGCCGCAGTTGGAGCAGATGTGCACGGCCATGTTCTCCACCACGCCGAGCACCGGGATGTGCACCTTGCGGAACATTTCCACGCCCTTGCGCGCATCCAGCAGGGCCAGGTCCTGCGGCGTGGTGACGATCACGCTGCCGGCCACCGGCACCTTCTGCGCCAGGGTCAGCTGGATGTCGCCGGTGCCCGGCGGCATGTCCACCACCAGGTAGTCGAGCTCGTTCCAGGCGGTCTGGGTGATCAGCTGCAGCAGCGCACCGCTGACCATCGGCCCGCGCCAGACCATCGGCGTGTTGTCGTCGGTGAGAAAGGCCATGGACATCACCTGCACGCCATGGGCTTCGAGCGGCACGAACCACTTCTGCTCCTTGACCAGCGGCCGGGTGCCCTCGGCGATGCCGAACATGATGCCCTGGCTCGGGCCATAGATGTCCGCATCGAGAATACCGACCCGCGCCCCTTCGCGGGCCAGCGCCAGCGCCAGGTTGGCGGCGGTGGTGGACTTGCCCACGCCGCCCTTGCCCGAGGCCACCGCGATCACGTTCTTCACCCCTTGCAGGGCCGGCACCTGGGCCTGCCCCTGGTGCGAGTCGATCACGCAATCGACCTGCACGCGCGCACTGTCGACGGCGTCGAGGTTCTCCAGCGCCATCTGCAGCATCTGCGCCCAGCCGTTCTTGAACAGGCCGGCGGCGTAACCGAGTTCCAGGCGCACGGAGACCCGCCCGCCCTGGATGTCGACCTCATGCAGACAGCCGGCGCTGACCGGGTCCTGATCGAGGTGGGGGTCGGTGAACTGACGCAGACAGGCTTCGACCGCTTCGCGGGTGACGGCACTCATGCAAGAACTCCAGAAGGCAGGCAGGAAATCAGAGCGTCATCTTAACAGCAGCCACGGGCCGCGAGCGTCACGCCGCGAGCAACAACGACGCTCGTTGTCGCTGGTGGCTTGCAGACTGTCGCTGCTTTATAGTTGCTGACTTCCCTCGTTTTACCAGTGCAGCCGATCACCATGACCGAAGCCCGCAAGATCCTCGTTACCAGCGCCCTCCCCTATGCCAACGGTTCGATCCACCTCGGCCACATGCTCGAGTACGTACAGACCGACATGTGGGTGCGCTACCAGAAACTGCGCGGCAACCAGGCCATCTACGTCTGTGCCGACGACGCCCACGGCTCGGCCATCATGCTGCGCGCTGAGAAGGAAGGCATCACGCCCGAGCAACTGATCGACGGCGTGCGCGCCGAGCACATGGCCGATTTCGCCGAGTTCGGCGTGGCCTTCGACAACTACCACTCGACCCATTCGGAAGAGAACCGCGAGCTGTCGTCCTCGATCTACCTGGCGCTGCGCGACAAGGGCCACATCGCCACGCGCGCGGTCACCCAGTACTTCGACCCCGAGAAGGGCATGTTCCTCGCCGACCGCTTCATCAAGGGCACCTGTCCGAAGTGCGGCACCGAGGACCAGTACGGCGACAACTGCGAGAAGTGCGGCGCCACCTACTCGCCGACCGAGCTGAAGAACCCGAAGTCGGCCATCTCCGGCGCCACCCCGGTGCTCAAGGAGTCGCAGCACTTCTTCTTCAAGCTGCCGGACTTCGAAGCCATGCTCAAGCAGTGGACCCGCTCCGGCGCCCTGCAGGAGGCGGTCGCCAACAAGATCGCCGAATGGCTCGACGGCGGCCTGCAGGAGTGGGACATCAGCCGCGATGCGCCCTACTTCGGCTTCGAGATTCCCGATGAGCCGGGCAAGTACTTCTACGTCTGGCTGGATGCGCCGATCGGCTACATGGCCAGCTTCAAGAACCTCTGCTCGCGCCGCCCGGAACTGGACTTCGACGCCTTCTGGGGCAAGGACTCCAGCGCCGAGCTGTATCACTTCATCGGCAAGGACATCGTCAACTTCCACGCCCTGTTCTGGCCAGCCATGCTCGAAGGCGCCGGCTACCGCAAGCCGACCGCCGTCAACGTGCACGGCTACCTGACCGTCAACGGGCAGAAGATGTCCAAGTCGCGCGGCACCTTCATCAAGGCGCGCACCTACCTGGACCACCTGAACCCGGAATACCTGCGCTACTACTACGCCAGCAAGCTGAGCCGTGGCGTCGATGACCTCGACCTGAACCTCGAGGACTTCGTGCAGAAGGTCAACTCCGACCTGGTCGGCAAGGTGGTCAACATCGCCAGCCGCTGCGCCGGCTTCATCCACAAGGGCAACGGCGGCCTGCTGGTCGCCGCCGACCCCGAGCCGGAGCTGTGGAACGCCTTCCGCGCCGCCGCGCCGAGCATCGCCGAGGCCTACGAGGCGCGCGACTTCTCCCGCGCCATGCGCGAGATCATGGCGCTGGCCGACCGCGCCAACGCCTGGATCGCCGACAAGGCCCCCTGGGCCCTGAACAAGGTGGAAGGCAAGCAGGCCGAGGTGCAGGAAATCTGCGCCCTGGGCATCAACCTGTTCCGCCAGCTGGTGATCATGCTCAAGCCGGTGCTGCCGCAACTGGCCGCCGATGCCGAGGCCTTCCTCAATGTCGCCCCGCAGACCTGGGCCGACCTGGCGCTGCCGCTGGCCAACCACCAATTGAACCCGTTCAACCCGCTGCTGACCCGTATCGAACAAGCGAAGATCGACGCCATGACCGAAGCCTCCAAGGAAGATCTGGCCGCCGAAGCCGCCAAACCACAGGGCAACGGCGAGCTGGCCAAGGACCCGCTGGCGGCCGAGATCAACTTCGATGCCTTCGCCGCCGTCGACCTGCGCATCGCGCTGATCGAGAAGTGCGAATTCGTCGAGGGCGCCGACAAGCTGCTGCGCCTGTCGCTGGATATCGGTGACGAGAAGCGCAACGTGTTCTCCGGCATCAAGTCCGCCTACCCGGACCCGAGCAAGCTGGAAGGCCGCCTGACCCTGTACGTCGCCAACCTGGCGCCGCGCAAGATGAAGTTCGGCATCAGCGAAGGCATGGTCCTGGCGGCCGGCCCCGGCGGTGAAGATATCTACCTGCTCAGCCCGGACAGCGGCGCCAAGCCGGGCCAGCGCGTCAAGTAATTCACACGCCAGGAGGCCTCGATGAAACCATGGATGGTGGCAACGCTTGCGTTCGTCCTGGCGGCTTGTTCAGACCCGTCGGGCCTGCCGCAGGGCGGCGCCCTGCAGGGCGAACGCAACAAGGCCGACAGCTACCTGGCCTATGAACACCATGTGGCCATCGAACTGCCCGCCGAGCGTATCGGCGAGCGTATCGCGGCTACCCGCGAGGCGTGCCTGAGCGAGCGCTTCGGCGCCTGCAGCCTGATCACGGCGCAACAGAGCAGCGGCCAGGCGCCGCGTGGCGAACTGACCCTGCGCATCGTCCCCGATGGCGTCGAGGCCATCACCCTGCTCGCCAGCGCAGACGGTGAACTGACCAGCCGCACCACCCACGCCGAGGACCTGGCCCAGGCGGTTGCCGACAACCGTCGCCAGCACGAGCAGTTGCTGCGCCAGCAGCGCACCCTGCAGCAGTTCGAGAAACGCGACGACCTCGCCGTCGCCGACCTGCTCGCCCTGGCCCGTGAACAGGCCGCCCTGGAAGTGCAGCTGCAGGCCATCGCCCAGGACGCCGCCCAGCAGCAACGGCGCCTGGACACCAACCTGCTGACCCTGCGCTTCAGCAGCCCCTACGAGCGTTCGCCCCTGGGGCGCATTGGCGAAGCGTTCTCGCGCCTGCAGGACAACCTCGCCGAAGGCACCGCCAACCTGATCGAGTTCATCGGCTACAGCCTGCCATTCCTCATCGTGCTGTTCCCCCTGGCCCTCGGCCTGCGCAAACTGTGGCGACGCCTCACCCGTCACTGAGTCCAGCTGTGACGAATGGTCGCCAAGTGCAGGCGATTCGCCGCATGCGGCTTGTATGGCCAGGGCTGCTTCCCGATAATAGGCGCCCTTTTCCTAAGGCCTTTGCGCATTCGACGGCAACCCGATGACCGAACTCGTCCTGATCATGGTCAGCGCCATCCTGGTCAACAACTTCGTGCTGGTGCAGTTCCTCGGCCTGTGCCCGTTCATGGGCGTGTCGAAGAAGATCGAAACCGCCATCGGCCTGTCGCTGGCCACCACCTTCGTGCTGACGCTGGCGGCCATGTGCAGCTACCTGGTGCAGCAATACGTGCTGAAACCGCTGGACCTGGAGTTCCTGCGCACCATCAGCTTCATCCTGGTGATTGCCGTGACCGTGCAGTTCACCGAGATGGTGGTGAACAAGACCAGCCCCCTGCTGTACCGCGTGCTGGGTATCTTCCTGCCGCTGATCACCACCAACTGCATCGTGCTCGGCGTGGCCCTGCTCAACGCCAACAAGAGCGAGTTCACCTTCATCACCGCCACCGTCAACGGCTTCGCCGCCGGCCTGGGCTTCTCCCTGGTGCTGGTGCTGTTCGCCGCCATGCGTGAGCGCATCGCCATCGCCGACGTGCCCAAGTCCTTCCAGGGTGCAGCCATCGGCATGATCACCGCCGGCCTGATGTCGCTGGCGTTCATGGGCTTCTCCGGGCTGATCAAGCTATGAGCCTGGTCCTGGTCGCGATCGCCGCGCTGCTCGCGCTGTGCCTGATCGCCGGCGCCATCCTCGGCTTCGCCGCCGTGCGCTTTCGCGTCGAGGGCGACCCCATCGCCGAGCAGATCAACGCCCTGCTGCCGCAGACTCAGTGCGGCCAGTGCGGCTACCCCGGCTGCAAGCCCTACGCCGAGGCCATCGCCGGCGGCGACAAGATCAACAAGTGCCCGCCCGGTGGCGAGGCGACCATCGCCGCCCTGGCCGACCTGCTCGACGTCGAGCCGGAGCCACTGGACGCGGTGGAAGGCGAGAAGCCGCAGATGGTCGCCTTCATCCGTGAGGCGGAGTGCATCGGCTGCACCAAGTGCATCCAGGCCTGCCCGGTGGACGCCATCGTCGGCGCGGCGCGGCAGATGCATACGGTGATCGTCAGCGAGTGCACCGGCTGCGACCTGTGCGTCGAGCCCTGCCCGGTGGACTGCATCGACATGCTCGAAGTCGGCAGCACGGTGCAGAGCTGGAAATGGGACAAGCCACTGGCGCCCGGCCAGCTGATTGCCAGTGACCGGGAGCAGGCCGCATGAGCGCCGTACTGAAAGACCCCATGAAGATCTGGGACATCCCCGGCGGCATCCATCCGGCCGAGCACAAGGACCTGTCCAACCGCACGCCGGTCCAGGCGCTGCCCCTGCCCAAGCGCCTGGTGCTGCCGCTCGGCCAGCATATCGGCGCCGCCGCCGAGCCCTGCGTGGCGGTCGGTCAGCGCGTGCGCAAGGGCGAGAAGATCGCCGAGGCCAACGGCTTCGTCAGCGTGCCGCTGCACGCACCGACCTCCGGCACCATCGCCTGCATCGGTGAGCAGCCCTACCCACATGCCTCCGGCATGCTGGCGCCGGCCATCGTCATCGACAGCGACGGCCTGGATGAGTGGCTGCCACTGACGCCCCCCGCCGACTACCGCAGCCTGGAGCCCGGCGAACTGCTGACGCTGATCCGCGAGGCCGGCATCAACGGCCTGGGCGGCGCCGGCTTCCCCACGGCGGTCAAGCTCACTGCGCGGCCGACGCAGAAGATCCACACGCTGATCATCAACGGCACCGAGTGCGAACCCTACATCACCGCCGATGACGTGCTGATGCGCGAGCGCGCCGCCGAACTGGTGGCCGGTATCGCCGTGCTGGCCCACCTGATCCAGCCGGAGCAGGTGCTGATTGGCATCGAGGACAACAAGCCCGAAGCCGCCGCCGCAGTGCAGGCCGCCTGCGCCGGGCACGATTTCCAGGTACGGGTGTTCCCCACCAAGTACCCGTCCGGCGGCGAGAAGCAGCTGATCCAGATCCTCACCGGCGTCGAGGTGCCCAGCGGTGGGCTGCCGGCCGATATCGGCATCCTCTGCCAGAACGTCGGCACCTGTGTGGCCATCCATGACGCCGTGCTGCTGGGCAAACCACTGATCTCGCGCATCACCACGCTCACCGGCGCCGCGCTGGCGCGGCCCGGCAACGTCGAGGCGCTGATCGGCACGCCTGTCCGCGAGCTGCTGGCCTTCGCCGGGCTCGACCAGGGCAGGCTCAATCGCCTGATCATGGGCGGACCGATGATGGGCTTCACCCTGCCCAGCCTCGACGTGCCGCTGATCAAGACCAGCAACTGCCTGCTCGCCAGCACCGCCGAGGAACTGCCGGCGCCAGCGCCCGCCATGCCCTGCATTCGCTGTGGCGAGTGTGCCGAGGCCTGTCCGGCCAGCCTGCTGCCGCAGCAGCTGCATTTCTTCGCCCTGGGCCAGGAACACGAGCAGCTCAAGGCGCACAACCTGTTCGACTGCATCGAATGCGGCGCCTGCGCCTACGTCTGCCCGTCGAGCATCCCGCTGGTGCAGTACTACCGCGTGGCCAAGGCGGAGATTCGCGAGCTGGAGCAGAAGCAGCTCAAGGCCGAACACTCCAAGCAGCGCTTCGAGCAACGCCAGGAACGCCTGCGCCGTGCCGAGGAGCAGAAGGAAGCCGAACGCAAGGCCCGCGCCGAGAAAGCCGCGCGCGCCAAGGCGGCGCAGGCCGAAGCACCTCCGGCAGCAGCGGCCTCGCCAGCGGATGAAGCGCTGAAGAAACTCAAGATCGAAGCCAGCATGGCCCAGGTCGCGCTGAAGAAGGCGGAAAAGCAACTGGCCGCCCACGACACCGCCGAGCTGCAGGCGCAGGTCGCCGAGCTGCGCCGTGCCGCCGAGGCCGCGCAGCAAGCGCTGGCCGAGGCCCAGGCTGCCGCCCCCGCGCCCGCACCGAAAGCCGCTGGCGACGAGGCGCTGAAGAAAGCCAAGATCGAAGCCGCGATGCTCAAGGCCCAGCTGCGCAAGCTGGAAAAGCTCGACAGCCCGGACGACGAACAGCAGGCCGAAATCGCCCGCGTGCGCCAGCAGCTGGAAGCTGCCGAGAAGGCCCTGGCCGCACTGGACAGCGAGAAGCCCGCTGTCGCTGCCAAACCCGCCGGCGACGAGGCGCTGAAGAAGGCCAAGATCGAAGCGGCCATGCTCAAGGCCCAGCTGCGCAAGCTGGAGAAGCTCGACAGCCCGGACGACGAGCAGCAAGCCGAGATCGCCCGCGTGCGCCAGCAGCTGGAAGCCGCCGAGAAGGCCCTGACCGAACTGGACAGCCCAAAGCCTGCCGCAGCCGCCAAGCCCGCCGGCGACGATGCGCTGAAAAAAGCCAAGATCGAAGCCGCCATGCTCAAGGCCCAGCTGCGCAAGTTGGAGAAGCTCGACAGCCCGGACGACGAACAGCAGGCCGAGATCGCCCGCGTGCGCCAGCAGCTGGAAGCCGCCGAGAAGGCCCTTACCGAACTGGACAGCCCAAAGCCTGCCGCAACCGCCAAGCCCGCCGGCGACGAGGCGCTGAAAAAAGCCAAGATCGAGCTGGCGATGAAGCGCGCCGAACTGAAGAAAGCCGAGAAGGCCGGCAGCGACGAAAGCGCGCTGCAACCACTGCGCGATGCCCTGGCCGCAGCCGAGCAGGCCCTGCATGCCGCCGAGGAAAACTCGGACAAACCGGCACCGCAGCTGGTACGCACCGAGCGCCCCGGCGTGGATGCCGAGCAGAAGGCGCTGAAGACCGAAGTCGCCTTCGCCCGCGCCGACCTGCGCAAGCTCGAACGTGACGACAGCGCCGCAGCCGATGCACTGGAGCAGGCTCGCAGCCGCCTGGCCGAGGCCGAACGCAAGCTGGCCGAATACCAGACGTAACGATCGCCCCGGACTATCTCAGGGGCGGGCAGCACAACGACAAAGCCCAGAGCATCCGGGCAACACAGACCACCGTAGCCCGGATGCAATCCGGGGAATGAATACCTACTGCGATCAACACGGACGCAGTAACAGGAGCGCCGATGGCCCTGCCCCGCATCACATCGCCCCACGCCACGGGCAGCAACCGTACCCAGCAGGTCATGCTGCAGGTGCTGCTGGCCACCGTGCCGGGCATCTTCGCCCTGACCTGGCTGTTCGGCATCGGCACCCTGTTCAATCTGGTCTGGGCCAGCCTCTGCGCACTGGGCTTCGAAGCCGCGCTGCTGGCCGCACGCAAGCGCCCGCTGGCGTTCTTCCTCAAGGACTACAGCGCCCTGGTCACCGCCGTGCTGCTGGCCGTGGCCCTGCCGCCCTACTCGCCCTGGTGGCTGACGCTGGTCGCCTGCGGCTTCGCTATCGGCTTCGGCAAGCAGCTCTACGGCGGCCTCGGGCAGAACCCGTTCAACCCGGCCATGGTCGGCTACGTGGTGGTGCTGATTTCCTTCCCCGTCGACATGACCAGCTGGCCCGCACCGCACGGCGTCGCCGCGCTGGACGGGATCAAGCACATCCTTGGCCTGGCCAGCCTGCCCGACGGCTGGGCGCAGGCCACCGCACTCGACGCCCTGAAGGTCAACAAGAGCCTGACCATCGACGAACTGTACGCCAGCAACCTGGCCTTCGGTCGCTTCGGCGGTGCGGGCAGCGAGGCGGTCAACCTGGCCTTCCTCGCCGGCGGCCTGTACCTGCTGCACAAGCGCCTGTTCACCTGGCACGCACCGGTGGGCATGCTCGCTGCGCTGTTCGTCATGAGCCTGCTGTTCTGGAACGGCAGCGGCTCCGACTCCAATGGCTCGCCGCTGTTCCACCTGCTCACCGGCGCGACCATGCTCGGCGCCTTCTTCATCGTCACCGACCCGGTGTCCGGCGCCACCAGCAATCGTGGCCGGCTGGTGTTCGGCATCGGCGTCGGCGTGCTGGTCTACGTGATCCGCACCTGGGGCGGCTACCCGGATGCGGTGGCCTTCGCGGTGCTGCTGATGAACCTCGCGGCCCCGACCATCGACTACTACACGCGGCCGCGCAGCTACGGCCATCGCAAGCCCAACAGCGGCTTCAAGCTGGGAGAATGAGCATGCTGCCGGAAATCAGCCGCTCGATGCTGAAGAACGCCCTGGTGCTTGGCCTGTTCGCCATCGCCACGGTGGGCAGCGTCGCCTTGCTGCAACAAGGCACCGCCGAGCGCATCGCCAACGCCGAGCGCGAGGCGCAAGTGCGCGCCCTCGCCGAAATCCTGCCGGCCGGCAGCTACGACAACCACCTGCTGGACAATCGCATCGAACTCGACGCGCCGGAACTGGGCCACCGCAGCCCGCAGTCGGCCTACCTGGCGTTCAAGGACGGCCAGCCCAGTGCACTGATCCTGCCGGTCACCGCGCCGGACGGCTACAGTGGCGCCATCCACCTGCTGGTGGGCATCTACGCCGACGGTCGCCTGGCCGGCGTGCGTGTGCTCAGCCATAAGGAAACCCCCGGCCTGGGCGACCGCATCGAGCTGGCCAAGAGCGACTGGATACTCGGCTTCGCCGGCAAGTCCCTGAGCGATCCCGACGAGGAAGGCTGGGCGGTGAAGAAGGATCGCGGCGACTTCGACCAGTTCGCCGGTGCCACCATCACCCCGCGTGCCGTGGTCAAGGCCGTGCACGGCGCCCTGCGCTACTTCGCCAGCCATCGCGCCCAGCTGCTGGGCCTGACGGAGGATGAACGATGACCAGCTATCGCGACATCACCCTCAACGGCCTGTGGAAGAACAACCCGGCGCTGGTGCAGCTGCTCGGCCTCTGCCCGCTGCTCGGGGTGAGCAACTCCACGGTCAACGCCCTCGGCCTGGCACTGGCCAGCGCCGTGGTGCTGATCTGCTCCAACACCGCCGTGTCGCTGGTACGTGGCGTGGTCAACACCGCCGTGCGCCTGCCGGCCTTCGTCATGATCATCGCCGCACTGACCACCTGCATCGAACTGCTGATGCAGGCCTACACCTACGAGCTGTACCAGATCCTCGGCATCTTCATCCCGCTGATCACCACCAACTGCGTGATCCTCGGCCGCGCCGACGGTTTCGCCGCCAAGCACGACCCGGCCCGCGCCGCCTATGACGGCCTGATGATGGGTCTGGGCTTCGGCGTGGTGCTGGTGCTGATCGGCTCGATACGCGAGCTGCTCGGCACGGGCGCCCTGTTCGCCAACATGCACCTGCTGTTCGGCCCGGTCGCCGCCGACTGGAAGCTCACCCTGGTGCAGGACTACCGCGGTTTCCTGCTGGCCATCCTGCCGCCGGGCGCCTTCATCGTCCTGGGCCTGCTGATCGCCGGCAAGAACCGCATCGACCAGATCGCCGCCGAACGGGCCAGGGCCGCTGCGCCCGAGGCGCCGGCACAGAGCCGCCGCGTGCGGGTCACCGGAGTCATCGAATGATGGCGCCCAGGTGAGCGACAAACCCTAGCCCGGATGCAATCCGGGAATGCCGAAACCACCCCGGATTGCATCCGGGCTACGCCAGAATCCCTGAGCCATGAACGCAGCCAAACGCCTGGAAATCTTCCGTCGCCTGCACGAGGACAACCCCGAGCCGAAGACCGAGCTTGCCTACAGCAACTCCTTCGAGCTGCTGGTGGCGGTGACGCTCTCGGCCCAGGCCACCGACGTCAGCGTCAACAAGGCCACGGCCAAGCTGTTCCCGGTGGCCAACACACCGGAGGCAATCTACGCCCTCGGCGTCGAGGGCCTGTCCGAGTACATCAAGACCATCGGCCTGTACAACAGCAAGGCGAAGAACGTCATCGAGGCCTGCCGCATCCTCATCGAGAAGCACGGCAGCCAGGTACCGGACAACCGCGAGGACCTCGAAGCCCTGCCCGGCGTGGGCCGCAAGACCGCCAACGTGGTGCTCAACACCGCCTTTCGTCAGTTGGCCATGGCCGTGGACACGCACATCTTCCGCGTCAGCAACCGCACCGGCATCGCCCCGGGCAAGAATGTGCTGGAGGTGGAGAAGAAGCTGCTCAAGTTCGTGCCCAGGGATTATCTGCTCGACGCCCACCACTGGCTGATCCTGCATGGGCGCTACGTCTGCACCGCGCGCAAACCGCGCTGTGGCGCCTGCCGCATCGAAGACCTGTGCGAGTACAAGGCCAAGACCTCGGACGATTGATCGACCATAGAATCCGGCGATCTTCTGATTGAAAAAATCTTTTTTACCCGCTCAATTTTTGCCGCTATAAGGTGCGCAAATGGCCCCTGGTAATGGGCCTGGAGTGGAATAGATGAGCACAGACAAAGAAGACCTCGAACTGGACGAAGACTTTGTCGCGGACGATGCAGACGATGCCGAGCCTGCGGTGGAAGTTGCCAAGACCAACCTGACCAAACGCCGCATCATCGACAACTTCCTCGAAGAGCGCCGCCTGCACAAACAGCTGGCCGAATACGACTTCGATATCTGAAGCCGCACGAAAAAGCCCCGCAGACGCGGGGCTTTTCTCATCGACGCAGCAATCAGTCGCGACGCGAGGGCGAGAGCAGCTCGACCTTGTAGCCGTCCGGGTCCTCGACGAAGGCCAGGATGCTCGTCCCATGCTTCATCGGCCCCGGCTCACGGGTGATCTTGCCGCCGCGCGAGCGGATGTCCTCACAGGCCTTGTAGACATCTTCCACTTCCAGGGCGATGTGGCCGTAGCCGCTACCCAGTTCGTAGCTGTCGACGCCCCAGTTGTGGGTCAGTTCGATCACGCTGTTGTGCGCCTCGTCGCCGTAGCCGACGAACGCCAGGGTGAACTGGCCGTCCGGATAGTCCTTGCGGCGCAGCAGGGTCATGCCCAGCACTTCGGTATAGAAGGCGATGGACTTGTCCAGGTCGCCGACACGCAGCATGGTGTGCAGCAGTCTCATGGCTGTTCTCCTCATCGGCCCGCTGTTGCCGGGCCCAGAATGACGAACCCCGGCGCGTGGCCGGGGTCGTTTGACACGCTGCAAGCAGTCTATCAGAGCAGCTTGCGGCCCTTGCCTGCGGCGATGCGCATGCGCAGGGCGTTGAGCTTGATGAAGCCCGCCGCGTCCTGCTGGTTGTAGGCGCCGCCGTCTTCCTCGAAGGTCGCGATGTTGGCGTCGAACAGCGAGTCGTCGGACTTGCGGCCGGTGACGATGACGTTGCCCTTGTACAGCTTCAGGCGGACAACGCCGTTCACGTTGGCCTGCGAGGCGTCGATCATCTGCTGCAGCATGACGCGCTCCGGGCTCCACCAGAAACCGTTGTAGATCAGGCTGGCGTACTTCGGCATCAGCTCGTCTTTCAGGTGCGCCACTTCACGGTCGAGGGTGATCGACTCGATGGCGCGGTGCGCCTTGAGCATGATGGTGCCGCCGGGGGTCTCGTAGCAGCCACGGGACTTCATGCCGACGAAACGGTTCTCGACGATGTCCAGACGGCCGATGCCGTTCTCGCCACCGATGCGGTTCAGCTCGGCCAGCACCTGCGCCGGGCTCATGTCCTTGCCGTCGATGGCAACGATGTCACCGCCGCGGTAGGTCAGCTCGATGTAGGTGGGGACGTCCGGCGCCGCTTCCGGCGACTTGGTCCAGCGCCACATGTCTTCTTCGTGCTCGGTCCAGGTGTCTTCCAGCACGCCGCCCTCGTAGGAGATGTGCAGCAGGTTGGCGTCCATGGAGTACGGCGACTTCTTCTTGCCGTGGCGCTCGATCGGGATGGCGTGCTTCTCGGCGTAGTCCATCAGCTTCTCGCGCGACAGCAGGTCCCACTCGCGCCACGGCGCGATGACCTTGACGCCCGGCTTCAGCGCGTAGGCGCCCAGCTCGAAACGCACCTGGTCGTTGCCCTTGCCGGTTGCGCCGTGGGAGATGGCGTCGGCACCGGTCTCGTTGGCGATCTCGATCAGGCGCTTGGCGATCAGCGGACGGGCGATGGACGTACCCAGCAGGTACTCGCCTTCGTAAATGGTGTTGGCACGGAACATCGGGTAGACGAAGTCGCGGACGAACTCTTCGCGCAGGTCGTCGATGTAGATTTCCTTGACGCCCAGCGCCTGTGCCTTGGCACGGGCCGGCTCGACCTCTTCGCCCTGACCGAGGTCGGCGGTGAAGGTCACCACTTCACAGTTGTAGGTATCTTGCAGCCACTTGAGGATCACCGAGGTGTCCAGGCCACCGGAATAGGCCAGAACTACCTTTTTGACGTCCGCCATGCCATCACTCCACGGGTTGTACGGTAAAACCCGTGATTCTACTGACCCTGCCGGTCAATTTACAGAGGCGCGACAGCTTGTGATGACGAAGCGACGAGGATAAGCGGTCATTTTCCGGCCGTGGACGCCGGCGGCCACCCTCGAGCGGACTCGCGGCCCCGCCGTGGTGCCGCATGTCTCAGGAGGGCGTGCTGCCCGCAGGGTCGGCAGCCGGACTCGCCGGCGTGGTCTGTGGCGCCGCTTCCGGCACGGGCACGCGGTCCAGGCGCAGGGTCGCCCGGCGATTCCTGGCACGGTTGGCCTCGCTGTTGTTCGGCACCAGCGGATAGCGCTCGCCGTGGAAGCGCACGGTAATCTGCTCGGCCGGGATGCCACCAGCCTTGAGATAGTCCTGCACGGCCAGCGCGCGACGGCGCGAGAGATCGCGATTGGTCAGGCGATTGCCGGTGTTATCGGCGTGGCCGTCGATCTGGAAGCTGTTGATGCTGGGGTCGGCCTTGACGAACTCGAGAACGATGTCGAGCTTGGCCCTGGCCATCGGATCCAGGTCGATGCCGCCGCCGGGGAAACCGATCTGCGCCTGGCGGATCTGGTCGAAGTTGACCGGCAGCAACTTGGCCGTACAGGCCTGGTAGTCATCGTAGGCCTGGTGAAACTTCACCGGCAGCAGGCGTACCTCCAGGCGCTCCCCGCCATTGAAGGTACGGTGGCGCACCACTGGGCTGCGCCCTTCCAGCAGGCCGCTGAGCAGGCGCGCTCCCTGCTCCTGCGAGGTGTTGAACGGCACCTCGCCCTGGCCGACGCTGACCACGCCCAGGTTGATGTCCTCGCGTCCGGGCTGCCACGGCGCCGCAGCCGCCAGCAGGGTCGCCGAGCCGGCGCCCATCCAGTGTTCACGCGCCTTCAGGCGGAACGTCACCTGCTCACCGGCGCGGCGCACGAACTCGCCGCTGCCGAAGTTGCTGATCGGCTGGCTCAGGCGGCACTCGAACTGATCACCCTCGACCTTCCACTCCACCTTCTCCAGCCGGGTCTGGAAGCTGATGGCATGCGCCGGCAGGCACAGAGGCATGCCAGCCAGCAGGCTGATCAGGATGAAATAGGGCGCACGCACGGCAGGCTCCAGGGCGGTTCACGGCATTCTCTGCTGATATCGGTCAGCCGCGCGAAAACTTGACCCCCGCTCGTGATTGTCGCGTCGGCGCAAGCGCGAACAGCTGCTTTTCAGGTACCATGCGGCCACGTTTTACCCGCCTGGAAGCCTCCATGTCCGACCGTCTGACTCTTCTGCGTCCCGATGACTGGCACATCCACCTGCGCGACGGCGCGGTGCTGCCACACACCGTCGGCGATGCCGCGCGCACTTTCGGCCGCGCCATCATCATGCCCAACCTGGTACCGCCGGTGCGCAATACCGCCGAGGCCGACGCCTACCGCCAGCGCATTCTGGCCGCACGCCCGGCCGGCAGCCGTTTCGAGCCGCTGATGGTGCTCTACCTCACCGACAACACCAGCCCCGAAGACGTGCGCGCGGCCAAGGCCAGCGGGTTCGTGCATGCGGCCAAGCTCTACCCGGCCGGCGCCACCACCAACTCCGACTCGGGCGTGACCAGCATCGACAAGATCTTCCCGGCCCTGGAAGCCATGGCCGAAGTCGGCATGCTGCTGCTGGTGCACGGCGAAGTGACCCGCGCCGAGATCGACGTGTTCGACCGCGAGAAGATCTTCATCGACGAGCACCTGAGTCGCGTGGTCGAGCGTTTCCCGACGCTCAAGGTGGTGTTCGAGCACATCACCACCCGTGACGCCGTGCAGTTCGTCGAGGCCGCCTCGGCCAACGTCGGCGCCACCATCACCGCGCACCACCTGCTGTACAACCGCAACCACATGCTGGTCGGTGGCATTCGCCCGCACTTCTATTGCCTGCCGATCCTCAAGCGCAACGTGCACCAGGAAGCCCTGCTCGACGCCGCCACCGGCGGCAACGCCAAGTTCTTCCTCGGTACCGACTCGGCGCCGCACGCCAAGCATGCCAAGGAAGCCGCCTGCGGCTGTGCCGGCTGCTACACCGCCTACGCCGCCATCGAGCTGTATGCCGAGGCCTTCGAACAGCGTGGCGCGCTGGACAAGCTGGAGGCGTTCGCCAGCTTCCACGGCCCGGACTTCTACGGCATGCCGCGCAACAGCGACCGCATCACCCTGGTGCGCGAGGAATGGACCGTACCGGCCAGCCTGCCGCTCGGCGAGAACAGCGTAGTGCCCCTGCGCGCCGGCGAAACCCTGCGCTGGAAGCTGCTGGAGGCCCAGGCATGAGCGAAGACAACTACGACGACGAACTGGACCCGAGCCTGCCGGCCGGCCCACGCTCGCCGATGGCAGCGCGCTTTCGTGGCTACCTGCCGGTCGTGGTGGACGTGGAGACCGGTGGTTTCAACAGCGCCACCGACGCGCTGCTGGAAATCGCCGCCACCACCATCGCCATGGACGAGACGGGTTTCCTCTACCCGGATCACACCCACTTCTTCCGCATCGAGCCCTTCGAGGGCGCCAACATCGAACAGGCGGCCCTGGAGTTCACCGGCATCAAGCTCGATCACCCGCTGCGCATGGCGGTGAGCGAGGACCATGCCCTGGGGGAAATCTTCAAGGGCATTCGCAAGTCGATCAAATCGGCCGGCTGCAAGCGCGCGATCCTGGTCGGGCACAACAGCAGCTTCGACCTCGGCTTCCTCAATGCCGCCGTGACGCGCTGCGGCATCAAGCGCAACCCGTTCCACCCCTTCTCCAGTTTCGACACCGCCACGCTGGCCGGCCTCGCCTACGGCCAGACCGTACTGGCCAAGGCCTGCCAGGCTGCCGGTATCGAGTTCGACGGCAAGGAGGCGCACTCGGCGCGCTACGACACCGAGAAGACTGCCGAGCTGTTCTGCGGCATCGTCAACCGCTGGAAGGAAATGGGCGGCTGGGACGAGTTCGACCACTGATCCCTGCCTCCGTACGCGTATCAAAAAAACCGGCACCTGCCGGTTTTTTCATGCCTGGAAAATGCGCGGCCTGCGCCGTTCGTCAGGAGGCACGAGCATTCGCAATCGATCTTTGACAAGCATTCTCATTAACATTAGTATCCGATTCATCGAACAGAACCACCAAGGCGAGCCTTGCCCCATGTACGTCTGCCTCTGTGAAGGTGTCACCGATACACAAATCCGCGATGCGGTTTACGAAGGCTGCTGCAGCTATCGTGAAGTCCGCGGCTCGCTCGGCATCGCCAGCCAGTGCGGCAAGTGCGCCTGCCTGGCCAAGCAGGTCGTTCGCGAGACCATCGCCGAAGTGCAAAGCAGCCAGGCCTCCCTCGCCTACCCTGCCGGCTTCGTCGCCGCCTGACACAGGCCCCGCACACAAAAAACCGGATCTCAGCATCCGGTTTTTTTATGGCCTGTGGTCAGCGAGCAGCCGCGTCGGTCGACGCAGATGCCCTCGCATCCGACGCGCTACAGACCATCACGCTCCAGGTGATCGAAGTTCACCGCATCCCCCGGTTTGGTATGCAGCTTGGCGCGAATGTCCTCGAAGATCGCGTCGTACTCTTCGTGCTCGCGCATGATCGGGCTGTGGTTGGGGTGCAGGCCGTGCTTGGCCACCAGGCGAGAGATCACGCTGGCGAAATTGAACGCCGTGTCGCGGTGCATTTCGAAGACTTCCTCGAAGGCCTTGCCGTCGATCTCGCCAGCCAGGCGTCCGTGCAGCATCGGGCCTTCCTGTGCGTCCTGACGCACCTCGTAGTGGAAGTCGATGCTGTAGCCGGGCTGGCCATCCAGACCAGGCAGCCTGCTGCGATGCAGATGACCGGGTTCGAACATGCTTGCTCTCCTTATCGGTTGCGCTGGCGAAGTACCGAGGAACGCGCCCGGACAGTCTAAACCGGGACCTGCAGCGCTGCCGCGCGACATTTCAGTGCAGCGTCGACTGCCCTGCCCTCTCCTGAACCAGCACCCAGGGCGCGACCACCACGGCCCAGAGCTGCGGATCACGCGTCAGCAGATCTTCGGCCTGTGCATCTTCGAGCTTGCTCAGCAGCCCCTGGTTCATCCACTCGGCAACCTTGGCCTGGTCGTTCTCCGCCACGGCCTGCGCGATCGCCACCAGATCCTGCGCCCCGTCGACCCAGAGCAGCGCGCCCCGGGCGAAGAATGGCTGCAGCTCCTGCCAGGTGATGGCCGCTGTCTCGCCGAGCAGCTTGGCATAGAGGGTGCTAGATTGTTCCGTCATGGTGTGCCCCGTGTCGATGGCGGTAAGTGCAGGCGCGCATGATAACGTCGAGCGTTGCCCTGGCAACTGCGCGACGCTCGCCAGCCGACCCAGGCCACGCCGTTTTTCTATACATTTCTTGCATTTAAGCGACAACCCCGTGTTTCGCCTCCCGCTGCCGGCTTTTCAAGGCGCAAATCCGCGCTCTACACTGTTCCGGTACAGTTGCCGGAGGCATTACCGGGATCAAGGACCCGGTTCTGCAGCTTCGGCCGCAAGAACTACAACAATGAAAAACACAAGACTGGAGCATTCATGAACAAGGCTACTAAGCAGATTTCCAAACTGTTCGCGGCAATGGCACTGGCGGGGGCGGCCAGCTACTCGATGGCAGCCGACACCATCAAGATCGGCCTGGCCGGTCCGGTGACCGGTGCCGTCGCACAGTACGGCGAGATGCAATTCATCGGTGCCAAGATGGCCATCGAGCAGATCAACAAGGCTGGCGGCGTGAACGGCGCCCAGCTCGAAGGCGTGGTCTACGACGACGCGTGCGATCCGAAGCAGGCCGTGGCCGTTGCCAACAAGATCGTCAACGACGAAGTCAAGTTCGTGGTTGGCCACCTGTGCTCCAGCTCCACCCAGCCGGCCTCCGACATCTACGAAGACGAAGGCATCCTGATGATCACCGCGGCTTCCACCAGCCCGGACATCACCGCTCGTGGCTACGAGCTGGTCTTCCGTACCATCGGTCTGGACAGCCTGCAGGGCCCGACCGCCGGTAACTTCATCGCCGACCACATCAAGCCGAAGAGCGTTGCCGTCATCCACGACAAGCAACAGTACGGCGAAGGCATCGCTACCGCGGTCAAGCAGACCCTGGAAGGCAAAGGCGTGAAAGTCGCCATGTTCGAAGGCATCAACGCCGGCGACAAGGACTTCTCCGCGCTGATCGCCAAGCTCAACCAGGCGGGTGTCGACTTCGTCTACTACGGTGGCTACCACCCGGAACTGGGCCTGCTGCTGCGCCAGACCAAAGAGCGTGGCCTGAACGTCAAGTTCATGGGTCCGGAAGGCGTGGGTAACAAGGAAATCTCGGCCATCGCCGGCCCGGCTTCCGAAGGCCTGCTGGTCACCCTGCCGAAGTCCTTCGACCAGGATCCGAAGAACCAGGCGCTGGTCGAGGCCTTCAAGGCCAAGAACGAAGACCCGAGCGGCCCGTTCGTGTTCCCGGCCTACGCTGCCGTTCAGGTCATCGCTGAAGGCATCGAAAAAGCCGGCGACACCGATACCGCCAAGGTAGCTGCCGCCCTGCGCTCCAACAGCTTCGACACCCCCACCGGCACCCTGGCCTTCGACGAGAAGGGCGATCTGAAGGACTTCAGCTTCGTGGTGTACGAATGGCACCAGGACGGTTCCAAGTCCGAAGCCAAGTAAGCTTCCCGCCTGAACCCAAAGCCCACTGCAGCCTGCAGTGGGCTTTGTTTATTAGAAGAATTCCGGCCTCGCGCTGCGCCACAAGCGCCGCTTTACGCGCTGCCCAGGAGTTAGGCTATGCCTGATCTTTATCACTACCTGCAACAGTTGCTCAATGGCCTGACCATTGGCAGCACCTATGCCCTGATCGCCATCGGCTACACCATGGTCTACGGCATCATCGGCATGATCAACTTCGCCCACGGCGAGGTTTACATGATTGGCGCGTACGTCGCCTTCATCGTGATTGCTGGTCTCTCCATGTTCGGTATCGAAGCCGTACCCGTGATCATGATCGGCGCGTTCGTCGTCACCATGATCGTTACCAGTGCCTACGGTTACAGCATCGAGCGGGTGGCGTATCGTCCCCTGCGCGGCGGCAACCGCCTGATTCCGCTGATCTCCGCGATCGGTATGTCGATCTTCCTGCAGAACGCCGTGCTGCTCTCGCAGGACTCCAAGGACAAGGCCATTCCCAGCCTGCTGCCCGGCAACTTCATCCTCGGTGAAAGCGCCACCAACGGCGTGGTCGTCTCCTACATGCAGGTGCTGATCTTCATCGTCACCTTCGTCGCCATGATCGGCCTGACCCTGTTCATCTCCCGCTCGCGCCTGGGCCGTGCCTGCCGCGCCTGCGCCGAAGACCTGAAGATGGCCAACCTGCTGGGTATCAACACCAACAACATCATCGCCCTGACCTTCGTCATCGGCGCCGCCCTGGCGGCCATCGCCTCGGTGCTGCTGGGCATGCAATACGGCGTGATCAACCCGCACCTGGGCTTCCTCGCCGGCATCAAGGCCTTCACCGCTGCGGTACTCGGCGGCATCGGCAGCATCCCCGGCGCGGTACTCGGCGGCCTCCTGCTCGGCGTGGCCGAAGCCTTCGGTGCCGATATCTTCGGTGATCAATACAAAGACGTGGTCGCATTCAGCCTGCTGGTCCTGGTGCTGCTGTTCCGTCCCACTGGCATCCTCGGCCGTCCGGAGGTGGAGAAGGTATGAGCACCTCCAGCGTGAAGAACCTCAAATCGGCGATTTTCAGCGCCCTGCTGGTGCTGATCATTGCCTACCCAGTCCTGGGTCTGAAACTCACCACCGTCGGCATCAGCCTGGAAGTGCACGGCGCCACCGCGTTCGAGCTCTGGTGCATCGGCGGCGCTGCGGCGCTGATCTTCGTGTGGCAACTGCTGCGTGATCGCATCACCCCGGCCTGGGCCAAACGACCGAGCTTGCCCAGCGGCGGCCAGGTCGGCAACTTCCTCACCCTGCCCTCCACCCAGCGCTGGATCATCCTGGCCATGCTGGTGGTCGCCCTGGTCTGGCCGTTCTTCGCCAGCCGTGGCGCCGTGGACATCGCCACGCTGATCCTGATCTACGTGATGCTCGGCCTCGGCCTGAACATCGTGGTCGGCCTGGCGGGCCTGCTCGATCTGGGCTACGTCGGTTTCTACGCGGTCGGCGCCTACAGCTACGCGATTCTCTCGCACTACTTCGGCCTGAGCTTCTGGATGTGCCTGCCGATCGCCGGGATGATGGCCGCCCTGTTCGGCTTCCTGCTCGGCTTCCCGGTGCTGCGCCTGCGCGGCGACTACCTGGCCATCGTGACCCTGGGCTTCGGCGAGATCATCCGTATCCTGCTGCGCAACCTCACCGACCTGACCGGCGGCCCGAACGGCCTGAGCATCGCCAACGAGAACAAGCCGACCCTGTTCGGTCTGTCCTTCGAGCGTCGTGTGCCGGCCGACATGCCCACCTTCCACGACTACTTCGAGATCGCCTACAACTCGCAGTACAAGGTGATTTTCCTCTACCTGATCGCCCTGCTGCTGGTGTTGCTGACCCTGTTCCTGGTCAACCGCCTGCTGCGCATGCCGATCGGTCGCGCCTGGGAAGCCCTGCGCGAGGACGAGATCGCCTGCCGCGCGCTGGGCCTGAACCCCACCGTGATCAAGCTCTCGGCCTTCACCATCGGCGCCAGCCTGGCCGGTTTCGCCGGCAGCTTCTTCGCCGCCCGTCAGGGTCTGGTGACACCGGAGTCCTTCACCTTCATCGAGTCGGCGATGATCCTCGCCATCGTGGTGCTCGGCGGCATGGGCTCGCAGCTCGGCGTGATCCTCGCGGCCATCGTCATGGTGATGCTGCAGGAGATGCGTGAGCTGAGCGAGTACCGCATGCTGATCTTCGGCCTGGTCATGATCTTCATGATGATCTGGCGCCCGCAAGGTCTGCTGCCGATGCAACGTCCCCACCTGGAGCTGAAGCGATGAGCCGCACGATTCTCGAAGTAAGCGGCCTGACCATGCGTTTCGGCGGCCTCCTGGCCGTCAACGGGGTGGGCCTGAACGTCAAGGAAAAGCAGGTGGTCTCGATGATCGGCCCGAACGGCGCCGGCAAGACCACCGTGTTCAACTGCCTGACCGGTTTCTACCAGCCAAGCTCGGGCAGCATCCGTCTCGACGGCGAGGCCATCGAAGGCCTGCCGGGCCACAAGATCGCCCGCAAGGGCGTGGTGCGGACGTTCCAGAACGTACGTCTGTTCAAGGACATGACCGCGGTGGAGAACCTGCTGATCGCCCAGCACCGCCACCTCAACACCAGCTACCTGGCCGGCCTGTTCAAGACGCCCAGCTTCCGTCGCAGCGAGCGCGAGGCGATGGACTTCGCCGGCTACTGGCTGGAGAAGGTCAATCTGGTGGAGTTCGCCAACCGCGAGGCGGGCACCCTCGCCTACGGCCAGCAACGCCGCCTGGAGATCGCCCGCTGCATGATGACCCGTCCGAGCATCCTCATGCTCGACGAGCCGGCTGCCGGCCTCAACCCGCGCGAGACCGAAGACCTGAAGGAGCTGATCGGCATGCTGCGTGACGAGCACAATGTCACCGTGCTGCTGATCGAGCACGACATGAAGCTGGTGATGAGCATTTCCGACCACATCTACGTGATCAACCAGGGCACTCCCCTGGCGGACGGCACGCCGGAGCAGATCCGCAACAACCCGGACGTGATCAAAGCCTATCTGGGGGAGGCGTAATCCATGCTGAGCTTCAACAACGTCTCCACCTTCTACGGCAAGATCCAGGCGCTGCACGATGTCAGCATCGATGTGCAGGCCGGCGAGATCGTCACCCTGATCGGCGCCAACGGCGCCGGCAAGTCCACCCTGCTGATGACCCTGTGCGGCAACCCGCGCGCCACCAGCGGCAGCATCCGTTACCTGGGTGAAGAGCTGGTGGGCATGGACACCCCCGAGATCATGCGCAAGAGCATCGCCATCGTGCCGGAAGGCCGCCGCGTGTTCGCCCGCCTGACCGTCGAGGAGAACCTGGCCATGGGTGGCTTCTTCGGCAACAAGGCGGACAACCAGGAGCAGCTGGACAAGGTCCTGCACCTGTTCCCGCGCCTGAAGGAGCGCTTCGCCCAGCGCGCCGGCACCATGAGCGGCGGCGAACAGCAGATGCTCGCCATCGGTCGTGCGCTGATGAGCAAGCCCAAGCTGCTGCTGCTCGACGAGCCGTCGCTGGGCCTGGCGCCGATCATCATCCAGCAGATCTTCGACATCATCGAGCAACTGCGCGAAGACGGCGTGACCGTGTTCCTGGTCGAGCAGAACGCCAACCAGGCGCTGAAGCTGGCTGACCGTGGCTACGTGCTGGAGAACGGCCATATCGTCATGCAAGGCAGCGGTGAGGATCTGCTCAACGACCCGAAGGTACGCGACGCCTACCTCGGCGGCTGAGCCGGACTGTCGTACCCGAAACCGCCCTCCGGGGCGGTTTTTTCATGCCTGGACGACAGGCCTGCAACGCGCGCACACCTGCCGGCCAGCGAACTGTTTAGCGGATATGTCCGCCCTCTTGCATCCGCTTCGCCGCGTATTAGTCTCAACCACTCTACCCAGGCGGCCCCCGCTCATGCGCAAGTCCCTGCTGCTGTTGCTCGCCCTCACCGTTGCCCTCGGCGCCTGCAGCCGTGCCGGCCTGGCCTACCGCAACCTGGACTGGATCATCCCCTGGAAACTGGGCGACTACGTCGAGCTGAGCAGCGAGCAGAGCGCCTGGCTGGAACCCAGGCTGCAGCAGCACCTGACCTGGCATTGCAGCGTGGAGCTGCCGCACTACCTCGACTGGCTGCAACGCAGCCGCCAGGCGCTGGCCGAGCGCGACGCCGAACTGATGCTCAGCCAGCTGGACGGCTTCGAGCAGGCGATGCAGCGCATCGCCGTGGAAATCACCCCGAGCACCGTCGAACTGCTGCGCGGCCTCAACCCGCTGCAGGTCGAGCGCCTGTTCGCCGAGCTGGAGGAGCAGAACCGGAAGCTGCGCGCGACCTTCCTCGAGCCGCCACTGGACGAGCAGATCAGCCTGCGCGCCGAACGCATGAACGAGCGCCTGCAGCCCTGGTTCGGCGACCTCGAGCCGGCCCAGCGCGAACGGATACTGGCCTGGGCCCGGAGCCTGGGCGCGCAGAATCAGGTCTGGCTGGACAACCGCCTGGCCTGGCAACAGGCACTGCGTGACGCCCTGGAAGCGCGACGCGGCGATGACTTCGCCGCGCGCATCAGCGCCTTGCTGCAACAGCGCGAACGCTTCTACACCGAGGCCTATCGCGCCAGCTACCAGAGCAACCGCGAGGCCATGGCCGGCATGCTCGTGGATATCGTCGCCACGGCGGACGCGCGCCAGCTGCAACGCGCCGACGAACGCCTGGACGCGCTGCGTGCCGACCTGGCCGCCCAGCAGTGCCGCAGCGACGACACGCTGGCCAGGCGCTAGGCGCTCTGGCAGCGCTTCAGAGCGCGGGCAGACGCCAGTCGATGGGGGTCATGCCGTTCTGGCTGAGGAACTGGTTGCAGCGGCTGAAATGACCGTTGCCGATGAAACCGCGATGTGCGGACAGCGGCGACGGGTGCGGCGAGCGCAGTACCAGGTGCTTGGTCGGGTCGATCAGGCGCTGCTTGCTCTGCGCATGGCTGCCCCAGAGCAGGAAGACCAGCTTGGGCTGCCGCTCGCTGACCAGCTCGATGACCCGGTCGGTGAAATGCTGCCAGCCCTTGCCCGCATGCGAACCGGCATTGGCGCGCTCCACGGTCAGCGACGTGTTGAGCAGCAGCACGCCCTGATCGGCCCAGCTCTGCAGGTAGCCGTGCGCCGGGATGTCGATGTTCAGGTCGCGCTTCAGTTCCTTGTAGATGTTCACCAGCGACGGTGGCGTCTGCACCCCCGGCTGCACCGAGAAGCACAGACCATGCGCCTGCCCCGGACCGTGGTAGGGGTCCTGGCCGATGATCACCACCTTGACCTGCTCCAGCGGCGTGGAGTTGAGCGCATTGAAGATCAGCGGGCCGGGTGGGTAGATCTCCTTGCCGGCCGCCTTCTCCGTTCGCAGGAACTCGCCCAGCTCCTTCATGTAGGGCTTGTCGAACTCGTCGCGCAGCGCCTCTTTCCAGCTGGCCTCGAGTTTGATGCGGTCATCGGTCATGCCTGTTTCCTGCCTGAATCCTTACAAGTGCAGGCACGCTAGAGAAGGGGCCAGGGCAAGTCAAGGAAGACGATTGCGGCAAGGCCGGGGATGCTTTGCTAGCCTTTCGAACACAGCCACTGACGAATGAATGGAACTCGATGCCAACCACCACCGATACCTTGCGCCTGGCACTCCTCAACCGTTTTCTCAAGGGCGAAGCCAAGATACCGCAGATGCCGGAGGCCGCCGTACGTATCCGCAAGCTGCTGGACGACCCGCACACCTCGCAGGAACAACTGGCGCGGGTGATCAACGGCGACCCGCCACTGGCGGCCTACCTGATGCAGTTCTCCGCCGCGCCGCTGCTGCGCGGCAACCGCCCCTGCACCTCGCTGCGCGACCTGCTCGGCCGCCTCGGCACCCGCCAGCTGGCCGACCTGGTGCTGGGTTTCAGCCTGCAGCACCTGTTCACCAGCGACGACGCGGCGCTGCAGCAGGCGTTTCGCACGCGCTGGCGCAACGCCCGTGAACGCGCCGCCTACTGCGCCGTACTGGCACAGACCGTCGGCTTCTCCATGGATGACGCCATGCTCGGTGGGCTGCTGCAGGATATCGGCAGCCTGCCCCTGTTGTCGGAGCTGGAGCACTGGCCGGAGCTGCCGCGTGACAGCGATTCGCTGAACGCCCTGTGCGAGCAGCTCTCCGGCGACATCGGCGCGCTGATCCTGACCCGCTGGCAACTGCCGTCGGCGGTCATCGAATGCGCCCGCCTGCATGGCCAGTGGCAGCGCGAGCACGAACGCAGCGCCGACCTGGCCGACCTGGTGCTGCTGGCCAGCGCCCTGCAGTCGGGCAGTACGCCGGATGGCCTGCTGCCGGCCCAGGTCAAGCTCGGACTGGAGCGCCCATTGGAGGAACTGCGCGCGGAACTGGCCGAAGGCCTGAAACTGTGGAAGCGCCTGCTCGCCTGACCCCCGGTCATGGCGCCTCATCAGGTCGGTGGATACAGCTTGCCCAAGCCCTGGGGCAGGTCGAGACTCTCCCGCACACCCCGTGCAGGAGGTCACATGAGCGATTCGAACGGCATCAGCCGCGAGCGTCTGGAACAGGCGCTCGCCCACTCCACCTTCGCCCAGTTGCTCGGCACCGAACTGCTCGAGTTCGCGCCGGGCCGGGTCAGCCTGCAGGTACCCAGCCGTCCCGACCTGTGCCAGCACCACGGCTACCTGCACGGCGCAGTGGTCGGTTTCATGGTCGACAGCGGCTGCGCCTGGGCCGCCGCCTCGATGGTCGGTGACGTGGTCACCAGCGAATACAAGCTCAACCTCCTCGCCCCTGCACTTGGCGAACGCCTGCTCTGCCGCGCGGAGGTGCTCAAGGCCGGCCAGCGCCAGGCGGTCTGCCGAGCGGACGTGTTCGCCGTGAAGGACGGCCAGGAAAAGCTGGTGGCTACCGGCCTGGCGACCATCGCACGGGTCTAGCAGGCCGCGACTACCCCAGGTGCAGCGCCCGGTAGTGACTGGGCGCCATGCCCACCACCTTGCGAAACAGACGCGAGAAGTAATAGGCGTCCTCATAACCCAGTTGCTCCGCGACCTGGCGCACCTCGACATCGCCACGGTCGAGCAGGCGGCAGGCCAGGGCCATCTTCAGCTGGATGAAATCCTGGATCGGCGCATGCCCGGTCAGGGCCCGATAGGTCTTGGCGAAATGGAAGCGCGAGAGGTGGAAGTGCTCGGCCAGCTCATCGAGGTTGAGGCTGCCGTGCAGGTGCTCGCGCATCACCGCGTGCACCGCCTCGATATCCAGTACCCGCCCCGACTTGAGATTGACCCGCGCCGGCAGCACCGCCAGCGAACTGAGCATCGCCTGCAGCCGATGCGCTGCATGGATGAATGGCAGGACGTTCAAGCCCTGCCGCTGCAGCCCCAGCAGCGCCTCGAAGTCCCCCAGCAGGCGTGGCTGGACGCCGATGCGGCGCAACGGCTGGCTACCCAGCAGGTCGAGGAAGTCCTGGCTGAGCGCCCCGTCGAAGTGCACCCAGTAGATGGTCCAGGGGGCGTCGGCATCGGCGCCGTAGGCATGCGCGGTGTCCCTGGGCAGCAGCAGCAGATCGCCAGCACCGACCTCGAATCGTCCATCCTCGCCGTGCAGCCAGCCTTTGCCCGAGCGGCAGTAGATCAGCAGGTCATCCTCCGGCTGCGCCCGACTCATGCGGTGCCCGACCGCTTCGGGGTAGAAACCGATGGCCAGCGGGTAGCAGCCAGCACTCAGCGGATGGCGCGCCAGCAGGCGGCGCAGACGCGGCGGCGTGATGAAGCGTTGCCCACCCAGCGGCAACGGCCAGTTGGAGGTTTCCACGCGCAAGCCCATGCTGATCGCATCCCGAGGCAGTCGACGAATCCCAAGATCGTCCATCCTTCGACCAAGATCGTCAATCCACAAGGCCGTTCCCAGCCGCTATAAAAGACCCGGACAAGAACAACAGGAGGCGAACATGCCCCAGACCCTGCCGCAACTGATCGACGGCCAATGGCGCACCAGTCAGGCTCACGAACTGATCGAAGTCACCGACCCGACCACCCAGGAAGTGATCGCCCTGGCGCCCAAGGCCACGGCCGAGGAAATCGAGACTGCGGTAGCCGGCGCACAGCAGGCCTTCCTCGCCTGGCGTGAAGTCCCGGTCTCGGAGCGAGCCCGCCTGATGCTGCGCTATCAGCACCTGCTCAAGGAGCATCACGACGAACTGGCGGAAATCCTCGCGCGGGAAACCGGCAAGACCTTCGCCGATGCCAAGGGCGACGTATGGCGGGGCATCGAGGTGGCCGAGCATGCCGCCAACATCGCCAGCCTGATGATGGGCGAAACGGTGGAGAACGTCGCCCGCGAGATCGACACCGCCAGCTGGATCCAGCCGCTGGGGGTGTGCGTCGGCATCACCCCGTTCAACTTCCCGGCGATGATTCCCCTGTGGATGTTCCCGCTGGCCATCGCCTGCGGCAACGCATTCATTCTCAAGCCGTCCGAACAGGACCCGATGACGCCCAACCGCCTGGCCGAACTGTTCCTCGAAGCCGGCGCACCGGCCGGCCTGCTGCAGGTGCTGCATGGTGCACGCGAGCAGGTCGATGCCCTGCTGGTGCACCCCCTGGTGCGCGCGGTGTCCTTCGTCGGCTCGGTGACGGTGGGCCAGCATGTGTATCGCACCGGCACCCAGCACCTGAAGCGCGTGCAGGCCTTCGCCGGGGCGAAGAACCACATGGTGGTCATGCCCGATGCGCCCAGGGAGCAGGTCATCAGCAACCTGCTCGGCGCCAGTTGCGGGGCCGCCGGCCAGCGTTGCATGGCAATCAGCGTGGCGGTGTTCGTCGGTGAGGCGAAACACTGGATCGACGACCTGGCCGAACAGATGGCCGCGCTGCGCCCCGGCCACTGGCAGGACAGTGGCGCCGCCTATGGTCCGCTGATCAGCCCGCAGGCCCGCCAGCGCGTGCTGCGCCTGATCGAGGAAGGCAAGGCCGAAGGTGCCGAGTGCCTGCTCGATGGTTCGCACTGCGTGGTCGACGGTTATCCGCATGGCAACTGGGTCGGCCCGACCCTGTTCCGCGGCGTGACCAGCAGAATGAGCCTGTATCGCGAGGAAATCTTCGGCCCGGTGCTGGTGTGCATGGAGGTGGACACTCTGGAAGAAGCCATCGCGCTGATCAACGCCAGCCCTTACGGCAACGGCACCAGCCTGTTCACCCGCTCCGGCGGCGCCGCTCGGCATTTCCAGCATGCGATCGAGGTCGGTCAGGTGGGCATCAACGTGCCGATCCCGGTGCCGCTGCCGTTCTTCTCCTTCACCGGCTGGAAGGGTTCGTTCTATGGCGACCTGCATGCCTATGGCAAACAGGCGGTGCGCTTCTATACGGAGACCAAGACGGTGACCAGCCGCTGGTTCGACGACACAGCGCTGGGCGACGGGCCGAACATGACCATTTCTCTGAAATGAGAACCGGGTAACGTGTCTTTAGACCAATAGACGATCACCCGAACTGGACAAGCGGCGTAAAAGGGTTCTCAGCAGAACAAGAACAAGGAGAACTGCAATGCGCCAACTGTCTGCCATTCTGGCCCTGTGGGCCGCTGTCACCGCCTGTGCGCAGGCTGCCGAGCCGATCACCCTGGGGCTCAACTACCCGCGCACGGGACCGTACAAGGAGGAGGGATTGGCGCAGATGCGTGGAGCCCTGCTGGCCATCGACGAGCTGAACGCCCAGGGCGGTGTGCTGGGCAGGCCCTTGCGCCTGTCCAGCAAGGACACCGCCTCGCGTCCGGCCAAGGCGGTGAAGAACGTCGACAAGCTGGCCGCCGAAGGCGCCGCGATGCTCTTCGGCGGCTCCTCCAGCGCGGTGGCCATCGCCGCCGGCAAGCGCGCCAAGGAGCACGGCCTGCTGTATTTCGGCACCCTCACCTACTCCAACGACACCACCGGCAAGGATGGCCAGCGCTACATGTTCCGCGAGTGCAACAACGCCTGGATGAGTGCCAAGGTGCTCGGCCAGTACCTGAGCAAGACCTTGCCCAACAAGCGCTATTTCTACGTGACCTCCGACTACACCTGGGGCCACACCACCGAGGCCTCGCTGCGGCAGGCCACGGGCACCGACAACGCCGGACAGCATGCGGGGGTGCGCGTGCCCTTCCCCGGCGCCCGCCTGGCCGACTATCAGGATGCCCTGACCCAGGCCGCCTCCAGCAATGCCGAGGTACTGGCGCTGGTGCTGTTCGGCGAAGACCTGGTGCGCGCCATGCGCATCGCCAAGGACCTGGGGCTGACCGAGCGCATGCAGATCATCGCGCCCAACCTGACCCAGAGCATGGTCGAGCAGGCCGGACCGGACCTGATGCAGGGCGTGATCGGTACCGAACCCTGGACCTGGCGCGTCCCGGCGCTGGAGAAGTCCACGCGCGGCGAAGCCTTCGTGCAGTCGTTCAAGACCCGCTACGAGATGTACCCGTCCAGCTCTGCCGCCTCGGCCTACAGCATCGTCCAGCAATGGGCCGATGCCGCCAAGCGCGCCAACAGCCTGGACAGCGAAGCGCTGATCAAGGCGCTCGAAGGCCACCGCTACAGCCTGCTGAAAGACGAGCAGCAATGGCGCGCCTTCGACCACCAGAACCTGCAGACCGTCTACGCGGTACGGGTCAAACCACGCGAGGACGTGCTCAAGGACCCGCTGAAACAGGACTACTTCGAAATCGTCGACCGCCTCGACGCCAGCACGGCGCTGCCCAGCCTCGCCGAGTGGCAGGCCGAGCGGCGCGCCGGCGGCCAACCCCTGACCTTGCAATGAGATGCCATGGACCTCGAACTCAGTGATGAACAACGCCTGCTGACCGACAGTGCCCGCGCCTTCGCCGCGCGGGAACTGGCGCCCTACGCCGCCGACTGGGATCGCGACCACCACTTCCCGGTCGAGGTGATCCGCCGCGCGGCCGAACAGGGCTACCTGGCCCTGTACATCGCCGAGGAGGACGGCGGCCTGGGGCTGTCTCGTCTGTCCAGCGCACTGATCTTCGAACAACTGGCGGCCGGCTGCGTGGCCACCACCGCCTACCTGACCATCCACAACATGGCCACCTGGATGCTCGCCAGCTTCGCCGACCAGGCGCTCAAGGACGCCTGGCTGCCCGGACTGGTCAGCGGCCGGTCGCTCGCCTCCTATTGCCTGACCGAGCCGGACGCCGGCTCCGATGCCGCCAACCTGCGCACACGGGCGCGGCGCGACGGCGACGACTACCTGCTCGACGGCAGCAAGTGCTTCATCTCCGGCGCGGGGGCCAGCGACGTGCTGATCGTCATGGCACGCACCGGCGAGGAAGGCGCCCGGGGCATCTCCTGCTTCCTGGTGCCGGCCGACGCCCCCGGCGTGCGCTACGGTCGCAACGAGGACAAGATGGGCTGGAAGGCGCAGCCGACCCGCAGCATCACCTTCGACGGCGTACGCATCCCCGCCGGCAACCGCATCGGCCCGGAAGGCGAAGGCTTCGTCTACGCCATGAAAGGCCTCGACGGGGGCCGCCTGAACATCGCCAGCTGCTCGCTTGGCGCCGCCCAGGCCGCGCTGGAGCAGAGCCTGCGCTACGTCGAGGAGCGCAAGCAGTTCGGCAAGACGCTGAGCGAGTTCCAGGCGCTGCAGTTCAAGCTGGCCGACATGCTCACCGACCTGACCGCCAGCCGGCAGATGGTACGCCTGGCCGCGCACAAGCTCGATCATGGCCACGGTGAAGCCAGCCTGTACTGCGCCATGGCCAAGCGCTTCGCCACCGACCACTGCTTCGGCGTATGCAACGAAGCCCTGCAACTCCACGGTGGCTATGGCTATCTGAATGACTATCCACTGGAGCGCTGGGTGCGCGATGCACGCGTGCACCAGATTCTCGAAGGCACCAACGAAATCATGCGGGTGATCGTCGCCCGCCGCCTGCTGCAGCAGAGCGGCATGCTCGATCGCCTGCTCTGAAACCTGCAGGAGCCCCTCATGACTACCGCAATCGAAACCTACAAATCCGGCATCTTCGACCTGACCCACAAGCTCACCGTGGAGAAGCACGGGCACACCGCGCTGATCACCATCAACCACCCTCCGGCCAACACCTGGGACCGAGATTCGCTGATCGGCCTCAAGCAGGTGGTCGAACACCTCAACCGCGACGACGAAGTCTACGCCCTGGTGGTGACCGGACAGGGGCCGAAATTCTTCTCCGCCGGCGCCGACCTGAACATGTTCGCCGACGGCGACAAGGCCCGCGCCCGCGAGATGGCCAGGCGCTTCGGCGAGGCCTTCGAGACCCTGCGCGATTTCCGTGGGGTATCCATCGCCGCGATCAACGGCTATGCCATGGGAGGCGGCCTGGAATGCGCCCTGGCCTGTGACATCCGCATCGCCGAGCGCCAGGCGCAGATGGCCCTGCCGGAAGCTGCCGTGGGCCTGCTGCCCTGCGCGGGCGGCACCCAGGCACTCCCCTGGCTGGTGGGCGAGGGCTGGGCCAAGCGCATGATCCTCTGCGGCGAACGCATCGACGCCGACACCGCCCTGCGCATCGGCCTGGTCGAGCAGGTGGTCGACAGCGGCGAAGCACGCGGCACGGCCCTGCTGCTGGCCGCCAAGGTGGCACGGCAAAGCCCGGTGGCGGTGCGCACCATCAAGCCGCTGATCCAGGGGGCCCGCGAACGCGGCTCGAACACCTGGCTGCCCGAGGAGCGCGAGCGTTTCGTCGACCTGTTCGACGCCGACGACACCCGCGAAGGCGTCAACGCCTTCCTGGAAAAACGCGACCCGCAGTGGCGCAACAAATAACCGCACAAATAGCTCGTAGGGTGGATGTCGCCTTTCACATCCACCATTACCCCATCCGGTGGATGGATAGAGCGCCATCCACCCTACGCGGGAAAACCTCATGAACCTGCAATTCGAAGAACGACCCAGCCTGCACGGCTATCGCATCGGCATCGCCAGCCTGGACGCCGAGAAAAGCCTCAACGCGCTGTCGCTGCCGATGATCGAGGCACTCGACGAGCGCCTGAAAGCCTGGGCCGAAGACCCGACCATCGCCTGCGTGATGCTGCGCGGCAACGGCCCCAAGGCCTTCTGTGCCGGCGGCGACGTGGTCCAGCTGGTGCACCAGTGTCGCGAGCACCCCGGTGAAGTCCCGCCCCTGGCGCGCCGCTTCTTCGCCGACGAATACCGCCTCGACTACCGCATCCACACCTTCCCCAAACCCTTCATCTGCTGGGCCCACGGCCATGTGCTGGGGGGCGGCATGGGCCTGATGCAGGGCGCCGGCATCCGCATCGTCACGCCGAGCAGCCGCCTCGGCATGCCGGAGATCAACATCGGCCTGTACCCGGACGTCGGCGGCAGCTGGTTCCTCGCCCGCCTGCCCGGCAGGCTCGGCCTGTTCCTCGGCCTCACCGCCGCCAGCATCAACGCCCGCGATGCGCTGGACCTCAACCTGGCCGACCGCTTCCTGCGCGATGACCAGCAGCAGGCGCTGCTCGAAGGGCTGGTGCAACTGAACTGGCGCGAGCAGGCCCAACTGCAGCTGCACAGCCTGCTGCAGGCCCTGGAGAACGAAGCCCGTGGCGACCTGCCGGCGGCGCAGTGGCTGCCTCGCCGTGAACGCCTCGACGCACTGCTCGATGTCGCCGAGCCAGGCGCTGCGGTCCAGGCCCTCAGCGCCCTGCAGGAGGACGACGATGCCCTGCTGGCACGGGCGGCGAAAACCCTGGCCGGCGGCTGCCCGCTGACCGCGCACCTGGTCTGGGAACAGATCCGCCGCGCCCGTCACCAGTCACTGGCCGACGTGTTCCGCATGGAGTACGCCATGAGCCTCAACTGCTGCCGCCACCCGGAATTTCCGGAAGGCGTGCGCGCGCGCCTGATCGACAAGGACCACAGCCCGAACTGGCACTGGCCGGATGTCGCCGCGATCCCCACTGCCGTGATCGACGCGCACTTCGCTCCGGCCTGGGAGGGCGAGCACCCATTGGCCGACCTGTAGCCAGAAGAAACACGTAGCCCGGATGAAATCCGGGGAGGCCGGACCGCCAGCCCCACCCGCACGCCTCGAACGCCGCACGGACAACAACAAGGAGATGCCAGAATGACCCAGATCGCCTTTATCGGCCTTGGCCATATGGGCCTGCCCATGGCTCGCAACCTGCTCAAGGCAGGCTACCCGCTGAAAGTCTTCGACCTGGTGCGCAGCGCCGTCGACACCCTTGCCGGCGAGGGGGCGATAGCCGCAGTCAGCGCCAGCGCCGCCGTCGATCAGGCCCAGGTGGTGATCAGCATGCTGCCAGCCAGCCGCCATGTGGAGAGCCTCTACCTGGGGCGCGACGGCCTGCTCGAGCAGCTGCCGGCCGGCACCCTGGTGGTCGAGTGCTCCACCATCGCCCCGGAGTCCGCGCGCAAGGTGCATGCGGCGGCGCGCGAACGCGGTATCGAGCTGCTCGATGCGCCGGTGTCCGGCGGTACCGCAGGCGCCGCCGCTGGCACCCTGACCTTCATGGTCGGCGGTGCCGCCGAGGCCCTGGAAAAGGCCCGGCCGCTGCTCGCGGTCATGGGCCAGAACATCTTCCACGCGGGCCCGGAGGGGGCCGGCCAGGTCGCCAAGGTGTGCAACAACCAGGTGCTGGCGGTGCAGATGATCGCCACCGCCGAAGCCATGGCCATGGGCGTGGCCAACGGCCTGGACCCCGCCGTGCTGGCCGAGATCATGCGGCAGAGTTCGGGTGGCAACTGGACGCTGGAGAAGTACAACCCCTGGCCTGGGGTGATGGAAAACGCGCCGGCGTCGAAAGGCTACAGCGGCGGGTTCATGGCCGAGCTGATGGCCAAGGATCTCGGCCTGGCCCAGGAAACGGCCAGCCACCATGGCAACAGCGCGCCGATGGGTGCGCTGGCCCTGCAGCTCTACCGCCTGCTGCTCAAGCAGGGCAAGGGCAAGCAGGACTTCTCGGTGGTGCAGCAGCTGTTCGTGGAGTGATGCCCTGCGGGAGCCGGCGTGCGAGTGAGGTCGCTCACCGGCACGTCGCCTCCCGCACGCAGCGCGATCACCTCAGGCGCATCCTCGTCGCGATCGCGTTCAACGCAAACGCTGCAGGTGCAACAGGCCGAACAGCAGCACCTGCAGGCGCTGCCACCAAGGCCCCGGCAGCCCGTGCAGACGCGCGCGGAACAGCAGCATCTCGGCAACGTGCGCCAGCAGTACCGCCAGCGCCAGCCAGTTGACCCAGGCGCCCAGCGGCGCAGCGAAGGGATAGAGCAGGTTGAGCAACGCCACCAGCCAGAACATGGCCAGGGCGCCCTTGGCGAAGGACAGCAGGTTCATCGTCAGTCTCCGAGTGGATGAACCCGGAGTGTGCCGGGCCTGACGCCGTGCGAACGCCCCTCTTTCGACTGGCGTGGCCCTGCCCCAGCGGCGATTCGCCGGGGCATGGCAGCAGCCAGATCGGCTAGCGCAGGGTCAGCCCGAAGGCTTCGTCGGTGAAGTCGAAGCAGCTGAGGAAGCGGCGGATGTCCAGCAGGTTGCCATCGACCTTCACATCCCCCAGCAGCGCGCCCTTGACCAGGCCCCCCTCGCCGGTCAGCAGGGTGTCCATGAAGCTCTTGTCCATCGACAGGCGCAGTTCGGTGCCCTCGGGAATGCCCTTGTGCAACTGCGCGACGCCACGCCGTACTTCCAGCGCCCACTGCTCTCCGACATCGGGGAAGCTGAAGCCCAGGGTCATTTCCACGTCGCCGGCCTTCTCCGGGTCGATGCGGGTCACCCAGTTCTGCAGGAAGCTCTGCGGGGTGAAGCTGCGCACCATGTCCGGCGAGAGGAACACCTTGCGCATCTCGATCGAGCGCTGGCTGATCTCGTCACCGTCGAGCTTGCCCTCCAGCTCCATGGCGCTCATCAGGTACCAGTTGCGCCAGTTGATGTTCATGCTGGCGTAGCCCAGCTTGCGGAAGCTACGCGCCTTGATGTCGCGCGCCAGCTGGTCGTCATGATCGACACGGATGGCATAGCCGGCCAGCTCGGCGGCCCACTGGTAATCACCCTTGAGGTAGGCGTTGCCGGCCTCCAGCAGCAGCTTCTCGCGCCCGCCCATCATGGCGATCAGGCGCTCGGCCTTCTGCCGTGGCGGCGTCGGGTCGAGGTCCACCGGGTCGCCCTGGAACCAGCCCAGGTAGCCGTTGTAGATCTGCCGCACGCTGTGCTTCACCGTGCCGTAGTACTCACGCAGGTAGGGCGTGTAGCCCGCCAGGTGCGGCGGCAGCTTGACCTTCTCCACCAGTTCGTCCGGCGTCAGCCCCTTGTTCATCCAGCGCACGGTCTGGTCATGGATGTAGGCGATGCCGTCGCGGGTCATGCGCAGTACTTCCTCCACGGCGTCCTGACCGCTGACCGGGCGACCGTGCAGCGGCACCATGTAGTCGGCCCGGTAGGCGCGCAGCTTGTCCAGGCTGTCGACCCACTGCACCGGGTCGCGGAACTTGGTGCCGCGCAAGGTGTGGATGTTCGGCAGCGTCGGCCCCTGGTCCACCTCGGCGCTGATCAGCACGCGATTGGCCGGCAGGTAGAGCACGATCTCGTCCGGCGCCTCGCTGGGAACATGCAGGAACTGCACGTCGAGCCCGGCGATGGTGGTGTCGAGCTTGTCCGCGAAGGTCACCGTCGGGGCGATGAAGGTGGAAGGCTCCGGAGTGACCAGCGGGCCGATGCCGCCGTTCATGTCCTGCTCGTCCTGCGCCTCGAGGAAGGAGCCGAAGCTGTAGGCCGAGCGCACACCGAGAATCGGCCCGACCAGTGCGCCCTGGGCCACGACGTTGGCCAGCAGGGTGTCGTGGGCGTAGATCTGCACGTCGCCGGACTCGACCTGCTCGCGCGTGACGAACGCCTGCACGCCGTTGATATGGTCCGGATGGAAGTGGGTGTAGACCACCGCCTTCACCGGCTTGTCGGTGATCTTGCGGAACTCGGCCATGATCTTGCGCGACTCGCTGACCGACTCGCCGGTGTCGACGATGATCAGCCCCTCCGGCGCCTCGATCATCACCACGTTGCCGAGCTGCCAGCCCACGGCGGAATAGACGTTGTCGGCGACGCGGTAGAGCTGCTGGGCGAAGACCTTGGTGTGGGCCGCCAGCTCGGCATTGATGCTGGGCTCGATGCGCTCGGCCGGCAGCTCGGCATAGGCGCTCAGGGGCAGGGAGGCGGCCAGCAGCAGGCCGCTCAAGCGAAGGAATGTGCTCATGGCGATGGACGTCTTGTTGTTGGAGTGCTGGCAGGTTGGCAAAGCCTGTTCGATAATTCCAATGCATTCGAATAAGCAAGTTGATGCACAACGCACATGAACGATCTACGCCAGCTTCGCCACTTCGTCGCGCTCGCCGAACACCAGCACTTCGCCCGTGCCGCTGCCGCCGTGCACCTCAGCCAGCCTGCCCTGAGCCGCAGCATCCAGGCCCTGGAGAGCCAGCTCGGCTGCACCCTGGTGGATCGCCACAACCGTGGCGTCACCCTCACCGCCCATGGCCGGCTGGTGCTGGAGCATGCCCGGCGCCTGCTGGCCGGCAGCCTGGCGTTGAGCAACGCGGTCAACCAGCTGGGCAACCTGCAGGCCGGCGAGCTGCGCCTGGGCGCGGGCCCCTACCCCGCCGCCAGGCTGGTACCGCAGGCGCTAGGCCAGTTGCTGCAGCGCTATCCGCGCGTACAGGTGAAACTGAACATCGCCAACTGGCTGGAACTGCGCGACGCGCTGCTGGAGTCGACCATCGAGCTGTTCGTCGCCGACATCCGCGAACTGCAAGACGATGCGCAACTGCACATCGAGCCGCTACGGGTACACCACGGCGTACTGTTCTGCCGCCCGGCTCACCCCCTGCTGCAACGGCGCGAGCTGAGCCTCGGCGACCTGCTCGACTTCCCCCTCGCCGGCACGCAGTTGCCGCACGTGGTCGAACGCAGCCTGAGCGCTGCCAGCGGCCGTCTGCAGCCGCTGAGCGTGGAGTGCGACAACTTTCTGGTGCTCAAGCGCCTGGTCGCGGGCAGCGACGTGCTGAGCATGGCGCCCTGGGACGTGATTGCCGAAGAAGTTCGCAGCGGTCAGCTCTGCCTGCTGCCCATGCAGGCGGAAGGGCTGCACCAGCACTCGGCCTATGGCCTGGTCAGCCGCGCCGGCCACAGCCTGTCGCCAGCGGCGCAGGCCATGGTCGAGGCGATTCGTCGGGTCGATGAGCAAACCCCGCACAGCGAAACCGTGCGGGGTTGAACGGGACTACCAGCGGCGCTCGTTGCTGCGCCGCTGCTCGCTGTAGCTGCGCCCATTGGAGTAGCGCTGCGGGGTGCTCCGTCCGGTGTCCCAGCCGCGCAGGACCTTGACGCCACGCTGTTCCTGGCGCCGCGCGTCACGCTGCCTGTCATGGCGTGGCTGCTCGTGACGCTTGTAGTCGTCGCGGTAGTGCGGCGCGTAGCCATAGCGTTGACGCGGTTGCGGCGCCGGCACATAGTGGGGTGGCGCCTGGTACTGGCGACGGCGGTCATCGTAGTAATAGCGCGACGTCACGTACACCGGTGGCGAATAATCGTGACGGTAGCCCTTGTAGTAGGCGTGATTGCGGTAGCCGCGATCGTGGTCGTAGCCATACACCGCACAGCCGCCGAGCGGCAGGATCAGTAACGTGGCAAGCAGGATTCTGTAGAACATGGGAGCCTCCACAGGGGAAGCGGGCCAGTGGCCCGGAAGCGGATCAGCAACGACCCTTCTTGGCCTGCCCCGGAGGGCAATGCGAAGGACCACCACCGTCACCGATATCGACGCCGATACCTGGCAACCGCAGGCTGCAGCCCGACAGACCAGTAGCCAGGCTGGCGGCCAGCAACAAGGTGCAGAGGGTTTTCATCAGCAACTCCCCTTCATGCGATGCCCCGGCGGGCAGAAGTAGCCGCCGTTGGAGTGGCCACGGCCATCCAGATCGACACGAATCACGTCAGGGTCACCTACCCGCGCATGCACGCCCGGCGCGCTGAAGCTGCAGCCGCCCAGCAGCAACGCCAATGTCATCACAGTCAAACCACGCATATTGGAATACTCCTCGATTTCCAGAAGGCTGCTGGACAGGCAGCGGCCCGGTGGTCACGGCGCTATTCAGCATGACGGTTCGACAATATGGACTGAGTCACGTTCCGTGCAGCCGAGTGACCAGGATCACAGGCCCGTCACGTTCGCTGGCACACTCCTCGCTTAGCATGGCCCGCAGCGGGAAAGCGTGGCGCTGCCTCAACACAATGGCCGACTAGGGTTCCGGCTCGTCCGATGACGAGTGGCTGGTCCGAGAGTGGGCGACCTCATCAGCGGCGGGGAGCCGCGAGGTTACACGGCGGGACAAAAGCCCGGGAGAACGCGCAGCACGGCTGTCTGCTTTCCCGCGTCCGCCAACCAACCGAGGTCCCTATGCCCATTCGCCCGCTACTCACCGCCCTGCTCTGCGCCTGCCTGCTCAGCGCTCCGACGGCCCAGGCCGCGCCGAAAACCTTCAAGCTCTGCTGGTCGGTCTTCGCCGGCTGGATGCCGTGGGACTATGCCGCCAAGCAGGGCATCGTGAAGAAGTGGGCCGACAAGTACGGCATCGACATTCAGGTGCAGGAAGTGCCGGATTACGTCGCTTCCATCGAGCGCTACAGCGCCGGCCAGTTCGATGCCTGCACCATGACCAACATGGATGCCCTGACCATCCCCGCCGCCGCCGGCACGGACAGCACCGCGCTGATCATCGGCGACTTCTCCAACGGTGCCGACGGCCTGCTGCTGCGCGGCAGCGGCAAGAGCATCCGCGACCTCAAGGGCAAGACCGTGCTGCTGGTGGAGAACTCGGTCTCCCACTACCTGCTCAGCCGGGCACTGGAATGGGGCCTGCTGGACGAGCAGGACGTGACCATCAAACATGTCTCCGACACCGAGATCGCCGACGCCTTTCTCTCTGGCCAGGGCGATGCGGTGATCACCTGGAACCCGATCCTCTCGGAAATCCAGCGCAAGACGCAGGTCAGCATGGTGTTCACCTCCAACCGGATACCGGGCGAGATCCTCGATCTCACCGTGGTCAACAGCCAGACCCTGGCCCAGCATCCCGAGTTCGGCCGCGCGCTGACCGGCGCCTGGTTCGAGACCCAGCGCCTGCTCGGCCTGCCGACGGCTGCCGGACGCGCAGCCCGAGCACAGATGGCCGCCGCGGCGGGCACCAGCGCCGAGGACTTCGAGGACCAACTGGGCACCCTGCGCTCGTTCTATTCGCCACGCAGCGCCCTCAACTTCGCCCGCACCGGCAAGATGCCGGACCTGATGCGACGCGTCGCCCACTTTGCCGATGCCCATGCCCTGCTGGGCAAGCGTGGCCAGGGCCTGACCAACCTGGGTATCGAGTTCAGCGGTGAAAAGACCATCGGCAACCCGCAGCGCGTCCTGCTGCGCTTCAACCACGCCTACATGCAGCTGGCCGCCGACGGCACCCTGTAGCGCCCCAGCAGGCGGCACGCCAGCCGCACCACGCACCAGCACGGCGCAGCCTGCCCTCGACGAGCCGCAGCGCAGCGCCAAGCGCCGCACCTTGCGGCGCATGGCACGATGTTCGCTAAGGACATCGGGTGCAGGAAAAACCCCGGCCAGCCGGGACTGCGGCACCACAATTTGCAATAGCCGGCTAGGGTTCCGGCTCGCCACAGGCGAGTGACTGGTCCGAGAGCTGGCGACCTCCAGCGAGGTTACACGGCGGGACAAAAGCCCGGGAGAACGCGCCCCATCCGTGGGGAACCGCCGCGAACTCCTGTCCGCCACCGTCAAACTGGAGGTTCATCATGGCTACGCCCCACTCGCACCAGCGGCACCCTGCCGCCTACCGGACAGCCGTCAGCGGCGTCGTCGCGCTCTAGCCGTGCCCGCCCTTCGCTACAGGCCCGACGAGGACTCTCCATGCGCCTGATCAACCGCCATCCGGACCGCAGCGGCCGCCTGCTGCTGATCCTGCTGCCCTTCGCCCTGCTGCTGTTCGTCTACTTCAGCACCTCGACCGCACGCCTGGCCGAGAACCCCAACGACAAGCTGCTGCCCAGCGCCAGCCAGATGATCGATGCCGTCGACCGCCTGGCCTTCAGCGAAGACAAGCGCACGGGCAACTACCTGTTCTGGCAGGACAGCGCCTCCAGCCTCACCCGCCTCGCCATCGGCCTCGGCGTGGCGGCGCTGGCCGGACTGGTGCTGGGCATCGCCGCCGGCAGCGTGCCGCTGTTCGGCGCGCCGCTGTCGCCGATGCTCACGGTGCTGTCGATGATCCCTCCCCTGGCCATCCTGCCGATCCTGTTCATCGTCTTCGGCCTGGGCGAGCTGTCCAAAGTGATGCTGATCGCCATCGGCATCACCCCGTGCATCGCCCGCGACATCGAACAGCGCGCGCGGGAGATTCCAGCCGAACTGCTGATCAAGGCTCAGACCCTCGGCGCCAACTCCTGGACGCTGATCCTGCGCCTGGTGCTGCCGCAACTGATGCCGCGCCTGTTGATCTCGCTGCGCCTGATGCTCGGCTCGGCCTGGCTGTTCCTGATCGCCGCCGAGGCCATCGCCAGCACCGACGGCCTCGGCTACCGCATCTTTCTGGTCCGTCGCTACATGGCCATGGACGTGATCCTGCCGTACGTCGTCTGGATCACCCTGCTGGCCTGGCTGATGGACCTGGGCCTGCGTCAGGTGCTGCGCCTGTGCTTCCCCTGGCACGAAGGAGGCAAGGCATGACCCTGTTCAGCCAACACATCGTCCCGCTGAGTGAACCCGCCATGAGCGAACCCCGTACCGACGCCAGCCCGTCGCCAGGCGCCTTCATCGAAGCGCGCCACCTGTGGCAGGAGTACAGCGACCAGGTGGTGCTGGAACGCCTCAACCTCAAGGTCGAAGAAGGCGAGTTCTGCACCCTGGTCGGCGCCTCCGGCTGCGGCAAATCCACCTTCCTGCGCATGCTGCTCGGCCAGGAACGCCCCAGTCGCGGCGAGCTCCTGCTCGGCGGCGCCCCGCTCCCCAACGAGCCGGACCCGAGCCGTGGCGTGGTCTTTCAGCGCTATTCGGTGTTCCCCCACCTGAGCGTGCTGGACAACGTCGCCCTGGGCCTGGAACTGCCACGCGCCCCCTTGCTGGGGCGCCTGTTCGGCGCAGCCAAGCGCGAGGCCCGCGAGCGCGCCGCCAGCATCCTCGCCCGGGTCGGCCTCGGCCATGCCCTGGATAAATACCCCAGCGCGCTCTCAGGCGGCATGCAGCAGCGCCTGGCCATCGCCCAGGCGCTGGTGATGCAACCGCGCATGCTGCTGCTCGACGAACCGTTCGGTGCCCTCGACCCCGGTATTCGCAAGGACATGCACGCCCTGCTGCTGGAGCTGTGGCAGGAAACCCGCCTGACGGTGTTCATGGTCACCCACGACCTGTCGGAGGGCTTCAGCCTCGGCACCCGCCTGCTGGTGTTCGACAAGGTGCGCCACGACCCGCAGGCCCCCAACGCCTATGGCGCGCGAATCACCTACGACATTCCGCTGAACGCCGCACGTCGCGCGCAGGCGCAGCTGCCCAGCGAAGTGGCCGAGCGTATTGCCGCACGCTGATCGTCCCTGAACATGTTGCCGATCAGCTCAACACCGTAGCCCGGATGAAATCCGGGGATTCACCGGGACATCGCCCCGGATTGCATCCGGGCTACAGCCGAGCGCCGTGCGCTGATCATCCGCAGGAGCCCGCTTGCGGGCGATCCAACGCTGATGCCGCCAATCGCCCGCAAGCGGGCTCCTACCCCAGGCACATTGCCGATCAGCTCATCACCGTAGCCCGGATGAAATCCGGGGAATCACCGGGACATCGCCCCCGGATTGCATCCGGGCTACCCAGCCGAGCGCCATACGCTGATCATCCGCAGGAGCCCGCTTGCGGGCGATCCATCGCTGGTACCGCAACTCGCCCGCAAGCGGGCTCCTACCCCAGGCACATTGCCGATCAGCTCATCACCGTAGCCCGGATGAAATCCGGGGATTCACCGGGACATCGCCCCGGATTGCATCCGGGCTACACAGCCGAGCGCCGTGCGCTGATCATCCGTAGGAGCCCGCTTGCGGGCGATCCGTCGCGGCTAAAGCCCCTCCCACAAATCGAGCGGCCCCCGCCCCGTGGGAGGCGCTTCAGCGGCGAGCTTTTCAGCGCCGCATCACGCAGGCACCGATGGCTAGCTCAACACCTCGAGATAACGCGCCAGCGTCTCCTGCTCCGTGGCGAACCACTGTTGCGCTTCGTCGCTGCTCGGCGTCGCGAGGTCGGCTCGCCAATCCGGGTCGAGGGTATCGACGATGAAGGTACGCACCCGCGCACGGCCATCCTGCGGATGGTGCAGGAACTGGCGGACGCGCCCCTGCACCGGCGGCTCGAAACCCTCCAGGGTCAGCACCTGCCCGACACGCGCCGGCACGGTGGACAGTTGCACGCGGTAGTCGCCCTGCGCATCGATGCCGGCCAGCGAGGTTTCGCAGTCGAGCAGCGCCGCCAGGGCCGCAGCATCGCCACAGGCCTGCGCCACCCGCTCACGCAATGCCATGCTCGACGGCCGCGGCTCCAACGCTCGCCCCTGCACCCAGCCAAGCTGCTCGCCGCAGACGATCAGGCCACCCCCACGACGCAACACCTGGCCGGTTTCGCCGTCGCATTCTTCCAGCAGGCGCAGGCCGATCAACGGTCCCCTGCCGGCCTGCAGGCGCCAATCCTCGACATAGGCGCCCGTGGTGCCGAACTCGATCATGCAGTTGCCGATGCGCTGCAGCCGCGCCGGCTCCGGCCAGCGGTTGTGCAACTGCAGCGAGACCCCGCCGCGCCAGCTGAGCATGCCGCCCTCCCAGAGGCTGTCGGCCACCCAGCCTTCGTGATTGGCCAGCACGCGCAGCTCGGTGGCGTCATAGTCCTGCCAGGCGCGCCCCGGCAATGGCGGCCCCTCCGGCAGACGCAGGTCGATGGTGAAGGTGCGGCTCTGCAACCAGTGCACCTGGGTGCGTTCGTCGCTGCGGCCATCGGCGAAACTGATGGTGCGTCGGCGAAAGTGCCCGAGCATCCAGTCCGGCACGCCGCCCTCGACGCGCATCGGGTGGCGTGCCGCCAGTTCGAACAGGTTCATGCCGTCACCTCCCGGCGCCCCTGGCCGAAGCTGGACAGGCCCAGCGTGCCATCGGGGAGCTGCAGCGTGCCGTCTTCCAGGCGCTCGCGCAGGTAACGAAAGGTCTGCGCGGTCTGCGCGAACAGGTGATCGCCGCAGCTCACCGACTGGTACACCCGCTCACCCCGGGGCGCCAGGCCGGCAATCGGCGCGATGCGCGTCGGGTAGTCGCAGGCGCAGAACAGCGGGAAGGCGAAACGCTCCTCGCTGACCTTGCGCACGCGGTGCGAGGTGGCGACGAACTGGCCGTTGCTGAGCACCTCGAGCATGTCGCCGATGTTGATCACGAAGGCGTCCTCGATCAGCGGCACGTCGATCCACTGCCCGTCGCCGTTGAGCACCTGCAGTCCCTCGGCAGTCGGCAGCAGAATGGTGAAGCACTCGTAGTCGGTGTGCGCGCCGATGCCAGGGCGGTCCGCCACCGGGTCAGGGTCGAGCGGATAGTGGATCATGCGCAGCTGGCTGGTGGGGTGGCGGGTGATCCCGGCGAAGGTGTCCTCGGCCAGTCCCAACGCCAGGGCGAAACCGCGAAACAGCGTGTCGCCCAGCGCCAGCGCGGCGCGGTAGTAGGCGCTCACCTCGCGCTTGAAGTCGGCCGAGTCCGGCCACTGGGTCGGCCCCAACAGCGGGTAGACCTGCGCCGCTTCGGTGTAGTCGTAGTTGACGTCGTAGGCTTCCTTGAGGTCCTGGCTGCCACCGGCGAACTGCTCCTCGCCTTCCGGCACGTAGCCACTGTGGTTGCTCGACTGACCGATGTAGAAGCGCATCTTTTCCGCCAGTGGCCGGGCGAAGAAGCTGCGCGCCTGGCGGATCAACCCCTGGCGCAGCTCGCGGGCAATACCGTGCCCGCTGATCTGCAGAAAGCCGACGTCGCGCGCAGCGCGGCCGAGCTCGTCGGCCACGCGCTGGCGTGCGGCCAGGTCGGCACAATTGAGCCCGGAGATATCGACAAGCGGAATGGACGTGAAATGGGTATGCGCCATGGCAAGCTCCCTTGAACAAGTGAGTTACCTGGTCGTCCAGACAAGCAGCGGAGTCGGGTCGTCCCGAAGGCGCCGGCGAGGCCGCCTCTGCAGCCAGGCTGGTAGCGATTTCCATGCCACCGCGCTGGGGCGCCGGGAAGCGCATTTCACGCGTCGCCCGCCCTCGAACGGTGCAGTGGACGCATCAACGGCCCCATCAGGCAGCACCGATGCCGCCTTGCCCGGCCGCCAACCCGCGGTTCACCGCGTTTGCCGACCTGGCACGCAATTCGCTACGACCTCAGCGTGCAGGTTCCAACCGGGATTTCCCGGAATCGCGGCACCACAATTTGCGAAATGGATGACTAGGGTTCCGATCCGCCCAGGCGGGTGACTGGTCCGAGAGTCATCGACCTCCGATGAGGTTACACGGCGGGATAAAAGCCCGGGAGAACGCGCCTTTCGAACGCTTCGAAACGTGCCGCGACTCCTGCCCGTACTCATCAAGACTGGAGGTTCCAATGCGCAAGTACCGTCTGCTCTCCTTCGCTGCCGCCGGCCTGGCCGCAGTACTCAGCTTCAGCGCCCACGCCGAGAAGAAAGACAGCTTCAGCGTCTGCTGGACGCTCTACGCCGGCTGGATGCCCTGGAGCTATGCCAGCACCTCCGGCATCATCGACAAATGGGCGAAGAAATACGGCATCGACATCGACGTCGTGCAGCTCAACGACTACGTCGAGTCCATCAACCAGTACAGCGTCGGCCAGTTCGACGGCTGCACCATGACCAACATGGACGCCCTGACCATTCCGGCCGCCGGCGGCGTCGACTCCACCGCGCTGCTGGTCGGCGACTACTCCAACGGCAACGACGGCCTGCTGATCAAGGGCGAAGGCAAGACCCTGGCCGACCTCAAGGGCATGCCGGTCAACCTGGTCGAGCTGTCGGTCTCCCACTACTTCCTCGCTCGCGCCCTGGAAAGCGCCGGCATGAGCGAGCGCGACGTGACGGTGGTGAACACCTCCGACGCCGACATCATCGCCGCCTACACCACGCCCGGCGTGGAGGCCGCCGCCACCTGGAACCCGATGCTGGCGGAAATTCTCGCCCAGCCGGGCAGCACCCAGGTCTTCGACTCGTCGAAGATTCCCGGCGAAATCCTCGACATGATGGTGGTCAACACCCAGACCCTGAAAGACAACCCGGACTTCGGCAAGGCCCTGACCGGCGCCTGGTTCGAGATTCTCGAACTGATGCAGGCCGGCACCGCCGAGAGCAGTGAAGCGCTGAGCGAAATGGCCAAGGCCTCCGGGACCGACCTCGCCGGCTACCAGTCGCAGCTGGCCACCACCAAGCTGTTCTACACGCCGCAGGACACCCTGGACTTCATCACCAGCCCGGCGCTGCCGGAGACCATGACCAAGGTCGCCAGCTTCAGCTTCGACCACGGCATCCTCGGTGAGGGCGCACGCAGCGCCGATGCCATCGGCATGACGTTCGCCGGCGGCGTCAGCACGGGCGACAGCGCCAACATCAAGCTGCGCTTCGACCCCAGCTACGTGCAGATGGCCGTCGACGGCAAGCTCTGACGCCATCCCATCGCAACGATGATCAGGCGCCCTCTGGCGCCTGACGCTCCGGCTTTGATCCCGAGGTTCCCATGCACACTGCCCTTACCCTGCGCCCGAGCCTGTACGAAGAGACCGTACCTGGCGGCGGGCATACCTCCTTCATCCTCAAGCGCGGGCAATTGCTGCGCATCACCGACATCGAGGGCGGCGCCAACGTCAGCCTGCTGCTGTTCAACGCCGGCGAAAAGAGCGAGCGCCTGAACCTGCCGGACACCCTCAAAGGCCAGCACACCGCCAAGCTCACCGCCGGCCATTGCCTGTACTCGGACATGGGCAGGGTCCTGGCCGCGATCACGGCCGATACCTGCGGCTGGCACGACAGCTTCGGCGGCGTGCTCAACGCCGCCGAGACGCTGGAGAAGTACGGCCAGGGCCGCTACCAGGAACTGCGCAACGGTTTCTTCCGCAACGGCATGGACAACCTGCTGGTGGAGATGGGCAAGTGGGACCTGAACCTGCAGGACCTGCTGATGAACCTCAACCTCTTCAGCCGCGTGGATGTCGACGCCGCCGGGGCCTTCCACTTCCGGCCCGGCAACAGCCAGGCCGGCGACTACATCGAACTGTACGCGCCGATGGACACCCTGGTGGTGCTCACCGCCCTGCAACACCCGATGGACCCAAACCCGCAGTACGCGCCCAAGCCCGTGCAGCTGAGCTGGAGCAAGGTCGCCAGCGACGGCATCAGCGTACTCTGCCGCACCTCGCGCCCGGAGAACGGTCGTGCCTTCCACAACACCGAACGCCAGTACATCTGAGGGTGCCGACATGAGCCTGACCGCAAGCAACCTGCATCCCGAAACCGCCGTCTATCGCCACACCATCCCGGCGGGCGAGCCCTACCTGTTCGAGGTCAGGGCCGGACAGACCCTGCGCCTGCACGACCTGGAAGGCAACCAGGCGATCGACACCCTGTTCTTCGCCGCCGCCAACCCGCGCGAGCGCTTCGACCCGCAGCGCACCCTGCGCAAGCAGAACCGCGTCTACCTGAGCACCGGCACCGTGCTCTACTCCAACCTCGGCAACCCGCTGCTGACCATCACCGCCGATACCTGCGGGCGTCACGACACCCTCGGCGGTGCCTGCGCGCAGGAGAGCAACACCGTGCGCTACGCCCTGGACAAGCGCTACATGCACAGCTGCCGCGACAACTTCCTGCGCGCCAGCCTGCACGACGGCCGCCTGAGCAAACGCGACATCGGCGCCAACATCAACTTCTTCATGAACGTGCCGGTCACGCCCGAAGGCGGCCTGACCTTCGAGGACGGCATCTCCGCGCCCGGCAAGTACGTCGAGATGAAGGCCGAGACCGATGTCATCGTGCTGATCTCCAACTGCCCGCAGCTGAACAACCCCTGCAACGGCTGGAACCCGACGCCCGCCGAAGTGCTGGTGTGGGATTGATTGATGCACTCCCCTCTCCCGCTTGCGGGAGAGGGGCCGGGGGAGAGGGTCATGTCATCAACCGCCCCTCTCCCCAGCCCTCTCCCATGAATGGGAGATGGAGACAAGCCACCCGGATTTTCCGTCACGGACGACCGTGGCGCATGACCAATGACGGCGGGACGGCCCGCCATGACCTTCGAGGGTCACCCCATGTTCGAAAAACTGCTGATCGCCAACCGTGGCGCCATCGCCTGCCGCATCCTGCGCACCCTGCGTGAACTGCAGGTCGGCGGCGTGGCCGTGTACTCCGAAGCCGACGCGGCCAGCCTGCATATCCAGCAGGCCGACGAGGCCTTCTCCCTGGGTGAGGGGCCGGCGACGCAGACCTACCTGGTGGTCGACAGGATTCTCGCCATCGCCAGGGCCAGCAGCGCCACGGCGATCCACCCCGGCTACGGCTTTCTCTCCGAGAACGCCGCCTTTGCCGAAGCCTGCGCAGCGGCAGGCATCGCCTTCGTCGGCCCGACGCCCGAGCAACTGCGCGTGTTCGGCCTCAAGCACACCGCCCGCGCGCTGGCCAGGCAACACGGCGTACCGATGCTCGAAGGCACCGAGCTGCTGGAGAACGTGGCGGCGGCGCTGGCCGCTGGCGAGCAGGTCGGCTACCCGGTGATGCTGAAAAGCACCGCCGGTGGTGGCGGCATCGGCATGCGCGTCTGCCGTTCGGCCGAGGAGCTGAGCGACGCCTTCGACGCCGTCAAACGCCTGGGGCAGAACAACTTCAGCGACAGCGGCGTGTTCATCGAAAAGTACATCCAGCGTGCCCGTCACCTGGAGGTGCAGGTGTTCGGCGATGGCCAGGGCGAGGTGATTGCCCTCGGCGTGCGCGACTGCTCGGTGCAGCGCCGCAATCAGAAGGTGCTGGAAGAAACTCCGGCGCCGAACCTGCCCGCCGGCATGGCCGATGCACTCTGCGCGGCAGCGATCAAGCTGGCCAAGGCGGTCGACTACCGCAGCGCCGGCACCGTGGAGTTCGTCTATGACAGCGAGGCGCAGCGCTTCTACTTCCTCGAAGTGAACACTCGCCTGCAGGTCGAGCACGGCGTCACCGAACAGGTCTGGGGCGTCGACCTGGTGCGCTGGATGATCGAACTGGCGGCCGGTGACCTGCCGCCGCTGAGCGAGCTGGCCGCCGGGCTGCGCCCCAGTGGGCATGCCATCCAGGCGCGCCTGTATGCCGAAGATCCGGGCCGGGACTTCCAGCCCAGCCCAGGTCTGCTCACCGCCGTGGCCTTCCCGCCCGCCGATGGCAAGGCGCTGCGCATCGACACCTGGGTCGAAGCCGGCTGCGAGATTCCACCCTACTTCGACCCGATGATCGCCAAGCTGATCGCCTGGGCCCCGACCCGCGCACAGGCCAGTGCCGCGCTGGACCAGGCCCTGACGGATTCCGTGCTCTACGGCGTGGAATGCAACCGCGACTACCTGCGCCAGATCCTGGCCGACGCCCCCTTCGCCAGCGGCTCACCCTGGACACGCTGCCTGGAGGGCCTGGTCTACCAGGCCAGCACCTTCGACGTGCTCAGCGCCGGCACCCAGACCAGCGTGCAGGACTACCCCGGCCGCCTCGGCTACTGGGCCGTGGGGGTGCCACCCTCCGGGCCGATGGACGACCGCGCCCTGCGCCTGGGCAACCGCCTGCTCGGCAACGACACCGCAGCAGCCGGCCTGGAAATCACCATGAGCGGCCCGACCCTGCGCTTCAATTGCGACGCCGTGGTGGCCGTCACCGGCGCCGATATCCCGCTGACCGTCGACGGCGCCGCGCAACCGATGAACACAGCCCTGCTGATCCACGCGGGCAGCACCCTGGCCCTCGGCACCATTGCAGGCAGCGGCGCGCGCAGCTACCTGAGCGTTCGCGGCGGCATCCAGGTGCCGGACTACCTGGGCAGCAAGAGCACCTTCACCCTCGGCCAGTTCGGCGGCCACGGCGGCCGCGCCCTGCGCGCCGGCGACGTCCTGCACATCCCGACGCTGAACGAACGCAGCGCAGGCGCACGACTGCCTGCCGAGCTCTGCACGGCCCTGCCAGCGCTGCGCGAACTGCGGGTGATCTACGGCCCCCACGGCGCGCCGGAATACTTCACGCCGGCCTATGTCGACAGCTTCCTCGCCACCGACTGGGAAGTGCACTTCAACTCCAGCCGCACCGGCGTGCGCCTGATCGGGCCGAAGCCCGAATGGGCGCGCGACAGCGGCGGCGAGGCCGGCCTGCACCCGTCGAACATCCACGACAACCCCTACGCCATCGGTGCGGTGGACTTCACCGGCGACATGCCGGTGATCCTCGGCCCGGACGGCCCCAGCCTGGGCGGTTTCGTCTGCCTGGTGACCATCATCGAGGCCGACCTCTGGCAGCTCGGCCAGCTCAAGGCCGGCGACAAGGTGCGCTTCGTGCCGGTGGATATCGCCACGGCACGGGAGCTTGCCAAAGCCAGTGCAATCGAGTGCACCACACTCCGTAGGAGCGGCTTCAGCCGCGATATAGCTGGCACACCAATCGCGGATAAATCCGCTCCTACAGGCTCCCCCATCGTGCTCGACCTAGGCGAAGCCGACACCCGCCTGGTCGCGCGCCTGTCCGGCGACACCCACCTGCTGCTGGAGATCGGCCAGCCGGAGCTCGACCTGGTCCTGCGCTTTCGTGGCCACGCGCTGATGCAGGCACTGGAGGCCAAGCGCCTCGACGGCGTGATCAACCTCACCCCGGGCATCCGCTCGCTGCAGCTGCACTACCAGCCGGAAACCCTGCCCCTGCAGACACTGCTCGACATCGTCGCCGGCGAATGGGACGCGGTCTGCGCCGCGCGCGATCTGCAGGTGCCGTCGCGCATCGTCCACCTGCCGCTGTCCTGGGACGACCCGGCCTGCCAGCTGGCCATCGAGAAATACATGACCACCGTGCGCAAGGACGCCCCCTGGTGCCCGAGCAACCTGGAGTTCATCCGCCGCATCAACGACCTGCCGAACCTCGACGAGGTGTATCGCACCGTATTCGACGCCAGCTACCTGGTCATGGGCCTGGGCGACGTCTACCTGGGGGCACCGGTGGCCACGCCGCTCGATCCACGTCATCGCCTGGTCACCACCAAGTACAACCCGGCACGCACCTGGACGGCGGAGAATTCGGTGGGCATCGGCGGCGCCTACATGTGCGTGTACGGCATGGAAGGCCCCGGCGGCTACCAGTTCGTCGGCCGTACCCTGCAGATGTGGAATCGCTACCGCGAGGTCGCGGCCTTCGACGGCAAGCCCTGGCTGCTGCGCTTCTTCGACCAGATCCGCTTCTACCCGGTATCGGCCTCCGAGCTGCTGCGCATCCGCCGCGACTTTCCGCTCGGCCGCTTCGACCTGCGCATCGAGCACAGCGAACTGGCGCTGGCCGACTACCAGCAGTTCCTCGCGGATGAGGCCGATGGCATCGCCGCCTTCCGCCACCAGCAGCGTGCAGCCTTCGACGCCGAGCGGCAGCGCTGGATCGACAGTGGCCAGGCGCATTTCGAGGTCGAGGAAGCCGCACCGGAGCAGGCGGAAGACGCTCCGCTCGGCGTCGGTCAGCACGCCATCGAAAGCCACGTGGCCGGCAACCTCTGGCAGGTGCAGGTCAGCGAAGGCGCGCAGGTTCAGGCAGGTGACGTACTGGTGATTCTCGAATCGATGAAGATGGAGATCCCGCTGACCGCCCCCATGGCCGGCACCGTACGCGAAGTGCGCGTGCAACCGGGCTCGCCGGTGCGCGCCGGGCAGCGCGTGGTGGTCCTGGACGAAGCCTGAGATTCGCCGCTGAAGCACCTCCCACAGCCCCCTGTGGGAGGTG
>NZ_CP035677.1:1725196-1730208 GCF_029542605.1 Pseudomonas sp. REST10 | reverse complement strand
CTCCAGCCCCAACCTCCCGCCCTGTCCCGTAGGAGCGGCTTCAGCCGCGACTCTTCTGCAAACCCACCCACACGAATACCCGTGGAAGAAGCTCCAGCCACAACCTCCCACCCCACCCGTAGGAACGGCTTCAGCCGCGATTCCTCTACAAACCCTCCCACACGAATACCCGTAGGAGGGGCTTCAGCCGCGACCGCCTCCTGGCAATCAACACCGTCATCTCCACCGTCATCGCACCCACTCTCGCAGCCCCCGCCCCGAACGCGATCCAGAAGCGAAATGCCCGCAACTTCCAGATTTCACCCACACCACACAACGCTCATCGCCACCGATCACAACTGGCGCTCCCCCTACCCGGCAAGCTAGCATCACGCCATCAGATAGCCCCGGGTTACCCATGTCACTGCCTCCCACACGGCACACGCAAGCCTCGTTGGTGTTGTTGCTCCTGTTCCTGCTCGGCAGCGGCTTTCTCACCACTTCGCTGCTGAGCTACTACGCCTCGCGCGACTCGATTCGCGACAGCATCATCAACACCGAGCTGCCGCTGACCTCCGACACCGTCTACTCGGAGATCCAGAAAGACCTGGTGCGCCCTATCCTCATCTCCTCGATGATGGCCCGCGACACCTTCCTGCGTGACTGGGTACTGGCCGGCGAGCAGGACACCGCGCAGATGACGCGCTACCTGCGCGAAGTCCAGGAACACTACGGCGCCTTCACCAGCTTCTTCGTCTCCGACAGGAGCAGCACCTACTACCAGTCCAAGGGCGTGCTCAAGCGGGTCAAACCGGATGAACCACGCGACGTCTGGTACTACCGCGTGCGCATGCAGCCGGAGCCCTACGAGATCAATGTCGACGTCGACATGGCCAACGCCGACCGCCTGACCATCTTCATCAACTACAAGGTGGTCGACTACGACGGCAACTTCATCGGGGCCACCGGCGTCGGCCTGGCCGTCGATGCGGTGGTCAAACTGATCGACGACTACCAGCAACGCTACGAGCGCAGCGTCTACTTCGTCGACACCACCGGACGCATCACCCTTACCGGCGCGCAGGGCGGGCCGCAGGGGGCGAAGGTCGGTGACTCGCTGGCCGACATCCCCGGCCTGAGCGACATGCTGGAGAAGCTGCCCAGTCCGCAGAGCGGCCGCTTCGAGTATCAGGAGCATGGCCGCGAGCACTTCCTCAACGTGCGCTACATTCCCGAGCTGGAGTGGTACCTGTTCGTCGACAAGCACGACAAGGCTCTGGCCGGCATCCGCCAGGGGCTCTACATCAACCTGCTGCTGTGCCTGCTGGTCACCGCCATCGTGCTGACACTGGTGAGCCTGGCGATCCGCCGCTACCAGCAGCGCATCGCCGCCCTGGCCACCACCGATGTGCTCACCGAGCTGCCCAACCGCCGCGGCTTCGACATCCTCGCCGAGCAGGCCCTGCAGGAAGCCCAGCGCGAGCAGAGCCCGCTCTGCGCGGTGCTGCTCGACCTGGACAACTTCAAGCTGATCAACGACGAGCATGGCCACCTCGCTGGCGACGAAGTCCTGCAGCGTTTCGCCCGGCAACTGCGCGACAAACTGCGCCAGTCCGACATCCTCTGCCGCTGGGGTGGCGAGGAGTTCATCCTGCTGCTGAAGAACACCGACCGCCAGGCCGCCCATGACCTGGCCGAAAAACTGCGCCAGCAATGCGCGGAACAGCGCTACGCCATCGCCGACCAGACGCTGCAGGTCACCGCCAGCCTCGGTCTCAGCCAATGGCAACCGGGCGAGAGCCTGCATAGCCTGCTCGGTCGCACCGACCGCGCGCTGTACCGCGCCAAGCAATCCGGGCGCGACCGCGTCTGCGTCGAACAGTGATGGATACCCAGCGCTGCCCGCTGTGCGGCAAGGCCAATCGTTGCAGCATCGCCGCGGGGCGCAGCGACCAACCCTGCTGGTGCTTCGGGGCGCAGATCGATCCCGCCGCACTCGAACGCCTGCCCCCCGAGCAGCGCGACACGGCCTGCCTGTGCCCGGCCTGCGCCGGCGCACTGGACGCCGCGCAACGCACTGAGCGGGATTGAGCCATGCGCCTGGACCGTTTCCTCAGCAACTTCCCGCGCTTCAGCCGCCAGGACAGCCGCCTGCTGGTCAGCGCCGGACGAGTGCGGGTGGATGGCGCAGTGGTGCGCGACCCGCGTAGCGAAGTCCGTGACTTCCAGCGCGTGGAACTGGACGACGAACTGCTGCAGGCGGGCCGCAGCGCGCGCTACTGGATGCTGCACAAACCGGTCGGCGTGGTCAGCGCGACCGAGCACGAGGAACACCGTACCGTGCTCGACCTGCTCGACGAGCCGGACAAGCACGACCTGCACCTGGCCGGCCGCCTCGACCTGGGCACCAGCGGCCTGCTGCTGATCACCAACGATGGCCGCTGGTCACGCCGCATCACCCAGCCGCAGCAGCGCAAGCCGAAGGTCTACCACGTCACCACCGAACAGCCGATCACCGACGAATACGCCGAGGTCTTCGCCCGCGGACTGTACTTCGCCTTCGAAGACCTCACCACCCTGCCCGCCCAGCTCGAACTGCTGGACAGCCACCGCGCCCGCCTGACCCTGTTCGAGGGGCGCTACCATCAGGTCAAGCGCATGTTCGGTCACTTTCGCAATCGCGTCGTCGCATTGCACCGCGAAAGCATGGGCGAGATCGTCCTCGATCCGCAGCTCGCACCCGGCCAGTACCGCGCCCTCACCGCCACGGAAATCGCCAGCGTCTGATCGCAGCACAGCGCCGAAACCTGACTACCCGACCAACGGTGCCCACAATGGGCGATAAAGATGTGACTCGCCCTTGCATGGCTGCAAGGTAGCTGCTTGAATCGAGCCATAAGTCTTTAGATGACCAATCGGTCACAACAAGACAAGCTCGTGTTCTTACAGTTGCTGGCGCTCTGCGCCGACTGGATTCCTGCCTGGTAACACCGCCCTCTCCCGACCGTGAAACGGCCTGGAGCGCTCGTCTGTTTCGATCCTAACTGCTTGAAATTCCTATACTTATAAAAATCTCTTGCCTGACATGAAGCTGTCACGCTCAGGCGCTTTTCTGACTGCTCAATCAAATGCGAACGGCCACCCGCTCGCCTTGACCCATTTGCGCCAGGAGGAAACGACATGAGGCCAGAAACCGCAGTCGTCGAGATCAACAGGAAGCACAAGGTTCACACGGAGTTCTACGGCAATCCGGCAGCAAGCAAGACCATCATCCTGGTCAATGGCTCTCTGGCGACCACGGCCTCGTTCGCGCAAACGGTGAAATACCTGCAGCCCCAGTTCAACGTGGTGGCCTTCGATCTGCCCTACGCCGGGCAGTCGAAGCCGCACAACAGCGACTTCACGCCGATCAGCAAGGAGGACGAGGCCGCCATCCTGCTCAAGCTGATCGACCACTACGGCGCCCAGTACCTGATGTCCTTCTCCTGGGGCGGCGTCGCCTCGATGCTCGCCCTGGCCCAGCGCTCTGCCACGCTGGAGAAGGCCGCCATCTGCTCCTTCTCGCCGATCCTCAACGTGCCGATGCTCGACTACCTGCACAAGGGCCTGCGCTTTCTCAATGCCGTGGACCGCGACAACATCGCCCTGCTGGTCAACAGCACCATCGGCAAGCACCTGCCGTCGCTGTTCAAGCGCTTCAACCACAAGCACGTCAGCACCCTGGACGAACACGAGTACCGGCAGATGTACGCACACATCAAGCAGGTGCTGAACATGGAAGCGCACTGCAGCATGGAGTGCCTGCAGGCCATCGACATCCCGCTGCTGTTCGTCAACGGCGACCGCGACGAATACACCTCGGTGGAAGATGCCTGCCTGTTCGCCCAGCACATCGACAACGCCCAGTTCGCGGTGATCGACGATGCCGGGCACTTCCTCGACATGGAGCACAAGGCTGCCTGGCTGCAGACCCAACGCGTACTGCTGGACTTCTTCAACGCCCCCAGCAAACGCCTGCAACTGCCGGCCAAAGGCGACCTGCGCGACCTCCAGGCCCTCGCGGTATGACGGCCCGCAAGCGCGGAGCGGCTGCATCTGTCGCAACGCTTCGCGCTTCATTTCTGTGCCGAGTTCCGGTATAAAGGCACCCGCTGCGGGTGTCGTATAATGGTAATACCCTAGCTTCCCAAGCTAGAGCCGTGGGTTCGATTCCCATCACCCGCTCCAGACAGCCAAGAAAAGCCCCGTCATCACTGACGGGGCTTTTTCGTTTCCGGCGTTTGGCAAACTTGACCCCAAGGGTTCAGGCTAGGAAAGATCTCTGCCTAACGGCCAGCCAGAAAATGAATCGCTTCTTCCCTTCTCCTCGAGCGATAGTTGACGTACAGGTGAGAAGCCAACGTCAATGGCTGGCTCGCGGGAGGAGCGTGACGGAGACCGGCCAAACTAGATCAGGCGACGACGACGCTAACCGAAGAATGGGTTAGCCCTCGCGGGATAACGGCCACTCTTCTTCTGGCAACTTTCAGCCGAGGGCTGCATGCGCAAGCGATTAGTAAAATTTTCTTTCACAGCCCTGCTATTTGTTGGAGTACTAGGACTATACCTTGCCTTTTATGGCCCTTTCAAAATAAGCCTTACAGGGTTTGTCATTGCAAGCATGATTACCGCGATCATTGTTTATTTTGACGTCACCCTCAGAGGCAACACTTATAATATCCACGACCAACTGAGCGCTCCAAACTTAATTATTTGCACTATCCTTTACTTCACACTTTCAGGATGGGTATTGGTCAGAGCAGGACATGAAGTGAATCGCCCCAGGTTTCCTAGACACTCTCCAAGCTCTGAAAATAGCGCTTTTCATACTCCACTGGCGATAGCTGCATAGCGCTGCTGTGCCGGCGCTTGGGGTTATAAAACATCTCGATGTAATCGAACACATCACTGCGAGCTTCTTCGCGGGTGCTGTAGGTTTTCCGTCGGATGCGCTCCCGCTTCAGTAACTGGAAAAAGCTCTCCGCGACCGCGTT
>NZ_CP035677.1:1073200-1725185 GCF_029542605.1 Pseudomonas sp. REST10 | reverse complement strand
CCGCGCTCGGTCACTTGCTTGACCGCTTCGATTTTGAATTCTTCGGGGTAACGCTGGTTGCTCATGGCACCTCCTGATGGGCCTCATTATGAGGCTTGGAGGTGTCTAAGAAATCAGGGGCGATTCAGGGTAGAGAAGCAGCCGGATATTTGTTTATAAGACATATATTCGCCGCACTCTTTCTCTCCTGATCTCAAGTCTTGTGAGTCAGCAAAAGAAAATTGGGTGCAAATTATTGCCAGCATGAAAGCTATTGTTGTGCGCATGCTGATTCCTTGGTGTCATAATGTTTGGTTAAGGGGCGGGCTTTAGCCCGTCCCAGTGAGCGAAGCGAGCGACTTGAACCATTTGTTAGAGGGCATGACGCCGCGACCTCAGCAGGTGGATACAAATTAGCATTGGAATGACTACACCAATAGCGGTGTTTACGCTCATTATGCCGATTGCGCCTGTAATGCTTGTGGTGAAGGGCTGCCCGACTATGTCGATGTATAGGTAGTACCACAAGCTTATTATTGGGTACGCCGTGAAGAACATAACGCCAGCCGCTGGGGCAAAGCAAAGCCAAACGAGCTTGTTCCCGAGCTTATAGTTTGTAACTGCGAGCACAAAATACAGTGTTGTTGCTGCAAGGGCTATTAGCGCTCTGCTTATATATCCTTGATTAAGCCAACTGCCTGATGCCAGTAGCAAGGCAACACACCAGAAGGCTTGGTGGTAAAGCGCTGTCTTTGTGCTTTTGGTGCGGACATCCGATGTCACTAGAATAACCTCTAACGATTAAGCTAACGAGCGGCCAAAAGTTCAGCTTTTGGACGCCCAGCGAACGAAGTGAGCGGTAGTTGAGCGAATTGTTAGAGCCCAACACCTTTGCTTTTGAGCCGGTACTGTTGAGTGAGGCTATGCCATTTTGGGTAAGCAGGGGAGCTAGAACTTAACCATACGCACGCCAATGCCTGACGCACTTTCTGTGAGGTTTTCGCTGGTAGTTCCAGCGCGTCTGCTGCTGAGCCCCCAACCCTTGTAAGTAGATCCTCCAGAGGACCTGCTGCTACATAAGCTAGCTCTGCATCGTTGGCAGCTGCTTCAATCAGCGCTAGGCAGAGCGGGAGACCACACTCTAGGTCGTGCACTGCATCATCGACAGCTTCCCATGCCGAGGAGAGTGTTTTGTCTTTGGTTCGGTAGTGCATGAGATATGCAGAGACTAATTCAGGCAGCGCATCCATTGCTTTGGGCTCTAAGAGGGAAAAAAGGGGACAGATTTATTTTTAGACCAGTGGAGCTGCACTATAAATAAATCTGCCCCCTTTTCCTATTATTCTGCTCGGGTGCTTATTTTTTCGCCTGTTTCTGCATCCTCTAACCAGACCTCCAGTAGGTTTAAGCCGATGTATTTTGTTTTTGCTATTATCTTTTGGCCGGCGTGACCTGTGAATTCTAGATCAGCAAATAAGAAGTGCCTTGGAAGCTTGTACTCAAGTTGTATTGAGTACTTCCCGGGAATTAATATTGCTTTCTGAGGGGAGTCATTTTTATAGTAGTATGTCGAGAACGGTATATTTCCGACCTTCTCACCATTAACTCTTATTATATTAAGCTCTGGCTCTAGGCTTATATATGATCTTTTATTTCTTTCTGCATGAGTGTTTGTTTCCAGGACGACATATTTAGACTCGTCAATTGTGCCTGACTCAACATTTGTGTACGCAGGCATTTCAGCGCAGCCAGACAAAAGCGCGGCGATTAATATTATTGTCTTTTTCATGCGTGTTACTTTCCTAATGATGCATAACGTTTGGTTAAGGGGCGGGCTTTAGCCCGTCCCAGTAAGCGAAGGGAGCGGCTTGAGGCGGTTTTTATTTGCTTTCCCAACTTGAAAGCCGCTCTTTAGAAATCCGAACCGCTTCTGTAGAAAATACCTTTGGGTATCTGAGGATGACCGCTTCAAATGCGAACTCTCCGAGGCCCATATTTAGCAGCGCTATGTACCCCTGGGTTTCTGTTGGACGACACACAGCCCGATTTACAGACTCAATAATCCCGTGCCTCTCAATCATTTGCCATGTGCGAATAGCGCGAGTTCTCTTTCCGTTCTTGACGCGCAGAGTTTCCTCATATGCGTAGATCGCTTGCAGCGCCTCCTTTTCCGCTTGAGTAGAGGCTCCGTATGCCTCTGCTCGTAGCTCAGTTGCACGAAGGAGGCTTCATTAGCCAAGTCTTGGCGTCCCTTCTGGATCGCGTTCTTTGCAAAAATCTCACATTTCTCAGGTGAGTCGATTTTCTTAATTCTGTCGTCCATAGATTCTCTCGACCGTGCATCCATCACATAACGCCCGCATTTGCGGCTGCAAAATCAGTCCAATATGCGTTTGTTAGTTGCGTTGTATGCCATATGCACGCCGCCATTGTGCTCTTGGCTTGCACTGACATCTAGACAGATGATCATTGAGATGATTAAGGTTTCTGCCAGCCCGCTCAATTACACTCTTATTTTTAACTCTTTTATCAATCAAGTTATAACACTCAGCGTAGAAGTTCTTTACAACATCAGGGGTTCCTGGCTTATATCCCTTTTCGATCTCCAAAAACCTTCTGATGCAAAGCACTACAAGATCAGACAACTGAATCATCGGATTCTTACGAGAGTCAATAGGGTAGCTAAATTCGACAATCCACTTGACCTTTTGGCTATTTGGAACTTCAAATCGGCGATTTTGAATAATTGCCTCAACGCTTTCGTGATGTTCCTCTTTTTCATCAAGTACAATCATACCTCTCGCAGATTGACCAAGATTCTCCTTAACATGCCAATTCATGTATGTAATCAAATAGTCGAACGACAGCAGATAGGGATGTCTAATATCGAATGCTGCTTGGTATTGGCACTGAGATTGATCAAGAGCGTTTTTTTCCACTGCAAAGAAGTGTACTTGGTGCCCAAGCTCTTCGATCAACCCCAATAATGATCTTACGAGCGCCAAACGATCGTCTATAGGGTGGCCGGCAAAGAATCCTTCCCCATTAGGCGAAAGTAACTCATGAGAGTGAACTTCAAACCCTGCAGGAATATTTTCATTAAAATAGTCGCCAATAATTGCATCTAGCCTTTCTTTGGTGTTATTCCATTTTTTGTCAGCGACACTCAGTCCGCCCAGTACAAAAATTGGTTGCTGTTGATCATTAAGATTTGCGCCTGAATCCCCACTCTCATCTAGATAAAAAAAGTGCATTACTTAATTCCTTTCTGCAGGGACTAACAGTGCTTAAGGGAAAAGGGGAAAGATTTATTTAGATCAACATATTCACCACAAAGGCTCTGCCAGTATTTGTTCAACACCAGAGAATGCAGCAACAAACTCATCCCGCCACTCTGCCTCAAGCCTGTCGGAATTATCCCGAATATGCTCGTATAAGCGGACTGCCTGATTTAAGTTGAGCGTGTGCGAGGCAGATGCGAGTTCCGCAGCAACTATGAAGAAGTCTCCGCTCTTCGAAACACTACGGACAAGCGCATCAAGGTCATTTGCGTCGAGGGGAATGTCATCCATGGCTAACTCCGGCAGGCCTCCCTGTAATAGCCAAACGCTACCCCTCGCCCTCAGAGCTGTCTAGCTACCGTGTCGAAAAAGTGTCGAAATCACTGCAAGGGATAGCGGGAAAATGCTGCACTGGCTGGCCTCCAAGGCCAGTAAAGCCGGGCTTTGCAGATCACTGCGAGGGGCTGGAAAGGGTTCGATTCCCATCACCCGCTCCAGACAGCCAAGAAAAAGCCCCGCCATCACTGACGGGGCTTTCTCGTTTCTGGTGCTTGGCCAGCCTGAACTCAAGTACTCAGGCTAGAAGAGATGCCTGCGTTAAGGTCAGGCAGAGAATAAGTCGCCTCCCCTTTTCCCGGATGCCCCCTCGACGTACTGACGAAAATCTACCTTCATCCCCCTGTGGTTAGCAGGGAGTAGCTAGACGCCGATTTGCCCTAACACACGCCCCTGCGGCGTCGACCTGGATGAATTGCTAGGCCGCCCCGGGCCTGTGTACGGCCAAGCGTTAACCTACTTTGGGAGAAGGCACTTGGCAGCAATGAACGCTACGGCGCCTGAAAGAGGTACCAGCAAGAGCGTGACTCCAAGCCCACCGAAACGGCAGGCGAGCGCCGGCAGAGTGAAGGCATCGCTACAGGCGATACGTGAGATGAAATCCAGATGGTTCGTGACCCACCACAACGTCAGAAACGAGACCAGCAACCCAATGGCCACTGAGACGGCTGTTCTCATCAAAAGCTTGGAGTCGTTCATGCGGTCTGACGTCCGAGATGCAAGGGAAAAGGGATAGAACTGTTTATAGGCAGTTCAGCAGACAACAAAACTAACCGAAGCCTGCCCCAACGCGACATAGCGATCATCCAGCAAGCAGCTAGATGCTGGGATGCCCGAGCACATCAAGCCAAATGCGGGTGAAGTATTCGAATGGCAACGCTTGCTCAAGGGGCAGGCTTCAGCCCATCCCAGCAAGCGACGCTAGCCACAGCAGCCAGACATGTCTAGCCACCCCGTGTCAAAAATGGCGAAGGGCAAGGGAGATTCCGCACTGATCGCGCAAGGCGTGTGAAGCCTCACGCACGGATGACGGCCAGGGACCTGGAGGATATTCGACGCTGCCAGTCGTCGCTGCTGTTTCGATATGATGGCGGCCGTTACCGCATGCCGAGAAATGGAATTCCCTCATGAACGATCGCCAGTTCCACCAGACGCAGCATCCACCTGTGCCGTCTGATCCTGCTGACACTGGTCATCTACAGCGGATGCGAGGTGCTCATCGAGCTCTGGCACAACAAGTACTCTGCGGCGCGGAGCAATCTCGCAGCGATGATCATGCTGCTGTTTTTCTGGTCGCTTGAACCACTGACCAACAGCCTGCAGAAATCCAGTTCATCACCGGAGCAGCGATAGATTCGCGAAGTACGTCCTAGGCGTTCCTGCCATCTGCCATGTAGCCAGACTGCTGAGAAGCGACTGCCCTCCCCATTCATGGGAACTTCTGCCCCCCAGGGCCTACAGAAAACTATGTGTCTTTTTCTGGAGGCCCCTGGCGATGGAGCAATGGAATATCTGGCTGGACCAAGAGTTCTGGCTCAACGTGGCGATCGTCGTGGTTGCCACCGCGCTGATCTACAGCGTGTTGCGTACCCTGGTCAGCACGCTGCACAAACGACTCAAGGCCTGGTCGAAGGGGCAGGACGGCAGTTGGCCAAACTTCCTGGCGGCGGTGATCGGCCGCACCAGCCGCTCGTTGCTGCTGGCCTTTTCCTTGCTGCTGGCGTTACGCCTGCCGGAGCTGCCCGACGGCTGGCAGAGCGCGCTGAGTCATACCTGGTTCGTCGCCCTGGCCCTGCAGGTGGCGCTGTGGGTCGATAGCGGCGTGCGCCTGTGGTCGCGCAGTCTGCTGATGAGTAAGAACGGCGGCCACTACAACCCGGTGATGACCACCATCATCAGCATCATGGTCCTGATCGTGATGTGGTCGGTGATGCTGCTGTCGATCCTGGCCAACCTGGGGGTGGATATCACGGCGCTGGTGGCCAGCCTGGGCGTCGGCGGTATCGCCGTGGCACTGGCGGTGCAGACGGTCCTCAGCGATGTGTTCGCCTCGCTGTCGATCGGCGTCGACAAGCCGTTCGAGATCGGCGATTTCGTGGTCTTCGGCGAGGTGGCCGGGACCATCGAGCACATCGGCCTGAAGACCACGCGCATCCGCTCCCTCAGCGGTGAACAGGTGGTCTGTGCCAACGCCGATCTGCTGCGCCAGGTGGTGCACAACTACAAACGCATGGACACACGCCGCATCGTCTTCAAGTTCGGTATCAACTACGACACGCCGAGCGACAAGGTCCGCCAGGTGGCCGAGGCGGTCGGCGATATCGTCCGGGCCACGCCCAAGGCCAGGTTCGACCGCGCGCATTTCCTCGGTTTCGACGAAAGCCAGCTGACCTTCGAAGTGGTCTACATCGTTCTGACCTCGGACTACAACCAGTACATGGACATCCAGCAGGAGATCAACCTGCAACTGCTCGATGCCTTGCGCGACCTGGACGTGCGCTTCGCCCTGCCCCGTCGCGACCTGCGCCTGGTGGGCGAACGCACGCCAGTGATCAAGGTCGCCGGCATGCCGCAGCAGGTCGACAACGGTGAAACCCGTGAGGATCAGCGGCTGCCCCGGTTCAGCTAGGCAGTGCGGACAACGGCCCAACTGATGACGCGGGGTGGGCGCGCCAGTCAAGGGGGCCCGCCACGCCTGCCCGCGCCTTCAGCGACGGCGACCGGGCCGCTTCGTAAAATATCAACAACGCCTGCCCGGCAGCATCGATGTGCGCCCCTGATTGCCTGTATTGCCCATTCTTGGGGCTCATCGTTTGTCGATTTTCTGCTCAGCAGACCTTTATCTGTTTGACATATTTTACGTTTTTGGCAGACTGCCCGCCCATTGCGGCAAGTGGCCGCGAACCCGCAGCGGCATCTGCCGTGGCGGTTTCGCTCGCCAGCCGTGACACGCCATGAAAACAACAATTCTGTCGGTCCAGGCGGCCTAGCGGGCACTGCCCACGCCGGACGACGGGCGAGCCACTGGTATCCACCCCATGCTGATCTGGTTTGTTGCGATCTACCTGCTGTTCACCGTCGGTGTCGGCTTCTATGCATCCACCCGTGTCAAGAACGCCAAGGACTTTGCCGCCGGCGGCAGGAGCATGTCCTTCCCCCTGGTCGCGGCCATGGTGTTCGCCACCTGGTTCGGCTCCGAAGCCCTGCTGGGCATTCCCGCCACCTTCATCGAAGACGGTTTCGCCGGCATCGTCGAGGACCCGTTCGGCTCCTTCGGTTGCCTGATGCTGGTCGGCCTGATCTTCGCCCGCCCGCTGTACCGCATGAACCTGCTGACCATCGGCGACTTCTTTCGCAAGCGCTACGGCGCGCACGTGGAGATCTTCACCAGCCTGGTGATCATCGGCTCGTACCTGGGCTGGGTGGCAGCGCAGCTGACCGCCCTGGGCGTGGTGTTCAACGTGCTTTCCGACGGGTCCATCAGCACCACGCAGGGGATGCTGATCGGCACCGGCATCGTGCTGCTCTACACCCTGTTCGGCGGCATGTGGTCGGTGGCGCTGACCGACTTCATGCAGATGATCATCATCGTCCTGGGACTGGTCTACCTGACCTGGCTGATCGGCGACATGGCGGGTGGCGCCGATGTGGTGATCAGCCACGCAGCGGCCGAGGGCAAGTTCACCTTCATGCATGCCTTCGAGCCACGGGATATCGTTGCCTTCATCGCGGCAGCGGTGACGCTCATGCTCGGCTCGATCCCGCAGCAGGACGTATACGCCCGCGTCATGTCGGCCAAGACCGAGAACATCGCCGCCCGCGCCTCCATGGCCGGCGCGGTGTTCTACCTGTCGTTCTGCATGCTGCCGATCTTCCTCACCTACGCCGCCTCGCTGATCGACCCGGCGATGGTGCAGCGCTGGCTGGCCGAGGATGCGCAGATGATCCTGCCGCACCTGATCATGGAGCGCACGCCGCTGTTCGCTCAGGTGATGTTCTTCGGTGCCCTGCTGTCGGCGATCATGTCCACCGCCTCGGGCACCTTGCTGGCACCGTCGGTGACCTTCACCGAGAACATCCTGAAGAACTTTGTGCCGGCGATGAGCGACCGCCAGTTCCTGCTGGCCATGCGTATCAGCGTGGTGGCCATGACCATCGCCACCTCGGTGTTCGCCCTGCACTCCACGGCGAGCATCTACGAGATGGTCGGCAATGCCTACAAGGTGACCCTGGTGGCCGCGGTGGTGCCGCTGTTCGCCGGTCTGTTCTGGAAGCGTGCGACGACCCAGGGCGCACTGTTCGCCATCGGCCTGGGCCTGGCGAGCTGGATCATCCTGGAACTGACCTATCAGGAAACCGACTTCTGGCCGCCGCAACTGGCGGGTCTGCTGCTCAGCCTGCTGGGGATGGTGGTGGGCTCGCTGATACCGCAGTTCAGCCGTGATCGCGGCGAGAGCGTGCAAGGCATCACAGCGGCAGCCTCGAGCAACGCCTGAAGAACGCAGGGCCCCTCGCTGTATGGAGGGGCCCTTTGCCACCACATAAGCCATTGAAAAACATCGTTTTTAATCTTCACACGAGACATATCGGCGGCTACTCTGCCGCCCCATGATTCGACGCCTACTCTCCCTGCTCTGCTGTTTCGCCAGCCTCTCCCTCCACGCCGCACCTGCCACCTTTGCCGAGGCCAAGCGCCTGGCCTGGCCGCTGTACGCCAAGCAGTCGACCGAGTTCTATTGCGGCTGCAAATACAGTGGCAATCGCGTGGACCTGCATTCCTGCGGCTACACGCCGCGCAAGAACGCCAATCGCGCTCGGCGTATCGAGTGGGAACACATCGTCCCTGCCTGGGTAATCGGCCATCAGCGCCAATGCTGGCAGAAAGGTGGGCGCAAGAACTGCGCCGCCAACGATACCCAGTTCCGCAAGGCCGAGGCCGACCTGCACAACCTGGTGCCGAGCATCGGCGAGGTGAACGGCGACCGCAGCAACTACAGCTTCGCCTGGCTGCCGCAGAAACCGCACCAGTATGGCCGCTGCCAGACGGTGGTGGACTTCAAGGCGCGCAAGGTGATGCCACGCCCGGCGATTCGCGGAATGATCGCGCGCACCTACTTCTACATGGCCGACCGCTACAAGCTGCGCCTGTCGAAACAGGATCGACAGCTCTACCAGGCGTGGAACAAGGCCTACCCGGTAGAACCCTGGGAGCGCCAGCGCAATCAGCGGGTGGCGTGTGTCATGGGTTGGGGCAACCACCACGTCGGCAGCGTCGACCTGAGTACCTGCCGCAAGAACCCGTGAAGCCCGCGGCCTGCGCTCAGCCCCGAGGGCTGTTCAGGCGCAGGCGTGGCAAGCGCGCCTCGAGCAGGCGCGCGGCCTGCAGGACCTTGTGATCCTGGAAGCGCCCGGCGACCAACTGCAGGCCAACCGGCAGACCACCGCTGTCCAGACCACAGGGCAGCGAAGCGGCCGGCTGCTGGGTCAGGTTGAAGGGATAACTGAAGGGCGTCCACTGCGTCCACTCGCTGAATCGCCCTCCCAGCGGCACCTCGACCCCGGCCTGAAACGGTGCGATGGGCATCATCGGTGTCACCAGCAGATCGTAGCGCTCATGCAGCTGCGCCATCTGCGCCGTCAGCTCGGCCCGCTCGCGGCGAGCCTGCAGGTAGCGTTGCAGACTGATTTCGCAGCCCTGCTCGGCAATACGCCGGAAGCCCGGGTCGAGCTGCGCACGCTGTTGTGCATCGAGTCGGCCGAGAGTCTGGCTCGCGCCGGCGTACCAGAGCGTGGTGAAGGTCTCCTGCGGGTCGCTGAATCCCGGATCGACCCGCTCCACCTCTGCGCCCAGTTCGTGCAGCAGCAACACCGCCTGCTCGACACAGGCCCGAATGTCAGGAGCGACCTCGACGTATCCGAAATCGAGGCTGACCGCCACGCGCCAGCCTTTCAGACTGCTGAGTGCCGGCGCCAGCCAGTCACCGCCGCGCGGATTGCCCAGGTAGCCATCGCGCGAATCGGGCTGCGCCATGACACTCAGCATCAGCGCACTGTCGGCGGCGTTGCGGGTCATCGGCCCGAGATGCGAGAGCGTGCTCATCGCGCTGGACGGCCACTGCGGCACCCAACCGAACGTCGGCTTGATGCCAAAGGTGCCGGTGAAGCTGCACGGAATACGGATCGAGCCACCGGCATCGCTGCCCTGGTGCAGCAGGCCGAGGTTCAGTGCAGCCGCCGCCCCCGCGCCGCCGGACGACCCGCCCGGCGTCAGGGCCAGGTTCCACGGGTTGCGGGTGATGCCGTGCAACGGGTTGTCGGTCACCCCCTTCCAGCCGAACTCCGGCGAGGTGGTCTTTCCGATCAGCACCGCACCGGCATTGCGCAAGTGCGCGACAACAGGTGCGTCGGTGTCCCAGGGGCCAGTCGCCGAGCTGGTGGCCGACCCCATGCGCGAGGGCATGCCCCGGGTCAGCGTCAGGTCCTTGATACTGGTGGGGATACCATCGAGCGGACCGCAGGGCTGCCCCGCCAGCCAGCGCGCCTCGGAGGCGCGTGCGGCCTGCATCGCCCCTTCGGCATCGACATGACAGAAGGCATTCACCTGCGGGTTGAAGCGCTCAATACGCGCCAGGCAGTCCTCCAGCAGTGCGACCGGGGACAGCGCCTTGCGCCGGAACAGCGCCAGCGCCTCGACGGCTCCGAGGTCGGCCAGCTCGTTGGCGGCATCGGTTTGCGAATTCATCGGTCTTCCTCCTGATATCACGACTCGACGACGCCAGCCGCACGCAGCATGGCGCGCAGCAGCACGTCGCAACCAGCCGCCAGGTGCTCGGCACTGGCGTTCTCGATCTCGTTGTGACTGATCCCCCCTTCGCAGGGCACGAAGATCATCGCCGCCGGAGCGATACGGCCGACAAAAATGGCGTCGTGGCCGGCGCCGCTGACGATATCCATATGCGACAGGCCGAGTTCACGGGCGGCATCACGCACCGCTTCGATGCAGGGCTCGGCAAAGGGCTGCGGCGCGAAATCCGCCGTAGGCGTCAATCGCTGCCCCAGGCCCCTGCGCTGGGCGACCTCGGCCACCGCCAGGCGCACGTCGGCGACCATCGCCTCGAGCCGTTCGGGACACAGGTGGCGCAGGTCGATGCTCATCTCCACACGGCCGGGAATGACATTGCGCGAACCGGGGTGCACGTTCAGATAGCCGACCGTGCCGCGTGCGTCGGGCTGGTGGGTTTCGGCGATGCGGTTGACCGCCTGTACCAGTTCGGCGGCACCGAGCAGTGCGTCCTTGCGCAGGTGCATGGGCGTCGGCCCGGCATGTGCCTCGACACCCGTGAGGACCAGGTCGAACCACTTCTGGCCGAGCGCGCCAAGCACCACACCGATGGTGGTATCGCGGTCCTCGAGGATCGGCCCCTGCTCGATGTGTGCCTCGAAATAGGCCTGGACCTGGTCCGGGCTGACCGCGTCGCTGCCGGCATAACCTATTGCCTGCAGCGCCTCGGCAACGCTGACGCCGTCGGCATCGCATCGGGCCAGCATCTCGTCCAGTTCCAACTGCCCGGTGAAAACCCCCGAGCCCATCATGCAGGGCGCAAAACGGCAGCCTTCCTCGTTGCTCCAGACCACCACCTCGATCGGCGCACGCGTCTGGATGCCGTGCTGATTGAGACTGCGCAGCACCTCCAGCCCGGCCATGACCCCGTAGCACCCATCGAACTTGCCGCCAGTGGGCTGGGTATCGATGTGGCTGCCGGTCATCACCGCCGCTGCCTGCGGGTCGCTTCCCGGCCGCCGGGCGAACAGGTTGCCGATGGCATCGATACGAATCTCGCAGCCTTCGGCCCGGCACCACTGGATGAACAGGTCACGTGCCTGACGATCCAGTTCCGTCATGGCCTGGCGATTGACGCCGCCCTTTGCCGTGGCGCCCAGGCGTGCCAGATCCATCAGCGATTGCCACAGGCGGTGTTGATCGACGCGCGGCACAGCCGCACGCTGGAAGCTCTCGATTACGATGGTCATTTCAGTACTCTCTGTGTAGCGGGCACCGATGGGCTCAGCTGGGCTCCATCAGGCGCCGTGACAGGACTTGTTCGTAGGTCGGCAACGGCGAATCGGCGGCCAGCGCACTGGACGCCTCGCCGCTGACCAGCATCTGCGCCGCCATCTGCGCCTCCAGGGCGCTCATGTGGTGTTCGGCGTCGCACATGTGCTCGCTCATCAGGGCGCGCACTTTCTCGCGATCCGCGTCGCGATAGGCATCGATCAGTCGCTGGTGATAATCCTGGTTGGCCTGGTCGAAGGCCTTGCGCTCAGGCTTGTAGGCCTTCTTGAACACCACCAGGTCACGCAGCATGTCGTTGAGGAACTGGCACATGAAGGCCAGCAGTGGATTGGGGCAGGCCCGAGCCAGGATGTTATGGAACTCGAGTTCGAGAATACGCTGGCGCCGCTGCTCTTCCTCGCCCTCATGGCACTGCCGGCAGGCCGCCAGGTTGGCCTCGAGCGAGGCAATGTCACCCTCACCCAACTGCCCCACCACGGACATCGCCAGTTCCACCTCGAGCAGCTTGCGCAACTGATAGACCTGCTCACCGTCGAGCTTCTGGAAGTGCAGGAAGTTGCGCAGCGTACGGCTGGCGGGCTCGGTGGTTGGCGGGTTGATGACCGCGCCGCCCCCCGGCCCGGTGCGCAGACTGACCAAGCCTTCGACCTCGAGGATCTTGAGCATCTCGCGAATGGTGCCCTTGGCGCAGCCGAACAACTCCATCAGGGTCTTCTCGTTCGGCAGCCGGTCACCAGCGCCCAACCGCTCGCTGGCAATCCAGCGCTTGACGTCTTCGGCGATCAGCTCGGCCAGTTTCTGGCGTTTGGGGCGATTGGATGCAGCCATGTTCTCGTTCGTTTCCATGCTTGGGCTGGCGGCCGCCATGGCCGCCAGAGGGTGGGGTTCTACCTGGCGGACGTCGCTGGCGTCGCCTCGGTGAGCGGCGCACGACCATCGTCCAGGGTCTCCGGATGGTACTCGGCATCGTAGTCATCGCGCGCCTCGGCGAAACGCTCGACCACCTGCCGGTCGTGACGCTGCAGACACAGGCTCAGCACCACGAACAGCACACTGTTCAACAGCAGCCCCCAGACACCGGCGTGATAGCCAAGCGGGGCACGGAACGCCGGCACGAAGGTCATCAGCAACACGCAGGCCACCCCCGCCAGCAAGCCCCAGATGGCTGCCGTGGGGTGCGCCCGGCGCCAGGTAATGGCACCGACAGTGGGCACGATCAGTTGCGCCGTACCTGCCAGGGCCGCGATACCGATGGTCACCAGTACGCCAGGCACCGTCAGCGCCATCACATAGGCGATCAGCGAGAACAGCACCAGCGACCAGCGGCCGACGCTGACGATGCGCGCCTGCGAGGCGTTGCGATCGATGTAGCGCTGGTAGATGTCCATGGTCACGATGGTCGACACCGCATGGATCTGCGAGTTGGCGGTGGACATCGCCGCCGAGGCGCCTGCCGCGAGGATCAGCGAGGCCAGTACGAAAGGAGCGTACTTCATCAGCATGATCGGCAGGATCTGGTCGGGGTTGGCCACGCCGGGTTCGAGCAGCACCCCGGTGTAGCCGGACAGTATCGAGCCGACGTAGGCGAAGGCCGCGACACCGAGCAGGAACGGCATCAGATTGAACAGCCGGCCGCTTTTCACCGAATACATGCGCAGCCAGATCTGCGGCCCCATGAAGGCGCCTACCGCGGTAATCAGAAACAGCGAGAACCACATCGGATAACCCATGCTGCCGTTCGGCCCTGGCAGCGTCAGGTGCGCCGGTGAGCTGGCCTGCAACTGGGCGAACAAGGCGCCAGGGCCACCCACCTGACTGGAGATGTAGTAGCCGGCGTACATCATGCCGAAGAACAGCAGGGCGCCGTAGATCACGTCGGTCCAGGCGATGGCGCGGATGCCGCCGACCCAGACGTAGACGATGATCACGAAGTAGAACAGCAACGCCGCCAGCCAGAACTTGATCACGCCACCCGAGGCGACTTCGATCAGGTAGGCACCGCCGGTGAGCTGGATCTGCAGGTAGGGAATGGTGAACACCAGGGCGATAGCTGCCACCACGATGCGCAACGCTTCGCTGTTGTAGAAGTCGCCGAGCAGGTCGGAGGGTGTCAGGTAGTTGAAACGCTTGCCGAGGAACCACACGCGCTTGCCGACCCAGTAGTACATCAGGCCGAACAACAGGTTCCAGGCCAGCGCGGTCAGGTAGACCGGGCCGTTGGTGTAGAACGTGGCGTTCGAACCGAGGAAGGCAAAGGCGCTCCACCAGGTGGCGGCGACGGTGAAGAACACCGCAACGCTACCCATGCCACGCCCCTGGACGAAGAAGTCTTCACTGGTCGCTACCGACTGCTTGGCCGAAACCAGGCCAACGATCATCGGAATGATCATGAAGGCGGCAATGATCAGAATGCTGGCTGTCATGGCTCAGACCTCCCCAGCGCGCGGAGAACCGGAGCGGCTGCCCCAGTTGCACCAGTAACCGACGAGGAACAGCAAGGTGATGAGCGACCACCACAACAGGTTCCAGAAGAACAGGAAGGGCATGCCGAGGATGAACGGATCGGCCACGTTGGCCAACATCACCAACGGACTCTCGAGCATGACGAAGCCAAGGAGGATGCCGGTGTACAGAGCCAGCTTGAGCGGAGTGAAGCGTCGTTTCATGGTTGGGTACCTTTCTTGTTGTAGCTGCGATGCAGCCGTATGGCAGGACCAAAAACCGATAAACGGAGCAGTGCTTAATTTTTTATATTTATACGAATAAATACATTAATTATCGCCACGCGCTTCGACTGTCAAGCCCCAACCGGCAGACAACCCATAAAAGTACCGAGCACCCCCTCCCAGGCACACCCCTCTGCCGCGCTAGCTCTGACGCTGCAACTCGCGCCGCACCATGCTGGCGAACTCCGGGGGACTGAGCTGGTAAAGCTCCTGCGCTACCCAGGACAGCCATCGCCCCTGCAGTTCGGCCTTGCGCGCCAGCAGGCGCCGAGCCTCGGCTTCAGCGCGGGCCTGGTGCTCACGGTGGTAGTCAGCGCGGCCTGGTTTTTCTGTCATCACTCTGTTGTCCTTTTCCTCAGCACGGGTGGAGCAGGCATAATCGCCGCCTGTTCGCCCATTTCGACCTTCATCAATGCGCATCCACGTCAGCTTCATCGACCGCGTCGGCATCACCCAGGAAGTCCTGGCGCTGCTTGGCGGGCGCAATCTGAACCTCGATGCGGTGGAAATGGTACCGCCGAATGTCTATATCGACGCGCCGACGCTGAGCGCCGAGGTGCTGCAGGAGCTGCAGGGCGCCCTGCTGCAGGTGCATGGCGTGCGCAGCGTGGAAGTGGTGGACATCCTTCCGGGACAGCGCCGCCGCCTGCAGCTGGACGCCCTGCTCGCCGCCATGCCCGACCCGGTGCTGGCAGTGGACGATCGCGCCACCGTGCTGCTGGCCAACCCGGCGCTGGTCGACCTGTGCGGTCGCGCCCCCGAGGGGCAGAGCATCGCCGCGTTGTTCAGCGACGAGGCGCTGCAGCAATCGCTGCTCGGCGCCGGCTTCCACCAGCCGCTGCGCGAGGTGCACTTCGCCGGCCAGCCCCTGCTGCTCGATGCCCAACCGATCACCGAGGACGGCCGCCTCACCGGTGGCCTGCTCACCCTCTATGCTCCCAGCCGCATGGGTGAACGCCTGGCGGCCCTGCATCACGACCACGCGGAAGGGTTCGATTCGCTGCTCGGTGAGTCGGCGCCGATCCGTGCGCTCAAGGCCCGCGCTCTGCGTGTCGCTTCGCTCGACGCGCCGCTGCTGATCCACGGCGAAACCGGCACCGGCAAGGAGCTGGTGGCGCGCGCCTGCCACACCGTCAGCGTGCGTCGCAGCGCGCCCTTCCTGGCACTGAACTGCGCCGCCCTGCCGGAGAACCTGGCCGAGAGCGAGCTGTTCGGCTATGCCCCCGGCGCCTTCACGGGCGCCCAGCGCGGCGGCAAGCCGGGGCTGCTGGAGCTGGCCAACCAGGGCACGGTGTTTCTCGATGAAATCGGCGAGATGTCGCCCTACCTGCAAGCCAAGCTGCTGCGCTTCCTCAGTGACGGCAGTTTCCGCCGCGTCGGTGGCGATCGCGAAGTGAAAGTGGACGTGCGCATCCTCAGCGCCACCCATCGCGACCTGGAGCAGATGGTCGCCGAGGGCAGCTTCCGCGAAGACCTGTTCTACCGCCTCAACGTGCTCAACCTGGAAGTGCCGCCGCTGCGCGAGCGGGGCCAGGACATCCTGCTGCTGGCCCAGCACTTCATGGCCCAGGCCTGCGCGCAGATCCAGCGCCTGCCCTGCCGCCTGGCGCCGGCCACCTTCGCCGCGCTGCTGGCCGGGCGCTGGCCGGGCAACGTGCGCCAGTTGCAGAACGTGATCTTCCGCGCGGCGGCCATCTGCGACAGCAACTGGGTGGAGATGGACGACCTGGATATCGCCGGCACCGAGGTGGCGCCCAGGGTCGACGGGGAAGTCGGCAGCCTGGAACAGGCGATGGACGACTACGAACGCGCGCTGCTGGAGAAACTCTACGCCAGCCATCCCTCCAGTCGGCAACTGGCCGCACGCCTGGGCACCTCGCACACCGCCATCGCCAAGCGCCTGCGCAAGTACGGCATACCCGGCAAGCACTGAGCCCACGCCCGGCAAGCGCAGCGCCTCGCTGGGCGAATCAGCCGCCAGCCTCGAACACGACCTTCCGCTGGATCATGCGGCGCACAGCCGGCGCGCCGACTGGCGCCGCTGACCCAGCCTGAAACCGCCCGAGTGCGGTCAGCTGGCCGGTGCCTTGATCACTCCGCAGGCAACGCGTGCACCGCCACCGCCCAGCGGCTGCGGGTGGTCCGCGTGGTTGTCGGAGCCGGCGTGGATCATCAGCGCATGATCGCGTAGCGCCTCCAGATGCTCGAGTCGCGGTGCCAGCACCGGCTGGCTGGCACTGCCATCCGCCCCGACGTACAACGCAGGCAGGTCGCCGAGGTGAGCATCATCTTCCCAGGGGAAGCCATGGCGCCCTGCCTCGTTCGGGTCCCAGTGACCGCCTGCGGCTCCGGCCGGTGTCAGCTTGCCGTCCGCCTCCACCGCGTCGCAGCTGGCCTTGGCATGCACATGGAAACCATGGATGCCCGGCTCCAGGCCCTTGAGGTTCGGGGTGAAGACCAGACCGTGAGCGGACTCGCTGATGGTCACGGTACCCACCGCCGCACCCGGTCCCTTCTCGGTCGCCTGTTGCATGGTCACGGTGATGGTTTCGCTGGCCTGTACGGAGGCGGCGCCGAGCAGTGCGAAGGCCAGGGGAATCAGAGGTTTCATGAGGGTTCGAGCTCCTTGTCGATTAACGGTCTGCATAGGGACCTGCCGAGGTGATCAGCGGTTCCGGACAAGCAACGTATCGAAATCATTCCACTGTAACGAATACGCAACGAACAGACAGAAGCCGCAGTGCGCCTGGCGCGACGCAAACTTTTCCATTTACGACGCGACAATCCGTATCGATAACGTTCCAGAACAACCTAGACCATTTTGCAAAAAGCACCAGAAAACACTATAAGTTATTGATTTTATTGATATTTTTAATACTGGCACTGGCATTGCTAACACTCCATCACCTGCCCGCCACCTAGAAGCGGACACCTTTACCCTTTGAGGAGTTGACATGAGCGAGTTGCGTTTCACCGCCGATCACGAATGGCTGCGTCTGGACAACGATGGTCTGGTAACCGTCGGCATCACCCATTACGCCCAGGATGCGCTCGGCGATGTGGTCTATGTGCAACTGCCGGAAGCCAAGTCCTACGCCCAGGGCGAGGAAGTGGCGGTACTGGAGTCGGTCAAGGCTGCCAGCAACATCGTCATGCCGCTGGACGGCGAGATCGTCGAACTCAACGGCGACCTGGAAGGCAGCCCCGAGCTGGTCAACGAATCGCCCCTGGACAAGGCCTGGTTCTTCCGTATGCGCCTGGCCGACAACGCCGTTCTCGCCGACCTCCTCGACCAGGCCGGCTATGATCGTCTGTTGAATGCCAACGCCGACGCCTGAGTGACCGCCATGACCAAGCTCGATACCCAGAACGAATTCATCGCCCGCCACATCGGCCCGCGCGATGCCGATACGGCTGCCATGCTGCAGCTGCTCGGCTATGACTCGGTCGATGCGCTGACCGACAGCGTGATCCCCGAGAGCATCAAGGGCACCAGCATCCTCGGCGAACAGCCGGGCCTGTCGGAAGCCGACGCCCTGGCCAAGATCAAGGCCATCGCCGCACGCAACCAGCAGTTCAAGAACTTCATCGGCCAGGGCTACTACGGCACCCATACGCCGAGCCCGATCCTGCGCAACCTGCTGGAAAACCCGGCCTGGTACACCGCCTACACCCCGTACCAGCCGGAGATTTCCCAGGGCCGCCTGGAAGCGCTGCTGAACTTCCAGACCCTGATCAGCGACCTCACCGGCATGCAGATCGCCAACGCGTCCCTGCTGGATGAGGCCACCGCAGCCGCCGAGGCCATGACCTTCTGCAAGCGTCTGTCGAAGAACAAGGCCAGCAACACCTTCTTCGCCTCCCAGCACTGCCACCCGCAGACCCTCGACGTGCTGCGTACCCGTGCCGAGCCGCTGGGTATCGAAGTGGAAGTCGGCGACGAAGCCGCTATCAGCGATGCCAGCGCCTACTTCGGCGCGCTGCTGCAGTACCCGGCCAGCAACGGTGACATCTTCGACTACCGTGCCCTGGTCGAGCGCTTCCATGCCGCCGGCGCCCTGGTGGCCGTGGCCGCCGACCTGCTGGCTCTGACCCTGCTCACCCCGCCGGGCGAGTTCGGTGCCGACGTCGCCCTGGGCAGCGCCCAGCGCTTCGGTGTCCCGCTGGGCTTCGGTGGCCCGCACGCCGCCTACTTCGCCACCCGCGATGCATTCAAGCGCGACATGCCGGGCCGCCTGGTCGGCATGTCGGTCGATCGCTTCGGCAAGCCGGCCCTGCGCCTGGCCATGCAGACCCGCGAGCAGCACATCCGCCGCGAGAAGGCCACCAGCAACATCTGTACTGCCCAGGTGCTGCTGGCCAACATCGCCAGCATGTACGCCGTGTACCACGGCCCGAAAGGCCTGACCGAGATCGCCCAGCGCGTTCACAGCTTCACCGCCATCCTCGCCCTGGGCCTGACCAAGCTGGGCCACAGCGTCGAGCAGCAGCACTTCTTCGACACCCTGAGCATCAAGACCGGCGCCAAGACCGCCGAGCTGCATGCCAAGGCCCGTGCTGCCGGCATCAACCTGCGCGAGATCGACGCCGAGCGCCTGGGTCTGTCGCTGGACGAAACCACCGACCAGGCCGCCGTCGAGGCGCTGCTGGCGCTGTTCGCTGGTGAGCAGGCCGCCCCTGCCGTCAGCGACCTGGCCGCACAGATCGCCAGCCGCCTGCCGGAAGGCCTGCTGCGCCAGTCGGCGATCCTCGCCCACGAGGTGTTCAACCGCTACCACAGCGAAACCGAGCTGATGCGCTACCTGCGCAAGCTGGCCGACAAGGACCTGGCGCTGGACCGCAGCATGATCCCGCTGGGCTCCTGCACCATGAAGCTCAACGCCGCCAGCGAGATGATCCCGGTGACCTGGCCGGAGTTCGGCAACCTGCACCCCTTCGCTCCGGTCGAGCAGGCAGCCGGTTACAGCCAGCTGACCAGCGAACTGGAAGCCATGCTCTGCGCTGCCACCGGCTACGATGCCGTGTCGCTGCAACCCAACGCGGGTTCCCAGGGTGAGTACGCCGGCCTGCTGGCCATCCGTGCCTATCACCTGAGCCGTGGCGACGATCAGCGCGACATCTGCCTGATCCCGCAATCGGCCCACGGCACCAACCCGGCAACCGCCTCCATGGCCGGCATGCGCGTGGTGGTGACGGCCTGCGATGCACGCGGCAACGTCGACATCGCCGACCTCAAGGCCAAGGCCGAAGAGCACAAGGATCGTCTCGCCGCGATCATGATCACCTACCCGTCCACCCACGGTGTGTTCGAGGAAGGTATCCGCGAGATCTGCCAGATCATTCATGACAACGGCGGCCAGGTGTACATCGACGGCGCCAACATGAACGCCATGGTCGGCCTCTGCGCCCCGGGCCAGTTCGGCGGCGACGTCTCGCACCTGAACCTGCACAAGACCTTCTGCATCCCGCACGGCGGCGGCGGCCCGGGCGTCGGCCCGATCGGCGTCAGGTCGCACCTCGCTCCCTTCCTGCCCGGCCACGCCAACATGGCGCGCAAGGAAGGTGCGGTCAGCGCCGCGCCGTTCGGCAGCGCCAGCATCCTGCCGATCACCTGGATGTACATCACCATGATGGGCGGCAATGGTCTCAAGCGTGCCTCGCAGATGGCGATCCTCAACGCCAACTACATCGCCCGTCGCCTGGAAGAGCACTACCCGGTGCTGTACTCCGGTGAAGGCGGCCTGGTGGCGCACGAGTGCATCCTCGACATCCGTCCGCTCAAGGACACCAGTGGCATCACCGTCGACGACGTGGCCAAGCGCCTGATCGACTTTGGCTTCCATGCCCCGACCATGTCCTTCCCGGTAGCCGGCACCCTGATGATCGAGCCGACCGAGAGCGAGTCCAAGGAAGAGCTGGATCGCTTCTGTGACGCCATGATCGCCATCCGCGAGGAAATCCGCGCGGTCGAGCAAGGCCGTCTGGACAAGGACGACAACCCGCTGAAGAACGCCCCGCACACGGCTCTGGAGCTGGTCGGCGACTGGCACCACGCCTACAGCCGCGAGCAGGCCGTGTACCCGCTGGCGAGCCTGATCGAGGCCAAGTACTGGCCGCCGGTCGGCCGCGTGGACAACGTCTACGGCGACCGCAACCTGGTCTGCGCCTGCCCGTCCATCGAGGCGTACCAGGACGCGTAATGAACCTCCCCTCTCCCGCTTGCGGGAGAGGGGCCGGGGAAGAGGGTAAAGCGGTTGTCTACGCAGCCCCCTCTTCCTGACCCTCTCCCCAAGGGGAGAGGGGACGGTTCAATGCCAGCCTCCCCTATTTTTCGGCTCCCCTCACCGGGGCGGGCCGGATGCATCCCGAGAAAAACGATAAAGAGGGCCTCACCATGTTCAGCAAGCACGACCAACTGCAGGGTTATGACGATGCCCTGCTCGCGGCGATCCAGGCCGAAGAACAGCGCCAGGAAGACCACATCGAGCTGATCGCCTCGGAGAACTACTGCAGCCAGCGCGTCATGCAGGCGCAAGGCAGTGGCCTCACCAACAAGTACGCCGAGGGCTATCCGGGCAAGCGCTACTACGGTGGCTGCGAGCATGTGGACAAGGTCGAGGCGCTGGCCATCGAGCGCGCCAGGCAGCTGTTCGGTGCCGACTACGCCAACGTCCAGCCGCATTCCGGTTCCTCGGCCAACAGCGCCGTCTACCTGGCGCTGCTCAATGCCGGTGACACCATCCTGGGCATGAGCCTGGCCCACGGCGGCCACCTGACCCACGGCGCCAAGGTGTCGTCCTCGGGCAAGCTGTACAACGCGGTGCAGTACGGCATCGACGAGAACGGCCTGATCGACTACGACGAGGTCGAGCGCCTGGCGCTGGAGCACAAGCCGAAGATGATCGTCGCCGGCTTCTCGGCTTATTCGCGCGTGCTGGACTTCGCCCGTTTCCGCGCCATCGCCGACCAGGTCGGTGCGCTGCTGTTCGTCGACATGGCCCACGTCGCCGGCCTGGTCGCCGCCGGCCTGTACCCGAACCCGGTGCCCTTCGCCGACGTGGTCACCACCACCACGCACAAGACCCTGCGCGGCCCGCGCGGTGGCCTGATCCTGGCCAAGGCCAACGAAGAGATCGAGAAGAAGCTCAACTCCGCCGTGTTCCCCGGCGCCCAGGGTGGCCCGCTGATGCATGTCATCGCGGCCAAGGCGGTGTGCTTCAAGGAAGCGCTGGAGCCTGGCTTCAAGGCCTACCAGCAGCAGGTGATCGACAACGCCCGCGCCATGGCGGCGGTGTTCGTCGAGCGTGGCTATGACGTGGTTTCCGGCGGTACCGACAACCACCTCATGCTGATCAGCCTGGTCAAGCAGGGCCTGACCGGCAAGGCGGCAGACGCGGCGCTGGGCGCTGCCCACATCACCGTGAACAAGAACGCCGTGCCGAACGACCCGCAGTCGCCGTTCGTCACCTCCGGTATCCGCATCGGTACCCCGGCGGTGACCACCCGTGGCTTCAAGGAAGGCGAATGCCGCACCCTGGCCGGCTGGATCTGCGACATCCTCGATGACCTGGAAAACCCGGCCGTGATCGAGCGCGTCCGTGGCCAGGTGGCCGAGCTGTGCGCCACCTTCCCGGTCTACGCTGACTGATAACCGACGAACAACGGGCCGCGTTGCGGCCCCTACCGGTGCGCTCGGCGCACCCAACAGGAACTCGACATGACCACTGAAACTCTCGCCAAGACTCCGCTGCACGCCCTGCATATCGAACTCGGCGCGCGCATGGTGCCCTTCGCCGGCTACGACATGCCCGTGCAGTATCCGCTGGGCGTGATGAAGGAACACCTGCACACCCGTGATGCCGCCGGCCTGTTCGACGTATCGCACATGGGGCAGATCCTGCTGCGTGGCGAGAACGCCGCGCGCGCCCTGGAAACCCTGGTCCCGGTCGATATCATCGACCTGCCGGCCGGCATGCAGCGCTACGCCATGTTCACCGATGCCAATGGCGGCATCCTCGACGACCTGATGGTCGCCAACCTGGGTGACGACACCCTGTACGTGGTGGTCAACGCGGCCTGCAAGGATCAGGATCTGGCCCACCTGCAGCAACACATCGGCGACCAGTGCCAGATCGAGTGCCTGTTCGAGGAGCGCGCCCTGCTCGCCCTGCAAGGCCCGAAAGCGGTCGACGTGCTGGCCCGCCTGGCACCGGAAGTGAGCAAGATGACCTTCATGCAGGTCGCCCGCGTACGCCTGCTGGGCAGCGACTGCATCGTCAGCCGCAGCGGCTACACCGGCGAAGACGGCTTCGAGATTTCAGTTGCCGTCGAACAGGCCGAAGCCCTGGCGCGCAGCCTGCTGGCCGAAGTGGAAGTCGAGGCCATCGGCCTGGGCGCACGCGACTCGCTGCGTCTGGAAGCCGGCCTGTGCCTGTACGGCCACGACATGAGCAGCGCGACCACGCCGATCGAAGCCAGCCTGCTGTGGGCCATGTCCAAGGTCCGCCGCGAAGGTGGCGAGCGCGCCGGCAACTTCCCGGGCGCCGAGCGCGTGTTCGCCCAGCAACAGCAAGGCGTGGCGCGCAAGCGCGTGGGCCTGCTGCCGCAGGAGCGCGTACCGGTGCGTGAAGGCGCGGAAATCGTCGATGCGGACGGCAAGGTGATTGGCCAGGTCTGCAGCGGCGGCTTCGGCCCGACCCTCGGCGCACCGGTGGCCATGGGCTACGTAGACGCCAGCCATGTCGCCATCGACAGCGACGTCTGGGCCGTGGTGCGCGGCAAGCGCGTGGCCATGAAAGTCGCCAAGACCCCGTTCGTGGCGCAGCGTTACTACCGCGGCTGATCCGCGTCCTGCGCCCTCTTCCGAATCCGGCAGAGGGCCAGTCGCAGAGAGGGAGAGCCCGCCAGGTGCATGTGGCGGGTTTCACCCGCCCTACCCCCTGATCCGCTCATAGGGCACCCGTTCGCGCCCCGCGCGCAGCGTTTGCGCCCACCAGTTCAGCTGCACCAGCGTGTGTGCCAGCGCCGAGTTGGCATGCCGGGGTTCGCGCAGCGCGCCGCACTCATCGAACTGTTCCCAGGCATTGGTGAAGCTCACCGAGCCGCGTACCGTCATCGCGTGCAACTCCGCCAGCACCTGGCGCAACTGCTCCACGGCACGCAGCCCTCCCGACACCCCGCCATAGCTGACGAAGCCCACCGGCCGCGCATCCCAGGACGCCGGCACTTCATCGATGAACTGCTTGAGCGCCGACGGATAGCCGTGGTTGTACTCCGGCGTGACGATGAGAAAGGCATCTGCCCGCAACAACTGCTGCAGCGACTGATGACGCTGCTGTGCGGTGGCCGGCGCCTCATCGGGCTGACGGAACATCACGGCCGGATCGACCAGACTCAGTTCGAACTCGCTACGTTGTTCAATCTGCTCGCGCGCCCAGGCCACCACCTGGTCGCAGAAGCGCTCTTCACGCACACTGCCGTAGATCAGTACCAGACGAATGCGGTCCTGCATGGGAATACCCTCGGTGTTGTCTATCCAGGCCAGCAAGGGTAAAACCTCAACTTAACATGAGGTCAACAGGATTCTTTCATGACAGCGCCACGCTGCATCCACGAACGCCCGCTCAGCGTCGGCGAGGTCGCCGAACGCAGCGGCGTGACGGTATCTGCCCTGCACTTCTACGAGTCCAAGGGGCTGATCCAGAGCCAGCGCAACGCCGGTAACCAGCGGCGTTACCGACGCGATGTGCTGCGCCGCGTGGCGATCATCAAGGTGGCGCAACGCCTTGGTGTGCCACTGGCCGACATCGGCACGGCACTGGACAGCCTGCCCAGCGACCACCTGCCCACGGCCGCCGACTGGCAGCGGCTGTCGGCGCAATGGCGCAACGACCTCGACGCGCGCATCAGGCAGCTGACACGGCTGCGCGACCAGCTCACCGGCTGTATCGGCTGCGGTTGCCTGTCGATGCAGGACTGCCCGCTGCGCAATCCCCAGGACACCCTGGGCCAGCAAGGCACGGGCGCACGCCTGCTGGAAGTCGACTGACGGCCTCGCTCGAGCGCACTAGTCGTCCTGGCAGTTGCGCCGGTTGCTGAACAGCTCGCGCTGCATCTCGCGCATGTCCAGGGAAATCGCCGGAACCTGAGGCAAGCGCTGCACCAGTGCACGTACGATGCGGCGCGACAGGGCCCGCTTGTCCTCATCGCTGCGCCCGGACAGCAGGTAGAAGATCAGGTGCACGAAAGGCCCCGGCTCGCCCCCGACGCAATGATGCTCGTGGAGACTCAGGCGCACCTTGATCTCGTCCGGGCGGAACAGGCCACTGGCGGCCGCCTGCTCATGCACCAGTTGCAACAGCGCCTGCGGCGCGATCAGCTCAGCCACCTCGCGGGCCGCTTCGATCAGGCAGTGGGGCATGGGCAAGCGCTCGACATCGGGGATGTTGTCATACGTTATCACACAACAATATCGATACCAGCAGATTGCCCAAGCCCCCTGGAAAGGCCCGCCCGTACCTGGATAGCACAGACAAACCGCAAGATACAGGGAGAACGCCCCTCAGACTTTCGTCTAGCCATGCGTTGACAAGCGACAAAAAGGCTGTCGATAATCCGATCAGTTGTATGACGACATATGACAAACAATAACAACAAGAATCAGGGCCAGGACATGACCACTCTCGCCTCTTCCCCAGCACAGCAGCGCCTCACCTGCTCGGCAGCCATCGCCACCACACGCCACAGAAGCGGATTCGCCGGAGGCTGACCCCAGCCACCGGCAATGACCGGTCGCTTCAGGCCGGCCTGCCCTGCGGGGCACTTCAACCACCAACCCGACATGCAGGCTGCCACCAGCCAGCAGGGGACGGTTCGTTCAAAAACTGGGAGCACAACAACAATGACTGCACGCAACACCCTTCCCCTGGCGCTGCTCGGCAGCACTGCACTGGCGCTGATCCTGCCTGCCACGACGCATGCCGCCGGTTTCATCGAGGACGCCAAGGTCTCGCTGAACCTGCGCAACTACTACTTCAACCGCAACTACCTGAACGGCACCGATCCACGGATCCAGGGCGAACGCCAGGGCCAGGCCGAAGGCTGGACCCAGAGCTTCATCCTCGATGCCCGCTCCGGCTACACCGAAGGCACCGTCGGCTTCGGCCTCGATGTGCTCGGCCTGTACAGCTTCAAGCTCGATGGCAACCGTGGCGCCGCCAACACCAACCTGATGCCCATCCATGACGATGGCGAAGCCGCTGACCAGTTCGGCCGCACCGCCGTGGCCGCCAAGGCCAAGATCTCCAAGACCGAGCTGAAGGTCGGCGAATGGTTCGCCGTACTGCCGATCCTGCGCGCGGACGACGGTCGCTCGCTGCCGCAGACCTTCCAGGGTGCCCAGCTGACCTCCAGCGAGATCGACGGTCTGACCCTGTACGGCGGCCAGTTCTGGAAGAACAGCCAGCGTCATGACGCCAGCCGCGAAGACATGTCCTTCGGCGGGGTGAAAGGCGACGACTTCAACTTCGGCGGCGGTGAGTTCCGCTTCAATGACAACCGCACCATGGTCGGCGCCTGGCATGCACGCCTGGAAGACGTCTACCAGCAGAGCTTCCTGCAGCTGACCCACAGCCAGCCGGTGGGTGACTGGGTGCTGGGCGCCAACCTCGGCTACTTCAACGGCAAGGACGAAGGCGCATCGAAGGCCGGCGACCTGGACAACAAGGTCTACCAGGGCGCGCTGTCGGCGAAGAAAGGCAACAACACCTTCCAGGTCACCTATCAGCGCCTGAGCGGTGACACCAAGTTCCTGCGCATCGACGGCGCCAGCGGCGGCTCGCTGGTCAACGATGGCTACCTGTCGGCCTTCGACAACCCGCAGGAGCGCTCCTGGCAGCTGCGTCACGACTACCACTTCGCCGGCCTCGGCATTCCCGGCCTGACCCTGATGAACCGTTACACCAGCGGTTCCAACATCCACACCGGCGGCCGTACCGACGCCGAGGAATGGAGCCGCGAGACCGAGCTGGCCTACACCATCCAGGAAGGCACGCTGAAGAACCTGAACGTGCGCTGGCGTAACTCCAACGTCCGCCGCGACGTTGGCCAGGACCTGCACGAGAACCGCCTGATCATCAACTACCCGCTGTCGATCCTGTAATTTCCGACGCCTCACTGCGTCCTATCGACTCCTGTGTGTTTACGGCACTTTGCGCCCGTCCTCGTGACGGGCTTTTTTTCATTCATTTCAGGCACTGCAGCGGCGCCGCCCGTGCCGTTCGCCGGCTCTCCTTCAGCGCAAGCGTTCGACCATCTGCGCCAGCACCGTCAGCACATCCCGCCCCAGCCTCTTCGAACGGGCGCCATTCCAGCCGGTACCCGGCTGCGGGCTGTCATCGTGATCCTTGAACGGCATCTCGATGGTGAACGACAGGCAGTCGAACGCCTCGCCCACGGCGTTGCAGGCCAGGGTCAGGTTGGCCTGGCCGGGCTGGCTGCGCGGGTAGCCGAAACGGGTCTGGAACTCGGCGCCGATGCCGACCAGACGGCTGCGGAAATCCTCCTCCAGGGCGGCCAGGCGCGGCGTGTAACTCGGGTTGCCCTCACAGCCGGCCGTGAACACGTGGGGAATTTCCTCGTCGCCATGGATATCCAGGAACAGGTCGACGCCAATGCGCTGCATGTGCTGCAACACGAACAGCACTTCCGGGCTGTGCTCGGAGTTGGCCGACTGCCAGGCGCGGTTGAGGTCCTGCCCGGCGTAGTTGGTGCGCAGATGCCCCCGGTAGGCGCCATCCGGATTCATGTTCGGCACCAGGTACAGCTCGGCCTCGGCCAGCAGCGCGGCGATCTCGGCGTCATCGGGGTCCTGCAGGCGCTCGATCAGCCCCTCCATGAACCACTCGGCCATGTGCTCGCCGGGATGCTGCTGGGCAATGATCCACAGCTTGCGCGGCGCTGCTGCCTGACCGCCGATACGCAGCAACTGGATATCGCGCCCCTCCAGGCTGCGACCGCAGGCCACCAGCTCGGCACCACGCTCCAGCGCCGCACCGACCAGGCGCTCATGACGTGCCCGCGGATAGGGTTCGAAGTAGGCGAACCAGGCCTGCTCGCCCTCGGCCTGCAACTCGAAGTGCAGTTGCCCGTCGGCGAAGCGCGTGGGTACGCGAAACCAGTGCTGCTGGTCGTAGCTGGCCACGGCCTGGTAGCCGTCCCAGGCCTGGTTGTAGGCCGACTGCCCGGCGTTGGTCAGGCAGAAACCATGACGCTGGCCGACCTGCAGGCCGTCGACCTGAAAGTGGAACCACTGAAAATGATGGCTGTTGAGATCTGGCCGCATGGCCAGCAATACTCGCTGCGGGTCACTGGAATCGATGACCTGGATATTGCCACTGTCGAAATCCGCACTGATCTTCATGACTGCCTCGCCGACGAAACCGGCCATCAGGATTGCAGCTAGTCGCTCAGGTGTGAAGTCGTCAGTGCATGAACGGTGCGAAGCGAACTATGGTGAACGACTCGGGCCTAACGCCATCACACGTCAAACAAGGAGTCCGCCGCCATGCCCATCTTGCCCCCCTTTCGTCGCGCCGGCGTCGCCCTGCTCGCCCTGGCGCTGCTGGCCGGCTGTGCAGGGCGCAGCCCGGACTCCGGCACCGCCCCAGAGGACTCGCAGACCGGCCAGCCCGCCGCCCAGACGCAGCAGGAGCAGCTGCGCCAGCAGGCCGAGCGCGGCGACCTGGACAGCCAGTTCCAGCTCGGCAGCAGCTATTTCGTCGGCCAGCCGGAGAAGAACCTCAAGCAGGCCGAGTACTGGTGGAAGCGGGCTGCCGACAAGGGCCATGCGATGGCGGCGGTGAGCCTCGCCTACCTCTACACCGGGCGCGACGCGCCGGAGTTCGCCAACCAGCGCGACATGCTCAAGTACCTCAACCAGTCGGCGGCGGCCGGCAACCCCATGGCCCAGCACGTGCTCGGCAACCTCTATCGGCGTGGCGAAGGCGGTGTGCCGCGTGATCCCGACCAGGCCCTGCGCCTGTACCAGAGCGCCTGCGCGCAAGACTACCAGGCCTCCTGCGCGGCGCTGGGCCGGCAGTGAGGCGTCGCTGCGCGGCCACCCGCGCCACGCTTCGCCTGCGGGTGTCGCCACGGTGACCGCGCCTGAGCCCGCATGCGGGCTCAGGGCTGCAGATCGAACAGCGCCTTGCCGCTCTCCATGTCGCAGGGTGCGGAGAAGTGCTCGTGGAAGATCAGCCAGCGGCCAGCCTGGCGCCGCAGGCACTGGGTCACGCGCATCCAGCAGGTTTCCAGCTCGCCCTTGTCATTGCTGCCACCGCAGTGCAGCAGGTAATGGCTGACCGCGAGATCAGCGCTGACGTTGAAGCTCGGCTCATGCGGATCGAAGCGCCCCTCACCGCCACACATTTCCATGCAGGCCTGCCAATGCGCCTGATACGCCGAGCGCCCCTGGAAGCGCAATGGGCCCACGGCGTCATAGGCGACCACATCCTCCACGTAGTGACTCATGATGCGTGCCACATCCTTGCTGCGGCAGGCTTCGGTCCAGCTGTTCAGTGCGTCTTGCAGTTCGGACTGACTCATGGCGTTGCTCCTTCGCTCAGGTTCGGGCCTTGTGGGCGCAGCAGTCGTGCGCAGGCGCACGCTGCTCGTACTCGTCGTGCAAGCGAGTCCAGTCGAGGCCCTTGCCATCCAGATCCGGCATGCCGTCCCAACCCTCGCCGCGACCAAAAGGCGTGAGGTCGAGGAAATGGAAGCTGCCCATCAGCATCTCCACGCCCCGGCCATAACAGGAATAGGTGTGATAGATCTGCCCGCCGTCGCGCAGGAACACGCTCAGTCCGTGCTGCTCGCCCTGGACGTGGTAGCCCTGCCCCAGGCGCAGCAGCTCCTCCTTGTCGCGGTAGTTGTACTGCACCGGCGCGACCTGCTCGTCGGTGGTGGCGTGGTAGTCGTAGTTGAAGCGGCAGCCATGGGAGCTGTACCAGGGCAGCGACCAGCCCATGCGTTGCCTGAAGGCTTCGAGATCGGCCAGCGGCGCGCGGGAGACCAGCACCAGGTTGGTGTCGCGTTGATGCAGGTGGGACTGATGGCCGATGCTGTCCACCAGGCTGGAACACCCGGCGCAGCCCTTGCCACGGTCCATGTGATACATGAAGTGGTAGACGATCAACTGGCTGCGGCCGTCGAACAACGCCTCCAGCCCGACCTCGCCTTGCGGCCCCTGGAAACGGTAGTCCTCCTCCACCCGCACCATGGGCAGGGCGCGACGGGCACGGTTGAGCGCATCACGCTGGCGGGTCAGTGCCTTTTCCTGCTCCAGCAATGCCTTGCGGGCGGCCAGCCATTGCTCACGCGTGGCGACCTCGGGGACAGGGTGACGATCCATGACGGTTCTCCTGTGGCTGAACGACAGCGACTCAGTGCTACGCGGCGGGGTCGATATCCAGGTCACGTACCGGTCGCACCTCGACGCAACCGACACGGGCAGCAGGAATGTGGCCGGCGAGCTGAAGCGCCTCGTTGAGATCGCGCGCCTCGATCAGATAGAAGCCGGCCAACTGCTCCTTGGTTTCCGCGAACGGCCCATCGGTGATCGTCAGCCGGCCAGCGCGCATGCGCACCGTGGTGGCGGTCTGCACCGGCTGCAGCGCCTCCGCCGCGAGCATGCGCCCGCTGCCCTGCACCTGCCGGGCGTAGGCGTGGCACTCACTGTCATGGGGGCTGTCGGGGGAGCTGTGCAGCTCCTGCTCATTGGCATAGACGAGGCAGAGGTATTTCATGTCGCGCTCCAGTTCCATGGCGGTGGGTACTGGATAGTCGAACGCGACGACGCCGTTTCGACAATGGCCGAAAAAACAGCGTCGAAGCCGACGAACGGTCAGGCGCGAACTACTGCGGCACCTCGACGCTGACGTGGATCGCGTCGTGGCGCCAGAACTCCAGGTCGCAGTCGATGATGCGCCCATGCTGGTCGCGATTGACCCGGGTGACCCGCAGCGCCGGGCTACCTGGCGCCACCCGCAAGCTGGCCGCTGCCTCAGCGTGCAACGCGGTGGGCACCATGTCGAAGCGCACCCGGCCGTAGTGGATGCCGTACTCGCTGGCATACAGGTCGGTCAGCGAGCGCGTCAGGTCGAATTCGAGAATGCCGGGGAAGTAGGCCGGGTTCAGGTAATGCTCGACGTACAGCACCAGGCGCCCGTCGATGCGCCGCGCCCGGCACACCTGGTAGACGCTGGACAGCGCCGGCAGCTCCAGCAGCTGGCAGACCTGCGCACTGGCCGGCATCAGCCTCGCGCTGAGCACCTCGGTGGCGGGCACCCGCCCCTGTTCGGCGACCATGGCATGGAAGTGGGTGCGGACCAGCGGGTTGTAAGACACCCGCTGCGGAGAAACGAACCAGCCACGGCGTTCCTCGCGGTACACCAGCCCCTGAGCCTCCAGCTGACCCAAGGCCTCACGCAGGGTGATGCGGGTGGTGTCGAACAATTCGCTGAGCTTGCGCTCGGCCGGCAACTTGCTGCCGGACGGCAACAGGCCCCGGTCGATCTGCTCCTGCAATGCGCGGCAGATGATGGTGACCGCTCGCGGCGCTTCATCGCGCATCAATTTCTCCCCTTTTGGACTAGTCCAGCCCCAACACGGGGCACACGTCATTCGCTCGAATGGGTGACAAGACTAGGCAGTCTAGATGACTGATAGATGACAGCTATGCTGCAAGCATGCCGCATGCCACCACGACCTTCGTGCACAACCCGTTAAATCAGTTACTTATCCATGGTCTACGCTTGCTGAGCGCGCCATCCGTACAGGCCTAGACATCTGCAGCTGGCAAACGGACATAAAACTGTCATCGAAGGCGCTTAGATTGGCTCGGGTATTGCTGATCTAGACCAACACACACACCGCAAAGGAGTTTCCGATGAAACAACTGCTGCTGGCTTCTCTGATGGGTTCGGCGATTGCCCTCGCCACTTCCGCCATGGCTGCAGGCACCGACCTGCAAGCGCTGGAAAAAGCCGCTCGCGCCGAAGGCGCGGTCAATAGCGTGGGTATGCCCGACAGCTGGGCCAACTGGAAGGACACCTGGAACGACCTGAATAGCAAGTACGGCCTCACGCACTCCGACACCGACATGAGCTCGGCCCAGGAGATCGCCAAGTTCGCCGCCGAGAAGGACAACGCCACCGCCGACATCGGCGACGTAGGCGCCGCCTTCGGCCCCATCGCCGTGCAGCAGGGCGTGACCCAGCCCTACAAGCCGAGCACCTGGGAGCAGATTCCGAGCTGGGCCAAGGATGCCGACGGCCACTGGATGCTGGCCTACACCGGCTCCATCGCGTTCATCGTCAACAAGCAACTGGTCAAGGACGTACCGAAGTCCTGGGCCGACCTGAAGAACGGCAAGTACCGCGTCGCCATCGGTGACGTCAGTGCCGCCGCCCAGGCCGTCAACGGCGTACTGGCTGCAGCCATCGCCAACGGCGGCGACGAGAAGAACATCCAGCCGGGCCTGGACTTCTTCGCCAGCATCGCCGAACAGGGCCGCCTGTCGCTGTCCAACCCGACCATCCAGACCCTGGAGAAGGGCGAAGTGGAAGTGGGCGTGGTGTGGGACTTCAACGGCCTGTCCTACCGCGACCAGATCGACCCCAGCCGCTTCGAAGTGCTGATTCCGTCCGATGGCTCGGTCATCTCCGGCTACAGCACCATCATCAACAAGTACGCCAAGAACCCGAACGCGGCCAAGCTGGCGCGTGAGTACATCCTTTCCGACGCCGGCCAGATCAACCTGGCCAAGGGTAACGCCCGGCCGATCCGCGCCGAGCACCTGACCCTGCCGGCCGACGTGCAGGCCAAGCTGCTGCCCAACGAGCAGTACGCCAAGGTCCAGCCGATCAAGGACGCTGCGGCCTGGGAAGCCACGTCCAAGGCGCTGCCGCAGCTGTGGCAGGAGCACGTCATCATCAACATGGAGTGATAGGTTGAGGCGCAGGGTGGACCGGGGCGCATAGCTGACGCTCCACCCGTCCACCATTCGATACCCCCGGATGCTGGATGAAAAGAGCGTCATCCACCCTGCGCACGACAAACGCCGCTCCCTCAGGCAGTACCTGTGGGAGCGGCTTCAGCCGCTAAGCGCTTCCATCGTTTTCAGGATTTCCCCCATGCCTTCCAAGGTCATCCTCGTCATGCTCGACGGCCTCAGCCATTCGGTCGCACAACACGCCATGGGCCATCTGCATGCCTGGTGCCAAGCCGGGCGGGCGGCCTACTACCGCCTGGACTGCGAGCTGCCGGCGCTGTCGCGCCCGCTCTACGAATGCATCCTTACCGGCGTACGCCCCATCGACAGCGGCGTGGTGCACAACGACGTCTCGCGCCTGTCGCGTGAGCACAGCCTGTTTCATTACGCGCGCGATGCCGGCCTGACGACCGCCGCCGCGGCCTATCACTGGGTCAGCGAGCTGTACAACCGTTCGCCCTTCGTCGCCGTGCGCGATCGCCACACCAGCGATCCAGGCCTGCCGATCCAGCACGGCCATTTCTACTACGCCGACCACTACCCGGACTCGCACTTGTTCGTCGACGCCGAGAGCCTGCGCCTGCAGCACGAGCCGGACCTGCTGCTGGTGCACCCGATGAACATCGACGACGCCGGGCACAAGCACGGCCTGGACAGCCCGCAGTACCGCAACGCGGCACGCATGGCCGACGTGCTGCTGGCCGACCACCTGCAGAACTGGGTCGATGCCGGCTACCAGGTGCTGGTCACCGCCGACCACGGCATGAACGTCGACCGCTCGCACAACGGCCTGTTGCCGGAGGAGCGCCAGGTGCCGCTGTTCGTCATCGGCGACGCCTTCAGCCTCGACGCGGCCGCCCGCCCACGGCAGGTCGAACTGTGCGGCAGCATCTGTCAGCTGCTCGGTGTGCCCCATGACAAACCCTACTGCGCGGAGCTGTTGAAATGAGCGCGCCGTCTTCCCTGCGACGCTGGTTACCGCTGCTGTGCCTGCTGCCTTTCGCCGTGTTCTTCCTGGTGTTTCAGGTCGCGCCGCTGGTGTGGGTGGCGGTCAACAGCCTGAACGGCCCCAATGGCTGGGGCCTGGGCAATTTCGAGAAGATCTTCGCATCCAAGTTCTACCTGCAGGCGATCAAGCACAGCCTGCAGATCGCCTTCTGGTCGAGCCTGTTCGGCATGGCCATCGCCATCCTCGGCAGCTACTCGCTGCGCCAGGTGGACTCGAAGCTGCGCGACTTCGTCATCGCCTTCTCCAACATGACCAGCAACTTCGCCGGCGTGCCGCTGGCCTTCGCCTTCATCATCCTGCTCGGCTTCAACGGTGCGCTGACCCTGCTGCTGATCCAGGCCGGGCTGATCGACGGCTTCAACCTCTACTCGAAGAACGGCCTGATCGTCCTCTACACCTACTTCCAGATTCCCCTGGGCGTGCTGTTGCTCTACCCCGCCTTCGACGCCCTGCGCCAGGACTGGCGCGAGTCGGCGGCGCTGCTCGGCGCCGGCACCTGGGACTTCTGGCGCCACATCGGCCTGCCGGTGCTGACCCCGGCCCTGCTCGGCACCTTCGTCATCCTCCTGGCCAATGCCCTGGGCGCCTACGCCACGGTGTACTACCTGACCACGGGCAACTTCAACGTGCTGCCGATCCGCATCGCGGCGATGGTCTCCGGTGACATCTCGCTGAACCCGAACCTGGCCAGCGCCCTGTCGATGATCCTGGTCGGGCTGATGGTGCTGATCACCATCGTTCACCAGCTGCTGCTGAAAAGGAGCAACCATGTCACACGCTGACGCCCCTGCCGCCAGCCTCTACCACCGAGTCGTGGTCTGGCTGCTGTTCCTCATCCTGCTCCTGCCGCTGGCCGGCACCCTGCTCTACTCACTGTCCACCAGCTGGTCGGCGACCATCCTGCCGGATGGCCTGACACTGAAGTGGTACGCCGCCCTGTGGAGCGACGAGCGCTTCCTGCGCGCCTTCGCCCAGTCGCTGCTGGTCTGCGTCGGCGCCCTGGCGCTGTCGGTGATGCTGATCCTTCCGCTGATGTTCGTGGTGCACTACCACTTCCCCAGGCTCGACACGCTGATGAACGTGCTGATCCTGCTGCCGTTCGCGGTACCGCCGGTGGTGTCCTCGGTGGGCCTGCTGCAGCTCTATGGCTCCGGCCCGCTGGCGATGACCGGCACGCCGTGGATCCTGTTCGGCTGTTACTTCACCATCGCCCTGCCGTTCATGTACCGCGCCATCAGCAACAACCTGCAGGCGATCAACCTGCGCGACCTGATGGACGCTGCCCACCTGCTCGGCGCCAGTACCTGGAAGGCGGCCTTTCTGGTGGTGCTGCCGAATCTGCGCAAGGGCCTGATGGTGTCGCTGTTCCTCTCCTTCAGCTTCCTGTTCGGCGAGTTCGTCTTCGCCAACATGCTGGTCGGCACCCGCTATGAAACGCTGCAGGTGTACCTGAACAACATGCGCAACAGCAGCGGCCACTTCAACAGTGCGCTGGTGATCTCCTATTTCTTCTTCGTCCTGGTCTTCACCTGGGCGGCCAACCGTTTGAACAGGGACAAGGCATGAGCTTCCTGAGCATCCAAAACCTGCATAAAAGCTACGGCGACACCCGCATCTTCAGCGACATCAACTGCGAGATCGCCCAGGGCGAGTTCGTCACCCTGCTCGGCCCCTCCGGCTGCGGCAAGTCCACCCTGCTGCGCTGCATCGCCGGACTGACCGGCGTCGATGGCGGGCAGATCATCCTCGGCGACCAGGACCTGGTGCCGCTGACGCCGCAGAAACGTGGCATCGGCATGGTGTTCCAGAGCTATGCGCTGTTCCCCAACATGACCGTGGCGCAGAACGTCGCCTTCGGCCTGCGCATGCAGAAAGTGGCCAGGACCGAGAGCGACAAGCGCGTGCAGGAAGCCCTGGACATGGTCGAGCTGGGCGAGTTCGCCACACGCTACCCGCACCAGCTTTCCGGCGGCCAGTGCCAGCGCGTGGCCCTGGCCCGCTCGCTGGTCACCCGTCCGCGCCTGCTGCTGCTCGACGAGCCGCTGTCGGCCCTCGACGCACGCATTCGCAAACACCTGCGCGAGCAGATCCGCGCCATCCAGCAGGAACTGAACCTGACCACCATCTTCGTCACCCACGACCAGGAAGAGGCGCTGACCATGAGCGACCGCATCTTCCTCATGAACGCCGGCAAGATCGTCCAGAGCGGCGACGCCGAGACCCTCTACACCGCCCCCGTGGACGCCTTCGCCGCCGGTTTCATCGGCAACTACAACCTGCTCGAGGCCGATGCCGCCAGCCGCCTGCTGGAGCAGACGGTGAGTTCGCGCGTGGCGATTCGCCCGGAAGCCATCGCCTTCGCCGAGCATGGCATCGGCGCGAAAATCGTCAGCCACAGCCTGCTGGGCAACGTCGTGCGCTACCGCATCGACGCCCGCGGTGTGGAGCTGTTCGTCGACGTGCTCAATCGCTCGGCGGATGAACTCTACAGCTGCGGCCAGCAGGTCAGCCTGCAGATCGATGTCGGCGCAATCCGGGAGGTGGCGTGATGGCCCTGGTCATATTCGATCTGGACGAAACCCTGATCCACGGCGACTGCTCCACCCTGTGGACCGAGGAAATGGTGAAGATCGGCTGGGCCGATGGCGATTCCTTCATCAGCCACGAGCAGGAGCTGATGCGCCAGTACGCCAGCGGGACCCTGGCCATGGAGGACTACATGGCCTTCACCCTGTCGCCGCTGGTCGGGCGCACGCCCGAGGAGGTCGCCCACGTGGTCGAGCCCTTCGTCGAGGACGTGATCGAGCCGATCTTCTACAGCGACGCCAGCCGCTGCCTGGCCCGGCACCGCGAAGCCGGCGACCGCCTGCTGGTGATCTCCGCCTCGGCGCACTTCCTGGTCAGCGCGATTGCCGAACGCTTCGGCATCGGCGAAGTGCTGGCCATCGACCTGGAACAACAGCGGGGCTTCTACACCGGACGCACCGAAGGCGTGCTGACCTATCGCGAAGGCAAGGTGACGCGCCTGCATGCCTGGCTCAGTGAACAGGGCGAAAGCCTGGCCGGGGCCGCCTTCTACTCCGACTCGCGCAACGACCTGCCGCTGCTGAAACTGGTGGAGAAGCCCTTCACCGTCAACCCGGACCCGGTTCTGCGCGCCCACGCCGAACAGGCGGGCTGGCCCATCCTCAACTGGCGCTGAGCGCGCCAGCCGGGGCCTGCATGATCCCTTCGCACGCCTCGATCAACGCCGCCGCCAACTCACGCGCATAACCGGGCAACTGGTTACGCGCGTGCAGGGCCACCTCCACCGGTGCCACGGCGGCAAAGCCTTCGGCGGCCCCCAGTTCGCGGTGCGCCGCGGTGATCAGGCGGCGCGGCAGCAGAGTCAGGCCCAGACCGCCTTCGGCCGCCGCGCTGACGCCCGGCAGGCTGCTGCTGACATAGGCGATGCGCCAGGGCTTGCCCATGGCATCCAGGGCGTGGGTCATCTCCAGGCGATACAGGCCGTTGGGCGGGAACACCGCCAGCGGCACCGGGTTGCGCGCCAGCACCGGCCGTGCGCGGCTGTCCAGCCAGGCCAGGGGCTCGGCCCAGCTGGCCAGCCCCTTGGCGCTGCCGGCGCGCTGCTTGATCAGCGCCAGATCCAGCTCGCCGGCGTTGAACGCACGCCACACGTCATGACTGAGGCCGCTGGTGATCTCCAGGCGGATGCCAGGGTGCGCGTCGGCGAAATCAGCCAGGTAAGGCGTCAGGCTGTTGGCCGCGAAATCGTCCGGCACACCGAGACGCACCTCGCCCTCCACCGCACTCTGGCCCAGCGCGAGCAGCGCTTCGTCCATCAGCGCAACGATGCGATTGGCATAACCGAGCAGGCGTTCACCTTCGGTGGTGGTCACCACGTAGCGGCCGCTGCGGTCGAGCAGCTCGGCGCCGATCTGCTCCTCCAGGCGCCGCACCTGCTGGCTGACCGTGGACTGGGTCAGGTGCAGGCTGGCCGCGGCACGGGTGAAGCCACCGGTCTGGACCACGGCGAGAAAGCTGCGCAACAGCACGGGATCGAGCATATCGACACCTATCATGAAACCCACTGACAGGGATTCTACTATTTAATTTCCGAATCCAGGCGCAAATTCCTATAGTGCATGGGAGACCGTTTTCCGCGCCGGGTCGATCCCGGTGCCTTTCACCCGCCGAGGCAATCTCTCGATGAGCAAATCGCCCTACTACTACGCCCCGCATGGCGGCCATCCCGGTCAGGAGCAACTGCTGACCGATCGCGCCATGTTCACCGAAGCCTACGCCGTGATCCCCAAAGGCGTGATGCGTGACATCGTCACCAGCCACCTGCCGTTCTGGGACAACATGCGCATGTGGGTCATCGCCCGCCCGCTGACCGGTTTCGCCGAAACCTTCTCGCAGTACATCGTCGAAGTCGCCCCCAACGGCGGCAGCGACAAGCCCGAGCTGGACCCGAGCGCCGAAGGCGTGATCTTCGTCGTCGAAGGCGAGTGCAACCTGACCCTGAACGGCACCCGGCATGCCCTGCGTCCGGGCAGCTACGCCTTCATCCCGCCACAGAGCGACTGGTCGCTGCGCAACAACGGCAGCGAAGCGGTGCGTTTCCACTGGCTGCGCAAAGCCTACCAGCCCGTCGAAGGCGTGCCCTACCCGGAAGCCTTCGTGACCCACGAGCAGGACATCGAGCCGATCGTCATGCCGGGCACCGAAGGTCGCTGGAGCACCACGCGCTTCGTCGAAATCAGCGACATGCGCCATGACATGCACGTCAACATCGTCAACTTCGAGCCGGGCGGCGTGATCCCCTTCGCCGAGACCCACGTCATGGAACACGGCCTGTACGTGCTGGAAGGCAAGGCGGTGTATCGCCTCAACCAGGACTGGGTCGAAGTCGAGGCCGGTGACTTCATGTGGCTGCGCGCCTTCTGCCCGCAGGCCTGCTACGCCGGTGGCCCGAGTCGCTTCCGCTACCTGCTGTACAAGGATGTGAACCGCCAGATGCCGCTGACTCTGGGCGGCCTCAAGCGCTGAGTGCAGGAGTGGCTCTAGCCGCGGGCTGACGCACCGCCGCGGATTGCATCCGGGCTACACAACCGTAGCCCGGAGGAAATCCGCGGCATGCAGCATGAACACCTGCAGCGTCGGCCGCGAGGCAGTCACCGCAATACGCCCATGACGACAAAGGCCACCCGAAGGTGGCCTTTGTCGTTCCAGCGCGCTGATCAGCTGTGGCGGATCAGGTGATCGAAGGCGCTCAGCGAGGCCTTGGCCCCCTCACCCACGGCGATGACGATCTGCTTGTACGGCACGGTGGTGACGTCACCGGCAGCGAAGACGCCCGGCACGCTGGTCTGGCCCTTGGCATCGACCACGATCTCGCCGAAGCGGTTGAGCTCGAGGGTGCCCTTGAGCCAGTCGCTGTTGGGCAGCAGGCCGATCTGCACGAAGATGCCTTCCAGTTCGACCGTGTGCAGCGCTTCGCTGGTGCGGTCCTTGTAGACCAGCGCGTTGACCTTCTGGCCATCGCCCTTGACCTCGGTGGTCTGCGCACTCTTGATCACGGTCACGTTCGCCAGGCTGTACAGCTTCTTCTGCAGCACGGCATCGGCACGCAGGGTGTCGGCGAACTCCAGCAAGGTCACATGGGCGACGATCCCGGCCAGGTCGATGGCCGCCTCGACGCCGGAGTTACCGCCACCGATCACCGCCACGCGCTTGCCCTTGAACAGCGGGCCGTCGCAGTGCGGGCAGAAGCACACGCCCTTGGCCTTGTACTCCTGCTCGCCGGGCACCCCCATCTCGCGCCAGCGTGCGCCGGTGGAGAGGATCACGGTCTTGGCCTTGAGCGAGGCGCCATTCTCGAACTGCACCTCGTGCAGGCCGCCTTCGCCATTGGCCGGCACCAGCGCGGAGGCGCGCTGCAGGTTCATCACGTCGACTTCGTATTCCTTGACGTGTTCTTCCAGGGCGCGCACCAGCTTCGGCCCTTCGGTTTCCTTCACCGAAATGAAGTTCTCGATCGCCATGGTATCGAGCACCTGGCCACCGAAACGCTCGGCAGCGATGGCCGTGCGGATGCCTTTGCGCGCAGCGTAGATGGCCGCCGAGGCGCCAGCCGGGCCACCGCCGACCACCAGCACGTCGAAGGCTTCCTTGGCGCTCATCTTCTCGGCGTCGCGGCTGCCGGCCTTGGTGTCGATCTTGGCGAGAATCTCCTTCACTTCCATGCGGCCGGAAGCGAATACCTCACCGTTCAGGTAGATGCTCGGCACGGCCATGACCTGGCGACGCTCGACTTCTTCCTGGAACAGCGCACCGTCGATGGAGACGTTGCGGATATTGGGGTTCAGCACTGCCATCAGGTTCAGCGCCTGGACCACGTCCGGGCAGTTCTGGCAGCTCAGCGAGAAATAGGTCTCGAACTCGAAACGGCCTTCGATGGCCTTGATCTGGGCGATGGTATCGGCGTCCAGCTTCGACGGGTGGCCACCGACCTGCAGCAGCGCCAGCACCAGCGAGGTGAACTCATGGCCCATGGGGATGCCGGCGAAGGCGACGCCGGTGTCTTCGCCCGGACGATTCAGGGCGAACGAAGGACGACGGGCATCGCTGCCATCGGTCTTCAGGGTGATCTTGTCGGTCAGGCCGACGATGTCGTTGAGCAGGCCAAGCAGCTCCTGGGATTTCGCGCTGTCATCGAGGGACGCGACGATCTCGAACGGCTGGGTGACCTTTTCCAGGTAGGCCTTCAACTGGGCTTTAAGATTGGCGTCCAACATGGCGAACAGTCCTCAGAAACAAAAAATTCGGGCAATAAAATGCCCGGACGGATCGCGCCCGGGCATCGGGCACCACAAGGGCCGGTGATGGCCCAAACAGCGCAGGTAGCAAGTGCAAAACGGGTTTCAGAGCGTCGGGAGCGACGGCCAGACAAGGCGTAATCCGATGAGGGCGCGGAATGTACCGACGTACATGACAAGCCCGAGTCCGATTACCCCGCTGCCTGGCCGAGCGCAGCAGCTCTGAAGCCGTTCTTAGATCTTGCCGACCAGGTCCAGCGAAGGAGCCAGAGTGGCTTCGCCTTCTTTCCACTTGGCCGGGCAAACCTGACCCGGGTTGGCGGCGGTGTACTGAGCGGCCTTCAGCTTGCGCAGGGTCTCGGACACGTCACGGGCGATTTCGTTGGAGTGGATTTCCAGGGTCTTGATCTGGCCTTCCGGGTTGATGATGAAGGTGCCGCGCAGCGCCAGGCCTTCTTCCGGAATGTGCACGCCGAAGGCGTTGGTCAGCTGGTGGGTCGGGTCACCGATCAGCGGGAACTGAGCCTTGCCAACGGCCGGCGAAGTTTCGTGCCAGACCTTGTGCGAGAAGTGAGTGTCGGTGGTCACGATGTAAACCTCGGCACCCGCCTTCTGGAACTCGGCGTAGTTGTTGGCGGCGTCTTCGATCTCGGTCGGGCAGTTGAAGGTGAAGGCAGCCGGCATGAAGATCAGCACGGACCACTTGCCCTGCAGGGACTGCTCGGTCACTTCGACGAACTCACCAGCGTGGAAAGCGTTGACCTTGAACGGTTGAACTTGAGTATTGATGAGAGACATCTCTGACTCCTTCTGAGGTTTCTGTGAGGGTTGAAAATTTACGGTTGCTATCTTAGCTACCTAACGGAAAAAAGCTTATTGATTACGGCCATGATATCGATTGATTGCACCAATCGATAACGAAGCCCGCGCCAGACGCGGGCTGCAGCCCTGGCTCAGGCCAGGTCGGGATCGATCAATAGCGCCAGTTTACCTGCGACTTGGTTACCAGCGAGTGTCTCGAACGCCACTTCGCTGTCTTCGATCGCAAAAGTGCGCTCCAGTTGCGGCCGCAATCGGCCTTCGGCGAACAGCGGCCAGACCTGCTGCTGCAGGTCATGCAACAGATCCGCCTTGAACTGATCGTCGCGGTTGCGCAGGGTCGAGCCGATCAGCTGGATGCGCTTGCCCAGCACCTGCGCCAGGTCCAGCTTGGCCTCGCGCCCGCCCATCAGGCCGATGTTGATCCAGCGCCCGTCACGCGCCAGCAGCTCCAGGTTGAGGGCCGCGTACTGGCCACCGACGGGATCAAGGATCACGTCGAACGGTCCGAAATCGCTGAGCGCCTGAAGATCTTCGCCACGCAGCGCGCCGCCCTGGGCGCCTAGCCCTTCGCAGTAGGCCAGCCGCTCGGCGGAGCCGACGCTGACCCAGCAGGGGCTGCCGAACGCCTTGCACAGCTGGATCGCCGCCGAGCCCACACCACTGGCACCGGCATGCAGCAGAACCTTCTCGCCAGGATGCAGGGCGCCGAGCTGAAACAGGTTGAGCCAGGCCGTGGCATACACCTCGGGGACCACGGCGGCCTCGACCAGGCTGAGGCCCTCGGGCACCGACATGGCATGGCGCGCATCGACCACCACCTCTTCGGCCATACCGCCGCCCGCCAGCAGGCAGCAGACCCGATCCCCCACCTGCCAGGCGCTGCCGGCGCCCACTTCGGTGACCACGCCGGAGCACTCCAGGCCCAGAGCCTGGCTGGCCCCCGGCGGTGGCGGGTAGAGCCCCGCGCGCTGCAGCAGATCGGCCCGATTGAGCCCTGCGGCGGCGACCTTCACGCGAATCTGCCCCGCGTCGCAGGCCTGGGTGGGTTGTTCCAACCACTCCGCACGCCCTTCGACGCCTTGCAATGCCTTCATGCTGCCTCCATAGTGCAAGTGAAACGAGCCTCGCGCCTTGCGCGAGGCTTTCGTCTAGCGCCAACGGAACCTGGCGCCCTCAGATACGGCCTAATATGCGTTATCACCTGCCACTACGTCGAATCCGCATGAAACGCTCTCTAGCAAGTACCGCCCTCGCCCTAGTACTCGGCTTCAGTGCCCTGCCGCTGGCGGCCAAGACCACTCCAGCGACCAGCTGGGACTATCTGCAGCCGGACCGCGATCAGGTGATTGCCAGTCTCAACGTCGTGGAGCTGCTCAAGCGCCACCACTACAACAAGCCGCCGCTCAACGACGAGCGCTCGATCAAGATCTACGACAACTACCTGAAGTTGCTCGATCCATCGCGCAGCTACTTCATGGCGTCGGACATCGCCGAATTCAACCAGTGGCGCAACCAGTTCGATGACCTGCTCAAGAGCGGCAACCTCGAACCGGGCTTCGCCATCTACCGCCGGCACCTGACGCGCCTGCAGGAGCGCCTCGACTTCGCCCTGGCCGAGCTGGCCAAGGGGGTCGACAAGATCGACTTCAGCGTCGACGAGGACCTGCAGGTCGACCGTGAGAAAGCGCCCTGGGCGAAGGACCGTGCCGAGCTCGACGACCTGTGGCGCAAGCGCGTCAAGGATGAAGTGCTGCGACTGAAGATCGCCGGCAAGGAAACCAAGGACATCCAGGAGCTGCTGACCAAGCGCTACAAGAACCAGCTCAAGCGCCTCAAGCAGACCCGTGGCGAGGATGTGTTCCAGGCCTACATCAACGCCTTCGCCACCACCTACGACCCGCACACCACGTACCTGTCGCCGGACAACGCGGAAAACTTCGATATCAACATGAGCCTCTCGCTCGAAGGTATCGGTGCCGTGCTGCAGAGCGACAACGAGCACGTCAAGGTGGTGCGCCTGGTGCCCGCCGGCCCGGCGGAGAAGAGCAAGCAGATCGCACCGGCCGACAAGATCGTCGGTGTCGCCCAGGGCAACGAAGAGATGGTCGACGTGATCGGCTGGCGCCTGGACGAAGTGGTCAAGCTGATCCGTGGCCCGAAAGGCTCCACGGTACGCCTGGAAGTCATTCCGGCCAGCAACCCGCCGACCGACCAGACCAGCAAGGTGGTCACCATCACCCGCGAGGCAGTGAAGCTCGAAGAGCAGGCGGCGAAGAAGAAGGTCCTGCACCTCAAGCAGGATGGCCGCGACTACAAGCTCGGGGTCATCGAACTGCCGGCCTTCTACCTCGACTTCAAGGCCTTCCGCGCGGGCGACCCCAACTACAAGAGCACCACGCGTGACGTGAAACAGCTGATCGACGAGCTGCGTGCCGAGAAGGTCGACGGCCTGGTCATCGACCTGCGCAACAACGGCGGTGGCTCCCTGCAGGAAGCCACCGAGCTGACCAGCCTGTTCATCGAGCAGGGCCCGACCGTACTGGTACGCAACGCCGATGGCCGCGTCGACGTACTGGCGGACGAGAACAAGGGGATCTACTACAACGGCCCCCTGGCCGTACTGGTCAATCGCCTCTCGGCCTCCGCCTCGGAGATCTTCGCCGGCGCCATGCAGGACTATCACCGCGCGCTGATCCTCGGCGGCCAGACCTTCGGCAAGGGCACGGTGCAGACCATCCAGCCGCTCAATCACGGCGAACTGAAGCTGACCCTGGCCAAGTTCTACCGTGTATCGGGGCAGAGCACCCAGCACCAGGGCGTGCTGCCGGACATCGCCTACCCCGACGTGATGCACACCAAGGACATCGGTGAGAGCGCCCTGCCCGCCGCCATGCCCTGGGACAGCATCCGCCCGGCGATCAAGCCGGAGCTGGACCCGATCAAACCGTTCCTCACCCAGCTACAGAGCAAGCACGACCAGCGCACCGCGCAGGACCCGGACTTCCTCTTCACCCGCGCCAGCATCGACCTGTCGAAGCAGCTGATGGCCGAAACCACCGTCAGCCTCAACGAAGTCAAACGCCGTGCGCAGCAGGCCGCCATCGAGGCCAAGCAGCTCAAGCTGGAGAACGACCGTCGCGTGGCCAAGGGTGAGAAGCCTCTCGCGGAACTGGCCAAGGAAGACGAAGACGCCCTGCCCGTGGAAGACAAGGGCAAGCCGGAAGACGACGCCTACCTGTCCGAGTCCGGCCACATCCTCATCGACTACCTGAGCCTGAACCCGTCCCTGGCCATCCATTGACCAGGGATCAGGGAACGTCATCAAATTGTCATCGAACTGTCGTGAAATGCAGGGGCCGGCTGAAAAGCCGGCCTCTTCGTTTCCGGCAGATCGAGAACACCATGACCGTCACCGAGCAGTTGAGCGCCTTGGGGAATATCCTCGCTCACGGCGACCTCAGTAGCCTGTTCCAGCCCATCGTCTCGCTTTCCGAGCAGCGCATCCTCGGCTACGAGGCGCTGACCCGTGGCCCGTCCAACAGCCCGCTGCACTCGCCCCTGACCCTGTTCGCCGTCGCCCGCCATGCCGGCCGCCTGAGCGAGCTGGAAATGGCCTGTCGCAAGAGCGCGTGCCGGGGTTTCAGCGCACTGGGGCTGGAGGGCAAGCTGTTCCTCAACGTGTCTCCCGAATCGCTGCTCGACCCCAGCCACCAGCCCGGACGCACCCTGAAGCTGCTGCAGACCTTCGGCATACCGCCCAGCCAGGTGGTGATCGAACTCACCGAGCAGTCGCCGACCGAAGACTTCGCGCTGCTCGACAATGCCCTGCACCATTACCGCGCCATGGGCTTCTCCATCGCCCTGGACGACCTTGGCGCCGGCTATTCCAGCCTGCGCCTGTGGTCCGAGCTGCGCCCGGACTACGTGAAGATCGACCGCCACTTCATCGACGGCATCCACCAGGACGCGGTGAAGCGCGAGTTCGTCGGCTCGATCCTGAAGATGGCCGAGGCCTCGCGCGCACAGGTCATCGCCGAGGGCATCGAGCTGACCGAAGAGCTGACCGTACTGGCCGAGATGGGCGTCGATCTGGTGCAGGGCTACCTGCTGAGCAGGCCGCAGGAAAAACCGCCACGGGACGCCCGCCAGTTGCTGCCACAGCTGCAGAGCACGCAGCACAGCAGCCTCAACGAGGACAACCATGACCTCAGCGCCCTGCTCAACGAGCAGCCCGCCGTCGACCAGCGCACCGCCATCGCCGAGGTGCTGGATCTGTTTCGTGCCCAGGCCAATCTGAACTCACTGGCGGTGCTCGACGAGCAGCAACAACCGGTAGGTATCGTGCACCGCCATTCGCTCTCCGAAGCGCTGCTGAAGCCCTTCGCGACCGACCTGTTCGCGCGCAAACCGATCAGCCGCCTGATGAGCCAGGACTTTCTCGCGGTGGAACTGAAGCAATCGCTGCAGAAGGTCAGCCGCCTGCTCACCAGCCGCGCACGGCAGCGCATCGAAGAGGACTTCATCATCATCCAGGGTGGCCGCTACCTCGGCCTGGGGCGGGTGATCGACGTGCTCAAGCTGATCACCGAACAGAAGCTGCAGCAGGCGCGTCATGCCAACCCGCTGACCCTGCTACCGGGCAACGTGCCCATCCAGCAGTGCCTGAGCCGGCTGCTGCAACAACAGCGGGAAGCGGCGGTGTGCTACGTCGACATCGACAGCTTCAAGCCCTTCAACGACCTCTACGGCTACGCCAAGGGCGACGAGGTCCTGCTGTGCCTGGCACAGTGCCTGAACGAGCGGGTGGACCCGGCGCGCGATTTCGTCGGTCATATCGGGGGCGATGATTTCATGCTGGTGCTCGGCTCGACCGACTGGCGCGAAAAGCTCGGTCGCCTGATCGAGGACTTCCAGAGCCAGTGCCGCCGCTTCTACCGCGAAGAACACCTGCAGGCCGGCTGTTTCGTCGCCCACAACCGTCACGGCCAGCGCCAGGAATACGCCCTGCTGTCGCTGTCCATCGGCGTGGTGCACGTGAGTAAGGAAGACTGCCTGCAGCTCGACGCCTCGCGCCTGGCGGAACTCGCCTCCGAAGCCAAGCGCCACGCCAAGGCCGTGCCCGGCTACAGCCTGCACATCCTCGCCGGATCAGCCAGCTGAAACCTGCGTCTCCTGCGCCAGCGCGGCATGCTGCTCGGCCAGGGCCCGATCAGGCGTGACGCCCGGTGCGCCGTCGAGATACACCTGGCTCAGGCGCCGCGCTGCCAGCGGATGGCCAGCTGCCAGCGCCATCTCCCACCAGCGCACCGCCTGCACACCGTCCGGCGCCTGTCGCGTGTCACCCTGCAACGCCTGCACACCCAGCTGATAGGCGGCCTTGCCGTCGCCGCCGCTGGCAGCCAGGCGCAACAGCCTCAGCCCCTCCTCGCGCGCACCGAGGCCCTGACCGCGAAACAGCAGGATATGGCCGTAGAAGCTTTGCGCCGGGGTATCGCCCAGGTTGGCCATGCGCCCGTACTGGCCCTGCATCCACTGCCACAGGCGCGGCTGACGCAGCGTCCACGACCAGTGAAACAGGCGCCGGGCCAACCAGTAGCCCAGGCGCGCGCGCACCTGCCAGAGCAGCCTAGACATCGACGGGATAGTCGAATTCGAACACCCGGACCACCTCTGCGGCATGCCAGGATGCCGCCGCCACGCCATCGGAGGCTCCGCTGAAGCGCCCCAGGCGCATCACGCAGTCGAAGAAGCCGGTACGCGGCAGACGGCTGGCCCCCTGGCTGATGACCAGCGCGCTGCGCAGTGGCCGTTCGGCACGGGCATCCAGCGCCGCCAGATGCTCCAGCGCTGCGGTCAGGGTCTGCATGGCCGGTGTCGGCAGGTCGAGGCGCTCGATCAGCGCACGGTAGGTAAGCAGATGGCGCTGCCGGCGCGCATCATCGAGTTCGTCAAGCAACGCCTGCCAGTGTTGGCGACTGATACGTACGCTCAAGACCAGCCCTCCAACCCCAGCGACCATGCCAGGGAGCGCAGGATGGCCGCATCCGGTTGACGCTCGCCACGCTCGATCATCGCCAGATAGTGCGGGCTGATACCGACACTGCGCGCCAGCGCCTCGGCCGTCAGCCCTTTGTCTTCACGCAGTGCCCGCAGTTGATCGAGCCCGGGTCTCACGGCCTCCGGATCAGGCTGTTCGCGACCGGATTCGACGGCAGGCTGGTGTCCTGCGGCCTGCAGCAGGGCCTGATAATCGGCCCAGGGCAGTACCGCGTACTCCGGCTCACCATCGCGGGCAATGATTTGCACACTCATGAGTCTCTCCGTTGGAAAGCAGGACCGATGGCCTCGATCCTTTCCTTGCAAGCGGCCATCTTAACAGGGCCAAGCCGCCTGGGGCGTGATCCGTGCAGACACTCCACGCAGCGCGCCGCGTCTCGCCGCACAGGCGCCCGCGATCAGGAATGCAACGGCTCGGCCGGCAGGTGCTCAATGAGCGCCAGCTTCTCCGGGGCCTGCCTGGCACGCCAGGCCTTGAATGCCTCGAGTTCCCCCTGCCAGGTGCGCATCACCCAGGCCAGCACGGCCAGGTCATCGACGAACCCCACCCCCACCAGCCAGTCGGGAATGGCGTCCAGCGGGGTGATGAAATACAGCAACGCGGCGACCACCATCAGCAACGCCTGGCGGCTGATCTGCCGGTATTCCCCCTTGAACCAGGCCAGGCTCAGCGCGCGCAGCAGCTGCAGGTCATCCTTCAGCGCGGCGAAGCGCTGGCCCTGCGGGGTGCGCTTGTCACCCAGCGCGCGCAGCAACTCAGGCAGCCGCCCCTCACGAAGAAAACGGGCCGCCAGCGGCAGGTAACGCGTCAGTTTCCACGGGGTTTTCATCGGACCTCCTCGGCAAGCCAGGCGCTGCCTGGGCTTGCTTCGCTTATCCACCGAAGCTGTGGATAAATCTGTGCAAAGACTTTCGACAAGCTTATCAAAGCCCCGTGGCATGGGGCCTGGGCTCAGATCGGGCATTTTTTATACAGCCCATAAAACCCATGAAAATCAACGAGTTGCCGATTGACATGAACAGCTTGCAAGGGTAGCGCACGCTTGTTAGGAACCTTTCCCACAATGTGCATAAGCGTAACACTGCAGGTGCCAGCCAAGGCCCGGAAACGACAACGCCCCGTCAAGACGGGGCGTTGTCATGAAGCCATGCAGTGTTACTGCGCTGCCGGCTCGGCTGGCTCAGCCGGTTCTGCCGCATGATCCTTGATACCGATCAGCTCCAGGTCGAACACCAGCACCGCGTTGGCCGGAATGGCCGGGGACGGGCTCTGCTCGCCATAGGCCAGCTCGCTGGGGATGTACAGTTTGTACTTCTCACCCACGTGCATCAGCTGCAGACCTTCGACCCAACCCGGGATCACGCCACCGACCGGCAGGTCGATGGGGCTGCCACGTGCGACGGAGCTGTCGAAGACGCTGCCATCGGTCAGCTTGCCTTCGTAGTGAACGGTCACCACGTCGCTTTCCTTCGGCTGCGCGCCGTCGGTCTTCTTGATCACTTCGTATTGCAGGCCGGACGGCGTGGTCACGACGCCTTCTCGCTTGCCGTTCTCTTCGAGGAATTTCTTGCCGGCTTCGGCCGCTTCCTTGTTCAGCGCGGTCATGCGCTCTTGCGCACGGTTCTGCAGGAAGGAGAAGGCCTCGATCATGTCCTCGTCCTTGATGCGCGGCTCCTTCTTCGCCAGCGCGTCTTCGATGCCCTGGGCGACGGCCTTGGAATCCAGATCGTCCATGCCTTCCTCGGACAGACTGCGACCCATGTTCAGGCCGATGCCGTAGGAGGCTTTCTGCGCGGGGCTCTTGAGTTCGACTTCGCTGGTTTGCGAATCGCAACCGGCAAGCACCAGGCCCACCAGGGCAACCGCTGCCGCCAAACGATGCTGTTTCATGCTTGTTCCTTGTAGATACGCCCGAAGGCCGTCGTGTGAAAGCGCGAGCTTAGCAGTACGCCGCGATCACTGGCTACGGCATAGGAGCCGTGCAATGCGCATAAGTTCAAGCAAACAAAGGATTTTTTCGAAGAGATTCGGCTGGCGCCGAAGCATTGTCACAGGAGGGGATGAAGCGAGGAGAAGAATGGCGCAGCGGACGGGACTCGAACCCGCGACCCCCGGCGTGACAGGCCGGTATTCTAACCGACTGAACTACCGCTGCGCGTAACTGCGAGATTGGTGGGTGGTGACGGGATCGAACCGCCGACCCTCTGCTTGTAAGGCAGATGCTCTCCCGGCTGAGCTAACCACCCATTCGCTCTCGAAGTGGGGCGCATTCTAGAGAGCGATCCGCACCTTGGCAAGCCCTCTTTGCAAAAAAATTTACCGGCCCAGCAAGAACTTAGGTGAGACCAGCGAATTTTCTCGACGCACCGTGGTCAGGGTTGGCCTGAGCCCGCCAGCGGAGAATAATGCGCGCTCTGTGCCGAGTGGACGAATCCCTGTCCATCACCTTCATCCGTCGCGGTGCGCCTCCTTTCTCATGCGGGAAAGGTTCATGGATGGCGCCACCCCGCGACCTCAACACCAATGGAGAGTCACCTGCTCATGTGGTTTCGTAACCTGCTGGTCTACCGCCTCACTCAGGACATCCCGTTCGACGCCGACGCGCTGGAAGCCGCACTGTCCGGCAAGCAGGCCCGTCCCTGCGCCAGCCAGGAGCTGACCACCTATGGCTTCACCGCGCCCTTCGGCAAGGGTGCCGATGCCCCGCTGGTGCATGTCAGCGGTGATTTCCTGCTGATCGGCGCGCGCAAGGAAGAGCGCATCCTGCCGGGCTCGGTGGTGCGTGACGCGCTGAAGGAGAAGGTCGACGAGATCGAGAACACCCAGATGCGCAAGGTGTACAAGAAGGAGCGCGATCAGATCAAAGACGAGATCGTCCAGGCCTTCCTGCCTCGCGCCTTCATCCGCAAGTCCGGCACCTTCGCGGCCATCGCGCCGAAGCAGGGCCTGATCCTGGTCGACAGCGCCAGCGCCAAGAAAGCCGAGGACCTGCTCTCCACCCTGCGCGAGGCCATCGGCTCGCTGCCGGTACGCCCGCTGTCGGTGAAGATCGCACCGACCGCCACCCTGACCGACTGGCTGAAGAACCAGAGTGCCGCCGAAGGCTTCTTCGTGCTCGACGAGTGCGAGCTGCGCGACACCCACGAAGACGGTGGCGTGGTGCGCTGCAAGCGCCAGGACCTGACCAGCGAGGAAATCCAGCTGCACCTGTCCACCGGCAAGCAGGTCACCCAGCTGTCGCTGGCCTGGCAGGACAAGCTGTCGTTCGTGCTCGACGACAAGCTGACCATCAAGCGCCTGCGCTTCGAAGACGTCCTGCAGGAGCAGGCCGAGCAGGACGGTGGCGATGACGCCTTGGCCCAGCAGGATGCCAGCTTCGTGCTGATGATGATGACCCTGGTGGAGTTCCTCCCGGAGCTGTTCACCGCACTGGGCGGCGAAGAGATTCCGCAAGGCATCTGATAACCCGCCGGGTGGATGACGCGTCTTTCATCCACCATCCGGACAGGCGGTGGACACGCTTCGCGCTGCCCACCGCCCCTGTTCAGGTCAAGGATTCGAGGCTCTCGGTGAAGGCGCTGGCGCCCTGCTCCGCCGTGCTGAAGTTGTGACGCATGAAGGCGAACAGCTCGCGCCCGCAGCCACTGGCCGGCGCCGGCCTGGCCGCCAGTTCGCGGGAAGCCAGCTCGGCGTCTGCGACTTTCAGGAGCAATTCACCGCTGCGACCATCGACACGCAGCACGTCGCCATCGCGCACCCGCGCCAGCGGCCCGCCGTCGAACGCTTCCGGACACACATGGATGGCCGCCGGGATCTTGCCGGAGGCGCCGGACATGCGCCCGTCCGTCACCAGCGCCACCTTGAAGCCCCGGTCCTGCAGCACACCGAGGTAAGGCGTCATCTTGTGCAGCTCCGGCATGCCGTTGCTGCGCGGTCCCTGGAAGCGCACCACGGCAACGAAATCGCGCTCCAGCCTGCCGGCCTTGAAGGCTTCCACCAGCTCCAGCTGGTCCTCGAAGACCAGCGCCGGCGCTTCGACCACCTGGTGCTCCGGCGCCACCGCAGACACCTTCATCACCCCACGCCCCAGGTTGCCCTGCATCAGGCGCAGGCCACCCTCGGCCGAGAAGGGCCGGGCCACCGGACGCAACACGCTTTCCTCGAGGCTCGCACTCGGCCCGTCACGCCATACCAGCTTGCCGGCTTCGAGGAAGGGTTCGCGGGTGTAACGCGACAAGCCGCGCCCGGCCACGGTATTGACCTCTTCGTGCAGCAGGCCGGCATCCAGCAGTTCACGGATGAGAAAGGCCATGCCACCGGCGGCCTGGAAGTGATTGATGTCGGCCTTGCCGTTGGGATAGACGTGCGCCAGGGTCGGCACCACCTCGGACAGGTCGGCCATGTCCTGCCAGGTCAGCAGGATCCCGGCGGCACGGGCGATGGCCGGCATGTGCAGGGTGTGATTGGTCGAGCCGCCCGTCGCGTGCAGGGCGACGATCGAGTTGACCAGGCAGCGCTCGTCGACGATCTCGCCGATGGGCATGAACTGGCCGCTCTGCCGGGTCAGGCGCGTGACCTGCTGCGCGGCCTCGCGGGTCAGGGCATCACGCAGCGGCGTGCCCGGATTGATGAAGGAGGCGCCCGGCAGATGCAGCCCCATCACTTCCATCAGCAGTTGGTTGGTGTTGGCGGTGCCGTAGAAGGTGCAGGTGCCCGGCCCGTGGTAAGCCGCCATCTCCGCCGCGAGCAGCTCGTCACGGCTCGCCTTGCCCTCGGCATAGCGCTGCCGCACGTCGGCCTTTTCCTTGTTGGACAGGCCCGAGGTCATCGGCCCTGCCGGGACGAACAGCGACGGCAGGTGACCGAAGCGCAGCGCGCCCATCAGCAGGCCAGGAACGATCTTGTCGCAGACCCCCAGGTACAGCGCGGCATCGAACATGTTGTGCGACAGCGCCACCGCGCTGGCCATGGCGATCACTTCGCGACTGGCGATACCCAGCTCCATGCCCGGTTCGCCCTGCGTGACGCCGTCGCACATGGCCGGCACGCCACCGGCGAACTGCCCGACCGAACCCAGCTCGCGCAGGGCCTGCTTGATCTGCTCGGGGAACCGCTCATACGGCTGATGCGCCGACAGCATGTCGTTGTAGGCGGACACGATGGCGACGTTGGCCGCATCCATCAGCCGCAGCGCCTGCTTGTCGTGCCCGCTGCAACCGGCAACGCCATGGGCGAAGTTGGCGCACTGCAGCTTGCCGCGCTGCGGCCCTTCGCTGGCCGCCGTGCGAATCATCTCGAGGTAGCGCTGGCGCGTGGCTCGGCTGCGCTGGATAAGACGGTCGGTCACTTCGACAACACGGGGATGCATGAGGAATCTCCAGGTTAACAGCTAGCGCATATTTATATTTACAACAAAATTCTGCCACTCATTGGGCTTGATTTCCACGGCAACGGGAATAATCTTGTAATTCTAACAACAAAATCACGAGACCCTCACCATGACGCTACGAATCGCCATCAACGGTTTTGGCCGCATCGGTCGCAACGTGCTGCGAGCACTCTATACCCAGAACTACCGCCAGCAGCTGCAGGTCGTGGCGATCAACGACCTGGGAGACAGCGCGATCAACGCCCACTTGCTGCAATATGACAGCGTACACGGGCATTTCCCCGAAGAGGTGCGGGTCGATGGCGAAAGCCTGTGGATCAAGGGTGACCGCATCGCCGTCAGCGCCATCCGCAACCCCGTCGACCTGCCGTGGCGGGCACACCAGGTCGACGTGGTGCTCGAATGCACCGGGCTGTTCACCGAACGCGACAAGGCCGCCGCACACCTGGCCGCGGGTGCGCGCAAGGTGCTGATCTCGGCCCCGGCCAAAGGGGCCGATGCGACGCTGGTCTACGGAGTCAACGACGAGGTCCTGACGCCGGCCATGCAGATCATCTCCAACGCCTCCTGCACCACCAACTGCCTGGCGCCCGTGGCTCAGGTGCTGCAACGCGAGCTGGGCATCGAACAGGGCCTGATGACCACCATTCACGCCTACACCAACGACCAGAACCTTTCCGACGTCTATCACAGCGACCCCTATCGCGCACGCTCGGCCACCCAGTCGATGATCCCGACCAAGACCGGCGCCGCCGAGGCCGTCGGCCTGGTCCTGCCGGAGCTGGCGGGCAAGCTCACCGGCATGGCGGTGCGGGTGCCGGTGATCAACGTCTCGCTGGTCGACCTGACCCTGCAGGTCAAACGCGACACCGACGCGACCGAAGTCAACGCCCTGCTCAAGGCGGCCAGCGAATGCTCGCCGGTGCTCGGCTACAACGCGCTGCCGCTGGTGTCCTGCGACTTCAACCACAATCCACTGTCGTCGATCTTCGATGCCAACCACACCAAGGTCAGCGGCCGGCTGCTCAAAGTCATGGCCTGGTATGACAACGAGTGGGGCTTCTCCAACCGCATGCTGGACAACTGCCTGCTCCTGGCACGCATGAAGTGAAAGAGGAGGTTCGATGAGCCGCATCAGCTTCACCCAGGCGACCTTGCCCGCTCGCAAGCGCATCGCCCTGGTCGCCCACGACCACTGCAAGAGCTTCCTTCTCGACTGGTGCGAGCGCCAGCGCGAGCGGCTGCGCCAGCACCAGCTGCTGGCGACCGGCACCACGGGCCTGCTGCTGGGCCAGCGCCTGGAGCTGCCGGTGGAAAGCATGATCAGCGGTCCGCTGGGCGGTGACCAGCAGATCGGCGCACGCATCGCCGAGCAGCGCGTGGACATGCTGGTGTTCTTCTGGGACCCGTTCGAACCGCAGCCGCACGACCCCGACATCAAGGCCCTGTTGCGCGTCGCGGCGGTGTGGAACATTCCGGTGGCGTGCAACGAGAGCAGCGCCGATTACCTGCTCAGCAGCAGCCTGATGGAGCGCGAGCACAGCTACCGCATTCCCGACTACCAGACCTACCTGGCCGGACGCCGCTGAGCAACGCGCTAGAAATCCACCTTGCCGCGCCCCGCCTTGATCGCCCCACGCTTGCTCTTGCCATCGAGGCGGCGCTTCTTCGACCCCAGCGTCGGCTTGGTCGGGCGGCGCTTCTTGTCCACCTTGACCGCATGGCGGATGAGTTCGAGCAGTCGCTCCAGCGCATCGGCGCGGTTCTGCTCCTGGGTGCGGTACTGCTGCGCCTTGATGATCACCACGCCGTCTGCGGTGACGCGGCTGTCGGCAAGCCCCAGCAGGCGTTCCTTGTAGAACGGCGGCAGCGACGAAGCCTGACTGTCGAAGCGCAGGTGCACGGCACTCGACACCTTGTTGACGTTCTGCCCGCCGGCGCCCTGGGCGCGAATGGCGGTCAGCTCGATTTCATCGAGCGGGAGGTGGACGCTGTTGGACAGGATCAGCATGAGCAGGGTTTCTGGATGAACATGCGCATCAGGATACCTCTGCGGTCTGTAATCTTTGCTTGAAATTTCCCCACGCCACGCCGGCAGCACCTCGGCTAACGTAGCGGCCTCTACTCTTGCGGAAGCACACGATGGACTCCATAACCCAGGCGGTACTCGGCGCCAGCATCCAGGGCGCACTGCTCGGCCGCTGGCAGGGACGCAAGGCCCTGCTCTACGGCGCCATGCTCGCCACCGTACCCGATCTGGACGTGATCATGGAGTACGGCGACGCGGTGGCCAACATGACCTACCACCGAGGTTTCAGCCACTCGCTGTTCGTGCTCAGCGGCTTCGCCCTGCTGCTGACCTGGCTGGCCAGACGCTTTCGGCCTCATCCCGGCTACTCGGCCCAGCGCCTGCTGCTGACCCTGTGGCTGGTGCTCGTCACCCACCCGCTGCTGGATGCCTTCACCAGCTATGGCACGCAGCTGTTCTGGCCGCTGACGCCGACACCCACAGCCTGGTCCAGCCTGTTCATCATCGACCCGCTGTATACCGTGCCGCTGATCGCGGCCGTGGTCATCAGCCTGTTCACCGGACTACGCGAGCAGAGCTGGCGCGTGCCCGCCGTCGCTCTGGCCCTGTCGACGCTGTACATCGGTTTCAGCCTGGCCGGCAAGTTCATGGCCGAACAGCGCGTGGAGCAGGAACTGGCGCGCCAGGGCATCCAGGCAGAACGCCTGTTCGTCACCCCGACGCCGTTCAACACCCTCCTCTGGCGGGTGATCGTGCTCGACGGCGAGGACTACCACGAGGCCCTGGTCGGCTGGCTCGACGACGACACGCCGCACCTGCAGCGCCTGCCACGCGGTACGCAGCTGCGCGAACAGCTCGCGGGCTCGGCCATGCACGAACGCCTGGACTGGTTCACCGGAGGTGTGCTGCGCTATGACCAGGTCGGCGATCACCTGATCGTCACCGACCTGCGCCTGGGCATGACCGGGTTCCATCCGTTCCGCTTCGATTTCGCCCACCTGCGCGACGGTCGCTGGCAGCTACAGGAACACATCGCACGCCTGCCCTTCGAACGCGGGGAGATCGAACACCTGAACCTGTTGCTCAAGCGCATCTGGCAGCCCGAGCTGGATGTGCCGCTGCTGGCCTGGGCCAGCGAACTGCAGAAACCACTTTTGACTGAGACTCGCTCGCACTAAGGGCGTACTATCGGCGTCCCTCCATGCCGAGGCAGGATGCCTGCAATGTTGTTTCGCCGCTTCGAGTCGTTGATCGACGTCTTCAAACCCAGCCCGGACATCGCGCCACCGCCGGGCATGCTGCGCTTCTACGGCCACTACCTGAAACAGGTGTGGCCGCTGATGGTCGCGGTGCTGATCGTGGGCTTCTTCGCCGCCGTGATCGAGGTGGCGCTGTTCAGCTTCCTCGGCCAACTGATCGACATGGCGCAGGCCAGCACGGATGCCGGCAGCTTCTTCGCCGAACACCGCGACGCACTGCTGTGGATGCTGCTGGTGGCGCTGGTCATCCGCCCCCTGGTGTTCGGCCTGCACAACCTGCTCACGCACCAGGCGGTCAACCCCGGGCTGACCAACCTGATCCGCTGGCAGAACCACCGCTACGTACTCAAGCAGAGCCTGAGCTTCTTCCAGAACGACTTCGCCGGTCGCGTCGCCCAGCGCGTGATGCAGACCGGCCCGTCGCTGCGCGACTCGGCCATGCAGGTGATCGACGCGCTGTGGCACGTGGCGGTCTACGCCGGCAGCGCGCTGTACCTGTTCGCCGCCGCCGACCTGCGCCTGGTGCTGCCGCTGGCCCTGTGGATCGTCGGCTACAGCGCTGCGCTGTGGTACTTCGTACCGCGCATCAAGGCACGCTCGGCCGCCGCCTCGGCCGCACGCTCCAAGGTGATGGGGCGCGTGGTCGATGGCTACAGCAACATCGCCACGCTCAAGCTGTTCGCCCACTCGCAGGAAGAGGAAAGCTACGCACGCGAAGCCATGCAGGACCTGCTCGACAAGTTCCGCCTGCAGTCGCGCACCATCACCGCCCTGGACTTTCTCATCACCTGCCTCAACGGCGTGCTGATCGTCGGCACCGGCGCCCTGGCGCTGTGGCTGTGGAGCCAGGCGCTGATCAGCACCGGCGCCATCGCCCTGGCGCTCGGCCTGGTGATCCGCATCAACAACATGGCCGAATGGATCATGTGGGTGGTCAACGGCATCTTCGAGAACGTCGGCACCGTGCAGGACGGCATGCAGACCATCGTCCAGCCGCGCCAGGTCGCCGACCGCGAGGATGCCACGCCGATTCAGGTGCCGCACGGCGGCGTGCGCTTCGAGAACATCCACTTTCACTACGGCAAGCGCGGCGGCGTGATCAGCGGCCTGGACATCGACATCCGCCCCGGCGAAAAGATCGGTCTGGTCGGCCCGTCGGGGGCCGGCAAGTCGACCCTGGTCAATCTGCTGCTGCGCCTCTACGACCTGGAGAGCGGACGCATCCTGATCGACGGCCAGGACATCGGCACGGTGACCCAGGAAAGCCTGCGCGCGCATATCGGCGTCGTGACCCAGGACACCTCCCTGCTGCACCGCTCGATCCGCGACAACCTGCGCTACGGCAAGCCCGATGCCAGTGACGACGAACTCTGGGAGGCAATACGCAAGGCACGCGCCGACAGCTTCATCCCGACGCTCGACGACAGCCAGGGCGGGCGCGGCATGGACGCTCAGGTGGGCGAGCGCGGCGTCAAGCTCTCGGGCGGCCAGCGCCAGCGCATCGCCATTGCCCGCGTGCTGCTCAAGGACGCACCGATCCTGGTGCTGGACGAAGCCACCTCGGCGCTCGATTCGGAAGTGGAGGCGGCCATCCAGGAAAGCCTGGACAGCCTGATGCAGGGCAAGACGGTGATCGCCATCGCCCACCGCCTGTCGACCATCGCGCGCATGGACCGCCTGGTGGTGATCGACAAAGGACAGGTCATCGAAACCGGCAGCCACGCCGAGCTGATCGCCCATGGCGGCCTGTATGCGCGCCTGTGGCAGCACCAGACTGGCGGTTTCGTCGGCGTCGAATAAACACGAGGACAGGCCGCAGGATGGATGACGCTCTTTTCATCCACCATTGCGCTCGCAGCGCGGTGGACGAGTGAAGCGTCGTCCACCCTACGGAATCCCCTCGCCGCCGGCTTCTGCGCCCGACGCAAACCTAGGGTGGGTGACGCTCTTTTCAGCCACCATTGCGCTCACCGCTCGGTGGACGGGTGAAGCGTCGTCCACCCTACGGAATCACCTCGCCGCCGGCTTCTGCGACTGGCACAAACGTAGGGTGGATGACGCTCTTTTCATCCACCATTGCACTCACAGCACGGTGGACGGGTGAAGCGTCGTCCACCCTACGGAATCCCCTCGCCGCCGGCTTCTGCGACTGGCAAAAACGTAGGGTGGATGACGCTCTTCTCATCCACCACCGCGCTCACAGCACGGTCGACGGGTGAAGCGTCGTCCACCCTACGGAATCACTCTGCGGCTGGCTTCTTGCGCTTGAGCGGTGCGCTGCCGTCGGCGCTGACCAGCGCGGAGGGTTTGCCGGCCGGGCGCGGGCCGCTCTTGCGCTTGGGCGCGGCGGCTTTCTTCGGCTCTTTCTTCTCGGTCTTTTTCTTCTTGCTGCCGGCGGCCTTGCCCGAGGCCTTGAGGTTCTTCGGCCCCTGGTAGACGCCCTTGAGTTCCTTGACGGTGCGGCGCTCGAAACGCTGCTTGAGGTAGCGCTCGATGCTCGACATCAGGTTCCAGTCGTTGTGGCAGATCAGCGACACCGCCAGGCCCTCGCCACCGGCACGGCCGGTGCGGCCGATGCGGTGCACGTACTCGTCACCGGAACGCGGCATGTCGAAGTTGATCACCAGGTCCAGGCCATCGACGTCCAGACCGCGTGCCGCCACGTCGGTGGCGACCAGAACCTTGACCGCGCCCTGGCGCAGGCGCTCGATGGCCAGCTTGCGGTCCTTCTGGTCCTTCTCGCCATGCAGCACGAAGGCCTTGACCCCGGCCGCCACCAGCTTGCCGTAGAGGCGATCGGCCTGCACCCGGGTATTGGTGAAGACGATGGCCTTGTCATAGGTCTCGTTGGCCAGCAGCCAGTCGACGAGCTGCTCCTTGTGGTAGTTGTGGTCGGCGGTGATGATCTGCTGACGGGTGCCTTCGTTGAGCTGGCTGACGCTGTTGAGCATCAGGTGCTGCGGCTGCTTGAGCACCTTGGCGACCATCTCCCGCAGCCCGTTGCCACCGGTGGTGGCGGAGAACAGCAGGGTCTGGTGCGGCCCGCAGGACTCGGCCAGGCGCTGGGCGTCCTCGGCGAAGCCCATGTCGAGCATGCGGTCGGCCTCGTCGAACACCAGCACCTCGACCTCATCCAGCGGCAGGTTGCCGGCATTGGCATGTTCGATCAGACGGCCAGGCGTGCCGATGAGGATGTCGATCTTGCGCATCAGTGCGGCCTGCACCTTGAAGTCCTCGCCGCCGGTAACCAGTCCGGCCTTGAGGAAGGTGAACTGGGCGAAGCGCTCGACTTCCTTGAGCGTCTGCTGCGCCAGCTCGCGGGTCGGCAGCAGGATCAGCGCACGGATGCTCAGGCGCTGCTTCGAGTTGCCATCGCCGAGCAGGCGGTTGAGCAGTGGCAGGACGAAGGCGGCGGTCTTGCCGCTGCCGGTCTGGGCGATCACTCGCAGGTCCTTGCCCTCCAGCGCAGGAGGAATCGCTGCGGCCTGTACCGGCGTCGGCTCGACGAATTTAAGCTCGGCCACGGCTTTCAGCAGGCGTTCATGCAGGGCGAATTGGGCAAACACGGGGGCACTACCTCGAGAAATCGACAAAACGGTGCATAGCCTAACGGTTTCCGGCGTCCGGGCCGAATTTCTTTGCACTCGGCCAACGATAGTCGATGCGTTCGCCGCTACGCTTTCCTACCGGCGGGTGGAACCGAGCGCACCCGCCGGGAGTCAGATTGATATCACTCCAGAGGAGTTTCTCTCATGTTCATGAAGCCTCACTCAGCGGTAGCCTTGAGCCTCTGCGCGCTGCTGGCGGCCTCCCCGGTCCTCGCCAGCCCGCCACCGGGCAAGGGCAAGCAGGGTCACCAAGGCCAGCAGGGCCAGCAGGAAGACGTGCGGATCGACCTGCGTGGCCCGAGCGTCGATATCGGCCGGGTACGTATCGTCCTCGGCGACAACCGCCAGTTGATCGGCCCCACCTCATCCCTGCCACCCGGCATCGCCAAGAACCTGGCTCGCGGCAAGCCGCTGCCGCCGGGCATCGCCAAGAACTTCGACAGCCGCCTGAACGCGCGCCTGCCGCACTACGATGGCTACGAATGGAAGCAGATCGGTACCGACGTGGTGCTGGTGGCGGTCGCGACGGGCATCGTCTACGAAATCCTGCGTAACGTGCTGGACTGAGTGGCCTTCCGACGGTCTGCCGACAAGCGGTATGGCCACTGACGAACTTGTCTCCACGGCATCGCTCAAATCGTCAGATGGCCAGCCGAGAACGCACCATGAGCCCGTCACTGATCTATCACGTCACCTCCAGCCTGGACGGCTACATCGCCCGCCCCGATGGCCACATCGACTGGTTCGATTCGCTGCGCCAGGCCGATGAGGAATACAGCTTCCAGTACTTCTACTCCGGCATCGATGCACTGCTGATGGGCCGCGGCACCTATGAGGCGCTGCTCAAACGCGGCGGCGCCTGGCCCTACCCCGGCAAGCCCTGCGTGGTGCTCACCCGCCTGCCCCTGCCGCGCGCCTCGGACGAGGTGCAACTGACCCACTGCACCCCCGCTCAGGCGGTCGCCGCCCTGGGGGAAGCCGGCTTCCAGCGTGTCTGGCTGGTCGGTGGCAGCCTGCTGGCGGGCAGTTGCTACACCGCCGGGCTGATCGACGAAGTGGTGATCAACCTGGTGCCCCACCTCCTCGGCGCCGGCATCCCGCTGCTGGCGACGGGCATGGAGCGCAGCCTCACGCTCAGCGATCAGCGCCGCTTCAACAGCGGCACCCTGCAGGTGCACTACAAGGTGCAGAACCCCGCCTCGCAGCAGTCGCCCTCGCGCATCAACGCGGCCTGATCACCTCAGGCCGGCGTTTTGCGCAGCAGACGCGCGCTGTCCCAACCGACCAGCAATACGGCTGCCCAGATCGGCAGGTAGGTCAGCCATTGCCCGGCATCGAAGGTCTCCCCCAGCACCAGCAGTGCAACGGCGAACAGCAGCACCGGCTCGACATAGCTGAGAATGCCGAACAGCCCCAGCGGCAACAGCCGGCTCGCCGCCATCATCGCGGCGAAGGCCAGGGTGCCGATCAGCGCCATGCCCGGTACAAGCAACCACAGCGCGGGCCGATTGGCAAAGGCATCCACGGGGCCATGGGTGACGATCAGCCAGATCGCCAGCGGCGCCAGCAGCAGCATCTCGAGCACGAAGCCGGACAGCGCATCGAAACGCATCCAGCGGCGCAACATCATGTAGGGCGGGTAGCCGAGCGCGGTCACCAGCGTCAGCCAGGAAAACGCCTGGGTGCGCCAGAGCTCATGCAGCACGCCGAGCACGGCGCAGGTCACCGCCAGTCGCTGCAACGGGCGCAGGCGCTCGCCGTAGAACACCCGCCCGGTCAGCACCAGGGCAAGCGGCAGCAGGAAGTAGCCCATGGACACTTCCAGCATGTGCCCCGCCAACGGTGCCCAGACGAACAGCCCCCACTGCACGCCGATCAGGGCAGCAGCCACGGGGCAGGCAGCCAGCAGCAGCGGCTCGCGGCGCAGACGCACGAACGTCTCGCGCAGCAGCGCGGTCTGCCGGGCCAGCAGCACCAGCAGCAACACCAGCGGAATGGACCAGAGCACACGCTGCGCGAACACCTGTATGCCGTCCAGCGGCGTCAGCCATTGCACGTAGCCGGGCAGCACGGAGAACAGCACCGAGGCGCCGACGGACAGCGCCACACCGCGCCCGGAAAGCTGCATCAGCCAATCCTCGCGGGCCTGCGCCCCAGGCCCGCCAACGGCAGTGACAGGGCGATGACCGCGCCACCAATGGCCAGGCGCAGCAGATCGGCGTCATGGTTCCAGATCAGCAGGTTGACCAGCAGGCCGGCCGGCACCAGGGCGTTGTTCATCACCGCCAGGGTGCCGCCGTCGACCAGGCTGGCGCCCTTGTTCCACCAGTACAGACCCAGGCCGGAGGCGACTACGCCGAGCCAGCCGAGCACGCCCCATTGCAAGGCGCTGCTCGGCAGCCGCTCGCCATTGCCCAGCAACAGGAAGGCCGGCAATGCGATCAGCAAGGCGCCGAGGTAGAAGAAGCCGAAACGCCGGTACTGCGGCTCGCTCGAGGGAAACTTCAGCAGCAGGTGCTTGTACAGCACCTGGCCGGCGGCGAAGGTGAAATTGGCCACCTGCAGCAGCAGGAAGCCCAGCAGGAAACTGCTGCTGATCCCGTCATAGCGGATGATCCCGGCGCCCAGCACGGCCACCAGGGCGGCGAGCAGCGCCCAGGGGTTGAAGCGGCGGTTGAGCGCATCCTCGATCAGCGTCACGTGCAACGGCGTGAGGATGGTGAACAGCAGCACCTCCGGCACCGTCAGCACCGAGAAGCTGAGGTACAGGCAGACGTAGGTGATGCCGAACTGCAGCGCACCGATCACCAGCATGCCGCGCACGAAGGCCGGAGCGTGACCGCGCCAGCGGGTCAGCGGCAGGAACAGCAGGCCGGCGATGACGATGCGCGTCAGCACCGCGAAATAGCTGTCGACCCGACCGGCCAGGTACTCGCCGATCAGACTGAAGGAAAAGGCCCACAGCAGGGTCACTATCAGCAGATATCGCACAGCCACCTCCGAAGGAAGGCGGCGACCTTAGCGCGTTCGCCGGCAGCGGACAATGCATGCCCGGCCAGCGCCCGGTCGGACATGCAAAAAAGCCGGCCACCTCGTAGCGAAGCGACCGGCGCAACACGCCCGTGGACGGGCGCTCAGGAGAGAGTGGGATCAGGCGACCTCGGCCACCTTGGCCCTGGCCTGGGCCAGGCCCTTTTCGCTGAACTCGGCACCCAGGTTCAGGCCTTCGGCGTGGATGAACTGCACATCGTGGATACCGATGAAGGCCAGCGCCTGGCGCAGGTAGGGCTCCTGGTGATCCAGCGCACTGCCGGCGTAGATACCGCCACGGGCAGTCAGCACGAAGGCGCGCTTGCCGGTCAGCAGGCCCTGCGGGCCGGTCTCGGTGTACTTGAAGGTGACGCCGGCGCGCAGCACGTGGTCCAGCCAGGCTTTCAGGGTGCTGGGGATGGCGAAGTTGTACATCGGCGCCGCCAGCACCAGCACATCGGCTGCCAGCACTTCGTCGGTGAGCAGATTGGAGCGCGCCAGGGCGGCCTTCTCCGCCTCGCTCTGCTGCTCGCTCGGCGTCATCCAGCCGCCCAGCAGCGTGGCGTCGAGGTGCGGCACCGGGTCGACGGCCAGGTCGCGAACCTGGATCTGGTCGGCCGGGTGAGCGGCCTGCCAGTTGGCGATGAATTGCTGGGTCAGCTCACGGGAAACCGAACCTTGTTGGCGCGCGCTGCTTTCGATCACGAGAATACGGGACATACCTGAGGCTCCATCGAGGTGGGTAGGAATCGATGGAGCACAGACTAGGTCCACAACATTCGATTAAAAAGCGCAAATATCCGCTTACATATATCGACAAAGTTGATTTATGGATGGGCCGGGTCTAGGCTCTGGTTACTTCAGGCCACAGGTCAGGTCGACCCGCAGGCGAATCACGCTGCGGCTGAACTTCACCGTCATGTTGTTGCTGGCCCCCGGTGTCAGCACGGCTCGCCGCGTACGTGGCGCTTCCGGGCCGTTGCGGAACACGGCGCTGCATTCTGCTTCACTCTCGCCGTAGTTGTAGAGCACCAGCGCTGCCATGTTGTGATCGATTTCCTGAGTGGTGGCCGATACCTCGGCGCCGTTCAGCTGTTTCTCCACATCGATCGGATAGGCGTGGGCAGCCAGGGGCAGCAGGGCGAACAACAGGCAGAAGATTTTTTTCATCGGTGCTCTCCATCGTCGGAGCGCCAGTGTAGGTCGAGATCGCCGGCGATGACAGCCGGTAACAGGACAGTGTCATGAAAGCTCCCCGTGTAACCCTGGACCAGTGGCGTACCTTGCAGGCGGTCGTCGACCAGGGCGGTTTCGCCCAGGCCGCCGAGGTGCTGCATCGCTCGCAATCGTCGGTGAGCTATACCGTGGCGCGCATGCAGGAGCAGCTCGGCGTGCCGTTGCTGCGCATCGACGGGCGCAAGGCGGTGCTGACCGAGGCCGGCGACGTCCTGCTGCGCCGCTCGCGGCAGCTGGTCAAGCAGGCCAGCCAGCTGGAAGACCTGGCCCACCACATGGAACAGGGCTGGGAGGCCGAGGTGCGCCTGGTGGTCGACGCCGCGTATCCGACGGCGAACATCGTCCGCGCACTGACCGCCTTCATGCCGCAGAGCCGTGGCTGCCGCGTACGCCTGCGCGAGGAAGTACTGTCCGGGGTCGAGGAAGTGCTGCTGGAAGGCACCGCCGACCTGGCCATCAGCGCCCTGAACATCACCGGCCACCTGGGCATCGAACTCGGCGAAGTGGAATTCGTCGCCGTGGCCAACCCCGAGCACCCCTTGCATCGCCTGCAACGGGAACTGAGCTTCCAGGACCTCGAGGGCCAGATGCAGGTGGTGACCCGCGACAGCGGCCGCCTGCAGCCACGCGACGCCGGCTGGCTCGGCGCGGAACAACGCTGGACCGTGGGCAGCCTGCCGACCGCGCGGACCTTCGTCAGCAGCGGCCTGGGCTTCGCCTGGCTGCCGCGCCACCTGATCGCGCGTGAACTGCAGGAGGGCCTGCTCAAGCCCCTGCCGCTGGCCCAGGGCGGCCTGCGCAAGCCTCGCTTCTTTCTCTACAGCAACAAGGACCGGGTCCTGGGCCCGGCCACGCAGATTCTCATCGAACTGATCAAGAACTTCGACGCCGCGCCGCTGGACGCTCCGTTCGCCGCGCCGCAGTCCAGCCACTGAGAGCCGCCCCATGCCCTACTTCGACAACGATGGCTGCCAGCTGCACTACGAGGACTACGGTCACGGTACGCCGCTGCTGCTGGTGCACGGTCTGGGTTCGAGTACGCGCGACTGGGAGTACCAGATTCCTGCCCTCAGCCCGCACTACCGGGTCATCGCCCTCGACGTGCGCGGGCATGGCCGCTCGGACAAGCCGCGCGAGGCCTATCGGATCACCGACTTCGCCGACGACGTGGCCGCGCTGATCGAACACCTGCAACTGCCCGCCGTGCACCTGGTGGGCATTTCCATGGGCGGCATGATCGGCTTCCAGCTCGGCGTCGACCGCCCCGAGCTGCTGCGCAGCCTGACCATCGTCAACAGCGCCCCCGAGGTGAAGGCCAGGAGCGCGCGTGACTGGCTGGAGGTCGGCAAACGCTGGACGCTGTCCCGCCTGCTCAGCCTGGACAGCATCGCCAAGGCCCTCGCCAGGCTGCTGTTCCCCAGACCGGAGCAGGCCGACCTGCGGCGCAAGGTGGAGGAACGCTGGCCACAGAACGACAAGCGCGCCTACCTCGCCAGTCTCGACGCGATCATCGGCTGGGGCGTGCGGGAACGCCTCGCACGCATCACCTGTCCTACGCTGGTCATCACCGCGGACCGCGACTACACCCCGGTTGAACGCAAGCGCGAATACGTGGCAGAAATGCCTGACGCGCGCCTGCTGGTGATCGAAAATTCGCGCCACGCCACACCACTGGATCAACCTGAACGCTTCAATAGCGCCCTGCTCGCCTTTCTCGGTGAAGCAGACACCACTGCCAACAAGGAAAACTGACCATCATGCTCAAGCAACTCGTTATCGCCGCCGGCGCCCTGCTGCTGTCGACCAGCCTGCTGGCCGCGGAAAACCCCAAGGTACTGCTGACCACCAGCATGGGCGAAATCGAAGTGGAACTGGCCGCCGACAAGGCGCCGATCAGCACGCAGAACTTTCTCAAGTACGTGGACAGCGGCTACTACAACGGCACCCAGTTCCATCGCGTGATTCCCGGCTTCATGATCCAGGGCGGCGGCTTCGATGCCGACCTGCGCCAGAAGGACACCGACGCACCGATCAAGAACGAGGCCGACAACGGCCTGCACAACGTGCGCGGCACTCTGGCGATGGCCCGCACCCAGGTACGCGACTCGGCCACCAGCCAGTTCTTCATCAACCACAAGGACAACGCCTTCCTCGACCACGGCTCGCGTGACTTCGGCTATGCCGTGTTCGGCAAGGTGACCCGTGGCATGGAGGTGGTCGACAAGATCGCCCAGGTGCCGACCGGCAACCGCGGCATGCACCAGAACGTCCCCCGCGAGCCGGTGCTGATCATCGACGCCAAGCGCCTGTAAGCCGCGCACCAACGAAAAAGCCGCCCGATGGGCGGCTTTTTCGTTTGCCAGAGGCGCTTACTTCTCGACGAAGGCGCGCTCGATCAGGTAGTCACCCGGCTCACGCATGCGCGGGGAGATCTTCAGGCCGAAGCTGTCGAGCACTTCGGCAGTCTCGTCGAGCATGCTCGGGCTGCCGCAGATCATGGCGCGGTCGTCCTGCGGGTTGATCGGCGGCAGGCCGATGTCGGCGAACAGCTTGCCGCTGCGCATCAGGTCGGTCAGGCGGCCCTGGTTCTCGAACGGCTCGCGGGTGACGGTGGGGTAATAGATCAGCTTGTCACGCAGAGCCTCGCCGAAGAATTCGTTCTGCGGCAGGTGCTCGGTGATGAACTCGCGATACGCCACTTCGTTCACGTAGCGCACGCCGTGCACCAGGATCACCTTCTCGAAGCGCTCGTAGGTTTCCGGGTCCTGGATCACGCTCATGAACGGCGCCAGGCCAGTGCCGGTGCTGAGCAGGTACAGGTGCTTGCCGGGGTTCAGGTCATCGAGCACCAGCGTGCCGGTAGGCTTCTTGCTGATGATGATCTCGTCGCCTTCCTTGAGGTGCTGCAGCTGCGAGGTCAGCGGGCCGTCGGGCACCTTGATGCTGAAGAACTCCAGGTGCTCTTCCCAGTTCGGGCTGGCGATGGAGTAGGCACGCATCAGCGGGCGACCATTGTCCTGCTGCAGGCCGATCATCACGAACTGGCCATTTTCGAAGCGCAGGCCCGGATCGCGGGTGCACTTGAAGCTGAACAGCGTATCGTTCCAGTGGTGGACGCTGAGCACGCGCTCGACGTTCATATTGCTCATGATGATCTTTCCTCGGGAAGCACAGCGCCTTCGGCGCGATTGCGCGGCATTTTATTCGCGGCAACAATATCTGTTAAGTGGATTATCAAGATATAGGTTATCGGTTATATCGATATGCGATTTACTCTCAGACAACTTCAGGTATTCGTCGCGGTCGCCCAGCAGGAGAGCGTCTCGCGCGCGGCGCAGTCACTGGCGCTCTCGCAGTCCGCCACCAGCACCTCACTGACCGAGCTCGAACGCCAGTCCGACTGCCAGCTGTTCGACCGCGCCGGCAAGCGCCTGGCGCTCAATGCCCTGGGGCGCCAGCTGCTGCCGCAGGCGGTGGCGCTGCTCGAGCAGGCACGCGAGATCGAACGCCTGCTGGGCGGCAAGAGCGGCTACGGCTCGCTCAACGTCGGCGCCACGCTGACCGTGGGCAACTACCTGGCCACCCTGCTGATCGGCAGCTTCATGCAGCAGCACCCGGAGTGCCGGGTGAAACTGCAGGTGCACAACACCGCCCACGTGGTACAGCAGATCGCCCACTACGAGCTGGACCTGGGCCTGATCGAAGGCCACTGCCAGCACCCGGATATCGAGGTGCAACCCTGGGTCGAGGATGAACTGGTGGTGTTCTGCGCACCGCAGCACCCGCTGGCGGCACGTGGCACGGCGAGCCTGGAGGAACTGACCTGCGAGGCGTGGATTCTGCGCGAGCAGGGCTCGGGCACCCGGCTGACCTTCGATCAGGCCATGCGTCATCACCCGCGCAAGCTGAATATCCGCCTGGAGCTGGAGCACACCGAGGCGATCAAGCGCGCCGTGGAGTCCGGCCTGGGCATCGGCTGCATCTCACGTCTGGCCCTGCGCGACGCCTTTCGGCGCGGCAGCCTGATGCCAGTGGAAACCCCCGAGCTCGATCTGCGCCGGCAGTTCTATTTCATCTGGCACAAGCAGAAGTATCAGACGGCCGCCATGCGCGACTTTCTCGAGCAGTGCCGCGCACTGACCGCCGGGGTGGCCCGCAGCGACCAGATCGTCCTGCCAGCCATCGTCTGAGCCTGGGGCCCGTCAGCCTGGAATCGACTCCATCTGCTGCAGCAGCAGCGCCGCCTGCGTGCGCGTGCGCACGCCGAGCTTGCGGAAGATCGCCGTGACATGCGCCTTGACCGTCGCCTCGGAGACGTTCAGTTCGTAGGCGATCTGCTTGTTCAGCAGACCTTCGCAGACCATGGTCAGGACCCTGAACTGTTGCGGGGTCAGGCTGGCGAGCCCGGCACTGGCGGCCTTGGCCTCCTCGGAAACCGGGGCGCTCTCCTCGGCCATCGGCGGCCACCAGGTATCGCCGTCGAGCACCTGGCGCACGGCCAACTGCAGGGTTTCCAGCGGGCTGGACTTGGGAATGAAACCGCTGGCACCGAACTCGCGGGAGCGGTTGACCACCGAGGCTTCCTCCTGTGCGGAGATCATCACCACCGGAATCTGCGGGTATTGCCCACGCAGCAGGACCAGGCCGGAGAAACCGTAGGCACCCGGCATATTGAGGTCGAGCAGAACCAGATCCCAATCACTCTTGTCGGCCAGGCAGGCCTCCAGCTCAGCGATGCTGGCAGCCTCCACCAGGCGCACATCCGGCCCCAGCCCCAGGGTCAGTGCTTGTTGCAGCGCGCTGCGAAACAGCGGGTGGTCATCGGCAATCAGGATTTCATAGGCGGCCATCGGCAGATCCTGCTCTTGTTATGAGTGGCACTGAGGTGAGTATGACAGTGCTTATTGGCTGACGACCCGCTCAAGACTGTTCATCCATCACGACAGACTCCCCACTCGGACCGACGGCGGCGCCCAGCATGCCGAGCTGTGACGGGGTGGTCAAGTTCAATGCTTTGCGGCAGGATGCGCAGCTTTCCTGCCGAGAAGCTCCGATGCGAAGCCAAGCCCTGCGCGCCGACCTGTTGATGCTGATTACCGCGATGATCTGGGGCAGCGCCTTCGTCGCCCAGCGACTGGGCATGGATAACATCGGCCCCTTCCTTTATACCGGCCTGCGCTTCGCCCTCGCCTGCCTGGCGCTGGTCCCGGTACTGATGCTGCTGCAACGCCGCCAGAAACGCCCCGCCGCACCCTTGAATCGCAACCTGCTGCTGGGTGGCATCGTCATGGGCCTGGCCCTGTCGCTGGGCATCAACCTGCAGCAGGTCGGCCTGCTGTTCACCACGGTGACCAACTCGGGCTTCATCACCGGGCTCTACGTGATCGTGGTGCCGATTCTCGGTCTGCTGATCGGCCAGCGCAGCAGCGTCGGTATCTGGCTGGGCGCCAGCCTCGCCGTGGTCGGCATGTTCCTGCTCAGCGTCGGCGAGGGTTTCACCGTGGCCTCCGGCGACTGGCTGCAACTGGCCGGCGCCTTCGTCTGGGGTATTCACGTGCTGCTGGTGGGCTTCTTCGCCAACCGCCATGACCCGTTGCGCCTGGCGCTGATCCAGTTCATCACCTGCGCGGTGATCAGCCTGCTGCTGGCCCTGGTGTTCGAGACGGCCACGCTGGACGGCATCCTCGCGGCCGCCCCGGCCATCGTCTATGGCGGCTTGTTCGGCGTCGCGGTGGGCTTCACCTTGCAGGTGGTCGCGCAGCAACATGCGATCGCCTCGCATGCGGCGATCATCCTGTCCCTCGAGGCGGTGTTCGCCGCCATCGCCGGCGCCCTGCTGCTGGGCGAGATGCTGGCGCCACGCGGTTACCTGGGGTGTGCCCTGATGTTCGGCGGCATGCTGCTGGCCCAGTTGTGGCCGAAGCCGCTGCCGGCCGCGCTCAGCGATAGCCCTGCAGGCGCTGATGCAACGCGTCATTGAGGTCGAGCGGCAAGCGCCGCTTGGCTGCCAGGTAGTGCTGACTGAAGGCATCCAGGTAATCGTCCAGGGCCTCGCCCGCGCGCGAGTCGCCGGCCAGCTCCAGGCACATGGCCGCCACTTCGGCGGTGCACAGGTGCTCGCCGCGCGTGGAGCGACGCAGGCGATAGCGTGACAGCTGCGCCGGGGTCAGGCTGAGCACCGGCAACGCGTCCAGGTAGGGGCTCTTGCGAAACATCTTGCGGGCTTCCGTCCAGGTGGCATCGAGCAGCACGAACAACGGCCGCTTGCCGGGCGCCAGCTGCACCTCCTCCACCACGCGCTGCGGCGCCACGTACTCGCCGGGGAAGACCAGGTAAGGCTGCCATTGCGGGTCGGCCAGCAGCGCGAGCAGCGCCGGCTCCACCGCCGTGCGCGTCCAGCCGAAGGCATGGGTTTCGGGCACCACATCGGCGATCAGCCAGCCCGTATTGCTCGGCTTGAGCGCCTCGATGTCATGCATCACCAGGCACATGGCGGCATTCGCCTGCACCTGCGGACGCCAGGCGCACAGACAGTAGTCCGGCTGCACGCGGCAATGCGGGCAACGCTCGGCACGGGAACCGCGCGCAACGAAGGGTTTCAGGCTGCGTGCCAGGCGTTCTGCACGCAGACGGGCAACGGCATGTGGGGCGGGATGGCTCATGAAGGCGACAACGACGAAAGGGGGCGCAAGTCTAGCACCCCCATCCGCCGCCCAGGCGCCTCAGAAGCGGTGGTTCAACGCCAGGCCGATGAAGTGGATGCGCGTTTCGTACTCGCCACGGAAGTTGCCGCCGTTGCCGGTGCAGCGCACTCCGCTGTCCTGATACAGACCTCCGGCCCCCGGCGCCCAGCCGGCCGGAGAGCAGCCGTCCTGGTAATCCATCTTGCCGCTGGAGAACTGCACGTAGCTGTAGGCCAGGTCCACCGAGGTATCGGGGGTCATCTTGTAGTTGGCACCGAGCGACAGCCAGTAGCGATCCGCATCGGGGAACGCCGGGTGGCGCAGCTGCGGCGAGTTGACGGGCGAACGGTCGTAAGCGACCCCGCTGCGCAGGAGCAGGTCGTCGCTGTACTGATAGTTCATGCCCAGGGAGATCTTGTAGGTGTCCTTCCAGTCCTGCTCGACGTTCAGATCCCCCTCGGTGACGCCGTTGAAATAGGGATAGCCGGCCACCTGATCGATGCCGATGCGCACCTCGTCCAGTCGCGAATGACGGGTGAAGGTCAGGTCCGCCATCAACGCCACCCTGTCGTTGAGCTGATGGAAGACGTTGAAGGAGAGCATTTCCGGAGTATCGATCCTGGTCTTGGCCCTGGAATTCGGATGCAGCCTCGTCGCCGCGAAGTCGCCCGCGTTCACCCAGTTGCCTTCATCGAACAACTGCTGAAGCGCCTCTGCAGGCGGAACGTAGATGTTGAAGATGGGGATAGTGAATCCACCTGCCAGCGACGTATCCGGAGAGGGAACGCCCCCTTGCACATCGGCAAAACTCCATTTGGTCTCACCTTCCAGGGTGTGCTTGATGTTGGAGCGATAGGACACCCCGAAGCGCGTCGACTCGGTGGGCTCCCACAGGTAGCCGATGTTCCAGCCGAAGCCCCAGTCGTCGCCCTTGACGCGAAAGTAGCCATCGCCCTGGACGTTGTCGGCGAAGTTGCCGGCCACGCAGTCGACGAAGCCATCCCGGTCGGCCACGCCGTTGCACGAGCGGATTTCCTCGGGGACGGGAACACCGGCGATGCCTCCGACTATAGGCCCCAGAATGGGGCTGGCGGCATTACGGGTGTCCTGGTAGTTGGCGTCGACGAACTGCCCCGCCAGTTGCCTCGACGCCCCCTTGACGTCCGCCGCACCGCGCTGGATCGACTTGATGTACTGCGCCGACACGCCGAAGCCGATGCTGTGATGCTCGTTGAAGCGAAAGCCGATGCTCGGGTTGAACGTCACCGTTTCCAGGCTGGCCGACTGGATGGCGTAGCGCCCGGCCCAGTCCTCCTTGTAGTCCAGCTTGGCACCGAACGGCGTGAAGATGCCCAGGCCGATCGTGACCCGGTCATTGATCTCGTGAGAGATGTAGAAGTTGGGCGCGGCGGCGGCATCCGGGAGAAACTCGCCCGCATCCCCCGATAGCGGGTTGCCGAACACGTCCGTGCTGCCCTTGTCCTCGTAGTCACCATCGGGCAGCAGGATGGTCAGGCCGGACGTCACCTGCGTACCCTTGAGTCGGGTCAGGCCCGCCGGGTTGTAGAAAATGGTCGAAGGATCGGCCGCCTCGGCGCCATTGGCATGCGCGGAACCCTGCGCCGCCACCGACTGCGAACCAAAGTGATAACCGGATGCCTGTACCTGCGTAACGGGCGAAACCAGTAGACTGCCGACCATCACATGCGATGGCCAACGCCGATAGAGTCTTGTCATTGTTATTCTCCTGCACGCTGCTTGAACACCCAGCAGCCAACGCCTCATTCGCGACAGACTTCAGGCAGGTCTGCGCAGGCGGCGTCCGACTGCAACGCGGCTCAAGGTTGAGACGTGCAGGACTGGCCGATGATCCCCGGCCTTTGGTCGTGATGGCGGAAGACAGCGTTTGGCCAGCATGTGGCCGTCGGTAACACCGCTGGCAAAGGGGCCAGTGGCCATTTCGCGAACATTCGTGCGGGGGCCCTGTCCAACCCTCGTCCAAGCTTTCAGGAGTCACACCCCATGTTGCGTTACATCCTTCCCGCTCTCGCGCTCAGCCTGATGCTGCCGACCGCCCAGGCCGCTTCGCTGAAGGAAATGGAATTGACTCGGACACTGGAACAGGTCGCCCGGCAGAGCAGCGAAGGCACGCCACGCGCGATCAACGAGGACATTCTCGACCAGGGCTATACGGTGGAAGGTCACACGCTGATCAACCACCTCAGCGTGCGTCCGGCGCATGCCGCGCAGATGCGTGGCAACCCGGACACCGTTCGCTCGCAACTGGCGGCGAGCGTCTGCCGCAACCCGGGCTATCGCAAGCTGCTGGCCGATGGCGCGCAGCTGCGCTACCAGTTCAGCGAATACCGCAGCAACCGCCCTGTGACCGTCGAGGTCTTCGACAAGAGCGACTGCGGTATCTGAGCGAACGCCTCGCTCAGCCCCTCTCCGCTCGGCGCTGCGCGTCATCCGCGCGCAGCTCGGCGAGCAGTGCCTCCATGTAGCGCGAGCGACGCACACCGCCCTCCAGACGTCGCAAGCATTCGTCCTCGAGGCTCAGCTGGTTGGTGCGTGCTGCCTGCTGCAGCATGTCGTAGAGCTCCGCCTCGACCTGCAGAATCAAACTGGGCATACCTGCCCCTCCCTTCCTGTTCACCTCACAGCAGACTCGACGCCGGCAGCGAGGTTCCCCTTCCCTGCCCTGGCCGCTTGCAGATGGCGCGCCTGTAGTCGCCAGGACACGCCGGGCGGAGTCGCTCGCACCCCGGCGCGGGCGTCGCTGCGCAGCAGCCGCACAGATGAATCGGCCCCGCATCCAACAAGTAAATCAGACGGCCGAACGCAGCCCGGCCACTCGGACGAACGGCAGCGCTGCGGGATGACTATGCTGAGTGAAGGTAGCGCTGCGCGCCCGGACGTCGGCTGATCTGCGTCAACCCTCGCCACGCGCAGAGCCGGCAGACTCGAGCCATCACCACGACAAGGATAGAACCATGGCCCTGCTCACCTTCATCGGCGCGATCCAGCAAGTCACAGGCTCCTGCTACCTCGTGGAAAGCCGCGACGGCGCCAGGGTGCTGCTCGAATGCGGCATGCATCAGGGCCGCCGCCAGGAGCAGGAACAGAACCACAGCCGCTTTCCGTTCGATCCGAGCAGCCTGGATGCCGTGGTCATCTCCCACGCCCACCTCGATCACAGCGGCCTGCTCCCGCGCCTGGTGGCGGAGGGTTACCGCGGCCCGATCCACGCCACCGAAGCCAGCTGCGAGCTGCTCGAACTGATGCTGCTGGACGCCGCCTTCCTCCAGGAAAAGGACGCCGAGTGGGAAAACCGCTGGCGGGCGCGCCAGGGCAAGCCTGCCGTTCAACCGCTGTACACCCAGGCCAACGCGGAGCAGGCGCTCAGCCAGCGGCGACCGCATGCCTACGGCGAAGCGGTCGAGGTCGCCAAGGGCATAACGGTGACCTTTCACAATGCCGGCCACATTCTCGGCTCGGCGATCGTCGAGATGCAGGTGGAGGATCATCACCTGCAGCGCCACCTGGTGTTCTCCGGCGACCTGGGCAACACCTGCTCGCCGCTGATGCAGGCGCCTGCGCACCTGAACCGGGCGGACGTGCTGCTGATGGAGTCGACCTACGGCGACCGTGACCACCGCTGCAGCGAGGACACCCTGGAAGAGCTGGCCGCGATCCTGCAGCAGGCACACAACGAAGGGGGTAACGTCCTGATTCCCTCGTTCGCGGTCGGCCGCACCCAGGACCTGATCTACTACCTCGGGCGCTTCTACCAGGAGGGCCGCCTGCCGCAGCAGGCGGTATTCCTCGACAGCCCCATGGCCATTCGCGCCAACGCCATCTACAGCCGCTTCCACGACCAGTTCGCCGCTCCGGATCGGGCGGCACTGGCGGCCAAGGGGGTGAAACGCATCGAGGATTGGCTGCCCGTGCTGCGCTGCACGCCAACGGCCGAGGAATCGATGGCGATCAACCGGATCAAGAGCGGCGCGATCATCATCGCCGGTGCCGGTATGTGCAATGGCGGGCGCATCGTCCATCACTTCAAGCACAACCTCTGGCGCGAGAACTGTCACCTGATCTTCCCCGGCTTCCAGGCCAAGGGCACGCTCGGCCGCCTGATCGTGGAGGGCGCCGAGACGGTCAAGGTGCTGCACCAGCGCATCGCGGTGAAAGCCAAAGTACATACCCTCGGCGGCTTCTCCGCCCATGCCGGTCAATCGCAGCTGCTCGACTGGGCCAGCCAGTTCGAACACCACCCGGAGCTGTACCTGGTGCACGGTGAACTGGAGAAGATGCAGGCGCTGCAACAGGCCCTGCGCGAACGGCTGAACTGGATCGCCAACATTCCCGAACCCGGCGAGCAGATCGCCCTGTAGCACCGACAGCGAAACGCCAACCTGGCTGTGGCAAGCTGTGGGCATGTGAACCGGGAACCCGCCGGACCAGAGGAGAACGCGCATGCCTTATGAACCGGATGACTATCTGTCGCGTCACGTCCAGACCAGCGAAGTCGACCTGAGCAGCAGGGTCGACGAACTGGTGGCACTGGCCGCGCCAGGCAACAGCCCCAACCTGCCGCTGTACCGGGAAATGTTCACCACCGTGATCCACATGGCCCAGGCGGATCGCAACCGCTGGGACGCCAAGATCATGCTGCAGACGCTGCGCGAGATGGAGCATGCCTTCGGTGTGCTGGAGCAACTGAAGAGGCGCCGCAAGGTCACGGTATTCGGCTCGGCACGCACCCCTGCCGATCATCCGCTGTATCAGCAGGCTCGCGAACTGGGCGCCTTGCTGGCGCGACGCGACCTGATGGTGATCACCGGCGCCGGTGGCGGCATCATGGCGGCGGCCCACGAAGGTGCCGGTAGCGAGAACAGCCTGGGCTTCAACATCACCCTGCCCTTCGAGCAGACGGCCAATGCCACGGTGCGCGGCAGCCACCAGTTGCTGTCGTTCCACTTCTTCTTCCTGCGCAAGCTGTTCTTCGTCAAGGAGGCGGACGGCCTGGTCCTCTGCCCGGGCGGCTTCGGCACGCTCGACGAAGCCCTGGAAGTGCTGACGCTGATCCAGACCGGCAAGAGCCCACTGGTCCCCGTGGTGCTGCTCGACCAGCCGGGTGGCAGCTACTGGAAAGACGCGCTGGGCTTCATTCGCCGCCAGCTCGAAGGCAACGGCTACATCCTGCCCACGGATCTGAACCTGCTGCACCTGGTCCACAGCGCCGAGGAAGCGGTGGACGAGATCGCGCGGTTCTACCGCAACTTCCACTCCAGCCGCTGGCTGAAGGACCGCTTCGTGATTCGCCTCAACCACCCGCTGAGTGACGCGGCACTGGCGCAGCTTCACGACAGTTTCGCCGGGCTGTACAAGGAAGGTGGCTTCGTCCAGCAAGCGTACTGCGAGCAGGAGCGCGACGAGCCGGAACTCTGCCACCTGACTCGTCTGGCCTTCGCCTTCAACGGCCGGGACTACGGCCGCTTGCGTGCGCTGCTGGACTTCGTCAACGAGCCGGCGAACTGGGCATCACGCCCGTAGCGCGGATGCAATCCGGGTGACACACAGCAAAAAAAGCCCAACACTGGCTGGGCTTTTTCGTTGGTAGCGCAGGCTCAGGCGTTGCCTGCCACCTTCATGCGCGCCGCCTGGGTGAAATCGAGCATGCGCTTGAGCGGCTTGATCGCCTTGGGAATCAGCGCCGGGTCGACATGAATCTCCCCGGAACCTTCGCGCAACCCGGTCAGCACACGCTCCAGGGTGTTCATCGCCATCCACGGACAATGCGCGCAGCTACGGCAGGCCGCGCCATTGCCGGCCGTGGGCGCCTCGATGAAGGTCTTGTCGGGGCACAGCTGCTGCATCTTGTAGAAGATGCCGCGGTCGGTGGCGACGATGAAGGTGGAGTTCGGCAGGGTCTGCGCGGCCTTGATCAGCTGACTGGTGGAACCCACCGCATCGGCCAGCTCGACCACGTTCTGCGGCGATTCGGGGTGCACCAGAATGGCGGCATCCGGATACAGCGCCTTCATGTCCAGCAGCTGCTTGGACTTGAATTCCTCGTGGACGATACAGGCACCGTCCCAGAGCAGCATGTCGGCGCCGGTTTCGCGCTGGATGTAGTTGCCCAGGTGCTTGTCCGGCGCCCAGATGATGGTCTCGCCGTTGTCCATCAGGCTCTCGACGATTTCCAGCGCGCAGCTGGAGGTCACCACCCAGTCGGCACGCGCCTTCACCGCCGCCGACGTGTTGGCGTAGACCACCACGGTGCGCTCCGGATGCTGGTCGCAGAACGCGCTGAACTCGTCTACCGGGCAACCCAGGTCGAGCGAGCAGGTCGCCTCCAGCGTCGGCATCAGCACGCGTTTTTCCGGATTGAGGATCTTCGCCGTCTCGCCCATGAACTTGACCCCGGCCACCACCACGGTCTGCGCCGGATGCTGATTGCCGAAACGGGCCATCTCCAGCGAGTCGGAGACGCAGCCACCGGTCTCCTCGGCCAGCGCCTGGATCACCGGGTCGCAGTAGTAGTGCGCCACCAGCACGGCGTTCTGCTTCTTCAGCTCGGCGGCGATCTCACGGCGATAGAAGGCCTCCTCTTCGGCCGTCAGCGGCTTGGGCTGCTTGGCATCGAGGTGGGCCTGAACCAGAAGGCGTTCGGAAATCTGCGACATATCTCAAACCTGTGGCGCTCGTACGCGAGCCGCGAGTATACACCCTGCTCTGCGCAGCCACTGCCACAGTCAGGACACGGACCTGGCCGGGGGCTTTTTCAGGGCAAAAAAAAGCCAGTCTTGCGACTGGCTTTTGCGATTTGGTGGGTCGTGTAGGATTCGAACCTACGACCAATTGGTTAAAAGCCAACTGCTCTACCAACTGAGCTAACGACCCAACGCGAGGCGCATGATACTGATTTAATTCAGGAAATCAACACTCTGCGAAAAATTTTTCAGAAATAGCGGGTAGCGTCGGGCACACCGGCCGCAACGAAACCGGCCGCACGCAGCCGGCAGCTGTCGCACTTGCCGCAGGCTCGGCCGTCGTCATCGGCCTGGTAACAGGACACGGTCAGCGCATAATCCACACCCAGGCGCATGCCGGCCTGGATGATCTCGCCCTTGCTCATCTGCTGCAGCGGAGCGCGAATGCTGAAGCCCTGCCCCTCTACGCCGGCCTTGGTGGCCAGGTTGGCCATGCGCTCGAAGGCCTCGACGAACTCGGGCCGGCAATCGGGATAGCCGGAATAGTCCACGGCGTTGACGCCGATGAAGATATCGCGTGCTCCGAGCACCTCGGCCCAGCCCAGGGCGAGCGCCAGGAATACCGTGTTGCGCGCCGGCACATAGGTGGCCGGGATGCCCTCGGTCGGTGATTCGGGCACGGCGATGCTGCTGTCCGTCAGAGCCGAACCACCGATGCCGTTGAGATTGAGGCCGATGACCTTGTGCTCGACGACGCCCAGCTGCCGCGCCACGCGTTCGGCCGCCTGCAGCTCGGCGCGATGGCGTTGCCCATAGTCGAAACTCATGCTGTAGCAGCTGTAGCCCTCGGCCTTGGCCATGGCCACCACCGTGGCCGAATCCAGGCCGCCGGAGAGAAGAATTACCGCGTTCTTGTCACTCATGCTCAATGTCCCGGCTCGTCGTTCCAGAGAATCTTGTGCAGCTGCAGCTGCAGGCGTACCGGCAGGTTGTCCGTCACTATCCAGTCAGCCAGCGCACGCGCATCGACCTGCTTGTGGCTGGGCGAGAACAGCACCTCGCCGGCACGCGCTGCCAGGTCGTGCTGGATCAGCCTGGACACCGCCCAGTCGTAGTCCTCGCGCGAGCAGATGACGAACTTGACCTGGTCGTTGCGCGTCAGCCATTCGATGTTCTCGTAGCGATTGCGCTGCACCTCGGCCGAACCCGGGGTCTTCAGGTCGAGCACCTTGCTCACCCGTGGATCGACGGCCGAGACATCGAGTGCGCCGCTGGTTTCCAGCGACACCTCGTAGCCGGCGTCACAGAGTTGCTGCAGCAGCGGCAGGCAGTTGGGCTGGGCCAGCGGTTCACCTCCGGTGACGCAGACATAACGCGGTTTGTAGCCCGCGACCTGGGCCAGGATGCTGTCCAGGCTGACCACTTCGCCGCCACTGAAGGCATAGGCGGTGTCGCAGTACTGACAGCGCAGGGGGCAGCCGGTCAGGCGTACGAATACCGTCGGCAGACCGGCGGTACGCGTCTCGCCCTGCAGCGAGTAGAAAATCTCGGTGATGCGCAGGGTTGCTTGCATAAATAGCCACGGGCGTGATGACGAAACAGGCCATCCGCCTCCGTTGCGGGAAAGACGATGGATACAGGCAGTAAAGCCCGATCCGGCAATGGCGCCAGCGCAGGAACATCAGCCGAGCTGAAACCCCGCGCGCGACGCGCCGCGCATTCTAAAGGAAGTCGCTCGCGCAGATAAGCAAAACCCGCGACAAGCGCGGGTTCGTGGCCAAGCGATGGTGCGCCTTACAGACGCTGCAGGTCGCGCTGCGCCAGTTGTGCGGCAGAGCTGCCCGGATACTGGGCGATCACCTGCTGGAGAATGCCCCGTGCCTTGTCGTTGTTACCCAGGCGACGCTCGACGTCGGCCAGCTTGAACAGCGAATCCGGCACCTTGGAATGGCTGGGGTAGGCCTGGCTGACCTTGGCGAAGGCCTTGCCGGCAGCCTGCAGGTCACCCTTGGCCAGGTTCACTTCACCCAGCCAGTACTGCGCGTTGCCGGCGTACTGGCTGTTGGGGTAACGATTGAGGAACGCCGTGAATGCCTGCGACGCCTTGTCGAAGTCCTTGGCCTTGATCAGGTCGAAGGCGGCGTCGTAGTAGAGCTTTTCCTTGGCCGGATCGGCCGCCTCGGCGCTGCCCTGCTGCTGAGCGGCAGGCGGCGTCGGGGTGTCGTTGGCGTTCACCGCGCCATCGGCAGAATTCTGTGCGGGAGTACCACCGGCAGCGGCGCCGGAGGAAAGGCGTTGATCCAGATCCTGGTAACGCTCCAGGCCTTCCCGTTTGAGGCGCTGGATTTCATTCTGCTGTTCTTCCAGCATGCCACGCAGCTGGGCGATCTCCTGCTGCATCTGCTGCAGCTGATTGAACAGCATGCCCTGCGCCGATACCTGGGCACCTGCCCCGGTACCGGCGGAGGCGCCGGCCGTACCATAACCCGCCGGTGGATAGCTGCTGCCTTGCATGGAGCTGCTTTCCAGCACGGGAACTTCCGCCATTGCCACGAGTGGCAAGGCGAGCGTCAGAGCGGTCAGAGTACGGCGGCACTTAAGCATGGCAAATTACTTGCGCAGCTCTACGCGACGGTTCTGAGCCCAGGATTGCTCGTCGTTGCCAGTGGCAACCGGACGCTCTTCACCGTAGGAAACCAGCTCCAGCTGAGCCGGGGAGACGCCCTGCAGAACCAGGTAGCGCTGAACGGCCTTGGCGCGACGCTCGCCCAGAGCCATGTTGTACTCGCGGGTACCGCGCTCGTCAGCGTGGCCTTCCAGAACGACGCGGTTGCCGTTGGCTTTCAGGTCCTTGGCGTGTACGTCCAGAGCGCGCATGGCTTCGGCTTTCAGGTCGGAGCTGTCGTACTCGAAGTAGAAGGTGGTGATAGCGCGCAGGGCCGCTTCTTCGCTCAGGCTGCCGTCGACAGCACCGGTGTTGGCGCCGTAGCCGGCGTTCGGGTCTACTGCGCCTTCGCCAGCAGCGTCACCGCCTTTGGAGGAGCAACCTACAGCAACGGCGAGAGCCAGGGACAGCGCAGCGAACTTACCGAATTTCAGCATTTCCATCATGTAACTCCTAATGAACCCCAGTTGTGTTAAGCAAGATTGGTGAAGCGCCGCATCAGTTCAGGTAAGGGGACCAAGAAGGCTCTCGAACTTCGCCTTGAGCGGTAGGAAGAGGGAGCCTCACGCGTCCATTGGTGGACGCCAACATCAAGACTCCCCGGCCCTGCTGGCGGGTGGCGTAGATTAGCATGGCGCCATTTGGCGCAACAGTGGGCGACTCATCCAAACTTGTGTCGGAGAGTATGCGTAGACGGTTGGTTTCAAGGTCCTGGGCGGCGACCTTGAACACGGTGAAACCGTCTTGGCGATGAATCATGACCAGCGTCTTCTCGTCAGCCGACAATTTCGGGTTGGCGTTGTAGTTACCGACGAAGGTGACTCGTTCTACCGCACCGGAATTGATGTTGGTTTTATAGATCTGCGGCTTACCCGCACGATCCGAGGTGAAGTACAGGGTCTGACCGTCCTTGCCCCAGAAAGGTTCGGTATCGATGGCATAATGATTCGTCACGCGGCGAATCTGCCGGCTGCCCATGTCCATCACGTAAATTTCCGGGTTGCCATCCTTGGACAGCACGAACGCCAGGCGCGCGCCGTCCGGCGACCAGGCCGGCGCGCCATTGAGGCCTTCGAAGTTGGTGATCTGCTCGCGGCGACCGGTATCGATGTGCTGTACGAAGATGCGCGGACGCCGCTGTTCGAAGGACACATAGGCGATACGACGACCGTCGGGCGCGAAGGACGGCGACAGGATCGGCTCACGCGATTGCAGCAGGGTCACCGCACGCGCACCGTCGTAGTCGGAGCGCTGCAGGGTGTAGCGGGTGTTGTTGGTGCCCATGCGCTCGGCAGTGACGTAGAGCAGACGAGTAGAGAACGCACCCTTGACGCCGGTGAGTTTCTCGAACGACTGATCGGCGATGTAGTGCGCCATGTCGCGCAGCTGATCGGTGCCACCGCCGACGTTGCCGGTCACCACCTGTTGTTCGGTGTTGACGTTGAACAGCGCGTACTGCACCTGCAGGCGCCCACCGTTGGGCACGATGTTGCCGACCAGCACGTACTGCGCGCCGAGGGCCTTCCAGTCGCGGTAGATGACTTCGCTGGCCTGGGTCGGCAGGCTGATCATGTTCTGCCGCGGAATCGGCTCGAAGTAACCGGAGTTGCGCAGGTCGTTGCCGATGATCTCGGCCATGTCCTGGGGCAGGACGTTGCCGCCCTGCCAGCCGAAGGGAACTACGGCGATCGGTGTGGCGCGGTCGGCGCCATGCGAGATCACCAGCGGGTCGGCTGCCTGGACGCTGCCGGCCAGTATGACCAGCCCCAGCAGGGCGATACGAATCAGGGTATTCACAGAGCTCAATCCTCCGGTTTGAAAATGACGCGGCGCTGCCTGTACAGACGATCGAAGGTAGCGCGATCCAATTGTTGCATCTCGGGAATACGACCAACGTTACGCACGGCGGCCACCGCCGAACTGTCGAAGGCGGCATCGCCGCTGGAGCGCGACACGCTGGCATTGGTGACGGTGCCATCGGGCAGCATCTGGATCAGCAGTTCGACACTCATACCGCGACGCGCCGACATCGGACGCTGCCAGTTCTCGGTAATCAGCTTGATGATCAGATCGTCGAGGTTGCCCGCGACCTGGTCACCATGGGTTTCGGCCAGCGCCTGCTGGTTCTGCACGTTGTCGGAAAGCAGCTCGGCCAGTGCAGCAGCCTTCTGCTCCTCGGCAGCCTTGCGCTTGGCATCCTCGGCCGCTTTCTTCTTCGCGTCCTCGGCTGCCTTCTTCTTCGCTGCCTCGGCAGCGGCGGCCTTCTTCTTGGCCTCCTCTGCCGCTTTTTTCTTGGCCTCTTCAGCCGCCTTCTTCTTCGCTTCTTCCTCGGCGCGTTTCTTGGCGATATCCGCCTGGCGCTTCTGCTCGGCGACTTTCTCGGCCTCGGCCTTCTTCGCGGCTTCGGCCTTGGCCGCCTCAGCTTTGGCCTGCTCGGCCTTCTTTTGTTCCTCAGCCTTCTTGGCTGCGGCGACTTTCTGCTCCTCGGCTTTCTTCTGCTCCAGACGCTCCGTCTCGAACTGCGGCGCCGAGGTCTTCTGCGCCTCGCCCGCCACCTTCTGCGTGGTCTGGGTGGTGGCCTGGCTCTGCGACTTCAGCTGATACAGCGTAGCCTGCACCACCGGACGCGCCGGCGGCAGCTCCGGGCTGAAGGCGAAGCTGACGAACAGCATGGCGAACATCAGGACGTGCAGACCCACGGCCCAGACGATGGGCCAGAAGTAGCTTTCCGATTGCGAACGCTCGGTTTGCTGCATCAGGGGGCCTCGGTAATCAATCCGACGTTACCGACGTCGGCCTGTTGCAGACCGCCCATGGCCGCCATCACGGTGCCGTAGTCCACCGCCTTGTCACCACGCACGAAGACCTGCACCTGCTTACCCTGGCGACGGTTCTCGGCAATGATCGCCGTGACGGCCTGGGTCATCTGCTCGAGCGTGGAGGCGCGCTCCTGCTCGGTATCGACGTCCACTTCGCTGCCCATGTTCCAGTAGTAGGTCTTGTCGGCCTTGATGGAGATGGTCAGCACCTGGGCGTCGTTGTCCTGCGGCAGCACTTCGCTGCTGACCTTCGGCAGGTCGACCTTGACGCCCTGGTTGAGCATCGGTGCAGTCACCATGAAGATGACCAGCAGCACCAACATCACGTCGATGTAGGGCACCACGTTCATCTCGGCGACCGGTTTGCGTCTGTTGCGAATTCTCGCCATGGCTGAAACCTGCCCTTAGTCTTCCGAGGTGTGCACTTTGCGGTGCAGGATGGCCTGGAACTCGTCGGCGAAGGTGTAGTAGCGGCCGATCAGCATCTCGCCGCGCGCCGAGAAACGGTTGTAGGCGATGACCGCAGGAATCGCGGCGAACAGGCCGATGGCCGTGGCGATCAGTGCCTCGGCGATACCCGGAGCGACGGTGGCCAGGGTGGCCTGCTGCACCTGGGCCAGGCCACGGAAGGAGTTCATGATGCCCCATACGGTACCGAACAGGCCGATGTAGGGGCTGGTGGAACCGACGGTAGCGAGGAACGGCAGCGCGGTTTCCAGCTTCTCCTCCTCACGCGAGATGGCCACGCGCATGGCGCGCGAAACGCCATCCATCACGGCGTCCGGGTCGACACCCTGCTGCTGACGCAGGCGCGAGAACTCCTTGAAGCCGGCGCGGAAGATCTGCTCCAGGCCCGAGTCCGGGTCCGGATTGCTGCCCGCCTGGCGATAGAGCTTGGACAGGTCGATGCCGGACCAGAAACGGTCCTCGAAATTGTCCAGCGCACGCTTGGCGGCACGCAGGGCACTGCTGCGCTGGAAGATCATGACCCAGGAAATGACCGAAGCGGCCACCAGGGTAAGCATCACCAGCTGGACCACCAGACTGGCATTGCTGATCAGACTCCACATCGACATATGGTCAACGGCGTTAGCTTCCACGCTTACTCTCCTGCTGCAATTTAAGTCCGCGCCTGCGTCCCGGCGAACGCGTGTCGCAGGGTTTCGGGGATGGCCCGGGGTTTCAAGTTGTCGGCGCGCACACAGGCCACCAGGAACTGCCCTTCGCAGAGCAGCGCATCATCCGCAGCCCGCCTGACCTGTTGACGAAAACGCAGGCTGGCACGGTTCAATTCGATCACATCGGCGCTGATCAGCAGCTCGTCATCCAGGCGGGCCGGAGCGTGGTAACGCGCCTCGGCCGAATGCACGACGAACAACAGGCCCTCACCGGCCAGCGTCGACTGGGCATAACCCAGCTCACGCAGGCGCTCGGTGCGAGCCCGCTCCATGAATTTGAGGTAGTTGACGTAGTAGACGATACCGCCGGCGTCGGTGTCTTCGTAATAGACCCGACAGCGGTGGCTGAACAGCTGGACTCCGTTTGGCGCGCGCATACTCTATTCCTCGGCCTTTCGCTTGCCAATCCGGCCTGGTAACAATTTTTTCGTCATTCGTCGTCCGCCGCGAACAGGTCGGTGGCAGGCGGCTCGGCCTGGCGTGACGGCGTGTTGAGACCGAAGTGCTGGTAGGCATGCCGCGTCACCACACGCCCACGCGGGGTGCGCATCATGTAGCCCTGCTGGATGAGATAGGGCTCGAGCACATCCTCGATGGTGTGGCGTTCCTCGCCGATGGCTGCCGCCAGGCTGTCGAGCCCGACCGGGCCACCGTCGAACTTCTCGATCATCGCCAGCAGCAGGCGACGGTCGGAGTGATCGAAGCCACGTTCGTCGACATCCAGCAGGTTCAGCGCCTGGTCGGCGATCAGCTGGGAGATCTGCCCGGAGCCGCGCACTTCGGCGAAGTCACGCACCCGGCGCAGCAGGCGGTTGGCGATACGCGGCGTACCCCGCGCGCGGCGGGCAATCTCGTAGGCCCCCTTGGCCTCGATGGGCAGACCCAGTATGCCGGCGGAGCGCGAGACGATGGTGGCCAGGTCGTCGACGCCGTAGAACTCCAGGCGCTGGACGATACCGAAACGATCACGCAACGGGTTGGTCAGCATGCCGGCACGGGTCGTGGCGCCGACCAGGGTGAACGGCGGCAGATCCAGCTTGATCGAACGTGCGGCCGGGCCCTCGCCGATCATGATGTCGAGCTGGAAATCCTCCATGGCCGGGTACAGCACTTCCTCGACCACCGGTGACAGACGGTGAATCTCGTCGATGAACAGCACATCGCCGCTTTCCAGGTTGGTCAGCAGCGCCGCCAGATCACCCGGACGCTCCAGCACCGGGCCCGAGGTGCTCTTGATCGAACTGCCCATTTCCTGGGCGATGATGTTGGCCAGGGTGGTCTTGCCCAAGCCGGGCGGACCGAAGATCAGGGTATGGTCGAGCGCTTCCGCCCGCCCCCGCGCGGCCTGGATGAACAACGCCATCTGCTCGCGCACGACGGGCTGCCCGGTGTAGTCGGCCAGGCGCAGCGGCCGAATGGCGCGGTCCTGCTGCTCTTCACGCTCGCGCGGGCTGGAGGTGATCAGGCGATCGGCTTCGATCATCGAGGTGTTCCACTAAGAGTCCATTGAATTGCGGTGCAGCGTTTTCCAGCGGAAAACCGGTGGATGAAAACGGCGTCATCCAGCCTACGCCATGCCGCGCAGTGCGCGTCGGATCAAATCTTCGCTGCTCATACCATCCTCCTTGACGGCGGCAACCGCTCGACTGGCTTCCTGCGGCTTGTAACCGAGGGAAATCAGCGCGCTGACCGCATCGTTCTCCGCGCTTGAGACTGCCTGGGCCAGTTGAGGTTCCACCACCAGGGGCGCAATGGCGGGGATCGACTCCCACGCCTTGAAGCGATCCTTGAGCTCCACCAGCAGGCGCTCGGCAGTCTTCTTGCCAACGCCGGGCACCTTGGTCAACGCCGCCGTGTCCTGCGCTTGCACACAGCGCACCAACTCGTCGACCTCCAGCCCCGACATCAGCGCCAGCGCCAGCTTGGGGCCGACGCCATTGAGGCGGATCAACTCGCGGAACAGCTCGCGATCACGCTTTTCATAGAAACCGTAGAGCAGATGCGCGTCCTCACGCACCACCAGATGCGTGTGCAGGGTCACCGTCTCACCCTGCGCCGGCAGACGATAAAGGGTCGTCATCGGTACTTCCAGTTCGTAACCGACGCCATTCACATCCAGAAGCAAATGCGGCGGCTGTTTCTCCGCCAGGGTGCCGCGCAAACGTCCGATCACCAGAGATTCCTTAACAGGTTATAAACGAAGACGACCGCCGCGCCGCTTGGCGCTGGCCAGCCCATGGGGAATGAGACTTTGCCGGTGGTGGGCATGGCACAAGGCAATGCCCAAGGCATCGGAGGCGTCGATCTGCGGTTTCTGCACCAGCTTGAGCAGGTGCATGACCATCATCTGCACCTGCTGCTTGTCGGCTGCTCCGGTGCCGACCACGGCCTGCTTGACCTGGGTGGCGGTGTACTCGCTGATCTCCAGCCCCGCTTCGGCGGCCGCGACGATGGCCGCACCGCGCGCCTGACCGAGCTTGAGCGCCGAGTCGGCGTTACGCGCCATGAACACCTGCTCGATGCCCATGGTCATGGGCCCGTAGGTGGCGATGACCTCGCTGACGCCACGAAAGACGATCTGCAGGCGCTCGGCCAGCGCCCCGTTGCCGGTACGGATGCAGCCGGAAGCCACGTATTCGCACCCCCGTCCGGTGTCGCGTATCACGCCATAGCCGGTGATGCGCGAGCCGGGGTCGATGCCAAGGATCAGGGTCATGTCAGAAACTGTCTATTTATCCAGTTCGCGAGTATACGGCGCGACCCCGGCGCCGTCATCCGCCGGCCCCGTGAAAAGCCGATGGCCCGACAAAAAAGCCGGAAACGCTGTGCACGCTTCCGGCTTTCTGACCAGCACGAACGGGCAGCTCAGCCAAGCTGCTCCATGATCTCGTCCGCGACCTCGGCGTTGTGGTAGACGTTCTGCACGTCGTCCAGGTCTTCGAGCATGTCGATCAGCTTGAAGACCTTCTGCGCGGTCTCCAGGTCATCGATCGGCGCGCTGATCGACGGAATCATGGCGATTTCCGCCTCTTCACCCTTGAAGCCCGCAGCCCCCAGCGCCTCGATCACGGCATGGAACTCGCTGAAGCTGGTCGACACCAGCGCGGCGCCCTCCTCGCCCATTTCCACGTCATCGGCGCCGGCCTCGAGCGCGGCTTCCATCAGTTCATCCTCGTCCACACCCGCAGCGAAGCTGATCTGCCCCTTGCGCTCGAACATGTAGGCCACGGAACCATCGGTGCCGAGGTTGCCACCGCACTTGCTGAAGGCGTGACGGACTTCGGCGGCGGTCCGGTTGCGGTTGTCGGTCATCACCTCGACGATGATTGCCACGCCACTGGGCGCGTAGCCCTCGTAGCTGAACTCGACGACGTTGTCGGCTTCGTTGTTGCCGGCACCACGGGCGATGGCGCGGTCGATGACGTCACGCGACATGTTGTTGGTCAGCGCCTTGTCCACGGCCAGGCGCAGACGCGGGTTATCGGCAGGAATCGGGCCACCGTGCTTGGCGGCCACGGTCAGCTCGCGAATCAGCTTGGTGAAGATCTTGCCGCGCTTGGCGTCCTGACGCCCCTTGCGGTGCTTGATGTTGGCCCATTTGGAATGACCAGCCATAACTCACTCCATCTTTTTCAAAACAAACTACAACCGGCACAAGCCGAGATGAGAACCGTCGCGAGCGCAGCTCAGGCAAGGCGGGAAGAGGTGAGAAAGCGCAGTTTGCTGAAGCAAATGAGCATTTCGAACCTCTTTCCGACGCAGCATGACCAAGCGCAGCAGGTTATCACTCGGCTTTGGGTTGCTCGCGCAGGCGGATGTGTAGCTCGCGCAGCGACTTGGCGTCCACCAGCCCCGGCGCCTGGGTCATGACGCAGGCCGCGCTCTGGGTTTTCGGGAAGGCGATCACTTCGCGGATCGACTGTGCACCGGTCATCAGCATCACCAGGCGATCCAGGCCGAAGGCCAGGCCACCGTGGGGTGGTGCACCGAACTTCAGTGCGTCGAGGAGGAAGCCGAACTTCTCTTCCTGCTCCGCTTCGCTGATGCCCAGCACCTCGAAGACGGCCTGCTGCATCTTCTTGTCGTGGATACGGATCGAACCGCCACCCAGTTCGGTACCGTTGAGCACCATGTCATAGGCGCGCGACAGCGCGGCGCCCGGGTTGGCCTTGAGTTCTTCCGGGCTGCACTTGGGCGAGGTGAACGGGTGGTGCATGGCGGTCAGGCTGCCATCGTCGTTTTCCTCGAACATCGGGAAGTCGACGACCCACAGCGGTGCCCACTCGCAGGTCAGCAGGTTCAGGTCGTGACCCAGCTTGATACGCAGCGCGCCCAGCGCCTCGGAGACGATCTTGGCCTTGTCGGCGCCGAAGAACACGATATCGCCGTCGACGGCACCGACGCGATCGAGGATCACGTTGATGTTGTCCAGCGGGATGTTCTTGACGATCGGCGACTGCAGGCCTTCGACACCGGCGGCACGCTCGTTGACCTTGATGTAGGCCAGGCCCTTGGCGCCGTAGATGCCGACGAACTTGGTGTAGTCGTCGATCTGCTTGCGCGGCATGCTCGCCCCGCCCGGTACGCGCAGCGCGGTGACGCGGCACTTCGGATCGTTGGCCGGGCCGGCGAAGACCTTGAATTCAACGTCCTTGAGCTGGTCCTCGACATCCACCAGCTCCATCGGGATGCGCAGGTCCGGCTTGTCCGAACCGAAGCGACGCATGGCCTCGGCCAGGGTCATGTGCGGCAGCGTGTCGAACTCGACGTCCAGCACTTCCTTGAACAGGTTGCGCACCATGGTCTCGGTGATGTCCATGATGTCTTTTTCATCGAGGAAGCTGGTCTCGATGTCGATCTGGGTGAATTCCGGCTGACGGTCGGCACGCAGGTCTTCGTCGCGGAAGCACTTGGCGATCTGGTAGTAACGGTCGAAGCCGGCGACCATCAGCAGCTGCTTGAACAGCTGCGGCGACTGCGGCAGGGCGAAGAAGCTGCCGGCGTGGGTGCGGCTCGGCACCAGATAGTCGCGCGCACCTTCCGGCGTGGCACGGGTCAGGATCGGCGTTTCCACATCGAGGAAGCCGTTGTCATCGAGGTAACGGCGGATGCTCGAGGTGATGCGCGAACGCAGCTTGAGCTTCTCGGCCATTTCCGGACGACGCAGGTCGATGAAGCGGTAGCGCAGGCGGGTTTCCTCGCCCACGTCGGTGTACTCGTTGAGCGGGAACGGCGGGGTTTCCGCTTCATTGAGGACCTCCAGCTCGTAACCCAGCACTTCGATGGCGCCACTGGCCATGTTGGCGTTGCGCGCGCCTTCCGGACGCAGACGCACCTTGCCGGTGATCTTCACCACATATTCGCTGCGCACGCGGTCGGCCTTGGCGAAGGTCTCGGCACGATCCGGATCGAACACCACCTGGGCCAGGCCTTCACGGTCACGGATATCGAGGAAGATCACCCCGCCATGGTCGCGACGACGGTGTACCCAGCCGCAAAGGGTGATTTCCTGGCCATCCAGGCTCTCGTTCAACTGGCCGCAATAGTGGCTGCGCATCATGATCGTGTTTCGCTTCTCTAAGGTCTGGGATAGGTCAGGCAGCCCCCAACGCCTTGGGCAGGAGCCACATCGCGGCGAACGTCCACGCCGCGCTTCGATAAAGAGCGGGATTATATAGCGTAAATCGCCGAGACGCAGCCGCCCGGCAAGAGCCTTCTATAATGAACGGGGCCGCCACCGTGGAGAATCGCCATGGCCACGCCCCACCACACCGATTTGTCCAGCGACCTGCTGGAAGACTTCCGGCTCGACGCTGCGGAGCAGTTCCCGCGTTGCGAGCAACTGCTGATCGAGCTGGAGCAGGCACCGAGGAGCACGGAGCGGCTGCGCGAGCTGTTTCGCCTGATACATACGCTCAAGGGCAATCTCGGTTACGTCGACCTCAACCAGCTGATGCCATTGCCGCAGGCGATGGAAGACGTGCTCGACGCCCTGCGTTCGGGACGTCTGAGCTTCGACAGCCTGCTGGGCGACATCCTCCTGCTCTGCCTCGATCACCTGCGCGCCCTGGTGGACCAGGCACTCGGCGGAGCGGACGCGCCCCTGAGCGCGGCCCAGCTCGATGCGCTGTGTCAGGCCCTGCACGCCCTGGCCATGGCGCCCGCCGGACAACAGACCGAGGTGCGCCGCGAGCTGCTGCTGCACATGGACCCGAGCACCCGCCTGCAAGCGCCCGAGGCAGCCGAACCCAGCCAGACCGAAGCGCTGCTGGTTCGCCACGGCATCGCCATCCACCCCGACCTGCAGTTCTTCTGCGCCCTCACCGAGGCCGCCGAGCAACGTTCCAGCTACTGGCAAGGACGCAACCTGCGCCTGCTCGAACTGGCACTCAGCATGAACGCGGCCGGCGCCAACGCGGAACGTCCCGAGCAACTGGCAGCGGCCGTGTGCCTGCATGACCTCGGCATGGCCTTCCTGCCCCTGGATCTGCTGCACAAGCAAAGCCACTTCAGCCGCGAGGAGCGTCGCCTGATGCAAGGCCACCCGCGCCTGGCCAGCGAACTGCTCAAGCGCATGCCCGACTGGGCTGCGGCCATGGAGATCGTTCTGCAGCACCAGGAACACGCGGACGGCAGCGGCTACCCCAAGGGGCTGCGGGAATTGGAGATCACCCCAGGCGCACTGATCCTGCACATCGTCGACACCTTCGATGCACGCACCCACGAACGCGCACACCAGACCCTGAGCAAGCGTCCGCTACTGCGCGCCATTCTCGAGATCAACAACCTCGCCGGCCAGCAGTTCAGCCGTCACTGGGTGGAGGTGTTCAACCGCACCCTGCAACAGCGCCCCGGCCTGGCACACCCCTGATCGCCCGGGCAGAGCCATAGTGCTGTTCACATGGGAAGTGGTCGGACGCGATCAGCCCCCTCTCCCCCAGCCCCTCTCCCATGAATGGGCGAGGGGAGCCAAAAATGAACAGCATCAGGCGCAGAACCAGGCCATTTGGTCATAAGAAATGAACTGTGTGCGCTCGATAGCTTCTAAACATCGCTTTCATTGACAGAAGCCAAGATTATTCTCGGATCGCGCATGTTAGGCTCGTCCCAACATTGCGGAACAGACTTCCCCAGGCCCACCTGAAAGGAGAAAGATCATGGAAATCAACATCGGAATCGCTGAACAGGATCGCGCCGCCATCGCCGAAGGCCTCTCGCGCCTGCTGGCCGACACCTACACCCTGTACCTGAAGACCCACAACTTTCACTGGAACGTCACAGGCCCGATGTTCAACACCCTGCACCTGATGTTCGAGGGGCAGTACACCGAACTGGCCCTGGCAGTGGATGCGATCGCCGAGCGTATTCGCGCACTGGGCTTCCCGGCCCCTGGCACCTATGCCGCCTACGCCCGCCTCTCTTCGATCAAGGAAGAGGAAGGCGTTCCCAGCGCGCAAGAGATGATCAAGCTGCTGGTACAGGGTCAGGAAGCCGTCGTACGCACCGCGCGTAACATCTTCCCGCTGCTGGACAAGGTCAGCGACGAACCCACCGCCGACCTGCTGACCCAGCGCATGCAGGTGCACGAGAAAACCGCCTGGATGCTGCGTAGCCTGCTGGCTGCCTGAACATCCCTGAGGCCCGGTAATCCGGGCCTTTTCATTAGGCACGCCGCCTCGCTCTGATCTATGCTCTGGCCAATCGCCAATGAGTTCCCGCGCCCCATGAGTCAACCAAGCAAACCGCCAAGCATCATCGAGCTGTATCCGGAGGAAACCCGCAAGGCGGCTTCGCTGCTGAAGCAGGCCGTACCCCTGATGATGCGCCACGACATACCGCCGAACCCGGTGCACTACGCGCTGTGGTACACCTACAGCCGGGGCAGCGAACCGGAGCTCAATCGGCGCATGGACAAGGCGGTGGAAGACTTCGATGTCTTCCCGACGGAGACCGCAAGCCGGCTGTTCCGCGACTACATCATCCGCGGCGAACTGGAAGAGGCACGTGCCGGCCAGCAGCAGGTGATCGAACTGGTCGATGACATCGAAGACGATGTCTCGCACAGCGTCATCGGCAGCCAGCACTACCAGCAGAGCCTGAGCCAGGGCCTCAGCGCCCTGCAGGAACCGGTCATCGACGACCTGCCCAGCGTTCTCAGCGACCTGCAGGAAAGCACCCAGCTGATGCAGGACCAGCAGGAGAAGTTCCTCTATCGCCTGCGCGCCGCACAACAGGAGATCACCCATCTGCGCGGCCAGTTGGAGCGCGCACACATGGCCGCAACGCTGGACAGCCTGACACGCGTCTTCAACCGCCACGCCTTCACCCGCCTGCTGGAGCGCGCCCTCGCGGAGTCCCAGCAGGGCCTGGCGCTGGTGATCCTGGATATCGATCACTTCAAGCAGTTCAACGACCAGTACGGCCATCCGCTCGGCGACCGGGTGCTGCAGCACGTCGGTCAACTCCTGCGCGACCTGCTGCCTCCCGGCGCCTTTGCGGCGCGCTACGGTGGCGAGGAGTTCTGCGTGGTACTGCGCGACTGCAAGGGTTTCAGCGAAGTGATCGAATTTGCCGAGCAACTGCGCAACAAGATCCAGTCGCTGCGCATCAAGGTCAGGCGCACCGACCAGGTCTTGGACAGCATCACCGCGTCGTTCGGCTGCGCGATGGCCGAGGCGGAAGACGACTTCGAGTCGCTGCTCACCCGAGCGGACGATGCGCTCTATCAAGCCAAGCGCAGCGGCCGCAACCAGGTCCACCCCGCCAAGAGCGAGACCATGCTAAGCGCTTGATTTGAGAAGCCCCCGCCTTTGCTGTTAAATAGGACGGCACGCCGCATTATCACCCTGCGGCGGCGCCGACCTTGCTCCACAGGCGCTCAGGATGACCGTTCGACTGGCCATCCACCGCGTGCGCTCCCTCCGCAACACCTTGAGTCATCATTCAATCAGTGAGTTCGTCCAACATGTTGAAGATTGCCCATTTCGTGACAGGGTTTGCCGCCCTGCTGCTGTCTGCCGTCCCCGGTTTTTCCAGTGCATTCCTCGCCACACCCGATGCCATCTACCTGAACCTGATCGGCCTGCTCAACCTGCTCGCCGCAGCGCAACAGTACACGCCTGCCCCGCGCCAGCAACTGGCCAACCTGTCATCGGCACTGCTGATCCTGGCGGCCGTGGTGCAGAGCCTGATCCTGCTTGCCCCGCTACCCAACATCGGCGGCCAGCCGGCGATCTGGCTGCCGCTGCTGACCATCGGTATCGCGGTAGCCTTCCAACTGACCGCCCAGTTGAACCCGCAACCGCGTGACAGCCAGCCACGCGCCGTCGCACAGCACAGCGCCAGCCAGGAAGACCGCGAGACCGGCACGGTGAAGTGGTTCAACACCTCCAAGGGCTTCGGCTTCATCTCCCGCGATTCGGGTGAGGATATCTTCGTGCACTTTCGCGCCATTCGCGGTGAAGGCCACCGCGTCCTGATCGAAGGCCAGCGCGTGGAGTTCTCGGTGATGCAGCGCGACAAAGGCCTGCAGGCAGAAGATGTGATCGCAGCAGCACCCTCACGGCGCTGAAGACGACAAGAAAAAGCCCGGGAAACCGGGCTTTTTCATATCAGTAGTGCGGTGGCGGCGCTTCGTCCTCGGCAATGCCGACCTGGCCGTTCAACTCCTCCTGGCGACGCGCCAGCGCTGTCAGTTGCAGCTGCATGCGCTCGATACGCCTGTTCTGCTCGACCAGCTCGTCGCTCAGCGCCTGGATGGTGTCGTCCTGGAAGGCCAAACGACTTTCCAGCTCCATGATTCTGGCTTCCAGGCTCATGCCAGGCCTCCGGCAAACTGGAAGTCCTCGGTCAGCACCAGACGCAACTTGTCGATGATCTGGCGTATCTGCGCGTCCTCGTAAGGCCTGGCCGGCTGCCGCCCCCAGACGGGTGCCGGCCACGCCGCGTCATCACGCCGCCGCACGATGACGTGCATGTGCAACTGGCTGACCACGTTACCCAGCGTCGCCACATTCATCTTGTCGGCGGCGAAGGTATCCTTGAGGGTCTCGGCCAGCAACGAAGTCTCCTGCCACAACTGACGCTGATCGGCGCCATCAAGCTGAAAGATCTCGCTGACCTCTTCACGCCGGGGCACGAGAATGAACCAGGGGTAGCTGGCGTCGTTCATCAACAGCAAGCGACAGAGAGGAAAGTCTCCGACCAGCAGGCAGTCCTGCTGAAGACGTGAATCCAGGGTGAACATGATGTTTTCCTCCTTTACCCAACCCTATCAAGCTTAGCGCCAGCCACACCCGGCGCGATGGCGCGCAGCATACGCAGGGTCGCGCGACAATTCACCCGCCAGCGTCGCACCAGCACAAGGCACGTCACAGGCACCCGCACCGTCGGCGTGCACCATTTTGTTTCCTCCCGTAATACCTCGCCTCAAGCGTTACCGCGACGCCTCACCACAGTGCACCCTTCGCCCCGGGAGAAAACGCCGCAACCGCCCACGCAGGCGACAGGCAAGCCCACAGAATGCAACGCCCACGCAGCCGCGCGTGGGGTTCGCACCGGGAAATCACGTTTTTGCAGAATCCCTGGCGTTTTGAGCACGACTTTTGCTAACTGTCAGAGCAATGCCCGGCACGCCGTGCAGTCGATCAATAACAGCGGTACCAGGCAACCCAGAACCGCGAGAGCGTCGGCCTAACGCAACGCAAGTGAAGATCTACAGATTTGCGACATCCTTCATTACGCCATGCGACACCGTTCTGAACGAACCCGCAATGAATAGACTGCAACTATCGCCATAATTGGCTGCGTGCTATAAGTTACCGCCGACACAAAAAGAAAGAGCCGCCCATACAATAAAATAGTGGGCAGCGCAACTCTTCTAAACCAAAGGAGCAATCACGATGCAAGTGATGAAGTGGAGCGTAATCGCCCTGGCAGTCGCCGCGGGCACTTCCCAGATGGCAGTGGCATCCAGCCAGTCCGAGTCGAACGGTTTGATCGAAGATAGCAGCTTCAACATCTTCAACCGTGCCCTGTACATGAACCGTGACTTCCGTTCTGGCGGTCCTCAGCGCAACGCTCAGAGCTACCGTGAAGAAACCGGCCTGGGCATCCGCCTGCTGTTCGAATCCGGCTTCACCCAAGGCACCGTAGGCGTCGGCTTCGACGCTCACTCCCTGAGCAGCATCAAGCTCGACGGCGGCCGCGGTCACCGTGGCAACGGTCTGTTCGACCAAGCTGGCGATGGCCACAGCGAAGACACCCAGACCGAAGTTGGCGGCGCTATCAAGTTCCGTATTTCCGATACCGTTCTGAAGTACGGTAACCAGGAAGTAGCCAGCCCGGTATTCTCCACCGACGACAGCCGTCTGCTGCCAGAAGTTGCTACCGGTACTCTGGTAACCAGCAATGAAATCTCCGGCCTGGAACTGACCGCTGGTCGCTTCACCGCGATGAGCAGCCAGGTCAGCACTGACCGCGACACCTTCGGCCTGAAGGAAATCAACATCCTCGGCGCCAACTACAGCATCACCGACGATCTGAGTGCTGCCCTGCACTACTCCGACGCCGATGACAACTTCAAGAAGTACTACGTCAACCTGAACTACAACCTGCCGCTGGCAGATGATCAGGCACTGAACTTCGACCTGAACGGCTACCGCACTCGCGGCCAAGGCAAAGAGCTGCAGGGCGAGATGGACAACAACATCTGGAGCCTGGCAGCTGCCTACTCCATGGGCGCCCACAAGTTCACCGTTGCGCACCAGCGCTCCAGCGGCGACACCAGCTATCGTTACGGCGATATCGATGGTGGCGGCACCATCTGGCTGGCCAACTCGGTTCAGTACTCCGACTTCAACGCCAAAGACGAAACCTCCTGGCAGGTTCGTTATGACATCAACATGGCGAGCTACGGCATTCCTGGCCTGAGCTTCATGACCCGCTACATTGTTGGTGACAACATTGATGTGGTTGGCGTTGACTCTGACGCTTCCGAGCGCGAGCTGGACATCGAAGCCAAGTACGTGATCCAGGACGGCGCTGCGAAGGACCTGTCCTTCCGTATCCGTAATGCGTTCTACCGTGCAGACAACGACTACGGCGGCGACATCAATGACTTCCGCCTGATCGTCGAATACCCGCTGAGCGTTCTGTAACGACTGCGTGATTCGACAACAAAGAAACCCGGCCTAGGCCGGGTTTCTTTTTATGGGCAGGATGCTGCGTCAGATCGGCAACGCATATGTCCCGGTCACGTGAGCCACCAGCTCAGCCTCGTTCCCCGCCGAATACAGCGAAACCTCACAGACGGCCTGGCGCCGGCTCAGGCGCAGGATGCTCGCCTCGGCCAGCAGGTCCACCGGCTGAGGTTTGACCAGGAAGTTGATGTTGAGATTGGAGGTCACCGCCATCTCCACGCGCCCCAGACGCCCCAGTACCACGGCGTACATCGCCGCATCGCCCAGCGCCATGATGGTCGGCCCCGACAAGGTGCCGCCCGGACGCACCAATTTGGCATGAAAGGGAACCCGCGCCAGCACCCCCGCCTCGTCGAGCCGGTCGATACGCAGGTCGATGTCCTCGGCCATGGGCAACCCGGCCCGAATCAATGTCTGAACCTCACGCGCAGTCAGTCCCACAGCATCGCCCTCCTGGATTAACGCAGCGCCGCGCCCAATGCCGGTCGCAGTACCTGCAACCGTCCTGTACGCCACTGTACAGGCACCGTACAATGCCGGCCTACTCCAAGCCCTAGCAACCGACAGAACGGCCAAACATGCGTACCAGTCAGTTCCTGCTCTCGACCCTGAAAGAAACTCCCTCCGATGCCGTGGTGATCAGCCACCAGCTGATGCTGCGTGCCGGCATGATCCGCAAACTGGCCTCCGGCCTGTACACCTGGCTGCCGATGGGCCTGCGCGTGCTGCGCAAGGTTGAGAACGTGGTGCGCGAGGAAATGAATGCCGCCGGCGCGCTGGAAGTGCTGATGCCGGCCATCCAGCCCGCCGAACTGTGGCAGGAATCCGGTCGCTGGGTGCAGTACGGCCCCGAACTGCTGCGGGTTCATGACCGTCATGACCGCGAGTTCTGCGTCGGCCCGACCCACGAGGAAGTGATCACCGATCTGGCGCGCAACGAGCTGAACAGCTACAAGCAGCTGCCGATCAACTTCTACCAGATCCAGACCAAGTTCCGTGACGAGATTCGTCCGCGCTTCGGCCTGATGCGCGGCCGCGAGTTCATCATGAAGGACGCCTACTCCTTCCATGCCGACCAGGCGTCGCTGCAGGAAACCTACGACCGCATGCACCAGGCGTACTGCAACGTGTTCAGCCGCCTGGGCCTGGACTACCGTCCGGTGCAGGCCGACACCGGCTCCATTGGCGGCACCGGCTCGCACGAGTTCCACGTGCTGGCCGAATCCGGTGAGGACGACATCGCGTTCAGCACCGTCTCCGACTATGCCGCCAACATCGAGAAGGCCGAGGCCGTGCCGCGTGAAAGCGCGCGCGGCGCCGCGACCGAGGAAATGCGTCTGGTCGATACCCCGGACACCAAGACCATCGAGGCGCTGGTCAACGGTTTCGGCCTGGCCATCGAAAAGACCATCAAGACCCTGGTGGTGCACGCCGCCGAGGAAGGCAAGCTGATCGCGCTGGTGGTACGTGGTGACCACGAGCTGAACGAGATCAAGGCCGCCAACCTGGAACTCGTTGCCAGCCCCCTGCAGATGGCCAGCGAGGCCGAGATTCGTGCCGCCATCGGCGCCGGCCCCGGCTCGCTGGGCCCGGTCAACCTGCCGATTCCCTGCGTGATCGACCGCAGTGTCGCCCTGATGAGCGACTTCGCCTCGGGCGCCAACATCGAGGACAAGCACTACTTCGGCGTCAACTGGGAGCGTGACCTGCCCCTGCCCGCCGTCGCCGACCTGCGCAACGTCCTCGCGGGCGACCCCAGCCCGGACGGCCAGGGCACCCTGGAGATCAAGCGCGGCATCGAAGTCGGGCACATCTTCCAGCTGGGCACCAAGTACAGCGAAGCGATGAACTGCCAGGTGCTCGGCGAGAACGGCAAGCCGGTGACCCTGAGCATGGGCTGCTACGGCATTGGCGTATCGCGTGTCGTGGCCGCCGCCATCGAGCAGAACTTCGACGAGCGTGGCATCCGCTGGAACGACGCCCTGGCGCCCTTCCACATCGCCCTGGTACCGCTGCGCTACGAAACCGAGCAGGTGCGCGAAGCCACCGACAAACTGTATGCGCAACTGACCGCAGCGGGCTTCGAGGTGCTGCTCGACGATCGCGACAAGAAGACCAGCCCCGGCATCAAGTTCGCCGACATGGAGCTGATCGGCATCCCGCATCGCGTGGTGGTCAGCGATCGCGGCCTGGCAGAGGGCAACCTCGAGTACAAGAGCCGCGCCGAAACCGAGCCGCAAGCCGTACCGCTGGCGGAGATCCTGTCCTTCCTGCAAGCCCGTATCAGCCGCTGATCACGTAGCACCGAGACATCATGCACACGAGCAACAACCTTCGCCTGACTGGCGCCGCACTGTGCGGCGCCCTCTTTCTCAGCGGCTGCGCCAACCAGCTCCCCCAGCGCAGCGAGCATGAGGAGCGTATCGAACGCAAGCTGCTGGATCACCAGCTGCAGATCGATACGGGCGAGCCCAAGGTGTTGGAGCTGCCGCAACGGCGTATCCGCGTGCATGACCAGAAGAGCTACGAAGTCACCGCATTCGAGGTGACGCGCCGTTACGACCGCTACACGCCCTATCAGCCCTGGCGCGAGCTTTACGAGGTGCCGGTGGGGGCCGTCGCGGTCGTGGCCGGCGTCGGCGCCAACGTGCTCAACGTGGTCCTGCTCGGCAGCCTGCCGGAAACCGCGACCCGCGACTGGATCAGCTACGGCATGGCGGGCCTGAATCCGTTCATGAACGTGGAATCCAACGGCCGTGCCGAGCAGAACCTGGCGAGCATCGAGGAGCTGCAGCGCGACCGGCGCATGGAGTACACCAACCTGCCCTGGGCTGAACGAGCGGTACAGGTCCAGGCTGGGGAGCAACGCTTCGAGCTGCTTACCGACAGCACCGGCGTGCTGCGTCTCAATCTGCTGGACAGCCCGTTCACCGAGCAGGACATCACGCGACTGAACCTGTTGCAGCTGAGCGTCGAGGAGCGCCTGGGCGACGACCTGGCCCGCGCCGAGACGACCCTGATGGTCAGCCACACCCTGCGCGGCAAGCTGCGCGAGGCGCACGACCTGATCTTCGACGACCTCGAAGGCGATGATGTCGCCCAGTGGGTACACCGGGTCAAACGCCTTTCCGATCTGGGCCTGGAGGAAGAAGCCAGCGAGCTGGAGCAGAGCCTGATCGAGCTGACCCGCAACGACCCCGAGCTGCAGGATGCCTTCCTCAAGGCCCTGCTCAAGGATGCCGGGCGTCTGGCCGCCGACCCGGCCAACTGACCACCGGCCTGCCCCGCTCCGGGGCGCTAGACCATCTCCAGCGGACGCTTGCGCTGCGGCGGCGCGAAGGCCGCATCCAGCGACTCCAGGTCGTGCGTATCGAGGACAATGGCAGCCGCCGCCACGTTGTCGCGCAGGTGCGCGCTGCCAACCGCCTTGGGAATGGCGATCACCCCGTCCTGCCTGAGCGTCCAGGCCAGTGCCACCTGGGCCGGCGTCACCCCATGCCGCTCGGCGACCGCGCACAACGCAGGCGCGTGCAGCAACGCCCCCGCCTGACTGAGCGGGCAGTAGGCCATCAACGGCATCGCAGCACGCTGCTGCCAGGGCAGCAGGTCATATTCGATGCCACGTGCCTCAAGGTTGTACAGCACCTGATTGGTGCTGCAGCCCGGCTGATCCAGCTCCAGCAGATCGTCCAGGTCGAAGTTGGAAACACCCCAGGCGCCGATCTTGCCCTGTTCGCGCAAGCGCTCGAAGCCTGCCACGGTTTCCGCCAGCGGAAAACGCCCACGCCAGTGCAGCAGATACAGGTCGATACGTTCGCAGCCAAGGCGCTTGAGGCTGCGCTCGCAGGCCGCCTGCACACCGTCCAGGCTGGCATTGTGCGGGTACACCTTGCTGACCAGGAACACCTCGTCACGACGCCCGGCAATGGCTTCTCCCACTACCTGCTCGGCACCACCCTCGCCATACATCTCGGCGCTGTCGATCAGCGTCATGCCCAGGTCCAGCCCCTCACGCAGCGACGCGACCTCGCGCGCACGCTGCTGCCGGTCTTCCCCCATGCGCCAGGTGCCCTGCCCGATCACCGGTACCCGGGTACCAGCCAGTTCAATCTTGCGCATCGACAGATCCTCGAGTGATTGAGCGCGCGGCTCACTGCCACGCCATGGCCGACGAACGTCGCCGGTTCAGAGTGGCTTGAGCAGAAGCAGCAGGGAAACCGGCTGGACGCTTTCGGGGTGCAACGGCTCCTGCAGCCATTCCAGGCGCCAGCCGGTCTCGCCGAACAGCGTCAGCCAGGATTGCAAGGTGCGGAAGAACCAGGGCATGGGCGCCTGAAAGCCCTCGCCAAAACCGGCGAAGTCCTCCACCCGCCAGCCATCCTGATAGGGTTCGCCATGGCTGGCGCGCCAGGGGTGCAAGGTCTGAATCAGCAGGCTGCCGCCAGGTGCGAGCAGGGCATGCAGGCTCTGCAACACCGGCTGCAGGGGCTCCTCCAGCAAGGCGAAATTGCACACCAGCACCTCGAAACGCCCGAGCTGCTCGGCATGCTGATCCAGCTCGGCATAGCCACAGACACGGTACTGGCTGCGCCCGTCGCAGGCGGCACGAGCGGCTTCGATCAGGGGTGCCGAAGCATCCACGCCCACCGGCTCGATGCCATGCTCCGCCAGCCCCCGGCACAGCCAACCCTCGCCGCAACCGATGTCCAGCACACGCCTGGGCTGCAGCGCCAGCACCGCCTGGATGATGGCGGCATCGGTGACCAGGCGACGGCTCTCGATGCGCTGCTCGCGCACGGCGGCAGCCCAGGCATCGGCGTTGGCCTGCCAGCTCTGCTGAAGCTGTTCTCGATGGTCGCGCTGCATGCGGGGCCCCCTGCATCTTGCGTTGCAGCGAGTCTAGCAGCCCTGTTGGCGGAGCAATACCGCAGGCGCCATCGACTAAGCTGTAGTGCATGAGTGGCGACGAGCGCAGTGCTGCCGGCACGCGAGCACTGGTGCAGTTCACATGAGGCCGACAGGCCAGGCCGGTGGTATATGGGCGCATCATGGCAATCCAACCCGCAGCACGGTGTCCTGGTCCGCTCGCCCGACCTGCAGGACCCGTCTGGTGCGCCGACCAGCAAGCGTCGCTGGCGCACCTACCTCTATCTCCTGCTGACCTTGCTGGTGCTGCTCGGCACGGCGCTGCTGGTATACGAGTCGCGCAGCGCGCACTTCCAGTCACGCGAGCTGAGCCGCTATGCGGCCAGCCTCGGCTACCAGGTCGAGCCCGGCCCCAGCGAACGCATCGTCTACCCGTCCGATGGGCCGTTCGACAAGCGCCAGGGCTATGCCTACCTGCCGCTGATGCTGGAGCGCCTGCAGCAGCGCGACTACCTGATCAGCGCGCAGTCGCGCTTCTCCGACGCACTGCTGGCCTACACCCGCCGCGGCCTCTTCCCGCCGTTCACCGAGAAGAGCCAGAGTGGCCTGAGCATCAGTGACTGCCGTGGCAGCCCCTTCTACACATTTCTCTATCCGCGCCAGGGCTATGCCGATTTCGCCAGCATTCCGCCCCTGGTGGTGAACAGCCTGCTGTTCATCGAGAACCGTCACCTGCTCGACCAGGCGCAACCGCTGGCCAACCCGGCGGTGGACTGGCCACGCTTCGCCATTGCCGCACTGTCCCAGGTGGGCAAGGTGCTCGACCTTCAGGACCAGTCGGCCGGCGGCAGCACGCTGGCAACCCAGCTGGAGAAGTACCGTCACTCCCCGGACGGGCTGACCCTGTCCGCCGGGGAAAAGCTGCGGCAGATGATTTCCGCCAGCGTGCGCGCCTACCAGCAGGGGCCGCAGACGCTGGAGACGCGCCAGCGCATCGTGCGCGACTACCTCAACAGCGTGCCGCTCTCCGCTGCGCCAGGCCATGGCGAGGTGCACGGCCTGGCGGACGGCCTGCGCATCTGGTACGGGGCGGACTTCGAACGCAGCAATGCCCTGCTCGATCCCGCCCGCTCGACCGAGGCCAGCCTCGCCGAACGGGGCCTGGCGCTGCGCCAGGTGTTGTCGCTGATGATCGCCCAGCGCCGCCCATCCTATTACTTGGCCCAGGGCCGGCACGACCTGGAGGACCTGACCGAGAGCCACATCCGCCTGCTGGCCAGTGGCGGGCTGATCGACCACGACCTGCTGGACGCCGCCTTGGGCCAGCGCCTGGTCTATCGGGACTGGCAACTGGAGCCCAACCTGCGCGTGCAGGAGAACGACAAAGGCATCAGCGTCGCCCGCTCGCGCCTCTCCAACCTGCTGGGCATGCCGTTCTACGACCTCGACCGCCTCGACCTTGCCGCCAGCAGCACCCTGCAGTACGACCTGCAGCAGCAGGTCAGCCACTACCTGCAGCAACTGGCCGAACCGCAGTTCGCCGGGCAGATCGGCCTGTTCGGCGAGCGCCTGCTGTCCCCGGAGAAGACCGCGGAGGTGCGCTACAGCTTCACCCTGTTCGAGCGCACCGCGACCGGCAGTCGGGTGCGGGTGCAGACTGACAGCACCGACCAGCCGTTCGATATCAACGAGGGCAGCAAGCTCGAACTGGGCTCGACCGCCAAGCTGCGCGTGCTGGCCACCTACCTGGAGATCATCGCCGAACTGCATCGGCAGCACGCAGGCAAGACCCCGGCCGAGTTGCGTGAAGTGGACATCGCCCGCCAGGATCACCTCAGCCGCTGGGCGGTCGACTACCTGCAGGCCAACCCGCAGGCGGAGCTGGCCGGCATGCTGCAGGCGGCGCTGGAGCGGCGCTACTCGGCCAATCCCAACGAACGCTTCTTCACCGGCGGCGGCCTGCACAGCTTCGGCAACTTCCGCCGCGAGGACAACGGCCGCAACCCGACCCTGCGCGAGGCCCTGCGCGAGTCGATCAACCTGCCCTTCGTACGCCTGATGCGCGATCTGGTGCGCTACAGCACCTACCAGAACAGCGCCGAGCTGCTCAAGGACGACAAGGACCCGCGCCGCCTGAAATACCTGCAGCGCTTCGCCGACCGCGAAGGACGCACCTTTCTCCTGCGCTTCTGGCGCAAGTACCAGGGCCAGCCCGAGCAACAGCGCCTGGAGACCTTCATCAGCGGCCTGCGCCAGACCTCGGTGCGCCTCGCCGCCGTGCACCGCTATCTGCTGCCGCACGCCGACGAGGCCAGCTTCGCCGCATTCCTGCGCGCCCAGCTGCCGCAGGAACGGCTCAGCGAGCAGCGCATCACGCGCCTCTACCAGGACTACGGGCCTGGCGCCTACAGCCTCCCCGACCAGGGCTACATCGCCCGTGTGCACCCGCTGGAGCTGTGGCTGCTGGGCTACCTGATCGACCACCCGCAGGCCAGTTTCAACGACGCCGTCGCCGCCAGCGTCGACGAGCGCCAGGAGGTCTACGGCTGGCTGCTGCGCAGCCGCCACAAGAGCGCGCGCGACAGTCGCATCCGCATCATGCTGGAAGTCGAAGCCTTCTCCGACATCCATCGCCGCTGGCAGAACCTGGGCTACCCCTTCCAGCATCTGGTGCCGTCGCTGGCCACCGCGCTGGGCAGCTCCGGGGATCGGCCGGCAGCGCTGGCGGAGCTGATGGGCATCATCCTCAACGACGGCATTCGCCAACCCGTCCTGCGCATCGATGCGCTGCACTTCGCCACCGACACGCCCTACGAGACCCGCGTCGAGCGCGATACTCGGGGAGGTAGGCGGGTGATGGCCTCCGAAGTCGCCGCCGCGTTGCGCGACGCCCTGTCCCAGGTGGTGGAGGGAGGCACCGCGCGCCGGCTGCAGGGCAGCTTCCAGCTGCAGGACGGCCACAGCCTGACACTCGGCGGCAAGACCGGCACTGGTGACAACCGAGTCGAGAGCGTTGGCGCCGGCGGCCGGGTGATCAGCTCACGGGCGATGAACCGCACGGCCACCTTCGTGTTCTTCCTCGGCCCGCGCCATTACGGCACGCTCACCGCCTTCGTGCCGGGGCGAGAAGCCGAGCGCTTCACCTTCACCTCGGCGCTGCCGGTGCAGGTGCTCAAGGGCATGGCGCCGATACTCGCGCCCTATCTGGAGCCAGGCAGCGCGACCGGATGCCAGGCGCCCCTGAGCGCCCCTCAGATCAGCAGGCGGTAACACCTGGTAACCAGCGCGGGGGCAGGCGCAGGAAACCCGGCAGCGCCTGTGCAGTCCATGGCAGCACCACCGTCTTTCTTTCGTGAGTGTCGCCCATGCCCCTGTCCTGGCTGGCCCTGCTGCGCCGTCGTCGCCTGAGCCTGATCATCCTCGCGTGCCTGCTGGTATTGCTGCCGATAGGCTGCGCCAAACTGGAGCAGACCGAGCGCGAACTGGTGTTCCGTATCGAGCCGGGCACGGCCCGCTGGTTCAATGGCCTGCCGGCCGGGCTCGAGGACGTGCAACTGCAATCACCCGAGCTGACGGCCGAGGAAAGCCTGCATGCCTGGTGGTGGCCCGCCAGCCGGCAGGACGCGCCAACCCTGCTCTATCTGCACGGCTCTCGCTGGAACCTGACGGGCCAGCTGTTTCGAATCGAGCAACTGCATGCCATGGGATTCTCGGTGCTGGCCGTGGACTACCGCGGTTTCGGCCAGAGTCGTGGCGCGCTGCCCTCCGAGCGCAGCGTCTACCAGGACGCTGCAATCGCCTGGCAGCACCTGGCTCGCCTGCAACCCGAGCCGGGCAAGCGCTTCATCTATGGCCACTCCCTCGGAGGTGCCGTGGCCGTCAACCTGGCCCATGAACTGGCCAGTGAACACAGCAGCGCACAAGCCGGCGGGCTGATCGTCGAATCCAGCTTCACCAACCTGGGCGACATTGCCGCTGCAGTCACCCATACCTCGCTGCCCGTGCGCTGGCTGCTGTCGCAGGACTTCGACTCGCTCGGCAAGATTGGCGCAGTCGGTGTGCCGGTGCTGATCGCCCACGGTCGTGATGATCGCTACGTGCCGTCGCGCTTCAGCGAGGAGCTGTTCGCTGCGGCCAGTGAACCCAAGCAACTGCTGCTGATCGACGGCGCCAACCACAACAACGGCCTGCGCATGGCCGGTGCGAACTACCGTCAGGCGCTGCAGACGCTTGGCCTGTCGCCCAACTGAGCGGACTCAGGACTTGAACTGCTGGAGGTAGAGCTGCTCGACCTTGGCACGGGCCCAGGGCGTCTTGCGCAGGAAGGCCAGGCTCGACTTGATGCTGGGCTCATGCTTGAAACAGCGCACATCGATCTGCCGCGCCAGGCCATCCCAGCCCAGGCGTTCCACCAATGCGCCGAGAATCGCCTGCAGGGTCAGGCCGTGGAGAGGGTCGTTGCTGGTCATGCGGACATCCGTTGCGAAATGGCAGGCGCCTACCTTAACGCCAGCGCAAAGAAAAAGGCGATGACTGTCTGCCAGTCATCGCCTTCGGCTACAGCCAGCGCACTTACGCCGACTTGTATTCCTTCTCGGCCTCATCGAAGCGGCTGAGCATCGACTGGCTCGGGGCCTGACCGATGCGGCTGAAGATCACGATCGCCAGGGTGGCGAGGATGAAGCCCGGGATGATCTCGTACAGCCCCATGCCAATCCAGTTCTTCCACACGATCACGGTGGTGGCACCGACCAGCATGCCGGCCAGCGCGCCATTGCGCGTCATGCCTTTCCACAGCAGCGAGAGGATCACCACCGGACCGAAGGCGGCACCGAAGCCGGCCCAGGCGTAGGACACCAGGCCAAGTACGCGGTTTTCCGGGTTGGCGGCCAGGGCGATGGCGACCAGCGCGACCAGCAGCACCATGCCGCGGCCGACCCAGACCAGCTCGGACTGCGAAGCGCCCTTGCGCAGGAATGCCTTGTAGAAGTCCTCGGTCAGCGCACTGGAGCACACCAGCAGCTGGCAGCTCAGGGTGCTCATCACCGCGGCCAGGATGGCGGACAGCAGGATACCGGCGATCCAGGGGTTGAACAGCAGCTTGGACAGCTCGATGAAGACGCGCTCCGGGTTCTCGCCGACCGGGCCGGCCAGTTCAGGATGCGCGGAGAAGTAGGCGATGCCGAAGAAACCGACGGCCACGGCACCGGCCAGGGTCAGGATCATCCAGGTCATGGAGATGCGACGGGCAGCCGGGATCGACTTGACCGAATCGGCGGCCATGAAGCGCGCCAGGATGTGCGGCTGGCCGAAGTAGCCCAGGCCCCAGGCCATCAGCGAGATCACGCCGATGAAGGTGGCGCCCTTGAGCATGTCGAAGTGGCTCGGGTCGACCGCCTCGATGGCGGTCATCGCCGGATCGAAGCCACCGGTGCCGATCAGCACGAATACCGGGGTCAGGATCAGGGCGAAGATCATCAGGGTGGCCTGCACGGTGTCGGTCCAGCTCACCGCCAGGAAGCCACCGATGAAGGTGTAGGCGATGGTCGCTGCGGCACCGGCCCACAGGGCGGTTTCGTAGCTCATGCCGAAGGTGCTTTCGAACAGACGGGCGCCAGCCACCACGCCGGAGGCGCAGTAGATGGTGAAGAACACCAGAATGACCACTGCCGAGAAGATGCGCAGGATGCGGCTGTTGTCTTCGAAGCGGTTGGTGAAGTAGTCAGGCAGGGTCAGGGCGTTGCCATTGTGCTCGGTCTGCACGCGCAGGCGACCGGCGACGAACAGCCAGTTGAGGTAGGCGCCGATGACCAGGCCGATGGCAATCCAGCTTTCGGAAATACCGGCAACGAAGATCGCGCCCGGCAGGCCCATGAGCAGCCAGCCGCTCATGTCGGAGGCACCTGCGGACAGCGCGGTCACGAAGCTGCCGAGGCTGCGGCCACCCAGGATGTAATCGGAAAGGTTCTTGGTACGCAGATAGGCGATCAGGCCGATCAGTACCATGGCTGCGATGTACACCACGAAGGTGACGAGCATTGGAGTACTAGCTGTCATTGGGGGGCTCCCCTCTCGTTTGTTGTTCTCGGGCACCGAGCCCTGAAGGCATGCTGCATCCGCCTGTGCGGATGCGGGCTCCGGTCTCTTTTCCTCGTCACACCGATGCCGGGTGAGCACGATCAGGAAGCACGCTTCCCGATCTCCCTGGCTGACGCCTGCGGCCACCGAATCGCGTCACGACCGTGCTGCAATCACGCAACGCCCCTGGCTATGGGTCTAGCCCAGCAACGCTGGTCTGACCAATACATAAGGGTAAAAACGGTCGTAACGAAAGTGAAGGGCGGAATTTAGTGGCAGAACCGAACGGGCTTCTTGCCGAAAGCTCTGGAGTTTTTGCAGAAACCTACGCCCAGGGGAACTTCCGGCGAACGGCTGCTGCATGCCCGCCGGCACTACCTGAGCGACTGGTCAACTCTCGCCGGCATGGCGAAACGGCAGGTAGCTGCGTGCTTCTTCGGCATAGGACAGCACGCCGGAACGCTCCTGCACGAGGAAGTCGGTGACGGCAGCACGCAGCCCCGGATGGCAGAGATAGTGCCAGGAACGCGTGATGACCGGTTCGAAACCCCGGATCAGCTTGTGCTCCCCTTGCGCGCCGGCATCGAAACGCCGCAAGCCTTCGGCGATGGCCAGTTCCATGCCCTGGTAGAAGCAGGTTTCGAAATGCAGCCGGTCGAATTCGGCCAGGCAGCCCCAGTAGCGGCCATAGAAGGTATCCCCGTCCACCAGGCTGAATGCCATGGCCACCGGCCGACCGCGCAACTGCGCGAACACCAGGCGAATCATCTCCGGCATGCGCTCGGCCAGCAGGCTGAAGAAGGCCCGCGTCAGATAGGGCGCCTGCCCCCGTACGTGATAGGTGTTGGCGTAGCAGTGGTAGACGAAGTCCCACTCCTGCTCGCTCAGCTGGTGACCCAGGCGTCGCTCGAACTCGATGCCCTGCCCCGCGACCTGCTCACGTTCCTTGCGCAGTTGCTTGCGCTTGCGCGAGCTGAGCGCGTCGAGAAAGTCCTGAAAGTCACGGTAACCGCGATTGTTCCAGTGAAACTGGCAGCCCAGGCGCTCCAGCCAGCCGTCACGGCCGTTCAGCAGCGCATCGCATGCCGGACTGGTGAAGTTGATGTGCAGGCTCGACAACCCCTGCGCCTCCAGCTCGGCCGTCAGCTCATCGAGCATCGCGCCCGCGCAGCGGGGCTCCCCGAGCAGCCGCGCGCCGGCAACCGGCGAAAACGGCACGGCGCCCAGCAACTTCGGGTAATAGGCGATCCCGGCGCGCCGACAGGCATCGGCCCAGGCGTGGTCGAACACGTACTCGCCATAGGAATGCCGCTTCAGATAGGCCGGCAACGCCGCCCTCACCTGCCCCTGGTCATCGCACCAGAGACGATGCGACGGCTGCCAGCCACTGTCGCCCCCGACACTGCCGCTGTCTTCGAGAGCGCTGTGAAATGCATGCCGCAGAAACGGCTGAGCACCAGGCAACAGGGCGTCCCAGGTATCGGCAGAGAGCGCGTGAAGTGAATCGAGGGTGGTGACGGGCATGACAACGAATCCCAGAGGCGAGGTTGCACTATATATCCAACGGCACCCAAGCAAGATGGCTGCCAGCAGCCAAACCCTCAACTCCAATCGAGAAGCGTCATGCACCAGCCCCTGCCCTGGCCGCGCTCGTCAGCTCGCCACACTCCGCTCCAAAGCCAAGCAGCATAAAAAAACCCCGCACATGGCGGGGTTCAGAGAGGAGCGATCAGGTTTTGCTTAGAACACGTACTGTGCGCGGAAAACCATGCCGTCGCCATCGTCGTCGCCATTGGCGTTGGTCGCGTTGTCGACCTTGGCCTTGACGTACACACCGCTGATCTTGACGGAGTCGTTCACGTACCAGTTGACACCCAGGTTGTGCACCTTGGCTTCGATGTCGCCGATCGCGGCACGCGCGCCGTTGTCGTCATCCACCGACAGGTTGTCGTAACGGTAGAACAGTTCCCAGGCACCAATCTGCTTGTTGTCAGGCTTGATGGCGTCGAACTTGCCGAGTTTGTAGCCACGCGCTTCACCGGTCAGGGTGTAAGCCACCTGGGCGTAGTAACCCTTGCCTTCGATGTCGTCGTAGGCAGCGCTGTCGGCTTCCATCTCACGCTTGATGTATTCGCCCTGCACCGAGAACGGGCCCATGGCGAATGCGGCTTCGATACCGAAGGCGCTGTCATCGTCGTAGGAACCAGCCGGGGAAACGTTGATACCACCCAGAACCAGGCGGTTGCCGTTGGTGCCAGCGTCATTACCGCCGTTGGTGCTCACGCCGCGCATGCCCATACGGCTGCGGATACGGCCGTCGAAGGCAGTGTCGGAGAGGTCACGATGAGCGTAGTTCACACCCAGGTGCAGGACGTTGCCGGCTTCATGCATCGGAGCGAAGACACCACGCACGTTGAACTGCTTGGTGCTTTCACCGTCGACGTCGTTCTGGTCCTTGGAGCTCAGGCTGAAGGAACCGTACAGGGAGTCGCCAGCGGTGCCGGAAACCTGGATACCCATGCCGTTCTGGTGGCTGTTGGCCCAATCGACCAGATCGTAAGCAGCGTTACGCTCCTGGGCGGTGACCCACTTGGAGCTGGTGGCTTTTTCCAGACCGAACTCGGGGTCGAAGCGACCGACCTTGATGGAAACCGGGGAGAAACCGTTGTACGCGATGGAGGCTTCGTCGAAATAGCCGTCTTCCGAGCTGCCGGCGTTGTGCGAGAAGTCATAGCTGAGCACGTAAGCCCAGTCCTTGTAGACGTAGCCGGACAGTTCAAGGAACGCGCGACGGAAATAGGCCGCATCGGCGTTGTCACCATTGCTGGTGTAGATGCCGTCGAAAGTGCTGTAGTCCGCTTGCAGACGACCGCCGATCTTGAAGCCGAACTGCTTGTCGGTGGTACCGACTTCCAGGCCGCCTTTGGTCTTGATCACGATATCGGCGCCGTCAGTGGTAACAGTACCGGCGAAAGCCTGGGCGGAGACGGCCAGAGCCAGAGCGCTGGCTGCGAAACCGGCGAAGTGCTTACGGATCATCGAGGATTCCCCTGTTGAACTTTAAGTGTTGAAAACACCCGAGCGATGGGCTCGTTCGTGTTGGGGGGAATCTTGGCGGGGGGTTATTTCAGCTCAGTTGCCGATATATAAAGATTTGATTACAGCGGAACTTTTTTACTTCCACTGCTTATAAGCGGATCAGGGGCCCTGGATGCGCGGCCCGAGCAGGATGATCGCAGCACCCGCCAGGCACAGCGCTGCACCCAGCCAGTCGCTGAGTAGCGGCCGACTCTTCTCGACCAGTGCCAGCCACGCCAGCGAGGCGACGATGTAGACGCCGCCATAGGCCGCATAGGCGCGCCCGGCGAAGGCGGCTTCGACGCGGGTCAGCAACAGGCCGAACAGTGCCAGGCTGAGCAGCCCCGGCACTATCCACCAGGCACTGCGGTCGAGCCGCAGCCACATCCAGAAGGCGTAGCAACCTGCGATCTCGAACGCGGCTGCGAGCAGGAACCACAGGTAATTGATCATCGCCCCAGCCTAGCCGCGCAAGGCGCCTTCGCGCTCCCAGGCACACCGCACGCGCAGGGAACCCTCCTGCGGGCTGTGAAAGCCACTGTCGGACTCCCAGCGGAAGGTGTGCATACCGTTGAGCTCGGTTTCCAGATGGACCACCGCGCTGGCCCAGTACAGACGCTTGAGCAGCGCCTCGAAGGCCTCGATCCACAGGTTCCATTCGTACTCCACCGCGCCGTAGCTGGCGCCGAAGTGGATCACCTGGGTCTGGTAGAGCCCCGCCCCCGGCAGTTCGCAGAAGGAGAACATCTCGCGACCAAGAAACGGCCAGAGTTCACCGGCCGGCAGTTCGGCGAGCACGCCATGGTTGGTTTCACGACGCAAGCGACGTAGCTCGGGATCATCCGAGGGCCAGTCGCGGATACAGCCATAGACGATGGATTCTGACTCCACACCGGCACTCCTGAATAAGCAGAAAGCCTTCTAACACAGCCTGCCAGGGCAAGAAAGGAACTGGCGCGAATTCTAGCGTTGCCGGCGTCGACCGCGCCCCAGCAGCCAGGCCATCAGGATCATCACCAGGGCCAGGGCCGTGAGCACCATGAACGGCAACTGGTAGCTGCCCGAGAGGTCCCGCGCCAGACCGGTGAGAATCGGCGTCAGGCAGCCGAGACCATATCCGGTGAAGAGCATCATCGCGGTCCAGCGGCTGACCGCCAGCGGCGAGCCTGCCTCGTACAGCGGCAACACCAGCGACAGGGCGAAGGAGCCGCCCAGGGAGAAGCCCATGATCACCGCCCACAGTTCCGGCACCACGCGTGGCAGGAAGGTGATCATCGCCAGACAACTGCAGGTGATCACGCCGCAGGCCAGCAACAGCTGATAGCGTGCGTCGTAGCGCTGCGCCAGCCAGGGCAGCAGGAAGGAGCTGGGCAGGCCCATCAGCATGATGAAGCTCAGCAGCGAGTTGCTGTGCAGCATGCTCAGGCCCGCTTCGTGGTAGCGCGCCACGGCCCAGGTCGCGATGGCATAGAACAGACCGGCCTGAATCGCGAAGAAGCCGCTGATCAGCCAGGCGCGCGGCTGGCGCCAGGGCAGCCCGCCGCCCTCGCGCTCCTCCGTACTGCCACTCTGGTTGGGCAGGCACAGCCAGAGCATCACCCCAAGCAGCGCCGGCAGCGCCCATATGGCCAACCCCAGGTGCCAGGCGTCACCGAACAGCTGCGTCGCCGGCGCGGTCAGCACGGCACCACCGGCGCCACCGATGGCCATGCCCAGCGAGTACCAGCCCACCACACGGCTCATCTGACCGGCGAAATGGCGTTTGATGAAGCCGGACAGCAAGGGCCCGGCGACCGCAATGGCAGCGCCCAGGGCAATGGCACTGCCGATCAGCACGGCGCTCTGGTGCGCGGCCAGACGGGCCAGCAGGGCCAGGCCGATCAGGGCCAGGCAGAGCATGATGGTGCGCTCCAGCCCCCAGCGCACGGCCAGACGGGGCGCCAGCGGGGCCAACAGGCCCATGCACAGCACCGGCAGTGCCGTGGTCAGGCTGATGAAACCGCGACTGAGCGACAGTTCGTCGGCGATGCGTTCGATGAGAGGCGCGAGGGAGGTGATGCCGGGGCGCAAATTGATCGCCGCCAGCACCAGGGCCATCAACAGCAGGGCCCGAGAGGCTGGTTTCACGGTGTATCCAAGGTCAGGGCGGCAGGCAGGCCGGGGCCGTCACCCTACCCCCGCAGACCTTGCCAGGCAAGCCTGCAGGGGCAAATAACTGACCTGTTGGTCAGCTGACGGTTCGGGCCTTGCCGCGCATCTTCTCGGCCATGCCGGCCATCTCGTCGTAGAGCGCCTGCGGGTTCTTCTGCTTCAGCGCCCAGGCCATGCGCCCCATCTCGTGCGGCAGGATCATGAAGCTGCCCTTGGCCAGCTCGTCATGGATGTAGCCGGCGATGTCCGCCGCGCTGATCGGCGAGCTTTCCAGCAGCTTGCCGACCTGGGCCTTCATCGCCGGGGTCGGGCCGCGGAAGGAGTCCAGCAGGTTGGTCTGGAAGAACGACGGGCAGACCACATGCACGCCGATCTCCTGCTGCCGCAACTCCACCAGCAGGCTCTCCGACAGCGCCACCACGCCGGCTTTGGCCACGTTGTAGTTGCTCATCGCCGGCCCCTGCATCAGTGCCGCCATCGAGGCGATGTTGACGATCTTGCCCTTGCTCTTCTCCAGCAGCGGCAGAAAGGCCTTGCAGCCCTTGACCACGCCCATCAGGTTGATCGAGATCTGCCAGTCCCAGTCCTCCAGCGACAGCTCGCTGAAGAAGCCACCGGAAGCCACCCCCGCATTGTTGACGATGATGTCGATGCCGCCGAACTGCTCGTCGCAGGCCTGCGCCAGTGCCGTCAGCTGGCTGTAGTCACGCACGTCACAGCGGCGCGTGAAGCCGTCGCCGCCGGCCTCGCGCACCAGCTTGAGGGTTTCCGCCAGGCCAGCCTCGTTGACGTCCGCCAGCGCCAGGCGCCAGCCATCGCGAGCCCAGCGCAAGGCAATCTCGCGCCCCAGGCCGGAACCGGCCCCCGTGATCATCATGCGGTTTTGCATAGCGAACCTGCCTTACATGTCCTGTGGGAATGCCAGAGAGTGTAGCGAGGAAGACCGGGGACACCGCCCTCCATCAGACTCATGAATAGGCAAGGCAAATTGCCACGGCGGGCGAGGGTTCAGTCGACCACGAACAGCCGTGCACCCTGTTCGGTGAAGGAACGGTGCGCCTCGGCGTCGTCAGCCACCTGGTAGCTCATCCCCGGACCCAGCACGAAGACGCGGCCATCCTCCAGTTCGGTGTGCAGCTCGCCCTCCAGGCACAACAGTACATGGCCCTTGCGGCACCAATGGTCGGCCAGATAGCCCGGCGAGTACTCGACCATGCGCACCCGCACCTCGCCAAACTGGCAGGTTCTCCAGCGCGCGAGACCGGTTTCGCCCGGGTGCTCGGTTGGCGTGACGGCGGACCAGTCGGTGATGCAAAAGGCGATATCTCGGATGTGCATGAACCGGGACTCCCTGTGATGAAGAGCGGCACTCTAGCGCGCCGCAGGCAAGCGGGAGAAGTGAATAGACGGCCGCTTTCACACGAGAACCTTTCATGCACGCAGGCTATCGAGGCCATGGACACAGCGCATTTCACCGGGCACCTGCGGCGTACTAACCTGAGCCTCATCGGTAAATGATTCTCATCGAGGTGCGCCATGCTCAAGACCCTGACCTTCACCATCATGCACTTCTGCATCGCCTTCGGCGTGGCCTACCTGTTGACCGGCAGCATCGCGGTCAGCGGCCTGGTGGCTGCAGTGGAGCCGCTGTGCAACTCGGTCGGTTTCTACTTCCACGAGAAAGTCTGGGCACGCCTGGAGCAGCGCAAGCGCGAGGACTCGATTCCCAAGCACGCCTGGTTGCATCACCACGCGTGACGCCGGCATCCGCCTACCCCGAGGGCGACACCCGCAGGCGACGAAAAGGACGCTGGACAGACCGACTCGATGTATCTTGTTGACGGCAACGTGGCACTTTGCCCGACTTGCTGCTGTCATAAGCGAGCGCTTCAATCCCGATGTTCGCTTATTAAAAGGGACTTACCACATGCCCAGCCTTGCCCGACTCGCCGCCCTGCTCGGCGGCCTGGTCTTCTGTGTCTCCGCGACGGCCGCCGATGTGGACGCGCAAAGCTACGGCTATCCGCTGGCCAACCCGTTCGAGGCGACCATCGCCACCACACCGCCCGAACTGCGCCCTGCCCTGCCGGATGACCGTGACATCGACCAGAGCGACTACTCGGTTCGCCTGCGCCCGGACCGGGAGTTCGAACTGCTGGACAACTTCTGGCCGGTGACCAAGCTGCAATACCGCCTGGCCGAACAGAAGGGCCGCGCGCCGCTGATCTTCATCATCTCCGGCACCGGCGCCAGCTACGCCAGCAGCATCACCGAATACCTGAAGAAGCTGTTCTATGGCGCCGGCTTCCATGTCGTACAGCTGTCCTCGCCAACCAGCTACGACTTCATGGCCGCCGCCTCGCGCTTCGCCACGCCAGGCTACAGCCCGGACGATGCCGACGACCTGTACCGGGCGATGCAGGCGGTGCGCGCCCAGCACCCGAAGCTGCAAGTCAGCGAATACCTGCTTACCGGCTACAGCCTCGGTGCGCTGCATGCCGCCTTCGTCAGCCAGATCGACGAAACCCGCCGCGCCTTCGACTTCAAGCGCGTGCTGCTGCTCAACCCGCCGGTGAACCTCTACACCTCGGTGAGCAACCTCGACAAGCTGGTGCAGACCCGGGTGCAGGGCATCGACAACAGCACCAACTTCTATGAACTGGTGCTGGGCAAGCTGACCCGCTACTTCAACGACAAGGGCTACCTCGACATCAACGAGGCGATGCTCTACGACTTTCAGCAATCCAGGGAAAAGCTCTCCGACGAGCAGATGGCCATGCTCATCGGCACTTCGTTCCGCTTCTCTTCCGCCGATATCGTCTTCACCTCGGACCTGCTCAACCGGCGCGGGCTGATCACCCCGCGGGATTACCGCATCACCGAAAGCACCAGCCTCACCCCGTTCTTCCAGCTGGCGCTGCGCTGCGACTTCGATTGCTACATCGCCGAGCAGCTGATGCCCATGTGGCGTGCCCGCTACGACGGCGGCAGCCTCAACCAGCTGATCGAACAAAGCAGCCTCTATGCCCTCGAGGACTACCTCAGCGGCAGCGACAAGATCGCCGTGATGCACAACGCCGACGATCTGATTCTCGGCAAGGGCGACATCGGTTTTCTGCGTCGTACCTTCGGCGAGCGCCTGACCCTGTACCCGCGTGGCGGGCACTGCGGCAACCTCAACTACCGCGTCAACAGCGACGCCATGCTGGAGTTCTTCCGTGGCTAAGCACAGCAACCTGATCATCGCCCTGCTGCTGGCCAGTGCACACGCCTGGGCCGGCGAGGTCGACGCCGACGGCTTCACCAACCCGCTGCAGGACCTGAAATTCAACCCCGGACTGGACCAGCAGGAGTTCGAACGCGCCTCCAGCGACGCACTGCGGGTCTATGACCCGCTGGAACCCTGGAACCGCCGCGTCTACCACTTCAACTACCGTTTCGATCAGTGGGTGTTCCTGCCGGTCGTCAACGGCTATCGTTACGTCACACCAAACCTGGTGCAGACCGGCGTACACAACTTCTTCAGCAACCTGGGTGAAATTCCCACCCTGGCCAACAGCCTGCTGCAACTGAAGGGACAGCGGGCGATGAACAGCACGGCACGCCTGCTGTTCAACACCATTCTCGGCATCGGCGGCATCTGGGACCCGGCCACGCACATGGGCCTGCCCAGGCACTCCGAGGACTTCGGCCAGACCCTCGGCTACTACGGTGTACCTGCCGGCCCCTATCTGATGCTGCCGCTGCTCGGCCCATCCAACCTGCGCGACACCGGCGGGCTGGTGATGGACTACAGCCTCGAAAGCGCGGTCAACTACCTCGACGTGGCAGATGCCAGTAGCGACAACCCCGGCATCACCGCGCTGCGCGTGGTAGACACGCGCGCCAACACCAGCTTCCGCTACGGCCAGCTCAACTCGCCATTCGAGTACGAGAAGATCCGCTACTTCTACCATGAGTCGCGCAAACTCAAGATTGCCGACTGAGATACCCGCGCTAAACATCGATCGATTCGATATTTAGCGCGGGAAAATTGCGACCATCGATCGACATGATCGGCATAGCATGGGCTCATTCCTCGCCTCGAACGGAGCCCATTGCCATGACCCAACAGCGCCGCATCATCAGCATCCAGCCAGGCCAGCCGGCCTCCGACGGCGCCGGCGTGCGCCTCAACCGCGTGATCGGCGGACCGGGCCTGGAGCGCTTCGACCCGTTCCTCATGCTCGACGAATTCGCCACCGACAATCCCGACGACTACATCGCCGGCTTCCCGCCTCATCCGCACCGTGGCTTCGAGACCATCACCTACATGCTCGAGGGGCGCATGCGCCATGAGGACCACCTCGGCAACGTCGGCCTGCTGGGCAGCGGCGGCGTGCAGTGGATGACCGCAGCACGCGGCATCATCCACAGCGAAATGCCCGAGCAGGAGTCCGGCGCCATGCGCGGCTTCCAGCTATGGCTTAACCTGCCAGCCAGGGACAAGCTGGGCGAAGCCGACTACCGCGACATTTCGGCCGCCGACATTCCACGCCTCGTCACCCGCACCGGCGTGGAGGTGGTGGTGATCGCGGGCGAGTTCGACGATGGCGAACAGCGCCAGGTCGGCGCCGTGCAGCGCCCGCATACCCAGCCACAGCTGTTCGACCTGCGCCTGGCGCCCGGCAGCCAGGTCGCACCGCGCCTGACCGATGGCCAACGGGTGATGCTGTACGTCTACGAAGGTCAGCTGCAGCTCGCCGCTGCCAGCACGCAGACGGTCGGCGCCGGTCGCCTGATACGCCTGTCCGAAGAAGGCCAGCTGCAACTGGCCAGCGCCCAGGGTGCGGGGGTGTTGCTGATCGCGGGCACACCACTGAACGAGCCCATCGTGCAATACGGTCCGTTCGTGATGAACAGTCGCGAAGAGATCGAACAGGCGTTGCGCGACTTCCGGGACGGCGTGCTGGCGTAACGCGCGTCAGGCGGACTGCGTCAGCTCGGTGAGGCCGAGGAAGCGACTCAGCTCGGCCTTGCGCGCCATGGCATCCTGGTAGCCCAGTTCGATCAGTTCGCTGCAGTAGCCGGGCTCGAACAACAGGTAGCTGAGCACCCCGGCGCCGCTGGTCTTGGTCGCCCCCGGACCACGCAGGAACAGGCGCAGCGCGCGGGGCAGCTCACGCTGGTGGCGCGCCGCGATCTGATCCAGCGGCTGGCTCGGGGCGATCACCAGCACGTCCACCGGATTCAGCCCCAGGCCCCTGGGCCGAAGCTCGGGCGGCACCAGTTCGCTCATCTGGTTGAGCCGTTCGAGCAGCTCGATATCGGTTTCCAGGTTGTCGATGAAGGTGCTGTTGAGCATGTGTCCGCCGATCTGCGCCAGGCTCGGTGGCCGGTTGCTGGAGACCCGTGGTGCCGGCGCCTCCGATTCGCCCTGGGTATTGCCGCTGACACCGATCACCAGCACCCGGCTGGCGCCCAGATGCAATGCCGGGCTGATGGGCGCCGCCTGCCGCACAGCACCGTCGCCGAAGTACTCACGGTGGATTCTCACCGGCGGGAAGATCAGCGGGATCGACGCACTGGCCAGCAGATGTTCGAGATTCAGGCGGGTGGGAATGCCGACACGGCGATGGCGAAACCAGGGATCGATGGTCGCCCGCCCCTGGTAGAAGGTCACCGCCTGGCCACTTTCGTAGCCGAATGCCGTGACGGCGATCGCCCGCAAGCGGCGATGGCGCACCGCGGCCGCGATGCCGGAGAAATCCAGCTCACGGGCCAGCAACTCGCGCAACGGGGAGCTGTCGAGCAGCGCCACCGGGATGTCGCGCCCGATACCCAGCAGGCTGTGCCCCACGAAACGCGCAGCCTGGCGCAGCACGCCCGGCCAGTCGCTGCGGTACACCATCCGCGTATGAAAGCCCTGCCAGACCGAGGTCAGACGGCGCACCGCCTCACCGAACTGCAACGCACCGCAGGCCAGGCTCACCGCATTGATCGCCCCCGCCGAGGTGCCAACGATGACCGGAAAGGGGTTGTGCGAGGCATCGGGCAGCAGATCGGCAATGGCCGACAGCACACCCACCTGATAGGCCGCCCGCGCCCCGCCACCGGAAAGAATCAGCCCGGTAACGGGCTCGTGAGGGTGGGCAATGACGGTCATCGGGCGGTCCTGTTTTTCGTTGCAGTATAGATGGGCTACTTGCGCGTCCCGTACAGCTTCGGTTCGCCCTCGGGACGCGTCTTGAAGCGTCGGTGCGCCCACAGGTACTGCTCGGGGCAGGCACTGACGACCTGCTCGATCCACTGGTTGATGCGCAGGCAATCGGCCTCTTCGCTGTCCCCGGGGAAATCGGCCAGCGGCGGATGGATCACCAGGCGATAACCGCTGCCATCGGCCAGGCGCTGCTGGGTGAAGGGCACCACGCGTGCCTTGCCCAGGCGCGCGAACTTGGTGGTGGCAGTGACCGTGGCGGCCGGTATGCCGAACAGCGGCACGAAGATGCTCTGCTTGCGCCCGTAGTCCTGGTCCGGCGCGTACCAGATGGCCCGACCGGCACGCAGCACCTTGAGCATGGCGCGAATGTCCTCGCGCTCGATGGCCGTGGCGTCGCGGTTGTGCCGCTCACGTCCACGGCGCTGGATGAAATCGAACAGCGGGTTGTCGTGCTCGCGGTACATGCCGTCGATGGTGTGCTGCTGGCCCAGCAGCGCCGCACCGATCTCCAGGGTGGTGAAGTGCACCGCCATGAGGATCACGCCCTGCCCGGCGGCCTGCGCCTGCTGCAGGTGCTCCAGCCCCTCGACATGTGCCAGGCGGGCCAGGCGCGATCGGGGCCACCACCAGCTCATGGCCATCTCGAAGAAGGCGATGCCGGTGGACGCGAAGTTCTCGCGCAGCAGCCGCTCGCGTTCGGCCGCGCTCTTGCCCGGGAAACACAGCTGCAGGTTGCGCTCGGCGATCTGCCGGCGCGGGCCGGCCAGGCGGAACATCAGCCAGCCCAGCAGACGCCCGAGCTGCAGTTGCAGGCGATAGGGCAACTGCACCACCAGCCACAACACGCCGAGACCCAGCCACATTGGCCAGAAGCGCGGGTGCAGAAAGTAGGCGCGAAAGCGGGGGCGTTCCATGTAGCGGGTCCGGTCACAGGCAGGGCCGCGCATTCTACCCCACTTTGCCGGCCTGACTCGCCAACCAGCCGCACGCCATGCGAACGCTGTCAGGGTTTGCCGGTCAATGTCCTGCAACCGGCCTTCGAGTTGCGGTGCGCAGTCGATACCGCTATAAGTCCGGCAACCTTTCGTAGTGCTGCAGAAGTCTCCTCTTTCGACCATGAGCCAAGCCGATCTCCTCGCCCAAGACCCCGTATTCCAGCTCAAGGGCAGCATGCTGGCCATCACCGTGATGGAGCTGGCCCACAACGATCTCGAACGCCTCGACGCCCAACTGACGGAAAAGGTCGCCCAGGCCCCGGCGTTCTTCAGCAACACCCCCCTGGTCCTGGCGCTGGACAAGCTCCCGGAAGGCGAAGGGCAGCTGGACCTGGCCGAACTGATGGCCGTCTGCCGTCGCCATGGCCTGCGCACCCTGGCCATACGCGCCTCCCGCGAGAGCGACGTGGCCGCCGCCGAAGCCCTGGACCTGCCGGTGCTGCCGCCGTCCGGCGCGCGCGAACGCCCGCTCGACCCGGCGCCGAAGAAGGTGGAAGAGAAACCCGCCGAGCCCGAGCACAAGCCCAGCCGCATCGTCACCACACCGGTGCGCGGCGGGCAGCAGATCTATGCCCAGGGTGCGGACCTGATCGTCCTCGCCCCGGTCAGCGCCGGGGCGGAACTTCTCGCCGATGGCAACATCCATGTTTACGCGCCCATGCGCGGCCGCGCCCTGGCAGGTATAAAGGGCAACGCCAAGGCACGCATATTCTGTCAACAGATGGGCGCCGAAATGCTGTCGATCGCCGGCCATTACAAGGTCGCCGAAGACCTGCGACGTGACCCGCTGTGGGGGGATGCCGTCCAGGTCAGCCTGTCGGGTGACGTGTTGAACATCACCCGCCTTTAACGGATACTGCGGCCATTTTTCAGGGACACAGAAAGGGCATCTGGAAGCCTTAAATGGCCACGGATTCCCGCGTTATCTTCTTTTTTTGGGGTGAATCACCTTGGCCAAGATCCTCGTAGTCACTTCCGGCAAGGGTGGCGTCGGTAAAACCACCACCAGCGCTGCCATCGGCACCGGCCTCGCCCTGCGCGGGCACAAGACCGTCATCGTCGACTTCGACGTCGGTCTGCGTAACCTCGACCTGATCATGGGCTGCGAACGCCGCGTGGTGTACGACTTCGTCAACGTCGTCAACGGCGAAGCCACCCTCACCCAGGCCCTGATCAAGGACAAGCGCCTGGAAAACCTCTACGTGCTGGCCGCCAGCCAGACCCGTGACAAGGACGCGCTGACCCAGGAAGGCGTCGAGAAGGTCATCGCCGAGCTGTCGGAGAACTTCGAATACGTGGTCTGCGACTCGCCAGCCGGTATCGAGAAAGGCGCGCACCTGGCGATGTACTTCGCCGACGAAGCCATCGTCGTGACCAACCCGGAAGTGTCCTCGGTGCGTGACTCCGACCGCATGCTCGGCCTGCTGGCGAGCAAGTCGCGCCGCGCCGAGAAAGGCGAGGAGCCGATCAAGGAACACCTGCTGCTGACCCGCTACAACCCCGAGCGCGTCACCAAGGGCGAAATGCTTGGCGTCGAGGACGTCGAGGAAATCCTCGCCATCCGCCTGCTCGGCGTCATTCCCGAGTCGCAGGCCGTGCTCAAGGCTTCCAACCAGGGTATCCCAGTCATCCTCGACGACCAGAGCGATGCCGGCCAGGCTTACAGCGACGCTGTCGACCGCCTGCTGGGCAAGGACATGCCGCATCGCTTCCTCGATGTGAAGAAGCAGGGCTTCCTGCAGCGCCTGTTTGGAGGTCGAGAATGAATATTTTCGACTTCTTGCGTTCGCGCAAGAAGGAAACCACAGCATCCATCGCCAAGGAACGCCTGCAGATCATCGTGGCCCACGAACGTGGCCAGCGCAGCCAGCCCGACTACCTGCCTGCCCTGCAGCAGGAGCTGGTCGCGGTGATCCGCAAGTACGTCAACATCGACCAGAAGGACGTGCAGGTCGCTCTGGAAGACCAGGGCAGTTGCTCGATCCTGGAACTGAACATCACCCTGCCGGATCGTTGATCGACACCGGCGGCGCTCACGGCGGCTTCGGCCGCCGTGTTCATTTGTAGCAACACGCACCTGCACGAGCGGATCTTCCGCGTCGCTTGCGCAGGCCAGACACATCGCGAATCCGTTCGCTCCGACACCAGCCACAGCCCATGCCGCTAAGCCAGATCGAAATCATTCACCAGGACGCCGCCCTGCTGGTGATCAACAAGCCCACCCTGCTGCTGTCGGTGCCTGGCCGCGCCGAGGACAACAAGGACTGCCTGGTCACCCGCCTGCAGGAAAACGGCTACCCCGAGGCACGCATCGTCCATCGGCTGGACTGGGAAACCTCCGGGATCATCGTGCTGGCGCGCGACGCCGACAGCCACCGCGAACTGTCGCGGCAGTTCCACGACCGTGAGACCGAGAAGGCCTATACCGCGCTGTGCTGGGGCCAGCCCACGGCCGACAGTGGCAGCATCGACCTGCCCCTGCGCTACGACCCACCGACCAAGCCGCGCCATGTCGTCGACCACGAACTGGGCAAGCACGCCCTGACCCACTGGCGCATTCTCGAGCGCTGTGGCGACTGGTGCCGGGTGGAGCTGACGCCGATCACCGGGCGCTCGCACCAGCTGCGCGTGCACATGCTGTCCATCGGCCACCCGCTGCTCGGCGACCGCCTCTATGCGCACGAACAGGCCCTCGCCGCCCACGAGCGCCTGTGCCTGCACGCCAGCATGCTCGCCCTCACCCACCCGCAAAGCGGCGAGCGCATGCGTTTCGAGTGCCCGGCGCCGTTCTGACCTGCCGGTTACGTCTCTGCCAAGCCGGGGCAAAACGGTTAAACTGCGCCATCGCTGTCTGGAGCCATGCATGCGCGAAGAACTCAATATCGGGCTGATCGACTTTCTCAACGCCTCCCCCACGCCTTTCCACGCGACCACCAGCCTGGCCATGCGCCTCGAAGCGGCCGGTTATCGCCACCTGGACGAACGCGCGACCTGGCATCTCGAGACCGGCGGCCGCTACTACGTGACCCGCAACGACTCGTCGCTCATCGCCTTCAAGCTGGGTAAGCGCCCGGCCCTCGAAGGCGGCCTGCGCCTGGTCGGCGCCCACACCGACAGCCCCTGCCTGCGGGTGAAACCCAGCCCGGAACTGCAACGCCAGGGCTACTTCCAGCTCGGCGTGGAGGTCTACGGCGGCGCCCTGCTCGCGCCCTGGTTCGACCGCGACCTGTCGCTGGCCGGCCGCGTCACCTACCGGCGCGACGGCAAGGTGGAAAGCCAGCTGATCGACTTCTACCAGCCGATCGCCGTGATCCCCAACCTGGCCATCCACCTCAACCGCGAGGCCAACCAGGGCTGGGCGATCAACCCGCAGACCGAGCTGCCACCGATTCTCGCCCAGCTCGCCAGCAGCGAGACCGCCGACTTCCGCGCCCTGCTCGCCGAACAGCTGGCCATGGAGCATGACTTCAACCCGGACGCGGTACTCGACTACGAGCTGAGTTTCTACGACACCCAGAGCGCCGCCGTCGTCGGCCTCAACCAGGACTTCATCGCCAGTGCGCGCCTGGACAACCTGCTGTCGTGCTACGCCGGCCTGCAGGCGCTGATCGACTCCAGCGACGAAGAAACCTGCGTACTGGTGTGCACCGATCACGAAGAGGTCGGCTCCTGCTCGGCCTGTGGCGCCGACGGCCCCTTCCTCGAACAGGTACTGCGCCGCGTCCTGCCGACAGGCGAGGGTTTCGTCCGCACCATCCAGCGCTCGCTGCTGGTCTCGGCCGACAACGCCCATGGCGTACACCCGAACTACGCCGACAAGCACGACGGTAACCACGGCCCGAAACTCAACGCCGGCCCGGTGATCAAGATCAACAGCAACCAGCGCTACGCCACCAACAGCGAGACCGCCGGCTTCTTCCGCCACCTGTGCCTGGAGAACGAAGTACCGGTGCAGAGCTTCGTGGTGCGCAGCGACATGGGCTGCGGCTCGACCATCGGCCCGATCACCGCCAGCCAGCTGGGCCTGCGTACGGTCGATATCGGCCTGCCCACCTTCGCCATGCACTCGGTTCGCGAACTCGCCGGCAGCCATGACCTGGATCACCTGGTGAAGGTCCTGACCGCGTTCTACTCGAGCCCCGAGCTGCCCTGAAACCTGTTGAAATCCGCTGCGCTTCAACCCTGCCGTGTTGCACCGGCTGAAGCGCCAGCCCAGTCGAAATGCCGATTTACAACGCGTAAACTCCGCTTTCTCGCCAGCTTTCGCCTTGCATGGCTCTGGCTCGCGAAACTGCCAAAGAGGTTCCAAGACCTGCCATGATCGAACATATCCGCAACAGCCTGCAGGAAGCCCAGCGTGCGCTGGAAGCCTTCCTCGGCAACGAACAGACCCTGGCCAACATCCAGCGTGCTGCCGAGCTGCTGGTCGAGAGCTTCGAGCACAAGGGCAAGGCCTTCTCCTGCGGCAATGGCGGCTCGATGTGCGACGCCATGCACTTCGCCGAGGAGCTGACCGGACGCTACCGCAGGAACCGCCCCGGCATCGCCGCCGTGTCGATCAGCGACCCCAGCCACATCAGCTGCGTGGCCAATGACTTCGGCTACGACTTCATCTTCTCGCGCTACATCGAGTCGCACGGCCGCGAAGGCGACGTGCTGATCGCCATCAGCACCAGCGGCAAGAGCCCCAACGTGGTCAAGGCCGCCGAAACCGCCAAGGCGCTCGGCGTGAAGGTGATCGCCCTGACCGGCAAGCCCGGCTCGCTGCTGGAAGACCTGGCCGACGTGTGCATCTGCGCCCCCGGCGGCGACTTCGCCGACCGTGTGCAAGAACTGCACATCAAAGTGCTGCACATCCTCATCGAGCTGATCGAACGCAAGCTGAGCCCGCAGAACTACGCCTGAAACGCCCTTCTTGCCCCTGGCCGTGCTTGACAACCGGCCAGGTTGGCGTTTGAATGCGCGCCCTTCGCTATTCAACCTATCTCCCAAGTGGTGAACGACGTGCCCTGCACCTGCCAACTCGCCTGATACCGACGACGGTCCATCGCGCCTGATGGCTGCCCGCGCACCTGCGCGGACGCTTCCCACGCCCTGCTGCTCGAGTCCTGTCGTCGGTTTTCCCTGATACCCAAGGAGAAAACCCATGAACATGGATTCATCGTGCAATCTGCACAACCTCGAACTGCACAAGTACCCACGTACACCGCATTTGCAAGGCTCGCGACTGCAGCCTGGCGACAGCAACGCCGACCAGGTGCGTTACCACGAACTGCATGGCCAGTGGCTGGTGGTCGAGGAAAAACTCGATGGCGCCAACGCCGGCATCAGCTTTTCCAGCGCCGGAGAGCTGTTGCTGCAATCGCGCGGCCATTACCTCACCGGCGGCGGCCGCGAGCGGCAGTTCAATCTGTTCAAGCAGTGGGCCGTGGCCCACGAACGCTGGTTACTGGAACGCCTGGAAGACCGCTACGTGCTGTTCGGCGAATGGCTGCACAAGAAGCACTCGGTGTTCTACGACCAGCTGCCGCACTACTTCTGTGAGTTCGACATCTGGGACCGCGCCCAGGGGCTGTACCTCTCCACCGCAGCAAGGCGCCACCTGCTGCAGGACGGCCCGGTGCTGTCGGTACCGGTACTGTATGAGGGCCCGGCGCCCAGGCGCCTGGAAGACCTGCTGGAGCTGGTCGGCCATTCGCTGGCCAAGTCCGCGATCTGGCAGAAAACCTTCGAGGCAGCGGTGGCGCGCGAAGGACTGGACCTGCCTCGTGCCTGGCGTCAATGCGATCGCTCCAGCCAGATGGAAGGGCTGTACCTCAAGGTGGAAGACGAGCACTGCACCCGCTCTCGCCTCAAATGGGTTCGCCAGGACTTCGTCCAGGCGATCCTCGACGCCGACCAGCACCACGCCAGCCAGCCTTTCATCGCCAACCGGCTGGCCACGCTGGCCGATCTTTATTCCCCTCGCCTGGCCCTGGACTGGAACGGCCCGCGTGAGGGTTATTCAGGGAGTTACTGAGATGGACATTCAACACTTGCAGCGCCTGGTGCCCGACGCGGGCCAGCGCTTCGACCCGGCAGCCTGCCTCGCGGCCATTCCGGCCCTCGGCCGGCTGGCCGAAACCCCGCAGGACGCCCATTACCATGCAGAGGGCAATGTCTGGATTCACACCTGCATGGTGGTCGAGGCGCTGCTCGAGCAGCGCGCGTACCAGCAGGCGACTGACGCGCAACGCTTCGTGCTGTTCTTCGCCGCCCTGCTGCACGACATCGCCAAACCGGATACCACGGTGATCGACAGCGAAAGCGGACGCATCGGCCAACCCGGCCACTCGCGGCGCGGCGCAGTGGACACGCGCCTGCTGCTCTGGCGCGCGGGCGTACCATTCGAGTGGCGCGAGCAGATCTGCCGGATCATCGCGGTGCACCAATTGCCGTTCTTCGCCCTGGGCGACTCGCGTAGCGGCCACAGCGCCGAGTTCATCCTTCACAAGCTGTCGTGGGAGTTGCCGGTGTGGATGCTCTGCGCGGTGGCCGAGGCCGACATGCAGGGCCGCGATTACATCGGCAAGGCCGCCGTACTCGACGACATCGAACTGTTTCGCCAGCTCGCCGCCGAGGAAGGCTGCCTGCACGGCCCGCGTGCCTATGCCGACGACTACACCCGCGTGCAGTACCTGCGCGGCGCCCGCGTGCATCCGGACTACGCCCTGCATGAGCCCTCGGGCTCGCAGGTGATCATGCTGTCCGGCATGCCCGCCAGCGGAAAGAATACCTGGGTCGAGCAACAGCACCCGCAGCTGCCGGTGGTGTCCTTCGATGACGCACGCCAGCAGCTGGGCCTGCGCCACGGCGAGAACGAGGGCGCCGCAGCGCACCATGCAATCGAACAGGCCAAGGCGCTCCTGCGCGAACAACGCCCGTTCGTATGGAACTCCACCCACTTGTCGGCACAGATGCGCAAGAAGACACTCGACCTGCTTTATGCCTACCAGGCTCAGGTCGAGATCGTCTACCTGGAGATGCCCGAAGCGACCATCTTCCAGCGCAACAGGCAGCGCGATACCAGCCTGAGCAATGAAGCGCTGCGGCGCATGCTGTTCAAATGGGAAGTACCGCTACCGACCGAGGCGCACCGGGTACGCTACTGCACACAGGACGCAGAGCGCAGAAGGTGAGGTGACTTCAGGCGGCACGTACCCGCTTGGGCGTCAGCCCCAGGTAGCGGCGCATCGCGGTGGTCAGGGCGCTCTGGCTGGAGAAGCCGCACTCTTCGGCGACCCGTACCAACGGCAGGTTGCTCTCGCGCAGCAGGCGGGCAGCCCGGTCGAGACGGGTCTTGAGCAGGTACTGGTGCGGGGTGAGGCCGACGCTGTCCTTGAACTGCGCATGGAAGTGGCTCGGACTCAGGCACATCACCTGGGCCAGCTCGGCAACACTGATGCGCCGCGCCAGGTGTTCGCCGATGTAATGATCGAGGCGCTGCAGGTCCAGCGCGCCCTGCGCCGGACGACGCTGTTCGCCGAACAGCCGCAGGTGCAGTGCACGCAGCAGCACGCCGCCGATGGAGCGCGCCAGGATCGAGTCGCTGCCGTAGCGCTCCAGCTCGGAGCCGGCATAATTGAGCAGGTTCTGGAAGTCGACATCGAGCGCCGGGTAGCAGGGTTTCTCGAACAGGCGGTGAAGCAGTTCGAGGTCCTCGCTGGGCGTGTCCTGCTCGTCCAGGTCGAGAATCAGCATGCGATTCTCGCCCATGCCGGCGAACTGGTGAGCCGCATCCCCGGGCACCAGGCAGGCACGCATGCGGCAGACCTCCCCACCACGGCCACCGACCTCGAATTCGGCACGACCGACCAGGGACATCACCAGTTGATGATGATCATGGGCATGTTCATGGGCCTGTTCATCCAGGCGGATCACACGGGCTTGCAACATAACGGCAGACTGACAGCACGAAACAAGGGTTGCACTTTACTCTTTTCCGCAAGAAAACGCCGCAACCACCCATCAGCAACAAGGTTGCACCTATAGCAACCCAGGCACCATCAGGTACCCCGGTGCGGTCGCCTGCTCCATTTCCGTGCAACACGACAGGCGCGTACTGCCGGAATCCGCCCCCCTCTGCGGCTGGCAGGGGAGTTGCTTCATCGAAGGATGAACCTGCACGCCGCCCTCACGAGCCTCCATGAGTCATGCCGCCCTCTTCGCCGTCACCCTGTTGATCACCCTGCTGGCATTGAGCTTCTGGCTGACCCAGCGCCAGGAGGCCCGCCAGCAGTCGGCACGCCTGCAGCAGCACAGGCAGGTCGCGCAGCGCTGTCTGGACCTGCTCCAGGCACTGCAGCTGCATCGCGGGCTGGGAGCCATGCAGGGTGCCGGGAACCTCGAGCAGCGCACGCGAGTGGCCCGGCAGCTCGACAGCCTGTGGCTGAACTGGCCCGGCGCCAGCCTGCAGCTGCCAGCCCTGCAGCAGGACTGGCCGCAGCTACGGCGCAAGCCCGGCGACTTCGACGCGCATTGCCGCCTGATCGAAGCCCTGCTGGCGGTGATCGAACAGCTCGAAGACCGCCTCTATCGCCACCACCGCCCTGCCATCCGCGGCCTGGGCGAAGCCTGCCGTTCGCTCGAGGACCTCTCTCGCCTGCGCGGCCTGGCGGTTCGCGCAGCGAGCTACGAGCGCTGTCCGCCGGGGCTGCAGATGCAGCTGCGCTTTCTCTGCGAGCGCCTGCTGAGCCAGCAGCAAGCGCCGCCGTTGCAGGCCCTGATCGAGCGCCTGCAGACCGAGCTGATCGAGTCCTCTCAGGTGCAACTGAGCCCGGATGACTGCTTCGCCCTGCTCACGCCGTTGATCGAACAACGCCTGCAGGGGATTCGCCTGGGCCTGGATTGAAGCGTTGAAAACCTGCAGCTGCCGCCCCATGTAGCAAGCAACGTGCAAGCAAAGGTGCTCCATGAACGATCAGGACATCCACCCCGAAGCAGTCGACGAAACCTTACAGCCTGGCGCGACCGGCCTGGTTCTGCCCGCGCAGCGACTGCCGGACAAGCTCTACATCATCCCCATCAACAACCGCCCGTTCTTCCCGGCGCAGGTCCTGCCGGTGATGGTCAACGAGCACCCATGGGGGCGCACGCTCAAACGCGTGGAGAATACCGAGCACAAATCCCTGGCAGTGTTCTACGTCGACACGCCGCCCGACGAGCACGGCGAGTTCGACCTCGACAGCCTGCCGGAGCACGGCACGCTGGTGCGTCTGCACCATGTCAGCGAGGAAGGCGGCAAGCTGCAGTTCGTCGCCCAGGGCCTGACCCGCGTGCGCATTCGTGGCTGGCTCAGCCGCCGTGGCCCGTACCTGGCCGAGGTGGAGTACCCGCAGGCGCCTGCCGATCCGCGCGACGAGGTCAAGGCCTACGCCATGGCGCTGATCAACGCGATCAAGGAACTGCTGCCGCTCAACCCGCTGTACAGCGAAGAGCTGAAGAACTACCTCAATCGCTTCAGCCCCAACGAGCCGTCGCCGCTCACCGACTTCGCCGCCGCCCTGACCACCGCCTCCGGCCATGAGTTGCAGGAGGTGCTGGACACCGTGCCCATGCTCAAGCGCATGGAGAAGGTGCTGCCGCTGCTGCGCAAGGAGGTCGAGGTCGGCCGCCTGCAGAAGGAGCTGTCGGCCGAGGTCAACAAGCAGATCGGCGAGCGCCAGCGCGAATTCTTCCTCAAGGAACAGCTGAAGCTGATCCAGCAGGAGCTGGGCATCAGCAAGGACGACAAGAGCGCCGACCGCGAAGAATTTCTCGCCCGCCTGGAAGGCAAGACTCTGACGGCCGCCGCGCAGAAGCGCATCGACGAAGAACTGAACAAACTGTCGATCCTGGAGGCCGGCTCTCCGGAGTATGCCGTCACGCGCAACTACCTCGACTGGGCCACCGCCCTGCCCTGGGGCATCCAGGGCCAGGACAAGCTCGACCTCGGCCACGCGCGCAAGGTGCTGGACAAGCACCACGCCGGCATGGACGACATCAAGCAGCGCATCACCGAGTTTCTCGCGGTCGGCGCCTTCAAGGGCGAGATCGCCGGCTCCATCGTGCTGCTGGTCGGCCCGCCCGGCGTGGGCAAGACCAGCATCGGCAAGTCCATCGCCGAATCCCTCGGCCGGCCGTTCTACCGCTTCTCGCTGGGCGGCATGCGCGACGAGGCCGAGATCAAGGGCCACCGCCGCACCTACATCGGCGCCATGCCCGGCAAGCTGGTCCAGGCCCTCAAGGAAGCCGAGGTGATGAACCCGGTGATCATGCTCGACGAGATCGACAAGATGGGCACCAGCTACCAGGGCGACCCGGCCTCGGCGCTGCTGGAAACGCTGGACCCGGAGCAGAACGTCGAATTCCTCGATCACTACCTGGACCTGCGTCTGGACCTGTCCAAGGTGCTGTTCGTCTGCACCGCCAACACCCTCGACTCGATTCCCGGGCCGCTGCTCGACCGCATGGAGGTGATCCGCCTGTCCGGCTACATCACCGAGGAAAAGCTGGCCATCGCCAAGCGCCACCTGTGGCCGAAGCAGCTGGAAAAGGCCGGCGTACCGAAATCACGCCTGGGCATCAGCGATGCCGCCCTGCGCGCGGTGATCGAGGGCTACGCCCGTGAAGCCGGCGTGCGCCAGCTGGAGAAACAGCTGGGCAAGCTGGTGCGCAAATCCGTGGTGAAACTGCTGGACGACCCCGAGGCGAAGATCCGCATCGGTGCCAAGGACCTGGAAGAGGCCCTCGGCATGCCGGTGTTCCGCAACGAGCGGGTACTGGCGGGTACCGGGGTGATCACCGGCCTGGCCTGGACCAGCATGGGTGGCGCCACCCTGCCGATCGAGGCGACGCGCATCCACACCCTCAATCGCGGCTTCAAGCTCACCGGGCAGCTCGGTGACGTCATGAAGGAGTCGGCGGAGATCGCCTACAGCTACGTCAGCTCGCACCTGAAGCAGTTCGGCGGCGACCCGAGCTTCTTCGACCAGGCCTTCGTCCACCTGCACGTGCCGGAAGGCGCCACGCCCAAGGACGGTCCCAGCGCGGGGATCACCATGGCCAGCGCCCTGCTCTCCCTGGCACGCGACCAGGCGCCGAAGAAAGGCGTGGCCATGACCGGTGAGCTGACCCTCACCGGCCAGGTCCTGCCGATCGGCGGTGTGCGCGAGAAGGTCATCGCGGCGCGCCGGCAGAAGCTGCATGAGCTGATCCTGCCGGAAGCCAACCGCGGCAGCTACGAAGAGCTGCCCGACTACCTCAAGGAAGGCCTGACGGTACACTTCGCCAGACGCTTTGGCGACGTGGCCAAGGTGCTTTTCGAATAGCCGCTGACGGCCAGCTTCAAGCTGCAGGAAAGAGCGGCGCGCGCTTCGGCTTGTCGCGTGCAACCTGTAGCTTGTGGCTTGCTCGTGCGGCTATGCTGAGCCAGGTTTCATCGATTGGAGTTCATCATGCACGCCCCCTTGCGCCTGCTCACCCTGTCCGCCCTGGCACTGCTCACGGCCTGCGCCCATCAGTCCGGCACGCTGGAGCTGAAGAAGGATCGGCAGTGCCCACTGACGCTGACCAAGGGCCAGTTGCTGATTCTCAGCCTGCCCAGCAACCCCACCACCGGCTTCCGCTGGATGCTCCGCGACACGGCGACGAACGTGCTGCAAAGCCTTGGCCCGGAGGTTTACACCAACCCGGAGGATGCTGGTCTGGTGGGCGCAGGCGGTATCTCCACCTGGCGTTTCAGCGCCCGCGAGCCGGGCGAGGGACGCCTGCTGCTGACCTACCAGCAGCCGTGGGAGCCGAGCGTACCGCCCGCGGATACCTTCGACTGCGAACTGCGGGTGAAGTGAGACAGACGACTGCTCAGGCTGGATCGCGCCTTGTCGATCCAGCCGGGTGGCGGATGTGAAGCGCGACACCCACCCTACGCCGCCTGTGAGAAGGGCTTCAGCCGCGACGACTCGTAGGGCGGGTGCAACCCGCCACCTATTCATGGCGGGTTTCAGCTTCCCTACCGACTGAGCATGAGCAGGGCGTGATGCCCTCGCGCCCTCGTTTCGCGGCTGAAGCCGCTCCTACTGTTTGACACTTGCACGACGTTAGCCGAGCACAGGCGCGGCATCAGCTCTTGAGGCGGTAACCGCTCTTGAAGATCCAGCCCACCAGGGCAATGCACAGCAGCAGGAAGCCCAGCACCATCGCCAGGCTGACGCCGACGTTGACGTCGGACACCCCGTAGAAGCTCCAGCGGAAGGCACTGATCAGGTACACCACCGGATTGAACAGGGTCACCGTCTGCCAGGTCGGCGGCAACATGCTGATGGAGTAGAAGGCGCCGCCCAGGAAGGTCAGTGGCGTGACGATCAGCGCCGGCACGATCTGCAGCTTCTCCCAGCCATCGGCCCAGACGCCGATGATGAAGCCGAACAGGCTGAAGGTCAGCGCCGTGAGCAGCAGAAACGCCACCATCCACAGCGGGTGCTGGATCTCGAAGTCGACGAACAGCCGCGCCGTGATCAGGATCACCACGCCGAGGATCACCGACTTGGTCGCCGCCGCACCGACGTAGCCGATGAGAATCTCCAGGTAGGAGACGGGCGCCGAGAGAATCTCGTAGATGCTCCCCGAGTACTTGGGCATGTAGATGCCGAACGAGGCGTTGGAGATGCTCTCGGTCAGCAACGCCAGCATGATCAGCCCGGGAATGATGAAGGCGCCGTAGCTCACCCCCTGCACCTGGGTCATGCTCGAGCCGATGGCCGAGCCGAACACCACGAAGTACAGCGACGTGCTGATCACCGGGGTGGCGATGCTCTGCAGCAGGGTGCGCCAGGTGCGCGCCAGCTCGAACAGGTAGATGGCCTTGATGGCATACAGGTTCATGCACGCGCCTCCTTGATCAGACCGACGAAGATCTCCTCCAGCGAGCTCTGGCTCGACTGCAGGTCCTTGAAATCGATACCGTGCTGCGCCAGATCACGCAGCAGTTCGGCGATGCCGGTGTTTTCGTGCTGGGCATCGAAGGTGTACACCAGCGCATGGCCCTGGTCCGCCAGTTCCAGGCCGTAGCGCGCCAGCTCCGCCGGCACGCAGGACAGCGGCTGCTGCAGTTGCAGGGTCAGCTGCTTCTTGCCCAGCTTGTGCATCAGCACCTGCTTGTCCTCCACCAGCACGATCCTTCCGGCGCTGATCACCCCGATGCGATCGGCCATTTCCTCGGCCTCCTCGATGTAGTGGGTGGTCAGGATGATGGTCACGCCGCGCTCGCGCAGGCGCCGCACCATGTTCCACATATCGCGGCGCAACTCGACGTCGACACCGGCGGTGGGCTCGTCGAGAAAGAGGATCTGCGGCTCATGGGAGAGCGCCTTGGCGATCATCACCCGGCGCTTCATGCCGCCGGACAGCTCCATGATCTTGGCGTTGCGCTTGTCCCACAGCGAGAGGTCCTTGAGCAGCTGCTCCAGGTAGGCCGGATCGGGCTTCTTGCCGAACAGGCCACGGCTGAACTTGACCGTGGCCCACACGGTTTCGAACACGTCGCTGACCAGTTCCTGCGGCACCAGGCCGATCTGCGAGCGGGCCGCACGGTAGTCGCGGACGATGTCCTTGCCACCGACCAGCACCCTGCCCTCGCCGGGGTTGACGATGCCGCAGATGATGCTGATCAGGGTGGTCTTGCCGGCACCGTTGGGGCCGAGCAAGGCGAAGATCTCGCCCTGGCGAATGTCCAGGTCGATACCCTGCAGGGCCGGGTGGCCCGATGCATAGGTTTTGTTCAATTGTTCGATGGTAATGACCGACTGCACGGTGACTGATCCCTTGCCTGCGGAAAACACCGCAGTCTACAGGGCTTGTGCGGCCCGATCATCGCGCGGCATGAAAAACGGCGCACTTGTGGTGCGCCGGGATGCAGCAGGAGAGGAAAGAAACGATCGCCGCGCTTGTGGCGCGGCAACGATAGGCCAGGCAGCGATTGCCAACCCGGCGTATTCAGGACCATAGGCCGGGTGAAACCCGCCGCCCTGGTTGGCGGGTTGTAGCCGCCCTACAACGGAGTCAGCAGCGTGCCGGTGTCGATATAAGCACGCAGGTTGTCCAGCACCAGGTCGGCCATCTGCTGGCGTGTCTCGACACTGGCACTGCCGACGTGCGGCAGCAGTACCACGTTGTCCAGCTCGCGCAGCGCCGCCGGCACCAGGGGTTCCTGCTCGTAGACGTCCAGACCGGCCCCGGCGATCACATTGTTCTGCAAGGCGTCGATCAGCGCCGGTTCGTCCACCACCGAACCACGCGCCACGTTGATCAGGAAACCATCGCTGCCCAGCGCCGCGAGCACCGCCGCGTCGATCAGGTGATGGGTCGCCTTGCCGCCGGGGCAGGTCAGCACCAGGAAGTCCGCCCAGCGCGCCAGCGCCAGCAGGTCCGGCTCATGCTGGTAGCTGCTGCCCGCGACCGGGCGCCGGTTGTGGTAGCGCACCGACATGGAGAAGCCCGACGCCCGCAAGGCCACCGCCTCGCCGATGCGCCCCATGCCGACGATGCCCAGACGCTTGCCACTGACCCGCCGCCCCAGCGGGAACGCCGCACCGTTCCAGGCACCGCTGCGGGTAAAACGGTCGGACTCGCTCAGGCGCCGGGCGCTGTCGAGCATCAGGCCAAAGGCCAGGTCGGCGACACAGTCGTTGAGCACATCCGGGGTGGTGCTGATGGCGATGCCGCGATCACGCAGCAGCTCCAGCGGATAGGGGTCGTAGCCAACGCCGAAACTGCTGATCGCCTCGAGATTGGGCAGCAGCGCCAGCTGCTCGGCGCTGCAACCGAAGCGCGCCGACGACACCAGGTAGCGAAACCGCTCGCCCTGCTCACGCAGGAAAGCCAGCGGATCGGCCTGCTGCCACAGGGCGCAGACCTCGTACCGCTCGGCCAGCTCACGATTGAAACGCTCGCTCAGCGGCGCGACTTGCAACACTCGAACCTTGCTCATGATGCCTCCTCTCTCGTCGGTCTGTGGACGCCGTCAGCGGCGTGGATATCGGTCGGGTTCACAACAGCTTGCCCGGGTTCATCAGCCCGGCGGGATCGAGTGCCTGCTTGATGCTGCGCATCAGCTCCAGTTCCAGCGGCGCCTTGTAGTGCTGCGCCGCCGCACGCTTGGATTGCCCCAGGCCATGCTCGGCACTGATGCTGCCGTCATCCTCCAGGGTCGAGTCATAGATCACCCGCATGATCGCCTCGGCCTGGGCCTTGAAGGGCGCATCGTCGCTGCCGGGCGGCTTGCTGATGTTGTAATGCAGGTTGCCGTCGCCGACGTGACCGTAGGCCACGACGCGCACGCCGGGAAAGGCCTGCTGCAGCGCCCGGTCGGTACGCGCGATGAAGTCGGGGATGCGGCTGACCGGCACGCTGATGTCGTGCTTGAGGCTCGGCCCCTCGTGGTTCTGCGCCTCGGAAATGCCTTCGCGCAGCGCCCACAGGGCCTCGACCTGGGCCTGGCTGCCGGCGACCACGGCGTCGAGCACCAGCGCCTGTTCGAAGGCTTCGCCCAGGCCCTGCTCCAGCAGGTCGTTCAACGCGGCATCGGGCTGGGTGTCGCTCAGCTCGATCAGGACGTACCAGGGATGCCCCTCGGCGAAGGGATCGCTGGCGCCCGCGACATGGCGCAGAACGAACTCCAGGCTTTGCCGCGACATCAGCTCGAAGCCGGTCAGGCGGTCGCCGCACAGCCCGCGCATCTGCCCGAGCAACGTCACGGCTGCCTGCGGACTGGGCAGGGCGACCCAGGCGGTGGTCAGGCTGCGCAGCGCCGGGAACAGCTTGAGCACGGCAGCCGTGATGATGCCGAGCGTGCCTTCGCTGCCGATGAACAGCTGCTTGAGGTCGTAGCCGGTGTTGTCCTTGCGCAGGCCGCGCAGGCCATCCCAGATGCGCCCGTCAGGCAGTACCACCTCCAGGCCGAGCGCCAGGTCGCGCATGTTGCCGTAGCGCAGCACGGCCGTGCCGCCGGCGTTGGTCGCCAGGTTGCCGCCGATCGTGCAGCTGCCTTCGGCGCCCAGCGACAGCGGGAACAGACGACCGACCTCGGCTGCCGCGTCCTGCAGCTGCTGCAGGATCACGCCGGCCTCGACGGTGATGGTGGCGTTGGCCACATCCACCTCGCGGATGCGCTTCAGACGGGTCAGCGACAGCACCATCTGCGCCCCCGACGCATCCGGAATCGAGCCGCCACACAGGCCGGTATTGCCGCCCTGCGGCACCAGCGCGACGCCGGCCTGCGCGCACAGGCGAACCGCCGCTGCGACCTCCTCGGTCGTGCCCGGGCGCAACACCGCCGCAGCCTGGCCACGGTAGGCGTTGCGCCAGTCGCTTAGGTAGCTCTGCATGCGCTCGGCATCGGTGATCAGGCCGGCCTCGCCCAGTGCGTCGCGCAGGGCCGGGAGCAGGTCTTCGGGAAGTCGTGTCATCTCAGGTCACCGGCGCCGGGTTGAAGAGCACCAGGTCATTGTGCAGGCGCAGGCGCTCGGCACAGGCCTGCTTGCGGCCACTGGCGATGTCCAGGTAGAGCTGGAAGATGTACCAGCCCATCTGTTCCAGGGTCATGCGTCCGGAGAGGATCTGCCCGGCGTCGACGTCGATCAGGTCGGGCCAGCGCTCGGCCAGCTGGGTGCGCGTGGCCACCTTGATCACCGGCACCATGGACAGCCCGTAGGGCGTGCCGCGCCCGGTGGTGAAGATATGCAGGTTCATCCCCGCCGCCAGTTGCAGCGTGCCGCAGATGAAGTCGCTGGCCGGCGTGGCGCAGAACCATAGGCCCTTGCCGCGAATGCGCTCGCCCGGCGCGACCACCCCGGCGATCGGGCTGTTGCCGGACTTGGCGATCGAGCCCATGGCCTTCTCGACGATGTTGTTCAGCCCGCCCTTCTTGTTGCCCGGCGTGGTGTTGGCACTGCGGTCGGCCATGCCGCGCTGCAGGTAGCGGTCGTACCAGTCCATCTCGCGGATCAGCGCATCGGCCACCTCGACGCTGGCGGCACGCGGAGTGAGCAGATGGATACCGTCACGCACCTCGGTGTTCTCGCTGAACATCACCGTGGCACCGGCGCGCACCAGTAGGTCGGCGGCCACGCCCAGGGCCGGGTTGGCGGTGATGCCGGAGAAGGCGTCGCTGCCGCCGCACTGCATGCCCACCACCAGCTCGCTCGCGGGCACCGTTTCGCGGCGGCGCAGGTCGAGGACCTGCAGGCGCGCCTCGATCATGCCCATGATCTGCTCGACCATGCCGGCGAAGCCGCTGCCGGAGTCCTGCAGGCGGAACAGCCAGTCCTCCTCGTCCATGCCGTTGGTCAGCAGGTCGCCATCCATCAACTGGCTGGCCTGCAGCTTCTCGCAGCCGAGGCTGATCACCAGCGCCTGGCCGGCGAAGTTGGGATTGCGGCTGATGTTGTACAGGGTGCGGATCGGCACCACGGCATCCGGCGCATTGATCGCCACGCCGCAGCCATAGCTGTGCGACAGCGCCACCACGTCATCGACGTTGGGGTACCTGGGCAGGAGTTCCCGGCGCACCCGCTCGACCACGTGATCGAGCACGCCGACCACGCACTGCACGGTGGTGGTCACGCCGAGGATGTTACGGGTGCCGACGCTGCCGTCCGGGTTGCGGAAGCCCTCGAAGGTGTAGCCTTCCAACGGTTCGCCGGGTACGGCCTTGATGGTCGCCTTGGGCAGATTGTCCAGCAGCGGCGGCTCGGGCATGCGCAGCACCTGCTCGGTGACCCAGCTGCCAGCGGCGATGGGCTCGAGGGCATAGCCGATGACCTCGCCGTAGCGCACCACCTCGCCGCCTTCGGCGATGTCCTGCAGCGCCACCTTGTGGCTCTGCGGAATGCCGCAGGTGGCCGTCAGGCCATCGTCGAAGCGGCCGCCGGCGGCCACACCCTGGTCGTTGACCACCACGCCGACGTTGTCGCTCGGGTGCAGGCGGATGTAACGGGGCGAATCCTGATGGGGAATCAACTGCATGGATGGGTTCTCCTGTTTTGCGCTCAGGCCGCCGCGCTGCGGCCATCGGCCGGCAGCTCGAGCCTGTGAATACGACCGACGATAAGGGTAAAGCCGACAACCGCGAGCAGGGCATTGGCGCCGACGTACAGCAGCGCGCCGTCGAACGAGCCGGTGAGGCTGACCAGGTAGCCGATGATGATCGGCGTGGTGATCGCCGCCAGGTTGCCGAAGGTGTTGAACAGCCCGCCGCACAGGCCGAGGATCTGCCGGGGCGCGGTGTCGGCGACCAGCGTCCAGCCCAGCGAGCCCAGGCCCTTGCCGAAGAAGGCCAGGGTCATCAGCGCCACCACCGCCGCGTCGCTCTCGACGAAGATGCACAGCACCAGGCTGCATGACAGGAGCAGGCCGAACACGCTGGGCAGCTTGCGCGCCAGGGTCAGCGAATGGCCACGGCGCAGCAGGCCGTCGGACAGCAGCCCGCCGAGCACGCCGCCGATGCAGCCACTGATGGCCGGCACCGCGGCGGCGAAGCCGGCACCGACGATGCTCATGCCGCGAGCCTGGATCAGGTACACCGGAAACCAGGTGAGGAAGAAATAGGTGATGGCGTTGTTGCAGTACTGCCCCAGGTAGATGCCGAGCAGGGTGCGCTGGGTCAGCAGCAGGCGTAGGTGACGCCACTGCGGGCCGCCGGCGCCACTGCGCTGGTCGAGGTCGACCAGCGCCCCGCCCTGCTCCAGCAGCTGCAGCTCCGCCGCGCCCAGCAGCGGATGCTCGCGCGGGACGTAGAGGTTCTTCAGCCACAGCAGCGACAGCGCCAGGCCCAGGCAGCCGAGAATGATGAAGACGAATTGCCAGCCGAGGGCCTGCACCACCCAACCCATCAGCGGCGCGAACAGGGCCGTGGCGGCGTACTGCGCCGAACCGGCGATGGCCGTGGCGGTAGCGCGCTCGGCCGAAGGGAACCAGGACGCCGTGACCCGGGCGTTGCCCGGAAAGCATGGCGCGCCAGCGAATCCCACCAGCAGGCGCAGGAGGAACAGACTGCTGACGGCCCAGGTGGTCGGCAACCAGCCGACGAACCCCTGCAGCAGGGTCAGCAGCGACCAGGCGAACAGCGCCAGGGTGTAGACCGGCTTGGTGCCGAAACGGTCGAACAGCCAGCCCCCGGGAATCTGCCCGATCACATAGGCCCAGCCGAACGCCGAGAAGATATAGCCGAGGGCTACCGCATCGATACCCAGGCCGGCCTGCAGGGCAGTACCGGCAATGGACAGACTGGAGCGGTCGGCAAAGGTGACCGTGGTCACCAGGAACAGCATCAGCAGGATGCGGTAACGCACCCGGCCGGATTGGGCGGCTTGCATCTGGACGACTCGCGGCAGGCTGGCAAAGCCCGGCCTCGGGGCCGGGCCTGCCGATTCAACGCACCAGGCAGGGCTTCTTGTTGTTGAAGCTCCAGCCCGGAATCAGGTACTGCATGGCGCTGGCGTCGTCGCGCGAGCCCAGGCCCCTGGCCTGGTACAGCTCGTGCGCCTGCGCCAGCGCATCCCAGTCCAGCTCCACGCCCAGGCCTGGGGCCTTCGGCACCTGTACCAGGCCACCTTCGATGCGCAGCGGGTTGCGCGTCAGGTGCTGGCCGTCCTGCCAGATCCAGTGGGTGTCGATGGCCGTGACGCGTCCCGGCGCCGCAGCGGCGACGTGGGTGAACATGGCCAGGGAGATGTCGAAGTGGTTGTTGGAGTGCGAGCCCCAGGTCAGTCCCCAGTCGTTGCACATCTGCGCCACGCGCACGGAACCGGCCATGGTCCAGAAATGCGGGTCGGCCAGGGGGATGTCCACCGATTGCAGGGAGATGGTGTGGCCCATCTGCCGCCAGTCGGTGGCGATCATGTTGGTCGCGGTCGGCAGGCCGGTGGCGCGACGGAACTCGGCCATCACCTCCCGTCCGCTGTAGCCGTTCTCGGCGCCACAGGGGTCCTCGGCATAGGCCAGCACACCATGCAGGTCGCGGCACAGGGCAATGGCTTCGTCCAGCGACCAGCCGCCGTTGGGGTCGAGGGTCACACGCGCCTCCGGGAAGCGCGCCGCCAGGGCGCGAATCGCCTCGACCTCGGCCTCGCCATGGAGCACGCCGCCCTTGAGCTTGAAGTCGTTGAAACCATAGCGGGCGTGCGCGGCCTCGGCCTGACGGACGATGGTCTCCGGGGTCAGCGCGGTCTGGTTGCGCACACGGAACCATTCGTCATCGGCCTCGGCCTCGTCGCGGTAGCCGAGATCGGTCTTGCCCTTGTCGCCGACGAAGAACAGGTAGCCGAGCATCTCCACCGCGTCGCGCTGCTGGCCCTCGCCGAGCAGCGCCGCCACCGGCACGCCGAGGTGCTGGCCGAGCAGGTCGAGCAACGCCGACTCCAGCGCGGTGACCGCGTGGATGGTGATGCGCAGGTCGAAGGTCTGCAGGCCACGGCCACCGCTGTCGCGGTCGGCGAAGGCACGGCGCACCTGGTTGAGCAATGCGTTGTAGTTGCCGACCGGCTGGCCGACGAGCAGCGCGCGGGCGTCTTCGAGGGTCTTGCGAATGCCCTCGCCGCCGGGGACTTCGCCGACACCGACGTGACCGGCGCTGTCCTTGAGAATGAGGATGTTGCGGGTGAAATACGGACCATGGGCACCGCTCAGGTTGAGCAGCATGCTGTCCTGACCGGCGACCGGTACGACTTGCAGCTCGGTGATCAGCGGGGTGCCGATGGCGGCAGGCGTCTGTGAATTCATCAAGGTTACCCTGTTGTTCTTATGGGGTTCGACGAACAGCGGGCCGTTGCCCCGCCGAGGGGACAACGGCATGCGGGGGCCCTAGGGCACCCGTGGCGCTTACTGCGCGCCTTGCGCTTCGATCAGCTTGGCCAGCGCCTCGTATTCTTCCGGCAGCAGGTCGGTCAGCGGCGCACGCACCGGGCCGGCATCGTAGCCGACGATCTTGGCACCGGCCTTGACGATACTCACGGCGTAACCGGCACGGCGGTTGCGGATATCCAGGTACGGCAGGAAGAAGTCATCGATCAGCTTGCCGACGGTGGCGTGGTCATCGGCGGCAATCGCCTTGTAGAAGGCCATCGCGGTTTTCGGGATGAAGTTGAACACCGCCGAGGAATAGACCGGCACACCCAGGGCCTTGTAGGCAGCGGCATAGACTTCGGCTGTCGGCAGGCCGCCGAGGTAGGTCAGGCGCTCGCCCAGGCGGCGACGGATCGACACCATCAGCTCGATGTCACCCAGGCCATCCTTGTAGCCGATCAGGTTCGGGCAGCGCTCGGCGACCTGCTCCAGCAGGCTGGCATTGAGGCGGCAGACGTTACGGTTGTAGACCACCACGCCGATGTTCACCGACTTGCACACCTGCTCGACATGAGCGGCGACGCCCTCCTGCGAGGCTTCGGTCAGGTAGTGCGGCAACAGCAGCAGCCCCTTGGCGCCCAGGCGCTCGGCTTCCTGAGCCATCTGGATGGCCACGCGGGTCGGGCCACCAACGCCGGCGAGGATCGGCACGCTCTTCTCGCAGGTATCCACGGCCGTCTTGATCACGGCACTGTACTCGCTCGGCGCCAGGGAGAAGAACTCGCCGGTGCCACCGGCAGCGAACAGGGCGGATGCACCGTAGGGTGCCAGCCACTCCAGGCGGCGCACGTAGCCCGCCTGATGGAAATCACCGGCAGCATCGAAGTCGGTCACGGGAAAAGACAGCAGACCGGAGGAGAGGATGGACTTAAGTTCTTGTGGATTCATTATGCGAACACCCTGTAAAGCGAGTTGTGAGGAATGACGTCAGCCGCAGCTGTAGAGATACGTTATCGTACAACAACAAAAAAAACACCAGTTTTTATACCCTCCGTTCGTCGCACATCCCGGTGCCATTTCCCTCATCCCCGGAAAAACCTGCCCTAGACGGCAAAGCCAGACGTAAACAGGTCCCGACCCACAGGTCAAGGCAGATGGCAACGCAATCATCGAGACGCATGAGGAGCGTTGACAGGCCAGGAACAGGCTGGTACTAATTTCACCAAGTCATACGACAACCTATGACATTCCAATAAAAACAAGCGAGGCCCGGGTCATGTCATCGACCGTCACTGCCGCTCACCTCCTCTGCGCCAGCGCCTGCGTTGCAGCCAGCGATTGCCCGCAGCGTACGTCCCAAGCCGGCTTCGCGGCCATCTTCGCCCCTGCTCTCACGCCTTGCAGCCCCGCGCCCCTGCCGGCCGCGCTGCTCGACTGAACCGCCCCCTTGCCATAGCGGCCGAGGGCCGCGCCCAGTTCGGAGCCCCTGCCAAGATGTACGAAGCCTCCTCCACCAGCACGCCACATGTCATCGAGATGCAGGTCATTCCTGTTGCCGGCCATGACAGCATGCTGCTCAACCTGTGCGGCGCTCACGCCCCCTATTTCACGCGCAACCTGGTGCTGCTCAGGGACAACGCAGGCCGTGTCGGTTGTGGTGAAGTCCCTGGCGGCGAAGGTATCCGCCAGGCGCTGGAGCGCTGCCGCGAGCTGGTGATCGGCCAGCCGGTCGGGCGCTACAACCGCGTGCTCAATCGCCTGCGCCAGGCGATCGCCGGGCCGGGCAAAGGGCCGCAGACCACCCAGCACCAGGTCACCTCGGAATCCGAAGCACGGGTGCTGAAGCAGCCCCACGAAATCAACCTGCGCCTGGACAACGTGATCACCGCCGTCGAGGCGGCCCTGCTCGACCTGCTCGGCCAGCATCTCGACGTCCCCGTCGCCGAGCTGCTCGGCAGCGGCCAGCAGCGCGACCGCGTGCCGATGCTGGCGTACCTCTTCTACATAGGCGAGCGCCAGCGTACCGACCTGCCCTACCTCAGCGGCCAGGGTTCGAGCGATGACTGGTACCACCTGCGCCACCAGGCCGCGCTGACGCCCGAGGCGATCGCCCGCCTGGCCGAAGCCGCGCATGCGCGCTATGGCTTCAACGACTTCAAGCTCAAGGGCGGCGTGATGCACGGCGCCGAAGAGATGGACGCCATCCGCGCGATCAAGGCACGCTTCCCGGATGCGCGCGTGACCCTCGACCCCAATGGCGCCTGGTCGCTGGAGCAAGCCATCGCCCTGTGCCAGGGTCAGGGTCATGTGCTGGCCTATGCCGAAGACCCCTGCGGGCCGGAGAACGGTTACTCGGGCCGCGAAGTGATGGCCGAGTTCAAGCGCGCCACCGGCATTCCCACCGCCACCAACATGGTCGCCACCGACTGGCGCCAGATGGGCCACTCGCTGCGCCTCGAAGCGGTGGACATCCCGCTGGCCGACCCGCACTTCTGGACCATGCAGGGCGCCGTGCGCCTCGGCCAGGTGTGCGAGGAATTCGGCCTGACCTGGGGCTCGCACTCCAACAACCATTTCGACATTTCCCTGGCCATGTTCACCCATGCGGCAGCCGCCGTACCGGGCCGCGTCACCGCCATCGACACGCACTGGATCTGGCAGGAAGGCAACGAGCGCCTGACCCGTGAACCCTTGCAGATCGTCGCGGGTCAGGTGGAGGTCCCCGACAAGCCCGGCCTCGGCATCGAGCCGGACATGGAGCGGATCATGGCCGCCCACGAGCTTTACAAGAAAGTGGCCAATGGCGCGCGTGACGACGCCATGGCCATGCAGTACCTGGTTCCGGGTTGGCAATACGACCCGAAACGTCCCAGCCTCGGCCGCAACTGACTCAAGCGGCTTTCATCCACACCGGAGTATTCCAATGAAAAAAACATTCCGCGCCTCCCTCCTTTCTGCCCTGGTCGGCATCGGTGCCCTGGTCACCCACGCCGCGACGTTCGCCGATGAGGTCAACTGGCCGACTCGTCCGATCCAGGTGGTGGTCATCGCCAACCCCGGCGGCGACACCGACTTCAATGCCCGCACCATGGCCAAGTACTTCAACCAGATCACCGGCAAGACCATGGTCGTGACCAACGTCGCCGGTGGTGGTGGCACCCTGGCCGCCGAACAGGTCAAGGGCGCCGCAGCGGATGGCAACACCATTCTCTTCACCCACCCGGGCCAGCTGATCGTCAACGAAGTGGCCGGGCTCACCGAAGACAGCTACGAGACCTTCGACATCGCCTGCATCGCCGGCGTCGACAAGAGCACCGTGTTCGTCGCCTCCAAGCAGTCCGGCGTGACCAGCATGCAGGACCTGGTCGACAAGTCGAAAGCCAACCCCGGCAGCATCACCTATGGCACCGAAATGGGCAGCTTCTCGCATATCCAGGGCCTGATGCTGGAGAAACTGACCGGCGCCAAGCTGAAGATGGTCGACGGCGGCACCGTGTCCGACCGCGTGGTCGGTATGCTCGGCGGCCGCCTGGACATGGGCGCGATCACCTACGGTTCGGTGCAGGACTACGTCAAAGGAGGCCAGATGGTCGCCCTGGGCCAGCCCAACGCCGAGCGCAACGCCATGCTGGGCGAGGTGCCGACCCTCAAGGAGCAGGGCCTCGACATCACCATGGACAAGCCCTACGTGGTCGCCTTCCCGAAAGGCACCGACCCGGCCATCGTCAAGAAGATGTCCGACCTGATGAAGCAGATCACCGAAGTGCCCGCGTACGCCGAGGACCTGAAGAAGTTCAAACAGCCGGTATCCTACTTCGCCACCGAGGATGCGAAAGCGATCCTGGCCAAGACCCGCGAAGACTTCATGCAGTTCAAGGATGACCTGCGCAAGGCCAAGTAAGCCCTAACGCAACACCGGCCCGTGTCGATCCGGCCGGTGTTGCACCTCAGAACATCGAGGTACGCGATGAACACCCTGAACAAGAAAGAACTGCTCATTGGCGTCGCCATGCTCGGCGCCAGCCTGGCCTATCTGGTGATGGCCAAACAGCTGCCAGGCCATGAAGGTGTGGACGCCGCCACCGTTCCCACCCTCCTGGCCGGATTCCTGTCGCTGCTGGGCGTCATGCAACTGATCAGTGCCTTTTCCAGCAAACCCCGTGTGGCAGGCGAAACGCCAAGCCAGCCTGCGGGCAAGAACGAAGAGCCGGCACCCGGCATCATCGAACCCAAGACCGTCATCAAGACCCTGCTGCTGATCCTGGGCTACATCGCCCTGCTCGGCCCCGTGGGCTTTCCGCTGATGACCGTGGTCTACCTCTACCTGCAGTTCATCGTGCTGACTCCGGTGAACCAGAAGATTCGCCACCTGAGCTACCTGCTGATTGCCGTGGTCAGCTCCGCCGCCATTTTCCTGCTGTTCCGCGAGGCCTTCGACCTGATGCTGCCCGCTGGCCTGCTGAACAACTTCCTCTGAGGATCGACCATGCTCGAATTACTCCAGCAAGGCTTCGGTGCCGTCTTCTCCATCCATATCCTGATGCTGATGGCCGTTGGCGTGGCCATGGGCATCGTCTTCGGTGCCGTACCGGGGCTGTCCGCCACCATGGCGGTGGCGCTGTGCCTGCCGCTGACCTTCACCATGGGACCGCAGGCGGGCCTTTCGCTGCTGGTGGCGCTGTTCATCGGGGCGACCTCGGGCGGCCTGATCTCGGCAATCCTGCTGAAGATTCCCGGAACGCCCTCCTCCATCGCCACGGTGTTCGACGGCGGCCCGCTGATGGAGAAAGGCGAAGGGGTCAAGGCGCTCGGTGTCGGCATCGTCTTCTCCTTTCTCGGCACCATCTTCAGCATCGTCGCGCTGATGTTCATCGCGCCGCAGCTGGCCAAGGTGGCGCTGAGTTTCGGCCCGCACGAATACTTCGCCATCGCCGTATTCTCCCTGACCCTGATCGCCACCCTGTCGGCCGGTTCCATGGTCAAGGGCCTGTTCGCCGGCGCCCTGGGGATCGCCGTCTCCACGGTCGGCATCGCCCCCGTGGAGGCCATCCGCCGCTTCACCTTCGGCATCAATGAACTCAACGGTGGCTTTTCCATGCTCACCGTGATGATCGGCATGTTCGCCGTGGCCGAGATCATCAAGCTTGCCGAGAGCGGTCGCCATGCGGTGCAGGGCAAGGCCAAGTCGGTGAGCATGAAGAACATCAAGGGCTTCGGTTTCTCGCTCAAGGAGTTCCGCGAGCAACTGCCCAACGCCGCCCGCTCCGGAGCGATCGGCCTGGGCATCGGCATCCTCCCCGGCATCGGCGCCGGCACCTCCAACCTGGTGTCCTACATCATCGCCAAGAAGCGCGCCAAGGATGGTGATACCTACGGCAAGGGCAACATCGGCGGCGTGGTGGCCAGCGAAACGGCCAACAATGCCGGGGTCGGTGGCGCCATGATGCCGCTGATGACCCTGGGCATCCCCGGCGACACCGTGACCGCGATCATGCTCGGCGGCTTCCTGATTCACGGCATCCAGCCCGGTCCGCTGCTGTTCATCAGCCAGGGGCCGCTGGTGTACACCATCTTCGCCGCGCTGATCGTCGCCACCTGCATGATGCTGTTCATGGAGTTCTACGGCCTGCGCCTGTTCATCAAGCTGCTCGACGTGCCCAAGCACATCCTCCTGCCGATCATCCTGGTGCTCTGCGTGGTCGGTGCCTTCGGCCTGTCCAGCCGCCTGTTCGACGTCTGGTCGATCCTGCTGTTCGGCCTGCTCGGCTACGGTTTCGTCAAGGCCGGCATGCCGGCGGCGCCGTTCATCATCGGCTTCATCCTCGGGCCGATGGCGGAGACCAACCTGCGCCGGGGCCTGATGCTGTCGGACGGCAACTTCGCCGACTTCTTCACCAACCCCATCGCCGGCACCTTCCTCGGCCTGGCCCTGGCATTCGTGCTCTGGCAGGTGTTCAGCGCGCTGCGCCCGAAGCCCAGCGCGATCAACGAGATCCTCCGCACCTGAGACGGGGCGTTGAACACAAGAGGCCGCACACGCGGCCTCTTTTTTTGCCCTGCCTCGACGGCAGGCGGGGCGCCTGCGCTCAGCTAGCCGGTACAGGTCGTATTGTTCGGGAACAGGCAGCATCGGATAATGCCGCCAGAGCACCAACGCTCCCAATCGAAGATATGGAAAGTCTGTTCGATGAACCGCATAAACCGCACCGCCCTTCTCGCCTCAACCCTGCTGCTGTCCTCCACCGCACACGCCAGTGATAGCGGACTGTCCGATACGCTCAAGGCATTCGCCAACTGTGATGCCAGCTTCTTCTCGAGCATTCAGGCCCACAGTAAAACCTGGGAGCAATACGTACCGATCGAGCGTGCAGGCGAGGTTGCCTGGATTGCAGTTGAAAACCGAGCCCGTCGCTCGGCGAACTCCGTCCCAGTGCGCCACACGCCGGAGGTCGCCGGTATAAAGCTACTGTCCTACTCGGACGAAAGCTCCGACCTCGGGACGATGGGCTACTACCTGTTCTGGGGTTTCATCGCAGAAGGCAGCGCGGAGGACGTCGCTCGACAGCTCGGCAAGCTGATGGATCACCCCGAACGCTTGCAATCACTTGGCCCGACCTACGTTCGCAGTGAAATCAAGGATGGCAATCGCTGGCAGATGATCCCGCCGATCCCCGGAGCCCCGGGCACCAAGCGCCTCGAGCGGGTGCTGCTGATTGAGCCGGTAACCGGGCAAAGCGCCCAAACCCGCATCAGTTGTTCCCTGCAGGGTGCCGTCGATGCCGCGACCCTCGCAGCGTTACGCCCGGACATTCCAGCGACTGACTACCCCCAGGAAGTGCCTGATACGTCCATGGACAGCGTGGCATTACCGGAGGGCCTGACCAACGCGATTGACGCTCCTCTCCTGCAGCCGAAGTTCAAGTCGTTGCGCTATACGTACCGGTCACAGACAAATGGCAACCAAGCACCTTCTTCGGTATCGATAGCACTCGATGCCGAAGGATCGCTACTGAGAAAGAAAGAAACCTACAGCGAGACTTTTCATGTCGACCGTCTCGTCAAAGCGGACCTCGTCCAACTGAAGGCAAAGATGAACGGCATGGGAGTCAGCAACGTACTCGTGACCCAGACGCTGGAAGCTGCAATCCCTGCAAGCTGGAGCAGCGGTCAGGTCCTGAGCGCAAGAATGCACCATGAAAACGTTCCCCCAACCCCTCAGGACGAACCCGTGAACACCTTTCTGGAGTGCAAGGTAGGCGGACGTTTTCCTGCCCGCCAGGTATTCGAGTCGCTCTCCGGAGACGCCATCGAACTCGAGTGCAACCAAGGGAACTACCAAACCACCCGCGCCTTCATCGAGGATCTCGGTGTCGCCATGACACTGAAGTCGGTTTCGGATTCCAGCGAAAACGACTACACGATCACCTCACTGGAGCTGATCCGCTAGCAAATGCCAACGGCGTTGGTCAGCCAGGAGGGGCACCACAGACGTTGGCGCGCCTCCTGTCCTGCCATCATCAACCGCGCTGTCCGATTTCCGCCTGCTGCACCGTCCAGCCGGCGACCCGCTCACTGAGCGTCAGCCCCAGCCCCGGGCGCATCGGCACCTGCATGCAGCCATCGGCGATCTGCAGACGTTCCTCGAACAGCGGCTCCAGCCATTCGAAGTGCTCGACCCAGGTGGCGTGCTCGTAGGCGGCCGCCAGGTGGATATGGATCTCCATGACGAAATGCGGCGCCATGACCATGCCGCGCCGGCGCGCCGCCTCGGCCACCTGCAGGAATGGCGTGATCCCACCGACACGCGGGGCGTCGTGCATGATCACGTCCACCGCGCCCTGCTCGACGTAGGCACAGGCCTCGGCCGCGCTGCTGAGCATCTCGCCGCTGCCAACCGGCGTGACCAGCTGCGCCGACAGCGCGGCATGCCCCGCCAGATCGTGGGCGTCCAGCGGCTCCTCGATCCACACCAGGTTCAGCTCCTCCAGCGCCTTGCCCATGCGCAGCGCCGTGGTGCGGTCCCACTGCTGGTTGACGTCGACCATCAGCGCGACGTCATCGCCCAGTGCCCGACGCAAGGCCTGCACGCGGCGCAGGTCTGCGGCCTGGTCCGGCTGGCCGACCTTGAGCTTGACCCCACCGATGCCGCGCGCCAGCGACTGGCCGGCACGCTCGATGACCTCCTCGATGGGGGCCTGCAGGTAGCCTCCGGAGGTGTTGTAGCAAGGCACCGCCTCGCGCTGGGCGCCGAGCAGCTTGGCCAGCGGCAGCCCCGCACGGCGCGCCTTGAGATCCCACAACGCGCTGTCGAACGCCGCGATGGTCTGCACCGCCAGGCCGCTGCGACCGATGGAGGCACTGGCCCAGCTCAGCTTGCTCCACAGCCGGGCGATATCGTTGGGGTCCTCGCCGATCAGCAGCGGCGCCAGCTCCAGCGCCTGTGCGTACTGCGCCGGGCCGCCGGTACGCAGGGTGTAGGTGAACCCCAGGCCGTGCTGGCCCTGTTCCGTCTGCAGCTCGACGAACAGCAGGCTGACAGCCGCCAGTGGCAACTGGCGCCCAGTGGACACCTTGGCATCGCTCACCGCCCGCGCCAGCGGCAGCTCGACGGAACGCAGACCGACCCAGCGCACGGGGTCGGGGTTGTAACGCTCGATACTCATCCTCTTCTCCTCGATCAGGGCCGGCAAGGCAGTGCCGGCCCGTCGATGATGGACGCGAGAATTGATACAGGTCTAATCTACTTAACCACTCCATTGATACCCGAATTAGATCAATGTTCGACCTGTCCCAGCTGCGCTGCTTCACCACCCTGGCGGCGGAACTGAACTTCCGCCGCGCTGCCGAACGCCTGAACATGACCCAGCCCCCGCTGAGCCGGCAGATCCAGCTGCTCGAGCATCAGCTCGGCGTCAGCCTGTTCACCCGCAGCACGCGCTCGGTGGCGCTGACGGCGGCCGGCCGGGCCTTCTTCGTCGAAGCCCAGGCCCTGCTCGACCAGGCCCACCGTGCGGCACAGAGCGCCCGCCTGGCGGCCATCGGCGAAAGCGGTTCGCTGAACATCAGCTTCGTCGCCAGTGCGGTCTACGACCTGCTGCCGCACGCCGTGAGTTGCGCCAGGCGCGAGCGCCCCGGCGTGGAAATCGCCTTGCTGGAGATGAGCACCTTCGAGCAGGTGCAGGCCCTGCGCGCCCGCCGCGTCGACCTGGCCATCGTGCGGGCGCCCCTGCAACAGCCCGGCCTGAACAGCGAATGCCTGCTGCGCGAACCCTTCGTCCTGGCCGTGCCGGCCGAGCATCCCCTGGCCCACGCACGGCAACCGAAGGTGCAGATGCTGCATGAGCAGCCGTTCATTCTTTATGCCCATACCGCGTGGCAGCCGTTCAACGAACTGCATACCGGCCTGTTCCGGGCCAGCGGTATCCAGCCGCAGTTCGTCCAGTCGCTGGGCTCGACCCTGGCCATCCTGTCACTGGTCAACGCCGGCATGGGGCTGGCACTGGTGCCGCGCAACGCCAGCGCCATTCGCTTCGAACAGGTGCGTTTTCGCGACCTGGCGCTGCCCGCCGGAATCTGCGGCGAACTGCACCTGGCCTGGCGCGACGACAATGACAACCCCGCGCTGCCCGCCGTGCTCGAGGCCGTGCGCCAGGCGGCGCGCGACCTTCACCCGCAAACCTGAGTCTCAGGCGCGCTGGCCGACCTCGGCCTGCTGCACCGTCCAGCCCGCGACCTGCTCGCTGAGGCTCAGCCCCAGCCCCGGACGGCTCGGCACCCGCATGCGCCCGTTCTGGATCTCCAGACGCTCGTTGAACAGCGGCTCCAGCCACTCGAAGTGCTCGACCCAGGGCTCGCGGACATGGGTGGCCGCCAGGTGCACGTGCAGCTCCATGGCGAAGTGCGGCGCCAGGCTCATGCCGGCCTGCTCGGCCAGCGTCTGTATGCGCAGGTAGGGGGTGATACCGCCGACGCGCGGCGCATCGGGCATGAGGAAGTCGGCGCCACGCTGGCGGATGAACTCCCAGTGCTCGGCCGGGCTGGTGAGCATCTCGCCGGTGGCGATCGGCGTATCGAACTGACGCACCAGCTCGGCATGGCCTTCGGCGTCGTAGCAATCCAGCGGCTCCTCGATCCAGATCAGGTCGAAGGGTTCGAGGCGCCGGCACATGCGACGGGCCAGCGGCCGGTCCCACTGCTGGTTGGCATCGACCATCAGCGGGAAGCTCTCGCCCAGGTGCTCGCGCACCGTGCTGACGCGGTGGATATCCAGCGCCCAGTCGGGCTGGCCGACCTTGAGCTTGATGCCGCCGATGCCCTTCTCGCGGGAGAGCTCGGTATTCTTCAGCAACTGCTTGAGCGGCGTATGCAGGAAACCGCCGGAGGTGTTGTAGCAGCGCACCGAGTCACGCTGCGCGCCCAGCAGACGCGCCAGCGACAGGCCGGCGCGACGCGCCTTGAGGTCCCACAGGGCGACGTCGAAGGCGCCGATGGCCTGCGTCGCCAGCCCGCTGCGGCCGACCGAGGCGCCGGCCCAGCAAAGCTTGTCCCAGAGCCTGGCGATATCACTGGGGTTCTCGCCGATCAGGTTCGGCGCCACTTCCAGGGCGTGGGCGAACTGGCCGGGACCACCGGCGCGCTTGGAGTAGCTGAAACCCAGGCCGCGATGACCGTCGCGGGTTTCGATCTCGGCGATCAGGATGGCGATCTCGGTCATCGGCTTCTGCCGTCCGGTGAGCACCTTGGCATCGCTGATCGGGTTGGCCAGCGGCAGCGCCACGGAGCGCAGGTTCAGCCAGGTGATGCGGTCGTCGTCGGCATGTGGAATGGAGCGTTCGGTCATTGCGTGTTCCTCGTGCTGGACCCCGGCGCCCCGGATGGGCCGCCAGAAAATGGGCAACCCGAGCCAGATTATGATGATTGCGCAATCATTCAAGCACCCGTCAGAGCAGGTCCTGACCGCCTGTTCTGACCCGGCTCGACGCAACAATCCGATGAAAGCAAAGTGCCATCTCAAAATGACCTGTCTATACTCCAGCCATCGGCCTCCCTCAGGCCGGTACAACGCCAGGAGAGAGGGATATCCATAAGACTGACATCTGCGACCGTCAGGCTGGCAAACCCCAACGCTAGACCTCCGAGGCATGCCACCATGTTTCTGCAAAAATCTCTGCGCGCGCAGATTCTCGCCCTGCTCGGCGGCAGCCTGGCGCTGATCCTCATCACTGCCCTGGCCTGTTTCAGCTTTCTCTCCAACGGCATTCATTCCTACCGTGGCCTGCTCGATGGCCCGGTGGAGTCCTCGCGCCTGATCGACTCCGCCAACGTCGAGTTCAAGATCCAGGTGCAGGAATGGAAGAACGTGCTCCTGCGTGGTCAGGACAGCGCCAACCTGCAACGCTACTGGAGCCAGTTCGAAGAACAGGAGCGCAAGGTGCAGGACATCCTCGGCAAACTGGTTCAGGTAGCCGCTGCCGACCCGGCCCTGAAACAGCAGGTCGAACGCCTGCGCAGCGAGCACCAGGCACTCGGCGCCAACTACCGCAAGGGCCGTGATGCCTTCGTCGCTGCCGGTGCCGACGCCAAGGCCGGCGACGCGGCGGTCAAGGGCATCGACCGCGATGCCAGCGACCAGATGACCGCGCTGGTCGAGCAACTGCGGCAGAACAGCCTGAGCCAGGCCGAACAGATCAACAGCAGCGCCACTCGCACCATTCTCAGCGGCACCATCGTGATGCTCGGCGCCGCCCTGGTCATCGCGGTGTTCAGCCTGTGGCTGGTGAACCGCAACCTGATCATCCCCATTCGCCATCTGATCGGTCACGTCGACCAGCTCAGCCACGGCCAGTTCGGACAACGTGTGGAGAGCACCCGCCAGGACGAACTGGGCCTGCTCGCAGGTGCCGCCAACAAGTTGCGTGATTTCCTCGCCAGCACCACTGAGCGCCTGCACCACAGCACGCAGAACCTCGACAACGCCAGCAGCGAGTTGAACGCCATCGCCTCGCGCATGACCGAAGGCGTCAGCGAGCAGTTCGAACGCACCGATCAGGTCGCCACGGCGATGCACGAGATGTCCGCTACCGCGCAGGAGGTGGCCCGCCACGCTGCCGACGCCGCCCATGCGGCCAACGATGCCGACGACTCCGCACGCCAGGGCGGCGCGGTGATGCAATCGACCATCGCCACCATCACCGACATCCGTGGCGAAATCGCCAGTACCGCCGAGGTGATCCGCCGCCTGGAGAACGACAGCGGCCGTATCGGCAAGGTGCTCGAAGTGATCCGTGGGATTGCCGAACAGACCAACCTGCTGGCCCTCAACGCCGCCATCGAGGCCGCCCGTGCCGGCGAGCAGGGTCGCGGCTTCGCGGTGGTCGCCGACGAGGTGCGTCACCTGGCCCAGCGCACGGCCGAGTCCACGGCGGAGATCAACCAGATCATCGACACCGTGCAGACCGGGGCGCTGAATGCGGTGCGCGCCATCGAGAGCGGCCAGCAGCGCAGCGAACAGGGGGTGACCCAGGTCACCGAGGCCGGCGCCATGCTGCAGCGCATCACCGACGCGGTGGAGGCGATCCGTGACATGAACCATCAGATCGCCACCGCCGCCGAGGAGCAGACCTCGGTGGCCGAGGACATCTCGCGCAACCTCACCGAGCTGACCGCCATCGCCAGCGCCAACCAGGACAACGTCGAGCGCACGCAGATGGCCAGTCACAACCTGCGCGAAATGTCCGGGGAACTGGGCGACGTCACCCGCCGCCTGGGCTCCTGAGCCCTTCCCGCATGCCGGCGCAGGGATGCGCCGGCCAACTGTTCGAGCAAACTTGACGAGACGCTTTGACAGCGGCGGTATCTGGCACTAAGGTCCCCTTCTTGCCTATTCCCAGGCCTCCCCCTGCTCGCCAAGGAAACGGAATATGTTGCTCCGTCGCATGCTCATCATGCTCGGCGTCGTACTGCTCGTGGTACTCGCCCTCGCCGCCTACAAAGGCTTCTCCATCTACCAGCAGATCCAGATGTTCTCGGCCCCGCAGCCGGCCATCAGCGTGTCCGCAGCGCATGCCGAAGAGCAGCCGTGGCAAGGCCGCCTGCCCGCCATCGGCACCCTCAAGGCATTCCAGGGCGTCGACCTTGCCGCAGAAGTGGAAGGCATCGTGCGCGACGTGATGTTCGAGTCCGGGCAGAAAGTGACCCAGGGCCAGCCGCTGATCCAGCTCGACAGCGAAGTGGAGCGCGCCAGCCTGGCCACCGCCGAGGCCGAACGCAGCCTGGCGCAGGTCGAGTTCGAGCGCGGACGCAGCCTGGTCAGCCGGCAGAACATCTCCAAGAGCGAGTTCGACCGCCTGTCCTCGACCCTGCAGAAGGCCAGCGCCAGCGTCGCCCAGTTCAAGGCGCAGCTGGAGAAGAAGCGCATCAGTGCGCCATTCGCCGGCACCATTGGTATCCGTCAGGTCGACACCGGCGACTACCTCTCGCCAGGCGCCACCATCGCCACCCTGCAGGACCTGTCACGCCTGCATGTCGACTTCTTCCTCCCGGAGCAGCGTGCGCCGCAGCTGCAGGTCGGTCAGCCGGTCAAGCTGAGCGTCGCCGCCTATCCGGGGCAATCCTTCGACGGTCGCATCAGCGCGATCAACCCCAAGGTGGAGAACGAGACGCGCAACCTGCAGGTGCGTGCCACGCTGAACAACCCGGACGAGAAACTGCTGCCGGGCATGTTCGCCAACCTGGAAGTGCTGCTGCCGGATGACCAGCCGCGCGTCGTGGTCCCGGAAACCGCCATCACCTACACCCTGTACGGCAACTCGGTGTACGTCATCGCCGAGAAGAAGGGCGAGGACGGCGAACCGGTCAAGGATGCCGACGGCACCACGCAACTGGCCGTCGAGCGCCGCTTCGTCGAGACCGGCGAGCGTCGTGACGGTCGCGTGGTGGTCAGCAAGGGCCTGCAGGCCGGCGAGCAGGTGGTCACCTCCGGCCAGCTCAAGCTGGACAACGGTGCCCACGTGGCCATCGTCGACGACCAGGCGCAGCAGCTCGGGACAGACGAACCGGCTGACGCCACCGCGCAGTGACTTCGTCACCGTTGTAATGCTGTTCGATTGAGCGTGCGTCGCACCGGGCCCCTCCGAGGAGGGACCCGACGAGGGGAACCGGGTAGCGCAACGATGCTCCCGCACCCCGGCCCCGCCCCACGAACGGGGAGCGGCGCAGAACGTGCGCAACTGTTGATAGACAGGCCGCCGCAGGGCGGCCAAGGAAACCCTTATGGCTTTTACCGATCCCTTCATCCGCCGCCCGGTGCTGGCCACCGTGGTCAGCCTGCTGATCGTCCTGCTCGGTTTCCAGGCGTTCAGCAAGCTGGTCATCCGCCAGTACCCGCAGATGGAGAATGCCCTGATCACGGTGACCACCTCCTATCCCGGAGCCAACGCCGAGACCATCCAGGGCTACATCACCCAGCCCCTGCAGCAGAGCCTGGCCAGCGCCGAAGGCATCGACTACATGACCTCGTCGAGCCAGCAGAACCTGTCCACGATCTCCATCTACGCGCGTATCGGCGCCAACAGCGACCGCCTGTTCACCGAACTGCTGGCCAAGGCCAACGAGGTGAAGAACCAGCTGCCGCAGGATGCCGAGGACCCGGTGCTGTCGAAAGAGGCCGCCGACGCCTCGGCGCTGATGTACGTCAGCTTCTACAGCGACGAGCTGTCCAACCCGCAGATCACCGACTACCTGTCGCGCGTGATCCAGCCCAAGCTGGCCACCCTGCCCGGCATGGCCGAGGCGCAGATCCTCGGCAACCAGGTATTCGCCATGCGCCTGTGGCTGGACCCGGTGAAGATGGCTGCCTATGGCGTTACCGCCGGCGACCTCAACAGCGCGGTGCGCAAGTACAACTTCCTCTCCGCCGCCGGCGAGGTGAAGGGCCAGTACGTGGTCACCAGCATCAACGCCAGCACCGACCTGAAGTCGGTCGACGCCTTCGGTGCCATCCCGGTGAAGACGGTCGGCGACACCCGCGTGCTGGTGCGTGACATCGCCCGCGTGGAGATGGGCGCGGCCAACTACGACTCGATCAGCTCCTTCGATGGCATCCCCTCGGTGTACATCGCCATCAAGGGCACCCCCAGCGCCAACCCGCTGGACGTGATCAAGGAAGTGCGCAAGGCCCTGCCCGAGCTTGAAGCGCAGCTACCGCCGAACCTCAAGGTGGCCATCGCCTACGACGCCACCCAGTTCATCCAGGCCTCCATCGACGAAGTGGTGAAGACCCTGGCCGAGGCCGTGCTGATCGTCATCGTCGTGGTGTTCCTGTTCCTCGGCGCCTTCCGTTCGGTCCTGATCCCGGTGGTGACCATTCCGCTGTCGATGATCGGCGTGCTGTTCTTCATGCAGCTGATGGGCTACTCGATCAACCTGCTGACCCTGCTGGCCATGGTGCTGGCCATCGGCCTGGTGGTGGACGACGCCATCGTCGTGGTGGAGAACATCCACCGCCACATCGAGGAAGGCAAGACCCCCTTCGATGCCGCCATCGAGGGCGCCCGCGAGATCGCCGTGCCGGTGATCTCGATGACCATCACCCTGGCCGCCGTGTATGCGCCGATCGGCTTCCTCGAAGGCCTGACGGGGGCGCTGTTCAAGGAATTCGCCCTGACCCTGGCCGGTGCGGTGATCATCTCCGGCATCGTCGCCCTGACCCTGTCGCCGATGATGTGCGCCAAGCTGCTGCGCCACGAGGAAAACCCCTCGGGCCTGGCCCATCGCCTGGACATGATCTTCGACAAGCTCAAGCAGCGTTACCAGAAGATGCTGCACGGCACCCTCAACACCCGTCCGGTGGTGGTGGTGTTCGGCCTGATCGTCATGGCACTGATCCCGGTGCTGCTCAGCTTCACCCAGAGCGAACTGGCGCCCGAGGAAGATCAGGGCATCGTGTTCCTCTTCGCCAACGCACCGCAGCCGACCAACCTCGACTACGTCAACGCCTACACCAACCAGTTCGTGGAGATCTTCAAGACCTTCCCCGAGTACTACTCGTCGTTCCAGATCAACGGCTTCGACGGTGTGCAGTCGGGCATCGGCGGCTTCCTGCTGACGCCCTGGGACGAGCGCGACCGCACGCAGATGGAGATTCTTCCCGAGGTGCAGGCCAAGCTGAACCATATTCCCGGCCTGCAGATCTTCGGCTTCAACCTGCCGTCGCTGCCGGGTACCGGTGAAGGCCTGCCGTTCCAGTTCGTGATCAACACGCCGAACGACTACGAGTCGCTGCTGCAGGTGGCCGAGCGGGTCAAGGCGCGTGCGCAGGAGTCGGGCAAGTTCGCCTTCCTCAACATCGACCTGGCGTTCGACAAGCCGGAGATCGTGGTCGACATCGACCGCGAGAAGGCCGCGCAGATGGGCGTGTCCATGGAGGACCTCGGCAGCACCCTGGCCAGCCTGCTCGGCGAAGGCGAGATCAACCGCTTCACCATCGACGGCCGCAGCTACAAGGTGATCGCCCAGGTCGAGCGCGCCTACCGCGAGAATCCGGGCTGGCTGGACAACTACTACGTGCGCAGCGAGAGCGGCAGCATGGTCCCGCTGGGTACGCTGATCACCCTCAGCGATCGCGCCCGACCGACCAAGCTCAAGCAGTTCCAGCAGCTCAACTCGGCAATCATCGAGGGCGTGGCCATCGTCAGCCAGGGCGATGCCATCGACACCATCACCGCCATCGCCCGGGAAGAAGCGCCACGCGGCTACAGCTTCGACTACGCCGGTGCCTCGCGTCAGTACATCCAGGAAGGCAGCGCGCTGTTCGTCACCTTCGCCCTGGCGCTGGCGATCATCTTCCTGGTGCTGGCGGCGCAGTTCGAGAGCTTCCGTGACCCGCTGGTGATCCTGGTGACCGTGCCGCTGTCGATCTGCGGCGCGCTGATCCCGATCTTCCTCGGTTTCTCGACGATGAACATCTACACCCAGGTGGGCCTGGTGACGCTGATCGGCCTGATCAGCAAGCACGGCATCCTCATCGTCGAGTTCGCCAACCAGCTGCGTCACGAGAAGGGCCTGCCCCTGCGCGAGGCCATCGAGGAGGCCGCGGCGATCCGCCTGCGCCCGGTCCTGATGACCACTGCCGCGATGGTGTTCGGCATGCTGCCGCTGATCTTCGCCACCGGTGCCGGTGCGGTGAGCCGCTTCGACATCGGCCTGGTGATCGCCACCGGCATGAGCGTCGGCACCCTGTTCACCCTGTTCGTCCTGCCCTGCGTCTACAGCCTGCTGGCCAAGCCGGACGCGCAGCCACAGGCGCAGGCCGAGGCCTCGCCCGCTCACTGATCGCCCGTGGGAGGGCTCCGGCGGCGCCTGTCGCGGCCAGAGCCCTCCCAGCGGCACCCCTGCCAGCCAGCTGCTGATTCACCCAACCGACAGAAGGTCGCAATTAATCCTTGCTATTTTCGTAATAGGAATTATTCTCAGTTACGTAAAGACGGCCAAGGAGAACTGCCATGACCTACCTGATCGATGCCTGGCTGGATCGGCCACATCCCTACCTGCGTATCCTCAACCGCCAGACCGGCGAAGTCTGCGCCGTGCTGGAAGAAGATGCGCTGGACGAGCTGCGTGACCAGGGTGACCTGGACCTGCATGAACTGAGTTCGAGCGAGCCCATCGTGCTCAAGGAGTTGGTGCGCAGCCTGTTCCTGTTCTGCTACGCCAGGGCCTTGCGCCCCTGAGCGACACGTCGAGCGCCAGCCCTGGCGTCAAAACGCAAACGGGGCGCCCTGGTGACAGGGCGCCCCGTTTCGTTGCAGCCGCGCAGGATGGGCGACGTTTCACCCTTGCACCGTGATCACGATGCAAGGGTAGCGCCAGCGACCCGCCTGCGGATGGCGCTTACAGGATGTCGAGCAGCTCGACGTCGAACACCAGCACGCTGTGCGGCGGGATGCTGCCGACGCCCTGGGCGCCATAGGCCAGCTCGCTCGGCACGTGCAGGCGCCACTTGCTGCCGGTACCCATCAGTTGCAGGGCCTCGACCCAGCCCGGAATCACGCCGCCCACCGGGAATTCAGCCGGCTGGCCACGCTCGTAGGAGCTGTCGAACACGGTGCCGTCGATCAGGGTGCCGTGGTAATGGGTACGCACCTGGTCCTCGGCCGACGGCTTGGCGCCCTCGCCCGCCACCAGCACTTCGTACTGCAGGCCGGACGGCAATACGGTCACGCCGTCACGCTTGGCGTTCTCGGTCAGGTAGGCACGGCCTTCGCCAGCAGCCGCTTCGGCCTTGGCAGCGGCTTCGGCCTGCATGATCTCGCGGATGACCTTGAAGCTGGCCCCCAGCTCGGCCTCGGAAACGCGACTGGCCTGGCCGGAGAAGGCATCGGTCAGACCGGCGAGGATGGCCTGCAGGTCGACGCCCGGCGGCGGGTTGTCGCGCAGCTGACCACCGAGTTGACGACCGATGCCGTAACTGACGCGGCCCTCGTCGGAGGACAGATCGGGGCTGAAGGTGAATTCGGACATGAAAAGGCTCCGCTTGGGGCTACAAAAAGGTCGGCCAGCCTAGCACAGAACAGGATTCGACCGGACGCCGCGCCAGCCTGCCGAATGCAAATGGCCAGCTCGCCCTCACCGCCGCGCAATTGCTACTACCTTTAGCTAAGCCTCACTTAAGAAAAGGACAGATATCATATTGATATCATTCGTTCGCTTCCCCACGCAGGAGAGTGCGTCATGCAGGATAGCTCTCGCGTCAGTCTTCGGACATGGATATGGCGTGCTTTCGCTCAAACGGCCCTGATCCCGCTGATACTGGTGGAAACCGTACTCATCAGCGTCTATCTGATCAGCAACGTCTCCATTCGTGATGCGCAGATGTCCCACCTGCGCGAGACCGCACTCAACGACCTGCAAAGCGCGGCCGAACAGGAAGCCCATCTGTTCGAAAGCGAGCTGGGCCATATCTCGCGGCTGACATCCACCTACGCGGCGCTGACCCAGCAGACCCTGCACGACCAGCGACCTGTCGCCCCGGCCGAACTGGCCGTCACGCCCAGTGGCGTGCGCTACAGCGCCGAGGATGACGGCGGCTCGGCGTCTTTCTACTCCAACGTCACGCCGCTGCAGCAGCAGGACCTGAGCAAGGTCGCCCGGCTCGCCCAGCTCGACCCGCTGATGCGCGAAACGGTGCAGCAGAACCCGCTGGTCGCCAGCATCTACTTCAACAGCTGGGACAGCTACAACCGCATCTACCCCTGGTTCGACACGTCGCAGCAATACCCTCACGACATGGTCATCCCGGACTTCAACTTCTATTACCTGGCGGACGCCGCGCACAACCCCGAGCGCAAGGTCGAGCTGACCGACATCTACCTCGACCCGGCAGGCCAGGGCTGGATGCTCTCCGCCATCGCCCCGGTGTTTCGGGGCGACTTCCTCGAGGGGGTGGTCGGCCTGGACGTCACCGTGAGCAAGCTGCTCGAACATATCCAGGGCCTGGACGTGCCCTGGGGCGGCTACGCGGTGATCGTCAGCAACGAGATGAACATCATGGCCTTGCCTCCGGCCGGTGAAACGGATTTTGGCCTCAGCGAGCTGACCACGCATTCCTACGGTGACGCCATCAGCTCGGAGCTGTTCAAGCCGGAAGATTTCAATCTGCTGAAACGCAACGACACCATGGCCCTGGCGAAAAGCATCGGCGAGCGCAGCAACGGCGTCCTCGCCATGTCGCTTGATGGCCAGCCCAAGCTGGCGGCCTGGGCCAATATCCCGGCGACGGGTTGGCACCTGCTGGCGATCGTCGACGAGAGCGTGGTGTTCAGCCAGACCAATGCCCTGGCCAGCCACTACCGCAATATCGGCTACCTGCTGATCGCCGGCCTGGTGCTGTTCTATCTGGTGTTCTTCGCCTTCATGTGGGGCCGCGCCCGCAAGCTGACCGAGCGGCTGCGCCAACCCATCGGCGGCATCGTCACCATGCTTCGTGAAATCGGCCAGGGTAACTGGAAGCCGAAGCGCCCGGCGACCACCATCGCCGAGCTGGAAACCATCATCGACGACGTCGAATCCATGGGCCAGCAACTGGAGCGCAATGCCACCCAGCTGCAGCGCGCCACCCATGAAGCGCAGGAGGCCAGCCTGGCCAAGAGCCAGTTCATCTCCAGCATGAGCCATGAGCTACGCACCCCACTCAATGCCATTCAGGGCTTCGCCCAGCTGATGCGCATGCAACAGGCACCGCAAGACGTCCAGGAGACCGACTACCTGGAAGAGATTCTGCTGGCCAGCCGTCACCTCAACCAGCTGGTCGGGGACATTCTCGACTGGTCCAGCCTGCAGAGCGATCAACCGCGCCTGGAGTTGCGGAAGGTCGACGCCGTCGAGCTGATGCACGAGTGCGCGGACCTGGTCGCCCCGGAAGTCGAAGCACGCGGCCTGAGCCTGCAGGTGTCGCTGCCGAGCGAGCCCCTGCCGGTGCTGGCCGATCAGCGGCGCCTGCGCCAGGTGCTGTTGAACCTGCTCTCCAATGCGATCAAGTACACCCCCGCCGGAAGCATCACCCTGAGCTGCCAGGCCCGGGATGAACAGGTCCGACTGATGGTCAGCGACACCGGCATGGGCATCGCCAGCGAGCTGCAACCGCTGCTGTTCGAACCGTTCCAGCGCCTCGGCCAGGAGAACGGCGCCATCCAGGGCACCGGGATCGGCCTCTCGCTGTGCAAGGAGTACGCCGCCCTGATGAACGGCGAGATGGGCCTGGAAAGCCAGCCCGAGCAGGGCAGCCGCTTCTGGATCAGCCTGCCCCGCTACAGGGAATCCGAACGCACCGCCACGGAGCAGCCGCACAAGGCCAGAGCCCGCGTCTATCACGGCGACCTGGATGAGCGTAACCGCGAACTCGTCAGCCTGGCGCTGTCGGACTCCGACCTGCTGCAGTTCGACGATGGCCGCGAACTGCTGACAGCATTGCGCGCCCAGCGCCCGGATGTGCTGCTGTTGAGCGTGGACATGCACGGCCTGGACGGGCGCGAACTGTTGCGCACGCTGCACCAGAGCCCCGAGCTGGCAGACCTGCCAGTCGTGCTGCTGAGCCGTGAAGACCAGCTCGAGGAGCTGGTGGGGCTCGGCGTCAGTGCCCTGCTCGCCGTACCCATCGACCCCAACGAGCTTTACCAGCTGGTCCGAGACCTGACTGGCCAGGAGGCACCGCATGCTCTCTAAGGACTTCCAGCAATCACGGGTGGTCATCGTCGACGATGTGGTCGCCAACAGCCGCCTGCTCGAATCCAGCCTGAAGGCTTTCGGCCTGCGCAACACCATCAGCTTCTCGGATTCCGCCGCTGCGCTGGAATGGCTGCAGCACAACCCCTGGAGCCTGCTGCTGCTCGACCTGGACATGCCCGCCCCCAACGGCTTCGATATCCTGCGTGCACTGTCCGGTCGCGACCGCAGCACCAATCCGATCATCATCATCACCGCCCTCAGCGATACGGCCAGCCGGCGTACCGGCCTGGAGCTGGGCGCCAACGACTACCTGAGCAAGCCGGTCGACCTGCCCGAGATGATCCTGCGCGTGCGCAACAGCCTGCAGATGAACCAGGCGACCCTGGCCCTGCACGAAGCCAACCGCACCCTGGAACAACGCGTGCGCGAGCGCACCGCGCAACTGACCCTGAGCTACGGCGCGGTGGTGCGTACCCTGTCGCGCGCAGCGGCCTACCGTGACAACGAGACCGGCAACCACATCATGCGCATCGGCGAGTCCGCCGCGCTGATCGCCCAGGCCCACGGCATGGACCCGCACTGGGTCGAGCTGATCCGCCAGGCGGCACCCATGCACGACGTCGGCAAGATCGGCATAGCCGACGAGATCCTGCTCAAGCCCGGCAGGCTCAACGATGACGAGCGGCAGCTGATGCAGCAGCACCCGCAGATCGGCCACGCCATTCTTTCCGACCAACATGCCTCGGAACTGACCGCCCTGGCAGCGGAGATCGCCCTGAGCCACCACGAGAAATGGGACGGCAGCGGCTATCCTGAAGGTCTGAAAGGCGAGGCGATACCACTCTCCGGGCGCATCGTCGCCATCTGCGACGTCTACGACGCCCTGCGCATGGCGCGCCCCTACAAGGCTCCCTGGCCACGGGAGAAGGCGCAGGCCTTCATCCGCGAACAGTCGGGCAAGCACTTCGACCCGGCCCTGGTCGCCATCGTCGAGGGGCTGTACGAGCAGATAGAGGCCCTGCAGCAGAACCTCAGCGACGCGCCACAGGCGAAATGACCTTCGCGGATCAGGCCTGGCAAGGCCTGGCCACCGCCATCACAACTCGGGTACCGCCAGCATGAACTTCAGATCCATCTCCATCGCCCCGCGCGCCGCAATAGGATTTGGCTTGATTGCGTTACTGGTGTTCGCGCTGGGGGGCTTCGCCCTGCAGCAGATGCGCAGCATGCATGCCCACTCCAGCGAGGTCGAGGACAACTGGATACCCAGCCTCAATACTCTCGGCGACGTCACCCAGGACGTCCTGCGCCTGCGTGCAGTGACCTTGCGCATGGCGTTGAGCGACGACGCCCAGCAGTTGCAGGCGAGCGTATCGCTTGCCGACGAGCTGCTCGCCGATCTGGAGCGTGCTCAGCAGCATTACGAAACGCTGATCAGCTCAGACGAGGAACGCGCTCGATACGAGCAGTTCAAACGTGCGGAAACGGTCTATCTGCAGTTACGCGAACAGCTCGCGGAGGAGCTTCGTCAAGATGGCCGGCAGGCTGCGCACGCGACACTCGACAGCGTCAACCAACAAGCCGACTCGATGGTGGCTGCTCTCACCGAACTGATCGCGCTGAACCGCCAGGGCGCGTCAGCGGCGGCACGATCCTCCGGCGCCGTGTACAGCCATGCCCTGCGCGGCACCGTGCTGGCCATGGCCCTGGCGGCCATCGCCACGGCGATCCTCGCGACGCTGCTGACGCGCAGCATCGTCAGGCCGCTGGCCGAGGCCGTGCAGGTGGCCGACTCGGTGGCGGGCGGCAACCTGACCCTGAGCTTCGACACCCGGGGCAACGACGAACCGGCCAGGCTGCTGCTGGCCCTGAAGAGCATGCAAGGCAACCTGCGCGGCACCATCGAACAGATCGCCGATGCCTCCGACCAGCTGGCCTCCGCCGCCGAACAACTCAGCGCCGTGACCGAGAACACGGCGCTCAACCTGCACCAGCAGAGCCAGGAGATCGACCAGGCCGCCACGGCCGTCACCGAGATGAGCACGGCGGTGGACGAGGTGGCGCGCAACGCCGCCAGTGCCTCGGCAAGCGCCAACGCGTCGGGCCAGGTCGCCCAGCAGGGCAGCGAGCGCATCGCCCAGACGCTGTCGTCGATCAGCCAGCTGGCCAGCAACGTGGATGGCACCTCGAGCGACTTCGGTGAACTGGCCGACAAGATTCGCGGCATCAGCAAGGTGCTGGATGTGATTCGCGGCATCGCCGAACAGACCAACCTGCTCGCCCTCAACGCCGCCATCGAGGCCGCGCGTGCCGGCGAGGCGGGCCGTGGCTTCGCCGTGGTCGCCGACGAGGTCCGCGCGCTGGCGCACAAGACCGGCCAGTCGACGCGGGAAATCGAAACCATGATCGGCACCGTGCAGAACGATACCGAGCGTGCGCTGCATGCCATGGAGTCGAGCAACGGCCTGGCCCAGCACACCCTCGATATCGCCCAGGGCGCCGGCAGCGCGCTGCAGCAGATCATCCAGTCGATCGCCGAGATCGGCGAGCGCAGCCTGGTGATCGCCAGCGCGACCGAAGAGCAGGCCCACGTCGCCCGCGAGGTAGACCGCAACCTGGTCAACATCCGCGACCTGTCGCTGCAGAACTCGGCCGGCTCGGAACAGACCAGCACCGCCAGCCGCGCCCTGTCGAACCTGGCGGCCGACATGCAGGGCATGGTCGCGCGTTTTCAGGTCTGAGCGGCAGAGCGGCGTGCACGGCGGCAGCGCTCGGAGCAGTAGCGCACCTCGTCCCAGCAGCGCGCCCACTTCTTGCGCCAGGTGAAGGGCAGGCCGCAGCACGCGCACAGCTTCACCGGCAGCTCACCCTTCTTCACAGCATTTCTCCGACATCCAGCCGCGCCAGCAAGCGTTCCCCCCAGTCCCAGAGCGCCTGTTGCCGGGCGTCGTCCATGCGCGCCAGGTTACGGTAGACCATGCCCATGCGCGGGTTGCGCTGCAGGGGGTCGCGGTGACGCATGAGGAAGTGCCAGTACAGCGCATTGAACGGACAGGCCGACTCACCGGTGCTCTCGCTCACCTTGTAACTGCAGCCCTGGCAGTGATCGGACATGCGCTTGATGTACTGACCACTGGCGCAGTAGGGCTTGGAGCCGAGGTAGCCGCCATCGGCGTGCATCACCATGCCCAGGGTATTGGGCAACTCGACCCAGTCGAAGGCGTCCATATACACCGCCAGGTACCAGTCACAGATGGCCTTGGGCGCGATGCCGGCGAGCAGGGCGAAGTTGCCGGTGAGCATCAGCCGCTGGATGTGGTGTGCATAGGCGTGCCGCAGAGTCTGACCGATCGCCTGGCGCATGCAGTTCATGCGCGTCTCGCCGGTCCAGTAGAACGCCGGCAACGCACGCGAGTTGCCGAACGCATTGCCTTCGGCATAGTCGGGCATGCGCAGCCAGTAGATGCCGCGCACGTACTCGCGCCAGCCGATCAGCTGGCGAATGAAGCCCTCGGCCGCGTTCAGCGGCACATCGCCTGCGCGGTAGGCCGCCTCGACCTCGGCGCAGATCCGCCGCAGGTCGAGCAGGCCGATGTTCAATGCGGCACTGATGCGCGAGTGAAAGAGAAACGGCTGGTCGTCGGCCATGGCGTCCTGGTAATCGCCGAAGTCGGCGAGGCCCCTGACGAGGAAGTGCTGCCAGAGACGCTCGGCCTGCTCCGCCGTCACCGGATAGTCGAAGCCGTCCAGGCTGCCGTAATGGTCGGGGAAGCGTTGCGCGACCAGCGCCAGCACTTCACGGCTGATGGCGTCCGGCTCGATCCGTAACGGCGCGGGCGGCTGCACCTCGCGCGGCAACGCCTTGCGGTTGTCTGCGTCGAAGTTCCAGGCGCCGCCCTCGGGCGTACCGTCCGGATTGAGCAGCAGGCCGTTGCGGCGACGCATCTCACGGTAGAAGTACTCCATGCGCAGCTGCTTGCGTCCCTGCGCCCAGTCGGCGAAGGCCTCCCGGCTGCAGAGAAAGCGCGAGTCGGCATGCCAGTGGATCGGCACGCCGCAGTGGCGCAGTGCCTGCTCCAGACGCCAGTCGCCGCATTCGGTCAGGTGCACTTCGGCAGGATCGAGCTGCTGCGTCCAGCGCAGCAGCTCGCCGGGCAGCGAACCACTGTTGTCCACGTCGTCCAGGGTTACGTAGTGCACCTGCAGCCCCTGCTCGCGCAACTGCTCGGCGAAATGGCGCATGGCGCTGAAGATCAGGGCGATCTTCTGCGGGTGGTGCGGCACATGGCTGGCCTCCTCCATCACCTCAGCCAGCAGCAGGTGGTCGCGCTGCGGGTCGACGTCCTGCAGAGCGCCAAGGCCCGGCGTCAGCTGGTCTCCCAGGATCAGCACCAGCCGGCGCACACCCGGCTCGCGCGTGAACGAGGCGGTCACCAACTGGAACGGAAGGCGATGGGCACGCGCAGGCTGTTGTCAGCCGATGGCATGCCGCACATCTCGTCGTGCACCGAGCTGTGCACCAGGAAGAAGGGCAGCGCCGGCATTTCCTGCAGGACGTCCCGTGCGTGCTCGACCGAGCGCAGGTTCAGCGTGCTGCCGCGCGGGTCGAGAATCGGATGGCTGCGGCCGTCCATCTGCGCTTCGAGCAGATAAATGCCGCCTTCCAGGGAAATCAGGTTCAGTTCATCGATACGCCCGGCCTGGGCGTGGATAGACAGGTCATGCAGATTCATCAGGTCGGCCTCCTGGTTAAACTATACAAGAACCTATACAAAATTGATTCTTGTACAACACAGGAAAAACTCAAACCTGAAAAGCAGACCGCCCGTCATGTTCGGACGGGCGGTCGGGGGCGTGCGGGTCAGTCGTGCTTGGGCTTGGTCAGCTTGTCCAGATAGCCCATGGCGAAGGCGGATGCGACGAACGTCATGTGAATGATCACGTACCACATCAGCTTCTCGTTCTCGATCTGCTGGGCATCCATGAACATGCGCAACAGGTGAATCGAGGAGATCGCCACGATGGAGGCGGCAACCTTCATCTTCAGCGAGCTGGAGTCCATCTTGCCCAGCCAGTCGAGTTTCTCCTTGCCTTCATCGATGTCCAGCTGCGAGACGAAGTTCTCGTAGCCGGAGATCATCACCATCACCAGCAGGCCGCCGACCAGCGCCATGTCGATGAGCGACAGCAGCACCAGGATGAGCTCCGACTCGCTCTTCTCGAACACGTGCGGAAGGATGTGGAAGATTTCCTGGAAGAACTTCAGCGACAGGGCCAGCAGCGCGAGCGACAGGCCGAAGTAGATAGGCGCCAGCAACCAGCGCGAGGCATACATCGCGTTTTCGAGTAAGCGTTCCATGTGTGGCTCACAGAAGGAAAAGAAAAACGGCGGCGAGTATAACCAGCAGCCGGCCGCAGCAGAAGCATCGGTGAAATTGTGGATAACCCTCTGGACCGGGGCCTGGGCAGCCCTGGGGGCGCTGCCGCTCAGCTCTGCCCGTCGGTCTCGGGATGGCGCTGGAAGGCCCCTGGCAGGCTGTAGCGCTCACCGTTGACGCGGCGCAGCTCGGCCTGCAGGTGCACGCGCCAGATCGGCGGTTCGCTGCACTCGACATATCCCTGCACGAACAGGCTCTCGGCGATCGCCTCGAGCACGTCCTCAGCGACGAAAGGCCCATGGAACGGGCCCTGGGCCCGGATCGCAGAAGGTTGCGCCCCCGACATCCCGGCAGCGCAGAGCAACGTCCAGCGTCCGTTGTCTCCTGCCAGTGGCCTGATGATGCATTCGATGCGGGTCACCAGGCCCAGGCATTGGCGGGTAAGGCAGAGGCTGCGCGACATGACGACGACCCTCGCAGAATCCAGACCTCAGCCTACACCCCGAACGCTTGCACTGTGAAGCCAAAGTTATTCACGCAATCTGTGGATAACTCTGTGCATGACGGGTGAGCAAGATGCCTGGGGCAGCTACCCCAGGCGATCCGGGACAGTCGTGCAAGATTCGATCAGCTGGCGCCGCCCTCCTCCTCGCCCTTCTTGCGTCGGGGTGCCTTGGCCGGTTTGGCGGCCTCGGCCTTGGCCTTCTCGACCTTGGCTTTCTCGGCCTCGACCGGCTTGCTCTCTTCCTCCAGGCCGATCTCGGCGATATCGCGCAGGCGCTCGACCACCCGGGCGTTGACGCTGCCCTTGGGGAAACGGCCCTTCTCGTCGGGGTGCCCGGCCGGCTCGCCGACCAGCAGGCTCAGGGCCTCGTCGACATGGCGCACGGCGTAGACGTTGAACTGGCCGGCGCGCACCGCCTGCAGCACGCGCTCGTCGAGCATCAGGTTGGCGACGTTGGAATGCGGGATGATCACCCCCTGTTCGCCCGTCAGGCCACGCGCCTCGCAGAGCCGGAAGAAGCCCTCGATCTTCTCGTTGACCCCGCCGACCGCCTGCACTTCGCCGAACTGGTTGATCGAACCGGTGATGGCGAAGCACTGCTTGAGCGGCGTGCGCGACAGCGCGGAGATCAGCGTGCACACCTCGCCCAGCGAGGCGCTGTCGCCATCGACGTAGCCATAGGACTGCTCCAGGGCGATGCTCGCGGAAATCTCCAGCGGGAATTCCTGGGCATAGCGACTGCCGAGGAAGCCGGTCAGGATCATCACCCCCTTGGAGTGGATCGACTGGCCGAGGCTCACCTCGCGTTCGATATCGACGATGCCGCTGCCGCCGGGGTAGACGGTGGCGGAAATACGCGCCGGCACGCCGAAGTCCGAGTCGCCGACGGCCAGCACGGTGAGGCCGTTGCACTTGCCCACGGCAGCGCCACTGGTGTCGATGAGGATGATACCGGCCAGCATGTCATCGATGATCCGCGCCGAGACCCGCCCGGTGCGGGTCGCCTTGGCCTTCAGCGCGCGCTCGATATGGCCGACCTCGGTGATGCTTTCACCGGCCAGCTGACGGATGAAGTCGGCCTCGCTGACCAGCTGGAACAGATCGCCGATCCGCGCCGACAGGCGCCCCTGGTGCTCGGCCAGACGCGCACTGTAGGTGGCCAGGCGTGCCACGGCCGCGCCGGTGAGCGGCGCCATGCCCTCTTCCGAGGTGCGGGTCTTCATCAACTGGGCGAACTGCTCCAGGCTGTCCTCGGCCAGCGGGATGTCCTCGTCGAAGTCGACCAGCACACGGAACATCTCCTGGAAGTCCGGATCGTGATCCTGCAGCGCGTAATAGAGCTGGCGCGAGCCGATGATCACCACCTTGAGCTGCAGCGGGATGACCTGCGGGTTGAGGGTCACGGTGGCAATGCGGCCCAGGTCGCCCAGCGGCGACTCCATCTTCAGCTGGCGCGAATGCAGGGCGCGCTTCAGCGCCTCCCAGACGAAGGGCTCGCCGAGCAGCTTCTCCGCCTCGACCACCAGGTAGCCGCCGTTGGCCCGATGCAGGGCGCCGGGACGCAGCTGCCGATAGCTGGTGTACAGCGCCCCCTGGTCGGAGCTGTATTCGATACGGCCGAACAGGTTGTCGTAGGTCGGGTGCGACTCGAACACCACCGGCGCGCCGCCATTGGCGTGATGGCCGACCACCAGGCTCGGGCAGTACATCTCTTCCAGCAGCTTGCGCAGCTGCGGGTCGGCCTTGTCCACATCCACCAGCTGCTCGACCGCGGTCTTCAGCAGGTTGACCTGCATGGCCTGCAGGTAGGCGCAGACACCGGCGTTCTCCGCATACTTCTCCGACAGCGGCGCCAGCAGCGGCTGCAGGGCCACGGTGATGGTCTCTTCGTTGAGCTGGCGCAGCAGGTTGCTCGATTCGCGCTTCCACTGCGGCAGGCTCGCCAGTTCTTCGTTCAGGCGCTCTTCCAGCTCGGCGATATCGGCGTGGAAGCGCTCACGGTCGGCCTCCGGCAACTGGGCGAACTCGGCCTCGTCCAGCGCCTTGCCGTCCGCCATCGGGGTGAAGGCGATGTTGCTGCTGTCGCGGTACAGCGCCACGCCCTTCTCCAGCGCCAGGCGCTCGATCACGTCCAGCGCCTGGTCGTAGCGCTTGTTGAAGCCACGGTCGATGGCGCTCTTCTTCTGCTGGTAGGTCGGCGTCTCGAACACCGCCGGGAAGGTGGCCAGCAGGTTGTCGATCAGCTGATTGATATCGGCGATGAAATCGCCGGCGGTGCCGGCAGGCAGCTCCAGGGCGCGTGGCTCGCGTGGCTCGTCGAAGTGGTTGACGTAGACGCGGTCGGCCGGGGTGTCCATGCGCTTGGCTTCCGCCTTGAGGTAGCGCTGGACGAAGGAGAAGCGCCCGGTACCCGGCTCGCCCATGACGAACACGTTGTAGCCCGGGCGCGGCATGGCCACGCCGAACTGCAGGGCCTCGACCGCGCGCGCCTGGCCCAGCACGCCGCGGAAGGGTTCGAGATCATCGGTACTGTCGAAATTGAACTGCTCGGGGGCGAAGGGGCGGGTCAGTGATTCGGGGGCAAGGCGCAAAGCATCGAGGCTACGCTTGGACATTGGCGATCCTTATAGCGGGCGGAGTCTTCCGCAAAACATGGGGTGATTCTGGGCCTGTGGCGCGAAGAGGATCAAGGCTTGATTCAAGGCAATGCGCAAAAACGGTGCTGCGATAAGCTGCCACGCATTGCCCCACCAAGCCTGCGCCATCGACAGGCAGCCCCACCACAAGGAACCTTGCCTATGAGTGCCTTTCAGGAAATCGCCGCCCTGCTCAGCCTGTCCGCGCTGCTCGGCATGCTTGCCGTGAAGCTGCGCCAGCCGCTGATCATCGCCTACATCCTGGTCGGCATTCTCGCCGGCCCGGCGGTGATGAACCTGTCGGGCGATCACAGTTCCATCAGCCTGCTGTCGGAAATCGGCATCACCGTGCTGCTGTTCGTCGTCGGTCTCAAGCTGGACATGCACCTGGTACGTACCCTGGGTGCGGTGGCCCTGGCCACGGGCCTGGGGCAGCTGGCCTTCACCATCCTCGCCGGCCTGGCCCTGTGCCGCCTGCTGGGCCTGGACTGGACGAGCGCCGGCTACGTGGCCGTCGCGCTGACCTTTTCCAGCACCATCATCATCGTCAAGCTGCTGTCGGACAAAGGCGAGATCGACTCGCTGCACGGGCGCATCGCCATGGGTTTCCTCATCGTGCAGGACATCGCCGTGGTGCTGGCGATGCTGGTGATCAGCCTGTACCAGCCGGCCAGTGGCGAGCACACGGGCCTGTCACCGCTGGCCCTGATCGGCGCGCTGCTGGCCAGCCTGCTGGTGCTCTACCTGCTGATGCGCTTCGCCCTGCCCCGCCTGCTGACCCCCATGGCCCGCTCCCCCGAACTGCTGATGCTGGTGGCGATCGCCTGGGGCACGCTGCTGGCGGGCGGTGCCGAGGCACTTGGCCTGTCCAAGGAGCTGGGCGCATTCATCGCCGGTTTCTGCCTGGCCTCCACGCCGCTGCGCGAGGCGATCGCCAGCCGCCTGACCAGCCTGCGCGACTTCCTCCTGCTGTTCTTCTTCCTGCACCTGGGCATCCAGCTGGACTTTTCCTACCTGCACCAGCAGATCGGCAGCGCCGTGCTGCTGTCGCTGTTCGTGCTGATCGGCAACCCCCTGATCGTCATGGCCATCATGGGCGCCATGGGCTACCGCAAGCGCACCGGTTTCATGGCCGGGCTGACGGTGGCGCAGATCAGTGAGTTCTCCATCATCTTCGTCGCCATGGGCATCAGCCTCGGCCACGTGGGCGGAGCGGCACTGGGACTGACGACCCTGGTGGGAATCATCACCATCACCCTGTCCACCTACATGATTCTCTACTCGCAACCGCTGTTCGAACGCCTGTCCCCCTGGCTCGGGCTGTTCGAGCGGCGTGTCGCCCACCGCGAGAATGCCGAGGACAACGCCCCCGCCCAGGCGCAGCCGGAGGTCATCGTCTACGGCCTCGGTCGCTACGGGCGTGAGCTGGCGCACCGCCTGCAGGAGGGCGGCCTGCGCGTGCTGGGCGTGGACTTCGACCCACAGGCGCTGGCCAGCGCCCGCCAGGCCGGCCTGGCCGTGTGCTACGGCGATGCCGAGGACGCCGACTTCATCGCCCACCTGCCCCTGCAGCAGGCCCGCGCGCTGGTCAGCACCATCCCCCAGCGCGAGGTCAACGCATTGCTGCTGCGCGCCGCGCGCAGTGCCGGCTTTCGCGGCAGCGTGACCCTCAGCGCCTTCCGCGAAGGCGACCTGGAAGCCTTCAATCGCGCCGGCGCGGCCAGCGTCCTGCAACCCTACATCGACGCCGCCGACTCGGCCGCGCGGCGTCTGCTGCAGGAAGTCGAGGCGCCGCTCAGTTGAACTCGGCGCAGTGCAGGCAGTACTCGGCGACCGGCATGGCGGCCAGGCGCGCCGCATCGATCGGCTCGCCACAACACAGGCATTCGCCATAGCGCCCTTCCGCCAGCCGCTGCTGCGCCTGGCGCACCCGCACCAGGCCCTGCTCGGCCTCGGCCAGCAGGGCTTCCAGCACTTCATCGTTCTGCCGTTGCTGCGCCTGCTCGGCGAAATCGGCCGAATGGGTGCGCCCAAGATCGCGGCGAATCGCCTCGGCGCGGGTCGTATAGTCGCGCTGCAGCGCGTCCAGCACATCTCGATGAGCCATGAGCCCTGTCTCCTTGGGAGTGAGGAATCGCCAGTGTGATCCGCCGCGCACGGCGCAAGACTGACGCCGATCAGCACTTGCGCGAAATGCGTTCATCGACTGCCTTGACACCCAGCGCATGGCTGACCAAAGCTCGGTCATCCTCATAACCAGAAGAACAGTGCCCTTGAAACGGATATTCGCCGTCATCGCCCTGAGTCTCAGCCTGCCCCTGCATGCCGCCAGCCTCGAACGATTGGCTGACGATCCCTACTGGATCGCCCTGGGCCATTACGAAACCGGCAAACTCGGTGGCTGGCGCAGCTACGTCGACGACGACGATTTCTTTCTCGCGGAACACGGCGCCAGCGACCCGGCAGCCGAGCTCCAGGCGACCGTCAAGGCGCTGTACCAGCCCGCCGAGCTGGGCGACCGCCACCCGCAGTGCGTCTACCCGGCGCGCACGCGCTGGCTCAAGGCGCAGCTGCAACTGAACGACCTGCCCACCCCGGACTGCGCCGAGTACCGCACGTGGATCGCCGACGTGAACCCACACAGCACGGTGCTGGTGTTCCCGGCGGCCTACCTGAACAGCCCGTCGTCGATGTTCGGTCATACCCTGCTGCGCATCGACCAGCCCGACATCGACAGCCACAACACCGCCTTGCTCAGCTACGCGCTGAACTTCGGGGCCTTCATCGAAGGCAACGACAACAGCATCCTCTATGCCTGGCGCGGGCTGATGGGGGGTTACCCCGGTTTGTTCGCCCTGGTGCCGTACCGCGAGAAACTCAGCGAGTACAACCGTCTGGAGAACCGTGACCTGTGGGAGTACCGGCTCAATCTGACGCCGGAAGAAACCACGCGCATGGTCGAGCACGTCTGGGAACTCAAGCAGATCCGCTTCGACTACTTCTTCTTCGACGAGAACTGCTCCTACCGCCTGCTGGAACTGCTGGAAATCGCCCGCCCCGGCATCGAGCTGACCGAGCACTTCCCGCTCACCGCCATCCCCACCGACACCGTGCGTGCGGTCAAGGACGCCGGGCTGATCGAGCGCATCGACTATCGCCCGTCGCGTGAGCGCGAGCTGCTGGAGCGTGCCGCCCCGCTGGACGCCGACGAGCAGGCCTGGGTACTGCGCCTGAGCCAGGACCCGGCGCAACTGGACGACGCCGCCTTCACCGCCCTGCCCGCCGAGCGCCGCGCCCTGATGCAGGACGCGGCCTTCCGCCTGGTGCGCTACCACGCCAACGACGAAGAGCGCAGCAGCAACGCCCAGCGCAGCTTCCAGCTGCTCGGCGCCATCAGCCGCAATCCGCCGCCGGCGCTGGACGTCGAGCGCCCACCGCTGCCCGAGGAAGGCCACGAGTCACGGACCTGGCAACTGGCCGGCGGCAGCCGCGACGATCGCGCCTTCGCCGAGTACGGCCTGCGCATGGCCTACCACGACCTGAACGACAACCTCGACGGTTTCCCGCTCGGCGCACAGATCGAGATTCTCCAGCTCAAGCTGCGTCAGTACGAGAACAACCACTGGCAGCTGCAGCGCCTGGACCTGGCCAACATCCGCTCGCTGACCCCGCGCAACGCCTTGCTGCAACCGCTCTCCTGGCAGGTCGGGGGCGGTCTGGAGCGGGTGCTGGGTGAAGACGGCGATACTCCGCTGGTCGGTCATCTCAGTGGCGGTGCAGGCGCCAGCTGGCAACTGCACGACAACCTGCTCGGCTTCGCCCTCGGCACCGCGCGCCTGGAATACAACGAGGACTTCGCCGCCGTCATCGCCCCCGCGCTGGGCTTCAACACCGGCCTGCTCTGGCGCAACCCCATGGGCAACCTGACCCTGGAGGCGGCTGGCGACTACTTCCACAACGGAGAGGTGCGCCGCCGCCTGTCACTCAACCAGCAGTGGGAAGTCTCGCGCAACCTCGGCCTGCGCCTGAGCGCCCAGCGTGAGTTCAGCCAGCTCGCCAGCCCGGTCAACGAGGTGAAGCTGGAGCTGCGCTGGTATCACTACTGACGCAGCGCCTGCCAATCCAGGCCGAAGCGCGCCAGGTACTTGCGCAGGCGGTCGGCATCGTTGGGTTGCGCCTTGGCCAGGCGTGATACCTGATACAGGCGTCTGCCCGCTTCCGACAGGCTGTCGGCCTGGCGGCACACCTCGATCACCGCCTGCAGCTGCAGACGGTCGAACAGATCGAGGCCGGCAGCCTGCTCACCGAGCAGATCGCCCAGCGCGTCCTGCTGCTGGGCCAGCCCCCAGGCCCGCCGCAGCCGCGTGATTTCCTCCTCGACCTGCGCCTCGTCGATACGCCCGCTGTCGGCCAGGGTGGCCATGCGCGTGATCGAGGCCGACAGCTCGCGGAAGTTGCCCTGCCAGGCCGCCTCGCCCGAGCTGGCAAACGCCAGGTAGCGGCGCCGTGCCTCCAGGTTGAAGCGCACCATGCGCCCCTGCTCGCGAGCATGACGCTCAAGCTCGAAGTCGATGTTCGGTTCGATGTCCTCACGCCGCCCGGCCAGGCCCGGCAGCTCGAAGGTCCACAGATTGATACGGGCATAGAGGTCCTCACGGAACAGGCCCTCGGCGACCCGCGTACGCAGGTCGCGGTGAGTGCCGGCGATCAGCAGAAAGTCGCTGCTTACCTCCTTGTCCGAGCCCATCGGGAAGAAGCGTTTTTCCTCGATGGCCTTGAGCAGCATGGCCTGCTCGTCGAGACCCAGCTCGCCGATCTCGTCAAGGAACAGCATGCCGCCATCGGCCGCGCGCAGCAGGCCATCGCGGGCGTTCTGCGCACCGGTGAAGGCGCCCTTGATATGGCCGAACAGCGCCGACATCGCGCCATCGCCGCGCAAGGTGGCGCAGTTGACCTCGACGAAACGCCCCTCGACCAGATGGCGACTGCGCTTGAGTTCGTACACGCGGCGAGCGAGGAACGACTTGCCGGCACCGGTCGGGCCGATCAGCAGCATCGGCGCCGATGAGCGCAACGCGACCCGTTCGATCTGCTCGATGCTGCGGTTGAAGGCGTCATTGCGCGTGGCGATGCCGGACTTGAGGAAGGCCAGGCTTTCCAGGCGCTTGCTCTGAAAGCGCGAGGCGATGCGGTCATAGCGCGACAGGTCGAGGTCGATCAGTGCATGGGTACCGGTGACCTGCGCCGCCTCATCACGCTTTCGCGCCGGTGAGGTCTGCACCAGGCGCGCCGGCAGATAACGCGCCTCGGTCAGCAGGAACCAGCAGATCTGGGCCACGTGGGTACCGGTGGTGATGTGCACCAGGTAGTCCTCGTGCTCGGTATCGAAGGCATAACCGCTGGTGAAGTCATGCAGTGCGCCATACACCTCCTCGAAATCCCAGGGGTTGCGCAGGTGCATCGGCTGCAGGCGCACCTCGGTCTCCGGGGAAATCTGCCGGATGTCGGCGCGGATGCGCTCGGCCAGGCTGAGGTCGCGTGCATCGGTACCGTGAATCAGCTCCAGGCGATCGATCAGCAGATCGGCCTGCTGACACAGACCGATGCTCGGCCGCCACTTGTTCCAGCGGTTGGCGCCCTTGCCGACCCGATCCAGGGTCGCGCCGATGAAACCGATGGCGACCGTGCGCTTGCCATTCATATCCGCCGCCTCAGAGACTATCCATAAAGATAAACAACGATATCATCAGATATGAAAATTGCAGAGTGCGCTGTCGAGAGCTTTTCCCTTATGAGCAAGAAAACAAAATTAAATCCTTACAAATCAATTAGTTGAAATTTAATCACAGCCAACCAACAAAACCTGGCACAGCCGCTGCAATAGTCCTGGCACAACGGATAAACACAGCGAGACGCCACGATGGCCAACTTCAATCTGTTCAACACCCGGGCCGCGCAACTGCCGGCCAGCGACACCCTGAATCAGCAGCAGGCACCGGCTTATGCCTACACGCCCAAGCACAAGCTGGCTCAGCTCGCCGTCACCGGCTGCCTGAACCAGACCTTCTACGCCGAGGCTGAAACGCAGCTGGCCGAAGTGCTGAAGCTGGTCGCCGAACTCGACGCCCGCTACGTGGCCAAGGCCGCACTGTACGCCCGCAAGAAAGGCCACATGAAAGACATGCCGGCCCTGCTGCTGGCAGCCCTGGCCGCCCAGCGCTCGAGCCTGGTGCCGGCGCTGTTCGAGCAGGTGGTGGACAACGGCAAGATGCTGCGCACCTTCGTGCAGATCCTGCGCAGCGGCGTGACCGGACGCAGATCGCTCGGTTCGCAGCCCAAGCGCCTGGTGCAGAACTGGCTGAACGCGGCCAGCGAACGCCAGCTGCTGCAGGCGGCGATCGGCAACCAGCCGTCACTGGCGGACGTGGTGAAGATGGTTCACCCCAAGCCGAGCGAAGCCTGGCGCGAAGCCTTCTTCGCCTGGCTGATCGGCAAGCCGGCCGATGCCGCCGCCCTGCCGCCGCTGACCCGTGCCCTGCTGGCCTTCCGCAGCGGCGCCAGCAGCGAGCTGCCGGACGTGCCGTTCCAGCTGCTCGGCAACGAGACGCTGAACGCCGAGCAGTGGGCCGAACTGGCCGGACGCATGGGCTGGCAGGCCCTGCGCATGAACCTCAACACCCTGCTGCGCCATGGCGCACTGGCGGTCGAGGGTTGCGCAGAGCGGGTCGCACAGCGTCTGGCTGACGCCGAAGCCGTGGCCAAGGCACGGGTTTACCCGTACCAGCTGCTGGCCGCCTACCGCATGACCGGCGACGGTGTGCCGCTGGCCGTGCGCGAGGCGCTGCAGGACGCCCTGGAGCTGTCGCTGGCCAACGTGCCGGCGCTGAGCGGCCATGTGGTGGTGTGCCCGGACGTGTCCGGCTCGATGCACAGCCCCGTGACCGGCTACCGCCAGGGCGCGACCACGGCGGTGCGCTGCATCGATGTCGCGGCGTTGGTGGCGGCGGCAATCCTGCGCAAGCAACCGCGTGCTCAGGTACTGCCGTTCGAGAACAAGGTGGTGAAGGTGGCGCTCAACCCGCGTGACAGCGTGATGAGCAACGCGCAGAAGCTGGCGGCGGTCGGCGGTGGCGGCACCAGCTGCTCCGCGCCGCTCAAGCAACTGGCCGACGCCAAGGCCAAGGTGGACACACTGGTTCTGGTTTCCGACAACGAATCCTGGATCGACGCCCGCCGCCATGGCGCCACCGAAACCCTGCGGCAGTGGGAACGGATCAAGCACATCAACCCGCAAGCGCGGCTGATCTGCATCGATCTGCAACCCTACGGCACCACGCAGGCGGCGGACCGCAAGGACATCCTGAATGTCGGCGGCTTCAGCGACGCGGTGTTCGATGTGCTGGCACAGTTCGCCAGCGGCCGCTTCGGCGCCGGCCACTGGGTCGACGCCATCGAGCAGATGGAGTTATGACAACGCGCCCGGCCAATTGCGGCCGGGCACACAGATCAACGATTTCGAGCGCATTCGAATGCCGATGGGACTACATCCAAGACGTCTCATCACACCCTTGTCGACTGCGCACGAAGGCACGAATGCCAGTGGCTGTACATGGGTTATGCCGGGTTCGATACCGGCCCGTGGCAACACGGAACAGTCACTCATCTTGTCGTGCCACCTGATTCAGAGTTTTGCGACGAATGCCGGTGGAACTACACCCTTCCACGGTCGAGATGCGGGTTCGAATCCCGTCGGTTCCAGAGGGTCTGGTGGCACTTCGTCACGACCGCGCCGGAGCCTGTTTGGGTGCGAGGCAAGGCACGAGCCGTGAGGTTTGGTTATTCCAAATGAACGGCGAGTAACGCTGCATCGCACCCAAACAGGCCCGGCCCTCCGGGTTGCGCTAGAAATCCCGCCAGCCGTTGTTGCGGGACTTGGCAAGGGAACACCATTCCCTGCGTCCCGCGCCTAGCCTGGCGGGATTTCTAGCAGCAACGCGGTTCGCGACGAAGCGTCACCAGCCCCTCCACGGGGTCGTAGTTCAATGGCAGAACACGAAAACGTTTCACCACACCTTGTCGTCGCATCTTTTTTGGCCCGCCACGGCGGGCCGGCAGCGAATGCCACGGGTACTACATTGGGTCGCGGGTTCGAATCCCGCCAGCCGCAAGGCTGTAGCTCAGCCGGTAGAGCAAATGTGCCCGTTATCTCGTCGCTGCGCGGAGGCCCGGCCTCCACTTTTTTGACTGACCCGGCGAATGCCGGTGGAACTACAGAACGTGAAGGTTGCGGGTTCGACTCCCGCCCCGGCAACGGGTAGCTCAATGGGATAGAGCAGCGCGCATGTTTCACCACCTCTAGTCGCCGCACTGCACACACGCCGGATGACCGGCACGAATGACGAGTGAATGACGATGCAAACCAAGACTTACAACCTGCTGGAAGTGGCCAACGGCAAGCCGATCAAGCTGTGGACGCAAGGCGTCCCGGTCGAGGAGGACGCCAAGCAGCAACTGATGAACACGGCGAAGATGCCGTTCATCTTCAAGCACCTGGCGGTGATGCCGGATGTGCACCTGGGTAAGGGCTCGACCATCGGCAGCGTGATCCCCACGGTCGGCGCGATCATCCCGGCGGCCGTTGGTGTGGATATCGGTTGCGGCATGATCGCCGCGCGCACCACGCTGATGGCCCACGACCTGCCGGATAACCTGGCCGGCCTGCGCGCCGCCATCGAGAAGGCCGTGCCGCACGGCCGTACCTCCGGGCGCGGCGCCCGCGATAAAGGTGCCTGGGAGAACGTGCCGGAGCTGACCGACCACGCCTGGTCGGCGCTGAGCGAGCGCTTCAAACTGATCACCGACAAGCACCCGAAGCTGGAGAAGACCAACAACCGCAAACACCTGGGAACCCTGGGAACCGGCAACCACTTCATCGAGGTCTGCCTGGATGAAGCCAACCGCGTGTGGTTCATGCTGCACAGCGGATCACGCGGCGTAGGTAACGCCATCGGTAACCTGTTCATCGAACTGGCCCAGGCCGATATGCGTCAGCACATCGCCAACCTGCCGCACCGCGACCTGGCCTACTTCGAAGAAGGCAGCCAGCACTTCAACGACTACGTGGAAGCCGTGGGCTGGGCGCAGGACTTCGCCAAGCAGAACCGCGCACTGATGATGCACGCGGTGATCGCGGCGGCACGAGGCGTGATCAGCAAGCCGTTCGACGTGGCGCTGGAAGCGGTGAACTGCCACCACAACTACGTGCAGAAGGAGCGCCACTTCGGCGAAGAGGTGCTGGTAACGCGAAAAGGTGCGGTGTCGGCGAAGAAGGGTGAGCTGGGGATCATCCCCGGTTCCATGGGGGCCAAGAGCTTCATCGTGCGCGGCCTGGGGAACGAGGACGCGTTCTGCTCCTGCAGCCACGGCGCCGGCCGAACCATGAGCCGTACCAAGGCGAAGAAACTGTTTACCGTGGACGACCAGATCAAGGCCACGGCCCACGTCGAATGCCGAAAGGACGCCGACGTGATCGACGAAATCCCGATGGCCTACAAGGACATCGACCGGGTAATGGACGCCCAGCGCGAGCTGGTTGAAGTGATGCATACCCTGCGACAGGTGGTATGCGTGAAAGGATAGGAAAATGAAGTACCTGAACGACTGGCTGGAGCGGCTGAAAAGCCGCGCCCCCGCCGCAGATTACGGGGAGAACTGGCGCCTGCAGGAAGCGCAGAGCGCCCTGCGCCAGGGCCACGCAGAGGGCGACTGGGCAAGACTGAGCTGCCACCGCAATGGCCTGGTGCGCGAGGCCGCCGTACGCGAGCTCGGCGAGCAACCCTCGCCCGAGGCGTTGACGGCGCTGCTCGAACGCCTCAACGACTGGGTGCCGCAGATACGTACCCTGGCCAAGGCGGCGCTGCAGCGATACCTCACCAGCGAGCACGCCGCCGAGTTGCTGTACGCCCTGCCCCAGCTGATGGCACTGGCCGGGCGCCAGCGTGACGACCATGCTCCGACCCTGGCCGCCGCCCGCCTGGCACTGCAGGCCGGCTCGGTGCGCAGCCAGGTGGAAGCCGCCTTCGCCAGCAGCCAGGGGCAGGCGGCGCGTTTTCTCTTCGCGCTGCTGCTCGAAGTCAGCGACACCCCTGCCCGGCTGCTGGAGCGAGCCCTGGCGCACCGCGAAATGACCGTGCGCCAGCAAGCGGTGCTGGCCTGCCAGGCTCTGCCGGATGAACAGGCCATCGCGCTGCTGCAAGAAGCCCTGCACACACCCGGCGCCAGCGTGCGGGTAAAGGCCATGCATGCCCTGCTGCAGCGCCTCGACGACCCACGCGAACTGCTGCGTCGTGCACTGCTCGATGCCTCGCCCACCATGCGTAGTCTGGCACTCTGGGCGGCGCCACGCTGGCAGCTGGACGCCCGCCAGGTACTGAGCGGCCGTCTGCAACAAGCGCTGCCAGAGAGCAAGCGCGAGTGGCTCATGGTCCTCGGCCTGGCCGCCGACCTGGATACGCGCCTGGCGGATGACTGGCTGCAAGCCGCTCTGCGCGCCCCGCAAAGCAGCGTGCGCCTGGCCGCCGTCAGCGCCCTCGGTGACACACAGTTGAACGAGCAACTGGCCGCTCTCGATGACCCGGCAGACAAGGTCTTCGCCATGGCCGTGCGCAGACTCAGCCAGCAGCCCTGGTCAGCGATGGCCGAGGCACTGGATGCCCGCCTCGACCGCCAGCAGCTATCGCCCGCGCGCCACAGTGCGCTGATGCACCTGCGCCCGCGCTGGCAGCAACTGGCTTACCTGCTGCGCCGCCTGGACAGCCGCGAGGCTGACCAGCACTGGCTGGAGCAGATCGCCCAGTGGTGCCAGCGACAAGGGCTGATGGTCGACCCAAGCACAAGCCGCGACGAACGTACCCAGCTGCTGGAGCGACTGCAAAAACTGGAACAGCACGGCCAGCTGCCGTCAGGCTGCTACGCCCGTCTGGCCTGAAGGACACAAGGAAGAATGAAATGAACCTGCAACAACGCCACCCCCTCAGCGACGCCATGCGCGCGCGGGTAATGGAAGAACTTGAGCGCATAGAGCGCGAGCGCAACGTCAAGGTGCTGTATGCCTGCGAGTCAGGCAGCCGCGCCTGGGGCTTCGCCTCGCCCGACAGCGACTACGACGTGCGCTTCGTCTACGTGGAAAAACCGGACTGGTTCGTCCAGGTCGACACACCGCGCGACGTGATCGAGCGGCCGCTGGACGACGAGTTGGACGTCAGCGGCTGGGAGCTGCGCAAGACCCTCGGCCTGCTGCGCAAGTCCAACCCGACGCTGCTGGAATGGCTCGACTCACCGTTGGTGTATCGCCAGGAAGACGACGCCACGGCGCGCCTGCGCGAACTGGCCGAGCTGTTCTACAGCCCGCCGGCGGCGCGTCATCACTACCTGTCGATGGCCAGGAAGAATTTTCGCGGCTACCTGCAGGACGAGACGGTGCGCTTCAAGAAGTACTTCTACGTGCTGCGCCCGCTGCTTGCCGTACGCTGGATCGACCAGGGCCGCGGCCGCCCGCCGATGACCTTCGCCGACCTGCTGCAGACGGTGGACGACCGCGCCCTGCTGGCGGAAGTCGACGAGTTGCTGGCGCTCAAGCGCAGTTCTGACGAGTCGGCCTACGGCCCACGTCGCCCGGCGCTGCATGCGTTTATCGAAGCGCAGCTGGAAGGACCGGTGCCGTCGTTGCCACGAACACACACCGACTCTGGGTGCCTGGATGATTTCTTGCGCGACTGCGTATGGAGCTATGCCTCGAGATGAACGCTCGAAATAATGACAGTCACTCCAGACGACAACGCTCCAAGTGCAGCCTGTCGCTCAAAATCGCCAGAAACGCGCCCATCGCCGTGCTGCTGCGTCGTGGACCTACGGGTTGGGTACAGATGATCCGCTGGGATCTGCGTACCGACAGTTTTACCGAGGGCCAATGGTTCAAAGGGCGCATCTACGCGGAACTGAGCGATCTCTCACCCGACGGGGAGTTGCTGCTCTATTCAGCCAGAAAAGGCAATGCCTGGACGCTGGCCCGGACTGATAGAGTTGGCGAAACCTGGACGGCGATCAGCCGCCCACCCTACTTCACAGCCTTGGGCCTATGGCCCAATGGCTGCTGGGATGGAGGTGGCCTGTTCAACGAGCTGCGCTCCGTGAAACTCGGCCTGCCCTTTCCCAAGGCCCAGAACTCATTTACGCAGGACCGCTTGAAAGTCACTGGTACACAGGAACACCTACACCAGCCGCTGTCCCTGCAAATCGCCTTGCAAGAAGGCTGGCAGCCACTGAACCAGTCGTTGGAAAACCTTAATCACTACCACTGGCAACTGAACACATGTCTGGGCAAGGAAATTGGTCAAGGCGCGGTACGCATCACCCGTAGCGTCCGTCAAGGCAAACATTGGAAGCTGCACAAACGTTTCACCGTCAGCAATGTGCATAACCAATGGGATCTGGGCGAAGTCGATTTAGTGGATTTCGACACCCGGGGACGACTGATCCTAAGCACAGATGGCCGCCTGATGATTTGCGACTCACCCATCGAGCCGGAACTGCAATGGCGCGAGCTGGCAAATTTTGCCCATAACAAACCGCAGCCTCTCCCGCCGCCAGACTGGGCCAAAGAGTGGCCACCTGTAAGCAACAGAGAAGAATAATGAACACGGACTTCCTCGAACTGGACGGCGCCATCGGTGGCGGCCAGATTCTGCGCAGCGCGCTGAGCCTGTCGATGCTCACCGGCCGGTCGTTTCGCATCCACAACATCCGCGCCAAGCGCAGCCGGCCGGGCTTGCTGCGCCAGCATCTGACCGCAGTGAATGCCGCCGCGCAGATCTGCTCGGCCAACACCTGCGGTGTCGAACTTGGCTCGCAGAGCCTGAGCTTCGTACCGGGGCCGATTCGCGGTGGCGATTACCGTTTCGCCATCGGCACCGCCGGCAGCTGCAGCCTGGTGCTGCAGACGCTGCTGCCCGCCCTGCTGCAGGCCGACGCACCGAGCCGCATCCACCTCAGCGGCGGCACGCACAACCCGCTGGCACCGCCTTTCGAATTTCTCGCGCACAGCTGGCTGCCACTGCTGCAGCGCATGGGCGCACAGGTCGAACTGCAGCTGCTGCGCCACGGCTTCGTGCCGGCCGGCGGCGGTGAACTGGCCCTGCAGATCACCCCTGGAACCCTGCAACCGCTGCACCTGAGCGGCCCCGGCGAACGCGTCGGCCAGCAGGCACGGGCACTGCTGGCCGACGTGCCGGGACATGTGGCCGAGCGCGAACTGGCGCGGGTCGGCAAGCGCCTGAAATGGCCGACCGAAGACCTCAAGGGGGTGTGGCTGGAGCGAGACATCGGCCCCGGCAACATACTGCTGCTGGAGGTCACCTGCAGTGATGTCACCGCCGTGTTCAGCAGCGTCGGGCAGACCAGCGTGCGCGCCGAACAGGTGGCCGACCAGGCCATCGAACAGGCGCGCACCTGGCTCGGCAGCGGCGCCGCTGTCGAGGAGCACCTGGCCGACCAGTTGTTGCTGCCACTGGCCATGGCAGGTGCCGGCAGTTTCACCACGCCACACGCCAGCGAACACCTGAGCAGCAACATCGAGGTCATCCAGCGCTTCCTGGATATCGATATCCAGTGCTGCAAGTCGGACCGCAACGTGCAAGTACAGGTGCTGCGACGCTGACCGCGTCGCTGTCGACAATCAGCCACTGGCCCAGGCTCTCCTATACTGAGATTCCCGCCCCCTTCCAGGAGAGCCATCATGCGCCGTACGCTCATGTTTCTCGTCGCTGCACTGATCAGCCTGCCGCTCTGGGCCATGCACTGCCCTCAGGACATGGCCAAGATCGATGCCCTGTTGCAAAGCGAACCGCCGACCGACCCCGAGGTACTGGCCAAGGTGAAGGAGTTGCGCGCCGAGGGCGAAGCCCTGCACAAGGCGGGCGATCACGCCGAATCGGTCAAGGTGCTGGGCGAAGCGCTGGACCTGCTGTCCGCCAGCGAGTGACACCCCTGGGCGCGATGCGTGAGCCTGCTAGAAACCGCTGTATAGCAGGCTCAACGCCAACTGACGCACTTCCTGCAGGTCCACCGGTTTGCTCAGGCAGGCCGCGGCGCCACGCGCCCGGGCGTCCTCGAACAGCCGGTCATCGGCCACCGCACTGATCACGATCACCGGTATGTTGCGCAACCTCGGTTCCAGGCGCATGGCATCCAGCACGTCCAGGCCACTGCCGTCCGGCAGGTCGATATCCAGCAGCACTAGCGCCGGTTCGCTCTCCTGCAATACGGCCAACGCACTCTTGCAGGAGCTGACGCCGCGAACCTCGGCGAACTCCCGCAACGAGGCCTGCAGAATCCGCATGCAGGCCGGGTGATCTTCGACGCACAGCACCTGAACCAGGCTCTGCACGGTCTGAGGCGCGGCCTCATGGTTCTCGTCGCCCAGCGCGTCCGGGCTGGCCGCGCTGGGCAGGTCGAGCCAGAAGCAGCTGCCGACGCCCGGCTCGCTGCGCAGGCCGATCTCGCCATCCATCAGGGTGGCCAGTTCGCGGCAGAGCACCAGCCCGATACCGGCACCGGGAATGTTCGAGCTCTCACGCCCCAGTCGCTGGAACGGCTGGAACAATTGCGCCTGCTGTTCGCTCGACAACCCCGGGCCGGTGTCATCGACCCACAGCCGCACGCAGTCGGCGCGCACCTCGTACCCCATGCGAATCATCCCGCGCGGGCTGTTGTACTTGATCGCATTGGAGAGCAGGTTGAGCAGAATCTGCCGTACGCGCCGCGGATCGCCCTGCACGAACAGGGGCGGATCCGCCGGTTCCATGACCTGCAGGTGCAGCTGTTTCTGCTGCACCTCCGGCTGTACCAGCTCGGCACAGCCACTGAGCAACGTACCGATGTCGATCGCCTGCAACTGCAGCTGCTGACGCCGGCTCTCGATACTGGACAGATCGAGAATGTCGTCGACCAGCGAGGTGAGATGGCGACTGGCGCTGACGATTTCCCGCGAATAGTCGGTCTCCAGGCGGGCATCCGGCTTGTCCTGCGCCTCCATCTCGATCAGCTGGGCAAAGCCATGGATGGCGTTGAGCGGCGTGCGCAGCTCATGGCTCATGCTCGACAGGAAGCGACTCTTGGCCTGGCTGGCCGCAAGCGCCTCCAGGCTGGCATGCCGCAACTCCTCCTGAACCTGCTTGAGCCGGGTGATATCGACGTGCGTACCCGCGATGCGCAGCGGCCAGCCGCTCTCGTCCCGGGCCAGGACCTTACCCCGGCTGAGCAGCCAGAGGTATTCGCCACGGCAGTCCAGGTAGCGGTATTCGGCATCGAAATGCTCATCGCCATTGTCGGCGAACTGCTTGCGCAGGTGACGCAGGCGCTCGAGGTCATCCGGGTGCACACGCTGGTTGAACTCGCTCAGCGTCAGGTGCGTGCCACCCAGGCCGAAGCGGCGAACGAAGCGCTCGCTGAGCTCGATGGTCAGGGCCCGGCTATCGATTTCCCAGAGGCTTTCCGTGGTGCTGTCGAGCACCAGCTGCAGGATGCTCTGGGCTTCGAGCCGCTCCTGCTCGCTGGCCTTGAGCTGCTTGCCGGCCCGCTGCATGGCATCGGCGAGGCGCCGCACTTCATGGATGTGGCTGTCCGGCGCGACGGGCAGCTCCCTGCCCTCACCCAGGCGGGTCGCCATGTCGACGATGCCGGAGATGGGCTTGGCCAACTGATCGCTCAGATGCCGCGAACGCAGCCACATCAGGGCGAAGAACAACAGATAGAAGGCCAGCAGCCCGGCGATCAGCAGGTAGCCGATCTGCATGTAACGCTCGGACAACTGGTTGGTATCGTGAAACACCTGCTCCTCGTCCACCACCAGCAGCAGGCGCCAGCCGGTCTGCGGAATCTCGCTCCAGGCCACCAGCTGATTGCGCCCGCCCAGCAAGACTTCCTGCACGCCACCTGGGCCCTCGCTCATCGCCTCCAGCAGCGGTTCCATGCCCTCACGCTTGGCCAGATTGAAATCCTCGGGCTTGAGCACCTCGCGGCGCACCGCCTCCTCGTAGGAGTACTGGGTCAGCTCGCGCAGGCCGAAGTCCAGCTCCCCCGCTTCGGGGAGCGCCATGATGTTGTAGTCATGGCTGACCAGCATCGCATAGCCCCGCCAGGGCACGTTGAGCTCGGCGATCTCGCTCAGCACCTGGCCGACCGTGACATCCAGCCCTACTACACCTTCGAGAAAGCTCTCGCGGTAGACCGGGGCGATGACCGACATCGTCCAGCCCAGGCCCGCCGGGTCCAGATACACGTCGGTCCATACCACCTTGCGCTCGGGGTTGTGCTTGGCGTCGGCAAGGTAATAGAAGTTGTAATCGGGTATCACCATGTCGTGGGGATACTGCGCCGGCGTGTCGAACCAGGGATAGATACGGTTGTAGCTGTCCCAGCTGTTGAAATACAGCGCCGCCACCAGCGGGTTGGCGTGCAGGATCGAACGCATCAGCGGGTCCACCTGCGACAGGCGCATGACCTTGGCGTGGTCCTGTTGCGCCAACGGCGTGCTGTTGGCGTAGAACGAAGCAGCCCGACCATCGTCACTGCGGGTATAGAACACCCCGGAGTCGGTCAGCGCATGGCGCGCCCGTTCGAGGTCATCGGCCTGGAAACGGCTATCGAGCAGCGCATCATGCGTCGCATCGCGATAGACCTGCAGCAGCGACTCGATGGAGCGCAGGCGACCATCGATGATCTGCCCCTCGCGCAACGCAGCGCTGGCCAGGTCCTTGACCGCCGTTTCCTGCAGGTGGCTGATCTGCGCATCACGAATGGCCTGATTGCTCAGCAGGTACACCGCAATCAGCACCGACTCCACCAGAATCAGCGGGATCAGCGCGCTTTGCACGAACGCTCGCCAGATCCACTGACGCAGAGGGTGGCGGCTAGAACTCGGCATTGCGGCTCCTTTCCATGGGCAGGCAGGCGGATGCGGGACGCCATCATAGCCTCCTGAGATGGAATCCGCAGTCGACGCCGAGGAACCTTTACCGTAAACTCCGCGTCCTAGATGTAACCACGAAGGTTTTGGGGCCGATTAGGATTCGACGCCGGTAACGAAACTTGAGGGGCATGCCGAGTAGGTGACAGTTCTCGTAAATCCGCTGCCACAATTTGATAGTTGCCAACGACGACAACTACGCCCTGGCCGCCTAAGGGCGCCAGCTGACCCTAGGGGATGCCTGTAAACCCGAAGATCTGGTCAGTCATATAGAACAGGATCGCCGCCAAGTTCGCTGCAGACGTAACGGCTAAAACTCATGCAGCTCGCTCCAAGCACCCTGCCACTCGGGCGGCGCGGAGTTAACTCAGTAGAGATGGCTAAGCATGTAGAACCAATAGCGGAGAGCTGGCGGACGGGGGTTCAAATCCCCCCGGCTCCACCAAATAAACCCCTGATTTTCCTAGAGAAAGTCAGGGGTTTTTCTTTGGGGTGTCGAAAAGGTGTCGAGTGAGACCAAATCTACGTAGCTCACCAGGATCAAGCGACTTGAGGCCACAGAGGGCATGGACCGCCTGTCCATCAGCAACCTCTGCAGGATAAAAACCCTTTTCTTTGTGAGGCTTTTAATATAGATAGTAAAAGGCCATACACCAGAGGTTCCTGACACTCTTCTTAACTCTTAACCGGGAAAGGGGAAGACTGTGAATGAAGAACGCTTCCACAGCGGACTAAACATCGCTGGTCACAGCCTGAAGGTTGTGAACGAAGAACTGCAAGCGATCCCAACACGAACCAGTCCACCCGAGGTTAACGACAGGCTGCTTCACATTCGTGAGAATGTAGAAAACTGCGTGCAAATCATTGAAGCATTGCAACGCTATCTGGCCACCTCTCATTCGAAGCCGCCACCGGACCGGTACCTTCCTCACACCATGTCTAACTCAGGCCTGAATGCAAAGAAGCGTTCAGGGTGAGGATGCAGCAAAGGCTGCTGTATCAGGTCAAAGCTACCTGAGGCCCTAACCTCACCGCATCCTGTAGATGATCTGGCGCCAGATGCGCGTAGCGCATGGTCATAGCCAAGCTGGAGTGACCCAGGATTTTCTGCAGGGTGAGGATGTTCCCGCCGTTCTGGATGAAGTGGCTGGCGAAGGTGTGCCGCAGGGCGTGGGCGGCCTGGCCTTTCGGTAGGCGTATCGTCGTCCTGGCCAGGGCGCGGCGGAACGAGGTGATGGCCGAATTTGGCTGGCCGTGTTGCTTCCAGTGCCTGACGATCTTGGCTTCCAGCTCTGCAGTAATCGGCACCGAGCGAACCTTGCCGCTCTTGGTTCCGCTGAAGGTGATCACGCCATTACGCAGGCCGGTCGGTTTCAGCTTCTCAGCCTCTGACCATCGAGCCCCCGTGGCCAAGCAGATCAACGCGACTATCTCGACGTGCGGGTTGTCACAGCCGCGACGTATCTCTTCCAGCAGCTCGGCTATCTGGTCAGTGGTCAGCCAGGACAACTCGCGTTCCTGCACCTTGAGCGGCTTCACCAGGGCGAGCGGGTTGGCGTAGTCGATCACACCCAAACCACGCAGCTCGTTGTAGACCGCACGCAGGTAGCCCAACTCGTTGTTCAGCGTCTTGGGTGACGTGCCCTCCCCTAGCCTGAGCCGGCGATCCTGGGCGTAGGTTTGCGGGTCGAGCTTGCTGCCCTGGGGATTGCGCAGGCGCTTGGCGAGACCATCGAGCTTGCTACGGCGGCGTTCACCATCGCGCAAGGAATGCCCGTGCAGATCGAACCAGAGGCCAACCAGCTCGGCGAGCGTGCGACGGTCTTTCGGCCTGGGCGACCAATCCGGATTCTCGACGACCTTGGCCCTGCAGGATGCTTCGAAGCGTTGGGCTTCACCCTTGGTCTTGAACGTCTTGCGGAAGCGCTTGCCCTTGATGGGCTCGACGTCGACCTTCCAGCGGCCATCCGATAGCTGATCGATCGCCATCAGACGGCTCGCCCCCACCGGACATAGCGCTCTTCCAGGATGCCTTTGATGTGCTTGTACAGTGCGTCTTCATCCATGCCTTTAGCGGCATAGTGGTCGCGGATCACCGGCCAGCACTCCCAATCCTTGAGCCGGTGAAATGACCGTCTAGCGCCCACTCGCTCCCGTGCCAGCAGGCTTACGAAGTTTCCCAGGAACAGTTCCACGTTCTTGCCCGAGAAGCCACGCGCCGTCTTGTGATAGCGCTTGTACTCGGCTTCATCGAGCAGAGAATCGACAGGTAGATCAACACGCACGTCATCGCGAATCAGCGTCCAGATCGGCTCGAAGTATCCAGGGCGGGCGATCAGCTTGAACTGGCTCAGGCCATAGCGCCACAGGCCGTCCAGATGCTGGGAGAAGGCCGCGAAGGTGCGCGTATCGATGGTCTGGCCGCTCTGCAGGTCTACCGAGCCGCTGGCGAACTGCTGGACGATGGAGTGGTGATAACGCAGCTCGACGCGCCACACATCCTGGGCCGGGTTGTAGTTGTCAGGGTCGGTTTCGTCGAAGCTGTCACGGCGACGCCAGACGCTTTCCCAGTAGTCGAGCTTGTCGGTGGCCCTGGCCTGTTCGGTCTTGTTGTAGATGCACAGCTGCAGGCCGTTGGCCGAGCCGAACATCGAGGTTTCACCGCGGCCATACACGCTGGACTTTGTGGCCCAGTGCAGTTCGTTGATGCCGGAAACGTCCCGGTGCGTTCGGGCTCTGCAGTGCATCCTGGCGACCAGATCGGCCGGAGGCGTCCAGCCTTGCAGGTCCAGGGCGAGATGGACCGCGCACTGATTGACCTCGACGTTCGTCAGCACCTGGGCGGCATAGTGATCCATGCGGACCTGCAGGCGCTCGGGCGACAGGCTGTCGATCGCATGGGGCGATACCTCGATTTTCAGGTGCGGGCCGATGTTCTCGGCCTTGGCGTTGAAATTCTTCACCAGCAGCACAAAGCCCAGGTCAGCGTTCTGCAGCTTGTACTGATAGCCCGAGTCACGGCTTACCCGACCGGCATGCCAGCGGTCCCCTGCGAAATCAACGATAGCGCCGGGCTTGTCGAACAGACCCAGGATGTCGGGGCGCAACAGACCCTTGTAGAGTTGCCTCACCGTATCGACGCCGCAGCGCAGCAGGCGAACTTTCGACAGGTCAGTGATACGAGCCGTGTTGCGGTCAACGAACAACCGCCCGGTCGCGCTTTCATAGCCGTTGTTATCCAGTCTGATCTGATCTTTTGCCATGTTCAAAACTCCAACAATGGCCAGTACTGGCCGAAATCATTCGTCTCTATCTGACGTGTTACAGGGGCGTCAGGCGGCGTTCGCGCGCCGCTCGCCTCGCTCTGAACTAAACCGCTCGCTCGCTGCGCGCTGCGCCCCCGACGCAGCCGAACCCGTCTCGGCTGCGCCGAGACACACACGGCTACGTCAGGGGCTTGCACTGCTCTTTTCCTTTTCTCATCCAGTTGTCGGGGTATTCCGCTTGAATCTGGCGGTCGATCAGGCAGGCCTGTTTCTGGAAATAGCCCGGCACCTGGGGACGCTCGAAAGGTGGGATGCTGGCGAACCAGAGGAAGGCGCTGAGCAACACCAGGAACACAAGGTGGAGGGCGTCAGCGAAGTGCAGCGGGAATGGTCGGTTCAACACCAAGGGCGCAGCCCTTGTAATCCCGCTCTTGCCGCCGAGGGCTCGGGAGCGCGGGGCGGTGAAGCTGCCCCACTCTCCCGTGGTCAGGCTATTCATGATGGTGTGGGGTCAAGGGTGCGCTGCGCCCGTGCTTCCGTTCGCCGGAACGGTGGAGCTGTTCCGACGAGCCGGGAGCGCGGCCCTGGACCCTTCCGAATGGGTCAGGGTCATGCGGTCCAGTACGTTGCCGGAACCATGCCGGTCGCGGTGCCGCATCGCCCTGATAGAGCAAATATCATCGAAGTAGAACTCGTTGGGGTTGCGTGTGCTGGAGCTGAGTTCGACACCCAGGAAGCACGGCGCACCTTGCATATCCGGCGTGGGAATCAGCACGCCGACGATCTGGATGCACTGCCAGAAGGACTCCGGCTCAGCGTCCCAGATGGTTTCCACTAGGGCGGTTTGGCCAACGAAGCTCAAGGCCGTGGCAGTGTCGAGCTGGATACGTGGCTTACGCATGGTGGCGCTCTCCTTGCGAGGGGGCGGCTTGGGCCTGGATCAGCTGCGGCAGCGGCAGGCGTTCCAGCAGCTTGCCGGGGGCGTGGCGGTCGCGGATGCTCTGGATGGCGTTGATGCTGTCGAAGTACACCTCCAGCGGCAGATCCTCGCTGCCATCGAACGGCATGATCAGGAAGTAGCCGTGTTCGAAGATGCCCGGCACCGGCAGCACCACGCCGACGATGTGGTAGCAGCGCCAGAGCATTTCGTCGTCGCCGTCCCAGCGCAGTTCGACGAGTACGGTCTGGCCCAGGAAGGCAAGTGCGGTCGCTGGGTCGAGCTGGAACGGCGGCTTAGACATGGGCGTAGTCCCCCGCGCTGAATACGGTCTTGCCCTTCTCCAGATCAGCCCGGAGGCGGGCGAGGTTGACCATACGGAAGTCGGCCAGCTTCATGCTCGGGATGGTCTTGCTGTCCACCCAGTTGATGACCTCTTCGACCGAAACGCCGCTCAGCTCGGCGAAGGTCTTCACGCTGCACAGGTCCAGGCTGTCGTCGCGCTTACTCATTCTTCCCACTCCTCTTCCAGCAGCTTCTGAGTGAGCAGCGCGACGTTCACCATCACGTGGCGCCCGACCTTGCGGTGCGGGATGTAGCCGTTGCGCATCCAGCCGCGAACCGTGTCGTGGTCTTCACTCATGCGAATCCAGTTTGCGAACTCCCGCCACGGCATCAGCGGTGGCGGGCTCACAAGGTCTTTCAGCGTCAGGGGGATTCCTTCCATCGCAGTGGCCTTTGTTGCACTATGTTGGTCTTTGTTGCGCTACGTTCTGGGCAACCTGCGAGGACGCCAGACGTAAACTACAGTCGTAATATACATCGACGGTAGGCGACTTTGTATATTACAAATGTAGATTACTAGACCTTTATGGAATCAATAGACGACCGCGTTAGAGCTCTTGTCGATAAGACAGGGCTAGACGAGCTGGTGAAGAAGACGGAAATCAGTGGGACGCGGTGGAGAACTGTTCGCTACGACAAGCGAACCAGGATCAGCACTCAGGAGGTAGAAGCGCTGACGCTTCTATACCCCTCATATGCTCTTTGGCTGGCTAGTGGCGCGATTGCGCCGGAAAGTGGGCAGACCAGCCCCGAGTACGACGAGGCCAACCGAAACTTGACCGATCAGAACGCGGGATAGCGATCACCCAGGAAGTAGCCAAGCGCTGGTACGCCCGCACGGAAGGGAGATTCAAGGATGAAGGCTGACAGAGACGACGCCCCCGAATGGCTCAGAAGCGATACCCGCAAACGCTCAAGCCTGGCCATGCTGATACCCGGCATGATCGGAACCGGCATAACGCTTGGGGCGTTGTATTTCGGTAGCCAGTTCCTCCTGCAGGGCAAGGTGCAGGAAATGGCCGAGAAGCGGATGCCGCCAAAGCCGACACCAGTCGCCGAAATCACCCGAGCAGATCCAGCGCCCAAGAAGGACTGGGATCGCATCGTAGAGCAGCAAGCAAGGCGAGACGCAATGTCTCAGCAGCAACCTGAGCAACCCACCGGCTCAGACAGCCCTGCTGCCAAACAGAACATATTCAACGACCACAACTACACCCCGAGAGGGGCTGACAACGTGCTCAGCCTTCGTGAGAGCTATCAGCCCGTGGAGCCGGAAAAACCGGCTGGAAAGGTGCGGGTGACAGTTATCAAGGAAACTAAGGACTCAACGTGCTGGCCCTTGAAAGAAGGGAGCATCGAGCGGCGAAACTGTAAATCACATGTTGGGCTTAATTATAGGGATTAACGTCGTACTATGGGGTAAACCGAAGAGCAGCGTAAGGTTGCCCAGTAGCACTTTGTTAGCCCAATTTACTGCCAATAAGCTGCCCACTTTTAAATACATAGACACCAATTTCCGAAAGCATTTTGCCTCCGCAACTAGGACAGCTTTCTGTTGATGAAATAGCCCCATTAATAGTGATATTCATTTGGCCGATATTTGGGACCATTTCGCCCTCAATGCCGCAATCTTCACAGGTCAACGTTACCGAAGCTACAGCCCTAGATTTTGTCGCAATAAATCCTTTTGCGTCAGGAATGACATAGTGGCCTAAGCAAGGCTGACCCCGACTAATCGAAACTTCTCGATAGGTATTAGTGACAGCTCCAATAAAAGCAAGAGTCTCATCAAAATTCTGACTATCTTTAAAGCCTATCCAGTAATTTCCGTTGTCGTACCAATATTCTTTTCCAGCAACACAAATAGCCCTTATGTGTGCTGCGTCGTCGCCGTATAGATTTCGATATCGCTCGGCCTCATTTAGTTTCGTGCCGCTAAGGTCCGAGTTAAGAGCGAATATTACTGATCTTGCTTTCTCTACTGGGTGATGCTTTTCCTTCCCGTCTTCACCTTTCAAGCCAGGAAGATAGCCAAAGTTATTAGCTAAGTTTTTTGCGCTCTCATGAGCCATTTTTAGCTCAGTAGCATTTAGCGTCGTCTTAACTTCAATTGTATAAAGAACGGACTCGATTGGGAAAATTCCAACTTTTTCGTCCATCAGTATTGGAGGCAAGATAGCCCTATTATAAAGAATAATGTCTACTTGCCCCGAAAGCTTCCCGCTATAGCTATCTATTATCTGGCCAGTACCCACTCCGACGTCAGCTGGTAATAATGGTTGAAATAGCTGGCTAACTAGCAACTCAAGAACGGTGCCCTTTACTCCTTGGTGTGAGAAGCCTGCCGCCGCTCTTGCCTGAGATATGGCAGATACAATCTTAGATCTTAGCAAGTCTTGATACGGATTGTTTACGGTCATGTACAAACTTCCGAGAAATGGCTAGCAATTAACCTACAAGGAAAAGGGGACAGATTTATTTATTGTGCTCGTCTGTCAAAAAAATCTGTCCCTTTTTTTTGCTTAATCCGGGTCATATGCAGCCCAAGCTGTGTAGCTCTCTGGTCCAGGGTTTCGATCCTCTGGATTTGAATAGCCAAGGGTATGAGCAAGATCTTCAACAATGTTGAATGAAGCCATTTGAAGTGCGGAAATATGTAGCTCTAACCTGTTAAACTTGTTTGAGTCAGGAAGGTCTTTTAGTTCTATTAAAGTCTGCTGAATCATATTTAAATTTGTTTTTATATTGGTGTATTGACCGATCAGGACGTTAGCAACCATTCGCTCGAATTGTGGTATTACATGTCCGTGAAGGTCATAAACAAGGGTGTTGAGCGTTTTTATGTCTCGAATAGCAAATTTAAATGGGGGGTCAAAATCTGCAGGTATAGCGCCAGTTCTTACTTGATTGGTTAGCTGAATACACCACTCTGAGGTAAATAAAATTTTTTTTGCCTCGATATAAAGCTGAGCAAGTATTATCAAATTTTCCTGAGCTTTAGCAGCCTTGACGCGTCGCTCGCCAAGCATACTGATAAAAATAGCCGTAGCGACAGCTAGAAGCGAGCCAATAGCCCCCCACGCCTGCCAGTCAATGACACATCCTAACTCCCAGAAAGCCCAACATCCGTCCATAGGCACCTAACGTTTGGTTAAGGGGCGGGCTTTAGCCCATCCCAGTGAGCGAATCGAACGGTTAGAGGATTACTGCAATGTTTTAATCGTTTCTTGAATTTCATAATTAAGCTTTTCGCTTTTTCCTGCGTCCTCTTGCCATTCAGTTAGCAATGATTGTAAAAGCCGTATCGTCAGATGCTTGTACTCTGGAAAGTGACGTAGCTCATAGATAAACGCTCTTTGGCTGACAAGTTTTAACGGGCCGTCAGTGTCTTGTCCTTGGCTGATGTTACGTAGCAATAGGTGATAACGCTCGTAGCGCTGATTCTTCAATTCATCTTTTCGGAGTGAAACGTATCGGTAAGCTGAAAAAGCCAATACGGCCACGGAAAAAATAAAAGCAAGAATTGTCGCTATTGAGCCAATTTCATTGAGGTGGCTGACGATCCACTGTCCCATCGATAATCCTCTAACGTTTGGTTAGGTGTTGGGCTTTAGCCCGTCCCTGTGAGCGGAGCGAGCGGCTTGAGTGAAAAGGGGACAGATTTATTTATTGCGCTCGCCTGTCATAAAATAAATCTGCCCCCTTTTTTACTTATGGGCCTTTGCTGCATCAAGAAGCTGTTTAAATTTATAAATGGCCAAATTTATATCGTCTTGTGTGTCACCGTCCCATTTTTCTACGGACACTAGCTCTGCCCTTAAATCTTCAATGCGAAATTCTATTTCAGCGATTTCGGCAGGCCCACAAAGCTCAGCAATTTCTAGCCACTTGTTATCTGGAATTCGCTCCTGAACTGACAGTCCATTCTTAGCCTCCAAGATTAATTTCTGCAGATTACTCATGTGCTACCTAACGTTTGGTTAAGGGGCCGGCTTTTGCCGGTCCCGAGTGAGCGAAGCGAGCGACTTGAACCATTTGTTATATGCTGGTAGCTATAAAAGTAGCCGGTTCTTTTGCTCTTTACGTCGCTTTTCATTTGCTTCGAGTTCTTCTCTTTTAAATTTTTTCATTTCCTCATAAAACTTTGTTGAATTTATTCGAAGATTCCACATATGACCGATGGCAACTGTTGTGGCAATAACAGCAGTGGCACCCGCCCATGCTGTTTTGTTTTTTGCAACATTGCTCAAAGTTAGATAGTAAGGCGAAGCTTCTGTGAAACTAATTCCTAGCTCTAGCAGCAGTGTATAGCCAAAGAGAAATACTCCAACAATTAGAAGGGCAAGAATTGAAAACATTCCCAAGTAATACATTATGGATGAGGAGAATATCCAAGCATTTCGAATGAAAGGCGGGATTCCGAGAATTATTCCGAGAAAGCGGTAGCCAATTATTTCGGCGAAGTCATTATATCCTTGCGGTAAGAATGGGCGAAGAAGGTAAGAGAAGAACCATATAGTAATAATTATTTTTATTGATATTAATGTAATGTCCCACCACATTTTGCCTCCGAAGAATATAACAGACAGGTTAAGGGGCGACCGCGAGCGTAGCTTGCGGGCGTCCAGAGTGAGCGAAGCGAACGGTCTTGAACCGTTTGTTATGCGGCACGGACTGACAGGAGAGCATCGATCTTTTTGAGCAGGAGTGGGCGGCTTTTCTTAAGCAGAACATATTTTGGAAGCCTCGCAAGATAGTAAAGAAATAGGGCATTTTCTCTTGCATAAGCTGCATCGCTCCTTTGCTTGCCTGTTACGTGCTGCTTTAACACTTGGAGATACTCAGCATTCCAGGCCCACACGTTGCCCGCCGCTAGCTTTATTGAATAAAAAGCATCAGTCGGCCAGCTAATTTTTTCGGTTATTTTTTTGCAGTTTGAGCAAACGCCGCGACCTTTGATGCTGGCACTTGTTGGTAGTTTGCTGACCAAGTAGACTCCTGAATCAACTTGCCTAAACCCCTGCCTCTCTTGCGCGGCGAATAAAACTAAACCATCACAAGACTTACACTTAGCAGCAATTTCCATGGGCCACGTATAGTAGTCATAGCGGTTATCTATGGGGTACCAATTTCTGTAGTGTGATCTTGTAATGGGGAGCACCTGTCGATCCTTCGCTTTGAGATGCATAACTATAAATTAGGCGACATTGCTGTCGCATAACATCCCCAGTAATGTCTGATAATCAACTATAATTCGGCGCAAGCCTTTGATTTATCACGTATCAAAAGTGAGAAACGCGACACTCACAGGTTGGAAAAGCGACACCGAAGACCTAAAGCACAGGGGCGTGATGGCCAGAAGCTAGCTATAGCCGCCGAACCTGTCTAGCTGGCTTGTCGAAAAAGTGTCGAAATCAACGGGCGACAGAGTGCCGCAATGGGCAGAAGGTGTGAGGCGGAAGCCCCGATTTTGCTGGCTTTGGGCAACGATGGGCAGTAGCGGGCAGCCGTTCAAACGGGTTCAAATCCCCCCGGCTCCACCAATTGAAACAAGCATAAGCCCCTGATTTTCCTAGAGAATTTCAGGGGCTTTGTGTTTTCAGGGGCAGCGAATGTCCCGAAAGTGTCACAGCAGGATCAGGCTACCAATAATCCGGTTTGACGATGGCTGGCTTCCTGGGAAGCGGCACCTTTAGCGGGAGCTGGAAAGCTGCAAGCTCAGACTCGGGAATGTGCCGGCGGATCCAGTGGGCATGCTCTTTCAGTGATCCCGGCGGATCCCGCTGTTCGTGGCGGTGCGGAAGAACCACGCCAATGCGGATGTGCGGGAAGTCCGAGCGAATGGCCGCGAGAGCAGGCGCCAGGTCAGTGTCGCCCGAGACCAGCACGATCTGATCTAGCTGCAGATCCACAGACCGGCATGCTGCCCGATACATGCCTAGAGCCAGGTTAACGTCCGTCTCTTTCTCTTCGAGCTGCCAAATCGCTACCTGATCTTGCCTGGAAGGCTTCTGACCATCGAGGTACCTAGGCGCATACCCCTTGGCCAGCCGGTGCGTACCGAGCGTGACCGAGACGCCTCTCGCCTGCAAAGCTCGGATATAGCGATTCTGCGCATCGTTGGAGACCTGGCCACGAGTCGCAAGCCTGGCGATGACAGGAGAGGTGAAGTAATCGACGGAGACCAGTTCGGCCGACGGTTCCTGGATCCGTAAGATCTCGGCAAGCAGTGCAGGCAGATCCAACCACTTATGGTCGGAGCCATGTAGGACGCCGTAATAGAGGTTGTAGCCGTCTACGAAGAAAGCTGTACGCACAATGCCCTATCCCTAGAAACGAAAAAACCGGCTTTATGGGCCGGTTTCTTCACCCGAGGCTAAGGCTGAACTGAATCGGCCCGCCAAGGGTTGAGTCGTGAGTGCAGTATGCCGGCGTACTGCTTAGGAAACAAGGACAAAAGTGGGATATACCGGGATACAGGCGGATTGCAGTGGTCTACGGATCCCGGACATCCATTTAGGGCGAGAATACTCGCCATAAATGGGTGTCCGGAATCAAAGGAAAGGCCAGCTCACAGGCAGACCTTTCCTCAATTGGCATAGCCCTGTTCCCCCTGCGAATCGCTCAGCGCCTGGCCACGTCAGCCCAGTGCAATAACACGCTTGAGCATCGATCTGAACAGATCGACCTGCTCGGCGCTGTAACCTGAGAAGACCTTGTCCTGCTGGGTCTTGGCGATATGCCAGAGGATGTCGGCCTGTTCCAGGCCTCCAGCGCTCAGGACGTAGGCACCTTCGCAGCCCTCCACCAGGCCTTTGCGCTGAAGGTTGCGGATCGATTCTTCGATTTCGCGCGTCGGCATCGCGACCTGCGACTGCAGCTCACTCATGCCCAGCGAAGCATCGCCCTCGAGCACCATGAGCATGCGCGCCTCGCTGGTGCGCAGGCCTGTCGCCAGTTGTCGTGGCTGATAGTCGCTCTGGTAGCTGCGCACGGCCTGGGTCATCAGGTAGAAGAGGTTTTCCCCCAAGCGCCCCTGGAAGGCGGTCTTGCTGACGCTTTCGCTTTTCCTGAGCAGACGCGGGTGCGGCAGTACCGAGGAGTAGGCCCCCTGGTGATACAGCAGAGGAGCACGGCCGAAATCGTCGAAGGCCACCACCTTGCCAAGCAGAATCCAGTGATCACCACCGTCGATCTGCTGATGCAGTTCGCACTGAAAACGCGCCGCACAGTCGGCGAACAGCGGCGCGCCACCGGCACCCTCCTCGACCTCGATACCCGCGAACTTGTCGTCGCTGGAACGGGCGAACTGATTGGACAGATCGATCTGATCGGCCGCCAGAACATTCACGGCAAAATGGCTGGCGGTATTGAATACGTCATAGCTGCTGGAACGCTTGTCGATGCTCCAGAGGATCAGCGCCGGCTCGAGAGAAACCGAATTGAAGCTGTTGGCGGTCACCCCGACACGCTGCCCGTTGGCTGCGGAGGTCATGATGGTCACCCCCGTGGCGAAGTTACCCAGGGCACGGCGAAAGGCACGCGGGTCGAAGTCCGCTTCTTGTTGAATGCTCATGATGTTCCTCTGTGCCGGGGCATGCCCGGCAAATGGATTCGCGAAAGTTGAAGGCTCAGCGGGGCCGAGTCAGACCATGCTCGGGTCCGGCTCCAGGCCCATCAGCTCCCGACCGAGGATCTGCGCGCAGACGTCGTAATCGGTGTAGGCATGCGCCCCAGTCATGTGCGAATCGCGGAACAGTCGCTGCATCTCGTTGCTATCGAACCAGCTGGTGCCGCCGGCCGCCTCGAACAGGCGATCCACCGCCTGGATGCACATTTTCACCGCGTAGGCCTGGTTGGTGCGCCAGAAGGCCAGGGTACGACTGTCCGGGTACTGATGGCGCTCGCCGTGCTCGGCATGTTCAAGCCAGGTCTTTTCCAGGAAGGCGCGGGCGGCGGAAATCTGATGATTGGATTCAGCCAGGCGCATCAGCGCGGGGGTTGCAGTACCGACACTGACGCCGGTGTATGCGCGCACACGGTTCCTGGTCTTCTCGGCATAGACCAGCAGCATGCGCTCGGCGATACCCAGGCTGATGGCGGCAAAGCCACTGGCAAAGTACGGCCGGTAGGGTGCGTAAAAAATCTTGCTGTCGGGATACAGGCCATAGCCGGCCGAGCGCCCCTCCATCATGTCCTTGGCCGCTTCGATCCGGTGCTCGGGAATGAATACGTCACGCAGAATCAGGGTCTTGGTACCGCTGGCCTTCATGCCGGCGACGTACCAGTCGTCACGGATCTCATACTCGCTGCGCGGTACCACGCCGAAACAATAGACTGGCGGCTCACCTTCCCCGGCGGGTCGGCGGAAACCTACGATGGCCCACTCGGCATGATCACAGCCGCTGCTCCAACCCAGTTCGCCGTTGAGGATGATGCCCCCCTCTACGTTCTGTGCCTTGCCAAAGGGGGCGATGCTGCTGCTCGCGGTCGCATCACGGTCCTCCCCCCAGACATCTTCCTGCAATTGGCGAGAAAACATGGCCATCTGGTGGCTATGGGTGCACAGCAGGCTGAATGCCCAGGCCGTGCCGCCACAGGCACCGGCCAAGGCCGCCACACAGTCGGCGAACTCGGGCAGGGAGATTTCCAGGCCACCGTAGGCCTTGGGCTGGAAGGCACGATGCATGCCGATGCCCTTGAGCATGGCGATGTTCTCGGCAGGGACCCTGCGATCCCTTTCCGCCTGGGCAGCATTGGCAGCAATGGCCGGGAGGATTTCCTGCAGGGCATCGAGCAGAGGATTTGGCTTTTTCATTGTAGGGGCCTTTCTTGTTAGAGATTCGTTCGCTTTGCTCATGACTGACGCGACATGAGTCGAGCTGCGCACTGTGGCGGCTGTACGAGGAGGATTATGCGCAGGCCCAGCGATGGCCAAAATGGACGTTACGGTCTGTTGATTGCACTTTTCATGGGAACTCTCGCCATTCAGGCTGGAGAGCTCGTAACGCTGCACAATTTGTTAACAACATAACGAAAAAGCTATTATCCACCGTCTCTTCCCGCCTCGGATACACCTCGCCATGCGTCGCTGGCCCAACGCCTTGCGTGCCCTGCATCATCGCAATTTCCGCCTGTACTTCAGCGGCCACGCCATTTCCACGTTGGGCACCTGGGTGCAACAGGTCGCCTTGTCCTGGCTGATCTACCGGCTAACCGACTCGGTCGCCCTGCTCGGGCTGACCACCTTCGCCGCGCTGTTGCCGCAGTTGCTGGTCGGCCCGTTCGCCGGAGCCTGGATCGATCGTCACGACAAGCGCCGCCTGCTGATTCTGGTCGAGGGTGCATTGGCCCTGCAGGCGCTGACACTGGCAGCGCTGACAGCCAGTGAGCTGATCAGCCCTGCGCTGATCGTGGCCATGGCGGCCTTGCTCGGCATCCTCAATGCCGTGGACACGCCCTTGCGCCAGTCGCTGTTGAGCCAGTTCGTCAATGATCGCGCAGACCTGCCCAATGCACTGGCGCTCAATGCCATGCTGTTCACTCTGTCGCGCTTCATCGGCCCGCCCCTGGCCGGCCTGCTGCTGGGTTTTGTCAGCGAGGCGGTATGCTTCGCCCTCAATGCGGCCTCCTATCTGGCCCTGATGATCGGCCTGACCTGCGTACGCCTGGCACCCTCACTGCGCGCCAGTGGCTCGTTTCGCAATGTCTTCGGCGAAGGACTGCACTATGTCCTGGGCAACCCGCCCGTACAGCGCCTGATGCTCAGCGTGCTGGCGGTCAACCTGACTGCATCCAGCTACGTCGTGCTGCTGCCGGTCTTCGCCCGCGATATCTTCGGCGGTGATGCCACCACCCTGGGCTGGCTGTGGGGCGCAGCCGGTCTCGGCTCGCTGGGCTCGAGCATGTTGCTGGCCGGCAGGAACACCACTGCCACCCTGCCCGGCCTGATCCTCGCCTCGATTGCCATCAGCGCCCTGGCCATGCTGATACTGGCCAGCAGCACACTGCTCTGGCTGTCGCTGATTGCCATGGCGCTGCTGGGCTTCGGCATCACTATCAACAATGTCGGCACCAACATCATTCTGCAGAGCAATGCACCCGAGGCTCTGCGCGGCCGGGTCGTGGCCTTGTACACCTCGACCCGTTTCGGTTTCGACGCCATCGGCGGGCTGCTGGCCGGCCTGCTTGCCGCCCGCCTGGGAGCCCCCTGGGTATTGGCCGTAGCAGGCAGCCTGCTGCTGATCTACTGGGGCTGGGCGCTGTATCAGCAACGCCAGGTGCTGGCCAGTCGCTGAGACAGGCGAGGAACCGGACATAAGCGCGGCTCGCGGCTGAAGCCGCGCCTACCGCGAGCAGCAATGCCTCACTAGTCGAGTCGGCTCAGGCGATAGGCCAGCAACACGCCCACTCCAGCCAACCCGACCACCAGTCCCATCGGCCAGGGCGTGCCGTCATACAAGGCGCCCACCAGGGCACTGCAGAAGGTCCCCACGGCGAACTGCGATGCCACCGCCAGGCCAGCCGCCGCGCCGGCCTGGCGCGGAAAGATGGCCATCAGACAGGCCAGGCAGTTGGCACCGAGCATGCCGGTAACACTGACGTACAGCAGCACGCACAGCGCCAAAGCCGTCAAACCACCCACGCCCAGGGCGGTGAAGGCCAGCAGCGCCAGCCCGGACAACACTGCGACACCGGCCCCCAGGCCAAGCATGCGCTGTGCACCGAGCCGCCCCACCAGACGGGCATTGGCAAAACTCATGCTCATGATGCCGGCGATATTCAGGCCGAACAGCCAGGCATATTGCTGCGGGGAAATGCCGAAATACTGGATGTAGACGAAGGGCGATGCAGTGATGAAGGCGAACATGCCGCCGAACGCCAGGCCCATGCACAGGATGTAACCCAGTGCCCGCGGCTGCCGGGCGATCTCGCCATAGGCACGGAATGCGGCAAACGCCGAGGAGCCGCGCGCGTCGAGCGGATGGGTTTCCGGCACGCGCCAGGCCACCAGCACCAGACACAGAGCGGCGAATCCCAGCAGGAAGACGAAGATGAGCCGCCAGCCATCGAACATGATCAGGTAGCTGCCGATGAGCGGCGCCAGCAGGGTGGCAATCATCGTCACCTGCTGCATCAGCGAAAGTACCCGCGCCGCGTCGTCGAGTGGGAACAGGTCACGCACGATCACCCGCGCCAGCACCGAGGCCGACGCCCCACCGAGCGCCTGCAGCAGGCGCCAGACCAGCAGTTGCTCCGCCGTGGCGGCCAGCGCGCAGCCCAGGCTGGCCAGCAGGTACAGACAGATGCCGCCAAGCAGCAGGCGACGCCTGCCATAACGATCCGAGAGTGGTCCATAGAACAGCATGCCCAGGCTGAATCCAGCCAGGAACAGACCGATGCTCAGTTGCACCTGCCGCTCGCTCGCCCCCAGGTCGCTGGCGATCAGCGGCAGGCTGGGCAGGTACATGTCGATCGACAAGGGCCCGAACGCCACCAGTGCCGCGAGCAGGACGATCAGGCGACGCGGTTTATCGACGAAGGACATACGGGCTCCTGCAAGCGATGAAAAAAAGCCGCCCGCAGGCGGCCAGGTCGCACAGTGGAGATCAGAGCGAAAGCAACCACAGGCAGAGCCCGGGGAAGGCCACCAGCAGCACGATGCGCAGCAGGTCGGAACAGAGGAATGGAATCACCCCGCGCGCCATATCCATCAGCGGCACATCGCCTGCCGTGCGCTGCACGATCAGCAGGTTCATGCCCATGGGCGGGGTGACCAGACCGATCTCCACCACCATCAGGGCGAGAATGCCGAACCAGATCGACTTGTCCACCTGGCTCATGCCGAAGAAGTCCAGGCCCATGATCACCGGGTAGAAGATCGGGATGGTCAGCAGGATCATCGCCAGCGAATCCATGACCATGCCCAGCACCAGGTACAGCACCAGGATGGCGACCAGCACCAGCATCGGCTCCATGCCGCTGGCCAGTACCCAGGCGGCCAGTTCGGCCGGCATCTGCGTCAGCGCCAAGCCGGAATTGAGCAGGTCGGCGCCGAGCAGCACGAGGAAGATCATCGCCGTGGTTTCCGCCGTGCCCAGCAGGCTCGCGCGGATACCGGCCCAGCGCATGCCGCCCTGGAACACCGCGAGCAGACCGCAGGCCGCTGCGCCGATGGAGGCCGCTTCGGTCGGGTTCGACCAGCCCCCGTAGATACCGATGATCACCACGAGGAACACGCCGATCACCGGCACCACGCTGGCGAAGGCCTTGAGCCGTTCGGCTGCGCTGGCCTTGGCCTGCTCGTGCTCGCCGTGCCCTTCGCGAGCGACCATGATGCGCAGCACCAGCATGTAGCCCACCACGGCCATCAGCCCTGGAACCACGGCAGCCACGAACAGGCTGGCGATCGACTCCTGGGTCAGTACCGCATAGATGATCAGCGGCACCGACGGCGGAATCAGAATACCCAGTGTCCCGCCGGCTGCCACGGTGGCCGTGGCCAGGCGCCCGGAGTAGTTGTAGCGACGCAGTTCAGGCAGGGCGACATGGCTCATGGTCGCCGAGGTTGCCAACGACGAGCCGCAGATTGCGCCGAAGCCGGCGCAGGCACCGATCGCCGACATGCCCATGCCGCCGCGCCAGTGCCCGATAAAGGCTGAAGCGCAGCGAAAGATGGAGCGCGACAACCCACCATGGGTGGCGAACTGGCCCATCAGCACGAACAGCGGAATCACCGCCAGGTCATAGTTGGACAGGCGCGAGTAGACCAGGTTGTTGAGGGTGAACAGCAGCGCCGACAGATCGCCGTCATTGACCGCCCAGAAGCAGGCCACGCCACCGACCATCATGGTGATGCCGATGTGCACGCGCAGCACCAGCAGGATCATGGTGATGGCCAGTGCGATCAGGCCGAGACTCAGACCGCTCATGGACGACCTCCGGGACGCTGATACAGCTCGAAGACACGCGCCAGAGCGCACATGGCCAGCAACAACAGACTGGGCACGATGAACAGCAGGGGAATCCACAACGGAATCGACAGCAGCGTGGAAACGTCGCCGTACTCCCGGCTGTCGAGTGCCTGCAGCCCCGTGCGCCAGGCCAGCAGCAGCGCCACCAGCAGGCAAGCGAGATGGGCGAAGGTATCCAGCAGACGCCGCAACGCAGGGGAAACGGCCAGGGTGAAGGCATCCACCTTGATATGCGCACCGCGCAGCTCGCATAGCGGCAAGAAGGCTGCAATGGCGATGGCAGCGCCAATTTCCATCAATTCGATATCACCGCGAATGGGTGCAGACAGCAGCTTGCGGCCGACAATGGAAACCAGCGACATACCGATGAGTAACAGCAGCAGCAACCCACCGCCCAGCGCAAAGCCCTGCGCCGGATAGTACAGGGCACGGTACAGACGACCATGCCCTGCGGGCGAACTGCCGTCGAAGGACAGCGACTCGTTCATGATCAGGACTACCGATTACCAGCGGCCAGGTTGCGGACGCCGTCGATCAGCGCCTTTCCGTCGAGGTTCTTGCCATTGGCTTCACCGATCCATTGCTCGATGGCACTGGCCGACGCCTTCTGCATCTCTGCATAGGCAGCGGGTTCGATGCGGGCCAGAGCGGCCTCTGGAGCTGCTGACTCGGCAGCTTCCGTGGCCTTGTCCCAGGCCTCGGCAAAGCGCTCGGACAACGCCTTGCCGCTGTTACGCTCGATGATGGCCTGCAGATCCGCCGGCAGAGCATCGAACCTGCGCTGGTTCATCAGCATGGTCAGCACGGTATAGCCGAACGCCGGTTGCCCTTCCGGGGTGACACTGTGGAACTGGGTGACTTCATCCAGCTTGGTCGCCGGCACCACCTCCCAGGCGGCCAGCGCACCGTCGACCACGCCCTTGGAAATGGCCTCGGTCATCTGCGCCGGCGGCATGCTCACCGGGGTGGCACCCAGGCTCTCGATGGTTTTTGCCGCAGTACGACTGGAAGCACGCAGCTTCAGGCCATTGAGGTCGGCCAGGGTATTCACCCGCTTGCCACGGGTATGCAGGCTCATGCCGCCATCGCCATGCACCACCAGCACCTTGTAGCCCTGGAAATCATCCTTGGCGTACTGCTCGTAGTAATCCCAGATGATCGCGTTACCAGCCTTGCCGCCATAGGGCAGGACGAAGGGCAGCTCCAGCGCCTCGACTCGCGGGAACTTCCCGGCGGAATAGGCCGGCGCCGTCCAGACGATATCCGCCACGCCATTGCGCGCCATGTCCGCCAGCTTCGCCGGGGTGCCGCCCAGTTGCATCGACGGGTAGATCTGACACTGGATACGGCCAGCCGACTCCTTTTCCAGCTGGGCACACCAGGGCTCGATGATGTTGGCCTGAGCATTGGACGTGGAAGGAAGGAAATGAGCGACCTTCAGCTTGACCGTCTGCGCCTGAGCGCAGGAGCCGGCAGCAGTCAGTGCCACACACAGAAAGGCGGAGTAAAGGGATTTCATGCGGTAGCTCCATTTTGTTGTTGTAACCATGCGCACGCAGTACGACGCCGGTCTGGGTGAAGCGCTATTACGTTAATAAGCTAATAAATTTACGAACAATGTCAATCACTACTGGTGTCGAACACCGCTTAGGCGACGACCAGCAACGGTCAAAAATCAATGATTTATCGTTTATTTTCAACGAATTGAACACCTTCAAAGCAGCAAACCACTCGCCATGAAAGCCCATGGAAAATCCAGCCTTATTGTTAACATATTAATTTGATGCTAGGTTCATTTCGCCACTCCTGCTTCGCGGCAGCGGTATGGCGGGCACTTAACATAGCCTCAGAGATAACAACAATGACTCGAAAAGCACCTTCACTCCCCCTGCTCTCCTGCATGCTCGCAGGCTCCTGGATCGTCAGCGGCAATGCCCTCGCCGCCTTGCTCGACGACAGCAAAGCCAGCCTCGAACTGCGCAACATGTACCTCAACCGCGACTACCGTGAGCCAGGCACCGCCACCTCCTACGGCGAAGTCTGGGCCCAGGGGTTCATCGCACGTCTGGAATCCGGCTACAGCGAAGGCACGGTCGGCTTCGGCGCCGACGTGATCGGCATGCTCGGCGTACGTCTGGACTCCGGCAAAGGGCGGGTCAACGGCGCCAGCGGCGGTGGTGGCATCGGTATGCTGCCGCTGGAAAGCGATGGCAGCCCGGTGGATGACTACAGCGAACTGGGCGTGACGGCCAAGGCCCGCCTATCCAAGAGCACCCTGCACCTGGGCACCCTGCAGCCCTTGTTACCGGTCGTGCAGTACAACAACACCCGCCTGCTGCCCGGAACCTACAGCGGCGGCCTGCTCACCTCGCAGGAAATCGCGGGGCTGACCCTGCATGCCGGTCGCCTTACCGAGTACAACCTGCGCGACCAGAGCCACCGTCAGGACTTCCCTAACGACATCGATAGCTTCGACCTGCTCGGTGGCAGCTATGCCGTCAATCCACAGCTGACCGCCAGCTACTACTACGGTCGCTATGACAACACCTACAAGCAGCATTTCGCAGGCCTGGTCCATAACCTGCCGCTGGCTGAGGGGCTGAACCTGCGCAGCGATCTGCGCTATTTCCAGACCGATTACGATGCCAGCGGCGTTGGCAGGAACCACTTCCTCAACGGCATGTTCACCCTGAGCGCCGGCGCGCATAAGTTCGCTGCCGGCTTCCAGCGCATGTCCGGTGATTCGGTGCTCGGCGTGATCACCGGCGCCGATCCGTACAGCACCAACCTGTCGACCTACTGGACCTTCAACCGGCAGAACGAAGATGCCTGGCAACTGCGCTACGACTACGACTTCGTCGGCCTGGGCATTCCCGGCCTGACCTTCATGACCCGCTATATCAGCGGTTACGACATCGAAAGCAGCGCCGGCAACAATGGCAAAGAGTGGGAACGCAACAGCGACCTGGTCTACACCTTCCAGGACAGCACCCTGAAGGGCTTGCGCGTACACCTGCGCAACGTGACCTACCGTGCCGGGCAGGTCACCGGCCCGGGCGCCGTGGATATCGACGAGAACCGCGTGATCGTCAGCTACACCCTGCCCCTGCTGTAACCTCGTGCGTGCCCGGCGCCGGCCGGGCACGCACGCAGCCGCGTGCATCGCCCCTCGAATGAATCCGTGCCAGGGCACTCGGGAGCATGCGGCCTGCCCTGCGCCAACCGGTCACTGGATTGACATGCGAACCAGATGCGAACCGGCTACGCCCTGCTGCGCTGCCTTCAGATGCCGTCAGCCCGGCTACGCAAGCGGTATTCGCCCGGCGTGACGCCGGCATGCCGGGAGAAGAAGCGACTGAAGTAGGCCGGGTCCTTGAACCCCAGCTGGTAGCAGATCTCGTTGACACTGCAGGCGGTAAACAGCAGCAGGCGCTTGGCCTCCTGCATCAGGCGCTCGAACACCAGGCGTTTGGACGGCATGTCGGCGATACGCCGGCAGACATCGTTGAGGCGCGCCTCGGTCACCCCCAGCAGGCGCGCATAATCGGCCAGGGGCAGATGCTGCAGGTAATGCGCCTCGACCAGTTGATTGAAGCGCTGGAAGATATGCATGTCCTCGCGCCGCGCCGGCTGCGCTGACAGGGAGCGCTCCGACAGACGCAACAGACCGATGAAGATCAGCCGCGTCAGCGCCTGCAAGGCCGTTTCGCGCCCTGGCCGGGCAGCGGAAAACTCGCCGCGCAACTGGTCGAACAGCAGATTCAGGCGCAGCACTTCATCGCGATACGCCTCTCCCAGCTCACCGATTGCCACGCAGATCGGCGCGAGCTGCGCGCCGGGAGCCAGCCCGACCACCTCCTGCAACAGCGGCCAGACCAGCTGCTGGCGCACGGTGATCACATGGCCATCGCTGGCAGCCTCGGTGACGAATGCATGGGCGATGGTCGGCGGCGTGAGAAAGAACATAGGTCCCTGCTGCACGTAGCGCTGGTCGTCGAGGTAGACGCGCACGCTGCCACTCTTGACGTAATGCACCTGGAAGAACCGATCGTGTCGATGAACCGGCATGTTGCGCCCGAAGAAGTCCGCCAGCTTGCCCAGCGCCTCGTAATGCACTTCGGAATCGGCATAGCGCTGGTCATAGACCTGGCCGATATCGATATTGGGGATCGGCGGGCGGCTCGCCATCACATGCGCTTCAAGGCTTGATCTGCTTGAGCTCGTTGAGCAGGCCGAACAGTTGCTGGAGCTTTTCCGCGCCGAACTGCTCGAGGATACGCTGGTAGTTGCGCTCCATGTCCTCGCTCATCGACACGAAGCACTGCTGCCCCTGCTCGGTCAGGCCGACGAAGACACGACGCTGATCCTGCGCCGACTTCCAGCGCCGCACCACACCATCGCGCTCCATCCGCGACAGCACGCCGGTCATGCTCGGCTTGAGGATGCAGGCCTGGCTGGCCAACTGATGGATCTCCATTTCTCCGGATTGCCGCAGGATCCGAATGATCCGCCATTGCTGCTCGGTCAATCCGTGCTGGTTCAGCGAAGGACGGAAGAAGCCCATGGCCGCTTCGCGCGCCTGCAGCAGGGTAAGAGTCAGGGAGGGACGTGGGGCAGCCATGGACGAGTCGATTCTCCGGCGGTGTCAGAAATAGATAGGAATTTAAACAATTTCTGCCCAGCCGACGCAAACACCAGTGAGTCACACGCGTCGGCCTGGCAAGCCAAGTCAAGCACATTGGCAGCCCCAGACAATAAATGACGGGCGAAGCACCGTTTAATGAGCACACAGCCGAGGCTCGACAGGGAGCATGACTTGACCAAAGTTAATATGTTAACTATAACATTAGCATGTTAACGATTTACCGGTACCGAACCGATAGTTCGGCACCACTGCCTTTATGCACTGGGAGCTTCCCAGATCGATCCAGGAGTGAAGCATGCGTCACGCCGCTAGCGACATCGCCACAGGCACTCTGTTCGGCATCGCGCTGAACTACCAAGGGCTGCTGCAAAGCCGGCTGGCCGAGTTCAACGAGCCGCCCTATCAGAAGCCACCGGTCAAGCCGGTGCTGTTCATCAAGACCCCCAATACCCGCAATGGTGATGGTCAGGCCGTGTTCATGCCGGCCGGCGAACGCCTGCAGCCGGGGCCTGCCCTGGGCGTGGTGATCGGCAAGACCGCCAGCCGCGTCAGCGAAGCCGAGGCGATGAAGCATGTCGCCGGCTACCTGATCGTCAATGAATTCAGCCTGCCGGAAGACAGCTATTACCGCCCGGCCGTCAAGGCCAAATGCCGTGACGGTTTCTGCGCCCTGAGCAGCGACGTGGTCGCGCTGAGCAACCCGCACAACCTGACCCTGACCCTGCTGGTCAACGGCGAAGTGCGCCAGGAAAACAGCACGGCCAACTTCGTGCGCAGCATCCCGCAACTGATCACCGAACTCAGCGAGTTCATGACCCTGCATGAAGGCGACGTGCTGATCACCGGCACCCCGGAAGGCCGCGTCGACGTGCAGCCCGGCGATGAAGTCGTGGTGGAAATCAGTGGCCTGGGCCGGCTGACCAACACCATCGTCGCGGAATAAGGAGAGCACCATGAAACACGCCCGCATCCGCTACCAGGATGAAATTCACGCCGTCACCGTCGAGACAGACAACGCCGTGCGCCTGGCCGATGGTCGCCTGCTCGCCGAAGCCGATGTCGAGTGGCTGGCACCTGCTGAAGGCAGCATGTTCGCCCTCGGCCTGAACTACGCCGACCACGCCGCCGAGCTGGCCTTCAAGGCGCCGACCGAACCGCTGGCGTTCATCAAGTCGCCGGGCACCTATACCGGCCACAACCAGGTCACCTGGCGCCCCGACAACGTCAAGTACATGCACTACGAGTGCGAACTGGTCGCCGTGATCGGCAAGCCGGCGAAGAACGTCAAGCGCGAGGACGCCCTCGAGTACCTGGCGGGCTACACCGTTTGCAACGACTACGCGATCCGCGACTACCTGGAGAATTACTACCGGCCCAACCTGCGGGTGAAGAACCGTGACTGCACCACCCCGGTGGGCCCGTGGATCGTCGATGCAGCCGAAGTGCCGGACCCGTCCAGGCTCAGGCTGCGCACCTGGATCAACGGCGAGTTGAAACAGGAAGGCAGCACCGCCGACATGATCTTCGACATCCCCTATCTCATCGAATACTTCTCCAGCTTCATGACCCTGCAGCCGGGCGACATGATCGCCACCGGCACGCCGGAAGGCCTGGCCGACGTGGTGCCGGGCGATGAAGTGGTGGTGGAAGTGGAAGGCGTTGGCCGCCTGGTCAACCGCATCGTCAGCGAATCCGAATTCTTCGCCGCCCGCGGCCGATAACACGCACAAGGTACAGAATCATGATCAAGCACTGGATCAACGGCAAGGAAGTCGAGAGCAAAGAGACTTTCACCAACTACAACCCCGCCACCACCGAAGCCATTGGCGAAGTCGCCAGCGGTGGGGCCGAGGAAATCGACCTGGCCGTGGCCGCCGCCAAGGCAGCCTTCCCCAAGTGGGCCAACACCCCTGCCAAGGAACGCGCCAGGCTGATGCGCAAGCTGGGTGAGCTGATCGACCAGAACGTGCCCAAGCTGGCCGAGCTGGAAACCCTCGACACCGGCCTGCCCATTCACCAGACCCGGAACGTGCTGATCCCGCGCGCCTCGCACAACTTCGACTTCTTCGCCGAAGTCTGCACGCGCATGGACGGCCACAGCTATCCGGTCGACGACCAGATGCTCAACTACACCCTGTACCAGCCGGTCGGCGTATGCGGCCTGGTGTCGCCATGGAACGTGCCGTTCATGACCGCCACCTGGAAGACCGCACCGTGCCTGGCACTGGGCAACACCGCGGTACTGAAGATGAGCGAGCTGTCGCCACTGACGGCCAACGAGCTGGGCCGCCTGGCCCTGGAGGCCGGCATTCCGCCGGGCGTGCTCAACGTGGTCCAGGGCTATGGCGCCACCGCCGGCGATGCGCTGGTGCGTCACCCCGACGTACGCGCCATCTCCTTCACCGGCGGCACCGCCACCGGGCGCAGGATCATGCAGACCGCTGGTCTGAAGAAATACTCGATGGAACTGGGTGGCAAGAGCCCGGTGCTGATCTTCGACGACGCCGACCTCGACCGTGCCCTCGATGCCGCGCTGTTCACCATCTTCTCGCTGAACGGTGAGCGCTGCACCGCCGGTTCGCGCATCTTCATCCAGGAAAGCGTCTACGACCAGTTCGTCGCCGAGTTCGCCGCACGCGCCAAACGCCTGATCGTCGGCGACCCCACCGACCCGAAGACCCAGGTCGGTTCGATGATCACCCAGGCGCACTACGACAAGGTCACCGGCTACATCAGGATCGGCATCGAGGAAGGTGCCAATCTGGTCGCTGGCGGCCTGGAGCGTCCGGCTGGCCTGCCCGCGCATCTGGCCAGGGGTCAGTTCATCCAGCCGACCGTATTCGCCGACGTCGACAACCGCATGCGCATTGCCCAGGAAGAAATCTTCGGCCCGGTGGCCTGCCTGATCAAGTTCAAGGACGAAGCCGAAGCCCTGCGCCTGGCCAACGACACCGAGTACGGCCTGGCTTCCTACATCTGGACCCAGGACATCGGCAAGGCCCATCGCCTGGCGCGCGGCATCGAAGCCGGCATGGTCTTCATCAACAGCCAGAACGTACGCGACCTGCGCCAGCCGTTCGGTGGTGTGAAGGGTTCGGGCACCGGCCGTGAAGGCGGCGAGTACAGCTTCGAGGTATTCGCCGAGATCAAGAACGTGTGCATTTCCATGGGCAGCCACCACATTCCGCGCTGGGGCCTCTGAAAAGCCGTTCGCACCTGAGCGACCGTTGCCTTAGCCTCGACGGTCTGCACACGCGACGAATGCGCGGATTGCATCCCCTTCCGCTGGAGGGGGATGCGGACGACGCAACGAAGATTTTGCCGGACGTGCGAACAACCACAATCAAGCACGAAAGCGCCGTTGCAACGGACTTTCCAGCAGGAGAATCACCATGGGCAAACTCGCTCTGGCTGCCAAGATCACCCACGTCCCCTCGATGTACATCTCCGAGTTCCCCGGCCCGCGCCAGGGGTTCCGTCAGGCGGCCATCGACGGCCACATCGAGATCAGCAGGCGCTGCCGCGAGCTGGGCGTGGACACCATCGTGGTGTTCGACACCCACTGGCTGGTCAACGCCGGCTACCACATCAACTGCGGGCCGCACTTCAAGGGTCTGTACACCAGCAACGAGCTGCCGCACTTCATCAGCAACATGCCGTACGAGTTCCCGGGCAACCCCGAACTGGGCAAGATCCTCGCCGCCGAGTGCAACCGCATGGGCGTGGAGACCATGGCCCACGACGCCACCACCCTGGCGCCGGAGTACGGCACCCTGGTGCCGATGCGCTACATGAACCAGGACCAGCACTTCAAGGTGATTTCGGTCTCCTCGCTGTGCACCTCGCACTACCTCAATGACAGCGCCCGCCTCGGCTGGGCCATGCGCAAGGCAGTGGAAGAGCACTACGACGGGACCGTGGCATTTCTCGCCAGCGGCTCGCTGTCGCACCGCTTCGCACAGAACGGCCAGGCACCGGAGTTCGCCACCCGGATCTGGAGCCCGTTCCTGGAGACGCTCGACCAGCGCGTGATCCAGATGTGGCAGAACGGCGAATGGCAAGACTTCTGCGCCATGCTCCCGGAGTACGCCGCCAAGGGCCACGGTGAAGGCTTCATGCACGACACCGCCAAGTTGCTCGGGGCGCTGGGCTGGTCGAACTACGACGGCCAGGTGGAAGTACTCACTCCCTACTTCGCCGCCTCCGGCACCGGGCAGATCAACGCCATCTTCCCGGTCACCGCGCAGGACGGTTCGGCCATTCCCGCGCCGAGCGCCTCCCAACCGGCCAGCGTGCCTTCGACCAGCCGACTGTAACCCCCAGCGGGAGCGGCTGCCGCCACGACAGACGACTGACTGAAGCTCGACTGAACCGCTCCTGCCTTTGCGAGGACACTGCAATGCCCCACCTGGTGCTGCTGTACACCCCGGACCTGGAAAGCCAGGCCGACATTCCCGGCCTGTGCCGCGCGCTGGCCGACAGCATGCTCGAACAGCGCGACGAAAGCGGCAAGGCCGTGTTCCCCACTGGTGGCACCCGTGTGCTGGCCTACCCCGCCACGCACAGTGCCGTGGCCGACGGCAAGGGCGACTACGGCTTTCTCTACGCCAACCTGCGCATGGGTGCCGGCCGCAGCGCGGCCGTGCACAAGCAGGTTGGCGACAGCCTGCTGGCCACCTTGCGTCAGTACCTGGATGCCCTGCAGCAGCAGCGCCCGATCGGTCTCACGCTGCAGATCGACGAAAGCTCCGGACAGGTCTACGACGGCAAGCACAGCAGTCTGCACCCGCTGTTCAACACCTAACCCGCGCCCTCCCTGCGCGACTCGACACCACTGCCGCGTATCTGCCCGAAGCACTGCGCGCCTACCGCTCAAGAGAGATCCGCCATGCTCGACTCGACCCTCATCCAGCAGGCTGCCGCCCGCCTCGACGCCGCCGAGCGCTCGCGCCAGCAGGTTCGCCAGTTCTCCCTGGACCACCCCGCGATCACCATCGAGGATGCCTACGCCATCCAGCGCGCCTGGGTCGCGCAGAAGATCAGGGACGGACGCAAGCTGGTCGGCCACAAGATCGGCCTGACCTCGCGCGCCATGCAGGTGTCGTCGAACATCAGCGAACCGGACTACGGCGCCCTGCTCGACGACATGCTGTTCGATGAAGGCAGCGACATCCCCTTCGAGCGCTTCATCGTGCCGCGCGTGGAAGTGGAACTGGCATTCATCCTCGGCAAGCCGCTGAAAGGCCCGAACGTGACGATCTTCGACGTGCTCGACGCCACCGAGTGGGTGATTCCGGCGCTGGAGATCATCGACGCGCGCATCCAGCAGCTCGACCCGGAAACCCAGGTCACGCGCAAGGTGTTCGATACCATCTCCGACAACGCCGCCAACGCCGGCGTGGTCATGGGTGGCCGTGCCGTGCGCCCGACCGAGATCGACCTGCGCAAGGTGCCGGCGGTGCTCTACCGCAACGGCGTGATCGAGGAGTCCGGGGTATCCGCCGCGGTACTCAACCACCCGGCCAAGGGCGTGGCCTGGCTGGCCAACAAACTGGCGCCGTACGACGTCACCCTGGAACCGGGCCAGATCATCCTCGGCGGCTCGTTCACCCGTCCGGTGGCGGCCAATCCGGGCGATACCTTCCACGTCGACTACGACATGCTCGGCAGCATCGCCTGCCGGTTTATCTAAGCCACAAGCGGCAAGCTTCAAGCCACAAGAACAGCAGCGCTCGCTTGCCGCTTGAAGCTTGTGCCTTGCAGCTCTCCGAAGGAGCCCCCATGGACATGCCCATCAACACCTTCAAGCAACGCCTGCAATCGGGCGAGGCGCAGATCGGCCTGTGGCTCGGCCTGGCCGATCCGTACTGCGCGGAGCTGGCGGCCAACGCCGGCTTCGACTGGCTGCTGATCGACGGCGAACACGCGCCCAACGACCTGCGCGGCCTGCTCGGCCAGTTGCAGGCCGTGGCGCCGTACGCCTCTCAGCCGGTTATCCGCCCGGTGATCGGCGACACCGCGTTGCTCAAGCAGATTCTCGACATTGGCGCACAAACCCTGCTGGTGCCGATGGTAGAGAGCGCCGAGCAAGCCCGTGAGCTGGTGCGCGCCATGCATTATCCGCCGAGCGGCGTGCGTGGTGTCGGCAGCGCCCTGGCGCGTGCCTCGCGCTGGAACAGCATCCCCGGCTACCTGGACCAGGCTGACGCGCAGATGTGCCTGCTGGTGCAGATCGAGAACCTCGACGGTCTGGCCAGGCTCGATGAGATCGTCGCCGTCGATGGCGTCGATGGCGTGTTCATCGGCCCGGCTGACCTCAGTGCCTCCATGGGCCATCGCGGCAACCCCGGTCACCCCGACGTGCAAGCCGCCATCGAAGACGCCATCGTGCGTATCGGCAAGGCCGGCAAGGCCGCCGGCATCCTCAGTGCCGATCAGAGCCTGGCCCGTCGCTATATCGAACTGGGCGCCAGATTCGTCGCCGTAGGCGTCGACACCACCGTACTGATGCGCGGCCTGCAGACCCTGGCCAGCGCCTTCAAGGATGCTCCGGCACCGTCCACCAGTGGCGGCGGCGTTTACTGACCCGCCCCGCCAGCATTTGCAAGAGAACGACATGAAACTCACCGATCTGAACCTGCTGCGCGAACAGGCCTATATCGATGGCCAATGGGTCGAGGCGGACAACGCAACGCGCTTCGCCGTGACCAACCCGGCCAATGGCGAGCTGATCGCCGACGTGGCCGCCGTCGGCCAGGCAGAGACCGCCCGCGCCATTGCCGCGGCGAAAGCGGCCCTGCCCGCCTGGCGCGAGAAGACCGCCAAGGAACGCAGCGCCATCCTGCGCAACTGGTACAACCTGATCATGGCCAACCAGGAAGACCTGGCCCGCCTGCTCAGCTGGGAACAGGGCAAGCCGCTGGCCGAAAGCCGTGGCGAGATCGCCTACGGCGCCAGCTTCATCGAGTGGTTCGCCGAAGAAGCCAAGCGTGTCTACGGCGACGTCATCCCGCATGACAAGCAAGGCCGTCGCCTGGTGGTGATCAAGCAAGCCATCGGCGTGGTCGCGGCGATCACCCCGTGGAACTTCCCCAACGCCATGATCACCCGCAAGGTCGGCCCGGCCCTGGCCGCCGGCTGCACCGTGGTGCTCAAGCCCGCTTCGGAAACCCCGCTGTCGGCCCTGGCCCTGGCGGTACTGGGCGAGCGCGCCGGCATCCCGGCTGGCGTGCTGAACATCGTCCCCGGCAATGACTCGCGCGCCATTGGCGGCGAGCTGACCGGCAACCCGGACGTGGCCAAGCTGTCCTTCACCGGCTCCACCGGCATCGGCAAACTGCTGATGGCGCAATGCGCCGAGACCATCAAGAAAGTGTCACTGGAACTGGGCGGCAATGCGCCGTTCATCGTCTTCGACGATGCCGATCTGGATGCCGCCGTGCAGGGCGCCATCGGCTCCAAGTTCCGCAACAGCGGGCAGACCTGCGTGTGCACCAACCGTCTGCTGGTGCAGAACGGCGTGTACGACGAGTTCAGCCAGCGTCTGGTCGAGGCAGTGAATGCTCTGAAGGTCGCTCCGGCGGGTGATGACGGCGCCCAGCAGGGCCCGCTGATCAACGCCAAGGCCGTGGCCAAGGTCGAAGAGCATATCCAGGACGCCGTGAGCAAAGGCGCCAAGGTGCTCGCCGGTGGCAAGCCGCATGCGCTTGGCGGCAGCTTCTTCGAACCTACCGTGCTCGGCGACGTCACCCCCGAGATGCTGGTCGCACGCGACGAAACCTTCGGCCCGCTGGCACCGATCTTCCGCTTCGACAGCGAGGCCGAGGCCATCGCCATGGCCAACGACACCGAGTTCGGCCTCGCCTCCTACCTGTACACCCGCGATCTGGGTCGAGCCTGGCGCGTCAGCGAAGCGCTGGAATACGGCATGGTCGGTGTCAACGAAGGGCTGATCTCCACCGAGGTCGCGCCGTTCGGCGGCATCAAGCAGTCGGGCCTGGGCCGTGAAGGCTCGCACTACGGTATCGACGACTATATCGAGCAGAAATACATGTGCCTGGGTATCTCCTGAGCCCCGCCACACCCCGCAGGCTTGTCACCCTTATGGCCCCTGACCGGGCCATTTTTTTGAGTGCTCGGCTGCACGCCCGGCCATGAACCGCGTCAATCCGAACTAGCAGTCCGATCCTGTGCCCATCACGCGGCACCCACCATGTCTTACGAGAACCACATGCCCCGCTCCCGCACGCTACTCGCTCCCCTGCTCTGCCTGCTCGGTTTGGCGAACGGCGCCCAGGCCGAAGACAGTGTCTATCACCAGGCGCTCGACCAGGAGTTGGCCAACCGCGCCGTCGCTCGCCAGGTGGTGCCACAACTGGCCGAACGGCATATCGGCACGGCGCAGGGCGAATTCTGGCAAGCCTATGCCGAGCTGGAAGCCATGCAGCACGCACGCTATGCCGACGAAGCCAGCCGCCAGAGCCTGCGCAATGAGCACCGCGGCGGCCTCAAGGCCGGCGCCTCGCTGGCTTTCGCCCGGTTGTTCAACGCGACGTTCATCCAGGTGCTGGCCGGTGCGACCGAGCGCTATCTGGCAGAGCTCGAAGCCCTGCCGGCTCAAGACGACAGCGCCAGCCAGCGCTTCTGGGACTATGTGATCGAACAGGAGCGCGCCCAGGTGAATGCCCTGGCACTGGCGGCCGAGAGCGATTTCCAGGGGGCGACGGCCGTGTTGGCGAACTTCAGCCGGCAACGGCTGCAGAGCGAGTGACGAGCATCGCGACCACCTGAGTCGCAGGGTGGACAACGCGTCAGCCGTCCACCTTCCCAGGAGGGGTCATGCTGGACATAAAGAACCTCTCCCACCCTAGGGCTTCACTCCGCGCAACTCGCGCAGCAGCTCCAGCAAGGTCGCCAGTTTCTCCTCACCCATCTGCTGCTGGATACGCTGGTAGTTCTTCTCCATTTCGACGCTCATCGAGGCGAAACACTGCTCGCCTTGTTCCGTCAGGCTGACCAGCACTCGCCGCTGGTCCTCGAGCATCCTGCGCCGCCCGACGAGGCCATCACGCTGCAGCCGTGCCAGCACGCCGCTCATGCTCGGTTTGAGGATGCAGGCCAGACGCGCCAACTGGTGATTCTCCAGCTCGCCCTGCTGACGCAGGATGCGGATCACCCGCCATTGCTGCTCGGTAAGGTCGTGCAGGTTGAGTTGCGGACGGAAAAACCGCATCGCCGTTTCACGGGCTTGCAGCAGGGTCAGAGTCAGGGAAGGACGAGGACTTGGCATGTTCGCGCTGAATGATCGGTTACGGAGCTGTTCAATTATCTGTCGCTGGCACAGCATGGGATGGTCTTCTTCAGGTCGCCCCAGAAGTGATCCAGGGCTTCTTTCTGCTGCGCGGAAAGGTTCTCCAGCATGTACACGCGACGGCGCTCGTCAGTACCCAGCACCTGCATCGGCCGCTCCGTGGCGAGGTCCTGGTGGACCTGCAGCTCTGGCTTGAGCGGCGAGTAGAAGTAGGTCACCCGCGCGTTGCGAATCGCCTGTTCAGGCTGCAGCAGGTAATCCATGAAGCGGTAGGCCAGGTCAGGATTGGTGGCATTGGCCGGGATCGCCAGGCTGTCGATGAAGGCCACCGCCCCCTCCTCCGGCACCTGAAAACGCAACTGGGGATTGCGCTGCGCCGCAGTCAGCGCATGCCCGGCCCAGGCCATCGCCACGCACAGACGGCGCTCGCCCAGCGCCTTGATATAGCTTTCGTTATCCAGCGCATCCAACTGTGGCCCGATCTTCAGCAACGGCTGCAAGCTGCGCTCGATCTGCCGCGGGCCATACTGCGGCAAATTGCGCCCACGGTAGTTGAACCAGAGCGAGGCGGTCTCTTCCGGCGCATCCAGCATGCTCAGGCCACAACCGCGCAGGCGCGAGGCCTGGCGCTCACTGAACAGCAGGCTCCAGCTGTTGGGCAGCGGCCCGCCATAGCTGGCTTCGGCGCGTTGCGGGTCGATGGCCAGGCCGACCACGCCCCACAGGTAAGGCAGCGCATAACGATCAGCCGACTCGACACCCGCCAGCATGGCCAGCAAGCCAGGCGCGATGTTTTGCCGATTGGGCAGGCGTGCCATCTCCAGCGGGCGCAGCTGGCCACTGCGAATCAAGCGCCCCAGCTGGAAATGGGACGGGACGATCACGTCATAGGGCGTAGCCGAAGCCAGTGCCGCGTCCAGTTCTTCGGCAGCCGTGAATGTCTGGTAATCGACGCGAATCCCGGTCTGCTGTGCGAAATCCGCCAGCACCTGGGGATCGATGTAGTTCTTCCAGTTGAGCACACGCAGAGCCTCCTGAGCCTGTGCCTGAGCGCACAGCAACAGGATCAGCAATGCAGCTAGCAACCTCATGGTGACACTCCTTGGCGAGAGGTGGATCACCATTAAATCCCTGCGCCTCGGGCCGATGCATGCGCGAGCCTGCCAGGCACTTGTCCAGGGCTGACATCACGGCAGGCATTGATTGCCGCGACTCATTAAGCTGTTCATGATCTCTCATCCTGCCTGGACATCACCATGAACGATCTGCTTCGCCACACCCCCAGCCTGAGTCTTGCCCTGGCCATGTCAGCGTTGCAGGCCGCACTGCAGCACGCCCAGAACGCTGGCGTGAACGTCAGCATCGCCGTGGTCGATGGCGCCGGCCATCTGCTGCACATGGCGCACATGGACGGCGCGCCGCTGCTGAGCCGCGACATCGCCCTGAACAAGGCACGCACGGCGGTCAGCTTCGGCCTGGCCACGCACGCCTGGCAGGAACGCCTGCAACGCTGCTCCCCAGCGGTACGCCAGGGCCTGCCCTTGCAACCGGGGCTGGCCCTGTTCGGCGGCGGCGAACCGTTTCGGCACGCCGGGCAGATCATCGGTGCCATCGGCATTTCCGGTGCATCCGAAGCGCTCGACGGGGCATGCGCCGGCGCGGCGCTGGCGCGGGTCACGCAGTTGCTCGAGCGTGTCAGTCCGGATCAAAACTAACGGCAGGCAGGAACAAGACGCTCCCAGGGTGGCAGGCACTACTATCACCCCAACACACAGGACTTCCTTTCCGTCTTCAGGCAGCAGTCATGATCAATATCGAAACGCCGACCTACTACACGGCCACCAAGAAGTACGACCTCAGCTTCCCTTCGCTGGATCAGGACCTGGAAGCGGACGTCGTGGTGATCGGCGGTGGCTTCTCCGGCATCAACACCGCACTGGAGCTGGCCGAAAAAGGCATCACCAATATCGTCGTGCTGGAAGGACGCTACCTTGGCTTCGGTGGCACCGGGCGCAACGGTGGGCAGATCATGGCCGGTATCGGTCACGACCTGGAAAAGATCAAGAAGGACGTGGGCGAGGCCGGCCTGCGGCAGATCTTCGAGATCAGCGACATGGGCGCCGACATCATCAAGGGGCGTATCGCCAGGTACGACATCGATGCCGATTTCTGCCACGGCTACGGCTACATGGGTTTCAACGCCCGCCAGGAGAAAACCCTGCGCGCCTGGGAGAAGGAGTTCAAATCCCTGGGTTCGCCCCACGAGATTCGCTTTCTCGGCGGTTCCGAGGTCAAGCAGATCATCGGCTCCGATGCCTACAGCAGTGCCCTGCTGCACATGGGTGGCGGCCACGTGCACTCGCTCAACCTGCTGCTCGGCGAAGCCAAGGCACTGGCCAGCTACGGGGTGAAGATCTTCGAATACAGCCCGGCCCTGGAAGTGCAGTATGGCGAGCGCATCACCGTGCGCACCGGCAAGGGTTCGGTCAAGGCCAGCAAACTGCTGTGGGCCTGCGACAGCTTCCTCAACAAGCTGGAGCCGGAACTGCATCGCAGCACCATCAACACCTATGCCTTCCAGATGATGACCGAGCCGCTGTCGGATGAGCTGATCCAGCGCATCAGCCCGATTCGCGGTGCCTATAGCGACATTCGCCCAGTCATCGATTACTACCGCGTGACCAACGAGAACCGCCTGCTGTTCGGCGCTGCCACGCCGCTGGTCGAGCACATCCCCGGCGACCTCAAGGCCTGGAACCGCAACCTGATGCTGAAGATCTTCCCTTACCTCAAGGACGTGAAGATCGACCTGGCCTGGGGCGGACCGATGGCCTGCAGCGCCAACCTGTTCCCGCAGATCGGCAGCCTGCCGGGCCGCCCCAACGCCTTCTTCGTACAGGGCTACTCGGGCTTCGGCGTGACCCCCAGCCACATCATCTGCAAGGTGCTGGCCGAGGGCATGAGCGAAGGGTCGGCGCGCTACGACCTGATCAGCTCGGTCAAGCGCGGCAGCATCATCGGCAAGGACCAGCTGCGCCCGCTGCTGCTCACCGGCGGCAAGACCTGGCACCAGATTTCCGGCTACTGGAATGGCCGCCGTTAACGACACCCCGGCGCCAGACGCGGCGCCCTCGCTTACCTCTCAAGGAGTTACTGCCATGTCCCTCACTGCCATCACCAACGGCATCACCCTCGACCAGCTGGACGCCTGGGGCACCGTGGCCGATCTCGGCTCGGAAATCCTCGAAGGCGAGGTCAAGTGCTTCGGCAAGATGACCGCCGGCGCCCCGACCGATCCGGTCAGCGCCGCCTACTTTGGCACCACCAAGGGCAAGTTCCGCATGACCTACCCGTTCAACGAACAGGCCACCGTGGTCACTGGCGAAGTCGTCCTGACCGACGAGTCCACCGGCCAGGCGAGCCGCTTCAAGGCCGGTGATACCTGGTTCGTGACCAAGGGCACACCGGTCCTGTGGGAAATCGTCAGCGACAGTTTCGTCAAGCACTACTACGCCGTCGCCTGATGCACGCGGGCGGCGGCCCTGCCGTCGCCCCACGCCGTTCATTGCCCGAGGCCACGATGAACCCCGTCACCTACCAGAGTCTCGGCCAGCACTGCCTCAGCGCCTTCCAGCATTTCGTCCCGGCCTCCCTGGCCGCCTTCTACCGCATCGATGCCAACCTGCAGGCCTACGACTTTCAACTGCGTGGCATGCAGCCGCCGATGCACGCTGCCTACCTCAATGGCTATCGCGATCTCGACCCGCTCAGCCCCGAGGCCTGCGCAGCATCCGGTCTGCCGGTGATGTCCCTGGAGCAGGGCCTGCGTCGCCAGCCGGTCGCCAGCGGCCAGCTGTACCAGGGTTTTCTCCGGCGCTATGCGGTGATCGACGTGGTCGAGGTGATCGCCCATGTCGATGAACGCCCGGTAATGGGTATCTCGCTGCTGCGCCACGCCGACCAGGGTCCGTTCAGTGCGCATGAACTGCAGGGCCTGCTGCCCTTGCACGGGCTGATGCAAATGGCCGCGCAAGGCCTGCCCGACGCACAGGATCGCCTGCTGCAGCTGACCCCGCGTGAACGGCAGATCGCCCTGCTGCTACGCGACGGCGCCAGCAACAAGGAACTGGCGCGCGGACTCGGGATCGGCCTGCCCACGGTGAAGACCCACTTGCTCAACCTGTTTCGCAAACAGGCGGTGAGCAACCGTACCGAGCTGGTTGCAGCCCTCTTCATCTGACGCAGAAGTACAGACCACAGGGCCACACACCGGCCGCTCGCCCTGCGTAACGCGGCGGGCAGCAGCTGAAACAAGCGCGGCATGACCATCTCGCTCACCGCAACAACGGCCACGTCATTGCAGCGCCTCAACGATGCAGGCCCACAGCGGCTCAGTGTTCGGTGGCCAGAGACATCGAATCGCCCAGCAGACCAAACAGCGCCTCGCTGCGCCGCACGCAGGTATCGGGGCTGGCGTAGAACAGTTCCACATGCAGGCTGTCGATGATGCCCAGGTACGCCTCGGCGTAGCCCGCTACCCGCTCGTCATCACGCCGAGCCCAGGCGTACCGATCCCGCAGCGAGTCGCTGAAGGCCGCGCGAAGCCGCGCCAGATAGGCCTCGTAGCCGGAACCGACGGCGCTGCGCAAGTCCGCAGGCGGCAGGAACGCCGTACGCAACAGAAAACGCAGATGCGCAGAGCGTACGTAGCGACAAGGAAGACGCAGGGCGTATACCTTGCCGACGATCTCGTCACTGCTCGCCTCATCAGCAAAACAGTCGGCGACGTGCTCCAGCTCCTGGGCCAGCGCCAGCTCGAAGACCTGGTGGAACAGCGCATCCTTGCTGGCGAAATGCGCATACAGCGAGGCCTTGCGCATGCCCGCCAGCAGGGCGATCTCGTTGAGCGACGAAGCGTCATAGCCATGCTCGGCAAAATGACCGACGGCCATGGCACAGATGTTCGCGGCGGAGGGGGTCAGTGCTTTCGGCAAAACGGTCTCCAGCAGTCCTTACGCGCTCGCGCTGTGACGAGCGGGAGTGTCACTCTGTACGGGCGGCCAACGCCGCAGCGCCGGGCACGTCTGCTGGCAAACCTGGCAGTGCCCCGGTGAAGACTTCACCTTGCCAGGCCAGCTCGATCTCCCGGTGCCGAGCGCTGCCCTGGAACTGCGCGATGAACGCATCGACCTTGGCCAGCAACGCGGCATTCTCGCTTCGTGCCGCCACGCCGACGCTGTAGCAGCACTGGCGCTCGCCGATGGCGCCGGGCAACAGCTCGATTCGTCCATGCCAGCGGCTTTGCCGGTTGTTCGCCGCCCAGTGGTAGATCGTCCGCTCGACCACGAAGGCATCGACCACCCCCTCGGCCAGGGCATCGTGAATTCGGCTCTGATCGGAGAACACCAGCAGATTGGCCAGTTCGACGCGAGCGCCCGGCTGACGCTGATTGGCCGACCAGCGCACGCCAAGGCGGGCCAGGGTTTCCAGCACCAGCGGGTCGTTGCCACAACCCAGCACACGCCCCTGCAGGTCGGCCAGGCTGCGAATGCCCGTCTCGCCGTAACGCCTGGCCATGATCAGCGGTGCCACGCTGTAGGGCTGGGAAAAGGCTACCCCCTCGAACACCGGCAAGGCCGGCAGCGCACTCCACATCAGATCAGCCGGTGGCTCGCCAAGCCGCTGGCCGAAATCCAGTGCCGACAGACATTGCTCCCAGCTGTGCTCGACGAACTCGACCTCGACACCCAGCCACTGGCCGAAAGCGCGCACATAGTCGGCATCCAGCCCACGCAACGGCTCACCGGGTACGCTACGAAACGACAAGCCGATGAAAGCCGGCTCGATGGCCACGCGAATGCATCCGCGCCGCAGGATCGTCGTCAGTGCATCATGGCCCGGCTCGACGGCGACATGCTGGCTACGCAGCAGCCGTTGCAGGCCGGCATCGCCCTCGTCCAGCGTGGCCGCCTCCTGCCCGAGCCGGGCCGCGCGCTCGGCCAGCTCGGTCAGGCCATCCAGACGCTGCCGCAACTGCGGCACGCTCTCCAGGATCACCCGGTTGGTCTGCTGCAACCCGTCGACATTCTCCGACACGGTGCTGAACAGGCCGTCCATCTGTTCCAGGGACAGATTGAGCTGCTGGGTCAGCATCACGAAGCGCCCCTGGCTGTGCGCAGACACCGCCAGCATGCGCCGCTGCAGATCGCTCAGGTCCATGCGCGCCGTGGCATCCTGGGCACTGAGCAAGGTGCGCTGAGCCAGGCGCCTGACCTCATCGGCGACCACCGCAAAGCCGCGTCCGGCTTCGCCGGCACGAGCCGATTCGATGGCCGCGTTGAGTGCCAGCAGATTGACCTGCTTGGCGATGTCGCCGATATCGTGCAGCACCGCGATCACCTCTTCCGACTTGGCCGTGACCTGTACCGCGACCTCGTCCAGTTGCAGGCGGATATCGCCCTCGGCCTGTTGCAACTGTTCGCTCAAGGCATGCTGCATGGCCACGGCCAGCGACCGGCTGTCGCGCATGTGCTGCGCCGAATCGCTCAGCGCTCGAGCCATCTGCTGGCCACGCCGGTCGATTTCCACACAGGCCTGACGTCCACTCGACAAGCCACTGGCAGTGGCTCGTTGCAAGCTGGTGAGCAGTTGCAGCAGACGTGAACAGAGCCAGGAGCTCAGGACGCGGGTAGCAGTGGGCTGTTCCGGCTCGGGCTGGATGACCAGCGTCATCGGCGACTCTTGCGCTGGCCGGGAAAACCAGTGTTTGAACATGCGTGTGCCACTCCAGAATACGGCGCAAGGCGAACCTGCGACCTGACGGACATTCTCTGGCGACACTCTTACCTGCTGGCCGGCAGGCAGGCATGCACCTGCCTGCCAACGCTCTTGACCTTGTCTGCCGGGAGCGGCGCTTGGCGCTGCCACGAGGCGGTACAGCCTGCGCCATGCCTACGCTCGGAAAACGGCTCAACCATCCGGTTGATACCCGGCTCAGGAGGCGCGGTGCAGCATGCGGACATTCCACTCACCACAACAGGAACATCCCCATGAGTACCTCCGACTGGATTACCGTTGGCGCCCTGGCCGACGGCTTCGCCCCTGACGCCTTCATCCTGCCGCAGCTCGCCGAGCTGGCCGGCCAGCGCTTCAACCTGTTCTTCGAGAATGGCTGGGAAATCGACCACCGCTTCGACGCCGAACAACTGCACTGGGTCGCCGCCGATGGTCACTCCCAGGGCAGCGCTCCCTACCGAGCCACCTCGGTGCGCAATGGCATCTACCTGGTCGACTTCATCAAGCATGAAGGCGGCAAGGACCATTCGATCAGCCTGGTGCTCGACACCCTGAGCCAGTCGTTCACCGCCGTGATCGGCACCCTGCCCAAGGCCGAGGAAGCCCGCGAAGGCCTGTATGAGCGCGCCCTGGCCGGCAAGTCCCTGACCGGCGTGCAAGCCAGCTTCCATCACGGCAGCCTGGACAAACCCTGGCAACCCGGCAGTTGCCCACACGCAGCAAGCCGCGAACTGATCGGTCTGCGCAACCGCTATCGCTACAGCCCGACCGAGGTCTACGAGCACATCTACCTCAACGACGACTACTACAGCTGGCAGTGCCTGAAGGGCGTCGAGAAGGGCCTGTGCGACACCGACCGCTGCCATTACTACAAGATCGCCGACGCGCTGTATCTGTTCGTCTGGCGCGAAAAGATCGTGCCGACCCTGGGCCTGGTGATGATCGACCTGAAGAACCACCGCAGCGACGGCAAGATCTTCGGCTACGCCGGCGACCGCTTCGACGCGCTGTCCAACTTCCCGGTGTCCTCGTACTGCGACCTGCTCAATCGCACGGAGTACGGCGATGACTAGGACTGTCGTCATCACCGGCGCCGGCACAGGAATCGGCGAGGCCTGCGCCCGCCGCCTGGCGGCCGAGGGCGCCAACCTGGTGCTGATCGGCCGGCGCGCCGAACCGCTGCAACGGGTGGCCGCCGCAACCGGCGGTCTGGTACTGGTTGGCGATGCTGCCGACAGCAGCACCTGGGATGGCTTCATCGCCACTATCCGCGCTCGCTTAGCAGGGATCGACGCCCTGCTGTGCTGCGCCGGCGGCCATGGCCTGGGCAGCGCCAGCGAGACCAGCGACGCGAGTTGGCAGTCGGCACTGCGCAGCAACCTCGACAGCGCCTTCCACAGCGCCCGCGCCTGCCTGCCGCTGTTGCTCGAGCGGCGCGGCAGCATCGTCCTGCTGGGCTCCATCGCCTCACTCGCCGCCGGCCCCGAGGTGTGCGGCTACACCACCGCCAAGCATGCGCTGCTCGGTCTCAATCGCTCGCTGGCGCGGGACTATGGCCCACAGGGCGTGCGGGTCAACTGCATCTGCCCGGGCTGGGTACGCACACCGATGGCCGACGAGGAAATGCAGGCGTTGATGCAGCACTACGGCGACGATCTCGACGCAGCCTACGCCCGTGTCACTGCCGACGTGCCGCTGCGGCGCGCCGCCAGCGCCGAGGAGATCGCCAACGTCTGCCGTTTCCTGATCGGCGACGAGGCTTCGATCATCACCGGCGCGACCATCGTCGCCGATGGCGGCTCGAGCGTGGTCGACGTACCGACGCTGGCCTACGCCCACCTGGGAGGTGCCTGATGGCCACGGTCTTCGACTACAGCGGGCAGACCGTGCTGGTCACTGGCGGCGCCCAGGGTATCGGCCGCGGCATCGTCGAAGCGTTCGCCGCCAGCGGTGCCCAGGTACTGATCGCCGACCTGCGTCTGGACACCGCCCAGGCACTGGCCGACGAACTGAACGCACGCGACCTGAGCGCCGAGGCAGTGGGCATCGACCTGGCTGATCGCGAAGCCATCAGCACTCTGCTCGCCAGCCTGCCGCGCCTGGACGTGCTGGTGCACAACGCCGGCTACTTTCCGCTGACAGCGTTTGCCGACATCACCCCGCAGGTTCTCGAGCGCACGCTGGCGGTCAACCTCAGCGCACTGTTCTGGCTGAGCCAGGGCGCACTGCCGCTGTTCAGCCGCCAGGGCGGCGGCAACGTGCTGGTGACCTCCTCGGTAACCGGGCCGCGAGTCGCCTATCCGGGGTTGAGCCACTACGCCGCGTCCAAGGCCGGGGTCAATGGCTTCATCCGCAGTGCTGCGCTGGAGCTGGCGCCGCTGGGTGTCCGCGTCAATGGCGTGGAGCCGGGGATGATCCGCACCCCGGCGATGGACAACCTCGGCGACAGCCTGCTCAGTGCGCGCATCGCCGCCAGCGTGCCGCTGGGGCGTCTGGGCGAGCCGCAGGACATTGCCGGCGCCATGCTGTTTCTCGCCTCCGAGCATGCCTGCTATGTCACCGGCCAGACCCTCGTCGTCGACGGCGGCGCCACCCTGCCGGAGACCCTGGCAGCATTGAACTGAAAACCGCAACCGGCAAACAGAAGCCCCTGCACCTCACGGTGACAGGGGCTTTCACTCGATCGAGTCGGTCCCGGCGACAACACGACGCCGTGCAGGCAGCGTCACACACGAAGCGCCACGCTACACATCGACTCGGCTCTCAAACAACGCCGACAGCCTAGGTCAGCGCCATGGCGCGGTAGTCCTTCGGCGACAGCTCGAAGTGCTTCTTGAACGCCCTGCTGAAATGCGCCGAATCGGTGAAGCCCCACTTGTAGGCGATGGAAGTGATCGACTCCCCCTTGAGGAAAGGATTGGACAGGTCATCGGCACTGCGCTTGAGGCGCGAACGCTGAATGTAGCGACAAACGCTGTCGCCCTGCTCCTCGAACAGGCGGTACAGGTGGCGTACCGAGATGTTCAGGCGCGAAGCCAGGCCAACGGGATTGAGGTTGGGCTGGCTCAGCGAATCGTCGATGATCTTCTGCACGTAGCTGCGCAGGTTGTTGCCGTGCAACAGCTCGGCGGAAAGGGGTTTGTCGTGCGTGCTCGACAAGGCGGGCGCCAACAGGGAAATGAACGCCGTCCGCAGCGCCTCGCCTTCGACACCGTCGTCATGCTCGCTCTCCGGCTCACGGCACAGCTGGTCTACCAGCATGTGCAGCATCTTGCCGCTGGAACAGGTCGCACTGACCTTGCCGAACTTGTTGTCCTTGAGCACCCGATCGACCTCGTTGCGCGGCAGCGACAACGATGCATGTTCGATCAGACCGAACGGGGTGATCTCGCAGGAGCCGACCGAGTCCATCAGCAGCAGATCGCCGGGCGCCAGCTGAATGTTCGTACCGTTCTGGGAAATCTGTGAAAAGCCGCTGCGCTGGCTGACCAGGAAGCAACTCTGATCGTTGTCATGATCGGGCTTGATGGAGTGACGGGCGATCAGCCCGGCATTGGTACGTAAGTGAGCCATGGGCAAACCGGCATGGCACTGCAGGGAGATTTCGCCGATGAACAGCGATCGATTGAATGCCATCTGGGTCTCGAACTGACCACAGATCGCCTGCAAGGAGGCCTTCCAGCTTTCAAGGCCCTCTTGGGCCAGGGTTTGGCCATTCATACGCACCTCCACCGATGCTGTCTTGTTTTTGTTGCGCAATAGTTAACATGTTATCTATAGAGGCGCAACCATGAACCACCTTGGCTTTATCAATGCAGATTAGGTGCCAACAATCAGTTCAGGAACATATTCATTTATTCATGCGCACGGATTGCATGAAGCGGCCTGAAAACAACCAATAAACCCGTGCAAGCCGCGAAACAGGGCGATTTCCAGGACGACCAACGCCAAGCACCCAGGCACCGACAGCGCCCTGCTCAGGTCAGCAGGAAAGGCATGCGCCCGTTCGGTGCAGCAGCAGCCAAACAGGCCCTCAGCAGGTGCGCAGCAGGCGCTGCAAGATGATGAACGCATTGATCAGGCAATCACGCTGCTCATCATTGAGACGGATGTAGCGTCGGAAGTTGGGCATCCGGTTGACCACCTCGCTGGCGGCCATATGCTCCAGCCTGACCTGCCAGCCAGCGGCCTGGCGCTCGATCGCCAGCCGCTTGAAATCCAGTGGCATCAGCACCTGACGCAAAGCCTCGTCGCCCAGCAGGCAGCGTTCCAGCGCGGCCAGTTCTGCGGCATCGCCCTGGCGCCGTTTGCACGCCAGCCCGCTACGGGTCAGCGCGCCGCTGTGGCGTAGCTCGACACGCAATACGGCTGCAGCGGGTGCCGGCACATGCAGGACGAAATCAGTCAGCACCAGGTGCATGAGCAACTCGCTTTGCGTGCGCTCGACCACCTCGAACTCCAGCTCGCAGCCGGGAACGCCAAAGCGTCCCCGCGCACCGCCATCCAGCGCCTCGAATGACAGGCCGGCGAGATTGCGCCGCACCTGCTCCAGGGTCGCCCCCGGCCGATAGCCGGAGGGCAGCCGCTGCTTGCCGAACAGCTCAGACAGTCTTGGCAACATGGAAACCCGACTCTACGCCGTGTACACCCGGCTCATGGTTGAACTCTTTTTCCAGAATCTCTTCCACCGGCACCGGGCGGAAGGGATTGACCTTCTGCACCACCAGGGTCCAGAACAGCGCATAGGCTGCAGTGATCCCGAGCATGAGGGCGAAGGGCACATAGACCGCACTCGGTTCGATGCCGGGTGGCGCGATGAACCAGATGCCCAGCAGCATACCGACACTGGAGACGATCTGCGGTAACGGAAAGAACGGCGACTTGTAGGCACGCGGCAGATCCGGACGGCGGATGCGCAGGAGCACCACCGAGAGGGTCACCAGCAGGTATGCCGTGGCCCAGGCGCACACCGCAGCGAGGATCAGCGGCAGCATGCTGTCGGCATTGCCCCCCAGCCACCAGGCGTGCAGGCAGGGAATCGCCGCCACGACGGCGATGCACACCACAGGTGTCTTGAAGCGCGGGTGCAGGTACGCGAAGACCCTCGGCAACGCGCCATCGACCGCCATGCCGTAGAGAATGCGCGGCACCCCGGCCATCAGCGTATTGATGGTGGCCGCGCCGGCGAACAGGAAGCCGATGCCCAGCCAGATCGGACCGATGTCGCCCATCACCTGTTGGGCGAACTGCGGAATCGCCATCGGCGTGTCCAGCAGGTGCACGCCCGCAGCTTCATCGAGCAGGACATTTTCCACCTGACGCTTCATCGCCGCACCGTAGATGAACATGCAGCTCCCCACCCCCAGCAGGCCGACTGCCATGGCCCGCGGCAGGACCCAGGCGGAGCGCTTGAGATCGGGCGCCAGCGGGGTCACGAACTCACAGCCGACGAACATGAACATGGCCATGCCCACCAGCGACAGAATGGTGATCAGGTCGGTGCCCACCAGCGACGCACCGAACAGTCCATCCAGCTCCACCGCCGGTGCTGCGATCAGGCCACCGATGCCGAACACCATCAGGGTGCTCCACATCACGGCGGTGAGTATCACTTCGGCCTTGCTGAACACGCTGATGCCGAAGGCATTGAGAATGCCGAATCCGATCACGAAGACAACGCCCAGCAGCCAGGCACCCCCTGCCGATTCGGCCAGCGTATTGAGGTGCTCGAAGTTCACCAGCGCCATCACCCCGGCCAGGATGGTCTCGGCCGTACCGGCGAAGACATGCACGATAAGGTAAGCCGACAGGGTACCGGTGATGGCGAAGAAACGCCCCATGCCGGCCGAGATATAGTCATACACCGAGCCGGTGGTCGGCATCAGCGACGCCGCCTCGGCAAAGGTGGTCGACTGCGCGAGCATCATCAGCATGGCGATAACCATGGCCATGGCGAAGGCGCTGCCGCCGATGCCAAAACCCATGGTGGCGGTGAGAATGACCGGACTGGCCATGATCAGGCCGACGGTACTGGCCAGCGCGGTCGGGAAACCAACCGTTCCGCGAGCCAGGTGCTCATTGAGCTTAGCGTTGATCGACATCGTGGGAACCTCGAAAGCAGATATTCTGGTTATTAGTCATACCGGCACCCCATCGATGCCGTTCCGCTGGATCGCCGGCACAGCCGTCAACCCCTTCCCTATACACACCCGATACAAGGCCCTCGGGTGGACAGTCGACAACACTTTGCGCCCCCACACGGAGCCAGTCTTGCCCCTGGCTGCCGCCTTTCTTGTTGCTGCCTGACATGCCCTCCCCAGCTGGCTGACGCGATCAAAAGCCCTGGCAGGGACGGACAAGACTTGCCCTCGTCACGAGGTGACTAATAGCCCGTCGCGCCAAAGTCTAGCGCTCGGCGCCTCTCTCGGAGCCTCAGAAGCTCCGGATCACCGACACGAGAAACAGGGGAGCACACCCATGGCACATTCCACCCGTCGTCCACCACTGGCCCAGGCCATCGGTCTGAGCCTGGCGCTGCTGAGCGCCAGCCAGATCAGCTGTGCCTATGAACTCTATGCTGACGACGATACCCACCTGAACGCCGACTTTCTCGCCGTCTATGGCTGGATGAACAGTCGCAAGAACTACGATGGCACGCCAGGTGGTTCGAGCTGGCGCGAAGGCTTCGTCAAGTACGGTTTCAGTGGCGACCAGCGCCTGGGCGACTCGGGCACCCTCTACGGCGCCTTCAACCTGGTCAGCTCCGGCACCTGGGGCGACGGTGATGCAGCCGGCAACACGGATGGCCGCGAGCGCACCACCAAGATCGAAGACGCCTACCTGGGCTGGCGTTCCGGCGACCTGTTCCCGCTACTGGGTAGCGATGGCGTGGATGCCTCTTTCGGCCGCCAGGTGATCACGCTCGGCAGCGGCTTCCTGCTCAACGACGACGGCCCCAACCTGGGCAACGGCCCCGCCGACGGCGCGCTGGACCGTGGCGGGGCCTACTACATCGCCGCCCGTCACGCCTTCGACCGCACCGCCCTGCTGAAACTGGGCGGTCAGGACGGCCTTCACGGCAGCGCCTTCTGGTTGAAATCCGACAACCGCGCCCAGGCGGAAACCTCGCTGGCTGGCGGTACGCTGGACTACAGCGGGAAAGCAGGCACCCTGGGGCTGACCTACATTCATGGCCTGGGTGTGACCGATCAATGGGCCAGCGACTTCCAGCAACAACGCGATGGCATGGACATCTACAGCCTGCGTGGCGAAGGTGATGGCGGCATCGAGAATGCCAGCTTCGCCTTCGAATACGCCTGGCAGGACAAGGATGCCGGTGCCGAGAAGGCCTGGTATGCCGAGGCCGGCTATACCTTCGCCGACATCGCCTGGTCGCCCAAGATCACCTACCGCTACAGCCGTTACTCCGAAGGCTGGGATTCGCTGTTCAACGGTTTCAGCACGGGTTACGGCACCTGGTTCCAGGGCGAAGTGGCCTCCAACTATGCCGGCCCGTTCAACAGCAACACCGGAATCCACCATGTCGGTTTCAAGGTCACGCCGCTGGAGAACCTGACCCTCGGTGCGCTGTACTTCGACTTCAACACCCTGAAGAAAAGCGACGCGCTGAACCTCGACGCCCGCGAGCTGGACCTGTACGCCGAATGGGCGGTCACCGACCACCTGATCATCAGCCCGTTGATCGGCCTGTACCAGCCGAAGAAGGATGAAAGCAACGGTGGCAACCAGGTCGGCGGCAATGGCACCAACGTCTACAGCCAGTTGACCGTGGCCGTTCCGTTCTAAGCCACCCCATGCTCCGCAGAACGCCGCTCGCCCTCGACGCAAGCGGCGTTTCCTGTTTCTTGCGGCCATAAAAAAAACGCCGGCAAATGCGCGGCGGTACAAGCATGCAGTGTGATGAAGATCGCTGCCGCAACTCCCCAACAGCAGCAACGCCACTATTGCGCAGGCCACCCAGCCCAGGCTTGCACCACGCTGCCAAGGCTGTTGCACGCCGCTGCCAACGCGTCTGCGTGCAGGCACAGTCATGCCATTGCGGCAGGCACAGTCAAGTCATTGCCCCAGGCTGTCTTTAAGCTGGAAAGGTGCGCGCCCTTGGCGCTCGTCACTCTAATCCTGCCTCTGGAGCACTGCATGAGCAGCCTGATCGAAACCCTTCCCAGCGTCGCGGCCTTCCTCACCCGTTCGCACGCGTCCTTCATCGACGGTGAACAGCGCCAGCCACTCAACGGCCATCATCGCGACCTCCACAACCCGGCCACAGGCAGCGTGCTGAGCAGCACCCTGCAGGCCGATGCCGGACAGGTCGAGGCCATCGTGCAATCGGCTCATCGCGCCTTCAAATCGGGGGTCTGGACGGGCCTGGCGCCCGCCGAGCGCGAGCGCATCCTGCTACGTTTCGCCGATGTGGTGGAGGCTCATGGCGAGGAACTGGCGCAGCTGGAAACCCTCAACCAGGGCAAGTCGATTCACCTGGCACGCGCCGTCGAAGTCGGCGCCTCGCTCAACTACATGCGCTACATGGCCGGCTGGGCGACCAAGATCGAAGGTCAGACCCTCGACGTCTCCATCCCGGTGCCGGCCGGTGCGCGCTTCAATGCCTACACCCGGCGTGAAGCGGTCGGGGTGATCGCCGGCATCGTGCCCTGGAACTTCCCTCTGATGATCGCCCTGTGGAAGGTCATGCCGGCGCTGGCCTGCGGCAACACCATCATCATCAAGCCAGCTGACGAAACCCCGCTGACTGCACTGCGCCTGGCCGAACTGGCCATCGAAGCCGGCATACCCGCAGGCGTGTTCAACGTCCTGGTGGGCAAGGGTTCGCAAGCCGGTTCCGCGCTGGTTGCGCATCCGCTGGTAAGCAAGGTGTCGTTCACCGGTTCCACCGCCGTCGGCAAGCAGGTCGGCGTCGCCGCGCTGCAAAACATGACGCGTTTCACCCTCGAACTGGGCGGCAAGAACCCCATGCTGGTGCTGGCCGACGCCGACATCGACAAGGCCGTGGCCGGGGCCATCGGTGGTGGCCTGCTCAACCAGGGGCAGGTCTGTGCCGCTGCATCGCGCCTGTACGTGCATGCCAGCCGCTACGCGGATTTCGTCGAAGCGCTGACCGCCCAGGTCGCAGCGCTCAAGGTCGGTGCCGGCATGAACGCCGAGGCGCAGATCAACGCTCTGGTTTCGCGCAAGCAGCAGGACAGCGTACTGAACTACCTCGGCATCGCCCGCCAGGAAGGCGCGCGTTTCACCACCGGTGGCGGACAGCCCGATCTGCCGGGCTACTTCGTGCAACCGACCGTGCTTGCCGACGTGCAGCAGAAGATGACTTCCACACAGGAGGAAATCTTCGGCCCGGTGTTGTCGGTGCTGTCGTTCGACGACATCGACCAGGCCGTCGCCATGGCCAACGACAGCCGCTACGGCCTGACCGCCAGCATCTGGAGCAACGACCTCGGCCGCGTGATGGACCTGATCCCGCGTATCGAGGCCGGTACCCTGTGGGTCAACAACCACGTACCGGTCGACCCCAACATGCCGTTCGGTGGGTACAAGCAATCAGGCATCGGCCGTGAGTTCGGCAAGGCCGCCATCGAAGGCTTCACCGAAAGCAAATCGGTGTGCATCACCTACTGATGCGCACCATGCAGCCCGCCTCGGTCGCGGGCTGCATCCCGGATGTGGACTTGAACCCGGGCACGCACTGCGCCACAACGAATACCGAGGAAGCCTCAGCCTGTTCTGCTGCGCCTCTGGCACCAGGAGAAATCCGCCTGAGCCTGGGCGCTGAGAACAGCGCAAGATCGCGCCCGATCACTCCTCGCGGACAAGACCCTGCTGGTGAGCTACACCATCAATCCGCAGGGCTTCTTCTGAACCACAAACGGCACGCCCACCTGGCCAACATGGCCTGGCTCGCTGCGCGTAGAGAGCAGGCTCAGAGCTTGCCCTCCGAACCGCTGTAGCGGGTGCCCTGAACATTGCCATCCGCATCTGAGAGGCAGGACCAGTGAGCGTCTGCCCCCGGAACCCTGACCATCACCCCGATACCCGCTTCGGCAGTCATGACATCGATGACAGACAACGAGCTCTGGGCCACCCCCGTGGTTTTCGCAACAGCCGCCAGACACGCCTGCTCGGCCTTGCTTGGCTCCTTGCTGGGGACCACGCCAGACGATGCCGAGGCATCCTGACAGACACCATGAACGCCGTGTTTCGCTGTATAGGAAACACTCATGCTCTGATCCGGGTTCTGCATGAGCGAGATGGTGACGCCGTCATGTGAGGCCTCGTAATAGCTGTCGCTGAATTTCTTCAGCTTGGCTTCCTTGCCATTCACATAGACGGGGCCACCTTGATCGGCATGCACCTCGATCGAACCGGGGCAGCTGTAGTTCAACAGAGGAATTCCGGCTTGCGCCATGCTGGAAGCAAGCAGTGCGATACTCGCGACAAGATGAATGTTCATGGGATTGGCGTCGTCCTCGGCAGGGATTGGAGCAATTGAAATCCAGCCTCTCCAAACGCCGGAAATCATTCTCGAGCCAGGCTGGATCCGCCCTCAGGAATCTAGCATGGAATCGATCCCGCCCGACGCCAGCCGGCAAATGGCAAGCTGCGGCAGCGGCCTGACCACTCTGCGCAAACCCGTGTGCAGCCCTTCGCTCAACGTCCGTAAGTGGCCGTCACGCTCGCACTGGCCAGCTTGTTGAAATGCACGAGGAAGCCGATCAGTGCTGGCGAGGCGTTCGCCAATGGCGGCTCCAGCTTTTCCACCTTCAACGCATGCACGGTGAACACATAGCGGTGCGGTTTGTCCCCCTGCGGCGGGCAAGCGCCGCCAAAACCGGCCGAGCCGTAGTCGCTGACGCCCTCTACCGCTCCCTCCGGCAGCGCTTGGCCAGCCTTCTGGCCAACGCCCTCAGGCAGCGACGAGGTGCTTGCCGGCAGGTCATAGAGAACCCAATGCCACCAGCCCGACCCTGTGGGGGCATCCGGGTCGTAAGCGGTAACCACGAAGCTTTTCGTCCCGGCTGGCGCGCCACTCCAGGACAACGCCGGCGAAAGATTGTCACCACTACAGCCGAAGCCGCTGTATACGTGCCGTTCGGACAGGGTTCCCCCATCCGCGAACGACGAACTGGTCAACGTGAAGTCTGCAGCCCTGACCAATGCAGGCAGACAGACGAAAGCAAGAGCGACAGCGATCACAGGGCGCATCGGAGAGATTCCTTGACAGTATTCGACGGCGGCAATGATCCCGCCGCGTAACCTGCCCCGCTACGCCAAACGCTCCAGATGCGCGCCATTCTGCGCCAGGCGTTGGCGCATCACCGAGGGCGCGAATCCCCAGCGCGCCTGGAAGGCCGCGCTGAAGCGGCTGTGCGACTCCCAACCACAATGCAGGGCGATGTCGTTGATGGAGCGCTGGGTACTCTGCAGCAGGACCAGAGCGGTTTCCAGGCGCACCTCGCGGACCAGCCCGGCGAGGGTGAAGCCCGACCCTGCGAGGCGTCGGCGCAGCGTCGAGGCGCTGGTATGGAAAACCTCGGCGAGACGTTCGATTCTCCAGTCCTCCTCAGGCCGCAGAGCGATGAGGCGGCGGATACGCTCCGCCCAGGAAATCTGCTCGACGGGCTTGAGACGCACGCCACGCTCACCCAGAACAAGCAACAGTTCGATCACCCGGTGACGCTGCAGCAAAGGAGAAACCGTCGCCGCCTCCAGGGCCAGCGCAGTGCGCTCGATGACCTCGCTCAGTTCACCGTCAAGGTCCATGGTCCTGGCTGCGGACAGCTCGTCCCGCACCGGCGGCAGGATGGCCGCAACCGCCCTGACAGGCTCGTCGGAAAAGGCCAAGGCCAGCGCCTCGTAACACGACTCGTCAGCGGGATCATTGAGCACGTCCCACTGGGTTCCCCGTGCCAGCACCACCACTTCGTTCTTCGATACGCTGAGGGTCCCGGTCGGTGCGATGAGCGCCTTGCGACCACGGCGCACCAGCACCAGAAGGTCCTCGCGGATCGACAGGGTTCTCACACGATGCCTGGCGCTGCTGGCAATGCGAATGACCTGAGCCGGCGCGGAAGCGATGTCAGTAACGGGAGTGGACACGAGGGACAGTTCCTTTTCGGTTGGTTTCGCCACCATCGGCTTTCGCAGCCGCGCTGTGCCTCGGAAGGCAGTGGTCACATGCACATCACGCAGGACAGGCGTGCGGACCCGGGCTTCGTCTGAAGGGCTGTTCGCGCTGCCAATCTACTGGGTGTGCCGTCGGAAAGCCAAGCCAGGGCACTTGCCCACTCTGGCAACGGCCCGCTCTGGCTAGGTTCGGTCATCGGCGGCAAGCTCCGTGGCGATCGCCTCGATCAGCGCGCGTACGCGGCGCGGCTGGCTGCGCTTCCCCGGGTAGACGATCTGCAGGGCCGTACGTGCCGCACTGTATGGCGCCAGGACTTCGATCAGCCGTCCGCCATCAAGGTCGGCCTGCACGTCCCAGACCGATTTCAGGCACAGACCATGGCCCTGCAGCGCCCAGCGCCTGACCAGTTCGCCATGGTTGGCCATGCGCCGGCTGCGGACGGCGACCGAGTAGGGCTTGCCGTCGACGAGAAACGACCACTGGTGATCACTGTTGATGCCGAAACGCATGACGATGCAGTCATGTCCATGCAGTTCATCGGGGTGCAACGGCATGCCCATGCGCTCGAGGTAGCTAGGCGCGGCGCATACGACGCGCCGGTTCTCGCCGATGGGTTTGACCTTCAGGCTGCTGTCGGCCAGCGTGCCGTAGCGCACGGCAAAATCGAGGCCCTGGCTGACCAGGTCGACGAAGCCGTCGGTGAGGTTGAGCTCGACGCTGACCTCGCGGTGCTGGTCGAGAAAGCGGTCGACAATCGGCACGATGCGCGCCTGCCCCAGATCGACCGGAGCACTCAAGCGTACCGGCCCACTCAGGCTCTGCGCACCAAGACGCACCCGACTGTCCAGTTCCTCCGCTTCGGCCAGCAGGCGGCGGGCGCCCTCGGCCAGCGTCCGGCCTTCGTCCGTCAGGCTGATCGAGCGCGTGGTGCGGGTCAGCAACGCCACGCCATAGTGCGACTCCAGTGCGGCCAGCCGCTCGGACACCGAGGCGGGCGAGAGCCCCAGCTCACGCCCGGCTGCAGAAAGCCCGCCCTTCTCGATGATCAGCAGGAACAGCTCCAGGTGGTTGAGCATCATTCGAAATATCCGAAATATCTTTTCGATTCTTGCTGGATTTTAAGCATGCAGCGCAAAGCATAAGGTACCCCCATCGTTCATCGAAGGGGAAGCACCGTGAACTTCACCGAGCAAAGCACCAGCGTCATCGTCGGCGGCCATACGGGTATCGGTTGGGCACTTGCGGATGCACTCCGCGAGCGCCCGGGTCGGGTGCTGGTGGCCAGCCGCCGCAGCGGCCTGGATGTCACCGACCCGAGCGCCGTGGAGCGCTACTTCGAGGCCATCGGCACTATCGACCACCTGATCTTCACCGCCGGCTCACAAGCGCCGGGCGGGCAACTGCTCGACATGGATCTGAGCACGGCGAGGGCCGCCTTCGACACCAAGTTCTGGGGCAGCCTGGCCGTGGCCAAGGTAGGCGCACGGTACCTGCGCGCGGGTGGCAGCCTGACGCTGACGAGCGGCTTCCTGGCACGCCGCGCCGTGCCCGGCACCTTCGTCAAGACGGCGATGAACGCAGCGCTCGAAGCCGTCGCCAAGGTGCTGGCACGTGAACTGGCGCCATTGCGGGTGAACGTCGTCAGCCCTGGCCTGACCGACAGCGAGGCCTATGCCGGCATGGCAGAGGATGCGCGCCTGGCCATGCTGCAACGCGCCGCCAACAACCTGCCGGTCGGCCGCGTCGGCAGGCCGCAAGACCTGGCCCAGGGCTACCTGCTGGCCATCGACAACCCTTTCATGACAGGTGCGGTCATCGATATCGATGGCGGCGCACTCATCAACTGATCCCACGGAGAAAACTCCATGTCCGACTCTCGCAAACTCTTCGACCCGGTCCGCGTTGGCAACCTGGAACTGGCCAACCGCCTGGTGATGGCACCGATGACGCGTGCACGCAGCACGCAGCCCGGTGACGTACCCAACGCCCTCAACGCCAGCTATTACGCGCAGCGCGCCAGCGCCGGGCTGATCGTCTCGGAGGCCACGCAGATCTCGCCACAGGGCAAGGGCTACTCGTTCACCCCCGGCATCCACAGTGCCGAGCAGGTGGAAGGCTGGCGCCTGGTGACCCGCGCCGTGCACCAGGCCGGGGGGCGTATCTACCTGCAGCTCTGGCACGTCGGACGCATGTCGCACCCGGACTTCCATGACGGGCAGCTTCCGGTCGCGCCCTCGTCCGTCGCCTTCGACGGCGCGATCTGGAAAGTCGACCCGGTCACCGGCGAGGGCGGCATGCACCCCTGCCCCATCCCGCGAGCACTCGAGCGCGAGGAAATACAGGCAATCGTCGAGGATTACCGAGTCGCCGCCAGGCACGCGATTGCCGCCGGCTTCGACGGTGTCGAGGTGCACGCGGCCAATGGCTACCTGATCGACCAGTTCCTGCGCACCACCTCCAACCTGCGCAGCGACGAATACGGCGGCTCGCGGGAAAATCGCCTGCGCTTTCTGCGTCAGGTGATCGACGCCGTGGCCGACGAAGTCGGCGCCGCGCGCACCGCCATTCGCCTGGCTCCGTTCCTCACCGCGCGTGGCATGGCCTGCCCGGACATCCTGCCGACCATCCTCGATGCGGCCAGCTACCTGGACGCCAGGCAGATCGCCTACCTGCATCTGGTCGAGGCCGACTGGGACGACGCCCCCGAATTCACCGAGGCGTTTCGCCAGGACATCCGCCAGCGTTTCCGCGGCCCGATCATCGTCGCCGGCAAATACGATCAGGCACGCGCCGAGTGGGTGCTGGGCAAGGGCTATGCCGATCTGGTGGCCTTCGGCCGCCCGTTCATCGCCAACCCCGACCTGCCCCGCCGCTATGCCGAAAACCTGCCGCTGGCCGACTTCGAGCCGAGCAGCCTGTTCGGCGGCGATGCGCGCGGCTACAGCGACTATCCCGCGTCGCCGGTCAAGGAGCAGGCGCTGTGAGCCCGCAGGCCCACGACCAGGGCGCCGGCCTGCCGGCGGGCAACCTGCTGGGGCTCGATCACTTCACCCTGCGTACCAGCCGCCTGGAGCAGACAGTCGAGTTTTTCACCCGGGTGATCGGCTTGAGCGACGGTCCGCGACCGGCGTTTCGCTTCCCCGGACGCTGGCTGTACGTCGGCGCCCATCCGGTGCTGCATCTCGTCGCCGTGACCGCCGACGACCGCCAACTGCACGCCTACCTGGGCGAGCAGGAGAGTGCCGACGGCAGTGGCTGCGTCGACCACATCTCGCTGCGCGGCACGCACCTGGCCGAGACGCAGCAGCACCTGCTCAGCCTCGGCCAGACGTTTCGCGAACGCATCGTGCCGCAGATCGGCGAGCACCAGCTGTTTCTCGAGGACCCCAACGGCGTGACCATCGAGCTGATCTTTCCGTACCGCCCGGAGAACGCCGTGCTGGGCGAAGCCATGCCGCGACCGGACATCGGCTGATGTGATGAGCCGCCGTGGCGGCAAGGAGCACCTTGAATGATCCACCTGGGCATCACCGACCTGACCTTCCACCACGCCACCGGCGCCGTGGTCGCTGCGCTGCTCGAACACCTGGGGTACTCGGTGCGCTGCAGCCATGCGCCGCACGAGGAAAACTTCGAACGCCTGCGCCAGGGCCGGATCGACATGCTGGCCTCGGCCTGGCTGCCGTCCAGCCACGGCCTGTACCTTGAGCAGGTGCAGCAGAGCGTGGCCACCCGCGAGCTGGGCCTGCACTACCAGCCCTATGCCCTGTGGGGCGTGCCGGACTACGTGCCGCAGAGCGAGGTCGCCGAGATCGCGGACCTGCTGCGCCCGGCCGTGCGCGCACGAATGACGCCGGTGATCCAGGGCATCGGCCCTGGCGCAGGGATCACCCGTTTCTCGCAACAGATAATGCAGGCCTATGGCCTGACCGACGCGGGTTACCGCTTCCTCACCGGCACGCAGGCGCAATGCATCGAGGCCATCGAGAGCGCCATCGCCGAACGCCGCTGGGCGGTGGTACCACTGTGGCAACCACAGTTTCTGCATGCGCAGCATCGCCTGCGCGAACTGCATGAGCCGCTGGGCCTGCTCGGCGGCATCGACCGCGCGGTGCTGCTGGCCCGAGAGGACCGTCTGCAGCACTTCAGCCCGCTGCACCTGCAGGTGCTGGACAACATCCGCCTGGGTAATGCCCAGGTCGCGGAACTCGACCTCGCCATCAACCGTGGTGGCCTGCAGCCGCAAGCCGCCGCACAGGCCTGGCTGGCCGCCAACCCACGCACATTCGGCCAATGGCTGGAGCCGATCGACGGCTGAGCCGTCCCGCCAGAGGAACGCCCCATGCACGACACCCCCGAAACACGCCTGGCCACACTCGGCCTGCAACTGCCCGAGCCCGCGCCGGCGCTCGGCAACTACCTGCCCTGGTGCATCGCCGGCGATACCTTCATGACCTCGGGGCAGTTTCCCTGGTTCGCCGGCGGCGTCAGGTATCGCGGCCAGCTGGGCCGCGACCTGGACCTCGAACAGGGTTACGCGGCCTGCTCGCTGGCGGCGCTCAACGCCATCGCGCAGCTCAAGCAGGCGCTCGGCGAACTGTCGCGGGTGCGCCAGATCGTGCGCCTCGAAGGGGTGCTGAACGTAGCCGAGGGAGAGACCGAACACCCCAAGGCGCTGGATGGCGCCTCCGACCTCATCACCCGCGTATTCGACCGTCAGGGACAGCACACCCGGATGATCTGGACCAATCCGGTGATACCGATGGACAGCGTGTGCATGGTCTATCTGTTCGCCAGGGTCGAGCCGCACTGACCCACCTCTGACGCCGCCTCAGCGTCTGACCGAGGCGCCTGCCAGGCCTGCTCCCCCGCTCGGGAGCAGGCGACGCTCCCCCCTATCGACTGAAGCCAAGAGCCTGGGCAAACCGCGCGGCCAGCCACCGTGGCGTCCGGCTGATCCAGCACAGTCGCCTGCTCATGAGGGAAAGGTTCAGACGCCAGGACGCTGGCCGCACCTGCGGCAGCGCGCTAGTCGAGATTCCACGGCCCTATCGTCACCCCGATGCCGTCATCACCGCAGTCGAGCGGGAATTGCTCGCCGCGCCGCAGGAAGTTCTGCTGCTCTCGCCGGCAGCGCTCGGCATCTCGTTTCACCATCTGTTCAAGACCGCTGTTTCCCGTCATCAGCTGATGGCGCGCATCAGGCTCCTTGACGGTAATCCAGGGTTGGGGGTCCCTGATGTTGAACTTCTCCGCAGGCGGATCAGCCTGCACTGACTTTTCGCCCTCGACTGCAGGCAGCTCCTCAGGCTTCACACTGTAACGGCTGAAGATCGAGTCATCGGGCAAATCAGTGGCCAGCGCATTACCCGCCAGCAGCAACAGGACACTTCCCCAGGAACGACAATTCATCACACACCTCACAACAACTTCTATCCATTCATCACTCAACTTCGAGTGAGCGTAATCAGGCACAGCCCTCACCCCCTCCAGGTCGATTCATGCAAGGTCGGCAATGCATGAATCAACCCGCAGGGCCGAATCAGCTCCGCCCGCCGATGAGCCCAGGGCGCCGGTGCAGAGACAGGCCGAGGGTTATCGCTGCCATGAGCATGCAATACGCCGCTATCGGCCACGCGCTACCACCTGGCGTCAGCAAGATGATGAGCGTGCCAATCCCGCCTAGCAGGACACCGCCCAGGCAGAAGTAAACCGCTGTGGCAGTACCGGCGATATGATCGAGCCCACGCAATGCACCATTGGGGCCGACAGAAACCGCCGCAGAGATTCCCACGCCTATGAGCCACATCGGGCCAATGAAGCCCATGACCGACTCCTGGATCAGTGATTCTCCAGCAACCAGCAGCAGGGCACCAGCGATGAGACAGCCCATCCCCGCGCGAAGAATGACGATTTCCCCGACACGCCGCACCAGCCGCCCGATCACCTGAGCCGCGATCATCATCACGATTGCGACCGTGCCGAACACCAGACTGAACTCGAACGCAGACAGCTGCTGTCGCCCCATCATCACCCAGGGGGCGACCGAGAAGAAGACGAAGAAACTGCCCATCCCGGCACTGTAGCCGAGGGTATAAAGCCAGAACCCGAAGGACTTCAGAGGCACGAACAACTGCCGCCAACTCAGGCTGCCCGTTCTGGCTCGCCGGGTCTCTGGCCAGAGCAGCCAGGCTGAAACGACCGCCCCGAGCATGGCGACAGCGAGCACCAGGAAGATCGCCCGCCACCCCAGCCATGCCGCGACCGAAGTCCCCAGCAGTGGCCCCAGCGCGGGCACCATCGCCAGCATGGAGCCCAGCAAGCCATAGATGACGCTGCCCTCGGGACGCTTGGCATAGACGTCGCGCACGGTGGCAAACACCGCGACCAGACAAGCCGATGCCCCGGCCGCCTGGAGCGTACGCAGCGCCAGGAATGCCGCGGGCGACGAGGCCAGGGCGAGCCCGACCGAGGCCAGGAAGTAGGTCATGCCACCGAGCAACAGCACGGGGCGCCTGCCGAAATGGTCGGACAGCGGCCCGACTATCAACTGGCCCGCCCCCAGCACGACCAGGTAGACCGTCAGGGTCAACTGAATGGTACTGGCGCTGGCATTCAGCGCCTGGGCCATCGAGGGGATAACGGGCAGATACATGTCCATCCCCAACGACGCGATCAGGTCGAAGGGGGACAACAGAAGCAGCGTGACGGCGAGAGAGTATCGCCAGGTAAGATCTTTTGAGTGCACGAAGCCATCTCCTTGAGCGAGAGGTTTGGCTGCGGTCTCATCATGTAAAGAAGCCAGAAGAGCGCCGCAACAACCGGAAAGAAAGGTTGCTGCGGCTTACTTGACGGCTTGCTTGGCGGTACTCATTGACGTTCATTCCCGATGCGATGGGCTAGCGTATCACCGCCCAATCGAGCGGTGAAGCAAGCGCCAGCGTCTGAGCCAGGCCCAACAACGCCGTCTTGCTTGCACAGCAAGTGGCCAGCCCGTCCTGCGGCTGATCGACGAAACATTCACGAGCCCGGTGAGGCGGATGTGAGCGCGCCTCTGAGTCAGGTGCCAAGGCGCAGCCCACTCGCAATCTGGGCTGCGCCTAGCGGTAGCAAACGCCTCAGGCGTTGCCCAGGTCCACGGTGCGGAATGCGCTTGCGGTAGGGAATCTCCACGCAGTTGTGCCAGCATCGTACTGCCAGTGGTGGAAGGGACAGACCACGCGGTCGTTCTCGACGGTGCCATGGGACAGGTCGGCGCCCATATGCGGGCAGTAGGCATCGAGGATACGGATCAGACGCCGGAGAGACTCCGCCCCGCCGGCTTGACGACCCCACCCGCGCGCGCAACCGCTTGCGTTCGGGTCAGCGCGACCACGCTGTTGAGCATGATCCGCACCAGTTCGGTTTGCCGGCGCACGCCGGTTTTCGAGAAGATCGAACGCAAGTGAGCCCGTGCGGTGTTGCGGCGGATGTTCAGCGCCTCGGCAGCCTCCTCCAGAGACAGACCATTGGCCAACTCCAGGGCCAACGCGGTTTCCGCCGGTGTCAGGTTGAACAGCTGCTTGGTCACGAGGCTGCTGGCCTGGGACTTGCCGACGGCATCCCGGATATAGACCAGCGCCGTGGGCCGCCCCTTGCCCTCGACCAACTCCTGGGAGGGTATGGTCTCGACAACGAGACCGAAACTCACCTGCCCGGACGGGCGTGAAATGGACATCACCTCGGCCCTGTCCGCGCCAGCCACACCCTGGCGCATGGCAGCACCGCGCAGAACCCGCTGCAGCTCCCGGTTGTCACTCGGATAGGTCGCCTCCAGACGTCCGCCAACCAGTTTCAGCCCGTCATTGCTGCTGAGGATCTCCTGAGCAACCGGGTTGAGTTCCAGAACCATGCTGCTCTCGTCCAGGACCATGGTGGCGATCGACAAGCGCCCGATCGCCTGGGAGTACAGACTGCCGAGAGATACACTGCGATCAAACTGGGAATACACATGAACCGCTCGCCGAATATGTGGCAGAAACAGTTCGCAGAGCTTGCGCTCATCCTCGGAAAAGCGCGGGCTGGACTTGGGGCGGCTGATGCGAAAACGCAGAAGCCCGCCATCGGGCGTGGTGATATTTGCCAACAGCGAGTCGAACACATTGTGGGGCTGGCAATACAGCAGGTAAAAGGTCGAACGCTCCCATTCACTGTCGCTCATCAGGTCCGCAATGGTGAAAACCTCGTTGGGCGCGAGATTGGTAAAGGGAGCCGCTTGGTCGTGGTAGCTGATGAAAAGCACTTCGCCACTGAGATCTCCTACGCCCTCGACCTCGCCCGAAACGATCATCGGGGCCAGTTCAGGCTCATCGGTCGCACGCATGATCAAGGTGACAAAGTTGGCCTGAAACAATTGCCGGAGCTGATTCAGAGCGTCGCCCAAGGCACGAGGTTCGAACGCGGCGTCATACATGCTACTGATGATCCTGTCGTACTGAGCCACGCTGAGTCCGACTCTTTCCAGCATCTGATCTTGCGTCGTGGAGCTCATGGTCACACCTCACAGAGCAGGTCCGGCTTGTCACTTGTTTTTATCAAGCGTTTCGGCTGACAGGCAGCACGCACCTCCCGAAACGGTTGGCTACACAAACTCCTTAACCCCCCCTCATATCTACACCCAAACCCAACTGCCAACGGCCAGAGGACGACGGACGGGATCGTAGAAAGCCAGGTGCAGCAACTTCATCGCACGCGAGCCTCAGCGACATGCCTGAAAAAGCCCCATGAACGTATCCGCACGGCATCAGGTCGCAGTCACCGGCAAGGGAGCAGGATGCGATGTGCGAAGCCCCCAGCCACGCAGGCCATGCGCCGAATACCAACGCCACTGTCATTTTCTCGTCAACTAGCGCAGGGACGCCCAGAACACCCCCATCTGCTCGGGCACAGGCGGGTATGGAAGAGCGTGCGGGTTGACGCTGGCGTAAGGAAGCGGTGCGGGTGCAGCGCTATCGGGAAGCATCTGGTCGCGTGCCGTGAGCAGGCAGATCGCAGCGACAGACAAGAGCAGGACGACAGCCTTGATCCTGCATGAACGGGGAGATAACGGGCTACGTGGGACAGTGAACATAGCAGTACCTCTGTTGTTCTTGTTCTATCCACCCGACGGCTGCGACACCGGTAAACGGGGGGGATGACTCGATCTTCTGACCAGGAAACGGCACCAGCATCGTCCAAACGGACTAGACGACACCCTGCGGATCCCATGCGCGCACGCTCATGGCAACTCGAACAGACCGGCAGCCCCCATGCCGCCGCCGATGCACATCGACACCACGACATAACGGGCACCCCGCCGGCGCCCCTCCAGCAGCGCATGGCCGACCATCCGAGAACCGGACATACCGAACGGATGGCCGATGGCGATGGCCCCGCCGTTGACGTTCAGGCGGTCGTTGGCAATCCCCAGTGCATCACGGCAGTGCAGCACCTGACAGGCGAAGGCTTCGTTGATCTCCCACAGGTCGATGTCCGCGACGCTCAAGCCGAAGCGCCTGAGCAACCTGGGTACGGCATGCACCGGGCCGATGCCCATCTCCTCCGGCGCACAGCCGGCGACGGCTATGCCACGGTAGATCCCCAGCGGCGTCAGGCCACGGCAGCGGGCTTCGTCGGCACTCATCAGCAGGCAGGCGCTGGCACCATCGGAGAACTGCGAGGCGTTGCCAGCGGTGACGAACTCGCCCTGCCCCACCCACTTGCCGTCCTTCCACACCGGCTTGAGCGCGGCCAGGTCCTCGAGCGTGGTACTCGGGCGGTTGCACTCGTCACGCTCGACCAGCACGGTTTCATGGCCGCTCGGGTTGCCCTGCTTGTCGAAGCACAGCTTGTCGGCGTACAGCGGCACGATTTCCTCGGCGAAACGTCCGCCCTGCTGGGCCGCCGCCGTGCGCTGCTGACTCTGCAGGGCATACTCGTCCTGCGCAGCGCGGCTGATGGCGTAGCGGCGCGAGACAATCTCGGCCGTTTCGATCATCGGGATATAGGCACTCGGCATCACCTTGAGCACCGCCTGGGACTGCGCACGATAGGTGTTCTTGTGTGGCGTCTGGGTCAGCGACAGCGACTCCACTCCCCCGGCGATGGCGATCTCCAGCTCGCCGCTGAGAATGCTCCCGGCCGCCACGCCGATCGCCATCAACCCGGACGCGCACATGCGGTCCAGCGCCATGCCCGGCACACTGTGCGGCAGGCCGGCGGTGTAGGCACACAGGCGGCCGATGTTGTACGCCTGGGTGCCCTGCTGCACCGCCGCGCCCATGATCACATCGCCGACCGCAGCGCCCTCGACGCCGGCGCGTTCGAGCACGGCCCGTACCACATGGCCACCGAGCACCGGCGCCTCGGTGTCGTTGAACGAACCACGAAAGGATTTGGCCAGCGCGGTACGCGCAGTGGCGACGATAACGGCTTCAGTCATCAGGGCTCTCACTCGGGAATGGGGTTGAAGGTGTAGCGGCTGAGGGTGTCGACCACACAGCCCGGGCGCTCGCTGCCCTCGATCTCGACGGTGATGCGCACCAGGAACTGCACGGCGGCGCCAACCCGCTCGGCCCCCAGCACCTCGCCACGCCCGCGCACCCGCGCGCCGACCCTGACCGCTGCGGGAAAGCGCGTGCGCTCGCTGCCGTAGTTCACCCCCATCGCCAGGTTCTCGATGCACATCAGCTGCGGCATGAACAGGTTGGCCAGCGACAGGGTCAGGTAGCCATGCGCGATACAGGCACCGAACGGGCCCTCGGCGGCGCGCTGCGGATCCACATGAATCCACTGGTGATCACCGGTGGCCTCGGCGAACAGGTCGATCCGCTCCTGGGTGACGGTGATCCACTCGCTGTGGCCCAACTGCATCCCGACAGCGCCCAGCATCTGCTCCGCACTCTTGAATACCTTGCTCATCCGCGCCTCCTCAGGCGTGCTGCGAACTGACCGAAAGCACTTCGCCCACCAGGTACGAGGCGTAGTCACTGGCCAGAAAGATCATCACGTTGGCGACTTCCCAGACCTCCGCCGCACGGCCGAAAGCCTCACGGCTGGCCAGTTGTTCCAACAGCTCCTGGCTGGAGGCTTTCTTGAGGAAGTCATGCAGGGCGATGGACGGCGCCACGGCATTGATACGCACGCCGTGCTCGGCGGCTTCGACCGCGCTGCAGCGGGTCAGCGCCATCACCCCGGCCTTGGCGGCGGCATAGTGGGCCTGCTCCTTCTGCGCCCGCCAGCCAAGTACCGAGGCGTTGTTGATGATGGCGCCAGCGCCGCGTTTCTCCATGTGCGGCAGCATCGCGCGGGTCATGCGGAAGGTCCCGTTGAGGGTCACGTCGATCACGCGCAGCCAGTCGTCATCGCTCATTGCGCTGAGCCGTTTCTGCCCGCCGAGACCGGCGTTGTTGATCAGTACATCGACACCGTCCAGGGCCTGCTCGGCAGCGCTCACCAGGGCCTGCACCTCGTCCTCCACCGCCACATTGCACAGCTGCCCATGGATGGCCTGCAGACCGGTCTCCGCCTTGAGGCGCACGACCGCATCTTCCAGGCGACGCGGATGGATATCGGAAATCATCAGGGCACGGCAGCCTTCCTCGGCGCAGCGCCTGGCGGCGGCATAGCCGATGCCGGCGCCAGCCGCTGCGGTGATCAGCACCGACTTGCCAGCCAGCAGCTGGTGGCCCGGAACGTAGGGGGGAGCGTGTTTCACGGCAAGACCTCGGCAGTAGACGACATGCGAGCAGATTTAACGGCCCCGCCTTGCCCCGCGCATCGTCAAAACGGACGGTACGCCAGCGGGAAACGAGGCCTTGCGAACAGCCCTCGAGACGGTCTTGCGAAGGTTCGAGGGCGGCCGGCTCAGCTGCCGTAGACCTTCTGCGCCGGCACCTCGAGCGCCAGCAGCTGGGCCATGGCCTGGCCGATCTCCGCAGGAGCCCAGCGCGCGCCCTTGTCCACCCCGGCGGTGCTGCGCCAGCCGTCGGCGATGGAAATCCGCCCGCCTTCGGACTCGAACACACGACCGGTGACATGCGCGGCCGCCTCATGGGCCAGCCAGGCCAGCAGGCTGGACACGTTCTCCGGTGCCCAGTAATCGAAGCTGCCATCCGTCGGCGCGGCCATGCGCGCGGCCATGGATTCGACGGCGCTGGTCATGCCGGTACGTGCAGCCGGTGCCACGGCGTTGGCCGTGATGCCATAGCGTCCCAGCTCGGCCGCCTGGTTGAGCGTCAGCGCGGCGATACCGGCCTTGGCCGCAGCGTAGTTGGACTGGCCGATGGAACCCTGCAGACCGGCACCGGAGGTGGTGTTGATGATGCGTGCGTTGACCGCCTTGCCGGCCTTGGACAGGTCGCGCCAGTAGTGCACGGCGTGCGCACTGATGCAGAAGTGCCCCTTGAGGTGCACGCTCATGATCGCGTCCCACTCGGCCTCGGTCATCGAGGCGAACATGCGGTCGCGGTTGATGCCGGCGTTGTTGACCACCACGTGCAGATCGCCGAAGCAGTCGATGGCCTGCTTCACGGCGTTTTCACTGTCGCCGTAGTGGGTGATGTCGGAGGCGTTGGCCACCGCCTTGCCACCGGCGGCGATGATCTCCGCGACCACCGCCCGCGCTGCGGCCAGGTTGATGTCGTTGACCACCACGCAGGCACCCTCGCCAGCGAACACCCGTGCATGGGCGGCGCCCAGGCCAGCGCCTGCGCCGGTGATGATGGCCACCCGGCCGTTCAGGATTCCCATCTTCAATTCTCCCGGATTCGTCGCGGCAGGTTCTGCCAGAAGCCCTTACAGGCGTTCGATGATCGTCACGTTGGCCAGCCCGCCGCCTTCGCACATCGCCTGCAGGCCGTAACGACCACCGCTGCGCTCCAGTTCGTGCAGCAGCGTGGTCATCAGCCGCGCGCCCGTGGCGCCGAGCGGATGCCCCAGCGCGATGCCGCCGCCATTGACGTTGGTCCTGGCGGGGTCGAAGTCCAGCTCCTTGGCCCAGGCCATGACCACCGAGGCGAAGGCCTCGTTGATTTCCACCAGGTCGATCTCGGCCATACGCATGCCAGCCTTCTTCAGCGCGTGGCGGGTCGCCTCGATCGGCGCCGTCAGGTGCCAGATCGGATCGTCACCGCGCACGCTGAGGTGGTGAATGCGCGCCCGAGGTGTCAGGCCATAGCGCTCGAGCGCGGCATCCGAGACCACCAGCAAGGCGGCCGCCGCATCGCAGGTCTGGCTGGATACCGCCGCCGTGATGCTCGGGAAGCGCGGATCGACCGGTTCCAGGCTGGCCATCTTTTCCAGCGTGGTGACACGCGGCGTCTCGTCCTGGCTCAGGCCTTCGCAGGCCAGCACCTCGCGCGCGAAATGACCGGCCTCGATGGCCGCCAGGGCACGGCGGTGGCTTTCCAGCGCGAAGCCTTCCATGTCGGCGCGGCTGATCTGCCAGTGATCGGCGATGCGCTGGGCAGCGTAGAACTGGCTGACCGGCTGATCGGCGAAGCGGGCACGCCAGCCGGCGCTGCCGGAGAACGGGTCAGGGAAGCCCAGCGGCTGGCCGGCGAGCATGGCCGAGGAGATCGGGATCCGGGTCATGGTCTGCACGCCTCCGACCGCGACGACGTCCTGAGTGCCGCTCATCACGGCCTGCGCAGCGAAGTGCAAGGCCTGCTGCGATGAGCCGCACTGGCGATCCACCGTGGTACCAGGCACACACAGCGGCAGGCCGGCGGCCAGCCAGCTGGTGCGCGCGATATTGGCAGCCTGCGCACCGATGGTGTCGACGCAGCCGAAGATCACATCATCGTATTCATCGGCTGGAATGGCATTGCGCTCGACCAGCGCCTTGAGCACATGGGCGCCGAGATCGATGGCGTGCACATGAGCCAGACTGCCCTTGCGCTTGCCGGTGGGCGTGCGCAACGCATCGACGATATAGGCCTGGGTCATGACTCACTCCTCGAAGGTGCTGCCCGGCAGCAATGCCGCGCCGAGCAGGTGCTGGTCGACGCGGGTCTTGTGCAGGGCTCGGTCGCCCCAGGCGTTGTCCAGTGCCCAGGCACGCTTCATGAACATCTGCAGGTCCACTTCCCAGGTGTACCCCATGGCGCCGTGCACCTGAATGCCGTGCCGCGCCGCCATCCAGCTGGCCTCGCAGCAGGTCAGGCGGGCGTGGGAGATGCGCACGTCGACATCCGCCTCGTCCCTGGCCAGGGCATGGGCGGCGCGGTACAGCACCGGCTTGGCGAACTCGATCCGGGCCGCCACGTCGGCCAGCTGGTGCTTGACCGCCTGGAAGCTGCCGATCGGCTTGCCGAACTGCTTGCGCTGGGACACGTAGTCGACCGACAGATCAAGCATGCGCTGCGCCAGCCCCACCAGTTGCCCGGCCACCGACAGTGCGCCCCGGTTCAGGGTCTGCGCCCACAGTACAGCGCCCACGCCGGCACCGGCGATGCGCGTCTCGGCGCTTGGCGTCCACTTCACGTCGTACAGGCGACGCGAGACATCGATGCTGCGATTGGCCTGCAACTCCACCTGATCAGGGCGCAGGGCATGGACTTCGTTGTCATGCGCCAGCAGCAGCAGGTCGGCCATGTGCGCGTCGGCCACCCAGGGGTTGACCGGGTGGCCGACGGCCACGCGGATACTCCCCGCGGCGATCTGCGCCAGCCAGTGATCGCTCTGCCCGCTGGCCGGCAGGCCGCTGAGCAGGCCCGCAGCGAGGTAGGCGGTATCGCCCAGTGAATCCGGAATGGCGTAGTAGCCAAGCTCCTGGGTCATCAACGCCCAGGCCATGTCATCCATGCCCAGGCCACCGCAGGCTTCCGGCACGGACAGCGCGGTCAGGCCCTGTTCGGCAATCTTGCTGCGCAGATCCGGGCTGCGGCCTGCATCGGTTTCCCAGATTTCACGGAGCATCTCCGGCGCCGCCTCGGTCATCAGAAAGCGGCTGATGGCGCCGCGAAACGCCAGTTGATCTTCGGTAAAGGTGAAGTTCATCGCCCGCTCCTCACTTCGGCAGGCCGAGCATGCGCTCGGCGATGATGTTGCGCTGGATCTCGTTGGTGCCGGCATAGATCGGACCGGCCTGGGCGAACAGGAAGCCCTCCAGCCAGCCGCCCTCGTCGGCGCTCAGCAGCGGCGCGCCGCCGCGCAACTCGCCACGGGCACCGAGGATGCGCATGGCGGTCTCGTTGATCAGCAGGTCCAGCTCGGACCAGACGATCTTGTTGATGCTGGATTCGGCGCCGATCTTCTCGCCCCGGCTCAGCCGCCCCACGGTGTGGTAGGCACCCAGGCAGTAGGCCTCGGCGCCCATCCAGGCCCGCGCCACCGCATCGCGAATGCTCGGGTCACGGTCGGCCAGCGCCTTGTTGCGGCGGTACAGCTCGACCAGGCGCCTGGCGCTGGACTGGAAGCGCGCCGGCGAGCGCAGCAGCAGGCCGCGCTCGAAGCCGGCCGTGGCCATCGCCACATGCCAGCCTTCGCCCTCGTCGCCGATGCGATTGACCACAGGCACACGCACGTCATCGAAGAAGATCTCGGCGAAGGCATCCTGGCCATCCAGGGCCTTGATCGGGCGAATGCACACACCGCGAGCATCCAGCGGCACCATCAGGAAACTCAGGCCATGGTGACGGCTGGACGCGGGATCGCTGCGAAACAGGCCGAAGGCCATGTCGGCGAAGCTGGCCCGGGTGGACCAGGTCTTCTGGCCGTTGAGCACGTAGTGGTCGCCGTCACGGATCGCCCTGGCGCTGATCGCGGCCATATCGGAGCCGGCGTTCGGCTCGGACCAGGCCTGAGCCCACATGATCTCGCTGGAGGCGGTACGCGGCAGGAAGTCACGCTTCTGCTCGTCGCTGCCGAACTCCATCAGGGTCGGCCCCAGCAGCAGCTGGCCGTTGATGTTGACGCGCATCGGCGCACCGGCACCGTAATACTCTTCCTCGAAGATCAGCCACTCGATCAGGTCGCAACCGCGCCCCCCCAGGTGCTCGGGCCACATGACCATCGAATAGCGCGCCTCGAACAGCTTGCCTTCCCAGGCGCGGTGCTGTTCGAAGCCTTCGCGGGTGTCGTAGCTGAGCAGCTTCTGCTCGGGCAGGTTGGCGGCGAGCCAGTCGCGCACTTCGGCGCGAAAGGCCTTTTGCTTGGGGCTGTAGATCAGGTCCATGGAATGCCTCAGAACTTTGCTTGGCGTTTTTCGACGAAGGCGCGGCGGGTTTCTGCCGAGTCGGCCTCGCTGTAGGCCTGCAGGGTGAAGCCCTGCTCCCAGCGGTACTTGTCTTCCAGGTTGCCGTCCTCGATACCGTTGAGGGCTTCCTTGGCGATGCGGATCATCGACGGGCTCTTGGCGGCGATCCTCGCGGCGATTTCCATGGCTGCGTCGCGCAAGCGCTCACGCGGCACCACGCGTTCGATGAAGCCGTAGCGTTCGGCCTCGCGCGCACCGATCCTGTCGCCGGTGAAGAACAGGTAGCGCACCTTCTGGACCGGGAACAGGCGCTGCAGGTGAGCCCCGCCGCCCATCGCACCGCGATCGACCTCGGGCAGGGCGAAGCTGGCACACTCGGAGGCCACGACGATGTCGGCCGCGCCGGTAATGCCGATGCCACCGCCAAGGACGAAACCATGCACCGCGACGATCACCGGCACCGGACAGCGGTGCACGGCCTTGAAGGTCTCGTAGTTGCCGCGGTTGACCTCGACGATCAGCTCCGGATGCTGCTCCAGCTCCTTGATATCGACACCGGCGCAGAAGCCACGGCCTTCGGCGCGCAGGACGATGACGCGGATCTGCGAGTCGGCGCCGAGGATGTTGAGGGTATCGGCCAGCGCCTGCCACTCGTGGCTGTCCAGCGCATTGACCGGTGGTTTGTCGATGACCAGTTCGGCCACGCCCTTGTCGACGCGGGTGGTAAAGGCATTGCTCATTGGTGGACTCCTGCACGTTCGAGCGTGGGCGGGGCGTGGCGCTGGTACAGCTCGGCGAGGCAGGCCTCGGCCTGCGCGACGATCTCGGAAATGATGGTTTCGCAGCTGGCCAGCTGGTCGATGGCCGCCGCCACCTGGCCAGAGGGCAGGATGCCCTCGTCCGGCCGGCCGTCCTGCATGGAGCGTTTCAGCAGCACCGGCTGGTTGGCTGCCATGACGGCCTGCGCCAGCGCCTCCGGCTCCTCCCTGAGCACCTTGAGCAGCACCGCGAGCATGTGCGCGCCGCTCATGCCGGTCTGCTGCTTCCAGCTCCAGGCACTGCGCAGGGCGATCAGCAGGCGGCCCAGGCCGCTGGCGTTCTCCAGGCGATTGATGAACGCGTTGTCGATCATGCGGTGGCGCATGCCGTCGACGGCCAGGGTCACGCGAACCTGCTGTGGATCCTTGACCCTGAGGTAGCGCTCCAGGGTACTGGCCGGTGTCGGTGACTCCCGGCTCATGAGAAAACGCGTGCCCATGGCGATGCCGCAGGCACCGGCAGCCAATGCCGCGGCCAGGCCACGTCCGGTGGCAAAGCCCCCGGCGGCGATCACCGGCACGTCGACCGCGTCGAGCACCTGCGGCAGCAGGATGGAGCTGGGCACGCCACCGGTGTGGCCGCCGCCCTCGCCGCCCTGGACGGTGATCAGGTCGGCGCCCATCTGCACCGCCTTGATCGCATGCTTGGCCGCACCGACAGTGGGGATGCAGAGTATTCCGGCATCCTTGAAGCGCTGCACGGTGCCGGCATCCGGGCCGCGGCCATAGCTGACCGCCTTGAGGCCGAAGTCGATGGCCAGGTCCACGCAGTCGGCGGCGTTCTCCTGGAACATGTGGAAGTTCAGGCCGAAATTGCGGCTGCCGGTGGCGGCGATGACCCGTTCGATCTCGCTGCGGGTCTGCGCCGTGTTCAGCGTGGCCGCGGCGAGAAAGCCGAAGCCACCGGCACGCGTGGTACCGATCACCAGGTTGGCATCGGCCACCCAGCCCATGGCTGTCTGCACCACCGGGTAACGGCAGCCCAGACGCCGGGTCAGTTCGCTCTGCAGCCAGGCGCTCATCCGGCCTCTCCTGCGGACTTCCTGTTCGCCGCAACCATGGCCCTGGCGTCATAGCCGCCCAGCTTGTCGCCAGACACCAGCTCGTTGTGGGTGTGGGCGAAGTGGTGCCAGGCGAACACCGCGTCCATGGCCGTGCGCTTGCCGGCCAGGTCCTCGACGTGGTTGATCGCCTGCTTGGTCAATGCCAGGCCCATGCGCGGCTGCCTGGCGATCCGGCCCGCCAGCTCGTAGGTGGTGGCCTCCAACTCGGCACGCGACACCACCCGGTTGACCATGCCCACGTCGTAGGCACGGCCTGCCGACATGCGATCGCCGGTCATGAGAAATTCCTTGGCGATGCGCGGGTTCATCTCGTAGGGATGCGCGAAGTACTCCACACCCGGAATGCCCATCCGCACCACCGGGTCCTGGAAGAAGGCGTCGTCGCTGGCCACGATCAGGTCACAGACCCAGGCCAGCATCAGCCCACCGGCGACGCAGGCGCCCTGGACCATGGCGATGGTCGGCTTGGGCAGCTCCCGCCAGCGCCGGCACATGCCCAGGTAGACCTCCTGCTCGCGCACGTAGAGGAACTCGCCACCGGGCTTGTTGCTGTGGTCCCAGAGCAGCTGGGTGCGCTCGAACACCTTGTTGATGTCGCGCCCCGGCGTGCCGATATCGTGCCCGGCGGAGAAGTGCTTGCCCTCGCCGCGCAGGACGATGACCTTGACCGCGTCGTCATTGACCGCGCGCTTGAAGGCCTCGTCCAGGGCGTAGGTCATCTGCGAGTTCTGCGCATTGCCGAAGGTGCTGCGGTTCATGCTCACGCTGGCGATACCATCGGCCACGGCATAGCTCACCGGGCTGTCGGTCTCGTAGACGCTGCCATCCACCCGCTCGATAAATTCACTCATCTGCTGCTCCCGATCGGGCCTGGCGAATGCCCGGCGGATTGCCCTTGAGCTGCTTGCTGCGCAAGTCGTGCGGGTCGAGGCGACGGATCAGCGCCAGCTGCTCTTCCGTCGGGTGCGGGGTCTCGCCCATGTTCGGCGCCTCGCGCAACGGGAAGCCGGTGTTTTCCTGGACCTGCTCGAAGCTCACGCCCGGATGCAGGCTCAAGACCTGCGCGGCGTTGTCCGGGCCGTTGAAATCCATCACGCACAGGTCGCTGAGGACGATACCGAGCGCCATCAGCGTGCGATTCATGCCCGGCTGCCAGCGCGCGGGGTCGAGGCCGACGCCGGAGACCATGTCCACCTCGTGCACCAGGGCACGCAGCGAGTGGCTGGGCAGGAAGAAGGAGTTGCGGTGGTTGATGCTGTTGCCCGGCAGGCCGCGCACACCGAGCATGGCGATCTTCGGCTGGTGATAGTCGGGGCCGACGACGGACAGGTTGCTCTGGCCGAAGCGGTCGACCTGGGTCGGGCCGATCATGGCGTGACGCCGCCCACCCCAGACACACTCGAAGACCCGCTCGAAGCCCATGTAACCGGAGTACTTCGGCACATGGTCGCCACGCGGGCCGAGCGGAATCGGCTCTTCGACCAGAAAGCACTCGCTGTCCGTCATCAGCAATTCCGGGCTGTGGGTCAGCTTGGCCAGACTGGCGCCCAGGCGCGGCAGCACGCCCAGCCCCGAGGCCAGCACCTCGCCATTGCCGCGCCAAGCTTCGCTGGCCGCGACGATCAGCAGTTCAGCGAGAGAAAACTCCTTGGCAACACTCATGGCGCTCTCCTCAGAACTGCGGTTGGGCAAGGCTGGACAGGCGCTCGGCGCCACCGTTCCTGGCCTGGTAATCGGCCTCGCTGACGTGCACGAACTCGTCCATGTAGGCGGCCCAGCCGTTGTCGCCCTCGGCCGACTCGGCGTAGCGCTTCATGTGCACCAGGTCCCAGCCGTAGTCCGGGGCGCAGGTGGTCGGGTGCGCACCGAAGGGGGCATGCACCACACCAGTGACCAGGTAGCGCTCGAACAGGTTGAAGCGCGCCTGCTCGGCGGTCAGCTCTAAGCGATCGCGGAGGCGCTCGCAGGACACCACGCAGTGCGCCGAGGCACGGGCCATCAGGTGGTCGAAGTAGGCGTCGTTGCCAGTGGTCAGGGTGTTGCCCAGGCGATCGGCTTCGTTGACATGCAGGAAGCTGATGTCCAGGTTCAGCGCCGGCATCGCCAGCAGCACCTCGCCGTCGGCGTAGGGCGAGGTGATGGTCCTGATCTCCGGGTTCAAGCGGGTGACATCGGTGGCCAGCCCGCAACGGGTCGGCAGGAACGGCAGGCGCATGCCGGCAGCACGCAAGCCCCACTGGAACATGCCCTCGTCCAGTTCCATCAGTTCCCTGAGCTGACCGCTCTGGCGGCATTTGCGAAACCAGGGTTCGAGCGGAATGGCATCCAGGGTGGCGAAGCCGAAGACCAGCTTTCTCACCTTGCCGGCGGCGCACAGCATGCCCATCTCCGGGCCGCCGTAGCCGACCACGGTGAGGTCCTTGACGTCAGAGCGCAGGATCTCGCGGACGATGCTCATTGGCTTGCGCCGCGGCCCCCAGCCACCAAAACCGACCGTCATGCCATCGCGCAGCAGCGCCACGGCCTGCCGGGTTGTCAGCTGTTTGTTCATGTCGATTCCTTACTGCTGGCGCCCGACCGAGAAGTCGTGCCCCCAGATGCTGACGCGGGTGAACTCGAGGACGCTGTGCGCCGTCCAGTCCAGTTGCAGGCCACCGAAGCCGTACTCCAGATCGAAGCCGGACGGGGTCTGCATGTAGAAACTGGTCATGCGATCGTTGAGGTGCTGGCCCAGCGTCGCCGACAGCGGGGTGCCCTGAGCCAGCATGCGGTCATGGGCACGACCGACCTCGGTCATCGAGTCCACTTCGACCATCGCGTGCACGCAACCGCTGGCCACCGGGTACTCGGCGAACGCCAGGCTGTGATGGCGCGCATTGGCGCAATGCAGGAAGTGGATGCGCACCGCCGGGGCATCGGGGGACGGACGGAAGTTGAAGATGTCGGAGAGCCGGAAGCCCAGCACATCGCGGGCGAACGCCAGGGTTTCGTCGAAGTTCGGCGCGGGCAACACGGTGTGGCCCAGGCCCATGTCGCCGGTGACGAAGCGCGGCACCCCCTGCGGCGAAACGAACGGCTGGCAGTCGGAGCGATGTCCCCAGCACAGCTCATGGCGATTGCCGGACGGGTCGATGACCACGGCCAGTGCCTGCACACCGCGCTGCTCGATCTCCTCTGCACTGCCCAGCACATAGGTCACCGCGCGCGCCTCCAGCACCTGCAGGGCATGGCCGAAGGCAGCGGCGCTGGCCAGCTCCCATCCCGAGGCCAGGTAGCGGCGCTCGTCGCCCTCGACGATGAGCATGCGAAACGGACGCTCGTCCATCTTCACATACAGGCCACCTTGCGGCGCTGAGCTCACCGGCATGCCGAGCACATCCTCGGCGTAGCGCCGCCAGTCGCTCAAGTTGCCGACCTGAGCCACGAAGTAACTCAGCCCGAGGATCTCGATCATGTCCCTGCTCCTGAAGTGGTCGTTGCATGACAGGGGCCATTGTGCGAAGCGCCCCGCGCCACTTCATCGTCCGTTGAGACTAAGGCCGATGCCTTGCCTGCTAGTCCTTTTTGGGGATTCGCCGGCGCGGACGCCCGGGCAGACTCATGAGCGATAGAGGTCGACTCCAGGAGCCTGCAATGGACTTCGCGTTCAGCGACGAGCAATTGATGATTCAGCAAAGCGCCGCCAGCTTTCTCGCCAAGGCGTCCGCCTCAGCAGCCGTGCGCCAGGCCATGCTCAGCGCGGAGGGCTTCTGCCCCCTGGTCTGGCGCCAGATCGCCCAGGAGCTGTACTGGCCAGCGCTGATCGTCCCGGAGCAGTACGGCGGCCTGGGTCTGGGCTTTGTCGAACAGGCCATTCTGCTCGAACAGATGGGCCGTCACCTGCTCTGCGCGCCGTTCCTCTCCAGCGCCTGCCTGGCCACTCCGGCCCTGTTGCTGGGCAGCAACGAAGCGCTGCGCGAACAGCTGTTGCCGGAGCTGGCAGCGGGCAGCCTGCGCGCCTCCCTCGCCTACCAGCACGCACGCGGCGACTGGCGCCAGGCCCGGCAACCGCAGGCACGCGCGCAAAACGACGGCTGGCGGCTCAGCGGCCAGTACGACGCCGTGCTGGATGGCGCGCAGGCCGATCTGCTGCTGATCGCCTGCCAGCTGGACGATGAGCGCCTCAGCCTGTTCGCCGTTGCTGCCGACCAGGCCGGCATCAGCCGTGAGACGCTGCCGACGATGGACCAGACCCGCCGCCTGGCGCGCATCCAGCTCGACGACGTGCCGCTCAGGGCCGAGCAGTGCCTGAGCCCGGTGGGCCACGCCGCCGAACTGCTGGACAAGGTGCTGCAGATCGGCGCCATCGCCCTGGCCTGCGAGCAGGTCGGTGGCGCCCAGCAGAGCCTGGACCTGACCCTCGCCTACATCGCCGAGCGCAAGCAGTTCAACCGTTCCATCGCCAGTTTCCAGGCCATCAAGCATCGCTGTGCCGATCTCATGCTGGCCATCGAGAACGCCCGTTCAGCGGCCTACTACGCCGCCTGCGTGGCCCATGAGGCGCTGGCGGCGGAAGGCGACGCCGGGCTCGCCGGCGAGCTCGGCGAAGCGGCGGCCATCGCCAAGAGCGAAGCCAGCGAGGCCTTCATGCGCAGCGCCGGCGAGTCGATCCAGCTGCACGGCGGGGTCGGCTTCACCTGGGAGTATGACCCTCACCTGTATTTCAAACGCGCCCGCGCCAGCGAGCAGATGCTGGGCAACCCCAGCTGGCACCGCGAGCGCCTGGCCACCCTGATCCTGGAGTCACAGCCATGAAAATCGGATTCAGCCCCGAGGATGAAGCCTTCCGCGCGGAGGTTGCCAGCTGGCTCGACGAGCATCTGCAAGGCCCCTTTGCCATCCTGCGCTTCCGCGGTGGCCCGGGGGACGAGCACGCGTATCCCAAAGAGCGCAAGGCCTGGGAGCGGGAAATGGCCAAGGGCGGCTGGATCGGCCTGGGCTGGCCCAGGGCCCTGGGCGGACGCGAACTGTCGATCAGCCAGCAAGTGATCTTCCATGAGGAGTATGCCCGCGCCGGAGGCCCCGGCCGCATGGGCCACATCGGCGAAGGCCTGATCGGCCCGACGCTGATCGCCATGGGTAGCCCCGCGCAACAGCAGCGCTTCCTGCCCGGCATTCTCAAGGGCGAGGAATTCTGGTGCCAGGGCTACTCGGAGCCGAGCGCAGGCTCCGACCTGGCGAGCGTCAAGACCCGCGCCCAGCTCGACGCCGAGGGTCGCAACTGGCTGATCAACGGGCAGAAGGTGTGGACCTCGCTGGCCCATGAGTCGCAATGGTGCTTCGTGCTGGCGCGCACCGAACCCGGCAGCGTCGGCCACCACGGCCTGAGCTTCCTGCTGGTGCCGATGGATCAACCGGGCATCGAGGTCCAGCCGATCCAGCAACTCACCGGCACCAGCGAGTTCAACGAAGTGTTCTTCGCCGATGCCGTCAGCGCAGCGGAACACATCATCGGCCAGCCCGGCGACGGCTGGAAAGTGGCCATGGCCCTGCTCGGCTTCGAACGGGGCGTTTCCACCCTCGGCCAGCAGATGCTGTTCCGGAACGAACTGGACGAGGTGATCCGCCTGGCCAAGGCCAACGGCGCCGCCCGGGACGCGCTGATTCGTCAGCGCCTGGCCCAGGCCTGGGCAGGCCTCAAGGTGCTGCGCTACAACTCGCTACGCATGCTCTCCGGCCCCCGGGATGGCAGCCTGCGCCGCGAGGCGATGATCTACAAGCTGGCCTGGTCGACCTGGCACCTGGAACTGGGCAAGCTGGCCATGGACGTGCTCGGCGACCAGGCCGAACTGCTCGAGACGGCGCCTTACGGCCTGTCACGCCTGCAGTCGCTGTTTCTGTTCACCCGCTCCGACACGATCTATGGCGGCAGCAACGAGATCCAGCGCAACATCATCGCCGAGCGCGCCCTGGGCATGCCACGCGAGCCCCGCGTGCAGGCCTGAACCAAGCCCACCTTGGCGGTAATGCTGTTCACATGAGAAGTGGTCGGACGCGATCAGTCCCCTCGCCCCCTTGAAGGGGGACACCGGCAGTTTTGCGGCCTTTTCAGCCCTCTCCCCCAGCCCCTCTCCCATGAATGGGAGAGGGGAGCCAAACGGCTGCAACCTTGAATGGACAGCTCTACGCCTCGGCGGGCTCGACGGCGCGGCCTTGAGCAGCTCGGCGACCACTTCGTCGGGGATGCTGGCCAACATCGGGGGGGTTCTCCTGCCCGTTTCTGAGTTAAAGACACGGGCAGCGAAAGGCGCGACCCGCTGGCCTGCATGCTCGAATGGCCACACGCCGGTGGCATCGTCCGACGGGACTAAAGCGCTCGCGACTCAGGCGTTGGCGGCAGCCAGGAACGCAGGGCGCTCACCGCCGCCATGCAACAGCAGGTTGCAGCCACTGGCATAGCTGGCCAGCGGCGAGGCGATATAGACACAGGCCGCACCGATGTCCTCGGGGTTGGCCAGGCGCCCGGCCGGAATGGTGGCGCTGACGGCGGCGATGCCTGCCTCGTCGCCATAGTGCTGGTGCGACTGCTCGGTGCGTACCAGGCCCGGACTGACCGTGACCACGCGGACCTTCGGCGCCCACTCCACGGCCAGGGAACTCGCCAGCGACAGGATGCCGGCCTTGGCCGCACCGTAGACGGCAGTCAGCGGCGACGGGCGCAACGCACTGATGCTGCCGATGAACAGGATCACGCCGCCCTCGGCCTGCTCCTGCATGATCGCGTTGGCCTGCTGCGCCACATTCAGCGGGGCGATCAGGTTCAGGCGGATGATGCTTTCGCTGAAGCGTGGCGAAACGCTGGCCGCCTCGGCAGGCGGGCTGCCACCGGCATTGTTGACGACCACGTCGAGGCGCCCGAAGTCGCCAAGCACCTGGGCGAACAGACGCTGCAGCGACGCCACCTCGCGCACATCAGCGACCACGAAGTGAGCACTGCGGCCCTCGACCTGCGGCAGCTGCTCCGGCGCACTGCGGCCACACACCACCACCTGCGCACCGGCGGCGAGAAAGCTGCGACTGATGCCCGCACCGACCCCCTTGGCCCCGCCCGTGATCAGCACCACCTTGCCGTGATAATTCAGGCCCGTCCGGATATCCATGAGCAGCTCCCCTTGCGATCAGGCCTGACTCTAGGCGTTCGCCGGCACGGCTTCGTCGTCTGAACGGACGATGATCACCCCATCGCCACGGCGGCGCGCAGCCGGTTCTTGTCCACCTTGTTCGATGGATTGAGCGGTAGCGCGTCGAGAAAATGCACGAAGCGCGGCACCTTGTAGTTGGCCATGCGCTCGCGGCTCCAGGCGATCAGTTCCGCTTCGTCCAGCTGCGCCCCGACGCGCCGCACGACGCAGGCGCAGCCGACCTCGCCCATCCGGGAGTCCGGCACACCGATCACCGCCACCTGGGCGATCGCCGGGTGTTCCAGCAAGCCGGCCTCGATCTCCGCCGGGTAGCAGTTGAACCCACCCACGATGAACATGTCCTTGAGCCGATCGGTGATGCGCAGGTTGCCGGCTTCGTCCAGGCTGCCGACGTCGCCGGTATGCAGCCAGCCCTCGTCATCGATCGCTTCGCGGGTCGCCTCGGGGTTCTGGAAGTAGCCCGGCATGACATGGAAGCCACGCAGGCAGATCTCCCCACTGGCACCGGCCGCGACGGCACGGTTGCCGGCATCGCGAATGCTCACCTCGGTGCCGGCAATCGGCTGGCCGCTGGTGCCGGCGATGACCCGCGCATCGGCTTGCGGATCACAGATGGTGGCCAGGCCACCGCACTCGGTCAGGCCATAGGCGGTGGTCACCACGCGAAAGCCCAGCTCCTCGCGCATGCGCTGGATCAGCACCTCCGGGATGGCCGAGGCACCGGTCACCGCCACCCGCAGCGATGACAGGTCCGTCTGCGTCAGCTGCGGATGCGCCAGCATCGACAGGTACAGGGTCGGCGGGCCGGGTAGCACGCTGATGCGCTCCTCGGCGATGCGCCGGAACACCGCCTCGGCATCGAACACCGGGTGGGGCAGGATGGTCGCGCCGGCCAGCAGGCAGGTCATCCAGCCGGCCTTGTAGCCAAAGGCGTGGAAGAACGGATTGACGATCAGATAACGGTCGCCCGGCACCAGCCCCAGCACCTTGCCGAACTCGCGAAAGGCCCGGGTGACCTGGCCGTGGGCACTCATCACGCCCTTGGGCTTGCCGGTGGTGCCGGAGGTGAACAACAGGTCGCTGAGGTGCTCGGGAGTCAGCAATTCAGCCCGTTGCCGGGCGATGCTTTCCTCGACGTGGCGCCCGCTGGCGAGAAACGCGCTCCAGCTCAGCGTGTCAGGCAGCGCCTGGGGCTGGCCGCCGAAGACCACCTGGCACGCCAGCCCCAGCGGGCGACAGGGCGCCAGCAGCGCCGGGTAGTCGACACCGAGGAACTCCCCCTGAACGAACAGGATGCGCGCGCCGCTGCGTTCAAGCACATCGGCCGCCTCCGGGCCCTTCATGCGGGTGTTGACCGGCACCAGCACCGCCCCCGCGCACTGGATGCCCAACGCGGTGATGATCCACTGACGACCGTTCGGCGCCCACACGGCGACCCTGTCACCTGGCTCGATAGCGCAGGCGATCAGGGCCCGCGATACCTCCAGCACCTGGCCCGGCAGATCGGCGTAGTCGATGACCCCGCCCTCGTCCTCGATGGCGGGACGGCCGGCATGCACACGTGCAGCCTCGAACAGCATGGCCGGAATCGAGCTGGCAGACGCCACCTCAGGCGCCGGCATCGTGACGGTCTGGGTCATTGCAACAGGCTCGGCTGGCGAATCATTCAGGAAAGCGGATATGCAGCACATCGCTGGTCGGCACCGCCTGGCAGCAGAGGATCCAGCCCTCGGCCAGCTCGGTGGCGTCCAGCACATCGTTGACCAGCAACTGTGCACTGCCCTGTTCCAGGGTGCACATGCACGAGGCGCAGCCGCCGACACGACAGGAACTGGGCGGCTTGAGACCGGCACGCTCCATGGCCTGCAGCAGGGTTTCGCCGCGCTGGCAGTCCAGCTCGTGGTGCGCGCCGTCGAGCGCCACGCGCACCTGCGCGGCGACCACCGTGTCGATGCGGGCCAAGGGCTGGCTCTCTCCCTCGCCGGGCAAGGATACGAAGCGCTCGATGTGGATACGTCCCCTGGGCACGCGCAACCGCTGCAAGGCATGGCTGGCGGCGTCCATGAACGGCCCGGGGCCGCAGATGAACGCCTCGGCATGGGCCAGCGGACGGGCCAGTTCGGCGAGTTGCTCGACCTGCGGGATACCCTGCAGCGAGTCCAGCCAGTGCACCACCTGCAGACGCGACGGATAAGCGCTGGCCAGCGCCTTGAGCACATCCCGGAAGATCACCGAATCCTGATCGCGGTTGGCGTAGATCAGCAGAATGCGCCCCTGGCCGACCAGCAGCGCCGAGCGCAGGATCGACAGCAGGGGCGTGACGCCGCTGCCGCCGCCGAACAGCAGCAGATCGCCATTCAGGTCACGGGGCACGAAGACCCCACCCGGGGCCATCACCTGCAATTCGTCGCCGGCCTCGACCGCATCGCACAGCCAGTTCGAGGCCCGCCCGTCGACCACACGCTTGATGGTCACCCGTAACGGCTCGTCGGCCAGCGGCGTGCTCGAGAGCGAGTAGCAGCGCGGCAGCCAGCCCTCGTCATGCGGCACGCGCAGGGTCAGAAACTGTCCGGGCTGATAACGGAATTGCTCAGCCAGCTCGGCCGGCACATCGAATACCAGGGAACGGGCATCGGCCGTTTCCTCGACCACCTGCTTCACGCGCAGCACCCTGTAATTACTCATTCGATGCTCACTCATCTCGTGCCTTCGCTCAGACCCGCAGCCGCCACCCCCTGCCCCTGCTGCGCGGCCAGGTGGCGGGCGGCGATGTAGGCGAAGGTCATGGCCGGGCCCAGTGTGCCGCCAGCCCCCGGATAGGTGGTGCCCATCACCGATGCCGAGGCGTTGCCGATGGCATACAGACCGGCAATCGGCTGACCGCTTTCATGCAGCACCTGGGCATGCTCGTTGGTGAGCAGCCCGCCCTTGGTCCCGATGTCGCCGGCATCGATGCGCATGGCATAGAACGGCGCCTTGCGCAGCGGCGCCAGGCAGGGGTTGGGCTTGACGTTGACATCACCGTAATAGCGATCGAAGACATTGCCGCCACGGCCGAAGTCGCGGTCGTGGCCGTCCTGGGCGAAACCGTTGAGCCGCTCGACGCTGGCCTGCAGGACGCCCGCATCCATGCCGAGCCGGGCGGCCAGCTGCTCCAGCGTATCGGCCTTGTAGTAGAGGTTGTCGAGCCACTGCGCCGGGAGGCGGCTGTCCGGCATGATCTGCGCGGGCATCAACGGGCCCATGGCGTAGTGGAAGCGAAAATGTGCGTCGAAGATCACCCAGGCCGACAGCTGCTCGGGGCCCTTGCCTCGGTTGTTGCGGTACATGGCATCGACGAATTCCAGATAGGGCGCCGCCTCGTTGACGAAGCGCCGGCCCTGCTGGTTGACCACGATAGCGCCAGGAAACGCGCGCTCGACGAACAGCGGCCGCGCCTTCTCTTCGCCCGGCACGGAGATCGTCGGCGTCCACCAGCACCAGTCCATCAGGTCGGTCGCGGCCCCCTGCGCCTGCGCCGCCCGCAATGCGGAGCCGGTGTTGTTGCCCGGCGGCGTGGCGCTCCACTCGCGGCGGCTCGGCTTCGGCAGATAGCGATCACGCAGTGCCTGGTTCTGTTCGAAGCCGCCGCTGGCGAGGATCACCCCGAGACGGGCGCCGATCAACTGCTCCTGGCCGTCACGCATGAGCTTGACGCCGACGACGCGGCCGTCCTCGACGTGCAGGTCCTGAACGTCGCAGCCGAGCCACAGCGGCACGTCGCGATCCATCAGCGAGCGTCGCAGCGAGGCCACCAGCGAGCCGCCCAGCGCCGTACGCCGGTCCAGCTCGCTCTTGCGTCGCCACTTGAAGTCGAGCCTGTAGCGCAGCAGCAACCCCAGCACCATCAGGCGCCAGCCGAAGCTGCGCGACATGGCCCTGTGCGCTTGACGCGCGGTCCATGAGACCTTGCCCATCAGCAGGGTGGTGATCGAAGCCGGCCGCATGTCGTGGAATTCCTCTTCGAGCACGCTGGCATCGAAGATCTCCGGGTCCAGCGAGCGACCGCCGGGCAGCGAACCGGGTAGATGTGGGTAGTAATCGGGGTACTTCTCGGCCACGGCATAGCGCACGTGACTGCAGGCCTCCAGTTCACGCAGCATCTTCGGCGCCTGCTCCAGGTAGGTACGCAGACGCTTATCGGCGACGCGCTCGCCTACTGCGGCCTTGAGGTAGGTCCAGGCCTTGTCCGGGCTGTCGTTACCGCCCTTGGCAGTGAAATGATGGTTGTTGGGAATCCAGATGCCGCCACCGGAAATGGCCGAGGTGCCGCCGAACTGCTGGCTCTTCTCCAGGACCAGCACGGAGAGCCCCTGATCGGCGGCGAACACCGCTGCCGTCATGGCCCCCGCCCCGGAACCCACGATGATGACGTCATAGCTGGTCTGTGGCTGTTCGTGAATGGTCATTGTTGTGATGCCTTGGCCGAAGGGAAACACCGGCAACCACGGCTGCCGTCTTGCAGCGGGCCTGGCGATCCAGGCCCGCTGCTCACACGAAGGGGTCCGGATTGGGCAGCCCCAGCTGCACCGCACCGTAGCTACGGCCATAGGCCATGTAGTTGTTGGCGATATGCCCGCGCGCCTGGTGCAGGTCGCGGAAGATGCGCGCCACCGGATTGCTGTCGTAGAGCCCGGAGGCGGCCATGTTGCGCAGCAGCTCGCTGACCTTCTCGGCACAGATGTTGGTGACGTAGGAGGACTGATAGCGGTACTGCAGACGCATCTCGACATCCGGGTACTCGCCCGCCTCGGCCAGCGCCAGCAGTTGCGCGTAGTTGCGCATCAGCACCAGCTTGAGGCTGTCCACGGTGTTCAGCGCGTCGGCCACGGCGATCTGCGCCATCGGGTCCTCGGCGGTCCTGGCGCCATGCTTGCCGACATGCTGCGCGGCACTGGCGCAGTACTCGTTGATCGCCCCCTGCAACGCACCGATGGCCGCCGTGGACACCGCACGGGCGAAGACCTGGGCGAAGGGGATGGCGTAGATCGGGCTGGTGTTGAGGCGTCGCCCCGGCGTGGCCTCCAGGGTCGAGTTGTTGGTGCGCTGGACACGATGCGCCGGGACGAACACGTCCTCGACCACGATGTCATGGCTGCCCGTGCCACGCAGGCCCAGCACCTCCCAGTTGTGCTCGATGCGGTAGTCGCTTCTGGGCAGCAGGAACGTACCGTGCTCGGCCGGCATGTCAGCGTCCGCCGGCAGGATGCCCCCCAGAAAGCACCAGCTGCAGTGCTCGCTGCCACTGGAGAAGCCCCAGCGCCCGCTGATGCGATAGCCGCCCTCGACCGGCGTCACCTTCGCCACCGGCATGTAGGTCGAGGAAATCAGCGTGTCGCAACCCTGTTCCCACACGTCACGCTGCGCCTCCACCGGATAGCGGGCCAGCTGCCAGGGGTGCACGCCGATCACACCATAGATCCAGGCAGTGGACATGCAGCCTTCGGCAAGCGTCATCTGGATCTCGAAGAAGGTGCGCGGATCGACCTCGTGACCACCGAAGGCCTTCGGCTGCAGCACACGAAAGAGACCCAGCGCCTGCATCTCCATCACGGTCTCGACCGGCACCTTGAAGTCACGCTCGGCCTTGGCCGCACGCGCCTTGAGCCTGGGCACCAGGCTGCGTGCACGATCGATCAGTTCGAGTTCCACAGGCGTCTTGTCTCGCATGCCAGTCATCCGTCGGCTCTCTCTTGGTAGGGCGCAGTTGCGCGGGCCTGGACAGATGATCGGCCGCCGCCGGACGTTGCTCATCGTCAAAGTGGACTACGTCAGGCGTCGACTCGGGTCTTGGCGAAACTGCCACTAGTCCATTGAGACGATGTTGATCCCGCCAGCGCTCTCGATACTGCAATCATGAAACCCTGCTCAACGAGCCCGACATGACCGCACATCGATGCTTCGACCCCCAGGCCTTCCGCACGGCCCTGGGCACGTTCACGACCGGCGTGACCATCATCACCAGCTGTAGCGAAGAGGGAGAGGTGGTCGGCATCACCGCCAACAGCTTCAACTCGGTGTCCCTCAATCCACCGATGGTGCTGTGGAGCCTGGCCAAGAGCGCGCGCAGCCTGCAGACCTTCAGCAAGGCCAGGCACTGGAACGTGCATGTGCTTTCCACCGAGCAGGAGGAGCTGTCCGGACGCTTCGCCCGCCAGGGTGAAGACAAGTTCGCCGGTGTCCGCCTGGATAACGGCCTCAGCAACGCCCCCCTGCTGCAGGACTGCACCGCGCGCTTCCAGTGCCGCACCGCCTTCCAGTACGAAGGCGGCGACCATGTGATCTTCGTCGGCGAGGTGCTCGCCTTCGATCACAGCGAGCGTGCCCCGCTGGCCTTCCAGCGCGGCCAGTACGCCCTGACCACGCGCAAGCCACCTGAAGAGCTGCGCCTGGGCTGCGAGCCACCACCGGAGTGCAGCTACACCGAGGACCTGCTCGGCTACCTGCTCGGCCGCTCGCACTATCAGTTGCTGCACGCGCTGCGCCGTCAGCTGCCGTCACGACAGCTCGACGAGCATGCCTTCTTCGTGCTGTCGGTACTGTGCATCCGCGACGGCCTGAGCCTGGATGAGCTCAACGCCTTCGTCTCCTACACCGGCAAGCCTGTGCAGACCACGACGCTGCTGTTTCTCGAGCGCCAGGGGCTCATCGCGAGCGAACGCAAGGGCGCTGAGACGCTGTACGTGCTGACGGCCAAGGGCCGGGAGTGCTCGCTGGAGGAAATAGCCCTGGCCAAGGCGGTCGAGGAGGAGGTCTCCTCGCGCCTGGGCAGCAGCGATGTCGAGGCGCTGAAGGTACTGCTCAAGCGCCTGATCGCCAACACCGACTGTGGCGTACCCGATCTCTGGGGGCCTCGCTGAGGCCAGGGGCTTCACCGCCCATCGCGCATGCACCGCGCATCGAACCATCCGCTCGCCGATACAGACTTCCCCCGGAAAACCCGGATAATGGCGGCCATTTCGTTTCGCTTGCTGGTGCCGCCCCATGGAAATCAAGGTCAACTTTCTCGACAACCTTCGCCTCGAAGCCAAGTTCGATGACTTCACGGTGATCGCCGATCAGCCGATCCGCTACAAGGGCGACGGCTCGGCGCCGGGACCGTTCGACTACTTCCTCGCCTCCTCGGCGTTGTGCGCGGCCTATTTCGTCAAGCTGTACTGCCAGACGCGGGACATCCCCACCGAGCACATTCGCCTGTCGCAGAACAACATCGTCGACCCGGAGAACCGCTACGCGCAGATCTTCAAGATCCAGGTCGAGCTGCCGGCCGACATTTCCGAGAAGGACCGCCAGGGCATCCTGCGCTCCATCGACCGCTGCACGGTGAAGAAGGTGGTGCAGCAGGGCCCCGAGTTCATCATCGAGGAAGTCGACAACCTCGACGCGGACGCCCAGGCGCTGCTGATGCCGGTGTCCGACAGCACGACCTACATTCCGGGCAAGGACCTACCACTGGAACAGACCATCGCCAACATGTCGGGCATCCTCGCCGACCTGGGGATGAAGATCGAGATCGCCTCCTGGCGCAACATCGTGCCCAACGTCTGGTCGCTGCATATCCGTGATGCGCAGTCGAACCTGTGCTTCACCAACGGCAAGGGTGCGAGCAAGGAAAGCGCCCTGGCGTCGGCGCTGGGCGAGTTCATCGAACGGCTCAACTGCAACTTCTTCTACAACGACCAGTTCTGGGGCGAGGACATCGCCAATGCCGCGTTCGTCCACTACCCCGACGAGCGCTGGTTCAAGCCGGGGCCGAAGGATGCACTGCCGGCCGAGATCCTCGACGAGCACTGCCTGGCCATCTACAACCCGGATGGCGAGCTGCGCGGCTCGCACCTGTTCGACACCAACTCGGGCAACAGCGCACGCGGCATCTGCTCGCTGCCCTTCGTGCGCCAGAGCGACGGTGAGACGGTGTACTTCCCGTCCAACCTGATCGAGAACCTGTACCTGTCCAACGGCATGAGCGCCGGCAACACCCTGGCCGAAGCGCAGGTGCAGTGCCTGTCGGAAATCTTCGAGCGCGCGGTCAAGCGCGAGATCCTGGAGAACGAACTGGCCCTGCCGGACGTGCCGCAGGAGGTGCTGGCCAAGTACCCGGGCATCGTCGCCGGCATCCAGGGTCTGGAAGAACAAGGCTTCCCGGTGCTGGTCAAGGACGCCTCCCTGGGCGGCGAGTTCCCGGTGATGTGCGTGACCCTGATGAACCCGCGCACCGGTGGCGTGTTCGCCTCCTTCGGCGCCCACCCGAGCCTGGAAGTGGCGCTGGAGCGCAGCCTCACCGAGCTGCTGCAGGGGCGCAGCTTCGAGGGGCTGAACGACCTGCCGCAGCCGACCTTCGACAGCCTGGCACTGACCGAACCGAACAACTTCGTCGAGCACTTCATCGACTCCAGCGGCGTGGTGTCCTGGCGCTTCTTCAGCGCCAGGAGCGACTTCGAGTTCGTCGAGTGGGACTTCTCCGGCGAAGGCGCGGAGTCCAACGAACAGGAAGCCGCCACCCTGTTCGGCATCCTCGAAGACCTGGGCAAGGAGGTCTACATGGCCACCTACGACGACCTCGGCGCCAACGCCTGTCGCATCCTGGTGCCGGGCTATTCGGAAATCTACCCAGTGGAAGACCTGATCTGGGACAACACCAACAAGGCGCTGCTGTTCCGCAAGGACATCCTCAACCTGCATGCCCTGAGCGACCGTGAACTCAAGTCGCTGCTGCGCAACCTCAACAACAGCGAGGTCGACGACTACACCGACATCAGCACGCTGATCGGCATCGAGTTCGACGACAACACGGTCTGGGGCCAGCTGACCATTCTCGAACTGAAGCTGCTGATCAACCTGGCGCTGAACAAGTACGACGATGCCAAGGAACTGGTGGAGATGTTCCTGCAATACAACGACAACACCGTCGAACGCGGGTTGTTCTACCAGGCCGTCAATGCCGTGCTGGAGATCCAGCTGGACGACGAACTGGAGCTGGCCGACTACGAGCACAACCTGCGCCGCATGTTCGGCAGCGAACGCATGGATGCGGTGATCGGCTCGGTGCAGGGCAGCGTGCGTTTCCATGGCCTGACACCGACCAGCATGCAGCTCGAAGGGCTGGACAAGCACCTGCGCCTGATCGACAGCTACAAGAAGCTGCACGCCGCCCGCGCCAGGGCGGCCGGGCTGGCCGGCTGAGCATGCGCGCCGAACGCGTCGCGGCGCTGATGCTGGCGGCCGGTTACAGCCGCCGCTTCGGCAGCGACAAGCGTCGCCAGCTGCTCGCCGACGGCCGCTCGCTGCTCGCCGCCAGCCTCGCCCTGCCCTGCGCCCGGCTGGACGAGGTCTGGCTGGTGCTGCGCCCGGACGAAGCCGTGGTGCAGCTGGGCCTGTCCGACCGCGTCAGGCTGGTGCAGCACCCGAGCACGACCCAAGGCATGGGCCACAGCCTGGCGGCCGGCATCGCGCGACTGCAGGCCGAATCGTCCGCGCAGGCCGTGGCGATCTTTCTCGCCGACATGCCGCTGATCCGACGGGACAGCCTGGATGCCCTGCTGGCGCAGGCCAGCGCGAGCAGCATCGTGCAACCCAGCCATCGCGGCAGCCGCGGCCACCCGGTACTGATCGGCCGCGACTTCTGGCCACAGCTTGCCGCGCTGAGCGGCGATGCCGGCGCACGCAGGGTGCTGCAGCGCAACGCCGAGGCCGTGCAGATCGTCGAACTGGACGACCCCGGCGTGCTGCAGGACGTCGATACCCCAGCGGACCTCCCTCAGCTCTAGCGCCGGCTCACGCCCCGCTCTGACGCAGCAGCACCTCGCTCAACGCCTGCGCCGCGCTGGACAGCTGATGCCCGGCCAGGTGCAGCAGACCCACGCGGCGCGAGACCTGCGGCTCGCTGAGCGGCAGGCAGCGGGCGCCCAGGTCCTCCATCTGCTGGCGACACAGCTGCGGCACCGCGCTGACGCCCAGGCCTTCGGCGACCATGCGTCCGACCGTCACCAGCTGGTGGCTCTCGAACGCCACCGGCAGCTTGCCATGCCGGGCGATCACGCTGTCTTCCAGCAGCAGGCGGACTGCCGAGGGCCGCTGCAGGGTGATGAAGGGCTGCTCCAGCAACTGCGCCCAGGTCAGCGCGGACTGCCCGGCCAGTTCGCTGCCGGCCGGCACCACGGCGACGAAACGGTCGTCGTACAGCGCGGTGAACTGCAGGCCGTCGAGGGTCGCCGGCTCGAAGGCGATACCCAGTTCGACACGGCCATCGCGCACCATCTCCATCACCTGCTCGTTGATCACGTCATGCACCGCCACGTTGACCCGCGGATAGGCATCGCGGAACGCGCGCAACGCAGCCGGCAGGCGGTTGCCGGCGAACGACGGCATGGCCGCCACCGCCACCTTGCCCATCTGCAGGGTGAAGTGCTGGCGCAGCAGATCCTCGGCGTTGTCCCAGTCGGCCAGCAGGCGCACGGCGATCGGCAGCAAGGTCTCACCTTCGGGGGTCAGCGCCACGCTGCGGGTGGTGCGTACCAGCAACTGGCCGCCCAGGGACTGCTCCAGGTTCTTGATCGCCAGGCTCAGCGCCGGCTGCGACAGGTGCAGGCGCTCGCAGGCCTGGGCGAAGCTCAGGCTCTGCGCCACGGCGAGAAAGGCGCGTAGCTGCTTGACGGTCATTGATTTATTTACCTGATCAATCAAGAGGAAAAACAAACTTAACAAATAAGCCCGCAGCGATGAAGCTTGGACACAGCCTGGCAGTGCTCCTGCCCCACAACAACAAGAGGCAGCCTCGAATGAGCGGACTCGATAAACGCGTCGGCAGCTATGAAGAAGCCCTGCACGGCCTGCAGGACGGCATGACCGTACTGGCCGGCGGCTTCGGCCTGTGCGGCATCCCCGAGAACCTGATCGCGGAGATCCGTCGCCGTGGTGTGCGCGACCTCACCGTGGTCTCCAACAACTGCGGTGTCGACGGCTTCGGTCTCGGCGTGCTGCTGGAAGACCGGCAGATCCGCAAGATGATCGCCTCCTACGTCGGCGAGAACGCCCTGTTCGAACAGCAGCTGCTCAGCGGCGAGCTGGAAGTCGAACTCACCCCGCAAGGCACCCTGGCCGAGAAGCTGCGCGCCGGTGGCGCCGGCATTCCTGCCTTCTTCACCGCCACGGGTTACGGCACGCCGGTCGCCGAGGGCAAGGAAGCGCGCGAGATCGACGGCCGTCACTACATCCTCGAACCGGCCATCACCGGCGACTTCGCCATCGTCAAGGGCTGGAAGGCCGACCATTTCGGCAACGTGGTCTACCGCCACACCGCGCAGAACTTCAACCCGGTGGTCGCCAGTGCCGGACGCATCACAGTGGTCGAGGTGGAAGAGATCGTGGAACCCGGCGAACTCGACCCGACGCAGATTCACACCCCCGGCATCTACGTCGACCGGCTGATCTGCGGCACCTTCGAGAAACGTATCGAAAAACGCACCCTGCGCAGCTAGCAGGTTGCTGAACGACGTCAGCGAGGCAGTCGATACAAGCTAGGAACAGGCGGACAAGCGCAGTTCACGCGCAGTGAATCAGCACCTTGAGCCCGTTTTCAACGCCGTCGGCCACGCAGGCAGTTCTTCAGCAGCCGCCAAGAGGATAAGAGCATGGCACTAACCCGTGAACAAATGGCCCAGCGCGTCGCCCGCGAGCTGCAGGATGGTTTCTACGTCAACCTGGGCATCGGCATTCCCACCCTGGTGGCCAACTACGTGCCCGAGGGCATGCAAGTGATGCTGCAATCGGAAAACGGTCTGCTCGGCATGGGCGCCTTTCCGAGCGAGGACGAAGTCGACGCCGACATGATCAATGCCGGCAAGCAGACGGTCACCGCCGTCAAGGGCGCGGCGATCTTCGACTCGGCGCAATCCTTCGCCATGATCCGTGGCGGCCATGTCGACCTCACCGTGCTCGGTGCCTTCGAGGTGGACGTGCGCGGCAACATCGCCTCGTGGATGATCCCCGGCAAGCTGGTCAAGGGCATGGGCGGCGCCATGGACCTGGTGGCCGGTGCCGACAACATCATCGTCACCATGACCCACGCCTCCAAGGACGGCGAGTCCAAGCTGCTGGAACACTGCAGCCTGCCGCTGACCGGTTGCGGCTGTATCCGCAAGGTGCTGACCGACCTGGCCTACCTGGAGATCGAGGACAACGCGTTCGTCCTGCGCGAGCGAGCCCCTGGGGTCAGCGTCGAGGAAATCGTCGCCAAGACCGCCGGCAAGCTGATCGTCCCCGAACACGTGCCGGAAATGAGCTTCTAAGTTGTCTACCGTTCCGTAGGCGCCACCACGCACGGCGTCTACGGAACGTTTTTCTACATGGCGGGAGGCACTTCAGCGGCGAGCCTGTCTCGTCGCGGCTCAGCCCCTCCCACGCTACGCGGCCCATCAGCCGAGAGGAGTCATCCCATGCAAGACGTCGTCATCGTCGCCGCCACCCGTACCGCCATCGGCAGTTTCCAGGGCAGCCTGGCCGAGGTCCCCGCCCCCGAGCTCGGCGCCATCGTCATCAGGCGCCTGCTGGAGCAGACCGGCCTCGACGCCGCCCAGGTCGATGAGGTGATCCTCGGCCAGGTGCTCACCGCAGGTTCCGGGCAGAACCCCGCACGCCAGGCCGCCATCCGCGCCGGCCTGCCGCACGCCGTGCCGGCGATGACCCTGAACAAGGTCTGCGGCTCGGGCCTGAAAGCCCTGCACCTGGCGACCCAGGCCATCCGCTGCGGCGACGCCGAGGTGGTGATCGCCGGCGGCATGGAGAACATGAGCCTGTCGCCCTACGTATTGCCCAAGGCCCGTACCGGCCTGCGCATGGGCCATGCGCAGATGCTCGACAGCATGATCGTCGACGGCCTGTGGGACGCCTTCAACGACTACCACATGGGCATCACTGCCGAGAACCTGGTGGAAAAGTACGCTATCAGCCGTGAAGCCCAGGATGTCTTCGCCGCCGCCTCGCAACAGAAAGCCGTGGCCGCCATCGAAGCCGGTCGTTTCGATGCCGAGATCACCCCGGTGCTGATCCCGCAGCGCAAGGGCGACCCGCTCGCCTTCGCCCGTGACGAGCAGCCACGCGCCGGGACCACCGCCGACAGCCTGGCCAAGCTCAAGCCCGCCTTCAAGAAGGACGGCAGCGTCACCGCCGGCAATGCCTCCAGCCTCAACGACGGTGCCGCTGCAGTGCTGCTGATGAGCGCCGCCAAGGCGCAGACACTGGGGCTGCCGGTGCTGGCGAAGATCGCCGGCTACGCCAACGCTGGCGTCGATCCGGCGATCATGGGTATCGCCCCGGTGTCCGCCACTCGCCGCTGCCTGGACAAGGCCGGCTGGAGCCTGGCCGACCTGGACCTGATCGAAGCCAACGAAGCGTTCGCTGCACAGGCGCTGGCGGTGGGCCAGGAGCTGGGCTGGGATGCCGACAAGGTCAACGTCAATGGCGGCGCCATCGCCCTTGGCCACCCCATCGGTGCTTCGGGTTGCCGCGTGCTGGTCAGCCTGCTGCACGAGATGATCCGCCGCGACGCCAGGAAAGGCCTGGCCACCCTGTGCATCGGTGGCGGTCAGGGCGTGGCGCTGGCCATCGAGCGCTGACCCGCAGGGTGGATCACACCCTGCAGACTGCAACAGCGTGGCCCGGATACGATCCGGGGAGGACCTCCCGGCCTGCATCCGGGCTACGTCAAACAGCTCGGCCTCGTGCCGGGCTTTGTCATATCCACTGCAACGCCCAGGCGAAGCCAACCCCAGAGTGCCTGGTCAAAGCCCCAGAACATGTTCGAAGCCTCGCGAGCGGGAGGCATGCAAGGCAAAACAGGCGCAGAAGCGGAGTTTACGAGCAGTAGATGAGCATTCTGAGCAGGTTCTAACCCCGCAGGCCCGACGCGCAGCAGGTTTTCAACAGGCTCTTACACAACCATAAGAAAGAGGCGTCCCCCCATGTTCAACACCCTCACTCGCATGAGCGTGAGCCTGGTACAGAAGTACCTGCCCTCACCTTTCGTGTTCTCCGCATTGCTCACCCTGGGCGTGCTGCTGGCCGGCATCTTCTCTACCGGCCAGTCGCTGCCGGCCATGGTGCAACACTGGAGCGGCGGCTTCTGGACCCTGCTCGGCTTCGCCATGCAGATGGCCCTGATCTTCGTCACCGGCCACGCCCTGGCCAGCGCCCCGATCATCAACCGCCAGCTCGACCGCCTGGCTGGCGTCGCCCGCACACCAGGACAGGCAATCGTCATGGTCACCCTGGTGGCGCTGCTCGGCTGCTGGGTCAACTGGGGCTTCGGCCTGGTGATAGGCGCCGTGTTCGCCCGCGCCCTGGCGCGCAAAGTGGATGGCGTCGACTACCCGCTGCTGGTGGCCTCGGCCTACTCGGGCTTCCTGGTCTGGCACGGCGGTCTGGCCGGTTCGATCCCGCTGTCGATGGCCACGGGCGGACCGGACCTGGCGCGGATCACCGCCGGCATCCTGACCGAGCCGGTGAGCATCGCCGAGACCCTGTTCAGCCCGCTGAACCTGACCATCGTCGCCCTGCTGGTGATCGGCCTGCCGCTGCTCAACCGCGCCATGCACCCGCGCCAGGGGGCCAAGGTGGCCGACCCGGCCAAGCTGGTGGAATCCCGTGCCGAACTGCCGGCGCGTGAAACCCCGGCACAGCGCCTGGACGACAGCCGCATTCTCGGCCTGGCCCTGGTGGCCATGGCAGGCATCTACCTGTTCAACCACTTCGCCAACAAGGGCTTCGTCCTCGGCCTGGACGTGGTGATCGCGATCTTCCTGTTCTGCGGCCTGCTGATGCACGGCACCCCGGAGCGCTACATGCGCGCCGTGGATGAGAGCGTGCGCGGCATCGGCGGCATCGTCCTGCTGTTCCCCTTCTACGCCGGGATCATGGGCATGATGATGGGCGCCAATGCCGACGGTATCTCCCTTGGCCGGCAGATCACCGAGACCTTCATCTCCTGGTCGTCGGCCGACACCTTCCCGCTGCTGGCCTTCCTCAGCGCGGGCGTGGTCAACGTGTTCGTGCCGTCCGGCGGTGGCCAGTGGGCCGTGCAGGGACCGATCATGCTGCCGGCCGCCCAGGCCCTGGGCGTATCCCCGACCGTGACCGCCATGGCGATCGCCTGGGGTGATGCCTGGACCAACATGATCCAGCCGTTCTGGGCCCTGCCGCTGCTCGGCATCGTCGGCCTCGGCGCCCGCGACATCATGGGCTACTGCCTGATCATGCTGCTGTACTCCGGCGTGGTGATCTGCGGCGCCTTCTACTTCATCGGCTGAGCCTTCAGCCTGGTTCCGGCTCGCGATCGGCGCTCCCCGACGCCTCGCGAGCTGGAGCATTGCGAGCCTGCTTCTAGCGCAGCAGGCTGTGCCGAACTCAATCGCCCATCAGCCCCTGCGCCTTGGCCATCGCCACGGCCTGCGTGCGTCGTTGCACGCCGAGCTTGACGTTGATCCGCCGAGCATGGGTCTTGACCGTGTGCAGCGAGATGAACAGGCGATCGGCGATCTCCTGGTTCGACAGTCCCTGGGCGATCAGCTGCAGCACCGCCAGCTCGCGCGAGCTGAGCAGCGCGGTTCCGGCACTGGCCGGCTCATCGACCGCAGGTGCCGGCTCGAACAGGCGCTGGTACAGGCTGCTGCCCGCCTCCCCCGGCAACACCCGCTCGAGCCACTGCGCCTGACGCTGCTGCAGTTCCTGCAACGGCCGTAGCAGACGCAGCTGCCGCGCCTCATCGATCGCGACCCGCAGCAGGGCCTCAGCCGCACTCTCCTGCTGCTGGTGCAGCAGGCACTCCACCAGGGCGATCCGGCACTCGCAGGCCAGGCTGCGGTGGCCGGACAGCTGGCATTCGTCGAGCAACAGGCGCAGCGCATGCTCGGCGGCGGCCCGATGGCCGAGCAACAGGTCGCTGACCGCCAGGTGTAGACGCAGGCGCGGCAGCAGATCGTAGAAACCCGAGGGCGCCAGCTGCTGGCGTTGCTGCAGCAGCTGCAAGGTCTGGGTGAACACCTCGCGCGCCCTGCCGACCTGGTCCTGGCGCAACAGCAGGCGGCCACTCTGTAACTGCAGCACGCCGCGATAGCGCACCTCGGGCACATGCGACCACTGCATGGCCCGCTCGGCCTTCTGTAACCACTGGTAGGCCTCTTCCAGGTCGCCGCGCGACTCGGCCAGTTCCAGCAAGCCCAGATAACCGGAAATGGTGTAGGCGTCCCCGCAATACTCGGCCTCCTGCAGCCCGTGGCGGTAGGCGAGCTGCGCGGCCTCCTCGAGGCCCTGGCGCGCCAGCAGGCTGGCCCGCAACAGCAGCAGACGCCCGACCACCGGGCTGTGACTGAAGCGGTCACGCAGCAGCGCCAGCGACTGCTCGGCCAGTTCGGCGGCGCGCCCGGCCTCGCCCTGCATTTCCAGCAGCAGGCAGTGATCGGTGTTGAGCAGGGCCTCGTAGATCAGGCTGCCATGCAGCCGCGCCAGGCGCAGCCCTTCGTCCAGCGCCTGCTGCGCCTGGGCCAGGGCATTCTCCGCGAGATACTGCTGGGCCAGCGCCTGGTAGCACAGGATGCGCTGCGACCAACCGCTCTCGTCCAGCGCCTGCAACGCCTCCAGGCAGTGCTGGCGGGCGTCGCGGCGGCCGCACTGGCGCGCCAGCACGCCACTGAGGGCCTGCCACTGGGCCAGCAGCTTGCGCTGGCGCCGGGCATCGGGCTGCGGCAGGAAATGCGCCAGCGCCTGGGTGCACTCAGCGGCCTCGTCGAAGCGTGCGCAGATGATCAACGCCCAGGCCTGCAGCACGATCAGCCGCGGCGAACTGGCGAACAACCAGGCAGGCAGCTCCTCGCGCCACTGCAGGAACTGCGCGACCGAGTGCCCCTGCAGCAGTTGCTCCTGGCTGAAGCGCTGCAGGTAATTGACCGCCACTTCGATCTGCCCGGCCTGCAGCGCGTGCTCGACCGCCTCGCGAATGTCGTCGTGCTGGGCGAACCACTGGCAGGCCCGCACGTGTACCGAGGCCGACGGCGGAGCGCCCGGCAACTGCCGCAGTACCTGCGCCAGCGGGTGCCAGAGGCGAAACCAGCTGCCGCTGCTGTCCAGGCTGCGCAGGAACAGCTGACGCCGCTGCAACCCGTGCAGCATGTCGCTGCCGCGCCCCTCCAGCAGGTGTTCGCAGAGCGAGGCGGAGAAGCGCGGCAACAGTGCCAGGGCGTGCAGATCACCGAGCAGCTCCTCGTCCAGCTCGGCGAGCACCTCGCGCTGCACGTAGTCGCGCAACAGCGGACACCCCGACTGCAGGCGCTGGCGGAGCGCCGCTTCATCGGCATCGAGCAGCAGCAGGCGAATCGCCGCCAGCCAGCCTTCGCTGAACTGCAGCAGGGCCTGGCGCAGGTCGTCGGGCAGTGGCAACTGCAGGGTCGCCAGCAGCTCGTCCAGGGCTTCGCCATCCAGCGCCAGATCCTCGCCCTGCAGCTCGAGCAGGTCACCCTGCAACAGCAGGCGCGGCAGGTTCCAGCCCGGGGTGCGGCGGCACGCAACCCACCAAGTCACCTGCGCGGGCGCGGCGGCGAACAGCCGGTCGAGGCAGGCGTCGAGTTCGCCATCCTCGGCGCGCGGGTAATCGTCGATGAATATCCACAGGCGGCCGCTGCGCTGGTGCAACAGCTCGAGCAACGCGGCTTCGCTGTGCTCGTCGGCCGCCAACGGCTGCTGCAGGGCCGCAGCCAGGCGCTTGCACAGTTGCGCGGCGCTCAGCGCACGGCCACCCAGGTCGAGCCAGAGCGGTTCGATCGTGGCGGGTGTCATGCGCGCGCACTGGCCGAGCAGCACGCTCTTGCCCGCACCAGCCGGGGCGCGCAACAGGCGCAGGCGCGATTCACTGGCCAGCAGGCGTTGCACCAGGGCGGGACGAGGCACCACGCAAGGTGGCAGCCGGGGCAGGTCGACAGGTCGCGCCTGCAACGCACCCTGACGGGCGATGGCGAGGGTAGGCATGGCAGCGGTTCTCTCTGTTGTCATTGTTGAACCACTCGCAGATGGTACCCCGCCCATCTGCCATGGCCACCCCATGACGCTTATGGGGCGAGATTCACGCAACCGCGGCCCGATGCAAAAAAGCCGGTGTCACGGGCAGTGACACCGGCTCGTTCAAGGCAGGCCCGCTCAGCGCACGCCGGCGTTACGCAGGGCCGCAGGTGTGAAGTCCTTGGCCGAGGCCTGGGTGCCGTACTGCACCGAGGTCTTCTCCTCGTTGGCCATGCCGATGGCGATGTAGCGTCCGGCGATGATGTCGTACAGCGCTTCGAACGCGTAGACCGGAACCTTCTGCGCATAGTGCTGCATGAGCATGGCCTCGCCGACGCGCCACAGCTGGCCACGCCCGTCGTAGTGCTCGGACAGGGCGATCTGCCAGGAGTCCTCGTCCACATAGAAGCGCCGCTTGGCGTAGATGTTGCGCTCGCCCGCCTTGAGCGTCGCCTCCACTTCCCAGACCCGGTGCAGCTCGTAGCGGATCAGGTCCTGATTGACGTGACCGGCCTTGAGGATGTCCTCGTACTTCACCTGGGGTATGGCCACGCGGTAGTTGTTGTAGGGGATCAGCATTTCGCGCTTGCCCACCAGTTTCCAGTCGTAACGATCCGGAGCACCGTTGAACATGTCGAAGTTGTCCGAGGTGCGCAGGCCGTCAGCGGCAGTACCCGGACCGTCGTACGCCACCTGCGGCGCCCGGCGCACGCGGCGCTGTCCGGCGTTGTACAGCCAGGCCATGCGTGGTTCCTTCACCTGATCCAGCGAGTCGTGCACCAGCAGCACGTTACCGGCCAGACGCGACGGCGCGGTGACCCGCTGCTTGAAGAACAGCAGCGCGTTCTCCGCCTTGTCCGGGTCGATGTCCGGGATGTTCTCGGGGAAGGCCACCTCGTCCTCGAAATGCACCAGGGTGTAGGCCCCGTTGGTCTGCGGCGACGCCTGCACGATGCTGCGCTTGAGGTTGCCGCCGCGGTAGCGGGTGATGTGGTTCCACACCACTTCCAGGCCGTTCTGCGGGATCGGGAAGGCGTAGTAGCGGCTGTCGGTGAAGTCGGTCAGGCCGTTGCCGCCATCGCGCAGGCCGGTCTTCAGCGCGCTGGTCCTGGCAGCGGCGTAGATGCTGTCGGGCAGCGCCGAGCTGCGATGGGTCGGATACACCGCCATGCGGTAGCTTTCCGGGTAGCGCTTGAACATCGCCAGTTGCCCGGCAGACAGCTGCTCGCGGTACTGCTCCAGGTTCTGCGCGGTGATGGTGAACAGCGGCTGCTCGCTGGCGTAGGGGTCACTGAGAAAACCACGCGCGTCGACCTGCCCGGCATCGCTGGCCAGGCCACCGCTCCAGGCGGGGATGCTGCCGGCGGCGTTGCCGGCCATCTCCGCGCCCAACGGCGTCAGGCTGCTGCCGAGCTTGGCCGCCTCGTCCGCGCTGACCGCCGCCAGCACGCTGCTGGCCAACAGGCTCAGGGAAAGTACGCCGAGCATCTTCAGGGTTGTATTCATCTGCATTCCTCAACTGATCCTGATGGCCTAGAAGCTCACGCCGAAGCTGAGCGCCAGGAAGTCGCGGTCCACCGCGACGTTGTAATCCCCGCCGAAGAAGTCGGTGTACGACAGGCTGGCGGTGTAGGTATTGCGGTAGTCGGCGTCGATACCGATGCTCACCGCCTTGGCACCCTCGTTGAACAGGCCGTTGGGGCCGTAGCCGTCGACGTCGTGCGACCAGGAGATGTTCGGCTTGAGGTTCACCCCGGCGATGGCGTTGCTGTATTCCCAGATGCCGCGCACGCGGTAGCCCCAGGAGGTACGGGTGACGAAGCCATGGGTGTCGCCACGGAAACCGTAGGCGCCGAACAGCGAGTCACGCCCGTAGCGCAGGTCTTCGCGGCTCTCCAGGCCACCGACGTGGGCCATGCCGACCTCGCCCACCAGGGTGAAGCGTCCGGCGCCCATCACCTGATCGAAGAAGTGGGTGAAGGTGGTCTGTAGCTGGGTGACCTCCTTGCGCCGGTAACCGATGTTGTCCTGCCCTGCCCCGGCCGAGACCGGCGCGGTGCCGGGCGCGATTGGGTTGAGCAGGCTCAGGGTCATGTCGGTGGTGTTGATCTGCAGCGGCATGTTCGGCCGGTAGCTGACCTCGCCGCTCCAGGCGGTGCCGGTCGGCAGGGTGGTGGCGAAGCTCAGGCCGTAGAGGCGAATGTCTTCCGGGTACTCCAGGAAGTACTTGCCGTTGCCCAGCATCACGCTCTGCGCGAGACCAGTCCCCGAACCGGGAGAGATGCCATTGGCGGTGGCGATGATGTTGGGCAGCGCGGCCAGCGTCGCCAGGCTGGCATTCTGCGTGCCGACGATGGGTGTGCGGCTGTGATAGTTCATGAAGTACGCGCCGTACTCGGTCTCGTCACCCAGCCAGCGCAGGGCCACGCCCCACTGACCGCTGTCACGCGCATCGCGATCCCCCGCACGCGGCAGGATCACCCCTTCGGAATCCACCTGGAAACCCTGGCCGAAGGCCGCTGCCACCGGTTGCAGCGGCGCGATGGCCGGCGAACCGATGTGATAACCGCTGTCGCAACCGTCGGCGGCGACGTCGGCGGTGGAGAAGAAGGTGCCGCAGTTGTCGATCACCGTCTGGTCCCACTCCAGCTGGTAGAACGCCTCCATGCTCAGCTGATCGCTCAGGCTCTGCGACAGGTAGAACATGTTGACCGGGATCAGGCCTTCCTTGAGCTCGGCCCCTGGCCGGCGGAAGGCGGCCACGTCGATGGGGTTGATCGAGTTGATGCTGTTGCCGATGAAGGTGCTCTCACCCCAGCTCACCACCTGCTTGCCGAGCCGCACGGTGCCTGGCAGGTCACCGATCGTGTAGTTGTGGTAGACGAAGGCGTCGAGAATCTCGGCGCCGGCGGACTTGGCGCCTTCCTTGCGATTGTGCTCGTCGATGTCCTTGAACAGACGGCTCTCGTCCTTGAGTTCGAAGTCGTACCAGTACTTGCCACGCACGAAGACGCCGGTGTCGCGATAGCGCAGCTCCAGGTCATGGGTGCCCTTGAAGATCTTCGAGAACGTCTCGCCCTTCTTGAAGTTCAGGCGACCGTCGTCGCCGGTCTGCGCCTGCCCCTGACCGCCGTTGTTCGGCCCGATCAGGTCGCGGTCCGGGCTGCGCATCGACCAGCTGGCGCCGATCGACAGCGAGCTGTCGAACTGCCCTTCGATCTCGCCGATGTTGAAGGTGACGGCCTGCGCCTGCGCGGCGAAACCGACGGCGACGGCCAAAGCCAAGGTGTGCGGCTGGAATAGTCCGGGCCCTGTTGTTCTTGTCATGCGGGTCTCCTGAAGTGGGGTACAGCTGCTAGGAACCCTACGCAGCGGCCGCGACCCGGTTAAGCGCACCAAGGAGGGATTTCATCTGTCGCTCGAAAGGATGAATGGCGCCCTGCAACGGGCCTGTGCGCGGTGACCCAAGCGCGATGAATGACGGACCATCAAAGGGACGGGGAACTTTCCCCCGGGCGACCGAGCAGGCATGCTGCGCACCTACGCATCACGGGAGCGACACGATTCATGGAGATACTGCTGAAACTCTGCGCCTCGCTGGCCCTCGCCATGGGCGCGATCTTCGCCTTCCTGCCCGGCGCGTTCGGCCTGCTCAACTTTCGCAACGAACAGCGCCAGGCCTGGCTCAAGCACCTGGCGACGCTGAGCTGGTGGCTGCTGCTGCTCGCCCATCCGCTCGCGCTCTACCAGCTGTGGCAGGCCGATACTCCCTATCGCTGGCTGTTGCTGCCGATGGGCCTGCACCTGCTGTTCTTCGGTGTGTTCGGGCGCAACGTCAGCACGCGCTGAAGTGCTTCAGCGCCAGCGGTCCAGCAGGTTCACCGCCAGCCGATCCAGCCAGCCCCACAGGCGTTGCTGGGCGCGACGCCACCAGGGCCGCTGCTGCCAGTCGTCGAGGGTGATCTCGCGGCTGACGGCGAAATCCTCGATGAAGCACGCCGCCACCGCCTGGGTGAAGCCCGGATCGAGTGCCTCGACGTTGGCGTCGAGGTTGAAGCGCAGGTTCCAGTGATCGAAATTGCACGATCCGACACTGACCCAGTCGTCCACCAGGACCATCTTCAGGTGCAGGAAACGGGGCTGGTATTCGAAGATGCGCACGCCTGACTTGAGCAGCTTGGGGTAGTAGCGCTGGCCGGCGAAGCGCACCGGCGGGTGATCGGTGTGGCGGCCGGCCAGCAGCAGGCGCACCTCGACACCGCGCGCCGCCGCCCGACGCAGCGCTCGGCGAATCTTCCAGGTGGGCAGGAAGTACGGTGTGGCCAACCAGACGCGCTGGCGGGCCCCTCGCAGCGCCCGTAGCAGGGACAGCAGGATGTCACGGTGCTGGGCGGCATCGGCGTAGGCCACGCGGCCCAGGCCAAGCCCTGCCGGCGGGCAGTCCGGCAGGCTCAGCGCCAGCGGCTGGTGCTGCGGACGCCAGGCGAAGCGCGCCCGCCACTGGTGCTCGAACAACTGCTGCCAGTCGCCCACCAGCGGCCCTTCGATCTCCACCATGACTTCGTGCCAGGGGCTGCGCGACTCGCTGGGCAACCAGAACTCGTCGGTGGCGCCCGTGCCGCCGACATAGGCCAGGCGGCCATCCACCAGCACCAGCTTGCGATGATCCCGATGAAAGTTGCGCACGCCACGACGCCAGCGCAGCGGGTTGTACCAGCGCAGTTCCACCCCAGCCGCCAGCAGGCGCTCACGCGCCGGCGCTGCCAGCCCCGCCGCACCGTAGGCATCGAACAGGCCGCGCACCCGCACGCCACGGGCAGCGGCCCGGCACAGCGCGTCGACCAGGCGCTCGCTGCACTGGCCATCCTCGATCAGGTACAGCTCCACCTCCACCTGCTGCGCGGCTGCGGCGATCGCGGCCAGCATGCGCGGGAAGAACACCGCACCATCGAGCAGCAGCTCGAAACGGTTGCCCGCCCGCCAGGGATAGATGGTGCCGCGCAACGCCACGCTCAGCGCCCCCGGCCGCAGGACAGGATGCTTGGCCCCTGTGGCAAGAGGAACGCCCGCAGCGCCCCGTTACAGGCGGTGACGACAGACAATGACGGGAACGGCGAATGGCGCATGAGGGCTCGGAAAACGGCATGACCGGTCGGCCACGATAGCCGCCATGGGCCGCCTTGCAAAGCCCGCGCGCCCGCGCCTCGCCGCCCGCTGGCGCAGTCCCTGGAGCGCGCCGTCAGGCCGCGTCAGGCGTCACTCGTTCGGCAGCAGCTGGCAGCCCTGGCGCGCGCCCAGCCACGCGGCGCTGTGGGTACGCCCCAGGCCGCTGGCGGTCACGCGCCTGGCGTCTTCGTCGTCGAGCAGGCTGCTGATCGGCACGTACTGCTGCACGTAGCCTTCGCAATAGGCCGCCGGGTTGCCGCTGACGTAACGGCAGGAGCAATACTCCTTGGCCGTGTAGGCGCCGATGATGTCGGGGAAGGCCGCCAGGTGCTGGCGATTCGCCCAGGCCCAGGCCAGCAGCACGAGGAGCAGCAGGACCAGCACGCTGAGCAGCGGATGACGACGGATCATGGCTGTACCTCCGCGGCGAAGGCCGCCTGCACGCGCTTGAGCAATTCGTTGTGCTGGAAGCTGCCGTCGCGGTCATCGGCATAGCGCACCACCACCAGGTTCTCCTTCGGCATCACGTACAGGCCCTGCCCCCAGTGCCCCAGCGCGGCGACCGTATCGCTCGGCGCGTCCGGCCACGGTCGCGGCCGGCCCGGCAGCTCGGGGTTGAGCCACCACTGACCGCCGGGTACGGCATCACCCGGAGCGACCCCCTGCGCCATGTAGGCGGCGAAGGGCGTGGAAACGAAATCGACCCAGGCCGACGGCAGCAGCTGCCGTTCGCCCCAGCGCCCGCCGCGCTGCATGAGCAGGCCGATGCGCGCCAGGTCACGGGCGGTCATGTAGGCGTAGGACGAGGCGATGAAGGTCCCGCTGGCATCGCGTTCCCATGCCGCGCTGGTGATGCCCAGCGGCTCGAACAGCGCGGTCCAGGGATAGTCGGCGTAGGCCTGCTGCCCGAGCATGCCGCGCAGGGTGGCGGCCAGGACATTGCTGTCGCCGCTGGAATAGCGGAAGCGCGTACCGGGCGCGGCGTCGGCCGCATGCGCAGCGGCGAACGCGGCCATGTCGCCACGCCCCCGGGTGTAGAGCATGGCCACCACCGACGACTTCAGCGGCGCGTATTCGTAGTCCTCCTGCCAGTCCAGACCCGAGGCCCAGTTGAGCAGGTGTCCCATCTTGATCTGCGGGTGCTCGGCCATCGCCGGGTAGTACTGCGCGGCCGCTGCATCGAGCCTGAAGCGTCCCTCGCCATAGGCCACGCCGAGCACGGTGGCGAAGACGCTCTTGGCCATCGACCAGCTCAGGTGCGCGGTCTGCGCCGTGGTCGGTTCGGCGTAGCGCTCGTAGACGATGCGGCCATCGCGCACCACCAGCAATGCGTCGGTACGAATGCCCGTGCGCTGGGCATCGTCACGTTCTGGGAAGGCATAGCGCTCCAGCTCGGCGAGGGCTGGCGTCTGCGCCGCAGCCTGCACCTGCCAGTCGGGCTGCGGCCAGTTTTCCGCGTGGGCGGCGCCGGCAAGCAGGCTGAAGCCGAGCGTCAGGCTCAGGCGGCGAAGAGAACGGATCGACATGGCGGGCCTCGGTTTAATGACCGAGGCGCACCCTAGCATGCCGGCCACGACAGCTTGAAGCGCCTATTGCGCCATCTGCCGGACTCATCGGGGCAGGCAGTAATCCTCGGGTCCCATCAGGTCGAGGCCACACTCGAGGTTCTCGATCCAGTAGAGGAAGGCGCTGATCATCTCCGCCCCCACGAAAGGCCGGCCGTGCTGCGGCACGATCATCGCCACATCCATCTCGCGCACCATCGCCGCCCACAAGCGACATGCCTTGTTGCCGGCCATGTAGCGACGGTGGAAGCCCTCCATGTTCGGCACATGGTTGACGAAGTCACGCACCGGCGTGGCGTCGTCGACCATCGACGCGCCCATGTCGCCGGAGAAGAGGATCTTGCTCACCGGGTCATACAGCTGGAAGTTGCCCACCGAGTGGAGGAAGTGCGCGGGCACCGCCTTGAGCTTGCACTTGCCCAGCGGGATGCTCTGGCCACGGTCCGGCAACGCGATGATGCGGTCGTAGGTATTGATGCCACGGCTCAGGGCCAGGTAGTTGGCTGTCAGGTGCGGCAGGAAGCGGGCCCACAGTTTGGAGCAGATGACCCGTGCGCTGGTGTGCAGCAGCCACTTGTCCAGGGACGCGATGATGTCCGGGTCCTGGTGCGAGGCGAAGATGTAGGTCAGGTCCTGCACGCTGATGTGCTTGGACAGCTCCAGCGACAAGGGGGTGTACGTCAGGTCACCGCCCGGATCGAGCAGCAGGTACTGCTCGTTGTCGGTGATCAGGAACTGGTTGGATTGCACGCCCTCGCCGCTGACCAGGTCATCGAACATCAGGCATTGGTGGCTGCCGTTATCGAACAGCACGATGGGCTCGCGGCGCATGGAAACCTCTCGGAAAAAACGCGAGGCCACATTAATCCCATGCCCAGGGGCCGGCACTGATATGGATCAACAGCCGGCGACAATCCGTCGCGCTTTCTCCAGGCGCTTGCTGCGCGCCGCCTCGGCAATGCGCAGCAGGCCCTGGTCGCGCTGCCACAACCCGGCCCAGTGCGCCGGGCCGGCGGCCAGCGCCGCATCCAGTTCGCCGGCCAATGCCTGCTGCTCGGCGAACAGGCCAGCCAGCAACAGGTGCGTAGTGGCCGCACTGGGCGCCTGCCGCGCCACCTCGGCGCAACCGGCCAGCAAGGCCTGCAGGCGCAGCAGCAGGGGGTCGGGCCAGGCGCACTCACGCCCCACGCCGGACAGCCACGCGGTCACGGCGGTCAGCACGTGCAGATCCTCCAGGGTGCGGAAGGGTTTGACGTAGTCGTCCCAGCCATCGCCGGCCAGACGCTCGCCCTGCGCCTGATCCAGGTGCAGGCGGGCATGGCCGATGTCGGGCATCAGCGGCAGCGCCGGCAAGGGTTCGATGCGCACACCCGGTGCACCCTGGCGAACCACGCCGAGGGCCAGGCGCGGCGACTCGTCCGCCGCCTCCTCGCGAGCGGCCACCAGCAGCCAGTCGGCGCACTCGGCGGCGGTGACGAAGTCCTTGCGGCCACTGACGTAGAGGCCGTAGATGCGCGTGTTCATGTCCGCCGGGCGGGTGCTGCGGTTCTCCGTCACGCACAGGGCGCCGGCCGTCCACGGCGCCGCGGGCCAGAGCACCCGCAGCGCCGCCTGGTAGCCGGCAAGAAAGGCCAGGCCCGGCGTGGCCGCGCGCAGGCCGCCGACCAGCGCCAGCTCGAACGGTGCCGGCGTCCCCCCCAGGCTGGCCAGCAAGCGGCCATACCAGTCCTCCAGGCCCTGCTCCGCAGACAGACGCTCGACAGGCTGAAACAGGCTCGACCAGGGCATCGCAGATCTCCTTCGGCAGCGCCTCGGGCGCCGTCACATAAGCATCAAAAAAGCGTCACGGTGATGACACCACACCGACCTAGCCTGAGCTTGCCCAACAAGATCGACCGGCTGCAAGTAGCCAGCCGGCACACGGAGGATCAGGCATGACTCAAACCGCTCGCCGTCTGCAGGCCGAACGCCTGCAAGGCCCCGCCGCCCTGCGTGAAGCTCAGGCCTTGCGCTACCGCGTGTTCAGCGCGGAATTCGACGCCAAGCTCAACGGTGCCGAACTGGGTCTGGACATGGACGACTACGACATTCACTGCCGCCATATCGGTGTGCGCGACATGCAGAGCGGTGAGCTGGTGGCCACCACCCGCCTGCTCGATCACCAGGCCGCTGCCGGCCTGGGCCGCTATTACAGCGAGGAAGAATTCGCCCTGCACGGCCTGACCAGGCTGGAAGGTCCGGTACTGGAGATCGGCCGTACCTGCGTCGACAGCGCCTACCGCAACGGCGCCACCATCGCCGTGCTCTGGGGCGAGCTGGCCGAGGTCCTCAACGAGGGCGGCTATCGCTACCTGATGGGCTGCGCCAGCATTCCCATGCAGGACGGTGGCATCCAGGCGCAGGCGATCATGCAACGCCTACGCGAGCGCTACCTGTGCACCGAGCACCTGCGCGCCGAACCCAAGCACCCGCTGCCGCAGCTGGACCTGCCGGGCAACGTCATCGCCGAGATGCCACCGCTGCTCAAGGCCTACATGCGCCTGGGCGCGAAGATCTGCGGCGAGCCCTGCTGGGACCGCGACTTCCAGGTGGCCGACGTGTTCATCCTGCTCAAGCGCGACGAGCTGTGCCCGCGCTACGCCCGCCACTTCAAGGCCGCGGTCTGAAACGCGCTGGCGGCGGCGCGCCCTGCCCGCCGTCGCCGGCAGACAATCCGGCCGGCCATCGCCAAACGCTGTCATCCGTGGATAATGCCGGCACTCGTTTTCAAGCGGAGGCCTCGATGGCCAAACTGCGTCTTTCCCTGCGCCTCTTTCATCTGGCCCTGGTGATCGCCTTCGGTGCACTGCTGGCCGGCGTCGTCAGCCTGTGCGAGCGCGTCGCCCGGCATGACCTGATGCCCTTGCGGCAACGCCTGACCCGCTGGTTCCTCGCGCGCCTGGGCGGCGCCCTGCCCTTTCGCGTGACGGTCGCCGGCGAGCTGCCTGCGCAGCCGATGCTGTGGGTGGCCAACCACGTGTCCTGGACCGACATCCCGCTACTCGGCGCCCTGCAGCCGATTTCCTTCCTGTCCAAGGCGGAAGTGCGTGCCTGGCCGGTGGCCGGCTGGCTGGCGCACAAGGCCGGCACCCTGTTCATCCGCCGAGGCTCGGGCGACAGCAACCTGATCGGCCAGCAGATCGGTCGTCACCTGCAGCAGGGTCACAACCTGCTGATATTCCCCGAGGGCACCACCACCGACGGCCTGGCCGTGCGCACCTTCCATGGCCGCCTGCTGAGCAGCGCCATCGACAGCGGCGTCGCCCTGCAGCCCGTGGCGATCCGCTACCTGCGCGCCGGCCAGCCCTGCCCGGTGGCGCCGTTCATCGGCGACGACGACATGCTTTCGCACCTGCTGCGCCTGCTGTCCAGCCCGGCGGGCGAAGTCGAGATCCGTCTCCTCGAGCCGATCCCCAGTGCCGCGCGCAGCCGCAACGAACTGGCGCGCCACAGCCAGGCGATCATCGCCAGCGCCCTGCAGGCGGACCTGCCGCTGGGTCAGGCCGAAGCGGCCTGACCCGACACCCTCAGGCGGCTGGCGGAACGATCAGCGCGTCGCTGTCGATCGTCGCCAGCAGGCGGTTGGCCACGCTGCCCAGGAAGAAACGCGAAACGCCCTCGCGCGCATGCGTGCCGAGCACCAGCAGATCGCCGCCGGACTGGCGCAGGGCCTCGCCGACCACACCCTCGGGCGAACCTATCTGTACCAGCAGGCGTTCGTGATCGAGGTTCACCCCGACTTCGGCCAGCCGCTCGCTCACCTGCTGACGCTGCACGTCCCGCTGGTCCTCCAGCACCTCGGCGCTGATCCCGACCTCCATCACCGCACCGGCGGCCACCGGCTCGACCGCGCTGGCGACATGCAGCTGCTCCGGCACCAGCAGGCCCAGCTCACGCGCGCGCACCAGGGCCTGTTGCGCGGTCCGCGAGTGGTCCATCGCCAGCACCGCATGGCGGTATGCATGCGTCACCGGACCGTTGACCCGCAGCACCGGCAGATGGCTGCTGCGCACCACCCGCTCGAGCGTGGTGCCGGAGAAGAAATCACGCAGCGGTGATTTGCGGTGCGCACCCACCACCAGCAGGTCGGCGCCCATGCCCTGGGCACTCTCGACGATGACCACGTCCGGCTCGCCGGTGCCGACCAGTACCTGCGGACGGCAACCCGCCTGCTCGGCCAGTCGCTGCGCCTGGCTCTGCAACAGAGTCTCGGCTTGCTGCACCTGGCGCTGGACGATCTCGACCGGCGCGTCGTCATCGATCACATGCAGCAGGCACCACTCGCCACCGCCCTGCTGACGGATCAGTTGCACGGCGCGCTGCACCGCATGCGCCGAGCGCTCGGACAGGTCGGTCGCTACCAGAATCTTGATCATCTCGTTTCCTCCATGCGTTTAACACCGAGTTACATTCAAGCCTCTCCTGACCCGCCACTCGTTGATGCAAGTCAGGTCGGGGGCGGTAAAGCCAACTAGGGTATCCCTGACGATTCGCTCGGCCGACGGATGCGGCCCACCGCAGGAGACACGCCCCATGGGCAACCGCCCCTCTGAACATAGTGACCGCGCCTGGCACGAATTGACTGCACAGCAGGCCCTCGATGCGCTGCACAGCACGCCGGGCGGGCTCGACAGCGAGCAGGCCCGGGTGCGCCTGCAGCAGCACGGCGCCAACCGCCTGCCGCCCCCGCAGAAGCGCGGCCCGCTGCTGCGCCTGCTCTACCAGTTCCACAACGTGCTGCTGTACCTGATGCTGGGCGCCGCGCTGATTGCCGCCCTGCTCGGCCACTGGGTCGACACGGCGGTGATCCTGGCGGCGGTGCTGATCAACGTGGTCATCGGCTTCATCCAGGAGGGCAAGGCCGAGAATGCCCTGAACGCCATCCGCGACATGCTCTCGCCGCACGCCATGGTGCGCCGGGACGGCGAGCGCCACGAGATCGATGCCGAGCAGCTGGTTCCCGGCGACGTGGTGCTGCTGGTCTCCGGCGACAAGGTGCCGGCCGACCTGCGCCTGCTCAGCGTGAAGAACCTGCTGGTGGAAGAAGCGGCGCTGACCGGCGAATCGGTACCGGTGGAAAAGTCCGTGGCGCACTGCCGCCAGGACGCCGCCCTGGGCGATCGCCGCTGCATGGCCTACTCCGGCACCCTGGTCAGCAGCGGCCAGGCCAGCGGGCTGGTGGTCGCCACCGGCGCGGACACCGAGCTGGGCCGCATCGGCGCCATGCTGCAGCAGGTACAGGCGCTGTCCACCCCGCTACTGCGGCAGATCGAGCAGTTCAGCCGCTGGCTGGCGGTGATCATCCTGATCCTCGCCCTGGCCACCTTCATCCTCGGCACGTTCTGGCACGGGCAGAACCCCGGTGACATGTTCATGATGGTGGTGGCGCTGACCGCCTCGGCGATCCCCGAGGGCCTGCCGGCCATCATGACGGTGATCCTCGCGCTCGGCGTCCAGCGCATGGCCGGGCAGAACGCCATCGTGCGGCGCCTGCCGGCCGTGGAGACCCTGGGCTCGGTGACGGTGATCTGCTCGGACAAGACCGGCACCCTGACCCGCAACGAGATGACCGTGCAGCGCGTGGTCAGTGCCGAGCGCGTCCTCGACGTCAGCGGCGTCGGCTATGCGCCGGAGGGCGCCTTCCATCTGGACGGCCAGCTGCAGGAACCCGACCACGCCCTGCTGGAAACGGCGCGTGCGGCGCAGTTGTGCAACGACGCCCGTCTGCAGCAGGACGCGCATGGCCACTGGCGGCTGCACGGCGACCCTACCGAAGGCGCGCTGCTGACCCTGGCGCTCAAAAGCGGCCTCGACATCCAGGCGCTGCAGGCGCAACTGCCGCGCAGCGATGCGATTCCGTTCGAATCCGAGCATCGCTTCATGGCCACCCTGCATCACGACCACGCCGGCCAGGGCCTGGTCTACCTCAAGGGCGCCCCCGAGCGTCTGCTGGACATGTGCGCCAGCCAGCGCCTGGCCGATGGCAGCGATGCCCCGCTGGACGCCGACTACTGGCGACGCCAGGCCACCGACCTGGCCGCCCGTGGCCTGCGCCTGCTGGCCCTGGCCAGCAAACCGGCGGCGGCCAGCCAGCGCACCCTGAACTTCAGCGACGTGGAGACGGGCCTGACCCTGCTGGCACTGGTCGGCATCATCGACCCGCCGCGAGAGGAAGCCATCGCCGCCGTCGCCGAATGCCAGCAGGCCGGCATCCGGGTGAAGATGATCACCGGCGACCACGCCGAAACCGCGCGCGCCATCGGCGCCCAGCTGGGCATCGGCATCGGCCTGCCGGCGATGACCGGCGCCGAGCTGGAGCTGCTCGACGACCGCCGCCTGCGCGAGGTGCTGCCTGGCGTGGAAGTCTTCGCCCGGGCCAGCCCCGAGCACAAGCTGCGCCTGGTACAGGCCATGCAGGACAGCGGTGAGGTGGTGGCGATGACCGGTGACGGCGTCAACGATGCCCCGGCGCTGAAACGCGCCGACGTCGGCGTCGCCATGGGCCACAAGGGTACGGAGGCGGCCAAGGAGGCCGCCGAGGTGGTGCTCGCCGACGACAACTTCGCCACCATCGCCGGCGCCGTGCGCGAAGGCCGGGCGATCTACGACAACCTGAAGAAATTCATCCTCTTCGCCCTGCCGACCAACGGCGGCCAGGCGCTGATCGTGATCTTCGCCATCCTCTTCCAGGCCGTGCTGCCGCTGACCCCGGCCCAGGTGCTGTGGATCAACATGGTCACCTCCTGCACCCTGGGGCTGGCCCTGGCCTTCGAGCCCAGCGAGCGCGGGCTGATGCAGCGCGCCCCGCGCGCCCCCGACGAGCCGCTGCTGTCGGCCTTCTTCGTCTGGCGCGTGCTGATGGTCTCGGTGCTCATCGCCAGCGCCGGCATCGGCCTGTTCCTCTGGGAGCTGGAACTCGGCAACAGCGTGGAAAGTGCCCGCACCATCGCGGTCAACGCCGTGGTGATGTGCGAAATCTTCTACCTGTTCAACAGCCGCAGCCTGCTTGGCCCGGTGCTCAGCCGCGAGGGGCTGCTGGGCAACCCGGCCGTGCCGCTGACCATCGCCCTCTGCCTGGTGCTGCAACTGCTGTTCACCTACGCGCCGCCGCTGCAGGGCGTGTTCGGCTCCGAGAGCATGAGTGCCGACGAATGGCTGCGGGTGCTGCTCGCCGGGGTGACGCTGTTCATCGTCGCGGAACTGGAGAAATGCCTGGTGCGGCGCTGCGGCCTGCATGCCCGGGCGACCTGAGCAGGCGGATGCATCGCCAGGCGCTGCGCCTGGCCGCCTGGGAGGCACTTGCACGGCGACGCTAGCGCACAGCGTTCAGCTCGGCCTCGGCAAAGGCCATCAGCTCGGGGTAGAAGGCACGAAAGTCGTCGCTGAGCGGCACGTACAGCCGCTCCAGCTCGACCAGGCTGCCGTCGAGCAACTGCGGTCGTGAAAGACGCCGCTGCATGCCGGCAATCACCTGCTCGAGCACGGCGAACTCGCGATAGCTGCCGAGCCAGTCCTGCGCCGCCATGCGCGGCGCCATCAGCGCCAGACGCCCCGGCAGCGCCGGCTCGGCGGCCAGTACCCGGTACACCTGCCCGGTGAACTGCTGCAGCGGCTGTTCGGCGTAGTCCTGCCAGTCGCGCGCCAGGCAGTGGTCGAAGAACAGATCCAGCAGCATGCCCGCCATGCGTCGTCGCTCGAGCGGGAAGCGCGCCCGTGCGCGCGCCTGCAGCGGATGGCTGTCGGTGAACGCATCGATACGCCGATGCAGGCGGATGGCGGCCTCGATATCGGCGGGCCACTGGCCGTTCAGCGGCCCTTTGACGAAGTCGCCATACAGGCTGCCGAGCAGTTGCGCTCGCGTGTCGCCACCCAGGTGCAGATGAGCCAGATAGTTCATGCCACGAGCTTAGCGCCAGACGCCGGACAATCGAAGCCGTCGATGGCGACTATCGGGACAATCGATCTGTATATCGACTCGAAGCGATATAAGGTTCGCCACATGACGATACACACCGACAGCACGATGGACATCGACCTCGACGCCATCATCAAGGCCCTCGCCCACCCCGTACGCCGCGACATTCTCGACTGGCTGAAGGAGCCCGAGCGCCACTTCCCCGAGCAGGAGCACCCGCTGGAAATCGGCGTGTGCGCCGGCAAGATCTTCCTGCGCACGGGGCTGTCGCAATCCACCGTCTCCGCCCATCTGACCACCCTGCAACGCGCCGGTCTGGTGACCAGCCGCAAGGTCGGCCAGTGGCACTTCTTCAAACGCAACGACGAGCTGATCCAGGCCTTCGTCGAGCGTCTCGGCCAACAACTCTGAACCCGGAGGTAACACCATGCCCACTCTGTTCGACCCTATCCAGATCGGTGATCTGCAACTGGCCAACCGCATCATCATGGCCCCCCTGACCCGCTGCCGCGCCGACGAAGGCCGCGTCCCCAACGCGCTGATGGCCGAGTACTACGTGCAGCGTGCCTCGGCCGGCCTGATCATCAGCGAAGCCACCGCCGTCACGCCGATGGGCGTCGGCTACCCGAACACCCCCGGCATCTGGTCCGACGAGCAGATCCGTGGCTGGAGCAACATCACCCACGCCGTGCACGCCAATGGCGGCAAGATCGTGCTGCAGCTGTGGCACGTGGGTCGTATCTCCGACCCGATCTACCTCGACGGCGAGCTGCCGGTAGCGCCGAGCGCCATCCAGCCGGCGGGCCACGTCAGCCTGGTGCGTCCGCTGAAGAACTTCGTCACCCCGCGTGCCCTGGAAACCGAAGAGATCGCCGATATCGTCGAGGCCTACCGTCAGGGTGCCGAGAACGCCATGGCCGCCGGCTTCGACGGCGTGGAAATCCACGGCGCCAACGGTTACCTGCTCGACCAGTTCCTGCAGAGCAGCACCAACCAGCGTACCGACCGCTACGGCGGCAGCCTGGAAAACCGTGCCCGTCTGCTGCTGGAAGTGACCGACGCCGCCATCTCCGTCTGGGGCGCAGGCCGCGTCGGCGTGCACCTGGCGCCGCGTGCCGACGCCCACGACATGGGCGACGCGAACCGCGCCGAGACCTTCGGTTATGTCGCCCGTGAGCTGGGCAAGCGCGGCATCGCCTTCATCTGCGCCCGCGAGAAGGAAGACGACGACAGCCTGACGCCGCAGCTGAAGCAGGCATTCGGCGGCGTGTTCATCGCCAACGAGCGCTTCACCAAGGACCAGGCCAACGCCTGGTTGGCCGACGGCAAGGCCGACGCGGTGGCCTTCGGTGTGCCGTTCATCGCCAACCCGGACCTGCCGGCGCGCCTGGAACAGGATGCCGCCCTCAACGAGCCGCACCCGGACACCTTCTACGGTTCCGGCCCGGTCGGCTACATCGACTACCCGCGCCTGTAATCGCCAGCCAGGCCCCTCCCACGGCGTGACGCCTGTGGCAGGGGCCTGGCCCGCGACCAAGAAAAACGCCCCGCAATGCGGGGCGTTCGTTCATCCGGCGTAGCCTCAGCGCCGATCGATCTGCTGCTGCAGGTTGACCATCTGGCTCTGCAGCGTATTGATGTTGCGCGTCATCTGCGCGCGGAAGGCATCGAACTCGGCGGTGTTCGGGCCGGCGCTGGCAGCCGGACGATTGTCCAGCTCGCTGCGCAGTACCAGCAGGTCCTGCTCCAGGCTGCGAATGGCCTGGCTCGGGTCGCCCTGCTTCTGCAGCGTCTGGACATCGCCAGCGAGGCTCTTGATACGGCTGTCGAGCTTGTCCAGCGCCGCCTGCGTCGCCTTGGCATCGCCCTGCGCCGCCTTCAGTGCCGCCTGCTCGCTGGTCAGCGCCTGCACCCGCTTGTCGAGCTCGGTACTGGCGCCGACGCCGCTCTTCAACTCGCTGCCCAGCTGCTCGACGCGCTTGTCCAGCGCGGCCTGTGCGGTCGCGCCCTGCTGTTGTTGCTTGGCCAGTTCGGCCAGGCGGTTTTCCAGTTGCTTGACCTGCAACTTGAGCGCCTCGCTGCCGCTGGTGACGCTGGACTCGGTGGCCACCACCTTGCCGGAAATGTCCTGGATGCGTCCGGCAGCTTCCTCGCTGATGCGCGCGAAGCTTTCCTGAGTAGCCACCAGGCGCTGCTCCATCAGGCCGATCTGCTGCAGGCTCCACCAGCCCAGCCCGGCCAGGGCGAAGCTCAGCGCACCGACCAGTGCCCACAGCGGCCCGGTGCTGGTGCCCTTCACCACCGGCGCCTTGGCGCTGCTGGCGCGGGTGCTGCGCGGCGCGGGTTCGTCATGCAGGTCGGCGTAATCCTCGCGGCGCTCGGGGGTCAGGCTGGGCAGGTTGTCGAGCTCGTCGTTGGCGTCGTTGCGCATGGTCAAACCTATGGGGGAAAGGGGTGAACGAAACTGCCGCGCAGTATACCGATTCGCCACTGGCGCATCAGCGCCGCGCCAGGGAGGTGCGCGGCGCACCGACGAAGGGCGCGACAGGGCCATCGACCCGCCTCCGGCCCAGCAGTTCCGCGAAATTTGAACTGGTACGCACTTTGCTTTTCCAGTTGTCGTGGGCACGCCGACCCGGTGTCGCTCACAAGCCAGCAGGCGGCCTGAAAGTTCTGCAAAGCACGAAAAGGAGTCGGTTCCAGGTTCTGGCGAGCCAGAGCGATGCAAGGCGCAGACAGATGAGCTGGCGCCGTTCACCAGCAGTGACGGCAGCCTGACGTTCCAGCCTGTTTGCAACGCGGCAACGCCCACGCTCGATCGACCGCGAACGGACTCGACGCAGTGTCCCAGCCAGAGGACGAGGGCTGGCGCGATCACGGATGGCGACGGACGCCGCAGACCGTGATCCTTCAACCAACCGGGGGAAGTGGCAATGGAACTGAACAAAGAAGTACTGGACTGCATGAAGACACTGCGTCGCCGTCTGCGCGACGAGCTGGCGGTCGACATCCGCCTGAGCCAGAGCGATGTCATCAGCGCCATGCTCGACGGCAGCCTGCAGTCCAACGACGAGGAAACCCGCCGCCTGGGCCAGCGCCTGGCCGAGCTGTCCGATCAGCCACGGCGGGCCACCGTCACCCCGCTGGCCACCGTCGAAGTGCCGGTCGGCGAAGCGACCGGCTCCGTGCGCATCTACCGCGGCCAGCGCATCTACGCCTGATCGCCACACTGCACCTGCCACCAGGTGCAGAACTCATCCAGCGCATCCCACAGGCTCGCCGTCGGCTGGTAGTCGAGGAACTCACGTGCGCGATCGATGTTCAGCGAGAAGTCCCTGGCCATCACCGCCACGCCGAGACGAAACAGGCCCGGCTCGGGCCGGCCCGGCAGTATCCGGCAGATGCCCTCGTTGAGCGAGGCGGCGGCATGGGCCAGGGCGAACGGCATGTGCCGCGTGACCGGCGGCAGCTCCAGCCGGCGCAGCACGTAGTTGACCACGTCCCACAGCGGCACCGGCGTACCGTTGCTGATGTTGTAGACCTGCCCCAGCGCCGGGCCGCCGACCTGCAGCGCGCTGAGCAAGGCCGCGTTGACGTTGTGCACGTTGGTGAAGTCGACCTTGTTCAAGCCATTGCCGATGATCGCCAGACGGCCCTTGCGCTGCATGCCGATCAGTCGCGGGAAGATGCTGGTGTCACCGGCGCCGGTGACGAAGCGCGGGCGCAGGGCGATCACCTCCAGGCCGAATTCCTGGGCGCCGAACACCTGCTGCTCGGCCAGGTACTTGGTCTTGCCGTAATGATCGGAAAAACGCTTGGGTACCTGCTCTTCGCGGATATCGACGTGGGCGCGACCATCGAAGTAGATCGACGGTGAGGACAGGTGCACCAGGCGCCGTACCTTCTGCTTGAGGCAGGCCTCGATGACGTTCTCGGTCACCGTCACGTTGGCCTGGTGAAAGTGCGCATAGTCGCCCCAGACGCCCACCGCGCCCGCACAGTGCACCACCGCCTCGACATCCCGACACAACGTCCGCGCCAGCTCGGCATCGCCCAGGTCGCCCTGGACGAACTCGGCGCCACGCTTGATCAGGTGCTGCACGCCATCCGCACGCCGGCCGTTGACCCGCACCGTCAGGCCCTGTTCGAGCGCGAAACGAGCGAAACGCCCACCGATGAAACCGCTCGCGCCGGTGACCAGAATCCTCATCGCATCCCCCTGTCGTTCTTGTGTTTGCCGCACTCTAGCAGCGCCAACCCGGCGTCGCCCTGTCGCAGGCGGCCAGAACAGCGACCTGCCAGGCCGCGCACGGCGTCAACGCCCGGCCGGCGTCACCAGCACGGTGGCCGCCGCACGCTGCAGCTGTTGCGTCAGCCCGGACAGGAGCTCGCCACCGTTGCGCCAGTGATGCCAGTACAGCGGCACATCGATGCAGCGCTCGGGCAACAGGTCCACCAGCCTGCCGCTGGCCAGTTCCTCACGTACCTGCAACTGCGGCACCAGGCCCCAGCCCAGGCCGGCCTCGGCCATGCGCACGAACCCCTCCGAGGACGGACACAGGTGATAGGCGAACGCACCGCTGAGGCCCAGCTCGGCCAGGTAGCGATGCTGCAACTGGTCGTCCGGCCCATAGACGATAGCCGGTGCGCGGGCCAGCGCAGCGGGGCTGACGCCCGAGGAGAAATGCCGGGCGATGAACGCCGGGCTGGCCAGGGCGCGGTAGCGCATCGCCCCGAGAGCCAGGCTGCGCGCCCCGGCCACGGGACGTTCGGCGGCGCACACGCAACCGGCCACCTCGCCGGCACGCATGCGCTTGAGGCCGACGTCCTGGTCCTCCACCACCAGGTCCATCAGCACCCGCTGGCTGGCGCAGAACTCGGTGGTGGCCGCCGCCCACCAGGTGGCCAGGCTATCGGCGTTGATGGCGATCCGCAGGCGCTCGGGAGCGCTCTGCTCGTCCAGCCCGGGGACCTGGCCCTGCAGGTCGCGTTCGAGCAGGCGCACCTGCTGCACGTGGTTGAGCAGACGGCGGCCGATCTCGGTGGGCGCAGGCGGCAGCGCGCGCACCAGCACCGGCTGACCGACCCGCGCTTCGAGCAGCTTGATGCGCTGCGACACGGCCGACTGCGACAGCCCCAGCACCTGCGCGGCGCGCTCGAAACCGGCCTGTTCCACCACCGCGGCCAGGGCCGCCAGAAGTTTGTAGTCGAACAATCGATTTTCCTAATGAGTGATCAGCAATATTTGTTTCTCTTATACATCCAGGCTCAGCAGAATCGCCAGCATTCACTCGATCAGGAGCCCGCCATGTCCGGCGAAACCAACCTCGCGCGACTGCTGCAGAGCATGACGCCGCACCTCAACCCCGGTCAGTACGTATTCTGCTGCGTCGCCGCCGATCACGACTGCAGCGCCCTGCGCCCGCTGGCCAGCGTGCAGGAAGCCGAAGGCCTGACCCTGGTGCTGCCACGGGAAAGCGCCGATGCCCACGGTCTGAGCTACGACTACGTCGCGGCCTGGATCACCCTGCAAGTGCATTCGTCGCTGGCGGCGGTGGGCCTGACCGCATCCTTCTCCGCCGCCCTGGCGCAGGCCGGCATCAGTTGCAACGTGGTCGCCGGCTTTCACCACGACCACCTCTTCGTGCCCAGCGAACGCGCCGAACGGGCACTGTCCACCCTGCGCGCCCTGGCGGCGTCCTCCCTGCCGGAATCCGCCTGATGTGGCAGAGCTACAGCAACGGCCTGCTGGTCGCCATCGGCCTGATCATGGCCATCGGCGCGCAGAACGCCTTCGTCCTGGCGCAGAGCCTGCGCCGCGAGCATCACCTGCCGGTGGCGGCCCTGTGCATCCTCTGCGATGCGTTGCTGGTCGCGGCCGGGGTCTTCGGCCTGGCCACCCTGCTGGCACAGAGCCCGACGCTGCTGGCCATCGCCCGCTGGGGCGGTGCGGCCTTCCTGATCTGGTACGCCAGCCAGGCGCTGCTGCGCGCCGTACGCCCCCAGGCGCTGCAGGCCAGCGGCAGCGAGCCGCGCTCGTTGCGCGCGGTGATGCTCGCGGCGCTGGCGGTCACCCTGCTCAACCCGCACGTCTACCTCGACACGGTGCTGCTGATCGGTTCGCTGGGCGCCCAGCAGCCCCAGCCTGGCGCCTATGCAGCCGGCGCCGCCAGTGCCTCGCTGCTGTGGTTCAGCGCGCTGGCGCTCGGCGCGGCGTGGCTCGCCCCCTGGCTGGCCCGCCCGCTGACCTGGCGCCTGATCGACCTGGGGGTCGCGGCGATGATGTTCGCGGTGGCGGCACAACTGATCCTCGGCGCGCTGTAATCGCGCATAATGCCCCTGGCTCATTACGCCAGGAGCAACAATGGATACCTTGCATGGCATGCGCGTGTTCGTTCAGGTGGTCGAGCGCGGCAGCTTCACCGCCGCGGCGCAGGCACTCGACCTGTCCACGGCACAGGTGTCACGGCTGATCGCCGACCTGGAGCAGCACCTGCAGGCGCGCCTGTTGCAGCGCACCACGCGGCGCCTGGCCCTGACCGAAACCGGCGAACGCTACCTGGAGCGCTGCCGGCAGATCCTCGAGCAGGTCGACGAGGCCGACGCCGAAGCCCGCGGCGCTCACCAGACCCCCAGCGGTCGCCTGCGCGTGCACACCATGACCGGTCTCGGCCTGCAGCACGTCACCCCGCTGATCGCCCGCTACGCCGAACACCACCCCCAGGTCGTGGTGGAGCTGACCCTGGCCCAGCGCACCCCCGACCTGCTCGAAGACGGCCACGACGTGACCATCGCCTTCGCCCGTGACCTGCCGGACTCGCAACTGGTCGCGCAGCACCTCGGGGCGATCCACAGCGTGATCTGCGCAGCCCCCAGCTACCTGGCCCAGTACGGCATCCCCGAGCAGCCGCAGGACCTGCAACGGCACCGTCACCTGCGCCTGACCGACCCGCTGTATCGCGGTCAGTGGGATTTCGGTGACGAACAACTGGAGGCCCTGCCGAGCGAATGCTTTCAGGTCAACGTCGCCGAGGCACTGGTCAAGGCCGCCCAGGCCGGCATGGGTTTCTGCCTGTTGCCGTCCTTCGTGGCCAGCCAGCCGCTGCGCGAGGGACGCCTGCTGCGCATCCTCCCGCAACACCGCCTGCGCGCGCTGAACATCTACGCGATCTATCCGTCGCGGCGCTTCCTGGATGCCAAGACCCGCACCTGGGTCGAATTCCTCAAGGCCGAACTGCCGCCTCTGCTGCAGGGCGACGAGGCCATACTGGACGACCCGCAGCACTGGGCGACGGCGGAGAAATTGTTGCGCAAGAGGTAAGGGTCATTCACCCGGAACGCGCTTTTTCGCCTGTGCACGCCTCATTAGGATGGCTTCGAACCCACGAAGAATCCCATGAGGATCACCCCATGAAAAACCTTATGACTGCCGCCGCCCTCTCCCTCAGCACCCTGCTCGCCGCTCAGGCCTGCCTGGCCGAAGAGTCGCCCGCCTTCATCGCTCACCAACAGGCGCAGCTGCAACAGCAGCACGAGGCGAATGCCGAGCGCCACGCGCAATCGACCCACGCGCAGCAGGCCGACCAGCAGGGCTGAAGCCCCCGCTCCACCCGGCGCTGGCCTCCTCCCCTGCTCCTGGCCAGCGCCCCTCGGGCCGGCACGCCGGCCCTCTTTAGCACCACCTTCAGTACCCTATCGAGGTCATCATGAAAGCGATCGCCTGCCTGCTGGCGCTGGGTTGCAGCATCGACCTGGCCCAGGCCGAAACGGCCGAGCACTATCACTACGGCATGCAACTGGATATCGCCCGGATCGTCAGCCAGACCCTGCCCCAGGGTTGCGACGTCGGCGAAGCCCGCCTGGTCTACCTGGACTCCCAGGGCGAGCGACACACGCTGATCTATCAGCGCATCGGTGAAAACTGCAACGGCTGACCCTCCCTCCCGCAACGGGCACGCGCAGCCCGTCACCCCGCCCCGGCAAACTCATCAGCGCGGTCTACCCTGAAAGAACGGCAGCCCTGCCGAACGGGTACAACCTTGGTTGCACCTGAAGCAGGCCGACCCTCGCTCGCCCGGCTGCCAGGCCGCGACCCAGGCCGCGCCGCTGCGTGCACCCTTGAGGTGCAAGAGCAGCGGGCCCTGACGTTCGTCGCCCCGGAGCATTTATTGGTTGCACCTGGTTGCACCTTGCATATTCTCAGGTTTAATCTCCCGCAGCTTTTCTGTTGCCCGCCATCCCTGGCAGCAACCCTTCGGGCCGTCGCAGGCGACGTCAAAGATTGCCCAGGCAATTTTTCTACCGTGCATAACCTGATAACAAGTAGGACTCCTCATGGCTACCACCACCCTTGGCGTAAAACTCGACGATGCCACCCGCGAGCGCTTGAAGAAGGCCGCCCAGCAGATCGACCGCACTCCGCACTGGATGATCAAGCAGGCAATCTTCAACTACTTGGAGCAGGTCGAGAGTGGTCTGACGCCCGCCGAGCATGCCGGCCTGGCCGCAGCCGCCGGTGAGGAAGCCCTGGAGTCGCTGACCGAACAAGGCCTGCAGGTGTTCCTCGACTTCGCCGAGAGCATCCTGCCGCAGTCGGTGCTGCGCGCCGCCATCACCAGCGCCTATCGCCGCCCGGAAACCGAAGTGGTGCCCATGCTGCTGGAGCAGGCGCGCCTGACCAGGGAGCAGGCCGAGGCCTCGCAGAAGCTGGCCCTCGGCATCGCCGAGAAGCTGCGCAAGCAGAAGAACGCCAGCGGCCGCCAGGGCCTGGTGCAGGGCCTGCTGCAGGAGTTCTCGCTGTCGTCGCAGGAAGGCGTGGCGCTGATGTGCCTGGCCGAAGCGCTGCTGCGCATCCCGGACAAGGCCACCCGTGACGCCCTGATCCGCGACAAGATCGCCAACGGCAACTGGAGCCAGCACCTGGGCCAGAGCCCGTCGATGTTCGTCAACGCGGCGAGCTGGGGCCTGCTGATCACCGGCAAGCTGGTCTCCACCCATAACGAAGCGGGCATGACCTCGGCACTCAACCGCATCATCGGCAAGAGCGGCGAGCCGGTGATCCGCAAGGGCGTGGACATGGCCATGCGCCTGATGGGCGAGCAGTTCGTCACCGGCGAGACCATCGCCGAAGCCCTGGCCAACGCCGCCACCCTGGAAAGCAAGGGCTTCCGCTACTCCTACGACATGCTCGGCGAAGCCGCGCTGACCGAAGAAGACGCCAAGCGCTACCTGGCCTCCTACGAGCAGGCCATCCATGCCATCGGCAAGGCCTCGCATGGCCGCGGCATCTACGAAGGCCCGGGCATCTCGATCAAACTCTCGGCCCTGCACCCGCGCTACAGCCGCGCCCAGTACGAGCGCGTGATGGAGGAGCTGTACCCGACTCTGCTGAGCCTGACCCAGCTGGCCAAGCAGTACGACATCGGCATCAACATCGACGCCGAGGAAGCCGACCGCCTGGAGCTGTCGCTGGACCTGCTCGAGCGCCTGTGCTTCGAGCCGAGCCTCGCCGGCTGGAACGGCATCGGTTTCGTCATCCAGGCCTACCAGAAGCGCTGCCCGTACGTGATCGACTACGTCGTCGACCTGGCCAAGCGCAGCCGCCACCGCCTGATGATCCGCCTGGTCAAGGGCGCCTACTGGGACAGCGAGATCAAGCTGGCCCAGGTCAACGGCCTGGAAGGCTACCCGGTGTACACCCGCAAGCCGTACACCGACGTGTCCTACATCGCCTGCGCACGCAAGCTGCTGGCCGCGCCGGAAGCCATCTACCCGCAGTTCGCCACGCACAACGCCCACTCGCTGTCGGCCATCTACAACCTGGCCGGGCAGAACTACTACCCGGGCCAGTACGAGTTCCAGTGCCTGCACGGCATGGGCGAGCCGCTGTACGAGCAGGTGGTCGGCAAGATTGCCGATGGCAAGCTGAACCGCCCGTGCCGCATCTATGCGCCGGTGGGCAGCCACGAGACCCTGCTCGCCTACCTAGTACGCCGCCTGCTGGAAAACGGCGCCAACACCAGCTTCGTCAACCGCATCGCCGACCACAGCATCTCGCTGAAAGACCTGGTGCTGGACCCGGTGGTCCAGGTCGAGCAGATGGCCGCCCAGGAAGGCACCATCGGCCTGCCGCACCCGCGCATCCCCATGCCGCGTGACCTGTACGGCCAGCAGCGCCTCAACTCCGCCGGCCTCGACCTGGCCAACGAACACCGCCTCGGCTCGCTGTCCTCGGCACTGCTGTCGACCGCCAACCACAGCTACCTGGCCGAGCCGATGCTGGGTTGCGATGGTGCAACCCCGGGCGAGCCGGAGCCGGTACGCAACCCGGCCGACCACCGCGACCTGGTCGGCCACGTGCGCGAAGCCAGCATCGCCGACGTCGACAGCGCCATCCTCTGCGCCATGGCCAGCGGACAGATCTGGCAGTCCACCCTGCCGGCCGAGCGCGCCGCCGTGCTGGAACGCGCCGCCGACCTGATGGAAGCCGAGCTGCAGCAACTGATGGGCCTACTGGTGCGCGAGTCCGGCAAGACCTTCGCCAACGCCATCGCCGAAGTGCGCGAGGCCGTGGATTTCCTGCGCTACTACGCGATCCAGGCGCGCAGCTTCGGCAACGACAGCCACCGCCCGCTGGGCCCGGTGGTGTGCATCAGCCCGTGGAACTTCCCCCTGGCCATCTTCAGCGGCCAGGTCGCTGCGGCGCTGGCCGCCGGCAACACCGTGCTGGCCAAGCCCGCCGAGCAGACCCCGCTGGTCGCCGCCCAGGCCGTGCGCATCCTCCTCGAGGCCGGCGTGCCTGCAGGTGCCGTGCAGCTGCTGCCGGGCCGTGGCGAAACCGTCGGTGCGCGCCTGGTGGGTGACGAGCGCGTGCGTGGCGTGATGTTCACCGGTTCCACCGAAGTCGCCGGCATCCTCCAGCGCAACATCGCCGGCCGCCTGGATGCCCAGGGCCGTACCATTCCGCTGATCGCCGAGACCGGCGGCCTCAACGCCATGATCGTCGACTCCTCGGCACTGACCGAGCAGGTGGTGATGGACGTGGTGGCTTCTGCCTTCGACAGCGCCGGCCAGCGCTGCTCGGCCCTGCGCGTGCTGTGCGTGCAGGATGACGTCGCCGACCGCGTGCTGACCATGCTCAAGGGCGCCATGGCCGAGTACAGCCTGGGCAACCCGGAGCGCCTGAACACCGACATCGGCCCGGTGATCGACGCCGAAGCCAAGGCGGGCATCGAGACCCACATCCAGAAGCTGCGCGAGAAAGGCCGCAAGGTCACCCAGCTGGCGCGCGCCAACGGCGAAGAAATCAAGCGCGGTACCTTCGTCGTGCCGACCCTGATCGAGCTGGACAGCTTCGATGAAATGAAGCGCGAGATCTTCGGCCCGGTGCTGCACGTGGTGCGCTACCAGCGCGCCGACCTCGGCAAGCTGCTGCAGCAGATCAACGACAGCGGCTACGGCCTGACCCTCGGCGTGCACACGCGCATCGACGAGACCATCGCCCAGGTGGTGGGCACAGCCAAGGTCGGCAACCTGTACGTCAACCGCAACATGGTCGGCGCCGTGGTCGGTGTGCAGCCGTTCGGCGGCGAAGGCCTGTCCGGCACCGGCCCGAAAGCCGGCGGCCCGCTGTACCTGTACCGCCTGCTGTCGACCCGTCCGCAGGAAGCCGTTGCCCAGTACCTGCGACAGGCCGACGTGCAGACCCTGCCCGCGCCGAGCGAGCTGGACAAGCTGCGCGCCGCCTTCGCCGAGTGGGCAGGCCAGCAGGAGCCGGCCATCGCCACCCTGTTCGAGCAGTACCGCAGCCTGTCGCAGAGCTACAGCAGCCACCTGCTGACCGGCCCGACCGGCGAGCGCAACAGCTACACCCTGCTGCCGCGCGAGCACGTACTCAACCTCGCCGACGAGCGCGGCGACCTGCTGGCCCAGCTGGCCGCCACCCTGGCGGTCGGCAGCCGGGCGATCTGGCTGGAAAGCCAGCGCGCGCTGTACAGCGAACTGCCGAAGGAGGTGCAGAAGCACATCCAGCTGGTGGCCGACTGGAACAGCATCGACGTGGAGCTGGATGCCATCCTGCACCATGGCGATTCCGACCAGCTGCGCGCGGTGAGCGAGCAGGCTGCGCAGCGCAAGGGCGCCATCATCGGCGTGCACGGCCTGAACAAGGGCGAGACCGACATCGCGCTGGAGCGCCTGCTGGTCGAACACGCCCTGAGCGTCAACACCGCGGCGGCGGGTGGCAACGCCAGCCTGATGACCATCGGCTGATCGCCGGCGTCATCACCGAGTCGCACCGTGGAAAGCCTGCTGAAAGCTTTCCACGGCATGCTGCAACCACGGCGCGACTGCCTGCAGGGGCTACCCGCCCGGCGCCGTGTTCCTTCCCGATAGGCCTCCGGGCCCGCGTACGCCTACCCGGCAAACGCACCAGGCGGGGTCACCCACCCCGCCTGCCCCTCCCCACGCATGCGAAAAGTTTTCATTTCGCCATCATTGCGTTGTCAAGAAAACTGACTAGTGTCTGATCAGGCTGACGCCTGCAAAGCGTCGGACCGAGCTGCAGTCCTGCCTCGTCGCACGTGCTCGACAACGCCTGAAACAGGGATGTGCGTTGACGAACCTGGTCCATTGATTCAAGTCAGGATGCTGTGCTCGTCAAACGCGCTCAATACCAATGTCCCCACGTGACATGGAGGTAATTGAGATGTCTGATTCGACGCAAAAACTCCGCCTCGGCGCCCTGATCGCGCTGGTGGTCGGCTCCATGGTCGGTGGCGGTATCTTTTCCCTGCCGCAGAACATCGCCGCCAGCGCCAGCGCCGGTGCCACCCTGATCGGCTGGCTGATCACCGGGGTCGGCATGCTCACCCTGGCATTCGTCTTCCAGACCCTGGCCAACCGCAAGCCCGAACTCGATGGCGGGGTGTACGCCTACGCCAAGGCCGGTTTCGGCGACTACATGGGTTTTTCCTCGGCCTGGGGCTACTGGATCAGTGCCTGGATCGGCAACGTCAGCTACATGGTGCTGCTGTTCTCCACCCTCGGCTACTTCTTCCCGGTGTTCGGCGAGGGCAACACCCTGCCGGCGGTGATCTGCGCCTCGATCCTGCTGTGGCTGCTGCACTTCCTGGTGCTGCGTGGCATCAAGGAGGCGGCCTTCATCAATACCGTCACCACCATCGCCAAGATGCTGCCGCTGGCGCTGTTCATCATCATCGCCGCCATCGCCTTCAAGCTCGACGTGTTCACCAGTGACTTCTGGGGACGCGGCAACAGCGACCTGGGCAGCGTGATGGACCAGGTGCGCAACATGATGCTGGTCACCGTCTGGGTGTTCATCGGCATCGAGGGGGCGAGCATCTTCTCGGCCCGCGCCGAGAAGCGCAGCGACGTCGGCAAGGCCACGGTGATCGGCTTCGTCGGCGTGCTCCTGCTGCTGGTCCTGGTCAACATCCTGTCGCAGGGCATCATGGCCCAGGCCGAGCTGGCCGGGCTGAAGAACCCGTCGATGGCCGGCGTGCTGGAGCAGGTGGTCGGCCCCTGGGGCGCGCAGCTGATTTCCATCGGCCTGATCGTCTCCCTGGCCGGAGCGCTGCTGTCGTGGACGCTGCTGTGCGCCGAGATCCTCTTCGCCAGCGCCCGCGACCACACCATGCCGGAGTTCCTGCGCAAGGAGAACGCCAACCACGTTCCGGCCAACGCGCTGTGGCTGTCCAACGGGCTGATCCAGCTGTTCCTGATCATCACCCTGTTCAACGCGTCCACCTACCTCAGCCTGCTGTACCTGGCCACCTCGATGATCCTGGTGCCCTACTTCTGGTCCAGCGCCTACGCGGTACTGCTGGCCGTGCGTGGCGAGACCTACGAGAACGCCGCCGGCGAGCGCAACAAGGACCTGCTGATCGCCCTGGTTTCCACCCTGTACGCGGTCTGGCTGCTGTACGCCGCCGGCGTGCAGTACCTGCTGCTCTCGGCCCTGCTCTACGCCCCAGGCGCGATTCTCTTCGCCAAGGCCAAGCACGAACTGGGACAGCCCATTTTCACCGGCGTCGAGAAGCTGATCCTCGTCGCCGTACTGATCGGTGCCGCCATTGCAGCCTACGGGCTCTACGACGGTTTCCTGAGTCTCTAGGAGAAGGAGTTCTTTCATGAGCAAGAAACCCCTCGGCGTTCATTCCGAAGCCGGCAAACTGCACAAGGTAATGGTCTGCTCGCCGGGCCTGGCGCACCTGCGCCTGACCCCGGCCAACTGCGACGAACTGCTGTTCGACGACGTGATCTGGGTATCGCAGGCCAAGCGCGACCACTTCGATTTCATGACCAAGATGCGCGAACGGGGCGTCGACGTCGTGGAAATGCACAACCTGCTGGAAGAGACCATCAGCAACCCCGAAGCGCTGAAGTGGATTCTCGACCGCAAGATCACCGCCAACAGCGTCGGCCTCGGCCTGCTCAGCGAAGTGCGCGATTTCGTCGAAGGACTGGAGCATCGGCGCATCGCCGAGTTCCTCATCGGTGGCGTCTCCGGCGCCGACCTGGCCAGGCACAAGAACTCCGAGGCGGCGAAGATGTTCAACGCCTACCTCGGCGAGTCCAGCTTCATCTTCCCGCCGCTGCCCAACACCCAGTTCACCCGCGACACCACCTGCTGGATCTACGGCGGCGTCACGCTCAACCCCATGCACTGGCCGGCACGCCGCCAGGAAACCCTGCTGGCCAGCGCCATCTACAAGTTCCACCCGGACTTCGCCGGCGAACAGTTCGACATCTGGTATGGCGACCCGGACAAGGACCATGGCTCGGCCACCCTGGAAGGCGGCGACGTCATGCCCATCGGCAACGGCACCGTGCTGATCGGCATGGGTGAGCGCACCTCGCACCAGGCCATCGGTCAGGTCGCCCGCGCGCTGTTCGCCAAGGGCGCGGCGAACAAGGTGGTGGTAGCCGGGCTCGGCAAGTCCCGCGCCGCCATGCACCTGGACACCGTGTTCAGCTTCTGCGACCGCGACCTGGTGACCATCTTCCCGGAAGTGGCCAACTCGATCGTGCCCTTCACCCTGCGTCCGGACGAGAGCCGCCCCGGCGGAGTCGACGTGCGCCGCGAGGAAAAATCCTTCCTCGACGTGGTCGCCGAATCGCTCGGCCTCAAGCAACTGCGCGTGGTGGAGACCGGTGGCGACGCCTATGAAGCCGAACGCGAGCAATGGGACGACGGCAACAACGTGGTCTGCCTGGAGCCCGGCGTGGTCATCGGCTACGACCGCAACACCTACACCAACACCCTGCTGCGCAAGGCCGGGGTCGAGGTCATCACCATCAGCGCCAGCGAACTCGGGCGCGGCCGTGGCGGTGGCCACTGCATGACCTGCCCGATCATCCGCGACCCTATCGATTACTGATCGAGCCGGCCCCGGCGGCCATCCGCCACCGGGGCGTTCGACCGCCCACAAGGAGAGAGAACCATGGCTTTCAACATGCACAACCGCAACCTGCTCAGCCTGATGCACCACAGCACCCGGGAGCTGCGCTACCTGCTCGACCTCTCGCGCGATCTCAAGCGCGCCAAGTACACCGGCACCGAGCAGCGACACCTGCAACGCAAGAACATCGCGCTGATCTTCGAGAAAACCTCCACCCGCACCCGTTGCGCCTTCGAGGTGGCCGCCTACGACCAGGGCGCCAACGTCACCTACATCGACCCCAACTCCTCGCAGATCGGTCACAAGGAAAGCATGAAGGACACCGCCCGCGTGCTCGGGCGCATGTACGACGCCATCGAGTACCGCGGCTTCCACCAGGAGATCGTCGAGGAGCTGGCGCAGCATGCCGGCGTGCCGGTGTTCAACGGCCTCACCGACGAATACCACCCGACGCAGATGCTCGCCGACGTGCTGACCATGCGCGAGCACAGCGACAAGCCGCTGCATGACATCGCCTACGCCTACCTGGGCGATGCACGCAACAACATGGGCAACTCGCTGCTGCTGATCGGCGCCAAGCTCGGCATGGACGTGCGCATCGCCGCTCCCAAGGCCCTGTGGCCGAGCGACGAGCACGTCGCCGCCTGCAAGCGCTTCGCGGAAGAGAGCGGCGCGCGCCTGCTACTCACCGAAGACCCGAAGGAAGCGGTCAAGGGCGTGGACTTCGTGCATACCGACGTGTGGGTGTCCATGGGTGAACCGGTGGAGGCCTGGGGCGAGCGCATCGAGGAACTGCTGCCCTATCAGGTCAACGCCGAGATCATGAAGGCCGCTGGCAATCCACGGGTCAAGTTCATGCATTGCCTGCCGGCCTTCCACAACAGCGAGACCAAGGTCGGCAAGCAGATCGCCGAGCAGTACCCGCACCTGAAGAACGGCATCGAGGTCACCGAAGAGGTCTTCGAGTCGCCGTGGAACATCGCCTTCGAGCAGGCGGAAAACCGCATGCACACGATCAAGGCGATCCTGGTCGCGACCCTGGCGGATATCTGACAAATGGCACCTGCAGGATAGGGCTTGCCAGCAAGCCCTATCCTGCGCAAAGCCGGGCGCTCAGGCGCCTGGACCAAGGAGAACAGTATGCGACTCGTCATCGCTCTGGGCGGTAACGCCCTGCTTCGTCGCGGCGAAGCCATGACTGCGCAAAACCAGCGTGACAACGTGCGCGTTGCCTGCCTGCAGATCGCCAAGGTCGCTCCCGGCGTCGAGCTGGTGATCGCCCACGGCAACGGTCCGCAGGTTGGCCTGCTGGCCTTGCAAGGCAACGCCTTCGACGCAGCCAACCCTTACCCGCTGGACGTGCTCGGCGCCGAAACCGAGGGCATGATCGGCTACATGATCGAACAGGAGCTGGGCAACCTGCTGCCCTTCGAGGTGCCCTTCGCCACCATCCTCACCCAGGTCGAGGTGGACAGCGCCGACCCGGCGTTCAAGCACCCGACCAAGCCCATCGGCCCGGTCTATGCCCGGGAGGAAGCCGAGCGCCTGGCCGCCGAGAAAGGCTGGAGCATTGCCCCGGATGGCGACAAGTTCCGCCGCGTGGTGGCCAGCCCGCGGCCACAGCGCATCTTCGAGATCCGCCCGATCAAGTGGCTGCTGGAAAAAGGCAGCGTGGTGATCTGCGCCGGTGGCGGCGGCATCCCGACCATGTACGACGGCGACCAGCTGCGCGGCGTCGAGGCGGTGATCGACAAGGACCTGTGCTCGGCGCTGCTGGCCGAACAGCTGAATGCCGACCTGCTGGTGATCGCCACCGACGTGGACGGCGCTTACGTCGACTGGGGCAAGCCGACCCAGAAGGCCATCGCCGAAGCCCATCCCGATGCGCTCGAGGACCTCGGTTTCGCCGCCGGCTCCATGGGGCCGAAGGTACAGGCCGCCTGCGAGTTCGCCCGCAACACCGGCTGCGTCGCGGTGATCGGCTCGCTGGAAAACATCGAAGCCATCGTCCAGGGCCGCTCCGGCACACGCATCAGCATGGCCTGCGACGGCATTGTCCATCGCTGAAGGAGGACCGCAGCATGTTCACCCCCGGCCACCTGCACCGTGACAACCTCGACCGCCCCGACGCCTTGCGCCACATCCCGCCGTTCTCGGTCGACTTCTACTACGAAGTACGCCAGGACCCGCAACAGGGACCGATGCTGCACATGCGCCTGGCCGGCACCGTACGCGGCAAGCCGTTCGAGGAGGAGTTCGAACTGCACCGCGACGTGGCCTTCAATTTCGCCAGCGTGGCCACCCGCGCCGCCGCCCGCCATGGCCTGCCCATCAACGCCAGCCCGGTGATGCGCGGCCACGACGAGTACGACAAGGTGTTCGCCGACATCCGCGCCAAGCTGCACACCCGGCCAGGCGAACCGGTCAACCTCGACCACGTGCTCTGACGCCCCCTCGGGCACCGGCGCGGCGTCCCTTGGGGGCAGCGCACTCGGCGATGGGCGTCACGCCTGCATCGTCCAGCCGTGCACGCCCATCGCGGCCTGCCGTCCGGCTTCCGAGCGGGTCGGGTGCGGGTGGCAGGTCAGGGCGATGTCTTCGGCCGAGGCGGAGAACTCCATGGCGACGCAGTACTCGCCGATCAGCTCGCCGACGCTCGGGCCGATCATGTGCACGCCGAGAATCTGGTCGGTGTTGGCATCGGCGATGATCTTCACGAAGCCTTCGGTCTCGTGGTTGATCTTCGCCCGGCTGTTGGCGCTGAAGGGGAACTTGCCGACCTTGTACGCACGCCCCTCGGCCTTCAGTTCCTCCTCGCCCTTGCCGACGCTGGCCACTTCCGGACGGGTGTAGATCACCCCGGGGATCACCCCGTAGTTGACCTCGGCCGCATGCCCGGCGATGCGCTCGATGCAGGCCACCGCCTCGTCCTCGGCCTTGTGCGCCAGCATCGGCCCGGAGGTGACATCACCGATCACCCAGACACCGGGCACAGCGCTGTGCTGCCTGTCGTTGCCGAGCATGCCGCGCTGATCGGTAGCGAGTCCCACGCTCTCCAGCCCCAGGCCACGGGTGTAGGGGCGGCGACCGATGGCCACCAGCACGTAATCGGCGTCCAGGGTCTCCTGCGCCCCGCCGGCAGCCGGCTGCAGACTCAGGCTCACGCCGCGCTTGTCCGAACGGGCCGCCGTGACCTTGGTACCGAGCTTGAAGCTCATGCCCTGCTTGCCCAGGGTGCGTTGCAGCGTCCTGGCGGTCTCGCCGTCCAGGCCGGGGCAGATGCGATCGAGGTATTCCACCACCGTGACCTGGCTGCCCAGGCGACGCCATACCGAGCCCAGTTCCAGGCCGATCACCCCGGCACCGATCACCACCAGGTGCCGGGGCACCTCGGACAGCGACAAGGCGCCGGTGGAATCGAGGATGCGCTGGTTGTCGATCTCGACGCCCGGCAACGGCGTCGGCTCGGAACCACTGGCGATGACGATGTTCGTCGTCTCGAGCAGGCGCTCGCCGCCCTCGTGCAACCTGACCTGTACCCGTCCGGGGCCGTCGATGCGCGCCCAGCCCTTGACCCATTCCACCTTGTTCTTGCGAAACAGGAATTCCACGCCCTTGGTCAGCGCTTCGACGCTGTCGGCCTTCTGTTTCATCATCTGCTTGAGGTTGAGCGTCGGCGTGACCTCCACGCCGAGGGCACTCAGTTCGCCGGCGGCCGCCGCTTCGTATAGCTCCGAGGCATGCAGCAGCGCCTTCGAGGGCATGCAGCCGACATTCAGGCAGGTGCCTCCCAGGGTTTCGCGCCCCTCCACGCACGCCACCTTCAACCCCAGTTGCCCGGCACGGATGGCCGCGTTGTAGCCGCCAGGGCCGGCGCCGATGATGACTACGTCATAGCTGCTCATAGCTTTTTCCTCGGATCAGGGAAGTTTGCCGGCCAGCGCAGTCGTGACGACCGGACGTGCCCGCAAGAGATGGAAGAGTAGAAACGCCAGGCCAGCGAACAGCGCGTTCAAGGCAACCATAGGCCAGGCCGAGCCATCCTGCAGGGCCCCCAGCAGCAACCCGGCCAGGGTCGCACCGGCCATCTGCGAAAACCCCATCAGCCCCGCCGCCAGCCCTGCGCGCTGCGGGTTGGGAATCACCGCACCGGCCACGGCGGCGGGCAGCAGCATGCCGCCACCCAGCGTCACCAGCACCTGGGGCAGCGACAACCCCAGCAGCGACAGACCGAACGCCAGGTAGATCAGCAGCGTCAGCAAGGCGCCCACCAGCACCAGGCCGACGCCGATGCCCACCACCCGCAGCGGCCCCAGGCGCTGCACGTTGCGCAGGGTGAACAGCGCGCCGCCGAGCAGGCCGGAAACGATCAGGGCGAAGGTCAGGCCGTACTGCGCAGCGCTCAGCCCCAGCAAACCGATGTAGACCGACGACGAGCCGGCCACCACGACGAACATCGCGCCGTAGGTACAGGCGATGGTCAGCGCCAGCGCGCGGCAACTCGGCAGCACCTGCAGGTAACTGGCCAGCAGGCCCCTGAGGCGGCCGGCCTGCGGGTCCCGCTGCAGGTGGGTCTCGCGGTAGCTGAACAGGGTCGACAGCAACGCCAGGCCGCCCAGCCCCAGGGTGGCCAGCAGCGGTGCGCGCCACCCGCCGTACTGGGTCAGCAGGCCGCCGATCACCGGCGACAGGACGATGGCGGCGAACATCCCCAACACCGTCAGCGCCAGGGCCGGCCCCGCCTGCTCCTGCCACACGTCGCGGACGATGGCGCGTGCCAGCACCAGCGCCGCGCAGGCGCCCAGGCCCTGCAGTACGCGCATGCCGATCAGCACCTCGATGTCTGGCGCCAGCAGCATGCCCAGGGTCGCCAGCAGGTACAGGCTCAGCCCAGCGAGCAGCACCGGCCTGCGCCCCAGCCGGTCGGACAGTGGCCCCAGCAGCAGCTGGCCCAGGCCGAAGGCCGCGACGAACAACGAGAGCGCCAGCAGGCTGCTGCCGGGCTCGGCGTGCAAGCCACGCTCCAGCTCACCCAGCGCGGGAATCAGCAACTGCGTGGAGGTCTCCCCCAATGCCGTGAGCAGCATGAGGATGAGCAACAGAATGCGGGAAGGCTGCATGGCAAGGCTCCGAGTGACAACGACTGGCGGCTATTTATATTTCGACCATAATATGAAAAATTGAATGTCGTCCATCATATTTATCAGGAGTCGTCATGACCGCTTCATCCCGAGATGCCCGCCTCGCCACCTGGATCGCCGAAGAACAGGCGCTGCGCAGCCAGCTCGCCGCCCCCGGCACGCTGAGCCTGGCCGAAGTCGCCGCCATGGCGCCGATGGACTTCTTCGACGGCATCGGCCGTGGTGACCTGCCCTCGCCGCCGATCAACGCCGTGCTCGGCTTCACCCCCGTGCACTGGGCCAATGGCCTGTTCGTCTTCCAGGGCGCGCCCGACCCTAGCCACTACAACCCACTGGGCAGCGTGCATGGCGGCTACATCGCCACCCTGCTCGACTCCTGCATGGGTTGCGCCGTGCATACGCAGCTCAAGCCGGGCCAGGGCTACACCACCGCCGACCTGCGGGTGAGCTACATTCGCGCACTGCGCAGCGAAGCCGGTCCGGTGCGCGCCGAAGGTCGCATCATCCATGTCGGCCGCTCCACCGCCCTGGCCGAAGGGCGCCTGTACGATGTCGACGAGCGCCTCTACGCCGTCGCGTCCACCACCTGCCTGATCCTCGACATGAACACGGCGCGCCAGAGCGACGACGCGCGTGTAAGATGACAGCCAGCATCTGAAACACGGGACAGCCCATGCGCTATTCGGAAGATCACAAGGCCAAGACCCATCAACGCATCATCGAGGAAGCCGCCCTGCGCTTTCGCCGTGACGGCGTGGGGGCAACCGGCCTGCAACCGCTGATGAAGGCGCTGGGCCTCACCCATGGCGGCTTCTACGCCCACTTCAAGTCCAAGGACGAGCTGGTGGAAACCGCCCTGCAGCACGCCGTGCAGACCCTGGCGAGCAGCCTGCAGCAGGCACCTGAGGAAAGCGGCTCGCCGCTGCGACGGCTCATCCAGCGCTACCTGTCCGATGCCCATCGCGCCAACCCGGGTGCCGGCTGCCCACTGCCGACCATGTCCGCGGAGCTGGGGCAACGCGGTGAGCCGAGCACGACCACCGACGCGATGGTGCTCAACCGCCTGGCGCTGATCGAGCAGGGCCTGGACGGTGACGACGCCGCAGACGAAAGCGTGCTGCTGCTCTCGGCCATGGTCGGCGCGCTGCTGCTGTCGCGCAGCGTCAAGGACCCGGAACTGTCCGACCGTCTGCTGCACACCACGCGCGCGAAGCTGCTGGAAAAGACCGCCAGCCCGAGCGAATGAGGCTTGGCCGGGCGCCAGTCCGACACCCGGCCACTCCCGTCACTTGTAGCGTGCAGCCGCCTGGTTGTGCGAAAGATTCGGCCCCAGCGCCGCGCGGGCGCCGACGAAGGCATCCCAGTCGGCCGCGTCGGGCAGCGAAGGAATGGTCACCAGTTCCTGCTGATCGAAGCCGGCCAGTGCCGCATCGACCATCTCCCCTACCTCCATGATCATCGACGGCGGCAGCGCCGAGGCGTCGGTGCCACTGCGCTCCCAGATCTCGGTGCGGGTCACGCCCGGCATCACCGCCTGCAACTGGACGCCAGCGCCGCGCAGCTCGCCCGCCAGGGTCTGCGTCAGGCTCAGCACATAGGCCTTGGTCGCGCTGTAGACGGCGTTGAACATCTCCGGCGCCAACGCCACCACCGAGCCGAGGTTGATGATGCCGCCGCGCCCGGCTGCGGAGAAATTGGCCGCAGCGGCGGCTGCCAGGCGAGTCAGCGCGACCACGTTCAGCTGGATCATGGTTTCCGCCTGGTCCAGATCCGCTGCGGCCAGCGTGCCGTTCATGGCCACCCCGGCGTTGTTCACCAGCAGCGTGATGCGCGAGTCCTCACGCAGACGCTGCTCCACCGCGAGCACGTCGCTCTTGCGCGTCAGGTCGGCGGGCATGACCTCGACCGCAACCCCGTACTCGGCCCCCAGGCGCCTGGCCAGGTCATCGAGGCGCTGGGCATCGCGCGCCACCAGCAGCAGGTCATGGCCGCGACGCGCCAGGCGCTCGGCATAGGTGGCGCCGATGCCTGAAGAGGCGCCAGTGATCAGGGCGGTTCCGCGAGTGGCAGGGGTATTCATGGTGCATCTCCTGGGTGTGTGATGAGCGAGAGGAGAGCCTCTCATCTTTTAGATTACTGTCATAATTTAATATTTATATTAAGACCATAATCAAGCTAATCAAGCACATCCCGGCCAACGCACCACAGCGTCCGCCAGACGGTCGCGCACCAAGTTATGGCCATTTTTGTCTTCTCGGTCAGAAAACGGTGCAGAGAAAACCCTCGAACGCACCCGGAAACCACGTCTATCCGATTGATTTGAAAAGGGTATTGCCAGACACGAGAATTGGCGCCGTTTTTGCTCTGACAGCACCAGCCTGACCAGGCGGACAGGTTCACGAAGTACCGGGAGCGCCCCTTGATGTCGCGACACGACGCCCCGAACACCGTCCGCTGGATCGGGCAGGCCAGAAAAAATCATAACGACACGTCTCAACCACCAGGAGCTTCCATGAATCGCACCCTTTCTTCGCTGCTCGTCGCGGGCGGCATGCTGGCCGGCGGCCAGGCCATCGCCGGTGACCTGCTGCAGTGGCAGAACAACAGCCTGACCTACCTCTACGGCCAGGACTTCAAGATCGACCCGGAGATCCAGCAGACCGTCACCTTCGAGCACGCCAGCGGCTGGAGCTTCGGTGACCTGTTCCTGTTCGTCGACGTGATCAAGTACAACACCGATGCCACCAACGGCGCGGGTGATGGCCACACTTTCTACGGCGAATTCAGCCCGCGTTTTTCCCTGGGCAAGATCAGTGGCGCCGACCTCTCCTTCGGCCCGATCAAGGATGTGCTGATCTCCACCACCTACGAGTTCGGCGAGGATGATGTCGATGCCTATCTGATCGGCCCGGCCGTCGACCTCGACATCCCCGGCTTCGACTACTTCCAGCTCAACACCTACCTGCGCACCCCGGATGGCGATCGCGCCGGCAGCAACGTCTGGCAGATCACCCCGGTGTGGAGCTACACCATTGGCGTGGGCGAATCGGACATCGTCATCGATGGCTTCATGGACTGGGTGGTGGACAACGACAGCAACCGCCGCGGCGACTACCACGCCAACCTGCACTTCAACCCGCAGATCAAATACGACCTGGGCAAGGCGCTGAAGTGGGGCGAGAAGCAGCTGTACGTCGGTATCGAGTACGACTACTGGAAGAACAAGTACGGCATCAAGGATGGCGGCTACGTCAGCGACAACTTCGTCGGCCCGACCGACCAGAACACCGCCAGCCTGCTGGTCAAGGCACACTTCTAGAGCGCACGCTCGTGCGAGCCAGGCCAAGGTCGCAGGGATTTGCGACCTTCCGCCAATGCACGCCACCGCCCTGACGTGCTTAGCTGCCTGACATCACCCGCCGTTGCGACAAGGATGGACGATGTCACCGCGCACCCTGCTGCTCACCGCTCTCGCCATGCTGGCGTTCGCCGGCAACTCGTTGCTGTGCCGCCTGGCCCTGCGCGAAACGGCCATCGACGCCGCCAGCTTCACTGCCGTCCGCCTGCTGGCCGGTGCATGCACGCTGTGGCTGCTGCTGCAACTGCGCCAGAACCGGCAAGCCCCGGCTGGCAGCTGGGCCGGCGCCGTGGCGCTGTTCACCTATGCGGCTGCGTTCTCCTTCGCCTACCTGCAGCTGGACACCGGCGCCGGCGCCCTGCTGCTGTTCGGCGCAGTGCAGTTGAGCATGCTGCTGTGGGGGTTGCTGCGCGGCGAACGCCTGGGCCTTTGCGCCAGTCTCGGCACCGCGCTGGCCACGGCCGGCCTGCTCGCCCTGCTGCTGCCCGGTGCCAGCGCACCACCACTGCAGGCGGCCTTGCTGATGCTGCTGGCCGGGGTCGCCTGGGGTGCCTACTCGCTGCTCGGACGCGGCCAGGGCAACCCGCTGGCGGTGACGGCCGGCAACTTCCTGCGGGCCACGCCCCTGGCGTTGCTGCTGGCGCTGGCCGTGCTGCCGCAGCTGAACTGGGATGGGCCGGGGCTGTTCTACGCACTGCTGTCCGGCGCGCTGACCTCCGGCGTCGGCTACGCCATCTGGTACAGCGCCCTGCCCGGCCTGCACGCCAGCCAGGCCGCCACCGTGCAACTCAGCGTGCCGATTCTCGCCGCCCTCGGCGGCAGCCTGCTGCTCAGCGAAGCGCTGACCCTGCGCCTGCTGCTCAGCGCCGTTGCCGTGCTGGGCGGTATCGCGCTGGTGCTGAGTGCGCGGCAACGCGCCGGGAGCTAATGCCGCGCCCGGTGGTCTTCTATCCTGAACGCATTCACGTCCAGAGAAGATCGCCATGCCCCGTCTGCTCCGCCTTTGCCTGATCACCCTGCTCGCCGCCGCCCTGGGCGCCTGCGCCAGCCTCGGCAATCATGATCCGCTACGGGTCGACCTGGTCGGCCTGGAACCGCTGCCAGGCCAGGGCCTGGAGGTCCGCTTCGCGGTCAAGCTGCGGGTGCAGAACCCCAATGACAGCGCCGTGAGCTTCAACGGCATGGCCCTGGATCTGGATGTGAACGGCCAGCCGCTGGCCAGCGGCGTCAGCGACCAGAGCGGCAGCGTGCCGCGCTTCGGTGAGACGGTACTGAGCGTACCGGTGAGCATTTCAGCGTTTTCGGTGATGCGCCAGGCCTGGGGTGCGGCCGGCTACCGCCCCGGCCAGGAAGTGCCTTACGTGCTAAGGGGCAAACTGGCCGATGGCCTGTTCGGTACCCGCCGCTTCAGTGACAGCGGGACCCTGAACTGGCCACAGCCGCCAGGCGCCTACTGAGGCAGGCGCCGAGGGGCTGGTCTCAGGCAGCCTGGCGGCTGCTGCGTGCGGCGACGCGGCGCTGACAGGCTTCACCGAAGGCCTGGAAGATCTTCACCGAATCGGGGTTCTGCGCGGCCTGCCACTCCGGATGCCACTGCACCGCGAACAGGAACGGCGACAGGCTCGGCGCGTGGATCGCCTCGACCAGGCCGTCCTCGGCAGTCGCCAGCACCTCGACACCCTTGCCCAGCTTGCGAATGGCCTGGCCGTGCAGGGAGTTGACCTGAATCTCGTCCTTGCCCATCAGCTCGGCGAACCAGCTGCCGGCGACCGGGCGCACGCCATGGCTCGGCGCGTACTGCACGTCGACCGGGTCATCGGGATTCTCCCGGTGGTCGTTGAAACCGGGCTCGGCATAGACCTTCTGGTAGATGTCGCCGCCCAGCGCGACGTTGATTTCCTGCATGCCACGGCAGATGGCGAAGATCGGCAGGCCACGGGCGATGGCGGCATGAATCAGCGGCAGGTCGAACAGGTCGCGATCACGGTCCTGGGTCTTGTTCGGCGTCTCGTTTTCCTGGCCGTAGAGCGCCGGGTCGATGTTGCTGCCGGCACCGGTCAGGTACACGCCGTCGGCCATGTCCAGATACTGTTCGAGATCATCGGTACCGCAGCAGGTGGGCACCAGTACCGGTACGCAACCGGAAAAGTCGACCAGCGGCTGGATGTATTTGTGAGTCATAACCTGGTAGTCGTGGCCCTTGCGCTCTTGAGTGCCCATGGACATCAACACGACGGGTTTGCGGGGGGTGTTGCGGATCTTGTTGTCGGACATACGTCACCTTGGGACAGGCCGGGCCTGTCGTTGCTGTGCAGACCGATACCAGCGGAACGTCTCCGCTGTCGTACCCATGGCCTGTTTGGCTAACCCCGTGCACCAAGGCTCATCCTGAGTCTGAGTGCCGCCATCCGACGGCGGCTCGAACCGGGTCCACTCGCGCCTGAGCGGGGCGATGACACAACTACCCGTTACCCGGTTCGGCAGCGGAATCTGCTGCCAGTCTGCCCGAGCCGTAAAATATGTCAAACAAAAGTGAGCAAAATCATTCACCCCGACAGTTGCCAACCGGCCGCGAAGCACCCTGAAGAGTCCGGATAACGGCGCACACAAGGTCGTGAGCCGCGAATCGGAAGTCCAATATTTTAAACACCCGCATCTCGACGGTTCAGCGCTCCAGAGCGGCGTTGCCGGACAAAACCCTATATAATCTGCGGTTTCTCCACACTCACCGAGGACCTCCCTTGACCGCCCTGCCACCCTGCCCCAAGTGCAACTCCGAATACACCTACGAAGACGGCGATCAACTGGTCTGCCCCGAATGCGCCCACGAGTGGAAAGCCGGCGAGAACGCCGACGCGGGCGATGACGTGCGCGTGATCAAGGACTCGGTGGGCAACCCGCTGCAGGATGGCGACAGCGTCACCGTGATCAAGGACCTCAAGGTCAAGGGCTCGTCGCTGGTGGTCAAGGTGGGCACCAAGGTGAAGAACATCCGCCTGGTCGACGGCGATCACGACATCGACTGCAAGATCGACGGCATTGGCGCGATGAAGCTCAAGTCCGAGTTCGTGCGCAAGGTCTGAGCGACTACCCTCCTCGCAGAAATTGGCTAGCCTGAATACAGGCCCGCCACGAGGAAACCCGCCATGCGCAATCTGCTGCTCACTCTCCTGGTGCTGGCTGCACCCGTGGTAGCGGAGCCATGGCGTGTGGTGGGCGACGAGCAGTTCGCCCCCTACAGCTTCGTCACCATCGACGATGAGACGCCCCGCGGGCTGGATGTCGAACTGGTCGATGCGGTGCTGCGCGAGGCGCAGGTGCCGTACGAGATCCGCCTGTACCCCTGGGAACGGGTCAAGCGCATGCTCGACCGTGGCGACGTGCAGATGGCCTTTCAGTTCGCCGGCACCCCGCAGCGGCAGCAGCAGTATCTGCTGGTCGGCCCGCTGCGCAGCGGCTCCACCGTGTTCATGACCACCGCCAAGACCGCCATCGAAGACTGGCAGGACCTCGACGACCTGTCGCCCTACGTGATCGGCCAGGTGCGCGGCTATGCCTACGAAGAGAAGTTCGACCGCGCGGCGCTGTCCCGCGACACCAGTGCGCAGAACCCGCGCCAGCTGGTGTCGATGCTGCTGGCCGGGCGCATCGACATCATCGTCGGCGATCATGCCCAGCTGCTGTATTTCGTGCGTGAGCAGCGCGCCCAGGAACAGGTACGGGTCCTGCCGCGCGCGCTGATCCAGATGCCCCGCTTCGTCGCCTTCGCCAAGGACGATACCGAACATGCGCGGCAGTTCTCCGAGGCGCTGGTGCGCCTGCGCGAAGCCGGCACCCTGGAGCAGATCCAGCAACGCTGGATGCAGTGAAGCGCTACTGCACCGGCAGGAAATTCAGCAGGAACAGACTCTGCGCATAGTTGGCCCCCATGCGCCGATAGCGCTCCTCGAGCACATGGGTCAGCAGATCGAGGCGCGCCACCATCTTGCCGAACTCCACCGCGTAGCTGAGGTTGCTGCCCTGCTCCGATATCTCGTTGGACAGCAGCAGTGGTCGCCCGGCGGCATCACGGCGGTTGCTCAGCATCCAGGCGGCCTTCTCGAGATTGCGCGCGGCGTTATGGATGAACTGCGCATCGAAACTGTCGGTCAGGTAGAACTCGGTGCGCCCGCCATGGGCAGTCACCAGCATGCTGCCGATGGCGTAGGTGAAGGCCGCCACCCGATCCCCCTGGAACGCAGGACTGAGCGAGTAGTCCAGCGCAGCGACGTCGCGTCGCCCGCCCAGCGTCGGCCAGTCCTGGTTGTATTCGATGGCGTGCTGGATCGCGCGCTCGGCGGCGGCGGCGTCAGGGAAGGCACTCTTGCGCCACTCTCGCGGGTTGCGCAGATAGAGCTTGTTCATCAGGCGGTACAGGCTGTTGAGGTTGTTGCGCATGGCCAGGGTGGCCATGCGGTCGACATCGCTCTGCAACAGTTCGGCCGGTTTCAGCGGGCTGCGCTTGTAGACGATGGAATCGTTGTCCAGACGGCCGCTGCAACCACCCAGCAGCAACAGCAAAGCCAGCCCCGGTACACACCACCGTAGCCAATAGGCTGCACTGTTCGTTGGCCTCGTTCCCATCCTGAGTTTCCCTGGCTGGCCTGCGCCGGAGTAGCACGAGCATCACTCAGAACCTCAGTAAAGCGCAAAAATTCCGTCCAGCCTGTGCCCTGGCGCATAAAGCGTGCCGAAGCCCCCTCGGCACGCCCGAAAAAACACCGCCTCAAGCCGGGCTGGCCGCCCACTGTTCCAGGCGCACCACGCTCTCGCGATAGGGTTTGAGGCTCTGGGCCAGCAGGGTGATCGACATCAGCACCGCCAGGGTGGTGACGATCAGCAGCGAGTAGCGCAACGCAGCATCGTCGGCGAAGACGAAATCGGTCACCAGCGCCACGGCGGTGGGCCCCACGCCCAGGCCGAACAGGGTGATGACGAACAGGTAGATGGCCGAGGCCTGGCCGCGCATCGAGCTCGGCATGATCTCCTGAATCGCCGCCGCGGCAACGCCGCCCGGCATGCTCAGGCAGAACACCGTCGGCGCCATCAGCACACTGGCCCAGAAGGCATTGTCCATCAGCGGAAACAGCACCACCATCGGCAAGGCACCCAGTGCGCCATAGAGACCGACGCGCATGTTGGCGTCGCTGCACCCGCGCTTGGCCATCCAGTCCGCCAGGCGTCCACCGAAGACGACCCCCAGGCAGCCGAACACCGCGACGATGCAGCCGTAGACGATACCGACCTGGCTGGCATCCCAGCCATAGGTGCGGATGTAGAACGTCGGCACCCAGGCCGCGCTGCCGTAGGCTGCGAACGCCAGGCCGGCAAAGCCGAAGTTGTGCAGCAAAACGGTCCGCCGGTTGGCGCGAATGTAGCGTCCCACCTCACTGAGCGGCACCGCCACGCCAGCCCCGACACCGCGTCGTGCCGGTTCTTTGACCGCCATCATCAGCAGGGTGAAGATTACCCCGACGGCGCCGAGGATGAGGAAGATCAGCTGCCACGGACGCACCTCGCCCAGCAGCGGCAAGGTCACCTCGCCCTGCGCCGAGGCCAGCTGGATGACCAGGCCACCGACCATGAAGGCCAGCCCCGAGCCCAGGTAGGGTCCCATCGAATAGACGCTGATCGCCGTGGCGCGGCGCTCGGCAGAAAAGCTGTCGGCGATCAGCGAATAGGCAGCAGGCGACAGTGCCGCCTCGCCGACACCGACGCCGATGCGGCAGAGCAGGAACTGCCAGTACATCCTGGCCATGCCGCAGGCAGCCGTGGCCGCGCTCCAGAACAGGATGCCCACGGCGATCAGGCCACGGCGGCTGCGGGTGTCGGCCACACGGCCAAGCGGAATGCCGCAGACGGTATAGAACAGGGCGAAGGACAACCCCATCAGCAGGCTCATCTGCGTGTCGTTGATCGCCAGGTCGCGGCGGACCGGCTCGACCAGCAGGTTGAGAATCTGCCGATCGACGAAGGACAGGACGTACGCCACCATCAGGATGGCGACAGTGACCCAGGCGCGGGTACTGGAGGGATAGCCGTTATTGTTGTTATGCACGGACGCTCTCCTCGGCACCGCGTGACGCGATGCGCGGCGGTTGAATAGAGGCGCCAGCTTAGGACGATACAAAGAGCAGTGAGTATCGCTCGAAGGTGTTATCAGGTCGGCGAATGCTTCATACCCGCCAAGGCGAATGGTCCGATCAGGCAAGCCGCGTCTACAGCCGACACGGCGTTGCCAGCTGAGCGGAGGCTCAGATCATCAGGGGTGCCCGTTCGCACAAAGTCTTCAGCGCCGCGACCCAATCCGGGTGGTCATTCAGGCAGGGCACCAGCTGCAGGCTCTCGCCACCGGCCTCGACGAACTGCTCGCGGCCACGGTCGCCGATTTCTTCGAGGGTCTCGATGCAGTCGGCGACGAAGGCCGGGCACATCACCAGCAGCTTCTTCACGCCCTGCACGGCCAGTTCGTCGAGCCGGGTCTCGGTATAGGGTTCGATCCATTTCGCCCGGCCCAGACGCGACTGGAAGCTCACCGACCACTGCTCCGGGCGCAGGCCCATGCGCTCGGCGAACAGCTCGGCACTGCGCAGGCACTGGGCGCGATAGCAATGCGCGAGCACCTGCGGCGACGCCGTGCGGCAGCAGTCGTCACGTTTCAGGCAGTGGCCACTCGGGTCGAGCTTGTGCAGGTGACGCTCGGGCAGACCGTGGAAACTCAGCAGCAGGTGATCGAAGCCCTGCTGCAGATGCGGCTTGGCGCTGGCGACCAGGGCATCGAGGTACTCGGGCTGGTCATAGAACGGCGGCAGGCTGGACAGGCGCAGGTCGAGACCGCGCTCGCGCACCACCCGCCTGACCTCTTCGATCACCGTGGTGGTGGTGCTGTCGGCGAACTGCGGGTACAGCGGCGCCAGGGTGACCTGGCGAATGCCCTGCGCAGCCAGGCGCTGCAGGGTCGACTCGATGGACGGCTGGCCATAGCGCATGGCCAGTTCGACCGGGCCGTGCGTCCAGTGCGCCTTCATCGCGTCCTGCAGGCGACGGCTGAGCACGATCAGCGGCGAACCCTCCTCCCACCAGATCGAGGCATAGGCATGCGCCGAGGCCGCCGGGCGCTTGATCAGGATCAGCGACACCAGCAGGCGACGCAGCGGCCAGGGCAGATCGACCACATAGGGGTCCATCAGGAACTGGTTCAGGTAGCGGCGGACATCGGCTACTTCGGTAGACGCGGGCGAACCCAGGTTAACCAGCAACAATGCGTGATCGGTCATGCGAAATCCTAGTCATTGATGGCTCAGCAGGTCGACCAGAGCCACATCCAGATGGGTGAAACGAAAACTGAAGCCCGCCTCGAGCAGACGCCTCGGCAGCGCACGCTGGCCGCCGAGCAGCAGCTCGGACATCTCCCCGAGCGCGGCACGCAGGACGAACGCCGGCGCCGGCAACAGGGTCGGGCGGCTCAGTGCCTGGCCCAGCGCCCTGGTGAACTCGGCGTTGCGCGCCGGGATGGGCGCGCAGGCATTATAAGGACCGCGGGCGTCAGCGTGCTGCAAGAGAAAATCGATCAGGGCGATTTGATCGGCGATATGGATCCAGGGCATCCATTGCCGACCATCGCCAAGCCGGCCGCCGACGCCCAGGCGAAATGGCAGGAGCAGGCGCTTGAGCATGCCACCATCGGCACTCAGCACCAGACCGGTGCGCAGCAGCACCACGCGCATGCCCAGTGCCTCGGCACGCAGCGCGGTTTCCTCCCAGGCACCGCACAGCTGTGCAGCGAAGTCCTCGGTGACCGGCTGGGCGCTCTCGTCCAGCTCGCGCTCGCCGCCGTTGCCGTACCAGCCCACCGCCGAACCCGACAGCAGCACGGCGGGACGCTGCTCGCGAGCCTGCAGCCAGGCCAGCAGCTGTTCGCTGAGGCCGATACGGCTGGCCCACAGCAGCGCCTTGCGCTTGCTGCTCCAGGGACGGTCGGCGATCGGCGCGCCGGCCAGGTTGATCACCGCATCCAGGGGCTCCTCGCCCAGCTCATCGAGGCGGGCGATGCCGCGGACATCCGCGCCGCAGAGCGCCGCGACCTTGCCCGGCTGGCGGCTCCAGACGGTGAGACGGTGACCCTGTTCGGTCCAGTGGGCGCACAACGCACGACCGATCAGGCCGGTACCGCCGGTCAGCAGGATATGCATGGCATCGTCCTCGCATGGCATTGGAAGAAACTTCGCCTTTAGTCTGGTTTATGACGCGCACAGGTGCCGCGTTTGTCCTAAACCTAAAGCAAGGGAGCAGCACTTTCGGCGACAGCTGTACATGAAAACATTCTTGTATAGCTTTTGTCCAAACCGTAGCCTGTAATGCATTCAGCGCTGACGAGGTAACCATGAACGCACCCATCGCCATCATCGGCACCGGTATCGCAGGGCTTTCCGCCGCCCAGGCCCTGCATGCCGCCGGGCTAGAGATCGAACTGTTCGACAAGAGCCGTGGCAGCGGTGGGCGCATGGCCAGCAAGCGCAGCGATGCCGGCAGCCTGGACCTCGGCGCCCAGTACTTCACCGCGCGTGACCGGCGCTTCGTCGAAGTGGTCCAGCAGTGGCAGGCCCGTGGCTGGGTCGCGGAATGGACCCCAGGCCTGTACAACGCCCGCGATGGCCTGCTCAGCGCCTCACCGGACGAACAGCTGCGCTGGGTCGGCAGCCCGCGCATGAGCGCGATCACCCGCGCCCTGCTCGGCGCGCTGCCGGTGAAGTTCAGCTGCCGCATCACCGAAGTCTTTCGCGGTGATCGCTACTGGAGCCTGCAGGATGCCGAGGGCAACAGTCACGGCCCCTACAGCCAAGTCATCATCGCCACGCCGGCGCCACAGGCCAGCGCCCTGCTGGCCGCGGCGCCGAAGCTCGCCGGGGCTGCCGCCAGCGTGATCATGGAGCCGACCTGGGCCGTGGCCCTGGGCTTCGACACGCCACTGGATACGCGCGTCGAAGGCTGCTTCGTGCAGGACAGCCCGCTCGACTGGCTGGCGCGCAACCGCAGCAAACCCGGTCGCGACAACCGCCTGGACACCTGGGTGCTGCACGCCAGCAGCGTCTGGAGCCGGCAGCACCTGGACCTGCCCAGGGAAGCCGTGATCGAGCAGCTGCACGGCGCCTTCGCCGAGCTGATCGGCTGCGCCGTACCGCCACCGAGCTTCACCCTCGCCCACCGCTGGCTCTACGCGCGCCCGGCGCAGACGCACCAGTGGGGGGCGCTGGCCGATGCCGACCTGGGCCTGTACGCCTGCGGTGACTGGTGCCTGTCCGGCCGGGTCGAAGGGGCCTGGCTCAGCGGCCAGGACGTCGCCCGGCGGCTGCTCGAACACCTGCAATGAGCCCGCCCGAAAAACGCCGGCTCAACCCACGCAAGCTGCTGCTGTCGAAATGGACGGCCGTGCAGCCGCGCAATCGCGAGCGCCATTTCCTGGTCACCGAACTGATTCGCGACGAAGACGACGACGTCCTCGCGGTCGAATTGCAGGCGGTGCTCACCCGCCGCAGCCAGCACCTCGACTGGCGACAGTTGCAGGATACCGAACGCTGGCTGCAAGGCTGGCGCTGATAGCTGTCAGCACATCATCAATCGCGACCAATAGCGATACAAAAGCTGTACAAAGAATTTGACTTGTACAACAGCACCTCTAAGATAAACAGAAATTGTACACGGACAGCCTTGTGTACAAGATCTTGGAGGTCTGGTCATGCACGCGAGCAAAGCCAAGCTGGGTATAAGCGCCTGCCTGCTGGGGGCCGAGGTCCGCTACAACGGCGGCCACAAGCTTTCACGCCTGTGCAGCCGCAGCCTGACCGAGCACTTCGATTTCATCCCGGTGTGCCCGGAGGTCGGCATCGGCATGCCGATTCCGCGCGAGCCGATCCGCCTGGTCGGCGATCCGCAGGCACCGCGTGCGGTCGGCACGGTCGACCGTTCACGTGACGTCACCGACGCCCTGGCGGCCTACGCCGAGCGGATGGCCAGCGAACTGCAAGGCATCAGCGGTTACATCTTCATGCAGCAGTCGCCGTCCTGTGGCCTGGAGCGGGTCAAGGTGTACCAGGAGGGCGGGCGCCCCAGCGAACCGGGACGTGGCATCTTCGCCGCCGCGTTCTGCGCACGCCACCCGGACCTGCCGGTGGAGGAAGACGGGCGCCTCAACGACCCGGTACTGCGCGAGAACTTCATCACCCGCGTCTACGCCCACGCCGAATGGCAGCGCCTGCTGCAACAGGGCCTGACACGGCGCGCGCTGATCGCCTTCCACTCGCGCTACAAATACCTGCTCATGGCCACCGACCCCATGCGCTACAAGTCGCTCGGCCGCCTGCTCGGCCGGCTCGCCGACTATGACCTCGCCGACCTGGCGCCGCAGTATTTCAGTGAGCTGATGAGCGCACTGAAAAAATGCGCCACCCGTGGTACCCACAGCAACGTCCTGCAGCACCTGAGCGGCTATCTCAAGCGCGCCCTGAGCGCCGACGAGAAGCAGGAAATGCAGCAGCTGATCGGCCAGTACCGCGACGGCATCGTGCCCCTGGTGGTGCCCCTGACGCTGCTCAAGCATCACTTTCGCCGCCATCCGGACCGCTACATCGCCGAGCAGGCCTACCTGCAGCCGCACCCCGAGCCACTCAGCCTGCGCAACGCGCTGTAGCACCATGAGCCACGAACGCAGCGCCGCTGCAGACAGCGGCCAGGACTATCGCCAGGCACTCGACGAGGGCTACCTGCCGATTCGCGAAGTGGCGCGCAGCACCGGCGTCAATGCCGTGACCCTGCGTGCCTGGGAGCGGCGCTACGGGCTGATCGTGCCCTACCGCACGCCCAAGGGTCATCGCCTGTACTCGCCGGCCAATCTCGAACGCATCCACGCCATCCTCGCCTGGCTGGCACGCGGCGTCGCGGTGGGGCAGGTCAAGGCTCTGCTCGACCATGGCCAGCAACCCCAGGCCGCCGGCAACGACAACTGGTCGCGCCAGCGCAGCGAGCTGCTGGGCTGCATCGCCGAGTTCAACGAACGGCGCCTGGACGAACGCTTCAACGCCGCGCTGGCGCTGTACCCGGTCAGCACCCTGGCAGGACAGCTGCTCTGGCCACTGCTCGGCGACCTGCGCCAACGCTGGCAGGGCCAGTTCTGCGCCCGCGCCGAGCAGGTGTTCTTTCTCTCCTGGCTGCGCAGCAAGCTGGCCACCCGCATCTATCACAGCAACCGCCAGGTCGGCGGCGCCCCGCTGCTGCTGGTCAACCTGGGCGAGGCGCCCATGGAGCCGGGCCTGTGGCTGTGCGCCTGGCTGGCCAGCGCCAGCGACTGCCCGGTGGAAATCTTCGACTGGCCGCTGCCGTACAACGAACTGCTCACCGCGCTCGAGCATATCGCCCCTCGTGCGCTGCTGCTGTACGCCGAGCAGGCCCTGGACGGTGTGCAGGTGCGCCGCCAGCTGCCACGCCTGGCAGAACAATGTCCGGTGCCGCTGCTGATCGCCGGCCCCGCCACTCACATCCATCGCGACGCCCTGAGCGAACTGCAGTCGGCCAGTGATCCGCTGGCCGCCCACGCCTGGCTGCTGCGCCACGGCCTGCTCGGCATGCACGAGGTAACCCCATGCAACGACTGATGTGGTTGCGCACTGACCTGCGCACCCAGGACAACACCGCCCTCAGCGAGGCCATGCTGAGTGGCCCGACCATCGCCCTGTACCTGATCACTCCGCAGCAGTGGCAGCGCCACGACGACGCGCCATGCAAGGTGGACTTCTGGCTGCGCAACCTGGCCGAGCTGCAGCGCGCGTTGGCCAGGCTCAACGTGCCGCTGCTGATACGCCACTGCGCGGACTGGAGCGACGCCTCCGCCCAGCTCGCCGAGGTCTGCTACCAGCACAACGTCTGCGCCGTCCACGTCAACGAGGAGTACGGCGTCAACGAGAGCCTGCGCGACCAGCAGGTCGCCGCCTACCTCAGGCAGCAGGACATCGCCTGGCACAGCCACCTCGACCAGCTGTTCTTCCGGCCCGGCAGCGTGCTGACCCGCTCCGGCGGCTACTTCCAGGTCTACAGCCAGTTCCGCAAGGTCTGCTACGAGCGTCTGCACAGCGCCCTGCCCGCCTGCATTGCGCCACCCAGGCCGCAGGCACCACTGGCCATCGCCAGCGACCCGATTCCCGACGCGGTCGCCGGTTTCACCACGCCCGGCGCCAGCCTGCGCGAGCTGTGGCCGGCCGGCGAAGACGCGGCCCAGCAACGCCTGCAGCGCTTCGCCGATGAACAGGTGAGCGAATACGATCGCCAGCGCGACTTCCCGGCCCGCCCCGGTACCAGCCAGTTGTCGGCCTACCTGGCCGCCGGCGTGCTGTCGCCACGCCAGTGCCTGCATGCCGCCCTGTCCGCCAACCAGGGCGAGTTCGACAGCGGCAACCCCGGCGCCGTCACCTGGATCAACGAGCTGCTCTGGCGCGAGTTCTACAAGCACATCCTGGTCGGCTACCCGCGCGTCTCGCGCCATCGCGCCTTCCGCCTGGAAACCGAGGCCCTGCGCTGGCGTGACGCCCCGCAGGAGCTGGCCGCCTGGCAGGAAGGGCGCACCGGCCTGCCGCTCATCGATGCCGCCATGCGCCAGTTGCAGGCGACCGGATGGATGCACAACCGCCTGCGCATGGTCGTGGCCATGTTCCTGACCAAGAACCTGCTGATCGACTGGCGCGAGGGCGAGCGTTTCTTCATGCGCCAGCTGATCGACGGCGACCTCGCCGCGAACAACGGCGGCTGGCAGTGGAGCGCCTCCACCGGGACCGACGCCGCGCCGTACTTCCGCATTTTCAACCCCATCAGCCAGTCGCAGAAGTTCGACCCCGACGGTCATTTCATTCGCCACTGGCTGCCGGAGCTGGCCTCGCTGAACAAGCGCGACATCCATGACCCGGCGGCGCTCGGGGGGCTGTTCGCCCCCTCCGGCTACCCACGGCCGATCGTCGACCTGTCGCGCTCGCGTGAACGTGCGCTGAGCGCCTTCAAGGACCTCAATGCGCGGGAAGTGCCGGCATGAGCGAGTTCCTGCGTGGTTTCGCCGAGCGCTTCGCCGCGCTGGACAGGGACAACCTCGACCAGCTGAACGAGCTGTACAGCGACGACGTGCGGTTCCAGGACCCGCTGCACGAGGTACAGGGCCTCGGCGCCGTGCGCCGCTACTTCGCCGAGCTGTATGCCAACGTCGACGCGCTGCACTTCGAATTCCACGGTTTCGATCAGGTCGCCGACGGCGAGGGCTACCTGCGCTGGACCATGCGCTATCGCCACCCACGCCTGCGCGGCGGCGAGGAGATCGCGGTGGCGGGCTGCTCGCACCTGCTCTGGCGCGAACGCGTGTATCGGCACCGCGACTACTTCGATGCCGGCGCCCTGCTCTACGACCACCTGCCGCTGCTCGGTGGCGTGATCGCCTGGTTGAAACGGAGGCTGGCATGAACCGCATCTGGCTGACCGGGGCGAGCAGCGGCATCGGCGCAGCCCTGGCCGAGGAACTGTTGCGCGGCGGCCATCGCCTGGCGCTGAGCGCCCGCAGCCAGGCGCCGTTGCAGGCATTGGCGGCGCGCTACGGTGAGGAGCAGGTACTGGTGCTTCCTGGCGATCTGACCGACGCCGGGCAGGTGCGCGCCATCGGCGCCGCCATCGCCCGGCACTGGGGCGCACTGGATTGCGCGATCCTCAATGCCGGCACCTGCGAGTACATCGACGCGCGCCAGTTCGAGGCGGCGATGATCGAACGCGTGGTCAGCGCCAACCTGTTCTCCGCCAGCCACTGCATCGAGGCGGCGCTGCCACTGCTGCGCCAGGGCCACCGCCCGCACCTGGTCGGCGTCGGCAGCTCGGTCACCTACCTGGCGCTGCCACGCTCGGAGGCCTATGGCGCATCCAAGGCGGCGCTACGCTACCTGCTGCAGAGCCTGCGTGTCGATCTGGCGGCGGAAGGCATCGATGTCACCCTGGTCAGTCCGGGCTTCGTCGACACCCCGCTGACGCAGCAGAACGACTTCCCCATGCCCATGCGCTGGCCGGTCGAACGCGCCGCCCGGCACATCGCCGCGCGCCTGCAGCGACGCCCGCACGAGATCGCCTTTCCCAGCCCCTTCATCGCCGCACTGAGACTGCTCGGCAGCCTGCCCAGCAGCCTGCAGCTGGCCATCGGCCGCCGCCTGGCACGCAACGAGGACACCCCATGAAGATCGCCATCGTCGGCAGCGGCATCGCCGGGCTGACCTGTGCCTACCTGCTCAACCGCAAGCACGACATCCAGGTGTTCGAGGCCGGCGACTGGATCGGTGGCCACACCCACACCGTCGACGTGCAGGTGGAAGGTCGTCGCTATGCCATCGACACCGGCTTCATCGTCTTCAACGACTGGACCTACCCCAATTTCATTCGCCTGCTCGGGCAGGTCGGTGTGGCGTTCAAGCCTACCGAGATGAGCTTCTCGGTCAGCGACCCGAGCAGCGGCGTGGAATACAACGGTCACGACCTCAACAGCCTGTTCGCCCAGCGCAGCAACCTGTGGTCGCCGGCGTTCTGGGGCATGCTGCGCGACATCCTGCGCTTCAATCGGCAGTCGCTGGACGACCTCGCCAGCGACCGTATCGACGCCGACACCACGCTCGGCCAGTACCTGCAACGCAACGGCTACGGGCGACGCTTCATCGAGCACTACATTGTGCCCATGGGCTCGGCGATCTGGTCGATGTCGCTGGCCGACATGCTCGGTTTCCCGCTGCAGTTCTTCGTGCGTTTCTGCAAGAACCACGGCCTGCTCTCGGTCAGCGACCGCCCGACCTGGCAGGTGATCGAGGGAGGCTCGCGCAGCTACGTGGCGCCGTTGACCGCCAGCTTCGCCGAGCGCATCCGCCTCAACTGCCCGGTCAGCCGGGTGGTGCGCGACGACAACGGCGTGACCCTGCACAGCGCGGCCGGCGAGGAGCGCTTCGACAAGGTGGTGTTCGCCTGCCACAGCGACCAGGCCCTGGCCCTGCTCGACCAGGCCAGCACGGCGGAACGGGATATCCTCGGCGCCCTGCCTTACGCCAGCAACGACGTGGTCCTGCACACCGACACCCGCCTGCTGCCCGAGCGCCCGCTGGCCTGGGCCAGCTGGAACTATCGCCTGGGCGGGCCGAGCGACCAGCCGGCCGCCGTGACCTACAACATGAACATCCTGCAGGGTATCGACAGCGCGACCACCTTCTGCGTCAGCCTCAACCAGAGCGCCGCCATCGATCCAGGCAAGATCCTCGCGCGCTTCCGCTATGCCCACCCGCAGTACAGCCTGGCCGGCACCGCCGCCCAGGCCCGCTGGCAGGAGCTGCAGGGCGCGCAGCACAGCTACTTCTGCGGCGCCTACTGGGCCAATGGCTTCCACGAGGACGGCGTGGTCAGTGCACTGCGCGTGGCCCGCGCCTTTGGAGAGACGCTGTGATGCACAGCGCCCTGTACAGTGGCTGGGTGCAGCATCGCCGCTTCGCCCCGCGCGCCCATGCCTTCCGCTACCGCATGGGCCTGCTGTACCTCGACCTGGACGAGCAGGCGCAGCTGTTCGCCCTCTCGCCGCTGGCCGGCTCGGGCCGCTGCGCGCCCTTCGCCTTCCGCGAGCGCGACTACCTGCCCGCGTTCACCCGCCAGGGCATGGCCCTGCACGAAGCGGTGCGCAACCTGGTGCAGGAGGCGCTGGGCGTTCGCCCGCAGGGGCGCATCTGCGTGCTGACGCAACCGCGCAGCTGGGGCCTGGCCTTCAATCCGGTCAGCCTCTTCTACTGCCATGACGGCGACGATCGCCTGCTGGCGATTCTCTGCGAGGTCAGCAACACCCCCTGGCGCGAGCGCTATCACTACGTGGTACCGGCCAGCGCCGACGGCCACCAGCGCATCCGCGTGGCCAAGGCCTTCCATGTCTCGCCCTTCCTGCCGCGCGACCTGGAATACCGCATGAGCTTCAGCCCGGTCGGCGAACGCCTCGGCCTGCACATGGCCGACTGGCAAGGCGAGCGCAAGCTGTTCGACGCCAGCCTCAGCCTGCACCGCCAGGCCCTCGACCGCGCCGGCCTGCACCGCTACCTGCTGGGTTTCCCCTGGATGACCGGCAAGACCCTCGCCGCCATCTACTGGCAGGCGCTGCGCCTGTTGCTCAAGCGCATGCCGATTTTCGACCACACGCCTGCGGAAGGCCGCTTCCGCGTTGCCCGCCCCCAAGTGAAGGACATGCCCCATGAAAAGCTCTAGCCTGATCGCCAGCAGAAGCCTGGTCCGCAGCGGCAACGGCATCGGTGCCGGTCTGCTGCGGCGTGCCGTACTGCGCCAGCTGGCCAACCTGCGACACGGCCTGCTGCTGGTTCATGAGGGCAGCGAGGTGCTGCACTTCGGTACGCCGCAGAGCAACCAACGAGCCGAGATCCGGGTCAACGATCCGGCAGTCTGGGGCCTGGTCGCCGGCAATGGCTCGATCGGCGCCGGCGAGGCTTACATCCATGGCTACTGGAGCACCCCGGACCTCACTGCGGTGGTGCGCATCTTCGTCGCCAACCTCGACGTCCTCGACGCCATGGAAAGCGGCCTGGCACGCCTGGGACGACCGCTGATCCAGGGCCTGCACTGGCTCAATCGCAACACCCGGCAGGGCTCGCGACGCAACATCGCGGCGCACTACGACCTGGGCAACGACCTGTTCGAGCAGTTTCTCGACCCGACCATGATGTACTCCGCTGCGATGTTCCTGCACGGCGACGACAGCCTGCAGCAGGCGCAGCTCAACAAGCTGCAGCGCATCTGCGAGAAGCTCGCGCTGCAACCGTCCGACCACCTGCTGGAGATCGGCACCGGCTGGGGCAGCATGGCCATCTATGCCGCCAGCCAGTATGGCTGCAGGGTGACCACCACCACCCTGTCGCGCGAGCAGTACGCCTACACCGAACGACGCATCCGCGAGCAGGGCCTGGAGGATCGCGTCACCCTGCTGCTGGAGGACTACCGCGACCTCGAGGGCCAGTACGACAAGCTGGTCTCGATCGAGATGATCGAAGCCGTCGGCCATCGTTTCCTGCCCACCTACTTCGAGCAATGCGCGCGCCTGCTCAAGCCCGAGGGGCTGATGCTGCTGCAGGCCATCACCATTCGCGACCAGCGCTACGAGCAGGCCCGCCAGTCGGTGGACTTCATCCAGCGCTACATCTTCCCCGGCGGTGCCCTGCCGTCGATGCACAAGATGCTGGAAGTGATCAGCCGCCACACCGACCTCAACCTGCACCACATGGAGGACTTCGGCCTGCACTACGCGCGCACCCTGCGCCTGTGGCGCGAGAACCTGAGCCAGGCACGCCAGCGCCTGGAGCAACTGGGCTATGACGACTACTTCTACCGCCTGTGGGAGTTCTACCTGTGCTACTGCGAGGGCGGCTTCCTCGAGCGCACCATCGGCACCGCACAACTGCTGCTGGCCAAGCCCGGCGCCCGGCCGCTGCCGCAGTACGTGCAGCCCTCGACGTTGGCCTGGACGAACAACTGACCTAGACTGCCCGGCCCGAACGCCCCCCAGGAACCCGCCGATGCCCCGCCTGCTTGCCAATGCCCTTCTGTTCCAGCTCGGCTGGCTGGTCTGCGTGTTCGCCGGCGACAGCTTCTGGCTGCTGGCCGTGGCCGCGATCATCGCGGTGCATCTGCTCTGGGTCAGCAGCTGGGCCGCCGAAGGCAAACTGCTGCTCAGCGTGTTCCTCGCAGGCAGTGCGCTGGACAGCTTCCTGCTCAACCTCGGCGTCTTCGATTTCGGCGAGCCACGCCAGTTGATTCCGCTGTGGCTGGCGCTGCTGTGGCTGTTGCTGGCCAGCACCCTCAACCACTGCCTGGCCTGGACCGCCCAGCCCTGGTGGCGCGGCAGCCTGCTCGGCGCGCTGGCCGCGCCCCTGTCGTACTACGCCGGCGCCCGGCTCGCAGGGGTCACGCTGCCGCTGGGCACCTGGCCGACCCTGGCCATCCTGGCGCTGACCTGGGCCATCGTGATGCCGGTGCTGCATGGTTTCGCCCGACTGTATCGGGCGCAATACGAACAACAGCTGCGCAGCCGGCGCAGCGCACCCTAGCGGTTCCCCCTGACACGAAAAGGCCGGGCATCTGCCCGGCCTTTTCGTCTGCAGCGCAGGCTCAGAAGCTCATGCGGTAATGCAGGGTGTAGGCTTCGGCACCATCGTTCGGCTGCTTGAGGCCGGCGTTGGAGTAGTGCACCGCACGCAGGCCGATCTCCTGACCGGAGAAACGCAGTCCGACGCCGATGCGGTCCTCGAACTGGAAGGAGGAGCCCAGCTCGTTGCTCTCCAGCTCGGTGCTGGAGAAGGCAGCCACGCCGATACCCGCTTCGATGTAGGGACGCACGCTCTGCCCGGCGAATTCGTAGACGAATACCGGCGCGAAGGACAGGCTGTGGTTGCTCGCCGTGTCGTCGCCATCCCAGTAGGTATAACCCAGGTCCCAGTAGCCGGTCAGGCGACCAACGCTGCTCTCGAGCCAGCTCTTGTCCCAGTCCCACTGTGCCCCCAGGCGGTACACCATGGTCGAATCCCCACTCTGGCCGATGGCGGCGGTGACATCCGCTGCCTGTGCAGCCCCCATCATTCCCAACGACAGCGCCGCGCTTGCAGCTAAGGCGTACAACTTCTTCATGAGTCATTCCTTTAAGTAGCGAGAGTTCATCAGGCTCGTTACAAAAATATAGAACTAATCGACATGAAGGGAGGCAAGAGGCGAAAAATTCACATTCACTGCAAGGAAAGGATCTCGGCCGTTTCACCAAGCAGAATCGGCAAGACCCGGGAAAGTTGCGCGGTATCGCCACTGCTCCAGTAACGGCTCGGCTGCGCCGCCTCGGTCGCGGCCAGGTCATGCTGAAGCAGCAGCCGCTGCAGCTGGCGCGCCACCGCGGCCCCGGTATCGATCAGCGTCACTGAGGGCGGCAGCAGTGTCGTCAGCAGCGGCCGCAGGAAGGGGTAGTGGGTGCAGCCGAGAATCAGCGTGTCGCAGCCTTCGTCCAGCAGGGGCGCCACGTAACGCTGCAGCAGCTCGCGCGTGGCCGCTGCCTGCAACGCGCCCGCTTCGATGCATTCGACCAGCCCCGGACAGGGCTGCGTGACCACCCGCACATCGCCGGCAAAACGGTCGAGCAGCGCGGCGAACCTGGCGCTCTTCAGCGTACCGGTGGTCGCCAGCACGCCGACCACTCCGCTGCGGGTCGCCGCCGCGGCAGGCTTTACCGCAGGTTCCATGCCGACGATGGGCAACTGCGGATAACGCTCGCGCAGGTCAGCGGCGGCAGCGGCAGTGGCAGTGTTGCAGGCCAGCACCAGCGCCTTGGCGCCCTGTGCCAGCAGATGCTCGGTGATCTGCACGCAGCGCTCGCGGATGTACTCCGGGCTCTTCTCGCCATAGGGCACATGGCCGCTGTCGGCAACGTACAGCAGCGACTCGTTCGGCAGCAGCTGGCGGATCTCGCGCAGCACGGACAGGCCGCCGACGCCCGAGTCGAATACCCCGATCGGTGCGTTACTGGGCATCGCCACAGACACCGCAAGCGGGATCGCGCTTGACCCGCAGCTCACGAAAGCGCGTGCCCAGCGCGTCGATCAACAACAGGCGCCCCACCAGCGGCTCGCCGAATCCCGCCAGCAGCTTGAGCGCCTCCAGCGCCTGCAGGCTACCCACCAGCCCGACCAGCGGGCCCACCACCCCGGCCTCGCTGCAGGTCAGCTCGGCTTCGCTGCCATGCCCGTAGAGACAGTGGTAGCACGGGCTGGCCACGTTACGCGGGTCGAACACCGACAGCTGGCCCTCCAGGCGAATCGCTGCGCCGGAGACCAGCGGCTTGCCCGCCGCCACGCAGGCGACGTTGACCGCCTCGCGGGTGGAGAAGTTGTCCGAGCAATCCAGCACCAGGTCGACAGCCTGCACCGCAGCCGCCAGCGAATCGGCATCCAGCGCCTGACGGTGCGGCACCAGGCTGACCTGCGGGTTGATCGCCGCCAGCCGCGCCATGGCCGAATCCACCTTGGCCTGGCCGATGCTGGCGGTGTCGTGGGCGATCTGCCGCTGCAGGTTGGTCAGGTCCACCGTGTCGAAGTCGGCCAGGTGCAACTCGCCGACGCCGGCAGCAGCCAGGTACAGGGCCACGGGCGAGCCCAGCCCGCCCATGCCGACGATCAGCACACGGCCCTGCTTGAGGCGCAGCTGTCCCTCCACGTCGATCTGTTTCAGCAGAATCTGCCGGCTGTAACGCAGCAGCTCATCATCGCTCAGCATCTGATCACTCATGGTCGAAACGTCCCAAACTGATGCGCTCGTGTCCGCCCAGGTCACGTCGGCTGTGTGCCTCGCTGAACCCCGCCGTGGCGAGCAGCTCACGCACGGCCTCGGCCTGGTCGAAGCCGTGCTCCAGCAACAGCCAGCCGCCGGCCAGCAGGTACTGCGGCGCGGCCTGGATGATCGCACGAATATCGTCCAGCCCGTCGGCCCCGGCCACCAGCGCACTGCTCGGTTCGAAGCGCACGTCGCCCTGGTCCAGATGGCGGTCGTCGGCGCGGATATAGGGTGGGTTGCTCAGGATCAGCCCGAAGCGCTGCCCGGCCAGGGCGGAGAACCAGTGGCTGTGCAGGAAGCGGACGTTGTCCAGTTGCAGACGCTGACGGTTGCGCTCGGCCAGGGCCACGGCGTCCTCGACGCGATCGACACCGGTAACCTGCCAGCCCGGCCGCTCGCTGGCCAGGGCCAGGGCAATGGCGCCGGTGCCGGTGCCGAGATCCAGCGCCGCCAGTGGCGTGGCCGGCAGCAGCGCGAGCGCGCTCTCCACCAGCAGCTCGGTGTCCGGGCGCGGAATCAGGGTATGCGGCGCGACCTCCAAGTCCAGGCTCCAGAAGCCCTGATGGCCGAGGATGTAGGCCACCGGCTCACCCTGACGACGGCGCTGCAGGTGGCTCCGGAACAGGCCCAGCTGATCGGCGGCCAGCTCGCGCTCCGGCCAGGTACGCAGATAGCTGCGCGGCTTGCCCAGTGCGGCGGCCAGCAGCAGCTCGGCGTCCAGCCGTGGCGTGGGCGAGTCAGGCAGCTCGGCGGTGTTGAGCAGGGATTCGATGGTGGACATGCGTTAAGCCTCGAGCGGCAAGCTTCAGCGACAAGATGACCCGCACTCGGCGGCGCGTGCCTTGCGGTTCTCTCCTGGATGGATCGGGGCGCCTGTCACGCCTGCTCGAGCCACCGCGTGGAAGGGTGGATGAAAAAGCCTCATCCAGCCCAGGGGTTCACCCATGCGTCCCGGATTGCATCCGGCGGTCCGGCGAATTCAGCTCGCGGCTCGTCGCGGCCCTAGTCGCCCAGCGCCGCCAGCTGGTCGGCCTGGTACTCGGCCAGCAACGGCTCGATCACCGCCTCCACGCTGCCGGCAATCACTTCGTTGAGCGAATACAGGGTCAGGTTGATGCGGTGGTCGGTCACCCGGCCCTGCGGGAAGTTGTAGGTGCGAATGCGCTCGGAGCGGTCGCCGGAGCCGACCAGCAGCTTGCGCGTGTCGGACATTTCCTTGTGCGCGGCGGCGTCCTGCTGGTCCTGCAGCTTGGCCGCCAGCCAGGCCATGGCCTTGGCGCGGTTCTTGTGCTGCGAACGTTCTTCCTGGCACTCCACCACCGTGCCGGTGGGGATGTGGGTGATGCGGATCGCCGAGTCGGTGGTGTTGACGTGCTGGCCACCGGCGCCGGAGCTGCGGTAGGTATCGACGCGCAGGTCGGCCGGGTTGATCTCGATGGCGGCCTGCTCATCCGGCTCCGGCAACACCGCCACGGTGCAGGCGGAGGTGTGGATACGGCCCTGGGATTCGGTCTCCGGCACGCGCTGCACGCGGTGCGCACCGGACTCGAACTTGAGCTTGGCGTAAACGTTGTCACCCTCGACGCGGGCGATCACTTCCTTGAAGCCGCCGTGCTCGCCCTCGTTGGCCGACAGCACCTCGACCCGCCAGCCCTGCTTCTCGGCATAACGCGAATACATGCGGAACAGGTCGCCGGAGAAGATCGCCGCCTCGTCGCCACCGGTGCCGGCACGGATTTCCAGATAGACGTTGCGCCCGTCGTTGGGGTCCTTCGGCAGCAACATGCGCTGCAGGCGGTCCTCCAGCTCGACCAGCGCCTCACGGGCCTGGGCGACTTCCTCCTCGGCCATCTCGCGCAGGTCCGGGTCGCTGTCCTTGAGCAGCGCCTGAGCACCTTCGAGGTCGGACTGCACCTTGCGCAGCTCGCGGAAAGTGGCGATTACCGGCTCGATCTCGGCATATTCCTTGGAGTACGCCCGAAACTGGCTCTGCTTGGCGATCACCTCGGCGTCGCCGAGCAGCGCCGTGAGTTCCTCGAAGCGATCGCTGAGGTTGTCCAGCTTGTTCAACAGTGAAGCTTTCATTGCAGACCTTTGTCCTGCGGTGCGCTCTCGTCGAGGGCGAACAATTCCTGGGCCAGGCTGAGCGCGTCGATGCGCCCCTCGGCGGTAAGTTTCTTCATGCGCACGCTGGGCGCGTGCAGCAGCTTGTTGGTCAGGCCGCGCGCCAGTTGCGCCAGCACGTCTTCGGGATTGCTGCCGTTGACCAGCATGCGCTGGGCCTTGGCCAGCTCCTCGTCGCGCAGGCGCTCGGCCTGCTGGCGGTAGGCCTTGAGCACATCCACTGCGGCCAGCTCGCGCAGGCGCTGCATGAAATCGTCGGTACCGGCGGCGACCAGTTCCTCGGCGGCCTGCGCCGCGCCCTGACGGCTCTTGAGGTTTTCCTCGATGACCTCGTGCAGGTCATCGACGGTATAGAGGTAGACGTCATCCAGCTCGCCCACCTGCGGCTCGATATCGCGCGGCACGGCGATGTCGACCATGAAGATCGGCTTGTGCTTGCGCTTCTTCAGCGCACTTTCCACGGCGCCCTTGCCGAGGATCGGCAGCTGGCTGGCCGTGGAACTGATGACGATGTCGCTGTGCGCCAGCTCGTCGGGGATGTCCGAGAGCAGCACCGCATGGGCGCCGAACTGCTCGGCCAGCTGGCTGGCACGCTCCAGCGTGCGGTTGGCGACGACGATGCGCTTGATGCCCTGATCGAACAGGTGCCGCGCCACCAGGCTGATGGTCTCGCCGGCCCCGATCAGCAACGCCTGGCTGCGGTGTAGGTCGGCGAAGATCTGCTTGGCCAGGCTGACCGCCGCGAAGGCCACGGAAACCGGGTTCTCGCCGATGGCGGTGTCGGTGCGCACGGTCTTGGCGGTGCTGAAGGTGGCCTGGAACAGGCGCCCCAGCAACGGCCCGACGGTGCCGGCCTCGCGGGCCACGGCATAGGCGGACTTGAGCTGACCGAGGATCTGCGGCTCGCCGAGGACCATCGAGTCCAGCCCGCAGGCCACGCGCATCATGTGACGCACGGCGGCGTCGTCACTGTGCACGTAGGCACAGGCTCGCAATTCGTCGATGCTCAGGCGGTGATAGCTGGCCAGCCATTGCAGCACTTCGTCGCTGCTCAGCTGATCCTGCTCCAGGTACAGCTCGCTGCGGTTGCAGGTCGAGAGGATCGCCGCCTCGCGGCTGGGCGTCAGCCGGCACAGCTGCTGCAATGCCTCGACCAGTTGCTCCGGGGTGAAAGCAACGCGCTCACGCACCTCTACCGAGGCGGTCTTGTGGTTGATACCGAGGGCGATGAAGGCCATGCAGAGTCGCTGAGGGGCAATACGGAAGCCGGCAATTGTCCTACTTCGCCCCCGAGAGAACAACTACCGCGACCTATTGTCCCAATAGACAGTTCGCCGCATCGTCCTGGCCAGTGGGCTTGCTCCAAGGCTTGTGTCATGATGCCGCGAACGTCGCAGGGCGCGAGCCGGCATGGCCGTCGCCCCGGAATAACGCACGACAAGGTGCCTGGGTCCGTTCCCGTTTCATCGCGCGCCGCATTTGCCGCGCAACTCGAAGGGACGGGCCGGTTTTGCCGCGAGACTGCATTACTCGATGACTCATTTGGACGACCAAACTTCGCCTCTCGTGCCTTGCCTCGCGCCCAAACCAGCTCCGTCGCGGCCGCGAACGAAACGGAAACACACCCTGATGACCAGACCCCTCGCGTTAGTCACTGCAATTGCCCTTCTCAGCGGCTGCCAAACCTTCGCCCCCAGCGAGCCTGACGGCACGCCGCCGGTGCAGGAAGCCGACCAGAGCACCCAGCTGAAGCCGGAAGAATACGGCTCGTTCAGCCAGGAAACCCTGTTCGCCCTGCTCACCGCCGAACTGGCGGGGCAGCGCAATCGCTTCGATATCGCCCTGGGCAACTACGTGCAGCAGGCCAACGCCACCGGCGACCCCGCAGTCGCCGAGCGCGCCTTCCGCATCGCCGAGTACCTCGGCGCCGAGCAGGCCGCACTGGACAGCGCACTGATCTGGGCGCAGAACGCGCCGCAGAACATCGACGCACAACGCGCGGCGGCCGTGCAGCTGGCTCGCGCCGGCCGCTATGACGAATCCATGACATACATGGAGCAAGTGCTGCAGCGCCAGGGCGACACCCACTTCGATTTCCTCGCACTGTCCGCCGCGGAAACCGACCCGGACACCCGCGCCGGCCTGCTGCAAGGCTTCGACCGGCTGCTGAGCAAGAACCCGGACAACAGTCAGCTGCTGTTCGGCAAGGCCATCCTCCTGCAACAGGACGGCCGCGCCGAAGAAGCCCTGGAGCTGCTCGAGGAACGCCCCGGCAGCGCCAAGGAAGTGTCCCCGCTGCTGCTGCGCGCCCGCCTGCTGCAGAGCCTGGGACGTGGCGAGGAAGCGCTGCCCCTGCTGCAGAAAGGCATCCGCGAGAACCCCGACGACAAGCGCCTGCGCCTGACCTATGCACGCCTGCTGGTCGAGCAGGACCGCCTCGACGACGCCAAGGGCGAGTTCTCCAAGCTGGTGCAGGAAAATCCCAACGACGACGACCTGCGCTTCTCCCTGGCGCTGGTGTGCCTGGAAGCCGAAGCCTGGGAAGAAGCCATCGTCTACCTGGAAGAGCTGGTCGAACGGCGCAGCCATGTCGACGCGGCGCACTACAACCTGGGCCGTGCCTACGAAGAGCTGGAGGACAGCGACAGCGCCCTGCAGGAGTACGGCATGGTCGGCCCCAGCAACGACTACCTGCCGGCCCAGCAACGCCAGGCCGAACTGCTGTTCAACCAGCAGCGCAACGACGACGCCAGCCGTCGCCTGGCCGAAGCGCGCGAGGCGCAACCCGACTACGCCATCCAGCTGTACCTGATCGAAGCCGAGGGGCTGAGCAACCATGACCAGGTCGACTCGGCCTGGCAGGTGATCAACCAGGGCCTCGAGCAGTTCCCCGATGACCTCAACCTGCTCTATACCCGTGCCATGCTGGCGGAGAAGCGCGACGACCTGGCCCAGCTGGAACACGACCTGCGCTACATCCTCGAGCGCGAGCCGGATCACGCCATGGCGCTCAATGCCCTCGGCTACACCCTGGCCGACCGCACCACGCGCTATCAGGAAGCCCACGACCTGATCGAGAAGGCCCACCAGCTCAACCCGGACGACCCGGCCATCCTCGACAGCCTCGGCTGGGTCAACTATCGCCTGGGTAACCTGGAGGAAGCCGAACGTTTCCTGCGCCTGGCCCTGAAGAAGTTCCCCGACCACGAGGTTGCCGCCCACCTTGGCGAAGTGCTCTGGGCCCAGGGCAAGCAGCGCGAGGCCCGCAGCGTCTGGCGCGAGGCCCTGGCCGAGACACCTGACAGCCCCATCCTGCGCGACACCCTCTCGCGCCTGACCGGTTCCGAGACGCCCTGATGCTTCGTCACCTTCTTGTTTTCAGCCTCATCGCCCTGCTCGCCGGCTGCGCCGGCCTCACCTCGCACGAAGCACTGGAAGGCCAGGGCGACCCGGCGCAGTGGAAAGCCCATAAACAGCAGATCAGCCAGCTCGACGGCTGGCAGATCAACGGCAAGATCGGCATTCGTGCGCCCAGCGACTCGGGCAGCGCCACGCTGTTCTGGCTGCAACGCCAGGACTACTACGATATCCGCCTGTCCGGCCCGCTCGGTGGCGGCGCCGCCCGTCTGACCGGCCGCCCGGGCGACATCCTGCTGGAAGTGTCCAACCGCGGCCTCTATCGCGCCGAGTCGCCGGAAGCCCTGCTGCGTGAACAGCTGCGCCTGGACCTGCCGGTCTCCAACCTGCTCTGGTGGATTCGCGGCCTGCCGGCCCCGGAAAGCCGCAGCCGCATCACCCTCGACGGCGAAAGCCACCTGGCCCGCCTGGAGCAGGACGGCTGGCGAGTGGAGTATCAGCGCTACACCGAACAGAACGGCTACGCCCTGCCCGAGCGCCTGAAGCTCTACGGCCAGGACCTGGACGTCACCCTGGTGATCAAGGACTGGCAGCCGCGTCAGCTCGGCCAGTAAGCCCGCCCCCCCAACCTTGTGGGAGGGGCCTAAGCCGCGACAGCGTCGGCGATGGCTCAGCGTTTCGGCTGGGCATTTCGCGGCTAAAGCTGCTCCTACAGGGGCTGCGGTCTTTGTAGGAGCAGCTTTAGCCGCGATGCGCCTGCCGAGGTATTTCCCGCATACAATCGCCACCTATTCTCGCGACGACGCCCCTGCTCCGACCATGACCGCCATCCCCGCCCACGCCGAACTCACCCTGCCCGCTCCCGCCAAGCTCAACCTGATGCTGCATATCCTCGGCCGCCGCGCCGACGGATACCACGAGTTGCAGACCCTGTTCCAGTTTCTCGAGCATGGCGACGAGCTTGGCTTCAGCGTGCGCCAGGATGGCGAGATTCGCCTGCACACCCCCATCGAAGGCGTTGCGCACGACAGCAACCTGATCGTGCGCGCCGCCAAGCGGCTGCAGCAAGCCAGCGGTACGTCACTGGGCGCCGACATCTGGCTGGACAAGCGCCTGCCCATGGGCGGCGGCATCGGTGGCGGCAGCTCGGATGCCGCCACCACCCTGCTCGGCCTCGACCACCTGTGGCACACGCAACTGGGCGAGGATCGCCTGGCCGAGCTGGGCCTGGCACTGGGCGCCGACATACCGGTATTCGTGCGCGGCCGCGCCGCCTTCGCCGAGGGCGTTGGCGAGTGCCTGACGCCCGTGGAGCTGGACGAACCCTGGTTCCTCGTCGCGGTGCCGCAAGTCTTTGTAAGCACAGCAGAAGTTTTCGGCTCGCCCGAGTTGACACGGGATACGCCGCCCATTAAAGTTCGCAGCCTTCTTGCGGGGGGTGGTCGAAACGACTGCCAGCCGGTTGTAGAGAAGCGTTACCCAGAAGTTCGTAACGCTTTGATCTTGTTGAACAAATTCGTTTCAGCTAGATTGACCGGCACTGGAGCTTGTGTATTTGGGAGCTTCCCAAATCGGGACGATGCTGATAAAGTCGCCCGCCAACTTCCAGGCACTCTGCCGAGCTTTGTCGCTCAAGGTCGCAACATTTCGATGCTGCACCGCAGGCTCCAAGCATTGGCCAAGAAGTGAATGCTCAGCATTCGGTTATACGATACAGGGGCGTCGCCAAGCGGTAAGGCACCAGGTTTTGATCCTGGCATGCGTTGGTTCGAATCCAGCCGCCCCTGCCATAACCTCCCCAGGGAGGCATCGAAAACCGCATCCGACAGCATTCGACACAGAATATAGGGGCGTCGCCAAGCGGTAAGGCACCAGGTTTTGATCCTGGCATGCGTTGGTTCGAATCCAGCCGCCCCTGCCATTTTCCATACCCATCCAGGTATACCCCCAGCCGGCAGGTACTGCGCGTGTCCAAGATGATGGTCTTCACGGGGAACGCAAACCCCGATCTGGCGCGACGGATCGTTCGTCAGCTGCACATTCCCCTCGGCGATGCTTCGGTCGGACGTTTCTCCGACGGCGAAGTCATGATCGAAATCAACGAGAACGTCCGCGGCAAGGACGTATTCCTGATTCAGCCGACCTGTGCACCCACCAACGACAACCTGATGGAACTGGTGGTGATGGCTGATGCCTTCCGTCGTTCCTCGGCTACCCGCATCACCGCGGTCATCCCCTACTTCGGCTACGCCCGCCAGGATCGTCGCCCGCGCTCCGCCCGTGTGGCGATCAGCGCCAAGGTCGTGGCTGACATGCTCACCGTGGTCGGTATCGACCGCGTACTGACCGTGGACCTGCATGCCGATCAGATTCAGGGCTTCTTCGACATCCCGGTGGACAACATCTACGGTTCCCCGGTCCTGGTCGACGACATCGAAGACCAGCGCTTCGACAACCTGATGATCGTCTCCCCGGACATCGGCGGCGTCGTCCGCGCACGCGCCGTGGCCAAGAGCCTGGGCGTCGACTTGGCCATCATCGACAAGCGTCGTGAGAAGGCCAACCAGTCCGAAGTGATGCACATCATCGGTGACGTCGAAGGTCGTACCTGCATCCTGGTCGACGACATGGTCGATACCGCCGGCACCCTGTGCCACGCGGCCAAGGCCCTGAAAGATCGTGGCGCCGCCAAGGTCTACGCCTACTGCACCCACCCGGTGCTGTCGGGCCGCGCCATCGAGAACATCGAGAATTCCTCGCTGGACGAGCTGGTGGTGACCAACACCATCCCGCTGTCCGCTGCGGCACAGTCCTGCTCGCGCATTCGCCAGCTCGACATCGCCCCGGTCGTCGCCGAAGCGGTTCGCCGCATCAGCAACGAAGAATCGATCAGCGCGATGTTCCGCTAAGGAACCCGCTGACGTTATGCGCCCCGCCTCGTGCGGGGCTTTTTGCCCTACCGCCCAAGGCTGGTCGCAAGCCTGCAGGCGGTTTGGTTATTTTGGAGAAGTGAAATGACTGTTGAATTTGCCCTGAATGCCGAAGTGCGTTCCGACCTGGGGAAAGGTGCGAGCCGCCGCCTGCGTCGTAACGTGTCCATGGTGCCTGCCGTGATCTACGGCGGCGAGAAAGCCCCGGCCTCCATCAGCCTGCTGGCCAAAGACCTGGCCAAGCTGCTGGAAAACGAAGCGGCTTTCAGCCACGTTCTGACCCTGGACGTTGCCGGCACCAAAGAAAGCGTTCTGATCAAAGCCCTGCAGCGCCACCCGGCCAAAGGCTTCGTTCTGCACGCTGACTTCGTTCGCGTCGTTGCCGGCCAGAAGCTGAGCGCCCACGTACCGCTGCACTTCATCAACGAAGCGACTGCCGTAGGCGTCAAGCAGCAAGGTGGTGAGATCTCCCACACCATCAGCGAAGTCGAAGTTTCCTGCCTGCCGAAAGACCTGCCGGAATTCATCGAAGTCGACATGGCTGCCGTGGAAGTGGGCCAGACCGTACACATGTCCGACCTGAAGCTGCCGAAAGGCGTTGAGCTGGTTGCTCTGGCTCACGGTAACGACCTGGCTGTCTCCAACATTCACGCCTCCCGCGTGAAGGCTGAAGACGAAGAAAGCGCTGCCGAGTAATCGCGGTGCGGAACCCGCCCGGCATGCGATCACGCCGGGCGATTTCCTCGAAAGGGCTCCTGTATGACTGCCGTACAACTGATCGTTGGCCTGGGTAACCCCGGCCCCGAATACGACCAGACCCGGCACAATGCAGGGGCCCTTTTCGTTGAGCGCGTGGCGGAAAGCCAGCGCGTCAACCTCAGCGTCGATCGCAAGTATTTCGGCCTGGTGGGCAAGTTCAACCACCAGGGGCGCGAAGTTCGTCTGCTCATCCCCACCACCTACATGAACCGCAGCGGCCAGTCCGTGGCGGCCCTGGCCAATTTCTTCAAGATCAAACCCGAAGAGATTCTGGTGGCCCACGACGAACTCGACATGCCACCCGGCGTCGCCAAGCTCAAACAGGGCGGCGGCCACGGCGGCCACAACGGCCTGCGCGATATCATCGCCCAGCTCGGCAACCAGAATAACTTCCATCGCCTGCGGCTCGGCATCGGCCACCCCGGGCACGCCAGCCTGGTTTCCGGCTACGTGCTCGGACGCGCGCCACGCAGCGAACAGGAACTGCTCGACCAGAGCATCAACTTCGCCTTGGACGTCCTGCCGGAAATACTCGCCGGCGACTGGACCGTGGCCATGCGCAAATTGCATAGCCAGAAGGCCACCAAGTAACCACCTTTTACCGAGGGTCACCCCCATGGGATTCAACTGCGGCATCGTCGGCCTGCCCAACGTCGGCAAGTCCACCCTGTTCAACGCCCTCACCAAGTCCGGCATCGCCGCAGAGAACTTCCCCTTCTGCACCATCGAGCCGAACAGCGGCATCGTGCCCATGCCCGACCCGCGTCTGGATGCCCTGGCCGAGATCGTCAAGCCGGAAAAGGTCATCCCCACCACCATGGAGTTCGTCGACATCGCCGGCCTCGTGGCCGGTGCCTCCAAGGGTGAAGGCCTGGGCAACAAGTTCCTCGCCAACATCCGCGAGACCGACGCCATCGCCCACGTCGTGCGCTGCTTCGAAGACGAGAACGTCATCCACGTCGCCAACAGCGTCGACCCCAAGCGTGACATCGAGATCATCGACCTCGAACTGATCATGGCCGACCTCGACAGCTGCGAGAAGCAACTGCAGCGCGTGGCGCGCAGTGCCAAGGGCGGTGACAAGGAGGCCGTGGCGCAGAAGGCCCTGCTGGAAAAACTCATTCCCCACTTCACCGAAGGCAAGCCGGCGCGCAGCCTGCTGAAGAGCCTGGGTGACGACGAGAAGCGCCTGGCCAGGACCTTCCACCTGCTCACCACCAAGCCGGTGATGTACATCGCCAACGTCGCCGAAGACGGCTTCGAAAACAACCCGCACCTCGACGTGGTGAAAGCCATCGCCGAAGAGGAAGGCGCTATCGTCGTACCGGTGTGCAACAAGATCGAAGCCGAGATCGCCGAGCTGGACGATCTGGAAGAGATGCAGATGTTCCTCGAAACCATGGGCATGGAAGAGCCAGGCCTGAATCGCGTGATCCGCGCCGGCTACGCCCTGCTCAACCTGCAGACCTACTTCACAGCCGGGGTGAAGGAAGTGCGCGCCTGGACCGTCCGCGTCGGCGCCACCGCGCCGCAGGCAGCCGCGGTGATCCACACCGATTTCGAGAAAGGCTTCATCCGCGCCGAAGTGGTCGCCTACGACGACTTCATCGCCTACAAGGGCGAAGGCGGTGCCAAGGAAGCCGGCAAGTGGCGCCTGGAAGGCAAGGACTACATCGTCAAGGACGGCGACGTGATGCACTTCCGCTTCAACGTCTGAGCCTGCCCCGCTCCCTCGAAGCCCCCAGCGGATCCACGCCGCTGGGGGCTTCGCGCTTATGGCCCGGCGTCAGGCCGCCTCAGAGCGCTGCTCGAACACCTCCCGCGCCACCGCCAGGCCATTGAGGGCGGCGGGAAAGCCGGCATACACCGCCATCTGCATCATCGTCTCGACGATCTCGGTGCGGCTGACACCGACGTTCAGCGCGCCATGCACATGCACCCTCAGCTGTGGTGCAGCATTGCCAAGGGCGGTCAGCGCCGCCACCACGGCGATCTCCCGGCTTTTCAGGTCCAGCCCCGGCCGCGAGTAGATATCGCCGAACGGGAACTCCACCAGGTAGCGCGCGAAATCCGGGGCGATGCCAGACAGACTCTCCACCACCCGCTCGCCGGCCTCACCGTCAATCTCCTTCAGCCTGGCCAGCCCCCGCTGGTACCGACTTTCGTTGCTCATGCTCGTTGCCCCTCTCGGTTGATGACTCCGGCGCCAGGCGCTGCTCGCACGAGCGGTAGTGCTCGATCTTCGCTTGCAGCGCATCGGCGGCGCAGCGCATCGCTTCGATCTCGGCCAGAACCTCCGCGAGGTGTTCTTCCAGAATCTGGCGACGCGCCGGCACCGTCGGGTCTCCGGCGCCTCTCAGCGCCGCGAACGCCTGCATCTTGCCGATCGGCATGCGGGTCGTGCGCAGGCGCAGCAGGAACTCGATCCAGGCCATGTTCGAAGGCGCATAACGGCGCTGTCCACTCGCCGTGCGGCCCACCGGACCGATCAGCCCGATGCGTTCGTAATAGCGCAGGGTATGGGCTGTCAGCCCGGTGCGGCGGGCGACTTCGTCGATGCTCAGATGAGGTTCCATGGGGCGATCCTAAAAGTTCGAGTGCGCTCTAAGTCAATCCCTTTCGGTATCCACGTCAAGCGCCGAACAACGCCCGATAGCCCAACCGACCCGCGTGGCAGCGCCCCGGGTTAACGCCGCGCTTCGATCAGGTGCCGAGTCGAATGCGCCACGAATGGCCGCCCACCACGCATCTGCTCATCGAGGGCCAGCAATACATCGTGGTACTTGCGTGTGGAGAAGTCAGGCACCCACCACACGCACTTGCGCAGAATCCAGACCACCGCCCCGACGTCGTTGAACACCAAACGACAGCGCTCGACACGCAGATCCGTCACGTTCAGCCCGGCTGCCTGCGCGGCGGCCGCCTCGTCCTGCGGATCGCGCTGACGTCGCTGCTGTGGAAGCGGCCCGAGGAAGCGCTCAATCAGATCGAAAGCCGAAGCCGCACCGACATGCTGCGCGAAGTAGCATCCGCCCGGCTTGAGCACGCGATGGATCTCGGCCCAGTTCGGGGATACCGGATGACGCGATGTGACGAGCTCGAAAGAAGTGTCCGCAAACGGCAGCACGCTGTCCGCCGCCGTGGTTTCCACCACCTGCACGCCACGCGCGCCCAGGTGCTCGCGGGCCTTGCGGGCGTTGGGCGGCCACGCCTCCGTGGCACACATTCGCGGAGGAAAGCGCGGCACCTCGCCCAGCACCTCACCGCCACCGGTGTCCAGATCAAGCGCCGACTCCACCTGCGCCAAGCGCTGCGCCAGCAACCTGGAATACCCCCAGGAAGGACGCTCCTCGCTGGCTCGCCCCGCCAGCCACCCGAAGCCCCAACCACTCACATCGGCCGCTTCAGCTTCAGCCACCAGCTCATCAAAGGATTTCATTCAGCACACATCACACAGATCGAAGAAAAAGGAACCGTCCGGTCGCGCACGCACACCGTGGACAATGGTCATCAGCGTTTCTATTCTGCCGGGCTTTCGCCATCAAGGATGAAGCAAATGAAAAACCTGCTCCTGCTGCTCTCGGTCGCCGCCGGCGGCTATTACCTCTATACCGAGCACTTCGCGGCCACTGCCATCGATGTTGATAGCTACCAGGCCCTGCTGCAAAAGGTAGAAGCCACAAGCGTCAGTCTCGATGAGGTCAAGGTTGGGACCCACCAGCTGGTGACCTTTTTCTGCAACGACGCCAGTTACGAGCAGGCCACAGGCAAGACCTCCGCCAGCTGCATCGCCCGCTACGAAAACTACCGGGACATGTGCGAGGACCGCATCTTCTCCCAGTCTCCCCAGACCTTCGCCAACAAAGCCGATGTCATCGCCATTGCCAAGCGATACGTGGCCTGTACAGGGATCAAGAACAGCTAGCAGGACAGCTGTCTACAGACGACACGGGAACAATAAGGAAGCCGATCCTCTTGACCGGCAACAAGAGAATGAATGGGGTCAGTGTGGCGGGTTTTCAGGGTATCTATCAGTGAGACCCGCGGCTGTGTGCATGTGGCCCGCGCACAGGTATGCTATCACTGAAAGCACTGAATGCACGGGAGGCAACCATGGCCGCTATCACTATTAGAAACCTCGACGACGATCTGAAAGCCCAGCTGCGTATCGTAGCGGCTAGCCACGGCCGTTCCATGGAAGAAGAAGCCCGGGTGATTATTCGGCAGGCTCTGTCACGACAAGGAAAGCGTGGTGGCTTGGGTAGCCGGATTCACTCCCGCTTTGCCGCTGTTGGAGGGGCAGACCTTGAGCTACCAGAGCGCAAAGACAACGCCCGTGCTGCGAGCTTCGATGAATGATCCTGCTTGATACCAACGTGCTGTCGGAACTGATGCGCGCCAAGCCTGCGCCCCAGGTTCTGGAGTGGGTTGACGCTCAGCCTGTCGGGGATCTGGTAATCACCTCGATCACCGTTGCGGAAGTTCTCTCTGGCATTGCCAGAATGCCGGACGGCAAGCGCAGACAAGGATTGCTCGATGTAGCTTCAGCCATGTTCGTTGAGGAGTTCGCGGGCAATATTCTGCCGTTCGATGCAGATGCCGCTGTGCACTATGCAGAGATAGCCGCAGAAACCGAGGCTAAAGGACGGGTGGTTGATATGGCCGATGCGCAGATCGCTGCAATTGGTCGGCTACATGATGCCGTGATCGCAACTCGCAATATTCGCCACTTCGAAACGCCGGGCGTTGCCCTGGTAGATCCTTGGAGCGCCTAGTTCGAGCAAGGAAGTGCCATGAAAAAATGGATTGTGTTGCTGGCTGCAGGTCTAGCGATCTGGCATTTCTACTTCGATCGGCCCGCAAGCCCAATGATTACGAACACCTCTGACGATGGCAGCTTGTTAAGTGAGCCGATCATCAAGCAGCCATCGGAAAGTTTCTCGCTCGAAAGCTTGTTGCCGTCTTTCAGTTCGAGCAGCTCTACATCCTCACCTGCTACGTCCGCCGTGCCCGGTTCAGGGCAAGCAACGCAGTATCGCTGCGATGGTCGCATCCACTGTTCGCAGATGAGATCCTGCGAAGAAGCTACCTTTTTCTTGAACAACTGCCCCGGCACAAAGATGGATGGCGACGGAGACCGCGTTCCCTGTGAGCAACAGTGGTGCCGGTAAAGCGGAGACAATGCGTAGTTGGCCCGTAGTCTGGAACCACAAACAAGAAAGGGCTAGCCGAAGCTAACCCTTTGGTTTGTAGGCGGCTAAGCCACGCTCGAATCGGGAGGCATGCATCGCTGTACCCAGCCAGTCCCGAGCAAGGCTCTCACTGATAGCCACTCCACAGAATTATCGGATTCTGCCCCGGCGTCGCCTCCGCCTGGGCCGTGAGCAGGCCGCTCTGAACCCGCCAGACGACCAGCTTCTTCCCAAAGGCATCAGTTCCGAACCTAGCGCCTGGCATTTGGTCCAGACGAGGGTAATTCTCGAGCTTTCTGGTCAGATAATCTTGCAGCTGATCGAAGCTACCGTCCGCAAACTCAATACGTACGTTACTCAGCTTGTTCTTCGTAAAAAAGAACGTCACCAACCGTGCGGGAATATTGTCATACGCCTTGCTGATATGGGCAGAGCAAAGGTAGTCGTTCTGGGCTGTAATACGCTCAGCGGGGCCGAGGTTTCCGTAGCATTTCAGCTTATGGCCACGCGCCTGATTTTCGCTGATGACCGCAGCTTGATCTCGTGCAGAGAAATGGTCCGGTGACTCCGCATAGGTAGGTGTACCTAGACGAGCATACCAGTCGCGAATAGCGTTTTGGTAATGCAACGGCAGTGAGGAGAATACGAGCGTCCCTGCACCGAACAAGACAACCGCTAAGAAAATGGGTCTTAGGAGTTTCATCTAGCATCCTGCTTTTTTGGAAGAGTAGTCGGTCCGTAGTCTGTTTGTAGTCTGGAACCACAAACAAAAAAGGGCTAGCCGAAGCTAACCCTTTGATTTGTATGGTGGCTACACCGGGACTTGAACCTGGGACATCAGCATTATGAATGCTGCGCTCTAACCGACTGAGCTATGTAGCCAACGTGGCGCGCATTTTCCGCGTCTCGCTGACTGCTGTCAACCCCAGATCATCGATAAATTTACGCTTTATCAAGTGGTTAGGCTGCGTAGGCAACGGTACGTTCGACGGCTCGCTGCAGGCTCTGTGTCACACCTCTCGACCCCTTGGCGCAATGGCCGGGATCAGTGCTTGCCATCCCCTGTCGGCCTGTTCATCCTGCCTCATCCATTTCCAAACGAGCCCTGTCATGACGCCCATCCAGAATATCGGTCTGGCGCTATTCGTTCTGCTGTCCATCGGCGTTGCCATCGGGCACAGGACCGAGTGTGCCGATGGCCGCGTGGTGGAAACCTATCTGGCCAAGGGGCTGGCTTCGCAGGTGCTGGGGCATGATCTTTGCGAGTAATCGCAGCAGCCCTGAACCTATCCCTCATTAAGGAATGATGTGATGAAAAAGCTCGCCTTGCTTGTCAGCTGCAGCCTTCTGGGCGCCTGCGCCAACCTGGGTTCGCAGCCACCGGTGCCGGTGACCTCGCCACTGGTGCAGGCGTTCCGTGATATCTGCCTGCAAACCGCCCCGAGCTTTGCCGAGGCACATCGCGTGGCGCGTCAGCACGGCATTACCGAGATGACCGACATGGGCTTTGCCACGGTCGGCTTCAATGCAGACAAGAGCCTGGGTATCCAGGTGAAGGTCAGTCACGAGTGCGTGGTGACCGGCGAATCGCAACAGGACGACACGCTGACGAGCCAGATGCTCAGCGCAGCTGCGGTGAATGCCGGTACCACGGTACCTCGCAAGGCACCCGTGAAGATGGTGATCGCCGGGCAGCGCTTCATCCTGATGCATGATCGCCAAGATGGTGAGGCCTTCGTGATGCTCAAGCCGGACTGACACGCTGCCTGCCTCCCACGCACGGAATGCACCCACCCTGCATGCGGATGCTCGTTCCTCAGGCACGCCTGCCAGGGCGCGTGGCCAACAGCAGGCCGCCGAAGATCATCGCCGCGCCCAGCCAGTGGTAGAGCTGCAGGCTTTCGTTCAGCAGCACCCATCCCAGCAGCGCGGTGAACACCGGCATCAGGTAGTTGGTCAGCGCAGCCTTGGCAGCACCGATCACGCGGATGCCGTGGTTCCAGGCCAGGTAAGCCAGCAACGAGGCGAATACGGCGGTGTAGGCGACCGCCGAGAGATTGGCGGTATTCAGCGCAAGCTGTGCACCCTGGCTCAGTTCATACAGGTAGAACGGCAGGATCAGCGGCACGCCAAGCATGATGAACACCCCCAGCAGCGCCAGTGGCGGAATCGGCTGCAGGTAGCTGGCCCAGCGCCGTAGCAGCAGCGAGTACAGCGCCCAGTCGACCACCGCCAGCAGCATGATCAGGTCGCCCTGATTGAACGACAGGCTGGCCAGGCGGCTCCACTGGCCCTGGCTGATCAGCACCGCCAGGCCGATCACCGCCACCAGCATGCCCCACCAGGCGCGTCGTGCTGGCCATTCGTTGAGCAGCAGCCCGGCACCGATGAACGTCACCAGTGGCAGGCATGTGTTGACCAGCGAAATATTGATCGCCGCCGTGGTCTGCGCCGCACTGTAGAGCAGCGAGTTATAGCCGGCGATCCCCAGCCCCCCGAGCACCAGCAGGCGCCACCCGGCATGGCCCACAGCAGCGCGATGGCGCCACAGTGGCATGGCGACGAAGGGCAGCAGCAGCGCCAACGCCAGGCACCAGCGCCAGAACGCGAGGGTGAACGGCGCGATTTCCCCGGCGAAGGCACGTGCGACCAGGGCATTGCCGGACCAGCAGAGGTTGGCCAGCAGCAGGCCGAACAGCGCCAGCGGGCGCGAGTGATTGAGTGCAGTCATGAGGCAAGCGCCAGGGTGATGACGAGGAACGCGTCGCCTGGTCGTGTGCGGTCAGCGGGCGAACGGTGCTGAGCGATCATTGCATAGCTTCCGAATCAGGCGGCTTTGCACCATACGGAGGCAGGCAATGCTTGGCAAGGTTGCAGAGTGACCGAGCCAGGTACGCACCCGGGGCCTGCGCGTCGAAATCGACAGCCAATGGGCGGGGCGTACTCCCCCTCAATACCAGCGACGCAGCAGGCGCATCAGCAACCCGAGAATCAACAGTACGCCCAGCAGGACCACGGCGCTGGCGCCCCACTGCATCGGGCCGGCAAGACGGAACATTTCGCGCGGATTCAGGCTGGGCGCGCGAATCATGCGCGCCTCGGCCGCCGCGCCAGTGGTGGGAATGTCGGCCAGGCCGTCGCCATCGAGATCCGGCAGGCTGCGGATATGGTCGAGCAGTGCCTGCCACTCCTTGAGCTCCTGCACACCGGGCGTGTTCGGCTCCTGGTCGACGATGGCGTCCTCGATGCGCGGCAACGGACGGCCTGCGGCATCCTTGGGGATCACGTCGAGCAGGCCCTTGGTCAGGTCCGGCACCAGCCAGGTGAAGCTGCCGACGTAGCTGGTGGCCCCGATGCTGTAGAGGCGCGTGTCGTCGAGATCGAGGTCGCGATATCCCTTGACCGGGTCACCGATCTCGATGCGGCTGACCCGATCGAACGGCACGCGCCAGGGGTTGTAGGTGAAGCGAACGCCGGAAACCCGTGGGTAGTAGCTGTCACTGTCGCGCAGCTGGTAAGCGAGCAGCAGCACTTCCAGCAGGGATTTGATCTCGCGAGCGCTGACGTAGGCCTTGATCATCGGGTAGCCCGGTTCGTCATCGAACTGGCCGATGCCCAGCGGGGCAATGCGAAACAGGTCGGAGACGTCCTGCACGCCATGCCGGCCCTTGATCAGGTCATCGCGGATGGTGCCGTTGCCGGTGAAGGCCAGGTCGGCATCGACCGCATGGCGCAGCGCGTCGGTCACCAGGTTGGCCAGGGTGTGATCGCTGAAGTCACGTCCCAGGCGCTGATCGACCTTGGCCAGCGGCTGGTCGAAGCGGTAGCCCCTGGGGTTGAGCATGCGCTCGCTGACCACATGCTTGAAGTCCTCGACCTGGGCGGTGATCACTGCGTCACCGGCGATGCGGTCGTCGATCGGATGCAGGCGGTAGTCACGTACCTGCGTCACACCGTCGTCGCCAAGCGTCATGCGCAGTTCACCGAGATACTGGATCTCCGAGCCGGCCTGCACCACCGGTGTATGCCCGTTGACCAGCACCGGCTGCGGCAGCGCCACGTGCGAGTGGCCGCCGACGACGATATCGATGCCCGGCACCTGCTCGACCAGCTCCACGTCCTCCCCACGCCAGCTGCCGTCGGCCTGTTGCGTGACACCCATGTGCGACAGCAGGATGACCACCTCGGCCCCCTCCTCGCGCAGTTTGGCCACGGTTTCCCTGGCGGTGGCGACCGGGTCGGCGAACGTCAGCGGCTGGATCATCGGGCTGACCGCCACGGCATTGTTGCCGAGCAAGCCGAACAGGCCGAAACGGATGCCGCCACGCTCGATCAGCTTGTACGGCAGGATGCGTCCGGCTTCGAAGTGCGCCTGCAGGCTGTCGTCGGCCTTGCTCGCCGGGGCGAAACGCATGTTGCTCGACAGCAGCGGCAGCAACGCGTCGCCCTCCACCTTGTGCGCGGCGCTGATCATCGCTGCCAGGCCAGCAGGGCGGAAGTCGAACTCGTGGTTGCCGATCACCGCCGCGTCGTAGCCCAGTTCGCTCATCAGGCGCAGCTCGCTGCCCATCTCGCGGGAGATGGTGTGAAACAGCGTGCCCATGGTGAAGTCGCCACCATCGAGCAACAGCACCGGTTCCTCACCGGCGGCGCTGCGGCGTTGCTGCAACAGCGTAGCCAGGCGGGCGACGCCGCCCACCGTCTCGTCATCGTTCGGCGTTGCCGGGCTGTATTCGTTGTTGGGACCGAAACCGAGCAGCCGCGACTGCCAGTCGTTGCTGTGCAGGATGGTGAAGCTGCGCTCGGCAGCGAACAGCGGCGTAGCGCTCAGCACGCCGGCGAGCAGGAGGGAGGAAAGCAGGCGCATGGACGATCCTTGACGATGACTGCGCACAGTATGGGGCAGCGCCCGACGCCAGGCAGCGACCAATCGGGACGCAGCTTGTCGCCAATGGTGTCAGGCATTCGTTGCCACAGATCAGCAACGCTCACGGAGGGAAGGACTAATCTGTAATCAGGACTGCGAAGTGGAGAAGAACAATGGACCACTATCACCTGATGCTGATGCTGCTGATCGGCGGTTTTCTGCTGTTGGGCATCGGTTTCAACTTTCGCGAGCACGAATGGGGCGTTCGCGTACTTGGCCTTGGCGTGCTGCTGATGCTGGTGCCTATCGCGCTGCGGGTACACCTGGCGCTGGCGTGAACGCGCGCGTGCGGGAGCCGGCTCGCTGAAGATCCGCCCGAGGTATCGCCGGCACCCCGGTGCCTGCGTGAAGTGGGTTCTCGCCACTATGAGAGACAGCGCGCTGGGAAAGTCAGCGTCGCTAAATGCTGGTTTTACAGGCGCAGAAGCAGCTCGTGCACCGCAGGCGATGCTCTATTGCTTCCAACGCTCGGCGGCGCTCTGGTCGCTGCAGCGACCCTCCACCCAGCGCGGCCCTTCGCTGGTGTCTTCCTTCTTCCAGAACGGTGCACGGGTCTTCAGATAATCCATGATGAAGTTGCAGGCGTCGAATGCGGCCTGGCGATGGGCGCTGCTGGTGCCGACGAAGACGATGGGCTCGCCCGGTTCCAGGCGGCCAACGCGATGGATGATCTCGATACCCAAAAGCGGCCAGCGCTCGCGGGCCTCGTCGGCGATCCTGGCCAGGGCCTTTTCGGTCATGCCGGGGAAGTGCTCGAGGAGCATGCCCCCCACCTCACGGCCGTCATTGAAATCGCGCACGTAGCCCACGAACGTGACCACGGCGCCGATGCCGAGGTTGGCGGCATGCAGCGCGTTGAGTTCGCTCCCCGGATCGAACGGCTGGCTGTGTACGCGGATGGTCATGAGTGAGGTATCCAGGTCGGGAGCGGCCTGCACGCAGGCCGCTGCTTTATAGGTGTACGCCACGAAGCGCTTGTTCAGCCGCCCGTCACGGTGGGGAAGAAGGCGACTTCATCGCCCTCGGCAAGCGGCTCGTCGAGACTGCACAGCTCCTGATTGCGCGCGCACATCAGGTTCTGTTCGCCCAGCACGTCCCACTCGCCCCCACGCGCCAGCAAGTGCAGACGCAGGTCGTCGAGCGTGGCGAAATCGCCGCTGAGCTGTTCGTCGTCGCGGCCCAGGGCCTCGCGATAGCGGGCGAAGTACTGCACGCGAATCATGCTTGTTCCTCCAGCTGGTAATGACCGCTCTTGCCGCCGAGTTTTTCCAGCAGGCGCACCTGCTCGATGACCATGCCACGATCCACGGCCTTGCACATGTCGTAGAGGGTCAGCGCGGCGACGCTGGCGGCCGTCAGTGCTTCCATCTCGACACCGGTCTGCCCCGACAGCTTGCACCGCGCGGTGATGTGCACGGCATCGTCGCCCTCCGCGCTCAGCTCGACCTTGACGCCGGTGAGCATCAGCGGATGGCACAGGGGGATCAGGTCGCTGGTTTTCTTCGCCGCCTGGATGCCGGCGATACGCGCCACGGCGAACACGTCACCCTTGGGGTGCTCGCCAGCGACGATCATCTGCAGGGTGGCTGGCAGCATGCGCACACGCGCCTCGGCGGTGGCTTCACGAAAGGTGGTCGCCTTGTCGGTGACATCGACCATGTGCGCACGGCCTTGGGAATCGAGGTGGGTCAGCACGGGAAAGCTCCTGGCGGGAATCGGTCGATTGTAAACCCGCAGGTCAGGATTTGGCAGGCATGTCGTAGCGGGGATGAACCTGCAGGTGATCCGCGAATATCGCGACTGAAGCCGCGCCTGCGATTCCTGCCCGATAAAAACGCCCCTGTTCTTGCGAACAGGGGCGCGAATGGTTGCCCGCCCGAAGATTACATGTGGCTTTCCGCGTACTCCGCGAGGATCGAGCGCGGCACGCCTTGCAGGGTGATGTGAACGCCGTGAGGGAAGTCCTTGAAGCGTTCGGTGAGGTAGGTCAGCCCCGAGCTGGGCGCCGACAGGTATGGCGTATCGATCTGCGCCAGGTTGCCCAGGCACACCACCTTCGAGCCACTGCCCGCACGCGTGATGATAGTCTTCATCTGGTGCGGCGTGAGGTTCTGGCACTCGTCGATGAGGATCAGGCTCTGCTGGAAGCTGCGCCCGCGGATGTAGTTGAGCGATTTGAACTGCAGCGGCACCTTCTGCAGGATGTAGTCGACGCTGCCATGGGTGCTTTCGTCCTCCATGTGCAGGGCCTCGAGGTTATCGGTGATGGCGCCGAGCCAGGGCTCCATCTTCTCCGCCTCGGTACCGGGCAGGAAGCCGATCTCCTGGTCCAGCCCCTGCACGCTGCGGGTGGCGATGATGCGCCGGTAACGCTTGCTGACCATGGTCTGCTCGATGGCCGCCGCCAGCGCCAGGATGGTCTTGCCCGAACCGGCGGCACCGGACAGGTTGACCAGGTGGATGTCCGGATCGAGCAGCGCGAACAGCGCCAGGGCCTGGTGAATGTCGCGCGGCTTGAGCCCCCAGGCTTCCTGATGCAGCAGCGGCTCCTGGTGCATGTCGAGGATCACCAGTTCGTCGCCCTTGATGGCCTTGATCCAGCCGACGAAACCCTGTTCATCGAGAATGAACTCGTTGACGTGCACGGCGGGCAGGTTGTCGGTGAGCTGCACGCGATGCCAGGTGCGGCCATGATCCTGGCGGGTGTCGACCTTGCTCACACGCTCCCAGAACGAGCCGGGCAGGTCGTGGTATCCCTTCGACAGCAGGGAAACGTCATCGACCAGCTGGTCGGTGTGATAGTCCTCGGCGTCGATGCCACAGGCACGCGCCTTCAGGCGCATGTTGATGTCCTTGGTCACCAGCACCACGGACAACCCGGGATTACGTGTCTTCAGCTCCACCAGCTGGTTGATGATCTTGTTGTCGTTGAGGTTCTCCGGCAGCCAGGTCACCGGCGCCGCGCTCTTGCTCATGAGAATGGAAAGACGCCCGCAGGGGCCGCTCTTGCCACGCTGTATGGGTACACCGTATTCGACGTCTTCGGGCTCGGCTCCGGCGAGGATCTGGTCGATCAGACGGATCGCCTGGCGACATTCGGCGGCGACACCATGCTTGCCGGATTTCAGCTTGTCGAGCTCTTCCAGCACCGTCATCGGAATGGCGACGTGGTGTTCTTCGAAGTTCAGCAGGGCATTGGGATCGTGAATCAGGACGTTGGTGTCGAGGGCGTAGAGGGTTGGAGCGGTGGGCTTGGAGCGTCCGTGGTCATCCATACTCGGTCACCTTCTTGTCGTAGCCGGGCGACGCAAAACCAGGGTCGGTGCTGCGCCGGACAGAGACCGCCGATTTTTCAGATCGGGGCCGAAAGGTGGCAAGCAAGGTGAGGGCCAATGGCCGCCACCTGTCTGCAGGTTTCGGCGGTCTTGCTTTTTTATTACCCCAATTCGCATGACAGAAAAATGTTTTTTTCTCGAACCCGGGGTTTATTTGTCGGTGCGACAGATAGCGCTTGGCGCTCACGCAGGACACCGTTAAAGTCCTAAGTCCTACCCGGCCTTCTGCGCCGAATCGCCGCCCCCTCATGCAGCATCCCCCGCGCCAATGCGGTGCAGCGCAGGTCTTCACGCAAGCGTCCCTCTGCTTCCCTCCGCCGGCCAAACCCATGCCGACAGGATCATCGGCACGCCGATGCCTGGGCAGGCGTCGACGCGGTCGCTCTCAATCGCCCCGATAGGTGGTCTTGCCGATCCCCGACCTCTAGAATCGTCGCCACGCTTTCTGGAGACCCTGCCCATGCTGATGGTGATTTCACCGGCCAAGACCCTCGATTACGAGACGCCACCCGCCACCCCCCGCTTCACCCAACCCGAGCACCTCGACCACGCCCAGGAACTGATCGCCCAGCTGCGCGAGTTCAGCCCGGCCCAGATCGCCGAGCTGATGGGCCTGTCGGACAAGCTCGCCGGTCTCAACGCCGCACGCTTCGGCAGCTGGGAACGCCCGTTCAACCCCTCCAACGCCAAGCAGGCGCTGCTGGCGTTCAAGGGTGATGTCTACACCGGCCTGAATGCCGAAGACCTCTCCGAGGAGGACTTCGATTTCGCCCAGGCCCACCTGCGCATGCTGTCCGGCCTGTATGGCGTGCTGCGGCCACTGGACCTGATGCAGGCCTATCGCCTGGAAATGGGCACCAAGCTGGTCAATGGCCGAGGCAAGGACCTCTATGCCTTCTGGGGCGAACGCATCAGCGGCTGGCTGAACGAAGCGCTGCAGGCCCAGGGCGACGACGTGCTGCTCAACCTGGCGTCCAACGAATACTTCGGCGCGGTCAAGCGCAAGGCGTTGAATGCGCGCATCATCGACACCGAGTTCAAGGACCTGAAGAACGGCCAGTACAAGATCATCAGTTTCTACGCCAAGAAAGCACGCGGCCTGATGGCCCGCTACGTGATCAAGGAACGCCTGAACGACCCCGAAAGCCTGAAGGACTTCAACTATCAGGGCTACCGCTACTCGGCCGAACAGTCCCAGGCCGACAAGCTGGTCTTCCTGCGCGACCAGCCCCAGGACTGAACCCGACCTGGCCGTCCGTGCACCGCCTATCGGCTGGTGCGCGGGCTCCGTGTTTGCCCCTCGCGCCTCGTCCTCGCCTATCCCCGCCATATCCCCGCCCCGATTCCCGCACGCGCCAAAGATTCCCCGGCACGGTGTTGCGCATGCAGAAACCTGCTTGGCATCACAGTTTCAGCTCATCCCAACTTTCCAGCGAACTTATCGCGCCGTTTAGTTATCGGATAGTTTCGAATTAATTAAATCGCGATGTGCCATCATGCATTTTGCAAACTTGCCACTATATTGCGATCAATTAGCCGTTCAGCTCCGGTTCAGCATCAGGACGAACGGTAGGAACTATCGGAAAGCGCCACGACTCATACAGCCCGTAACACATTTCAATACATAACTTTCTTTGTCACTGAACCTGCCTGATTGCGAATTAACTTTCGCCGGACAGATTCGCCCAAACGAAAGTTCCTGTATTCAACAGGGAGATTCACGAACCCGTCAAAGTACTGAAACAGAGGCCTCCCGCGAGGCACAAGCGACAACATCAAAGGGCCACTTTCTTATAAAGGCCCGTACTTGGCACCACTTCCGGTGCCCCACTCTACTTATGCCTGAATGAACTTGCCGCTGTAATGAACAGCAAGTTCACGGACGCGTTTTGGCCATAAGGCCAGTATTTGAAACTGCATCATACGGACGAGGTGAATACCATGCGAATCAGTATCTTCGGTTTGGGTTATGTAGGGGCCGTGTGTGCCGGCTGTTTGTCGGCTCGCGGCCATGACGTGATTGGCGTGGATATTTCCGCGCACAAGATCGACCTGATCAACAACGGCAAATCGCCCATCGTCGAACCGGGCCTGGAAGAACTGCTGCAACAGGGTCTGCGTCAGGGCCGTCTGCGCGGCACCACCGATGTCGCTGCAGCCGTACTGGAAAGCGATGTGTCGTTCATCTGCGTCGGCACGCCGAGCAAGAAGAACGGCGACCTGGAGCTGAACTACATCGAAGGCGTGTGCCGCGAGATCGGCATGGCCATGCGCGACAAGGGCGAGCGCCATACCGTGGTGGTACGCAGCACCGTACTGCCCGGCACCGCGAAGAACGTGGTGCTGCCGATCCTCGAGGACTGCTCGGGCAAGAAGGCCGGCGTCGACTTCGGCCTGGCGGTGAACCCCGAGTTCCTCCGCGAGAGCACCGCGATCAAGGACTACGACTTCCCGCCGATGACCGTCATCGGCGAGCTGGACCGCGCCTCCGGCGACCTGCTGGAAAGCATCTACAGCGAGCTGGACGCACCGGTCATCCGCAAGGACATCGAAGTCGCCGAGATGATCAAGTACACCTGCAACGTCTGGCACGCCGCCAAGGTCACCTTCGCCAACGAGATCGGCAACATCGCCAAGGCCGTCGGCGTCGATGGTCGCGAGGTGATGGACGTGGTCTGCCAGGACCACAAGCTCAACCTCTCTCGCTACTACATGAAGCCCGGCTTCGCCTTCGGCGGCTCCTGCCTGCCCAAGGATGTGCGCGCCCTGAACTACCGGGCCGGCAGCCTGGACGTGGAGGCGCCGCTGATCGGCTCGCTGATGCGCAGCAACGCCGCCCAGGTGCAGAAGGCCTTCGACATCATCTCCAGCCATGACTCGCGCAAGGTCGCCCTGCTCGGCCTGAGCTTCAAGGCCGGCACCGATGACCTGCGCGAAAGCCCGCAGGTGGAGCTGGCGGAAATGCTCATCGGCAAGGGCTTCGACCTGAGCATCTACGACCGCAACGTCGAGTACGCCCGCGTCCACGGTGCCAACAAGGACTACATCGAGTCGAAGATCCCGCACGTCTCCTCGCTGCTCAACAGCGACCTGGAAGACGTGGTGGCGAAGGCCGACATCATCGTCCTGGGCAACAGCGACGAGCGCTTCGCCAAACTGGCCGAGCAGGCGCCGAGCGGCAAGCGCGTGATCGACCTGGTGGGCTTCATGCCCCACGCCAGCAATGGCGTGGCCGAAGGGATCTGCTGGTAAGGGCCTGGCGTGCCCGCGTGCCATGCACGCGGGCACCGAGAGACACATATGGACAAGCTCAAGAACGGCCTCAACGAAGCCAGCGGCTGGCTGCTCTACCTCAGCCTGCTGATGCTCCTGGCCCTGGCGTTGCCACGCACGGTGTTCGACCCCGAATCGCGGGACTTCCTCCTGCTCATCGGCATCGTCGGCATCTGGCGCTACTCCATGGGCGCCATGCACTTCGTGCGCGGCTGCCTGTTCCTTTATCTGGTCTACCCCTGGTATCGCCGCAAGGTGCTCAAGCTGGGCAAGGCGGCGGACCCTTCGCATGTATTCCTGATGGTCACCAGCTTTCGCATCGACGCGCTGACCACCGCCATGGTCTACCGCTCGGTGATTCGCGAAGCCATCGACTGCGGCTACCCGACCACCGTGGTGTGCTCGATCGTCGAGCTCTCCGACGAGTTGCTGATCAAGAACCTCTGGGCGCAGGCCGAGCCCCCCGAGCACGTCAAGCTGGACATCGTGCGCATCCCCGGCACCGGCAAGCGTGATGGCTTGGCCCACGGTTTCCGCGCCATCTCCCGGCAGATGCCGGACGAGCATGCGGTCGCGGCGGTGATCGACGGCGACACCGTGCTCGACCCGGGCGTGGTCAGGAAATGCGTACCCTGGTTCAAGCTGTTCCCCAACGTCGGCGGCCTGACCACCAACGAGTTCTGCGAGGTGCGCGGCAGCTACCTGATGAGCGAATGGCACAAGCTGCGCTTCGCCCAACGCCACCTCAACATGTGCTCGATGGCACTCTCCAAGCGCGTGCTGACCATGACCGGCCGCATGTCGGTGTTCCGCGCCAGCGTGGTGACCAACCCCGAGTTCATCACCGACGTCGAGAGCGATCACCTGGAGCACTGGCGCCTGGGGCGTTTCCGCTTCCTCACCGGCGACGACAAATCCAGCTGGTTCAGCCTGATGCGCCTGGGCTACGACACCTTCTACGTGCCCGACGCCAGCATCAACACGGTCGAGCACCCGCCGGAGAAGAGCTTCATCAAGGCCAGCCGCAAGCTGATGTTCCGCTGGTACGGCAACAACCTGCGGCAGAACTCGCGCGCCCTGCGCCTGGGTGTGAAGCGCCTCGGTGCCTTCACCAGCCTGGTGCTGTTCGATCAGCGGGTATCGATGTGGACCTGCATCCTCGGCCTGTGCGTGGCGCTCATCGCCAGCATCAAGTACAGCCTGATGTACCTGCTGATCTACCTGCTGTGGATCGGCAGCACGCGCCTGATCCTGACCCTGCTGCTGATGCTCTCCGGGCATCGCATCGGCCCGGCCTACCCGGTCCTTCTCTATTACAACCAGATCGTCGGTGCGCTGGTGAAGATCTACGTGTTCTTCCGCCTCGACCAGCAGTCCTGGACCCGTCAACCGACCAAGTTGAACCGTGGCCTGTCCAGCTTCGCCAGCTGGTTCAACAGCTGGTCGTCACGCGCCATGACCTTCTCTGCCGCCTCCGTCTTCATCGCCGCGCTGCTGGCGCTGGTGTGACCGTACTCGAATAGGAATTAGCCACCATGAACTCTGTCGCCAATCTCAACGTCGTCCATGAGTCCGAAGCCCAGCGCCAGCACGCCCGCGTCAAGCTGCCCGGGCGCCTGCGCTACAGCAATGCCCAGCGCGAGCGCATCGACGCGCGCCTGCAGGATGTCTCCGCGGGTGGTTTCAGCTTCACCAGCGAGAACGCCACGCACAAGGTCGGCGACTTCCATCGCGGCCAGCTGCAGTTCCAGCTCGACAGCCTGGTCCTGGGCCTGGACATCGAGTTTCAGGTCACCTCGGTGCAGCCCGAGCACAACCGCGTCGGCTGCCAGTTCCACGGCCTCGGCGCCCGCGAGACGGCCGCCCTGCGCCACCTGATCAGCGCCCACCTGGCCGGCGAGCTGGTCAATGTCGGCGAAGTGCTGCACATCCTCCAGCGCGACAACTTCACCAAGGCGCGCAAGAACGGTTCCGGCAGCGGCATGGGCGTGTTCGGCCGCCTGCGTGCGGTCACCTTCAGTGGCGCCATCTTCCTCATCGGCCTGGCCGCCTTCGGCTACATCGGCAAGTCGATCTACGGCCTGTACTTCGTCACCCATGCCCAGTCGGCGCAGATCAGCCTGCCGGCGCTGCAGGTGACCATGCCGCGCGAGGGCAGCGTGCAGAGCCTGGCTCAGCCTGACGGGATGATCGAGAAAGGCGCGCCGATCGCCACCTTCACCACCAGCATGCTGGAGATGCTCAAGGGCCACCTGGGCGACGACCAGCTCGAGCCGAGCCGGATCGAGGCGCTGTTCGCCCGCGAGATGCAGGGCACCCTGACCAGCCCGTGCAACTGCAAGATCGCCCGTCAGCTGGTCGCGGACGGCCAGTTCGCCAGCAAGGGCGACGTGATCTTCGAGCTGGTGCCGCAGGATGGCGTGGCCACCGTCAGCGCCAGCTTCCCCTACCGCCACCTGGAGCAGGCCCGCCCGGGCACGCCGGTGACCTTCAAGGTCGCGGGTGAAGAACAGTCGCGGCGCGGCGAGATCGTCAGCAGCAGCCTCCACGACGGCGGCCTGAGCTCGGACATCCGCGTGGTGATCAAGCCGCAGGACACCCTGCCGGCCAGCCTCGCCGGACAGCCGGTGGACGTGGTCATCGACCGTGGCCCGTCGCTGAGCTGGCTGGTCGATCGCGCCGTCGCCGCAGGTCGATAAGGAGATCGCCGTGAGCATGCCCCTTCTTCGCCCCGCCCTGCTCGGCCTGGCCGTCGGCGCCACGCTGGCCGGTTGCGCCGGCCTGCCGGACGAGCGCCTGGCCCGTGAAGCCCTGCACAGCGGCGACCAGCAGACTGCCGAATGGCATTTCCGTCAACTCGCCGAGATGGGCTACAGCGACGCGCAGATCGGTCTGGCCGATATCTACGCGGCCGGCGGCCAGGACCAGGATCTGGATCAGGCCGAGCGCATCTATCGCCAGGCCCTGGACGGTTCGCCACGGGCCAAGGCACGCCTCGGCAAGCTGCTGGCACGCAAGCCCGGCAGCAGCCTGGCCGAGCGCCAGGAAGCCGCCGAGCTGCTGGAAAGCGCCAGCCGCGCCGGCGAGCCGAGCGCGCTGCTGCCGCTGACCGAACTCTACCTGTTCTACCCACAGGACTTTCCCGCCATGAACATCGCGCAACGTATCCAAGACTGGCGCCAGGAAGGCCGGCCGCAGGCCGAGCTGGCGCAGATTCTCCTGTACCGCACCGATGGCACCTACGACCAGCACCTGGGCGAGATCGAACGCATCTGCCAGGCCCGCCTGGCCAGCAACGACGCCTGCTATGTGGAACTGGCGACCGTGTACCAGAAGCAGAACCGCGAAGACGACCGCGAAGCGCTGCTCGAGCAACTGCTGGCCGGCTACCGCACGGGCACTGTCTCGCCCAACCAGGTCGAGTCCGTGGCCCAGGTGCTCAGCGACGCCGAGCTCGGCCAGCCGCAGCCGCAACGCGCCCAGGACCTGCTCGAAACCATCGCCCCGGACTACCCGGCGGCCTGGGTCAGCCTGGCGCGCCTGCTCTACGACTACCCGGCGCAGGGCGATACCGAGACCCTGCTCGGCTATCTGGACAAGGGCCGCGAAGCCGCCCTGCCGCGCGCCGAGCTGTTGCTGGGGCGCCTGTACTACGAAGGCAAGCTGCTGCCGAAAGAGCCGCACAAGGCCGAGCAGCACCTGCGCAAGGCCGCGCCCAGCGAGCCCAGCGCCAACTACTACCTGGGACAGCTCTACCTGCGTGGCTACCTCGGCGAGGTCTACGCCCAGCAGGCCTTGGACCACCTACTCAGCGCCGCCCGCGCCGGCCAGCTCAGCGCCGATTTCGCCCTGGCGCAGATGTTCAGCCAGGGCCGTGGCGTCAAGCCCAACCCGGTCAACGCCTACGTCTTCAGCCAGCTGGCCCTGCCGCGCAACACGCCGCCGACCTTCGAGCTGGCGCACGCGGTCGCCGAGAGCCTGACCCCGGCGCAATTGGCCGAGGGCCAGCGCCTGCTGCGCGAGGAGCGCGATGCACGCGGCATCGTCCTGCAGCAGCAGGCCGCCCTGCAGGTCAGCCAGCCATGAACAAGGATGCCCGCATGCAGCTAAACCGTATCGTCAGTCAACTGGGACTGGGCGCCAGCCTGCTGGCAGCCAGCACCGCCCCCGTCTGGGCGGCGGATGCAACGAAGAACTTCGGCCTGGACGTGAAGATCACCGCGCAATCGGAAGACGACCGCGACCTGGGCACCCGCAGCGGCGGTGACGTCAACGGCCTCGGCCTCGACGTTCGGCCCTGGGTCTACGGCGAACGTGGCAACTGGAGCGCCTTCGCCATGGGCCAGGCGGTGACCGCCACCGATACCATCGAGACCGACCCGTTGCAGGACGATGGCGAAACCAGCGAACAAGGCAACGACGCACGTCAGCCGGACAAGAGCTACCTGGCGCTGCGCGAATTCTGGGTCGACTACGCCGGCCTCACCGCCTACCCCGGCGAACACCTGCGCGTCGGGCGCCAGCGCCTGCGCAGTGACGAAGGCACCTGGTGGGACACCAATATCGAGGCCATCAACTGGCGCTTCGACACCACCCTGCTGCAAGCCACCGTCGGCGTCGCCGAGCGCTTCTCCGACTACCGCACCGACCTCGACGACCTGGCGCCCGAAGACGAGGATCGCCAGCACGTCTTCGCCGGCCTCGACTACCAGTGGACGCCCGGCCATCGCATCGGCGCCAAGCTGCACCACAGCCGCGACGACGGCCACCTGGCCAACCCCGGCGAGCGCATCGACGAGCTGAGCAAGCGCTACACCGGCGACCTCACCTGGTTCGGCGTGCACGCCGACGGCGGCTTCTTCGAGCGCAACTCGCGCAACCGCCTCAACTACTGGGCGCAGCTGACCTGGCTGCAGGGCGACACCGATCAGCTGCAACAACAGGTGGTCGGCGACGAGCGCCTGGCCACCGGCTCGCGCAGCCAGGACGTCGACGCCTGGGCAATCGACCTGGGCCTGCGCTACAGCCTCGACGACAACTGGAAGGTCGGCGCTGCCTACGCCCGTGGCAGCGGCGGTGGCGATGACGATACCTCGCACCAGTTCATGCAGACCGGCCTGCAGAGCAACCGTGCCAACTTCACCGGCGTCGAATCGCGCCTGCACCGCTACGGCGAGGCCTTCCGCGGCGAGCTCTCCAACCTGCAGGTGGCCAGCGCATTCAGCTCCTGGCAGCTGGGCGAGGACTACGACGCCAGCGTCGTCTACCACCGTTTCTGGCGCGTCGATGACGATCAGGACGTCGGTGACAGCGGCATCACCGCGCCGCTGCAAGCCGGCGAGAAAGACATCGGCCAGGAAGTCGACCTGGTGCTCACCCGCTACTTCAAGCAGGGCCTGCTGCCGGCCGCCGTGGCCGAACAGCTGGACGAACGCTCGGCACTGGTACGTCTGCGCGCCGGCGTGTTCCTGCCCGGCGATGCCTATGGCAGCGGCACCGACTCGGTGATGCACCGCGCCTTCGTCGACTTCATCTGGCGCTTCTGAGGGATCGGACCATGCAACCCAACGGCTTAGCCCTACCCCTGCTGCTCGGCGCGCTGTGCCTCGGCGTGCCGCTGGCCCAGGCCAACCCGCAGCACCACCAGTTCGACTACCGCGTGCGCAGCGCTCCGGCCGAGGAGCTGCACATGGAAACGCCCAAGCTGCCGGACCTGTCCGGCTACACCAAGGACGCCGTGCTGGCCAAGATTCCGCGCGGGCACAAGGGCAAGGTGGTGGTGCGGCGCATGCTGCGCCAGGACGCGTTGAAGGACTTCACCGGGGGCAACGAGCGCCTGCGCGAATGGATCGAGCGCCAGCAAGGCATGCCCCACGCGATCTTCATCGAAGGCGGCCTGGTCACCGCCCAGGACCTGGCCGAGGCGCTGCCCGACAGCCAGTTCGCCGAGCAGGAACCGGGCGTGTACATCGCCCGCCTGCCCATCGTCGTCGCCGAGGGCGCCGCGCTGCACGTCGGCAAGGAAACCCGCGAGTTACGCCTGTCGCAGGAACGCGGCGCGTTCCTGGTCAACGACGGCCTGATGTTCCTCACCGACACCCGCGTCACCGCCTGGCGCGAGGCGGACAACGGCCCGGCGACCTTCCGCGAGGCCAAGGAGTTTCGCCCCTTCCTGGTGTCCTGGGGCGGCAGCGAGCTGTACATCGCCAGCAGCGTGCTGACCAGCCTGGGCTACGACAACTCCAAGTCCTACGGCGTGTCGATCACCCAGTACACGCCGAACATGCACGAGCGCCTGCAGCGTGCAGAACCGACCGGCTGGCTGATCGACTCGGAGTTCGTCGACCACTGGTACGGCTTCTACTGCTACGAAGCACAGAACGTGGTGATCAAGGGCAACACCTACCGCGACAACATCGTCTACGGCATCGACCCGCACGATCGCTCGCACGGCCTGATCATCGCCGAGAACACCGTGTTCGGTACCAAGAAGAAGCACGGCATCATCATCTCGCGCGAGGTCAACGACAGCTGGATCATCAACAACGAGAGCTACGACAACAAGCTCTCCGGGGTGGTGATCGACCGTAGCAGCGTGCGCAACCTGATCGCCTACAACCGCGTGCACGGCAACCATTCCGACGGCATCACGCTGTACGAGAGCGGCGACAACCTGCTGTGGGGCAACCAGGTGCTGCGCAACCGGCGCCACGGCATCCGCATCCGCAACAGCGAGAACATCCGCCTCTACGACAACCTGTCGGCGATGAACCAGCTGACCGGCGTGTACGGCCACATCAAGGACCTGAGCAACACCGACCGCGACCTGGAGCTGGACCCGTTCGACACCAAGATCTCGATGATCATCGTCGGCGGCACCCTGGCCGGCAACGGCTCCAGCCCGATCAACATCGACTCGCCGCTTTCCGTCGAGATGTACCGCGTGAAGATGCTCGCGCCGAGCAAGGCCAGCGGCATCCAGCTGGCCGGGATTCTCGGCGAGAAGCAGGACGAGATTCTCGACCTCATGGTGCGCCAGCGCCTGCCCGTGCTGATCGACCCGATCGAGCCCGAGAAACTGACCAATTGATGAGGCCAAAGATGACACCATCGCCCTTCAAACTCCTCTCCCTGAGCATGGCCTGCGCCCTGGCCAGTACGGCGCTGCAAGCCGAAGAGCGGCAGGCGCCGCAGTATCAGGTCGAGGACTGCTGCTCGCTGTGCCCGGCAGCACACGACGCCAGCCGCTACACCAGCAACTACATGAAGAACTTCGTCACCCTGCTCGATGCCGACGAAGGCTGGCTGTTCCGTAGCGTGGAAGACCTGCGCACCGAATTCGGCACCAGCGAGGTCGGCTATCGCCGCCTCAAGGAACTGCGCGACGGCCTCAAGCAGCGCGGCGTCGAGCTGGTGGTGGTCTACCAACCGACCCGTGGCCTGGTCAATCGCGACAAGCTGCGCCCCGCCGACTACCAGCGCTTCGACTACGACAAGGCCCTGCGCAACTACCGCCAGGCCCTGAACCGTTTCGAGCAGCTGGGGATCTGGGTCCCCGACCTGAGCGGCCTCACCGACGAACACAGCGAGCAGGACTTCTACTTCCGCCGCGACCAGCACTGGACACCCTATGGCGCCGAACGCACCGCGCGCCTGGTGGCCGAAACGATCAAGCGCATTCCCGGCTTCGAGGACATCCCACGCAAGGAATTCGTCACCCAGCGCGTTGGCCTGATGGGCAAGACCGGCACCATGCAGAACGTCGCCAGCCAGCTGTGCGGCACCGGCTACGCGGTGCAGTACGTCGACCAGTTCATCACCGAACCCAAGGACGCCAGCGACGGCGACGCCCTGTTCGGCGACGAGAGCAGCCCGAGGATCACCCTGGTCGGCACCAGCCACAGCGGCAAGAACTACAACTTCGGCGGCTTCCTCGAAGAGTACCTGGGCACCGACGTGCTCAACGCCGCCTTCCCAGGCGGTGGCCTGGAAGGCGCGATGCTCGAATACCTGGGCAGCGAGTCGTTCCAGAACGACCCACCGCAGATTCTCATCTGGGAGTTCTCGCCGCTGTACGACCTGGCCTCGGACAAGATCCACCGTCAGCTGATGGCCACCCTGAACAACGGCTGCGCAGGCCAGACCGAGCTGCTCAGCAGCGAGAAGCGCCTGCATCCCGGCAGCAACGAGGTGCTGGTCAACGGCAAGAACAAGCTGCTGACCCTGGCCGGCAATCGCCACCAGCTCGACCTGCGCTTCAGCGATCCGTCGGTCAAGCGCGTCGACGCCACCATCTGGTACCTCAACGGCCGCCGCGAGCAGATCAAGCTGGAGAAGCCCAACACCGTCGATACCGACGGACGCTTCGCCGTCGAACTGCGTGACGAGCCGGGCTGGGGCGACGAGAACTTCTTCGCCCTGGAAATCGAGAAGCCCGCAGACAGCGACGACGACCTGAAAGTCCAGGCCAGCCTGTGCCAGCGCCCGGGTGGCGCCGCCCAGCAGGTCGCCCGGCACGGCGCGGACGACTGAGGAGGCCACCATGCCCATGCGACTCGCCCCACTCACGCTCATGAGCCTGCTGCTCAGCGCCCCGGCCTTCGCCGCGCTGCAACCGCCGCCCGGCTACCACGCCGCCGTCGGCCAGCGCGGCGGCGAAGCGCCCAGCTGCCAGGCCGTGCCCCGTCCCTATACCGGCGACCTGCAGTTCACCAGCAAGTACGAAGGCTCGAACAGCGCGCGCGCCACGCTCAACCGCAAGGCCGAGAAGAACTTCCGCGAGCAGACCGCGAACATCACCCGCCTGGAGAAGGAAGCCGGACGGATGATCACCTACTACATGCGCACCGGCCAGCAGGGCCACCTGGACTGCGCCGTCGAGTGGCTCGACCAGTGGGCCAGCGCCGATGCCCTGGAGTCCGAGCAGTTCAACCACACCGGCAAGTCGATGCGCAAATGGGCGCTGGGCAGCCTCGCCGGCGCCTGGCTGCGCCTGAAGTTCTCCGAGTCGCAGCCGCTGGCGGCCTACCCGCAGCAGAGCGCGCGCATCGAGGCCTGGTTCACCCGCCTGGCCGAGCACACGGTGCGTGAATGGAGCGGCCTGCCGCTGCGCAAGATCAACAACCACAGCTACTGGGCCGCCTGGTCGGTGATGGCGGTGGCCGTCATCGCCGATCGCCGCGACCTGTTCGACTGGTCGGTGGAGCAGTTCCGCGTCGCCGCCGGCCAGGTCGATGCCGACGGCTACCTGGCCAACGAGATGCGTCGCAGCCAGCGCGCCCTGGCGTACCACAACTACGCCCTGCCGCCGCTGGCGATGATCGCCGCATTCGCCCAGGCCAACGATGTCGACTTGCGCGACGCCAATCACGGCGCCCTGCAACGCCTGGCCGAACGGGTGCTGCAAGGTGCCCGCGACCCCGCTGCCTTTGCCCGTCGCAGTGGCGCCGAGCAGGACATGGCGGAGCTGCACAAGGACTACAAGTACGCCTGGCTGGCGCCTTACTGCAGCCTCTATGCCTGTGACGAGCAGACCCGCGAGCTGAACCAGGAGCGGGGGCCGTTCAACAGCTTCCGCCTCGGTGGCGAGGTGACGCAGGTGTTCGAAAAACCCTAGAGGCGGCTTGCCGGCGATGCTTTCAGAAGCCGATCGCCGGCAAGCCGGCTCCTACACGTAGCAAAACAAACCCTCCGCTCGCGGGGGGAAAGGGGGGCGCTGCCCCGGCTGTTCACGGAGAAGCACGGATGGTCTTTTCATCCAACGTATTTCTGTTCCTGTTCCTGCCGATCTTCCTCGGCCTGTACTACCTGTGCCCGAACCGCGGGCGCAACCTGCTGATCCTGATCGGCAGCTACACCTTCTACGCCTGGTGGCGGGTGGACTTCCTCCTGCTGTTCGCCGCCGTGACGCTGTGGAACTACCTCTTCGGCCTGCGTATCCAGGCGCATGCCGGCACCCAGGCAGCGCGCCGCTGGGTGGCTGTGGGGGTGATCGGCAACCTGGCCACCCTGGGCTATTTCAAGTACGCCAACTTCGGCGTGGCCAACATCAATGCCCTGCTGGAAGCCGCCGGCATGCAGCCGTTCGTGCTGACCCAGGTGATCCTGCCGATCGGTATTTCCTTCTACATCTTCCAGTCGATCAGCTACCTGATCGACGTGTACCGCAAGGACACCGAACCCACGCGCAACCTGATCAACTTCGCCGCGTTCATCGCCCTGTTCCCGCAGCTGATCGCCGGCCCCGTGCTGCGCTACAAGGACCTGGCCGACCAGTTCACCGACCGCACGCACAGCCTGGACAAGTTCTCCGAAGGCGCCACGCGCTTCATGCAGGGCTTCGTCAAGAAGGTGTTCATCGCCGACAGCCTGGCACCGCTGGTCGACCACTGCTTCGCGCTGGACAACCCGACCACCGGCGAGGCCTGGCTGGGCATGGTCGCCTACACCGCGCAGCTGTACTTCGACTTCTCCGGCTACAGCGACATGGCCATCGGCCTGGGCCTGATGATGGGCTTCCGCTTCATGGAGAACTTCAACCAGCCCTACATCAGCCAGTCGATCACCGAATTCTGGCGACGCTGGCACATCAGCCTGTCCACCTGGCTGCGCGACTACCTGTACGTACCGCTGGGGGGCAACCGCCACGGCACCTTCAACACCTACCGCAACCTGTTCCTGACCATGCTGCTGGGCGGTTTCTGGCATGGCGCGAACTGGACCTTCCTGATCTGGGGCGCCTGGCACGGCACCTGGCTGGCCATCGAACGCGCACTGGGCGTGAAGGCCGCGGCCACCCAGTTCAACCTGTTCAAGTGGGCCTTCACCCTGCTGCTGGTGATGCTCGGCTGGGTGATCTTCCGCGCCGAGAACCTCGAGGTCGCCGGGCGCATGTACGCCGCCCTGTTCGCCTTCGACGACTGGCACCTGAGCGAGCTGACCCTGGCGCGCATCACCGGCCTGCAGATGAGCACGCTGCTCCTGGCCTGGGTGGTGATCGCCCTGTGCGGCGCCCGGCAGTTCCTCGCCGGTCGTCGCCACGCGCCGGGGATGACCCTGGCCGGCGCCGGCGCTGCCCTGCAGGCCGTGGACATGCGCACGGTCGCCCTGCGTGGCGCGCTGCTCCTGCTGTTCTGCGCCTCGCTGCTCAAGCTCTCGGCGCAGAGCTACTCCCCCTTCCTCTACTTCCAGTTCTGAACGGAGGCCGATGATGAACCGCCCCATCAAGACGCTCTACGTCGTACTGTTCAGCCTGCTCCTGCTGCCCGTCAGCCTGCTCGCGCTGGCCAACCTCGCCGACTACCGCATGCCGGCCAAGCCCAGCGTGCTGGATGGCGGCCTGGCCAAGAGCATCGAGCAGCACTACGACGAGCAGTTTCCGCTGAAGCAGGCTGGCATCAACCTGTGGGCAGCGCTGGAGTACCTGGCCTTCGGTGAAGGGCGCAGCGGCCTGGTGATCGGTGACGGCGGCTGGCTGTACTCGGACGAGGAGTTCGACCCGGTGCCCGACGCCCAGCGCCAGATGCGCGACAACCTGGCGCTGATCCGGGGCGTGCAGCGCCAGCTGGAGCAACGCGACATCCACCTGGTGCTGGCCATCCTCCCGGCCAAGACCCGCCTGTATCCGGAACACACCGGCGAGCACCACCCGAGCGCCCTGCAGACCAGCCTCTACCCGCGCTTCCACCGCGCCGTGCGCAATGCCGGAATCGCCGCGCCCGACCTGCTCGGCCCGCTGCTGGCCGGCAAGGGCAAGGCGCAGATGTTCCTGCATACCGACACCCACTGGACGCCCCAGGGCGCCGATGTCACCGCACGCGCCCTGAGCGACGTGGTGCGCAGCGCGGTGCAGCTGCGTGGCGAACCCCAGCAGTTCGTGACCGAGACCGTCGAGACCCGCGCGCACCAGGGCGACCTGACCCGCTTCCTGCCCCTGGCGCCGCTGTTCGAAAGCCTGTTGCCGCGAGCCGATCAGCTGCAACAGCGCGAAACCCACAGCGCCCAGGCCAGCAGCGACGACCTGTTCGCCGACAGCGACATGCCGGTGGCCCTGGTCGGCACCAGCTACAGCGCCAACCCGGCCTGGAACTTCGCCGGCGCGCTGCGCCAGCACCTGCAGCGTGACCTCGGCAACTACGCCGAGGAAGGCGAAGGCCCGCTGGTGCCGATGCTCAAGTACCTGCAGAGCGAGGAATTCGCGGACAACCCGCCGCAGCTGGTGATCTGGGAGTTCCCCGAGCGCTACCTGCCGATGACCAGCGATTTCACCGATTTCGACCCGCAATGGCTCGCCGCCCTCAAGGCGGGCGGCGAGCGCCAGGGGCTGGCTACGGCCAGTCACTGATTCATCCCCCAAGGAGGACTATCCAATGACCAAACCAACTACCCTGCGCCGCTTCACCCTGGGTACCTGCGCGCTGGCCCTCGGCCTCGGCATGCTGCAGGCACACGCCGCCGATGACGGTGCGCTCTACGGGCCCAAGGCGCCCAAGGGCTCGGCCTTCGTCCGCGCGTACAACGCCAGCAGCGCCGAACTCGATGTCAGCGTCGGCCAGACCCAGCTCAAGCAGATCTCGCCGCTGGGCTCCAGCGACTTCAAGTTCCTCCCGGCGGGCAGCTACCAGGCTCAGGTCGGCACTGCGCAGATGCCGGTGCAGCTGCAACCCGAGCACTACTACACCCTGGTCAGCCAGAGCGGCGCCAAGCCACGCCTGGTCGAGGAGCCGCCCTTCACCAGCCGGCAGAAAGCCATGCTGCGCGTGCAGAACCTCAGCGACAGCACCCTCAGCCTGAAGACCGCCGACGGCAAGACCGCCGTGGTCGCCGACGTCGCACCCGATGGCCGTGGCGATCGCGAGATCAACCCGGTGAAGGTCGGCCTGGCGCTGTTCGAAGGCGAGCGCAAGGTCGCCGACCTCAAGCCGGTCACGTTGGAGCGCGGCGAGGTGGTCAGCCTGTTCGTCACCGGCGCCCAGGGCAAGTTGTCGCCGGTCTGGGTCAAGCGCCCCATCGATGGCTGAGGCCATCCACGGCTTCTGCAGAACAAGGAAAACGGCGGGTACACGTCGCACCGACACGACACGGGCAAACCACTTGATCAATCGTTCAGGAGAGACACAACCATGACCCCTATCATCCTTTCCGGTGGCAGCGGCTCGCGACTCTGGCCTCTTTCGCGCAAGCTGTACCCCAAGCAGTTCCTCGCCCTGACCGGTGAGCAGACGCTGTTCCAGCAAACCCTGCAGCGCCTGTCCATCGAAGGCATGCAGCCTCCGGTGCTGGTGTCCAACCAGGAACACCGCTTCATCGTCCAGGAGCAGCTGGAGCAGATCGGCCAGCAGGCGCAATTGCTGCTGCTCGAACCCTTCGGCCGCAACACCGCGCCGGCCGTGGCCATGGCAGCCCTGCAACTGGTGGCCGAAGGTCGCGACGAGCTGATGCTGGTGCTGCCGGCCGACCATGTGCTGGATGACCAGCAAGCCTTCCGCCAGGCGCTGGCGCTGGCCACCGTGGCCGCCGAGAAAGGCGAGATGGTGCTGTTCGGCGTACCGGCCAACCGCCCGGAGACCGGCTACGGCTACATCCTCGGCGAGACCGACGGCGAGCTGCCGGACGGCGTCGCACGGGTCTCCAGCTTTGTCGAGAAACCCGACGCCAAGCGTGCCTCCGAGTACGTCGAGAGCGGCAACTACTACTGGAACAGCGGCATGTTCCTGTTCCGCGCCAGCCGCTTCCTGGAAGAGCTCAAGCAGCATGACGTGGATATCTACGACACCTGCCTGCTGGCCCTGGAGCGCAGCCAGCGCGAGGGCGAGCAGATCGCCATCGACCCGGCCACCTTCGCCTGCTGCCCGGACAACTCCATCGACTACGCGGTGATGGAAAAGACCGATCGCGCCTGCGTGGTGCCGCTGTCGGCAGGCTGGAACGATGTCGGCAGCTGGTCGTCGATCTGGGAAGTGCACGACAAGGACGCCGCCGGCAACGTGGTCAGCGGCGACGTGCTGCTGGAAGACAGCCGCAACTGCCTGGTGCACGGCAACGGCAAGCTGGTGTCGGTGCTCGGCCTGGACGACATCGTCGTGGTGGAGACCAAGGACGCCACGATGGTGGCGCACAAGGACCGCGTGCAGGACGTCAAGAAGCTGGTCGGCAAGCTCGACGAGCAAGGCCGCAGCGAAACCCAGAACCACTGCGCCGTCTACCGCCCCTGGGGCTCGTACGACTCGGTGGACATGGGCGGTCGCTTCCAGGTCAAGCACATCACCGTCAAGCCGGGGGCGCAGCTGTCGCTGCAGATGCACCACCACCGTGCCGAACACTGGATCGTGGTATCCGGCACCGCCCGCGTGACCTGCGACGACCGCGAGTTCCTGCTCACCGAGAACCAGTCCACCTATATCCCGATGACCTCGGTGCATCGCCTGTCCAACCCGGGCAAGATCCCGCTGGAGATCATCGAGGTGCAGTCCGGCACCTACCTGGGCGAAGACGACATCGAGCGCCTGGAGGATGTCTACGGCCGCAGCGACGCGGTGGCGGCACATGGCTAGGTAAGCGCCTCACGCAGGAGCCGGTCTGCCGGCTCCTGCGCACATCCCCGGTAACGCCTCGGCGGTTACCCGTGCGACGACAGCTTGTGTACGATGAGCGCAGACTTCAATCAGGGCTGTTCTCATGCTGTTCGGTGTCGCACTCGTCATTACCTGGCTGATCCTGCTGATCCGCTATCCGGGCAAGGCCTTGCCGGTTTCCATGGCGGCGCTGCTCGGGCTCGGCCTGGTCGCCACCTGGGTGCTCTGGCAGGAAAGCCGCGACGAGCGCTACCTCGCCCACCTCGAACTGCGCCTGAACTACGACCCGCAGCGCTGCCCCGCCGACCGCCCGCTGGCCATCGCACTCAGGAACGGCAGCGATGCCGCCCTGCTCGAGTTGCGCTGGGAAGTCGCCGCCTACCGCCCCGGCAACGCCACCAACCTGGCCCAACGCCTGTACGAGTCACCACGCTACAGCGGCCCGGGTGAACTGCTGCCGGGCGCCAGCTGGAACGACTGCCTGCCCGTGCCCGATCTGCGCAGCGGTTATCGCCCGTCCACGTTGGAATTTCGCGCCGAGCGCCTGCAGGGCAAGTTCGTCCCATGAACGCAGAAACACCGGCAGCGGACGTTGGCCATGACTGCAGCCGTGGCTGCTAAGCTGCAGCCCCATTCGCGTCTCAGGGAGTTCCGCGCATGCCTCAACCCAGCGTCCTCATCACCGGCTGCTCCAGCGGCATCGGCCGCGCCCTGGCCGATGCCTTCAAGGCCGGCGGCTATGCCGTCTGGGCCACGGCGCGCAAGGCGTCCGACCTGGCCGAACTGCAACAGGCCGGTTTTCATGCGGTAGCACTCGACGTCAACGATGGCGAGGCCCTGCAGCAGTTGGCCGAGCGCCTTGGCGAGGAGATCGGCGGCCTCGACGTCCTGATCAACAACGCCGGCTATGGCGCCATGGGCCCGCTGCTCGACGGTGGCGTGGACGCGATGCGCCAGCAGTTCGAAACCAACGTGTTCGCCATCGTCGGCGTCACCCGTGCGTTCTTCCCCCTGTTGCGCCGCAGTCGTGGCCTGGTGGTGAACATCGGCAGCGTGTCGGCCATCCTGGTCACCCCTTTCGCCGGCGCTTACTGCGCCTCCAAGGCGGCGGTGCATGCCCTGAGCGATGCGCTGCGCATGGAACTGGCGCCCTTCGCCATCGAGGTGATGGAAGTGCAGCCCGGCGCCATCGCCTCCAGTTTCGGCGCCAGCGCCAGCCAACAGGCCGAAGCCCTGATTCGCGAGGATTCGCCCTGGTGGCCATTGCGCGAGGGCATTCGCGCACGCGCCAGGGCCTCGCAGGACAACCCGACCCCGGCCAGCGATTTTGCCGCGCACCTGTTCGCCGCCGTCCAGCGCGACAAGCGCCCGCGCCTGCTGCGCCTGGGCAACGGCAGCCGCGCCTTGCCCCTGCTCGCCGCGCTGTTGCCGCGCGCGCTGCTGCAACGGGTTCTGAGCAAACGCTTCGGCCTGGCCAAGGCGCTATGAGCGAGCCCCTGCACCTGCGCTACTACGCCGCTGCCGGCGTGATCACGGCTGTGCTGCTCAACCTGCTGCTGCGCACCTTCGTGCGCCTCGGCGGCATGATCACCACCCTGCTGATTGCCGCAGCCATCGCCGCCGGCCTGGCGCTGGTGTTCCACTGGCGCCAGGGGCGTGCGCCCAGCAACGCGGAGCGCTGGCGCTTCACGGCGCTTTATGGCGGCGTATTGGGGCTGCTCTACCTGGGTCTGCTGGGCATGATGTACCTGCAGGACACGCCCAGCCCCATGGGCCTGTTTCTCTTCAGCCTGCACTACCTGTGCTACCCGCTGCTGGCCTGGTGGGCCTTTGCGCCGCGCCATGGCCGCCGATAACCCGTCAGGACGACACTCATGCTGCACACCCTCGCCGTTGCCAATTACCGCTCGATCAATCGCCTGATCCTGCCGCTGGGGCGGCTCAACCTGATCACGGGCGCCAATGGCAGCGGCAAGTCCAACCTGTATCGCGCCCTGCGCCTGCTGGCGGAGACCGCGCAAGGCGGCGTGGTCAACGCCCTGGCCAGGGAAGGCGGCCTGGAGTCGAGTTTCTGGGCCGGCCCGGAGAAGGTGTCCCGGCGCATGCGCAATGGCGAGGTAGCGGTGCAGGGAGGCCCGCGACAGGGCGCCATGCGCCTGCGCCTGGGGTTCGTCGGGGATGATTTCGGCTACAGCATCGCCCTGGGCCTTCCCGAGTCGAACTCGGGTGAGGATCGCACCACGCCCAGCGCCTTCGCCCTCGATCCGGAGATCAAGCGCGAGTGCATCTGGGCCGGCGCCAGCTACCGGCCGGCGTCGCTGCTGGTGGATCGCGCCGGCCCCATGGTGCGCATGCGTGAGGGCCGCAGCTGGGAGGTACTGGCCCAGCACCTCCCGAACTACGACAGCCTGTTCGATCAGATCGGCAACGACCCCGGTTGCCCGGAAGTCTTCCAGCTCCGGGAAACCATACGCCGCTGGCGCTTCTACGATCATTTCCGCAGCGACGCCGACGCGCCGGCACGGCAGCCACAGCTGGGCACCCGCACGCCGGTGCTGCATCACGATGGCCGCGACCTGGCCGCAGCCCTGCAGACCATCCGCGAGATCGGTGACCCCGCCGCTCTGGACGCCGCCATCGACGACGCCTTCCCCGGCAGCCGCCTGCGCATCGACCTCCAGGCCGGCGGGCGCTTCGTCGTCGAGCTGCACCAGGAGGGCCTGCTGCGCCCGCTGGGAGCCGCCGAACTGTCCGACGGCACGTTGCGCTACCTGCTGCTGGTCGCCGCCCTGCTCACGCCACGGCCACCCTCGCTGATGGTGCTCAACGAGCCGGAAACCAGCCTGCACCCGGACCTGCTGCCTGCGCTCGGGCGCCTGATCATCGCGGCCTCGCGGCAGACCCAGGTATGGGTCGTGTCCCACGCCAGCCGCTTGATCGCCACGCTCAGGGAAAGCCCCGAATGCAACATCCTGGAGCTGGACAAGCAGCTCGGCCAGACCTGCATCCGCGGCCAGGGCATGCTGGACGAGCCGCCATGGCACTGGCCGGACTGAGCAGCCCGGGCGCAGCCCCGCAGGAGCTTGTCGGCCGGCGATCAGCCACTGTTGCGCTGCGCCGGCAAGCCGGAGCCTGCGAGCGACGCGGTTAAGGCCTCAGAGCCCGTCGAGATAGCGCTCCACGTCCAGCGCGGCCATGCAGCCGGCACCGGCCGAAGTAATCGCCTGGCGATAGACCGAGTCGGCCACGTCACCGGCGGCGAACACGCCGGCGACGCTGGTCGCGGTGGCATTGCCCGCACGACCGCCGTCGACCACCAGGTAGCCATCCTGCAAGGCCAACTGGCCGTCGAACAGGCCGGTATTGGGGGTATGCCCGATGGCCACGAACAGACCGTCCACGCTCAGCTCGCGGTACGCGCCGCCGTATTGCTTCAGGCGCACGCCGGTGACGCCACTGGCATCGCCCAGCACCTCGTCGACCTCGGCATTGAGCTGCAACTCGATCTTGCCCTCGGCAATGCGCGCACGCAGCTTGTCCTGGAGGATTTTCTCCGCCCGGAAGGTGTCGCGGCGGTGGATGAGCGTCACCTTGCTGGCGATGTTGGCCAGGTACAGCGCCTCCTCGACGGCCGTGTTACCACCACCGACCACCGCCACCTCGCGACCGCGATAGAAGAAGCCGTCGCAGGTGGCGCAGGCCGACACGCCGCGCCCCATGAAGGCCTCCTCGCTGGGCAGCCCCAGGTAACGCGCACTGGCGCCCGTGGCGATGATCAGCGCGTCGCAGCTGTAGGTAGCGCTGTCGCCCACCAGGGTGAAGGGCTTGCCAGCCAGATCCACGGCATTGATATGGTCGAAGACGATCTCGGTCTCGAACCGCTCGGCATGCTCCTGCATGCGCTGCATCAGGGCCGGGCCGGTCAGCCCATGGGGGTCGCCAGGCCAGTTGTCCACTTCGGTGGTGGTGGTCAGCTGCCCACCCGCCTGGATGCCGGTGATCAGCAACGGCTTGAGATTGGCCCGCGCGGCGTACACGGCGGCGCTGTAACCGGCCGGACCGGAACCCAGGATGATGACGCGGGCGTGACGAACGCTGGACATCGCTAACTCCTCGCCGACCCGTCGCGCCGGCTGCAATAAAAAGGGGACTTTCGAAGCGCTAGGGGAAGGCTTGTGAAGAGTGAAAGCCCCGCAAAAGTGAAGGTGCGGCCCAGACTATCGGGCAGCCTGAACGGGCGGAAATACCTATCGCCAATGCCCCGGATAGAGAGGCGCTATCGTTCATGCACGGCCCCGGAGCCTCACTATACTGAGGCTGTAGCGACGAGGACGAAAAACCCGATGAGCCTGCGCAAACGCCTGTTTTCACTCTTTGCGCCGCTGCTGGTAGTGACCCTTCTGATCGTCCAGCTCCTGTCGGACCACCTGCTGCTGCGCCGTTTCGACCAGCAGGACGAACAGAACCTCCAGGACGCGGCCAGCAAGGCACAACAGATCCTGTTCGACCACATCGAGCAGGCCGCGCAGCTGTTGCGCAGTTACAGCTGGTGGGACCAGAGCTACGCGGTCGCCCAGGCGCGCAGCCCGGTGGAACGCTACCTGGAGGAGGACCTCGACGACACCGAACTGGACAACTACGACTTCGACTTCATGGCCATGTTCGATGCCCAGGGACGCCTGCTGCTGGAGCGCTGGGGCACGTTCGACACCCGCGAACTGCTGGTGCTGGGTCCGGGCGGCGAACCGAGCCGTGAAGACATGCGCAACGACGTGTACGCACGCAGCGCGGCGACAGGCATCCTCGACGCCAAGGGCGATCCGCGCTTCACCACGGCGCAGTTCCTGCTGATCCATGGCGTACCCACCCTGCTGCTGAGCAGTGCCGTCACCGACAGCGACGGCACTGCGCCAGCGGCCGGCGCCTTTATCGCCGGCCGCTTCTTCACCACGTCGCGCATGACCTCACTGGCGCACCAGTTCGTCGGCCAGGTCGCCTTCATCCCCGCCGTTGCCGACACGGCGGGCTGGCAGCCCAGGCACGAGGCCCCCCTCGGCGCCGAAGTCAGCCCCCGCGAGCTGCTGTCCGACAAACGGCAGAGCATCCTGCTGCAGCTCGACAACCCGTGGCAGGCACCCGAGCTGGCCCTGCGCATCACCACCGAACGTAGCAACTACAACGGTGCGCACGACGCCTTGCACTTCTTCCTGGCAATCAGCTTCGTCATCGTTCTCGGTGCCGCCCTGGTTGTCTACATGGGACTGGAGTTCTGGCTGCTCAGGCGCCTGGAGGTGCTCAACCGAGAGATCGACGGTATCGGCGAGCAGACCCGGCTGCCGAAGCTGGCGGACCTCGGCAGGGATGAGCTGGGGCAGTTGAGCAGCGCCCTCAACAGCATGCTCGAGCGCCTGGAGCAGAGCGAACAACGTGACCGCGCCATTCTCGAGTCGATCCAGGACGGCTATTTCGAGGTGGACGAACACGGCCACGTTCAGCGCATCAACGGCGCGATGGTGAAGATTCTCGGCTACAGCAGCGAGGAACTGCTGGACCGCCCCTTTACCCAACTGCTGCTGCATGGCCATACGACGACGGCCCTGCAGTACTTTCAGAACGCCCGCGATGACAGCAGCCTGCGCACCCTCTGCACGCCGATGCGGCGTCACGACGGCACCCTCGGTGACTTCGAGGCGCGCCTGTCGGTGATACAGGACACCGACGGCACCTTCCGTGGGTATCGCGGCATCCTGCGGGATGTCAGTGCCCAGGCCTCGCAGCGGCGCAAGCTGCACACCCTGGCCTATCACGACACCCTGACCGGGCTGGGCAATCGCAAGGCCTTTCTCGAACACCTGCCGCAGCAGATCGCCGAGGCCCAGAGCCAGGGCAAGCAACTGGCGCTGTTCTTCATCGACCTGGATCACTTCAAGCAGGTCAACGACCGTTTCGGCCATGACGCCGGCGACGAGCTGCTGCGCGCCATTGCCCTGCGCCTGCAGCACGCCCTGCGCCAGCCGGACCAGCTCTACCGCCTCGGCGGCGACGAGTTCACCCTGCTGGTCTCCAACGCCAGCGCCGAAACCGCTCGGATCGTCGGTGAGCGCCTGATCGCCGCACTGCGCAAACCCTTCGACATCGCCGGTACATGCATCGACTTCGTGACCCTGAGCATCGGCATCGCCCTGTGCCCGCTCGATGGCCAGGACGCGGTCACGCTGACCAAGGCGGCCGACAGCGCGATGTACCTGGCCAAGCGCCAACGCAGCCACATCGTGATCGGGCCGGCAACGCAAGGCACCCCGCAGGAGTGAGTGACTGAACTTTCACCCGCGCGCTGAAATCGGTATGGTCGCGCCCATTGACCACTCCGGAGTCTTCCATGCCCGCCGCCCCCGTACTGTCCGGCCCGCAATACCTGCGTGAAGGACTGAAACTCATCCTCAGCCCCGGCCTGCGCCTGTTCGTGCTGCTGCCGCTGGCGGTGAACCTGCTCCTGTTCGCCACGCTGATCGGCTTCGCCGTGCAGCAGTTCAGCGGCTGGGTCGACACCTTCATGCCCAACCTGCCGAGCTGGCTGAGCTTTCTGCAGTACATCCTCTGGCCACTGTTCGTGGTACTGGTGCTGCTGATGGTGTTCTTCACCTTCACCATGCTGGCCAACATCATCGCGGCGCCGTTCAACGGTTTCCTTGCGGAGAAGGTGGAGGTGGTCGCCCGTGGCCAGGACCACTTCCCGCCGTTCAGCTGGGCCGAACTGGCGGCCATGGTGCCGCGCACCATGGGCCGCGAGATGCGCAAGCTGGGCTACTTCCTGCCGCGTGCCATCGGCCTGCTGATCCTCAGCTTCATCCCCCTGGTCAACCTCGTGGCCGCACCGCTGTGGCTGCTGTTCGGTGTGTGGATGATGGCGATCCAGTACATCGACTACCCGGCGGACAACAACAAGATGAGCTGGCAGGACATGCTCGCCTGGCTGCGCGAGAAGCGCTGGCAGAGCCTGAGCTTCGGCGGCATCACCTACGCCGCTCTGCTGGTGCCGGGGCTGAACATCCTGATGATGCCGGCCGCCGTGGCCGGCGCGACGCTGTTCTGGGTACACGAGCGCGGCGAGCAGGCATCAGCGGCTGGCCAGGACCTCACCTAATGCCTGCATGGAGGCCTGCGACTCGCGCTCGATGCGCCGGCGCATGAACAGGCCGTTGAGCAGTCGCATCGGCCAGCCCTCGAAACCGTACTCGAGGGTGCGCACGAACTCGCAGCCCCCTTGCACCTCCACGCAGGCGTAGGTCAGCAGCAGGTGCAGGCCATGCTCGCCACGGGCACTGGCCTGCCAGCACCGGCCCGGCTGATGCTCGAGCACGTCCCAGCGCAAGTGCCCGGCGCGCCCACCCGCATGGATGTCTTCCTCGAATCGCTCACCGGCGAGCAGCGCGCCCTCGCGACCGTAAATGCGCAGTGACGACGGGTGCCAGTCCGGCCAGTGAACCGGCGCGGCGGCGTAGCCCAGTACCTGCTCGGCGGGTAACGCGACACGGATGCGATGCTGCTGGCGGTTCTGCTGGTGAATCGCCTCGGGCTCCCAGTACAGGGTGCCGTAGAGCCAGTCCATCAGCGGATGGACGATGCCGAAGTTGCGCGCATGCATCAGCTCACGACGGTGGTGCAGCGCATGCAGGCGGCGCATCTGGCGAATCCACGGCAGGCGCGAGAGCGGGTGCTCGGCGGGCAGGTGCTCGCAGGCATGCACCACTTCGTAGCTCATGTAGCCCAGCAGCATGCTGCCGGCGAACAAGGCGGCGAGATTGCCATCGAGCCGGGACAGCAGCCACCAGACCGCGAACAGGGGCAGGCTGTAGAGCACGATCAGCCAGGCCGGGAACAGAATCACGCGCCAGTCGCGCGCGGTCTCGTAGGGCATCAGCGTCTCGACGAAGAAGCTGTGGTGGTCGCCCGTGTGGCGCTTGTAGAAGAGTCTGCCGAAGCGCGTCCTGTTGTGGCCAAGGCGCCTGTGCACCTGGTACTCGCCCCAGCTGAAGAACACCAGCGTCGCGGGTACCAGCAACCACTGCCAGGGCGCCACCGCCTCCAGCGAGCGCCACAGCAGGCCGATGCAGAGCAGGCCGTACGCCAGCACGAATGCGGCATGCAGCCAGGGGCTGTACAGCGGATGGATGGCAGCCCGGTAGTCGCTGCGAAAAGCCTGGGCATTGTCGTTGTTGTAGGCCATGGCGCTCTCCTGTGGATTGACAACAGTCTAGGCTCGGCCAAATCATTCGAATAATGGATATTCTGAAAGAGCATTATCCTTGATAACGAATTTGCGCCAGCTCGACCTCAACCTGCTGCTGGTCTTCGACGCGCTGATGCAGGAAGGCAACCTGACCCGTGCCGCCCTGCGTCTGCACCTGAGCCAGTCGACCGTGAGCAATGCCCTCGCCCGCCTGCGCCAGCAGCTGGGCGAGGAGCTGTTCCAGCGCACAGCCCGTGGCATGACGCCGACTGCGCGCGCCCTGGCGCTCTATCCACCGGTCCGCCAGGCGTTGCACCTGTTGCAGTCCGGTCTCGGTCCGGCGGAGCCCTTCGCCACCGATGCGCCACATGTCTTCAATCTGTCGCTCAACGACTACGCCCAGGCGGCGCTGCTGCCGACGCTGCAAGCGCACCTGGCGGACGTCGCGCCGCAGGTGGAACTGGTGGCACAAAGTGACGATGCCGACAGCATGCTCGCGCGCCTGGAGAGCGGCACCCTGGACCTGGCCATCGACTACCTGCACCTCGACTCGCCCGACCTGCAGTACGCCCCGTTGCGTGAGGAGACGCTGGTAGTAATCGGCCGCAAGGACCACCCGGCATTCATCGGCGGCCTCAGCCTCGCGGACTACCAGCAGGCCCGCCATGCGATCGTCACGCCACGCGCCGGACGCGGCTCGCCGCTGGAGATCGTGCTCGGCTCCGCCAGGGTCAGACGCCAGGCTGCCCTGCACCTGCCCAACTACCTGCCGATTCCCGCCATCGTCGCCCAGACCGACCTGCTTGGCACGGTGCCGGAGCGCCTGGCCGCCAGCTTCGCACCGATCTTCGGCTTGCGGGTCGCACCCCTGCCGCTGGACATGCCTGCGGTGCAGATCAGCCTGATCTGGCATCGCCATCGCCAGCACGACCCGGCGCACATCTGGCTGCGCGACCAGCTGCACGGCCTGCGTCTCTGACACACAAGCGTCATCCGAGCGTCATGTTCACTACATGACCCGCGCAGAGACTGCGTACATGAACGCACCGTCCCTGCACATCGCGCTGATCAGCGAAACCTTCCCGCCGGAGATCAACGGCGTCGCCAACACCCTCGGGCGCCTGGTCGATGGCCTGCGCGGCCTTGGCCATCGCGTGCAACTGATACGTCCGCGCCAGGAGGCCGATCAGGCCACGACGGCCGACGCCGATCTGCTGCTCACGCGCGGCTGGCCGCTGCCGGGCTACCCCGGCCTGCAATGGGGCCAGTCCTCGCTGCACAAGCTGCTGCGGCGCTGGAAACGCCAGCGCCCGGACGTGCTCTACATCGCCACCGAAGGTCCGCTGGGGCTCTCCGCGCTGCGCGCGGCCAGGCGCCTGGCGATCCCGGTGGTCAGTGGCTTCCACACCAATTTCCAGCAATACACCGGTCACTACGGCGTCGGCCTGCTGACCCGGGCGATGACCAACTACCTGCGCTGGTTCCACAACCGCACACAGATGACCCTGGTGCCGAGTGTCGGCCAGAAGGTGGAGCTGGAACGCCGCGACTTCGAGCGCCTGGCGCTGCTCGCCCGCGGGGTCGACAGCCAGCTGTTCCACCCGGGGCGGCGCTGCGATGCGCTGCGCGAAAGTTGGGGCCTGGGGCCGGACGACCTGGCGGTGCTGCATGTCGGTCGCCTGGCGGCGGAGAAGAACCTGGGGCTGCTGGTGAAGGCCTTTCAGGCGCTGCGACTCAAGCACCCGCACAGGCGCATGCGCCTGATCCTGGTCGGCGACGGGCCACTGCGCGCCAGCCTCCAGGCACAACTGCCGGATGCCCTGTTCTGCGGCCTGCAACGCGGCGAGACGCTGGCGAAGCACTACGCCTGCGGCGACCTGTTCCTGTTTCCCAGCCTCTCGGAAACCTTCGGCAACGTGGTACTGGAAGCCCTCGCCTCGAGCCTGGCCGTGGTGGCGTTCGATCAGGCCGCAGCCGCGCAGCACATCCATCACGGGCACAACGGCATGCTCGCGCGTCCCGCCGACGAGGCCGGCTTCTGCGACGCAACCTGCGAACTGCTGGAGGACGCCGAGACCCTGCGCGGCATGCGCCTGAATGCCCGCCGGCATGCCAGCCATCTCAGCTGGGAGGGCATCGTGGCACTGTTCGAACAGCACCTGCGCAACGCCATGCAGCCACGGGCGGAAATCAGCGTGAATGCGCAACTGGCTCCTGGGGCAGGCGACAACCGCCCGTGAGGGCAACGGGCGGATCGCACGTCGCCCGCCTGCGGACGCAGAAAAGCCCCGATGTGCCGCAATGCTGTTCACACCAGAAGTGGTCGGACGCGATCAGTCCCCTCGCCCCCTTGGAGAGAGGGGAAAACTGGCAGTTCTGCGGCATTTTCAGCCCTCTCCCCCAGCCCCTCTCCCATAAATGGGAGAGGGGAGCCAAACGCGTGCAACCTTAGATGAACAGCATTACCGACGTGCCGGGGCCGAAAACGGGGCGTCGGATCACGACGCCCAGGTAACAGGGGACTCAGACCAGGGTGGTCAGCGCATCCCGGCTGAATGGCAGGATGTCCTGCTCGCGCCCTTCGCGGACCTTCAGCGCCCAGTCCGGGTCGACCAGCAGCGCGCGGCCCACGGCCACCAGGTCGAATTCCTCCTTGTTCAGGCGCTCGAGCAGGTTCTCGATGCTGGCCGGCTCGGCGACCTTGTCGGTCTTGACCATGAACTGCAGGAACTCGCCGTCCAGGCCGACGCTGCCGACGGTGATGGTCGGTTTGCCGGTGAGCTTGCGCGTCCAGCCGGCCAGGTTGAGGTCACTGCCCGCGAACTCCGGCTCCCAGAAACGACGGGTCGAGCAATGGAAGATGTCCACGCCAGCCTCGGACAACGGCTTGAGGAAGGCCTCCAGTTCTTCCGGGGTCTGCACCAGGCGTGCGCTGTAGTCCTGCTGCTTCCACTGCGAGAAACGCAGGATGATCGGGAAGTCCGGGCCGACCGCCGCACGGACGGCCTGAATCAGCTCGATGGCGAAACGCGAGCGCGCGGCCAGGTCGCCGCCGTACTGATCGGTACGCTGGTTGCTGCCTTCCCAGAAGAACTGGTCGATCAGGTAACCATGGGCACCATGGATCTCCACACCGTCCATGCCGATGGCCTTGGCATCGCGTGCGGCCTGGGCGAAGGCGGCGATCACCTCGTCGATATCGGCCTGGGTCATGCCGTGCACGACCACCTCGCCGTCCTTGACCTTCTCCATCGGGCCGTAGCCGGGGACCTCGGCATCCGGCTCGGTGCCCAGGCGGCGCACGTTACCGACGTGCCAGAGCTGCGGGACGATCTTGCCGCCCTCGGCATGCACCGCGTCGACGACCTGTTTCCAGCCGGCCAGGGCATCTTCACCGTAGAAACGCGGCACGTTCGGGTAGCCATTGGCGGCCTGGTGGCCGACGGTGGTGCCTTCGGTGACGATCAGGCCCACGCCCGCCGCCGCGCGGCGACGGTAGTACTCGATGACCTTGGCGTTGGGCACGCCGCCCGGCGAGAAGGAGCGGGTCATCGGCGCCATGACCACACGGGTCGGTAGCTCGAGGTTTCCGAGACGGAACGGGGCGAACAGGGCTTGAACGGGAGCGCTCATGATCTTTCCTCTGCGATTTGACGGTTATCAGGCCTGCAGCAAGCGCTCCAGGCGGGTGACGAAAGCTTCCAGCGGTTGCAGGCTGTGCCGGACCTTGAGGCGCGCGAGCACGCCCTGCCAGGCATCGCTGACGAAGGTGGCGAGATTGCCGCAGTCCTCGTCGGCCGGCAGTTCACCGGCGGCCTGCGCCTGTTCCAGGCAGCCGCGCAGGATGTCCACCGAAGCCTGCTGGATGGCCGCGACCTCGGCGCCGATGGCCGGCAACATCTCGCTCATCTCGAAACTCAGGCTGCCGATGAAGCAGTGATACTGCGGCGTGTCCTGGCGCGCGAAATGCGCCAGCAGCTCACGGTAATAGCCGAGGATGCGCGCACGCGGGCTCAGTGACGGGTCACTCAGCGCCTGGGCGTAGCGCTGCAGACGCGGGCGGTAGATGAACGCCAGCGCCTGCAGAGCGAAGTCTTCCTTGCTGGCGAAATAGTGATAGAAGCTGCCCTTGGGAATGCCGGCAGCCTGGACGATCTCCAGCACACCGGTACCGTGATAGCCGCGACGGGTCATCACCGCCGAGCCCTTGCTCAGGATCAGGTCACGCTTGTCGAGTCGAATGCTGTTCATGGCGCCGAGCATATGACCGGTCGTCTCGCTCGGCCCAGCACTATTGATGATGGTGATCAAGGGCTAGAACGAAAGCCTGCCTGGACAGCCTTTCCGAACCCGATACCACGCTGGACCGATGAGGCGTATCCACTAGCGACGAAGTAACGACAAACCTGCAGGAGCAGCTTCAGCCGCGAAAGGCATCGCGGCTGAAGCCGCTCCTGCAATCCGCACAGACCGCTCTGCCAGTTTTTCCGGATGAGACTGGACGAACGCTGTTCTGCTGGACCGACAAGGCGCGATCCACCCTGCGCTCAGGGCTGCAGCCAGATCAGCGAGGCGAAACGCCCGGTGCGGGCGCTGCGGCGATAGGAATAGAAACGTGCGTCGTTGTAGGTGCACAGCCCGCCACCGAAGACCGCGTTGACGCCGATGGCCGCCAGACGGATGCGCGCCAGCTGGTAGATGTCGGCCATGAACTTCCCGGCGTTGGCACCGGGCACGAAGGCAGCGGCCGCCGCGCCATGCTGCTGCACGAAGGCGTCGCGCACTTCGCCACCGACCTCGAAGGCCGCCGGACCGATGGCCGGACCGAGCCACACCAGCAACTCCTGCGGTGCGACGTTCAGCGCCTGCACGGTTGCCTCGAGCACGCCGCCTGCCAGCCCGCGCCAGCCGGCATGGGCCGCGGCAACCCGGCTACCGGCGCGGTCGCAGAACAGCGCCGGCAGGCAGTCGGCGGTCATCGCCGTACAGGCGATACCAGGTTGTTCGGTCCAGTTGCCATCGGCTTCGATGACCCTTGTCGAATCCGCCTCGGCCACGACGATGCCATGCACCTGGCGCAGCCAGGCCGGTTGGCAACCCAGGGTTGCGAGCAGATGGCGACGATTGGCCAGCACCGCAGCCGGGTCGTCATCGACATGATCACCGAGGTTCAGGCTGTCGAACGGCGCCTGGCTGAAACCGCCATTGCGGGTGGTGACACAGGCCCGCACGCTGGCGGGCGCCGGCCAGTCCGGGCGCAGCCAGTCGTGGGCCGTCACCCGACGAACGCCTCGCGGTCCTGGCGCAGCAGGGTCAGCAGCCAGACCAGGTCATCCGGCAGCGCCGACTCCCACTTCATGCGCTTGCCGGTGGCCGGGTGATCCAGTTCGAGAAAGCGCGCATGCAGGGCCTGGCGGGGAAATTCCTTGAGGCTCTGCACCAGGCTCGGGCTGGCCGCCGGCGGGATGCGGAAACGCCCGGCATAGACGGGGTCGCCCACCAGCGGATAGCCAACGTGGCTCATGTGCACACGAATCTGGTGGGTGCGCCCGGTTTCCAGCTTGACCCGCACATGGGTATGCGAGCGGTAACGTTCCAGCACCCGATAGTGGGTGATCGCCGGCTTGCCGCCGTCGGTCACCGCCATGCGCTGGCGCTGGCTGGAACTGCGCCCGATGGGGGCATCGATGGTGCCACCCGCAGTGATCACGCCCACGCTGATGCATTCGTAGATACGGCTGACGGTACGCTTCTGCAGCTGCTCCACCAGGTTGGTCTGCGCCTGCAGCGTCTTGGCCACCACCATCAGCCCGGTGGTGTCCTTGTCCAGGCGATGGACGATGCCGGCGCGCGGCACGTTGACGATGTCCGGCACGTGATGCAGCAGGGCATTGAGCAAGGTGCCATCGGCATGCCCGGCGGCCGGATGCACCACCAGCCCTGCCGGCTTGTCGATCACCAGCAGGTGCTCGTCCTCGTAGACGATATCCAGCTCGATATCCTGAGCCACCCACTCGCCCTGCGCTTCCTGCTCGGCATCGAGCACCAGGCTCGAGCCCGCATGCACGGTGTCACGCGGACGCGCCACGGCGCCATCGACGGTCAGGCGTCCTTCCTTGATCCAGGTGGAAAGGCGCGAGCGCGAGTACTCGCCAAACAGCTGCGCGGCCACCTGGTCGAGGCGTTGGCCGCCCTGTTCGAAAGGGACGACGGCCTGGAGTTGGATCAGTTGCTTGTCTATAGAGGTCATCTTCAGAAACCGTTCAAAAATCTGCTGCGCGTCTGCCCTGCTGCGTTGAAAACAGGCTCGGATGCTCATTTACGGCGCGTAAACTCCGCGTCCTCGCCTTGCATTGTTCCAGCTCGCGAAACGTTGAACAGGCTCTTGGGCAACGGCGGGAGCCTGGCCTTTGGTTTCGGCGACAGGCTTGTGGTTAAATACGGCGTCTTTGCCCCAGGGTTTTCCGGGGGCGTTCATCATAACAGGACGGCCGCGCGGCCGTCACAGGGACGCAAGCCGCCATGCAAGTGAAACACCTGCTGCTGATCGCCATCCTCGCCCTTACCGCCGCCTGCTCCTCCAAGCAGCCGGAGGTCGATGAAAACCTCAGCGAGGTGGAGCTGTACCAGCAGGCCCAGGCCGACCTGGACAACCGCAGCTACACCCAGGCCACGGCCAAACTGAAGGCGCTGGAATCGCGCTATCCGTTCGGCCGCTACGCCGAGCAGGCTCAGCTCGAGCTGATCTACGCCTACTACAAGAATGCCGAGCCGGAAGCGGCCAAGTCGGCGGCCGAGCGTTTCATTCGCCTGCACCCGCAGCATGCCAACGTCGACTACGCCTACTACCTCAAGGGGCTGGCTTCGTTCGACCAGGATCGTGGCCTGCTGGCGCGCTTCCTGCCGCTGGACATGACCAAGCGTGACCCTGGCGCCGCGCGCGACTCCTACAACGAGTTCGCCCAGCTCACCAGCCGCTACCCGACCAGCCGCTATGCCCCGGACGCCAAGCAGCGCATGATCTACCTGCGCAACCTGCTGGCCGCCTACGAAGTGCACGTCGCCCACTACTACCTGACCCGCCAGGCCTACGTCGCCGCCGCCAACCGTGGTCGCTACGTGGTGGAAAACTTCCAGGAAACCCCGTCGGTCGGCGATGGCCTGGCGATCATGACCGAGGCTTACCAGCGCCTGTCCCTGGACGACCTGGCCGCCAGCAGCCTGGAAACCCTCAAGCTCAACTACCCGGATCACCCGAGCCTGGAAAGCGGCGAATTCGTGCCGCTTGAAGAAGAGTCCGACAACCGTTCCTGGCTGGCCAAGGCGACCCTCGGCCTGATCGAAACCGATACGCCGCTGCCGCCGGGCGAAACCCGTGCGAGCCAGGACGTCATCCGTCAGTACGAAGAAGCCGAGCAGCAGATTCCGCGCGAACTGCAGCAGGATGCCAAGACCGGCGAGACCGAGAAGAAGCGCTCGTTCTGGAGCTACCTGACCTTCGGCCTGTTCGACTGACCGACAGGTCATGCGAGAAGGGAGGCCATGGCCTCCCTTTTTATTGCCTGGAAACAGCTCACAGGCTACTCCCCTGCCCCTGTGCCGATGCCATCAGCTTGGCTAAACTGGCGGCTTTGAACGGATAAAGAGCACGATATGGGCCTGTTTCGCCTGCTGTTCTGGGTCGCCATCATCTTCGCCGGGATCTGGATCTGGCGTCGCTTCATCAGCAACGCCAGGAAACCCAGGCCCCGTGAGGACGCGGCTGCGCCCATGGTGCGCTGCGCCCACTGCGGGGTGCACATTCCCAAGACTCAGGCACTGAGCCAGGACCAGCAGTGGTACTGCAGCCAGGCCCACCTCGAACAAGGCCCTCGTACCGGTGATCGCTGAGGCAGGCATGCAGGATGGAGCCCAGGGGCGACGCATCCTCAGGCTCTATCATTTCTATCGTCTGATCATCGGCCTGGCACTGGTTCTGCTGATCTCCAGCAACCTCGACGAACAACTGCTGGATGTCGTGCACATCGGCCTGTTTCGCACTGGCAGCTGGGTCTATCTGATCCTGAACATCTTCATCGCGGTGCTGGTGCAGAAACCCAAGCACCTGGCGCAGCTGTTCAGCCTGGCCCTGGTCGACGTGATCTTCCTCTCCGGCCTCTTCTACGCAGCCGGGGGCACCCCAAGCGGCATCGGCAACCTGCTGGTGGTCGCGGTGGCGATCGCCAATATCCTGCTGCGCGGGCGCATCGGCCTGCTGATCGCCGCCGTCGCCGCCATGGCGCTGATCTACCTGACCTTCTACCTGAGCCTCAGCCGCCCCGCTGCCGTCGCCCAGTATGTCCAGGCCGGCGCGCTGGGTGCGCTGTGCTTCGCCGGCGCACTCTTCATCCAGGGCATCACCCGCCGCCTGCAGTTGAGCGAGACCCTCGCCGAGCAGCGCGCAGCCGACGTGGCCAACTTGGAGGAGCTCAACGAGCAGATCATCCAGCGCATGCGCACCGGCATCCTGGTCCTGGACACCCAGCACCGGGTGCTGCTGGCCAACCAGGGCGCGACACAGCTGCTCGGACGTGGCGAACTCAGCGGCAAGATCATCGACCCGCACTGCCCCGAACTGCTCAAGCGCCTGCAGCAGTGGCTGCACAACCCGAGCATGCGCCCGGACAGCCTGCAGGCACAGGTCGACGGCCCGGTGCTGCAGCCCAGCTTCATCTCCCTGCAGCGCGGCGAGCAGCAGCACACCCTGGTGTTTCTCGACGATATCTCGCAGATCGCCCAGCAGGCGCAGCAGCTCAAGCTGGCTTCGCTCGGCCGCCTGACGGCAGGCATCGCCCACGAGATACGCAACCCGCTCGGCGCCATCAGCCACGCCGCACAGCTGCTGCAGGAGTCGGAAGACCTGCAAGGCCCGGATCAGCGTCTGGCACAGATCATCCAGGATCATTCCAAGCGCATGAACCTGGTGATCGAGAACGTGCTGCAACTGTCGCGCCGGCGCCAGGCCGAACCGCAGCTGCTCGACCTGAAGTACTGGCTGCACCGCTTCGCCAGCGAGTTCCGCAGCTCGGCGCCAAGCGACCGACAGATCCACCTGGAGACCCGGGGCGGCAGCCTGCAGACGCGTATGGACCCTCACCAGCTGACCCAGGTACTGACCAATCTGGTGCAGAACGGCCTGCGCTATAGTGCTCAGCAGCACCGCCTCGGCCAGGTCTGGCTGCAGCTGTTCCGCGACGAGAAGAGCGACCTGCCGGTGCTCGAAGTGCTCGACGATGGCCCCGGCGTCTCTGCGGAGCAGGAGCAGCACATCTTCGAGCCGTTCTTCACCACCGAGAACAAGGGAACCGGGCTCGGCCTGTATATTTCCCGTGAACTGTGCCAGAGCAATCAGGCCCGCCTCGACTACAAACCTCGCGAGGGTGGCGGCAGCTGCTTCCGCATCACCTTCGCCCACCCGCGCAAACTGAGCTGACCATGACCCGCCAGAGAGCCCTGATCGTCGACGACGAACCCGATATCCGCGAACTGCTGGAAATCACCCTCGGACGGATGAAGCTGGACACCCGTAGCGCGCGCAACGTCAAGGAGGCGCGCGAGTGGCTGGCACGCGAGCCCTTCGACCTGTGCCTCACCGACATGCGCCTGCCGGACGGCACCGGCCTCGATCTGGTGCAGCACATCCAGCAGCGCCACCCGCAGGTACCGGTGGCGATGATCACCGCCTACGGCAGCCTGGACACGGCGATCAACGCCCTCAAGGCCGGCGCCTTCGACTTCGTCACCAAGCCGGTCGACCTCGCCCGCCTGCGCGAGCTGGTCGCCGCCGCGCTGCGCATCCGCTCCCCGGAAGGTGACGAGGCGCCGGTCGACAGCCGCCTGCTGGGCGACTCGCCACCGATGAAGTCGCTACGCAAACAGATTCAGAAACTCTCGCGCAGCCAGGCGCCGGTGTATATCAGCGGCGAATCCGGCAGCGGCAAGGAGCTTGTCGCGCGCCTGATCCATGAACAGGGGCCGCGCCTGGAGCACCCCTTCGTGCCGGTCAACTGTGGCGCGATCCCTTCGGAGCTGATGGAAAGCGAATTCTTCGGCCACAAGAAAGGCAGCTTCACCGGCGCCATCGAAGACAAGCAGGGCCTGTTCCAGGCCGCCAATGGCGGCACGCTGTTCCTCGACGAAGTGGCGGACCTGCCGCTGCCGATGCAGGTCAAGCTGCTGCGCGCGATTCAGGAAAAGGCCGTGCGCGCGGTCGGCGGCCAGCAGGAAGTGGTGGTCGACGTACGCATCCTCTGCGCCACCCACAAGGACCTGGCCGCCGAAGTCGCCGCCGGGCGCTTCCGCCAGGATCTCTACTACCGTCTCAACGTCATCGAGCTGCGCGTGCCGTCCCTGCGCGAGCGCCGCGAGGATATCGCACAGCTGGCCGAGGTCATGCTCGCGCGCCTGGCGGAGGGCTCCGGCCTGGCCGCGGCCAAGCTGCAGCCCGATGCGCTGGAGAAACTCAAGAACTATCGTTTTCCCGGTAACGTGCGCGAACTGGAGAACATGCTCGAGCGCGCCTACACGCTGTGCGAAGACGACCAGATCAGGCCGTCCGACCTGCGCCTGGCCGACGCCAGCGCCCCCACTGGCGAAGTCGGCGAGGCCTGCCTGGCGCAGATCGACAACCTTGAGGACTACCTCGAGGAAATCGAGCGCAAGCTGATCATGCAGGCGCTGGAAGAAACCCGCTGGAACCGCACGGCAGCGGCGGAGCGCCTGGGCCTGACCTTCCGCTCGATGCGCTACCGCCTGAAGAAGCTGGGTATCGACTGACGAGACGGGCCTGCGTTGTCATGCAGGCCCTTTCATCTACTGCAGGCGCGCGGCAGGCGCATAAGGCGCCGGATCGATGATCGGTTCGCGACCGAGCATCAGGTCGGCCAGCAACTGACAGGACGCCGGCGCCAGCACCAGCCCGTTGCGGAAATGCCCGCAGTTGAGCCACAACCCCGGGTGCGAGGCCAGTTCGCCGATGAACGGGATGCCTTCCGGCGAGCCCGGTCGCAACCCTGCCCAATGCCCGACCACCTCGGCATCCCTGAGCGCAGGCAGCAGCTCCTCGGCGGATGCCTTGAGGCTTTCCAGCGCGTCATCGGTCGGCGTCTTGTCGAAGCCTGCGTACTCGAGCGTGCTACCGACCAGGACGTGCCCGTCGCGCCGCGGGATCGCATAACGCCCCCTGGCCAGCACCATGCTTGGCAGAAAGTCACCGGCGCACTTGTAGAGGATCATCTGCCCTTTCACCGGCTCGACCGGCAAGCGCAGGCCCAGCGTCGCGAGCAACTCGCCACTCCAGGCACCGGCAGCGAGCACCACTCGCTCGGCACGCACCTCACCCTCAGCGGTGCTCACCCCGCGCACGCGTCCGCCTTCGTGAACGAAGCCGCTCACCGGACAATGCTCGCGCACCTCCACGTTGGGCATCGCCGCCAGGGCTGCACGCAGCGCCTTGACCAGCCGGGGATTCCGCACGTTGGCCACACCCGACATATGAATGGCACGGGAGAACCCTGCCCCCAGCACCGGCACCTGCCGGTACGCCTGATCGATGTCCACCGACAGCAGAGGACGCCCCTGACGCCCGGCCCACGCCAGCGCCTCGACCTCGTCATCCATGTCCAGCCAGTACAACCCGGTGACATGCACCTCGGGGTCGATACCCGTTTCATCCAGCAAGCGCTGTCCGAACCCCGGATAGAAGTCCTGCGACCAGTGCGCCAACGCCGTGACCGCGGCACTGTAGCGCCAGGGATACAGCGGCGAAACGATCCCGCCGCCGGCCCAGGAGGATTCTGATCCGACCTGCGAGGCCGCCTCACACAGAACCACCCGAGCTCCCTCCGACGCCAGGTTGCAGGCACTCAGCAAACCGATCACCCCGCCACCGACAACAACTACATCAGCCCCCACTGCGCCCCCTTATACCGAACGACGATTTGACAATACCCAGCCTTGCTGTAGAACCGATGAGAGGCCAGGAAGGCCTCAGATCATAAGTGCAAAAGGAATCGCACCATGGATCAAAATCAACAAAAGGCGTTCAGCCTTGTAGAGTTGATGACGGTTACCTGCATCGTTGCCGTTCTCATCAGCATCCTGCCCACGACCCTGGGATCTCTGGCTCGAAACAACCGAGAGCAGGCTACCCGAGACACCTTGCTGGCACTCCTGTCACAGGCTCGAACACTGTCAGTCACAACACAGCGCCCCCACGTCCTATGCGGCTCAAGTGATGGTGATACCTGCGATGGACGATGGGCCAGGTACTGGCTGGTCGTCACACCTCACGACAACCGTGTTCACCAGCGTTATCAGCCTCACGAAACCACTCCCGTATGCTGGAGCGGCTTCAGTCAGGACATTCGCTACGTCCCAAATGGTACCGCTCCCGCAAGCAACGGGCGCTTCGCTCTGTGTCGAGAGCAGATACCCGTCTGGCAAGTGGTCATCAACCGCCAAGGGCGGGTGCGCCTGGCGTCGACAACGGAGCGAGCGGCCTGCTGCATGACCGATCATACCGGCAGTTAAACCGATCATCCCGCCTGAAAAGACAGTCGGATCGGCACTTGGCAAACTGAGCAAACACTCTCCAATAAAGTGCACGCCAGTATGCCCAATGCCCTTTCCTGCTCAGGCCGCACGATAACCTCCCGGTTGTCGGTGCAGGGCTTTTCTCTGATCGAACTCCTGATCGTCCTGATTCTCATTGGAATATTTGCGGCAATAGCGATGCCCAATCTTCAGCAGTTGATCGCCACCAACCGGGTTCAAAGCGCGACCAACGAGCTGACGAGCCAGCTGCAATATGCCAGGAGCGAGGCGGTCGTCCGCAATCGCTTGGTTATCGTGGAGAACACCTCCGGGCAAAGTGGCCGCTGGGATCAGGGAATTCGTATTTTCGTGGCGGGCAACACCACCGCCAACCGGGCCTACAACTCATCCACCGATACTGAGCTGCGCAGTCATGCGGGTCTGGGCCAACCGAAGCTCGCGGCGAGATCGACCAGTGGCGCAGCCTCCTGGCTCTCCTTCAGACCCAACGGCACATTGGCCACTACGACAGCGCAACAGATCGTCCTCTGCGAAGACGGTGATCTGTCCCTGGCCAGAGTGATAGAAGTCCAGCCCAGCGGACGCGTCACAGCCCCTACAGCCGCCCCAACTACCTGTTCGCCGTGAGAATGCACATGCCCGCGAAGACATCACAGAAAGGCTTCAGCATGGTCGAGGTGCTGGTAGCCATCGTAATCATCAGCATCGGTGTGCTTGGACTCGTTGCCATGCAAGGCAAGACGATCCAGTACACCCAGGATGCCAACCAGCGCAATACCGCCGCCATGCTGACCAACGATCTGATCGAGCTGATTCGTGGCAATAGAAGCGCGGTAATCGGCCCCAGCGGGGAACTGCTCAGCTCCTCCAACTACTACAAGGCAGCGTCTGGCGCATTCCCCACCGCCGGTGAAGCCAGCTGCAGAACGACCACAGGCTGTACCGCCGCACAAATGGCGACCGATCACCTGTTCCTGTGGACCCAGCAGGTGCGCAACAGCTTGCCGATCGACAACGCCACCCTGGCCACTTTCATCATCTGCCGGGATAGAACTCCGGATAGCGAAGCCTGCGACAACCAGGGGTCGGCCATAAAGATCCGTGTCGGCTGGCTGAGCCGCAACACCGACTGCCCGACAAATACGCCTTGCGCTGACCTGGTGGATGCCGGGAATCGTCGCGAGTACTACCAAATCAGCTTCGAGCCCTGAGGTGCCCATGCAACGCCTGACACCATCCCAACAACGAGGCTTGTCCATGATCGAGCTGCTGATCGCCATGGCGATCAGTAGCTTCCTGATCCTCGGGATCACGCAAATTTTTATCGACAACAAGCGCAACTATATCTATCAGCAGAACCAGTCCGCCAACCAGGAGGGCAGCCGTTTCTCCCTGATACTGCTGGAACAGCAGCTCTACAAGGCTGGATATCGTCGCACGCCACAAGATGCCCGCGACTTCATCTTCCCTGCGGCCGGGGCCACCAATGGCTGCATGGCATTTGCCGCTGGCCAGGTCATCAGACCGACCACCAACGGCCAGGGCATATGCATGCGCTATCAGCGTGCGACCAACAGTGAGCGTGACTGCCAAGGCAACACGATCACCAGTGATACGCCTGTCACGGTCAAGATAGAAAGAACGACAGCGGGCCAATTGCAATGTGCCGTGAGATCAGGCACGGGCACATTCAGTGCAGCCGCGACGCTGCTGGAGAACGTCAGCCAAATTCAGTTCGAATACGGCATCGACAGCCAGGGCGCTGATCGGGTTGCAGACGCCTACGTGACCTACAACAACGTCCCGAGTCTCAGCGACGTCATTGCCGTTCGCTATGCCACGCTGCTGGAAAGCACCTCGACCAACGTCGCCCTGAGCAACGACAGTTATTACTTCCCGCTGTCCAGCACCACCGCCACGACACCCTCGGACAGCAGGCTCTATCGCTCCGTACAGGGCACAACGACCTTGAGGAACATCGCGCCATGATTCCCGCAACTCACAAGCAACGTGGCGCCACGCTGCTGATCAGCCTGATACTGCTCCTGATCATTACGGTTCTGGCCATTTCCAGCATGAGAGAAGTCACGCTGGAAGAACGCATCGTTGGCAATCTGCGCGATCAACAGGCGTCGTTCAACGGTGCCGAATCAGCGCTTCGCGAAGGCGAAACCCGCCTTGCCGCCAGTATCGGCCCCGCCACGACTTCAGCGAACTGCGCAGGTCAGACGGTGCTCTGCGTCCGTGCGACCCCCTCCAGTTCTATTCCATACCTCGACTGGTCCTGGTGGACAACCGCAGCAAACGCGATTCCTTACAAGGGTTCGACGAGCAACACAACAGAACTCAACGTAGCCAGCGACCCCCGCTGGCAAACAGCGCTGCTGGGCTTTGATCTGATCGACTCCAGCGGCCGGGTCGAGGTGACTGACCCGAACCTGCGCAGCCGGGGTGTCGGCCCTTACTACTATGAGGTCAACGCCTCATCACAGGGTCGTTCCAGCCGCACCATGACTGCCCTGCAATCCGTTACCGTTCAGCGCTACTGAATCGGAGTCAAACATGAAGACCACACAATTCACAGCCAAGACAGCGCTCAGTAGTGCATTGGTAACCGCCATGCTCATGGCTGCCCAGTCGACCCAGGCGGCTGGACTGACTATCGGTCAGGAACCGCTGTTCCTGACCGAAGGTGTTGCCCCCAACCTGCTGGTGACGCTGGACGACTCCGGTTCCATGGCCTATGCCTTTGCTCCGGATAGCATCTCGGGAAGGTCTACGACCCGCAGATTCAGATCATCGGACTATAACCCGATGTACTACAACCCCAATACGACTTACGCCCGCCCCAAGAGCGTGACCTTCAACAGTCGCACGGGGTTGATTTCTACAACGGAATACACCACCAGCTATACACAGGCCTATATCAACGGTTTCAAGCCCAACCTGGGCTCTATAAATCTTTCAAACAACTACCTCGTAACGACTACCCATACACCGGACAGCACCTCCCAGAGCCAGGCGAATCACCCTTCAAGTGATTTCAACCGAACCGGTCGGGCATCTGCCGCATATTATTACGTTCGCGACAACTCTCTCAGTAACTGTAATGGCACACTTGAAGACGATGACTGTTACCGGCTGGTGTGGGTCAGCAGTGCCGAACAGCAGAACTTCGCGAACTGGTATTCGTTCTACAGGACTCGTACGCTAGCGACAGCCTCGGCCGCCAATCTGGCGTTCCTGTCACTCCCCGACAACGTCCGCGTCACCTGGCAGATGCTCAACACTTGCAGAAGCATTGGTTCTGGCAACTGCAGCGGCGCCGACAACAGCTATTCCAACTACCTGCGCAACTTTGCCAACCAGCATCGCGAGGGCTTCTTCTCCTGGTTGGCCGATCTGCCTGCAAGTGGGGGCACCCCCCTACGCGCCGCAGCTCAGCGGGCAGGTAACTTTCTCTCGACTACCGGCGTCAACGGCCCTTGGGCCTATGCCCCTGGCACAACAACGTCACCACAGTATTCCTGCCGCTCCACCTACCATATTTTAATGACCGATGGTCTGTGGAATGGGAGTCTATCCACCGATGTGGGTGATACCGACGGGACCAGCCGAACATTGCCTGATGGTACAGCCTATACAGCAAGAGCGCCGTTCCGTGACGGTGCCAGCCGTAACGATGAGAACACCCTGGCAGACTTGGCATTCAAATACTGGGCCGAGGATGCGAATACGAACCTGGCGAACGGCCTGAAACCCTTCATCCCGGCCACCAACGCCGACCCAGCGACCCAGTACTGGGACCCTCGCAACAACCCGGCCACCTGGCAACATATGGTGACCTATACGCTGGGCCTGGGCTTGACTCGTAGCCTGACCAACCCAGCCTGGGGCGGCAGTACGTTCGAAGGCGACTATGACCGCCTGCGCCAGGGACTCGTAGACTGGCCTCAGCCGGCCAGCAACCAATCGCAAAACGTGTACGAGCTGTGGCACGCGGCACTCAACTCTAGGGGCGAATTCTTCAGCGTCGACTCGCCGAACGACATGGTGGCGGCCTTCCAGACCATCCTCAATCGCATTGCCGCCCGCGATACATCGGCCTCTGCGGCCTCGCTGGAGTCGGCAGTCGCCACATTCGACAACGAGGCCTACTACGCACGCTTCTCCAGCAAGAACTGGAGCGGCGAACTGGTCAAGTATGACGTGGACAGCAACGGACTCCTGACGTTTGCCTGGAATGCACGTGACCCACTGAACAGTCGCTCACCTGCATCGCGCACCATCATGTTCAACCAGAACGGGACGTTGCAGCCGTTCCTGTGGAGCAATCTGTCCACGGCTCAGCAAACGACGCTCAATCGTACCGCTGCTGGGGTAGCAGATACCCGCGGGGAGTCCCGCGTGAACTATATCCGCGGCGACCGCAGCCTGGAGACCAGCACGTTCCGCACTCGGGAGCACCTGCTGGGGGACATCATCCACTCCAGCCCGATTGCGGTAGGAGCGCCAGACCGGGTGCCCAACCTGATGGACCAGGCCGCTGGCAGCTCTGGCGCCCAGTCCTACAACAACTTCGCCCTCAGCAAGGCCAACCGGGCCAAACGGATCTACGTTGGCGCGAATGACGGCATGCTGCATGCGTTCGACGCCTCGGGCAGCGAAGTATTTGCCTATGTACCAACGGCGGTGATCGAAAAGCTCAATCTGCTGACAGACAAGAGCTACACCCACCAGTTCTATGTTGACGGCACGCCCGTAGTGAGTGACATATTCGACGGCACGAATTGGAGGACCATTCTGGTCGGCACACTGCGTGGCGGCGGCCGTTCGGTTTTCGCTCTGGACATCACCGACCCCAACAATATCTCGCTGCTGTGGGAGTTCAGCTCCACTGCCGATGCGGACCTTGGCTTCACCTTTCCCGAACCCATCATCAGCAAACTGCACAATGGCAAGTGGGGCGTAATCCTCGCCAACGGCTACAACAGCACCAACGACCGTGCGGCCCTGTTCATTCTTGATGCAGTTGATGGCACGGTCACTCGGAAATTCACGGTGGGCACCGCCGGCACCATCAATGGCCTGTCCTCGCCGAGGGCTGTAGACATCAACGGGGACCTGGTCACCGACTACGTCTATGCCGGCGATCTCACTGGCAACCTCTGGCGTTTCGACCTGTTCGATGCCAGCAAATCGTCACCACTGCAGAACACAGCCAATGTCAACGCCAGCACTTTCAAGGTCGCGTTTGGCGGAAACCCGCTGTACACGGCTCTTGCCAGTGACGGCTCGACTCGACAGCCGATCACCGCAGCACCGGCGCTGGTTCGCCACCCATCGGGCACTGGCTACATCGTGGGCTTTGGTACCGGCAAGTACTTCGAAACCACGGACTCTCAGGCCAATACCTCCGTCGCGATGTCACTTTATGGCATCTGGGATCGCCAGACGGCCGGGGAAACCGCCAGCTCAACGCCAAGCGTGGCACGCAGCAACCTGGTTGCCCAGACGATAAGCACCTCGGTAACCAGTACCTTCACGGACAGTGACAACAGCTCGTCCCGCAGCCGTGAAATTCGCACAATCAGCAAGAACCCCATTCAGTGGATGAATGGCACCAACGTCAACAAGTACGGCTGGTTCCTGGACCTGAAGGAAGGCAACACGCTGAAAGGGGAGCTCGTCACCACGCCGCTGACATCGCGCGGGAACGTACTGCTCGCAGCGACCACGGTGCCGAACTCGGACCCATGCAGCTCGGGCATCGACCGCTGGTTCCTGGCAATCGACGGTCGCACCGGTGGGGCCACTGACTTCAACGTGCTCGACCTGACCGGCAACAACTACGTGACCGCAGACGACTCCTACAACGGCCAGGTCGTGTCCAGTGTTCGCATACCGGGCTTCGGCTCCCCAGCGGTCGTGGGGACTCAGGCATTCTTCAACACCGATGGTGGCGTTCAGAAGGAAGTGCTGGACTTCGGTCCCGCCTCAAGAGGCCGCCAGACCTGGCGAGTACTGGGAGAGTAACAATGAAAAAGTTCCTTTTCATATTTGTCAGCGTGTGTGGGCTATGGATGGCCCATGCCTCGGCCCAGGCTCAAACCTTTGAAGCCGCTGGCGCCGTGCAGGACATAAACCTGGCACAGTCCAAGATCAGGATCGATGATCGCACTTACCTGCTGCCCAACTCGGTGACCGAGAGCCTGCAGGTCAATGCCGGTCCGGTGATCTATCAGCTCCAGATAGGCACCGTCATCGCGTTTTCCGGAACCGAGTCAGGTAGCATTGCCAAGATCGAGTCGGTCGCCATCTTGCTGCAACCGAGCCCCGAGGAAGTGCAGGAACTGCTGAGAGAGCGAGCGAATGAACAGAACTAAGAACTCGGGTTTTACCCTGATCGAGCTGATGATTGCAGTGATGATCATTGGTGTGCTGGCGGCCATTGCCATTCCCAGTTACCAGCAGTACGTCACGCGCTCGAACCGTACCGAAGGCATGGCGCTGCTGCAGGAGGCAGCAGCGCGCCAGGAACGTTTCATGACCCAGAACAATCGCTATGCGACTACAGTGGCAGAGCTGGGCTACACCGCAACGGGAGGACGCGCGGCGGGGCGCTCAGCCAACAACTTCTATCAGCTGACCATCGCCAATAGTGCTTCCACCGTCGAATACAGCATGACCGTGGTTCCTCAAGGCGTACAGGCCAGCCGTGACAGCGAATGCGGAACCCTGGGTCTGAACCATGCGGGTGCCAAGAGCAAGACTGGTAGTGGAGCGCTATCCGACTGCTGGAAATAACGCCCCCTCAGATCGCCTTAACCCTCAACTCCTTCGGCATGGAGAACGTCACGTTCTCCGGCCGCCCCTCCAGTTCGCACTCCCCTTCTGCGCCCCAGGCGCGGAGTTGTTCCACCACACCGCGCACCAGGACTTCCGGGGCAGAGGCGCCGGCGGTGATACCTACACCCGCCACACCGTCAAACCACTCGGACTTGAGGTCTTCGGCGCCGTCGATGAGGTAGGCCGGCGTGCCCATGCGCTCGGCCAGTTCGCGCAGGCGATTGGAGTTGGAGCTGTTCGGGCTGCCGACCACCAGCAGCACATCGCACTCGCTGGCGAGCTGCTTGACCGCGTCCTGGCGGTTCTGCGTGGCATAGCAGATGTCGTCCTTGCGCGGCCCGCCAATGGCAGGGAATCTGGCGCGCAGGGCGTCGATCACCTTGCTGGTATCGTCCATCGACAAGGTGGTCTGGGTCACGAATGCCAGGTTCTGCGGGTCGCGCACCTGCAATTCGGCGACGTCCGCCTCGTCCTCCACCAGGTAGATGGCGCCACCGTTGCTGGCGTCGTACTGGCCCATGGTGCCCTCGACTTCCGGGTGGCCTTCGTGGCCGATGAGGATGCACTCGCGGCCTTCACGGCTGTAGCGCACCACTTCCATGTGCACCTTGGTCACCAGCGGGCAGGTGGCGTCGAATACCTTGAGACCACGATTCGCCGCCTCGTCGCGCACCGCCTTGGAAACACCGTGCGCACTGAAGATGACGATGACGTCGTCCGGCACCTGATCCAGTTCCTCGACGAACACCGCGCCACGGGCGCGCAGGTCCTCGACCACGAACTTGTTGTGCACCACTTCATGGCGCACGTAGATCGGCGGACCGAATACCTCCAGGGCACGGTTGACGATCTCGATGGCGCGGTCGACACCGGCGCAGAAGCCACGGGGATTGGCGAGTTTGATATACATGCAAGGCATCTCGGCGTTGATCGAGAGTCGAAACGACGCAATCGCGTCGATCCCGGAAGGTACAGCCTGCGCGGGATAAGCCCAGGCTGCAAGAAGAGCGTCGCGGCTGAAGTCGCTGCCGCGGGAGCGGCAAGGCGGGCTAGAGCGCTTTGACCTCGATGATTTCCACATCGAACTGCAGCACCTTGCCAGCCAGCGGGTGGTTGAAGTCGATGGTCACCTGAGCGTCGTCGAAGGCTTTGACCACACCCGGCAGCTCGGCATTGGCGGCGTCATTGAAGATCACCAGCAAGCCCTCGGACAGCTCCATGCCCTCGAACTGGCTGCGCGGCATGACCTGCACGTTCTGCGGGTTGGGCTGGCCGAAGCCCTGCTCCGGCTGGACCTGCACGCTGCGCTTGTCGCCGGCCTTGAAGCCGTACAGCGCCTGTTCGAAACCCGGCAACAGGTTGCCATCGCCGACCTTGAAGGTGGCCGGCTGCTTGTCGAACGTGCTGTCGACCACATCGCCGTTTTCCAGCTTGAGGGCGAAATGCAGGGTGACCTCGCGATCCGGGCCGATGCGTACGTCGCTCATTGCGCAGCCTCCTTCGCGGACTTGTCGCTCTTGAACATATCCAGTGCCAGCAGGATGGCGCCGAGGGTGATGAAGGTGTCGGCCAGGTTGAACGCCGGGAAGAACCAGCGGTTCTGCCAGTGCACCAGGATGAAATCGACCACATGGCCGAGCACGACGCGGTCGTACAGGTTACCCAGCGCACCGCCCAGGACCATGGCCAGCGCCACGGCGAGGAGGGTTTCGTGGCGCTTGAGGCGTTTGACCCAGACCACCAGCACGACGCTGACCACGATGGCGATGGCGGCGAAGAACCAGCGCTGCCAGCCGTCGGCATCCGCCAGGAAGCTGAATGCCGCGCCGGTGTTGTAGGCCAGGGTCCAGTCGAAGTAGTCAGGGATGACCTGAATACGCTGGTACATGCTCAGACTGCCTTCGAAGAAGTCCTTGCTGACCCGGTCGACGACCAGGATCAGCACGCTCAGCAGCAGCCAGGGCAAGTGCCCGAAACGCGAAGACTCAGGCATGCTTGCGCACCTCGCCATCACCTTCGATATTGCTCACGCAGCGGCTGCACAGTTCCGGATGCGCGGCGTGGCTGCCGACGTCGGCACGCAGGTGCCAGCAACGACCGCACTTGGCATGCGCGGACTTGACGATCTTCAGCTTCAGGCCCGGCACCTCGGTGCTGACGGCATCGGCCGGCGCATCCGCCAGAGGCGCGGTGGTGACAGCCGAGGTGATCAGCGCGAAGCGCAGCTCGTCGCCGAGCTTGGCCAGATCGCCGCTCAGGGCGTCGTCGCTGAACAGGGTGACCTCAGCCTGCAGGCTGGCGCCGATGGTCTTGCTCGCACGCATGGCCTCCAGTTCCTTGTTGACCGCGCCCTTGACGTCCATCACGCGCTGCCAATAGGCCTGATCCAGCTCGAAGCCTTGCGGCAGACGCGCCAGGTTCTCGTACCAGGTGGCCAGCATCACCGACTCGGCGCGCTCACCCGGCAAGAACTGCCAGATTTCCTCGGCGGTGAACGCCAGGATCGGCGCCACCCAGCGCACCAGCGCCTCGCAGATGTGGAACAGCGCGCTCTGGCAGGAGCGACGCGCCACGCTGTCGGCCGCCGTGGTGTACTGGCGGTCCTTGATGATGTCCAGGTAGAAGCCGCCCAGCTCCTGCACGCAGAAGTTGTGCACCTTGGAGTAGACGTTCCAGAAGCGGTACTCGCCGTAGGCCTCGGTCAGCTCGTCCTGCAGGCGCGCGGTGGCGTCCACCGCCCAGCGGTCGAGGTCGAGCATCTGCTCGGGTTGCAGCAGGTCCCTGGCCGGGTCGAAACCGTTGAGGTTGGCCAGCATGAAGCGCGCGGTGTTGCGGATGCGGCGGTAGGCATCGGCACTGCGCTGCAGGATCTGGTCGGAAACGGCCATCTCGCCGGAGTAGTCGGTCGATGCTACCCACAGGCGCAGAATGTCGGCGCCCATGCTGTCGATCACCTTTTGCGGCGCGACCACGTTGCCCAGCGACTTGGACTGCTTGCGGCCCTGCTCGTCGACGGTGAAGCCGTGGGTCAGCAGTTCCTTGTACGGCGCGTGGCCGTCGATGGCGCAGCCGGTCAGCAGGGAGGAATGGAACCAGCCGCGGTGCTGGTCGGAACCTTCCAGATAGAGGTCGGCCACCGGACCGCTGCGGTGCGCCAGGTCGGCGTGGGAACCGCGCAGCACGTGCCAGTGGGTGGTGCCGGAGTCGAACCACACGTCCAGGGTGTCGCGGCTCTTGTCGTACTGCTCGGCCTCGGCGCCCAGCAGCTCGGCGGCGTCAAGCTTGAACCAGGCTTCGATGCCCTCCTGCTCGACGCGCCCCGCCACCTCTTCCATCAGTTCGACGGTGCGCGGGTGCAGCTCGCCGCTCTCCTTGTGGGTAAAGAACGGGATCGGCACGCCCCAGTTGCGCTGACGCGAGATGCACCAGTCTGGGCGCCCGGCGATCATGCTGTGCAGACGCGCCTGGCCCCAGGCCGGGACGAATTTGGTTTGTTCGATGGCCGCCAGCGAGCGCTCACGCAGGGTGCCGCCCTCTTTCGGCTGGCTGTCCATGCCGACGAACCACTGCGCGGTGGCGCGGTAGATCAGCGGGGTCTTGTGGCGCCAGCAGTGCATGTAGCTGTGGCTGATGGTGGCGTGCTTGAGCAGCGCACCGGCTTCTTCGAGCTTGCTGACGATGGCCGGGTTGGCCTTCCAGATGAACTGGCCGCCGAAGAACGGCAGCGACTCGGCGTACACGCCGTTGCTCTGCACCGGGTTGAGGATGTCGTCGTTGCTCATGCCGTACGCCTTGCAGGTACGGAAGTCGTCCTCGCCGTAGGCGGGTGCGGAGTGAACGATACCGGTACCGGCGCCCAGCTCGACGTAGTCGGCCAGGTACACCGGCGACAGACGCTCGTACAGCGGGTGGCGGAAGTTGATCAGGTCCAGCGACGCGCCAGGCGCGGTGGCCACCACCTCGCCCAGCAGGTCGTAGCGCTGCAGACAGCTTTCCACCATCTCTTCGGCCAGCAGCAGCAGGCGGTCACCGACGTCGACCAGGGCGTAGGTGAATTCCGGATGCACGTTCAGCGCCTGGTTGGCCGGGATGGTCCAGGGCGTGGTGGTCCAGATGACGATGGCGGCCGGCTTGCTCAGGCTGGCCAGACCGAAGGCGGCGGCCAGCTTGTCGGCGTCGGCGACCGGGAAGGCGACGTCGATGGCTTCGGACTTCTTGTCCATGTACTCGACTTCGGCCTCGGCCAGCGCCGAGCCGCAGTCGAAGCAGAAGTTGACCGGCTTGAGGCCCTTGAACACGAAACCGTTCTTGACCATCTCGGCCAGGGCGCGGATCTCGCCGGCCTCGTTGGCGAAGTTCATGGTCAGGTAGGGGTTGTCCCAGTCACCCAGCACGCCAAGGCGGACGAAACCGGCCTTCTGCTCTTCCACCTGTTCGGCGGCATAGGCACGGCAGCGCTCGCGGGTCAGGTCGGCCGGCTGGTTCTTGCCGAAGGTGGTCTCGACCTTGTGCTCGATCGGCAGGCCGTGGCAGTCCCAGCCCGGCACGTACGGCGCGTCGAAGCCGGCCATGGTCTTGGAACGGGTGATGATGTCCTTGAGGATCTTGTTCAGCGCGTGGCCGATGTGAATGCTGCCGTTGGCGTAGGGGGGGCCGTCGTGCAGGATGAACTTCGGACGCCCTTCACCCGCCTTGCGCAGCTTCTCGTACAGGCCAATATCAATCCAGCGCTGCAGGGTCTGCGGCTCGCGTTGCGGCAGGCCAGCCTTCATCGGGAAGGGGGTGTCGGGCAGGTTCAGCGTGGCTTTGTAATCGGTCATGTCGGACTCTTCATCAGCGGGTGGCTCTGCCAATATTCACGGGCAGTTGCAATATCGGCGGCAATTGCCGCCTTCAAAGCCTCCAGCGAGGCGAAACGCTGCTCATCACGCAGCTTGTGGTGGAAAGCCACCGAGAGGCGCCGGCCATACAGATCGCCGGCAAAATCCAGAAGGTGTACTTCCAGATGGGCGCTGCCGTCACCGGCAACGCTGGGGCGCACGCCAATATTGGCGACGCCTGGTTGAATCACGCCATCGACGTCACAGCTCACCAGATAGACGCCGGTCAGCGGCACCTTGCGCCGCTTGAGCTGGATATTGGCAGTGGGGGCATTCAGCTGGCGACCGAGCTTCTGCCCGTGCAGCACCCGCCCGACGATGCGAAACGGCCGCCCCAGCAGGGCTTCGGCCAGTTCGAAATCACCATCGGCCAGCGCCTGGCGCACGCGTGTGCTGCTGACCCGGCCACCGCGCACCTCGACCGTGGTCGAGGCATCGACGCTGAAGCCATGACGCTGGCCAGCCGCCTTGAGAAATTCGAAATCGCCGGCCCGGTCGCAACCGAAGCGGAAATCGTCGCCGATCTCCAGGTCCCTGACCTTGAGCCCGTCGACCAGCACGCGCTGCACGAACTCGGCCGCCGACAACTCCCGCAGCCGGCGATTGAAGGCCAGGCACAGCACCATGTCGACGCCTTCCGCAGCCAGCAGGGCAAGCTTGTCACGCAGGCGGGTCAGGCGCGCCGGAGCGGTATCCGGGCCGAAGAATTCTCGCGGCTGCGGCTCGAAGATCACCACGCAACTGGGCACGGCCAACTCCGCGGCACGCTCACGCAGGCGCGCCAGAATGGCCTGGTGCCCACGATGAACGCCGTCGAAATTACCGATGGTGACCACACAGCCCCGCGCCTGGGACTGCAGGTTATGAAGACCTCGAACCAGCTGCATAGCACGCTTCTTGTTCACAAAGTGGCCGATTATACGCACAGCACGCCATGCACAACAGGCGTCAAAGCGCCCGTCGGGCAAAGTCGCGCAGACGGAATCCCAGCAGCAGCAACATGCCGAAGTAGGTGATCAGGCCGGCGACCACCAGCCCCGCGAGGCGCAACAGGCGCAGCGGCATCTCGCCATCGGCCCAGGCCGGCATGACCTGCAGCAAGCCCAGCAGCACCGCGACCATGGCCACCACCGCCAGCACCAGCTTGAGCAGGAACAGGCCCCAGCCGGGCAACGGACGGAAGATGTCGGCGCGGCGCAGCTGCCAGTACAGCAGGCCGGCGTTGAGGCAGGCCGCCAGGCTGATCGCCAGCGCCAGGCCGGCGTGCGCCAGCGGGCCGACCAGCGCCAGGTTCATCAGCTGGGTGAAGAGCAGCGTCACCACGGCGATCTTCACCGGCGTCTTGATGTTCTGCTGCGCATAGAAGCCGGGCGCGAGAATCTTCACCAGGATGATGCCGAGCAACCCGATGGAATAGGCGATCAGCGCCTGCTGGGTCATCAGCGCATCGGTGGCGCTGAACTTGCCGTACTGGAACAGCGACACGGTCAACGGCTCGGCCAGCACCGCCAGCGCCAGCGCACTGGGCAGCACCAGCAGGAAGCACAGGCGCAGGCCCCAGTCGAGCAGGCGCCGGTACTCCTCACGGTCGCGACTGGCGTAGGTCTTGGACAGCGCCGGCAGGAGGATGGTCCCCAGCGCCACGCCCAGCACCCCGGAGGGCAGCTCCATCAGGCGATCGGCGTAGTACATCCAGGACACCGAGCCGGCCACCAGGAACGAGGCGAAGATGGTGTTGATGATCAGCGAGATCTGGCTCACCGAGACGCCGAAGATCGCCGGCCCCATCTGCTTCAGCACCCGCCACACGCCGAGGTCGGAGAAATTCAGCCGCGGCAGGACCAGCATGCCGATCCGTTTCAGGTGCGGAAGCTGCCAGACCAGTTGCGCCATGCCACCAGCCAGTACCGCCCAGCCGAGCGCCATGATCGGCGGGTCGAAATAGGGGGTCAGGAACAGCGCGAAGACGATCATGCTGACGTTGAGCAGGGTCGGCACGAAGGCCGGCACCGAGAAGCGGTTCCAGGTATTGAGGATGGCGCCGGCCAGCGAGGACAGGGAAATCAGCAATATATAAGGAAAGGTCACCCGCAACAGATCGACGGTCAGCCCGAAGCGCTCGCCGTCCTCGGCGAAGCCCGGCGCCGAGGCCCAGACGATCCAGGGGGCGGCCAGTACGCCGATGGCGGTCACCAGCGCCAGCACCAGCGTCAGCAGGCCGGAGACATAGGCGACGAAGGTGCGCGTGGCCTCCTCGCCCTGCTGCATCTTGTACTCCGCCAGGATGGGTACGAAGGCCTGGGAGAACGCGCCCTCGGCGAAGATGCGACGCAGCAGGTTGGGCAGCTTGAAGGCCACGACGAAGGCGTCCGACGCCACCCCGGCACCGAAGGTGCGGGCGATGATGGTGTCACGCACGAAGCCCAGCACGCGGGAAACCATGGTCAGAGAGCTGACGGCGGCCAGGGATTTGAGCAGATTCATGGAGGTCAGGGCTTTTCCGGACAGCGGCGAACGTGGACAATCCGCCGCTCGCAAAAGCGTCGAGTGTAGCGAGCCACCGCTGGTCAGGCCAGCGGCGAAAAGCACCCGCGGACTTGACAGCCGATAGTCATGTCGGCATGATTCGCGGCCTTAATTTGTGTAAACCCCCCAGTTTTCGAGGAGCTTGACGGTGGCCAACTCACCTTCTGCCAAAAAACGCGCCAAACAGGCTGAGAAGCGCCGTAGCCATAACGCCAGCCTGCGCTCGATGGTCCGTACCTACATCAAGAACGTGGTCAAGGCTATTGCTGCCAAGGATCTCGAGCTTGCCAAGACCGCTTACACCGCAGCCGTTCCGGTCATCGACCGCATGGCTGACAAAGGCATCATCCACAAGAACAAAGCCGCTCGTCACAAGAGCCGCCTGAACGCGCACATCAAGGCGCTGGGCGAAGCTGCTGCCGCCTAATCGCGACAGGTTCTTGAAAAACCGGCCCCTGTGGCCGGTTTTTTATTACCCCGGATTCCTGCTCCGCAGTCCATAAAAAATGCCCGCGCTCCCAGGGAGGCAGGCATTTTTCTGCAAGGCCCTCAGCCGCGCGCGGCCTTGATCACCTCGATGTAAGGCTCGGCGTTGCGCTGGTCCTGGATCAGCGCAACGAAGTCGTTGCCCTGCGCATCCGTCGCGGCGAGATCATGGCCGGCGGCCACGAAGAACCCCACGAAGCGCTCGAAGTCATCGACACGCAGGCCACGGTAGGCCTTGACCAGCTTGTGCAGCGACGGCGGCGTGGCGTCCGCCGGTTCCACCGCAAGGAACAGCTTGATCGAGTCATCGCTGATTTCTTCGCCAATCACCTGCTTCTTGTCTTTACGCATCGCCTGCTCCCGCCAGCATTACAGAGGGCCGGCAGTGTACCGCCGAGCCGGGCGCCGCTCAACGCGCAGCCGGACACGCTAACACCGGCACGACTGCCGCAACAGCCGACCTAGGTCATACCGCGCCGGCATCCTGGCTCCTATAATGCGCCAAGCCACCCTGGAGCCAGCATGTCACGTCAATCGTTACCGCTGTTCGCCGCCTGGCGCCAGACCCGGGGCGCCGGTTATTCGTGGAAGGCCCTGCGTGGCGACCTGAGCGCCGGCCTGACGGTCGGCATCATCGCCATTCCCCTGGCCATGGCGCTGGCCATCGCCGTGGGCGTGGCGCCCCAGCACGGCCTTTACACCGTCCTGATCGCGGCGCCGCTGATCGCCCTGTGCGGTGGCTCGCGCTTCAACATCTGCGGCCCCACGGCCGCCTTCGTGGTGATCCTCCTGCCGATCACCCAGCAATACGGCCTGGGCGGCCTGCTGCTGTGCACGATGCTCGCCGGAGCCATTCTGATCGCCCTGGGACTGCTGCGCGCCGGACGCCTGATCGAGTTCGTGCCCTACCCGGTGACACTGGGCTTTACCGCCGGCATCGGCATCGTCATCGCCATCCTGCAGATCAAGGACCTGTTCGGCCTGCACCTGGCCAGCACACCCCATCACCTGCTGGAACAGCTGAAGCTGCTGGCGCAGGCCCTGCCCGGCCTGCAACCGGGCGACAGCCTGGTCGGCGCAGCGGCACTGGCAACGCTGCTGGTCTGGCCGCGTCTGGTGCCGAAAGTACCGGCGCACCTGGTCGCCCTGGCGCTTGGCGCACTGCTGGCGCTCGCCCTGGAGCAGCTCGGGCTGCCCGTGGCGACACTCGGCGAGCGCTTCAGCTATCAGCTCGATGGCGTCGAATACCCCGGCATCCCGCCGTTCCTGCCGGACCTGGCCCTGCCCTGGAACCTGCCCGGTGCCGACGGCCAACCCCTGACGCTGTCCTTCGAACTGATCCGCCAACTGCTGGCCCCGGCATTCGCCATCGCCATGCTGGGCGCCATCGAATCGCTGCTCTGCGCCGTGGTCGCCGACGGCATGACGGGCAGCAAGCACGACCCCAATGCCGAACTGATCGGCCAGGGGCTGGGCAACCTGGCCGCGCCCTTCTTCGGCGGCATCACCGCCACTGCCGCCATCGCCCGCACCGCTGCCAACGTGCGTGCCGGTGCCTTCTCGCCACTGGCCGCCCTGGTGCATGCCGGCGTGGTGCTGGCGGCGATCCTGCTGCTGGCGCCGCTGTTCAGCTACCTGCCGATGGCGGCGCTGGCGGCGTTGCTGCTGATGGTGGCGTGGAACATGAGCGAGCCGCAGCATGTCCTGCACACCCTGCGCATCGCGCCGCGCAGCGATGTGCTGGTGCTGCTCGTCTGCCTGGTGCTGACGGTGCTGTTCGACATGGTGCTGGCCGTGGGCGTCGGCCTGCTGCTGGCCGCCGGGCTGTTCATCAAGCGCATGAGCGAACTGACCGACACCGCGAGCCTCAACCGCCAGCAGCGCCAGGTCCTGCAGGACCTGCCCGAGCACGTACTGGCGTACGCCATCCGTGGCCCGCTGTTCTTCGGTGCGGCGGAAAAGGCGCTGAGCGTGCTGCGCCGCTTCACGCCGGGGGTGCGCATCGTGATCGTCGACATCACCGCCGTACCGCTGCTGGACATGACGGCCCTGGCCGCACTGGACAACGTCCTGCGCGACTATCGGCAGCAGAACGTGGCGCTGATCCTCAGCGGCGCGACGGCTCAGGTGCGCCTGCAGCTGCGTCGCGCCGGGGTGCTGCGCCGCGAAGGCGAACTGGCCTACGTGCGCGACCTGGCACAGGCGCGCGCGAAGGCGTTGCGCTGGTTGGGGGAAAAACCTCAGGAAGCCTAGGCGCGCATGGCACACGCCCAAAGCGGGGCAGCGGCTTACAGGCCCTTGACCGCGAAGATGCCGGCAGCGTTGCGCCAGTATCCCTTGTAGTCCATGCCGTAGCCGAAGATGTAGCGGTCGATGCACTGCAGGCCGACGTAGTTGGCCTTCAGGTCCGGACGCGCCTTGCGGTCATGCTCCTTGTCGATCAACACCGCAGTGTGCACGGCACGGGCACCGGCATGGTGGCAGAAGTCGATGATGGCGCCGAGGGTATGCCCCTCGTCGAGGATGTCGTCGATGATCAGCACGTCGCGGTCGATGAACGAGACTTCCGGCTTGGCCTTCCAGAACAGTTCGCCACCGCTGGTTTCATTGCGGTAACGGGTCGCGTGCAGGTAGGACGCCTCGAGCGGGAAGTTCAGCTTGGGCAGCAGCTTGCCGGAGAAGATCAGCCCGCCGTTCATCACGCAGAACACCACCGGGTTGCTCTCGGCCAGTTCGGCATTGATCTGGCCGGCGACCTTGTCGATGGCCGCTTCGACCTGGGCGTCGGTGAACAGGCAGTCGGCTTCCGCCATGACTTGGCGGATGTGCGCGAGATCGGCGGACATGATGGCGTTCTCTCTTGATCGGGCTGATGAATGGCGCTGAACAGCCTGAAAGCTGATCGAGTCGTCAAATAAAAGCGGGCAAAGGTACAGATCTGGACAGCGCTTGCCAAGTCTCGCCTGACCAGCGTAGCCCATGCAGGACGCCGTGTGCCGTGACCCGCAAGTCACCCACCACTTGGCACGAGCAATGCTTTAATCTAACGCGATTTTTCCCAGAGCCCCGTTGGAGATCCCAGCCCATGCCCACTCGCGAGATCCGCCATCCGCTGATCCGTCACAAGATCGGCCTGATGCGCCGCGCCGATATCAGCACCAAGAATTTCCGTGAGCTGGCCCAGGAAGTGGGCGCCCTGCTGACCTACGAGGCGACCAACGACCTGCCGCTGGAAGCCTACGAGATCGAAGGCTGGGCGGGCGCCGTACAGGTCGAGAAGATCGCCGGCAAGAAGATCACCGTCGTGCCGATCCTGCGCGCCGGCATCGGCATGCTCGACGGCGTGCTCAGCCTGATTCCCGGTGCCAAGGTCAGTGCCGTGGGCGTGGCGCGCAACGAGCAGACACTCGAGGCGCACACCTACCTGGAGAAGCTCGCACCGGAGATCGATTCGCGCCTGGCCCTGATCATCGACCCGATGCTGGCCACCGGCGGCTCCATGGTCGCCACCATCGACCTGTTGAAGAAAGCCGGCTGCAAGGACATCCGCGCCATGGTCCTGGTCGCGGCTCCCGAGGGCATCGAAGCGGTCGAGAAGGCGCATCCCGATGTGACCATCTTCACCGCCTCCATCGACCAGCGCCTGAACGAGCACGGTTACATCATCCCGGGCCTGGGCGATGCGGGCGACAAGATCTTCGGCACCAAGCAGAAGGACGCCTGACATGTCGCAGACGGAATTCAACGATCCGCTGTGGCGCCAGGGCATCTCCGGCGCACAGATGCTCTTCGTGGCCTTCGGCGCGCTGGTGCTGATGCCGCTGATCACTGGCATGGACCCCAACGTCGCGCTGTTCACCGCCGGCATCGGCACCCTGCTGTTCCAGCTGGTGACCAAACGCCAGGTGCCGGTGTTCCTCGCCTCCAGCTTCGCCTTCATCGCACCGATCCTGGCCGCCAAGGGCGAGTTCGGCCTGCCGGCCGTGATGGGCGGGATCATCGCCGCAGGTCTGGTCTACATCCTGCTGTCGGTGGTGGTCAAACTGCGCGGCCCGAGCTTCATCGACCGCCTGCTGCCGCCGGTGGTGATCGCACCGGTGATCATCTCCATCGGCCTGGCGCTGTCGCCGGTCGCGGTGAACATGGCCATGGGCAAGGCCGGTGACGGCAGCGTGGAACTGGTGCCGTACCAGACCGCCATGCTGATCTCGATGCCGGCGCTGATCACCACCGTACTGGTCGCCGTGCTCGGCCGTGGCATCTTCCGTCTGGTACCGATTCTCGCCGGCATCGCCGTTGGCTGCTCGATTGCCGCCCTGCTCGGCGTGATCGACAGCAGCGCCGTGAGCCAGGCCGCCTGGATCGCCATGCCCAATTTCATCGCGCCGGAGCTGCACTGGGGCGCCATCCTGTACATGGTGCCGGTCGCGCTGGCACCGGCGATCGAGCACATCGGCGGCGTGGTGGCGATCGGTAACGTCACCGGCAAGAACTTCGTTAAGAAGCCCGGCCTGCACCGCACCCTGCTCGGCGACGGCCTGGCCACCTCGGCCGCCGGCCTGTTCGGCGGCCCGCCCAACACCACCTACGCCGAAGTGACCGGCGCGGTGATGCTGACCAAGAGCTACAACCCGAAGATCATGACCTGGGCTGCCGTGTTCGCCATCGCCCTGGCCTTCATCGGCAAGTTCGGCGTGGCTCTGCAGAGCATTCCGGTGCCGGTGATGGGCGGCATCCTCTGCCTGCTGTTCGGCTCCATCGCGGTGGTGGGCCTGAACACCCTGATCCGCCATCAGGTCGACCTGTCCGAAGCACGCAACCTGATCATCGTCTCGGTGACCCTGGTCTTCGGCATCGGTGGCATGGTCATCGGCGGCCAGGAGTTCGCCCTGTCGGGGATCTCCCTGTGCGCCATCAGCGCGCTGCTGCTCAACCTGCTGCTCCCTGGCGGTGCCGGCTGGCGCAACCGCGACCTCGAAGACGCGTGACCCCGCCGTAAAGAAAAGCCCGCGACCAGGTCGCGGGCTTTTTCGTTGCAGCGGGCTCGCGACGGTCCTTACCAGCCGACGCCGAAGCCCAGGGTATAGCGGGTCTCGTCCAGGTCCCCTTCGGCGCCGCTGACGATGTCCTTTTCCGCCTTCATGTTCAGCGATGCCCAGTCGGTGACCTTGTAGCGCAGGCCGACCTCGGCATCCAGGCTGTATTCGGCGGCGCCATTGAGTGGCCGGCCGACCTCGCCGACGCTGAACAGCTGGACGGTCTTGCCGACCAGGTAGCGGTTGTAATCCCATTTCACGCTCAGCGCGTAGAAGCGGTCCTGCTCACCATTGCTGTAGCGGTAGTCGCTGCGGTTGGCCAGGGTGGCGACGGAGAAGGCACCCAGCTCGTCATCCCAGAACTGGTAACCCGGGCCCGTACCGATGGTGCGCTGACGCTCGACCTCCTCGACGCGGTCGCGCTTGTACTCGAAGCGCCCCTGCCAGAACAGTTTCTCGTTGAGGAAGCGGTCCAGCGCGTACTCCGCACTCCAGTTATCGGTGCTGACCACGCCGTCCTTCAATTCACGGTTGTAGTCGGCCAGTGCGTTGTGCCGCCAGCGTCCGTGGCGCGCCTGGGTCTTGATATCAACGTCGTAGTCGTCGGAGTCGCGCTCGCCACGCTTGTAGTCCAGGCCGAGGTCGACGTTGCCCTTCCAGACGAAATCCTCCACCAGCGGCTTGGGCTTCATGATCTGCTCGATCTGCGCCAGCTCGACGGTCTTCGGCGCCTCGCCGTTGGCCAGGGTCACCTTGCCCGACTCGGCGGCCAGCAGCGACTTGGCTCGTTCCCCCTCGAGCGGGCCGAGCTTGACCAGCAGCTCGTGATCACTCTCCAGGGTGGCGATCTTCTTCCAGTCCAGCGCAATGGAACCGCCGTAGTCGGTCTGCAGCAGCAGCCGGCTGCCGTCGAAGACGCGGATGGTGCCGGTGAGGCGGTCGCCGTTCTTCAACCAGACGGTATCGGCGAAGGAAGCGGAACTGCACAGAGCGATGCTCAGGCCAAGCAGGGACAGCGATGTAGAGCGAGACATAGATTGGGCGAAGGCGTTGGTGGGCGAAGGCCGGGCATTATCCGCAAGCCCGGCGACAGAGCAACAGCTGACCGACCGGAGCACCCAGAGTTCAGCTTTATCTGCCGGGCGGCGTTCCGCTGGGCGGCACTCCGTCGGGCGGCGTTCCGTTGGCCCGCACGCCGTCACCAGCCCACGCCGATACCGATCAGATAATGTCGATCGGCAACCGTCCTGCCCTGGCCACGCACCTGATCGAGCTCGTACAGCAGCGACAGGCGCGCCCACTGGTTGACGCGGTAGCGCAGGCCGAACTCGCTGTCGAGTACGTAGTCGATCTCGTCGATATGCGGAACCTGCAACTCGGCATTGGCGTAGAACTCGAAGCGGGTTCCCCACAGCAGGCGCTTGTAGTCCAGTTCCAGCGAGCTGGTATTGAATGCCAGGTCGTCGACATCCGATTCCAGGCGCACCCGGTTGAACTGGGCGATCAGATCGAAGCGGCCAAGCTCGTCGTCCCAGAAGCGATACCCGGGGCCCGTGCCGACGATGCGCTGCCGCTGGATGGACTCGAACTCGTCCTCGCTCTGCTCGATGCCACCACGCCAGAACCAGTGCTGGGTGAAGAAGCGGTCGAGGTCGTATTCCAGCTCCCAGTTGTCCTCGACCTTCCTGCCGTTCTTGGTCTCGTGCTCCAGTTCGCCACTGAGCACGTGGCGCCAACGCCCGTGCTCCACGCGGGTGTTGCCCTTGAGCTTCCATTCATCGACATCGTTCTGGTTGCGCTTCATGTCCAGCTTGGCATCGAGGTTGCCCTCCCAGACGTTATCCTCCAGCAACGGTCGTGGCGGCACCAGGCGGGTGATCTGCGCCAGCGGCAGGGTGTATTCCCGCGCCCCCTGCACCCGGACCATTCCGCTGCCGGCGGCCGCCAACCTTTCGCTGTGTTCGTTGTCGAAACCGCTGCGACGCACCAATAGGGGCTTGTCCGAACTCAGGGTGTCGATATCCTTCCAGTCGATGAGCACCTGGCCGGCATAGCGGGTCTTGAGCGCCAGCTTGCCGCCGTCGAGCAGGATGATTTCGCCGCTGAGGCGGTCGCCATTGTTCAACCACACGGTGTCGGCCCAGGCCGGAGCAGCCAGGGCAATCAGGAAGCAGGCAAGCAGTACGCGCATGATAAGGACGAATCTCATGGGTAAATCGAAACCGCCAGAGTCTGCATGGCCGGGATCACCACCGGCAAGCGCGGAGGCGCGTCGCGAGGCACTGTATCTGGTACTGGCGCAGATTCCGCAGGGCAAGGTCGTCAGCTACGGCGAGCTGGCTCAACTGGCCGGCCTGGGCCGCGCAGCGCGCTGGGTCGGTCGCACGCTGAGCCAGTTGCCCGAAGGTACCCGCCTGCCCTGGCACCGCGTGATCGCCGCGGGCGGACGTCTGAGCCTGGCCGCCGGCAGCCCGTCGGGCGCCGAGCAGCGCGCGCGCCTGCGTGCGGAAGGCATCAGCATCCTGAACGAACGTGTGGATATGCGCCGCCACGGCTGGCGCCCGATGGAGCGCAGCAGTTAGAGTGCGCCCTACCAACCTCCCCCCCGACCCAGACTCGAGCCTGATGCCACGCAAATCCTGGCGAGAAGCCCTCGCGACCTACGCCAACCCCGCCACCCTGGCCCTGCTACTTCTCGGCTTCGCTGCCGGCCTGCCCTACATGCTGGTGTTCTCGACCCTGTCGGTGTGGCTGCGCGAAGCCGGTGTGGCGCGTGAAACCATCGGTTTCGCCAGCCTGATCGGCCTGGCCTATGCCTTCAAGTGGGTCTGGGCGCCGATGCTCGACCAGTGGCGCCTGCCGTTGCTGGGCAAGCTGGGACGACGCCGTTCCTGGCTGGTGCTGGCGCAGGGCCTGGTCGCCATTGGCCTGGTCGGCATGGCCAACTTCGACCCGCAGACGCACCTGTCGTCGCTGATCGCCCTGGCCGTGCTGGTCGCCTTCGCCTCGGCCACCCAGGACATCGCCGTCGATGCCTATCGCCTGGAGATCCTCGGTGACGAACACCAGGCAGCCCTGGCGGCCGCCTACATGACCGGCTATCGCGTCGCCGCACTGCTGGCGACGGCGGGCGCGCTGTACTTCGCCGAGGGCTTCGGCTCGACGGCGGAGAACTACCGCTTCGGCGCCTGGACCGGCACCTACCTGGTCTTCGGCCTGCTGATGCTCCCCGGCCTGCTGACCTCCATCTGGATGCGCGAGCCACCCGCACCGCCACACATCCACGCGGCGCCACCCAAGCATGGTTTCTTCCACCAGTTGCTGGCGATCGCGGCGGTCATCGTGCTGGTGATTGCCGTGCCGACGATGTTCATCCAGTTCTACCAGAGCGACCTGGTGGCCATGCTGCTGGGTGAGGTCAGTGCGCAGGAGCTGCTCTACAACGACCGCGCCTTCCTCCGCGCCATGCTCTACAGCACCCTGGCCTGCGTCTGTGCGTCGGGGCTGTTCTGGGGCGGCCTGGCGCCGGTGCTGAAGACCGCTGCGGCGAAGTACGGCTTCTTCCATCAGTTGCTGTCCGTACTGCTGCTGATCATCCTGCTGATCTCCGTGCCGGCGATGCTCACGCAGTACTACGAAAGCGACCTGATCCTGCTGTTCCAGGGACAGATGAGCCTGCAGGAGCTGCTGTACTACGATCGCGCCTTCCTGCGTGCCCTGCTCTACACCCTGCTCACCGGTCTCTCCATCTCCAGCCTGTTCTGGGGCGGCATGGCCCCGGTGCTGACGCCGGTCAACGACTTCATCCTGCGCTATCGCTGGCAGGCCCTGCTGCTGCTCAGCCTGATCGCCACCTATCGCCTGTCCGACACGGTGATGGGGGTGATGGCCAACGTCTTCTACATCGACCAGGGCTTCAGCAAGGAACAGATCGCCAGCGTCAGCAAGGTCTTCGGCCTGGTGATGACCCTGCTCGGCGCCGGCGCCGGCGGACTGCTGATCGTGCGCTTCGGCATCATGCCGATCCTGCTGATGGGCGCGGCGGCCTCGGCAGCCACCAACCTGCTGTTCATGGTGCTGGTCGGCATGGGCCCGCACCTGAACATGCTGATCGTCACCATCAGCTGCGACAACTTCAGCGCCGGCCTGGCCACCTCGGCCTTCGTCGCCTACCTGTCGAGCCTGACCAACCTGAAGTTCTCCGCGACCCAGTACGCCCTGCTCAGCTCCATCATGCTGCTGCTGCCGCGCCTGATCGGCGGCTACTCCGGGGTGATGGTCGAGCACCTGGGGTATGCGCAGTTCTTCTTCGCCACCGCGCTGATGGGCATACCGACGCTGATCCTGATCCTGATCCAGTGGCGACGCGACAAGCGCCAGCCGCAGCTCGCCGCGACGCCGGCGAACGCGGAACAGGCCTGACCGACAGGCAAAAAGAAGCCCCGGACCTGCCGGGGCTTCTTCGTTGCGGCGGCTGCCTCACTCGGCCTTGGCCAGGTGCACCACGCGCTGCGGGAAGGGAATGCCGATCCCGGCCTCGGTCAGGCGCTCCTTGGCCAGCTCGGTGAAGGAGAAGGTCACCGGCCAGAAATCGCCGGTCGCCACCCAGACGCGCAGCGACAGGTTCACCGCGCTGTCGCCCAGCCCGGTGACGAATACGACGGGCTCAGGATCGAGGTGTACGCGCGGGTCCTTGGCGATCTCCAGCAAAACCTCACGCGCGCGCTTGATATCGCTGGAGTAGTCGATACCGACGTTGATGTCGGCACGCCGCCGCGGTTCACGCGAGTAGTTGGTGATGTGGCCGTTGGACAGGTTGCCATTGGGCACGATCACCACCTTGTTGTCGGCGGTCTTCAGCGTGGTGTGGAAGATCTGGATGTTGTCGACGCTCCCGGAAACGCCCTGCGCCTCGATCCAGTCGCCGGCGCGGAAGGGCCGGAACAGCATGATCAGCACGCCGCCGGCGAAATTCGCCAGGCTGCCCTGCAGCGCCAGGCCGATGGCCAGGCCGGCGGCACCGATCATGGCGATGAACGAGGTGGTCTCCACGCCGACCATCGAAGCCACGCTGATCAGCAGCAGAATGCGCAGGACGATGCGCACCAGGCTGCCGATGAAGCTGCCCAGGGCGCGGTCCACGTTACGCGCCTCGAGAATCCGCCCGATGCTGGCAGTGAGCTTGCTGATCAGCCACCAGCCGATCAGCAGGGTAATTACCGCCAGAGTCAGCTTGCCGCTGTACTCCAGCACGACTGGCAGCCAGGCCTCTGACAGCTTGACCAGTTCGTCGACGTTCATCTCCATGGAGGGCTCCTGTTTCCTGTGCATGAAACGAAACCGCCATGGCATGCCATGGCGGTCAAAGTGCTATCAACCTAGGGTGCGACGCCCGAGGGCCGCAAAAGGTTCAATCGCGGAAGTTGTTGTACTGCAGCGGCATGCCGAACTCGTGACCACGCAGCAAGGCGATGGCTTCCTGCAGGTCGTCGCGCTTCTTGCCGGTGACCCGCACCTGCTCGCCCTGGATGGCGGCCTGCACCTTGAGCTTGGCATCCTTGATATGGGCGACGATCTTCTTCGCCAGCTCCTTGTCGATGCCCTCGCGGAAGGTCACTTCCTGCTTCATCACCTTGCCGGAGGCGTAGGGGTCCTTGGTTTCCATGCACTGGCAGTCGATCTTGCGCTTGATCAGGCTGTTGCGCACGATGTCGAGCACCTGCTCCAGCATGAACTCGGCCTCGGCCGTGATGGTGAGGGTCTTGTCCTTGCTTTCGATGCTGCATTTGCCACGCAGGTCGAAACGGCGTTCGAGTTCCTTGGTGGCGTTGTCGACCGCGTTGGTCAGTTCGTGTTTGTCCAGTTCAGACACGACGTCGAACGAAGGCATGAGTAGGCTCCTGATGGACGGCGCGATACTCTTCACGGAGTGAACGCGCCTGACTTGACGATAACTAAGACGCGCCCATTATAACCAGACTGATACACGCCGCTTGGCGTCCTTCCTATCTGCCTACGAGCCAGCCCCAATGCCAAACCCCCATCTCAGCATCCTGGTGGTGGATGATGCCAAGTTTTCCAGTGCCATGATCGGCCGCGCGCTCAGCCAGGCCGGCTATCAGGACGTGCGCTTCGCCAGCAGCGCCACGGAGGCCCTGCAGTTGCTCGAACAACGCCCGGCCAGCGTGCTCCTGGCCGACTGGCTGATGCCCGAAATCGATGGCCTGGAACTCACCGCGCGGGTGCGCCAGCTGGACGAGACCGCCGATCACTACACCTACATCATCCTGCTCACCGGCAAGGAAGGCGAAAACGTCCTGGGCGAGGCCTTCGACCGCGGAGTCGACGACTTCATCAGCAAGGCCGCGATGAACGAGCAACTGGTGCCCCGCGTCTACGCCGCGGACCGCCTGTGCAACACCCTGCAGCGCCTGCTGCATGAGAACCGCATGCTGACGCAGAACATCGCCAGCCTGGAACGACGCAACCTGATCGACCCCCTCACCGGCCTGGGCAACCCCCGCTACCTGCGCCAGAAGCTCACCGACAGCCTGCGCCAGGTCGAATCGCGCGGCGGTGCGGTGTGCTACCTGCTGATCGGCCTGCAGGAGGCCAGCCAGCTGCGCAGCCGCTACGGCGACCGCTTCTTCAACGAACTGCTGCACGGCGTGGCGCGACGCCTGCAGCAGCTGGTCAGACCGCTGGACGTGCTGACCCGCCTGGACGACAACCACTTCGGCCTGATCACCCTGCTCGAAGACCTCCACGAATGCTCGCCCAGCAGCTTCAAGCGGCTGCACGAGGGCCTGAACCTCAAGGCCTTCAAGACCAGCGAAGGCTTCATCACCCTGAAAGCCGGCATCAGCCTGGTCGGCCTGGACGCCAAGGCCCTGCCCACCACACCCGAGCAGCTGCTCCAGCACGCGGAAACACTCCTGGCCGAATCCTACGCCAGCGGTCGGGTCGCCGCCGTGCGCCTGCCTCTGCCGTGACCTGGCACATCCTCGGCGCAGGCAGCCTGGGCAGTCTCTGGGCCACGCGCCTGGCCCGCGCCGGCCTGCCGGTCCGCCTCATCCTGCGCAGCCCGCAACGCCTGGCGGCCTATCGCGCAGCAGGCGGCCTGACCCTGATCGAGGCGGGCCAGCGCAGCCAGTACGCGATTCCCGCCGAGCTGGCAGAGGCCGACACGCCGATTCATCGCCTGCTCCTGGCCTGCAAGGCCTACGACGCCGAACCCGCAGTGGCGAGCATCGCCTCGCGCCTGGCAGCGGACGCCGAGCTGCTGTTGCTGCAGAACGGCCTGGGCAGCCAGGATGCCGTGGCGCAGCGCCTGCCCCGGCAGCGCTGCCTGTTTGTGTCCAGCACCGAGGGCGCGTTCCGCCCCGCCGACTTCCAGGTCGTGTTCGCCGGCAATGGCCACAACTGGCTGGGCGATCCGCGCGACCCTCTGCCGCCCACCTGGCTGGACGAGCTGCAGCGTGCCGGCATCGCCCATCAATGGAGCCCGGACATCCTCACCCGGTTGTGGCGCAAGCTGGCGCTCAACTGTGCGATCAACCCGCTGACCGTGCTGCATGACTGCCGCAACGGGGGGCTGAGCGAGCACCCCGCCGAAGTGGCTGCGCTCTGCGCGGAACTGACCGAGCTGCTGCAGTGCTGCGGTCAACCGGCGGCGGCGCAGGACCTGCACGCCGAGGTGCAACGGGTGATCAGCGCCACGGCGGCGAACTACTCCTCCATGCATCAGGACGTGGCCCAGGGCCGCCGCACCGAGATCACCTACCTGCTGGGTCATGCCTGCGCGACCGCGCAACGGCACGCCCTGCACCTGCCACACCTGAGCCACCTGCAGCAGCGCCTGCTACGACACCTGCGCGAGCGCGGGCTGCCGCTGGACTGAGTGCCGGGTGAGTGCAATCCGCCACTCACCCCGGCCTGACGTGGCAATGCCCCGGCAGCCGCGTTAACCTGCCGCTTCCATCCGCGACCTCGACACGCCCATGAGACTGCGCCAACGCCTCGACAACCTGCCGGTCGGCCGCAAACTGCTCGCGGCGCTACTGGTGTTGCTCGCGGCGGTCCTGCTGGTCGCCAACCTGGCCTTCATCAGCGCCGCCTACTGGATCACCCAGGAGAGCATGGCGCCTCAGGCCCTGCACACGCTCGCCCGGCTCATAGCCAGCCCGGCGCTGAGCAAGGAGGCCTTGCACTCGCCCGCCTCCGCCCAGGCGCTGCTCAAGCGCCTGGATGAATACGCGCCGCTGCGCGCCGCCGTGATCTACGACAGCAACGGCACCAGCCTGGCGCAGCTGCAACGCGGGGAAAAACTGCAGTTGCCGGAGCAGCTGAGCGAACTGCAGAACTGGCGCAACACCGCCTTCCGCACCAACCTGCTGGTGGACCTGCCGCACCCCAGCGGGCGCCCTGGCGCGCTGCTCCTGGTCGCCTCCAGCGAGCTGCCCGGGGCGTTCTACACCGGCACCCTGACCGCAAGCCTGGTGATACTGGCCTTCAGCGTGCTGCTCTGGCTGCTGGTGGCCAAGCAGATCAGGCGCCTGGTGACCAAGCCGATCCGTCGCCTCGAGGAATTGTCGCGCCAGGTGACCCGCGAAGAGAACTACGCCCTGCGCGCCACCCGCGGCAACCGCGACGAGATCGGCAGCCTGGCCGAAGCCTTCAACACCATGCTGATGCGCATGGAGGCACGCGAGCAGCAGCTCAGGCGTGCCCGCGACGATGCCCAGCAAGCCTTCGACCAGGCGCAGAGCCTGGCCGAAGAAACCCGTCACTCCAACCGCAAGCTGGAGCTGGAAGTCCAGGTGCGCGGCAAGATCGAGAAGAAGCTCACCGGCTTCCAGAACTACCTCAACAGCATCATCGACTCCATGCCCTCGGCGCTGATCGCCCTGGACGACATGCTCTACGTCACCCAGTGGAATCAGGAGGCCAGCGCGCTGTCCGGCACGCGCCTGGATGAGGCGCTGAACCAGCCGGTATTCCTCGCCTTCCCGCCGCTCAAGCCGTTTCTCGCGCAGCTCAAGCGAACCGCCGAACAGCACAAGGTGGAAAAGATCGAGCGCGTCACCTGGCACAAGGACGAGGAACCACGCCACTACGCCCTGACTTTCTATCCGCTGATGGGCAGCGCCGGCCGTGGCGTGGTGATCCGCATCGACGACATCACCCAGCGCCTGGCGCTGGAGGAAATGATGGTGCAGTCGGAGAAGATGCTCTCCGTCGGCGGTCTGGCAGCGGGCATGGCGCACGAGATAAACAACCCGCTCGGCGCCATCCTGCACAACGTGCAGAACATCCGCCGGCGCCTGTCCGCCGACCTGGAGAAGAACATCGAGCGGGCCGAGCAGGCCGGCGTCAGCCTGGAGGCCATCCAGCACTACATGGATGCGCGGGAAATCCCCCGCCTGCTCGACGGCATCCAGCACGCCGGGCAGCGCGCCGCCAAGATCGTCAGCCACATGCTCAGTTTCAGCCGGCGCAGTGATCGCCAGCTGTCGCCCTGCGAGCTGCCGGCGCTGATCGACCAGGCGCTGGAGATCGCCGGCAACGACTTCGACCTGGCCGACGGCTTCGACTTCAAGACGCTGCAGATCGAACGCCACTTCGAAGCCGGCCTGGGCCCGATAGCGGGCACCGCCAACGAGCTGGAGCAGGTGCTGCTCAATCTGCTGAAGAACGCCGCGCAGGCCATTCACCAGCGCGACGACGACAGCGAGCCGGGGCGCATCATCCTGCGCACCCGGCAAACCGGGCAATGGGCGGAAGTGCAGGTGGAGGACAACGGTACGGGCATGAGCGAGGTGGTGCGCAAGCGCATCTTCGAGCCCTTCTTCACCACCAAGGAAGTCGGCCAGGGCACGGGCCTCGGGCTGGCCGTGTCCTATTTCATCATCACCAACAACCACAAGGGGCAGATGGAGGTGCATTCCACGCCGGGCCAGGGTACCTGCTTCACCCTGCGCCTGCCGCTGGCCACCCTGCTCGACAACACAGGACACTGAACCATGGGTTTCCGCCTCTCCAAGATCTACACCCGCACCGGTGACCAGGGAGAAACCGGCCTGGCCGATGGCCGTCGGGTCGGCAAGGACCATCCGCGCATCGAGGCCATCGGCGAACTGGACAGCTGCAACAGCCAGCTCGGCCTGCTGCTGGCCGAACTGGACGAGGCGAGCACCACCTGGCCCGGCCTGCGGGAGGTCAGCGATGTGCTGCGCCCGTGCCAGCATCGCCTGTTCGACCTTGGCGGCGAACTGGCGATGCCCGACTACCAGGCCCTGCAGCAGGAGGAAGTGGAGCGCCTGGAAGTGGTGATCGACCGCTGGAACGAGGAAGTCGGCCCACTGCAGAACTTCATCCTGCCCGGCGGCTCGCGCCTGATTGCCCAGGCCCACGTCTGCCGCAGCTTCGCCCGCAGCAGCGAACGCCGCTGCCAGCACCTCAACGCCGTGGAGCCGCTGCGCGCCGTCGGCCTGGCCTACGTCAACCGGCTGTCCGACCTGCTGTTCGTCGCTGCGCGCCTGATCGCCAGGCGCCAGGGCGTCGCCGAGGTCCTCTGGCAGGCTGCCGAAAAGCCCTGAACCGCGACTACAGGGCGGCGCCTGGCCAGAACGCGCGGATACCGGCGACACCCTGCGCGCCGACCTGCCAGGCGCGCTCGATATCGCTCGGGCCAACGCCCCCCAGCAGATAGGCCGGCAGGTTGCAGCCCGCGAGCAGCTCGCTGGCTGCGTCCCAGCCCAGGGGTTGTGCCTCGGGGTGGGTGGCGGTGGCCTGTACCGGCGACAGGGTGACGAAATCCACCCCCATCTGCGCGGCCAACGCCAGCTCCTCGGCTGCGTGGCAGGATGCAGCCAGCCAGCGCTGCTCCGGGAAAGGCCGCCCACCCGCCGCATACTTGCGCAGCTGTTCGGCCGTCAGGTGCCAGCCGGCAGCGGGGAAGTCTCCCAGCCACTCCAGCGGCCCCTTGAGCATCAGTTGCGCCTTGCCTGCGCACAGCCCCTGCACGTCCACCGCCAGGTCGCGGTACTGCGGGTCGAACATGTTCGGCGCGCGCAGCTGAATCAGCCGTACGCCGGCGTCCAGGGCCTTGCGTACGCCGGCGAGCAGCTCGGCGGACTGCAGCCCGTCCGGGGTGATCAGGTAGCGCTCAGGCAAGCGTGCAGCGGCGACAATCGGCGTGTTGGCAGCGGGAAACTCGTACTCCAGCAACTGCCGCTCGCTGACCCAGGCCAGCGGCTGTCCCTCGGCACCGTGGGGCTCGCCGGTGAACGCCGTAACCTCCCAGACATCCAGCAGGACCTGCTTGTCCGGATAGTCATGGCGAATCTGGATCAGCGGACGGCTGGCCGTCGGACGGATCGCCAACTCCTCTTCCAGCTCGCGAGCCAGGGCCACGCTCACCGCCTCGCCCGCTTCCACCTTGCCGCCGGGAAACTCCCACAGGCCACCCTGATGCTTGTCCTCGGGGCGCCTGGCGATCAGGATGCGCCCATCGACGCCCCGAATCACCGCTGCCGCGACATGCACACGCTTCACCGCTTTACCTCCTGCAATGCTGCCTGGTACCAGCGCTGAAACGCTGGCCAACGATAGATGGTTTCGACATAGGCCGCCGCCGCTGTCGGCAGGGCCACATGGTAACTGCGCAGACGCGCGGCGACCGGCGCATAGAAGGCGTCGGCGATGCTGGCCGGGCCGAACAGGTAGTTGCCCTTGGCCGCGAAGCGCTCGCGACAGCCCGCCCAGATCGCGCAGATGCGATCGATGTCGGCCTGGGCGTCGTCCGCCAACTCGGTCAGCGCCTGGTCGCGTGCCAGGTCCATCGGCAGCTGGCTGCGCAGGGCGGTGAAGCCACTGTGCATCTCCGCGCAGACGCTGCGCGCCAACGCCCGGGCCTGGCGCTCCGCCGGCCACAGCTGAGCCTCGGGGTAGCTTTCGGCCAGGTATTCGGCAATCGCCAGGGAGTCCCACACCGGCCCCTGCTCGGTGATCAGCACCGGCACCTTGCCGGTGGGCGAATGGCGCAGCAGTTGCGCACGGCTGTCCGGCTGGTACAGGCGCACCAGCACCTCGTCGCAGGCCGCGCCCGACAGATCCACCGCCAGCGCGGCGCGCAGTGACCAGGAGGAGTAGTTCTTGTCGCCGATCACCAGTTGCATTGCCATGTCGCGTCTCCCGAGCATTCCATCGTTGAAGTCAGCCGACGTTAAGAGCCCGCTCGCCCAATAGCAAATTCCCGCGCGTCATGGGCTCATGAGGCGCGGGAATAGCTGGAGAACGACAGGCGAGGGACGAAACTCCCAGGCGGTTGCCGCCCAGGGTCTGACGCTCATCGCTGCCTCTGTCAGGTGCGATATTCGGCGTTGATCTTCACGTACTCGTGAGACAGGTCGGTGGTCCAGATCGTCTCGCTGCACGCACCGCGGCCGAGCTCGATACGGATGGTGATCTCCTCCTGGGCCATCACCGCCGCGCCCTGCTCTTCGGTGTAGGTGGTCGCACGGCAGCCCTTGCTGGCGATGCAGACTTCGCCCAGGAACACGTCGATCTTGCTCACGTCCAGTTGCGGCACGCCGGCATAGCCCACCGCCGCGAGAATGCGCCCCCAGTTCGGGTCGGAGGCGAACAGTGCGGTCTTGATCAGCGGCGAATGCGCCACGGCATAGGCCACGTCCAGGCATTCCTGGTGTGTGCCGCCACCGTTGACCTGCACGGTGACGAACTTGGTCGCCCCCTCGCCGTCACGCACGATGGCCTGGGCCACTTCCATGAACACCTCGAATACCGCCTGCTTGAGCTTGCTGAACAGCTCGCCGGAAGCCTCGGTGATTTCCGCCAGCGCGGCCTGGCCGGTGGCGATCAGCATGCAGCAGTCGTTGGTGGAGGTATCGCCGTCGATGGTGATGCGGTTGAACGACTTGTTCGCCGCATCGCGCACCAGGTCCTGCAGCACACCCTGGGCGACCTGGGCGTCGGTGGCGATGTAGCCGAGCATGGTGGCCATGTTCGGACGAATCATGCCGGCGCCCTTGGAGATGCCGGTGACGGTCACCGTCACGCCGTCATGGGAGAACTGGCGGCTGGCCCCCTTGGGCAGGGTATCGGTGGTCATGATGCCGGTGGCGGCGGCTTCCCAGTTGTCCGCCTTGAGATCGTCGAGAGCGGCCTGCAGGGCGCTCTCGATCTTCTCCACCGGCAGCGGCTCGCCGATCACGCCGGTGGAGAACGGCAGCACGGCGTTCTCCGTGACGCCTGCCAGTTCGGCCAGGCGCGCGCAGGCACGACGGGCACGGGCCAGACCGTCGGCTCCGGTACCCGCGTTGGCGTTGCCGGTGTTGGTCAGCAGGTAACGCACCTCGCCGCCCAGGCGCTCGCGGGTGACCAGCACCGGCGCCGCGCAGAAGGCGTTGGTGGTGGTGACCCCGGCGATCCGCGAACCTTCGGCACAGCGCATCACCACCACATCCTTGCGCCCCGGTCGCTTGATGCCGGCAGAGGCAATGCCCAGTTCGAAGCCGGGAACCGGATGCAGGGTAGACAGCGGGCCAAGACCAACAGCCATGAGATGCGCTCCTTCAAATAGATGGTGATCGCCTCGAGGCGACCGAATGAGATGGTAAAACGCCGCGAACGGTCGAACCGTTCGCGGCGCTGTCAGGGCGCTGGCAGCATAGCCGAAGCGCCCGCTACTGCAAGCGACGGGATCAGCTGATCTGGCCGTGGCAGTGCTTGTACTTCTTGCCCGAACCGCAGGGGCACGGCTCGTTGCGACCGACCTTCTGCTCGCTGCGCACCGGGGCGGAGGCCACCGCGACGTCGCCCTCTTCGGCGTTGCCTTCGTCAGCGGCCAGCGCCGATGCATCGGCGTGCTGGAACTGCATGCGCTCGGCCATGGCCTCGGCCTCGCGACGCAGGCGGGCTTCCTCTTCCGCCGGGTCCTCGCGGCGCACCTGAACGTGGCAGAGCACACGGATGGTGTCGCGTTTGATCGACTCGAGCAGCTCCTGGAACAGGGCGAAGGACTCGCGCTTGTATTCCTGCTTGGGGTTCTTCTGCGCGTAACCACGCAGGTGGATGCCGTGACGCAGGTGATCCATGGTGGACAGGTGGTCCTTCCACAGGTCGTCGAGCACGCGCAGCAGAATCTGCTTCTCGAAGGTGCGCAGCGCTTCGGCGCTGGCCTGGGTTTCCTTCTCGTTGTAGGCGGTGATCAGCTCGGCGAGGATGCGCTCGCGCAGGGTTTCCTCGTACAGCTTGTCGTCTTCGTCCAGCCATTGCTGGATTGGCAGCTGGATGCCGAAATCGCTCTGCAGCGTCGACTCCAGGCCTGCAATATCCCACTGTTCCGGCATCGACTGCGGCGGGATATGGCCGTTGATGGCGGCGGTCAGCACTTCCTCGCGGAACTCGGCGATGGTGTCGCCGACGTTCTCGGCAGCCAGCAGGCTGTTGCGCATGTGGTAGATCACCTTGCGCTGCTCGTTGGCCACGTCGTCGAACTCGAGCAGCTGCTTGCGCATGTCGAAGTTGCGGCCTTCGACCTTGCGCTGGGCCTTCTCGATGGCATTGGTGACCATGCGGTGCTCGATGGCCTCGCCGGACTGCATGCCGAGGGCCTTCATGAAGTTCTTCACCCGGTCGGAGGCGAAGATGCGCATCAGGTTGTCTTCCAGCGACAGGTAGAAGCGGCTGGAGCCCGGGTCACCCTGGCGACCGGCACGGCCACGCAGCTGGTTGTCGATACGACGCGACTCGTGGCGCTCGGAGGCGATCACGTGCAGGCCGCCGGCTTCGATCACCTGCTGGTGGCGCTTCTGCCACTCGGCCTTGATCTGCGCGACCTGCTCGTCGGTCGGGTTCTCCAGTGCCGCGACTTCCACTTCCCAGTTGCCACCGAGGAGGATGTCGGTACCGCGACCGGCCATGTTGGTGGCGATGGTCAGCGCACCTGGGCGGCCGGCCTGGGCGATGATCTCGGCTTCCTTGTCGTGGAACTTGGCGTTGAGCACCTTGTGCTCGATGCCTTCCTTGTTCAGCAGCTGGCTGACGTACTCGGAGGTCTCGATGGTCGCGGTGCCGACCAGGATCGGCCGGCCCTGGGCCTGGCAGTCCTTGATGTCGGCGATGATCGCCTGGTACTTCTCTTCCTGGGTCAGGTAGACCAGGTCGTTGAAGTCCTTGCGCGCGATCGGCTTGTTGGTCGGGATCACCATCACGTCCAGGCCATAGATCTGGCGGAACTCGAACGCTTCGGTATCGGCCGTACCGGTCATGCCGGACAGCTTGTTGTACAGGCGGAAGTAGTTCTGGAAGGTGGTCGAGGCCAGCGTCTGGCTCTCGGCCTGGATGTTCACCCCTTCCTTGGCCTCGATGGCCTGGTGCAGGCCTTCGGACAGGCGACGCCCCGGCATGGTACGGCCGGTGTGCTCGTCGATCAGGATCACCTGGCCGTTCTGCACGATGTATTCGACGTTGCGGTGGAACAGCGTGTGCGCGCGCAGGCTGGCGTAGACGTGGGTCAGCAGGCCCAGGTTGTGCGCGGAGTACAGGCTTTCACCCTCGGCCAGCAGGCCGGCGGCGGTGAGCATTTCCTCGACGTACTGGTGACCCGCCTCGTTCAGCTCGACCTGGCGCGACTTCTCGTCGACCTTGTAGTGACCTTCCTGGGTCACCACGCCCTCTTCTTCCTCGATGTGCTGCTTGAGGCGCGGGACCAGCTTGTTGATCTCGATGTACAGCTTGGAGCTGTCTTCGGCCTGACCGGAGATGATCAGCGGGGTACGGGCTTCGTCGATGAGGATGGAGTCGACTTCGTCGATCACGGCGAAATTCAGCTCGCGCTGGAACTTGTCTTCCAGGCTGAACGCCATGTTGTCGCGCAGGTAGTCGAAACCGAATTCGTTGTTGGTGCCGTAGGTGATGTCGGCGGCGTAGGCGGCGCGCTTGTCTTCCGGCGGCTGGAACGGGGTGACGATGCCCACGCTCAGGCCGAGGAATTCGTACAGCGGACGCATCCAGTTGGCGTCGCGGCGAGCCAGGTATTCGTTGACCGTGACCACGTGCACGCCCTTGCCGGACAGTGCGTTGAGATAGACGGCCAGGGTGCCGACGAGGGTCTTGCCCTCACCGGTACGCATCTCGGCGATCTTGCCCTCGTGCAGGGTCATGCCGCCGATCAGCTGCACGTCGAAATGGCGCATGCCCATGACCCGCTTGCCGGCCTCCCGGGCCACGGCGAAGGCTTCGGGCAGCAGTTGGTCGAGGGTTTCGCCCTTGGCCAGACGGGCCCTGAACTCTTCGGTCTTGCTCCGCAGCTGATCATCCGAAAGGGCGATCATCTGTTCTTCAAGGGCGTTGACGGACTGCACCGCCTTGAGCATGCGTTTGACTTCACGCTCATTCTTGCTTCCGAAAAGTTTTTTCAACAGAGGCGCAAACATATCGACAGGACTTCCGGCGAATGGATTGAGGTCGGCGCAAATCGCGACCTGGCAGCCAGCATGGCTGCGGGCGAAGGGGGCATTCTACCCGGAAAAGCCGGGGAGGAAAGTGACGTTGTCAGCCGATCGCTACCGCGTGATGGCACAGACAGCACAGGTCCCCGGACCAGCCCGGAAACACGGCCTGGCCCTATAGATGGGGACGATTGCGAACAATTCAAGAGAGGGCAGGCGCCGCTCGATCACTCGACGCCGCTGGTACGCGCGATGTACAGCGCCGGGTTGACCTGACGGCCGTCCTTGCTGACTTCGAAATGCACGTGATAGCCCGTGGAACGGCCGCTGCGACCGACCTTGGCGATGGTCTGACCGCGCTGCACCAGGTCACCGATCTGCACGGTGTTGCTCTGGTTGTGCGCGTAGAGGGTGACGTAACCGTCGGCGTGGCTGATCTCCACCACATTGCCGTAGCCGTTCTTCTTGCCGGAGAAGGTGACGATGCCGGCGGCCACCGACATCACGTCGCTACCCGGCTTGGAGGCGAAATCGATACCCTTGTGCACGCTGACCCGCCCGGTCAGCGGATGGATGCGGCTGCCGAACGGCGACGACACGTAGCCCTGCAGAACGGGACGACCGGAAAGGGTCTCGGCCTCGTTCAGGCGGCGCTCGCCGAGCAACTGTTCGAGCACTTCCAGTTGCTGCTCGCGGCTGTCCACGCGCAACGCCAGCTCATCCAGCGCATTCATGAACGGCGGCGGCGAATAGGCCGAGGCGCCGAGCGCATCTTCCGCACCACCCTGGCCGACGCTGAGGGAGAAATCGAATTCGCCGGCATCCAGCTCGGCCAGCTCGGTGAGGCGCTCGCCCAGGGCATCGAGACGTGTCAGTCGTGCCTGCAGCTCCGCCACATGCGCGGCGAAGGCGTCCAGCTGACGCTGCGCGTCCTGGCGCACCGCGCCAACCTGCTTGCGCTGCTGATCCAGCGCCTCGACCAGCGACGTGTCGACCACCGGTTCCGCGGTCAACCACTTGGCACCCAGCGCGGCGCCGGCGCCCAGGCTCAGTGCCAACGCCAGGAAAGCGGCCAGCAGCAGCCAGCGCAGATCCAGATTGATCGTTCGCGCCGAACCATGGCGGCTATTGAGTAGGATGATTTGCATGGCTTCCCCTCTCGCGGAGCACTATCGGCAGCACGCTCTGCTACCATGACCGCTCTGCAACCTAAGGCCTCCTGCCATGACGTTTCGTCCCTTGCCGGCCCAGGCACCCGCTACGCTGCTACGCGAAGCCAAGCCCCTGAAAGCGCTGTTCGGTCAGGCCCAACGCCTGACCAACCTGCAGCGTCTTGTGGAAAGCCAGCTACAACCGGCGGCCCGGGAACACTGTCATGTAGCGTCCTGGCGTGACGGCTGTCTGCTATTGATCGTGACCGATGGCCACTGGGCAACACGCCTGCGTTATCAGCAAAGAAGGCTGCAACGACAACTACAGGCACTCGAAGAATTCGCGACCTTAACGAAAATACTGTTCAAGGTGCAACCTTCGACAGGTCCGAATCGTGGAACCGTTCGCAGCGTTCGCCTGTCCAATAGCGCCGCACAGAGTATCCAGGCAACGGCCGAGGGCATCAGCGACCCCAGCCTGAAGGCCGCCCTTGAGCGCCTGGCCAGCCGTAGCGACAGCCAGACGCCCTGACCCGGAACTACTGCGTACCCTTGCGCCGCAGGCTGGCCGGGGTGAAGTAACTCGCCGGCGGCGGCGACAGATGGTACTGGCGCGGCGCCTTCTCGTTGTTGCGCAGACCGATCACCGTATAGCTGCGGGCGATCAGGTCATGGTAGACGATGTTCACCGGGGCGATGACCGGCACCTCGTAGGCATTCTTGGTGAACGCCAGGTTGACGTGCCACAGCTCGCCACGGGCGTCGTAGTTCTCCACCATCAGGGCGTACCAGCTGTCTTCGTCGAGGTAGAAGCGGCGCTTGGCGTGCACGTGGCGCTGGCCCGGACGCAGGGTCGCCTCGACCACCCACACGCGGTGCATCTCCCAGCGGGTCAGGTCGCTGTTGAGGTGGCCCGGCTTGACCAGTTCAGCGGCGTCCATGCCCGGTTTCTCCATGGCGTAGTTGTGGTACGGCACCAGCAGCGAACGCTTGCCGACCAGCTTCCAGTCGTAGCGGTCGGTGGCACCGTTGTACATGTCGGTGTCATCGGCGTAGATGCCATCGATCGGCATGTCGTAGGCCAGGGTCGGCGCACGCCGCACACGGCGCTGGCCGGGGTTGTAGATCCACGCCGAGCGCGGCTCGGCGACCTGGTCGATGGGCTCGTGCACCAGCAGCGCGCGGCCCACATCGCGCGACGGCGGCAGCAGTTCGCTGGCGAAATAGTAGAGGCGATTGCCCAGGCTCCCGGCGTCCTTCTTCGGGTCGTAGTAGCTGGACAGCAGCTGGATGCGCTCGCGCAACAGCGAGTAGCTGCCGCTGGTGGTGACCTGCGCGGTCACCGCCACCTCGTCGGTGTAGCGCGCCTGCCAGCGGGCGATGTGGTTCCAGATCGCCTCGCGGCCATCGGCCGGGATCGGGAACGGAATGCCGCCATAGGCGCCCACCAGGCCGTAGCCAGAGTCGCTCAGCTCGGCCTGCTGCGCATTGACGGCGGTGTTGCGGTAGATGTCCTCCGGTGCGGAAAAGCTGCGGTGGCTGGGGTAGACCGGCAGCTTGAAGGTCTGCGGATAGGCCTTGAGCAGCGCCTTGACGCCGTCGCTGAGGTTGTCCGCGTCGGCCTGCATGGTGCTGGCGTCGATCACCCGCAGCGGCGTTTCCTCGGCATAGGGATCGACGTGGAAGCTGCCCGGGCCGCCATAACCGGCCGGCGGCTGCGTCATGCCACCGGTCCACTGCGGAATGCCCTTGGCCGCATCGCCCTGGCGCTCGGCGCCGAAGGGGGTCAGCGTGCCCTGCAGTTGCGCCGCCTGTTCGGCACTCACCCTGGCCTGGGCTGCCAGGGGCAGCAGCAGGCCGAGGGAACACAGGACCGTACAGGTCCGTAGAAGGGTTCTGGTCATTGCGGGTCCTGCCATCAGAAGGAGTAGGAGACGTTGAGCGCGAGGTGATCGCGGTCGATCAGCGCGTTGTACTTGCGTGCGCCCCAGAACGAGGTGTAGGACAGCTTGCCGGCCAGCTTCTGGCCGTACCTGGCACCCAGTTCGACGGTGGCGGACTTGCGCCCCTGGATGAAGTTCTCGTTGAGCGCCGGCGAGGTGCCGGACACGTCCTGGCGGAAGGTGATCGCCGGCATCAGGTCGAAGTTCGGCGTCACGTCCTGGACCAGACCGGAGAGGTTCACCGTGTAGCCCCAGGCGAAGCTGTCCAGGTACGCATAGTTGACCGTGTCGAGCAGGCCGCCCGGCACATGGTTGAAGGCCGCCTCGGCCAGTACTACCAGGTCGTCCAGGCCGGCGCTGGGACCGAAGGCGTGGATCGCGGAGATCGAACCGGTGTACAGCTCGTGGCGCTTGTACAGGTCGATGCTGCGGCGTGGGTCATTGGCCGAGCCGTCGCCGAACTCGCCCAGGTCGATGCTCCCGCCACTGGCACCGCCGGCGCCGAGGGCGCTCTCGGCCAGTTGCTCCAGCTCGTAGGTCATCGACGGTTCCAGCGGCGCATTGGGCCGGTAGGTCAGCTCGCCTGCCAGACTGGTGTCGCCGATGGTGCCGGACACGCTGAGGCCGAACAGACGGATGTCCTCGGGGTAGACGAAGTCGTAGTAGGTGCTGTCGAGCATGGCCAGGCCGTCCACCAGCGGCACCGAGGCCGGGTCGAGCAGCTTGGTCAGGCCGCACAGGTCAGCGAAGCGCCCGCCGCTGCCGGCGCTGCAGGCCATGGACTGGCCCTTCTGCACACGCAGGAACGGCACCTTGCTGTGGTAGTTGAGGTAGTAGAGGCTGAACTCGGTGTTGTTCCACTGCTCCACCAGGTAGCGCAGGGCCAAGCCGTACTGGCCGTCGTCGCGGGCGTCGTGTTCACGGCCATAGCGGGCGCCGGCGACGATGCCGTTCTCGCCATTGAGCCCCGGCGCCAGCTCGGCCAGCGCCCCCAGCTCGCTGCGCAGGTCCACCAGTACACCGTTGCTGCCCTTGCCGAAGTAGTCCTGGTTATTGAGGAAGGCACCAGTGGGGATCATCTCGTGCCCCTTCCACTCCAGCCCGTAGAAGGTCTCGACGTTGAGCGCGTCGGTCAGGCCGAACTGCGCGGAAACCATGTTGGTCGGCAACAGGGCGTCCTTGAGGCTGGCGTTGGGCAGCACCACGCGGCCGATGTCCACCGGGTTGATCACGTTGAGACCGTCGGCATAGAAGATGCCTTCGCCCCAGTTGATCACCTGGCGACCGAGTCGCACGCTGACCGGCATCTCGCCAAGGTAGCGGTTGGTATAGAGGTAGGCATCGAGCAGGCGCGCGCGATGGCCGGCGCGGTTTTTCAGGTCCGAGGGGTAGCGCTTGTCGCTGTCGGTGTTGTGGGTAGCGAAGCCATCGCCGCTGGGCGCGTGATCCATGATCTGGGTGTCGTACCAGGCGGTACCGCGGACAAACAGGCCGTCCTGCTCGGTGCGCACGTGCAGCTCGGAGGTCAGCTTGAATTCGTTGGAGACGAACCCCTTGCCGTAGTACTCGCTGCCGTCGTTGTTGTTGATGAAGACGTTCTGCCCAGCGCGCGTGATGTGCTCGGGCGAACGGGTGCGGTACACCGATGTGAATTCGACGACGCTCTCGAGCGAGGTCGTCAGATCGGGACCGGTCTCGATTTCGAAAGCCTGCAGCTGCGTCCCCCACAGCCCCAGCCCCACCGCCAATGCCACCTTGTTTTTGTTGTATGACATATGTACCTCCTGAGTCCCGATGAAACTAACGGCAACCCCAAAGCCGGCATGGGGCCAGAACGGACAAAAAGGAGGGCTCAAGAGGCCTGTCACATTTTCAAACACTTTCATCGCGCGCCATTTGCGGCACACTGCCAGGCAGCCATCTTCGGGCAGTGAGGGATGCACAGGCATGAAACCCATCGTCGATCCGCGCTATTCGGAAGCCTCGGCACCGCCGCTGATTTCCCGCTTCCTGCTGCAGCACGCGGTCGCCTGCGGGCATGACCCGGAACTGCTGTGCCGTGGCCTGGGCTTCGCCCCGGAGGATCTGAAGCGGCCGGACTATCGCCTGTCCTTCCGCCAGAGCTACAGACTGGTGCGGCGTGCCCTCCAGGTGCTGGGCGACAACGGCCTGGGGCTGACGGTCGGCAGCCGGCAGACGCCGGTGTCCTGGGGGCTGGCCGGTCTGGCCATGCTGGCCTGCCCGGACCTGGGCACGGCACTGGACCTGGGGCTGCGTTACCAGTGGCACATCGGCAGCCTGCTCGACTATCACATCGAAATCGTGGACGACCAGGTGCTGTTCTACGCCACCCCGCGCTTCTTCGACCCGGAGGTGGCCGTGTTCTACCTGGAGGAAGCCTTCGCCAGCAGCCTGGCCATCGTGCGTTTCCTCACCGGCGCGGACCTGGTCGCCAGCCACATCGAGGTGCAGTACCCCGCCCCGCCCCACGCGCAGCGCTACGCGGAACTGTTCCGCTGCCCGGTGCGCTTCGCCTGCGAGCACAACCGGATGCAGTTCCCGGCCGCCTGGCTGCAACTGCCGCTGCCGACCCGCGACGACTATGCGGCGGCCGAGGCCTGCATGCTGCTGGACAGCGCGGGCCGGCACGAACAGGGACTGAGCGACCTGATCGAGACCATCGAGCGCGAGGTGCGCAAGCGCCTCGAGTCACCGCCGTCGCTGAGCCAGCTGGCCAGCCAGTTGAACCTGAGCGAGCGCACCCTGCGCCGGCGCATCGGCGATGCGGGCCTGAGCTATCACGGAATCGTCGACGAACTGCGCCGGACGCGGGCGCTGCAACTGCTCGGCCAGCGTGACAACCGCTTGATCGACGTGGCCTGCGCCACCGGTTTCAGCGATGTGCGCAACTTCCGCCGCGCCTTCAAGCGCTGGACCGGCGTGACCCCGCGCACGGCAAAACAGCGCATCGCCCAGGAATGACCGCGCCCCCTCAGGACTCCTGATACACCGGCCAGCGCTCGACGATGCGACCACCGCGCAGCGCCAGCAGGTCGCCGAACTGCAGCAACACCGACTCGCTCTGGGTCGGCCGCAGGAACACCTGGTCCTCCACCCCCAGCGCCACTGCCGGCGAGCCGTTGACCAGTTCCTGGTTCGAGCTGCGCCCGAACACTTCACTCAATTGCAGGCCGGCGGGCGAGGCGAAGTCGGCCTGCCAGTTGCCGCCGTAGATGAAGAAGGTCTCGCGCTGGTTGACGTCCCACCAGGAGAACAGCCGCGACTTCTCGTCCAGCGCCGGGATGCGCAGCGCCCCGGTACGCTTGAGCACCGGGGTGGCGATGTACACCGCAGGCACATGCTCGGCCAGCGACGGCAGATCGTAGTGGCTGGGCTTGAGCAGGCCGGTTCCGACGGCCACCTCGGTGCTCAGCGACTCGCCCTCGTGGGCGCGGTAGCTGGGGCTGCCGGCGGTGTTCAGGGTCAGGCCCTCGCGCCACAGCGCGGGGAAGCGCTGGCGGGTGAAGTCCACATGCCCCTGGTACCGCGCCATCACCTTGGCCAGCAGCTCATCCTGGGTACCGAGCAGCTCCGGCAGGTTCATGCCGACGAACGGGTCGTAGCCCATGAAGCCGGCGAATTCCAGATGCTGCGGGTTATCCGCGATCAGTTGCAGCAACTGCCCCAGCACCTGGGTGTCATGCACGCCACCACGGTGCAGGCCGACATCCAGTTCGATGTTGATGCGCAACCGCGTGCCCAGGCCCTGGGCCAGCGCCAGGTATTGCCCCAGCCGCTCGGGGCTATCGATCAGCCACTGCAACTGGCGGGCAGGGTCGAACGGCCCGCGGTGGTGCTCGTAGAACAGCTGCGCCGAGCGCACCGGCAGCGGCTTGCCGAGCAGGATGTCGGCCTCGGGGAAAAGCCGCGCGTCGTGATTCAGGAACGGCTGGTGGAAGGACATCAGCCGCCGGGTGTCCAGGCGCTCACCGATGTAGCGCAGCAGGCCGGGAGCCGGCAGCGATTTCTCCACCAGGCGCAGCTGCTTGCCGCTGCGTGCGAGCGACTGCCGGACCACCTCGATGTTGTGGTCGAGCCGGTCAAGGTCGATCAGCAGCGCCGGGCGCATCGGGCCGTTGGCCTTGAGCTCCTGGTTCAGCGCCTGGAAGTAGGCGTCATGCGGCTGGCCATGGTCGCGCGGCCGCAGCCAGGCAGCGGCCAGCAAGCCACCGGCACCGAGGCCGGCCAGTACGAAAGAACGTCGCTTCATCGTGGTTCCTCAGGCAAGACCGAAGATGCCGGCCAGGTGCGCGTTGACGAAGCGGCCGTGCGGGTCCAGCGCCTGGCGCACCTCGGTGAATGCCTGCCAGCGCGGGTACAGCGCCTGCAGCTGGCGCGCGCCCAGGCTGTGCAGCTTGCCCCAGTGCGGACGGCCCTGGTATTTCCAGAAGATCGGCTCGATCGCGGCGAAGAAGTTGTGGTGATCCATCGCGTAGTGCTGATGTACCGAGATCGAGCAGCTGTCGCGGCCCTCGAACATGCTCAGGGGAATGTCGTCGGCCTTGACGTAGCGGTACTCGATGGGGAACCAGGTGCGCAGGCTGCCCTCGTCGATGCGCTTGAGGATCTCGCGCAGGCAGGCCGGACCCAGCTCGGCCGGCACCGAGTACTCCATCTCGTTGAAGCGCACGTTGCGCACGTTGGCGAAGACTTCGTAGGAGTCGTCCACCCGGTCCTCGAAGCTGGCCAGGTGGCGCATGTTGTTCAGCAGGCTGCGGCGCAGGTCGGGGAAGTCGCTCAGGTACTTGTCCAGCCCCTCGATCAGGCCGACGAAGCCGTTGCCCCCCTCCTCCTCCGGCGACAAGGGCGGCGTCTCCGGGTCCTCGGTCTCGTTCAGCGCCACCGACAGCGCGTAGTCGGAGTGCGTGACCACCAGCATCTCCCAGTGCTGGTTGTCGCGCGTGAGGTTGTCGATATCCTCCAGCAGCTCCTCGGTCCTGGCTATCCACTGGCGCTCGCGCAGGCGATAGGCGTGGCGGTTCTGCAGGCGCACGCGGGTAACCACCCCCAGCGCACCGAGCGACACCCGTGCGGCATCGAACAGCGCAGGATTGTTGTCGCGGCTGCAATCGAGCACGTCGCCGGCCGCACTGACCAGCTGCAGGCCACAGACCTGGGCGGAATAGGAGCCGAAGTCGACGCCGGTGCCGTGGGTCGAGGTGGCGATCGCCCCGGCCAGGGTCTGGTAGTCGATGTCGGCCATGTTGACCAGCGCCTGGCCGACCTCCTTGAGCGGCGCGCCCATCTGCGACATCGGCGTGCCACCGGCGAATTCGGCCTGTAGGCTCTGCGCATCATGCTCCAGCAACCCGGAGAAGTGGCTGAGCGACAACAGGGTGCCGTCGGTGGGAACCAGCGCGCTGAAGGAATGCCCCGAGCCGACCGGACGGATCTTGCCCGGTGCCTGGCGAATGGCCTGGATCAGCTCGTCCAGGTTCTTCGGCGCCAGTCTTTCCAGCGGCAGGCAGCTCTGCGCACCGGACCAGTTGCGCCACGGGATCGGCCGCGAGGCGAGCGGCGATTCGGCCCAGAGCGGACGGCCCGGTAGTGCCAGCAGGGCGCCCAGCAGGCTGGCGCGCTGCAGCAGTTGACGGCGGGAGAACGGCTGGCCCATGTCAGCGGCCCTCCGTCGTTGCGGTCGACATGAACGCGATCAGCGCCTGGAACTCCTCCGCCGAGCACTGCATGCACAACCCCATCGGCGGCATGCCCTGGAATCCGCTGATGCTGTGCTCCAGCAGGGTGTCCATGCCCTTGGCCAGACGCGGTGCCCAGGCCTGAGCATCGCCGGTCAGCGGCGCGCCGGCAGACGGGCTGGCATGGCATTGCTGGCAACTGGTGGCATACAACTGCGCCAGCGCCGCGTCCGCCGGCACGGCATCCGCTCGCACCTGCGGCCCGGCCTCCTCGCCACAGCCGCCCAGTGCCAGGCAGGCAATGCACAGCGCAGCCATCCCCTTCCAACCCAACAGCCCTGCCCGCATGCTCGCCTCCCGACATCTTTGCTCACTCGATGGCGCCACACTAAAGCAGCACCACGCGGCGCATGAGGGCCCAAACGGCCAGCGAACAACCGGGAAACGGCCAAGGCGGGCGGCCGCAGGGAACGGGCAAACAAGCTTTCACGGCGCAGCCGTTCACGGGCACACCGGCTCACGCAGGGCCCGGAACACGATGAGCCGCTCAGCGGCGGCCATAAAAAAGGCCACCCGAAGGTGGCCTCAATTGCAGCTAGGAAGAGAGTTCGCTTACACGGCCGCAACCGGGCGCATGTAAGAGATTGGCGCGAGCGTGGCGTCCTCGAAGGTCACCATCTCCCAGGCATCGGTCTGTTCGATCAGGGTGCGCAGCAAACGGTTGTTCAGTGCGTGACCGGACTTGAAGCCCTTGAACTCGCCAATCAGGCTGTTACCCAGCAGGTACAGGTCGCCGATGGCATCGAGAATCTTGTGTTTGACGAACTCGTCCTCGTAACGCAGGCCGTCTTCGTTGAGCACACGATATTCGTCGACCACGATGGCGTTTTCCACGCTGCCACCGAGTGCCAGGTTCTGCGAACGCAGGAACTCGATGTCACGCATGAAGCCGAAGGTGCGGGCCCGGCTGACTTCCTTGACGAAAGACGTGCTGGAGAAATCCACACTGGCGCTCTGCGTGCGATTGCGGAACACGGGGTGATCGAAGTCGATCTCGAAACTCACCTTGAAACCGTCGAAAGGCACGAAGGTGGCGCGCTTGTCGCCCTCCACCACCGTGACCTCACGCAGGATGCGGATGAACTTCTTCGGCGCTTCCTGCTCCTGCAGGCCAGCGGATTGAATCAGGAATACGAAAGGACCAGCGCTACCATCCATGATCGGCACTTCGGACGCGGAGAGCTCGACGTAGGCGTTATCGATGCCCAGGCCTGCCATGGCCGAAAGCAGGTGCTCTACCGTATCCACCTTGACATCACCATTGATCAACGTGGTCGACATGGTGGTTTCACCGACATTCCCGGCCGATGCGCGGATTTCCACGACAGGGTCGAGATCGGTGCGACGGAACACGATGCCAGTGTCCACCGGTGCCGGCTTCAGGGTCAGGTAAACCTTTTCCCCCGAATGCAGGCCAACGCCGGTGGCACGGATAATGTTCTTCAGGGTGCGTTGTCTGATCATGGCTTGGCCGCTATATCGCTAGTTGCGAACTGTTTTCAACAATGGTCGGAAATGATAGCAGAACCGACCTTTGCTGAACACCAATCACTTTCATACTCCTGATAAGTTTCATCAATCAGCCTGACGACGCAGGAACGCCGGAATATCCAGGTAATCGAGATCGTCCTGGGTATTGAGCTTGGCTGCGGTAGCCGCGCCGCTGTGGCTCTGACGCTGCACGGTCGGACGCTCGTAGTCCTTGTAGTTGACCGACTGCTCGCTGCGCGGTTGTTGCGCGGCAGGCTGCTGGGCAACCGGCTGGCTGACGGCGACCTGCACGGTGTTGTCGATCACCTTGACCGGCTTCTCCATGCGCGCGCCCAGACCGGTGGCGACCACGGTGACGTGCAGTTCGTCGCGCATGTCGGCGTCGATCACGGTACCGACCTTGACGGTGGCCTGCTCGGACGCGAACTGCTCGATGATGTTACCCACGTCGGAGTACTCGCCCAGCGACAGGTCCGGACCTGCGGTGATGTTGACCAGGATGCCGCGAGCGCCCTGCAGGTTGACGTCCTCCAGCAGCGGGTTGCGGATCGCCGCCTCGGTGGCTTCGCGCGCACGGTTCGGACCGCTGGCGCAGCCGGTACCCATCATCGCCATGCCCATCTCGCTCATCACGGTCTTCACGTCGGCGAAGTCGACGTTGATCATGCCCGGACGCTTGATGATGTCGGAGATACCGCGCACGGCGCCGGCCAGCACGTCATCGGCCTTGGCGAAGGCGGACAGCAGGCTGGCATCCTTGCCCAGGATGGTCAGCAGCTTTTCGTTGGGAATGGTGATCAGCGAGTCGACGCTCTCGGCCAGCGCGCGAATGCCCTCGTCGGCAATCACCATGCGCTTCTTGCCTTCGAACGGGAACGGACGGGTGACCACGGCCACGGTCAGGATACCCATCTCCTTGGCCACTTCGGCGATCACCGGAGCAGCACCGGTACCGGTACCACCGCCCATGCCGGTGGTGATAAACACCATGTCGGTGCCCTGCAGCACTTCGGCGATGCGCTCGCGGTCTTCCAGCGCGGCCTGACGACCGACCTCCGGATTGGCGCCGGCACCCAGGCCCTTGGTCACGCCCGGGCCGAGCTGCAGCACGGTGCGCGCACCGATGTTCTTCAGCGCCTGCGCATCGGTGTTGGCGCAGATGAACTCGACGCCTTCGATGTTGCTGACGGCCATGTGATTGACCGCGTTGCCGCCGCCACCACCGACACCGATGACCTTGATCACCGCACTTTGTGGAATGTTGTCTACTAGTTCGAACATGATCCCTCTCCTTCCTTTCTAGTTGTAACGCCTACTGCAAATTTAGAAATTGCCTTGGACCCAGCGCTTGATGCGCTCGAGTACCGGGGTCTTGCTTTCGTCCTGGTAAGGACTGCCCACCGACATGGAAATGCCGTCGTGCTGCTTCTGCAGCCCGTACAGCAGCAAGCCCACACCGGTGGAATAAATCGGGTTGCGCACGACATCGGCCATGCCCTTGACGCTGTGCGGCACGCCCAGGCGCACCGGCATGTGGAAGATTTCCTCGGCCAGTTCGACCGCGCCTTCCATCTTCGCCGTGCCACCGGTCATGACGATGCCGGCCGGAATCAGGTCTTCGTAGCCGCTGCGACGCAGCTCGGCCTGGATCAGGGTGAACAGCTCGTCGTAACGCGGCTCGACCACCTCGGCCAGGGACTGGCGCGACAGGTCGCGCGGCGGACGATCACCGACGCTCGGCACCTTGATGGTTTCCCCGGCACCGGCCAGCTTGGCCAGGGCGCAGGCATAACGAATCTTGATTTCCTCGGCGTACTGGGTCGGCGTACGCAGGGCCATGGCGATATCGTTGGTGACCTGATCGCCGGCGATCGGAATCACAGCGGTATGGCGGATGGCGCCTTCGGTGAAGATGGCGATGTCGGTGGTGCCGCCACCGATGTCCACCAGGCACACGCCCAGTTCCTTCTCGTCCTCGGTCAGCACCGAATACGCGGATGCAAGCTGCTCGAGGATGATGTCGTCGACCTCGAGGCCGCAGCGACGCACGCACTTTTCGATGTTCTGCGCGGCGTTCACGGCACAGGTGACCACGTGCACCTTGGCCTCCAGACGCACGCCGGACATGCCCAGCGGTTCGCGCACGCCCTCCTGGTTGTCGATCACGTAGTCCTGCGCCAGGGTGTGCAGCACCCGCTGGTCCGCCGGAATGGCGACGGCCTGCGCGGCGTCGAGCACGCGCTCGATATCGGCGCCGCTGACCTCGCGATCGCGGATGGCGACGATGCCGTGGCTGTTCAGGCTGCGGATGTGGTTGCCGGCCACGCCGACGAACGCCGAGTGGATACGGCAGCCGGCCATCAGCTGGGCTTCCTCCACCGCGCGCTGGATCGATGCCACGGTGGACTCGATGTTGACCACCACGCCCTTCTTCAGCCCGCGCGACGGATGGGTGCCGATGCCGACGATCTCCAGCTGGCCGTCGGCCGTCACCTCGCCCACCAGCGCCACCACCTTGGAGGTGCCGATGTCCAGGCCAACGATCATCTTGCCGCTATGCGCGCTACTCATTTAATCCTGCCTCTTCTCAATTCACTTTCTGCTCGGCCGCAGCCGGCTCCACCGGCTCACGCCAGGCCACGGCCAGGCCGTTGGCATAACGCAGGTCGATGCGCGCGATCTTCGCGCTCTGGTCTTTCAGTTCCCGCTCGTAGATGGCGGCGAACCGACGCATCTTTTCCACCACGTGGTCCCGTCCCAGCAGGATGTCGATACGCTGCCCGCTGGCATTCTCGGTCGCCGAGAGAAACCAGCTGCCCCGCTCGCGCAACTGCAGCCCGACCACGGTGAACCCCATCGGCCGCAACAGCTGGCTGAGCATCTGGTACTGCTGCATCACCTTGGTCTGCGCACGCTTGGGCCCGGACAGCTGCGGCAGGTGCTGGTAGTTGTCCACCTCCTGCGGAGCAAAGGCCTGACCCAGGTTGTTGAGCAGCGCCTCGTCGCCCCAGCGGGCGATGGGCAGTTGTTCTTCCAGGCGCACGTCGATCTGGTCCGGCCAGACGCGGCGCACCTCGGCATGGGCGATCCAGGGCATGCGCTCCAGCTCCTCGCGCATGCCGCGCAGATCGACGCTGAAGAAGTTCGCGGCGATGAACGGGGCGATGCGGCGCTGCACGGCCTGCTGACTGACATAGGCCAGGTCGCCCTGCACGCTGATGCGCGCAATCGGGCGGTCGGCATAGGGCAGCAGGCGCTGCGCACCCTCGTATGCACCGAACCCCAGGCCGAGCAGCAGCAGCGGCCAGAGCAGACGGCCCATCCAGGCGAAGTCCGGCTTGGGCATGCGCAGGCGCATCGGCTCCTTGGCCACCAGACGGCTGGCGCCACGCGGCGCGGGCTTGCCGCGCTGCGGAGCCCTCAGCGAGTCCTGATGACGCAGAGCGATACTCATCGCTTAACCCCTCGCCTCGACGCTGTCAGCCAGGATCGCCAGCACCAGCTGCTGGAAATCCAGGCCGGCAGCGCGCGCGGCCATCGGCACCAGGCTGTGATCGGTCATGCCCGGTACGGTGTTCACTTCCAGCAGCCAGAACTGGCCACTGGCATCCTGCATCACATCGGCGCGCGCCCAGCCCTGGGTACCCACGGCCTCACAGGCGCGCGCGGTCAGGTCCTTCAGCTCGGCTTCCTTCTCGGCGGACAAGCCGCAGGGAATGCGGTACTGGGTGTCATCGGCCAGGTACTTGGCGTCGTAGTCGTAGAAGCTGTGCGGGGTGCCCAGGCCAATCGGCGGCAGCACTTCGCCACGCAGCACGGCGATGGTGTATTCCGGACCGGCGATCCACTGCTCGACCAGCACCTGGCTGTCGTAGCGGGCGGCATCCTGCCAGGCCGCGAGCAGCGCCTGGGCACTGTCCACCTTGGCCATGCCGATGCTCGACCCTTCATGGGCCGGCTTGACGATCAGCGGGAAGCCCAGCTCGGCCGCAGCGGCCTCGCAGTCGGCCGGCGAGGTCAGCACGGCGTGGCGCGGCGTCGGCAGGCCGAGGCTGTGCCAGACCTGCTTGGTGCGCAGTTTGTCCATGGCCAGGGCAGAGGCGAGGATGCCGCTGCCGGTATAGGGAATGCCGGCACACTCGAGCAGGCCCTGCATGGAGCCATCCTCACCGCCGCGACCGTGCAGCACGATGAAGGCGCGGTCGATCTTCTCGCGGCCCAGACGCTGCAGGAAGTCATCCCCCACATCGATGCCGAAGGCGTCCACACCGGCGGCCTGCAGGGCGCCGAGCACGGCATTGCCGGACTTCAGCGAGACCTCGCGCTCGGCGCTCTTGCCGCCGAACAGTACGGCGACGCGGCCGAAGGCCTTGGGGTCGAGGGTACTGTGCAGACTCATTTCGACTCCCCCACGAACAGCGGGTGCTTGATCAATTGCGGCGCCACTGCGCCGATATCGCCGGCGCCCTGGCACAGCAGGATGTCGCCGGCACGCAGCAGCGGCTTGAGCAGCGGTGCCAGATCGACGCCACGCTCGACGTAGATCGGATCGAGCTGGCCACGCTGCCGGATGCTGTGGCACAGCTGGCGGCTGTCGGCGCCCGGAATGGGTTCCTCGCCGGCCGGGTAGACTTCCACCAGCAGCAGCACGTTGGCCTCACCGAGCACCTGCACGAAGTCGTCGTACAGATCACGGGTGCGGCTGTAGCGGTGCGGCTGGTAGACCATCACCAGGCGGCGTTCCGGCCAGCCACCACGCACGGCCTTGATCACCGCGGCGACTTCGCGCGGATGGTGACCGTAGTCGTCCACCAGCATCACGCTACCGCCGTCGACCGGCAGCTCGCCGTAGACCTGGAAGCGCCGGCCGACACCCTGGAAGCCCGACAGACCGGCGACGATGGCCGCATCGTCGATGCCTTCGTCGCTGGCGATGGCGATGGTGGCCAGGGCATTGAGCACGTTGTGATTGCCCGGCATGTTGACCGACACGTCGAGCGGCTCGCAGTCCGGACGCAGCACGGTGAAATGGGTCCGCATGCCTTCCTGGCGCACGTTGATGGCGCGCACGTCGGCATCCTCGGAGAAGCCGTAGGTCACGGTCGGACGACCGATCTGCGGCAGCAGTTCACGCACCACCGGGTCGTCGACGCAGAGCACGGCCAGGCCATAGAACGGCAGGTTGTGCAGGAACTCGACGAAGGTCTTCTTCAGTTTGTTGAAGTCGCCGCCATAGGTGCTCATGTGGTCGGCATCGATATTGGTGACCACCGAGACCATCGGCTGCAGGTGCAGGAAGCTGGCGTCGCTCTCGTCCGCCTCGGCGATCAGGAAGCGGCTGGAGCCGAGCTGGGCGTTGGTCCCGGCCGCGTTCAGGCGGCCGCCGATGACGAAGGTCGGGTCCAGGCCACCGGCAGCGAACACCGAGGCCAGCAGGCTGGTGGTAGTGGTCTTGCCATGGGTACCGGCCACGGCGATGCCATGGCGGTAGCGCATCAGCTCGGCCAGCATCTCGGCACGCGGCACCACCGGGATGCGCCGGTCCAGAGCGGTGGCGACTTCCGGGTTGCTGGTGTTGACGGCACTGGATACCACCAGCACATCGGCCTGCTCGGCGTTCTCGGCACGATGGCCGATGAATATCTGCGCGCCGAACTTCTCCAGGCGCTCGGTCACTGGCGAGGCTTTGAGGTCCGAGCCGGACACTTCATACCCCAGGTTCAGCAGCACCTCGGCGATACCGCACATGCCCACACCGCCGATACCGACGAAATGGATGCGGCGGATACGGCGCATGCGCCGCACTTCGGCCTTGACGGCAGCGGGAGACTTAGCCACGGATCACCTCCTGGCAGATGTCGACCACCGTACGGGTGGCATCGGGCTTGGCCAGGCGCCGCGCGGTAGCGCCCATGACGTTGAGTTTTTCCAGGTGCATCAGAACCTCGGTGAGCTGCGCGGCGAGCTCGCCTGCGTCAGTGGCATGTTGCGGAAGAAGGACAGCGGCGCCCTCCTTCGCCAGGTATTCGGCGTTGCGGCTCTGGTGGTCGTCGATCGCATGCGGCAGCGGCACGAGGAACGACGGCAGACCAGCGGCGGCGAGTTCACTGACGGTCAGTGCGCCGGCACGGCAGACCACCAGGTCGGCCCAGCCATAGGCACGCGCCATGTCCTTGATGAACGGCGCGACCTCGGCTTCGACCGCAGCATCGCGATAACGCTCCGCAGTGATTTCCGCGTGTTGCTTGCCAGCCTGGTGGAACACTTGCGGACGCACGTCGGCAGCGACCTTGGCCAGCGCGGCAGGCAGCAACTTGTTCAGCGGTTCGGCGCCCAGGCTACCGCCCAGCACCAGCAATTTCGGCTTGCGCCCGGCCAGCGGCTCGCGCGGGGTTTCCAGGAACAGCTCCTCACGCACCGGGTTACCCGTGGTGCGCCGCCTGTCGGAGGCCTTGAAGGTGTTCGGGAAGGCCTCGCAGATGCGCGCGGCGATGTGTGCGAGCAGGCGATTGGCGGTACCGGCGACGGCGTTCTGTTCATGAATGACCAGCGGCACACCGGCCATGCGCGCGGCCAGGCCGCCCGGCCCGGTCACGTAGCCACCCATGCCGAGCACGCACACCGGCTGCAGCTCGCGCACGATGCGCCGTGCCTGCAGCAGCGCACGCAGCAACTGGAACGGTGCCTTGAGCAGGGACAGCTTGCCCTTGCCACGCAGGCCGCTGACATCGATCAGGTGCAGCGGCAGATCGGCCTGCGGCACCAGTTCGTTCTCGATGCCACGCGGCGTCCCCAGCCAGTGCACGCTGTAGCCGCGCGCCTGGAATTCGCGCGCGCAGGCCAGCGCCGGGAACACGTGCCCGCCGGTGCCGCCCGCCATGATCAGGACATTACCGCGCATGGGCGACCTCCTCGCTCGGTTCGACGAAGTCGTCTTCGCTGAACTCGATATCCTCGTTGCCCAATACGTTGCGCCGCTCCCACTCGATACGCAGCAGGACCGCCAGGCTGACGCAGCAGATCACCAGCGACGAACCGCCGTAGCTGAGGAACGGCAGGGTCAGGCCCTTGGTCGGCAGCAGGCCGGTGTTCACCCCGATGTTGATCAGGAACTGACCGATCCACAGGAACGACAGCCCGTACGCCACGTAGGCGGAAAAGAACTGCTTGGCCTTCTCGGCCCACAGGCCGATGTACAGGCCGCGCACGCAGACGAAGACGAACAGCGCCAGGGTCACCAGCGAACCGACCAGCCCCAGTTCCTCGGCCAGTACCGAGAAGACGAAGTCGGTATGCGCCTCGGGCAGGTAGAACTGCTTCTGGATGCTGTTGCCCAGGCCGACGCCGAACCATTCGCCACGGCCGAAGGCGATCAGCGCCTGGGTCAGCTGGTAACCGGAGCCGTACTGGTCGGCCCAGGGGTCGGTGAAGGTGATCAGACGCTGCAGGCGGTATTCCTGGGTCTGCACCAGCACGAACACGGCCCCCACGGCCAGCGCCACCATCAGGCCGAAACGCAGCAGGCCAACGCCGCCGAGGAACAGCATGGCCATGGCCGAGCCCATCATCACCACGGTGGCACCGAAGTCCGGCTCCAGCAGCAGCAGGCCGGCCATCGGCAGCAGCACCACGAACGGCTTGAAGAAGCCCATCCAGCTCTCGCGCACCTCTTCCTGTCGCCGCACCAGGTAGCCGGCCAGGTAGACCACGACGAAGACCTTGGCGATCTCCGATGGCTGTACGTTGAACGCGCCGAAACCGATCCAGCGCCGCGCACCGTTGACCTCGCGGCCGATACCGGGAATCAGCACCAGCACCAGCAAGCCGATGGCCGCCAGCAACAGGATCCAGCCGTAGCGCTGCCAGAAACTCATCGGGATCATCAGCACCACGCCGGCGGCGCCCAGGCCGATGGCCAGGTACACCAGGTGACGGATCATGTGGTACAGCGGGTTGCCGGACATCGCCGCCGCCACTTCCGAAGAGGCTGAGGTGATCATCACCAGCCCCAGACCGAGCAGGCCCAGGCAGCCGGCCAGCATCGGGAAGTCGACATCGAAGCCACGACCGAACAGCGGTGAGGGACGAACGCGCAGGAAGCCCAGCATCAGTGCAGTCCTCCCACGGCCTGGGCGAACAGGCGCCCGCGTTCCTCGAAGTTCTTGAACATGTCCAGGCTGGCGCATGCAGGCGACAGCAGCACGGCATCGCCGGCCTCGGCCAGCTCGCAGCCACGCTGCACCGCTTCCTCGAGAGTCCCCACCCGCACCAGCGGTGCGGCGTCGCCCAGGGTTTCGGCGAGCCGCTCGGCATCACGTCCGAGCAGCACCACGGCGCGGCAGAAACGCGCGACCGGCTGTTTCAGGGCAGAGAAATCGGCACCTTTGCCGTCACCACCGGCAATCAGCACCAGCTTGCCGGCGATGTCCGCGCCCAGGCCTTCGATGGCGGCCAGGGCGGCGCCGACGTTGGTGGCCTTGGAATCGTCGTAGTAGTTCACCCCGGCGCGCTCACCGACCCACTGGCAGCGATGCGGCAAGCCGGCGAACGTGCGCAGGGTGGCAAGCATCGCCTCCATCGGCAGGCCCGCGGCATGACCGAGCGCCAGCGCCGCCAGGGCGTTGGACTGGTTGTGCGCGCCGCGAATCTTCAACTCGCTGACCGGCAGCAGTGCGTCGAAGCGGAACGCCAGGGCCTTCTCGCCATTTTCCTCGAGCAGGCCGAAGCGCTTGAAGTCGGGTTTGCCCAGGCCGAACTCCCAGCAGGTCACCTGGTCGGCGATCAGCGGCCGCGAGAGGGCATCGTCACGGTTGATCACCACCTGACGCGCACCGCGAAAGATCCGGTGCTTGGCCAGGTGATAGGCCGGCAGCCCACTGTAGCGGTCCATGTGGTCTTCGCTGATATTCAGGCAGGTGGCCACTTCGGCATTGAGCTGGTCGGTGGTCTCCAGCTGGAAGCTGGACAGTTCGAGCACGTACAGTTCGACATCGTCGGCCAGCAGATCCAGCGCCGGGGTGCCGAGGTTGCCGCCCACCGCGACCCGTTTGCCGGCCGCCGCCGCCATCTCACCGACCAGGGTGGTGACGGTGCTCTTGGCGTTGGAACCGGTGATGGCGATGATCGGCGCCTTGGCATGGCGGGCGAACAGGTCGATGTCACCGGACAGCTTGACCCCGCGCGCCGCGGCTTCGGCCAGCGCCGGCGTGGCCACGGCCAGGCCCGGGCTCACGTACAGCTCCGAGGCACGGCTGAGAAAGTCCGCGTCCAGCTCGCCGCAGCGCACTTCCACCTGCGGGTAGTCGCGCTTGAGCGTTTCCAGCTCCGGCGGATTCGCGCGCGTGTCGGCCACGGCAAAGCGCACGCCCTGCTGCGCCAGGAAGCGCACCAGGGACATGCCGCTCTTGCCGAGGCCGACAACGATGCGGAATTGGTCGGAAGCGATCAACGACACGCGCAATTACCTCAGTTTCAAAGTGGCCAGGCCGATCAGCACGAGAATCACGGTGATGATCCAGAAACGGACGATCACGCGCGGCTCGGGCCAGCCCTTGAGTTCGAAGTGGTGATGAATCGGCGCCATGCGGAACACACGCTTGCCGGTCAGCTTGAAGCTGGCGACCTGGATGATCACCGACAGGGTTTCCATGACGAACACGCCGCCCATGATGAACAGCACGACCTCCTGGCGGACGATCACGGCGATGGTGCCCAGTGCGGCGCCGAGCGCCAGCGCACCGACATCGCCCATGAACACCTGCGCCGGGTAGGTGTTGAACCAGAGGAAGCCGAGGCCGGCGCCGACCAGCGCCGCGCAGAACACGATCAGCTCGCCCGAACCCGGCACATAGGGAATCAGCAGGTACTCGGCGAAGTTCACGTTGCCCGACAGGTAGCAGAAGATGCCCAGCGCACCGCCGACCATCACGGTCGGCAGAATGGCCAGACCGTCGAGGCCGTCGGTGAGGTTGACCGCGTTGCTCGAACCGACGATGACGAAGTAGGTCAGCACCACGAAACCGATGCCCAGGGGGATGCTCACGTCCTTCAGCAGCGGCAGGATCAGGGTGGTCTCCACCGGGTTCTGCGCCGTCATATAAAGGAAGAAGGCCGCGCCCAGGCCGAACACCGACTGCCAGAAGTACTTCCAGCGGCTCGGCAGGCCACGCGAGTTCTTTTCGATCACCTTGCGGTAGTCATCGACCCAGCCGATGGCACCGAACAGCAGGGTCACGGCCAGCACCACCCACACGTAGCGGTTGGACAGGTCGGCCCAGAGCAGGGTGCTGACCGCGATCGCGGTGAGGATCAGCGCGCCGCCCATGGTCGGTGTGCCCTTCTTCGACAGGTGCGACTGCGGGCCATCGTTGCGCACGGCCTGGCCGATCTGGCGCACCTGCAGGGTGCGGATCATCCACGGGCCGAGCCACAGCGACAGCGCCAGGGCGGTCAGTACGCCGAGGATGCCGCGCAGGGTCAGGTACTGAAAGACCGCGAAGCCCTTGTGGAACTGTTGCAGGTACTCCGCCAGCAGCAGCAGCATTTAGTGACTCTCCCCAGATACGTCGCACAGCGCCGCCACGACCTTGTCCATGGCTGCGCTGCGTGAACCCTTGATTAGTAATGTGCTGCCGGCCTGTTCGGCACGAAGCGCTTCGATCAGCTCGGCCTGATCGGAGAAATGGCGACCCTTGGCGCCAAACTCTTCAACCGCATGGCGCATCAGCGGGCCGATGGCATACAGCGCGTCGACCTTGCCGGCGGCATGGCGGCCCACATCGCGGTGGCCCTGCTCGGCCCACGCGCCCAGCTCGCCCATGTCGCCCAGCACCAGAACGGTGCGGCCGGAGAAGGCGGCGAGTATGTCCACCGCCGCGCACATCGACACGGGGTTGGCGTTGTAGCTGTCGTCGATCACCCGCACACCGTTCGGCGCCAGTTGCGCGACGGCGCGACCCTTGACCGGTTGCAGGCCCTGCAGCCCCTCGACCATGGCAGCCAGCGGCATGCCCAGGGCATGGGCGGCGGCGCAGGCGGCCAGGGCGTTGGCGACGTTATGCTCGCCCAGCAGGTTGAGCTGGATACGTGCGCTGCCCAGCGGGCTGCGCAGGATGAACCCCGCGCAACCACGCTCGTCGCGGGTCAGTTCACTGCCATGGAAATCGGCACGGGTGTCACGCAGGGCGAAACTCAGCACCTGGCGCCCCGCGGCGCGGCGCTGCCAGGTAGCGAACGCCTTGTCATCGAGATTGAGCACGGCCACGCCGTCCTGTGCCAGTCCCTCGAGAATCTCGCCCTTGGCTTCGACGATCTTTTCCGGGCCACCGAACTCGCCGACATGAGCGTTGCCGGCATTGTTGATGATGGCTACGTGGGGCCGGGTCAGGCTGACGGTGTAGGCGATCTCGCCGACATGGTTGGCGCCCAGTTCGATCACACCGGCGCGATGCTCCGGCGCCAGTTCGAGCAAGGTCAGCGGCGCACCGAGGTCATTGTTGAGGTTGCCACGGGTGGCCAGCACCGCGCCGTCCAGGCCGGCACGCAGGATGGCCGCAAGCATTTCCTTGACGCTGGTCTTGCCGCTGGAGCCGGTCACGGCCGCCAGCGGCCCGCTGAACGCCTGACGATTGAGCGCGCCCAGCTGACCGAGGGCCATGCGGGTGTCGCTGACCAGCAACTGCGGCAGCGGCGCACCCGCCACTTCGCGCTCGACCAGCGCGGCGACGGCGCCCTTGGCAGCGACTTCCGCCAGATAGTCATGACCGTCGAAGCGCGGCCCGGTCAGCGCCACGAACAGCTGACCGGCGGCGATGCTGCGGCTATCGGTGCCGACGGCGGAGAAGGCGACATCGGCGCCGATCACACGACCATCCAGATCACCCGCGACTTCGCTGAGCAGCCAGGGCTTAAGCATGGGCCGCCTCCCAGACCGCCAGGGCCTTGTTCGCTTCGCTGAGGTCCGAGAACGGCTGACGCACACCCATGATTTCCTGGTAATCCTCGTGGCCCTTGCCGGCCAGCACCAGCACATCGGCGGCATCGGCCTGGGCAATCAGCCTGGCGATGGCGTCGCCACGACCGTGAACGAACTGCACCGCCTCCGGCGCGGCGAAACCGGCGCGGATATCCTCGATGATCTGTGCCGGGTCCTCGGTGCGCGGATTGTCGTCGGTCACCCAGACCACGTCCGCCAGGCGCTCGGCCACGGCGGCCATCAGCGGGCGCTTGCCGCGATCACGGTCACCGCCACAGCCGAACAGGCAGACCAGGCGCCCCTCGACATGCGGGCGCATGGCTTGCAGCACCTTTTCCAGGGCATCCGGCGTGTGCGCGTAGTCGACCACCACCAGCGGCTTGTCAGCGCCACCGAGGCGCTGCATGCGGCCAACCGGCCCCTGCAGCTGCGGCAGCACCTTGAGAATCTCGTCGAGCGCGTAGTCCATGCCGAGCAGGGCACCGACCACGGCGAGCAGGTTGCTCAGATTGAAACGACCGAGCAGGCTGCTGCGCAGCACACCTTCGCCACGCGGCGTGAGCAGGCGCGCACGCACGCCGTGATCGTCGAACTGCGCGTCGCTGCAATAGAGGTAGGCGGCACTGTCTTCCAGGCTGTAGCCGATCAGACGCGACTCGTGCGCCTGCACAGCCAGCTCACGACCGAAGGCGTCATCGAGGTTGAGCACCCGGCAACTCAGGTTCGGCCAGGTGAACAGCCTGGCCTTGGCAGCACCGTAGGCCTCCATGCTGCCGTGATAGTCGAGGTGGTCACGCGACAGGTTGGTGAACACCGCGACATCGAACTCCAGTGCGGCGACCCGTCCCTGGTCCAGGCCATGGGAGGACACCTCCATGGCGACGGCGCGCGCACCGGCCTGCTTGAGCGAGGCCAGGGTCGCCTGTACACCGACCGGATCGGGCGTGGTGTGCTTGCCCTGCTCCAGCGCGCCATGGAAACCGTTACCCAGGGTACCGACGATGCCGCACGGCTGGCCGAGCAGGTCGAGGGCCTGCGCCAGCAACTGGCTGACACTGGTCTTGCCATTGGTGCCCGTGATGCCGACCAGGTGCAGGCCACGGCTCGGCTCGCCATAGAAGCGTCCGGCGATGGCCGAGAGCTGGCCAGACAGGCCCTTGACCGGCACCAGCACGGCGCTCTCGGCATGCATCTCGGCAGCGCCCTCGGCCTCGTAGGCGACCGCAGCCGCGCCGCGCGCGATCGCATCGACGATATGTACACGGCCATCCTGCTGGGTGCCGGGCACGGCCAGGAACAGATCACCCGGACGCACCTTGCGGCTGTCCAGCGTCAGCTCACGAATCAGCACGCTGCCATTGGCGGCCGGCAACAGTTGATTGAGCGGCATGGGCATCAGTTGCGCCCTCCCTGTGCGACAGCGACGGACTTCTGCGCCTCGGTGGGCAGGTTGTCCGGCGCGATATTCATCAAGCGCAGCGATCCGGCCATCACGCGGCTGAACACCGGCGCAGAGATCAGGCCGCCGTAATAGGCGCCCTTGCCGGGTTCGTCGATGACCACCACCAGCGCGATGCGCGGGTCCTGAGCCGGGGCGAAGCCGGCGAACAGCGAACGGTAGGAGTTGGCCTGGTAGCCCTTGCTGCCGACACTGGTCTTGCGTGCGGTACCGCTCTTGCCGGCCACGTGATAACCGGGCACCTGAGCGCGGAAAACGCCTCGCGGCGCCTCGATGACCTGCTGCATCATGCCCTGCACGGTCCTGGCCACTTCGCCCGGCACCACCTGCGTCGCGTGCGGCTTGTCGTCCACGCGGATCATCGACAGCGGCGTCATGCCACCGCCATTGGCCAGCGCGGAGTAGGCGTGCGCCAGTTGCACGGCGGTTACCGAAAGGCCATAGCCGTAGGACAGCGTGGCAGTCTCCGCCTCGCGCCACTGGCGATGGTTGGGCAGGTTGCCCACCCGCTCACCGGGGAATCCCAGGCCGGTATCGCGACCGAAGCCGAGGTCGCTGAACACCCGGTACAGCTGCTCACCGCCGACATCGAAGGCGACCTTGCTCATGCCCACGTTGCTGGAGTTGATCAGGATGCCGGTCAGGTCCAGCGCCGGCCCCTGGGTACGGGACACGTCACGAATGGTGTAGCGACCGATCTGCAGCGTACCGTTGCCGACCTGGACGATATCGCTGGGCTTCCAGCGACCGGTCTCCAGCGCGGCGGCCATCGACAGCGGCTTGATCGTCGAGCCGGGCTCGAAGACATCGATCATGGCGCGATTGCGCATGGCTGCCGGGGTCAGGTTGCGCCGGTTGTTCGGGTTGTAGGTGGGGTGGTTGACCATGGCCAGCACCTCGCCGGTCTTCACGTCGACCATCACCAGGCTGCCGGCCTTGGCATCGTTCTCCAGCAGGGCGTTGCGCAGCTCGCGGTGAGCCAGGTACTGCAGGCGCAGGTCGATGGACAGGGCCAGGGCCTTGCCAGCCTTGGCGTTCTGCACCACCTGCACGTCCTTGATCAGCTTGCCGCGACGGTCCTTGAGCACCTGGCGCTTGCCCGGCACGCCGGCCAGCCAGTCCTCGTAGGCCAACTCCATGCCTTCACGACCACGGTCGTCGATATCGGTGAAGCCGACCACATGGGCGGCGACCTCGCCGGCCGGGTAGAAACGACGGAATTCCTCGATGGCGTAGACGCCAGGCACCTTCAGGTCGAGCACGCCCTGCCCCTTTTCAGGGGTCAGGCCGCGCACCAGGTACATGAACTCGCGATCCTTGTTCTGCTCCAGACGCTCGGCGAAGCTCTTCGGTTCCTGCCCCAGCGCGGCAGCCAGTGCCGGCCATTGTTCGCGCCCGGCCTGCAGCTCCTTGCCGTTGGCCCACAGGGTGGTCACGGGGGTGCTGACAGCCAGCGGCTCGCCATTACGGTCAGTGATCAGGCCACGGTGCGCGGGGATCGGAATGTGCCGCACGCTGCGCGCATCACCGTGCGCCTTGAGGAAGTCGTGATCGAGCACCTGCAGGTCGAGCATGCGCCAGGCGATGGCCGCGACCATCAGGGCGAGCAGCGCCAGCACCAGGCGGAAACGCCAGGGGTAGAGCGCGCCTTCGAGACCGATCATGGTCGCACCATGCGCACGGCGGCGGGATCGGGGATGTGCATCTTCAACTGCTCGCTGGCCAGCGCCTCGATGCGGTTGTGTGCAGTCCAGGTGCTCTGCTCGAGAATCAGTCGGCCCCACTCGGCCTGTGCCTTGTCGCGCACGCTCAACTGGCCGTACAGCTCGTTGAGCAGCAGGCGATTCCAGTGCGCGCTGTACGACACCGCCACGGCAGAAACCAGCACGCCGATGAACAGCAGCAGCATCAGGAAGCTGCCGCCGGGCATGGACTTGATGAGCCGGCGGTTCACCGCAACTTCTCCGCGATGCGCATCACGGCACTGCGTGAACGCGGATTGGCCTTGAGCTCCTCGTCGCTGGCATAGACCGGCTTGCCGATCAGCTTCAGACGCGGCTCGAAGGCCTTGGGAATGATCGGCAGGTCACGCGGCAGCTTGTCCGCCTCGCCCTTGGCCTGGCGCTTCATGAACTGCTTGACGATGCGGTCTTCCAGCGAGTGGAAGCTGATCACCACCAGGCGACCACCGACTTCGAGCGACTCCAGCGCCGCCTCGAGGCCACGCTCGAGATCACCGAGCTCGTTGTTGACGAAGATGCGGATGCCCTGGAAGGCACGCGTCGCCGGATTCTTGCCCTTCTCCCAGGCAGGGTTGGCATCGGCCAGGACCTTCGCCAGATCGGCGGTACGGGTGAACGGCTGCTCGACTCGGCGCTGCACCACGGCGCGGGCCATGCGCTTGGCGAAGCGCTCCTCGCCATAGTCCTTGAATACCCGAGCGATATCGTCCTCGTCGGCGCGGGCGATCCAGTCCGCCGCGCTGACGCCGGCGTCGGGATTCATGCGCATGTCCAGCGGCCCGTCATTGAGGAAGCTGAAGCCACGCTCGGGATCGTCGAGCTGCGGCGACGACACGCCGAGGTCCAGCAGGATGCCCGAGACCTGGCCGTCGAGGCCGCGGACAACAGCCTCCTCGCCAAGTTCCGCAAAACTGCGCTGCACAACGACAAAGCGGCCGTCTTCGGCCGCCAGTGCTTCCCCGGTAGCTATTGCCAGGGGATCTTTATCGAATCCCAACAACCGCCCATCTGGCCCGAGCTTCTGCAGGATCAATCGGCTGTGCCCGCCCCGACCGAAGGTGCCGTCCATATAGCAACCGTCGCCGCGCACGGCGAGTCCCTCGACGGCCTCGTCGAGCAGCACGGTGATATGGCGGTAGTTGGTATCGGTCATGGTCACAGGATCAGGTCACGCAAATCATCGGAAAGAGCGCCCGGCTGCTTGATGGCAGCGAGGTCGGCCTCGGCTACGGCATTCCAGGAATCTTCATCCCAGAGCTGGAATTTGTTCAGCTGACCCACGAGCATCGCTCGCTTGTCCAGCTTGGCGTACTCGCGCAAACGCGGCGGTACCAGGAAGCGGCCACTGGCGTCGAGCTCGAGGTCGACGGCATTGCCGATCAGCAGACGCTGCAGGCGGCGGTTCTCCTCACGGAAGGAGGCCAGCTCGCGCAGCTTGTTCTCGATCAGCTCCCATTCGGCCAGTGGATAAACGCAAAGACAGGGGTCGACGGCATCGATGGTCACGATCAGCTGGCCACCACAACGCGCAACGAGCTCGTCACGATACCGACTCGGCATCGCGAGGCGCCCTTTGGCGTCGAGACTGATGGCGTTAGCTCCGCGAAACACGGCTGCGCTTCCCCTGTAATTAGCTTTCCATGCCCAAAAAAACCCACTTCATGCCACTTCCCACCACTTGCGCACACTATAGGAATGGGCACGCCCCACCGTCAAGGCACGCCAGAAGGGAAAAATCCTTACAGGACGGAGATTTAGCGAACGAAAGCGAGGAGAAAAGCGATGCAGGAAGGCGGATTCGACAGGCAAAATTCAGCCACAGCAGCAAGCTGAAATTCGAACTTAAAGTAATTTCTTAAGAGTAAGACTTTTTCGGTATCAGACGAGCGGGAGATAGAAGTACAACGAGAGGAAGAAAGGAGGAGAGTCGATCTGTAAGCCGGGTTCTGTCGAGGACAGTCATTCCTCTACGGCGTACATCACTGCACGCCTTTAGCAACCTACCCGGTTCCAGCGCGGGCCACGCCAATGGAACCCTATTTGGTCTTGCTCCGAGTGGGGTTTACCTAGCCACGGACTGTTACCAGCCGTGCGGTGCGCTCTTACCGCACCTTTTCACCCTTACCGGCGCCGAAGCGCTTAGGCGGTTATTTTCTGCGGCACTTTCCGTAGGCTCACGCCCCCCAGGCGTTACCTGGCACTCCGCCCTATGGAGCCCGGACTTTCCTCCCCCCCGCATCGCGGAACGAAACGAGGCAGCGACTGTCCGATCGACTCTCCGCCGCCAAGGTTACCGACAGGCGCCCTCGAGAACAAGCTCGGCGCTCAGCCTTGGCGCTGCAATGCCACCTGATAGAGCAGGTTCTTGCGCACCCCGGTGATCTCGGCCGCCAGCGCTGCCGCGCGCTTGAGCGGCATTTCCGCCAGGAGCAGATCGAGCACCCGCAGCGCGTCTGCGTTCACCGCCTCTTCACCTTCCGGCGCCTGCCAGCCTGCCACCAGCACCACGCACTCGCCGCGCTGCTGATTGCTGTCCGCCGCGACCCAGGCGCACAACTCGGCCAGCGGCAAGCCCTTGAGCGTCTCGAAGGTCTTGGTCAGCTCACGCGCCAGCAATGCCGGACGCTCCTCACCGAAGACACTGCGCATATCCTCCAGGCACTCGAGAATCCGGTGCGGCGCCTCGTAGAAGATCAGCGTGCGCGGCTCCTCGCGTACCTGCTCGAGACGCGCGCGGCGTCCAGCGGCCTTCGCCGGCAGGAAGCCCTCGAAGATGAAACGATCGGACGGCAGCCCGGCCGCCGACAGCGCGGCGATCAGCGCACAGGCTCCCGGCACCGGCACCACCGGATAGCCGGCAGCGCGCACCTGGCGCACCAGGTGGTAGCCCGGATCGGAAATCAGCGGCGTACCCGCATCGGAGATCAGCGCTACATCCTCGCCCGCCTGCAGACGCGCGAGAAAGCGCCCGCCCTGCTCGCGCTCGTTATGCTCGTGGCAGGCCGCCAGCGGCGTCTCGATGCCGAAGTGCTGCAGCAGGCGCACGGAGTGCCGGGTGTCCTCGGCAGCGATCAGCGCCACCTCACGCAGAATGCGCAGTGCCCGCGCACTGATGTCGTCCAGGTTGCCAATCGGCGTGGCGACCACATAAAGAGTGCCGGGCTGGACGCTGGTGACGACGGACTGACTCACGGGTAACACCTCGTTAATTGAAAGAGCGCTCATTCTAGCCGCTTCCGACCCAGCGGCATCGCACCATCCTTGGCGCTTGGGTACAATCGCCGCTTGTTTTGCTCAAGTATCAGGATGACCCGATGATCGCTAGTCTGCGCCCTCTTTCCGCCATCTTCCTGGCCGGCATGCTTGCGGCATGCGCCAGTTCGCCCAACAACGGCCTGGGTGAACTGCCACGCACGCCCAAGGCCAGCATTGAGCAGATGCTGCAACAGGCGGCCGAGAGCAAGCCCGAACAAGCCGCCCTGCTGCGCCTGTCCGCAGCCGACCAGGCCTACCGCCAGAACGATGTGGCCGGCTCCGCGCGCATTCTCGAACAGATCGACCTTGCCAGCCTGCAACCCGCCCAGCAGATGTTCGCCTGCACCCTGAACGCGGAACTGGCGATGGCGCGCAAACAGCCCAAGAGCGCCCTGAAGGCCCTGCGTCATCCCAGCCTCGAGCGCCTGAGCGAACTGCCCGTGGAACAGCAGATCCGCACCCAACTGGTACGCGCTCGCGCACTGGAAGCCGACGGCCAGGCACTGGCCGCTGCCCGCGAGCGCGTCTTCATCGCGCCCCTGCTGAGCGGTCAGCAGGCCCAGGACAATCACGAGAAGATCTGGGAGCTGGTTGCCAACCTGCCGGAACAGACCTCCGCCGGCGGCGACGCCGACCTGGCCGGCTGGCTGGCACTGGCCCGCGTGACCAAGGGCGCGGCAACGCTCGAACAACAGCAGGACGCCATCGACCAGTGGGTCGCGCAGAACCCGCAGCACCCGGCGGCGATGCAGCTCCCGGAGGCACTGGTGAAACTGCGCGAGCTGGCCAGCCAGCCCCTGACCCGCATCGCCCTGCTGCTGCCGCAGGAAGGCCAGCTGGCCAGCGTGGCCCGCGCCCTGCGCGACGGCTTCCTCGCGGCTCACTACGAGGCACAGCAAGCCGGGCAGAATCCCCCGGACGTGAAACTCTACGACAGCGCCCGCATCGGTTCGCTGGACGCCTTCTACCAGCAGGCACAGGCCGACGGCGTGCAACTGGTGGTCGGCCCTCTGGAGAAGCCGCTGGTCAAGCAGCTCAGCGATCGCGAGCAGCTGCCGATCACCACGCTGGCCCTCAACTACAGCGACGCCGGCCAGGAAGGCCCTGTGCAGCTGTTCCAGTTCGGCCTCGCCGCCGAGGACGAAGCGCGCGAAGTCTCGCGCCGCGCCTGGAGCGACGGCATGCGCCGCGCCGTGGCCCTGGTACCGGCCGGCGAATGGGGCGACCGCGTGCTGGACGCCTTCCGCCAGAGCTGGCAGGCCCAGGGCGGCACCCTGATCGCCGCCGAGCACGTGGACCAGCCCGTCGAGCTGGCACGCCAGATCGCCGACCTGTTCCAGCTGCGCGAGAGCGAAGCACGCGCCCGCCGCCTGCAGAACACCCTGGGCAGCAGCGTCGACGCACTGCCGGCACGCCGCCAGGACATCGACTTCATCTTCCTCGCCGCGACACCGCAGCAGGCGCAGCAGATCAAGCCGACCCTGGCCTTCCAGTACGCCGGCGACGTACCGGTCTATGCCACCTCCCACCTGTTCACCGGCACCCACAGCCAGGCCCAGTACCAGGACCTCGAAGGCATCCGCTTCTGCGAGACCCCATGGCTGCTGGACGCCCACGCACCGCTGCGCCAGGAAGTCACCCAGCAGTGGCCGCAGGCCGGCGGCAGCCTCGGCCGCCTGTACGCGATGGGTGTCGACGCCTATCGCCTGGCGCCACGCCTGGGCCAGCTCAAGGCCCTGCCGGAGTCGCGCATCGACGGTCTTTCCGGCACCCTCAGCCTCAACCAGGCCCAGCGTGTGGAACGCCAGCTGCCCTGGGCAGAGTTCCGCGGCGGCCAGGTCCAGCGCCTTCCTGAAAGCCTCAATTGAGCACCCACAACGACCTGGGACGAGCCGCCGAACAGGCGGCCCGTCAGCATCTGGAACGTAATGGCCTGCGCCTGATCGAAGAGAACTGGAGCTGTCGCCGTGGCGAGCTTGATCTGGTCATGCTCGACGGCGATACAGTAGTATTCGTCGAAGTCCGCGCCCGCCGCCACAGTGCCTGGGGCGGCGCCCTGGAGAGCATCGATGCGCGCAAGCGTGGCAAGTTGGTCATCGCCGCCGAGCTCTTCCTCCAGCAGGAATCCCGCTGGGCCCGCCACCCCTGCCGCTTCGACGTGGTCGCCATCAGTACCGATGGCGCCACTCGCCTCGACTGGATCAAGAACGCCTTCGATGCCTGATGGCCGTACACTCAAGGTTTAACCGATGGACATGCAATCCCGAATCTGCCAGCTCTTCCAAGCCAGCATCGACACCAAGCAGCAGGCCATGGAAGTCCTCGCACCCTACATCGAGCACGCCAGCCTGGTCATGGTCCAGGCGCTGCTCAACGAGGGCAAGATTCTTTCCTGCGGCAACGGTGGTTCGGCCGGTGACGCCCAGCACTTTTCCTCCGAGCTGCTCAACCGCTTCGAGCGCGAACGCCCGAGCCTGCCCGCCGTGGCCCTGACCACCGACAGCTCGACCATCACCTCGATCGCCAACGACTACAGCTACAACGAGATTTTCTCCAAACAGATCCGCGCACTGGGTCAACCGGGTGACGTGCTCCTGGCGATTTCCACCAGCGGCAACTCAGCAAATGTCATCCAGGCCATTCAAGCTGCGCATGATCGCGAGATGACCGTGGTCGCCCTGACTGGCCGCGACGGCGGCGGCATGGCATCGCTGCTGCTGCCGGAAGATGTGGAAATTCGCGTTCCAGCCAAAGTTACCGCACGCATCCAGGAGGTCCACCTGCTGACCATCCACTGCCTGTGCGACCTGATCGACAGTCAATTGTTTGGGAGTGAAGAATGAAGCGTTTCGCCCTGATCCTGGCCACCCTGGCCGTTACCCTGAGCCTGGCAGCCTGCGGCAGCCGCAGCATCGGCAACAAGATCGATGACCAGTTCCTCGGCCCGGACGTTGCCTCCAGCATCAGCAACGCGCACGCCGACCTGTCCAGCCCCACCTCGCGCATCGTCGTCACCGCCTACAACGGCGTGATCCTGATCGCCGGCCAGACGCCACGCAGCGAGCTGAAGGACCTGGCCGCCCAACGCGCGCGCAACGTCCAGGGCGTGAAGAAGGTGTACAACGAGCTGCAGGTCCAGCAGCCGGCCTCGCTGCTGGCGCGCAGCAACGACTCCCTGCTCACCAGCAAGATCAAGACGCAGATGCTCGCCGACAGCAACGTGCCGAGCACCAAGATCAAGGTCATCACCGAGAACGGCATCGTCTACCTGCTCGGCGTGGTCAATCGCAGCGAAGCGAACGCAGCGACCGCCGTAGTCCAGAGCGTATCGGGCGTGCAGAAAGTGGTGCGCCTGTTCGAGTACACCAACTGAGACAACGGCAAGCCGGCAGCCTTAAGCAGCAAGCAAAGAAAACGGGCGCCCCAGGGCGCCCGTTTTTATTTCGATCTCACAGCTCGCCGGTAGCGTGCAGCTGCTTCACTTCACCACTTTCAGGCTCGGCCGGCCACTCGGGCGCGGCGGTTCGCCACCGGACGGGCCATCATCATCCGGGCCCGGCTCGTCGGCAGCACCGGCGAGCGGCGGCTCCATGTCGAACACCATGCCCTGCCCGTTCTCCCGCGCATAGATCGCCAGGATGGCCGCTGACGGGATGTAGAGGCTGTGCGCCACACCGCCGAAGCGCCCTTCGAAGCTGACCGCCTCGTTGTCCATGTGCAGGTGACGCACCGCACTGGGCGATGCGTTGAGCACAATCTGCCCGTCACTGGCGAACCCCGGAGGCACCTGCACCCCCGGATACTCGGCATTGACCAGCAGGTACGGCGTGCAATCGTTATCGACGATCCACTCGTACAACGCGCGGACCAGATAGGGACGACTGGAATTCATGTGATCCTCCTTCTCAGCGCATTGCGCGCTCGACAGCGGAAAGACTGGCCTGAAAGGCCTCACGGGCAAACTGGCGCTCCATGTAGTCGAGCAACGGCTTGGCCGGACGCGGCAATTCGATGCCCAGCAACGGCAAACGCCAGAGGATGGGCAGCAGGCAGCAATCCACCAGGCTCAGCTCGTCACTGAGAAAGAACGCCTTGTCAGCGAACAGCGGCGAGACGCCCGTCAGGCTCTCACGGAGCTCCTTGCGCGCCAGCTGGCGCTCCGCCTCCTTGCTGCGCTTGTCGAGAATACGGTCGACCAGCGCACACCAGTCACGCTGGATACGGTGCATCAGCAAACGACTGTTGGCGCGTGCGACCGGATACACCGGCAGCAGCGGCGGGTGCGGATAACGCTCGTCCAGATACTCCATCACCACGGACGATTCGTACAGCGCCAGGTCGCGATCGACCAGCGTCGGCAGACTGCCGTAGGGGTTGAGCTCCGCGAGCTTGGGCGGGCAGCGGCCCTGCTCGACATCGATGATCTCGACGCTGACACCTTTCTCGGCGAGCACCAGACGCACGCGATGGGAATAGTGGTCGGCGGGGTCGGAGTAGCAGGTCAACCTGTTGGTCACCGCCATGGCGATCCTCCTCGCTTTTATTGGATGTTCCAGAAACACGGAAATTGTCTGCGGCACTTCCGACATCGCTGCCAGCAGCGCAGAGCGCGCCTGACATGACGAGGAAGGAAAACGCCTCGAGCAACTCTTGATTCGCTGGCCGCCACCTCACAAGGCAGCACCAGGATGCTAAAGCACAAAAACCTGCGCGCCCATCAGGGCGCGCAGGTTCGAGACGGAACCCGGAACGACTTAGTGCACGTCCTTCCAGTACTCACGCTTGAGCAGGTAGGCGAACACGAAGAAGAACGCCAGGTACAGCAGCACGTAGGTGCCGATGCGCTGAGACTTCAGCTTGACCGGGTTGGCCGAGTAGGCCAGGAAGGTCACCAGGTTCTTGATCTTCTCGTCGAACTCGGCCTCGCTCAGGGTGCCGGTGTTCGGCTCCACGGTCAGCTGATCACAGGCTTCGTGAGTGATCGGCGCGCCGGTCAGCGGGTCGTACTGCTTCTTGCCATCGGTGACCACCTGAACCTGCTTGCAACCGATGACCTGGTTACCCTGCAGGCCGACCAGCACGTTCGGCATGCCCACGTTCGGGAACACCTTGTTGTTGGCGCCCAGCGGACGGGTCGGGTCGGCGTAGAAGCTGCGCAGGTAGGTGTACAGCCAGTCGTTGCCACGCACGCGAGCCACCAGGGTCAGGTCGGGCGGAGCCGCACCGAACCACACCTTGGCGTCGTCGGGCTTCATGCCGATCTTCATGTGGTCGCCGATCTTGGCGCCGCTGAATACCAGGTTCTCCAGCATGATTTCGTGCGGCACGCCGAGGTCATCGGCAACCCGCTCGTAACGCTGAAACTTGGCCGAGTGGCAGCCCATGCAGTAGTTGGCGAAGGTACGCGCACCATCTTGCATGGCAGCCTTGTCGGTCAGGTCGATATCGACCTTGTCTAGGTGCACGTTGCCACCGGCCGCGAAGCCCAGGGCCGGCAGTGCAGCGAAAACAAATGCAGCAAATAGCTTTTTCATCAGCCCGTCACCCTTTCCGGAACCGGTTTGGTCTTTTCCATCCTGGTGTAGAACGGCATCAGGATGAAGTACGCGAAGTACAGGATGGTGCACACCTGCGACAGCAGGGTACGACCCGGGGTCGGTGCCAATACACCCAGTACGCCGAGGATGACGAAGGAAATGCAGAACACCACCAACCAGATCTTGCTCATCCAGCCCTTGTAACGCATGGACTTGACCGGGCTACGGTCCAGCCACGGCAGGACGAACAGCACGGCGATCGCAGCACCCATGGCGATGACACCCATCAGCTTGTCCGGCACGGCGCGCAGGATGGCGTAGAAGGGCGTGAAGTACCACACCGGGGCGATGTGCTCAGGCGTCTTGAACGGGTTGGCCGCTTCGAAGTTGGGCTTCTCGAGGAAGTAACCACCCATCTCCGGGAAGAAGAACACCACGAAGCAGAACACGAACAGGAAGACCACCACACCGACGATGTCTTTCACGGTGTAGTAAGGGTGGAAGGCGATACCGTCGAGCGGCACACCGTTCTCGTCCTTCTTCTTCTTGATGTCGACGCCATCCGGGTTGTTCGAACCGACTTCGTGCAGCGCCAGGATGTGCAGCACGACCAGGCCGAGCAGGACGATCGGCAGGGCGATCACGTGCAGGGCGAAGAAGCGGTTCAGGGTGATGCCGGAAATCAGGTAGTCACCACGGATCCACTGGGTCAGGTCGTCACCGATCACCGGAATCGCACCGAACAGCGAGATGATCACCTGGGCACCCCAGTACGACATCTGGCCCCACGGCAGCAGGTAGCCCATGAAGGCCTCGGCCATGAGGCAGAGGTAGATCAGCATGCCGAAGATCCACACCAGCTCACGCGGCTTCTGGTAGGAGCCGTAGAGCAGACCGCGGAACATGTGCAGGTAGACCACCACGAAGAACGCCGAAGCGCCGGTGGAGTGCAGGTAGCGGATGATCCAGCCGTACTCCACGTCGCGCATGATGTACTCGACGGACGCGAAGGCTTCCTCGGCGGACGGGGTGAAGCTCATGGTCAGCCAGACACCGGTGAGGATCTGGTTGACCAGAACCAGCAGCGCCAGCGAGCCAAAGAAGTAGAAGAAGTTGAAGTTCTTCGGGGCGTAGTACTTGGAGAGATGGTCTTCCCACATCTTGGTGGCGGGGAAGCGCGCATCCACCCATTCCATGAATTTGCTCATCAGGCCTTCTCCTGGTCCACACCGATGATGATCACATCATCCGTCTCGTAGCTATGCGGCGGTACCGGCAGGTTCAGCGGAGCCGGCTGGGCCTTGTAGACGCGCCCGGCGAGGTCGTAACGAGAACCGTGGCAGGGGCAGAAGTAGCCACCGACCCAGTCGGCGCCCAGATCGGCAGGCGCCACTTCCGGACGGAAGGACGGCGAGCAGCCCAGGTGGGTGCACAGACCGACCACGACCAGCAGCTCCGGCTTGATCGAGCGAACAGTCGGGTCCACATAGGTCGGCTGTACCGACGCCTGGGACTCGGGATCTGCCATGCGATCGTGGATCTTGGTGAGGTTACCCAGGATCTCCTCGGTACGGCGGACGATGAACACCGGCTGACCGCGCCACTCAGCAACCATCTGCTGGCCAGCCTCGATCTTGCTGACGTTCACCTTCACCGGTGCACCGGCCGCCTTGGCCTTGGCACTGGGGAACCATGACCCCACGAACGGAGTCGCAGCACCTACCGCTCCCGCCGCGCCCACCACAGAGGTGGCCGCGACCAGAAAGCGACGTCGGCCTGCATTCACGCCGTCATTGCTCATTCAGTCGTCTCCCATCAGCTTTGTGGCCTGTTGTTCAGGCCTCTACTAAGTAAAAATCGGGCCGCGCAAAAAATTCGCCAAATGGTAAAGAAAAGCCCCTTTTCTGACAAGGTAATTACCCCGGAAGAGGCTGGCGAAAGCCTTGGCGCGCGCGGCCTGCGGGTATGCGGCACGTTGTCGCAGCACTTTGCCACCCCCATAAAAAACGCCCAGCTCCGTAAGGAAACTGGGCGCTTTTGGAAGCGTAGTAGCGATTAACGCTTCGAGTACTGCGGACGCTTACGCGCTTTGCGCAGACCGACTTTCTTACGCTCGACTTCACGGGCGTCACGAGTGACGTAACCGGCTTTACGCAGCGGGCTGCGCAGGGTCTCGTCGTACTCGATCAGAGCGCGGGTGATGCCGTGACGGATGGCACCGGCTTGACCGCTGACACCACCACCGGCAACGGTGACGAAGATGTCGAACTTCTCGACGGTCTCGGTCAGCTCCAGCGGCTGACGCACGACCATGCGAGCGGTCTCGCGGCCGAAGAACACGTCCAGGCTGCGGTTGTTGATCGAGATGTTACCAGTGCCCGGACGCAGGAATACGCGCGCGGTTGCGGTCTTGCGACGGCCAGTGCCGTAGTTTTGAGTCGCCGACATAATGAACTATTCCGTTAAATCTTCAGTTCTTGGGGCTGCTGAGCGGTGTGCGGGTGAGCGGCACCCTTGTACACTTTCAGCTTACGGTACATGTCGCGACCCAGCGGGTTCTTCGGCAGCATGCCTTTGACCGCGGTCTCGATCACGCGCTCAGGGGCACGAGCGATCAGCTTCTCGAAGTTGATCTCTTTGATGCCGCCCGGGAAACCGGAGTGGGAGTAGTACTTCTTGTCGCTGGCTTTGGCGCCGGTTACACGCACCTGCTCGGCATTGATCACGACGATGTAGTCGCCGGTATCAACGTGCGGGGTGTACTCAGGCTTGTGCTTGCCACGCAGACGGCTCGCGATTTCGGTGGCCAGACGACCCAGGGTCTGACCAGCAGCATCAACGACGAACCAATCGCGTTTTACTGTTTCCGGTTTAGCAGTAAAAGTTTTCATTCTTTATAGCCTCAGGGGCCGCCCAGCAAAAATAGACGGCGGATCTTACTGGTTAGTGCGTACTTTGACAAGTCAAAGGCAGCCGCATACGGACGCTATCGGGGGCTCGGGTCAGCGCGTCCACAGTACGGCAAGATTCTTCGGCAGGCGGCGCATCACTTCCACCGCAGAAAGAGGTGCCGGATTATCCTGATTGCGAAAAAAATTTCAACCTGATTGTATGACTCTTTTGCCAAGGAGCACCCCATGGAATACCGCAAGCTGGGCCGAACCGATTTCGATGTCAGCGCACTGTGCCTGGGCACCATGACCTGGGGCGAGCAGAACAGCGAGGCCGAAGGCCATGCCCAGATCGAACGCGCCAAGGCCGGCGGCATCAACTTCATCGATACCGCCGAGATGTATCCGGTACCGCCGCGAGCCGAGACCTACAGCAAGACTGAGCAGATCATCGGCAGCTACTTCCAGCAGCGCGGCGACCGCGCAGACTGGATCCTGGCCAGCAAGATCGCCGGCCCCGGCAATGGCATCAGCCACATTCGTGACGGCCAGCTGAAATTCGATCGCCAGCACATCGTCGCAGCCCTGGACGCCAGCCTGAAGCGCCTGCGCACCGACTGGATCGACCTCTATCAGCTGCACTGGCCAGAACGCCCGACCAACTTCTTCGGCCAGCTGGGCTATCGCCACCAGGACAGCGACTTCACGCCCCTGGAAGAAACCCTCGCCGTGCTCGACGAGCAGGTCAAGGCCGGCAAGATCCGCCACATCGGCCTGTCCAACGAAACGCCCTGGGGCACCATGAAGTTCCTGCAACTGGCCGAGAGCCGTGGCTGGCCGCGCGCCGTGTCGATCCAGAACCCCTACAACCTGCTCAACCGCAGCTTCGAAGTGGGCCTGGCCGAGGTCGCGATTCGCGAGCAGTGCGGGCTGCTGGCCTACTCACCACTGGCGTTCGGCATGCTCAGCGGCAAGTACGAGGGCGGCGCGCGCCCCGAGGGTGCGCGCATCAGCCTGTTCAGTCGCTTCGCCCGCTACACCAACCCGCAGTCGGAGGCGGCCTGCTCGCGCTACGTCGCACTGGCCCGCGAGCATGGCCTCGATCCCGCGCAGATGGCCTTGGCCTTCGTCACCGCGCAACCTTTCGTGACTAGCAACATCATCGGTGCCACCAGCCTGGAACAGCTGGAGAGCAACCTGGCCAGCGCCGAGCTGAGCCTCTCCGCCGAGGTGCTGGCCGGTATCGAGGCGATCCACAAGGCGCAGCCCAACCCGGCGCCATAACAACAAGCGGCAAGCTGCAAGCTAAAAGCCAGTGCGCGGGCGCAAGCTCAACCTGCACCTGCTTTTCCTTGGAGCTTGCCGCTTGAGGCTTGCAGCGGCTCTCAGACCAGCGAGCGGGCGATGATTTCCTTCATGATCTCGTTGGTCCCGGCGTAGATGCGCTGCACCCGCGCATCAGCCCAGGCACGCGCCACCGAGTACTCCCACATGAAGCCGTAGCCGCCGTGCAACTGCACGCACTCGTCGAGCACCTTGCACTGCAGATCGGTGCCCCAGTACTTCAACATCGCGGCGGTCGGCACGTCGAGCTTGCCCTGCAGATGCAACTCCAGGCAGCGATCGACGAACACGCGCCCGACCTGGATCTCCGTGGCCATCTCGGCCAGCTTGAAGCGGGTGTTCTGGAAGTCGGCGACCGCCTTGCCGAATGCCTTGCGCTCACGGGTGTAGTCCAGCGTCCAGTTCAGGGCGGCCTCGGCCGAGGCCAGGGCGCCGATGCCAACGGTCAGGCGTTCCTGCGGCAACTCCTGCATCAGGTAGGCGAAGCCCATGCCCGGCTGGCCCAGCAGGTTTTCCCTGGGCACGCGCACGTCCTGGAAGAACAGCTCCGAGGTGTCCTGCGCCTTCATGCCGACCTTCTCCAGGCGCTTGCCCTTGGAGAAGCCGGGCGTGTTCGCCTCGACCAGGAACAGGCTGGTGCCCTTCGCTCCGGCCTTGGGATCGGTCTTGGCCACCACGATGACCAGATCGGCCAGCCAGCCGTTGGTGATGAAGGTCTTCGAGCCGTTGATCACGTACTCGTCGCCGTCCAGCACCGCAGTGGTCTTCACGCCCTGCAGGTCGGAGCCGGCCCCCGGCTCGGTCATGGCGATGGCGGTGACCATCTCGCCGCTCACCAGTTTGGGCAGGTAGTGCTGCTTCTGCGCCTCGCTGCCGTAATGCAGGATGTAAGGCGCGACGATGTCCGAGTGCAGGGAGAAGCCGATGCCGGTCAGCCCCAGGCGACCGATTTCCTCGATCACCACGGTGCTGTAGAGGAAGTCGGCGGCCATGCCACCGTACTCTTCGGGGATGTGCGAACAGAGCATGCCGGCCTCCCCCGCCTTGTTCCACAGCGCGCGGTCGATGTGGCCATCCTTTTCCCATTGCTGATGGAAGGGCACGGCCTCCTGCTCGAGGAACTTGCGTACGCTGTCGCGAAACAATTCATGGTCGGAGCTGAATATCGTTCTGGGGATCATGGCGCTACCTGTGTCTGGCTCGGGCAAAAATCTGGCCTCGACTTTAGCCAAGCAAACGCTTGGTTACACTGGACACAAGCGCCAAAAAATAAGACGATCCAGCCGCTGCTTGACCACTTAGCCTTGAACAAGAACAACGAACCATGGTTATTCCACAGCCGCGTGCGGCCTTGCACCGCGTCAGCATTCTCGCCACCGATGGCGTATTCGCCTCCACCCTCATGCAGGCCAAGGACTTTTTCCACATGGCCGGCATTCGTCATGCCCGCCAACAAGGACTGGGCCACGAACCCCCTTTCGAGATTCACCTGGTGAGCCCGGACGGCCTGCCGGTGAACAGCTTCAGCAAGGTGCAGGTCCCGGTGGACGGCGGCCTGGATGCCTGCGACGTGATCATCCTGCCCGCCTTCTGGGACGACTTCGACGCGCTCAGCCGCCGGTACCCACAGGTGCTGGAGTGGCTCAGGCGTCAGCATGCGGCCGGCAGCGCAATCTGCGGCGAAGCCAGCGGCGTGTTCTGGATGGCCGAGGCCGGCCTGCTCGACGGCAAGGAAGCGACCACCTACTGGCGCTTCTTTCGCGAGTTCGCCGAACGCTTCCCCAAGGTGCTGCTCAATCAGGACAAGCACCTGTCCGACGCCGACAATCTGTACTGCGCCAGCGGCGTCACCTCGGCATGCGACCTCTACATCTATCTGATCGAGCGCTACTGCGGCACGGGCGTGGCGCAGGGCGTGGCACGCGACATCCTCTACGAGGTCCAGCGCAGCTATACCCCCGGGCGCATCGGTTTCGGCGGGCAGAAGCTGCACCAGGACGTCACGGTGCTGCAGATCCAGCACTGGCTGGAGGAGCACTACGCCGACAAGTTCCGCTTCGAGGACGTCGCCCGCGAACACGGCATGAGCATTCGCAACTTCATGCGCCGCTTCCAGGGCGCCACCGGCGACAAACCCCTGCATTATCTGCAGCGCCTGCGCATCGAGACGGCGAAGAGCCTGCTCTCCGCCACCCGCAAGAGCATCAAGACCATCAGCTACGAGGTCGGTTACGACGACGCCAGCTTCTTCGCCCGCCTGTTCCGCCAGCACACCGAGCTGTCGCCGAACCAGTACCGCCGCCAGTTCCAGCAGAAGGACAAGCAGGACTGAGGCACGTCCAGCGGCAGCGCAACGCCTGCCGGCTGGACGGCAAAACGCCAGCCCACCCTTGGTTAGGTTGGCACCCCGCCATGGCGCCCTATGATCGGTCGGTGCACATAACAACAACAGGTTCACCGCCATGCGCCGTCTATTGATTGCCCTGCTTGCCACCGCCAGCCTGAGTGCTGCCGCAGCCGACAACTGGAAACCCTTCCCGCTCGACCAGAGCGCCTACGACTACAGCGGCGACAAGCTGCGCCAGGCCTGGCCGCAGCTGACTCGCGGCTTCGGCGACTACCCCTTCCCCGATGCCGACTGGGTGGTGACCATGGCCACGAGCTATCCGCAGGCGCTGGAGAAGACCGTCGCCGCCGGCACCGGCTTCACCGGCAAGCCGGAAGAAGCCGAACGCTATGCGCAGCAGCTGCAGGACGTGTGGCGCCTGATGTTCCGTGGCGATTTCGCCCAGGCCAAGGAGCAGGGCCTGGCCCTCGGCGTCGGCGGGCAGATCCCGGCGATGTTCGCCCAGGTCATCTATGCCATGTTCCTGGTGCCGGACCAGGCCGAGAAGCACCGCCTGCTGGAAGAAGTGATCGCCTACACCGACGAGGCTGGGGACCTGGTGCAGGCGGACACCGTCGCCCAGTTCGGCCGCGTCTACGCCAAGGCGCGCCTGGGCGAGGAGCTGTCGGTACCGGTCGTGCTCAAGCGCGGCTACACCTCGCAGATCCCGGAGGAACTGAAGGCACTGCTGGCCAAGCAGCCGCAGCAGCCCTTCGCGCTGGCCCTATATGGCGGCTATGAAGCCGGGGTGATTCGCAAGGTGGGCAAGCTGGTCGGCCGGATGACCTACGGCGTCAGCGCGGACAACATGGAGAAGTACTTCCGGCGCAGCTTCCAGGCCCGCGACGACCTGCCCATCGGCCACTACGAATACGCCAATGCGCTGACCTACGTGTACGGCGACGATGAAGAGCAGAAGGTCATCGAGCACCTCAGGCTCGCCGCGGCGATCAAGCCGATCAACGCAATGGAAGCGCTGGAAGTGGCCCACGCGCAGAAGCTGCTGGCTCAACACCAGCACAAGCTGGCGCAGAACTGACCGGCTGGCGCCAGCAGGCGCAGCATCTACGGGAACGAAAAAGGCGACCTTGTGGGTCGCCTTTTTCGTTTCGCCATCCCTCAGGGCCGGTGTGGGCGCGAGAGGAACTCGTGCGACTGCATCTCCAGCAGACGGCTCAGCGTGCGCTGGAACTCGAAACTCAGGCGACCGCCGGTGTACAGATCCTTGAGCTCCACCTCGGCGGAGATGATCAGCTTAACGTTGCGGTCGTAGAACTCGTCCACCAGGTTGATGAAGCGGCGCGCCATGTCGTCCTTGGCCACGCTCATCTGCTCGACGTTGGCGAGGATCACCGCATGGAAGATCTTGCCCAGCTCGATGTAGTCGTTCTGGCTGCGCGGGCCGTCGCACAGTTCGCGAAACTCGAACCAGGCCACGTCCTCGCAGACGCGCACGGCATTGATGGCGCGATTCTCGATCATCAGCGCCTCGTTCTCGACCATGTGCATGCAGTCAGGCAGCAGGCTCTGGAAGCTCTTGCGCAGGCTTTCCTCGGCGGCCACTCCCAGCGGGAAGTGGAACAGCTCGGCCTGCTCCAGCGCGCGCAGGCGATAGTCGACGCCGCTGTCGACGTTGACGATGTCGGTGTGCTGCTTGAGCAGGGCGATGGCCGGCAGGAAGCGCGCCCGCTGCAGACCGTCGCGGTACAGGCCGTCCGGCACGATGTTGGAGGTCGCCACCAGGGACACGCCGTTCTTGAACAGCTCCTCCAGCAGGGTCGCCAGGATCATCGCGTCGGTGATGTCGCTGACGAAGAACTCGTCGAAGCAGATCACCCGCGCCTCGTCGGCGAAGCGCTTGCCGATGATGGTCAGCGGATTCTTCTCGCCCTTGAGGGTCTTCATTTCCTCGTGCACGCGCTTCATGAAGCGGTGGAAGTGGGTGCGCATCTTCTGCTCGAAGGGCAGCGCATCGAAGAAGGTGTCGACCAGATAGGTCTTGCCGCGCCCTACCCCGCCCCAGAAGTACAGGCCCTTGACCGGCCCCTGCGGCTTCTTGCCGAACAGCTTGCCCAGCAGCCCGCCCTTGCCCTGGTCGGAGGCGACCAGATCGTCGTACAGACGCTGCAGGTGGCGAACGGCATTTTCCTGGGCCGCATCATGGAAGAAGTCGGGCCGTTTGAGATCGGCCTGATAACGCTCGAGGGGAGTCATGATTCGTTAGAGCCTGTTCAAAGTCTGCTGCGCGTCGGGTCTGTCGCGTGAGAAGCAAGCCCGGAATGCCCATGTACGCCCGTACAGGGTGCTTCCTCGCCTGCTTCTGGCTCGCGAGCCTGCAAGCAGGCGCTCGGCCGGGCAAGTAAAAACGGGGGCGTCACTTTAGCGACGCCCCCGTGGATTGGCAATCCGTGCACGTCGGACGGATGCGTGACGCCCCCGCGTTCACGGGAGCGCGAGCCCCGATCAGTCCTGCGGCGCCAGCGCCTCGCGCAAACGCTGGATGGCGGCCTCCAGGGCCTGCGCATCGGCGAACTCGGGGCTGCTCGCCACGCTCTCGTCATCGATCCAGACCGAGAAGAACAGGCCGTCTGCGCGCACATCCAGCGCTTCGCCAGCCTGCAGGCGCTTGCCGACCATGCCGGACGACTTGCCATCGGCAAACGACTTCGACAGCAACAGCTGCTCGCCATCGGCGTCCAGCAGGCGGAAACGGAAACTGCCATCATCATCGCGGAAGCTGACGAAACGCGCGCTTTTGGCCGCTTTCTTCTTCTCGCTGCCGGCCGCCTGCACCTGCTCGCGGAACGAACGCAGGCCAACCGCTTCGCGCAGTTCGCCGAGGAACGGCGTGGCGATGCGGCGCGCCTTGGCGGCGCCGGCGAGGAGAATGTCCTCAAGGTCGGCGGGCCTGGCGATCAGCGCGTTGTAGCGCTCGCGGGCCTCGCCCAGCTCGCCTTCCAGCAGCTGGTACAGACGGTTCTTCGCCTCGCCCCAGGCCAGCCCGGCCTCCAACTCGGCGCGGAACTCGGCCTGCTGGGTGGAGGATGCAAAGGCCTGGTACAGGGTGAACAGGTGCGAGCCGTCGACATCCTTGGGCTCGCCCGGCAGCCTGGAGTCGGTGACGATGCGTGCGATCGCCTCCTTGAGCTGCTTGCTGGTACCGAACAACGGGATGGTGTTGTCGTAGCTCTTGCTCATCTTGCGGCCATCGAGGCCAGGCAAGGTGGCGACTTCTTCCTCGATCACCGCCTCCGGCAGGACGAACAGGTCCTTGCCCTTGCCGAACAGGTGGTTGAAGCGCTGACCGATGTCACGCGCCATCTCCACGTGCTGGATCTGATCGCGACCGACCGGCACCTTTTGCGCGTTGAACATGAGGATGTCCGCCGCCATCAGCACCGGGTAGCTGAACAGGCCCATGGTCACGCCGGCGTCCGGGTCTTCGCCGGCCTCGACGTTCTTGTCCACCGATGCCTTGTAGGCATGGGCGCGGTTGAGCAGGCCCTTGCCGGCGACGCAGGTGAGCAGCCAGCACAGCTCGGGGATCTCGGGGATGTCCGACTGGCGATAGAAGGTCGCCTTGTCCACATCCAGGCCCAGTGCCAGCCAGGTGGCCGCGATTTCCAGGCGCGAACGCTGGATGCGCGCGGGATCGTCACACTTGATCAGCGCGTGATAGTCGGCGAGGAAGTAGAACGAGTCGGCATCCGCGGCGCGGCTGGCGACGATGGCCGGGCGAATGGCGCCGGCGTAGTTGCCCAGGTGCGGCGTGCCGGTGGTGGTGATACCGGTGAGGATACGGGTGGTCATAGTGATTCGCTTGTCTTGCTGCAATGACTAGGCGGGGCTCAGAGACGAGGCAGAAGGAGGTCCTTCAGATCGGTCAGCTTGCCATGGAAGAAGTGGCCGCATTCTGCCACTTTCAGCAGTTCATGGGCACGCCCGAGATTGGCCGACCAGTCGTAGACCACCTGTGGTTCCACCACTTCATCCGCCTCCGGCTGGATCACCACCAGCGGGCACTGGCTCGCCGGGGGCGTATCGCCGCCGAGGCGATGCACAGCGGGCGCCACCATGAACAGCTTGCTGGGTGTCCGATCCTGAGCCTCAAGCCGCGCGCCCAGGGCCGCCGCGACGAAACCGCCGAAGGAAAACCCCAGCAGGGCGATGGGCAGGTCCGGGTAGCGTTCCTGCAGCCAGGCAGCGACCGCCTCGGCATCGTCCACCTCGCCGGCGCCCATGTCATGGCTACCTGCGCTGGCACCGACGCCACGGTAGTTGAAACGCAGGGTGTGATAACCACAATCGCGCGCCGTGCGCTGCAGGGTAGACACCACCTTGTTGAGCATGGTCCCGCCCTGCACCGGATTGGGGTGGCAAACCAGGGCAATGCCACGGGCGTCAGGCACTTCCAGCAGAAGGGCTTCTAGCTGGCCCACCGGGCCGGGAATGAAAATGGGGGTTTCGCGACTGAGCAACACTGAACTCCGTGACCCCGCAACGGGTCGACTCGTCTAGCAAACTGCCTGTGCGGCAAATGAACCTGTTCAGCGTCTCGCGAGCCGGAGCAATGCAAGGCCAAAACAGGGGAGGAAGCGCAGTGTACTGATGTACATGAGCATTCCGAACCGGTTTTTACCGCAGCAGTGCCGACGCGCAGTAGACTCCGAGCAGGTTCTGGTCGTATACAGCACAGGCTCAAGCCGCTAACGTAAAGCAAAGCCGTTTTGAGAGGAAGGACTCGTGGAACAGACACTTGCAGCCTGGTTGGTACCCGCCCTGACCCTGGTGGTCGGCATCGCCGTGGGCTTTCTGCTCGCCCGCCTGGCGCCCAACGCCGCACCTGGCCGCACACAGCGGCAGATGGATGAGATGCAGGCACGCTTCGAGGCCTACCAGAACGAAGTGGTGACCCACTTCAACACCACTGCCAGCCTGGTGAAGAAACTCACCCAGAGCTACCAGGACGTGCAGGAACACCTGTCCGACGGTGCCAACCGCCTGGCCCTGGACGAGCTGACCCGTCAGCGTCTGCTGGCCACGCTGAACAGCGCGGAAAACGCCGAGAAGCGCGAGCGCCTGACGCCGCCGAAGAACTACGAAATGCCCAAGGACTACGCGCCGAAGAACGACGGCCCGGGCATGCTGGACGAGAGCTACGGCTTGAAGAAATAACCCGCCAGCCAATAAAAAAGCCCCGCATCGCGGGGCTTTTTTATTGGCTGCGATGACACGACCAAAACAGCTGGCGGTCGGCGTGCCCACCCGCTCTCGCAGCGCCTGCCGCGTTACGGCCCATCGCAGCGCCCTGCTCCCTGACGAAAAAGGCCCCGCACATCTGGCGGGGCCTTTTCGTTCAGCAGAGGACGATCAGATCGCGCCGCGACTGCGCAGCAGCTCCAGCACCGCCTTGACACCCTGCTCGATCGACTGCGACTGGGTGTCGATCACCAGGTCGGCATCCAGCGGTACGTCGTAGGGGAAGCCCTCGCCGGGGATGTTGTCGCCACCGGCCGCGTACAGCCCCTGCGGGTCACGCTCGGCGCAGATCTGCGGCGAAGCCTGCACGTAGACGGTCAGCGCACGCTCGCGGCCGATCAGCGCCTTGGCCTGCTCACGCCCTTCGGCATCCGGAGCGACGAAGGCGGCCAGCGCGATCATCCCGGCCTCGTTGAACTGACGCGCCACATGCGCGGCACGACGCCAGTTCTCGGCTCGTCCGGCACGATCCTGCGGCAGGCCCTTGTTCAGGTCATGGCGCAGGTTCTGCCCGTCGAGGACGAACACACCACGGCCCATGTCGAACAGCTTGCGCTCCACCGCGTACGCCAGGGTGCTCTTGCCAGCACCGGAGAGACCGGTGAACAGCACGGTAGCCGGCTGCTGACCGAAGCGCGAGGCGCGCTCCTCGGTCGACACGTGCGCCAGGCGACCGTGCTGACCGCCGCCATGAGCGACCGGTTCGGCGATGATCATGCCGGCGCCAACGGTGCCATTGGTCAGTCGATCGATGACGATGAACGCACCAGTGGTGCGGTTGTGCTCGTAGCCATCGAGGGCGATCGGGGCATCCAGCGCCACCTTGACCCGGCCGATCTCGTTGAGCTTCAGCTCGCTGGCCACGCCCTGGTCCAGGGTGTTCACGTCGACACGGTGCACGATGCTCGGGATCGAGCCTGGCACGTAGCTGGTGGCGCGCTTGATGTCGTACTTCTTGCCCGGCAGCATCGGCTCTTCGCCCATCCATACCAGCATGGCTTCGAAGCCGTCGGTGACCTGCGGACGATTGTCGGCGTGCACCAGCATGTCGCCGCGCGACACGTCGATCTCGTCTTCCAGGGTCAGGGTGATGGCCTGGCCCGGACCGGCCTGCTCCAGCTCACCTTCATAGGTGACGATGGACTTGACCCGGCTGGTCTTGCCCGACGGCAGTGCCAGGACTTCATCGCCCTTGCGCACGATGCCGCTGGCCAGGGTGCCGGCGAAGCCACGGAAGTTCAGGTTGGGGCGGTTGACGTACTGCACCGGGAAGCGCAGGTCGTCGAAATTGCGGTCGCCGGAGACTTCCACGGTCTCGAGGATCTCCATCAGCGACTGGCCGGTGTACCACGGCGAGCACTCGGACTTGTTGACCACGTTGTCGCCCTTGAGCGCCGACATCGGCACGAACTCGAGGGTGGTCGGGCGCAGGTTGATCTTCTCGGCGAACGACAGGTAGTCGGCCTTGATCTGCTCGAACACGCCCTGATCGAAGTCCTTCAGGTCCATCTTGTTGACGGCGACCACGATGTGCTTGATACCCAGCAAGGAGGCGATGAAGCTGTGGCGCTTGGTCTGGGTCTGCACGCCGTAGCGGGCGTCGATGAGGATGATCGCCAGGTCGCAGGTCGAGGCACCGGTGGCCATGTTGCGCGTGTACTGCTCGTGGCCGGGGGTGTCGGCGATGATGAACTTGCGCTTGGCGGTGCTGAAGTAGCGGTAGGCCACATCGATGGTGATGCCCTGCTCGCGCTCGGCCTGCAGGCCATCGACCAGCAGCGCCAGGTCGATATCGTCGCCGGTGGTGCCGACCTTCTTCGAATCCTTGGTGATGGCTTCCAGATGGTCTTCGTAGATCATCTTGGAATCGTGCAGCAAGCGACCGATCAGCGTGCTCTTGCCGTCGTCGACGTTACCGCAGGTGAGAAAACGCAGCAGTTCCTTGCGTTCGTGCTGAGCCAGGTACGCGAGGATGTCCTGGCTGATCAAATCGGATTGGTGACTCATGGTGCGCGATCCTCAGAAATAGCCCTGACGTTTCTTCTCTTCCATCGAACCGGCCTGGTCGTGGTCGATGACCCGGCCCTGGCGTTCGCTGGTCTTGGTCAGGAGCATCTCCTGGATGATGTCCGGCAGGGTCGCCGCCGTGGACTCCACCGCGCCGGTCAGCGGGTAGCAGCCGAGGGTACGGAAACGCACCATCTTCTTGGTGATGCGCGCCTTCTCCTCGTCGGAGAGGTGCTCGAGGATGCGTTCGTCATCGATCATGATCAGCGTGCCGTTGCGCTCGATCACTTCACGCTCGGCGGCGAAGTACAGCGGCACGATCGGGATCTGCTCCAGATAGATGTATTGCCAGATGTCCAGCTCGGTCCAGTTCGACAGCGGGAAGACACGGATCGACTCGCCCTTCTTCACCTTGCCGTTGTACACGTTCCACAGCTCGGGGCGCTGGTTCTTCGGGTCCCAGCGATGCTTGCTGTCACGGAAGGAGTAGACACGCTCCTTGGCACGCGACTTCTCTTCGTCGCGGCGGGCACCGCCGAAGGCGGCGTCGAAACCGTACTTGTCCAGCGCCTGCTTGAGGCCCTCGGTCTTCATCACGTCGGTGTGCTTGGCACTGCCGTAGGTGAAGGGGTTCATGTCCTGCGCCACACCGTCAGGGTTGATGTGGGTGATCAGATCCAGGCCCATTTCGCTGACCATCTTGTCGCGGAAACGGTACATTTCCTGGAACTTCCACCGCGTATCGACGTGCATCACCGGAAATGGCAGCTTGCCGGGGAAGAACGCCTTGCGGGCCAGGTGCAGCATCACGGCGGAATCCTTGCCGATGGAATAGAGCATCACCGGGTTGTCGAATTCGGCGGCCACTTCACGAATGATGTGGATGCTTTCCGCCTCCAGCTGCTTGAGATGGGTCAGTTTGTCGAGCATGGCTACTCACGGTTTGCTGTTATGGGGCCGGCGGGCCGTGGACGAGCGCGCACTCTATCACAGCATCTGCTTATACTCAGGGCACTGGTTAGACCGAAAAGATCTGGTGTTATACCTGCCCGTAAGCGCCATTCAGATGGGATTGGGGCAGTCGATGAACAGGTGTTCGAGGGCGAAACGCCGCGCCAGATAGTCGCCCAGGGCCTGCACGCCATAACGCTCGGTCGCGTGATGGCCGGCCGCGATGAAGCTCACGCCGTTCTCGCGGGCACTGTGGAAGGTCTGCTCGGAGGCCTCGCCGGTCAGGTACAGGTCGACCCCTGCAGTGATGGCCTGGTCGATGTAGCCCTGGCCACCGCCGGTGCACCAGCCGACCCGACGAATCAGCCCCTGCCCTTCGACCAGCAGCGGTTCGCGACCGAGGGCCTGCTGCACGTGACGGGCGAAATCGACGGCACTCATCGCCTCCGCCAGCGAGCCGACCAGACCGACGGTACGCGGGTTGTCCGGCTCCAGCGGCCCTTCGACGACGATGCCCAGCTGCCGAGCGAGCTGCACGTTGTTGCCGACCTCGGGATGGACATCCAGCGGCAGGTGGTAGGCCAGCAGGCTGATGTCATGCGCCAGCAGGGCCTTCAGGCGGCGCTGCTTCATGCCGGTGACACAGGGGTTCTCGCCTTTCCAGAAATAGCCGTGATGCACCAGCAGCACATCGGCCTCGGCTTCGATGGCCGCCTCTATCAGTGCCTGACTGGCGGTAACGCCGCTGACGATACGGCGCACTTGCGGACGCCCCTCGACCTGCAGACCATTGGGGCAGTAATCGCTGATGCGCGACGCGTTGAGAAAAGCGTCAGCTTCCTCGACCAGGGTGGACAGGGCAATGGCCATGAAGATTCCTCTCAAGCTGTTGCGGGCCGCTGCCTAATTGGCGAGCACCTCACTATAATGCGCCACCTTAAGGGCGACCTTTTGCCCTCGCAACCCTCAGGATTGTCTCGATGCCCCAGGCACTGCGTTTTCTCGGTTGGCCCCTGCTGGTCGGTGTGCTGCTCGCACTGCTGCTGATTCAGCAGTACCCGGAGTGGGTCGGCTTGCCGCGCAAGGAAGTGCAGCTGGTCCAGGCACCGACCTACAGCCGCCTGCAGGAAGGGCCCGTGTCCTATGCCGAAGCCGTGGACACGGCGTCGCCGGCGGTTGCCAACCTCTATACCACCAAGCTGGTGAGCAAGCCGGCCCATCCGCTGTTCGAAGACCCGACCTTCCGCCGCTTCTTCGGTGACAACCTGCCCCGCCAGCAGCGCATGGAGTCGAGCCTGGGCTCGGCCGTGCTGATGAGCCGCGAAGGCTACCTGCTGACCAACAACCACGTCGTCAGCGGCGCCGACCAGATCGTCGTGGCGCTCAAGGACGGCCGCGAAACCCTCGCACGGCTGATCGGCAGCGACCCGGAAACCGACCTGGCGGTGCTGAAGATCGATCTGCCCAACCTGCCGGCGATCACCCTGGGCCGCTCCGACGCCATCCGCATCGGCGACGTGACCCTGGCCATCGGCAACCCGTTCGGCGTTGGCCAGACCGTGACCATGGGCATCATCAGCGCCACCGGGCGCAACCAGCTGGGACTGAACACCTACGAGGACTTCATTCAGACCGATGCGGCGATCAACCCGGGCAACTCGGGCGGCGCGCTGGTCGACGCACATGGCAACCTGGTGGGCATCAACACCGCGATCTTCTCCAAGTCCGGTGGCTCGCAGGGCATCGGCTTCGCCATCCCGGTCAAACTGGCAATGGAGGTGATGCAGGCGATCATCGAACATGGCCAGGTGATCCGTGGTTACCTGGGCGTCGAAGTGCAACCGCTGACTCCTGAACTGGCCGAGTCCTTCGGCCTGGAAGGCCGCCCCGGCATCGTCGTCGCTGGCGTCTACCGCGACGGCCCGGCGCAACGCGCCGGCTTGCAGCCAGGCGACCTGATCCTCAGCATCGATGGCGAAGCGGCCAGCGACGGGCGTCGCTCGATGAATCAGGTGGCACGCACCAAGCCTGGCGACAAGATCCGCATCGAAGTCCTGCGCAACGGCAAGCAGTTGGATCTGACCGCGGAAATCGGCATTCGCCCACCGGCCAACGGTAACTGAAGACATGAAAAAGCCGGCAGCAGCCGGCTTTTTCATGTCTACCCCGCAAGCGTCTTACAGCCCCTGCAAGGCCTCCAGCAACGCCTGGTTCTGCTCCGGCGCACCGATGGTGACGCGCAGGAACTGAGCGATGCGCGGCTGCTTGAAGTGCCGCACGATCACGCCCTGCTCGCGCAGGCCGGCCGCCAGGGTCGCAGCATCCTTGCCGGGATGGCGGGCAAAGACGAAGTTGGCCGCCGACGGCAGCACCTCGAATCCCAGCCCCTGCAGGCCCGCCACCACCGCCTCGCGGCTGGTGATGACCTGCTGGCGGGTCTGCTCGAAGTAGGCACGGTCCGCGAAGGCCGCCGCCGCACCGGCGATCGCCATGCGATCGAGCGGGTAGGAATTGAAGCTGTTCTTGATTCGCTCCAGGGCCTCGATCAGGTCGGGATGGCCCACGGCGATACCGACGCGCAGACCGGCCAGCGAGCGCGACTTGGACAAGGTCTGGGTGACCAGCAGATTGGGGTACTTGTCCACCAGGCTGATCGCCGTCTCGCCACCGAAGTCGATGTAGGCCTCGTCCACCAGCACCACCGAATCAGGGCTGCCCTGCAGCAGGCGCTCGATGGCGTCGAGCGGCAGCAGGCAGCCGGTCGGCGCATTGGGGTTGGGGAAGATGATGCCGCCATTGGGCCTGGCGTAGTCCTCGACACGGATCTGGAACTGTTCGTCCAGCGCCACCTGCTCATGGTCGATGCCGTACAGGCCGCAGTACACCGGATAGAAGCTGTAGCTGATGTCCGGGAACAGCAGCGGCGCGTCATGCTGGAACAGGCCGTGGAAAGCGTGTGCCAGCACCTCGTCGGAACCGTTGCCGACGAACACCTGGGCCGGCTGCACGCCGTAGTATTCGGCCACCGCCTGCTTCAGGCGATCGCCGTTGGGGTCCGGGTACAGGCGCAGGTCATCGTTCAGCTCCGCCTGCATGGCCGCGATGGCCCTGGGCGAAGGACCGTAGGGGTTTTCGTTGGTGTTGAGCTTGACCAGCTTGCTCAGCTTCGGCTGCTCACCCGGCACGTAGGGCACCAGGTCCTTGACGAAGGGGCTCCAGAATTTGCTCATCTGCCCTTCTCTCCTCGAATACTTGAGTTGTCTTATGCAAAGCGGTGGACAAGCGAAGCGTTGTCCACCCTGCGCGGCCGTTAAGGCTTGATGCGGTACTCGGCGCTGCGCGCATGCGCGGTCAACGACTCGCCGCGGGCCAGCACCGAAGCGCTCTTGCCCAGTTCGGACGCCCCGTCCGGCGAGCAGAAGATGATCGACGAACGCTTCTGGAAGTCATACACCCCCAGCGGCGAAGAAAAGCGCGCAGTACCGGAGGTCGGCAGCACGTGGTTGGGGCCGGCGACATAGTCGCCCAGCGCCTCGGCGGTATAACGCCCCATGAAGATCGCACCAGCGTGGCGAATCTGCGGCAGCCAGGCTTCCGGGTCGGCCACCGACAACTCGAGGTGCTCCGGGGCGATGCGGTTGGCCACCTCGATGGCCTCGGCCATGTCCGCTACCTGCACCAGTGCGCCACGGCCCTCCAGCGAAGTGCGGATGATCTCGGCACGCTCCATGGTCGGCAGCAGCCTGGCGATGCTCTCGGCCACGCGGTCGAGGAAGGCGGCATCGGGGCTGACCAGGATCGACTGGGCATCTTCGTCGTGCTCGGCCTGGGAGAACAGGTCCATGGCGATCCAGTCCGGATCGGTCGCACCGTCGCAGACCACGAGAATCTCGGACGGCCCGGCGATCATGTCGATACCGACCTTGCCGAACACATGGCGCTTGGCGGTGGCCACGTAGATGTTGCCGGGGCCGACGATCTTGTCCACCGGCGGCACGCTCTCGGTGCCATAGGCCAGGGCAGCGACGGCCTGCGCGCCACCGATGGTGAACACGCGGTCGACACCGGCCAGGGCGGCGGCGGCCAGCACCAGCTCGTTGATCTCGCCACGCGGAGTCGGCACCACCATGACCACTTCCGGCACGCCGGCGACCTTGGCCGGAATGGCGTTCATCAGCACCGACGACGGATAGGAGGCCTTGCCGCCCGGCACGTACAGGCCGGCGCGGTCCAGCGGAGTGACCTTCTGCCCGAGCACGGTGCCGTCGGCCTCGCTGTAACGCCAGGAGTCCTGCTTCTGCTTCTCGTGGTAGCTGCGCACGCGCTCGGCGGCGACTTCCAGGGCCGCACGCTGCTCGGCGGTGATGCGTTCCAGCGCCTGCTCCAGACGCGCGCGCGGCAGGATCAGATCGGCCATCGAGGCCACTTCCAGGGCATCGAAACGCTGGGTGTACTCGACCAGGGCGGCGTCGCCGCGCTCGCGCACGGCCTTGATGATTTCCAGCACGCGCTGATTGACGCCATCGTCGGAGACGCTTTCCCAGGCGAGCAGATGGTCCAGATGAGCCGCGAAGTCCGGATCGGCAGCATTGAGTCGGCGGATGGCAACGGGAGCGGTCATAGCGAAAGCCTCATCTGATTGGCGTTTTCTCGGGCGCCCGTAATGTAGCAAGCCCACCGTGCGGGCACCCGAGAAAAATGGCTATGACACGGATAGGCTGGTAAAGCACCCTGCCGCGACGGCAGGCGTGCCATTGATCAGCCTTGGTGTCGTGCTTCGACGGCACCACGCAGGGTTTCGATCAGCGCCTGGATGCGGGCGTGCTGCATCTTCATCGACGCCTTGTTGACGATCAGTCGCGAACTGATCGTCGCGATCAGCTCCTGCGGTTCGAGGCCGTTGGCACGCAGGGTGTTGCCGGTATCGACCACGTCGATGATCTTGTCCGCCAACCCCACCAGCGGCGCCAGCTCCATCGAGCCGTACAGCTTGATGATGTCGACCTGGCGACCCTGCTCGGCATAGTAGCGCTTGGCGACGTTGACGAACTTGGTGGCGACGCGCAGGCGCCCCTTGGGCTCCGGCGCACCGACCTTGCCGGCGGTCATCAGCTTGCACTTGGCGATCTGCAGGTCCAGCGGCTCGTAGATGCCCTGGCCACCGTACTCCATCAGCACGTCCTTGCCGGCCACGCCGAGATCGGCGGCGCCGTGCTCGACATAGGTTGGCACGTCGGTGGCGCGCACGATCAGCAGACGCACGTCATCCTGAGTGGTGGGGATGATCAGCTTGCGACTCTTGTCCGGATTCTCGGTCGGCTCGATGCCCGCTGCCGCCAGCAGTGGCAGGGTGTCATCGAGAATGCGGCCTTTGGACAGGGCGATGGTCAGCATGAAACGGTTTCCTTGATCGGAAGCGGCCGCTCCGACGGGAAGCGGCCCTACGACAATGGCGGCAGGCGGAGGCACCTGCTCACAACGCCGCTGGCTGCAGGCCCTTCACAACGCAGCAGGGCCAGCGCACAGCGAGTTGCAAGCGGCGTCTCAGCCCGGCACGCGGCGAATCTTGGCACCCAGCAGTTGCAGCTTCTCTTCGATGCACTCGTAGCCACGGTCGATGTGGTAGATGCGGTCGATCAGCGTATCGCCATCGGCCACCAGCGCAGCCAGCACCAGACTGGCGGAAGCACGCAGGTCGGTCGCCATGACCGGGGCACCCTTGAGCTTGTCGACACCCGTGACGATGGCGGTGTTGCCCTCGACCAGGATGTTGGCGCCCATGCGCAGCATCTCGTAGACGTGCATGAAGCGGTTTTCGAACACGGTCTCGACGATGGTGCCGGTGCCTTCGGCCACCGCGTTGAGGGCGATGAACTGCGCCTGCATGTCGGTGGGGAACGCCGGGTAAGGCGCGGTACGCAGGTTCACGGCCTTGGGACGCTTGCCCTTCATGTCCAGCTCGATCCAGTCCGGACCGGTGGTGATCTCGGCACCTGCTTCCTGCAGCTTGGCCAGCACGGCTTCCAGGGTCGACGGATCGGCATCCTTGACCTTGACGCGACCACCGGTAACGGCTGCAGCGACCAGGTAGGTACCGGTTTCGATACGGTCGGGCATGACATTGAAACGCGCGCCGTTGAGACGCTCGACACCGTCGATGACGATGGTATCGGTACCCGCACCCTGAATCTTCGCACCCATGGCGATCAGGCAGTTGGCCAGGTCGACCACTTCCGGCTCGCGGGCGGCGTTTTCCAGCACGCTGCGGCCCTTGGCCAGGGTCGCCGCCATCATGATGTTCTCGGTGCCGGTCACGCTGACCACATCGAAGAAGAAGTGCGCGCCACGCAGACCGCCTTCCGGCGCCTTGGCCTTGATGTAGCCGCCTTCCACGTCGATCTTCGCGCCCATGGCCTCAAGGCCACGGATGTGCAGGTCGACCGGACGCGAGCCGATGGCGCAACCGCCAGGCAGGGCAACTTCGGCTTCACCGAAACGGGCGACCATCGGACCGAGCACGAGGATCGAGGCACGCATGGTCTTGACCAGCTCGTAGGGGGCGACCAGCGTCTTGATGCTGCGCGCGTCGACTTCGACGGAGAGTTTCTCGTCGATCACCGGCTCGATACCCATGCGACCGAACAGTTCGATCATGGTGGTGATGTCGTGCAGGTGCGGCAGGTTGCAGATGGTGACCGGCGCATCGCCCAGCAGGGTCGCGGCCAGAATCGGCAGCGCAGAGTTCTTCGCACCGGAAATACGGATTTCGCCATCGAGGCGAGCGCCGCCGGTAATGATCAGTTTGTCCATAGGAATCTCGTCGCCCGCAGGCTCAGGAACGCGCGGCCCAATCGGCCTGGCTGAAAAATTTCATGGTCACGGCGTGGATGCTGCCATCGGCGATCCAGGCGTTGAGGTGGGCATAGATCTGCTGCTGACGCTTGACCGGGCTGAGAGCGGCCAGATCGTCGCTGATCAGGTTCAGCTGGAAGTTGCAGCCTTCGCCTTCGACTTCCACCTGGGTATTCGGGAGTTTTTCCTCTAGGAGGCTTTTTACTTCTGCAGCCTGCATGCTCGACCTCGACTGACGCATTCGGGCACCTGAGCCCGCGGGTCGGCCATCATACAAAAAAGCCTCCCGCCTGCGAACCCCGCCCGCCGTACCGCTGACGGAACGCCGAGAGGCGGTTCTCGGTTACGCCAGTGGCAGCAACTCCAGCAACCCGCTGACCTGGGCAATCTGCCGCATGTCCTCGGGCAGGCCGCTGATCGACAGCTCATGCCCGGACTCGCGCGCATCGCGGGTGAACGCCAGCAGCAGCGACAGGCCGACGCTGCTGGACTTCTCCACCGCCGCACAGTCCAGCGACAGGCGCTTGACGCTGCAGCCGGTGATCAGGCGCGCACCTTGCTCGCGCAAGCCGGGGCCGGTGCGATAGTCGAGCACGCCAGCCAGCTGCAGCTGGCCGGGCGCCCGCTCGATGATGGTCGCCTGGCTCACGAGTTGCCTCGCGCCTCACGCGCCTTGGCCACGGTATCGGCCCAGGTGTCGATGACCTTGTCCAGGTCGTTGCGATTGTTCTGCATCGACTGGGCGAACTGGTCGCGGAACAGCTTGCCAACGTTGATGCCGTTGATCACGACATTGCGCAGCTTCCACACACCATCCATGGACACCATGGTGTAGGACAGCGGATAGACCACGCCCTTGCCGTCACGAATTTCCATGCCGATCGAGGTGCGCTCGGCGTCCTGCTTGCCGGTGGCCGGCAGCACACGGATGTCCTGATTGTCGTACTCGAGCAGGGCGTTGCCGTAGAACTGCATCAGGCTGCGCTTGAAGTTCTCCTGGAAGCGGCTCATCTGCTCGGGCGAGGCCTGACGCGAATAGCGCACGGTCATCACGCCACGCGAGATGCCGTCGACATCCACCACAGGGCCGAGAATGTCGTTGAGCGACTGATAGAAAGCCGCCGGATCACGACGGTACTCGTCCTTGTTGGCCTTGAGGTCCGCCAGCAGCGTATCGGTGGTCTGCTGCACCACCTCGTGAGCGCTCGGCGCCGCCAGTGCCAGCAGAGGCATGGCCGCCAGCAGGGTCAGCAACAGGTTACGTGCGGTCTTGAACATCTTGGGAGCCCTCATCAATTGGCTTCGTCTTTATTGACCGAATTGAGCAGGAATTTGCCAATCAGGTCTTCCAGCACCAGCGACGACTGGGTGTCGTGGATGGTGCTGCCGTCTTTGAGCACCGCCTCCTCACCACCCACGCTGATGCCGATGTATTTCTCGCCGAGCAGCCCTGCGGTCAGAATCGACGCCGTGGAGTCCTCGGGTAGATTGTCGACGTTACCGTCGAGTTCCAGGGTCACCCGCCCCATGTAGCTGTCACGATCCAGGTCGATGGCCGTCACCTTGCCGATACTGACACCGGCCATGGTCACCTTGGCGCGCACGGTCAGGCCGGCGATGTTGTCGAAATAGGCATAGACCTTGTAGGTGTCACCCGCCGATCCGACGCTCAGGCCGCTGACGCGCAGGGCCAGCAGCAGCAGGGCCAGCACACCTGCCATCAGGAACAGACCGACACCAATCTCCAGCGTGCGGTTTTGCATCAGAAGTCTCCAAACATCAAAGCGGTCAGAATGAAATCCAGCCCCAGCACGGCCAGCGAGGCGTAGACAACGGTACGGGTAGTGGCGCGACTGATCCCCTCGGACGTGGGCTCGCAGTCATATCCCTGGAACACGGCGATCCAGGTCACCACGAAGGCGAAGACGATGCTCTTGATCACGCCGTTGAGCACATCGTCATAGAAGGAAACGCTGTTCTGCATGTTGGACCAGAACGAGCCCTCGTAGACTCCCAGCCAGTCGACGGCGACCATGGCCCCGCCCCAGATGCCGACGACACTGAAGATCATCGCCAGCAGCGGCATGGAGATGAAACCGGCCCAGAGGCGCGGGGCGACGATGTACTTGAGCGGATCGACACCGATCATTTCCAGGCTGGACAGCTGCTCGGTGGATTTCATGTTGCCGATCTCGGCGGTCAGCGCCGAGCCGGCACGTCCGGCGAACAGCAGCGCAGTCACCACCGGGCCAAGCTCACGCAACAGGGTCAGGGCGACCATCTGCCCCACGGCCTGCTCGGAGCCATAGCTGACCAGGATGTTGTAGCCCTGCAGGGCCAGCACCATGCCGATGAAGACGCCGGAGACGACGATGATCGCCAGCGACATCACGCCGACGGCGAACAGCTGCTTGATCAGCAGCTGCATCGGCTTGCCGGCGCGGTTGCGGCCGAACAACGCGCCCACCAGGAACAGCATCGAGCGTCCCAGCGTCGCCACCACATCGATACCCGCACGACCGAACAGACGCAGCCGTTCGAGCGGTGAAATTCTGCGCATCAACCTCTCCCCAACAGATCTTCGCGGTAATCCGGCGCCGGATAATGAAAGGGCACCGGACCATCCGGCGTGCCTTTCATGAACTGCCGGATACGCGGGTTATCCGACTCCATCAGCTCGGCCGGGGTGCCGTGTCCCAGCACCTGCGCATCACCGACGACATAGAGGTAGTCGGCAATGCTGGCGGTTTCCGCCAGGTCGTGAGAGACCACCACGCTGGTGATTCCCAGCGCGTCATTGAGCAGGCGGATCAGGCGCACCAGCACGCCCATGGCGATGGGGTCCTGGCCGACGAAGGGCTCGTCGTACAGCAGTATCTGCGGGTCCAGCGCAATGGCACGCGCCAGGGCCACACGACGCTTCATGCCGCCGGACAGCTCGTCCGGCATCAGCTCCAGCGCGCCACGCAGACCGACGGCCTGCAGCTTCATCAGCACGATGTCGCGGATCATCTCTTCGGGCAGCTTGGTGTGCACGCGCAACGGAAAGGCGACGTTCTCGAAGACATCGAGGTCGGTGAACAGCGCACCGCTCTGGAACAGCACGCCCATCTGCTTGCGCATGTCGAACAGCTCATCGCGCGACAGCTTCGGCAGACTGACACCCGCGACGCGGACGTCACCGGCGGACGGACGCAACTCGGCGGCGATCAGCCGCAGCAGCGTGGTCTTGCCGCAACCGGACGGCCCCATGATGCCGGTGACCTTGCCGCGCGGTATGCGGATATCGACCGTGTCGAAGATCGACCGCGCGCCACGCTTGAAGCTGACGCCCTGCAGCTCGATCGCATACTCGTGCTCGGCGCTCATCTGAACTCCTTGAAAAACTGGCCTTCCTGGCAGACGCCATCTCCCACCTAATGGGACACACCTGCAAGATGGCCGAAATGGCCGCGGACTATAGCATTTGCTGGAGTTGCCGCCCAATAGCGGCGCGCGCCAGCGTTCAGACTTGCGACAGCTTCGATACTAAGCACACTCAGCAAAGGTGAGCGCTGCAAGCTTTTCCGTTTATAATCCCCGTCTTTTTCGCCCGAAGCTTCGTTCAGCATGAACCAGACCCGCGACCTGATTGACTCCGCGCAGCGCACCATTCGCCTCGAGATCGAAGCAGTACAGGAACTTTTGCCTCGTATCGACGCAGATTTCGTCAAGGCCTGCGAGCTGATCCTGGACTGCAAGGGCCGCGTGGTCGTGGTCGGCATGGGCAAGTCCGGGCATATCGGCAACAAGATCGCCGCCACCCTGGCCAGCACCGGCACCACCGCGTTCTTCGTTCATCCGGCCGAAGCCAGCCACGGCGACATGGGCATGATCACCCGCGACGACATCGTCCTGGCCCTGTCCAACTCCGGTTCCACGGCGGAGATCGTCACGCTGCTGCCGCTGATCAAGCGTCTCGGCATTCGCCTGATCAGCATGACCGGCAACCCGAACTCGCCGCTGGCCCAGGCCGCCGAGGTCAATCTCGATGCCAGCGTCTCGCAGGAAGCCTGCCCGCTGAACCTGGCACCGACCTCCTCGACCACCGCCAGCCTGGTACTGGGCGACGCACTGGCCATCGCCCTGCTGGAAGCTCGCGGCTTCACCGCCGAAGACTTCGCCTTCTCCCACCCGGGCGGCGCACTTGGCCGCCGCCTGCTGCTGAAAGTGGAGAACGTCATGCACAAGGGCGACGCACTGCCCTGCGTGCACCGCGGCACCAGCCTGCGTGACGCACTGCTGGAAATGACCCAGAAAGGCCTGGGCATGACCGTGGTACTGGAGAACGACGGCCGCCTGGCCGGCATCTTCACCGATGGCGACCTGCGTCGCACGCTGGACAAGGGCATCGACGTGCGCCAGGCGCTGATCGATGACGTGATGACCCCGCATGGAAAGACCGCCCGCGCAGAGATGCTGGCGGCAGAGGCCCTGAAGATCATGGAAGACCACAAGATCAATGCTCTGGTCGTCGTCGACGACCAGGACAACCCGGTCGGCGCATTGAACATGCACGACCTGCTGCGCGCGGGGGTGATGTGATGAACGACCTGCTGCAGCGAGCACGCGCCGTCAAGCTGGCGATCTTCGACGTCGATGGCGTACTCACCGACGGCCGCCTGTACTTCCTCGAAGACGGCAGCGAGTTCAAGACCTTCAACACCCTCGACGGCCACGGCATCAAGATGCTCATCGGCTCGGGCGTGCGCACCGCGATCATCAGCGGGCGCAAGACCCCGGTAGTCGAGCGCCGCGCCAACAACCTCGGCATCCAGCACCTGTTCCAGGGCCGTGAAGACAAGCTCGTCGTTCTCGACGGCCTGCTCGCCGAACTCGGCCTAGACTATGAGCAGGTCGCCTATCTGGGCGATGACCTGCCGGACCTGCCGGTCATCCGTCGCGTCGGTCTGGGCATGGCCGTGGCCAGCGCAGACGGCTTCGTGCGCCAGCACGCCCATGGCGTGACCCAGGCGCGCGGCGGGGAAGGCGCCGCCCGGGAATTCTGCGAACTGATCATGCGTGCCCAGGGCACGCTGGATGCGGCTCAAGCCGCCTACCTGTGAGCCAAGCATGCTGCGCAAAGCCATCAACACCCTGATTTTCGCCCTGATCGCAGCCGTCGTGGCCGCCCTCGGGTACTGGAACATCGCCCCGGAAAACGCCCACAAGCCGCAACAGGCCAGCAACGACGACGCCATCGACTTCTACGTGCTGGGTGCGCGCACCGTGCAATACCAGGATGACGGCAAGCTGCACTACCGCATGACCGCGGAGAAGCTCGAGCACGTCAAGAGCACCGACATCACCCTGGTCGACACCCCCAAGCTGGACCTCTACCGCGGCACCGAACTGCCCTGGAAGGTCACCAGCCAGCGCGCCGAGGTCTCCCCCGGCGGCACCGAGGTGGAGCTGATCGACGATGTGCGCATCGCGCGCACCGATGCCAAGAACCGCCCGACCATCATCACCAGCAGCCGCATGACCGTAATTCCCGACAAGGAATATGCGCAGACCAAGCAAGCCGTTAGAATCGTCGCGGCCAATGGGGTGACCACGGCACAAGGAATGAAAGCGTACTTGAATGACGGCAGGATGATCCTGCAGTCCAACGTAAGAGGCCAGCATGAGGTTCGTTAACACCCTCCCCCTGATTCTCAGCCTCGGCGCCGCATTGGGAAGCGCGGCCGCCTGGGCACTGCCATCGGATCGCGACCAGCCGATCCGCATCCAGGCCGACACGGCCGAGCTGGATGACAAGCAGGGCGTCGCAGTCTATCGCGGCGATGTGATCATCACTCAGGGCACCCTGAAGATCACCGGCGACACCGTCACCATCACCCAGACCGCCAGCGGCGACATCGACGTGTTCACCTCGGTGGGCAACCTCGCCTACTACGAGCAGAAGCCGGACGTGGACAAGGACATCGTCAAGGCCTACGGCAAGACGATCCAGTACTTCGCCAGCAACGAACGCATCGTACTGATCGATCAGGCCAAGGTGATCCAGGAAGGCAATACCTTCGAGGGCGAGAAGATCGTCTACGACACCCGCCGCCAGATCGTCAACGCAGGCCGCGCCACTGGCAGCAATGTCAGCACGCCGCGCCCGCGCATCGACATGGTCATCCAACCGAAGAACAAACCCGCGGATCAGGCACAGCAGTAATGGCCATTCTCAAAGCCCAACATCTGGCGAAAAGCTACAAGAGCCGCCAGGTCGTGCGCGACGTCAGCGTGAGCATCGAAAGCGGGCAGATCGTCGGCCTGCTGGGCCCCAACGGCGCCGGCAAGACCACCTGCTTCTACATGATCGTCGGCTTGGTACGCGCCGATCAGGGCCGCGTACTGATCGACGACATCGACGTCAGCCATCAGCCCATGCATGGCCGCGCTCGCGCCGGCATCGGCTACCTGCCGCAGGAAGCCTCGATCTTCCGCAAGCTGTCGGTAGCCGACAACATCATGGCCATCCTCGAGACCCGCAAGGATCTCGACCGCGCCGGACGTCAGGCCGAACTGGAAAGCCTGCTGCAGGAGTTCCACATCCATCACATCGCCGACAGCCTGGGCATGAGCCTGTCCGGTGGTGAACGGCGTCGCGTGGAGATCGCTCGCGCCCTGGCCACCAACCCGAAGTTCATCCTGCTCGACGAACCCTTCGCCGGCGTCGACCCGATCTCGGTGGGTGACATCAAGCAGATCATCCATCACCTCAAGGCCAAGGGCATCGGCATCCTGATCACCGATCACAACGTGCGCGAGACCCTGGACATCTGCGAGACCGCCTACATCGTCAACGACGGCCAGCTGATCGCCGAAGGCAACGCCGAGACCATCCTCGCCAACCAGACGGTGAAAGAGGTGTATCTGGGCCACGAGTTCCGCCTGTAGGGCGCAGGCTATTTCGCTACAGAAATATTGCACCCCCTAGGCAAGAACGAGAAATTCAGGCATATAATTTGCTTCCTGGCGGCGCTTCGGCGCCCTGATGTGGAAGGCGTAACTCGCCAGTAAATTAAGGTCTGCAATGAAACCATCGCTAGTCCTCAAGATGGGCCAGCAGCTGACGATGACACCGCAGCTGCAACAGGCTATCCGCCTCCTCCAACTGTCGACCCTGGACCTGCAACAGGAAATCCAGGAGGCACTGGAATCCAACCCCATGCTCGAGCGCCAGGAAGACGGCGACGACTTCGACAACAGCGACCCCATGGCCGACGGCGCGGAAAGCGCCGCCCCCACCCCCAGCAAGGAAGACAGCTACCAGGAATCCACCCCGACAGTGGACAGCCTGGAAGAAGGCGAGTGGGCAGAGCGCATTCCCAATGAACTGCCGGTCGACACGGCGTGGGAAGACGTCTACCAGACCAGCGCCAGCAGCCTGCCGAGCAACGACGATGACGAGTGGGACTTCACCACCCGTACCTCCAGCGGCGAGAGCCTGCAGAGCCACCTGCTCTGGCAGCTGAACCTGGCGCCCATGTCCGACAAGGACCGCCTGATCGCCGCCACCCTGATCGACTGCATCAACAACGACGGCTACCTCGAAGAAACCCTCGAGGAAGTCACCGAGTCCTTCGACCCTGAACTCGACATCGAGCAGGACGAAGTCGAGGTCGTCCTGCATCGCATCCAGCAGTTCGAGCCGGCCGGCATCGGCGCGCGCGACCTGCGCGAGTGCCTGCTGCTGCAACTGCGCCAGCTGCCTGCCGGCACACCATGGCTGAGCGAAACGCAGCGCGTGGTCAGTGACTTCCTCGAAGTACTCGGCAGCCGCGACTACGCCCAGCTGATGCGGCGTACCAAGCTCAAGGAAGACGAACTGCGCCAGGTCATCGAACTGATCCAGCGCCTCAACCCGCGCCCGGGCTCGCAGATCGAATCCAGCGAGCCGGAATACGTGGTCCCGGACGTGATCGTGCGCAAGCACAACGATCGCTGGCTGGTGGAGCTCAACCAGGAAGCCATGCCACGCCTGCGCGTCAACGCGCAGTACGCGGGCTTCGTCAAGCGAGCCGACTCCAGCGCCGACAACACCTTCATGCGCAACCAGTTGCAGGAAGCGCGCTGGTTCATCAAGAGCCTGCAAAGCCGCAACGAAACGCTGATGAAGGTGGCCACGCAGATCGTCGAGCACCAGCGCGGTTTCCTCGACTACGGCGACGAGGCAATGAAACCGCTGGTCCTGCACGACATCGCCGAAGCGGTCGGCATGCACGAGTCGACCATCTCGCGCGTGACCACGCAAAAGTTCATGCACACCCCGCGCGGCATTTACGAGCTGAAATACTTCTTCTCCAGCCACGTCAGCACCTCCGAAGGGGGCGAATGCTCGTCCACCGCGATCCGCGCAATCATCAAGAAACTGGTCGCTGCAGAAAACGCGAAAAAGCCGTTGAGTGACAGCAAGATCGCTGGTTTACTGGAGGCACAAGGCATCCAAGTCGCCCGTCGGACGGTCGCCAAGTATCGCGAGTCCCTCGGCATAGCGCCCTCCAGTGAGCGCAAACGACTGATGTAGGCCAGATCGATTGGAGGCCTGGGCCTCCAAGCCAACGTGTTCCGGTGGCGGGTCGCAAGAGACCCGTCTCTTACACAAGGCAACAAGGAGAAAGCGGTATGCAAGTCAACATCAGTGGACATCAGCTGGATGTGACCGACGCCCTGCGTGACTATATCGGCGAGAAACTGGGCCGACTGGAACGCCACTTCGACAAGATCACCAACGTTCAGGTGACCATGGAGGTCGAGAAACTCAAGCAGAAGATCGAGGCGACTCTGCACGTTGCAGGCGGCGAAGTCGTCGCCAACGCCGAACATCAGGACATGTACGCAGCCATCGACCTGTTGGCCGACAAACTTGACCGTCAACTTATCAAGCACAAGGAAAAGCAGCTCGACCGCCTGCAAGGCGCCACGGCCCGCTGACATTCCCCATCCATGATCCGACTTGAAAACATCCTGACCCCCGGCCGTTCCCTGGTGAACGTGCCGGGCGGCAGCAAGAAACGCGTGCTCGAACAGATCGCCAACCTGGTCGCCCGCGATCTTCCCGACCTGGATGCCCAGGACATTTTCGAAAGCCTGATTGCCCGCGAGAAACTCGGCTCGACCGGTTTCGGCAACGGCATCGCCATTCCTCACTGCCGCCTGGCTGGCTGCAGTGATCCGATCAGCGCCGTGCTGCATCTGGACACCGCAGTGGACTTCGACGCCATCGACGGCGCCCCGGTCGACCTGCTGTTCGTACTGCTGGTGCCGGAAGCCGCAACCGACGCTCACCTCGAGCTGCTACGCCAGATCGCCAGCATGCTCGACCGCGGCGACGTACGTGAACGTCTGCGCCATGCCTCAAGCGGCGAAGACCTTTACCAAGTGGTCGTGGACACTCAGAACGGTCAATAAGCATGCGCCTGATCATCGTCAGCGGTCGCTCGGGCTCGGGCAAGAGCACCGCCCTCGATGTCCTTGAGGACAACGGCTTCTATTGCATCGACAACCTGCCAGCCGGCCTCCTGCCTGATCTCGCCGAACGCTTTCTGCCGCACAGCGACATGCTCCTGCCACAGGTTGCGGTATCCATCGATGCACGTAACCTGCTGAGCCAGCTCAAGCGTTTTCCCGAGCTGCTCGACGAAGTGCGCCAGCGCAACATTCGCTGCGACGTGCTCTATCTCGATGCCGAAGACGACACCCTGCTCAAGCGCTTCTCGGAAACCCGCCGGCGCCACCCGCTGACCAATGACAACCGCTCGCTGGCCGAGGCGATCGCCTACGAAAGCCAGTTGCTGGCACCGATCACCGATCGCGCCGACCTGAGGATCGACACCACACGCCTGAATCTGTACCAGTTGCGCGACGCCCTCAAGCTCCGCCTGCTGGGCCAGGAGCAGACTGGCACGGCATTTCTGGTCGAGTCCTTCGGCTTCAAGCGCGGCATGCCGGTGGACGCCGACCTGGTGTTCGATGCCCGCTGCCTGCCCAATCCATACTGGAAACCCGAATTACGCGACTACTCCGGCCTCGACCAGCCCGTGATCGACTACCTGGCGGCGCAACCGGAAGTGGAAGAAATGTATCAGGACATTCTCGTCTATCTGGACAAGTGGCTGCCCCGCTTCGCCGCCAGCAACCGGGCCTACGTGACCGTCGCCATCGGCTGCACCGGCGGTCACCACCGTTCGGTCTACCTGGCCAGTCGCCTGAGCCAGGCACTGAAAGAGAAACTGAAGAACGTCCAGGTGCGTCACCGCGACCTCAGCTAAGGAGCCCCGCCGCGATGCCAGCACGCGATATCACCATCATCAACAAGCTCGGCCTGCACGCACGTGCTGCGGCCAAGTTCGTTGGCGTGGCCACGACCTACCCCTGCCAGGTACGCATTGGCAGAAGCCCCGAGAGCCTGGTCGATGGCAAGAGCATCATGGCTGTGATGATGCTCGCGGCCGGCAAGGGCACCGATGTGCACCTGTCGACCGAAGGCGAACAGGAGCTGCAAGCGATGGAAGCCCTAGTCGGCCTGATCGAGAACTACTTCGAGGAAGGCGAATAAGTCCGCGACCAGTTGCACCCGGCTCTTCAGTTCTAGGCCAGGGCCGTATCCAGCACCATCATCAGGCAGAAGCCCATCGCCAGTGCCAGACTGGCATCGCCGCGATAACCGTTGCCGTGCGACTCGGGAATGACTTCGTGAGTCACGGCGACCAGCATGGCCCCCGCAGCCAGCGCCAACCCCCAAGGCAACAGTAACTGCGACAGGCTCACCACCCAGGCGCAGAGCACCGCGAACAGCGGCTCGACCAGCCCGGACGCCGCGCCGATCAGCACCGCCCTACCCCGCCCCATACCGGCACTGGCCAGCACCAGGGCGACGATCAGTCCCTCCGGCACGTCCTGCAGGGCGATACCGATCACCAGGCCCTCGGCGCCGCTCAGTCCGGCCCCGACAGCCACACCGACAGCCATGCCTTCCGGCACGTTGTGCAGCATGATGGCGATGACGAACAACAGCACGCCCGGCGTCAGACCGGCCTGCGTATCCGGCAGGCACTGCCGCGCGTCCAGCAAACGCGCCAAACCGAGCAACCCAGCCGCGCCCAGCAGCAGGCCAGCACTGCCCAGCGCGCCAGCCGACCAGGGGCCGAACCCTTGCGTGCGCGCCACGTCCAGCGCCGGTATCAACAGAGAGAACACTGCCGCCGCAAGCATGACCCCGGCACCGAAGCCGAGCAGACGGTCACGCCAGCGCTGGGACAACTCGCGCATGAACAATACCGGCAGCGCGCCTGACGCGGTGCCGAGCGCGCACAACAGCCCGCCCTGCAAGGCATCCATCAAGCGTGGCTGCGCGTGCGGATCGAGCAGCGCGGTCGACTGGATGAACAGCAGCAACGCACCGCTGAACAGGATGGCCCCACCCAGCAGATAACGCAGTACTCGTCCGTTGGCCGCTGCCGAGGGGCTCAGCAAGGTTCGCCGCAGCATCACCAGGCGCATCCTCAGCTCGACGCCCGTCGGAATCGACTCGCCACTTCCGCCCAGTCGATGACGTTGTAGAAGGCACCAATGTATTCCGGCCGGCGGTTCTGGTAACGCAGGTAGTAGGCGTGCTCCCAGACGTCCAGCCCGAGAATCGGCGTGTTGCCGTGCATCAGCGGACTGTCCTGATTGGCGCTGCTCTCGACCAGTAACCTGCGCTGCGGCGTCACGCTGAGCCAGGCCCAGCCACTGCCGAAACGACTCAGCGCCGCCTGCGTGAAGGCCTCCTTGAATGCCGCGAAACCACCCAGTTCGGTATCGATCGCCAACGCCAGTTCCCCCTCGGGCACGCCGCCTCCGCTGGGCGACATCACCTGCCAGAACAGGCTGTGATTGGCGTGGCCACCCCCCTGGTTGATCACCGCGCCCTGCAGGCTCTGCGGCAGCTCGCTGACTTGACGCAGCAACTGCTCGACGTCCTGCTCGGCATACGCCGTACCTTGCAGCGCCGCGTTGAGGTTGTTGATATAGGTCTGATGATGCTTAGTGTGGTGAATCTCCATGGTCTGCGCATCGATATGCGGTTCCAGGGCATCGTAGGCGTAGGCGAGCGGCGGAAGCTGATAAGGCATTGACGTCATCCTTCAGTGACAGTGACGGCCATTGCAGGCCAGGTGCTGCTGGCGCCTGCTCGGCGCCCCCAGCAGGCGGTCGGTACGCGGGAATGCGCCGTGCTCGGCGATGAACTGCAGCAGTTCGATGTAGGTACGCCGGCTGTGATGCATGGCGATATCCCGCAGTGCCTGAGGCTGCTGCGCGTCGCCCAGGGTCTGCAACAGGCGTTCATGGCTGGCGCAGAGGTTCTCCGCCGCCTCCTCCGGCTGGCCCAGCGTCAGATGCAGATCGGCCAGGTTGTGGTGCGAGATCACGAACGCGGCCACTGCCATGTTGTGCTCGTGCCAGCGCCCGAACAGCACCTGAGCCTCGGCCAGGGCTTGCAGATAGAGTTCACGGGCCTGCACCCAGTCGCCGTCCCGAAAGCAGCGGTTGCCCGCTTCGATGATATGTTTCCAGTGCTCCATGGTTACCTCCCGGCTGCTCGCCAGTGGATTTACAGACCGCCTGCGGTGAGTTTCTCCGGGTCGAGCAGATGCTCGAGTTGCTGACGGCTCAGCTCGGTGTGCTCCAGCGCCACATCGATGATCGGTCGCTGTTCGCGGTAGGCCTGCTTGGCGATCTCCGCGGCCTTGAGGTAGCCGATCAGCGGGTTGAGCACGGTAACCAGTATCGGGTTGCGCTCCAGCGCCTCCCTGAGCTTCGGCTGGTTGACCTTGAAGCTGCTGATCGCCCGGTCGGCCAGCAGGCGGCTGGCATTGCTCAGCAACTGCATGCTCGACAGCAGGTTGTCGGCCACCAGCGGTAGCATCACGTTGAGCTCGAAGTTGCCGGACTGGCCGGCGATGGCGATGGCCGCGTCATTGCCGATCACCTGCGCCGCCACCATCGCGGTCGCTTCCGGGATCACCGGATTGACCTTGCCCGGCATGATCGATGAGCCAGGCTGCAGGGCCTCCAGCTCGATCTCGGCCAGGCCGGCCAGAGGCCCCGAATTCATCCAGCGCAGGTCGTTGGCGATCTTCATCAGCGACACCGCTACCGTCTTCAGCTGACCGGAGACGGCAACGGCGGTGTCCTGCGAACCGATCAGGGCGAAGAAGTTGGTGCCGGTGGTGAAAGGCAGACCACTCAGGGTGCTCAGCTCCTGGCAGAACTGCTCGGCAAAACGCGGGTGCGCGTTGACCCCGGTGCCCACTGCCGTACCGCCCTGGGCCAGTGCCTGCAGGGAGGGTTGCAGATGACGCAGGTGCTCGATATTGGCCTGGATCTGCTGCGCCCAGCCGTCGAGCACCTGGCTCATGCGCACCGGCATGGCGTCCATCAGATGGGTACGCCCTGTCTTCACGTAAGGGCGCACTTCCAGCGACTTCTCGCACAGCGCCTGCAGCAGGTGGCCAAGCGCCGGCAGCAGGCGCTCATGCAGCTCGATGGCAGCGCTGACGTGAATGGTCGTGGGAATGATGTCATTGCTGCTCTGCCCGCAATTGACGTGATCGTTGGCACTGACCGCATCGCCCAGCAGGTCGCTGGCCAGGGTGGCGATCACCTCGTTGGCGTTCATGTTGGAGCTGGTGCCAGAGCCGGTCTGGAACACGTCCACCGGGAAATGCGCCATGAAATCGCCGTCGAGCAGTTGCTGGCAGGCGCTGACAATGGCATCGCCCATCGGCGCATCGAGCTGCTGCAACTCGACGTTGGCCCGCGCCGCAGCCGCCTTGGCCAGGATCAGTGCACGCACGAAAGCGACCGGCATACGCTGCCCGGAGATCGGGAAGTTGTTCACCGCGCGCTGCGTCTGTGCGCCATAGAGCGCGCCACCGGGTACGGCCAACTCCCCCATGCTGTCGCGTTCGATTCGGGTGCTAGCAGTCATTTCAAGCATGGGATGGTCCCTCAGCTGATTCGTCGTAGGAAAGCGATGGCGCCAGGCGCAGGTGAGCCAGGCGGCTGCGCAATGCATCCAGGCGCAGCAGGCGGCGGCGATCACTGGCGAGCATCTGCAGGGCGTAGAGGGGGCGCCAGGCACGGTCCAGGCACTGGCTGCGCCAATGCCAGGGCAATGCCGGATCGGCAGCGCTGTCGAGCAGCAACTGCGCCAGGTGCCACCACATCCGCCAGGCGTCCAGGCGCCCCTGCGCGACCAGCTGACGCCCCTGCGCCTCGTGGAAATCGAACAGGCGCGGGTCGTCCGGCAGCAGCGCGCAGCGAATGCGCAGACCTTGCCAGTGCCAGCAGTCGAGACAGAGCGAGGAGTAGGGATTGTGCATAGAGGCCCACCAGATTGCGTAATGATATTTATTCCCATTATCATGAGATAATCAACACGCAATCCGTGTGGGCTTAGCAGCGCGCCGTGCAGCGGGCGCGCAAGGAGAGAGGCCGACGCGGCGGTCGGCCTGGGGATCAGCTGCCGGCGACCGTCATCCGCTCGATCAGTACCGAGCCGGTGCAGATGTTGCCACGGCGCTCCAGATCGCTGCCGACCGCGACGATCTGGGCGAACATGTCGCGCAGATTGCCGGCGATGGTGACTTCCTGCACCGGAAACTGGATCTCGCCGTTCTCGATCCAGAAACCGGCGGCGCCACGCGAATAATCGCCAGTCACCAGGTTGAGCCCCTGCCCCATCAGCTCGGTCACGAGCAGCCCGCGTCCCATGCGCCGGGTCAACGCCTGCTGGTCCTCGTCGCCATGAGTGACGAACAGGTTGTGCACGCCCCCCGAGTTGGCCGTGCTGGGCAGGCCCAGCTTGCGGCCGGAGTAGGTGCCGAGCACGTAGGACACCAGCTCGCCCTTGTCCACGAACGGCTTGGCATAGGTGGCCAGGCCATCGCCATCGAACGCGGCGCTGCCCAGCGCTCGCGGCAGGTGCGGACGTTCGTCGAGGCTCAGCCACTCAGGGAACAGGCGCTGACCGAGCGCCCCTTCCAGGAAGGACGAGTGACGGTAGAGGTTGCCACCGGAGATCGCTGCCAGCAGGTGACTGAACAGCCCCCCGGCGAGCTCCGCTGCGAACAGCACCGGCACTTCGCATGTCGGCACGGGGCGTGCGCCCAGGCGGCTGACGGCACGTTGCGCCGCGCGCTGGCCGATACCGGCGGCGTCGGCCAGCAACTCGCCCTGGCGGTTGACGTCGTACCAGTAGTCACGCTGCATCTGCCCTTCGCCCTCGGCGATCATCACGCAGCTCAGGCTGTGCCGGGTGCTGGCGTAACCGCCGATGAAGCCATGGCTGTTGCCGTACACGCGGCAGCCCTGATGGGTGTTGAGGCTGGTGCCATCGGCGTTGCGGATGCGCGGGTCAGCAGCGAAGGCCGCCGCTTCGCACGCCAGCGCCTGCTCCACCGCCTGCTCCGGGCTGATCGCCCAGGGGTGATAGAGGTCCAGTTCCGGCAACTCGCGCGCCATCAGCGCCGCGTCGGCCAGGCCGGCGCATTCGTCTTCGGACGCGTGCCTGGCGATCGCCAGCGCCGCCGCCACCGTCTCGCGAACGGCGTCGAGGCCGGTCGCCGAGGTACTGGCCGAGCCCTTGCGCTGGCCGACGTACAGGGTGATGCCGAAGCCCTGGTCGCGGTTGAACTCCACGGTTTCCACTTCGCGCTGACGCACCGTGGTCGACAGTCCCTGGCCGATCGAGACCGCCACTTCGCACGCACTGGCACCCTGGCGCGCCGCCTCGGCAAGAATGCTCTCGACCTGCTGCTGCAGCTCTGGCAAGGCCTGCGGCCCGATCTGTTCTAACTCACTCATAACGACTCCTAAAAAGCAGCTTCAAGCTACAAGCTCCCCGCTACAAGAAAAACGCCGAACCCGTTTTTCGCTTGAAGCTTGAAGCTCGCAGCTGCTGTTATCATGGCGGCGTTTCCATCTGGACCCGCCCCATGTCTGATTCTTTCGACGACTTCTCCCTGGAGAAGAGCAAATCCCAGGTCAAGCGCGAACTGCATGCCCTGCAGGAACTCGGCGAGCGACTGACCACGCTCAAACCCGACCTGCTGGCCAAGATGCCGCTGACCGACGCCCTGCGCCGGGCACTGGCCGAAGCGCCGAAGCATACGGCCAACGCGGCGCGCAAACGCCACATCCAGTTCATCGGCAAGCTGATGCGTGAACAGGATGTCGAGGCGATCCTCGCCATGATCGACCAGGTGGACACCTCCACCCGTGAATACAACGAGCGCTTTCACGCCCTCGAGCGCTGGCGCGACCGCCTGATCGGCGAAGGCGACAGCGCCCTGGAAAGCTTTTTCGAGCACTACCCCGACGCGGACCGCCAGCACCTGCGCGGCCTGATACGTCATGCCCAGCACGAGGCCGCGCGCAACAAGCCGCCGGCGGCCGCACGCAAGGTGTTCAAGTACATCCGTGAACTCGACGAGATCCAGCGCGGCCTGCGCTGACCTCGCACCCTCTAGGCACCGGTACCGCCGACCGTGATCGCATCGATCTTCAGCGTCGGCTGACCAACGCCTACCGGCACCGACTGGCCGTCCTTGCCACAGGTGCCGACACCGCTGTCCAGGGCCAGGTCGTTGCCGACCATGGACACGCGGCTCATGGCTTCCGGCCCATTGCCGATCAAGGTGGCGCCCTTGACCGGCGCAGTGATCTTGCCGTCCTCGATCAGGTAGGCCTCGCTGGTGGAGAACACGAACTTGCCACTGGTGATGTCCACCTGGCCACCGCCCAGGTTGGCGCAATAGATGCCCTTCTTCACCGAACGGATGATTTCTTCCGGATCGCTCTCGCCGGCCAGCATGTAGGTGTTGGTCATGCGCGGCATCGGCAGATGCGCGTAGGACTCACGCCGGCCGTTACCGGTGGCGGCGACGCCCATCAGGCGGGCGTTGAGCTTGTCCTGCATGTAGCCCTTGAGCACGCCGTTCTCGATCAGCGTGGTGCACTGCGTCGGCGTGCCTTCGTCATCGACGCTGAGCGAGCCGCGACGTTCGGCCAGGGTGCCGTCGTCGACGATGGTGCACAGGCTGGACGCGACCTTCTCGCCCACCTTGCCGCTGTACGCCGAGCTGCCCTTGCGGTTGAAGTCGCCTTCCAGGCCATGGCCTACCGCTTCGTGCAGCAGCACGCCCGACCAGCCCGCGCCCATCACCACCGGCAGGGTCCCGGCAGGCGCGGCAACGGCTTCCAGGTTGACCAGCGCCTGGCGCAGCGCCTCACGGGCATAGCCCATGGCGCGATCCTCGCTGAGGAAATAGCGGTAGTCGGTGCGTCCGCCACCACCATGCCCGCCACGCTCACGGCGGCCGTTCTGCTCGACGATGACACTGACGTTGAAACGCACCAGCGGGCGGATGTCGGCGCTCAGGCTGCCATCATGGGCCGCCACCAGGATGCGGTCCCAGACCCCGGCCAGGCTCACGGTCACCTGCTTGATGCGCGGGTCCAGCGCACGCGTGGCGCGGTCGATGCGTTGCAGCAACTCGACCTTCTCGGCCCGGCCGATGACATCCAGCGGATTGTCCTGGGCATACAGCTGGGTCACCTGCGGGCTGACGAAGGCCTGCACGCGCCCCTGCTGACCGGCGCGCGAGATCGAGCGCGCCGCACGTGCCGCCTGCTGCAGCGCATCGAGGCTGATCGCGTTGCTGTAGGCGAAGCCGGTCTTCTCGCCCGACTGCGCACGCACGCCGACGCCCTGATCGAGATTGAAGCTGCCCTCCTTGACGATCCCGTCCTCCAGCACCCAGGACTCGGATACCTGGCTCTGGAAATACAGATCAGCCGCGTCGATGCCCGGCCCGGCGACCTCACCCAGCACCGAGCCGAGGCTATCCAGAGTCAGGTCACCTGGGGCGAGCAGGTGCTCGCTGACGGATTGCAACATCGTATTCATGGTCACTCCACAACGATCGGGCGTGCGACGCCCGATGAAAAAAGACGGCGGTGCTGCTGCACCGGCATGCGTTGGCGAATGGCCGCCTGCTCGGCGCCATCGCGTGAAGCCAGCAAGGCGGCTTCGCCCTGATCCTGCTCGACCAGCACGCCCCCCCAGGGGTCGATGATGGCCGAATGACCGAACGTCCAGCGTGGCCCGGGGTGTTCCCCGCCCTGGCCAGCCGCCAGCAGGTAGCACTGGGTCTCGATGGCGCGGGCACGGGTCAGCACCTGCCAGTGGGCCGCGCCGGTCACCGCGGTGAATGCCGCCGGCACGCTGATCAGCTCGGCTCCGGCTTCACGCAGTGCGCCATACAGCTCGGGGAAACGCAGGTCATAGCATACCGTCAGCCCGAGCCGACCGACCGGCGTGTCGACCACCACCACCTGCTCGCCATGGGCGAAATCGTCCGATTCGCGATAGCGACCACGATTGTCCGCCACGTCGACATCGAACAGGTGCAGCTTGTCATAGCGTGCGGCGCGCTCACCCTGTTCATCGACCAGCAACGAACAGGCCCGTGGCTTGCCGTCGCGGTCGTCATCCGGTGGCAACGGCAGCGTACCGGCCACTATCCATAAGCTGAGGTCACGGGCGGTCTGTTTCAACCAGGGCAGAATCGGTCCCTCGCCCATGGCCTCGGCACGCCCGATGGCGGCCAGGTCGCGCCGGCCCATGGCCGCGAAGTTTTCCGGCAGCACGGCAAGGCGCGCACCACCTTGTGCGGCACGCTCCAGCAAACGCCTAGCCTGCGCGAGGTTGGCCCGCACTTCTGCCTGGCTGACCATCTGTATCACGGCAAGATTCATGGCTGCGCTCATTGCCTCCGGTGCTGACAGCGTACGCCAAGGCGGCGCTTCATTGCGGTTTTTCGAAGGGTTTGTCGAAGCTGATCTTGGGATCCTGCAGCGGGCCGTCGACGTCGTACTGCACGCTGGCGAAACGCGCCACCTTGTCGCCCAGCAGCTTGTCCACCACGAACAGTGCACCGCCGATGGCCGGCGCACCGACGATCAACGCCGCCAGCGGCAGGTTGTTGGTCACCGGCAGGGTCACCAGCAATTTGGCGTCGATGCGCTCGTTGCGCATGTCCAGGTTGCCATTGAGTTCCAGGTTGCTCGAGGGCCCTGTCAGGGTGATGGGCTCCTGCGTGACGAACAGGCCATTGGTCGCCTGCAGGTTGCCCTTGACCCGGTCGTAGCTGAGGCCCTTGCCCAGCAGGTCGGAGAAATCCAGACGCAGGCGGCGGCCGATCGAATTGAAGTTGAGCAAGCCGAACACCCGCAAGGCCTGCGCCGAACCCTGCACCTCGACGAACTGGCCGCTGCGCAGCGACGGGTCGAGGTTGCCGGAGAAGCGCTTGAGGGAGAACCACGCCGGCGAGCCCGGCCAGTTGCCATCGGCATCCACCCGGAAACTCTCGCTGGTGACGCTCGGCGCGAAATCCCAGGCCTTGAGCACCTTGCCAAGGTCATCGCCGTGCAGGCGCCCCTTGTACCAGCTCTGGAGGTTGCCTGGCGTGCCACGCCAGCCGGCGCTGCCACCGATCTTCAGCCCGCGCAGGTCGAGGTCGAGATCGTCGAAGCGAACCCCCTGCGCCTCAGGCCGCACCTTCAGCGACCAGGCCCCCAGCACCTTGTCCCCCCGCTGTACGCGGTCGATCCTGATATCCAGCGCCGGAATCTGCCGGGGGTCGACGCCCGCCAGAGGGTCCGGGGCGTCGTCGGTTGTCAGCGTATCGACGGCTGGGGCTGGCAGGCTCACATGCTGCAAGTCGACCTGGATGGGTACGCCCTCGGCGTCCGCCAGCACCACCCGTCCGCTCGCCAATGCGCTGTCGAGCTGCAGCGCCCAGCCCTGAGATTCTCGCTCGAGACCGACGGCGAGCTGCTCGACTTCCTGGCCGAAGCCCTTGAAACGGCCGATATCCAGCTGGGCGCTGCGGAACAGGCGCTGGCTGTCAGCGTCCACCTTCAGCGGGTGATCCGCGATGAACTGTTTCCAGGCATCCAGGTCCAGCTCGGCCAGGCGACCACGCACACGCAGGCCCTGGCTGGTGGGCAGCCGGGCGGGCTCCCCGCCCAGCATCAGCTCGCCACGTCCCTCGGCCAGTGCCGTCGGCGGCGCTGCCAGGTTCAGGCTGGCCAGCCCACGATAGTCGGCCCAGTAGCGGCGCTCCTTGCCGGACAGCGTCATGCGCCAGTCGGCATAGGCCTCTTGCTCGGCGCCCTTGCCGAAGGGCGCGGGCAGCGCCACATTCACCCCGAGCAGGTTGGAATCGACGCGCAGCTGGCTGTCGTCGCCATCCAGCGTCAGGCGCAGGCGATAGGGCAGCAGGCCGCTGACAGGCAGTGCCTGCGGACCATTCAACCATTTGTTGAGGGTGTCGACCTGCACCTGCCCGCGCAGATCGAACAGGGTTCTGGCCTGACCGCGCGTGCCCTCGGCGCTGATCTTGCCGCGCACCTGGCGCCCGAACACCTCGCCACGCACGTCGGGCGAGCTGAGGCCCGCCGCACTGTCGAAACGAAACGCGCCCTTCACCTTGCTCAGCTGCAGGTCCGGGTTGGGCAGCTTGAGACGCGCGCCTTCGGTGGCGAAGTCCACCACCACGACCGGGGCATCCCCCTTGTGCAACGGGATATCCAGCTTCAGGCGTCCGGCCAGCGGCCCCTCGCCCTGCCAGCCGGCGAAGATCTGCGAGGTGCCCAGAGGCGCTTCCTGCAGCAGCTTGATGGCATCGCTCAGGCTGCTCTGCACGTCGCCTTCGAGGTACAGGTGCGGCGCCTTGCCGTCATGCCGCAGCGGGATATTGGCGGCCACGTCCGCGACCTGACTGTCGAGCAGGCGCCCCTGCTGCAGGCGCACCCGCACGGCATCGTCCTCGATCAGCACTTCGCCTGCGCCGTCACGCAGCGATGGCCAGCCAGGCTGGAAAGCCAGCTCGGCATCCCTGACCTTGAAGAACAGGCTGAGGCTGCGCGCCGCCAGCGGTGCACCCTTGTGCAGCGAGCCCTGATACTGGAAGTAGCCCTCCTCGACGTGGCCGGCACGGATCGCCGTCTTCAGCCAATGATCGAGTTCCGGGCTCATGCCCGGCGAGAGACTCGGCAGGTACTTCTCGGTGAAGGCCGCATCGCCGTCGCGCAAACCGACACGCAGGTCCATGTAGTCCTCGGCCTCGGGATCGCTCAGCAGGCGGATCAGCATGTCACCCGCAACCTGCCCTTCCTCGCCGTCGACACGCATGTAGGGGCTGTACAGGGTCAGGCCGGCTTCGCTCCAGTCCCAGCTCAGGCGGGCCTGGGCATGGCGATAGCGCCAGGGTTTGGGAAACAGTTCATTCAGGTGCAGGGCAAAGTTCTCGCTGTTCAGGCGCAACTCGCCTTTGAACAGGTTGCCAGAGACGCTGCCGCTGACATTTTCGGCAGCCGGCGCGCCGTGGTAGGCCTGGACGCCCACCTGCTGCAGATTGGCAGCGAAGCGCAGGCGCTCCGCACCTTGGTGCTGCGGGTAGTAGTCGAGCAACAGGTTGTTGACCACGCCGACGGGCGCCAGCGCGACCAGGGCGTCGTGGGCCGCGTCGGGCATGGGCGCCAGCGCCTGCACCAGCGGCGCCCAGGCCGCCAGGTCGAGACGGTCAGCCGTCAGCGCCCAGCGCTCGTCGGTCTCGCCGCCATCGAGTTGTTTCAGGTTCAGGTGCAACTCGCCGATGCGCTGCTCGCCATGGGTCATGGCCAGGGAGTCGATCTGCCCGCGCATGCCCTGCTCGTCGTGTTCGAAGAAGGCGTTGAAGGCCAGGTCCTTGAGGGTCACGGCTTCACGCTTGACCCGACCGCCCAGCAGCTCGGGCGCATGCAGGCGCAGCGCAGCTTTATCAAGGGCCAGGCCGCGCCCTTGCAGCCAGAGCTCGCCACCGGCCTGCAGACGCTGCACCTGCCAGTCGCCCAGCAGCGACTTGGGCAACCACGTTGCCCAGTCGCTCTGCGGCAGGCTCAGGTAGAGCTCGGACTCCGTCTCGCGCCAGGTCTCGGGCTGCATGCGCGTGCGCAGCCGCAGGGCAACCGGCTGGCCGTCGGGGAGCAGCAGGCGCCCGTCGAGGCGCTGCCGGCTGCTGCCGTAGCTCAGGCTCAGATTGACGTAGCTGAGCAGCAACGGTTCCTGATCGAGCGGCTGCAGCACCACGCGACTGTCGAACAGGCTGACCCGCCGCACCGCCTGCAACTGTCGCAACAGCTGCTCGACATCCATCTGCCGCTCGCCGCGCTGTGGCCAACCCTGCAGATGCCAGCGCCCCTCGCCGTCCTGCTGCAGGTTCAGCTGCAAACCGTCGAATTGCAGGTGGGCGATGCGGGGCTGGCGTGCCAGCAGGCTGGCCAGCACATCGGGCACCAGTTGTACGCGCTCCAGGCTCAGCCCGTCGTCCTCTGCGCCCAGGCGCACGTCGTGCGCCAGCAGCACCGGGGAGAACCCCTGCCAGCGCCCTTCGAGCCGGCCGATACGCACGGGCACGCCCAGCTGCGCGCTGGCCTTGTCCTCCAGTTCGAGGCGGTACTCGGCCACCAGCGGCACCAGCTCGCGCCCCAGGCTGACGTACAGCGCCGCCAGCACCAGCAGCGCGGCAAGGACACCCAGCCCCCAGCGCAGCAAGGTGGTGAACAGGCGCACCAGGCCGTTCACCTCAGCGCTCGCGGCGCTCAGAGCAGCACCACATCGTACTGTTCCTGGGAATACATGGTTTCCACCTGGAACTTGATGGTGCGGCCGATGAAGGCTTCGAGATCGGCGACGTTGCCCGACTCTTCATCGAGCAGGCGGTCGACGACCTTCTGGTTCGCCAGCACCCGGTAGCTTTCCGCCTGGTAGGCCCGCGCCTCGCGCAGGATCTCGCGGAAGATCTCGTAGCAGATGGTCTCGGGAGTCTTCAACTTGCCGCGCCCCTGGCAGGCGCTGCACGGCTCGCAGAGAATCTGCTCGAGGCTCTCGCGGGTACGCTTGCGGGTCATCTGCACCAGGCCCAGCTCGGTGATGCCGATGATGTTGGTCTTGGCGTGATCGCGCTCCAGCTGCTTCTCCAGGGTGCGCAGCACCTGGCGCTGGTGCTCCTCGTCCTCCATGTCGATGAAGTCGATGATGATGATCCCGCCCAGGTTGCGCAGGCGCAGCTGGCGGGCGATGGCCGTGGCCGCTTCCAGGTTGGTCTTGAAGATGGTCTCTTCGAGGGTGCGATGGCCGACGAAGGCGCCGGTATTGACGTCGATGGTGCTCATCGCCTCGGCGGGGTCGACCACCAGATAGCCGCCGGACTTCAGCGGCACCTTGCGCTCGAGCGCCCGCTGGATCTCGTCTTCGACGCCATACAGGTCGAAGATCGGCCGCTCGCCGGGGTAATGCTCCAGGCGGTCGGCGATCTCCGGCATCAGCTCGGCGACGAACTGAGTGATCTTCTGGAAGGTCTCGCGCGAGTCCACGCGAATCTTCTCGGTACGCGGGCTGACCAGGTCGCGCAGCGTGCGCAGTGCCAGCGACAGGTCCTCGTAGATCACCGAAGGCGCCTTGGCGGTCTGCACCTGCGCGGAAATCTGATCCCACAGGCGCCGCAGGTAGCGGATGTCGATGAGAATCTCGTCGGCACCGGCCCCCTCGGCAGCCGTGCGCAGAATGAAGCCACCGGCCTCCTCGATTCCCTCGGCGGCCACGCAGTCGGCCACCACCTGCTTGAGACGGTCGCGCTCGGCTTCGTCCTCGATCTTCAGGGAAATGCCGACGTGGCTGGTGCGCGGCATGTACACCAGGTAGCGCGACGGAATCGACAGCTGGGTGGTCAGGCGCGCGCCCTTGCTGCCGATCGGGTCCTTGGTCACCTGCACCACCAGGCTCTGGCCTTCGTGCACCAGCGCGCTGATCGGCTCGATCGCGGCGCCCTCGCGGGTGGAGATCTCCGAGGCATGGATGAACGCGGCACGTTCCAGGCCGATGTCGACGAAGGCCGCCTGCATGCCGGGCAGCACGCGCACCACCTTGCCCTTGTAGATGTTGCCGACGATGCCACGCTTCTGCGTACGCTCGACGTGCACTTCCTGCAGCACACCGTTTTCCACTACGGCCACACGCGATTCCATCGGCGTGATGTTGATCAGAATCTCTTCGCTCATGCATCCATCCTGGTGATCATGCCGGCCGGACCATAACGCCGCCCCGCGGACTCAAGCTTTCGGGAATCGCTGGAAACGCCCCGCGTTTCTAGACGCCCCCTTGCGCCGGCAACTGCCAGCAGGCAATACCGAACTGGCCAAGCATCTCGGCAGTTTCGCACAGCGGCAGCCCCACCACCGCCGAATAACTGCCCTGCATATGGTTGACGAACACCGCCGCCAGCCCCTGGATACCATAACTGCCGGCCTTGTCGCAGGGCTCGCCACTGGCCCAGTAGGCCTCGATCTCCGCCTCACCGAGGGTGCGGAAACTCACCTCGCTGGTCACCACCCGGGACGACTCCCGCCCGGCGCCCACCAGGGCGACTGCGGTCATGACCTGATGGCTGCGACCGGACAAACTCAAGAGCATCTCGCGGGACTCGACGAAGTCGGCCGGCTTGCCGAGAATGCGCCCATCCAGCACCACCGCCGTATCGGCCCCCAGGACCACGGCATCGGCCCGCTCGCCCAGGGCACGCAGCCCCGCACGCGCCTTTTCCAGCGCCAGGCGCTCTACATAGACTGCAGCAGGCTCGGCTGGCAACGGGGTTTCATCTATCGAGGCGATTTGCGTGACACATGGCACAGCGATCTGGGCCAGCAGTTCACGCCGACGGGGCGAAGCGGAGGCCAGGAACAGCTCGGCCATGCGGGTATCTCCGTTGGCGAACCGCGACCAGCCGTGCGGCGGGCCGCGCTCAGTTGACGTTGAGGCGCAGGTGCAGACCACGCAGGATGGCGCAGATCCACGGCCAGAGCAGGGCACTGACCAGCGCCGGCAGGATGAAGGCCAGGGTCGGCGGCCGACTGCCGGTCAGCGCATTGAGCCACAGCTGAACCAGCTGGGCCAGACCGAACACCACCATCAGCACCATGCTCTGCTGCCACATGGGGAACATGCGCAGACGCTGGTGCAGGCTCAGCACCAGGAAGGTGATCAACGTCAGGATCAGCGCGTTCTGCCCCAGCAACGTGCCGAACAGCACGTCCTGCGCCAGGCCCAGAACCCAGGCGGTGGTCATGCCGACACGGTGCGGCAGGGCCAGCACCCAGTAGGTCAGCACCAGCGCGACCCACAGCGGGCGGCCGATCTGCATGAACTCGGGCAACGGCGAAACACTGAGTAACAAACCCAGCGCGAGGCTGAGCCAGATCACCCAGCCATTGCGAGGCTGCACGCCAACCATCAGTTCGTCTCCTCTGCACCAGCGTCCGCAGCCGGCGCCTGCCCGTCCGCGGGTGCCTGCTCGCCCTGTCGCGCCTGCTCGGCCTCACGGTCGGCGGCTTCCTGCGCCACGGCAGAGTCGTTGGCGCGCTGTTCGGGGGTACGCCGGTCGGAAAACACCAGCAGCAGATAGCGGCTGCGATTGAGCGCCGCAGTGGGCACCGCGCGAACGATAGCGAACGGCTGGCCGGAGTCATGGATCACTTCCTTGACCGTGGCCACCGGATAGCCCGCCGGGAAGCGCTGGCCCATGCCGGAGCTGACCAGCAGATCGCCTTCCTTGATGTCCGCGGTATCCGCCACGTGGCGCAGCTCCAGGCGTTCGGGGTTGCCGGTGCCTACGGCAATGGCGCGCAGGCCGTTGCGATTGACCTGCACCGGGATGCTGTGGGTGTTGTCGGTGAGCAGCAGCACCCGCGAGGTGTAGGGCATGATCTCGACCACCTGGCCCATCAGGCCACGGGCATCGAGCACCGGCTGGCCGAGAAACACGCCGTCCTTCTCGCCCTTGTCGATGAGAATGCGGTGGGTATAGGGGTTGGGATCGACGCCGATCAGCTCGCTGACCAGTACTTCGTCATCCACCAGTGCAGCGGAGTTGAGCAATTCGCGCAGGCGCACGTTCTGCTCGGTGAGGGCCGCCAGCTTCTGCAGGCGGCGCTGCAGCAGCAGGGCCTCGGCCTTGAGCTTCTCGTTCTCGGCCATCAACTCGCTGCGCGAGGAAATCTGCTGGGTCGCGCCATCCCAGGCCCGCACCGGCAGATCCGCCAGCCAGTAGAACGGCGTGAGCACCAGGCCCATCTGACTGCGCACCGGCTTGAGCGCCTCGAAGCGGGCATCCACCACCATCAGCGCAGCCGACAGCACCGCCAGCACCAGCAGGCGGATGCCCAGCGAAGGACCTTTGGCGAAGAGCGGCTTAATGACCTGCTCCTTGTGCGCCACGAGGGCGGAAAGCGCGCGAATTCATGCGAAGGGCAAACCGATCTGGCGAAGGTTGAGGCGAGTGTACTGCAATGCTCGAATATGCGCGTGCCGCCCGGAGGCGGCACGACAGTGAGCCCCACGGCAAGCGCTTACTCGGTGGAGAGCAGGTCCATGGCGTGGCGATCCATCATTTCCAGCGCCTTGCCGCCGCCACGGGCGACGCAGGTCAGCGGGTCTTCGGCCACGATCACCGGCAGGCCGGTTTCCTGGCTCAGCAGCTTGTCCAGGTCGCGCAGCAGTGCGCCACCACCGGTCAGCACCAGGCCGCGCTCGGCGATGTCCGAGGCCAGCTCGGGCGGCGATTGCTCCAGCGCGCTCTTCACCGCCTGGACGATGGTCGCCAGGGATTCCTGCAGCGCCTCGAGCACTTCGTTGGAGTTCAGGGTGAAGCTGCGCGGTACACCCTCGGCCAGGTTACGACCGCGAACGTCGACTTCGCGAATCTCGCCGCCCGGGTAGGCGGTACCGATTTCCTGCTTGATGCGCTCGGCGGTGCCCTCACCGATCAGCGAGCCGTAGTTGCGGCGCACGTAGGTGATGATGGCTTCGTCGAAGCGGTCGCCGCCGACGCGGACGGACTCGGCGTAGACCACTCCGTTGAGGGAGATCAGGGCGATCTCGGTGGTGCCGCCGCCGATATCTACGACCATCGAGCCACGGGCTTCCTCTACCGGCAGGCCGGCACCGATGGCGGCGGCCATCGGCTCTTCGATCAGGAACACTTCACGGGCACCGGCGCCCAGGGCCGATTCACGGATGGCACGGCGCTCGACCTGGGTCGACTTGCACGGCACGCAGATCAGCACGCGCGGCGACGGCTGCAGGAAGCTGTTCTCGTGCACCTTGTTGATGAAGTACTGCAGCATCTTCTCGCAGACGCTGAAGTCGGCAATCACGCCATCCTTCATCGGCCGGATGGCGGAGATGTTGCCAGGCGTACGGCCGAGCATGCGCTTGGCCTCGGTGCCGACGGCCACGACACTCTTCTGGTTGCCGTGGGTGCGGATGGCGACCACGGACGGTTCATTCAGGACAATACCGCGCTCGCGCACATAAATAAGGGTATTGGCAGTTCCCAGGTCGATAGACAGATCACTGGAAAACATGCCACGCAGTTTCTTGAACATTAGGAAGGGACCCTAGGCAACGCGTGGGTAAAAAAGTGCGGCAAACTCTAACAACGGCAGGGATTTTGAGCAAGGCGGCAATATGGTAGATTGCCTGTTTTTCCGGGCCTTGTAGCTGCACATCGCGGCCTTTGACCGCCGGCTCGCGACATCCGTTCCCTACAGGCGATGCGGGATGCCCGAGCGCAGCAATTGGCAGACACCCGCCCCGTCACACTTCCACTGGAGACCCCCCAATGGCGCTTGAACGCTCCGAGGTGGAAAAAATCGCCCACCTGGCCCGCCTGGGCCTGAATGACGGCGATATTCCGCAAACCACCGAGACCCTGAACAACATCCTCGGCCTGATCGACCAGATGCAGGCCGTCGACACCCAGGGCATCGAACCCCTGGCCCACCCGCTGGAAGCCACCCAGCGCCTGCGCGCCGACGTGGCCACCGAGGGCAACCAGCGCGACGCCTACCAGGCCATCGCCCCGGCCGTGGAAAGCGGCCTGTACCTCGTGCCGAAAGTCATCGAATAAGGAAAGGGCTGACATGCATCAACTGACCCTGGCCGAGATCGCCAAGGGCCTCGAGGCCAAGCAATTCTCCGCCGAAGAACTGACCCGCAGCCTGCTGGCGCGCATCGAGCAGCTCGATCCGCAGCTCAACAGCTTCATCACCGTCACGCCCGAACAGGCGGTCGCCCAGGCCCAGGCCGCCGACGCCCGCCGTGCCGCTGGCGAGAACGGCGCCCTGCTCGGTGCGCCGATCGCGCACAAGGACCTGTTCTGCACCGAAGGCGTGCTGACCACCTGTGCCTCGAAGATCCTCACCGGCTTCAAGGCGCCGTACAACGCCACCGTGGTCGAGAAACTGGCCGCCGCCGGCACTGTGACCCTCGGCAAGCTGAACATGGACGAATTCGCCATGGGTTCGGCCAACGAATCCAGCCACTACGGCGCGGTGAAGAACCCCTGGGACACCAGCCGTGTACCGGGCGGTTCCTCGGGCGGTTCGGCTGCAGCAGTGGCCGCGCGCCTGCTGCCGGCCGCCACCGGCACCGACACTGGCGGCTCGATCCGCCAGCCAGCAGCGCTGACCAACCTCACCGGGATCAAGCCGACCTACGGCCGCGTCTCGCGCTGGGGCATGATCGCCTACGCCTCCAGCCTCGACCAGGGCGGCCCGCTGGCCCGCACCGCAGAAGACTGCGCGCTGCTGCTCGGCGCCATGGCCGGCTTCGATGCCAAGGACTCCACCTCGGTCGAGCAGCCGGTGGACGACTACCTGGCCGCCCTCGCCCAGCCGCTGGCCGGCCTGCGCATCGGCCTGCCGAAGGAATACTTCGGCGCCGGCCTCGACGCCCGTATCGGCGAGAAGGTGCTGGCCGTGGTCGAAGAGCTGAAAAAGCTCGGCGCCACCGTCAAGGACATCAGCCTGCCCAACCTGCAGCATGCGATCCCGGCCTACTACGTGATCGCCCCGGCGGAAGCCAGCTCCAACCTGTCGCGCTTCGACGGCGTGCGCTTCGGCTACCGGTGCGAGAATCCGGTCAACCTCGAAGACCTGTACAAGCGTTCGCGTGGTGAAGGCTTCGGTGCGGAAGTGAAACGCCGCATCATGGTCGGCACCTACGCCCTGTCGGCCGGCTACTACGACGCCTACTACATCAAGGCGCAGCAGATCCGCCGCCTGATCAAGAACGACTTCGTCGCTGCCTTCAATGACGTCGACGTGATCCTCGGCCCGACCACGCCGAACCTGGCATGGAAACTCGGCGAAAAAGGTGGCGACCCGGTGTCGGCCTACCTCGAGGACATCTACACCATCACCGCCAACCTCGCCGGCATCCCCGGCCTGTCGATGCCAGCCGGCTTCGTCGATGGCCTGCCGGTGGGCGTACAGCTGCTCGGCAACTACTTCCAGGAAGGTCGCCTGCTCAACATCGCGCATCAGTACCAGCAGGTGACTGACTGGCATCAACAGGCTCCGAGCGGCTTCTAGGCCATGGCGCAGCCATGCAGCCTTTTCCCCTCTCCCATTCATGGGAGAGGGTGGCGCGCAGCGCCGGGAGAGGGATGGATGACGCCACACAGGATTGAGGAACACTAAAGATGCAATGGGAAACAGTGATCGGGCTGGAGATTCACGCTCAGCTCAGCACCCAATCGAAGATCTTCTCGGCCAGCGCCACCACTTTCGGCGCCGAGCCCAACACCCAGGCCAGCCTGGTCGACCTCGGCATGCCCGGCACCCTGCCGGTGCTCAATGCCGAAGCCGTGCGCATGGCCTGCATGTTCGGCCTGGCGATCGACGCCGAGATCGGCGAGCGTAACGTCTTCGCGCGCAAGAACTACTTCTACCCGGACCTGCCCAAGGGCTACCAGACCAGCCAGATGGATCACCCCATCGTCGGCAAGGGCCACCTGGACATCACCCTCGAAGACGGCACCGTCAAGCGCATCGGCATCACCCGCGCGCACCTGGAAGAAGACGCCGGCAAGAGCCTGCACGAAGACTTCCACGGCATGAGCGGCATCGACCTCAACCGTGCCGGTACGCCGCTGCTGGAGATCGTCTCCGAGCCGGACATCCGTTCGGCCAAGGAAGCAGTCGCCTATGTGAAGTCGATTCACGCCCTGGTGCGCTACCTCGGCATCTGCGACGGCAACATGGCCGAAGGCTCGCTGCGTTGCGACTGCAACGTGTCGGTCCGCCCGAAAGGCCAGGAAGCCTTCGGCACCCGCGCCGAGATCAAGAACGTCAACTCCTTCCGCTTCATCGAGAAGGCCATCAACCACGAGATTCAGCGGCAGATCGAGCTGATCGAGGACGGTGGCAAGGTGGTACAGGAAACCCGCCTGTACGACCCGAACAAGGACGAGACGCGCTCCATGCGCGGCAAGGAAGAAGCCAACGACTACCGTTACTTCCCCTGCCCCGACCTGCTGCCGGTGGTCATCGAGCGCAGCTTCCTCGACGACCTGCGCAGCCAGCTGCCGGAACTGCCGGTGCAGAAGCGCGAGCGCTTCGAGAGCCAGTTCGCTCTGTCCGCCTACGACGCCAGCGTGCTGAGCGCCAGCCGCGAGCTGGCCGACTACTTCGAAGCGGTCGAGAAGACCTGCTCCGATGCCAAGCTGTCGGCCAACTGGGTGATGGGCGAGCTGTCCAGCCTGCTGAACAAGGAAGGCCTGGAGATCGAGCAGTCGCCGGTGTCCGCCGAGCAACTGGGCGGCATGATCCTGCGCATCAAGGACAACACCATCAGCGGCAAGATCGCCAAGATGGTCTTCGAAGCCCTGGCCGCCGGTGAAGGTGCCAGCGCCGACGAGGTGATCGAGAAGAAGGGCCTCAAGCAGGTCACCGACTCCGGCGCCATCGAGGCGATGCTCGACGAAGTGCTGGCGGCCAACGCCGAGCAGCTCGAGCAGTACCGCGCAGCGGACGAAGCCAAACGCGGCAAGATGTTCGGCTTCTTCGTCGGCCAGGCCATGAAGGCCTCGAAAGGCAAGGCCAACCCGGGGCAGGTGAACGAACTGCTGAAGAAAAAGCTCGAAGGTTGAGCCTCGACCCACCGAAACGACGCCGGGCTTGCCCGGCGTCTTTCTATCTGGAGATACCGCGATGATGACCCGTAGCCCGGATGCAATCCGGGAGCCCGCAACGTCTAGGATTGCATCCGGGCTACAGACCTGCGCCTTGCTCGGCGCGCTGGTCCTGCTCGGCGGCTGCTCCACCTTCGGCGGTAGCGGCGGCAGCGAAACCGGCAAGGCCTCCTATTATGGCCAGGCGCACCATGGCAAGCGCACCGCCAGTGGCGAGCGCTTCGACCAGCACGCCCTGACCGCCGCGCATCGCACCCTGCCCTTCGGCACACGGGTACGCGTCACCAACCTGAACAACGAGCGCAGCGTGGTGGTGCGCATCAACGACCGCGGCCCGTTCGTGCGCGGGCGCATCATCGACCTCTCCCGCGCCGCCGCCGAGCGCCTGGACATGCTGCGTGCAGGCGTGGTGCCGGTTCGGGTTCAAGCGCTGGACTGACGAACAATTGGCAACAAATACCTTGCGTAATCTCTGGCGGCCACGGACGCCATCGCTACACTAGCCGCACTTTTTCGGAGCCTCTCTGTAATGACCCTGATGACTTTCGTCTACCTGATCGCCGGCCTGGTGTTGCTGGTCGCCGGCGCAGAAGTGCTGGTACGCGGCGCCGCCAAACTGGCCGCGCAGTTCGGCATTCCCCCGCTGGTGATCGGCCTGACCGTGGTGGCCTTCGGCACCAGCGCCCCGGAGACGGCGGTCAGCGTGCAATCGGCCTTCAACGGCAGTGGCGACCTGGCAATCGGCAACGTGATCGGCAGCAACATCGCCAACGTCCTGCTGATCCTCGGCGTCACCGCACTGGTGGCCCCGCTGATCGTTTCGCGCCAGCTGATCCGCCTGGACGTGCCGATCATGATCGGCGCCAGCCTGGTGGTCTACGCACTTGCCTGGGACGGCCAGCTGAGCCGTCTCGATGGCGCCCTGCTGTTCGCGGGCGTGATCACCTACACCGTCTTCCTGATCTACAGCAGCCGCAAGGACAAGGGCGGCGAAGACGATGAGTTCGCCAAGGAATTCGGCCTCGACGAGCCGGCCAAGCCCTACGCCTGGGCCGTCAACCTCGGCCTGCTGCTCGCCGGCCTGGCGCTGCTGGTGGGCGGCTCCAACCTGCTGGTCGACGGTGCCGTACAACTGGCCCGCGCCCTGGGCCTGTCGGAGCTGGTGATCGGTCTGACCGTGATCGCCATCGGCACCTCGCTGCCGGAACTGGCCACCTCGATCATCGCCGCCTTCAAGGGTGAGCGCGACATCGCCGTCGGCAACATCGTCGGCAGCAACATCTTCAACCTGCTGTGCGTCCTGGGCCTCGCCTCGCTGGTCTCGCCGAACGCCATCCCGGTGGCCGCCAACGCGCTGGCCTTCGACTTCCCGGTGATGATCGCCGTGGCCTTCGCCTGCCTGCCGATCTTCTTCAGCGGCTATCGCATCAACCGCTGGGAAGGCTTGCTGTTCGTCGCCTACTACGTGGCCTACACCCTCTATGTGGTGCTGTTCGCCACCGGCCGGCCATTCGCCCAGAGTTTCGGTGACGCAATGATCGGCTATGCGCTGCCACTGACCGCCATTACCCTGGTGATCATCGCCGGGCGTGCCTGGCACAAGCAACGCGGCCAGGAGATCTGAACATGAGCGAGAACCACGAGCGCGGCCTGCAGGTACGCCGCGAAGTCATGGGCGAGGCGTTCGTCGAGCGCGCCCTGGGCAATGCCACCGAGTTCAGCCAACCCCTGCAGGACTTCGTCAACGAACACGCCTGGGGCGGCGTGTGGACGCGCAGCGGCCTGCCACGCGCGACCCGCAGCCTGATCACCCTGGCCGCGCTGACCGCACTGAAGTGCCCGCAGGAGCTCAAGGGGCACGTGCGCGGCGCGCTGAACAACGGCTGCACCGTCGAGGAAATCCGCGAAACCCTGCTGCACTGTGCGGTCTATGCCGGCGTGCCGGCGAGCATCGATGCCTTCCGCGCAGCCCAGGAAGTGATCGACGACTACCAGCGCAACGCCTCGTAGGAGCCGCCTTGCCGGTACTCCATCGAGCGCCGGCCACGACCGGCTAGACCCAGCCCCCCCACTGCAACAGCAGCAGACCGAAGTTGGTGGTCAGCACCGCCGCCAGGGTGGTGATGACGATGATCGCCGCTGCCAGTTCATGGTTGGCACCGACGGCCCGGGCCATGACGAAACTGGCCGCAGCCGTCGGGCTGGCGAAGTAGAGAAAGAGAATCGCCAGGTCCGCATCGCGAAAACCCAGCAGCCAGGCGCCGGCGGTGCTCAACAATGGCAGCCAGACCATCTTCATCAGGCTCGAACCGATGGCCGTGCCGCTGCTGCGCTGCAGCGAGGCCAGGCTCAGCGTGCCACCGATGCAGATCAGCGCCAGCGGCAGCGTCATCTGCGCGAAATACTCCGCCGAGGTGAGCAGCCACTGCGGCAGGGCGATCTTCCAGTAGGCGAAAGGCACGGCCAGCAGTACGCCGATGATCATCGGGTTGCTGACGATGCTGCGGGCGATGGCCCGCATGCCGGTTTTCGCCCCCGGGCTGTAGATGGCCAGCACGACGGCCGAGAGCGCGTTGTAGCAGAGGATCACCAGCGCGGCGAGCACCGAACCGAGGGACAGCCCGTAATCGCCATACATGCTGGTGGCCAGCGCCAGCCCGACGATACCGTTGTTACCGCGAAAGGCACCCTGGGTGTAGACGCCACGGTCCACGAACGGCACGCGCCAGACGGCCCAGCCCCAGGCCAGGAAGAAGCTGGCCACCGTGGCCAGCACGTAGTAGGTCAGCAGCCCCGGCTGCATCGCCGCATCCAGATCGGCCTTGATCACCCCGAGAAACAGCAGGGTCGGCATGGTGCCGCGAAACACCAGGCTCGAGGCGGTATCGATGAAGGCGCCGTCGATCCAGCGCACGCGCTTGAGCGCCACACCGAGAAACAGCATGGCGAACACCGGGGCGGTGACAGCGAGGGTTTGTGCAGCGACGGCGAGCATGAAGGCACCGATGCAGTTGTACGACAACGCATGTTAGCCGGCTAATGTTTATGCTGCTACCGGTAAATCGGGTGGCCACCTGCGGCGGCCATGAAGCGAGGCCCGGAACCGTTCCGGGCCAATGGCCTCAGCGGCGTACCGGGCGCTTCTGCAACTTGCGCTGCAAGGTACGACGGTGCATGCCCAGCGCGCGGGCCGTGGCGGAGATGTTGCCCTCATGCTCGGCCAGCACACGCTGGATGTGCTCCCACTGCAGGCGGTCGACCGACATCGGGTTTTCCGGCACCAGGCTGTCCAGGTCGGCATGCTCGGAGAGCAGGGCGGTCAGCACGTCGTCGGCATCGGCCGGTTTGCACAGGTAGTTGGCGGCGCCACGCTTGATCGCCTCGACGGCGGTGGCGATGCTGGAGTAACCGGTGAGCAGCACCACGCGCATCTCGGCATCCAGCTCCAGCAGCTTGGGCAGCAGGACCAGGCCGGAATCGCCTTCCATCTTCAGGTCGACCACCGCGTAGTCGGGCAGGTCTTCCTTGGCCATCGCCAGGCCTTCCTCGGCGCTGGACGCGGTGGACACACGCAGGCCTCGGCGGCTCATCGCGCGCGCCATCACACGGGTGAACGTCGGGTCGTCGTCGACCAGCAGCAGATGGGGCTGCTCTTCACCTTCGAACAGGGATTCTTCGCTCATGCAGGTTTTCCTTGTCAGGCCACGCCATAGGCTCGCGGCAACTTCAATTCGGTGAGGGTGCCGCCATCCTCATGGTTATACAACTTAACCGTACCACCGGCACGGGTCACGCTGGCCTGGCTGAGGAACAGACCGAGCCCGAAACCCTTGCCCTTGGTGGTGAAGAACGGCCGCCCCAGCTGTTCGGCAATGGCCAGCGGGACGCCGGCGCCATGGTCGCGGATGCTCAGGCGCAACCACTGGTGATCCCAGTCCAGACGGATATCGAGCTTGTCCGGGCAGGCATCGGCGGCGTTGTTCAGCAGGTTGAGCAGCGCCTGGGTAAGGTCGGCCGGCGGCATGATGCGCGGCGCCGTGCCACGCCCCAGGCACTGGTAGCGGTAGCTGGCCTCGGGGCGCATCAGGTGCCAGCGATTGAGGGTGGTTTCCAGCCACTCCACGCAGGACTGCTCCACCACCGCCTGGCGCCGGTCGTTCTCGGCCGCCCGCACCAGTTGCTGCAGGGTGTACTTGCACAGCTTGACCTGCTCCTGCAGCAGGGCCAGGTCGTCCTGCAGGGCGGGCTTGTCGCGGTGTTCCTGGCGCAGCTCCTTGAGCAGCACGCTCATGGTGGCCAGCGGCGTACCCAGTTCATGGGCGGCGCCCGCAGCCTGGGTGGCCACAGCCAGCAGCTGCTGGTCGCGCAGGCTCTCCTCACGGCGCTCGGCACGCAGCTCGTCCTGGCGCCGCAGTTCCTCGGCCATCTTGGCGACGAAGAAGGTGATCAGCGCGGCAGCCAGGGCGAAGCTCAGCCACATGCCGTAGACCAGCAGGCTCTCGCGCGCAGCCGGCAGTTCCAGCGGGTGCGTCCACACCAGCAACAGGGTGTAGCCCGCCAGCGCCATCCCTGCCAGCACGATGGTGAACAGCCAGGGCAAGGTGGCCGCAGCGATGGTCAGCGGCACCAGGTAATAGGAGACGAAGGGGTTGGTCGAACCACCCGAGTAATACAGCAGCACGCTGTGGATGATCAGGTCGCAGCCGAGCTGCACGGCGTACTCGACCTCGGTGACCGGCCAGGGGCCGCGCAGGCGTAATGCCGTGCCCACGCAGAGCAGCAGGGAAATGCCGAGGGTGATCGACAATTCGCACCAGGGCAGCGCCAGCACGCCCGACTTGTACGCGAGCCCGACGGAACCGGCCTGAGCGGCGAGCACGAGAATACGAATGAGGGTCAGGCGCCAGAGATTCTGGCGGCTGGCGGACAACAACTGCACGGGTTCGAGCATGGCGACTCCAGTCAATGGGGCGAGTATAACCAAGCCTGGCGCGGCCTTCCGCCGCTGCGGCAACCGGACGCACGCCTGTTCGGCGCGGCTGTGCGGCCTGAAAAAAAAACCTGAACCGGGTTTAACCCGAATGGTCATCTGTCTTCGTCTAACCTCGGGAAACGGCCATCAAGGCCACTGAAAAAGGAACTGCACATGCTCACCATGCCCCGTATCGCCTCCGCCATCGCCCTGACCATCGCCGGCCTGGCCAGCAGCGGCCTGCTGGCCGACGAAGCGCGCTACAACCAGATTGCCCTGCGTGCCGAGGTGAACCAGGAAGTCGCTCATGACCTGATGCACGTCACCCTGTACACCGAGTCGCAGAATGCCGACCCGGCCAAACTGGCGGCGGAGATCACCAACACCCTGAACAAGACCCTGGAGCAGGTGCGTCAGGTCAAAGGCGTCTCGGTCAAGCTGGGCAGCCGCCACAGCTACCCGGTCTATGACGACAAGGGCCAGAAGATCACCGCCTGGCGCGAGCGCGCCGAAGTGCGCATGGAGAGCGCCGACTTCGCCCGCCTGTCCTCGCTGACCGGCGAGCTGCTGCAGTCGATGAAGATGGGCGGCATGGACTTCAGCATCGCCACCGATACCCGCAAGACACGCGAGGACGCCATGCTCAAGGACGCCGTGGATGCCTTCAAGGCCCGCGCCCAGCTGGCCACCCAGGCACTCGGCGGCAAGGGCTACAAGCTGGTCAGCCTGAGCCTGAACACCGGTGGTTTCCAGCCGCCGATGGCCATGCGCGGCTTCGAGGCGAAGAGCATGGCGATGATGGATTCCGCCCCCACTCCGCAGATAGAAGCCGGCACCAGCCAGGTGACCGTGAGCGCCGATGGCGTCATCGAAGTGCAGATGCCCTGACCCGCGCCCCGCGACAAAGCAGCGTCGTTGTCGAAAGATAACGGCGTTTTGCTATCTCTTCCCGACAAAAGTTCATAAATGCGACAGCGAGTTACACCCGTGTAGCGCTAACCCTTTTTACGCCACTTGCGCACTTGCCTCAGGCACACGCCCTGCATAGCTTGCCAGGAGGCCCCCACAAGGGGCTCCTCAAAAACAAGCAAAACAACGATGAGGTCATGATGCGCAAGAACGCCGTTATCCAGGCTTTGCTTACCGCTGGGCTGATCGCCAGCGCCCCCCTCGCCAGCGCCGCCAACCTGGTTTTCTGTTCCGAAGGCAGCCCCGCCGGATTCGACCCGGGCCTGTACACCACCGGCACCGACTTCGATGCCGCTGCGGAAACCATCTTCAACCGTCTGACCCAGTTCGAGCGTGGCGGCACCAAGGTCGAGCCCGGCCTGGCCGAGAGCTGGACGGTCTCCGACGACGGCCTGGTCTACACCTTCAAGCTGCGTCCCGGGGTGAAGTTCCACACCACCGACTACTTCAAGCCCAGCCGTGAGTTCAACGCCAACGACGTGCTGTTCACCTTCGAACGCATGCTCGACAAGGACCACCCCTTCCGCAAGGCGTACCCCACCGAGTTTCCCTACTTCACCGACATGGGCATGGACAGCAACATCGCCAAGCTGGAGAAGATCGATGACATGACGGTGCGCTTCACCCTCAACCAGGTCGACGCCGCGTTCGTGCAGAACCTGGCGATGAGCTTCGCCTCGATCCAGTCCGCCGAATACGCCGACCAGCTGCTCAAGGCCGGCAAGGCCTCCGACATCAACCAGAAGCCGATCGGCACCGGCCCCTTCGTGTTCAGCCGCTACCAGAAGGACGCGGTGATCCGCTACAAGGGCAACAAGGACTACTGGAAGCCCGACGACGTGAAGATCGACAACCTGATCTTCGCCATCAACACCGACTCCTCGGTGCGCATGCAGAAGCTCAAGGCCGGCGAATGCCACGTCACCCTGTTCCCGCGTCCGGCGGACATCGAGTCGCTGCAGAAGGACCCCAACCTGCAGATGCCCGAGCAGGCGGGCTTCAACGTCGGCTATATCGCCTACAACGTCACCCACCCGCCGTTCGACAAGCTGGAAGTACGCCAGGCGCTGGACATGGCGGTGAACAAGCAGGCGATCCTCGACGCCGTCTACCAGAAGGCCGGACAGCTGGCCGTCAATGGCATGCCGCCGACCCAGTGGTCGTATAACGAGGACATCAAGGACCCGGCCTTCGACCCCGAGAAAGCCAAGGCGCTGCTCAAGGCCGCGGGCGTCAAGGAAGGCACCGAGATCACCCTGTGGGCCATGCCGGTGCAGCGCCCGTACAACCCCAATGCCAAGCAGATCGCCGAGATGCTGCAGGCCGACTGGGCCAAGATCGGCATCAAGGCGCGCATCGTCAGCTACGAGTGGGGTGAGTACCTCAAGCGTGCCAAGGGCGGCGAACATGACGCCATGCTGATCGGCTGGAGCGGCGACAACGGCGACCCGGACAACTGGCTGGGCACCCTCTATGGCTGCGATGCGGTCGACGGCAACAACTTCTCCAAGTGGTGCTTCGAGGACTACGACAAGCTGGTCAAGGCAGCCAAGCGCACCACCGATGTGGCCGAGCGCACCGAGCTGTACAAGCAGGCCCAGGTGATCCTCAAACGCGAAGTGCCGATCACCCCGCTGGCGCACTCCACCGTGTACCAGCCGATGCGCAAGGAAGTGCACGACTTCCGCATCAGTCCGTTCGCGCTCAACTCCTTCTATGGTGTAAGCATCGACAAGTGATGCATGCGGCGCCCGCAAGGGCGCCGTTCAAGGAGTTATTCATGTCATCCACGTCCTTGCTACGTGGCGGCCTGCTGTTGGCCGCCCTGCTGGGCGCACACGTCCAGGCGGCTGACAGCCTGGTGGTGTGCACCGAAGCGAGCCCGGAAGGTTTCGATATCGTCCAGTACACCGCGGCGACCACCGCCGACGCCAGCGCAGAGACCCTGTTCGAGCGTCTGGTGGCCTTCGCTCCCGGCAGCACCGAGATCATTCCCGCGCTGGCGCAGAGCTGGAGCATCAGCGACGACGGTCTGAGCTACACCTTCAACCTGCGCCAGGGGGTGAAATTCCACAGCAACCCGGCGTTCACCCCGACTCGCCCCTTCAACGCCGACGATGTGTTGTGGAGCTTCCAGCGCCAGCTCGACCCGGATCACCCCTGGCACAAGCTGTCGCTGCGCGGCTTTCCCTACGCCGAAGCCATGGGCCTGCGGCAACTGATCGAGCGTGTGGAAAAGCTCGACGACTATCGCGTGCGCTTCGTGCTCAGGCACCCGGAAGCGCCATTCCTGGCCAACCTGGCCATGGGCTTCGCCTCCATCTATTCGGCCGAGTACGCCGACCAGCTGCTCGCCGAGCATGCACCCGAGCGCCTCAACAGCCAGCCCATCGGCACCGGCCCGTTCATCTTCGAACGCTATGCCAAGGATGCCCAGGTGCGCTTTCGCGCCAACCCCGACTACTGGGATGGTGCCCCTGCCATCGACCGCCTGCTGCTGGCCATCACCACCGAGCCCAACGTCCGCCAGCAACGGCTCAAGGCCGGCGACTGCCAGATCGCCCTGTATCCGCGTCCAGTGGATATCCCCGCGCTCAAGGCCGATGCTCGGCTGCAGGTGCTGGAACTGGACTCGCTGCTCACCGCCTATATCGGCATCAACACCCGCCACCCGCCGCTGGATGACGTGCGCGTGCGCCAGGCGCTGAACCTGGCGTTCGACAAGGCCGCCTACATTCGCGCGCAGTATGGCGAAGGCAATGCGAGCCCTGCCGTTGCCCCCTACCCGGCGACACTGTGGGGCTACGACGAAGAGTTGCAGGACTGGCCGCACGACGTCGAGCGCGCCCGCCAGCTGCTGGGCGAAACCGGACGCAAGAGCGGCTTCAAGCTGTCGATCTGGACGCGCCCCGGCGGCGGCCCGACCAATCCCAACCCCGGTATCGGCGCGCAGATGCTGCAGGCCGATCTGGCCAGGCTGGGCATCGCCAGCGACATTCGCGTGTTCGAGTGGGGCGAGCTGATCAAGCGCGCCAAGAATGGCGAGCACGATCTGGTGTTCATGGGCTGGGCCGGCGACAACGGCGACCCGGACAACTTCCTCACGCCCAACCTGTCCTGCGCAGCCGCCGAAAGCGGCGAGAACCAGGCCGGCTGGTGCAACGAGGCCTTCGATGCGCTGATCACCCAGGCCCGCCGCGAGCCGCAGCAGCAAAAACGTGCGGCGCTATACCGCCAGGCCCTGGCGATCTTCCACGAGGAGGCGCCATGGATCGCCCTGGCCCACCCGAAGCAGTTCGCCGCGCTGCGCAAGGGGGTCGAGGGTTTCGTGCTCAGCCCCATGGGCTCGAACAACTTTGCCCGGGTGAAGCTGCCATGAACCCTCGCCGCACAGCCCGCCAACCCGCGATGGCCCCGGAAGGCCTCCGGGCCACGCATATCCCAGAACAGCGGCGGACCACGCAGTCCGCCGCCCGCTTCCAGACATGGAGTAGAACCGCCTGATGTTTTCATTCATCGCCAGACGCCTGGGGCTGCTGATCCCCACCTTCTTCGGCGTCACCCTGCTGACCTTCGCATTGATCCGCCTGATCCCCGGCGACCCGGTGGAAGTGATGATGGGCGAACGCCGCGTCGACCCGGAAATGCACGCCCAGGCCATGGAGCGCCTGGGGCTGAACAAGCCGCTCTATGCCCAGTACCTCGACTACATCGGCCAGCTCGCCCAGGGCAACCTGGGGGAATCGCTGCGCTCGCGCGAAAGCGTCTGGCGCGAGTTCCTCACCCTGTTCCCCGCCACGGTCGAACTGGCACTGGCGGCGCTGCTGTTCGCCGGCACGCTGGGCCTCGTCGCGGGAGTGGTCGCCGCGCTGAAACGCGGCTCGCTGTTCGACCACGGAGTGATGGGCATCTCGCTGACCGGCTACTCCATGCCGATCTTCTGGTGGGGCCTGCTGCTGATCATGTTCTTCTCCGTCGGCCTGGGCTGGACCCCCGTGTCCGGACGCATCGACCTGCTCTACGACATTCCCCCGGTCACCGGCTTCATGCTGATCGACACCCTGCTCTCCGATGAACAAGGTGCCTTCCTCGATGCCCTGCATCACCTGATCCTGCCCGCCATCGTGCTCGGCACCATCCCGCTGGCGGTGATCGCCCGCATGACCCGCTCGGCCATGCTCGAAGTACTGCGCGAGGACTACATCCGTACCGCGCGGGCCAAGGGCCTCTCCCCGGCACGGGTGGTGTTCGTCCACGGTCTGCGCAATGCGCTGATCCCGGTGCTCACCGTGTTCGGCCTGCAGATCGGCACCCTGCTGGCCGGCGCCGTGCTCACCGAAACCATCTTCTCCTGGCCGGGCATCGGCAAATGGCTGATCGAAGCCATCGGCGCCCGCGACTACCCGGTGGTGCAGAACGGCATTCTGCTGATCGCCTGCCTGGTGATCCTGGTCAACTTCATCGTGGATGTCCTCTATGGCCTGGCCAATCCACGCATCCGCCATCAGCAGTAAGGAAGGCGCCATGCACGAACATGACGATTACGCAGGCTGGATGACCCCCGCTTCATCCAGCGTGAAAAACCATTGGCGGACCGCCGCTGCAGCATCCAGCCCACGCGAGGTGCGCCCATGACGACCGCCACCACGCTCGACCAGAGCCTGCTCTACCCTTCGCCGCTGAAGGAATTCTGGCAGGCCTTCAGCCATAACAAGGGCGCCCTGGGCGGCCTGGCGTTCATGCTGCTGATGGTGTTCTGCGCCCTGTTCGCCCCCTGGATCGCCCCACACGATCCCAGCGAGCAGTACCGCGACTTTCTGCTCACCCCGCCGGTGTGGCTGGAAGGCGGGCAATGGCAGTTCCTCCTCGGCACCGACGAACTGGGCCGCGACCTGCTGTCCCGCCTGATCCATGGCGCACGCCTGTCGCTGCTGATCGGCCTGGCGTCGGTGGTGCTGTCGCTGATCCCCGGCATCCTCCTGGGCCTGGCCGCGGGCTTCTTCCCGCGCCTGCTCGGCCCGAGCATCATGCGCCTGATGGACATCATGCTGGCCCTGCCGTCGCTGCTGCTGGCGGTGGCCATCGTCGCCATCCTCGGCCCCGGGCTGATCAACACCATCTTCGCCATCGCCATCGTTTCGCTGCCGTCCTACGTGCGCCTGACCCGCGCCGCGGTGATGGGCGAACTCAACCGTGACTACGTCACCGCCGCCCAGCTGGCCGGCGCCGGCCTGCCTCGCCTGATGTTCGTCACCGTGCTGCCCAACTGCATGGCACCGCTGATCGTGCAGGCCACCCTGAGCTTCTCCTCGGCGATTCTCGACGCCGCCGCACTGGGCTTTCTCGGCCTCGGCGTGCAACCGCCCACTCCCGAGTGGGGCACCATGCTGGCCTCGGCGCGCGACTACATCGAGCGCGCCTGGTGGGTGGTCAGCCTGCCGGGCCTGGCCATCCTGCTCAGCGTGCTGGCGATCAACCTGATGGGCGACGGTCTGCGCGATGCGCTCGACCCGAAACTCAAGAATGCGCAGTGAGGAGCCCGACATGAGCCATACCCCAGCCCGAATCGGCCTCCTCCCCTCTCCCGTTCACGGGCGAGGGCTCTGCCCAACCCTCCCCCGCCAGCAGGCGAGGCAACACGCCCTGTGTGTCAGCGACGCAGGGGGGATGACGCGCTGTTCATCCACCACGAATCTACGACGCTGGACGGGTGCAGCATCGTCCACCCTGCGCACGGAGGCACGCCCATGAGCCTGCTGGATATTCGCAATCTTTCCGTACGCTTCGGCAGCGCCGATGCCGTGCCGGTGGTCGACGGCCTCGACCTGTCCGTGGAAAAGGGTGAAGTGCTGGCCATCGTCGGTGAGTCCGGCTCCGGCAAGTCGGTGACCATGATGGCGCTGATGGGGCTGATCGACGCCCCCGGTATCGTCGGCGCCGACTGCATGCAGTTCGATGGCACCGACATGCTGCGCCTGAAAGGACGTCAGCGCCGGCACATCGTCGGCAAGGACCTGGCCATGGTTTTCCAGGACCCGATGACCGCCCTCAACCCCAGCTACACCGTGGGCTTCCAGATCGAGGAAGTGCTGCGCCAGCATCTCGGGCTCAAGGGCAAGGCCGCGCGGGCACGTGCGCTGCAACTGCTCGAACGCGTCGAGATCCCCGCTGCCGCCAGCCGCCTGGACGCCTATCCGCACCAGCTTTCCGGTGGCATGAGCCAGCGCGTGGCGATCGCCATGGCCATCGCCGCCGAGCCCAAGTTGCTGATCGCCGACGAGCCGACCACGGCGCTGGACGTCACCATCCAGGCGCAGATCATGGAACTGCTGCTCGACCTGCAACGCGATCAGGGCATGGCCCTGGTGCTGATCACCCACGATCTTGCCGTGGTGGCCGAGACGGCCCAGCGCGTCTGCGTGATGTACGCCGGGCAGGCGGTTGAACTGGGCCAGGTGCCAGCACTGTTCGATGCCCCCAGCCACCCCTACACCGAGGCACTGCTCAAGGCCATTCCCGAGCACAGCGCAGGCGCCGAGCGCCTGGCGACCCTGCCCGGCATCGTGCCCGGACGCTACGACCGGCCGCAGGGCTGCCTGCTGTCCCCGCGCTGCCCCTACGTGCAGGAGCGCTGCCGCCAGCAGCGGCCCGCACTCGATGAACACGCCAGTGGCGCCGCGCGCTGCTTCTTTCCCCTGGAGGTGGCCTGATGAGTTGCGTACTCGAAGCCCAGGACCTGACCCGTCATTACAACGTCTCGCGCGGCCTGTTCAAACCCACCGCGCTGGTCAGGGCACTCAACGGCGTGTCGTTCAGCCTGCAGGCCGGCAAGACGCTGGCGGTGGTCGGTGAATCCGGCTGCGGCAAATCCACCCTGGCTCGCGCCCTCACCCTGATCGAGGAGCCCAGCTCGGGCAGCCTGCAGATCGCCGGCCGCGAAGTGGCCGGGGCCAGCAACGACCTGCGCAAGCAACTGCGCCGCGACGTGCAGATGGTGTTCCAGAACCCCTACGCTTCGCTCAACCCCCGGCAGAAGATCGGCGACCAGCTGGCCGAGCCGCTGCTGATCAATACCGGCCTGGATCGCGGCGAGCGCCGCGAGCGCGTACAGGCGATGATGCAGCAGGTGGGCCTGCGCCCCGAGCACTACCAGCGCTACCCGCACATGTTCTCCGGCGGCCAGCGCCAGCGCATCGCCCTGGCCCGCGCCATGATGCTGCAACCCAAGGTCCTGGTGGCGGACGAGCCGACCTCGGCGCTGGACGTGTCGATCCAGGCCCAGGTGCTCAACCTGTTCATGGACCTGCAGGAGCAGTTCGCCACCGGCTACGTGTTCATCTCGCACAACCTCGCGGTGGTGCGCCATGTGGCCGACGACGTGCTGGTGATGTACCTCGGGCGCCCGGTGGAAATGGGCCCGGCGGCGGCCCTCTACGACCGCCCCCTGCATCCGTACACACGGGCGCTGCTGTCGGCGACGCCGGCGATCCATCCCGATCCGGACAAGCCCCGGGTGAAGATCAGCGGCGAGCTGCCCAATCCGCTCGATCCGCCGTCCGGCTGCGCCTTCCACAAGCGCTGCCCGCATGCCGACGAACGCTGCCGCGGCGAGCGCCCGGAGCTGCGCCTGATCGACGCGCGCCAGGTCGCCTGCCATCACGTCGAGCGAATAGCCGGCTGAGCGTCTTCAGCTCACTGGCGGCAGGGTCAGCTCGATGCTCTCCGCCAGGGAGTCCTCCAGGCGCTGCAACTCGACCTCCACGGCCGCCGCGTCGTCGGCCAGCGACTCGGCGATGCGCATGAATGCCGGCGTCGCCTCGACGAGGGCCAGCACCACCATGGGATCGAAGCGCGTACCGCTGGCCTCGCTGATCTGCGCCACCGCCTGAGCGGGGCTGAGCCGTGGCCGGTACGGGTGCTGACAGGTCAGCTCCTCGAAGTGGCCGACCAGCGCCATCAGGCGTGCGGACAGAGGAATCTGCTCACCATGCACGCCCTGCGGGTAGCCCTTGCCATCCCAGCGCTCGTGCTGGCCATGGACGATGTCCTTGGCATCGGAGAGAAAACTGGTGCTGCTACCCAGCTTGCGCTCGGCACGCAGCAAGGCGTCCCGCCCGGCCAGCACGCCTTCGCTGAGCAGGCGCAGGTCGCCCTCGTCCGGTTCGCCATGGCGGAACAGGATACGGTCCGGCAGGGTCATCCGGTCGATCACGTGGAGCATGGCGGACTTGCCCAGCTGGGCGATGCGCTCCTCGTCCAGCTGAGCCGAAAGCGCGGGCTGTTGCCGTGCCACCGCCGCAGCCAGGCAGGTCATGTAGCGCTCGATGCGCGCCAGGTGACGGCTGCACGGGTTGTCACGCATGACGGCAACGCTGGCCATCGCCTCGATGGTCACGTCCTGCAGTTTCTGGATATCGCGGGTGCGCCGCTTGACCTCGAGTTCGAGGTACTCGCTCTTGTCGCGCAGGTAGTCGGTGGCCGCCTTGAGCTGCAGCTGCGCCTTGACCCGAGCCAGGACGATGGGCGGACTGACCGGCTTGGTGATGTAGTCGGCGGCACCGAGGTCGAAGCCCATCTGCTCGTCGACGGCATCGCGCTTGGCGGTCACCAGAATCAACGGGATATGCCGGGTCTGCGCTTCACGCTTGAACTGGCGGCAGAGCGCATAGTCATCCTGCCAGCCGAGCAGTATCAGGTCCGGCTGCGGCACCTCGCAGGCAGCAGCCAGCGCCTGGTCAGCGGCTACCAGGCGCACCTGGTAGCGCTCGACCAGCAGCGCGCCGATGCGCTCGCGCACCTCCTGTGAGTCGTCCGCGACCAGAATCAGCTCCTGTTCCGGCCTGTCGAGCATCCCGCGCATGGCGACCTCCACGGCTACCTGTCTACCGAACAGTAAAGGCGCAGAACGGCATCTGCGCCCAGGTGTTCCACAACTGACCGCCGTTAGGCTTTGAAAGTGCAATACGGATTGGCAGCGCGGCGGAGCCGGCCGACAATCGTCATTCAGATCGTCATCACCTGGGCAGGCCACATGTTGAATCCGGAGAGTTGCTGGCAGGCCGTCTGCGAGCGCGACGCGACGCTCGACGGACGCTTCGTGTTCGCCGTGCGCAGCACCGGCATCTATTGCCGGCCAAGCTGCCCGGCCAGGCGCCCACGCCGCGACAACGTCAGCTTCCATGCAGACCCGGGCAGCGCCGAAGCCGCCGGCTTTCGCCCGTGCAAGCGCTGCTCGCCGCAAGGCCAGAGCCCGGCGCAGCAGCTCGACGCGCTGGTCGCTGCCGCCTGCCAGTTGCTGCGCGGCGAGCAACGCCTGACGCTGCCCCAGCTGGCCGCGCGCATCGGCTTGTCGCCCTCGCACCTGGCGCGTGCGTTCAAGGCGCGTACCGGCATGACGCCCCACGCCTGGGCCGATGCCGAACGACGACAGCGCCTGGACGCGCACCTCGCGCAATCGCACAGCGTCCTCGACGCCGCGCTGGCGGCGGGCTACTCCGGCACCCGCGCCCTGTATGAGAAGCCGCAGGCCATGAGTCCGGGCCGACGGCGTTCAGGGGGCGCCGGCGAACACCTGCGCTACGGCATCGCCCCCTGCGCCCTCGGCCACGTGCTGCTGGCGAGCAGCGACAAGGGCGTCTGCGCCCTGCTGTTCGGCGACGATCCGGCGACGCTGCTCGCCGAACTGCAGCAGCGCTTCGCCGCAGCCCGGCTGGAGCAGGATGAGGGCGCCCTGCACGACTGGCTGCAGCAGGTGCTCGGGCAACTGCAGGAGCCGGAACGCGCCGCCCACCTGCCGCTGGACATTCGCGGCACGGCCTTCCAGCAGCGCGTCTGGCAGGCCCTGCAACAGATTCCCAGCGGCGAGACCCGCAGCTACGCCGAGCTGGCCGGGCAACTGCGCAGCCACCCGCGCGCGGTGGCCCGGGCCTGCGCCAGCAACGCCATCGGCCTGCTGCTGCCCTGCCACCGTGTGGTGGCCAGCGACGGCAGCCTCAGCGGCTACCGCTGGGGGCTGCAGCGCAAGCGCCAGTTGCTGGCGAACGAGCGTGGCGAACCATGAGTTCGCCGCTGCCACCCGCGACGACCGCCCCGCAACAGCATCTCGAGCGTTACACCAGCATCGCCGCCGCCACCTCGTTGCGCTTGCCGCGCCCGACCAGCTGCTCGACCAGGGTCAGGGCGAAGGCCAGTGCCGTTCCCGGCCCCTGGCTGGTGATGCAATTACCGTCGACCACCACCGCTTCATCGACGAAGCTGCAGCCGCTCAGGCGATCGCTGAAGGCCGGGTAGCAGGTCATCCGTCGCTGCCTGAGCACCCCGTAGCCCTGCAACGCTAGGGCAGGCGCCGCACAGATGGCGGCGAACAGCTCACCGGCCCTGGCCTGCTTGCGCACGCGCTCGGCCAGCGGCTCGAAGTCGGCCAGGCGCTGCGCACCGGGCATGCCACCGGGCAGCACGATCAGGTCGAAGTCCTGCGCCAGCACATCCACCAGCATGGCGTCGGCGGTCAGGCGCGTGCCACGGGAACAGGTGATCATCCGCCGCTCCTCGACACTCGCCACCAGCACCTCGACGTCGGCACGGCGCAGCACATCGATCAGGGTCACGCATTCGAGATCCTCGACGCCATCGGCGACGGTGATCAGTGCACGCTTGCTCATCTATCCACTCCTTCAGGTGCGAAATGAAACTGTCCGCCTGGTCATGAAATGGCCGCACAGCGCACAAATTCACCAGGCAAAACCTTGCTGGTATGATGCGCGGCTTTTGCGGGAACGGGCAATTTTCCGGCCGGTTCGGACGAATGTGCTTTGCTTTCTGCAGACCAATTTCGGCGCGCTCGCGCCTTGGGGAGCCACCATGCTGGAAAGACTGTTCCAACTCAAAGCCCACAACACCACGGTGCGCACCGAGGTTCTGGCCGGGATCACCACCTTCCTGACCATGGCCTACATTCTCTTCGTCAACCCCAACATGCTGGCTGCGACCGGCATGGACCATGGCGCGGTGTTCGTCGCCACCTGCCTGGCCGCCGCCATCGGCTCGCTGGTGATGGGCCTGCTGGCCAACTACCCGATCGCACTGGCCCCGGGCATGGGTCTCAACGCCTTCTTCACCTACACCGTGGTGATGACCATGGGCTACAGCTGGCAGACCGCCCTGGGCGCGGTGTTCCTCTCCGGCGCGATCTTCTTCCTACTGTCGATCTTCAAGATTCGCGAATGGATCATCAACAGCATCCCGCTGGCCCTGCGCGCCGGCATCGCCGCCGGTATCGGCCTGTTCCTGGCGATCATCGCCCTGAAGAACGCCGGCATCGTGGTCGATCACCCGGCCACCCTGGTCGGCCTGGGCGACATGAGCAACGGCGGTGCGCTGCTGGCCTGCCTGGGCTTCTTTGTCATCGCCGCGCTGGCCTACCGCAAGGTCACCGGCGCCGTGATGATCGGCATTCTGCTGGTCACCGCACTGTCGATCATCCTTGGCCTGTCCGAGCTGCCGGGGGTGGTCTCGATGCCGCCGTCGCTGATGCCGACCCTGCTGCAACTGGATATCGCCGGCGCCCTGGACATCGGCCTGGTCAGCGTGATCTTCGCCTTCCTCTTCGTCGACCTGTTCGACACCTCCGGCACCCTGGTGGGCGTGGCGCAGAAAGCCGACCTGCTGGACAAGGACGGCAAGATGCCGCGCCTGGGCCGTGCCCTGCTGGCCGACAGCACCGCGACCATGGCCGGTGCCGCACTGGGTACCAGCACCACCACCAGCTACATCGAATCTGCCGCGGGCATCAGCGCCGGTGGGCGTACCGGCCTGACCGCCTGCGTGGTCGCCGCGCTGTTCCTGCTCAGCCTGTTCTTCGCCCCGCTGGCCGGCTCCGTACCGGCCTATGCCACCGCACCGGCGCTGCTGTTCGTCGCCGTGCTGATGATGAGCAGCCTGGCGCAGATCGACTGGGACGACCTGACCGTCGCCGCCCCGGTGGTGATCGCCGCCCTGGCCATGCCGCTGACCTTCTCCATCGCCAACGGCATCGCCTTCGGTTTCATCGCCTGGACCGGCATCAAGCTGCTGTCCGGCCGTGCCCGCGAGCTGAACGCCGCGATGTGGGTGCTCTCGGCGCTGTTCATCGTCAAGCTGGCCTACTTCGCCTGATCGGCCCCTGGGTGGGCATGCCATTGCAGCCCCCAATACCCGCTAGCCGAATGCAACGGTGGATGAAAAGAGCGTCATCCACCCTACGCCCCCCGCCGGCCACCACCTAGGGTGGACATCGCTTTTCATGTCCACCAATCGCTCACTTGGCCCACCCACAGTGCAGCGTCGACGAGTAACCCAAGGCACGCGGCCACCGGCTCCGCTACAATGGCGCCCCGTTTTCCTGCCTGCACGAGTGACCGATGAGCCGCCCCGCATTCGACCCCGCCACCTACGACGCCCAACTCGCCGAGAAGAAGGCACGCCTGGTCGAACTGCTGGCGCCCTTCGCCGCCCCCGAACCGCAGGTATTCGATTCGCCACGCGAGCACTACCGCCTGCGCGCCGAATTCCGCCTGTGGCGTGAAGACGGCCAGCGCCACTATGCGATGTTCGCCCCGGGCGACAAGCACACGCCGATCCTGCTCGACGACTTCCCCATCGCCAGCCTGCGCGTGAACGAGCTGATGCCACGCCTGCGCGCGGCCTGGCAGGCCAGCGAGGTGCTGTCGTTCAAACTGTTCCAGGTGGAGTTCCTCACCACTCTGGCCGGCGACGCCCTGATAACCCTGGCCTATCACCGTCCGCTGGACGACGCCTGGCAGGCCGAGGCGGAAAAACTGGCGAGCGCGCTCAACGTCAGCCTGGTCGGTCGCTCGCGTGGCCAGCGCCTGGTGATCGGCCGCGACTACGTGGCCGAGGAGCTCGACGTGGCCGGGCGCAGCTTCCACTACCGCCAGCCGGAAGGTGCCTTCACCCAGCCCAATGGCCGGGTCTGCGAGAAGATGCTCGGCTGGGCTTACGATGCGCTCGGCGAGCGCCAGGATGACCTGCTCGAGCTGTACTGCGGCAACGGCAACTTCACCCTGCCGCTGGCCACCCGCGTGCGCAAGGTACTGGCCACCGAGATCAGCAAGGCCGCGGTGAATGCCGCTCTGGCCAACCTGGCCGACAACGGCGTGGACAACGTCGAGCTGGTGCGTCTGTCCGCCGAGGAGCTGACCCAGGCCCTCAACGAGGTGCGCCCGTTCCGCCGCCTGGCAGGCATCGACCTGAAGAGCTACGACTTCGGCAGCGTCTTCGTCGACCCACCACGCGCCGGCATGGACCCGGACACCTGCGAGCTGACCCGGCGCTTCGAGCGCATCCTCTACATCTCCTGCAACCCGGAGACCCTGGCCGCCAACATCGCCCAGCTGCACGACACGCACAAAGTCACGCGTTGCGCGCTGTTCGACCAGTTCCCCTATACCCATCACATGGAAGCGGGCGTGCTGCTGGAGCGCCGCTGAGTCGCCTGAACGGCTCAGTTCCCGCGCTGAATCCCCCGCAGTGCCCACCAGGCCAGCCCGGCCGAGACCAGTTCGAGCAGCAGCGCGTAGAGATTGAAGGTCTGCTGCGCGCCACCGTCGAGCCACAGGCCGCCGATGCGCGCCACGGCCAGGGCGCTGTAGAGCAGCACCAGCAGGGTCAGCCCCGGACGCAGCAGGTCGAGGCGCAGCAGCGCCATCGCGAGAAAGGCCGCCAGGCCAAGCTGCAGGCCACCGTAGAACGCCCGGATCTCGGTCACCGCCGCGGCGCTCATCAGCAGCGCACCGCTGAAGCTGGCCATTTCCTCAGGGCGGATGAAGTAGGCCAGCCCCAGCAGGACGAGGGCGGCAATCTGGATCAGCAGGACGATTCGCGCGAACAACATCGGAAATTCCTCGTTCGAGTGCCGGCGCGCAGAGCGACGCCGCACCAGATCATGGCACTTCCGTCAGGATGATCTACAACTATCACCTGTAGTAGTGCCCTCACCGTACTCGACATGGAGGTCGACATGCCTGCCCGCCGTCCTAGTCGTCCCGCCCGTCGGCGCCATGCCGAGCTCGTGCCTGAGTACCTCTCCACGCCCCCCGCTCAGGAGCCCCGCGACACCGTGAACCGGCGCACCGGATGATGCGCCGCAGCCTAGATAACGGCCACCCTGCGCTCACTGCACGAACCGCTCGCCAGGCAGGCGTGGCCACATAAGGAGATGATCCATGCGCAACGCACAAGGAACCCTGATCTTCACCCTGGCACTGGCCACCCCACTGCTCGCCCCGGTAGCCCAGGCCGGCACCTTTCCCGACTTCGGCTACCAGCCACCGAGCAAGGAATACAGCGGGCCGCTGTTCCAGCTCAGCCAGTCCTATCCCGACGCCGCACCTCCCGCGTCGGCCCTGCCGGCCTTCTTCAAGCTGCTACCCGGCAAGCGGAGCAACGACTTCGAGACCTGGCGCGAATACATGGACGCGGTCAAGGACTACTGCCTGGAAGGCAACGTGGAGAACGACTGGAACGTGCAGAAGAACACGCTGCGCCAGTGGTACCACATGCCCTGGCAGCACTACGGTCCGCTGGGTCGTGAGGGCATCCACGGTCTGACCAAGGAGGCGCAGATCCAGGCCAAGCAACTCGCTGCGAGCCAGACCAGCACCGGGCAGACCTACGCGGTGGGCATCTACAACGACATTGGCGCCTACACCATCGGCCAGGTGTGGAAAGACCCGCAGAACCCCGACCCGGACTTCACCTCCAAGCCCAACAGCTTCGCCAACGGCACCGTGGTGTGCAAGGCGCTGTTCGCCGATGTCGACCGCAGCCAGGTGCCCTTCCTGCAGAACCCGGTGCTGTGGAAGGGCTATATCACCACGCGCTTCGACTCCGCCGACCGCGAGGTGAAGGACGTCGCCCTGATCCAGATGGACATCGCCGTGCGCGACACCCGCATCAACGAAACCGGCTGGATCTTCGGTACCTTCCAGTACAACGGCGCAGTCACCGGCAAGGCCGGCTGGGACAACCTGGTCCCGGTGGGCATCATGTGGGGCAACGACCCGCAGGACACGGGCAACGACTTCAGCAACCCGCAACCGAGCCAGACGCGCATCAACCCCAACCTCAAGCAGACCGCGATCAACGCCAACACGGCGCAGTTGCCGCCGACGCACCTGGGCTGGAATGGCCGCCTCAACGGCCCGGTGGATAACCCGGTCAGTTCCTGCATGAGCTGCCACATGACCGGGGAGTACCCGCAACTGGCCATCATGAACCCCACCTTCCAGGCCAACCCTCCGGCTGTAGGTTCGCCGGAATGGATGCGCTGGTTCCAGAACATTCCCGCCGGCCAGCCGTTCAGCCCCGGCACCAAGAGCAGCGACTACAGCCTGCAGCTGGCGGGAGGCCTGGCCAACTTCTATGACTGGAAGTGCAACCAGGGCGGTGTCTTCGTCGATGGGCACAACGCCTGCCAGAAGGCCAGCCAGTTGAAGCTGATGCTCAAGAAGGAGGTCAAGCCTGAGCAGATCCAGCCGGTACAGCGCGATCCCGGCCTGATGGAACTGGAGTGACCCGTGCAGCGGCGCCGGAGCAACTGCGGCGCCGCGTCACGCATCTTGGTCATCCTCGGGCGCGGCGGTATCCTCTACCCCACGCCCACAGGAGCTGCCAACATGCGCCTTTCCCTGCTTGCCCTCTTCCTCATCGGCAACCTGGCCCACGCCAGCGAGCCGCTGACCATCGATGTCCACCGCGACGCCAGCTGTGGCTGCTGCACAGCCTGGATCAGCCATTTGCAGGACAACGGTTTCACCGTCAACGACCACGTCGAGCAGGACATGAGCGCAGTCAAGCAACGCCTCGGCGTGCCAGCGCGCCTGGCCTCCTGTCATACCGGCGTGATCGACGGCAAGTTCGTCGAAGGCCATGTGCCGGCCGCCGACATTCTCAAACTGCGCGAACGCGCCGACCTTGTTGGCGCCGCCGTACCGGGCATGCCCGTGGGCTCGCCCGGCATGGAGTACGGCGACCGCGTCGACGCCTACCAGGTCATCGGCCTGGACCGTGACCGTCAGGACCAGGTGCTGAGCGACTACCCCGCTCCGCAGCGATAACCAACGAGGGAGCAGCGACATGCGCTGGCAGAAAGGCAGACGCAGTGACAACGTGGTGGATGCCCGCGGCCGCTCCGGCAGGCGCGTCGGCGGCGGCTTGAGCCTTGGCGGCGTGGCGGTCATCGTCATCGTCGGGCTGCTGATGGGCCAGGACCCGCTGCAGATCCTCGGCCAGATAGCCGGCCAGGCCACGCAGCCGCAGGCACCCCAGTCCCAGACGGCACCACCCGCCGGGGATGAACAGAGCGAGTTCGTTCGCGCCATTCTCGGCGATACCGAGGACACCTGGCGCGAGCTGTTCCAGCAGGCCGGGCAGCAGTACCGCGACCCGCAACTGGTGCTGTTCTCGGGCGGGGTGAACTCGGCCTGCGGCTTCGCCAGCTCGGCGGTCGGCCCCTTCTATTGCCCAGGCGACAAGCGCGTGTACCTGGACATGGCCTTCTTCCGCGAGATGGAGCAGCGCTTCTCCGCCGCCGGCGACTTCGCCCAGGCCTACGTGATCGCCCATGAGGTCGGCCACCACGTGCAGACCCTGCTGGGCGTATCGGCCAAGGTCAATGCCGCCCGCCAGCGCGGTGAGCGCGTCGAAGGCGATGGCGGCCTGCTGGTGCGCCAGGAACTGCAAGCCGACTGCCTGGCCGGCGTCTGGGCGCACCATGCTCAGCGGCGTCACGACTGGCTGGAGGCGGGTGACCTGGAAGAGGCGCTGAACGCCGCCAGCGCCATCGGCGACGACCGTCTGCAGAAGCAGGCGCGCGGCCAGGTGGTGCCCGACGCCTTCACCCACGGCACCTCGCAACAGCGTGTGCGCTGGTTCAGCACCGGCTTCGAGACGGGTCAGCCGAGCCGCTGCGACACCTTCAAGGCGACACGCCTGTAACGGCCAAGCGGCTCAGACCGCGAAGCGCCGACTCCACCAGGCGAAGGCAGTGGCCGCCCCGCCACACAGGGCGATCACCAGTGCCATCGGCACCGCCGAGCCATCATGCAGGAAGGCCACCAGCGCCGATGCGCTGGCGGCCACGGTGAACTGCATGCTCCCCAGCAACCCCGAGGCACTGCCGGCATGCCGCCCCTGCCCGGCCATGGCGCAGGCCGTGGCGTTGGGCAGCAGACAGCCCAGGCTGGCGACGCAGATGAACAGCGGCACCAGCAGCGGCCAGAGCTGCTCCGGTCGCCACCACGCCAGCGCCAGCAGGCACAAGCCGCTGCTCAGGTACACCAGCACCACGCGCCGCAACCACACCGCCGGACCACCCGCCCGCACCAGCCGCGCATTGACCTGGGCCATGATCACGAAGCCGGCCGCATTGCTGCCGAACAGCCAGCCGTAGTGCTCGGCCGGCACGCCGTACAGCTCGATGAAGACGAAGGGGGAGCCGGCGATATAGGCGAACATTCCCGCCATCGCCACACCGCCAGCCAGGCTGTAACCCATGAACGGCGCATTGCCCAGCAGCGCCCGGTATTGCCCGAAGGCGCCACTCAGGGGCGCTGGCGGCAGCTCCTGCGGACGCGTCTCCGGCAACCAGCGCAGTACTGCCAGCAGGCACAGGGTCGCGAAGATCGCCAGGCTGTGGAAGATCCAGGGCCAGCCCAGGGTATTGAGCAGCAAGCCACCGCCCAGCGGCGCCAGGATCGGCGCAAGCCCCATGACCAGCACCAGTTGCGAAAACACCTTGGCCGACGCCAGCGGGTCGCACAGGTCACGCACCACGGCACGGGTGATCACCATGCCGGCGCAGCCGCCCAGGGCCTGCACGAAACGCGCGGCGATCAGCCACTCCAGGCTTGGCGCGATCGCACAGGCCAGCGAGCCCACGGCGAACAGCGCGACCCCGACCAGCAACGGCACCCGGCGCCCGAAGCGGTCGGCCAGCGGCCCGTAGAACAGCTGGCCGATGGCGATACCGACGAAGTAGGCCGCCAGCGACAGCTGGATGTGTTCGACATCGGTGGCGAATTGCTGGGCCAGAGTCGGGAAACTCGGCAGATAGAAATCGATGGCCAGAGGGCCGAAGGCACACAGGGCACCGAGAATCAGGAGCGTTCTCAGGTTCATGACTATTCCGGGCTTTATTGTTAGCCGGCTAATCATCTCACTGACCACAGCCGTGGTGAAAGCCCCAGCACCACCATCGTCGTGCACGACGCAGGACCTAAAACACTGGCGCTGATACCCGTCGATCACCCCTCAGCAGAGGTCGTGGCAAAGCCGGTAAACTCCGCCCCCTCATAGCCCAGCACCAACCTGCCGGATCACCATGCGTAGAACAAAAGAAGACGCGGAGAAAACCCGCCATACCATCCTGGCCGCAGCCGAACACCTGTTTCTCGAGCGCGGAGTCGCCCACACCAGCCTGGAACAGATCGCCAGGCACGCGGGTGTGACCCGAGGTGCCGTCTACTGGCACTTCCAGAACAAGGCCCACCTGTTCCACGAAATGCTCAACCAGGTGCGCCTGCCACTGGAGCCTCTGGCCCAGCAGCTGGCCGAAGTGGACGGACTGGTATCCCTGCAGCTGCTGCGCGACCTGTGCATCGAGGCCATGGCCAACCTGGTTCTCGACGACCAGCGCCGGCGCATCCTCACCGTGCTGCTGCGGCGCTGCGAGTTCACCGAGGAGCTGCGTGAAGCCGAGGAGCGCCACGAAGCCTTCGTCAATCAGTTCATCGCCCTCTGCGAACAGCAGTTCGCCCTGCCGTCCGTACAACCACTGCTGCAACCCGGGATCACCTCGCGCCTGGCGTCACGGGCCCTGCATGCCATGCTGGTCGGGCTGTTCAGCGACTGGCTGCGCGACCCCAACCTGTTCGACGCGCAGACCGACACGCCGGCGATGATCGACAGCTGCTTCCGCGGCCTGCTGCGGCAGTGGCCGTAGCGCCACTCGCGGCCGGCTAAGGCGCGCTCACCTCATAGCCCTCGCCGCGTATCGCCGCCTCCAGCTGCGCGGCCGGCACGTCACTGTCGACCTGCACCAGGCCGGCGGCGAGATCGACATCCACCTGCGCCGCCGGGTCGAGTGCCTTGATCGCCTGGGTGACGGCCCTGGCGCAGTGACCGCAGGACATTCCGCTAACCTTGAACTGCTGCATCTGCTGACTCCTTGAATCGATGGTCGATGGGTGTAGTCTCGACCTTGCCACGGTGGCAAGGTCAAGCACTTGCCGCCAGTCATTCCGCCGGCTTTCGACATGGGGATCATCGTCATGCGCCTGCCCTACCTGCTGCTTGCCGCTCTGCTTGCGCCAGCAGCCCTTGCCCAGCCGCTGGCACCCCTGCCATCGGCCGCCCAGGGCGAGGGCTACGCGGTACTCATCGTTTCACGCGAACGGCTGGAGGTGGCCACCACCTGCGAGGTCGCGCTGTACCTGCATGACCAGATGGCCGCCCGCCTGCATCAGGGCCAGTCGGTGGCGTTCAACCTGCCGCCTGGCAAGGTGTCCCTGCGCCTCGGCCTGACCGGCACCGGGCCGTGCCAGGACGGCATCGCCCAGCTGGAGGGGCAGTCTCTGGAGCTCTACGCCGGCGAAGTACGCCGCTACCGCATCGCCATGGGCAACGCTGGCCTGCGACTGCATGCCGCGCCCGCATTGAACTGAACGCTTGACCTTGCCATGGGGTCAAGGTTGATCCTGTGGTCATGACGTTACCGGGAGCCCGTCCATGACCACCTTCGACCTGCCGATCCAGGGCATGACCTGCGCCAGCTGCGCCGGTCGTGTCGAACGCGCACTGCGCAAGCTGCCGGAGGTCGCCAGCGCCACCGTCAACCTGGCCAGCGAGCAGGCGCGCATCGAAGCGCCTGCCGACAGCCTCGGGCAACTGATCGAGGCGATCGAAGGGGCCGGCTACGCCGTACCCGGCCACGCACTGGAACTGACCATCGAGGGCATGACCTGCGCCAGCTGCGTCGGCCGCATCGAACGCGCACTCGGCAAACTGCCGGGCGTGACCCAGGTCGCGGTCAACCTCGCGGACGAGAAGGCACGCCTGCAGGTCGTCGCCGGTTTCGACGCACAGCAGGCACTGCAAGCCGTGGCGGCGGCTGGCTACCAGGCCAGCCTCGTGGACGAGCAAGCCCCTGCGGACGACGGCAGCTCGCGCCTGCGCCGCGAGCGCCTCACCTTGTTCGCGGCCATCGCCCTGACCCTGCCATTGCTGGTGCCGATGCTCGTCGAACCCTTCGGCCTGCACTGGATGCTGCCAGCCTGGCTGCAGTTCCTGATCGCCACCCCCGTACAGTTCATCTTCGGCGCCCGCTTCTACCGTGCGGCCTGGCAGGCGCTCAAGGCACGCGCCGGCAACATGGACCAACTGGTGGCCATCGGCACCAGCGCCGGCTACGGCCTGAGCCTCTACCAGTGGGCGGTGACACCCGCCGGGCAGATGCCACACCTGTACTTCGAAGCCTCGGCAGTGATCATCAGCCTGATCCTGCTCGGCAAGTACCTGGAAAGCCGCGCCAAGCGCCAGACCGCCAGCGCCATCCGCGCCCTGCAGGCGCTGCGCCCGGATCACGCCGTGCGCCTGGTCGATGGCCGCGAGGAGCAGGTCAGCATCGATGCGCTGGCCCTCGGCGACCAGGTGCTGGTCAGGCCTGGCGAACGCTTTCCCGTGGATGGTCAGGTGGTGGAAGGCCGCAGCCACGCCGACGAAGCGCTGATCAGCGGCGAGAGCCTGCCGGTGGCCAAGCAGCCGGGCGACAAGGTCACCGCCGGCGCCATCAACGGCGAAGGCCGCCTGCTGGTGGAGACCACCGCCCTCGGCGCGGAGACGGTGCTGGCGCGCATCATCCGCCTGGTCGAAGACGCCCAGGCCGCCAAGGCGCCGATCCAGAAGCTGGTGGACAAGGTCAGCCAGGTGTTCGTCCCTGCCGTGCTGCTGGTGGCACTGGCCACGCTGCTGGTCTGGTTGCTTTTGGGGGCATCCGCCGAACAGGCCCTGCTCAACGCCGTGGCCGTGCTGGTAATCGCCTGCCCCTGCGCCCTCGGCCTGGCGACCCCGACCGCGATCATGGCCGGCACCGGCGTCGCCGCTCGCCACGGCATCCTGATCAAGGATGCCGAAGCGCTGGAGGTGGCCCATGACGTGCGCCACATCGCCTTCGACAAGACCGGCACGCTGACCGAGGGCAAGCCACGCATCGCCCATGTCGGCCTGGCCGAGGCCAGCGAAGAGACGCTGCTGCGCCTGGCTGGCGGCCTCCAGCAAGGCAGCGAACACCCGCTGGCCAAGGCCGTGCTGGAACGCTGCAGCGAGCAGCGCATTGCCCTGCCCGCCGTGAGCGACAGCCGCGCGCTGGCGGGCCGGGGCATCGCCGGCACGGTCGAAGGCCGCCAGCTGCAGCTGGGCAGCAGCCGTCTGCTGGACGAACAGCAACTGCAGGCCGGCGCCCTGAGCGAGTCCGCCCGCGCCTGGGAAGCCGAAGGTCGGACCCTGTCCTGGCTGATCGAAAGCGGCGACAGCCCGCGCCTGCTCGGCTTGCTGGCGTTTGGCGACCAACTCAAGCGCGGCGCCGCAGAAGCCATTGCCGAACTGCGCGAACAGGGCATCACCAGCCACCTGATCAGCGGCGACAACCAGGGCAGCGTCGCGGCGGTGGCAGGCACCCTGGGCATCGACCAACCGCATGCCCAGGTGCTCCCGGCGGACAAGGCGCGCCTGATCGACGAGCTGCGCCAGCAGGGCACGGTGGCCATGGTCGGCGACGGCATCAATGACGCCCCGGCACTGGCCGCCGCCGACGTCGGCATCGCCATGGGCGGTGGCACCGACGCCGCCATGCACGCCGCCGGCATCACCCTGATGCGCGGTGACCCGCGCCTGGTGCCGGCGGCCCTGGACATCAGCCGGCGCACCTATGCGAAGATCCGCCAGAACCTGTTCTGGGCCTTCATCTACAACCTGGTCGGCATCCCCCTCGCCGCGGCGGGCCTGCTCAACCCGATGTTCGCCGGCGCGGCAATGGCCCTGTCCAGTGTCAGCGTGGTGAGCAACGCCCTGCTGCTGAACCGCTGGAGACCCAAGGCATGAACATCGGCCAAGCCGCCAAGCACACCGGCCTCAGCGCCAAGATGATTCGCTACTACGAATCCATCGACCTGCTGCCCCATGCCGGGCGCTCGCAGAGCGGCTACCGGCAGTACGACGCCAACGACCTGCATCGCCTGACCTTCATCAAGCGCTCACGGGACCTGGGGTTCTCGCTGGACGAAGTGGGCAGGCTGCTGGCGCTGTGGCAGGACAAGCAGCGCGCCAGTGCCGACGTCAAGGCACTGGCCGAGGAACACATCGCCACACTGTCACGCAAGATCGCCGAGATGAGCGCCCTGCGCGACACCCTGGTGGACCTGGCGGCCAGTTGCCAGGGCAACGAGCGGCCGGACTGCCCGATCCTGCAGGGCATCGAACAGGGCGTCAGTTGCTGCGCCAAGGGACACGCGGAAACGCCGTAGCCCGGATGAAATCCGGGGCCCAGGCGCCGCCTGACGTAAAGGCCGTAGGGGCCCGCTTGCGGGCGATCACACAAGCGTCATGATCAACAGCCGGATGTTATCCAGCCCGCGTGCCCCAGCGGATCAGCACCGGACATTGCCTCAGCGCATCCAGGGTGGCGTCGGCTCGGCGTCCTTGGGTTCATCCTCGGCGTTGCGCAGGGCCTGTTTCTTCGCCTCTTCGGCCAGCGCGGCCTTGATCTCGCGCATCACCGCATCGATGTCGGCGGCGTCCTGCGGTTCGGCGAACTCGCCGGTCAGTTGCGTATGCGGCTGCAACTTGCCGGCCTCGTAGAGCGCCCACATTTCCTTGGCGTACTTGGTATACCTGAGCTCCGGGGCGAACTGGCCGAAGTACTCGGCCATGTTGCGCACATCGCGCTCGAGCATGCTGAAGGCATGGTTGTTGGCCGCCGCATCCACCGCCTGCGGCAGGTCGATGATCACCGGCCCCTCGGGGCCAAGCAGCACGTTGAACTCCGAGAGGTCACCGTGCACCAGGCCTGCGCAGAGCATCTTGACGATCTCCTGGATCATGAAGGCGTGGAACTCACGCGCATCGTCCGGGTGCAGGTCGACGTCATTGAGCCGCGGCGCGACGTCGCCTTCGCCGTCGTCCACCAGCTCCATCAACAGCACGCCATCGAGAAAGTCATAGGGCTTGGGCACCCGCACGCCGGCACTGGCCAGGCGGAACAGTGCCGAGAGCTCGGCATTCTGCCAGGCCTGCTCCTGCTCCTTGCGCCCGTACTTGCTGCCCTTGGCCATGGCGCGCGCCTGACGGCTGCCACGCACCTTGCGCCCCTCCTGATATTCGGAGGCCTGGCGGAAACTGCGCTTGTTGGCCTCCTTGTAGACCTTGGCGCAGCGTAGCTCGTCGCCGCAACGCACCACATAGACCGCTGCCTCCTTGCCGCTCATCAGCGGTCGCAGCACTTCGTCCACCAGGCCATCCTCGACCAGGGGTTCAATACGTTTGGGCGTCTTCATCGGTGTGGGTCACGGGTCCTTTCTAGCCGGGGATCTGAGTATTGGCCATCCTCGCACAGCCTGAGTCGATCATCACGCATTGATCAGGTGCCGTCTGAGTGCCTCGATGGCATAGCGCACCTTGGCGGGCTGAGCATCGCGGCGCGGCGTGACGATGTACAGGCCCACCGGTTCCAGCTGCCAGTCGGGCAGCAGGGGCAGCAGCTCGCCACTGGCCAGCAGCCCGCGGATTTCCGCCTCGGGCTGCAACGACACGCCCATGCCGGCCAGGGTGAACTGGCGCGACGCCAGGATGTTGTTGCAGGTGACGCGGCTCTCCAGGCGCAGCCGCTGCTGCACGCCAGCGGGGCCCTGCAATACCAGGTGCTGGATGCGTTCGAGGTGCAGGCCGATCCAGTCCAACGCCAGCAACTGCTGCGGTTCGCTCGGCAGACCGGCACGCGCCAGGTAGGCCGGCGCAGCGCACAGCAGCAAACGCCAGTTCACGATGTGGCGAGCGACCAGACTGGAGTCCTCCTGGCGCCCGACACGGATGGCCAGATCGATGCGCGACTCGACCAGATCGATCTGCTCGTCCTGAAAGAACAGCGTCAGGCTGAGGCCGGGGTGGGTGCTCAGCAGCGGGGCCAGCGCCTCGCACAGCAGCGGCCCGGAAAAGCCGACCGGGGCCGCGACGCGCAGCTCCCCGACCGGCGCATCCCGCTGCTCGGCCAGGCGCTGCTCGGCGCGCTGCGCCAGCTCGACGATCTGTCGACAGCTGTCATAGAAGGTTGCGCCGGCCTCGGTCAGGGTCAGCTTGCGGGTGGTGCGGTGCAACAGCGTGACCCCCGTGGCCTCCTCCAGTCGACGCACCTGCTGACTGACCGCAGAAGCCGACATGCCCATGGCTTCTCCTGCGCCGACCATCGAGCCCTTTTCCACCACGGTGGCGAACAGCGCCATGCGCTTGAGCTGCTCCATTATGAAGTCCTGCTTAACTATTCCAGTTCATGAAGCCACTTTTTCCTGGGTTTATCCAGCAGCGATCATGTGTTCCCCCCCCACTACTCGAGGTCCACCCCATGAAGATCGCTCTGATCGGCGCCACTGGTTATGTCGGCGCCCCCCTGTTGCAGGAAGCGCTGCAGCGCGGACATCAGGTCACCGCGCTGGTGCGCCACCCGGAAAAACTCGCCGCCCACCCTCGCCTGAGCGCCGTACAGGCGAACGTGCAGGACACCGCCAAACTGGCCGAACAGCTGCGAGGCCATGACGTGGTGATCAGCGCCTTCAACCCGGGCTGGGGAGTGGCGGACATCCGCGAGCAGTTCATCAGCGGCAGCCGCTCAATCATCGCGGCGAGCAAGCAGGCGGGCACCCAGCGCCTGCTGGTGGTCGGCGGGGCGGGCAGCCTGTACGTGGCCCCCGGTCTCCAGCTGATCGACACAGCGGACTTTCCCGCCGAATACAAGGAAGGTGCAGAAGGTGCCCGCCAGGTCCTCAACCTGCTGCGTGACGAACAGGCACTGGAATGGACGTTCCTCTCGCCAGCCGCCCTGCTCGTGCCTGGTCCGCGTACCGGCAAGTTCCGCCTCGGCAACGACGAGCTGCTGATGAACGGCGACGAGCCCGGCAGCGTCTCCGTGGCCGACCTGGCCGTCGCGCTGATCGACGAAGCGGAGCAGCCACAGCACATCCGCCAGCGTTTCACCCTGGCGTACTGACCTCAGCCCACAGACAGGGTGCGCAGCGCGCACCCGATCAGGAGTCACCATGAATCCATTGAGCAGCAGTGCCTTCGTCGCGACCGACACACCGGCACGTTACATCAGCCGTCTGTGCAAACACTTCGCACACAAGATTCCAGTCAGTTTCGACGAGCAGCAGGGCCGCATCGAGTTCGACTCGGGCCTGGCCACCTTGCAGGCCGAAGAACAGGGTTTGCGTCTGCAGGTCGAGAGTGGCAACGCGGATGACCTGCAACGCCTGCAAGCTGTCGTCGCCAGCCACTTCGAGCGGTTCGCCTGGCAGGAAGCGCTGACCCTGGACTGGCAACCTCAGAGCGCATCCAGCTGAGCGCGCAGGCGCCGCAGCACGGCCAGCGACTCGGGGTTGTCGCCGTGCACGCAGAGGCTGTCCGCACGCAGGCGTAGCGGCTTGCCATCGATGTCGGCAAAGGCCTCGCCACGGGCGATGGTCACGGCCTGCTCCAGTATGCGTTCAGGGTCCTGGTGCACCGCGTCCGCGAGACGTCGCGGTGCCAGCCGGCCATCGGAGAGATAGGCGCGATCGGCGAACGCCTCGAACATCAGCGGTACATCCGCCTCGTCCGCCAGGCGCAGCTCGCGGCTGTTGTCGGCCAGGGCCAACACCATCAGGGGCAAGCCCCTGCGATAACTGGCACAGGCATCGAGCACCGCCATCAGCAAGGCGTCGTCGAGCACCAGGTCGTTGTACAGCGCGCCATGGGGTTTGACATAGGCCAGCTGGCCGCCCGCAGCACGGCAGAAGGCATCCAGCGCGCCGATCTGATACAGCATCAGGGCACGCACTTCTTCCGGCGAACACTGCAGGTGGCGCCTCCCGAAACCCTGCAGGTCGGGGTAGGAAGGGTGTGCACCGACGCTCACGCCATGCTCGATGGCCAGCGCGACGCTACGCGCCATGATCAGTGGATCACCCGCGTGGAAGCCACAGGCCAGGTTGGCCTGATCGATCAGCGGCATGGCCAGCGCGTCGTCACCCATGCGCCAGGCGCCAAAGCCCTCGCCCATGTCACAGTTGAGCAGTATTCGCTTCATCCACGCAGCATAAGACGGACGACGGCAAAGTCCAGCGCGCGCCCCGCTTCCGCACGGTGGTACCCGACACGCCAACCTGCATGAACGCCAACGCCCCGGACCAGCCGGGGCGTTGGACAACCGGGCGTGCCTGTCGGCACGCCGGAGGCGGACTCAGAAGCTGTAGGTCGCCGAGAGGATCGCCGAACGGCCGTCGCCGTACTCGATGGCCGAGGAACGGGCACCGGTGCCCGGCGTCTGGCGAACGCGCTCCACGTAGTCTTCGTCGAACAGGTTGTTGAGGTTCAGCTGCAGGTCGACGTTGTCGTTGACCTTGTAGCCGACCATCGCGTTGTGCAACCAGTAGGAGTCCAGCTTGGCGTTGCTGCTGGAGCTGACGTTGCGCTCGCTGACATAGCGGGCGCCGTAACCCAGCGACCAGCCGGCCGGCAGCTGGTAGGAGGTCCACAGGTTGAACGAACGCGGCGGCGTGTTGGCCAGGGCCTGACCCTCGCGGGCGATGCCGGCGGCGGTGTCGGCCGCTTCGAGGGTCTCGCTGCTGAGTACGGTGTAGTTGGCGAACACGTCCCAGCGCTCGGTGACATGGCCGGTCAGCCCCACCTCGATCCCCTCGACGCGCTGCTTGCCTGCCAGCTGGGTGCTGCCGTCAGCCATGGTTTCGCGGGCATTGGTCTTTTCTACCCGGAAGATCGCCGCATCCAGCTCCAGGCGACGGTCGAGCAGTTCCCACTTGGTACCCAGCTCCCAGGTCTTGTTCTTCTCCGGATCGAGGCCTGAGGTCGCGTCCGAAACGCCGCTGCCGGTGGTCGCCAGGTATTCGGCCGACGGGTTGAAGGAGGTGCCGTAGGCCACGTAGATGCGGCCATTGTCGACCGGCTTGTAGACCAGGCCGATGCGCCCGCTGAGTTCTTCGTCGCGGGTGTCGAGCTTGGTCAGGGTGCCGGCCGGCAGCGCGGTGTTCTTGTAGTCGCCTTCGATCCAGTCGTAGCGCAGCCCCAGGCTCAGGTCCCAGTCGGAGTTCAGGGCGATGGTGTCGAACACGTACACCGCCTGGTTGTCGAGGCGGGTCGACGTATCCGCGCTCATGGTCTTGTTGACCGCACCGTTCCAGTAGCCCGGCGGGTTGCCCAGCGAGTAGCCACCAGTCGGGTAGAGCGCGGTGCCCAGGCCATGGTTGTAGGTCAGGCGATCGTAGTCCTCGCGGGAGATTTCCACCCCGGTGGACAGGCTGTGCTGCAGACCGAAGGTGTCGAAGTCGGCACGCAGGTTGGTCTGGTTGATCAGCATCTTGCTGTTCACGTCACGCCCATAGGCCTGCGGGCCGGCCGGCAGGTAGTTGCCGGCCGGTACGCCGGTGGTGTTGACGTGCGAGGCGGAGATCACCGTGTTGCGGTCGATCTGGCTGTAGCGGGTGAGGTTCTGCAGGCTCAGGCTGTCGTTGAAGGCGTGCTCGAGCTTGATGGTGAAGGAGTCGGTCTTGATGTCGTCCTTGTCCAGGTTCTTCCAGCCGAAGTAACTCTCGCGGTCCACCCCGGCGACCTTCTTGCCATCGATGGCCGGCACACCGTAGTCCGGCAGGATGTCGTCGGTCTGGTGGAAGTAGCTGAGGGTCAGGCGGGTGTCCTCGCTCAGGCCCAGGGCCAGCGACGGCGCGATGCCCCAACGCTTGCGGTCGATCTCGTCGCGGCCGGCCACGTCGTTTTCGTGCGTCATCAGGTTGAGCCGGAAGGCACTGTCGGTACCCAGGCCGTCGAGGGTCTGGTTGCTGTCCAGGGTCAAGCGGCGGTAGCTGTCGGTGCCGATGCTGGCGCCGATCTGGGTGAAGTCACGCAGGCGAGGCGCCTTGGTCACCTGGTTGATGCTGCCGCCGGTGGTACCGCTGCCGCCGAATACCGAGTTGGGGCCCTTGATGACCTCGACCGACTCGATGTTGAAGGTGTCGGTGCGGTTGGTCTGCGCGCTGTCGCGCAGGCCGTCGATCTGCATGTTGGCGTTGGCGCTGAAGCCACGGATGTTGATGCTGTCACCGGAACCACCACCACCCTCACCGGCGGTGAAGGTGATGCCGGAAACGTTGGACAGCACCTGGCGCAGGCTCAGCGCCTGCTGCTCGGCGATTATCTTCTGCGGTACCACGGTGACGGTCTGCGGGGTGTCCAGCAGCGGCGCGGTGTACTTGGGCGACGAGACCGACTCGGTCTTGTAGTCACCTTCCTGCTCACCCTTGACCGTGACGCTGTCCAGCTTGAGCGACTCGTCCGCCAGCGCCGGCAGCGTCAGCGAGGCAATGGCCAGGCCGATGGCAGTGGCCAGCACGCGTTTGACGGGCAAAACCTGATCGTAGTTCGTGGCACGCATTTGAGATAACCTGTCAATATGTAATGATAATTATTTACAAACATGTACAGAGGAATCCGTAGAAATCCCCCGCACAACGCCCTGGCACAGGGCCTGAAACGGCCCCGCCCCTAAAAGAGAACGTATATTATTTGTAAATAAATTTATGTCAAATAAGAAACACTATTAAATGCATTCTTATCTGGCATCTGCGCACGAACCACCCATCAGGACGGAGCAGTTCCTTTGCGCAGCGCGTGCAAGGACCTCAGCAGCTGTGTGGCGTCCAGATCGTCTGCGGGCCGATGCTGGCCAGATCGGCGCAGCCGGTCAGTGCCATCGCCACCTCCAGTTCGGCGCGCAACAGCTGCAGCACATGCGCCACCCCCACCGCACCGGCTACGGCCAGGGCGAAGATGCACGGCCGGCCCACCAGCACCGCGTCGGCGCCCAGGGCCAGCGCCTTGAGGATGTCGGTGCCACGGCGGATCCCGCCATCGAGCAGCACCGGCACACGTCCCTGCACCGCGGCCGCCACCTCCGGCAGCGCCTCGATGGTCGCCGGCAGGCCATCGAGCGTGCGGCCGCCGTGGTTGGACACGATCAGCCCATCGACCCCAGCCGCCAGCGCCTGCTCGGCATCGGCGGCGCTGAGGATGCCCTTGAGCAGGATCGGCAGGCGCGTCTGCGCGCGCAGCCAGGCCAGGTCGGCCCAGGTCGGCGCGGCGTTGAGCAGTGGTCCGCCGAGCAACAGACTGCTGGCGGACGGATCGGCGCTGACCGCCAGCGGGCGCATGCCGCGCAGATTCACCGCTTCGATACCGGCGGGCAAGGCGAAGCCCGCGCGCTGCTCACGGTTGCGGATGCCGCTGACCGGCGCGTCCACCGTCAGCACCAGGGCACGATAACCGGCGGCTTCGGCGCGCCGCACCAGGGCGGCGGTGAAGTCACGATCGGGCTGGATGTACAGCTGGAACCACAGCGGTGTCTGCGCCTGCGCCGCGATGGTTTCCAGCTCGATGCTGGCCTGGGTGCTGACCACCATGCCGGCACGCAGCGCACTGGCGCCCAGCACGCAGGCCAGCTCGCCGTCGGCATGGGCCAGCTTCTGATAGGCCACCGGCGCAACGAAGATCGGATGCTCGTAGTCCTGACCGAACAGGCGCAGGCGCGTGTTGCCACCGCGCAGGTCCTGCAGCACGCGACTGCGCAGGCGCAGCCGATCGAACGCCTGGCGATTGTCCTGCAGGGTCAGCTCATCCGCCGCCCCTCCGGCCAGGTAGGCCCAGGCCTGCTCGCTCATGCGTTCGCGGGCATAGGCCTGGTAGTCGCCGACGGCGGCGATGTCAGCGGGAATCTGTTGCAGCGGGGCAAGGGGCATGGCGACTCTCGATGGCGACTCAGGTCTGCGACCACTGCCGCAGCAGGTTGTGATACAGCCCGGTCAGGCGCAGCAGCTCGGGGCTGTCCGGCACCTGCAGGCGCAGCGCCTGGATGCTGTCGTCGAGCTCCAGCAGCAGCTCGCGCTGGTCATCCTGGCGCACCAGGCTCTGCAGCCAGAAGAACGAGGCCAGACGCGCACCGCGAGTGACCGGCTCGACGCGATGCAGGCTGCCACTGGAGTACAGCACCAGGTGTCCGGCCGGCAGCTTGATCCGCCGCTCGCGCGTCACCAGTTCGCCGCCGTCGTACTCGTCGGGTTCGTTGAAGAACAGCGTCGCCGACAGGTCGGCGCGGATACGCTGCGAGGTCCCCGGCACGCTGAAGATCGCATTGTCGATGTGGTCGCCGTACTGGCCTCCGCCGGCATAGCGATTGAAGCGCGGCGGCACCACCTTGAGCGGCAGGGCAGCAGCCATGAAGCGCGGGTTGCGACTCAGGCATTCGAGCAGGAAGTCGCCAAGCTGCTGCGTCAGCGGGTCGTTCTGCGCCAGTTGCTGATTGGTCTTGGCGTGCACCGCCTGGTGCCCGGCGGTCAGGCGCCCGTCCTGCCAGCTCGCCGTCTCGAGCGCCGCACGGCAATCGCGCAACTGCTCGGCATCGAGCACATCGGGGATGATCAGCATCATGGTGCCGCTCCAGGGCAAAGAGCAAAAGTGATAATGATTCTAAATAACTGGCGCACCAAACAACAGCCATGCGCGACAGAAATGAAAACGCCCACACGAGGTGGGCGCTTGCAGACAGCGTCGGGCCTTACAGGTAGTAGGACTTCAGCGGCGGAAAGCCATTGAACTCCACGGCGCTGTAGCTGGTGGTGTAGGCACCGGTGGAGAGCCAGTACAGACGATCACCGCTGGCCAGGTTCAGCGGCAGGCCGTACTTGTAGTTCTCGTACATGATGTCGGCGCTGTCGCAGGTCGGGCCGGCGATCACCACTTCTTCCATCTCGCCCTTCTTCTCGGTCCAGATGGGGAACTTGATGGCCTCGTCCATGGTTTCGATCAGGCCGCTGAACTTGCCGACGTCGGCGTATACCCAGCGCTCCACGGCGGTACGCGACTTGCGCGCCACCAGCACCACTTCGGAGACCAGCACGCCGGCGTTGGCGATCAGCGAACGACCCGGCTCGAGGATGATCTCCGGCAGTTCGTCACCGAAGTCTTCCTTGAGGAAGCGGGTGATCTCCTCGGCGTAGGTTTCCAGGTCGTTGGTGCGCTGGATGTAGTTGGCCGGGAAGCCGCCGCCCATGTTGATCATCTGCAGGGTGATGCCGTCTTCTTCCTTGAGACGCTCGAAGATCACCTTGACCTTGGCGATGGCGGCATCCCACACGTCGATGTCGCGCTGCTGCGAACCGACATGGAAGGAAATGCCGTACGGCACCAGGCCCAGCTGCTTGGCCAGGATCAGCAGGTCCAGCGCCATGTCCGGCTGGCAGCCGAACTTGCGGCTCAGCGGCCAGTCGGCGCTGGTCGAACCTTCGGTGAGGATGCGCACGTAGATCTTCGAACCCGGCGCCGCCTTGGCGATGTTGCGCAGGTCGGCTTCGGAGTCGGTGGCGAACAGGCGCACGCCCTTGTCGTAGAAGTAGCGAATGTCGCGGGACTTCTTGATGGTGTTGCCGTAGCTGATGCGCTCCGGGCCGACACCTGCGCTCATGACCTTGTCCAGCTCGTAGATCGAGGCGATGTCGAAGCTCGAGCCCTTGTCGCGCAGCAGCTCGATGATCTCGATGGCCGGGTTGGCCTTGACCGCGTAATAGATCTTGGCGAACGGGAAGCAGTTGCCCAGCTGGTCATAGGCATCGGCGATGATCTGCCGGTCGATCACCACGAAGGGGGTCTCGTGCTGATCGGCGAATGCCTTCATGCGCTGGAAAGTGGCGGGTGCGTAGTAGTCTTCGACCTTGATCGACATGCTGGGGACTCCAATGGCAAAACCAGGAACACATGAATTCGGGCAGCGAAACGCCTGACAGGTTCCGCTACGTGTCGGGGCTGGCCGCGCAACGCGCGAGCCTGAACGTCTGACAGTTTCCCCACTTTGGTTCGCCTACTTCCCAAGGCATGTCGCCGAGCATCACTGATCGCGGTGGGCCACCAGCGATCTCTCGTCGTCAGTACTTGAGCCGGATGGATCGTTTCCAGCATGGACGTTCGGGCGCGGACTTTAAGACCATGCGCCCGTCAGATCAACCGGAAATTCCCCCTATCTGGAGCGGCCCTGGCAAACGTTCCGGATATCACACAGAACAGGCGGAAATGCTGAACGGACGCGGCTTCCAGCCTCTGCCAAGTCTAGACGAGAGAGATGTCAGCGGCATGGCAACCGGGTGCACGCCGACCTCCCGATTGCCATGCCGGAACGACCTCGATTCAGTACACGTCGCGCCGGTAACGTCCGTCCTCGACCAGTTGCTGCACGCACTCGTTGCCGAGCACCTCACGCAGTGCCACATCGACACCGCCGGCCATGCCGTCGAGGCTGCCGCACACGTAGATCGCCGCGCCCTCGTCCAGCCAGGCAAGCAGACGTGCGCTGTGCTCGCGCAGCAGGTCCTGCACATAGTGCTTGCGGGCCTGGTCGCGGGAGAAGGCCAGGTCCAGATGCTGCAGGTCGCCGGACTCCAGCGCCGCCTGCAGCTCGTCGCCGCAGAAGAAGTCGCAGGCGCGACTGCGCTCGCCGAACAGCAGCCAGTTGCGCCTCTGGCCTGCCAGCGCACGCGCCCGCAGCAACGAGCGCAGCCCGGCCAGGCCGGTGCCATTGCCGATCAGGATCAGCGGACGATCATCCTCCGGCAGATGGAAACCGGTGTTGCGCCGCACCCGCGCCAGCAGCTGCCCGCCCACGGGCAGGTACTCGCTCAGCCAGCCGGACCCCAGGCCCAGGCGGCCACCCGCCTGTACGGCCTGGCGCACGATCAGCTGCAGCACAGCGTCGGCTGCCACCGAGGCAATGGAGTAGTCGCGCGCCCCCAGCGGCACCAGGGCATCGACCAGCGCCTGGGCATGCAGCCCGACCAGGTGGGCGAAGCTGCCTGGCAACTGGCGCTCGGCCAGGGCCTCACGCAGGCTGGTCGCCTGGCCATCCAGCGTCACCGGCTCGCTGCCGTCGAAGCCGGAGTGCTGCAGCCAGGCCTGCACGGCGGCGGCCCCGTGGCGCGGACGGATCTCCAGGATGTCGCCGGCCTGCCAGTCGCTCTGCGCAGGCGGCGTCAGGCCGATGAAGTACACCGGCGCGCCCTGACTGCCGTGGTTGAGCAGGCGGCGCTCGGCGAGCGTCCAGTTCTGCCAGGGCGTCTCTTCGAAGCGCATCGGCGCCGCACCGGTCAGGTCGCTCAACTGCTGCTGCCAGCGCTGCAGTGCCGCATGGTCGGCGCCATCCACCTCAATGCTGTCGAACAGCGGCCGAGCGCCCTGCAGCCCCAGCCAGGCGTTGATGCGCCGGGCGAAGCCACAGAAGTGCTGATACTGCCGGTCACCCAGCGCCAGCACCGCATAGCTCAGTTGCTCGAGAGGCACCGAACCCGCCAGCACCTTGCGCTCGAAGCCCTGCGCGGCATCCGGCGCCTCGCCATCACCGAAGGTGCTGACCACGAACAGCGCCTTCTGCGTCTGGCGCAGGCTGTCGGCATCCAGGCGTGACAGCGGTTCGACCCGCACCGGGATACCGGCGGCCTGCAGCTGGCCGGCACTCTGCCAGGCCAGCTGCTCGGCAAAGCCGCTCTGGCTGGCGAACCCCACCAGCCAGCCACCTGCCGAGTCCTCGTCCTTGAGCGAGCTGCGCGCCGCCAGCGCAGCCCGCTTCTTGCGCCGGCGATCCAGGTACAGCAGCCAGCCGGTGATGAAGAACAGCGGCATGGCCGCCGTGGCCAGCATCATCAGGATGCGCCCCGGCATGCCGAAGTACTCGCCGACATGCAGCGCATAGACGCTGGCCAGCAGCTGCGCCTTGAAACTCTTGTCGGCATAGCGCTCATGGCGGCTGACCGCGCCGCTTTTCGGGTCGATCTGGAACTGGTTGAAGGCGCGCACATGGTCGGCGCCGTCGAGCATGTAGAAGACGGTCCCCGGCTGCCCGGCCACGGCTGGCAAGCGCAGGTTCCAGGCGACCAGGCCGGGGCCGGCGGCCTGCTGGATACTCTGCCAGACGGCGTCGTAGTCGACTTCGGGGGCCGGGCCGTTGCCCGCGTCACGGCCACCCCGGCCACGGCCTTCCCCGCGCTTCTCCGGCGCCGTGTCGGAGAGCATGCGCGTCAGCCCTTCGCGGTACCACTCATAGGACCAGTACAGGCCGGTGAGCCCCGCGCAGAGGTAGAACAGCAGCACCCAGGTGCCGGCCACCGCGTGCAGGTCCCAGTTGAAGCCACGGCCTTTCTTCTTCCAGTCCAGGGTCAGCCAGGTGCGCCAGTTCAGAGCCTTGCGCGGCCAGCGCAGGTAGAGACCGGACAGGCAGAAGAAAATCAGCGCCAGGGTGCTGGCGGCGGTGATCTGCTTGCCCACCTCCCCCATCGACAGGAAGCGGTGCAGCATCAGCATCAGGTGGAAGAAGTCCTGGCCGATCGGCTCGGCCAGCACCTCGCCGGTGTAGGGGTCGAACGCGATGCGCGGCCCGCGTCGCTCGCCTGGCGGCGGCGCGAGAAAGGCCATGCCCGGCCCGTCATGCCGGGTATCGACCCACAAGCCGGTGACGCGATCAGCGGTCACGGCCTCGATCCGCGACACCAGTTCGCGCGGCGCAAGGTGGCCCTGCTCGCTCGGCTCGATCTGCCAGCGCTCGGCATTGAGCGCCCGGGTGATCTCGCCCTCGAAACTGTAGAGCGCGCCGGTGATGCCCATGACGGCCAGCACCAGGCCGGCGCTGATGCCGAAGAACCAATGCAACTGGAAGATGATTTTCTTGAACACGACGGCGCCACCCCTACCCTGACCCTTTGCGACGGGCGGCTACTCTATATGGGAATAATTTTCATAACCATTTATTTACGCGATTTTTACGCATTCGCAGCCTGCGCGACTCTCCTGCCCGGCCAGCGCACCTGAAACCCGATGGCCGCCCCTCGGCCAGAGCCTGCAGTTATCGGTATAATCGCCAGTTTTCCGGGCGCCAAGGCGCCCTCAACGATTCCATCCAGGCACGCATTCATGACCACCCAGGCCGCCGAAGTCGCCAAGCGCCGTACGTTCGCCATCATTTCCCACCCGGACGCCGGTAAGACCACCATCACCGAGAAACTGCTGCTGATGGGCAAGGCCATCGAAGTCGCAGGGACCGTGAAGTCGCGCAAGTCCGACCGCCATGCCACGTCCGACTGGATGGAGATGGAGAAGCAGCGCGGCATCTCCATCACCACCTCGGTGATGCAGTTCCCCTACCGCGAGCACATGATCAACCTGCTCGACACCCCCGGCCACGAAGACTTCTCCGAAGACACCTACCGCACCCTGACCGCGGTGGACTCGGCGCTGATGGTGCTCGACGGCGGCAAGGGCGTCGAGCCGCGGACCATCGCCCTGATGGATGTCTGCCGCCTGCGCGACACCCCCATCGTCAGCTTCATCAACAAACTCGACCGCGACATCCGCGACCCCATCGAGCTGCTCGACGAGATCGAGGCGGTGCTCAACATCAAGGCCGCGCCGATCACCTGGCCGATCGGCTGCTACAAGGACTTCAAGGGCGTCTACCACCTGACCGGCGACTACATCATCGTCTACACCCCCGGTCACGGCCACGAGCGCACCGAAGCCAAGATCATCCAGAGCCTCGACTCCGACGAGGCGCGCGCGCACCTCGGCGACATGTACGAGCGCTTCGTCGAAGAGCTGGAACTGGTCCAGGGTGCCTGCCACGAGTTCGACCCCGAGGCCTTCCTCAAGGGCGCGATGACCCCGGTATTCTTCGGCACCGCACTGGGCAACTTCGGTGTCGACCATGTGCTCGACGCCGTGGTCGACTGGGCCCCGCGCCCGCTGGCACGCGTGGCCAACGAGCGCAGCGTGGAGCCGACCGAGGAGAAGTTCTCCGGCTTCGTGTTCAAGATCCAGGCGAACATGGACCCGAAACACCGCGACCGCATCGCCTTCATGCGCATCTGCTCGGGCAAGTACACCCAGGGCATGAAGATGCGCCACGCCCGCCTGGGCAAGGACGTGCGCGTCGGCGATGCGCTGACCTTCTTCTCCAGCGAGCGTGAGCACCTGGAAGAAGCCTATGCCGGCGACATCATCGGCCTGCACAACCACGGCACCATCCAGATCGGCGACACCTTCACCGAAGGCGAGAACCTCGGCTTCACCGGTATCCCGCACTTCGCCCCGGAACTGTTCCGCCGCGTACGCCTGAAGGACCCGCTGAAATCCAAGCAGCTGCGTCAGGGCCTGCAGGAACTGGCCGAGGAAGGCGCGACCCAGGTGTTCTTCCCCGAGCGCAACAACGACATCATCCTCGGTGCGGTCGGTGTGCTGCAGTTCGACGTGGTCGCCAGCCGCCTGAAAGAGGAATACAAGGTGGAATGCGCGTACGAGGCGATCAACGTCTGGTCCGCCCGCTGGATCGAATGCAGCGACGAGAAGAAGCTCAAGGAGTTCAAGGACAAGGCCTACGAGAACCTCGCCGTCGACGGCGGCGGCCACCTCACCTACCTGGCCCCGACCCGCGTCAACCTCAGCCTGATGGAAGAGCGTTGGCCGGAGGTCAAGTTCCGCGCCACCCGCGAGCATCACTGATAGAAAGACGGCCCGCTTTGCGGGCCGTCTTTCTGCTGCAGGGCACACGTTCTGCTCGGCTCTGCAACTGGGCTGGCATACCAGCCCGTTTCAACGCAGCCTCGCCGCACGCAGGCTCGTTTCATCCATATCCTAGTAGCGGAAACGGCCAACAATGCCGTGCAAGCGCTGTGAGTTTTCCCCAGCATGGCGCCCGCGCTGCAAGGTATTTTCCGCCAGCCCCACGCTACGCGCCGCCTCCTCGCCCAGATTGGCCACACGCTGGTTGATCTCGTCGCTGACCTGCGACTGCTCACGTGCCGCCTCGGCGATCTGCAGGCTGCTGCGCGAAACCGTCTCGACCAGCCCGCCAATGCTGCCCAGCGCCTTGCCTGCGGTTTCCGCCTGCGTCACGCCGTTTTCGGCATGTTTCTGGCTGGAATGCATGACCTCAACCGCTTCACGTGAGGCGGTCTGCAAACGCTGGATCATGCTGTTGATTTCCTCGGTGGAGGCCTGGGTGCGACTGGCCAAAGTGCGCACCTCGTCGGCCACCACAGCAAATCCGCGCCCCTGTTCGCCGGCCCGCGCTGCCTCGATGGCAGCATTGAGTGCCAGCAGGTTGGTCTGTTCGGCAATGGTACGGATAACTTCCAGCACGCCGCCGATTTCCTGAGCGTGGGTTTCCAGCTCACCGATCACCCGCGCTGCGCTGCCCACCTCACCCGCCAGTTGGCGTATATCGCTAATGGTGCTGTCGATCACCTTGAGGGCCGCGCGCACTTCGCGATCAGCCTCGGCGGTCTGCTCGGAACTGCCACGCGCATGCTCGGCCACGCCCTGCACGGTAACGGACATCTGGTGCACAGCGGTGACTACCTGATCGATCTCGCTGCGCAGCACCTCGGCGCTGCGCTCGGAGGCTTGGGCATCACTGATCAGTTGCCCGGAAGAATGTTCCAAGGTGCCAGCCACCTCGCCCACAGTGGCGATCTGCTCACGCAGGTTGCGGCTGAACTGGTTGAAGGCATCGACCACCGCGCCGATTTCGTCATCATTCTCACGCTGGATCACCCGAGTCAGATCGCCGGAGCCGGAAGCCAGCCCCTCCAGGGTATGGCTGAGACGGCGAATCGGCGGTAGCACGCGACGATTGATCAGCATCAGTGCTGCAAAGATCACCGCCACAATTAGCATCAGCGCACCCAGGGTGACGCTGTGCATTTCGTCGAGGTAATCGGTGTTGCTCTGATGAACGCGGTCGAACTCCTCACCCAGCGGCTGTTGTAATTCGTTGAAACGAGCGATGACCGTGGCCGACTGCGCATCGAAGGCTTCCATTACCTGATCGCCAGCCTCTTTGCCCTGCTTGCTGTAAGCCTGGTACATACGTTTGCCGGTGTCATCGAGCTGATCGATCGGCTCGATCAGGGCGCTCAGCTGGCTGGCATAGTCCGGCAGCAGAGTGCGAAGTTTTTCCAGCAGCGCCTTGGCCTTGCGGTAATGCTCGGCGGCTTCGCCTGCCGGCTCGTCTTCTTGGGTCAGGCTGGCGTCGGTGTAGAACTGCTGCACCTGGGCCAGGTTGTAACGCAGTTCCTGGGTACTCTCGCGCGCCTCGGTCAGCTGCGCGGCATACGCCTCGCCCACTTCCAGTGCATCGATGGCGCGGCTCATCCAGACCGCCAGGCCCAGTGCAGTCAACAGGATGAACAGCGCACTGCCCCACATCAAACGCGTAATGGTGATATTCACCAGCTCTCTCCCGGTAGTGGACCTGCGGATGCTATCGGCAGCTACGACCCAAACTGGAGATCGCCGCGCCTTGCGCGCGCAGTATCCCTCATGCGCAGAGCGAACGCGTGCCTCCACTACCAAAGAGTGAGAACGCTTGGACCAGCTAGCGCTCCAGCTCACTCACCTGCAACCCAGCCAGACTGTACCGGCACCACAACTGGCGGCTACCAGGCGCAAGCAGCAGGTACTCGGCCAGCGCCGGCTCCAGCTCGGTACGTATTCGACGCGCCAGGGCGCGGGCGCCGAAACGTATATCGTGCTCACGGCACAACCAGGCGCGGGCGCTCGGTTCCAGATGCAGCGAACGTCCCTGGCGCGCGAGGCGCTGGCCCAGCTTGTCCAGTTCGATCTCCAGCAAGGCGTCCAGCCAGCGCTCGTCGACCCGCTCGAACACCAAGATGCGGTCGATACGGTTGAGCCATTCCGGTTCGAAACGCTCGTGCAGCACCTGCTCCAGCAGCGCCGCCTCCCCCTTCGGTGCCAGGCCCAGCCAGCGCCGCCAGCCACGACCGAAGCGCTCACGGTAGCGCTGCGCCTGCTGCGCCCCGACATTGCTGGTCATGAAGATCAGGCTGTTGCGGAAATCCAGGGTGCGGCTGCCGGCCGTCAGGGTCAGCCGGCCATGTTCGAGAATGCCGAGCAGGCTGCGCAGCACTTCCGGGCTGGCCTTCTCCAGTTCGTCGAACAGCACGATACCGGGTCGCCCGAAACTGCCGGCGATGGCTTCGCCATCGAACAGCGTGGTGCCCTCCTTGCTGCCGACGTATCCCGGTGGCGCGCCGGTCAGCGCCGCAGCGTAATGCTCCTGGGCCAGGGTGTGCATGTCGATGCGGCACATCGCGTCGGCGCGGCCGTGAATGGCCTGGGCCAGCAGGCGCACGATCTCGGTCTTGCCGACACCGGTCGGGCCCATGAACAGGTTGACCGCCAAAGGCCGCTCGCGCTCACCGATGTCGACCTTGACCACCTTGAGCATCGCCTCGACCTGCGCCAGCACGGCGTCCTGGCCGACGATGCGCGAGCGCAGCAACGCCATGACCGCTGCCGGCTCGAAGAGGAAACGCGACTGCAGGCGAGCAACGCCCTGTTCATCCAGACGCTCGCGGTTGCTGTCGATCAGGTCGTTGGCGAAGGGCATCCCGTTTATTCCACAGAGGCAAAGGCATCGCCGGCAAGCCGGCTCCTACGGGCGATCAGCCAGCCGTGCGTTCCTTGCCCGGATGCGGCAGTTCTGCCACCGGACAGTCGGCCACGCCGATGCTCGAGCGGGTCATTTTCTCCACATCCTCCTGGGCCTTCTGCGCGTCCAGCACCCAGGTGCGGTAGAACTCGAACGGGCAGTCGGCCACGCCCTTGTCGCCATCCCCGGAGTTGTAGACGCCGGTGTAGCCACGGTGCAGCAGCTTGAACAGGTGGTTCTGCGACTGGTCGTTGGCCCGTGCATCACGGATCTGCGACACCGACAGCTGGGCGTACTGGATGCCCATTTCCTCTTCGCCGCACTCGCCCAGGGTGCGCCCGTCGAAGCCGATCAACGCGGAGTGGCCGAAGTAGCTGTACACACCGTCGAAGCCGCTGGCGTTGGCCACCGCCACATAGCAGTTGTTGGCCCAGGCCATGGTCTTGGCCATCAGCACCTGCTGCTCCTTGGCCGGGTACATGTAGCCCTGGCAGCGCACGATCAGCTCGGCACCCTTCATCGCGCAGTCGCGCCAGATTTCCGGGTAGTTGCCGTCATCGCAGATGATCAGGCTGATCTTCATGCCCTTGGGGCCGGTGGAGACATAGGTGCGGTCGCCCGGATACCAGCCCTCGATGGGGCACCAGGGAATGCACTTGCGGTACTTCTGCACGATATCGCCCTGGTCATCGATCAGGACGAGGGTGTTGTAGGGCGCCTTGTGCGGATGCTCTTCGTGGCGCTCGCCGGTGAGCGAGAAGATGCCCCAGGTTTTCGCCTCGCGGCAGGCGGCGGAGAAGATCGCGGTCTCCTCGCCGGGGATGGCGGCGGCGGTGGCCATCATCTCGTCCCTGTCGTACATAATGCCCATGGTGCTGTATTCGGGGAACACCACCAGGTCCATGCCGGGCAGGCCGAGCTTCATGCCCTTGATCATCTCGGCGATCTTGCGCGCGTTGTCGAGCACCTCGGCCTTGCTGTGCAGACGCGGCATCTTGTAGTTGACGACAGCAACGCCGACGGTATCGGGGCTGCTGGAAATATCGCCGTGGCGCATGGAGAACCTCCGTTTGCGATGTACTTCGCAGGAGCGGCTTCAGCCGCGAATTTTCTTCGAGTGGTCGTTCTTCGCGGCTGAAGCCGCTCCTACGGGAACGTCCGGCCGTCAGTGACTGATCATCCACGGCCGTGCCGATGGGCTGGCCTTGAGGCCGTGTGGGTTGGCCTTGGTGCGCTGCACTGGCTTGCTCGGGCCGCAGCAGCTGCAGCCGGCCGGATGCTTGCGACTGGCCTTGTACTCGTCGAGATTCATCGGCGCGTTGGCGCTGCGCTCGTTGCTTTCATGGGCGCGGCGCTGGCTGCCCGGCAGGGTCGCCAGGCCCGGCGCGCTGAGGATCACCCGCTCGCTGGCGGTGTCGCAGTACGGGCAGGCGCAGGCCTGGTCGCGCTCGGCCATTGGCCGCAGCACGGTAAAGTCGCCGCAGTGCGGGCAGTCGTATTCGTAGATGGGCATGACGGCATTCCTCGAAAGACCAGGGCCCCTCCCCCGCATGCAGGAGAGGGGGAGTGACATCACTTGTCGTAGGCGATGGGCATGTCGATGCTGCCGTCGAGGAACCGGGTCGGGCCGCTGGCGCTGGGGTTGATGTCGAACTCGAAGATGTCGGTCGGCAACCACAGCGTGGCGCAGGCGTTGGGGATGTCGACCACGCCGCTGATATGCCCCTGCACCGGTGCCGAGCCCAGCAGCGAGTAACCCTGCGCGCCGCTGTAGCCGAACTTCTTCAGGTAGTTGATGGCATTCAGGCAGGCCTGCTTGTAGGCCAGGTTGACGTCGAGGTAGTGCTGCTTGCCGTCGTCGTCCACCGAGATGCCTTCGAAGATCAGGAAGTTGTTGTAGGTGGGCACGATCGGGCTGGGTTTGAAGATCGGGTTCTTGATGCCGTACTTGGCCATGCCGCCCTTGATCAGCTCGACCTTCATGTGCACCCAGCCGGCCATCTCGATGGCGCCGCAGAAGGTGATCTCGCCATCGCCCTGGCTGAAGTGCAGGTCACCGACCGACAGGCCGGCGCCGTCGACGTAGACCGGGAAGAAGATCTTCGAACCGCGCGACAGGTCCTTGATGTCGCAGTTGCCGCCATGCTCGCGTGGCGGCACGGTGCGCGCGCCGGTGGCGGCGGCCATGTCGCGGGCATCGCCCTTGAGCTTGCCCATGTGCGCGGTGGAGGCGAACGGCGGGTTGGCCAGCGGCGGTACGCGGGTCGGGTTGGTGTCGATCAGCGCCTGCTCGCGTTTGTTCCAGTCGGCGAGCATCTTGTGATCCGGCAGGCAGCCGATCAGGCCGGGGTGGATCAGGCCCGCGAAGCGCACGCCGGGGATGTGCCGGCTCTTGGTGAACATGCCCTCGAAGTCCCAGATCGACTTCTGCGCCGCCGGGAAGTGATCGGTGAGGAAGCCGCCGCCATTGCTCTGCGAGAAGAAACCGTTGAAGCCCCAGAGCATGTCCTGCTTGGCGCCGATGTCGAGCAGCTCGACGATCAGCAGATCGCCCGGCTCGGCCCCTTTCACGCCCACAGGACCGGACAGGTAGTGCACGGTGGAGAGGTCGACGTCGCGCACGTCCGAGGCATCGTCATCGTTCTTGATCGCGCCGCCGGTCCAGTCGTAGGTCTCGAGGATGAAGTCATCGCCCGGATTGACCCAGCAGGCCATCGGGATGTCCGGGTGCCAGCGGTTGTGGACTTGCTCGTTCTCGGTGGCGGCCTGGTTGAGGTCGACCTTGATCAGGGTATCGGTCATGACATAGCTCCATGGGACCTGTGAGGAATGCCGGCCACTGTGTGCCGGGTACGCAGCCAGTCTCAAGCGCGCGGGGAAATCGGCAAATACGTTGGATGACGTATGCCCAGAACGCCGGCCTTACGGGGCCTGCAGGCATTTTTCGCGGACGCGAAAAAGCGGCCACTGCATGGAGAACACAGTGACCGTAAAGCGGGAACCACTACCCTCTCCCCCAACCCATCTCCCATGAATGGGAGAGGGGAGCAGCACGCGGTGCGAAATGGCACACCACCGAACAGTCCCCTCTCCCGCTTGCGGGAGAGGGTTAGGGAGAGGGCAAGAAAGTCACACCGACAGATAACGACTGATGCTCGCCTCGTCGACCTGGTCGCGGCTCTCCTCGACCACGAACTTGCCCTTCTCGATGACCAGGAAGCGGTCGGCGATTTCCATGGTGAACGACAGCACCTGCTCGGAGACGACGATGGTCAGATCACGCATGTTGCGGATCTCCTTCAGGCTGCGGGCGATGTCCTTGATGATCGACGGCTGGATGCCCTCGGTCGGCTCGTCGAGCAGCAGCACCTTGGGATTGGTCGCCAGCGCCCGGGCGATGGCCAGCTGTTGCTGCTGGCCACCGGACAGATTGCCGCCCTTGCGGTGGCGCATGTCATGCAGCACCGGGAACAGCGCATAGAGGTCATCCGGTACCTTGCCGCCGGCGGAGGCCGGTAGACCGGTCTGGATGTTCTCCAGCACGGTCATGTGCGAGAAGATCATCCGCCCCTGCGGCACGTAGGCGATGCCACTCTCCACCCGCTGGTGGGTTTCCAGCTGCGACACGTCCTTGCCATCGACGCGGATCTGCCCGCCCCATTGCGGCAGGATGCCCATCAGGCTCTTGAACAGGGTGGTCTTGCCCATGCCGTTGCGGCCCATCACCGCGACGATTTCCTTCTTCGCCACGTCGAGGTTGAGCTCATGGAGGATCTGGCTCTGGCCATAGCCCGAGGCGAGGTTGCTGATCTGGAACATAAATGACTCCTTGCTGGACATGCCCCCGGATTGCATCCGGGCTACAGATACGCGCGACCGGGATCAATGCCCCAGGTACACCTCGATGACCTTGGGATTGCTCTGCACCGCCTCCATGCTGCCCTCGGCCAGCACCTTGCCCTGGTGCAGCACGGTGACGCGGTGGGCGATGCTCTTGACGAACTCCATGTCGTGCTCGATGACCAGCACCGAGCGCCCCTGGCTGATACGGTTGAGCAACTCGGCCGTCGCCACCCGCTCGCTCACGCTCATCCCGGCCACCGGCTCGTCGAGCATCAGCAGCTGCGGGTCCTGCATCAGCAGCATGCCGATCTCCAGCCACTGTTTCTGCCCGTGGGAAAGCAGGTCGGCCTGGCGGTGCAGGTGTTCGCCGAGCATGATCTCCTGCGCCACCTGCTCGACCCGTTCGATCACCTCCCGCGAGCGCTTGAAGAACAGCGCGCCGAACACCTTGCGCCCGGCCGGATAGGACATCTCCAGGTTCTCGAACACCGTCAGGTTCTCGTAGATCGACGGGTTCTGGAACTTGCGCCCGACGCCGGCGCGCACGATGTCGTACTCGCGCATCCGGGTCAGCTCGCGCCCGTCGAAGTCGATGCTGCCGGCGGTGGCGCGGGTCTTGCCGCAGATCAGGTCGAGCACCGTGGTCTTGCCGGCCCCGTTGGGGCCGATCACCACATGCACCTCGTTGCGGTCGACATACAGGTTGAGGTCGTTGACCGCCTTGAAGCCGTCGAAGGACACGGTCAGCCCCTCGATGGCGAGTACCGGCTTGGCGGCCTGGAAGCCTGCTGGGCTGTTCATGGCGTGGTCTCCAGTTCAGGGGCGGGACGTTTGTTCGCAGCGACGCTCCTGGCCGCAGGTTGCGCGGCGACCCGGGCCTGGGGTTTGCGTTTGAGGCGTGCCAGCCAGCGCTTGCCGTGGCTGTCCCACAGGCCGGCGAGACCGTTGGGGAAGTACATGACCACGACGATGAACAACCCGCCCATCAGGTACAGCCACAGTTCGGGAAAGCTCTCGGAGAAGTAGGTCTTGCCGAAGTTGACCAGCAGCGCGCCGTACACTGCGCCGAGCAGCGACAGGCGCCCGCCGACCGCGGCGAAGATGACCATCTCGATCGACGGCACGATGCCGACGAAGCTGGGCGACATGAAGCCCACCTGCAAGGTGAACATCGCCCCGCCGATACCGGCGAAGGCGGCGCCGACGCAGAACACGAAGATCTTGAAGCTGGCCACGTCGTAACCGGAGAAACGCACCCGCTCTTCCTTGTCGCGCATTGCCAGCAGCAGCCGCCCCAGCTTGGAAGCGACGATGAAACGGGCGATGAGGATGCAGCCGATCAGCAGCGCTGCACTGACGAAGTAGAGGATCAGCCTGGCTTCGTCGGTGCGGATGTCCCAGCCCTTGAGCGTGCGCAGGTCGGTGATGCCGTTGACCCCACCGGTGAGGCCCTGCTGGCCGATGATCAGCACGGTGAGGATCAGCGCGATGGCCTGGGTGACGATGGAGAAATACACGTCACCGACGCGGCGCTTGAACATCGCCAGGCCGATCACCAGCGCCAGCAGCACCGGCACCGCGACCACGGCGACCAGGGTGAAGCCCAGGCTGTGGAACGGCTCCCAGAGCAGCGGCAGTTCGGTGATCTGGTTCCAGTCCATGAAGTCCGGGATGCCGGGTGTGGACTGGATCTTGGTGCTCTCCGGGTCGGACGCCTCGAGCTTGAGGAACATCGCCATGCAGTAGCCGCCGAGGCCGAAGAAGATGCCCTGGCCGAGGCTGAGGATGCCGCCATAGCCCCAGCACAGCACCAGGCCAACGGCGACGAAAGCGTAGGTCAGGTACTTGCCCACCATGTTCAGGCGGAAGGCATCGAGCGCCAGCGGGAACACCACCAGGATCAGCGCCGCGAGCAGCGCCAGACCGATGGCCCCCTGCTTGCCGCCGAGCAGTTTGTCGAGTGTCTTGTTCATGTCCGCGTCCTCAAATCACTGTAGGAGCCAGCTTGCTGGCGATCCTGCGGTCCCTGATCGCCCGCGAGCGGGCTCCTGCCAAAGCACCAGGGTTCATTTGCGCACCTTGCTCGAGAACAAGCCCTGCGGGCGCAGCATCAGGATCAGCACCACGGCGGACAGGGTCAGCACCTTGGCCATCGATCCGCTGGTGAAGAACTCCAGCAGCGACTGCGCCTGGGCAATGCTGAATGCCGAGGCGATGGTGCCGAGCAGGCTGGAAGCGCCGCCAAATACCACCACCAGGAAGGTGTCGACGATGTACAGCGAACCGGCCGTCGGCCCGGTCGAGCCGATGGTGGTGAACGCCGCGCCCGCCACGCCGGCGACGCCACAGCCGAGGGCGAAGGTCATGCGGTCGACACGCCTGGTGTTGATGCCGACGGCCCGCGCCATCACCCGATTCTGCACCGTGGCGCGCACCTGCAGGCCCCAGCGCGAGCGGTACAGCATCACAAACAGCAGCGCGGTGAGCAGCAGGGTCAGGCCCATGACGAACAGGCCGTTGCGCGGGATGTCGATGGCTTCGGTGGGGTTCCACGAGCCCATCAGCCATTCCGGCAGCGTGGCGCCGACCTCGCGGGCGCCGAAGATCGAGCGAAAGCCCTGCTGCATCACCAGCGACAGGCCCCAGGTGGCCAGCAGGGTGTCCAGCGGGCGCTGGTAGAGCTTGCTGATCATCGCCCACTCCACCAGCCAGCCAATGGCTCCGGCGATGAAGAACGAGAGGATGATCGCGAGGAAGAAGTAGTAAGGCCCGAAGGCCGGAGCGTATTGCTCGGTGAGTGTCGATACCACGAACGTGGTGTAGGCGCCGATGGTGAGGAACTCGCCATGCGCCATGTTGATCACGCCCATCTGGCCGAAGATGATCGCCAGCCCCAGAGCCATCAGCAGCAGCACGCAGAACACGGACAAGCCGTTGAAACCCTGCATGGCTGCGATGGCGCCGAATTCAGATAGCCATTCCATGTCGATGGTCTCCAGTGGAGAAGAGAAAAGCCTGCAGGAACCGGCTTGTCGGCGATCCGTTCATCGCCAGCAAGCCGGCTCCTACGAGAGGGCGTTGCTTACTGGTAGCCTTCCGGGAAGGGGTTCGGCTCGATCAGGTCGGACTCGTAGACCACCTTGAACTGGCCGTCCTTCTGCACTTCACCGATGCGCGTCTTGCTCCACAGGTGATGGTTGTCGTGCACCTTGACGTAGCCTTCCGGCGCGGTGCCCAGCTCGATGCCCGGAGAGGCGGCGACCACCTTGTCGATGTCGAAGCTGCCGGCCTTCTCCACCGCGGCCTTCCACAGCCACGGGCCGAGGTAGGCGGCCTGGGTCACGTCGCCGATCACCGCATCCTTGCCGTACTTGGCCTTGAAGGCTTCGACGAAGGCAGCGTTGTTCGGGTTGTCCAGACTCTGGAAGTACTTCATCGAGGCGTAGAAGCCCTCCATGTTCTCGCCGCCGATGCCCAGCAGCTCGTCCTCGGTGACCGACAGGGTCAGCAGGGTCTGCTTGGCGGAGGTCACGCCGGCGGCCTTCATCTGCTTGTAGAACGCCACGTTGGAACCACCGACCACGGCGGAGAAGACCACGTCAGGCTTCTTCAGCTTGACCTTGTTGATCAGCGAGCCGAACTGGGTGTTGCCCAGCGGGTAGTACTCCTCGCCGACCACCTTGCCGCCGAGCACGTTCTCGATGTGCTTGCGCGCGATCTTCATCGAGGTACGAGGCCAGATGTAGTCCGAACCGATCAGGTAGAAGGTCTTGGCGCCCTTCTCCTTGGCCACCCAGTCGAGGCCGGCGAGGATCTGCTGGGTCGCTTCCTGGCCGGTGTAGATGACATTCTTCGACTGCTCCAGGCCCTCGTAGAAGGTCGGGTAGTAGAGCAGGCCGTTTTCCTTCTCGAACACCGGCAGCACGGCCTTGCGCGATGCCGAGGTCCAGCAGCCGAACACGGTCGCGACCTTGTCGCCGACCAGCAGCTTGCGCGCCTTCTCGGCGAAGGTCGGCCAGTCGGAAGCCCCATCTTCCTGGATGACCTTGATCTGCCGGCCGAGAATCCCGCCGCTGGCGTTGATCTGCTCGATGGCCAGGCGCTCGGCCTGGATCGAACCGGTTTCGGAAATGGCCATGGTGCCGGTCGCCGAGTGCAGGATGCCGACCGTGACCTCGCTGTCGGTGACGGCCAGGCCGGTGCTGTTGACCTCGGCGCTGGCGACATGGCTGAACAGGCTGGCAGCCAGCAGCGAGAGCGCCGCAGCCCCTAGCGCCAGCCGGCGGGGAAGAAGTCGAATCGGTTGAGAATCCATGGTCGTGCTCCTGTGCTGGTTATTCGTGCCGAACCACGCCGGCTTCGCAGCAAGGATGCGTTTGCCCCGGCACGCGGGGTATACGCAGCATGACGTAACGGCATACGTCATCTGACGTACAGCCTCGCGCGCCAGCCTGGTGCAAGCTGGGCGCAGAAAAACCAGGCAGACAGAAGCTCGCGCGCGCGGCAGAGGGCTCGCCGAACCGGGGCATGGAAGTTGCTGGGATCTGCCTGTAGGAGCCCGCTTGCGGGCGATGCGTCCTTCCTGGTCATGCAGATCGCCGGCAAGCCGGCTCCTGCAGGAACGCTCGACAGGGACGATCCATCAGACAACGCCAGCAGGACGACGCCCGTGCAGCAGACCGGCACCCAGCGCATCATCAAGATTCGCCGCGACTACAACTCCTGGGTCGCCGACGAGACCATGGAGGACTACGCCCTGCGCTTCACGCCCAGGTCGTTCCGCAAGTGGTCGGAGCTGCGCATCGCCAACACCGCACTGGGCGCCGTGTCGTTCCTCGCGCTGGAGGCCATCGGTGGCGCCCTGGCCCTGTCCTACGGCTTCACCAACACCCTGTGGGCCGTGCTCGCGGTCGCGCTGGTGATCTTCCTCACCGGCTTGCCGATCAGCTACTACGCGGCCCGCTACGGCCTGGACATGGACCTGCTGACCCGTGGTGCCGGCTTCGGCTACATCGGCTCGACCATCACCTCGCTGATCTACGCCAGCTTCACCTTCCTGTTCTTCGCCCTGGAAGCGGCGATCATGGCGCTGGCCCTGGAGCTGTACTTCAACATTCCCCTGGCGCTGGCCTACGTCATCTGCTCGGTCATCGTCATCCCGCTGGTGGCCTATGGCGTGACGCTGATCAGTCGCCTGCAGATGTGGAGCCAGCCCGTATGGCTGCTGCTGCTCCTGCTGCCCTACGTCTTCGTCGCCGCCAAGAACCCCGATGCCCTGTCGGACTGGACCAGTTTCGCCGGGCGCGAAGGCGAACCCGGCAGCTTCAACCTGCTGCACTTCGGCGCCGCCTGCACCGTGGCCCTGGCGCTGGTGACGCAGATCGGCGAACAGGTCGACTACCTGCGTTTTCTCCCGGAGAAAACCCGCGCCAACCGTGCACGCTGGTGGACCGCCCTGCTGCTCGCCGGCCCCGGCTGGATCATTCCCGGTGCACTGAAGATGCTCGCCGGCGCCTTCCTCGCGTTTCTCGCCCTGCAACATGAAATCCCCATGGAGCGCGCCGCCGAACCCACGCAGATGTACCTGGTGGCCTTCAACTACGTGTTCGCGTCGCCGCAGTGGGCGCTGGCCGCCATGGTCCTGTTCGTCATCGTCAGCCAGATCAAGATCAACCTGACCAATGCCTATGCCGGCTCGCTGGCCTGGTCGAACTTCTTCGCACGGATCACCCACAGCCATCCGGGGCGCGTGGTCTGGCTGGTGTTCAACGTGGCCATCGCCCTGATGCTGATGGAGCTGGGCGTGTTCGAGGCGATCGAGGAAGTGCTCGGCCTCTACGCCAACATCGCCATCGCCTGGATCGGCGCGCTGGTCGCCGACCTGGTGGTGAACAAGCCGCTCGGCCTGTCGCCGAAGTACATCGAGTTCAAACGCGCGCACCTCTACGACATCAACCCGGTGGGCGTCGGCGCCATGCTGATCGCCTCGCTGCTCTCGGTGCTGGCCCACGGCGGCCTGTTCGGCGCCCTGGCGCAGGCCGCCTCGCCAATCGTGGCACTGGGCTCGGCCTTCCTCCTCGCCCCGCTGCTGGCCTGGCTCACCGCTGGTCGCTACTACATCGCCCGCGAACGTCAGCCACAGTTGCTCTACCCCTACGCCGAGTCCGGCCAGGTGCAGTGCTGCCTGTGCAACAACCGCTTCGAAGAGCCGGACACCGCGCTGTGCCCGGCCTACGGCGCACCGATCTGCTCGCTGTGCTGCTCGCTCGATGCGCGCTGCGATGATCGTTGCAAACCCCGTGCGCGCCTGGCCGACCAGCTCGACGACTTCGTCAGCTGGGTCTTCCCGCGTGCATCGATCCCGCGCCTGCACAGCCGCCTGGCCCAGTACCTCGGCCTGCTCGGTCTGCTGGTGCTGATGCTGTTCGGCGCCCTGGCGCTGATCTACAGCCAGGTCTCGCTGAGCCTGCTGACGCAGGAACCGGAGGTACGCCAGACGCTATTCCAGGCCTTCCTCAAGGCCTTCCTCACCCTCTCGCTGTTCGCCGCCATGCTCGCCTGGTGGCTGGTGCTGACCCGCGAGAGCCGCCGCGTGGCGCAGGAGGAGTCGGACCGCCAGACCCTGCTGCTGATGCAGGAGATCGAAGCACACCGCAAGACCGACGAAGCCCTGCAACAGGCCAAGGAGGCCGCCGAATCCGCCAACGCGGCGAAGAGCCGCTACGTCACCGGCCTGTCCCATGAGCTGCGCACGCCGCTCAACAGCATCCTCGGCTACACCCAGATCCTGCAGCGCGACACGGCCATGCCCAGCCAGCACCAGGACGCCCTGGCGACCATCCTGCGCAGCGGCTCGCACCTGCTGTCGCTGATCGACGGCCTGCTCGACGTGGCCAAGATCGAGGCCGGCAAACTGCACCTGGAGCTGGCGGAGATTCCCTTCCCCGAATTCATCGATCAGCTCGAACGCATGTTCACCCCGCAAGCCGCCGAGAAAGGCCTGCGCTTTCGCCTCGAATGCATCGGGCGCATGCCGGCGGTGGTACGCGGCGACGAAAAGCGCGTGCGGCAGATCCTCATCAACCTGCTGGGCAACGCCGTGCGCTTCACCGAGCGCGGCGAGGTGCGCCTGCGCGTCGGCTACATGCGCGAGACCGCCACCTTCGAGATCATCGACACCGGCGTCGGCATCGCCCCGGAGCAGATCGAGCGTATCTTCCAGCCCTTCGAGCGCGGCGACCTGATGCGCCAGGACAATGGCGTCGGCCTGGGTCTGACCATCACCCGCATGCTCACCGCGCTGATGGGCGGCGAGCTGTCGGTGGACAGCGAACCGGGCCAGGGCACCCGCTTCCAGGTGCGCCTGTTCCTCTCCGAGGTGCGCGTGCCGCAGGCGGTGGTACACGTGGAGCACGACATCATCGGCTACCAGGGCGAGCGCCGGCTGATCCTGGTGGTGGACGATCACCTCGAGCACCGCCGCGTGCTCGCCGGCATGCTCGAACCACTGGGCTTCGAGGTGATCCAGGCGGCCAGCGGCCAGGAAGCCATTCGCCAGGTGGCCCTGGAGCATCCGGCGCTGATTCTCATGGACCTGTCCATGCCGCAGCTGGACGGCTGGGAAACCAGCCGCCTGATCCGGCGCAACACCCAGTGCCAGGCGCCGATCATCGTGATCTCCGCGAATGCCTTCACCGACGATCGCGAACGCAGCGTGGCAGCCGCCTGCAACGACTACCTGGCCAAGCCGGTGTACACCCCGCAACTGCTCGAACGCATTCAGCAGCAGCTGGGCCTGACCTGGCTGCATCGCACCCAGGAGCGGCCCGCCAGCGTGCAGCGCGTGACCCTGCCCGACAGCGACGACCTGCAGGCACTGCGCGAACTGGGGGCGCTGGGCTACATCCGTGGCATCCAGCAGCGCCTGGACGACATCGACCAGCGCAACCCGGCCTGCGCCAGCTTCACCGCCTCGCTGCGCAGCCTGGTGAAGCACTTCCAGCTCGACGAATTCAACCGCCAACTGAAGGAGGCCGAACATGAATGCGCCGCTCCACCAGCCTGAGTCGCGTCTGCCTGCCAGCCTGTCGGCCGAACGCGGCATCATCCTCATCGTCGACGACACGCCGGACAACCTGGCGCTGATCTCCGACGCCCTCGACGACGCGGGCTACATGGTGCTGGTGGCGCTGGATGGCAGCAGTGCGCTGGGGCGCATCCAGCGGCGGCGCCCCGACCTGATCCTGCTCGATGCGATGATGCCGGGGCTGGATGGCTTCGAGACCTGTCGGCGGATCAAGGCCGATCCTGCCAGCGCCGACATCCCGGTGCTGTTCATGACCGCCCTGACCGACAGCGAACACGTGGTGCAGGGCTTCGAGGCCGGCGGCATCGACTACGTGACCAAGCCGATCAACCCCGACGAGGTGCTCGCCCGGGTCGCCTCGCACCTGCGCACCGCGCGCATCCTGCAGGCTGCCAGGGCCGCGTCCAGGCCGGTCGACCTCAGCCTGGACAATGCGCCGGCGCACGCTCACCTGTCGGCACGCTTCCAGCTCACCGAGCGCGAAGTGGAAGTGCTGCGCTGGGTGGCGTGCGGCAAGACCAACCGCGATATCGGCGACATCCTCGGCCTCAGCCCGCGGACGGTGAACAAGCACCTGGAACACGTCTACGTGAAACTCGGCGTGGAAACCCGCACCGCCGCTGCCTCGGTGGCCCTGGCGGCGATGAGCGAACGCGCATGACGCACGCTCGGCTGATCCTTGAGTAGGGCGGGTGCAACCCGCCCTACGGAACGAGCGAAAGTCCGTAGGCTGCAGCATGCCGAATTGGCTTAGAGTGGTGGCAACGCACCTGTTTCGGAGCCTGCCATGCCCCACCCCAACCTCGTCATCCTCACCGGTGCCGGTATCTCCGCCGAAAGCGGCATCCGCACCTTCCGCGCCAGCGACGGCCTGTGGGAAGACCATCGCATCGAAGAGGTGGCGACCCCCGAAGGCTTCGCGCGCGATCCGGCGCTGGTGCAGCGCTTCTACGACCTGCGCCGCGCCCAGTTGCGCGACCCGGCCATCGCGCCGAACGCCGGGCACCTGGCGCTGGCCGAACTGGAAGCAGCCTGGCAGGGTGATTTTCTGCTGGTCACGCAGAACGTCGACAACCTGCACGAACGCGCGGGCTCCCGGCGCCTGCTGCACATGCACGGCGAACTGCAGTCGATGCTGTGCAGCAACAGCCAGCGACGCTTCCCGCTGGAGGGCGACATGCCGGTCAGCCAGGCCTGCGCCTGCTGCGGCCTGAGGGGCACGCTGCGCCCGGATATCGTCTGGTTCGGCGAGATGCCCTATCAGATGGAGCGCATCCAGGATGCGCTGGAGCGCTGCGAGCTGTTCGTCAGCATCGGCACTTCGGGTCATGTCTACCCGGCAGCCGGCTTCGTCGAACAGGCACGGCGGGCAGGCGCCCACACGCTGGAGATCAACCTGGAGCCCAGCCAGGGCCATTCGCTGTTCGCCGAAAAGCGCTATGGCCTGGCGACCGAGCAGTTGCCCCGCTGGGTCGCGGAGCAGTTGGCCGGCTGAGCGTCGACATGCAGGAGCCGGCTTGCTGGCGATCAGCCTCGCGCTGGATCACCGGCTCCTACAAAAGCGCGCGCATTGCCAGACAGCGACGTAGGGCGGGTGCAACCCGCCACGCCGAAACCGGCGGGTTGCACCCGCCCTACGGTTACTGCTGGGCTGGTGCGACCACTTCGGCCGGAGCTTCGGCGGCCGTGGGGCTGAACATGCCGCTGTTCCAGGCATGGTAGCCGCCAGCCAACAGCACCAGCAGCAGGACCACCCAGGGCCAGACCACCGGTTTGTCGGCGTAGGGGTCACGCAGGGCACGGTCGCTACCCTTGGGCAACTCGGCCATTTGCGTCAGCGCGGTACCGAAGGGAATGCTGATGCGCGCCTTGGCGTTCACTGCCCAGCCATTGGCATCGAGAATCGGCCCCAGGCTGCGCCGACGCAGCTTGAACCAGGCCAGCAGCATGGCCGGGCCGGAAATGGCCAGCAGCACGCCCAGCAACAGCAACGGCACCTGCCACCAGGCCAGCGACAGGATGCCTGTCACCACCGCAGCCAGGGCCGTACCCAGGGCACCGACCGCCAGGCCGATGGCAGCGAAGATCCCGGCGAACTTGGCGATGTCGAATGCCGGTGCCGGCGTTGCAACACCCGGCGCCCCCGTTTCACCGACCTTGGCAGCGGTCTTGCTGACCATGTCGGCGTCGCGGCTGGCCGCCAGTTTCTGCACCTGGTCGGAGACCAGCTTGGAGATGCGCCGATAGGGCGACCAGAACGCCTCGCGGATGCTGATGGCGCTCTGCACCACCTTGACCACCTTGGCGTCCCAGTCATTGCCGTCGCGGTCATAGAACAGGCCATGGCGCCCGGCCTGCAGGTCGCCCTCGCTACCGGCGGTGACCGCCACCACGATATTCATCGCCTCCTTGCCTCGCACCGGCTCGCCACGACGGGTACAGGCGCAGTAGAGCAGGAAGCAGTCGCTGGCCGCCGCCACCTTGGCATGCGCCTCGATGTTGTCGACCTCCACCGCCAGGTCGCAGCTCTTGCCGTCGATGTACAGCGTGCCGGCCTGGAACACGGCCTTGTCCTGACGGGCATAGAAACTCTGGAACGACACGAAGTTGCGCAGCAGCGTGATCAGGCCATGGCGCAGGCGAATCAGCTTGTCCAGCTCGACCAGCCCGTCGGCCGCCTCGGCCACGGTCTTGTCTTTCTCGACCAGCGCCAGCAGGCGGACTTCGGCGTCCTGCTCCACCAGTTCGAGGATGCGCCCGCGCTTGAGCACTTCGACAATCGCCACCTTGGGCGTCTCGGCCTGCCAGGCCAGGTAGTTGCCGCAGAGCGCGACCAGGTGCTGCCACTGCTCGCGCGACAGGCGCTCCAGCTCGCCGTAGACCGGCACCACCACGCGCTGGCGGAACTCGCCGATCGCGCCTTGCCACGCCGGGTTGAGGCCCTTGTCCAGTGGCAACTCGTCGCCGTGCTGCACCGCCGCCAGGGGCAGGCCGGCGACTTCGCCGGCATCCGCCAGGGACAGCGACGACAGACGCACCAGCTCGGCTTCCTGGGCATTCATCAGCGCCGCGGCACGCGGGTCGAACTCGGCCATGGCAACGCGGGTGAAGTAATCGTCGATCTTGGCGCGCACGGCACTCAGCGCCTCGACCGCCGCGACCGTGCCCTCGCCAAAGGCGTCCAGTCCCTGCTCCGCCGCACGCGCATGCCAGGCGTGCAGCTGGCGCGCCTGCGCGAAGAACTCGCCGATCTGCTCGGCGCCGATCGCGGCCTCGCCACTGCGGTCGGTCTGCGCCCCCAGGCTGGCGATGATGTCGGCGATGGCCGCCTTCAGCTCGGCGTCATCGGTCAGCGTCGCCGGCACCAGGCCGTCGCCGTTGGGTTCGTGCGGCGGGAACAGTTGCGCCAGGTTGGCCGTGTCGGCCGGCACCAGGCTGTCGCCATCGGCGCGTCCGAGCACCGCCAGCAGGCGTTGCGCCGCCAGGCGCAGGCGCGCCCCCACGGCGTCATCGGTGAGCGAAACGAGCTGCAGCGGGCCGTTCTCGAACAGCACGGCCGGATCGCGCAGACGCGCCAGCGTCCAGTCCACCACGTCGAGGATTTCCGGGGCGCGGATACGACCGTCCTTGTTCAGGTCGATGTAGTCCAGCATGCGCCGATCCAGCTCCAGGTTGTTCACCGGGCAGGCCAGGCTGGCCCAGAGTTTCTGGTCCAGGCCACGCAGTGCGGCGAGATCCGCCGGGGTTTCCAGTTGCACCTGATCGAAGCCGCCTGCCCGGAAGAAGCGCCAGCGATGCGCGAGAGCTTGAGTCATCTACAAAAGATCCTTTCTTGGTGAGGGCGACTGCGCCAAGCAGTCCGGCATGCTCCCGTCGCCACGCACGGGCGCACGGTCATGCCCTGGACTCCTACATCCCAGGCGCTGTTCGGCCCAGTGTACCCGAGCTTCAGCGGCGCGCGCTCATTGCGCCTCGACCGCCAGCGGCTGCGCGTCGGGCTGCTTGATCAGCGCATAGAGCACGCCGGTGAGCAGGCTGCCGGCGACGATGGCCAGCAGGTACAAGGCGGCGTGGTTGATGGCGTTGGGGATCAGCAGCACGAAGAGGCCGCCGTGCGGCGCCATCAGCTTGCAGCCGAAGTACATCGACAGGGCGCCGGTCAGCGCCCCGCCGGCGATGCTGGCGGGGATCACCCGCAGCGGGTCCCTGGCGGCGAAGGGAATCGCCCCCTCGGAGATGAAGCACAGCCCCAGCACGCCCGCCGCCTTGCCGGCCTGACGCTCGCTCTGGGCGAACTTGCGCCGCGCCAGCACGGTGGCGATGGCCATGGCGATCGGCGGCACCATGCCCCCGGCCATGGTCGCGGCCATCGGCGCGTAGCTGCTCGACGCCAGCAGGCCGACGGAGAAGGCGTAGGCCGCCTTGTTGATCGGCCCGCCAAGGTCCACGCACATCATCCCGCCGAGCAGCGCACCGAGCAGAATGGCGTTGGTGCTGCCCATGCTGTCGAGAAAGCGCGTCAGCGACTGCAGCACACCCGCCACCGGCGTGCCGACGACATAGATCATCAGCAGGCCGGTCACCAGGCTGGCCAGCAACGGGATGATCAGGATCGGCTTGAGCGCTTCCAGGCTCTCCGGCAGGCGCACCCAGCGGGCGATGGCCCTGGCGCTGTAGCCGGCGATGAACCCGGCGACGATGCCGCCGATGAAACCGGCGCCCAGCGAGCCGGCCAGCAGGCCGCCGATCATGCCCGGCGCCAGCCCCGGACGATCGGCGATGGAATAGGCGATGTAGCCTGCCAATACCGGCACCATCAGCTTGAAGGCGGCGTCGCCACCGATCTGCATCAGCGCCGCCGCGAACGTACCCTCTTCCTTGAAGGCCTCGATACCGAAGACGAACGACAGGGCGATCAGCAGACCACCCGCCACCACCATCGGCAGCATGTAGGAGACACCGGTGAGCAGATGCTTGTAGGGCCCGCTCTTCTCGCCCTGGCTGGCTGCGGCCTGGCCTTCTCCGGACGCCGCCTCGCTCAGTGGCCGGGCCTCGTTCAGCGCCCGTTCCAGCGTCTGTTGCGGCTGCTTCAACGCCACGCCAGTGCCACAGCGATAGACCTTCTTGCCGGCGAAGCGGCTGGTGTCCACCTCGATATCGGCGGCCAGCAACACCGCGTCGGCAGCGGCGATGGCAGCCTCGTCGAGCAGGTTGCGCGCACCGACCGAGCCACGGGTCTCCACCTGCAGCTCGATACCCGCACGCGTCGCTGCCTGCTGCAGCGCCTCGGCGGCCATGAAGGTGTGCGCCACCCCGGTCGGGCAGGCGGTGATGGCGACCAGCCGGCGCGTGCCAGCGGTCGACGGCTCGGCCGTAGCCTGATAGGGCTCGGCGCGCTCGGCCGCCTCACGCAGGAAGCGCTGCGGGTCGGCCAGCGCCTCGGCCGGCGAGGCCTGCAACAGGCGTTTGCCAGCGAAGCGCTGCAACGGCAGATCGCCGGTCCGGACCACCAGCACCCAGTCGGCGGCGGCGATTTCCGCCGCACTGAGCGGCGAACCGATGGCGCGGGCGTCGTGCACCTCGACGCGGGTTTGCCAGCCCAGGCGTTCGGCAGCCGCCTGCAACAGGCGCGAGCACAGCACGCTGGTGACCTGGCCATTGGGGCAGGCAGTGACGATCAGCAGATTCATGGTGGGTGCCTCTTATTGTTCTGGACGGTGCAGTTGCACGGCCGCTTCGAAGCGGGCCAGTTGCTCGCGATCATGGATACCGAAGCCGATCTGGGTGACCGCCTGCGCCGCTACCGCCGTGGCCAGGCGCAGCGTGCGCTCGGCGGGCCAGCCTTGCAGCAGGCCATGCAGGCTGGCCGCCAGCAGCGAGTCGCCGGCACCGACGGTACTGGCCACCTCGACGCGCGGCGGCACGGCAAGCAGGGCGATACCCGGCCCGTGCCACTCGACGCCGTCGGCGCCACGCGAGAGCAGCACATGCTCGATGCCCTGGCCGCGCAGGCGCGTGATGGCCGCTGGCAGGTCGTTGCCGCAGGCCTCGCGCAGCTCTTCCTCGTTGGGTTTGATCAGCCACGGCACGACGCCGAGGGCCGCCTGCAGGGCCGCGCCGCTGCTGTCCACCACCAGCGGTACGCCACTGGCCTTGATCCGTCGCAGCAGGCTGGCGAACCACTGCGTGGTGACGCCACGCGGCAGGCTACCGGCGACCACCACGGCGTCGTGCCCGGCAAGCAGCGGCTGCAGCTCCTCCTCCAGGCGCTGCAGGTGCTCGGCCTCGACCTGCGGTCCGGGGCCATTGAGGTCGGTGATGCGGCCATCGGCCTCGGCCAGCTTGATGTTGCTGCGCGTCTCGCCCGGCACGCGGACGAACAGGTCATGAAAGCCGCGCGCCTGCATCAGACGCTCGAACGGCGCCGCATTGGCACGGCCCAGAAAGCCGCTGACGCTCAGGCTGTGGCCCAGGTCGGCGAGCACCTGGGCGACGTTGAGGCCCTTGCCGGCGGCATGACTGCGCAGCTCGTCACAACGGTTGATCGCACCGGGCTGCAGGCTCGGCAGGCGCAGGGTCAGGTCCAGCGCCGGGTTCAGGGTCAGGGTCAGGATTCGTGCCATCAGTGCATCTCCGCGACCAGCGCGCGCACGGCGCTGGCACTGTCCAGCGCCAGGGCGCGATCGACCAGGGTACGTGCCTGGCGGCTGTCGACCTCGCGCACCCGCGCCTTGACCAGGGCGATGGAGCGCGGCGTCACACTCAGCTCGTCCACCCCCAGGCCGATCAGCAGGGGCACGGCCAGGCGATCGCTGGCCAACTCGCCACAGACGCCGACCCACTTGCCCTGGGCATGGGCTGCCGTGACAGTCATCTCGATCAGGCGCAGCACCGCCGGGTGCAGACCATCGGCCTGCGCCGACAGCTGCGGATGACCGCGGTCGATGGCCAGGCAGTACTGGGTCAGGTCATTGGTGCCGATACTGAAGAAGTCCACCTCGCGCGCCAGCACCGGCGCCAGCAGCGCGGCCGAGGGCACTTCGATCATGATGCCGAGCTGCAGGTCGCGCACCTCGATCTCTTCGCGCAGGCGCTGCACCAGGTCACGCGCCGCGCGCCACTCCTCCACCGCGCCGACCATGGGGAACATGATCCGCAGCGGACGGCCGTCGGCCGAGGCGAGCAAGGCGCGCAGCTGGGTTTCAAGGATCTCCGGGCGCTGCAGGCTGAGGCGAATGCCGCGTACGCCGAGGAAGGGGTTTTCCTCGGCGGGCATCGGCCAGTACGGCAAGGGTTTGTCGCCGCCGACGTCCAGCGTGCGCACCACCAGCGGGCGGCCAGCCAACGCGTCGAGCACGCGGCGGTACTCGGCTTGCTGCGCGGCCTGGTCCGGCGCCTGGGCATGTTCCATGAACACCAGTTCGGTGCGCAGCAGGCCCACGGCCTCCGCGCCCAGCTCCACCGCGTCGGCGGTTTCCCCGCTGGCACCGATGTTGGCCGCCACCTCGACTCGCACGCCGTCACGGGTCTGCGCCGTGTCGAAGCGCCGGGCGTGCGCCTGCTCCTGGCGTCGCTGCGCAGCCTCGCGCTCATGCAGCGCCTGGTCACGCTCGCGCGCATCCGGCGCCACCCGCAGTACGCCGCTGTCGCCATCGAGCAGCAGCGGCGTGCCCTGCGCCAACTCCAGCACGCCGTCGCCGGCGCCGACCAGCGCAGGAATGCCCAGGGCACGGGCGATGATCGCGCTGTGCGCCGTCGCCCCACCGCGCGCGGTGAGAATGCCGGCAACGCGTCGACGATCGAGCCCGGCGACATCGGACGGCACCACCTCGGCCATCACCAGGATGTAGGGTTCGTCCGGCTCGCTGGGCAGCGCCACGCCACACAGCTGCGCCAGCACCCGATTGCCGATGTCGCGCAGGTCGGCCGCGCGTTCGGCCAGCAGCGCATCATGCAAGGCTTCCTGACGCCTGGCCGCCGCCTCGACCTCGGCCTGCCAGGCCGCTTCGGCACTGGCGCCCTGCCGCAGGCGTGCCTCGACATCCTCACGCAGTACCGGGTCACCGAGCATGGCCAGGTGCGCACTGAAGATTTCCCGGATGCTGGCCACGCCCGCGCCATCGACCAGGCGCTGGATCTGTGCCGAGACGACGGCCAGGGCCTGCTCGAGGCGCGCCTGTTCAGGTTCGACGCCCTGCCCCTGTTCGGCGAAATGAAAGGTCGGAGGCGTGCGCACCAACGCCGGCCCGATGGCGATACCGGGCGAGGCACCAACCGCCAGCAGGCGAGCGCCGGCGACAGGCGCTGCCGGCGCGACCGGTTGCAGCTGCGCGGCCACCTCCGGCAATGCCTCGCTCAGCGGCTCGACCGTTTCACCGAGGCCGCTTTGCAGTGCCGCACGCAGCGCCGGCAACGCCGCTTCGGCAATCGCCGGCTCGGCGCTGAACTCCAGCATCTGTCCGCGACGCGCCCCCAGCGCCAGCAGCCGGCTGAGGCTCTTGGCCGAGACGCCTGCAGCGCCGTCACCGAGCAGGCGCACACGGATCTCGCCGGCAAAACCCTGCGCCAGCTCGCTCAAGGCCTTGGCCGGCCGTGCATGCAGGCCATGGGCATTGAGCAGCGGCACGCTGAGGCTGGGCCAGTCCGGCGCCACCTCGCCACCCAGCGCCTCGATCACCTGGCGGCTGTCGCTGGCCTCGCTGAACGCTGCCGCGCGACCGCCGATCAGCACATCGCAGAGCCGCTCCAGCGCCTGCCGATGCGCCTCGCCCTGGCTGGCCAGGCAGAACAGCCCGCGCAGCGCCTCGCCACGAAAGGTCAGCGGCTGCGCCGGGGTGACGAACGCCAGGCCCGGCCGCTCGACACTGGCCTCGCTGTGCAGCCACCACAGCCCCCCCCCTAGCGGCAACGGCTCGCCACGCGCCAGGCCGAGCGCAAAGCCCGTGCGCGCGCAACCGGCCTGGCGCAACAGGCGGGCACCCTGCCAGAGCAACTCGTCGAAGTCTTCGGCCGCCTGCCCCAACGCCACCAGCTGGCCATCCAGGGCCAGCGCCTGCGGCGCGCCCTGCAACAGTTCGAGGATCTGCGTGGCTTCACCCGCCTCACGCAAGGCCTGGCTCAGGTCCCCTTCGCCCAGGGCACGGGTCAGCAGTTGCAACAGATGCAGGTGCTCATCGGACTGGGCGGCAATCGCGATGGCCAGGTACACCCGTTGCCCGTCCCCCCAATCCACACCCGCCGGAAACTGAATCAGGCTGACACCCGTGCGCAGCACCTGGTCGCGTGTCTGCGGCGTGCCGTGGGGAATGGCGATGCCCTGCCCCAAAAAGGTCGAGCCCTGGCGCTCGCGTGCCTGCAAACCGTCCAGATAAGCCGCTGTGGCCAGACCAGCGCTGGCCAATGCGTCGGCAAGCATGGCCAGGGCTTCATCCTTGTTCGCCGCGGCCCGGCCCATCTGGATCTGACTGGCATCGAGTTCGAGCATGGGAGTCTCCGACTTATTGTTCTGGCTAAGACGAGCAGGTGAACTAGACTGCTGAAACGATTCACCATATTCCGGCACCTTAGCCGATAACGGGGCATCCTTGAAGCCCAGTCATCGCCGGGACGGTGTAGACTCGCCGCGCTCGCACAGCCGAAACCTCATCTCTACAGGGTGCGCCCGTGAAACTCAGCGACATCGCCCGCCTGGCCCAGGTCTCGGTCACCACCGCCAGCTACGTGATCAACGGCCAGGCCGAACGCCGGCGCATCAGCCCCGCGACCGTAGCGCGCGTGCTGGCTGTGGTGGAGGAACATGGCTATCGACCCGACCAGCAGGCCGCCAGCCTGCGCAGGGGGCAGAGCCGCTGCCTGGGCTTCATCCTGCCTGACCTGGAGAACCCCAGTTATGCGCGCCTGGCCAAGCTGCTCGAGCAGAAGGCTCGCGCCGCCGGCTATCAGCTGCTGATCGCCAGCTCCGACGACGCCGCGGACAGCGAGCGCCAGCTGCTCGAGCTGTTTCGCTCGCGCCGCTGCGACGCCTTGATCGTCGCCAGTTGCCTGCCGCCGGACGACCCGCTGTATCCGTCGATCGTCGCCTCCGGCCTGCCGGTGATCGCGGTGGACCGCGCGCTGTCACCCCGGCATATCCGCTCGGTGGTCAGCGATGACGAACAGGCCGGACGCACCCTGACCGCCAGCCTGCTGACGCCCCGGCCCCGGCATATCGCTCTGCTCGGCGCCCGTCCCGAACTGGTCATCAGCCAGGCGCGCGAACGGGGCTTTCATGCCGCGCTGGCCGGGTTCGACGGGCGCGTCAGCGTGTACCACGGCGAGCTGTTCAGCCGGGCCTGCGGCTACCGCCAGATGCAGGCGCTATTGGCCGACGCCGGCCCGCCCGACGCCCTGCTGAGCACAGCCTACGTCCTGCTCGAAGGCGTGTTCGACGCCCTGCGCGAGCGACACAGCGAGCAGCAGCCGGCGATACGCCTGGCGACCTTCGGTGACGCCCAGCTGCTGGACTTCCTGCCGCTGCGGGTCAATACGATGAGCCAGCAACACGAGCGCATCGCCGAGCGCGTGCTGAGCTGGGCCCTCCGCGCCGTGGAGCGGGACGACTATCAGCCCGGCATCGAGGCCATCGAACGCAGCTTCAAGGCGCGTATCTGACCCCCGCTGGCAAACCCGTTGGGGCGGCGGCTCGCCCGGTACTGGCAACCTGGCCGAAAATGGTCGACCCTGAGTGAACGATGCGCCTGATCGATACCCACACCCACCTCGACTTCCCTGACTTCGACGCCGACCGCGCCGAGGTGCTCGCACGCAGCCGGGCCCTGGGCGTACAGCGCATGGTCGTCCTCGGGGTGTACCAGAGCAACTGGCAGCGTCTATGGCAGCTGGTCGAGTCGAGCGAAGGCCTGTACGCCGCATTCGGCCTGCACCCGGTGTACCTGGACGAGCACCGCCCTGAGCACCTGGGCGAGTTGCGCGCCTGGCTGGACCGGCTGATCGGCCACCCCAGGCTGTGCGCCGTTGGCGAATTCGGCCTGGACTACTACCTGGACCACCTCGATCGCCAGCGCCAGCAGGCCCTGTTCGAAGCCCAGCTGCACCTGGCAATCGAGTTCGAGTTACCCGTCCTGTTGCATGTACGCCGCGCGCACGCGGCGACCATCGCCACGCTCAAGCGCCTGCGTCCGGCGCGTGGCGGCATCATCCACGCCTTTGCCGGCAGCGCCGAGGAAGCACGCGAATACATCAAGCTGGGGTTTCGCCTGGGCCTGGGCGGCGCGGCGACCTGGCCGCAGGCCAACCGCCTGCGCAAGGTCGTGGCCGGGCTGCCGCTGGAGGCCATCGTACTGGAGACCGACGCGCCGGACATGGCGCCCTCCATGCACGCCAACCAGCGCAACAGCCCGGAGCACCTTGCGGAAATCTGCAGCGAGCTGGCGGCATTGCGTGGCATGTCGGCCGAGGCGCTGGCGGCGGCCAGCAGCCGCAATGCGGAGGCGCTGTTCGGCTGGGGCTAGGCCACCAGGCTTGAGCCGCGATCAGGGCAGCTCAAGCCCTCGGGCCGATCAGACGCGGAACGCGCCGATCAACTGCTTGAGGCGGGTGACCAGTTCGCTCAACTCGCGGCTGGCCTGCTCGGTCTGGCTCGCGCCAGCGGCGGTGCGCTCACCAGCATGGTTGATCTCGACGATGTTCTGGTCGATATCGTGCGCCACGGCGGTCTGCTGCTCGGCGGCCGCCGCGATCTGCTGATTCTGATCGACGATCATGCCCACCGCGCCGAGAATGTTCTCCAGCGCCTGCTGCACCTTGGCCGACTCGCTGACCGTGCCATCGGCCATCTGGTGGCTGGCATTCATCGCCTTGACGGCGGCGCCGACACCGCCCTGGAGCTTGGCGATCATCGCCTCGATCTCCTCGGTGGACTGCTGGGTGCGCTTGGCCAGGTTGCGCACTTCGTCGGCGACCACCGCGAACCCGCGCCCCTGCTCCCCGGCACGCGCCGCCTCGATGGCCGCGTTGAGCGCCAGCAGGTTGGTCTGCTCGGCAATGCCCTTGATCACGTCCAGCACCTGGCTGATGGCGGCACTGTCGCTGGCCAGTTGATCGATGACCGCCACCGACTGGTCGATTTCCCCGGCCAGGCGCTGGATCGCCCCGACCTGCGACTCGACCAGCGCCCGGCCGCTGACCGTTTCCTGGTTGACGCTCTGTGCACTGTTCACCGCAGCGGCGGCGCTGCGCGCCACCTCCTGGGCCGTGGCCGACATCTGGTTCATCGCCGTGGCGACCTGCTCGATCTGCGCGCGCTGACCGGCGACGGCCTGGTTGCTCTCGCCCGACACCAGCTCGACGCGGTCGGCCTGGCCGCCCACTTCGCCGACCGTGTGGCCAACACGCTCGATCAGGTCATGGATACGCATGACGGTCTGGTTGAACACCTGCCCCAGCTCACCCAGCTCGTCGCGACTCTGCGCCTGGAAGGTGACCGTCATGTCGCCGGCCGCCACCTTGTCCATGACCTGGCCAAGGGTCTTCAGGGTCGAGCGCGTGGACACGTAGAAACCGCTGTAGAGGTAGACGATCAGCAGGAACACCACCACCAGCGCGACCACCAGCAACACCATCTGCGCGCGGTTCTCGGTCAGGCGCTCGCTCAGCTGGCTATCGAGAAAGGCCAGCAGGCCGTCGTTGAACGCGTAGGTCTTGGCCATCTGCTGGCTGACCTGCTCGTAGAACTGGGCCCAGGGCGTATCGAGACTGTCGGCGATGATCACCTGGTCCTCGAACAGCACAGCACTGTCCTTCAGGCTCTGCCGGCTGGCCTCGGCCAGACCGCCCAGGCCATTCTGCGCGGCGACGCTGCCCGCCAGCGCCTCCTGCAGGTTCAGGCCATATTCGGCGTGCAGCTTCTCCAGCTGCAGCAACAGATCATCGAACTTGGTGCTGGCCGCCGAGTTGAGAAAGCCCTGCCCCAGCGAGTAGGCGCCGATGGCACGGCCCTGGCTCAGCACGTCGGTGATCTGCGGGGTGACGTTGGTGATCAACTCGGTGATCTGGCGAACCTGGCGCTGCGGGTCCTGGCTGAGACCGGCCTGGCTGGCCACCAGCTTGATGAACACCTGCGAGGAGCCGAGCAGCTTCTCGACGATGACCGCCTTGCTCTGCAGCGACGTCTCGCCTTCCGCGCTCTTGAGATCCGCCAGCAGCTCGTCGCGCTTGCTGACGAACTCGGCCGCCTGCTCGGCATCCTGGGTGACCGGCTCCAGACCCTGCAGCCCCGCGCTCAGCGCCTGCTGCAGCTGGCCGATGCGGCTTTCCAGATCGCCCGCCTGGCCGGACTGGCCGATCATCGAGTTGATCTGCACCAGGTCATTGAGGCTTTCCAGGTCACGCCGCAGCTGCAGGCTCTGGCCCAGCAGCTCGAGGCTCTCCAGTGCATTCTCGGTCCCGACGAACTGTCGGTAGGAGTCACGCACCAGATAGAAATTGGTGACCAGCATGGGCAGGAAAAACAGGACACTGATCAGACTGAACTTCATGCCGAAGCTGAGGCGGTTCATCAGCGCGATGGCCGGATACAACACGGTCTTCACTAGACGTCTCCAGTTGCCATTATTGTTATGGGTGTTGCTTGAACGGCCGCAGAGCCTCTCACGGGCTGACGACGGCGTCCTGTGCAGCCCGACCTGCGGCGCGCGAATCCACGCGGCGAATACAGGCAGATAAATGTGACGCGAATCACTAAACAGGACAGGCTACCGCCCCCTTATACCCCTTATCGACCCGCCTCTCTGTAACTTAAGGTTAAACCCGCGCGACACCCCGCAACGCCTCGCAGGAAGCCTTCGAGGTTGCAGCAACCCCGGCCAACGCTCGCCAGGGCGCGCCGATCACCGCTAGATGAGCAGCACCCACACCGCGTAAGCGGCGTACCAGACCACTGCGGCGCGAATCAGCAGCTGCCACAGCTGATCCAGCGTATCCACGCCCTCCTCACCCATGACCGGGGCCGGCATCTCCCCCGCTGCACGCCCGGCCTTGATCACCAGTTGGGCGGCGGCGATGTCCCAGCTGAGCAACTCGTGCAACAGGGCACGCGTGACCGCAACGAAGTTGCCCACCAGGGCGAAGCTGGAAGCCAGCACCCGCGCAGGTAGCCAGTCGAAGGCGTGTCGCAGCTGAACCGCCCGCTCGCGCAGCGCGGCCTGCTCGGCATGCTCGGACGTCAGCGCCAGCAGCCGGTAGGCCAGCGCCGCCAGCGGACCGAGCAGCAGATACCAGAAGATCACCGCGAAGAAGCTCTGGTAGGCCTGCCACAGCAAATGCCCCTGGACCTGCTGCAGCAGTTGAGTGCCCTCTTCCGGCTGCAACGCCAGGTCACGCTCGGCGACGTGGTAGGCGGCCTGCCCGTCACCGCGACGCCAGGCGTCACGGAAAGGGCCCAGGGCTGCGAGCAGATCGCCACGGCCCAGGCTGTAGATCAGCACCAGCAGGTGCACCGGCAAGGCAAGCCAGCCATAGGCCAGCGGTTTGAGCACAAGCAGAACCAGCCCCAGTGCCGCGACGGGCAGAAGCACCAGAAGGCCCAGGCACAGCCACGGCGCTTGCTGCAGACTGCCCTGCTGCACGCGTCGCAACTGCGCGAGCCAGGGGCCGTCCTGCTGGATGCGCAGGCGCCAGGCGGAGAACTTCTCGACCCAAAGCACCAGCAGAATGACCAGAAAACTCATCGCTACCTCTCCTCAATCCTTCAATGTGGCGTACAGGCGTGGCCAGTCGAATGCGGGGCCCGGATCGGTCTTGCGTCCCGGCGCGATGTCGCAGTGCCCGCGAATGCGCTGGGTCGAGATGGCCGGATAGGCGTCCAGCAACTGGCGCGTCAGCTCGGTCAGCCTTGCGTACTGACTGTCAGTGTAGGGCTGGTCATCGGTCCCCTCCATCTCCACACCTAGCGAAAAATCATTGCAGTTGTCCCGTCCATCGAAGCGGGAAACACCGGCATGCCAGGCGCGATCCAGGCAGGAGACGAATTGCGTCAGCGAGCCATCACGCTCGATGAAGAAATGCGCAGAGACCTGCAGGTCGGCAATTTCGGAGAAGAAGGGGTGCTCATCCGTCACCAGGCGGTTCTGGAAGAACGCCTGCACCCTGCCGGTACCGAACTGTCCAGGCGGCAGGCTGATGTTGTGCACCACGAGCAACGAGATCTCGCCGTCGGGACGGGCGTTGAAGTTGGGTGACGGGCAATGACGAATGCCCTGAAACCAGCCGGTTGAGGGGTCGAGCTGCATGTGACACTCCTGAGCGAGCCATCACTCTAGAGCAGCCAACCCGGACGGCCAAGCACGAGACGGCAACAGGATGTGCGCGGGACAGGAAATGTCGAATGGGTCGTGCCGCCGTCAGGCACAGGACGAGGCATGCAGTGCCTCACGCCGGAAGCGCGCGCATGCCCTGAAGACAGCGCACGCCACGGCGATCGATCAGGCGTTCTTCAGCTTGCGCAGGTTGCCGATCACCGACTCCAGCGCGCGATCGAACAGCAGCGCATCGTCGAGCAGGCGAATGGCGTTGCGACGGAACTCCACGGCCAGCGAGTTGCGGCTCTTCTCCAGCACCTTCATTCCGGTGCGGTTGACGAACACGTACTTGCCGGTCGGTTTGATGATGGCCGCCAGCTTGCAACGCAGCTTGTGCTCCTCGTCTTCCTGGAATTCGACCCAGCTGCCCACACGCAGGCTGTCTACCTGCAGCAGCGCCTCATCGTCGTCCGGCAACATCACTTCCGGCTCCTGTGGGCGGGTCTGCCCTGGAGCCAGCAGGATGATTTCCTCGACCACCTCGACCATCGCCGGCGCGTCCTCGACCACCGCTTCCTCGGCGGGCAACTCCAGCAGCGGCAGTTCGAGGTCACCCTCGCCGCCGTCAGCCTGCACGGCCTCGGCCTGCTCGGGCGTGACCTCGGCCTCGGCAGCGGCGCGCTTGAAGCGCTGGAAGGCCTGCACATGCAGCACTTCCAGCTGGCTGAAGAACTCGCTGGTGGAGAACGGATCGAAGGCGGCGCTGGCCATGCCTTCGCGCAAAGCCTTGAGCAGGCCCGGGACCAGTTCCAGCAGTTGCAGACGGGCTTCAGGGTCCTCGTGCGGCGCAACGCTCCAGACCAGGTCGTCCATGGTCTGCAGGGCAGACTGCCACTCCGGCGATTCCACACCATGCTTGAGGCAGGTGAGCATCAGCACCTTGCTCCAGGCTTCCTGCAGCAGGCGCACCACCACCTCGGGCAGCGTCTTGCCCAGCAGGCGCTCGTTCAATGCCTGTTCGACCTGACGGCGGGCGAGCTCGGCCTTGGCGCTGCCTTCCTCGGCATCACGGGTACGTTGTTCGAGCAACTCGCTGCGGCGACGCTCATCGCCCGTGAAGGCCATGAAGTCAGCGAGCAGCTCGGAGAAAATCGCCGGGTCATCGACGAAGTCGTTCAGCAGACGCTGCACCACCTGTTCGATCTTCTGATACAGGCTGTCGCGCTGCGCATCGTCCTGCTCGCCCCAACCCAATGCCGCAGAGGCAATTTCGTTGAGCAGGCGACGAGCCGGGTGGCTGCCACGGCTGAAGAAGGTCTTGTCCAGCACCGCGACCTTGAGCATCGGGATCTGCAGGCGGCCGATCAGCGCCTTGAGCGAATCCGGCAGGGTGCGGTCGTCGAGAATGAACTCGAACAGCATCGACACCAGGTTGATCACGTCCTCGTCGACTTCACCGACCACACGCGCCTTGCCACTCTTGGCACTGGCGCGCTCGAGCAGGTGCTCGAGCTGGTTGCGCAGGTCGAAGTCGTCGAGGTTGATCTGCGCCGGCGTGCGCTGCTGCATGTGCGAGAGCAGGCGCATCAGGTCGTTGCTGGTGATGGGCAGCGCATCGGCCACCTGAGCGCGACGCGGCATCGCGCTGCCACGCACCTGGGACAACAGGTCCTGCAGCGCGCCGAAGACTTCCTGCACGCCCTGGTCGGCACCTTCGAGCAGCGGCATACCTTCCTCGGCAGAGGACTGCACGTAAGTGGAGGCGGCCGGGCGCGACTGGCGGCGCGGTGGTGCGGATTTCAGCTCGGGCAATACGCCGGCACTGACCAGCGCCTGGTTGGCCTCGGCATACAGATTGTCGCAGCTGCCCAGGACGTACTTCTCGAACAGCTTGAGGATGATCAGCTTGACCTTGATCTCGACACCCAGGCCGCTGCAGGCATCGAGGAAGTACTCGCTGAGCAAGGTCGGACCGAGCGGGTTGCTCTTGTCATCCAGCTTCTTGCTGATCACCGCGTTGAGACGCGTGGTGAGATGCCCCAGCGCTGCGGCGTCACGACTCATGACCTTGGCCACCATGGCGTCCAGTGCCACGGTTTCTTCCAGTTCGTCGTTCTGCACCAGGCTGAGGCTATCGAAGGACACCGCATCCAGGGCAGGCTGCGGCTTGCCGATCTCGTACTGGTTGAGATTGGCGAAAGACTCGAACACCTTCTGCAGGAAACCACGCTCGATGGTCTTGCGCTTGAGACGCAGGTCGCGCATGGCCTCGAAGAAGGCATTCTGCTCGGCATTGCTGGTCGCCCGATCCGCCATCTCGAAGAGGGTATCGTCGGCGTTGTCGAACAGACTCTGCAGATTCTGCTTGAGCTGTTGCGCGGCTTTGTCACGCACCTGAATCAGCGCCACGGGCAGTCTTCCTACCGGCGAAGTTGGCGATTGCTCTGCGGTGGCCTTGCTCAGGTGCACCACATTCGCGTCGGTCTTCATTCTAGTCTCCCGCAGACTGCCCGAACCCGGGCTTCCTGGTCTGCACAGCGTCAACCGAGCGTCATCCCTAACGTCAAAGGCCTGGCGTCAATAATGAAAAATGTAAAGGCATTATAGGGAGGCTGCGAGCCATACCAAGCCAATTTTTCCTACAGACATGATGCAGGTCACAGATAGCCACACGCCACCTCCAGACGGTAGCCAGTACCCGACGACCGTGGAGCCTACAGACTAACGCTGACAGCCGCGTGACGCCGCACCGGCGGTCGGGCAGAGCTCTGCTCGTCACCCGTGGATCGAAGCGATGCCCGCGAGCGCTGTAGCCCGATGCCGTCCTGCCTCTATAATCGCCCCTCGCCTACTCCGGAGCCGATCATGCCCAACCTGACCCTCGCCGACCTCAGCAGCGAAATCGAAGCCAATGTCCGCCGCGCCCTGGCCGAAGACATCGGCAGCGGGGACATCACGGCCCAGCTGATTCCGGCGGAGCGACTGGCCAGCGCCCGCGTGATCACCCGCGAAGCCGCGACCATCTGCGGCACGGCGTGGGTCGATGCGGTCTTTCGTCAGGTCGATCCGCGGGTCACGGTGCACTGGCACGTGCAGGACGGCGAGCGCGCCCAAGCCGACCAGACTCTGTTCAGCCTGGAGGGCCCGGCACGCGCGCTGCTCAGCGGAGAGCGCGCCGCTCTCAATTTCCTGCAGACCCTTTCGGCGGTGGCGACCCGCTGCAGCCACTACGCCGACCTGGTCGAAGGCACCCGGGTGAAACTGCTGGACACTCGCAAGACCCTTCCCGGCCTGCGCCTGGCCCAGAAATATGCGGTGACCTGCGGCGGCTGCCACAACCACCGCATCGGCCTGTATGACGCCTTCCTGATCAAGGAAAACCATATCGCCGCCTGCGGCGGCATCGCCCAGGCGGTGAACGCCGCCCACCAGATCGCCCCGGGCAAGCCGGTGGAGATAGAAGTGGAAAGCCTGGAAGAACTGCGCGAAGCCCTCGACGCGGGCGCCGACATCGTCATGCTCGACGAACTGTCACTGGAGGACATGCGCGAAGCGGTCAAACTTACCGCCGGCCGCGCGAAACTCGAAGCCTCGGGCGGCATCACCGACAGCACCCTGCGCGTGATCGCGGAAACCGGTGTGGATTACATCTCGCTGGGGACGCTGACCAAGGATGTGAAGGCGGTGGATTTGTCGATGCGGTTGGCGCTGTAGATATCCAGCGCGCCTTACCCCCGCGGCAACATACAACACCGCTCAACATGGCAATGCACTGGACACTCCGCGCCGAATGATCGACAACAAGCGCTGCGCCTTGCGATCACACTCGCAAGCGTGATTGAGCACACTGCCTCCTCCTTATCCCTTCTGGCATGATGGCTCCATGAAGCCCTCACGCAGTCGAGCAGCACAGTGAACGAAGCACTATTTTCCCTGCAAGAACGAATCAATTCAGGAACTGCGGTTGTCGGCATATATGGCCTCGGCTATGTCGGTCTGCCCCTGGCGCTGCGCTTCTGCGAAGTCGGCGTGAAAGTTATCGGCTTCGACATAGATGCTCGCAAGGTAGATCTCCTGAATAGTGGGCACAGCTACATCGAGCGATTGACGCCACAGTGCATCGACAAAGCCCTGACTCAGGGGCTTGAGGCCACGACAGACTTTGCGCGCACAGCCGAGGCGGATGCTCTGATCATCTGCGTACCAACACCGCTGAACAGCCATCGCGAGCCAGACCTCAGTTTCGTCATCAACACCGTAGAGTCGATACTCCCCCACTTTCGCCCTGGCCAACTGCTGAGCCTGGAAAGCACTACCTGGCCAGGTACCACGGACGAAGTGCTGGCCCCACGCCTGGCCAATCACGGCTTCATTCCTGGTGAAAATTGCGCTCTGGTGTTTTCCCCGGAACGCGAAGACCCTGGCAATACCCGCTACGGCACCCATGACATCCCCAAGGTAATTGGCGGCATGACACCAAGCTGCCTGGAACTTGGCCAGGCTATCTATCGCCTTGCCATTCGCACCCTGGTTCCGGTGAGCAGCACGCGTACAGCAGAGATGACCAAGCTGTTGGAGAACATCCATCGCTCGGTGAACATTGGCCTGGTCAACGAGATGAAGATCGTCGCCGACAAGATGGGCATCGATATACACGAAGTCATTCGCGCTGCGGCAACCAAGCCCTTCGGCTTCACGCCTTACCAGCCGGGTCCGGGTCTCGGCGGTCACTGCATCCCCATCGACCCTTTCTATCTGACCTGGAAGGCCAAGGAATACGGCATCAACACGCGCTTCATCGAACTGGCCGGTGAGATCAACCATTACATGCCGCACTGGGTCGTACAGAAAACCGCAGACGCCCTCAACGACCACGGCAAGGCAGTCAAAGGCAGCCGCATTCTGGTGCTGGGCCTGGCCTACAAGAAGAACATCGACGACAGCCGCGAATCGCCGGCCGTGGAGATAATGGAACTCCTGCACGGCAAAGGCGCATTGGTCGACTACGCCGACCCGCATATCCCGTGCTTCCCCAAGAAGCGGGATTATCACTTCGACCTGAAGTCCATCGAGCTAAGCCCAGAGAATATCGCCAGCTACGACTGCCTGGTTCTTGCTACCGATCACGACAGCTTCGATTACGAGCAGCTACTGAATCAAGCACGCCTGGTTATCGATACACGAGGGCGCTTACCCCGGCAAACGAACGTAGTCTCAGCCTAAGCCAGTCCCGAGGCAGCGGTAGATAATCCGACGCCACGCAGCTATCCAATAACAGGCCAACGCCAGCACGCGATGAACGCTTCTTTTCGACCTGATATCGAGGGCCTTCGGGCCATAGCCGTTCTTTTGGTTATCGCCGCCCATTTCGATCTCCCTGGGTTCTCGGGCGGTTTTATCGGCGTCGACATTTTCTTTGTCATCTCCGGTTTTCTGATAACCAGCATCCTGTTGAGAGAGCAGAGCACGACCGGCACGATCGCACTTGGACGCTTCTATGCACGCCGCCTACGCCGACTGCTCCCCGCGCTGGCGACGATGCTGGTTGTTACCAGCCTGCTGACCAGCTACCTGCTGCATGAAAGCCAGTACCAGGAGCAAGGTATCGCGACCGCCATGGCAGTCGTTTGGCTCAGCAATATCTACTTCACCTTTTCCGACGTCGACTATTTCGGAGATGAAAACACCAGCAATGCCATGCTGCATACGTGGTCACTGGGCGTTGAAGAGCAGTTCTACCTGATGTGGCCACTCGCGATCTTGTTGGTCGCCGGCTACTGCAAAGGTCGGAACCCCCACATAGCGGCAGTACGCTTTTTTACCGTGATCACGGTGATCTCTTTCTGCGCCTGCATGCTGTTCTCGGTGTCGAACCCGCAGTTTTCCTTCTACATGATGCCGACCCGCGCCTGGCAGTTCTCAGCCGGTGCTCTGGTATGGCTACTCTCTCGAGACAGGAGAGCCTCCAGCTCAATCGCCCTGGCCTTGGCTAGCAGCGGCCTCCTTCTGCTGCTGAGCGCTCTCGTGATCATCGAGCCGGACTCCGTCTACCCCGGCGCTCTCGCACTGTTACCCACCCTGGCTACATGCCTGTTGTTATGGGCAGGAAGTAGCGGCAAACAGACCATCATCGGTAGTTTTCTCGCGCTGCAACCGATGCAACGACTGGGACGGCTCTCATATGGCTGGTATCTCTGGCACTGGCCCGTTCTCATCATCGGCGAGCAACTGGCCCCCATCAAAGGCCATCTCGGTCATACGTTCCTCGCCCTGGCCGTATCCTTATTGGCTGCGATACTGACGTACGTTCTGATAGAGAACCCGATTCGCTACGGCTCGGCAGCCCGCATCAAGACCAAATGGCAGATCGTCCTGGCCGTGTTCACGATGCTTCTGCTCAACTCTCAGTTCCTGAAGTGGCAGACCGACACACAGAGACAATTGGCAACAGCCAACCAAGCGTTTGCCCAAGCCCTATCCGATGCTCCAATCCTATATAAGCAAGGATGTGATAGCTGGTATCACAACGCTGATCTCAATCCCTGCGTCTATGGGAACGAGGATGCTCAAAAGACTGCCGTTCTATTTGGCGACAGCATTGGTGCCCAATGGTTTCCTGCATTGGAACGCGCACTCGATCCAGCACAGTGGCGACTGATCGTTCTAACAAAGTCCTCATGCCCGATGGTGGATGAGCCGTACTTCTATGCACGTATCGGCAGGGAGTACACCGAATGCGCCGAATGGAGGGCAAAAGCAGTCACGTGGTTACAGCAGCAGTCGATTGATCGTCTGTTCATTGGCAGCACAGCCTCCAATGCTTTCAGTGATGAACAATGGCAAGAGGGCACACGCCGCATACTTGAGGAATTTGCACACAGCGCAAAAGCCATTTACCTGCTGGAGGCCAACCCAACGCTGAAAGTGAGCGGCCCCCAATGCCTCATGCGACATGGCGCCGATCATGAGGCCGCATGCCAGAACCCCGCGGGGCCGGCGCAATATACCCATGTAGCCGAACTACTCAAGGCCGTGGCGGAGACACAACCAAACACCTATTGGCTGCCCACCAGCAAGCTGGTCTGCCCGGACGGACAATGCCAGGCCATGCGCGACGGAACGGTGGTGTACAGGGACGCACAGCACCTGACCGCAAGCTTTGTCGCCAACACTGCGCCGTATTTCCTCGAACAGATTCAGCGTTACGAAAAGGCCACTCAATGACAGCGCGCATCCTACTGATCACGCGTAACCTCCCCCCATTGGTCGGAGGTATGGAGCGTCTGAACTGGCATATGGCTGATGAACTAGCCAAACAGCACGAGGTACAGGTGATCGGCCCGGGAGGAGCGGCAGCACTGAAGCCCCAATCTGTCATCCTGACTGAAACGCCACTCAAGCCCCTACCACTGTTCCTGCTGATGGCCTTTTTCAGGGGGGCGTGGATTACCTTGCGCTGGAAACCGGATGTCATTTTGGCGGGTAGCGGCCTTACGGCGCCCATTGCCTGGTTGCTGAGCAAACTGCGCGGCGCCCGCTCGGCCGCATATCTGCATGGCTTCGACATTAGCGTCAATCACGGCCTGTACCGCAGACTTTGGCGGCCAATATTCAAGATGCTAGATAAGGTCATCGTCAATAGCTCGCCTACACACGCTCTGGCCATAGCGGCTGACGTAAATCCAAACAAAATCAGTATTGTTTATCCTGGCGTCAGCCTGCCGGAGTCATCACAACCTGCAGAAAGCATCGCAGCGTTTAAAGAGCAGCACGGACTAACTGGCAAAAAGATCCTGCTATCCGTAGGACGCCTGACGACACGCAAGGGCTTGCGGGAGTTTGTAGAGCAGGCACTGCCCGCCATCGTAGAGACCGAGCCTGATGCAGTGCTCGTAGTGGTTGGCGAAGCACCAAAGAACTCCTTAGGCGCAGGAATCCAAAGCGTTGAAAGCATTCAGGCCCAAGCTGCAAAGTCTGGCGTGTCGGGGCATATCAGGTTTTTGGGCGTAATCACTGACAAGAAACGGCTGGCTACTGCCTACGAAGCTGCCAACGTACATGTGTTTCCCGTGCGACACCTCCCTAATGACCCTGAAGGCTTTGGAATGGTCGCTATTGAGGCAGCCGCGCATGGATTACCGACGGTGACGTTTGCTACCGGCGGAATAGTGGATGCAGTGTCGGAAAAACTATCAGGAACACTTGTACCCTCAGGCGACTACGTAGCACTTTCAGAACAGATAATAAAAATACTGCATACAGACATACCCACACCCCGCTCGTGCCAAGACTTCGCGTCACAGTTTGCGTGGGAACGTTTTGGGGAGAACCTTAGAGAAAGCCTGGGTACTTTTCCGATGGTAACAAAACCACACCGTTTGAAATATTAACTTGGCGGCAGCGCTCCAGTGATGACACCTCGAGCAATACCCCGGGCCCGCCTCAGCGCGAACAGGGGGAAAAAGCTACGCTGGCGCAGTGAGCGAACCAACGCCCGCAGCACAAGCATAGTAAAACGCACGGCTGCCAGTATCCGCCGCTCACTCACTTTGTTTTCAAGTACGTTACTCAATAGCAAATGAGCCAGTGCCGTACGCTCCTCATAAAATGGCGATCCTCGCTTGGCAGTTGCCGATCCCTCGTGATCTACCCACACAGTATCAACATGACTGATACGCGCACCCCGCCGATGCAAGTGCCAGCCCAAGGCGATTTCCTCACCATACATAAAGAACTGCTCATCAAAAAGCGGGGCAACTGGTATGCGATCAAGCGCCGCAAGCATGCAACATCCCCGTGGTACCTCGAAGGTCCCAGGCCATCGACAACTCATCAGTATCGCAAACCAGCGGTGATAGTAGACCTGTCCCAGCCGCTGCCCGTCATGTAGGAGCGAGGGGAAAGCAATGCAAACATCTTGTTCGGCATTCAATGCAGCTTCTAGCGCAGCAATCACCCCGGCATTTGGTAACGCATCGTTATTGATCAGCAATACCCGCTCAGAAACACGGTGACGAAGTCCAAGATTAACTCCCGCCGCGAAGCCCAGATTGGCGCCGGCATCTAAAACCCGAACGCGGCCATCATCAGCAAACGCAGATATAAGCAACGCGCAAGTGACGCCATCGTCCGCACTGTTGTCGACCACCTGTACGACCGGCACCCCCTGCTCTAGTAACGCTTTGACGCACGCGATCGTACGATGCGGGGAGCGGTATTCAACCACCAGTGCCTGCAACCGAGCACTCATCGTACGCCCCGTGTAGCCGCAACCACTAACTCCTCTCCGGCAAATGCTGACAAGCTTGCGGCCAAATCGACCATTAATGCCAACGGCCCGACCATCCAGGAGCGGCGGCCGAGAGCCATCGCTCGCTCACGGCTTGCACGCAGTCGCTTAGCGGAACCCCGACCACGCTTCAAGAAACGCACCTCATCAAAACCCACATCCCGCAAAAGGGATGCAAGCGCCAATGGGGACGGCATCACCAAATGCCTTGGCGTTTCGAGTGGCTGCCAGGCATCACTGTACAAATGGTGCCCTGGACCTGAAATATTAGGCGTAGCAATCCACAAATGCCCTCCAGGGCGGAGACGGCTATGACAATCTGCAAGCAAAACGCGCGGATCATGCACATGTTCCAAAACGTGGGCCATCGTAATTACGTCGAACAGACCTGACACATCATCGAGCGACGCATGGACATCGACATGAGAAGATTGACGCGCAACACCTGCTGCCGTTGGGTCAGGCTCAACTCCTACTACCTCCCACCCGGCCTCTCCAGCACGCTGCAGAAAACCACCACTCCCGCATCCTAAATCCAGCAAACGCCCACCACCGCGCGGCAAATGGCGCAGGTGATAATCGAGCTGCTGCCGAAGCGGCCATGCCAATAAAGCCAGCATAACCATCCATTTCGGGCCTGCTACACCGATGCGATAGCGACGTGCGAGGTAAGCTCGGGCGATACTCTTGAGCAAACCTCGCCCCTGAAGCACAGCGTTCTCTGCGAGAGGGGGTTGGTGCGTATAGTACGAACCATATGCCTTCGGTAATGCCGCAGGAGTGGGGCGTGGGTCCAATAACAAACTGCCACACCCAGGACACTCCACCATGGACCAAGTCCCCGGCACGTCCTCTTCGAGATCTATCAACCCCTCATAGGCATTGAGCAAACACTCGCTACCACAGACAGGGCACGCCCTGAGACGTTCTAAATCGCCGTCTTCCCACACAGCTCTATTTTCTCCGCTTGGCAATAACGACTATCTCTTCAGACAGCGCTGGAAACCATGATCCCAATACATCAATTACAGACGCGATAAGTGCGCCCCCGCATGCAAACCCTCGACTACGGCGACGCGCGTATTCCACTGATGGGAGTATTGAACTACGCGCACCTCTTCCACGACGCATCAAGCGCACATCCTGGTAACCGGCAGCCCGAAGCATGGCAACAACCTGGCGGGGCGGAGGCAAGAACAAGTGGCGCGGAGGGTCTAGAGAAAACCAGTTGCGTCCGAAAACAAGATGCCCCAGCCCAGAGGGATTGGGAAGGCTCATCCACAACGTACCGCCAGGCCGCAACCACGGGCGCATCCGCCGTAACGCCTCATCAGGCGCATGCAAATGTTCAAAAACATGCGAAAGAGTAATTTGATCGAACGGCGCCGCCGGTGCGAACGCCTCAATTGCACAGTTCGCCACGTCGAGCCCCTCCTGCCGCGCTCCCATTGCGGCGAGGGGGTCAGGCTCAATCCCCTGTACCACCCATCCAGCAGATCGCGCTCTCAAGAGAAAAGCACCATTGCCGCACCCGACATCCAGTACACGACCGGGCTTAGCCGGCAAATGGCGGAAGAAGTAATCAAGCTGCTGACGAAGCGGCCATAGCATGGGGACTAGCCAACGGCCTATCCGAGTAGCAGGGTGTCGCGTAGCGCCAAAACGCGCGTTAAGGTATCCATTGGCCAATCGCCATACCCACGAAGAGCCATTATCGCGCGAGTTTGCATTCCCACCGCTGCCATGGGTCACATAGTCAGTCGGATAGGCTCGACCAATGGCCGCGGGTGTCGGTCGTGGGTTCAAGTGAAGCGAGCCACACACCGAACAAGCCAGAAACCCCCAGCGCCCCGGCAAGCCCCCCAAAAGATCTTCAAGATCCTCATGGCGGTCAGCAAATTGCTCTCCGCCACAGGCCAAACAGATCGTGACGTATTCAAGATCTGCCTTGTCCCATTCAGCTCCGCCTTCGTCACCGCTTCTTTGACTCTCATACATCACTGGAGCTTCCAACTGACCTCAACTCGTCTAGAGCGAGAAAAAAAAATAAGGCCATGGTAATCGCAGCACAGGCCTCGGCAAGAAGACAACCAAACATTACACCTCCGATGCTCAACGCCGGGTATGTCAGAAACGCGACCGCCGCGAGAATCGCAAGGCTGCCTATATCTAACAGCGCCCTTACCAACGGAAGCCCGACAGCAATCAATGCCGTGGCAGCCACTTGACGAAGCCCTATGAGCACCACTAAACCTGCCAACCCCTGCATCCATGGCCACGCATCCGCATAGAGCCCGAAGCTACCTGGGGGGTATATCGCCAAAAAGGTATACAACAGCACTATCTGCACAATACCGATAGCAGCGACAGCAAGTAAGGTCGCGATAAACGAGCGCTTCAAACGAACGATATCACGCTGTGCGACAGCCGCCCCCCAGCGCGGCAGCATCGTGGCCGCCAATGCAGTGGCAGGCATAGCTAATGCCGAACATACGCGGTACGCCATTGCGTAGTGCCCCGCCTGGTGAAGTCCCATGACACGAACCATCAAGGGCTTGTCGAGCTCACTTGAAGCTAGAGCAGCGCCTCCCATTACCGCGTAACGCCATGCGGCAATGAATGTACTAATCAGCGGGAAAGCAGGTCGCCATTCCAACGCAACGCTCCGGGTGACCCATATCAGCATGGCGAAAGCAACCAAGGCTCCTACCACGACATGAATGAGCAAATAGCTCTCTAACATCATGTCTGCATTGCCCAACAGAGTCATGCACAGCCCCGCCGCCACTGCTCGTGCAATTGTCAGCGCTGCCGGCAAGCCGGCAGCAATACCAATATGGCCAATCGAATGCCCCCACAGACCGGCAGACTGGACAAGCGAAGCGATCAACACCTCGACAACCATGAAAGCGATTGTCACATGCAGAGAAACAACGCCCCCCAACCACCTATCGAGCAATAAAGCTCCTAAGATAGCCAGCAACGGGCCAGTGACGATAAGAACACCAAGCGCCTCACTCCAACGTTTTCCATTCCTGATTGACGAGTGCGCATCAGCAAAGAACAGGTAGGGAATACCTAAGGGGGCTACCAATGAGCAAACCGCCGACACTGCGAGCACCGAGGCGAGCCAGCCAAAGTCTTCCGCTGGGAGCTGCTGTACGAGCAGCCAGAGCCACGCAGCCAAGGAGAAGACTCGTACAGCCATCCACACCCCACCCGACAGCGTGTCTCTCGCAAGGGCAGCGAGCCTAGACATCCTGGTCACAGAGCACCCGACCGCCCAAGCACGCCATCCCGAACACCCGCAACCATATTGCCTAGCTGGGCCAAACGCTGTGGCCCAGCAAGTGCAAAAACCACCACTGTTAGACCCAGCTTTACTACCGCCCACGCTTTCCAAATAGGCGGAACGTAAGAGCGTCCGAGCAACAACACCGCATTGCGAAAAAGGTAACGATGCCTACTTGGCGAGCGCACCGGCCAAACCCGCCAACCGAACAGCCATAACCGCGTAGTTCGGTCGCCCATACGGTGCAGAAAAGAGGCCTCTGGCACGCCATATAACCGATGACCGGAAGCCAGTAACCGGAACGACCATTCGGTATCAACATGGTCGATAAACAAACCTTCGTCCATCCCCGCTAAAGACAACGCAAGCTCAAGAGCCATGAACGTTCCACTGCCGTTGAGGCACTCACAAGACACCGGGGCTCCATCAACGGGATTAACACGCGCCCAACGCCAACCTACTACCTGATGAAAGCCATGCTGCACGCCTGATACAGGGTCGCGTAACGCTGGGCCAACCGCCCCTACGGGATACCCGCGTGCCACCAGAGCGGAGTGGGCATCAGCCAAGGCGCTAGCCGAGCCTTGTAGCGGTTCGCTGTCCTGATCCAGCAACAACACATGAGTGCAGTCGCCTCGGCCCGCTAAGTACTCCATGCCGCGGTTCTGCGCAGCAGCCAACCCCAGATTCGCACCAAGGCGCATCACTTCGACTCCTGGAAGGTTGGCAATTGCCGGCTCTATAAGCGCCCACTCATCATCTGAAGTACCGTTGTCGACCACCAGCCGGAGCCAATCGTCTGGTAGAGCTCGCAGCTGAGTCACAACAAGCACAGGATCTGGACTGAATGTGACAGTGATCGATGCGCAGCGCATTAATGTCTCCACAGCAAATATGCCGTGCCTAATTCATTATCAAGATAAAGAGTACGCAGCGGACGCCCATATGCGAAAAAACCTGCTGTAGCACGAACCATAAGCCGAATGTCGACCAGTATCACTTTGTGTCTTTATACATCAACGCCGTGATCTGCTCTGAAATAAGCCCCATCAGAAACACCATCACAGCGCCGCTGTACAACAATGCACTCATATTGGTGAAGCGACCGAAACTATACAGGGTATAGCCATACCAGCCCGAAGCCAGCAGGAACATGGCAAGCGCCACCGGGGCGAAGATTTTCACCGGAGAAAACAACGTACCGATCTTGAAGATGATCAACAAAAAACGGGTGCCATCACGTAACAGGCGGATATGGCTTTTGCCGATACGCTGGGCAGCGTGAATCGGTACATAAGCCACCGAATAACCCGCCCGAAAAAAAGCCATGGTGCTGGTGGTGGGGTAAGAGAAGCCGTTGGGTAACAGGTAAAGAAACTCGCGAAACTTATCTGCCCGAACAGCTCGGAAGCCGGAGGTGAGGTCCTCGATACGGTGCCCGGTCATCCAACTGGCGAGCTTGTTATAAAATCCATTGGCCAAGCCGCGACCGAAGCTGGCCTGTGAACCTTTCTGACGCGCCCCAACCACCATGTCATGGCCTTGCTCAAGCACCTCTAGCAAGCGCGCGATATCAGCTGGGTCATGCTGGCCGTCGGCATCCATGAATACGATGATCTCACCACTGGCTGCTCGCGCTCCGGTCTTGATCGCCGCACCGTTACCCTTGCTGTAGGGGTGATGGACCACCCTGGCACCAGCAGCCTCAGCAAGCGTTGCCGTACTGTCAGTAGAGCCGTCGTTGACCACTATCACCTCGGCATTCGGACAGTGCTGGCGAATGCCGCTAACGGTTGCGCCGATGGCGGCAGATTCATTTTTTGCGGGTAGGATGATGGATAAACCCTGCATTATTTACCCCCCTGATTGAGTTGTTGCAACAGAGTGCTGTCCAGCCTCAATCTGTCGAGCAAAATATCTTCGGGCGCCATGGTTAATCCGGTGAGATCGCTGGCCAGTTGGGAATATCCGGATGCGGCCAGATCAGCAGCAATGCGCTCAATCAGTTGTTGGTTGCCGTTTTCTCGCGCTTTGCTGATAGCCAAACGGTAATGTGCTTCGGCTTGTTCGTGCTTGCCCAAATGCAGCAGATAATCGGCCATCATGGCGTGGCGGTAGTCCGGCTGTTCTTGGCGCTCAAAAATGATCGCCATGGCTTGTTGCAACCTTTCATCATCTATATCACGGGCATTCAGCCGCTGCTGCAGCAATGACCAGACCGAGTCACGGGTTTCAACACTCAGGTGGAGGGCTCTCAAACGCTGCAAATAACGCTGCCAGATGGCATCAATATCTACAAGGTTATCGGGAAACCCTGCAGCGCCGTGCATCAAGATAAGATTGACATCCGGCAGGGTGCTGGCACCTTGCAATGTTGACGCGCGTTCAAATTCTCGAACCGCGAAATGGTAGAAAGGCGAATTTACATCGCCATCAGATAGCTCAAAATAAGCCACCCCCATATCCATTGCAGCCCTCGCCGAGTTGGGGTTTTTCGAGGTCATATCCGTGGCCAGCAAAATAGGATTGCCCCAGGTGGCAGCCCGTACTACGCCCAGAAACCCCACTCCCAGCACCAGCACGGTCACACCCACATACTTAATGGCCGGACCATCACGCACCGGCAAACGGCTAACCAGTTCAACCACCAGCAGCAAAACGCCAAACAGAGCAAAGTAGTTGCGGTGCTCAAACACCATTTCCAAACCGATTACGTTACTGGTGATAAAGTGCGCGGCAAAAAACCAGAAGACACCTAGCGCTGCCAGCGTAAAACGCTTACGCCAGTAAACGGCCAGAGCAAATATCAAGACTAGGCCAACAACGGCAGGCAGGGTGATCAACGGTTGCAACCAGCCACGAGACACGCCCATATCGTCGTAATAAAAATAGATGGTTTGCGGCAGTGGTAGCAGCATTTGCTGAATGTACAACCAAAGCACGCGCCCTTGAGTCAGCAGACGCTCAACAGTATTAAAGTCACGCCCGCCGTAGGGCTCCAGACTGGAGTAATGCGGTACTGCCCAAAAAACAAAAGCCAACAACGCTAAAGCAGAGCCCGCACCATAACTGATACGCCAGAAGCGGCGCTGACCGCTACTGCCGGCAAAGCCCAGCACAGTTGCTTCCAGCGCCAGGCAAAACAGCGGCAGTAAAACCGCGCTCTCCTTGAACAGGGCCGCCAGCACAAAGCTGAGCAGCAGTCCCGACCACAGCCAGAACTTGGCTGGCTCGCCAATGATCTGCTGGATACGTATGCGCAAATACAGCAACAGGGCAATAAACAAAAAAGTGAAGCACAGGGTCTCCATGCGCTGCACTACATACAGGGCCGAAGACACCTGAATCGGGTGCAGTGCCCAGACCAGCGCCAGTGCCAGTGCCGCCATTGGCCGTTGCCCGGATTGAATACGCGGGCTGAAAGCCAGCAAGCGCAGCGCCAGCCAGTACACCAATACCGCATTGACGGCATGCACCAATAGGCCGGTGACTTTGTAGGCCCATGGGTGAATACCGGCCCAATAAGCATTCAGGGCAAAGCTGACCATGGCCAACTGGCGGGTGCCATCGGAATAGCCCTTGGAGGCCTTCCACAGGCTGGCAGCGCTGAGTTCCTTTATTTGGACAAAGGCGTTGGTGACGATGTTGTGGTAGTCGTCGAATAGAAAACCGCCCGACACACCCGGCCAGAACAACAACAGCACAAGAAAAAAAATCACCAGCGCCAGTAGGGGCTTGGCAACACGGACGATCATCGGCGAGCGAGCTTGCTGTAACACTGCGTATTCACTTTCTAAAACACCGTATGTATCACGGCATGGTGGGAAGCTGCCTATTGCTCAGCGGCCTTATTTATTCACACCCCACTGGGTGATATTTGGCAGGGATAGCGCTATCGACCTTGCAGGTCCAGGTACCAGAAGCAACACGGGCAATTTCCACGGTTTTACCGTTGACCGTGGGATTGCCTTTAAGCGTACAGCGAATAAAGCCGTTGTCGCTCGGATCCATGCTGAGGTTACAGCGCGACGTTGAGGTCGGTAGACCTATATCGGCCAGGCTAAAGGTGACAATACTTTCAGTGAGCACCTTCGCCTCAAAGGCAGTCTTGCCACTGGTCACTTCCGACAGCCCGGCAGCAATCTGTGATTTCGACACATAGTCCTGGTAAGCCGGCAGCGCAATGGCCGCCAGAATGCCGATAATGGCGACGACTATCATCAGCTCGATCAGGGTAAAGCCTTGTTGTTGTCGACGCATGATAAAACCCGCGAGGTAAGTGGACCAGGTAAATAAAACCCCGCTTTAGCGGGGTTTTATTTCAACTATCAAACGCAAGCTTGATTAGTTGGTGCAGCCAACCGGCAGGTACTTGGAGTCCAGACCACCAGTTACACTGCAGTTCCAAGCGCCAGAAGAGTTGCGAGTCAAGGTAACTACCTTGCTGAGAACCTTCGGGTTACCAGCCAAGATGCATGTAATATTCTCGGAACCAGCGGTACCGGTTACGGCAACAGTACTGCAGCGCGCAGTCTTGCTGGACAGACCGATGTCTGCCACCGAAGCAACAGCACTGGCTCCCGACTGAATTTTCTCTTCAAAAGCAGTCACACCACCACGGATATCGGCCAGACCAGCAGTCACCTGCGACTTGGCAACGTAATCCTGGTAGGCCGGCAGCGCGATAGCAGCCAGGATACCGATGATCGCAACGACGATCATCAGTTCGATCAGGGTGAAACCCTTTTGCATTTGAGCTTTCATTCTTCTCTCCTAAAAATGTACAGGTCCGACGACCTGCAAAGATCAATGCAGAGGCCATGCCAACTCCAACAGCAGCAATTTTGTACAGTTCCCGGAACGCAGCAGGCCGGATGCACGCCACCCCCAGGCACTAACTGCCGTTTTTTGTCACACCGAACAAGCGTGTTTGGCAGCCCATCTGCAACTACGTTATAAGGCAGGCATTGTGTTTGGAGCATGTGATGAACGAGAGCATTTCCCTTTCCGGCCTGGCAAGACAACTGGCGATGGCTGGTCTCATGGACGAGAAGGCCGCGCAGCAGGCCCAGCAGCAGGCGCAGCGCAACAAGTTGCCGCTGGTGACTTACCTCGTGCAGAACAAACTGGTGAAAAGTCGCGCCCTTGCAGAGCTGGCCGCCGAACAGTTTGGCGTGGCCTTCTTCGACCTCAACTCCATCGACAAGGAAGGGCAACCGCGTGAACTCGTCAGCGAGAAGCTGGTACGCCAGCATCGTGTGCTGCCACTGTGGCGACGCGGCAACAAGCTGTTCATCGGCATTTCTGACCCAACCAGCCACCAGGCTGTTACCGATGTACAGTTCAGCACAGGCCTGACCACCGAAGCGATTCTGGTCGAGGACGACAAACTTGGCGACGCTATCGACAAGTTCTTCGACTCAGCCAATAGCGGGATGGACGACCTCGCCGATGTCGATCTTGATGGCCTGGACGTCGAAGCAGTAGACGACGACAAACCGGTAGGAGACGGTGGCGCAGACGCCGATGACGCCCCCGTGGTGCGTTTCGTCAACAAAATGCTGCTGGACGCGATCAAAGGCGGCTCCTCGGACCTGCACTTCGAGCCTTACGAAAAAGCCTATCGAGTGCGCTTTCGTACCGACGGGATGCTGCATGAAGTCGCGCGTCCCCCCATTCAGCTCGCCCCACGCATCTCCGCCCGCTTGAAGGTAATGGCTGCACTGGATATTTCCGAGCGTCGCAAGCCTCAGGATGGCCGGATCAAGATGAAAATCTCCAAGACCAAGGCCATCGACTTCCGCGTCAATACCTTGCCAACCCTGTGGGGCGAGAAGATCGTGATGCGAATTCTCGACCCTACCAGCGCACAGATGGGCATCGATGCCCTCGGTTATGAGGAAGAGCAGAAGGAGCTATACCTCAGCGCCCTCAAGCAGCCACAGGGCATGATCCTGGTGACCGGCCCTACAGGTTCGGGCAAGACCGTTTCGCTCTATACCGGCCTGAATATCCTCAACACCCCAGATGTGAACATCTCGACCGCCGAAGACCCCGTGGAGATCAACCTGGAGGGCATCAATCAGGTCAACGTCAATCCACGACAGGGCATGGATTTTACCCAGGCCCTGCGCGCCTTCCTGCGTCAGGACCCGGACATCATCATGGTGGGTGAGATTCGCGACTTGGACACAGCGTCCATCGCGGTCAAAGCCGCCCAGACCGGACACATGGTGATGTCTACCCTGCACACCAACAGCGCGGCGGAAACCCTGACCCGCCTGCGCAACATGGGCGTTCCGTCGTTCAACATCGCCACCTCGGTCAACCTGATCATCGCGCAGCGCCTGGCACGAAAACTGTGCAGCAGTTGCAAGAAAGAGGTGGACGTGCCTCGCGAGACGCTTCTGGCAGAGGGTTTCCCCGAGGACAAGATCGGCAGCTTCAAGATCTATGGCCCGGTTGGCTGCGACAACTGCAAGGGCGGCTACAAGGGTCGTGTCGGTATTTATGAAGTGGTTAAAAACACGGCCAACCTGCAGCGGATTATCATGGAGGAAGGCAACTCCATCGATATCGCCACACAGATGCGTAAAGACGGCTTTAATGATCTACGCACCTCCGCTTTGCTCAAGGCCATGCAAGGGGTTACCAGCCTTGAGGAAGTCAACCGCGTGACCAAGGATTAACCATGGCGGAAAAAGCTCTAAAAACCAGCGCGTTCAAGTGGGAAGGCAAAGACCGACGCGGCGCCGCCGTCAAGGGCGTCATGAATGGCCAGAATCCTGCGCTGATCAAGGCACAGTTGCGCAAGCAGGGCATCAACCCGACCAAGGTGCGCAAGGAATCCTCTCTGTCCTTCAGCAAGGGCAAGAAGGTCAAGCCGATGGATATCGCCCTGTTTACCCGACAGATGGCGACCATGATGAAGGCCGGCGTACCACTGCTGCAGTCTTTCGACATCATCTCCGAAGGATTCGACAACCCCAACATGCGCAAGCTGGTGGATGAGGTGAAACAGGAGGTGGCCGCAGGTAACAGCTTCGCTGCCTCGCTACGCAAGAAGCCCGAATATTTCGACGAGCTTTACTGCAACCTGGTGGAGTCCGGTGAACAGGCGGGTGCACTGGAAAACCTGTTGGATCGTATTGCCACCTACAAGGAAAAGACCGAGGCACTGAAGGCCAAGATCAAGAAAGCGATGACCTATCCTATTGCAGTCATCGTGGTTGCGGTCATCGTATCGGCAATTCTCTTGATCAAAGTGGTCCCACAGTTTCAGGAGGTGTTTGCCGGTTTTGGTGCGGAGCTACCAGCTTTCACTCAGATGGTGATCAATATCTCCGAGGTTCTCCAGCAATGGTGGTTTATCTTCGTGGTCGCCATATTGGCCTTGTCCTTTGCGTTCAAGGAGGCAATGAAACGCTCCCAGAAGCTACGCGACTCGGTTGACCGCAGCGTACTCAAGCTCCCAATCGTTGGAGACATTCTCTATAAATCCGCAGTAGCGCGCTTCGCACGAACACTCTCAACCACGTTTGCTGCGGGCGTACCTCTGGTAGACGCCCTTGACTCCGTATCCGGTGCCACAGGCAACGTGGTGTTCAAAACCGCAACCAACAAAGTCAAGGCAGATGTCTCAACGGGTATGCAGCTGAATTTTTCAATGCGGACTACTGGCACCTTCCCGTCAATGGCAGTGCAAATGACGGCCATTGGCGAAGAGTCAGGCTCGCTGGATGAAATGCTCGATAAAGTCGCCAGCTTTTATGAAGCCGAAGTGGACAACATGGTTGATAACCTCACCAGCCTGATGGAACCGCTCATCATGTCTGTACTCGGCGTGCTAGTGGGCGGTCTGATTATTGCGATGTATCTACCTATCTTCCAGCTGGGTGCTGTGGTCTGATCAATGCCCTTACTCGACTTTCTGGCCAGCCATGTGCTGGCCTTTGTTTTGTGTGCAGTCCTACTTGGTTTGCTGGTAGGCAGCTTCCTCAACGTCGTGATCTACCGCCTGCCGAAGATGCTTCAACGCGACTGGCAAGCCCAGGCCCGCGAGGTGCTTGAGATGCCACCGGCACCTCCAGCAGAGACCTTCAACCTGGTGCTGCCCAATTCCTGCTGCCCGCAATGCGGCCATGAGATAAAGCCCTGGGAGAACGTGCCGGTCATCAGCTACCTGTTCCTGCGTGGCAAATGCTCGAACTGCAAGACGCCCATCAGCAAGCGCTACCCCCTGGTGGAACTGGCCTGCGGCGTGCTGTCCGGCTATATCGCCTGGCACTTCGGTTTCACCTGGCAGACCGGCGCCATGCTGGCGCTGACCTGGGGCCTGTTGGCGATGAGCCTGATCGACGCCGACCACCAGATCCTGCCGGACATTCTGGTATTGCCGCTGCTGTGGCTGGGCCTGATCGTCAATTGCTTCGGCCTGTTCACCAGCCTGGAAGACGCGCTCTGGGGCGCCATTGCCGGCTACCTGAGCCTGTGGTCGGTGTACTGGCTGTTCAAGCTGGTCACCGGTAAGGAAGGCATGGGCTACGGCGACTTCAAGCTCCTGGCGATGCTTGGCGCCTGGGGTGGCTGGCAGATTCTGCCGCTGACCATCCTCCTGTCTTCGCTGGTTGGCGCGGTGCTTGGCGTGATCCTGCTGCGCATGCGCGGCAGCGACTCCAGCACGCCGATGCCCTTCGGGCCCTATCTGGCCATTGCCGGCTGGATCGCGCTGCTGTGGGGCGATGTGATTACCGGCAGCTACCTGAAGTTCGCCGGCTTCTAGGAATCCATCCCCCCCTGACCATGACGCTGACTCCCGCAGGGGTCAGCTCGCCGGTGGGTACGTATCCACTGACTGTTCGCCTCACCCGGCAATCCCCCTTACAATCGCGCCCTTGAGCAATCACGGGACCGCATCGGCGTTATGAAACCCTGGATACTTGGCCTCACCGGCGGCATCGGCAGCGGCAAGAGCGCCGTGGCGCAAGGCTTCATCGAGCGCGGCGTACATGTGGTCGATGCCGATCACGCGGCGCGCTGGGTCGTGGAGCCGGGACGACCGGCGCTGGCCAGGATCGCCGAGCATTTCGGCAACGAGGTGCTGCAGGCGAATGGCGAGCTGGACCGCGCTGCGCTGCGCAAGCTGATCTTCACCGACCCGGAGCAACGCCGCTGGCTGGAAAGCCTGCTGCACCCACTGATCGGCCAGGAGATCGTGCAGGTCCTGGCACGCGCCGAGTCGCCCTACGCCATCCTGGTGTCGCCGCTGCTGGTGGAGTCCGGCCAGCGCCATATGACGCAGCGTATTCTGGTCGTCGATACGCCCGCTGACCTGCAGGTGCAACGCACCATCGCCCGCGACCAGAGCTCCGAGGAGCAGGTACGCGCCATCATGCAGGCACAGGCCAGCCGCGAGGAGCGGCTGCGGCATGCCGACGACGTGCTGAACAACGATCGCGACCTGGCCTGGCTCGATGCGGAAGTCGAGCGCCTGCACACCTTCTATCTGACCCTGCGCGGAGGCCAATCATGACCACCACCGTTCAATGCCCTACCTGCGGCGCGCCCGTCGAATGGAAAGCGGAAAGCACCTACCGCCCCTTCTGCTGCGAACGCTGCAAACTGATCGACCTGGGCGCCTGGGCTGCGGAAGAACACGCCATCCCCGGCGACAATCTGGAAGACGAGCTGTTCAGCGGCGACCTGCCGACGCGACCACACTGAGCAGCAACCGCCTGGCCGAGCAGCCCGTCGCTCGAAGCGGCTCCCCGCTGCCGCTCAAGGGCGCATGAAGGCGTAGTCACGCTCCTCGTCGAGGTTGTCGGCAAGAAACTGCAGCTCGTGCGCCAGTTCCTGCGCGTCGCGCGACGCCTTGTTCTGCTGCACCACCTCCGCCAGCAACGCACGCAGCACCATCAGCCGATCGAAGCCCTGCGCCTCGGCCTCACGCAGGTCGTCGCCGAGGGCGTCTCTGGCCCACTTGTAAATGCTCATGCCGTACCTCCCGTGGTTTTCCACAGCATGGCGCACGCCCCTGCCCGGACATTGACCCGCATCAACGCCTGGCCCGCCATTCAGGCGCTCGATGCAGCGCCATTCACTCGCCGCGATCGCTCTCCTTCCAGGGCGCCTGCAGGTAGCGACTGCGATTGAAGGTCTCCAGCCAGTCGGGGTAGAACACCACCAGCGCCGTGACGATCGTGCCGTTGATGAAGGCCTCGGGAAACGCCACCAGCCACAGGTACCCGGCAAAGTCATCGAGCCACGGCGGCATCGGGTACAGGCCGTCGATCCACAGCAATGCCAGGCCACCGAGCAAGGTCATCAGGGTGGCCAGTGCCGCGGGGAAGAAGCCGCAGAAGAAGATGTAGACGAACAGGTTGCGGGGCTGCGCGCGCTCCACCCGTATCGCGCACAGCTCGGTTACCAGTACCGGGATCAGCACCAGCAGCACGCCATTGACGCCAAGCGCGGCCAGATCCAGACGCCCCATGACCAGCAACCCCATCTGCGCTGCCAGGCCTGCCAGTATCGCCAGGGGCCAGTCCAGCAACAGGGTGACCGCCGTCATGCCGATAAAGTGGTAGGACAGCCCCGAGTCGAAATCGCGACGCACCAGCCAGAGCAGGAACAACCCCAGCATCGTGCCGAACAGCAGATGCTGGCGGCGCAGATCGCTGAACAGCTCCAGCCAGGGCGCGCGCACCAGTGCCCAGAGCAGCGCCAGCGCATAGATCAGCCAACCGCCCAGCAATGTGCTGAACGCCAACAGCTCAGAAGCGATCATGGGGTCTCGACCTTCCTTTCCGTTCGTCGCTCGCGGGGTTTGCCAGGCAGTCTACACCGCCTCAGAACGCCTGTTCAGACACCTGGCGCATCGCCCCGTGCAACGGCTAAGCTTCGGTGATGGACGATTCCGACTACCTGCGTCTGCTCACGCATCAGGCCGAACAGGCCAACGCCTTCCTCTCCAACGCCAGGAAATGGGAGCGTGAACGCTGGGTCTGCCAGCGCCTGCTGCAGGCACTGAACGTGCGCCACCACAGCGACGACTTCAACCCGAGCGGCCAGGAACCGCCCGACGTGCTGTTTCGCGAGGCCAACTTCGAAGTGTTCTTCGTCCTCGACGAAGGTCGGCGCCTCAACGACGAATGGCGAGCCGAGCTGGAGCGCCGTCGCAGTGCCTTTTCCCTGAGCCAGCTGGTGCGCCGCGAAGCCCGCCCCAAGCGCATTCCCGCCAGCGAAATGCAGGCGCGCCTGGCCCCGACCTTGCGCAAGAAGGCACACAACTACCGCGAGCGCGGCATCGACCTGGGCGAGCTGGACCTGGTCGCGTTCGTCAGCCTCAAGCGGGCCGTGCTGGACTGCAACAGCCATTTCCCACCGCCCACCGAATACCTGCGCCAGGGCTGGCGCTCGCTGTCGCTGGTCGGTCCGCGCTTCGCCCGCGTGCTGTTCGCCCACCCGGACGCCCCGGATTTCCTGCGCCACAACCTGGGCCGCAGCGTGCTGTTCGACATCGGTATCGGCTTGTGAGCCCGTTGCAGGAACTGCTGGCCGATGTGCCGCAAAGCGGACGCGTGCGCTGGATTGGCGTGCGCCCCAAGGCACGGGAAGCCATGCTCGAAGTCGAAGCCGTCGAGGCCCGCCGTGAAGCCGGACTGACCGGCGACCACAGCCGCCCCGGACCACGCAACGCACGGCAGGTCACCCTGATCCAGTGGGAGCACCTTGCCGTGGTCGCCGCCCTGCTCGGCCGCGACACGCCACTGCCGCCGGACGAGCTACGGCGCAATATCGCGGTCGCCGGCATCAACCTGTTCAGCCTCAAGGGCCGCTATTTCCGCATCGGCCAGGCGCTCCTGCAGACCACCGGCTGGTGCCAGCCCTGTGCGCGCCTCGAGGAGCGCCTTGGCCGTGGCACCTTCCAGGCCATGCGCGGCCATGGCGGCATCACCGCACGGGTGATCGAGGGCGGCATCATTCGCCTCGACGACAGCGTGCGAGTCGAAATCCTCGACAACCTTTCTGACCCGCAGGACAACGACGCTCGCCAAGGCTGGCGGGCGCGCCTAGAATAGCCGCATTCACGCAGAGGCCCTTCCATGACCAGCCGCCTGAGCCCCGAAGACCAGCAGAAAGTCGATCAGTACCTGAGTGCGCCGCAGCATCAGGTCGAGCGTCAGCCCTTTCGCGTCTGGCGCCTGCTCACCATCGTGCTGATCGCCGTCATCGGCCTGGGCCTGCTGAGCCGCTTTCTGAGTCGACTGGTGCTATGAGCTGCCTCGCGCTCGCCCTCTCGCACTCACACCGTCTTTTTCAAAGCCTTGTGAGCACTTTCCATGTCCCATCGCATCGTGATTGTCGGCGGCGGCGCCGGCGGTTTGGAGCTGGCCACCCGCCTTGGTAGAAAACTGGGCAAGAGCGGCGCAGCCCGGATCATCCTGGTCGACGCCAACCTCACCCACATCTGGAAGCCCCTGCTGCACGAAGTGGCGGCCGGCTCGCTGAACTCTTCGGAAGACGAGCTGAACTACGTGGCGCAGGCCAAGTGGAATCATTTCGAGTTCCAGCTCGGCCGCATGTCCGGTCTCGACCGAGCGGACAAGCACATCACCCTGGCCCCCACCCTGGACGATGACGGCCAGGTGCTGATGCCCGAGCGGCGCATTGCCTATGACAGCCTGGTGATCGCGGTGGGCAGTACCACCAACGACTTCGGCACGCCCGGCGCCGCCGAGCACTGCATCCTGCTGGACACCCGCGAGCAGGCCGAGCGCTTCCACCGCCGCATGCTCAGCCACTACCTGCGCGCCCACGCCAGCGAGCACGAGGATGGCTCGCAGATCAACATCGCCATCGTCGGTGCGGGAGCCACCGGGGTGGAACTGGCGGCCGAGTTGCACCATGCGGCGAAACAGTTGGCAGCCTACGGCCTGAACCGGATTCGCCCCGAAGACATGCGCATCACCCTGATCGAAGCGGGCCCGCGCGTTCTCCCGGCCCTGCCCGAGCGCATCGCCCGGCCGGTGCACAAGACTCTGGAGAAACTCGGCGTTACCGTGCTGACCGGCGCCGCCGTCAGCGAAGTGACGGCCGAAGGCCTGAAGACCGCCGACGGCAACTTCATCCCCGCCAGCCTGAAGGTGTGGGCCGCCGGTATCCGCGCACCGGGTTTTCTCAAGGACCTGGATGGCCTGGAGAGCAATCGCATCAACCAGCTGCAGGTACGCCCGACACTGCAAACCACGCGGGATGACGATGTGTTCGCCTTCGGTGACTGCGCCGCCTGCCCGCAACCCGGCAGCGAAGGGCGCAACGTCCCTCCGCGCGCTCAGGCCGCGCACCAGCAGGCGTCTCTGCTGGCCAAGTCGCTGCGCCTGAAGATCAGCGGCCAGGCCCTGCCGGAGTATCGTTATCGTGACTACGGCTCGCTGATTTCGCTGTCGAGCTTCTCCGCCGTGGGCAATCTGATGGGCAACCTCACCGGCAGCGTGATGCTGGAAGGCTGGCTGGCGCGCGTGTTCTACGTGTCGCTGTATCGCATGCACCAGATGGCACTGTACGGCGTGCCGCGCACGCTGCTGCTGATGCTCAGCGACCGCATCGGCCGTAGCACCGAGCCGCGCCTGAAACTGCACTGAAAGCGGCCGCGGAGCGGCCTTCTGATGACCCTCTCCCATTCATGGGAGAGGGTGCCCGCAGGGCGGGAGAGGGCAAAACCGGCGTCCACATACCCCGCTTACACCCTCCCCCACCTCCTCTCCGCAAGCGCGAGAAGAGAGACAAGCGAGTGACCACGCCGCAACACCCGAACGCCAGACACGAAAAAGCCCGCGCTAGGCGGGCTTCTTCGAATGGTGGTGGGTCGTGTAGGATTCGAACCTACGACCAATTGGTTAAAAGCCAACTGCTCTACCAACTGAGCTAACGACCCAAATATGGTCGGGGTAGGGGGATTCGAACTCCCGACATCTTGCTCCCAAAGCAAGCGCGCTACCGGACTGCGCTATACCCCGATTGGAATTTGGCTCCGCGACCTGGACTCGAACCAGGGACCCAATGATTAACAGTCATTTGCTCTACCGACTGAGCTATCGCGGAACTACTGACATTCCAGCCTCAACCGCGTTTCGCTTTCGCGTTGCCGCTGCTGAGGCGCGCCATTTTACGTAGCAAAAATTCCCTGTCAACCCCTGCAAACTGCTTTTACGACAATGCTTTGCAGCACGGGCATGGACTACTATATGTTTCATCGAACTGCGGCACGACGCAGGACGCGCCAGACGACGACGCCAGTTAGGACAGTCCATGAGCAGCCAGGACCAGCCCCCCATTCACCCCAAGGTGGTCAGCCTCGCCAGCCGCGGCATACAGCCGCGCTTCAGCGACCTGGTGCAGGCGTGCCGCAAACTGGTGATGAATCGCCTGGCGGAGCACCTCAACGGCGTCTTCGGCCAGGTCGACGACACCCTGTTCGAGTGCGCCGAGAAGGCCGAGAACAACAAGGTGCAGACGCTGTTCTTCGACAGCATGCGCGAGATACGCCGGCAACGCCCGCAGATCGAGCGCAGCTATCACCAGCAGATCGCCACCAACTTCTCCGATTTCCTCGACGGCAAGCTGCAGAGCCAGACCGCCGCGCAACTGGACTCCGAACACCTGGAGCTGGTGCAGAACGAAGATTACGAAGAGACCCTGCAAGTCACCAACATGGTCAGCCGGGTCAAGGCCCGCTGCACGCAGCAGCTGTTCGCCCTGGAGCAGCGCCTGGCGCTGCTCAACAACGGGCAGAAGCTCGGCGAGGACAACAACCCCTTCGGCCCGCAGGCCATCGCCCAGGCCTTTCGCGAGGCACTGGCGCCCTGCCCGTTCCCGCTGCAGATCAAGACCATCCTCTACATGCTCTTCGATCGCCATGTGATGCAGAGCCTGGACTCGCTGTACGGCGCCCTCAACCAGCGCCTGATCGACGCCGGTGTGCTGCCCAACCTCAAGTACAGCGCGCAGATCAACCCGAGCGTCAGCCGCCCGGAGGCACCCAAGGCAGAAGCCCCCGCGCCGGCGCAGCCAGCCACCGGCAAACCCGGCACGGTCCCGGCGAGCGCAGAGCCCGCGTTGCTCGACCTCGATCTGAGCGCGCCGCCCCCGAGCGATCCCTCGGCGCTGTTCAGCGGCCTGTCCAGCCTGCTGGACGAACATCGCCACAGTCATCCGGATGCCCCCCTGCTCGGCGGTACGCGCAGCATCGTCAGCTTCTCGCCGCGTGAGGCCAGCCGGACCTACAGCGCCAGCGAGCTGCTCGCCGCGCTCAACCGCATGCAACAGCAGTCGGCGCACGAACTGGCCCAGCGGCTGCAGAAGCCGCAGGCGGTCGAGGGTCTGAAGGCCGATCTGCAACAGCAGCTGGAATCTCACAGCAGCCTGCCCGGCGACAGCAAGGTTTCCGAGCAGGAAGCCGATGTCATCGACTTGGTCGGCATGCTGTTCGACTTCATCCTCGACGACGAGAATCTGCCGGACGCCTGCAAGACCGCGCTGTCGCACCTGCATACGCCCTACCTGAAGATCGCCCTGATGGACAAGGCGCTGTTCACCCAGCATCACCACCCGGCGCGGCGCCTGCTCAACACCATGGCCCAGGCCGGCGTGCTGTATGGCAGCGAAGGTGACGAGCGCGGCTTGCTGGCCAAGATGCAGTGGGTGGTCGAGCGCGTGATCCATGGCTTCAGCGGCGACCTGGCGCTGTTCGACGGCCTGATCGAAGAGTTCAACGAATATGTCGATACCCTGCGCCACAAGGTCGAGCTGCGTGAGCGCCGCGCGGTAGAAGCCGCCAAAGGCAGGGATCGTCTGCTCGGCGCGCGCGAGCAGGCTCTGGACGTGGTGCAGCGCTGCCTGGAGCAACGCGACCTGCCGGCGATCATCCGCAACTTCCTCGAGCTGACCTGGGCCGATGTACTGGTCTTCGTCCTGCTGCGCCATGGCGAGCAGAGCGAGGAATGGCGACGTGCCAGCGAAGTGGCCGAGCAACTGGCCTGGAGCGGCACCCCGCTGGACGAGGCGGACACGCAGCGCCTGCAGGAACTGCGCGTGCCCATGCTCAGCGACCTGCGCAAAGGCCTGGAGTTGCTGGGCGGCTACCACGAGGATGGCATTCGTCGCCTGCTGCAGGACCTGGTCGCCTGCCAGCACGCCGTGCAGGCCAAGCAGCCGCAACTGGCCGCACAACTGACCCCCACCCTGCCGGAAAGCCCGCTGGGCGCCATGCTCGGCGAGGATGCCGACCTGGTGCGCCAGGCGCCGTCACGCAACACGCTCTCGACACGTGCGCAGGCGCTGGCCAAGGAACTGGCGGACGTCGAGTTCGGCACCTGGTTCGAATTCGTCAGCAATGGCCAGAGCCGTGTGCTCAAGCTCTCCTGGTTCAGCCCGACCACGCACAACTACATGTTCGTCGACAACAGCGGTCAGCGTGTCGCGATCAAGCCGCTCACCGTACTGGCGAACGAAATGGAGAAGGGCCTGGCCCGCATCGTCACCCCCGAACGCGCAACACCACTGGTGGATCGCGCACTGACAGCCATCTACCGCGTGCTGCAGCGCTTCACTGGCCGCGCAGCCGAACCCCGCTGAGGAATTTCCATGGAAGAGCGTCGCCAACATAGCCGCCATGGCACCGAGATGCAGCTGGAGGTCTTCGACCTCAACAGCGGGCAGCGCCTTGGCCGTATCGTCGACCTGTCCGCGGACGGTTTCATGCTGTTCAGCGACACCCCGCATACGGCCGATGCCGTGCTGGAGTGCCGCCTGGTCTGCACCTCGGAAACCCATGGCCTGCAGGAAGTGCACCTCGGGGCGGACTGCCTGTGGAGTCGGCCGGGTGCCGACGGCCAGCATTGCTGGGCCGGCTTCCATATCATCGACCTGGCCGAGGACCAGGCCAAGGCACTGGAAGCGCTACTGGCCAAGCTGTAGCCCCGCCCGCCTGGCGCAGATGGCCACCGCGCCCTCTGCGCCACAACGAAAAACGGAGCCCGCAGGCTCCGTTTTTTTCATCCACCGGACGCTTACTGCGCCAGCTTCTTGTAACGCACGCGGTGCGGTTGCGCGGCGGCGTCGCCCAGGCGCTTCTTGCGATCAGCTTCGAACTCGGTGTAGTTGCCTTCGAAGAAGTTGACCTTGGCATCGTCCTCGTAGGAGAGGATGTGGGTGGCGATGCGGTCGAGGAACCAGCGATCGTGGGAAATCACGATGGCGGCGCCAGGGAAGTCCAGCAGCGCGTCTTCCAGCGCACGCAGGGTTTCCACGTCGAGGTCGTTGGACGGTTCGTCGAGCAGCAGCACGTTGCCGCCCTGCTTCAGGGTCAGGGCCATGTGCAGACGGCCACGCTCACCACCGGAGAGGTCCTTGACGAACTTCTGCTGGTCGGCGCCCTTGAAGTTGAAGCGGCCGACGTAACCACGCGACGGCACCTCGTAGTTGCCCACCTTGATCATGTCGAAGCCGTCGGAGACCTGCTCCCACACGGTCTTGTTGCCTTCGAGCGCCTCGCGGCTCTGCTCGACGCTGGCGATCTGCACGGTTTCACCGATCTCGATGTGACCGGAGTCCGGTTGTTCCTTGCCGGTGATCATGCGCAGCAGGGTCGACTTACCGGCACCGTTGCCGCCGATCACACCGACGATGGCGCCTTTCGGGATGCTGAACGACAGGTCGTCGATCAGTACGCGGTCGCCGAACGACTTCGACACATTGACGAAGTCGATGACCTTGTCGCCCAGACGCGGACCGGCCGGGATGTAGATCTCGTTGGTCTCGCTGCGTTTCTGGAATTCCTGCGACTGCATTTCCTCGAAGCGCTGCAGACGCGCCTTGGATTTCGACTGACGCGCCTTGGCGCCCTGGCGAACCCACTCCAGTTCGGCCTTCATGGCCTTGGCGTGCGACGCCTCGGCCTTGGCTTCCTGGGCCAGACGGTTGGACTTCGATTCCAGCCAGCCGGAGTAGTTGCCCTCGTAGGGGATGCCGTGGCCACGGTCGAGTTCGAGAATCCAGCCGGCGACGTTGTCGAGGAAGTAACGGTCGTGGGTGATCGCCACCACGGTGCCGGGGAAATCGTGCAGGAAGCGCTCCAGCCAGGCCACCGAGTCGGCGTCCAGGTGGTTGGTCGGTTCGTCCAGCAGCAGCATGTCGGGCGCCGACAGCAGCAGACGGCACAGCGCCACACGGCGCTTCTCGCCACCGGAGAGGTGCTCGATCTTGGCGTCCCAGGCCGGCAGACGCAGGGCGTCGGCGGCGACTTCCAGCTGGCGCTCCAGGTTATGCCCATCGGCGGCCTGCAGAATGGCTTCCAGCTTGGCCTGTTCGGCGGCCAGCGCATCGAAGTCGGCATCCGGCTCGGCATAGGCGGCGTACACCTCGTCAAGACGTGCCTGGGCCTGCTTGATCTCGCCTACTGCCTCTTCGACGATGTCGCGCACGCTCTTGGTCGGGTCCAGCTGCGGTTCCTGCGGCAGGTAACCGACCTTGATGCCGGGCATGGGACGGGCTTCGCCGTCGATCTCGGTGTCGACGCCCGCCATGATGCGCAGCAGCGTCGACTTGCCGGCGCCGTTGAGGCCGAGCACACCGATCTTGGCGCCCGGGAAGAACGAGAGAGAGATGTCCTTGAGGATTTCACGCTTCGGCGGGACGACCTTGCTGACCCGATGCATGCTGTAGACGTACTGAGCCATGGAGAACCTGACTGGTGAGAATGAGAGCTGAAAAAGTGGCGCACCCGGCACGCGTGGCGAAAACGTCGTGGGGACGCTGAACGTGCGATGCGCAACCGTCGTTTGCCGTCTACGGCCGTTTTCGCGACCTCCGCAGCCTGACAACGTGCAGAGACCTTAGCCGCCACGGAGAGGAACGCCAAGTATGGCGCGGACAGTTTGCGCACGCGGCGCAAAGCTACCGCAATGCAGGCGACAGGGCAAACTACGCTCGTCGAGCGGAACTGGCACTTGGCCACATTTACAGGCATTCTAGCCGGCTGACGTGAGCAGAGGCCCGCTCGCGCTTGTCATAGCAGATACAACCCCGCACTGGCTGCAGGCTCATAGAACGTGTCGACTCCCTCATCCCAGCCGAACTCCCCCACGGGCGAGTCGCGTGCGCCAAGGCGTCGCGAAGCGCTGCGGCGTGCGCTGGTGGTCCTGGTGCTGGCGATTCTGGGTCTGCTGGCCTGGCAACTGGTGCAGGAACATCGGCAACTGCTCGGCAGTCAGAAGCAGCTCAGCCTCAGCTACGGTGAACAGCTGGCCAAGCACCTGAGCCTGAGCATGCGCCTGAAGGCCCAGGCCGGGCAGGCCATGCTGCACAGCGCGGAGGACGCCAAGCACAGTGACGCCGAACTGCTCGGCACGCTGCGCAGCATTTTCCCGACCCTCAGCAGCATGGCCTGGTTCGACGCCAACGGTCAGTTGCTCAGCGACAGCTTCGCCAGTGCGAATGACCGCAGCTTCATTCGCAACCAGCTGCAGCGCAGCGCTTCGGCTGCCTACCATTTCGCCTTCAGTGCCCAGGACGGCGGCGCCCTGTACCTGCTGCTGCGGCAGGCCGACGGCAGCCATCGCGTCCTGCGCATGAGCACCAAGGCGCTGAGGAACTGGCTGCGCGAGCAACACCAGAGCGAACACGACTGGCTGCTCGAGGACCAGCAGAGCCTGCGCGTCATCGCCCGGGCCGACCACCTGCAGCAGGCGGCCGGCAGCATCGCACCGGTCACCGGCGCCGAGCAGGCGCAGAGCCTCGCGCAGATTCCCCTGCCCGGCAGCGACTGGCAGCTGCGCCCGCTCTTCGATGCCGATCGCGCCAGCAACGAGCTGATGCCAGCGCTGGCCGGCAAGTTCCTGCTGTTCGTCCTGTGCTCGTTGCTGACGCTCCTCGCCCTCTACGGCCTGCAACGCGAGCAGCGCCGCCTGCAGCGCCTGAACACCGAATCGCGGCGCTCGCTGCATCGCGCCGCCAGTGCGCTCGGGGCAGTCGAAGAGCGCATTCTCGTGACCCAGTCCGATGGCAAGCTGCGCTACCTCAACCCGCAGGCCGAGGCGCTGTTCGGCCTCAGCAGCGAGGCCGCCTGGGACCTGCACCTGCTCGACCTGCTGCCCGACCTCGATCCGTTGCTGCTCAACAGCCCGCAGCTGGCCGGCGACCCTGGCCCCGAGCTGGTCCGGGTGGAGCGCCAGGGCAGCGCCCGTCTGTTCGCCGTGACCCGCAGCGACATCGGCGACGCCGGGCCAAGGGGTGGCTACGTCTGGGTACTGCGCGACGTGACCGACGAGCAGCAGGCGATGCGCGTGCTGCAGGAGACCCGCAGGCGCTATCAGGACATCTTCGACGGCACCGGGGTCGCCCTCTGCGTGCTCGACCTCTCCGGCCTGCGCAGCCTGCTGCTGCAGAACAAGCTGCGCGATGCCGCCGGCCTCCAGCGCTGGCTGAAAGCCGATGCCCAGCACCACACACTGCTGCTGGATCAACTGCGCATCACCGAGGCCAATCAGGTGGCGCTCAACCTGCTCGGCGTCAAATCCATCGAGCAGGCCTGGCATCAGCTGATCGACAGCGGCCCGATCAGGCCGGACGACCTGCGCTACCGGCTGGCGGTCGCCGTGCTCGAAGGTCCCAACCTGGTGGAGCTGGAGACCCAGCTGGTCACCGCGCAGGGCCTGCAGCGCCATGTCTGGCTGGTCCTGCGCCTGCCGGAGATGATCCAGGACTACCAGGCCGTGACGCTGAGCATCAGCGACATCACCAGCCGCAAGCGCATCGAGCTGTCGCTGATCGAACGCGAGCGCTTCTGGTCCGAGGTGGTACGTTCGGTACCCGACCTGCTCTACGTGCATGACATGCAGAACCGCCAGGTGCTGTTCAGCAACCACAGCCTCGGCCTGCAACTCGGCTACAGCAAGGCCGAGCTGCGCAGCATGCGCGAGGATTTCTGGGAGCAGGTGCTGCACCCGGACGACAGCGACTACTACTGGCGTATCCGCAACCTGCAGAAAGTGGTCGGCGACGGCCTGCTGCTCGAGTCGGTGCTGCGCTGGCGCCACCGCGACGGCCAGTGGCGCTGGTTCAGCATCCGCGAGCAGGCCCTGGCGCGCGATGAGCGGGGCCGGGTAAGCCGCCTGATCGGCGTCGCCAAGGACATCACCGAACAGATCGAGCGCAACCAGTCACTGCGCGACAGCGAGCAGCGCTATCGCCTGCTGGCGGAGAGCATCAGCGACGTGATCTTCTCCACCGACAGCAGCCTGGCGCTGAACTACGTCAGCCCCTCTGTCGAACCGGTGCTGGGCTACTCCGTCAACTGGGTCATGGCCAACGGTTTCGCCAACATGGCCGCCAACCCGCAGCAACTGGTCGGCCTCAACCACCTGCTCGAACGCATTCGCGATGCACTCGGCGAACGCGATCGCCTCAACCGCCTGCGCGACGAACTGCCGGACCAGTTGTTCGTGTTCGACTGCCTGCGCGCCGACGGCCACAAGATCCCGGTGGAGCTGCGCCTGGTGCTGATGTGGGACGAGAACGGTCGCTTCGAGGGCATCCTCGGCGTGGGCCGCGACATCAGCCAGCAGCGCCGCGCGGAAAAGGACCTGCGCATGGCGGCGACGGTCTTCGAACACTCCACTGCCGCGATCCTGGTGACCGACCCGGCCGGCTACATCGTTCAGGTCAACAAGGCGTTCAGCCGGGTCAGCGGCTATTCCGCCGGCCAGGTGCTCGACCAGTTGCCCGGCATGCTCACCGCCGATCGCCAGCAGGCGACGCACATGCAGTACATCCTCGGCCAGCTCAACCAGCGCGGCAGCTGGGAGGGCGAGGTCTGGCTCAAGCGCAAGGGTGGCGAGAACTTCCCGGCCTGGGTCGGCATCACCGCGGTGCACGACGAGGAAGGCGACCTCGTCAGCTACGTGTGCTTCTTCAGCGACATCAGCGAGCGCAAGGCCAGCGAGCAGCGTATCCACCGCCTGGCCTACTACGACGCCCTCACCCACCTGCCCAACCGCACGCTGTTCCAGGACCGGCTGCACAGCGCCCTGCAACATGCCGAACGGCATGACGAGTGGGTGGTGCTGATGTTCCTCGACCTCGATCGCTTCAAGCCGATCAACGATTCGCTGGGCCACGCGGCCGGCGACCGCATGCTCAAGGACGTGGCCGTGCGCCTGTCGGCCTGCGTCGACGGTGACGACACCGTCGCGCGCATGGGCGGCGACGAATTCACCCTGCTGCTGCAACCGCGCGCCAGCCGCGAAGGCGCACTGAACCGCGCCATCCATGTCGCCGAACAGATTCTCGCCAGCCTGGCACGCCCCTTCGTGCTCGAAGGACGCGAGTTCTTCGTCACGGCCAGCATCGGCATCGCCCTCGCCCCGCAGGACGGTGACGAGCTGAGCCAGCTGATGAAGAACGCCGACACCGCCATGTACCACGCCAAGGAACGTGGCAAAAACAACTTCCAGTTCTACCAGGCCGACATGAACGCCAGCGCCCTGGAGCGCCTGGAGCTGGAGAGCGACCTGCGCCATGCTCAGGAACAGGGCCAGTTCGTCCTGCACTACCAGCCACAGTTCTCCGGCGACGGCCGCCGCCTGACCGGCGTCGAGGCCCTGCTGCGCTGGAACCACCCGAGCCGTGGCCTGGTACCGCCGGACGATTTCATCCCGGTGCTGGAAGAACTCGGGCTGGTGGTACAGGTCGGCGAATGGGTCCTGGAAGAAGCCTGCCGCCAGCTCAAGGCCTGGCATGACGAGAAGATCCGCATCCCCAAGGTCTCGGTCAACCTCTCCGCCCGTCAGTTCGCCGAAGGCGACCTGAGCGCGCGCATCGCCGCCGTCATCGAACGCACCGGGCTGCCGCCAGCCTGCCTGGAGGTCGAGCTGACCGAGAGCATCCTGATGCACGACGTGACCAGCGCCATGCAGACGCTGCACGAGCTCAAGCGCCTGGGCCTGTGCATCGCGGTGGATGACTTCGGCACCGGCTACAGCTCGCTGAACTACCTCAAACAGTTCCCCATCGACGTGCTGAAGATCGACCGCAGCTTCGTCGACGGCCTGCCGGAGGGCGAGCAGGATGCGCAGATCGCTCGCGCCATCATCGCCATGGCCCACAGCCTGAACATGATGGTGATCGCCGAAGGCGTGGAGAGCCAGGCACAACTGGACTTCCTGCGCGAGCACGGCTGCGACGAGGTGCAGGGCTACCTGCTCGGGCGGCCGGTGCAGGCCCAGCAGTTCAGCGCCCAGTTCAACGCTGCCGAGCTGTTCATGCTCATCTGAACGACGCGCATGAGGGCCACTTGTCTGCCTCATGACCGACCTTCATATGCCTGAATGCGACCTTTGCGGTAGAATCCGCCCCTTAATTTCTTCCGCCCAACTGGTTTTCAGGGGATTGCCATGTTCAGCCGTGATTTGAATCTCGCTCGTTTTGACGCCGAACTCTTTGCCGCGATGGAGCAGGAAGCTCAGCGCCAGGAAGAGCACATCGAGCTGATCGCCTCGGAAAACTACACCAGCCCGGCGGTGATGGAAGCCCAGGGCAGCGTGCTGACCAACAAGTACGCCGAAGGCTACCCGGGCAAGCGCTACTACGGTGGCTGCGAGTACGTCGACGTGGTCGAGCAACTGGCCATCGACCGTGCCAAGGAACTGTTCGGCGCCGACTACGCCAACGTCCAGCCGCACTCCGGCAGCCAGGCCAACAGCGCCGTGTACATGGCCCTGCTCAACGCTGGCGACACCGTGCTGGGCATGAGCCTGGCCCACGGCGGCCACCTGACCCACGGCGCCAGCGTCAGCTTCTCCGGCAAGATCTACAACGCCGTGCAGTACGGCATCAACGACCAGGGCCTGATCGACTACGACGAAGTCGAGCGCCTGGCCGTCGAGCACAAGCCGAAGATGATCATCGCCGGCTTCAGCGCCTACTCGCAGGTACTGGACTTCCCACGCTTCCGCGCCATCGCCGACAAGGTCGGTGCCTACCTGTTCGTCGACATGGCCCACGTCGCCGGCCTGGTCGCCGCCGGCCTGTACCCGAACCCGGTGCCGTTCGCCGACGTGGTCACCACCACCACCCACAAGACCCTGCGCGGTCCGCGCGGTGGCCTGATCCTGGCGCGCAAGAACGAAGAGTTGGAGAAGAAGTTCAACTCCGCCGTCTTCCCAGGCGGCCAGGGCGGCCCGCTGGAGCACGTCATCGCCGCCAAGGCCGTGTGCTTCAAGGAAGCGCTGCAGCCCGAGTTCAAGGCCTACCAGGCCCAGGTGATCAAGAACGCCCAGAGCATGGCTCAGGTGTTCATCGAAAACGGCTACGACGTGGTTTCCGGCGGCACCGAGAACCACCTGTTCCTGCTGTCGCTGATCAAGCAGGACATCACCGGCAAGGACGCAGACGCCGCCCTGGGCCGCGCCTACATCACCGTGAACAAGAACAGCGTGCCGAACGACCCGCGCTCGCCGTTCGTCACCTCCGGCCTGCGCATCGGCACCCCGGCCGTGACCACTCGCGGCTTCAAGGAAGACGAGTGCCGCCAGCTGGCAGGCTGGATCTGCGAAGTGCTGGCCAATATCGGCAACGATAAAGTCGAAGGCCGCGTGCGCGAGCAGGTCAAGGCCCTGTGCGCCCGCTTCCCGGTCTACGGCAACTGAGGCTCAGCCTGAAATGAAGAAGCCCGCCGATCGGCGGGCTTCTTTTTGCCTGGGATTCAACGCAGCACGTCAGGCCGGTTGTTTCACATAGCGCGCCAGCTGGGCGTCGCGGCTCATCACGTCGAGGGTGGCGGCCAGTACCTGCTCGCTGGTGGCGTCGGCCTGGCTGAAGATGCTGCCGAAATTGTCGTGGGTGACCTTGGCGAAGTGTGCACGGTCCTTGGCCTCCACACCCAGCAGGGTGGCGTAGGCATCCAGCGCCTCGCCCTCACCGACCGCCATGTCTTCGGCGATGGAGTCGAGCATGCCGTTCATCGCCAGCATGGAGCGACCGTTGTAGCCCAGCGCACCGCTGGTGTCGCAGCCGTTGGTACCGGAGGTCATGCCAAAGGTGGCATTGCCCGAGGTGCCGTTGGTGGTGGTAGCCAGGAAGTGCGGCGCCATGCCGCGCTGCCCTTCGAACAACATGTTGCCCCAGCCGCAGCCATTGCCACCGGCTGCGTCGGCGAATGCGCCAACACTGGCCATACTCAACAGGCCAAAGACCAAACCCTTGCCCAGCAGTCGCTTGCTCATATCTATCGCTCCGCAATATCGAGTAGTAAAAACCGCATAAGGAGCTTTGGCGACACTTGCCCACCTGTCAAACTGATGTGTATCTGTCGTGAGCCACGACGTGGCGCACATCACACGACCAACAGCCTTGACTATAGTGATGTAAACACCTCAGGAGCATGGGCATGAGTGAACCAGCCAATGAGCGTCGGCGCTTCCAGCGCATCGCCTTCGACGCTCCCACCGTAATCGCCCAGGGTGAGCGGCAATGGAAGGCAGCGCTGCACGACATCTCACTCAAAGGCCTGCTGATCAGGACGCCGCGCGACTGGAGCGGTGACCCGGATCAGCCGTTCGAGGCGCTGGTGGAACTGGGCGGCGAAGCCCGGGTGAAGATGGAGGTGGTGCTGACCCGTACGCAGCCTCACTACCTCGGCTTCGTCTGCCGCCATATCGACCTCGAATCCATCAGCCACCTGCGCCGCCTGGTCGAACTCAACCTTGGCGATGAAGAGCTGCTGGAGCGCGAACTGGCGGCACTGGGCGAAGGCGACTGAGCCGATCAGTGACGCAGGCAGGCAGCCTCGGCCTGCTCGCGGCGCTGACGTCGCGCCTGGAGACGCTGCGCCTCGCGGCGAGCATCGCGCGACTCGACAGCCTTGGCGTCGAAGTTGAAAGCACGGGAAAAGAAATCGAAGAACAGGAACATGAGGGTGTCTCCTTGGTTGGATACACCTTCATGCTGCGCGTAGGTAGCCTGCTACCTATTGATCCCGGTCAATTCCGCCCAGAGCCCCCTCGCGGCAGAACGCCGCAGCCCCGAAGCTACTCGAACAACGCATCCAGCGCCTGCTCCAGGCGCGTCACCGCGATGATCTGCAATCCTGCCGGCGCTTCCTTCGGCGCATTGCCCTTGGGCACGATGGCGCGCTTGAAGCCATGCTTGGCCGCTTCCTTGAGGCGCTCCTGGCCACTGGGCACCGGGCGGATCTCGCCGGACAGGCCGATCTCGCCGAACACCAGCAGGTCATGTTGCAGCGGGCGGTTGCGCAGGCTGGAGATGACCGCCGCCATCAGCGCCAGATCCGACGCCGTTTCCAGCACCTTCACCCCGCCGACCACGTTGAGGAACACGTCCTGGTCGTAGGTGGGGATGCCGCCATGGCGATGCAGCACGGCCAGGAGCATCGCCAGGCGATTCTGGTCCAGGCCCAGGGTGACACGGCGCGGGTTGCCCAGGTGGCTGGTGTCGACCAGCGCCTGCACCTCCACCAGCATCGGCCGCGAGCCCTCCCAGGTGGCCATCACCACGCTACCGGGCACCGCCTCCTGGGCACGGGTGAGGAAGATTGCCGAGGGGTTGGAGACTTCCTTTAGGCCCTTGTCGGTCATGCCGAACACGCCCAGTTCATTCACCGCGCCGAAGCGGTTCTTCACCGCGCGCAGCAGGCGCAGGCGCCCGTCGGACTCGCCCTCGAAATACAACACCGTATCGACCATGTGCTCCAGCACCCGCGGGCCGGCCAGCGCGCCTTCCTTGGTGACGTGGCCGACCAGGAAGATCGCCGTGCCGCTCTGCTTGGCGAAGCGCACCAGCAGCGCCGCGCTCTCGCGTACCTGGGCAACGCCGCCCGGCGCGGACTGCAGCTGCTCGGTGAAGATGGTCTGGATCGAGTCGATCACCATGACCTTGGGCTTTTCCTGACGGGCGGTGGCGATGATCGACTCGATGCAGGTCTCGGTCATCACCTTGAGCTTGTCCTGCGGCAGGTCCAGGCGCCGGGCGCGCATGGCCACCTGCTGCTGCGACTCCTCGCCGGTGACGTACAGGGCCGGGAAGCGCTGGGCGACATTGCACAGGGTCTGCAGCAGGATGGTCGACTTGCCGATGCCCGGATCACCGCCGATCAGCACCACCGAGCCATCCACCAGGCCGCCGCCCAGCACCCGGTCCAGCTCACTGGAGGCGGTGGAGAAACGCGGAATCTCCTCGACGCTGACCTCGGCCAGGGTCTTGATGTTGGCCTTGTCACCCGCCCAGCCGCTGCGCCCACTGGGCGTGGCGCCCTCGACCACGGTTTCCACCAGGGTATTCCAGGCGCCGCACTCACCACACTGCCCCGCCCACTTCGGGAAGGTGGCGCCGCACTCGGTGCAGCCGTACATGCGTTTTGCCTTGGCCATGGGGTAGTCGTCCTGCCTGTTCAACGAAGGCTGGAACGATACCGAACAACTGGATAAATTTACAGACCAGGTCTATTTCACGTGGATACGCTCATGCAGATCGAACTGCTGCCCACCAGCGCCGAACAGCTTCCGCTGCTCGCCAACCTGTACCAGTTCTATGCCTACGAAAGCTCCGACTGGGAGCAGGAGGACGTGGAAACCGACGGACGCTTCTACATCCACGAGCCGCACCTGCAACGCTACTGGCAGGACGCCGGCTGGAGCGCACAGCTGGTCCTCGCCGACGGCTTCATCGCCGGCTTCGTGCTGATCGAGCGCAGCGAGCTACCCGGCATCGACGCCCCGGAGTTCGCCGACCTGTTCATTCTGAAGAAGTACCGCCGTCGGGGTATCGGCCGTGCGCTGGTGCAGCAGTTGATGGGCGATGGCCAGCCCTGGCTGCTGCGCTACTACTGCCAGGACGAACTGGCCCGGGCCTTCTGGCAACGGCTGCTGAGCGAGTGGCCCAGACCCGCGCGGGCGATCTGGACGGAGGATGAAGCGGACGGGCTGCTCACCTACCTGATCAACCCGCCGGTGCATTGAGACCTGGGCCGGGGCTCAGTCCTTGCAACCGTTGCCGCAACCGCAGCACTGCCCGCTGGCACGCTTGAGCTGCCGAGCCAGTTCATCCTTGAGCGCGACGCGGTTGAGCTTGAGCGCCTGCAGGGAAACGTCGTCGAGCAACTCGATGCCGTCTTCGATCCGGCAGATGCGCTTGTCCAGCACCTCGTACTCCTCGGCCTGCCTGGCGAAGAGCGCATCGCCCTGGCGCAGGCGCTGCAGGGCGTCGCGATGCTCGGGGAAATCATGGATCAGGGGGTGATGATCGACGTGCATGGTGCAGCTCCTGGCTAAGGTGTTGATCGCAGCCTAGCCCGCCGCCGTCGCCCCGCCTTTGACCCTGATCAAGCCCCCATCAGGTAGCCCCGTGCAGCAGGTCCGCGATCTCGTCCTTGAGGCCGACGCGCTGTAGCTTGAGCCCCTGCAGCATCAGATCATCGGCGACCGAACGGCCGTCCTCTATCTCGTAGATGCGCTTGTCCAGTGCCTCGTACTCCTCCGCCAGCCTGGCGAAGCGCGCGTCGCTCTGCATCAGCTTGCGCAACGCATCGTGCTGCTGCGGAAATTCTCGGTTGAGCGGGTGATGTTCAAGCGGCATGGAGGACCCTCCCGGAGATCGTCCTATTCAGCCTAGTCGAAGCTGCGCCAGGCGTAGCCCCGCCACACGAGCGCAGCAGGCACCGAGAGGAAATGAAATGTTGCAGCTTGCGCGCATTGCGCAGCCTGTTTTCCGTTAAATTGGCAGGCCCTTGGTTACCAACACCCCTACATGACACTCCTGATAGCGTTCGCTGTCCTCTCCATCCTGGTTTCGTTCATCTGTTCCATCCTCGAAGCCGCGCTGCTCTCCCTCACGCCCAGCTACATCGCTCAGCAGAAGCTCGAACGACCGCGCCTGTATGAACGCCTGAAGGCGCTCAAGGACAAGATCGACCAGCCGCTGGCGGCCATTCTCACGCTGAACACCGTTGCCCACACGGTCGGCGCCACAGGCGTCGGCGCGCAGGTGACCATTGTCTTCGGCGATGGCTACCTGGGTGCCGCCTCGGCGATCATGACCCTGCTGATCCTGGTGCTCTCGGAAATCCTGCCGAAGACCATCGGTGCACGCTACTGGCGTACCTTCGCGCCCTTCCTGCCCGGTCTGCTGCAGGCGATGATCCTGCTGCTCAAGCCGTTCATCTTCATGTCCGACCTGATCATGCGCCTGTTCGGCGGCAAGGAGCCGGAGCATGACGTGCGCCAGGAGATCAAGGCCCTGACCCTGCTCGGCCGCGAAGTGGGCTCGCTCGACGAGGACGAGCAGCGTGTGATCGGCAACATTCTCGACCTGCACGAGATTCGACTGCGCGACATCATGACCCCGCGCATCGTCTGCGAATCGGCCGCGCCGGACGAGTCCATCGCCGCGTTCAAGGCCCGCGCCCGGTTGAGCCAGTTCTCCCGCTACCCGGTGATCGGCGAGGACGAGTCGCCGCTGGGCGTGGTGTTTCGCTACGACGCCCTGACCGCCGAGGATGATTCGGCAGCGCTGACCAGCATCATGAAACCGCTGAAGGTGGTGCCGGAAAGCATGAACGCCGAGAACCTGATGACCCAGCTGATGCAGGAGCGTCAGCACATGTGCCTGGTGTACGACGAGTTCGGCAGCTGGCGCGGCCTGGTGACGCTGGAAGACATCATGGAAACCATCATCGGCAAGCCGATCCTCGACGAGACCGACGACATCCCCAACATGCGCCGCTTCGCCAAGCGCCGCTGGGAGCATCGCATCAAGGCGATCCGCGCAGAGGACTGATCACCAGTAGTTCTCCACCGCCACCTGGCCCGGACGCCGGGTCAGGCTCAGGTTCAGGCCACGGGCCTTCAGGCGCTGGCGGATATCGTCGATCATCTGCGGGTTGCCGCAGATCATCACCCGCGAGTCCTCGGGCGTCAGTTGCAGGCCCGCCGCGCGCTCCAGTTCGCCGTTGTCGAGCAGTTCGGTGATGCGCGCCCCCAGGCAGCCCGCCGCCGGCTCGCGCGTCACCACCGGCAGGTAGGTGAGCTTGTGTGCGAACTCGGCCAGGTGCTCCAGGCCGGCGAATCCCGTGATCATCGACTGGTAGGCCAGTTCGGCGCGGGTGCGCGCGCTGTACACCAGCACAATGCGTTCGAAACGCTGCCACACCTCGAAGTCCTGGAGGATCGACAGGAACGGCGCGATACCGGTACCGCTGCCCAGCAACCAAAGGTCGCGGCCGTCGACGAAACGGTCCAGCGTCAGGTAGCCGGTGGCTTGTCGTTCCACCAGCAGGCTGTCGCCAGCGCGCAGACGGCTCAGCTCGCTGGTGAACTCGCCCCCCGGCACCACGATGGAGAAGAACTCGAGGAACTCGTCGTGCGGCGCGGATACCAGCGAGTAGGCGCGCCAGACCTGCGTGCCATCGGCCTTCTCCACGCCGAGACGCACGAACTGCCCGGCGCGAAAGCGGAAGCCGGCAGCGCGTGTGGTGCGCAGGGTAAACAGACTCGGTGTCAGGCCCTGCACGTCCAGCAGTGTCTGACGGGTGAACTTGTCTTCGCTGACGGTCATAATCGCCTCCTCATCGAATACCCGCCCAGTCTGGCGCAATCGGCCGACGACAAACACCGAAGGTTTGCATGCCTACTCTCGATACCCCCTTCGCCAGCCTCGACCTGCTGCGCCAGCCGCACCAGCCGAACGAGCCGCTGCAAGCCTTCGACGCTGCCGACGAGTACCTGCTCAATCATCTGCATGAGCAGGGCATCCAGGCAGACACCCGGGTGCTGCTGCTCAACGACAGCTTCGGCGCCCTGGCCTGCTCGCTGGCGAGCCACTGCCAGGTGACCAGCAGCAGCGACTCGCACCTGGGCTTTCTCGCCCTGACCAGGAACCTCGCCAGCAATGGCCTCAGTGCGGACGCGGTGAGCTTCGTTCCGGCCAGCGCCAGTGCGCAAGGCCCGTTCGACTGGGTGCTGATCCGCGTGCCCAAGACCCTGGCCCTGCTCGAAGAACAGTTGATTCGCCTGCATGGTCAGCTGGCCCCCGGCGCGCGGGTGGTCGCCGGCGCCATGGTCAAGCACCTGCCACGTGCCGCTGGCGATCTGCTGGAGAAATACCTGGGCCCGGTGCAGGCCTCACTGGCGGTGAAGAAGGCGCGCCTGCTACAGGTGAGCGTCGCCGACAAAGGCGCAGCGAGCTCGCCCTACCCGACACGCTACCGCCTGGACACCCCCGCGCTGGAGCTGGTCAACCACGCCAACCTGTTCTGCCGCGAAGGCCTGGATATCGGCACCCGGGCGTTCCTCCCGCACCTGCCGCAGCACCTCGATGCGCGCCGGGTGGCCGATCTCGGTTGCGGCAACGGCGTGCTCGGCATCGCCTATGCCCTGAACAATCCACAGGCCGAACTGACGCTGGTGGACGAGTCGTACATGGCCGTGCAATCGGCGCAGGAAAACTGGCGCGCGGCGCTGGGGGAACGGCCGGCGATCATCCGTGCGGGCGACGGCCTGGCCGAGCAGCCGGCCGACTCGCTGGACCTGGTGCTGTGCAACCCGCCTTTCCATCAGCAGCAGGTGGTCGGCGACTTCCTCGCCTGGCGCATGTTCCAGCAGGCCCGCGCCGCGCTGGTAACGGGCGGCGAGCTGTGGATCGTCGGCAACCGTCATCTCGGTTATCACGCCAAGCTCAAGCGCCTGTTCCGTGGCGTCGAGCAGGTCGCGGCCACGCCGAAGTTCGTCGTGCTCAAGGCCAGCAAGTAAGCGCCGCGCAGCCCCGACGCTCTCCGTAGCCCGGATGCAATCCGGGGCACGCGCAGGACCTACAACGTCAGGGTGAAGCGCGACAGCAAGGCACCGGGCAGCGCCATGGAGCCGGTCTGGCGGGCGCCGTAGGTGCCTCCGGGCAGCAGCAGCTCGGGCGTTCGGCCCAGCGCCTCCAGATGCTCGCCGAAGAAGCTGAACAGCGAGTCGTCGAAGCGCATGGTACTGACCGGGGCCTGGATCTCGCCGTCCTCGACCCAGAAGGTGGCGAAGCGGGTCATGCCGGTCAGGCGCCCGGCCGGCAGGTCGGAGAAATTGCAATACCACAGGTTGCCGATGTACAGACCGCTACCTAGGCGCGCCAGCACCTCGCCTTCCTCCAGTTCGCCGCCGTGCACGCGCAGCGACAAGGGGTATTCGCCGCTGCACGCGCCGTTGGCGGTCAGGCCGTATTCGGCGGCGCTGCGCGAGCTGACCAGGCGCTCGCCGGGCTGCCCGGCACGGATCAGCGTCACGGCCTGCCGCGGCCCTTCGCGGGTGAACGCCGGCGCCAGGCCGCCCTCGATACGCTCATCCATGCTCAACAAGGGGCTGAGCGCGGCCTTGCCGCTGAACAGGCGCTGCAGCGGGCTGCCACCTGAGGCCAGCGCCTGCGCACCGAAGCCCCAGCAGAACAGGCCGAACAGCTCCTCCAGCGCCGCCGGGCTCAGGTAGGCGCGATAGTCCCCCGGCGCCAGCGCCCGCAGCGGTCGCCCGAGGTAGGCCAGTTGCTGGCGCGCGCCATGCAGCTTGCCGGCGAAGACCTCGGCATCCCAGCGCTCGCCGGCGTAGGTGCTTTTCACCGCCTGCGCGTTGCCGTGGAACAGACTGAACTCGAGATTGAAGCTGCTTGCCACGTGCCAGCCAAAGGCCCCCCAGGAGCTGGCGAAGCCCTGATACTGCGGCCCGGCGGCGAGAAAGCCAACCAGGTCCAGACCCTGCGCCAGCTCGCTGATCTGCACGGCCATGGCGGCGGCATCCTGCGGCGCGACCGCGTCGCTCGATTCGCTGCGCCAGGCCTCGCGGTTCAGGCGCAGATACGGATCTTCGGGCAGGCCCGGCAGGATGGCGCGCAACTGCTGCACAGCCTGCTGCAGCAACGGCAGGTCGGCCTCCCGCTCGCCACTGAGCGCCAGCTTGCTCTCGGCATGGCGCAGGCCCCGGTACAGCGCCAGGGTGACGTACACCTGGCGTACCGTACCGGCCTGGCGCACACGGCCCTGATTGAAACGAATGAAGGCCGAGTCCTCGGCGTTGTAGCCAAGGGTGAAGCCTTCTTCACCGGCCAGTTGCTCCTGCAGGAAGGCGAGCAGCCCGTTGAAATGCTCACGCGCGCGCATCAGGCCGCCCCTCCGAACACATCGATGTCAGCGAACACGCAGGCCGGCGAGGCATGACCGACGCGAATCACCTGATTGGGCTCGCCCTTGCCACAGTAGGGCGTGCCCAGCACCTCGAAGGTGCTGGCATCGCCCACCGCCCGCAGGTTGCGCCAGAACTGCGCGCTGATGCCGCGATAGTTGGGGTTCTTCACCACGCCCTTGAGCTCACCGTTCTCGATCAGTTGACCCCACTCGCAGCCGAACTGGAACTTGTTGCGCGCGTCGTCGATGGACCAGGAGCGGTTGTTGCTCATCAGGATGCCCCGCTCGATGCCACCGATCAGCGCGTCCAGACGCTTGTCGCCCGGCTCCAGATTGAGATTGGCCATGCGATCGATCGGCGGCCGGTTCCAGCTGCAGGCACGGCTGTTGGCGACGCCCGGCAGGCCACTGCGCCACTGCGACAGCGCGCCGCCGAGGGGGCGCTGGAGAATGCCGTCGCGGATCAGCAGCTCGCGCCTGGCGGGCGTGCCGTCATCATCGAAGCCGTAGCTGGCCAGCTCGCCGGGGACATCCGGAGCGAAGCTGACGTTGAGCAGGGGCGAGCCGTAGCGGTAGTGACCGAAGTCCTCCTGGCGGATGAAGCTGGTGCCGGCGAAGTTGCGCTCGTCGCCGAGGATGCGGTCCAGCTCCAGCGGATGGCCGATGGATTCATGGATCTGCAGGATCATCTGGTCCGGCAGCAGCAACAGGTCGCGCGCACCGCTGGGCGTGTTCGGCGCCAGCAGCAATTGCAGCGCCTCGTCGGCGATGCGCGCGGCGCTGCCGGGCACCCCCAGTTGCCCAAGCACCTCGGCGCCACCCTGGCGCGCCAGGTGGGTCCCGCCGAAGCTGCGGCTCTGGCTGTCGTTGCCGTCGCTGGCGGTCACGCCCACCTGCGGGAACACGTAGCGCTGAGCACGGCGCAGGCGGGCCCCTGCACTGTTGAGGTAGATCTGCTGGTGATCGGTGAAGACCAGGCCCAGGTGGCTGTCCACCAGCCGGCTGTCCTGCGGGATGCCCGCTGCCTCGCTGAGCAGCCAGTCGAACCAGTGCGCCGGTTGCGCCGGCGACTGTGCGTAGCCCGGCATGACGTCATCGGCGCACGCCTGCGGCACCGGCTGCGCCAGCACGTCCAGCAAGTGCCGGCCAGCCAGGGCACGGGCAATCGCCTCGGCCCGCTCCAGCGCGTCCTGCAGGCCGCACTGGCTGATGTCGCTGGTCGCCGCATAGGCCTCGACGCCCGCGATACGCACCGTGAGCATGGCGCCGCCGTCCAGCGAGAATGACGGTGCCTGCGCCACGCGCCGGCGTACCCAGTAGGACTCCCGGCCTTCCTGGACATGACGCAGCGCCCAGAAGTCAGCCGTGGATTTCAGCGCGGCAAAGCGCCGCTGCAGGGTGTCGCTGAGGGCGAACATCGGGCCTCCTTGGCAAACGACCAGAGACGGCCAGTATGGGAACAACCCGGCAGAGGATCAATTGCGCCCTCAGCCCGGCGTGCCCAGCCCCGCTGCGCTCATGAACAGGCGCAGCAGCCAGGCCACCGCGCCGAGGGCAGTGACGCTGCAGGCCCAGATCAGCACCAGCCAGCCCAGGCGCTGCCACAGCGGCTTCTTCTCTTCGACTTCGGTCATATCGCCTCTCTCGCCCTCGATTCAACGCGCCACCCGCCGGAGCCCGCTGCCAGCGCAGCAGGCTTCGCGCAGATTCTCAGTGGTAGCCATCATCCACCGTGACCTTGCCGCGGAACACGTAGTAGCTCCAGGCGGTGTACATGAGGATGAAGGGAATGATGAACAGCGCCCCCACCAGCATGAAGCCCTGGCTCTGCGGCGGTGCAGCGGCCTGCCAGATGCTGATCGACGGCGGGATGACGTTCGGCCACAGGCTGATGCCCAGGCCGCTGTAGCCGAGGAAGATCAGCACCAGGGTGAGCACGAACGGCGAATAGTGCGCGTTGTCGGCCACCGCCTTGAGCAGCGCCCAGGTGCACAGCAGCACCAGCACCGGTACCGGCATGAACCAGAACAGGTTGGGCAGGCTGAACCAGCGTTCGGCGATGGGCGCATGGGCGAACGGCGTCCACAGGCTGACGATGGCCGTCACGCCGAGCAACACCAGCACCAGCGGTCGCGCCATGTCGTGCATCTGCTGCTGCAGGCGGCCTTCGGTCTTCATGATCAGCCAGGTGCAGCCGAGCAGCGCGTAGGCCGCGATCAGGGCCAGCCCGCAGAACACCGAGAACGGCGTCAGCCAGTCGAAGGCGCCACCGGCGAAGGTGCGATCGACCACTTCGAAACCGTCGATATAGGCGCCCAGCGCCACGCCCTGACAGAAGGTCGCGGTCAGCGAACCGCCAATAAAGGCCTTGTCCCACAGATGCCGCTTGGCGGCCTTGGCCTTGAAGCGGAACTCGAAGGCCACACCGCGGAAGATCAGCCCCAGCAGCATCAGGATCAGCGGCAGGTAGAGCGCATCCAGCACCACCGCATAGGCCAGTGGGAAGGCGCCGAACAGCGCCGCGCCACCGAGCACCAGCCAGGTCTCGTTGCCGTCCCAGACCGGCGCGACGGTGTTCATCATCACGTCGCGCTCGCCGTCGTCACGGACGAAGGGGAAGAGGATGCCGATGCCGAGGTCGAAGCCATCCATCACCACGTACATCATCACACCGAAGGCGATGATCACCGCCCAGATCAGCGGAAGGTCGATACCCATGTTCAGTTCCTCTCCGGCAAGCTGTCGGTTTCACCGTCTTCCAGGCCTTCTTCCGCAGCGGACATCGGCCGTGCCGGGGTCCGCGGCTGGCCAGGCCCGCCTTCGGTGCTGTCCTTGCCCTCGTCGATCTTCGGTCCCTTGCGCACCAGGCGCAGCATGTAGCCGATACCGGCGCCGAAGAGCACGAAATACACCAGCACGAACAGCGCCAGGGTGATGCCCATCTGCGCCGCACTGTGCCCGGACGAAGCATCGGCGGTGCGCATCAGGCCATGGATGATCCACGGCTGGCGGCCGATCTCGGTGGTGTACCAGCCGGCGAGAATGGCGATGATCCCCGAGGGTCCCATCCACACCGCCAGGTGCAGGAACGGCCGCGACTGGAACAGGCGCCCGCCGCGCCGCAGCCAGGTGCCCCAGAGGCCGACCAGGATCATCAGCAGGCCCATGGCGACCATGATGCGGAAGGTCCAGAAGACGATTGTGGAGTTGGCCCGGTCCTCCGGGGCGAATTCCTTGAGCGCCGGTACCTGCTTGTCCAGGCTGTGGGTCAGGATCAGGCTGCCGAGCGCGGGAATCTCCACCTTGAAACGCGTCTCCTCGCGCTGCATGTCCGGCCAGCCGAAGAGGATCAGCGGCGTCGGCTCGTCACCGACGTTCTCCCAGTGGCCTTCGATGGCGGCGATCTTCGCCGGCTGGTACTTCAGCGTATTGAGGCCATGCAGGTCGCCGATGAAGGCCTGTACCGGCGCCACCAGCAGCGCCATCCATACCGCCATCGAGAGCATCTTGCGGATCGCCGGGTTGTCGCGCCCGCGCAGCAGGTGCCAGGCCGCCGACGAACCGACGAAAAAGGCGGTGGCGAGGAAGGCCGCCGTGGCCATGTGCGCCAGGCGATAGGGGAACGACGGGTTGAACACCACGGCGAACCAGTCCACCGGAATCACCCGCCCGTCGACGATCTCGAAGCCCTGCGGGGTATGCATCCAGCTGTTGGAGGCGAGAATCCAGAAGGTCGAGATCAGCGTGCCGATGGCCACCATCACCGTGGAGAAGAAATGCAGGCCCGGGCCGACGCGGTTCCAGCCGAACAGCATGACGCCGAGGAAGCCCGCCTCGAGGAAGAACGCGGTGAGCACCTCGTAGGTCAGCAACGGTCCGGTGATCGCCCCGGCGAAGTCGGAGAAGGCGCTCCAGTTGGTACCGAACTGATAGGCCATGACCAGGCCGGAGACCACCCCCATGCCGAAGTTGACCGCGAAGATCTTCGACCAGAAGTGGTAGAGGTCGCGGTACACGGTGTTGCCGCTCTTCAGCCACAGCCCTTCGAGCACGGCCAGATAACTGGCCAGACCGATGGTGATGGCGGGAAAGATGATGTGGAACGAAATGGTGAAGGCAAACTGGATTCGGGCGAGATCGAGCGCCTCTAGGCCGAACATGTTACATCCTCATTCAGGGTTATCTCGGCCCCGGCACGCAAAGCCGAGCCATAGACTCCGAGTGTTGGAGTCGAACGCGCTGGAATTGTTCTTATGAAATGAGCAACGGCCGGCAAGCCGCTGGAGACGACGCGCGAAACGCGGCATTGATCTGGATCAATGCACGTTGAAAGACTAGCCGCTAACGGGCCACCTGGCGCTGTGGTGATTTGCCGCGTGACAGGCCGCCACAGGTGCCGCGCTCAACGGCCAAGTTCGGCGAGCAGCCACTGGCGGAACGCCTTGAGCGAGGGCAGCACCGCGTTGCGCGGCGGATAGGTCAGGCAGTAGGTGCGCTGGCTGGGAATCGCTTCGCCGACGCGCAGCAGATGGCCATGACGCACGTCGTCCTCCACCAGCAACTGCGGCACCAGGCCCACGCCGATACCGCTACGCACTGCCTGCAACAGGTGCGAGGTCAGCTCGAAGTTGGGCCCGCTGCGCATGCGCTCCGGCGCCAGGCCATGGCGGGCGAACCAGCTGGCCCAGAGCGGCGGATGGCTGGCCACCTGCAGCAGCGTCTGCGCGGCGATGGTCTCGGCGTCGACCACCTCGCCCGCCGCCAGCAGCGCGGGGCTGGCGACCACCACCATGGTTTCTTCCAGCAGCGGGTGCACCACCAGTTCCGGCCAGTCGCCGCTGCCGACGGTGATCGCGGCGTCGATCTCGCCGTCGGCGAAATCCACCGCCTGGATACGCGAATGCACATGCACCTGCACGCCGGGGTTGGCCGCGTAGAAGCGATTCAGCCGGGGCAGCAGCCAGGTCGAGCCGAAGGTTGGCAACAGCGCCAGGCGCAAGGTGCCCATGCCGGAGCCATAGGCCACCGCCTGCAGCGTGGCGCTGCGGATCTGCGCCAGGGCATCGCCGAGTTCGCGCAGGTACAACCGGCCCACGTCGGTCAGCACGATGTTGCGCCCCTCGCGGCGAAACAGGCGCACGCCCAGCTGCGCCTCCAGCGCCTGCACCTGACGACTGACCGCACTCTGCGTCAGCGACAGCTCCCTGGCTGCACGGGTGTAGCTCTCGTGCCGGGCAGCGGCCTCGAAGGCCAGCAGCAGCGACATCGAAGGCGTCAGGCGCCGGTGATTCATTCATATTCCTCATGAATTGATCGCGAAAAATACCCTTGTAGCACGGTCATGGCCCTTGGAAAATCGACATTATCCATAACGATACCGAGCCGTAGCCCTTCGCATTCAGAAGGTTTGAACGGCCATCTGCCGAGAACCGACCATGATTGCCCGCATTCCCACGCCCGCCGCACCGGCGGCCCCCTACCTGGCCTTTCTCGACGCCCTGCGCGGCGCCGGCTTCCGCGGCGAGATCGCCCGCGATCACGCCAGCCGCACGGTACTGGCCACCGACAACTCGATCTACCAGCGCCTGCCGCAGTCGGCGGTGTTCCCGCTGGATGCGGAAGACGTGCAGGTCCTGGCCCGTGTCGCCGCCGAACCGGCCCATCGCAGCGTGCGCCTGACTCCGCGCGGCGGCGGCACCGGCACCAACGGCCAGTCGTTGACCGACGGCGTGGTGGTGGACCTGTCGCGGCACCTCAACCGGATTCTCGAGATCAACCCTGCAGGGCGCTGGGTGCGGGTGCAGAGCGGCGTGGTCAAGGACCAGCTCAACGCCGCCCTCGAGCCGCACGGCCTGTTCTTCGCCCCGGAGCTGTCCACCTCCAACCGCGCCACCATCGGCGGCATGATCAACACCGACGCCAGCGGCCAGGGCAGCTGCACCTACGGCAAGACCCGCGACCATGTGCTCGAACTCGACAGCGTGCTGCTCGGCGGCGAGCGCCTGCGCAGTGCCGCACTGGACGACGAGCAACTGGCCCAGCAGCTGGCGCGCCAGGACCGGATCGGCGAGCTGTACCGCTGCGCCGAAGCCATCCAGCGCGAGAAGGCCGAGCTGATCGAGGCGCGCTTTCCCAAGCTCAACCGCTGCCTGACCGGCTACGACCTGGCGCACCTGCGCGAGGCCGACGGGCGCTTCAACCTCAACAGCGTGCTGTGTGGCGCCGAAGGCTCGCTGGGGCTGATCGTCGAGGCCAAGCTCAACGTACTGCCGATCCCGCGCTACTCGGTGCTGGTCAACGTGCGCTACGCCAGCTTCATGGACGCCCTGCGCGATGCCCGCGCGCTGCTCGAACATCAGCCGCTATCGATCGAGACGGTGGACTCCAAGGTGCTCCTGCTGGCCATGCAGGACATCGTCTGGCATGGCGTGGCCGAGTACTTCCCGCAGAATCCGGACATCCCGACCCTGGGCATCAACCTGGTGGAATTCAGCGGCGATGAGCCGGAGGAAGTCGACGCCCGCGTCGCCGCCTTCGCCCGGCACCTGCAGCACGACAGCAGCGTGCAGCGCCTGGGCCACACCCTGGCGACAGGCCGCGCCGCCGTGACCCGCGTGTACGCCATGCGCAAGCGCGCGGTGGGCCTGCTCGGCAACGTCGAGGGCGAGGTGCGCCCGCAGCCGTTCGTCGAAGACACCGCCGTGCCGCCGGAGCATCTCGCCGAGTTCATCGCCGAGTTCCGTGCCCTGCTCGACGGCCACGGCCTAGCCTACGGCATGTTCGGCCACGTCGACGCCGGCGTGCTGCACGTGCGCCCGGCACTGGACATGAAGGACCCGGCCCAGGCGGCCATGGTACGGCCGATCTCCGACGCCGTGGCCGAGCTGACCCAGCGCTACGGCGGGCTGCTCTGGGGCGAGCACGGCAAGGGGGTGCGCTCGGAATACGCGCCGGCCTTCTTCGGCGAGCTGTACCCGTCGCTGCAGGCGCTGAAGCACGCCTGCGACCCGCACAACCAGCTCAACCCGGGCAAGATCGCCACGCCGCTGGGCAGTGACGAAGCCCTGCTGAAGATCGACGAAGTGGTGATGCGCGGCGACCTGGACCGGCAGATCGACGAGCGCGTGTGGCAGAGCTACGGCAGCGCCGTGCACTGCAACGGCAACGGCGCCTGCTACAACTTCGACCCCAACGACGCCATGTGCCCGTCCTGGAAGGCCACCCGCGAACGCGTGCAATCGCCCAAGGGCCGCGCCTCGCTGATCCGCGAATGGCTGCGCCTGCAGGGCCTGGCCGGCGTCGACGTGCTGGCCCCGGTCGCCAGCGGCCCGTTGCAGTTCCTGCGCACGCTGCCCGAGCGCTGGCGCAACAGCCGCCAGGGTGGCGACGACTTCTCCCACGAGGTCTACGACGCCATGGCCGGCTGCCTGGCGTGCAAGTCCTGCGCGGGGCAATGCCCGATCAAGGTCAACGTGCCGGAATTCCGCTCGCGCTTCCTCGAGCTCTACCACCGCCGCTACCTGCGCCCGCTGCGCGACTACCTGATCGGCTCGCTGGAGTTCAGCCTGCCGCTGCTGGCCCACCTGCCCTGGCTGTACAACGCGCCGATGGGCTCGCGCCTGGTCAATACGCTGCTGGCCGAGCGCCTGGGCATGGTCGACAGCCCGAGGCTCAGCGACTTCGACTTTCGCGCCACCTGCCGGCGCTTCGCCGTGCAGACGGCGACGCCAAAGCGCCTGGCCGAACTGGACGAGAGCCTGCGCGCCACGAGCCTGATCCTGGTGCAGGACGCCTTCACCCGCTACTTCGAGACGCCGGTGTTCGCCGCCTTCATCGAACTGGCCAGCCGCCTCGGCTATCGGGTACTGCTGGCGCCCTACTCGGCCAACGGCAAGCCGCTGCACGTTCAGGGCTTCCTCGGCGCCTTCGCCCGCACCGCCCGGCGCAATGCCCGGCGCCTGCAGGCACTGGCGAACTTCGGCATTCCGCTGGTGGGCCTGGACCCGGCCATGACCCTGGTCTACCGCCAGGAATACGCCAAGCTCGACGGCCTCGACTGCCCAGCGGTGCTGCTGCCGCAGGAATGGCTGGCCGAGGTACTGCCGAGCAGCGACGCCGAGGCGCCGAGCGGCAGCTACCGGCTGCTGGCACACTGCACCGAGAAGACCAACGCCACCGCGGCCACGGCCCTGTGGGGCCAGGTGTTCCGCCAGGCCGGCCTGCAACTGGCGACACAGGCCACCGGCTGCTGCGGCATGTCCGGCACCTACGGGCACGAGGCGCGCAACCTGGAGACGTCACGGGCGATCTTCGCCCAGTCCTGGGAGCCGGCCCTGGCTCGTGAGGACGCCGGCGAAGCACTGGCCACCGGCTACTCCTGCCGCAGCCAGACCCAGCGCCTGCGCCAGCAGCGCCTGCGCCACCCGATCGAAGCGCTGCTGGAGCACCTGCGCGCGCGCGGCTAGGGCGCCACGCTGCGGCAAGACACCCGCGAGGCTGTACGGCTTCGCACCGGGCTGAGCGCTGCAGCAGGGCAAAAAAAAGGTTCATCGCGCTTTCCCGGGGAAGGCGGCCTTGATTTTCAGGAAGAAATAGTCAGAGTCCCGGAAGCCATAGGCCATCCGCTTGATCACCTTGATGCGGTTGTTCACGCCTTCCAGGACGCTGGTG
>NZ_CP035677.1:1062810-1073189 GCF_029542605.1 Pseudomonas sp. REST10 | reverse complement strand
AGAACTGGGCAAGATCAATAGGATGCACGGTGGCAGCAGGGCGTGGGGGTTGGTTCGTTTGGCGACTGCCAATTTACCCACTCCCCTGACTGTCAACGCGCTCTTCCCCCAGACTCCGCGAAGAACCAAAAAAAAGGGCGGCCACGCGCTACGCGGGCCGCCCGAATCACGGAGTTGCTTACATCGCGTGACCACGATGACTTGTGGCCACCCGTATTGGATTACCGTTCGAGGATTGCGGTCACACCTTGACCGCCTGCGGCGCAGATGGAGATCAGCCCGCGCCCCTCGCCGGCCGCCGCCAGCAGCTTGGCCAGGTTGGCGACGATGCGCCCGCCCGTCGCGGCGAACGGGTGTCCGGCGGCGAGCGAACTGCCCTTGACGTTCATCTTGCTGCGGTCGATGGAGCCCAGCGCGGCCTCCAGCCCCAGGCGCTCCTTGCAGTATTCGGCATCCTCCCAGGCCTTGAGCGTGCACAGTACCTGGGCGGCGAACGCCTCGTGAATCTCGTAGTAGTCGAAGTCCTGCAGGGTCAGGCCGTTGCGTGCCAGCAGGCGCGGCACGGCGTAGACCGGCGCCATCAGCAACCCCTCCTTGCCCTGGACGAAATCCACCGCTGCCGCCTCGCCGTCGCGCAGGTAAGCGAGTACCGGCAGGCCACGGGCCTTGGCCCACTCTTCACTGGCCAGCAGCACCACCGAAGCGCCGTCGGTCAACGGCGTGGAGTTGGCCGGCGTCAGGGTGCCGCGCGGGCCGCGTTCGAAGCAGGGCTTGAGCGTGGCGAGCTTCTCCGCGCTGATGTCCGGGCGCAGGTTCTGGTCGCGGGTCAGGCCCAGGAACGGCGTCATCAGATCGTCCTGCCAGCCCTCGGCATAGGCCGCCGCCAGCTTCTGGTGACTGGCCAGCGCCAGCTGGTCCTGCTCGTCACGGGGGATGGCCCAGCGCTGCGCCATCAGCTCGCAGTGCTCGCCCATCGACAGCCCGGTACGCGGCTCGCCATTGCGCGGGATATGCGGCGCGAGGTGGCGCGGACGAATCTTCAGCAGGCTCTTGATCTTGTCGCCGGTGCTCTTGCCACGATTGGCCTCCAGCAGAATCTGGCGCAGCCCTTCGTTGACGCCGATGGGAGCATCGGAGGTGGTGTCGACGCCACCGGCGATACCGCAGTCGATCTGCCCGAGGGCGATCTTGTTGGCCACCAGGATCGCCGCTTCGAGGCCGGTTCCGCAGGCCTGCTGCAGGTCGTAAGCCGGGGTTTCCGGCGCCAGGCGCGAGCCCAGCACGCACTCGCGGGTCAGGTTGAAGTCACGCGAATGCTTGAGCACCGCGCCAGCGACCACTTCGCCGAGGCGCTCGCCGTGCAGGTTGAAGCGCTCGACCAAGCCCTCGAGGGCGCTGGTCAGCATCTCCTGGTTGCTCGCCCGGGCGTAGAGGGTGTTGGAACGGGCGAACGGAATACGGTTGCCGCCTACGATGGCGACCCGGCGCAACTGGGTCATGAGGACTCCTTGCTGGTCGAGAGAGCGAAGAGACGAGCGACTGCGCGTCAGCCGGCCCCCGGAGAATGTCAGGTTTACACTTTAGCCTTCTGGCCGCACAGGCTAAACCTCGCGCCGTTGCGAACATTGGCCGCCTTGCCGGCACATGAGGCAACAGAGTCAATTGCGCTTTGCCGACTGCCGCGTACAGTGGCAGCACTTCCGATTCGTCCGCAGGAGTCTTTCATGTCCGACCGTTACCTCGCCTTCGCCAACTCCTCCACTGGCCGTCGCCTGGTCGGCGCACTCGGCCTGCCGGCCCCGGTACGCCTGGAGCGCTGGATGGCCGGCCGAGTCAGACCGGTGGACGGCGCCCTGCTGTTCGGGGGCGAGGGTGACCTGCTGAAGAGCATGCTGCCGTTCGCCAACAAGCTCACCGACCAGCTGTTCGCCGCGCGCGAGGGCCAGCTGGAGCTGCCGCGCTGGACCGCCGAGCACGGCCCCAGGCTCAAGGCCCTGGTGTTCGACGCCAGCCACCTGACCCGTTTCGAACAGCTGATCGAACTGCGTGATTTCTTCCAGCCGACCTTCAAGGGCCTGGCCAGCAGCCCGCGTGTGGTGGTGCTGGGGCGCGCACCCGAGTCGATCAAAGACCCCATCGCCGCCAGCGTGCAACGCTCGCTGGAAGGCTTCACCCGCTCGCTGGGCAAGGAAATCCGTCGTGGCGGCAGCGTGCAGCTGCTCTATGTCGGCAAGGGCGGCGACCAGCAACTGGAAGGCGCGTTGCGCTTCTTCCTGTCGCCGAAGAGCGCCTACGTCTCCGGCCAGGTGTTGCGCCTGGGCGCCTGCGCTGAACAGGTGAAGGACTGGACACGACCGCTGGCCGGCAAGAAAGCCCTGGTCACCGGCGCCTCACGCGGTATCGGTGCCGCCATCGCCGAGGTGCTCGCCCGCGATGGGGCCGAGGTCGTGCTGCTCGATGTCCCGCAGGCGGCCGATGCGCTGCAGGCCCTGGCCGCGCGCCTGGGCGGCCAGGCCGTGACCCTGGACATCTGCGCCGAGGACGCGCCACAGCGTCTGATCGAAGCCCTGCCCGAGGGGCTGGATATCGTCGTGCACAACGCTGGCATCACCCGCGACAAGACCCTGGCGAAGATGAGCGATGCATTCTGGAACTCGGTGATCGACGTCAACCTCAAGGCGCCGCAGGTACTGACTCAGGCGCTGCTGGACGCCGACAAGCTGCACGACAACGGCCGCGTGGTGCTGATCGCCTCGATCAGCGGCATCGCCGGCAACATGGGCCAGACCAACTACGCCGTGAGCAAGGCCGGGGTCATCGGCCTCGCCCAGGCCTGGGCGCCGGCACTGGGCAAGAAAGGCATCAGCATCAACGCAGTGGCGCCGGGTTTCATCGAGACCCAGATGACCGCCGCCATTCCGCTGGGCATCCGCGAAGCCGGGCGCCGCATGAATTCGATGAGCCAGGGCGGCCTGCCGCAGGATGTCGCCGAGGCCGTGGCCTGGTTCGCCCAGCCCGGTTCCGGCGCAGTCACCGCGCAGGTGCTGCGGGTGTGCGGACAGAGCCTGCTCGGGGCCTAGCCGCAACGACCCGGCGCGTAGCCTGCAATCAGGAGCGCGTCGGGGTTCGGTGCACTACGACAGAAGCGTGCAGCTAGGCAGGGATGGGCGGCGACCGTCGCCACTCAAGCGCCGGCCACTTCCCGCGTCACGCCTTGCCGCGCTTGCGGAACTCCACCGGGGTCTCCCCCACCCAGCGCTTGAACGCACGGTAGAAGGTGCTCGGCTCGGAAAAGCCGGTGCGCTCGACGATCACCTCGATACGCTCGTCGGTCTTGAGCAACAGGTCCTTGGCCAGGCGGCAGCGGTAATCGGTGATCAGGTCGTTGAAGCGCACGCCGGCCATCGCCAGGCGCTCGCGCAAGCGTCGGGCAGGCATGTTGAGGCGGCCGGCCACCTGTTCCAGCGTCGCGCCACCGTCGACCAGCAACTCGGCGATCAGCTCGCGTACCTGGCGTACCAGGTCCAGGCGCTCCACCTCGGCCAGCTGCCGCCGCGCCAGAGACTCGTGCATGCGCAGCAGGTCCGGGGCGGCATGGCGCGAAGCCTTGTCCAGCACCGCGGCGTCGAACAGCAGCGCGCAGTCCTCGGCCCCCAGCCGTACCGGGCAACCATAGACCGCCTGGTAGCGCTCGGCCGGCGCACCCTCGGCGTGCATGAAGCGCACCTCACGTGGACGAAAGTCGTTTTCGGTCAAGGCGGCGAACAGGCGGATCACCGCGCCTGCGAGCATCTCCGGAAAGTGTCGCGGGGTATCGGCTTCGACACCGAGGGTCAGCACCGCCATCTCGCCGTCGACGGCAAGATGGGCGTTGAGGGTATCGGAGAGCAGCCGCACGTAGCGCAGCGCATGGCGCAGACCCGCGCCGAAGGTTTCACTGGAGAGAAACAGGTATTCCAGGAGCAGGCCATGGAACGCCGGCAGATGCTCGGCCAGGAACAATCCCACATGCGCCTCGCCGCACTCTTCGCTGGCGGCTTTCCAGAACGCTGCCTGCGCGGCATGCGGGAAGCGGCCAGCCGGGAGTCCGCCAGGAGGCAGGCCAACCCGCACCAGCACACGGTCGGGGTCGGTTCCGCTGGCGCGCAGGGCATCTATTACCGGGCGCATCAGCGCCACATCGTCGGTCAGATCACGCATGATTCCTGCTGTTCTTTTTATTAGTGAGCGTTATTCGTGAACGGCGCCATCTTAGGGGCAGCGGGCCGCCGTGCGCAAACCGCGCAGCAGAGGGATTGGCTGCCCGGCATGCACACAAGGCAGCACAGCCAATGCCAGCGCGTCAGCGGCGGTTAAGCTGCTGCCATCCATTCGCCAAGGAGTTCGTCCAATGGCCATCGACTGGCTCGATCTCGACACCCCGCCGGCCCTGCCCGGCCTGTTCCTGCGCGCAGCCCTGCGGCGCAAGGTGACCGGCCGCCAGCTGCCCGACCTCGGCCTGCGCTGCCGCGTGGAAGTGGACCCGCAGCACCTGGCGCGCTATCGCCAGGTCTGCGCCATCGATGACAGCCCCTACCTGCCGCCGGTGTACCCGCATGTGCTTGCCTTCGGCCTGCAGATGCAATTGCTCACCGACCGGCGCTTCCCCTTCCCGCTGCTGGGCCTGGTGCACCTGGAGAATCGTATCCGCGTGTTGCGCCCGCTGGGCGGACTGGGGCCGTTCCAGGTCAGCGTGCAGGTGGCCGATCTGCAACCCCATGACAAGGGCGCCACCTTCGGCCTGATCACCCGCCTGGAAGACCAGCTCGGCCTGCTCTGGGAAGGCGACAGCCGCATCCTCTGCCGCGCCCTGCGCCTCGACGGCCAGATACAACCGCGTACCGAACGAACGCCATTGGAGCTGACGTCACTGGCCGACTGGTCCGCCCCTGCCGACACCGGCCGCCGCTATGCGCGCGTGGCCGGCGACTACAACCCGATTCACCTGTTCGCCGTCACCGCGCGACTGTTCGGCTTCCCTCGCGCCATCGCCCACGGGCTGTGGAACAAGGCGCGCAGTCTGGCAGCGCTGCAGGAGCACCTGCCGCTGGCCGGCTACGAAGTCGAGGTGCGCTTCCAGAAACCGGTCCTGCTGCCCACCCACGTGGCCCTGCAAGCCAGTGCAGCTGCACCCGCTGGCCAGTTCCACCTGATCGGCGAGCAGGATACGCCGCACATGGCCGGGAGCTGGCAGCCGCTGGAGCGCTGACCCAGGGCGGCAAACACGCTTGGTGCAGGCCCCGGCTTGCCGGCGCTCAGCGGCTGCGCGTGATCGCCGGCAACAGCGCATCGACGCCTGGCCTGAACAGGCTCAGGGAAGGCTGCCGAAGCGAGGCCCCGAGTTGCATGCGGGCCACACACTCCGCTTGCAGCGCATGGCGTTCGCGCCGAAGCTATGCGGCTCGAAAGGAGCCAGCCGATGAACCTGCCCGAACTCACCGCCCGCATGCACGCCATTCGCGATCACAACGACTGGCGCCGTTACCAGAGCCCGAAGAACCTGGCCATGGCCGCCAGCGTGGAAATGGCCGAACTGGTGGAGATCTTCCAATGGCTGAGCGAAGAACAGTCGCGCCAGCTGCCCCCTGAACAGCTCGCCCACGCGGGGCAGGAAGTGGCCGACGTGGTCCTCTATCTCCTGCAGCTGTGCAGCGAACTGGGCCTCGACATGAATCAGGCGGTGCTCGACAAGCTCGCCGACAACGAACGGCGCTTCCTCAAATGAGCGACCGCCACTTCGATGAACTCGCCACCCGCTTCGCCGAGAAGATCTACGGCGGCGCCAAGGGTGCGATCCGCCTGGCCGTGCTCCAGGCCGACCTGGCCGAAGCCTTGCCGGAGCGCAAGCTGCGCGTGCTCGACGTTGGCGCCGGGCTCGGCCACATGAGCCTGTGGCTGGCCCAGCGCGGCCATGACGTTACCCTCGCCGAACCTGCCGAACCGATGCTCATCGGCGCGCGCCAGCGCTTCGCCGAAGCCGGACAGAGCGCCACCTTCATCCAGGCCCCCTGGCAGGAACTGCTCGGCCAGCTGCAGCAGCCCTACGACCTGGTGCTGTGCCATGCCGTACTGGAATGGCTGGCCGAACCGGCCGCCATCCTGCCGGTACTGCACCAGCTGACCGAGAACAACGGCTGGCTGTCGCTGGCCTTCTACAACAAGGATGCGCTGATCTACCGCAACCTGCTCAAGGGGCACTTCCGCAAGCTGCGCAAGGAGCGCTTCGCCGGTGAAGGCCAGAGCCTGACCCCGCAACGCCCCGTCGACCCGCGCGAACTGGCCGCGCAACTCGAGCAGCATTGGCAGGTCGAAAGCCGTAGCGGCGTGCGCGTGTTCCACGACTACATGCCGCAGGAGTTCCAGGCCAAGGCCGAGTTGGTCGACCTGCTGGAAATGGAGCTGGCGCACCGTCGCCACCCCACCTTCGCCGGCCTGGGCCGCTACCTGCACTGGATCTGCCGACCGCGCTGAGCACGTTGGACGAAGCAGGCCGGGCGGCGTAGCCTGAACCTCATCGGAGATGCCGCGCGCGACCACGGAGACGACCATGCGCACCGCCATAGCCTTACTCGTCCTGCCCCTGCTGGCGGCCTGCCAGAGCCCGAATCCGTACCAGGCCGAATCGCTGCCGATGCCGCCGGCGCCCCCAGGTGCGGCCAGCACCTTCGACCACAGCGCCTATCCGGCGGCCCAGCGCGACTACGGCCGCTACCGCAGCTGGAGCTGGCTCGACGGCCGCGCGCCGGGCGGCGAGCAACTGGCCGAAAGCGTCAGCGCCGGCCTCGACCAGTACGGTCTGCGCCCCGCCCTGCAGGGCCCCGGCGATCTGCTGGTGCGCGCCCGCATCAGCCAGGAAACCCGCCAGCGCCAGTACTACGACGATGTCGGTGGCTACTACGGTGCCGGCAGCCGCTGGGATCGCCACTACGGCGCCTGGGGCAGCGTGCCCATCGTGCGTACCTACGAACAGAAAGTCGCCGTGGTACGCATCGAGCTGATCGACCCGCGTGACCGCCAGGTGGTCTGGTCCGGCAGCGGCGAAGCCATCGCCGGCAAGGACCAGAGCGCCCAGGCCGAGGCCATGCGCGTGGCCATCCGGGCCGCGCTGGACGGCTACCCTCCCTATTGATCGAACGCACTGGAGCTCATCATGCGCGCCCTGCCCTACCTGCTTCTCACCCTGCTGCTGAGCGGTTGCGCCAGCGTCAGCCTGGAGCACGACTTCGACCCCGGCCGCGACTTCTCCGCCTATCGCAGCTGGAGCTGGAAGGACGCCAAACTGCTCTACCAACCCGATGACGCGCGCCTCAAGAGCGACATCACCGAGGCCCGCATCAGCCAGGCCGTCGCCGACCAGCTCGAGCAGCGAGGCCTGCGCCAGGCCAGCGCCGGCCAGGGCGACCTGAAGGTACAGAGCGTACTGATCGTCGACGAGCGCCAGGACCAGATCACCACCCAGTACGGGGGCGGCTGGGGCGGGTACTGGGGAGGCTACTGGGGCGGCCCGGCCTTCACCGAAACCCGGCGCGTCGACTACAAGGTCGCCACCCTGCAGATCGACCTGTACGACGCCCGCGACGGCAAGCTGGTCTGGCGCGGCAGCGGCGAGCAGATCATGCGCAACCAGCCGCCGAGCCCCGCCGAGCGGGAACGTGCGATCCGCGACACCGTCACCCAGGTGCTCTCGCAATATCCACCACGCTGAACGAGGAACGCAGCGCGTGAATGCCCACCTGCAGCACCGCCCCGCCACGGCCGCCGACCTCCAGACCGTGGTCGGCTTTCCACAGAACGCCGATGAACTGTTCTTCTGCTACCCCAAGGCCGTCTGGCCGCTGGACGTCGGCCAGCTCGCCGCCGCCATCGCCGAGCGCCGCGACAGTGTCGTCTTGGAGCTGGACGGCAGGATCGCCGGCTTCGCCAACTTCTACCAGTGGCAACACGGCGAGTTCTGCGCCCTGGGCAACCTGATGGTGGCACCCTGGGCACGCAGCCGGGGGGTGGCGCAGTACCTGGTCAGCGTGATGGAGCGCATCGCCCGCGAACACTACAAGGTGCCGCTGATGAAGGTGTCCTGCTTTAACGCCAACGCGGGCGGCCTGCTGCTCTACAGCCGTATGGGCTACCGCGCCGTCGGCATCGTCGAGCGTCGCGCCCCGGATGGCAGCCGCGTCGCCCTGGTGCAACTGGAGAAACCCTTGTGAGTGCGGTGCGGCGTGTGCTGATCATCGTCAGCAGCGGCCCCAGCACCCCGGCCCGCTGTGCCGCACCCTTTCACACCGCGACCCTGCTGGCCTGCATGGACGCCGAGGTCACCCTGTTCCTCAGTGGTGAAGCCGCGCAGCTCGCACAGCAGTCGGTCGCCGACACCCTGCGCGCCAGCGAACAGGGCGAGCCGATTCGCCACTTCATTCAGCAAGCGAAACTGGCGGGAGCGCGCGTGCTGATGTGCCGTGCGCCGGGCGTCGTCATCGATGAGAGCGCCCTGATCCCCGAGCTGGACGAGATCGCCAGTGGCGGTGAACTGGCGCAGATGATTCTGGAATACGATCGCGTGCTGACCCTCTGAGGACCGCCATGAACCTGCACGGCCTGGCCTTTCCCGATGACCTGCTCTACGCCCCGGAGCACAACCTGTGGCTGCGCGAAGAAGCGGATGGCTGCCTCACTCTGGGTCTGACCGCATATGGCTGCGCGCTATACGGGCAGATCTTCGCCTTCACGCCCAAGCGCGACGGTCAGCGCATCGAGCAGAACCGTAGCTTCGGCGTCGTGGAGTTCGCCAAGGCCGCCTCCTCCGCACGCAGCCCGCTGAGCGGCATCCTGCACAGCAGCAACGCCGAAGTCGTCCGGCGACCGGCTCTGATCAACCAGGACTGCTATGGAAACGGCTGGCTGGTGAGGCTGATAGCCGATGACCTGGCGCTGCTGAAAACGCAACTGCTCACTGGCGCAGCTGCACGTCAGGCATTCGCCGAGCGGATGGCGCGTGACGGCTTCGACCCGCAGGCAGAGGGCGTTCAGGTACTCGGGGACTGAAGCGAAGCGCGGGCTTCGACGGCGAGCAGCTTTGCCGTTCCCTTGTTTCAGCGCTGTTCTTGACGCAGTCGTTCGGTGGCCATGGCTAGTTTCGCTGACGTGCAGCATCCAGCGCTATTTGACGCAGTCCAGTTCGGCTACCTGCTCGAACGCCCCGGAGTCGATCACCGGCAGCGAGTGGGGCGCTTCAACCCGTTCCTTCAACTTGCTCGAGAACGCCATTGCAGACGGCTGATCGTTGAAGCTCATCTTCAGCGAGCCTATACAGACGATCCATTGCTCGGTCCCCTTGCTCTCAACCTTTTCAATCGAGATATCCATGCTGCCTCCATCGGTATACGGGTTCAGATCGGCAGGTCGGGTAAAAAAAAAGGCCAACCATGCGGTTGGCCTTGCCTAGTAGGTATGAGCAGCACCCACTTGCTCAGGGTGCTGCTCCAATCTCCCTCTACGACATTGCAAAAAAATGACGATAGCCGCGTTTCTCGGCCTGTCCACTCGTCCGACGCTGATGCGCTGCAACATTTCAGTAACATTCATTGCCTACCTTGCACGCGTCTAAACCGAGGGTTTCACCTTGATCCGCAACGTACGCAAGTCGCTAGACTCCATAGCAAGCAACAATGAAGACGCGGCATTCGCGCTGATGCGCGCCGCAGAGAACACTCGGGATGAGGTACTGCGCCAGCAGATGCTCCGACTCGTCCACCGCCTCAATCAGGATGCCGTAGACCTTCGCATGCTGCGCGACGAGGTCTCCTACGTAGGCGAGAAACGCGCCTGAGCCGGCAATCATCCGCTACCAGGTACCGCCCCTCCCCCTCGCAGGATCATCAGGCTCCTGTAGCGAGCAACGAGGGGGCGAACCTACGTCTTGAAAGTGGCGGAAGGCAGTGAGAGTCGAACTCACCCAGGAACGGATGCCGTCCCCCACCGGGTTTGAAGCCCGGCCACGCCACCGGGCGTGATTGCCTTCCTTATTGATTCACAAGGCTTTTTCTTGCTCTGCTCGATCAGTGTTCGCGGAAGTGTCGAAGAGGTGTCGAAAGTCTCGACTGGGTCCGAACGACAACACATCCTGCATGTGTCCGGGTGCCAAGTGAGCGTAGCGCATCGTCATGCTCAACGAAGAATGCCCAAGAATCTTCTGAAGAGAAAGGATGCTGCCACCGTTTGAATCGCCCCTGATTTCTTAGACACCTCCAAGCCTCATAATGAGGCCCATCAGGAGGTGCCATGAGCAACCAGCGTTACCCCGAAGAATTCAAAATCGAAGCGGTCAAGCAAGTGACCGAGCGCGG
>NZ_CP035677.1:609197-1062799 GCF_029542605.1 Pseudomonas sp. REST10 | reverse complement strand
AACGCGGTCGCGGAGAGCTTTTTCCAGTTACTGAAGCGGGAGCGCATCCGACGGAAAACCTACAGCACCCGCGAAGAAGCTCGCAGTGATGTGTTCGATTACATCGAGATGTTTTATAACCCCAAGCGCCGGCACAGCAGCGCTATGCAGCTATCGCCAGTGGAGTATGAAAAGCGCTATTTTCAGAGCTTGGAGAGTGTCTAGGAAACCTGGGGCGATTCACTAGTTAGGTGCAGGGTTAACAGACAGCACTGCCTCATACACTCCGCTTTCGGGGTTGAAGGGCATAAAACTGTTTACCTCTTTCTGAACCCACAACTTACCGCACAACTGGCACTCGTAGGCCATAATAGAATTATTCAATAATGCGCTCCCGATAATGTCATAGCAGACCTCAGCCGTCTTCGGTCGCCAGGGCGTATTTCCGTATCGCTCATCTAAATGAGCTTCTAGATTTCCAGCTTTTGCTGCAGTCAATAGAAAGTTAATTTCTTGCGCCAAATGTTGAATGAACTCCTCTTCCTGCTGATCTTTTATAAGTGAGGCTTTGTAGGATAGTGAGTCCGTTTGGTCACAGATTATATGGCCACATGTGCATGCGAGCTTACTCATGAAGCACCTAACGATTAAGCTAAGAAAAAAGGGGGACAGATTTATCTTCTCGTAACGACACGCGGTAAGACTGTAGCAGAGAGACCAAGCAAACCCTACCCTACCAATTACGAAGCCAACCGAAACGCTGACCCATTCAGCACGAGATAAAGAGCACGCAGGAAGCAGCTAGGCGCTGGTATGCTTGAGCACATGGTTCCAGGTGCGAGTAAAGTAAGCAGCGAACGGTTTGCACCAGTTGTTATGTGTCATCGTGCCATTTTTCCAGACCGCAATTCATGCATTTATTGCTGCCAAGCAACCAGTTGACGCTGGAGTACTGTTTTTTGCATCTTGGGCACTTAAAGTTTATCAGTCGATATCCAGAGATAAAAAATATTGGCAAATAAATAGCTAGCGCCATTAGCCCAGAGTGCTTGCTGCCTGTGAGGCTCTCTAGTAATGGTGACACTTTTGCCCCGATAATAATCCAGGAAAGAAATACAGCTATAAACATTCCTCGCCTTACTCTAAAGGACATCCACTGCTTCGAGTAATTTGCGCTCATAATTCCAATACATAACATTTGGTTACGGGGCGGGCTCTAACCCGTCCCCTTTTCCGCAGCGAACTACTTGAACCACTAGTTAGGTGGCGCTCAAAATTTTAGCTTCTCTACTGCTTCTTTCCAGGCTATTTCGAATTCATCCCTGGTAATTGGGGTATCACAAAAATCAGCAATGCTCATGTTGGTATCAAGCCAGAAACCATAGTTTTCTTTATTTGGCCCCGCGATGACCGGTGTGCCATTTTTGGTTATACCGATTTCACGACTGGGTAAACCTCTGTCGTCAAACTCTATTAGCCATTCATGTACCAGATGAAGTTTCGATTCACAGCCAGGATTGGCTCTTGGTATAAAACTCAGAAGTGCTCTTTCGATGCGTTCAACGATTGAAGGGATTGGTCGCTTCCAGTCTGTTGCTTTAGTGGTGCGAATGAATTGCACGAATAAGCTACCTAACGATTAAGCTAAGGGGCCGGCTTTAGCTGGTCCCAGTGAGCGAAGCGAATGACTTGAGCGATTTGTTAGGGTGATTCTTCATACCCTTTCCCATTTTTAGACTCCTGAATGTGCCATTGCATATAAGAGAAGCATGCAAAACGTAACAACTACAGAAGCATAAGATGTCACAGCAATTACAGAAACTGGGTTAAACATAAAACCATGGTCATTATAATTTGTAAGCTTGGTCAGCAGCCAATATAAAGTCGCGAGCCATGTTGGCAAAAAACCGACAACCATTATTAGAGGAATCAGGCCGAGCGACAGAAGATTTTCTAGCATATAGCTCTCTCTCTGGAGTTATCCTAACGACCGAGGTGAGCGACACGAAGTGTTCGCTCTAGTGAGTAGTTATCCGATGATTTGCACGCGGACGCGTAGCGGCCATATAAATGAAGGTGAAACTCAAGGGGGCAAAAATCAGAAAACAGCAGCTTCCAGCGAAACCAAACAGCGCTGTTTGGTTTCGCTCAATAGCAGATTTTTTGCTTTTGGGTCACCTTGATTCCATATCATTTACGTTTCCTTACGCCGATCTGACCTTCATTGGGTAACCATTAATTAGGCGACATTGCTGTCGCATAACACACCTTGGCGATGTCGGATAACGTTCCTTGTCATACAGTAAGGCCTTGATTCGCTTGAAGACAAGACGGAGGAACGCGACTCCGGGTTGGCGGAAAACGACAAAACAGCCGATCAGCCAAGGCAACGTAATGGCCAGACGCTACTGGCAGGCTTGAAAGCTGTCCAGACGGCGTGTCGAAAAAGTGTCGAAATCACTGCAAGGGATAGCTGGACAATGCAGCCAAGGGTAGGAGCCGAGGCCAGAAAAGCCGGGCTTTGCAGAGCCATGCGAGAGCGAACCAGAGGGTTGAAGCCCGGCCACGCCACCGGGCGTGATTGCCTTCCTCGTTCGTTGGCTGCGTGGTGCATGGCAGCCATCTTTGTTCTTGCGCAGGGTAGCCGATGGCGACCGTCGTGCGTCAATGGATGCCACTGGGTGAACCACCCTCCTCTGCCTTGATTCCCATCAGTTGAATGGCCAATGCCGAGTCGCCGCGGATGCGGCGCTCGGTGGCCAGGCGGCGGGTGAAGCCGATGCGGTCGAAGTACTCCAGCAGCTGGATGCTGCGCTTGCGGCCAACGGCGATGCGGTCTCGCCAGTCGATCACGCGCAGGCCGCCATGCTGCTGCTCCAGCGTCAGGGCATGGAGTGCCAGGCTGTGCAAGGTTGGCTCGGGGTAGAACAGATCCTTGACCACCTGATGCAGCAGGCCCAGGCGCGCCAGTTTGCGCAGCAGCAGGCGTACGCTGGCTTCATCCTGCTGCACCGCGCCAGCCAGGTCGCGGACCCAGGGCGGGTCGAAGCCGCCGGCGAGCAGCAGCGGCCAGAGCCGTTCGCGCAGCGCTTCGTCCTCCGCACCCAGTTGCACGCGGTGATCCGGCAGGTGCAGCCAGGGCCCGCTGCTGCTTATACGCCCCTCGGCCAACGCCTCGTCCAGCAGGGCAATGAATACCGGGCGCTCCAGTTCGCTCAGGGCATAACGGCGCAAACGGTCGCGGTCCGGGCCGAGCTCGTCCGGCGATTCAGCATGAAAACGTCGCAGGCCTTCGACCAGAGCCTCGCGCAACGCCTGCAACTGAGTCGCATCGAACAGCCGCGTGCCCTGGCGGGTGACCAACTCGCAGAGACCAGAGGGCAACGTCCAGCTGTCACGCTGGCGGTTGAACTGGCGCTCCAGCAGCGCGGGATCGAGGCCATTGCCGGCAGACTGCAGCAATGCCGGTAGTGCTTCCTCCAGAGAGGCGCTGCGCAGCGCCTGCAGCTGTACAAGCCTCGGCGATGAGCGGCGCCCACGGGCCGGAGCGAAAGGGTCGAGGATCTGCCCCCCGCCCAGGGTGCGCTGCGCGGACTGGTCACGCAGCACCACGCGATCGCCGTGTACGGCATGCGCCGGGGCATTGAGCACCAGTTGGGCCAGGCAGGACTGTCCGGGCGCGAGGCTGTCCGTATCGAGCAGGGCGACACGCCCGTTGACGTCCTGTGCTGCCAGGTGCACGTGCACCGGCGTCCAGTGCGCCAGCGCACGTGTTTCCGAGGCGAGCAGTTGCAGCTCGATATCCAGACGGGTGCTCGGCGCCAGCAGCGCCGGTGCCAGCAACCAGTCGCCCCGATGCAGTTGCTCGACCGTCAGACGCTCACCAGCCAGGTTCAGCGCCACCCGCTGGCCGGCGACGGCACGTTCGGCCTGGCGGTTCTGTGCATGCAGGCCGCGTACCCGCACACGACGCCCGGAGGGGCTGAGCAGCAACTCGTCGGCCAGCGCTACCTGCCCGGCGAAGGCCGTGCCGGTGACCACCACACCGGCGCCGTCGACACTGAAAGCGCGGTCGATGGGCAGGCGGAAATAGTCCTGCGCGCTGCGCGCCGCCTGCGCGGCCGCGAACGCCAGCAGGTGCTGGCGCAGGCTCTCGATGCCTTGCCCACTGAGGCTGTCCACCGCCAGCAGCTCGGCGCCAGCCAGCGGGCCGGGGGCGAGCAAGTCGCGCACCTGCTCGCTAACCTGCTGCACGCGTGCGGCATCCACCCGGTCGACCTTGCTCAACACTACCAGCGCCTGGCGAATGCCCAGCAGCTCGGCGATGGCCAGGTGCTCGCGGGTCTGCGGCATCACGCCGTCGTCAGCGGCCACCACCAGCAACAGCAGGTCGATGCCACAGGCGCCGGCGAGCATGTTGTGGACGAAGCGTTCATGCCCGGGCACGTCGATGAAACCGGTGAGCTGGCCGTCGCCCAGGTCGGCATAGAGGTAGCCCAGGTCGATGGTGATACCACGGGCGCGCTCGGCCGGACGGCGGTCGCCCTGCTGGCCGGTGAGCGCCTGCAGCAACGCGGTCTTGCCGTGGTCGATGTGGCCGGCGGTGCCGACGATCACGGCAGTGCCTCGCGCAGCCTGGAAAGTTGCGCGACGAAGGCGGCCTCGTCGTCGAGCTGGCGCAGGTCGAGCCACAGAGCGTCGTCGTCGACCCGGCCGATCACCGGGATCGGCAACTCGCGCAGCAGCCCTTCCAGTTCGCGCAGCGCACGACCGCGCAGGCGCTTGGAGGTCTGCGGACGAATGCACAGGGCCGCGCTGGGCAGGCGCGCCACGGGTTGGGCGCCGCTACCAATCATGCCCAGGGCGTCGACCACGGCAACCTGCCAGGACTCGCCGAGACTGGCAGCCAGTGCCGGGGCGACGCGCTCGGCCTGGGCGCGAATGTCCACCTGCGCCCGGCTGAGCAGGCGCAGGCTGGTCAGGCGCTCACCCAGGCGGTCCGGATCACGGTACAGGCCAAGCACCGCCTCCAGCGCGGCCAGGGTCAGCTTGTCCACGCGCAGGGCGCGCTTGAGCGGGTTTTTCTTGATCCGCCCGATCAGTTCCCGGCTGCCGAGGATGATCCCGGCCTGCGGGCCGCCGAGCAGCTTGTCGCCGCTGAAGGTGACGATATCAGCGCCATCGCGCAGTGCTTCCTGCACGGTCGGTTCCTTGGGCAGGCCCCAGCGAGTGAGGTCGATCAGGCTGCCGCTGCCGAGGTCTTCCAGCAGCGGCAGGCCATGGGCGTGGGCGATGGCGGCCAGGTCACGGGTGGCGACGCTGGCGGTGAAGCCCTGCACGCTGTAGTTGCTGGTGTGCACGCGCATGAGCAGGCCGGAGCGCGGGCCGATGGCGGCCTCGTAGTCCTTGGCGTGGGTGCGGTTGGTGGTGCCGACTTCGACCAGCTTGACCCCGGCGCGCGCCATGATGTCGGGAATGCGGAAGGCGCCACCGATCTCGATCAGCTCGCCACGGGAAATGATGCCTTCCTTGCGCGCCCCCAGGCTGTTCAGTGCCAGCAGCACAGCGGCGGCATTGTTGTTGACCACGGTGACGGCCTCGGCGCCCGTCAGCTCGCGAATCAGGCCGATGATCAGGTCGTCGCGGTCACCGCGCTTGCCGCTGGCCAGGTCGAATTCGAGGTTGAGCGGATAGCGCGCGGCCTGGGTGATGGCGTCGATGGCTTCCTCGGGCAACAGCGCCCGGCCGAGGTTGGTGTGCAGCACGGTACCGGTGAGGTTGAATACGCGGCGCACGCGGCTGGCATGGCGCGCCGCCAGCCGCTCACCGGCACGGCCGGCGAGCACGGCCTCGCTCAGTTCGACGGCAGCGAGCTGGCCACTGCGCGCGGGTTCGCGCAGCTCGTCGAGCAGGTCACGCAGGGTGGCCAGCAGGGCATCGCGGCCATAGCGTCGTTGCAGCGGCGCCACGCTGTCGCAGCGCAACAGGCGGTCGATGGAAGGCAGGCGGGCAGCGTTCATCGTCACGCTCCGTCAATCGGTATTGCCGGGGGCCAGCAGCAGATTCGGCGCGCGGCGCAGATGCCCGTCCTCGCTCAGGCGCATGTCCAGATCGAGGCTGGCCAGGTCATCGGCGACGGCATCGGCCTGGTCGTCGAACTCCAGGTAGCACTGCTTGAGATAGCCCTGGCACGCCGGGCAGACCTCGGCCCGAATCGCCGCCCGCTCGGCAGCCACGCCTTCGCGCTGCAAGGACAGGTAGCCAAGGTGCTTGGACGACTCGCAATGGCTGCACTTGACCCGCACGTAGTGCCATTCGCAGGCGCACAGCGAACAGCTCAGGTAGCGCAGGCCGGCATACTTGCCGCGATGGCGCAGCATGCCGGCCACCGGCGGCGAGCCGCAGGCCGGGCACTGCGTCTGGCTGCCGGCCTCGACCAGACGTTCGCTCGGCAGCGCCAGCAGCCAGTGACTGAACGCGACCTGCAGCGCGGCACCGAGAAAGGGCGCCAGGGCGGCAGGCAGCAGGTCGAACTGGCCGCCCAGAAAAGCGATGGCCCAGACCTTGCGCTGACCGCTGTCGGCTTCACGCAGGGCTGCCAGGGCAGCACTGACGGAGGGGTTGCCAGTGGCCTGGAAGCTGCTCAGCAGCGCATTCAGCGCCGGCAGCCAGGCATCGCCACGTACCAGCGTGTCGAAGCCCAGCGGCGGCATCTGGTGTTCCAGGCAACGGCTCAGGGTGTCGGCCGAGGGGCCCGGCAATGCAGGCGGCGCGTCCAGCACGCGCTGCTGGGCCTCGCACAGCTCGGCCATCAGCAGCAGATAGGCGGCCAAGGGGTGATCCACGGCGAGGTGGCGCAGGCGTTGGGCACGGCGGCGGAACAGGTCGGGCTCGGGCAAGTGGAGAAAGGGCGGAATATTGGCCGCAGCTTCGATCTGCCCCGGCTCGAGAATCTGGCCTGACACGCAGGACTCCTTAGGGACTGCTCCCGTGGAAATGGCTGTGATCAGCCTAGACCAGGCTGATGGGGTTTGCCGGTGGGGATGGGCAGGTTGCTGGAGGGTCAGCTGTGTGGTTTCTGTTACGGGGCTGTCGCGGCTGAAGCCGCTCCTACAGAGATGTACGTTGGTGCTTGGCCGGGGGCGGCCCCGGATTGCATCCGGGCTACGGGGTGGTGTGCGGCGATAGGCGTGGGAGGCGCTTTAGCGGCGAGCTTTTATCGCGGCTGAAGCCCCTCCCACAGAGACGTACGTTGGTGCTTGGCCGGGGACGGCCCCGGATTGCATCCGGGCTACGGGGTGATGTGCGGTGATAGGCGTGGGAGGCGCTTTAGCGGCGAGTTTTTATCGCGGCTGAAGCCGCTCCCACGGGATATGGCTTCATGTAGGAGCGGCTTCAGCCGCGATGGAACGCTCATCCAGCAACGCGCTCAGTGGTTTTTGTGGCTGTCCTTGCTCACTTCCTCGTACCAGGCGGCGTGGTACTTGCGGGCCCAGCCCTTGCTGACCCAGCCGCTGACCATCGCGCCGATGGAGCCCTTGACCCAGATGCCGGCGTAGACGTGCACGATGATGCAGATGATCAGCCCCCAGGCCGCCGCCGCATGCAGCAGCGAAGCGAGGCGGATCAGGTCGATGCCGAACAGGTGGCTGAAGTACTGGCGCCACATGACGATGCCCGTCGCCAGCAGCACCAGCATGCACAGCAGCAGCACCCAGAACAGCAGCTTCTGCCCGGCGTTGTAGCGCCCCACCGGCGGCAGGTTTTCCTCGCGGTTGGCGACCACGTCGCGCCACTGTGCCAGCCATTGGCGGTCGCCGGCTTCGAGGCGGTTGTGCCCGGCGAAGCGCATCACCAGCCAGAGGAAGAACAGGAACATGCCGAGGCCGAGGAAGGGGTGCAGGATGCGCGTCCACACGCCGCCACCGAACAGGTTGCTGAGCCAGAACAGCGCCGGGTGGAACAGCGCCAGGCCGGACAGGCCGGCGAGGATGAAGAGGATCGCCACCACCCAGTGGTTGCTGCGTTCGCCGGCCGTGTAGCGTTGGATATCGTGTTTCATGCTGGTCTCCTACGGCCGCTGGTTCGGATCATAGGTGTGCACGGCCGGGTCGACCTGATGCACCGCAGGATCGCCGGTCACGGGCTCGTCTTCCTCCACGCGGTTGCGTCCGACGCGGATGTAGTGGAAGAAGCCGAGCAGCGCCGTGGCGCCCATGGCCAGCAGGCCGAGCGGCTTGGCCACGCCCTTCCACAGCGCCACCGTCGGGCTGATGGCCGGGTCGTCCGGCAGCCCGGCGTACAGCGACGGTTTGTCGGCGTGGTGCAGCACGTACATCACGTGGGTGCCGCCGACGCCGGCCGGGTCATAGAGACCGGCATTGTCGTAGCCGCGCGACTTGAGGTCGGCGATGCGCCCGTCGGCGTGCTCCTTCATCGCCTCCTTGCTGCCGAAGACGATGGCGCCGGTCGGACAGGTCTTCACGCAGGCCGGCTCCATGCCGACGGACACGCGATCGGAGCACAGGCTGCACTTGTAGGCCTTGTGGTCCTTCTGCGAGATGCGCGGGATGTTGAACGGGCAACCGGTGATGCAGTAGCCGCAGCCGATGCATTTGTCCTGGTTGAAATCGACGATGCCGTTGGCGTACTGGATGATCGCCCCTGGGCTCGGGCAGGCCGCCAGGCAGCCCGGCTCGGCGCAGTGCATGCAGCCGTCCTTGCGGATCAGCCACTCCAGCTTGCCGCTTTCCTCCTCGTGTTCGGTGAAGCGCATCAGCGTCCAGGAGCTGGCCGTGAGGTCGGCCGGGTTGTCGTAGGTGCCGTGGTTGTGACCGACCTCGTCACGCAGGTCGTTCCACTCCGAACACGCCACCTGGCAGGCCTTGCAGCCGATGCACTTGGAGACGTCGATGAGCTTGGCCACCTCGTCGAGCTCGCGCACGGAGCGCATCGGCGTGGTGGTGGCGGAGCGGGCAATGATGTCTTGTGAGGCCATGGCGCTGCTCCTATGCCTTTTCCACGTTGACCAGGAACGACTTGAATTCCGGGGTCTGCGTGTTGCCGTCGCCGACGAAAGGCGTGAGGGTGTTGGTCAGGTAGCCGTTGCGCGCCACGCCGGCGAAGCCCCAGTGCAGGGGAATGCCGACCTGGTGCACGGTCTTGCCATCCACGGTGAGCGGTTTGATGCGCTTGGTCACCACCGCCACCGCCTTGATGTAGCCACGGTTGGACGACACCTTGACCCGCTCGCCGGCGGCGATGCCCAGTTCCCTGGCCAGCGCCTCGCCGATCTCGACGAACTGCTCGGGCTGGACGATGGCATTGAGGCGGCAGTGCTTGGTCCAGAAGTGGAAGTGCTCGGTGAGGCGGTAGGTGGTCGCCGCATAGGGGAACTCGTCCGCCTTGCCGAACAGCTCCATGTCGTTCTGGAACACCCGGGCCGCCGGATTGCTGATGGCCCCCGGGTTGTCCGGGTGCATCGGGTTGCGCCCGATGGGCGTCTCGAACGGCTCGTAGTGCTCGGGGAACGGCCCTTCGGCCATCTTGTCCACGGCGAACAGGCGCGCCACCCCCTCGGGGTTCATGATGAAGGGGTTCATGCCGGCATCCGGCGGCGAGTCGGCCTTGAAGTCGGGCACATCGGTGCCGCCCCAGGCCTTGCCGTTCCACCACACCAGGCGTTTCTTTTCGACATCCCAGGGCTGGCCGCTGACATCGGCCGAGGCTCGGTTGTAGAGAATCCGCCGGTTGGCAGGCCACGACCAGGCCCAGCCGAGGGTCTGGCCCATGCCATAGGGGTCGGCGTTGTCGCGCCGCGCCATCTGGTTGCCCTGCGCGGTCCACGAACCGCAGAACAGCCAGCAGCCACTGGCGGTGCTGCCGTCGGCGCGCAACTGGGCGAAGCCGGACAGCTGCTCACCGCCCTTGACCAGCAGCGCGCCGCTGGCCGGGTCGGTCAGGTCGCTCAGGGCCTTGCCGTTGAACTCGCGGGCCAGCTCGTCCGGGCCGGGTTCGTCGGGTTTCAGGTACGACCAGTCGAGGTTGAGGATGGGTGTGGGGAAGGCCCCGCCTTCCTTCGCGTACAGCCCGCGCAGGCGGTGGTAGAGCCCGGCCATGATGGCGATGTCGGTGCGGGCCTGGCCAGGCGGCTCGGCGCCCTTCCAGTGCCACTGCAGCCAGCGCCCGCTGTTGACCAGCGAACCGTCCTCTTCGGCGAAGCAGGTGGTGGGCAGGCGGAACACCTCGGTCTGGATGCTGGCGCTGTCGACATCGTTGAACTCGTCGACGTGCTTCCAGAACTCCGAGGTCTCGGTGGCCAGGGGGTCCATGACCACCAGGTACTTGAGCTTGCCCAGCGCCGCGCCGACCTTGGCCTTGTTGGGGAACGAGGCGATCGGGTTGAAACCCTGGCAGAAGTAACCGTTGACCTTGCCCTGGTACATCATGTCGAAGACCTTGAGCACGTCGTAACCGGGAATATCCAGCTTCGGCAGCCAGTCGTAGCCCCAGTTGTTCTCGGCCGTGGCGTTCTTGCCGTACCAGGCCTTCATCAGGCTGACGTGGAACTTCTCGTAGTTCTGCCAGTAGGACAGCTGCCCCGGCCGCAGCGGCTTCGGCGCGCGCTTGGCGATGTAGGCGGCATAGTCCTGCTCGGCATCGCCAGGCAGGTTGAGGTAGCCCGGCAGCAGGTTGGAGAGCAGGCCGAGGTCGGTCAGCCCCTGGATGTTGGAGTGGCCGCGCAGGGCGTTCATGCCGCCGCCAGGCATGCCGATGTTGCCCAGCAGCAACTGCAGCATGGCGCCGGTGCGGATCATCTGCGAGCCCACCGAATGCTGCGTCCAGCCCAGGGCGTACATGATGGTCATGACCTTGCCCGGCGCCGAGCACTCGGCGATGGTCTCCCACACCTGCAGCATCTGCGCCTTGGGTGTGCCGCAGATGCTGCTGACCAGGTCCTGGGTGTAACGGCTGTAGTGTTTCTTCAGCAGGTTGAACACGCAGCGCGGGTGGCTCAGGGTCGGGTCGACCACGGCATAGCCGTCCTCACCGATCTCGTAGCCCCAGCTGGCCTTGTCGTAGCGCCGCTTCTCGGCGTCGTAGCCACTGAACATGCCATCTTCGAAGGCGAACTCCTCGCGCACCACGAAGCTGACGTCGGTGTAGTTGCGCACGTACTCGTGCTGGATCTTGTCGTTCTCCAGCAGGTAGTTGATCAGCCCGCCGAGGAAGGCGATGTCGGTACCGGTGCGGATCGGCGCGTACAGGTCGGCCACCGAGGCCGAACGGGTGAAGCGCGGATCGACCACCACCAGCTTGGCCTGGTTGTGCGCCTTGGCTTCGGTCACCCACTTGAACCCACAAGGGTGAGCCTCGGCGGCATTGCCGCCCATGATCAGGACCAGATCGGCATTCTTGATATCGACCCAGTGGTTGGTCATGGCGCCGCGGCCAAACGTCGGGGCAAGACTTGCCACCGTCGGGCCGTGTCAGACACGTGCCTGGTTATCGAACCCCAGTATGCCGAGTGAACGCACCACCTTGTGGGTGATGTAGCCGGCCTCGTTGCTCGACGCAGAGGCGGCCAGGAAGCCCGTGCTGAGCCAGCGGTTGACCGTCTGCCCCTGCTCGTTCTTCTCGATGAAATTGGCGTCGCGGTCGGCCTTCATGTGCCGGGCGATGCGGTCCAGCGCCTGGTCCCAGTCGATGCGCTTCCACTCGCTGGAGCCGGCTTCGCGCACTTGCGGGTACTTGAGGCGATTGGGGCTGTGGACGAAGTCCAGCAGGCCTGCGCCTTTCGGGCAGAGGGTGCCGCGGTTGACCGGATGGTCGGCGTCCCCTTCGATATGGATGATGTTCTGCGCCACGTTCTTCGCCGCATCGCCCTGGCTGTACATGATCAGGCCGCAGCCGACCGAGCAGTAGGGGCAGGTGTTGCGCGTTTCGGTGGTACTGGTCAGTTTGAAATGTCGCACCTGGTCGGCGAAGGCATCCGGGGGCGCGACCCCCAGAGCCGCCAGGCTCGATGCTCCAAGGCCTACGCCGCAGACCTTGAAGAACTGTCGACGGTTCATGTCCATCGTGGGTTCTCCGAATCAGGCTGACGCCCGGTGCGTTGCCGGGCGCATCGCAATCAAGCCTAGCCGAAGCCTTCGGCTTCGCCAGGCGCCTCGTCGGACAGCGGCGCGGGGGCGCCGGCGCGTCATAATGGCGCTCTTTCCCTGCCTCTGGAGTGCTCCCATGAATCAAGTCAGCGGATGGCTGCTCGCCCTGCCCTTCCTGGCCGGCGCCGTGCTGCCGCTGCAGGCCGGCATCAACGGCCAGCTCGCCCGCCATCTGTCCAGCGTGTTCGCCGCCGCGCTGATCTCCTTCGCCATCGGCACCCTGGCGCTGCTGCTGATGACCCTGAGCCAGCGCGAGCTGCCCGGCCTGGGCCTGCTCAAGGAGCTGACCTGGTGGCACTGGAGTGGCGGCCTGCTCGGCGCCTTCTTCATCGCCACCGCCGCCTTCGCCGGCCCCCGCGTCGGCGCCCTGCTGTTCATGGTGCTGGTGATCGCCGGCCAGTTGGCCATGGCCATCACCCTCGACCATTTCGGCTGGGCTGGGTTTCGCGAGTCGCCGATCACCTTCGGCAAGGTGGCAGGCCTGCTGCTGATCGTCGCCGGTATCTGGATGATCCGCCGCGGCTGAGTCAGCGGCGCTGCAGGCGATAGAACAGATTGGGTTCGCTGGCCAGGTAGAGATTGTCCTGGCCATCGAACGTCACGCCCTCGGCCTGCGGCACGCTGCTGTGCAGGCCGGCAAAGCCTCGCAGCAGCGAACGGAAACTGATCAGCCGGCCATCCTGGCCGAGTTCGATCAGCAGCTTCGACTCGTCGCTCAGCAATACCAGGTGACCGGTGCGCTCGTCGAAATGTACCGACGACAGGTCGCTGGCGAAGATCTTCTGGTCGATCCAGGCCTGGCGGTCGATCACTTCCAGGTTGAAGCGGCCCTGCAGGCTGCTCTTGAGCCCCCTGACCTCGTAGAGCTTGCGTGGCGAACGCTCCTTGACCACGAACAGGCGATCACCGGCGCGGTCGTAGCCAAGGCCCTCGAAGCCCTGGTTGCCTCCCAGATCGATGCTCAACGTCAGCGCCCGATGCTGCGTGCGGCGAATGGCGTCTCCGGGTTGCCTTGGAACGGCGACGGCGACCAGCGCGTGCTTGCGCTCCTCGGCCAGCAGCAAGAGGTCGTCGCCCAGGTAGGTCACGCCCTCGACATCCTCGAAGCCTTCGAGCGGGTAGCGTGCGATCAGCTCGCCTTCAGGCGACAGCCGCAGCAGTTGCTCCGGGTTGTTGACCACCGCCCAGATCTGCTGGCGATCATCGTCGAAACTGAGCCCGGAGAAGTTGTTGCCGACACCGGCGACCGGCTTGGCGTCGATCGCCACGCGGTATTCGGGCAGCCACAGGCTGCGATGCTCCCAGGCATCCTCATGCCAGGAGGTCTTGATCCAGAAGTACAGCCGCTCATCGAGATGCAGCAGACGCAGGGAATAGGTCGCCAGCAGCAAGGCCAGCAACAGCGCCCATTTCCATGGGCTGAGGACAGGAAGCTTTCCAAGCATCCCCTTGGCAGCGGACAACATCGCAGAGCGCTCGCATGAAGGTGGATGAACGACAGCCTGCGCCCGTTTTGTTGCAATCGTGCGCAGTGCAGTCTCCGACTGCGACGAACACCCACGGGTTCTTCCGCCAGGGGCAGGCAAACGTAACGGGACATTGCCCGCCGGGGCCGGCAACGACAGGCGGCACACAGTAGTGGCGATTCGACACTCATCTCCCCGTAAAAAGCGCTATGCTCTGGCGAACTGGCTTCTGTGATCACAAAAACTCCAGGAGAAGGCACCGACCTCTCCAGCGAGGCCCAAGCAGAGAAATGACCGACGCCGAAGTACCGCGCCAGCCAACGACCTTCGCCCTGTGGCGCGAAGTGGACGACACGCGCATCCGCACCCGCGTGGGCGGACTCTTCTACCTGCTCGCCTGGCTGCTGACCTGGATATTCAGCGCCTCTCCGGCAGGTGTCGTCGTCAGTGGCGTGCTGGGCAGCTGCCTGTTCGCCGGATTGCTGATCGCCCGGCTGCTGCATCGCCCCAACGCGATCGACGATCCGCAGCAGCTGAAACACTGGCTGGATCGTCACTGGGGGCTGATTCTGCTGACGGCGTTCTGCTGGGGCCAGGCGCACGCCCTGGCGCTCTACAGCGACGCCTACGACGGCTCGGAACTGATCGCCACGCTCGCCACCGTGGCCTTCAGCACGGCGATGACCTTCAACTTCGCCATGCGCTACAGACGTGCCCTGCTGGCGCTGATCCTGCTCTATCTGCCAGGGCTCGCCGTGATGGCGTCGAACTGGGACGAGCGCCATGCCGTGCTGATCACCCTGCTCTTCTACCTGGGCTATCTGGTTCTGGTGCTGGGGCGCAATCACCGTGAGTACCGCGCCACGCTGGAGCTGGAGCTGAAACTGCTGGATCAGCAGCGCCAGCTCGACCTGCTCAGCCGTACCGACAGCCTGACGCAACTGGGCAACCGCTATCAGTTCAACAACCTGTTCCCCAGCCTGGTGGCCAATGCCATACGCCAGGGCGAACCGCTGTCGCTGGTGTTGCTGGACATCGACTTCTTCAAGCAGGTCAACGACGAACACGGCCATGCCAGTGGCGATGCCTGCCTGACTGCCTTCGCCGAACGCATGCGCCGGGTCTTCCGACGCGATGCCGATGCCCTGCTGCGTCTGGGTGGCGAGGAGTTCGGCGTGCTGCTGCCGGGTACGAGCCTGGCACAGGCCTGGGACCTGGCGGAGCACTTCCGGCGCGAGCTGGAGGAAGAAGGCCTGGAGCTGCCCGGACAACGCCTGGTGCTGACCACCAGCCTCGGCGTCGGCTGCTTCGACAGCCGCCACGACAGCGATGCCGACGCCTTCTTCCGTCGCGTCGACAGCGCGCTGTACCGGGCCAAGCGCGAAGGCCGCAACCGCCTGGTCTCGGCCGAGCCGGTCAGAGCCTGAACTTGCCCATCTGCCCCGTCAGGTCGTCGGCCAGGCAGCTGAGGGTCTGACAATCCTCGCGACAGGCACGGACTTCACCGGCGGTGGCATGCGCCAGGTCGGCGATGCCCTGCACGTTGCGGTTGATCTCCTCGGTCACCGAGCTCTGCTCCTCGGTCGCGGCCGCCACCTGGGTGTTCATGTCGCTGATGCGCTCGACCTGCTCGGTGATCGCCCCCAGCGACTGCCCGGTGCGCTGGCTGGACTCGACGCCGGTGCTGGTCGCCGCCTGTCCCGCATGCATGGAGCTGACCGCCGTCTCGGCGCCCTGTTTGAGGCGCTGTATCATCTGCTGGATTTCATCGGTCGAGGCCTGGGTGCGGCTGGCCAGGGTACGCACTTCATCGGCGACCACCGCGAAGCCACGGCCCATCTCGCCAGCGCGTGCGGCCTCGATGGCGGCGTTGAGCGCGAGCAGGTTGGTCTGCTCGGAAATCCCGCGGATCACCGCCAGCACCTGATCGATGGAAGCCACCTGGTCGGCCAGTTCGGTGACCGCCTCGGCAGCGCTGCCGATGTCCGCCGACATCCGCTCGATATGGGCGATGGACTGCCCGACCACCTGGCGCGCACCCTGCGCCTCGTCACGTGCGGCATGCGAGGATTGCGCGGCGCTGCTGGCGTTGCGTGCGATCTCCTGCACGGTGAGGCCCATCTCATGCACGGCGGTGGCCACCATGTCGGTCATTTCCTGCTGCTGGCCGGCACGTCCGGCCGTGTTCTCCACCACCCGCGTCACCTGGCCGACCGCCGTGCGCAGGCGCTCGCTGGTCGCCAGCACGTCACCGATCAGGTCGCGTTGGCTGGCGAGAAAACGGTTGAAGCCGCGCGCCAGATCACCCAGCTCATCGGCCCTCGACTCATCGAGACGACGGGTCAGGTCACCACCGCCACCGCCGATTTCCACCAGCGCCTGAGTCACCTGACGAATCGGCCGCACCAGCCCACGCGCCAGCAGCACCACTAGGCCGAGAAACAGCAGCGCCACGGCGACGCCGATCAGGCTGGTCACCCACAGTGCCTGCCGCGCCTCGGCATAGACTTCCGCCTCCGGCACCTCGCTGACCAGCAGCCAGTCGATGCTGGCGAACTTCTGCGCCACCGCGAGAAAGGTCTCGCCATCACGCTCGAAACGCACCGCGTGGCTGTCACCGGCCAGGACCTGGCGAGCGGCATCGGCACCGAAGAGTTCGCTCAGCTTGCCGCTGCCGCTGAGCTCCGAGCGCGGATGCACCTTGACGTTGCCCTGGCCGTCGACCAGGAACACCTGGCCACGCTCGCCGAAGTGGAACTCGCTGATCATCTTCGACATGTCCGCCAGGCTGTAGCCGAGCCCGGAGACGCCCAGGGTCTTGCCGCCCTGCTTGATGCGCTGGTTGATGAACAGCGTGGGCAGGTGCGTGGTCTTGTCGATGTCGATCTCCAGCGCCCGGTCACGGTCGCTGTCGACCAGGCGATAGAACCACTGGTTCTCCGTCTGGCTGCGGTCGAGGGTGCGCATCAGCCCTTCACCGGTGGTGTAGTTGCCGCTGGCGAGGGCGACGATGGAAGTGGTCATGGCGTTCTGCTGAGCGCGCACGCCCTCGAGGTAGCGGGCGAACTCGTCGCGCCGGGTCGCGTCCTCGCCAGCGGCCAGCCAGTCCTGTACCAGGCTGTTCTCGGCGATCGAGGCATTGGCGGTGATCGGCGCGGTCAGCACCCGCTCCAGGTCGTTGCGTATCGCCAGAACCCGTGCGGGCAGCGCCTCTTCGATCAGGTAGCGCTCGGTCAGGCGATTGACCACCGCCGAGTAGATGCCGACGACGATCAGGATGCTGGCCAGCAGAGCGGCGCCCATGCTGAGGATCAACTGCCACTGGATACTGCGTTGCCAGAGACGCATGGAGGGTTCTCCCGGAGGTGGTTCGGAGCTCGACCGAGCAATTGGATACAAAATTGTACACAGATTGCAAATCAGTGACCGATAGATGTCCTATCGGCGGCGCCGGCCCGGACTTTACTCGCGTCGTCCGGGGCGTTCGGCCAGGCGCCCGCGCAGAGCGGCCGGCGCCTGCCTGCGCGGCGTCGGGCGCACTCAGGGGGCGACGCTGAATTCCAGACGAGCGGTCTGGCCACCGTCGTCGAGCACGCTGAGCTGATGCCGACCGCTGTCGAAGACCTGGCTGAAGGTCGCGTCCATCGCGCTATCACCAAGCGGCCGACCGTCGAGGAACCACCAGCGTCGACCACTGCCGCCCAGGGCCGAGAGGCTCAGGCGCAGTGGTTCATGGTTGCCCTGCGGCCTGCGTAGGCGGTCACCGTCGCGCACACCGACGATGGACAGCGGCGCCGCCTGGTTGCGCGGCGGCGGCGGGCAATCGGCATCCACGCCCGGCAACCGCGCACTGCGCCGTTCGCGGCGTGGCAACCAGGGCTCCAGCGGCGCCGGCCACAGGTCCAGTTCCCGCGCCTCGGCCCCCGCACAACCGGGGCCAACGCGCTTGCCCTGGGCGTTGACCCAGTAGCGCTCGCGCAGGCCGCTGCCCAGCGGCTGATCGGCCGCCAGCAGGGTCGGTGGCGTGGTGCCCTCCAGCGTCCAGGCGAAACGCAGGCGCCGGCAGTTGGGATCGTCCTTGCTCATCGGCTGCCCCAGCGGCCAGCAGACGGCGGCGACACCGACCTCGGCCGGCTGCGGATCGGGCGGCACGGCGATGCCGCGCTGGCTGTCACGGTTGACCAGCAGATCATGCACCTGCAGCAGCAGCGGCGCGGCAGAGGCCAGGCCGAACTGGCCAGGCACCGGCGTACCGTCGGGACGACCGATCCACACACCGATCAGGTGACGCGGACCCACGCCGATGGCCCAGGCATCGCGAAAACCGTAGCTGGTGCCGGTCTTCCAGGCCAGCGTCGGGCGCTGCGCCAGGTAGGCACGCGGGTCGCGGTCGGGACGGGCCTGGCCGCTGAGAATACGGCGGATGATCCAGGCCGCCCCCGGGGACAGCAGGCGTCGCTCACGCAGCACATCGCCGGGCTGCAAACGCGGTTTGGCGGCCATGCCGCCGCGGGCGAAGGCGCTGTAGCCGGCCACCAGGGACTCCAGTCGCGCCCCGCCACCGCCGAGGATCAGCGCCAGGTTGGGCTCGGCCAGCGGCGGCAGGCGGATCGGCACGCCAGCACCGCGCAGCTCGCCGGCAAAACGCTTCGGCCCATAGGCTTCGAGCAGTTGCACGGCAGGCAGGTTGAGCGACGTGGCCAGCGCCTCGCTGGCCGACACCGGGCCGATGAAGCCCGCAGCGAAGTTGCCGGGACGGTAGTCGCCATAATGGCGCGGCACGTCCTGCAACAGCGACTCGGAATGGATCAGCCCGGCATCCAGCGCCATGCCGTAGAGGAAGGGTTTCAGCGTCGAGCCGGGCGAACGCAGCGCTCGAACCATGTCGACATGACCAAAGCGCGCGGTATCGCCGATGTCCACCGAACCCAGGTAGGCACGCACGGCCATGCTCGGATGCTCGACCACCAGGATCGCTGCCGAGGTGCGCTCGGGCAGACGCGCGCGCCAGCCCAGCAGCAGGTCTTCCAGGCGCAGCTGCAAGCCGGCGTCGAGCGTGGTGCGGATCAACGGCGGGCTGCCGGCGCGATTCAGGCGCCTGGCCAGCAGCGGCGCGAGGCTCGGCTCGCGGCGCGGGGCCAGGAACACCGGTTCCTCCAGCGCCTCGTCCACCTGCGCCTGCGGCCACACCTGGAACTCGCCCAGGCGGCGCAGCACCTTGTCACGTGCGGCCTGGGCGCGCTGCGGATGGCGGTCCGGGCGCAACCGGCTGGGCGCCTGAGGCAGTACCGCGAGCAGGGCCGCCTCGGCGCGGGTCAGCTGGCTCGGCGGCTTGCCCAGGTAACTCCAGCTCGCCGCCGCCACCCCCTGCAAGGTACCGCCAAACGGCGCCCGGTTCAGGTAAAGGGCGAGGATCTCGTCCTTGGACAGGTGCCACTCCAGCTGCGCGGTACGCCACAGCTGCTTGAACTTGCCGGGCAGATCGCGGCTGTGCGGGTCGAGCAGACGCGCGACCTGCATCGACAGCGTGCTGCCGCCGGACACCACGCGCCCGCCCGTCAGGTTCTGCCAGGCCGCCCGTGCCAGCGCCAGCGGATTCACCCCGGGGTGCTGACGAAACCAGCGGTCCTCGTAGGTCAGCAAGGCTTCCAGGTAGTAAGGCGAAACCTCGTCCGGCTGCACCGGGTAGCGCCACACGCCATCATGGTCAGCGAAGCGCCACAGCGGCGTGCCATCCTCGGCCAGCACCACACGGGCCAGATCGTCCTCGGGCAAGGGCAGCGGGAACAACTGGTCGGCGAGCCAGAGCAGGGCCAGGGGTACGAGGGCAACGATAAGCCAACAGCGTATGCGTCTGGGCAGCATGCTCAACACAAGCCCCCGGATTGCATGCAGAGCAACGGCCCGACGTAGCCCGGATGCAATCCGGGGAATGCCTCACTCGCCAGCATGTTCGATCTCGACACCTGCGCCACCCGCCCAGTCGATGGGTAGCAGGCCGCGACGCACGTAGTGATGAAAACTGGAATACGGCCAGTCCTGCACACGAGCGACCAGACCATGCTTGAGCGGATTGATATGGATGTAATCCACATGGTTGCAGTAGTCCTGCTCGTCACGAATCAGATGTTCCCAGAACCTGCGCTGCCAGACATTGGCTTCGCCCTTGGCGTTGGTCAGCACCTCGTGCGCGCCTTGCTGACGAAGCATTGCGACGAACGCGATCTTAAATTTACGCACCCGCGCAGAATAATCCGCCTCGTCTGGCGGCAGCACCATCAGCAGATGCAGATGATCCGGCAGCACCACCAGTGCGGGTAGACGAAAAGGCAGTTGCACCTGCACAACGCGCAAACACTGACGCACCTGCGCGGCATGTCTGCTCAACAGATCGCTGCCTCTGTTCTGCAGCGCCAAGGTCAGGAAGTAACAGGCACCGGCAACTCGGGCTCGGCGATATTTCACCATCCGGCACCTCCTTGTGCCTGCCTATCCCCGGATTTCATCCGGGCTACGTTTTGCAGCCCGGCGTTGGTTTACGTGGGCTCCGTAGCCCGGATGCAATCCGGGGCCGCTTCTAACGCCCCCTTACCACCAGAGTACCCGGCGAACTGCCCAGCGCCTGCCAGCTGGGCCGGTACATCGATTCCACCTGAGGTGGCGGCACGCGGTAGCTGCCGGGGGTCACGGCGCGGGCCAGGTACAGCAGGTGGGTGGTGCCGTAGCCCTCGACATCCACGGCAGCCACGTAGCGGTCACCGCGATATTCCTGGTGCTTGATGCGGGCGTTCTGCATGGAGCGGCGCCATTCCTTGACGCTACTGCCCGCGTCGTCGAGGCTCGCGGCGCTTTGTGCCAGGTTCTGGTTCTCCAGCTCCAGGCCGGCGGGCAGCAGGTCGACCACCAGGGCATCGGGCACGCGCTGCTTGGCGCGCACGGCCAGGTGCACCAGCACCAGTTCGCCGCTGTCCAGGCGCTGCAGGTCGAGCGGGCGACCATCCATGCCGAGGTACTCGCGCTCGATGCTCAGGTTTTCACCTCCAGCTCGCGGCGCCTGGGTCGGGTAGCCGGACAGGGTCAGCTGCTGGTACAGCGTGGCGCTGCCGGCGTTGTTCACGCTCAGCGGCTCAGCCAGTTCGGCGCGTTCCAGCTTGATGCCCGGCTGCTGGTCGCTCAGTTCGAACTGGAAGGCACCGCTGGCGAGCGCTGCGCGCCAGTTCTGCTCCGGCTTGCTGAGAATGCCGCGACCGGCAAGGAACAGCGAGTTGCGCTCCTGGGTCGACAGCCAGCGCTTGCCGGCCAGTTCATCGGCCAGATCGAACAGGCGCTGCTCGCTCTGCTCGGCAGCCAGGTCGTTCTCCTCGAGCACCGACAGGATCAGCGCCTGGTCACGCAGCGGGCTGCCGTAGTCGGCCATCCAGCGCTCGCCATCACGTTTGCGGCTCAGCCCGGCAGCCAGTGCCTGACCTGCACGCGGGCCATCGCCCATCAGCTTCAGCGCCGCCGCCAGCTGCACCAGCGGCAGACCGGAACGGGCGTCGTTGCGCCGGTCGAACAGGCTGCGCAGCGCCCCCAGCGGGGCCTGCTGGCTGCGCGCCAACACGTAGCCGGCATAGGCCTGCACGGCGAAACGGGTGTGCGCGAAGTCCTGGCTGTAGCTGGCCTCGATCAGGCTGCTCTGCTGCAGGTAGCGCAGCAGGCGATCGTTGGCTTTCTTCAGCGCCTCGGCCGGCACGCCGAAGCCCTGCTCGCGGGCGCGCAGGAGGAAGTCGGTGACGTAGGCGGTCAACCAGTACTCTTCCTCGCTCTCGGCGCTCCACAGGCCGAAACCACCGCTGTGGCGCTGCATGCCGAGCAGGCGTTCGATACCCAGCTCGATGCTCTTGCGCCGCTGCTCGTCGGGCTCGCCTTCCAGGCCAAGTCGCTTGAGGCTGGCGGCATCGGCGTACAGCGAGGGGTACAGGCCACTGGTGGTCTGCTCCAGGCAGCCGTAGGGATAGGCCTTGAGTGCGCGGATCTGCTCGCCGAGGTTCAGCGGCGGCCGGCTCGACAGCGCCAGCACCGCCTCCAGACCGGCCGGTTCGAACTGGTTCAGGGTGCCAGCCGGCATGCTCCACGGCTCGCCCTCGCCCAGCACGGCACGGAAGTGCTGCAGCTGCGCCGGGTAGGCCGGACGAATGCCCAGTGTCCACTCGCGGGTGAAATCACCCAGCGCCTCGTTCGGCAGCGCCAGGCCCTGCACCTCGACATGGATGCGCCCCTGGCCCAGGCCACCTTCGGCCCGTACCGGGATGCGCAGCGTGGTGCGTTCACCGTCCTTGAGGTTGATCGGCGACTCGCCCTTGCCGAGCAGACGCAGCTGGCCTTCCACGCCCAGTTGCACGTCGAGCTTCTGCTCGCTGCCGGAGAGGTTGGTCAGGTCCAGCGCCAGCGTAGTTTCGTCGCCGCCGGCGAGGAAGCGCGGCATCGACAGTTCGGCGACCAGCGGCGCTGCCACCACCGTCTTGGCCTCGGCCATGCCAAAACGCTCATCGGTCCAGGCCTGCGCCATCAGCCGCAGCTCACCGTTGAAGTCGGGGATGTCCAGGCTGACTTCACCTTCGCCCTTGGCGTCGAGCTTCAAGGCATCGCTCTGCAGGGCGACGATCAGCACGCTGGTGTCCGGGCGCTTGCCACCGGCGGCGAGGCCGGCGTCCCCCCCGAAGGCCAGGCTGGCGACGCGGCCTTGCGCCTCGATCAGTTGGCCATAAATATCCAGCTGGTCGGCGCCATAGGCCTTGCGCCCGAAGAAGTTGGCGAACGGATCGGGCGTGGCGTAGCTGGTGATGTTGAGGATGCCGACGTCCACCGCGGCAACCAGCACGCGCACCGTCTCGGGAATGCTGCCATCGGCATTGCGCGCGCTGACCTTGACCTTCAGCGGCTGCTTGGGTCGCATCTTCTCCGGCGCGTCCAGGCTCACCGCCAGCTTGCGCGGCGCACGCTCCAGCGGCAGGTGCAGCAGGCCCACGGCACGCTTCGGCGTGACCTGCGCCTTGCGCTCACCGGGGCGCACCACCAGGGCACTCAGGTACAGGTCATGCCGCGCCCACTGCTTGTCGATCGGCAGCTCGAAGGTCTTGCCTTCGGCCGGCACGCTGATTTCCTGCCACCACAGCGGCCCCTCGCTGGATTCGACCAGCAGGTAGCCATTGCCGGCAGCCGGCGGAGTGACGGTGATCTTGGCCACGTCGCCGGCGGCATAGGCCGGTTTGTCCAGCGCCAGCTTGACCTGGTCCGGGCGCACCGCGCCGCCGTCGGCGTTGTCCTGCCAGCGGTAGCCGGCCCAGAAGCGCAGATTGCTGACCAGACCGGTCTGGTTGTCCACCACCTCGACCCGATACGGGCCCCACTCCACCGGGAAGCTGACCTTGGCGGTGCCGCCGGCGGCGATCTTCAGCGGCTCGTCGCTGAGGGTGAGGAATTTCTCGTTGTAGTTGTGGCGCCAGCCCTCGCCGTCGGAGAAGCTCCAGAAGTAGTCGCGGCGCTCGCGCACCAGGCGCACGTTGAGGTTATCGGCGGCCAGCTTGTTGCCGTCGGCGTCGGCCACGAGAATTTCGAACTCGGCGAGGCTGTCGGCATCGACCTCTTCGCCGTCGAACAGGCCGCGCACACCGGGCAGGCGCTCGGCCGGCCATACCGGCTGCACCAGGCGCCGGGTGATCGGGCGACCACCGGACTCCTGCAGGCTGGCCTGCAGGATCAGACGCAGCGGCGACTTGGCGTCGCTCCAGCGGTTCTCCGGACGCAGCACGGCACGACCTTCATCGTCGAGGTTCTGTTCGTCGAGCTCCTGGTCCTGGCTCAGGTCGGCCTCGGTGATATCGCCGAACTGGTAGCCGGGCAGGCTCGCCACGGCTTCACGCAGCGGTCGCACGTAGAGCTGCCCGCTCAGGCGATTGCCGGCGGCCGGCGCGCCATAGAGGTAACGCCCGGTCACCGCGAACTCGGCGCTGTCGCTCGGTGCGTAAGGCTGTTCCTGGCCCTTGAGTTCCAGCGCCATGCGCTCGGGCAGGAAGTCTTCGACGAGGAATTCATAGAGCTGCGGGCTGCCGTCGCCGAGATCGAGCAGCAGTTGCCAGCGCCCGGTCGGCGCTTCCTCGGCCAGCGGCAGCTGGTATTGATAGAGGCCACCCTCGTCGGCATTCCAGACGAACTTGCGGCTGACCTGCTCATCCGGGCGACGCACCTCGACGCTGATCGGCTGAGCCTTCACCGGGCTGCCATCGGCATCGCGCAGCAGGCCATTGAGCAGCACGGTCTCGCCTGGGCGATAGAGGTCACGCGGGCCGAACACGAAGAACTGCAGGGCATGGGCCTTGGGACCGGTGATATCGAATTCGGCCAGGTCCAGCGCCGGGGTATTCAGGCGCAGCAGGCTGGTCTGCTCGTCCTGCTTGGCCAACAGCACCTGGGCCTTGGCCGGCAGCGGCAATTGCGCATGGCCGGCGGAATCGGTCTTGCCCTCGGCGAGCAGCGCGCCTTCGCCGTCGAGCAGCTCCAGCTGCACGCCGGACTGGGCCTTGCCGCCCTCCAGCGCCTGGGTGAAGACATCCAGGCGATCCTGGTAGCGATGCGCCGACAGGCCGATGTCGCTGAGGCTGAACAGGGTCGCCGGCTGCGAATAGCTGTAGCTGCCGGCTTCACGCATCACCGCCAGGTACACGCCGGGCTGCTTGAACGGCTCCAGGCCGGCGATCGGCAGCAGCAGGGTCTCGCGGGTGTTGCGCGCCGGGTTGAGGTCGAAGCGTCCGCCGTAGACCAGATCGGCCATCGGCAGCAGCTCACGGGCTTCCCAGGTGTCCAGGTTGCTGGCGCGGCCCCAGCGCGAGAGGAAACGCGGCAGCATCTCCGGTTTGATGCGGAAGAACTCGACATTGACCTTGTCGACGTTCAGGGCGATCACCGGCAGGCCCTCGGCCAGGCGGGTGGGCAACAGCGAGCCACGACTGGCGAAGCCGACGCTGGCCTGCAGGTCGCGGGTCTGGAAACGGCTGACATGCTCGCTCGCCAGTTTGCCGCCATTGATCGATTGCAAGCCGGCATCGACGGTCAGCACCAGCTTGCGCTTGGGCTCCAGGTGGCGCAGGCGCAGTTCGCTGAGGTTGTCGGTCAGCTCCCAGGCGCCGTCGACCTTGCCGCTGGTGCTGTCGACCAGATGCAGGCGCTCGGCGAAGGGCTGCTCGGGATCGAGGGGAATGGAGAAGGTCACCGACAGCGTGCTGGCGCCGTCGAGCTGCACTTCGGAAACGTCGACCACCTCCAGCTCGCGACCGGCGTAGCGCTTGGCCAGCGCCTCGCGATCGATTGCGGGTCTCGCGGCCTCGGCCTGCTGCGCGGCAGGGGCGGCGGGGGTCACCGTGGCAGGAGGTTGAGAGGAATCACAGGCACTGAGCAGACTCAGTACCAAGGCCAGAAGCAGTCCTTTGTTCGGCATTGCGGGCTCCATGATCGGGGGGCGCAGAAGCCGACAACTATAGCCGAGGCATCCCCCCAGCGACGAGCCGTCCCGACGAATTCGCCAAGCCACTCACACTCCTGCCACGGCATGCGGGCAGCACAACGCTGTGCCTATAATCGCCGCTTTGCCGGAGCCGTCCATGTCCGCCCTGCTCGACGCCTGGCGCCACGCCCCGACCCAGCGCAAGGTCTGGGCCCTGGCCGCGCCGATGATCCTCTCCAACCTCTCGGTGCCGCTGGTGGCCCTGGTGGACACCGCCGTGGTTGGCCACCTGCCGCATGCGCACCAGCTGGCGGCAGTGGCGGTCGGCGGCAGCCTTTACACCCTGCTGACCTGGGCCATGGGCTTTCTGCGCATGGGCAGCACCGGCTTCGCCGCCCAGGCGGCCGGCCGTGGCGATGGCGGCGCGCTGCGCCAGGTGCTGCTGCAGGGCCTCGGCCTGGGCGTGTGCCTGGCACTGCTGCTGAGTCTGCTGGCCATTCCCTTCAGCAGCGCGGCGCTGAGCCTGATGCAGCCGTCGGCCGAGCTGGATCAACTGGCGCGCCAGTACTTCCAGATTCGCCTGTTCGGCCTGCCCGCCAGCCTGGCGACCTATGCCCTGATCGGCTGGCTGCTGGGCACGCAGAGCGCACGCGGGCCGCTGGCCATTCTGCTCACCGCCAACCTGCTCAACGTCGGGCTGGACCTGCTGTTCGTGCTCGGCCTCGAATGGGGCGTGGCTGGCGCGGCCTGGGCCTCGGTGATAGCCGAATGGAGCGGCGCCCTGCTCGGCCTGTGGCTGACCCGCGGCGCCCTCGCACGCTACCCCGGCCACCTGGACAGCCGCGCACTGCAACGCTGGAGCAGCTGGCGCCCGCTGCTGGCGGTCAACCGTGACATTTTCATCCGCACGCTGGCGCTGCAACTGGTGTTCTTCCTGATCACCGTGCAGGGCACGCGCCTGGGCGACGCCACAGTGGCAGCCAATGCCCTGCTGCTCAACGGCCTGACGCTGACCGCCTATGCCCTCGATGGCCTGGCCCATGCCGTCGAAGCGCTGTGCGGTCATGCGCTCGGCGCCCGTGATCGCCATGCGCTGAGGCGCGCCCTGCTGGTGGCCGGTGCCTGGTCATTGCTGGCCAGCATCGGCTTCGCGCTGTTCTTCCTGTTCGGCGGGCACTGGTTCGTCGCCCTGCTCACCGACATCAGCGAGATACGCGTGCTGGCCCAGGTGTTCCTGCCATACCTGGCCGTGCTGCCGTTGCTGGCCGTGTGGAGCTACCTGCTCGACGGCCTGTTCATCGGCGCCACGCGGGCCCGCGAGATGCGCGACGCCATGCTCATCGCCCTGGCGCTGAGCCTGCCGCTGGCCTGGTGGCTGCAGAGCCTGGGCAACCACGGGCTGTGGTTGGCATTTCTGGCATTCATGGGGCTGCGAAGCCTGGTTCTCGGGGGCTATGCTTGGAACATGAATCGTCGCAACCTCTGGTTTCCCCCTGGAGAGATCACCGATGCTCAGTGCGCCGCTACCCGCGAATGAAACTGAACGCCAGCAGGCCCTGGAGAGCCTGGACGTGCTCGACACACCGGCCGACCCCTACCTGGATGCGCTCACCCGTCTGGCCCGCGATCTGTTCGGGGTCAAGACAGCGCTGATCAGCCTGATCGACAACGAGCGCCAGTGGTTCAAGAGTCGCCAGGGCCTGGAGGTCGCCGAGACCCCACGCGCGGTGTCGTTCTGCGCCCACGCGATCCTGCAGGACACGCCACTGGTGGTCGAGGACAGCCACCGCGACAGCCGTTTCTGCGACAACCCGATCGTACTGCGCGCCCCGCACGTGCGCTTCTATGCCGGCCACCCGCTGTTCGATGCCCAGCAACAGGCGCTCGGCACGCTCTGCCTGATCGACCCGGCACCGCGCCGCCTCGATCGCCAGGAGCTGATGCGACTCAGGGATCTGGCCTACGTGGTGCAGGGCTACCTGCAACTCCGCCACTGCGCCCACCAGGCCGATGACCTGCGCGATGCGCTGAGCCGCGAGCAGCGCAAGGGCATGCTCGACCCCCTGACGCAACTGTGGAACCGTGCCGGGCTGCTGCATTTCCTGCCGCTGGAGCAGGCGCTCGCCGAGCGCAGCGGCTTGCAGCTCGGCCTGATCTACTGCGACCTGGACCACTTCAAGCGGGTCAACGACGAGCATGGCCACGATGCCGGCGACCACGTGCTGTGGGAAAGCGCACGGCGCATGAGCGCGACGGTACGCCCGCAGGACGTGGTCACGCGCAACGGCGGCGAGGAGTTCGTCATCCTCGCCCTGGTGAAGGATGACCAGGAGCTGCTGCTGATCGCCGAACGCATCCGCCAGGCCATCGCCAGCCAGCCCATCGTGCTCGAACACACGCAGTTGCAGCAGACCGTCAGCCTCGGCTGTGCCCTGCTCGGCCCCGGCGAGAGCAGCGGCGCGGCGCTCAAGCGCGCCGACCAGGCGCTGTATCGCGCCAAGCACGAAGGCCGCAACCGCAGCCTGCTCGCCCCCTGATCCGAAGAGGAACCCGCATGGCCGCTGCCCTCGTCGCCTACCTGCACTACCTGTCGATCTTCGCCCTGTTCGCCCTGCTCAGCATCGAGCATGTGCTGTTCAAGGCGCCGCTGGACCTGTCACGCGCGCGCAGCCTGATGATCACCGACATCGCCTACGGCATCTGTGCCGGCGTGGTCCTGGCGACCGGCGTCGCCCGCGTACTGTGGTTCGCCAAGGGCACCGACTATTACCTGGGCAACAGCCTGTTCCATGCCAAGGTCGGCCTGTTCATCCTGGTCGGCCTGCTGTCGATCCTGCCGACCTATGTCTTCTTCAATTGGCGCAACGCGGTTCAGGCCGGCCAGGTCCCGGAGCCCAGCCCCAGGCAACTGCGCCTGGTGACCTGGACCATCCGCCTGGAACTGCTGCTGTTGCTGGTGATTCCCCTGCTGGCCGCGCTGATGGCGCGTGGCTATGGCGTGATCAGCGCAGGCTGAGCGTCACAGACGCATGCCGATGGCCAGACGATTGAGGCCACTCATCAGGGCCACGGCAATGGTCAGGTCGGAGATTTCCCTGGCACTGAAGTGCGCCTCCAGCGGTTGGTAGTCCTGATCGTCGGCATGGCTACGGGCGATCTCGCTCAGCGACTCCGCCCAGGCCAGCGCCGCTCGCTCACGCGCCTGGAAATGACGACTCACGCGCCAACCGGCCAGGCCGTCCAGCTTGGCCTGGGGCACACCCTCCGCACGTAGCGACTCGCTGTGTTTCTCCAGGCAGTAGGCACAGCCGTTGATCTGCGAGACGCGCAGATAGAGCAGTTCGATCAGTTCCTTGCCCAGCGGGCCACGCTCCAGCGCGGCCTTGGTGGCGAGCAGGCCCTGCATCGCTTCGCCGGACAGATCGTAATAGGGCTGGCGCAACGCGCTCATGGCAGGACTCCCGGCGCAGCAAGATGGGGGTTGGCATCCAGCTGCGCGCGCGCCTGCGCCAGCATCGCCTCGGCATGCGCCTGGCCGCGGACCAGGCCCTGCAGGTGAATGAACTCCAGGTCGTGGATACCGATGGTACTCAGCACATGGCGCAGGTAGGAGGTGAGGAAGTCCGGCTGCCGCGCCTGCTCGCCACGGTAGAAGCCGCCCGAGCTGACCACGACGAAGGTCGGACGATCCGCCAGCAGCCCCACCTTGCCAGCCTCGGTGGCGGCGAAGCTGCGCCCGATGCGCAGCACGTAGTCGATCCACAGCTTCAGCGCCGCCGGCACCGTGAAGTTGTGCATCGGCGTGGCGATCACCAGGCAGTCGCTGCCTTCCAGCTCGCCGATCAGTCGCTCGGAGACCTGCAACGCCGGATCGTCGCCAGGCGCCTGCGCCACCAATGCCTCGGCATAGGCCGCTGCCAGTGCCGGCAAGGGCTCGCTCGCCAGATCGCGCTCCAGCACCTGGGCCTGGGGGTGACGCTGACGCAGACGCTCGACCAGCTCCTGCGCCAGGCCGCTACCGCGACTCTGGCGACCGAAGGGGCCACATTCCAACAGGAGGATTCGCTGCATTTCAAAGCACCTCGCGAAAGTGCATGCCGATGGCCAGCAACCCCTGACGGTAGTAGAAACGCTGCCCGCGTGCGTTGCCCAGCGCCGTGTCCAGCACGAAGTTGGCACAGCCCAGGCGGCGTGCCTGGGCCCGCGCCTCATCCAGCAGCCGCTCGCCGATGCCCTGGCTACGCAGGTCCTCGCGCGTCACCAGGTCATCGACATAGAAGAAGCGCCCGTGCAGCAGGTTTTCCTGCAGGCGACAACCGGCCAGGCCCAGCACCTCGTCGCCCTGGCGCGCCGCCAGCAGGCGATAACCCTGCTCGGCCTGGCGTTGCAGGCGCTGGACGAAATCGTCGGCGTCGCTCAGGTGTGGGCGCAATACGCGCATCAGGGGCAGGCAGGCACGCAGTTCGTCCGGGTCGTCGAGCCAGTCACAGCGGTAGTCGGAAATCATGGCGGTTCTCCATCGAAGATGGCCGCCACTCTAGGCGGAACATGGCATAGTCAGTAGAGCCAAGAATCATCGAATCAATTAGGACATAGGCATGTACAGCATTCGCCTGGAAAGCGCACGCGACAAGGCGACACCGATCTACCTGCAGCTCTATCAGCGCCTGCGCGAGGCGATCGCCGAGGGCCGCCTGCAGCCAGGTGAACGCGTGCCCTCGGTTCGCGCCCTGGCCAGCGAGCTCAATCTGGCGCGCGGAACGGTGGAGGCGGCCTACCAGTTGCTGGTCGGCGAGGGTTATCTGCTGCCACGCGGGCCGGCCGGCACCGTGGTCTCCCCACAGTTGCCGCATGCCCCCGGCAACCCGCTGCTGCCCGCCAAAGAGCGCCAGGCCTCGCGCTCAGGCGATGAGCCGAGCGCAGAGGCGCTGCCGTTCCAGCTCGGCCTGCCGGCCCTGGACAGCTTCCCACGCAAGCTCTGGAGCCGGCTCGGCGCGCGCCACCTGCGCCAGCTGAGCAGCCCCGACCTCAACTACCCGCCCGCGCAAGGCCTGCCCGCGCTGCGGCGCAGCCTGGTGCGCTATCTGGGGGTGTCGCGCGGCATCGCCTGCGAGCCGGAACAGATCTTCATCACCGCCGGCTATCGCAACGCCCTGCTGCTGATCCGCCAGGCCTTGCTGCAGGCCGGCGACCGCTGCTGGTTCGAAGACCCAGGCTATTTCAAGGCACGCCAGATGCTCGAGGGCAGCGAGGTCACGCTCGTCCCGGTGCCGGTGGACGAACACGGACTCTGCGTGGAGCGCGGCCAGGCGCTCGCCCCGGATGCCCGCTGTGCGCTGGTCACGCCGTCCCACCAGAGCCCCCTGGGTGTGTCGCTGAGCCTGCCCCGGCGACTGGCCCTGCTCGACTGGGCGGCGAGCCGCCAGGCCTGGATCATCGAAGACGACTACGACAGCGAGTACCGTTACGTCGGTCGCCCGCTACCGGCCCTGAAGAGCCTCGACCATGCCGGCCGTGTGCTGTACTGCGGGACCTTCAGCAAGGTGCTGTTCCCCGGTTTGCGTCTGGCCTACCTGGTGGTGCCGCAGGCACAGGTGGCGCGCTTCGCCGCCTGCGCACAGGACTTCGATCACGGCTGTCCGGCGTTGCCTCAGGCGATCACCGCGGACTTTCTCGACCAGGGCCACTTCGCCCGCCACCTCAAGCGCATGCGTGCGCGCTATGCCGAGCGCCGCGCTCATCTGGCCACGGCGCTGCAACACGTCCTGGGTTCACGCCTGCGTGTCGAGTTGCAGGCCGGCGGCATTCATCTGCTGGCCCGGCTCGACGAGCGCGAGGACGACCGCGCCCTGGCAGCCCGCGCACAAGGCGCCGGGCTGGCAGTGATGGCATTGTCGGAGTGGTCGCGGCAGCATCCCTGCGGCAGCGGGCTGCTGCTGGGCTTCACCAACATCGCCAGCGCCGAGCAGGCGTTGCACCTGGCTCGACGTCTGGCCGAGGCGATCAGGTGAGCGTCAGGACGCCAGGTAGGAGGAGCGGGTCAGCCCCAGGCGCAGCGCGTCGAGGAACTGGGTGCGCTCGCGAGCACTGATCCGGGCGCTGGCCACCTTGTCGCGGTAATGCGTCATCAGCTCCTCGGGCGACAGGTGCACGTAGCGCAGCATGTCCTCGATGGTGTCGTGGGTCTCGATGCCGGCATGCACCGCACTGCCATCGGCGGCCTGGTAGATGTTCACCGAGTCGGTGTCACCGAACAGGTTGTGCATGTCGCCGAGAATCTCCTGGTAGGCGCCGACCAGGAAGATGCCCAGCACATAGTCCTCGCCCTCCTTGATCTCGTGCACCGGCAGGCTGGTCTCGATGGACTGCTCGTCGACGTACTGGCGGATCTTGCCGTCGGAGTCGCAGGTCAGGTCCTGCAGCACGGCACGGCGCAGCGGCTCCTCGTCCAGGCGCGACAGCGGCAGGATCGGCAGGATCTGGCCGATGGCCCAGGTGTCCGGCAGGCTCTGGAACACCGAGAAGTTGCAGATGTACTTGTCGGCCAGCTTGTCGTTGAGCTCGTCGATCACCGCACGGTGCGAACGCTGACGGGCCTTGAGCTGGTTGTGCAGGCGACGGCAGATGGCGAAGTAGCACTGCTCGGCCAGGGCCTTCTGCGCCAGGCCCAGCTTGCCGGCGGAATACTGCGCGGCCACTTCCTCGATGTAGTGGGTGGCACGCCAGTAGGTCTCGGCGACCATTTCCGGATCGCTGTCGTCGAGCAGCTCGATCAGCACCTGGAGGATTTCCGGCTGTTCGACGCTCGGATCGATCTCCGGCACCTTGTCGTTGTGCCGCTCGACATCGGTGACCTGCACCAGCAGCACGGCGTGGTGCGCGGTCATCGCCCGGCCGCTCTCGGAGAAGATGTGCGGATGGGGGATTTCCTGGCGGTCGCAGAATTCCTTGAGCATGTCGACCACGGCATCGGCGTAGTCCTGCATGTCGTAGTTGATCGAGCTGGCGTTGCGCGAGTGGGTGCCGTCGTAGTCCACGCCGAGGCCGCCGCCGACATCGATGTGATCGACCGGCAGGCCCATGGCGCGCAGCTCGCCGTAGTAGCGGATGGCCTCGCGGAAGCCCTTGCGGTAGTCGGCGATGTTGGCGATCTGCGACCCCATGTGGAAGTGCAGCAGGCGGATGCCCTGGTCCAGCCCGGCCGCGCGGAAGCGCTCGACGACCTGGAGGATCTGCGCGGCCGAGAGACCGAACTTGGATTTCTCGCCGCCGGTGTCGGCCCACTTGGAGGATGCCAGCGAGGACAGGCGCACGCGCAGGCCGATCTGCGGCGCGACCTTGAGCTCGGCCGCCTCCTCGATCACCAGGCGCACCTCGGATTCCTTCTCGATGACGATGAACACGTTGTGGCCGAGCTTCTGCCCCATAAGCGCCAGGCGGATGAACTCGCGGTCCTTGTAGCCGTTGCAGACGATGGTGCCGCCCTTCGGCGCCAGCGCCAGCACGGCCAGCAGCTCGGGCTTGGAGCCGGCTTCCAGGCCGATGGAAACGTTCTGCGTGGCGATGATGTTCTCGACCACCGCTTCCTGCTGGTTGACCTTGATCGGGTACAGCGCGGTGTAGCGGCTCTGGTATTCCAGACGCTCGATGCTGGAGTCGAAGGCGCCGGTGAGGCGACGCACGCGGTCCTGCAGGATGTCCGGGAAGCGCACCAGCAGCGGCAGCGACAGACCGCTCTGGCGCAGCTCCTCGACCTGCTGGCTGAGGTCGATGGGCTGGCTGTCGGGCCCGTTGGGACGCACCTCGACGCGACCGGCATCGTTGATCGAGAAATAGCCGGCGCCCCAGTGGCGAATGCCGTAGACACTGCGGCTATCGGCTACGGTCCATTGGCTGCCGTCGTCTTTGCGGGTGCGTCGTGCGGACATCGGGTTCTCCCATGAGAAAGCCTGGCCTGCGGGCGGCCAGTCGGAAAATGTAAGCAAGCAAGATGACGTTTGCTCGGCGGTTGACCCTCCGAGCTTCATCGAAGTTTAGAAAATAATGGCGCGTCAGCCGCCGGACTTCTTCGCGGTGAAACCGCGCTTGCCCAGTTCGGCCAACAGCAGGTCGACGTGATCGCCCTGGATCTCGATCACGCCGTCCTTGAGCGCACCACCGGTGCCGCAGCGCTTCTTCAAGGCGCTGGTCAGCTCCTTGAGCGGCTCCTCGGCCAGCGGCACACCGCTCACCGTGGTGACGGTCTTGCCGCCACGCCCCTTGGTTTCACGGCGTACGCGGGCGATGCCATCGCCTTCGGGAATGCGCGTCTGCTTGCAGACACAGGCATCCACCGGCTGGTTGCAATCCGGGCAATGGCGACCACCATCGGTGGAATAGACGAGACCGCTCAGAGCGGAGAATGAAGAGGCTTTCTTGACCACCGGCTTGTCCTCGTAGGGGTCAGGATAGCGACTGGCCGACGCAGGTCGACCGCGAAGCCCCACTCAGGCAGGGGCAGCGCTGGCGAACAGAGGTCCGCCGAAAAGGTCGCGCAGTGTAACGGCAAAGACCGAGCTTGCTAAGTACGTATTTGCGTCATTGTCCGGCACGATGGCGACGCTGTTCGCCATCGTGCACGAAGCGCTCGGAATCCGCGACACCACAGGCGTGCAAGCACCCAACTGGCAGCCATGCGAGGCGTTGCCGGGCATGCTGCGAGCGCCCAGTAACGAAGGCATCAGACAGCCGCAGGCGGTCTGTTCATGTAACGTTCCAGCGCCGCCAGCGAGTCCGGGCAGTACGGCATATGGCGGGTTTCCTCCAGGGCCTGTTCGACACTGATGAAACGCGCTTCGAGCACCTCCTCCGGCTGCAGCACCAGCGGCGCATCGGACACCGCCGAATAGGCCATGCACCACAGGCGGCTCTCCGGCGCGTCGTAGAGAAAGTGCGCATGCTCGACCAGCTCGGCGTCGACGATTCCCAGTTCCTCGGCCAGCTCGCGCTCGGCGGAGAGGCGGTAATCCTCGCCTTCGAGCACCATGCCGCCTGCCGCGACATCCCAGTAGCCTGGGTACAGCGCCTTGCTCAGGGTACGGCGGTGCACGCACAGCAGGCCGGCAGAGTTGAACAGCAGGATATAGGTGCCACGGCCGATCAGGTGACGCTCACGCAGCTGCGCCCGCGAGACGCCACCCAGCGGCCGGTCGTTCTCGTCGACCCAGGCGACCCGCTCGCTGTCGGAGGCGGCACGATGCGCCGCCTCCGCCGCCGAGATCGTGCTCATCAACCCTGGCTCAACAGCTGACGCAGATCGATGATGCCGGCGTTGGCACGCGAGATGTAGTTGGCCATCACCAGCGAGTGGTTGGCGAGGATGCCGTAGCCACTGCCGTTGAGGATCATCGGGCTCCACAGCGTCGCCTGCGCCGCCTCCAGCTCGCGGATGATCTGGCGCACGCTGACGGTGGCGTTCTTCTTGGCCAGCACATCGGCGAAGTCGACTTCGACGGCACGCAGCAGGTGAGCCAGCGCCCAGGCCTGGCCACGGGCCTCGTAGAACACGTTGTCGATCTGCAGCCAGGGGGTCTCGTACACGCCGCCCTCACCGATCAGACCCGACTCCGCGGCATCGTTGCCGACCTGCTGGTTGTCGCTCAGGCGTACCTGGCCGACGCTGGCCGACAGACGCTGCGACAGCGAGCCGAGACGGGTGCCGGCGTCGCCCAGCCAGTTGTTGAGGTTGTCGGCACGCGCATAGAACTGCGCATTCTTCTGCCCCGGATCGGCCAGACGGGCGAGGTAGCGGTCCAGCGACTTGATCCCTTCGCGGTACTCGGATTCGGAGGCAGGCAGCGCCCAGCTCTTGTGGTCGAAGTGAAAACGCGGCTCGGCCTTGGCCAGGTCCGGGTCTTCCGTGGACTGCGACTGCGAGCGCGAGAAGTCCTTGCGCAGCGCCCGGGCGAAGTCGCGCACCTGCACCAGTGCGCCGTATTCCCAGTTCGGCATGTTGTCCAGCCACAGGCCCGGCGGTGCCAGGTCGTTGGACAGATAGCCGCCCGGCTTGTCCAGCAGGGTGCTGGCGACCTGTTTGAGCGTTTCCACCGTGGTGTAGCCGGTAACCATCTGGCGCTGCGCCTGCTGCGCGGCCGCCTGGGCATGTTGTTGCACCTGAAAGGCGCCAGGTTCCTGGCTCCAGTACCAGCCCACGACCAGGGTCACCAGCAGGTACACACCGAGCAGCCCGCCGAGCGCGCGTCCAATCAGGCTGGAGCTGCTGCGCTCACGCCCCAGTTTCGCGGTCTTGTCGGTACCGTCGGGCGAGCTCGCCGCGCGATTCTTCCAGTCCAGCATGGCAATGTCCTTTTTAAGCGAATTCGAATGTTCGACCACAAGCCGACCAACGGGTTGCGACCTGTCCCGCACTATAAGGCAAGCTCGCAGCAAAACGCAGGGCGCGCGGGCAAACTTACCGCCGGTACGAGGAAAAGCCGTTTTTGTGACTCGCCTCGCCTGACGCACCGGTACGTGCGACGTCAAAATAGCCCAATGCACATTTTTGTCGCCTATTCGACAGAAATACCGCCGCCAATTGATCGGCGGCAATGCCAGCACCGCCGACAAGTGATAGCATCAAGCCACCACTGACTTAACACTCGATAGAAGTCGGCCCATGACCGAGCACCCGGACCCCAGTCGCGACCGCCTCAAGCACCACTTTGCCCAGCGCGTGATCCATCAGGCGCGTCAGGTGCTGGAAGTCTGGCAGCGTCTGCAGCGCAGCGAGTGGAGCGATGCCGGCATGGCCGAGCTGACCGAGGCCAACCTGCGCCTGCTGCGCTACGCCGAGCGTTTCGAGCAGATCGAGCATGCCCAGCTGGCGAAGACCATCAGTACCAGCCTCGATGAGGTGGTGGAGAATCGCGGGCGCCTCAACAGCAGCCTGATCGCCCGGCTCAACCAGGCCATGCAGCGCCTGTCGCGAACGGGTCTGCGCCACAGCGATGCCTTCGAGCAGACCTTCCTGCCGCCCCTGCGCAAGCCGGTCTACCTCGCCCTGCAGGATGCCCAGCGCGCCGAGCGCCTGGCCCAGCAACTGGAATTCTTCGGTCTCGCGGCGCAGCCACTCGGTGACGAGCGCGCCTTCCGCGCGGCCATCGCCGAACGCCACCCGGCGGCCATCGTCATGGACGTGGACTTCGCCGGCATCGGCCTGGAACTCGCCGACTCCATCCAGCAGGGCCTGGAACAGAAGATTCCCCTGCTGTTCTTCAGCCATTGCGACACCGACACCCCGACCCGCCTGGCGGCGGTGCGTGCCGGCGGGCAGGAGTTCTTCACCGGTTCGCTGGATGCCTCGAGCCTGCTCGAACGCATCGAGGTGCTGACCCATGTCTCCCAGTACGATCCGTACAAGGTACTGATCGTCGATGACTCCAAGGCCCAGGCCACGCATACCGAGCGCGTGCTCAACAGCGCCGGCATCCTGACCCACACCCTCACCGAGCCGATCAAGGCGATGGACGCGCTGGCCGAGTTCCAGCCGGACCTGATCATCCTCGACATGTACATGCCCGAGTGCAATGGCACCGAACTGGCCAAGGTGATCCGCCACAACGACCGCTACGTCAGCGTGCCGATCATCTACCTGTCGGCCGAGGACGACCTGGACAAGCAGCTCGACGCCATGAGCGAAGGCGGCGACGACTTCCTCACCAAGCCGATCAAGCCACGCCACCTGATCGCCACCGTGCGCAACCGGGCGGCGCGCGCGCGCAACCTCAAGGCGCGCATGGTGCGTGACAGCCTCACCGGTCTGTACAACCACACCCACACCCTGCAGCTGCTCGACGACGCCTGCTACCGCGCCCGCCGCGAAGAGCAGCCGCTGGCCTTCGCCATGCTCGACATCGACCATTTCAAGAAGGTCAACGACACCTACGGCCACCCCATGGGCGACCGGGTGATCAAGAGCCTGGCGCTGTTCCTCAAGCAGCGCCTGCGCAAGACCGATCACATCGGTCGTTACGGCGGCGAGGAGTTCGCCGTGGTGCTGCCGGACACCGACGAGCAGTCGGCGCTCAAGGTGCTCGAGGAAATCCGCCAGCGCTTCGCCGAGATCCACTACCCGGCGCAGCCACAGGACCTCTCCTGCACCTTCAGCTGCGGCATCGCCATGCTGCAACCGGGCCTGGACGGCAACGCCCTGTCCAAGCGGGCCGACGAGGCGCTGTACAAGGCCAAGCATGGCGGGCGCAACCGGGTCGAGCTGTACAGCGACGACTGAAACGCTCGACCGTGCGGCCCACCGAGGGCGACGGCTGGACAGGCAGGAAAACGTGACGCAGCGCACGCCGTCATCAGGCTGTAACCAAATCGCAATAACCTCGCAGGCATCGTTCAGTCTTCGTTCGAGCCTGCCATGCGCCTCAAGCTGCTCACCAACCTCAACACCCTGCTGCTGGTCACCGTCTGCGTAGCCCTGGCAGCTACCCTCTGGTGGTCGCAACGCGCCCTGCAGCAACCGGTCCAGCTGATGGAGCGCTACCTGACGCTGTCGCAGCAGTTCCAGCGCGAGGTCGCCGACAACATCCAGGCCTACCTGGCCAGCGGCAACGCCGTGCAGCACAGCACCGCGACCCAGGCCATCGACGCGTTCAAGCAGGCGCTCGACCAGCTTCCGCCGCAACTGGCCGACGAACTGCGCCCCAGCCTCGAACAGCTCCGCGAATTCAGCGGCAACCAGCTGCTGGCCGCCGGCAAGCTGGCGGGCGACCCACAGGGCCTGCTGCTGCAGGCAGAACGGGAAATGCTCGCGGCGATGGAACAACTGACTCAGTACGCCGATAGCGCCGACACGCCAGCCGCCAGCGCCTACCGCAAGCCCCTGCGGGAGGCGGGTTCACGCCTGCTGAAACTGGTGCATGCACGCGAGCGCTTCATCAGCCAGGGGCGCAGCGAGCTGCTGGGCGATGTCGAGCGCGAGCTCAAGGCACTCGGCCAGCAGGTCTCGGCGCTGGACGCCCTGCCACTGCTCGGCGTGCAGGAAGCCGACAGCTCCGCCAGCATCGGCTTCGCCGCCCTGCTCGGCCTGGACGAAGGCCAGCAGGAACAGCAGGCGCAGGACCGGGGCATCGACCTCAAGCGCGAGCTGAGCACACTGGTACGCCGCTACCCCAATGAACTGCAACGCACACGCGAGCTGGTCGAGCAACGCCAGCAACTGGCCCAGACCACCAGCGAGCGCGTGACCCAGGTGCAGCAGGCGCTGGCCGGGCTGGAACCGCTGGTCAGGGCCGAATACGCGCGCATCCAGGGCGAAGTGCGCCTGATCCAGGGCCTGATGATCGGCCTGATCCTGCTCATCGCCCTGGTCATCGACCGTATCCAGCGCCGCCTGTCACGGGTCCTCGGGCACCTGGTCCCGGCGCTGTCGAAGTGGGCCCATGGCGACTTCGCCGAGGCCATCACCATCAACTCGCGCACCCGTGAGCTGAGCGATATCGAGGATTCGCTCAACCACCTGCGCCGCTACCTGGTGGAGCTGGTCGCCAGCATTCGCGGCCATGCCGAACAGGTTGCCGGCTCCAGCCGTACCCTGGCCGAGCTCAGTGGCGGCCTGCACAGCGGCGCCGAGCGCCAGGCCGGCGACACGGCCCTGATTCGTGACGCCCTGGGCGAGCTGGAGGCGACCATCGGCCAGGTGGCGCAGGACGCCAGCCAGACGGCAGACGCCAGCCGCGACGCCGACCGCGCCCTGGTCCAGGGCCAGCAGGTCATCGGCCAGAGCCTGGAGGGCCTGCACGCCCTGGTGACGGAAGTTCAGGGCAACGCCCAGGCCATCGAGCGCCTGGCCGATGAAACCGCCACCATCGGCAGCGTGCTGACGGTGATTCGCGGCATCGCCGAACAGACCAACCTGCTCGCCCTCAACGCCGCCATCGAGGCGGCGCGGGCCGGCGAGGCCGGGCGAGGTTTCGCCGTGGTCGCCGACGAAGTCCGCTCGCTGTCGCAACGCACCGGCAGTGCCACCGCCGAGATTCAGGACGTGATCGGTCGCCTGCAGCAGGCCGCACACCAGTCGGTGCAGGCCATGCGCGCCCAGGTCGAGCACGCCGAACAGACCGCAGGCAAGGCCGAGGCCGCCGACGGCGCGCTCGACGAGATCGTCAGCGCGATCCGCACCATTGCCAGCATGGCCGAACGCATCGCCGAGGCCACTGCCCAGCAGAGCGACTCGGTCAGCGAGATCCGCGAGCACGGTGAGCGCATCCACCAGTTGGGCGACGACAACCTGCAACGCATCGGCCAGGGGCGTGACCAGGGAGAGCAACTGATGCAGCTGGGCGGCCAGCTGCACGAGGCCGTCCAGGCGTTTCGCGTCTGACCTGCGGCATACCGGCGCAGGCCTGGAACTCGGCGCGCGGCCGCCGATCCAAGCGACGCTCATCCGAGCAGATCGGCAGTCCGTTCAGCTGGCGAAATGTGCATGGGCGCTTTCCGGTATCATGCCGCCACCTTCCGCCGAGATAGTCGCCCGATGTCACTGCGTCGTCTGCTCCTTCCCCTGCTCCTGCTGTGCCTGAGCCTGCCGGCCAGCGCCAACCTGTTCGACCAGCGCCCGGCCGCGTCGCCGCTTGGCGCCCCGCTGAACAACAGCAGCGATTTCCTGCCGGTACGGGAAGCCTTCAAGCTGAGCCTGGTGAGCAGCGATGCGCAGAGCGTGACCCTGCGTTTCGTCGCGGCCGAGGGCTACTACCTGTACCGCCACCGCCTGAATTTCAGCGTGGAGCCGGCCGGCTTCGACCTCGGCGAGGCGCAACTGCCTGCCGGCAAGGCCAAGCACGACGAATTCTTTGGCGATGTCGAGGTGTACTACGGTGTGCTCGACGTGCGCCTGCCGCTGGACAACCCGGACAACCGTCCGCTGCGCCTGCAGGTGGGCTACCAGGGCTGTGCCGACAAGGGCCTGTGCTACCCGCCCGAGACCGAGTACATCGAGATCGGCGAGATGCCCGCCAGCGTCGCCGACCTGCAGAAGAGCGAGTGGACCTGGAAAGATCTGGCGCTGTTCTTCCTCGCCGGGCTGGGCCTGACCTTCACCCCCTGCGTGCTGCCCATGCTGCCGATTCTCTCCGGCGTGGTGCTGCGCGGTCGCCCGAGCAATGCCCGCGGGCTGGTCCTGTCGCTCGCCTACGTGCTGCCGATGGCGGCCTGCTATGCCGTGCTCGGCGCGCTGATGGGGCTGTTCGGCGCCGGTCTCAACCTGCAGGCCATGCTGCAGTCGCCCTGGGTGCTGGTGCCCTTCGCCGCCTTCTTCGGCCTGTTCGCCATGGCGATGTTCGGCGTCTTCGAACTGCGCCTGCCGGCCTTCATACGCGACCGCCTCGACCAGCGCGCCAGCCAGACCCGGGGCGGCACCATCGCCGGGGCCGCGACCCTGGGCGTGCTGTCGAGCCTGATCGTGTCGCCCTGCATCACCGCGCCCCTGACCGCCCTGCTGCTCTATATCAGCAGCACCGGCGACGCCGTCGGTGGCGGCCTGCAACTGTTCGCCCTGGGCCTGGGCATGGGCACGCCGCTGGTGCTGTTCGGCGCGGGTGGCGGCGCCCTGCTGCCGAAGTCCGGCCCGTGGCTGGTCACCGTGCGCAACGCCTTCGGCGTGATGCTCCTGGCCGTGTCCGTCTGGCTGCTCGAACGCGTGCTGCCGGGCAGCCTCAGCCTGGCGCTGTGGGGCCTGCTGGCCGGCGGCGTGGCGGTGTTCCTCGGCGCACTGGAATTCGGCCCGAAGACGCACCGGCAGAAACTCGACCAGATCGTCGGCCTGGCCCTGCTGGTCTACGCCCTGGCCGCCTGGGTCGGTGCCCTGCAGGGTACGAGCGACCCGCTCAAGCCGCTCGGTCAGCTGTCGGCCACTGCCAGCCAGGGCAGCACCAAGAGCGGTGCCTGGCAGACCCTGAGCAGCCCTGCCGAGCTGGACGCTGCGCTGGCCGAGGCCAAGGCAGCCGGGCAGCCGCTGCTGCTGGACTGGTACGCCGACTGGTGCATCAGCTGCAAGTTGATCGAACGCGAAGTGTTCGGCAATGCCGAGGTGGGCAGCAAGCTGGCCGGCTGGAGACTGATACGCTTCGATATCACCGAAAGCAGTGCCGCGCAGCGCGCCCTGCTGGATCGCTACCAGCTGTTCGGGCCGCCCGCCATCCAGCTGTTCTCCGACCAGGGTGACGAACTGCTCGATCTGCGTGTCGTAGGTGAAGTCGACGCCGCCACCTTCGGCGTGCGCCTGGATCGAGCCGCGGCACGCAGCAGCCGCTGACCAGCCACACCGCGGACATTGCGACCTCACAGGGGCAGCGCAACGATCCGATAGCGACCAGACCAGCTGCTATAGTCATATTCTTGCCGCAAACGGCAGGCATCGTGTCGACTATTGCTGACATCGCACGGCTGCGGCATAGTCCTGCGCAGCCCGAACAACAAGGAACGCGTCCATGGCCACTCTACTGGTACTTCACGGCCCCAACCTGAATCTGCTGGGTACCCGTGAGCCAGACAAATACGGCGCCACCACGCTGGCCGAGATCAATCAGGACCTGGAGCTGCGCGCCCGCGAAGCCGGCCACCACCTGATGTACCTGCAAAGCAATGCCGAGTACGAACTGATCGACCGCATTCACGCAGCAAAAGGTGAAGGCGTCGACTTTATCCTGATCAATCCTGCCGCTTTTACCCATACGAGTGTCGCATTACGTGACGCGTTGCTGGCAGTGAGCATCCCATTCATCGAAGTGCACCTGTCCAACGTGCACAAGCGTGAACCATTCCGCCATCACTCCTATTTTTCCGACGTTGCAGTAGGGGTGATCTGCGGCCTTGGCGCCAGCGGTTATCGGCTGGCCCTGGAAGCGGCACTCGAACAACTGGCCGAGCGCGCCTGACGCGACGCTCGGTAGACAAGTCCTACCTCACCTCTGGGAGTTGAACCTTCATGGATATCCGTAAAGTCAAGAAACTGATCGAGCTGCTGGAAGAGTCCGGTATCGACGAGCTGGAGATCAAAGAGGGCGAAGAGTCCGTACGCATCAGCCGTCACAGCAACAAGCAGCCGGCCTACGCCGCGCAGCCCATCTATGCACCGGCCCCGGCCGCTGCTCCGGTTGCCGCCCCGGCTCCGGCCGCCGGCGCTGAAGCCGCCCCGGCTGCCGCACCGAAGCTGAACGGCACCGTCGCCCGTTCGCCGATGGTCGGTACCTTCTACCGCGCCGCCTCGCCGACCTCGGGCAACTTCGTCGAAGTGGGCCAGAGCGTGAAGAAAGGCGACATCCTGTGCATCGTCGAAGCGATGAAGATGATGAACCACATCGAGGCCGAAGCCAGCGGCGTGATCGAGTCCATCCTGGTGGAAAACGGCCAGCCGGTTGAGTACGACCAGCCCCTGTTCACCATCGTTTGATGCACGGGGAGCCTGCAATGCAGAAGCTGGAAAAAGTCCTTATCGCCAACCGTGGCGAAATCGCCCTGCGTATCCTGCGCGCCTGCAAGGAACTGGGCATCAAGACGGTGGCCGTGCACTCCACCGCCGACCGCGAACTGATGCACCTGGGCCTGGCCGACGAGTCCGTCTGCATTGGTCCGGCACCCGGCGCACAGTCCTACCTGCACATCCCGGCGATCATCAGCGCGGCTGAAGTCACCGGCGCCACTGCCATCCACCCGGGTTACGGCTTCCTCGCCGAGAACGCCGACTTCGCCGAACAGGTGGAGAACTCCGGCTTCGCCTTCATCGGCCCGAAAGCCGACGTGATCCGCCTGATGGGCGACAAGGTGTCGGCCAAGGACGCCATGATCAAGTCCGGCGTACCGGTGGTACCCGGCTCCGACGGCCCGCTGCCGGAAGACGAGGAAGAAGCCCTGCGCATCGCCCGTGAAGTGGGCTACCCGGTGATCATCAAGGCCGCCGGTGGCGGTGGTGGTCGCGGCATGCGCGTGGTGCACAAGGAAGAAGACCTGATCAAGTCGGCCAAGCTGACCCGCACCGAAGCCGGTGCCGCGTTCGGCAACCCGATGGTCTATCTGGAAAAATTCCTCGGCAACCCGCGCCACGTCGAAGTCCAGGTGCTGTCCGACGGCCAGGGCAACGCCATTCACCTGTACGACCGTGACTGCTCGCTGCAGCGTCGCCACCAGAAGGTGATCGAAGAGGCCCCGGCCCCGCTGATCGACGAGAAGGCCCGCGCCGAAGTGCTCAAGCGCTGCGTCGATGCCTGCGTCGAGATCGGCTACCGTGGCGCCGGCACCTTCGAGTTCCTCTACGAAGATGGCCGTTTCTACTTCATCGAGATGAACACCCGTGTTCAGGTGGAGCACCCGGTCACCGAGATGGTCACCGGCATCGACATCGTCAAGGAGATGCTCAGCATCGCCGCCGGCAACAAGCTGTCGATCAAGCAGGAAGACGTGAAGATCCTCGGTCACTCGGTCGAGTGCCGGATCAACGCCGAAGACCCGGACAACTTCATGCCCAGCCCCGGCAAGGTCAAGCATTTCCATGCCCCGGGCGGCAACGGCGTTCGTGTCGACTCGCATCTGTACAGTGGCTACAGCGTACCGCCGCACTACGACTCGCTGATCGGCAAGCTGATCACCTTCGGCAAGGATCGCGACGAGGCCATGGCGCGCATGCGCAATGCTCTGGACGAGATCGTTGTCGACGGCATCAAGACCAACGTGCCGCTGCACCGCGACCTGACCCGCGACAAGGGTTTCGTCAAAGGCGGCGTGAACATCCACTACCTGGAAAAGAAACTGGGTATGGACAGGCACTGAGCCTGATACGCGTTGCAACAAGGGCTGCCCACGGGCGGCCCTTGTCGTTTCGGCGGGCACGCTGGCAAGCCGGCCGTCCGTTCAAGTAAGCTGCGCGGCCAAACGCGCCCCGTTCATGAGGTTTTCCATGCCCTGGTTACAAGTCCGTCTCGCCATCACCCCCGAGCAGGCGGAAACCTACGAAGATGCCCTGCTGGAAGTGGGCGCCGTGTCGGTGACCTTCATGGATGCCGAAGACCAGCCGATCTTCGAACCGGACCTGGGCACCACGCCGCTGTGGTCGCATACCCACCTGCTGGCGCTGTTCGAAGCCGACACCGATGAAACCGCGCTGCTCGCTCACCTGCAGCTGCTGTGCGGCGGCGCACTGCCCGAGCACCAGGTCGAGCGCATCGAGGACCAGGACTGGGAGCGCAGCTGGATGGACAACTTCCAGCCCATGCGCTTCGGCCGGCGCCTGTGGATCGTCCCCAGCTGGCACGCCGCGCCGGAGCCGCAAGCCGTGAACCTGCTGCTCGATCCGGGCCTGGCCTTCGGCACCGGCACCCACCCCACCACTGCCCTGTGCCTGGAATGGCTCGACGGCCAGCAGCTCGAAGGCTGCAGCGTGATCGACTTCGGCTGCGGCTCGGGCATTCTCGCCATCGCCGCCCTGCTGCTCGGCGCACCGCAGGCGGTCGGCACCGATATCGACCCGCAGGCTCTGGAAGCCTCGCGCGACAACGCTTCGCGCAATGGCATCGACCCGGCGCGCTTCCCGGTCTACCTACCTGCGGACATGCCCCAGCAACAAGCCGACGTGGTGGTCGCCAACATTCTCGCCGGCCCGCTGGTAGCCCTGGCCGCGCAGATCACCACCCTGGTCAGGGGCGGTGGACGCCTGGCGCTGTCGGGCATTCTCGCCGAGCAGGCCGAGGAAGTCCGTGCCGCCTACGCAGAGGCGTTCGACCTCGACCCGACGGCCGTCAAGGATGGCTGGGTGCGCATCAGCGGCGTCAAGCGCTGAACCGCGCGTAGCCGTTGCGTTAGACTAGCCGCCTCGTTTCCCCGGACCCGCGCATGAGCGAAAGCCACGTCACCCAGTGCCCCAATTGCCGCACCAGCTTCCGCGTCAGCCAGGCGCAGCTGGCTGCGGCCCATGGCGCAGTCCGCTGCGGTGCCTGCCTGCACGTGTTCAACGCCGCCGAGCAACTGTTCGGCCCGCGCGGTGCGGCAGCGGCGACCAGCGTCAAGCCGGTCAGCGCCCCCGCCAGCAAGCCGCAGCCGCCAGGCAGCCCCAAGGCGCCTGCGGCGAAGGCCGTCGACGAGACCCTGTGGATTCATGACGACCTCGACCTGGACAGCCTCGACCTGGATGAGGAGCTGGCCAAGCTGGAAGAGCAGGAGCAGCAGCTGTCGCAGCAGTTCCTCGCCCTGGAGCGCGCGCCGCGCTACAGCGAGAGCTTCGGCAGCGCCACGGCACAGGACGACGACGATGTGCATGACGAGGCCTGGGCCGAAGCACTGCTGCGTGACGAACAGGTAAAGCGCGACAGCTTCGAGCTGGAGCCGACGAACGCCCCCGAGCCCGCGCCGCGCCAGAGCGACGAGCTGCTCGCAGCGGCCTCGCCAGCCGCGAGTGCCGTCGAACGCGAGCAGCCGCAAGAGCCTCGCATCGGCGCACTGGACGCGGCGGACGCGGAAGACGACCAGCCTCACGACGAGCCCGAACCCGACGACAGCGCACGCAGCGAGCCTGCTCTGCGCGAGGAACGCCTGTTCGACCTCGACGACGAACCGCTGCAACTCGACTGGCAGCAGCAGAAGGAGACGGCCTGGGGCCGCCTGTTCGGCTGGGGCCTGCTCAACCTGCTGGCCGCAGCTGGGCTGCTGGCGCAGTACGCCGCCTACAACTTCGACGAACTGGCGCGTCAGGATCGCTATCGCCCCTGGTTCGAACAGCTCTGCCCGAACATCGGCTGCGAGCTGCCGTCGAAGGTCGACATCAGCCAGATCCGCAGCAGCAACCTGGTGGTGCGCAGCCACCCGGAGTTCTCCGGCGCACTGATCGTCGACGCCATCCTCTACAACCGCGCGCCCTTCGCCCAGCCCTTCCCACTGCTGGAAATGCGCTTCGCCGACCTCGGCGGACAACTGGTCGCCAGTCGTCGCTTCAAACCCAGCGAATACCTCGCCGGCGAGCTCGCCGGGCAGAGCGAAATGCCGCCGCAGACGCCCATTCACATCTCGTTGGACATCCTCGACCCGGGCACCCGCGCGGTGAACTACAGCCTCAGCTTCCACTCCCCGGAATAGCCTGGAGGCCACGCGGCCTGTGGTCGCAGGCCGTCCATCTAACTACTGGCGATAAGCCCATAGCTGTTCAGAATTTGTTCAAAACAGCCTTTATCCGGTCACCCAGAGCGGGTATCATGCCCACCCTTTCGCGAGCACCGACCCACCATCGTTTCCCCTGAGGACACAGTGGAGGGCAGGTGTTGATCGCCCTTTGTCTCAACTGCGAACCAACAAGCAGGGACGCCCCATGTCGGCCCCACGTATTGGCCCCTACACATTGCCCAATCGGTTGATCCTGGCCCCCATGGCCGGTGTCACCGATCGCCCGTTCCGCCAGCTGTGCCGCAACCTCGGCGCCGGCCTGGTGGTGTCGGAGATGGTCACCAGCGATGTGCGCCTGTGGAATAGCCGCAAGTCCAGTCTGCGTCTGCTGCACGCCGGTGATCCCGAGCCACGCTCGGTGCAGATCGCCGGAGGCGACCCGCAGATGCTCGCCGAAGCGGCGCGCAAGAATGTCGAGCTGGGCGCACAGATCATCGATATCAACATGGGCTGCCCGGCCAAGAAGGTCTGCAACAAGGCCGCCGGCTCCGCCCTGTTGCGCGACGAGCCGCTGGTGCGCGAGATCCTCGATGCCGTGGTCGGCGCGGTGAGCGTGCCGGTGACCCTGAAGATCCGCACCGGCTGGGACCGACAGAACAAGAACGGCGTGACCGTGGCGAAGATCGCCGAGGACGCCGGCATCAGCGCACTGGCCGTACACGGTCGCACCCGCGCCGACCTGTACACCGGCGACGCCGAGTACGAGACCATCGCCGCCATCAAGCAGGCGGTCAGCATCCCGGTGTTCGCCAACGGCGACATCGACTCCCCACAGAAAGCCAAGGCCGTGCTCGACGCCACCGGCGCCGACGCGCTGCTGATCGGTCGCGCCGCACAGGGCCGGCCGTGGATCTTTCGTGAAATCGAGCATTACCTGCGTACCGGCAGCACCCTGCCGGCGCCCGGCCTGCTCGAAGTGGAACGCATTCTGCTAGAACACCTGGCCGCACTGCACGCCTTCTACGGCGAATTGATGGGCGTACGCATCGCCCGCAAGCATGTCGGCTGGTATCTGGCAACCCTGCCGGGCGCCAGGGAGTTTCGCGCCCAGTTCAACCGTCTGGACAGTACGGACGCACAGTGCGCCCACGTTCGCGAGTTCTTCCGCGAGCGGCACGATGATGGAAACGAGGTGGCCGCATGACGTTGATGACAGAGACCTTAGTGAGTGGAATTGCACCCGTGAGTGACAACACCAGCCTGAAACAGCACCTGAGCACGCCGAGCGAAGAGGGCCAGACCCTGCGCGGCGCCGTGGAGAAGGCGCTGCATAACTATTTCGCCCACCTGGAGGGCGCGGACGTCACCGACGTGTACAACCTGGTGCTCACCGAAGTGGAAGCGCCGCTGCTGGAAACCGTCATGAATTATGTGAAAGGTAACCAGACCAAGGCCTCCGAACTGCTCGGCCTCAACCGCGGCACGCTGCGCAAGAAGCTCAAGCAGTACGATCTGCTGTAACCCTGAACTCCTGAAAAGGGCGGCCCGCATGAGCCGCCTTTTTTGCTGATATCCCCCGCTCTGATGGATAGTGACATGACCGACCAGACCACCCTTCTGCCCGTCCGCCGCGCGCTGATCAGCGTTTCCGACAAGACCGGCGTCCTCGAGTTTGCCCGTGAACTGAGCGCCCTCGGTGTCGAGATCCTCTCCACCGGCGGCACCTACAAGCTGCTCAAGGACAACGGCGTAGCCGCAGTGGAAGTGGCGGACTACACCGGCTTCCCGGAGATGATGGACGGCCGCGTGAAGACCCTGCACCCGAAGATCCACGGCGGCATCCTCGGCCGTCGCGCCCTCGACGCGGCGGTGATGGACGAGCACGGCATCAAGCCGATCGACCTGGTGGCGGTCAACCTCTACCCCTTCGAGGCCACCGTGGCCAAGCCTGACTGCGACCTGGCCGACGCCATCGAGAACATCGACATCGGCGGCCCGACCATGGTCCGTTCGGCTGCGAAGAACCACAAGGACGTGGCCATCGTGGTCAACACCGGCGACTACGCCGGCATCGTCGCCGCGCTGAAAGCCGGTGGCCTGAGCTATGCCCAGCGTTTCGACCTGGCCCTCAAGGCCTTCGAGCACACTGCCGCCTACGACGGCATGATCGCCAACTACCTGGGCACCATCGACCAGGCGCGTGACACCCTGTCCACCGAGGGCCGTGGCGCCTTCCCGCGCACCTTCAACAGCCAGTTCGTCAAGGCGCAGGAAATGCGCTACGGCGAGAACCCGCACCAGAGCGCGGCGTTCTACGTGGAAGCGAAGAAGGGCGAAGCCAGCGTCTCCACCGCCATCCAGCTACAGGGCAAGGAGCTGTCCTTCAACAACGTGGCCGACACCGACGCCGCGCTGGAATGCGTGAAGAGCTTCGTCAAGCCGGCCTGCGTCATCGTCAAGCACGCCAACCCGTGCGGCGTTGCCGTGGTTCCGGAAGACGAAGGCGGCATCCGCAAGGCTTACGACCTGGCCTACGCCACCGACACCGAGTCGGCCTTCGGCGGCATCATCGCCTTCAACCGCGAGCTGGATGGCGAAACCGCCAAGGCCATCGTCGAGCGCCAGTTCGTCGAAGTGATCATCGCCCCGAAAATCTCCGCCGCAGCCCGTGAAGTGGTCGCGGCCAAGGCCAACGTGCGCCTGCTCGAGTGCGGCGAATGGCCGGCCGAACGTGCCGCCGGCTGGGACTTCAAGCGGGTCAACGGCGGCCTGCTGGTGCAGAGCCGCGACATCGGCATGATCAAGGCGGAAGACCTGAAGATCGTGACCCAGCGCGCACCGAGCGAGCAGGAAATCCATGACCTGATCTTCGCCTGGAAAGTGGCCAAGTTCGTCAAATCCAACGCCATCGTCTACGCCAAGAACCGTCAGACCGTGGGTGTCGGCGCCGGCCAGATGAGCCGCGTCAACTCCGCCCGCATCGCCGCGATCAAGGCCGAGCACGCCGGCCTGCCGGTACCGGGCGCGGTCATGGCCTCGGACGCCTTCTTCCCGTTCCGCGACGGCATCGACAACGCCGCCAAGGCCGGCATCACTGCCGTGATCCAGCCAGGTGGCTCGATGCGCGACAACGAAGTGATCGCGGCGGCCGACGAAGCCGGCATTGCCATGGTGTTCACTTCGATGCGCCATTTCCGTCATTGATTGGCTGGTGGATGGCTTCGGCCATCCACCCTACGTCACCCGAAATGTGTAGAACGTAGCCCGGATGAAATCCGGGGACGCCCTAATTGAAAGCCCCGGATTACATCCGGGCTACGCTCAGGAGAACCCCATGAACGTACTGATCATCGGCAGCGGCGGCCGCGAGCACGCCCTGGCCTGGAAAGTGGCGCAGGACAAGCGCGTCGAGAAGGTTTTCGTTGCCCCGGGCAACGCCGGCACCGCCGTCGAGGCCAAGTGCGAGAACGTCGCCATCGACGTGCTGGCCATCGAGCAACTGGCGGACTTCGCCGAGAACAACGTGCAGCTGACCATCGTCGGCCCGGAAGCGCCGCTGGTCAAAGGCGTGGTCGATCTGTTCCGCAAGCGCGGCCTGGACATCTTCGGCCCTACCGCTGCGGCTGCTCAGCTGGAAGGCTCCAAGGCCTTCACCAAGGACTTCCTGGCGCGCCACCGGATCCCCACCGCCGACTACCAGAACTTCACCGAGATCGACCCGGCGCTGGCCTACCTGCGCGAGAAGGGTGCGCCCATCGTGATCAAGGCCGATGGCCTGGCCGCCGGCAAAGGCGTGATCGTCGCCATGACCCTCGAAGAAGCCGAGGCAGCCGTGCGCGACATGCTCGCCGGCAATGCCTTCGGTGACGCCGGTTCGCGCGTGGTGATCGAAGAGTTCCTCGACGGCGAGGAAGCCTCCTTCATCGTCATGGTCGACGGCGAGAACGTGCTGCCGATGGCCACCAGCCAGGACCACAAGCGGGTCGGCGACGCCGATACCGGCCCCAACACCGGCGGCATGGGTGCCTACTCCCCGGCTCCCGTGGTCACCGCCGACGTGCACAAGCGCGTCATGGACGAAGTGATCTACCCCACCGTGCGTGGCATGGCCAGCGAAGGCAACGTCTACACCGGCTTCCTCTACGCCGGCCTGATGATCGACAAGAGCGGCGCGCCGAAGGTCATCGAGTTCAACTGCCGCTTCGGCGACCCGGAAACCCAGCCGATCATGTGCCGCCTGGAAAGCTCTCTGGTGCTGCTGGTCGAAGCCGCGCTGGCCAAGGCGCTGGACAAGGTCGAAGCGACCTGGGACCCGCGTCCGACCGTGGGCGTGGTGCTGGCAGCTGGCGGCTACCCGGGCGACTACGCCAAGGGCGACGTGATCAGCGGCCTGGATGAAGCGGCCCAGCTCGACGGCAAGGTGTTCCATGCCGGCACCGCGCTGAAGGACGGCCAGATCGTCACCGCAGGCGGCCGCGTGCTGTGCGCCACGGCCATCGGCGCCAGCGTCGCCGACGCCCAGCAGCAGGCCTACCGCCTTGCCGAGAAGATTTGCTGGAACGGCATGTTCCACCGCAACGACATCGGCTACCGCGCCATCGCCCGCGAGCGCGGCGAGGACTGAGGCACAGGTGCGGACCGGCCAGCGAGCCGGCGAGCTCGACTCGCCGGTCACGCCTGCTGGCTCGCCAAGCAGCCGCCACGGGCCCGGAACGCCCGTGGCGAGCCGCGTTGCCAGTTGGCCTGATGGGTCACAAAAAGCCGCTCTGTAGCGTATTCCCCCAAACGGATGCTTGGCTATAATCCGGCCACTTATATAGAAGGACTTGCCCGTGCGCCGGCTCAGGATTGCCATTGGACTCATCGCCAGCTTGCTGCTGCTCGGCCTCGCCGTGACAGCAAGCGCCAGCGTAAGCCCGACGGGTACCACGACCTGGTCCTACCTGGTCGACGCCAGTGCACGGCTGGGGCTCGATGAGGTTCGCGCGCAACGCCAGCAGTTCAAGCCTCTGACCAAGCAGTCCTTCACCTTCCCCCCCAGCAAGCATGCCGTCTGGTTGCGGGCCGAACTCGCGCCGCAGCAGCAACCGGCCTGGCTGTGGGTGTTCTCGCCACGGGTTCAGTACCTCGACTACTACCTGCTCAGGGACGGCCAGCTCGAGCAGAACCTGCACACCGGCGAGGCCATGCCGCAGGAATCGCGACCGCTGCCGTCGCGCTTCTACCTGATGCCCCTGCCCAACGATGGCCAGGCCCGCGTCGCCTACGTACGCCTGACCTCCAATCACCCGCTGATGACCTGGTTCAAGGTGATGGACCAGGCCGAGCTGGTCAGCCTGGAGAAGCCCGTCTACCTCTACGGCATGCTCTTCGGCGCGCTGTTGCTGCTGACCCTGTACAACCTCATCCGCTTCATCTACACCCGCAGTGGCAGTGCGCTGTGGCTGGCTGGCGTCAACATCGGCCTGGCCATCTGCTCCTCGGCCAACCTCGGCATCTTCGCCCAGTGGCTGCCCAGCCTGGGCTACAACCAGTCGCTGATCGCCGACCTCTCGGCGCTGTTCGCCGCCTTCAGCGTGCTGGCCTTCGGCCTCGGCTTCGTGCACAGCACACCAGTGCAGAACAGCCGCCTGAATCGCCTGCTGATGGGCAACGCCGTGCTGGTGCTGGCCTACGCACTGTGCATCGCCCTCACCGGCTTGTACTGGTTCAGCTCGCTGGTCTACCTGCTGGTGGTGGTGAGTTCGCTCAACCTGCTGCTGGTCAGCAGCCTGCACTGGCGCTCCGGCTACACACCGGCGCGCCTGATCGCCGTGGGCATGCTGGTGTTCAACCTCGGCTTCGGTTTCTTCGTGCCGGTGCTGCTCGGCTTCGACCAGCTCACCCCCGGCTGGCTGGTGCTCGGCGTGTTCAGCGTCGCGACCCTGGCCGGACTGATCCTCAGCATCTCGCTGACCGAGCGCCAACGGCAGATCCAGCAGGACACCCTGCAACAGAGCACGGCGCTCGCCGCGAGCAGCGCTGAGCTGCGGGCCAAGGCCGAGTTCCTGGCCAAGATCAGCCACGAAATCCGTACCCCGATGAATGGCGTGCTGGGCATGACCGAGCTGCTGCTCGGCACGCCGCTGTCGGCCAAGCAACGCGACTACGTGCAGACCATCCACAGCTCGGGCAACGAGCTGCTCACCCTGATCAACGAAATCCTCGACATCTCCAAGCTCGAATCCGGCCAGATCGAGCTGGACGACGTGCAGTTCGACCTCGGCGCGCTGATCGAGGACTGCCTGGACATCTTCCGCGCCAAGGCCGAGCAGCAGAAGGTCGAACTGATCAGCTTCATCCAGCCGCAGGTGCCACGGGTGATCAGCGGCGACCCCACGCGTCTGCGTCAGGCCCTGCTGAGCCTGCTGGACAATGCGTTCAAGCAGACCGACGAGGGCGAGATCCTGCTGGTGGTCGCACTGGACAACAGCGACGGCAACTACCGCCTGCGCATCGCCGTACAGGACAGCGGCCGCCCGCTGCTGCCCGAAGAGCGCGACGCCCTGCTCAACGCCGAACTGCAGAGCCGTGACTTCCTCGCCGCCACCCGTCTCGGCGGCCGCCTGGGCCTGATCATCGCGCGCCAGCTGGTGCGCCTGATGGGCGGCGAATTCGGCATCCAGGGCAGCGGCAACCAGGGCACCACGCTGTGGCTGACCCTGCCACTGGACGCGGCCCGCCTGGAGCAACCGGAAGCCGACCTGGACAGCCCGCTGCAAGGCGCACGCCTGCTGGTGGTGGACGACAACGACACCTGCCGCAAGGTGCTGATGCAGCAGTGCAACGCCTGGGGCATGCAGGTCAGTGCCGTGCCATCGGGCAAGGAGGCGCTGGCACTGTTGCGCACCAAGGCGCACATGCGCGAGTACTTCGACGCGGTGCTGCTCGACCAGGACATGCCCGGCATGACCGGCATGCAGCTGGCCGCCAAGATCAAGGAAGACCCGAGCCTCAACCACGACATCCTGATCGTCATGCTGACCGGCATCAGCAATGCACCGAGCAAGGTGATCGCCCGCAACGCCGGGATCAAGCGCATCCTGGCCAAGCCGGTGGCCGGCTACACGCTCAAGACCACCCTGGCCGACGAACTGGCCCAGCGCCCCAACGACACCCCCGCCCAGGCCGCGCCGACACCGGTGAGCACGCCGCTGAACGTGCCGGCCGACTTCCGCATCCTGGTGGCCGAAGACAACAGCATCTCCACCAAGGTGATTCGCGGCATGCTCGGCAAGCTCAACCTGCAGCCGGATACCGCCAGCAACGGCGAGGAAGCCCTCAGCGCGATGAAGGCGCAGCCCTACGACCTGGTGCTGATGGACTGCGAGATGCCGGTGCTCGACGGCTTCTCCGCCACCGAGCAGCTGCGCGCCTGGGAACAGAGCGAGCAGCGCCCGCGCACCCCGGTGGTGGCGCTGACCGCGCACATCCTCAACGAACACAAGGAACGTGCCCGCGCCGTGGGCATGGACGGGCACATGTCCAAGCCGGTCGAGCTGTCGCAGTTGCGCGACCTAATCGAGCACTGGATCGCCGAGCGCGAACTGCGTCGCCAGCGTGAAGTGTCGTAAGGCGGGTGAACCCCGCCTGACCATCGATGGCGGCTTGCCCCCGCCCTACTCTCAAACGAGCCCCCCATGTCCGAGTTGTTCAGCCTGTACCTGAAGATGCTGGTGCTCTACAGCCCCTTCTTCGTCCTCTCCTGCTTCATCGGCCTGAGCCGCGGCTACACCCTCAAGGAGCGCAAGCGCCTGGCCTGGAAAGTGGCGCTGGCAACGCTGGTCGCCAGCGTGCTGCTGTACCTGTTCGGCAAGCACATCTTCACCCTGTTCGGCATCACCATCGACGCCTTCCGCATCGGTGCGGGCTCGGTGCTGTTCATCTCCGCGCTGGGCATGGCCCAGGGCAAGTCGGCGGTACAGAGCGACAACGTGCAGCAGGACGTCACCATCGTGCCGCTGACCATTCCCATCACCGTCGGCCCCGGCACCATCGGTGCCCTGCTGCTGATGGGGGCCAGCCAGCCGCACTGGGATGACAAGCTGGTGGCGGTGGCGGCGATCCTCCTCGCCAGCCTGACCGTGGGCGTGGTGCTGTACCTGTCCAACCAGTTCGAACGCCTGCTCGGCGACCAGGGCCTGCAGATCGTCAGCCGCCTGATGGGCCTGTTCGTCTGCGCCCTCGCCGCGCAGATCATCTTCACCGGGGTGAAGAACTACCTGGTGCCGTAACCCGTAGAACCTGCCCCGGACTTCATCCGGGCTACGCCGTTGCAACGGCATTCGCGCACCACAAGCTCGCAGCCCGGCCCCGGCACGGTGCGCCCAGGCCGTGCCGGCCCCTGCCAATCCGCGCCCTGCCCCTTGAAAACAGCGGGCTGAACAGACCTGGCACCTTCGTTGCTCTGCTGATCCCAACTTGGATACAAGATGGGATCAGCACATGCTCACCGCTCCTCACGCCCTCACCCTCGGCCAATGGCAGCAGGCCTACCGCGACGGTCAGTCGCCAGCCGCACTGATCGGCGCGCTGCGCGCCGAACTCGACCACGCCGACAACGCCTGGATCGCCCTGGCCAGCGATGCCCAGCTGAGCGCGCAGCTGGAAGAACTGGCAGCCGCGCTGGACACGGCTGCCGGCGACCTGAGCAGGTTGCCCCTGTACGGCGTGCCCTTCGCCATCAAGGACAACATCGATGCCGCCGGCTGGCCGACCACTGCCGCCTGCCCCGAGTTCGCCTACGCGGCCACTACCGACGCCACCGTGGTCGCCCGCCTGCGTGCGGCCGGCGCCATCCTCATCGGCAAGACCAACCTCGACCAGTTCGCCACCGGCCTGGTCGGCACCCGTTCGCCTCACGGCGCGGTGCCCAACAGCTTCGACCCGGCCTATGTCAGCGGCGGCTCCAGTTCCGGCTCGGCCAGCGTGGTCGCGCGGGGCCTGGTGCCCTTCTCGCTGGGCACCGATACCGCCGGTTCCGGCCGCGTGCCGGCAGGCTTCAACAACATCGTCGGGCTCAAGCCGACCAAGGGCTGGCTGCCCAACACCGGGCTGGTGCCGGCCTGCCGCACGCTCGACTGCATTTCAGTGTTCGCCCTGACCGTCAGCGACGCCCTGGCGGTGGCCAATATCGCCGGTGGCTACGACGCCGCCGATGCCTACAGTCGCAGCAACCCGAACAGGGCCAAGGTCGGCATGCCGGCCCGCCCACGCCTGGCGGTGCCGGCCAATCCCGAGTTCTTCGGCGACAGCCAGAACCAGGCGGTGTACAGGGCTGCGCTGGACAAGCTGCAAGGGCTGGGCGCCGACCTGATGGAAATCGATTTCGCCCCCTTCCAGCAACTGGCCGAGCAGCTCTACTACGGCTCCTGGGTTGCCGAGCGCAGCGTCGCGGTGGAAGGCGTGAACCCCGAACACATCAACCCGGTGGTGCGCGGCATCGTCGCGAACGGCCACAAGTACAGCGCCTGCGATGCCTACAAGGCCGAATACATCCGCGCCGAACTGAGTCGCGTCATCAACGACGCCCTGGCCAGCTTCGACGCCCTGGTGGTGCCCACCTCACCAACCCTCCGCACCCTGGCCGAGATGGAAGCAGAACCGGTGCTGTACAACAGCCAGTTCGGCACCTACACCAACTTCACCAACCTCGCAGACCTGTCCGCCCTGGCCGTTCCGGCGGGCCTGCGTGCCGACGGCCTGCCCGCCGGCATCACCCTGATCGCCCCGGCCTGGCATGACCAGGCGCTGGCCGCCTTCGGCCAGCGCTGGCAACAGGCACTCGACCTGCCCATGGGCGCCACCGGCAAGCCGCTGCCTGCACAAAACGCCAGCGACAAGCCGGCCCCCGGCAGCATTCGCGTCGCCGTGGTCGGCGCGCACCTGACCGGCATGCCGCTGAACTTCCAGCTCACCACACGCGATGCCGTACTGGTGGAACAGACCCGCAGCACCGCCCGCTATCGCCTCTTCGCCCTGCCCGGCAGCGTGCCGCCCAAGCCGGGCCTGGCGCGGGTCGCCGCCGATGGCGCGGAGATCATCGTCGAGCTGTGGGACGTGCCGCAGGCGCGCTTCGGCGAGTTCGTCGCGGAGATTCCGCCGCCGCTGGGCATCGGCAACCTGGAGCTGGCCGACGGTCGCTGGGTCAAGGGCTTCATCTGCGAGCCCTATGCCCTCGACGGCGCCCGCGACATCACCAGCTTCGGCGGCTGGCGCGCCTTCATCGCCAGCACCCAGGCCTGAGCCCATGTCGCGCAGCGCGCCACGTCCACCGAGCCTGGCCGAGCGTATCTACGCTCGGCTCAAGGACGACATCTTCGAGTTTCGCCTGATGCCCGGCGACCGCTTCTCCGAAGGCGAGGTCGCCGAGCGCATGAGCGCCAGCCGCACCCCCGTGCGCCAGGCCCTGCATCGCCTGCAGCGCGAGGGCTTTCTCGATGTGCACTTTCGCAGCGGCTGGCAGGTGCGCCCACTGGACTTCGCGCAGTTCGACGAACTGTACGAGCTGCGCATCCTGCTCGAACTGGACGCCGTGCGCCGGCTTTGCCAGCGCCCCAACGATGAACAGCCCCCTGCACTGCAAGCGCTCGCGCGCACCTGGATGGTGCGCAAAGAGAATCAACTGCAGGACGGCAGCGCCGTTTCACGCCTCGACGAAGCGTTTCACTGCCAGCTGCTCGAGGCAGCCGGCAACCGCGAGATGGCCCGCGTACACCGCGAGGTCAGCGAGAAGATCCGCATTCTAAGGCGGCTGGACTTCACCCAGGCGCGGCGCATCGAGCTGACCTACGCCGAGCATGGGCAGATTCTCGAGGCAATCCTGACTCATCGCTCAGAAGAGGCACAGCAATTGCTCAAGAGCCATATAGAGGTCAGCCAGGCAGAGGTGCATTCGATCACCTTGCACAAGCTTTACGCCGCGAGACAGCGCGTGGAGCGGATGCCGGAATAACCGAGCCATGACCTTCACTGCATGACCCATAACAACGCTGTCCACTTACTCACACTTGTGAATGGAGATCGCACCATGCAACGTCGCAGCCTGATCAAGGCCTTCACCCTTTCCGCTTCCATCGCCGCCATGGGCCTGAGCTGGTCCATCCAGGCCGCCGAGACCATCAAGGTCGGCATCCTGCACTCGCTGTCCGGCACCATGGCCATTTCCGAAACGTCGCTGAAAGACATGGCGCTGATGACCATCGACGAGATCAACGCCAAGGGCGGCGTGCTCGGCAAGCAACTGGAACCGGTGGTGGTCGATCCCGCGTCGAACTGGCCGCTGTTCGCCGAGCGCGGGCGCCAGCTGCTGACTCAGGACAAGGTCGCCGTGACCTTCGGCTGCTGGACCTCGGTGTCGCGCAAATCCGTGCTGCCGGTCTATGAAGAACTCAACGGCCTGCTGTTCTACCCCGTGCAGTACGAAGGCGAGGAAATGTCGCCGAACGTGTTCTACACCGGTGCGGCGCCAAACCAGCAGGCCATCCCGGCGGTGGAATACCTGCTCAGCGAAGACGGCGGCGGCGCCAAGCGCTTCTTCCTGCTGGGTACCGACTACGTCTACCCGCGCACCACCAACAAGATCCTGCGCGCCTTCCTGCACAGCAAGGGCATCGCCGACAAGGACATCGAAGAGGTCTACACCCCCTTCGGCCACAGCGATTACCAGACCATCGTCGCCAACATCAAGAAGTTCGCTGCGGGCGGCAAGACGGCCGTGGTCTCCACCGTCAACGGCGACTCCAACGTGCCGTTCTACAAGGAACTGGCCAACCAGGGCCTGGAAGCCACCGACGTACCGGTGGTGGCCTTCTCGGTCGGTGAAGAAGAACTGCGCGGCATCGACACCAAGCCGCTGGTCGGCCACCTCGCGGCCTGGAACTACTTCCAGTCCGTGGAGAACCCGGTCAACGAGAAGTTCGTCGCCGACTGGAAAGCCTACGCCAAGGCCCAGAAGCTGCCGAACGCCGACACCGTGGTGACCAACGACCCGATGGAAGCCACCTACGTGGGTATCCACATGTGGGCCCAGGCCGTCGAGAAGGCCGGCACCACCGACGTCGACAAGGTTCGCGAGGCCATGGCCGGCCAGGAGTTCGCCGCGCCGAGCGGCTTCACCCTGAAGATGGACGAGAAGAACCACCACCTGCACAAGCCGGTGATGATCGGCGAAATCCAGGATGACGGTCAGTTCTCCGTGGTCTGGGAAACCGAGGGGCCGATCCGCGCCCAGCCGTGGAGCCCGTACATCGAAGGCAACGACAAGAAAGCCGATACCCCGGTGAAGTCGAACTAAGGCAAAAGCCCCTCTCCCCCAGCCCCTCTCCCGTATGTGGGAGAGGGGAGACACGCGGCACGGAGCGATGCACTGCACCGTACCGGTCCCCTCTCCCCCCTTTCTTTCATGAAGAGGGGGAGAGGGCCAGGGAGAGGGCCGCCGTAGCCCGGATGCACGTCCGGGACGCTCACCCCGGATTGCATCCGGGCTACGCCAAGGACACCTTATGCCCACTGCCCTTACCCGAATTCTCCTCAGCCTGCTGCTGTTGCTGCCACTGGCCGCGACGGCTGGCGAGGCCGACGATTTCGCCGCAGCCAACGCCAGCAAGCAGGCCAAGCTCCTGCAAGGCTGGGCGGCAGCCCCCACCATCGAGCGCATGCCGCTGCTGCAGGCCCTGCAGCAGGGTCGCGTCGCCAGCGATGCCGACAAGCGCGCCTTCATCGATCAGGACGGCACCTGGCAGGCCGCCGTTGGCGAGGGTGAAGCCAACGGCACACCACGCAAGCTGCGCCTGAACAATCGCCTGCGCGGCCTGATCGGCGTGGCCGTCGCCAGCCATCAGCTGCTCGACGATGCCGCCGCCGTGCGCCTAGAGGCGGCCCGGCAACTGCAGCGCAACACACCGCCCAACCTGCTGCCACTGCTGGAGAGCCGCCTGAGCATCGAAGCGGACGACGCGGTGCAGGACGCCATCACCCTGGCCCTGGCCAACCTGCAGCTGAGTGACGCCGACCCGGCGGTGCGCCTGGCGGCGGTCAAGCGCCTGGGGCAGACCGGCGACCCGCAGGCGCGTACCCGCCTGCAAGGTCTGCTCGACGGCGACGAAAGCGACGCCGACGTGCGCGCCGCAGCCGAGCAGAGCCTGGCACAGGTGAAGAACAAACTGCTGATCGGCGAGCTGCTCGGCCAGGCGTTCAGCGGTCTGTCGCTGGGCTCGATCCTGCTGCTCGCAGCGCTCGGCCTGGCCATCACCTTCGGCCTGCTCGGGGTGATCAACATGGCCCACGGCGAGATGCTGATGCTCGGCGCCTACACCACCTACGTGGTGCAGCTGGCCTTCCAGAAGCTCGCTCCCGGCTACCTCGAACTCTATCCGCTGGCGGCGCTGCCAATCGCCTTCCTGGTCACCGCCTGCATCGGCATGGCGCTGGAGCGCACGGTGATTCGCCATCTCTACGGCCGCCCGCTGGAAACCCTGCTGGCCACCTGGGGCATCAGCCTGATCCTGATCCAGCTGGTGCGCGTCACCTTCGGTGCGCAGAACGTCGAGGTGGCCAACCCGGCCTGGCTGTCCGGCGGCGTGCAGGTGCTACCGAACCTGGTGCTGCCGTACAACCGCATCGTCATCATCGGCTTCGCGCTGTTTGTCGTGGTCCTTACCTGGTTGCTGCTGAACCGGACGCGCCTGGGCCTGAACGTGCGCGCGGTGACGCAGAATCGCAACATGGCCGCCTGCTGCGGCGTGCCCACCGGTCGCGTGGACATGCTGGCCTTCGGTCTCGGCTCGGGCATCGCCGGCCTCGGCGGTGTCGCCCTGAGCCAGATCGGCAACGTCGGCCCCGATCTCGGCCAGAGCTACATCATCGACTCCTTCCTGGTGGTGGTGCTCGGCGGCGTCGGCCAGCTGGCCGGCAGCGTGCTGGCCGCCTTCGGCCTGGGCGTGGTGAACAAGTTCCTCGAACCGCAGATCGGCGCCGTGCTCGGCAAGATCCTCATCCTCGCGCTGATCATCCTGTTCATCCAGAAACGTCCGCAAGGCCTCTTCGCGCTCAAGGGCCGGGTGATCGACTGATGGTGGCCCCATCGACCGTGGGGCGGGTGAAACCCGCCACCCCGAGCGGGCCATCGCTGCAGCGGCGGGTTGCACCCGCCCTACGCCAATAAAGAATGAGTGATCGACTGATGAATGCGCTAAACCAAACCTTGCTGGCCCGCGCCAGCGCCAAGCTCGGCCCCCGCGTCTGCATGGCCGTCGGCGTGCTGGTACTGGCGCTGCTGCTGGCCATGCCGCTGCTGCACCTGCTGCCGGCCGAGCATGCCCTGCATGTGACGGCCTACAGCCTGACCCTGGTGGGCAAGATCCTCTGCTACGCCATCGTCGCCCTGGCGCTGGATCTGGTCTGGGGCTACGCCGGCATGCTGTCGCTGGGCCACGGCCTGTTCTTCGCCCTCGGCGGCTACGCCATGGGCATGTACCTGATGCGCGAAGCCGCCGGCGACGGCCTGCCGGCGTTCATGAGCTTCCTCGCCTGGAACGAGCTGCCCTGGTACTGGTACGGCACCTCCAGCTTCCTCTGGGCCATGTGCCTGGTGGTACTGGCGCCCGGCCTGCTGGCCCTGGTGTTCGGCTTCTTCGCCTTCCGCTCGCGGATCAAGGGCGTGTATTTCTCGATCATGACCCAGGCGCTGACCTTCGCCGGCATGCTGCTGTTCTTCCGCAACGAGACCGGCTTCGGCGGCAACAACGGCTTCACCGGCTTCACCCGCATCCTCGGCTTCGACATCACCGCGCAGGGCACCCGCGCCGCGCTGTTCTTCGCCACCGTGCTGCTGCTGGTCGCCAGCCTGTACCTGGGCTTTCGCCTGGCGCGCAGCAAGTTCGGCCGGGTGCTCACGGCCCTGCGCGACGCCGAGAATCGCCTGATGTTCTGCGGTTACGATCCGCGCGGCTACAAGCTGTTCATCTGGGTGCTGTCCGCCGTGCTGTGCGGCCTGGCCGGGGCGCTGTACGTGCCGCAGGTGGGCATCATCAACCCCAGCGAAATGGCACCGACGCAGTCCATCGAAGCGGCCGTGTGGGTCGCCCTCGGCGGGCGCGGCACGCTGATCGGCCCGCTGCTCGGCGCTGGCCTGGTGAACGGCATGAAGAGCTGGTTCACCGTGGCCTTCCCCGAATACTGGCTGTTCGCCCTGGGCGCCCTGTTCATCGTCGTCACCCTGTTCCTGCCGCGAGGCGTCGTCGGCCTGCTGCAGAGGAAGTCATCATGATCGCTCCTGCGCTTTCCATCTGCGGCGTTGCGCGGTGCCCGCTCCTCACCGTACCCACTCGTACTGCTTCGTCGCTGCGCGCCTCGCGCCTTGCAGCTGAAAATGCTCGCGACGCGCTCCTGACGACCTCCACGGAGAAGGATCAATGAGAGCTACTCCGGTACCCGAAACCATGCTCGAAGCCGCTTTCGACCCCACCGGCCTGTCGCTGGACACCGGCAAGACCGTCGGCAAGGGCGTCAATGTCCGTCACGGCACCATCCTCACCCTGGAAGACATCAACGTCAGCTTCGATGGCTTTCGTGCGCTGACCGACCTGACCCTGTACATCGGTGTCGGCGAGCTGCGCTGCATCATCGGCCCCAACGGCGCCGGCAAGACCACCATGATGGACGTGATCACCGGCAAGACCCGCCCGGACAACGGCGTGGCCTACTTCGGCGAACAGTACGACCTGACCGCCATGAGCGAGGTGGAGATCGCCCAGGCCGGCATCGGCCGCAAGTTCCAGAAACCCACGGTATTCGAGGCACTGTCGGTGTTCGAGAACCTGGAGCTGGCGCAGAAGACCAACAAGTCGGTGTGGGCCAGCCTGCGCGCCAGGCTCAGCGGCGAACAGAAGGACCGCATCGAAGAAGTGCTCACCACCATCCGCCTGGAAAGTTCGCGCCACCGTCCGGCTGGCCTGCTCTCCCATGGCCAGAAGCAGTTCCTGGAAATCGGCATGCTGCTGATGCAGGAGCCGCACCTGTTGCTGCTCGATGAACCGGTGGCCGGCATGACCGACGCCGAGACCGAGTTCACCGCCGAGCTGTTCAAGTCACTGGCACGCAAGCACTCGCTGATGGTGGTGGAACACGACATGGGCTTCGTCGGCTCGATCGCCGACCACGTCACCGTGTTGCACCAGGGCAGCGTGCTGGCCGAAGGCTCGCTGGAGCAGGTGCAGAACGACGAGCGGGTGATCGAGGTTTATCTGGGGCGCTGACGCGCCAGCTGCAAGCCTCAAGCCGCTTTTACTTGTGGCTTGCAGCTTGAAGCCTTCAGCGCCAAGAACGAGGAATTGAATCATGCTCCAAGTCCAACAACTGCATCAGTACTACGGCGGCAGCCACATCCTGCGCGGGCTGTCGTTCGACGTGAAGGTCGGCGAGGTCACCTGCCTGCTCGGCCGCAACGGCGTGGGCAAGACCACCCTGCTCAAGTGCCTGATGGGCCTGATCCCGGCCAAGGACGGCAGCGTGCAATGGGAAGGCAAGGCCATCACCGGCTTCAAGCCGCACCAGCGGGTGCACGCCGGCATCGCCTACGTTCCACAGGGACGCGAGATCTTCGGCCGCCTGACCGTGGAGGAGAACCTGCTGATGGGCCTGTCGCGGTTTCCCGGCAGCCAGGCCAAGGTCGTCCCGGAATTCATCTACGAGCTGTTCCCGGTGCTGCGCGAGATGAAGCAGCGGCGTGGCGGCGACCTCTCCGGCGGCCAGCAGCAACAGCTGGCCATCGGCCGTGCCCTGGCCAGCCAGCCACGCCTGCTGATCCTCGACGAACCCACCGAGGGCATCCAGCCCTCGGTGATCAAGGAAATCGGCGCGGTGATCCGCAAACTGGCCGAGCGCGGCGACATGGCCATCCTGCTGGTCGAGCAGTTCTACGACTTCGCCGCCGAACTGGCCGACCAGTACCTGGTGATGAGCCGTGGCGAGATCGTCCAGCAGGGCCGTGGCGAGAACATGGAAGCCGAGGGCGTACGCGGCTTGGTGGCGATCTGAGGCAGGTCGCGGGCGGTACGCAGCGACGCCTGACACCACGGCATCATCTGTGCGACAGTACCGGCCTGCCCTTACCGGCGGGCCTCCAGGCGCTCACCGCAGCGGCCCGCGGCCGCCCGCCCCGGTAACCGGGGCCAGTGGCGAACGCCGTGTGCGCCTCGCCCCACGCCAAGCCCCGACTGCCGGGGCCAGCGCTGCTGCGGCAGCGCCGCGTCACCCTCCACTCCAGAACCTGTACAGGACACCCCATGAGCAACGTGATCTTCATCACCGGCGCCACCTCCGGCTTCGGTCGCGCCGCCGCCCGCCGTTTCGCCGAGGCCGGCTGGTCGCTGGTACTTTCCGGTCGCCGCGAGGAGCGCCTGCAGGCGCTGCGAGACGAACTGGCAGCCAAGGTTCCCGTGCACATCGCCACCCTCGACGTGCGTGACGCAGAGGCCGTGCAAGGAATGGTCGATGCCTTGCCGGAGGCCTTCCGCAAGGTCACCGTGCTGCTCAACAACGCCGGCCTGGCCCTGGCCCCCGAACCGGCGCAGAAGGTGGCCCTGCAGGACTGGCACACCATGATCGACACCAACGTCACCGGTCTGGTCAACGTCACCCATGCCGTACTGCCGCTGCTGCTGGAAACCGGCAAGGGCACCAGCATCATCAACATCGGCTCGGTCGCCGGCGAGTGGCCCTACCCGGGCGGCCACGTGTACGGCGCCACCAAGGCCTTCGTCAAACAGTTCGGTTTCAACCTGCGCTGCGATCTGGTCAGCACCGGCGTGCGCGTCACCGACATCGCGCCCGGCATGGCCGAAACCGAGTTCACCCTGGTCCGCACCAAGGGCAACCAGGCTGCTTCCGACGCGCTGTACAGCACCACCACGCCGCTCAGCGCCGAGGACATCGCCGAGCAGATATTCTACGTGGCCACCCTGCCCGCGCACATCAACATCAACCGCCTGGAAATCATGCCGAGCCGTCAGGCCTGGTCGTCCTTCGCCGTGGATCGCGACTGACCCGCCCGGCGCCGACCGCTTCAGGCCGGCGCCCGCAACGGCGCACCGAATTGGTTCAGGGCACGCCTCTTGCTTGCCCACTCGGTCAACTATCGAGTGGAATCCCTGCCCCACCATGAATCTGCCTGCAGCCCTGTTCACGCCAAGCTGGCCCGCCGAACTGGAACTGGCCTACGCACGCCATGGCGAGCGCACCACCCCGGTGCAGAGGCGCCACCTCGGCCCACTTAGGGTGCAGAAGCACCTGTATGCCGAAGGGCCGCAGGTCTGCCAGCACATCATCGTGCACCCGCCCGGTGGCATCGCCGGCGGCGACCGCCTGGACATCTCGGCAGACGCCGGGGAGAACACCTGGGTGCAGCTCACCAGCCCGGGCGCAGCCAAGTGGTATCGCGCCAGCGAGGTGGCCCGCCAGGATCTGCGCCTGAGCGTTGCGGCCGGCGCCACCCTGGAGTGGCTGCCGCAGGAAACCATCCTCTATGCCGGCGCCCAGGCCGAGCTGCACACGCAGATTGAGCTGCAGGGCGATGCCCGGCTGTTCTACTGGGACATCATCGCCCTCGGCCGCCCGGCCGCCGACGAGCGCTTCGGCAGCGGCCATTTCCAGGCCGCGCTGGACATCCGCCGCGACGGCAAGCTGCTGTGGCACGAGCGCCAGCGGGTCACGGGCGACGACGGCCTGCTCGACTCGCCGCTCGGCCTCGATGGCCAGCCGGTATTCGCCACCCTGCTGGTCGGCGGCGAGGTGCCCGGCGAGCTGCTGGAGCGCTGCCGTGAAGTGCAGGTCGCGGGCGTACGTGGCGATCTCAGCCAGTTGTCCGGGCTGTTGATCGCACGCTGCCTGGCCAGCGAAGCGCTCAAGGCCCGCGCCTGGCTGATCGCCCTGTGGCGCCTGCTGCGACCGGCGCTGCTCGGCCGCGAAGCCGTGCCGCCACGGATCTGGAGTACCTGAGCGGATGAACATTCAGCCATCGCTGGCCACCCACCACTTTCGCCACGCAGGGCTGCCCTGCCACGCCATCTGACTGGAGTTCTCATGGACCTATCGCCAAGAGAGAAAGACAAGCTGCTGATCTTCACCGCCGGCCTGGTGGCCGAGCGTCGCCTGGCCCGAGGGGTGAAGCTGAACTACCCGGAGGCCATGGCCTACATCTCCGCGGCACTGCTCGAAGGCGCGCGCGATGGGCAGACCGTCGCCGAGCTGATGCATTTCGGCACCACCCTGCTGAGCCGCGACCAGGTGATGGAAGGCGTGCCGGAGATGATCCCGGAAATCCAGATCGAAGCCACGTTCCCCGACGGTACCAAACTGGTCACCGTCCACCAGCCGATCGCCTGAGCATGAGTTACTCGATCATGGACGCCAGCGAAGCCGACCTGCCCGGCATCCTGGCCATATACAACGACGCGGTGGAGTTCACCACGGCGATCTGGAACGAAACGCTGGTGGACCTGGCCAACCGACGCGCCTGGCTGGCCGAGCGCACGGCCAGCGGCTTTCCCGTGCTGGTGGCGCGCGACGCCGACGACGAGGTGCTCGGCTATGCCAGCTATGGCACCTGGCGCAGCATCGAGGGCTTTCGTCAGACCGTCGAGCATTCGGTCTACGTACGCGCCGACCAGCGTGGCCGTGGCCTTGGCCCGGCCCTGATGCAGGCGCTGATCGAGCGCGCCCGCGCCGCCGACCTGCACGTCATGGTCGCTGCCATCGAGTCCGAGAACAGTGCCTCGATCCGCCTGCACCAGCGCCTCGGCTTCGTCACCACGGGGCAGATGCCCCAGGTCGGCCGCAAGTTCGAGCGCTGGCTGGACCTGACTTTCATGCAACTGATTCTGGAGTGAGCACCTGATGATTCCCGGCGAATACCAGATTGCCGACGGCGAGATCGAGCTGAATGCCGGTCGCCGCACCCTGACCCTGTCCGTGGCCAACAGTGGCGACCGTCCCGTGCAGGTCGGCTCGCACTACCACTTCTTCGAAACCAACGATGCGCTGCTGTTCGACCGCGCGGCGACACGCGGCATGCGCCTGAACATTCCGGCCGGTACGGCGGTGCGCTTCGAGCCGGGGCAGAGCCGCGAGGTGGAGCTGGTCGAGCTGAGCGGCGCACGCCGCGTGTTCGGCTTCGCCGGGCGCGTGATGGGCGACCTGGATTGAGGTGAGGTTTGTAGGAGCGGCTTTAGCCGCGATAACGGTTTCGCGGCTAAAGCCGCTCCTACAGAAGAACCGCAGCGCCTCATGCCCTGACAGACAGAAAGACAAACACGCGCCAGCCTTCGCACCACAAGGGAAGCGAATATGAAAATCAGCAGACAAGCCTACGCCGACATGTTCGGCCCCACCGTCGGCGACAGGGTGCGCCTGGCCGATACCGACCTGTGGATCGAAGTGGAGAAGGACTTCACCACCTACGGTGAAGAAGTGAAGTTCGGCGGCGGCAAGGTGATCCGCGACGGCATGGGCCAGGGCCAGCTGTGCGCCGCCGATGTGGTCGACACCCTGATCACCAACGCGCTGATCATCGACCACTGGGGCATCGTCAAGGCCGACGTCGGCCTCAAGGACGGGCGTATCGCCGCGATCGGCAAGGCCGGCAACCCGGACATCCAGCCCGATGTGAGCATCGCCATCGGCGCCGGTACCGAGGTGATCGCCGGGGAAGGCATGATCCTCACCGCCGGCGGCATCGACACCCACATCCACTTCATCTGCCCGCAGCAGATCGAAGAAGCGCTGATGAGTGGCGTCACCACCATGATCGGTGGCGGCACCGGGCCGGCCACCGGCACCAACGCCACCACCTGCACCTCGGGCCCCTGGCACATGGCGCGCATGCTGCAGGCCGCCGATGCCTTCCCGATGAACCTCGGTTTCACCGGCAAGGGCAACGCCTCGCTGCCGGAGCCGTTGATCGAACAGGTCAAGGCCGGCGCCATCGGTCTCAAGCTGCACGAAGACTGGGGCACCACCCCGGCGGCCATCGACAACTGCCTGAGCGTGGCCGACCAGTACGACGTGCAGGTGGCGATCCACACCGACACCCTGAACGAGTCGGGTTTCGTCGAAACCACCCTCGGCGCCTTCAAGGGCCGCACCATCCACACCTACCACACCGAGGGTGCCGGAGGCGGCCACGCGCCGGACATCATCAAGGCCTGCGGCTTCCCCAACGTGCTGCCGTCGTCGACCAACCCGACCCGGCCATTCACCAAGAACACCATCGACGAGCACCTGGACATGCTCATGGTCTGCCACCACCTCGACCCGAGCATCGCCGAGGACGTGGCCTTCGCCGAAAGCCGCATTCGCCGCGAGACCATCGCCGCCGAAGACATCCTGCATGACCTCGGCGCGTTCAGCATGATCAGCTCCGACAGCCAGGCCATGGGCCGTGTCGGCGAAGTGATCACCCGTACCTGGCAGACCGCCGACAAGATGAAGCAGCAGCGCGGCCCGTTGCCCGAGGATGCCCCGGGCAACGACAACTTCCGCGCCAAGCGCTACATCGCCAAGTACACCATCAACCCGGCGATCACCCACGGCATCAGCCACGAGGTCGGCTCCATCGAAGTCGGCAAGTGGGCCGACCTGGTGCTCTGGCGCCCGGCCTTCTTCGGGGTGAAACCGACGCTGATCCTCAAGGGCGGAGCCATCGCCGCCAGCCTGATGGGCGACGCCAACGCCTCGATCCCGACGCCGCAACCGGTGCACTACCGGCCGATGTTCGCCAGCTATGCCGGCAGCCGCCACGCCACCAGCATCACCTTCATCAGCCAGGCCGCATTCGACGCCGGCGTGCCGCAGCAGCTTGGTTTGCAGAAGCAGATCGGCGTGGTCAAAGGCTGCCGCGAGGTGCAGAAGACCGACCTGATCCACAACGGCTACCTGCCGAGCATCGAGGTCGACGCGCAGAACTACCAGGTCAAGGCCGACGGCCAGTTGCTCTGGTGCGAACCGGCCGAGGTGCTGCCGATGGCGCAGCGTTACTTCCTGTTCTGAACGGACAGTCGGGCGGAGCGCATCCGCCCGCTGCCTGCGTGAGCAACATCACGGCCACCCGGACGCAACCTCGCTAACCTGCGCGCTCTTTCACGGATGACAGGACGCAACGGATGCACCGTTTCAAATCCGCGCTGTTTCTCGGCATCGGCCTCTTGCTACTGACCGCCACCCTGTACGGCTACCTGGATACGCTCGCCTTTCTCGACGAGGCGAAGCGTGCGCCGGGCCAGGTGGTGGCGCTCAATGCTGGCGGCTCGCACCCGCAGATCAGCTTTACCGATGAACAGGGCCGGCAGCACAGCTATCCACAAGGCGGGCTGATCTTCGGCTACGAGGCAGGCGAAGCCGTGCAGGTGCTCTATCTCGCTGAAAAACCCGCGCCCAGCGCGAGGCTGGAAGCCTTTGGCGCACTCTGGGCAGAGCCACTGCTGTGCGGTCTGCTCGGCCTGGCCTTCACACTGCTGGTGCTCTGCCAGCGCTCACGCTGAGCAGCCAGCAGAGCGGGTGCAACCTGTCCGGCGGGCCGATTCAGGAGGCCTGTTTCATCTCGTCGTAGGCGCTCAGGTAATCACCTGCCAGTTGCTCCTTCTGCCGTTCGCGCAGCAGCTTGCCGGCCATCTGGAAGAAGGTGCGTTCCTCTTCCCGGAGGTGATGTTCGACCTTGTCCGCCAGGGCCTTGGCCTGGGCCAGCCAGCTGGGGCTGCTGGGGTCGGTCGCCTCCAGGTCCTCGATCATTTCATCCATCTGGTGATGCTCGGCAATCGCATGGCGCGACAGGTCGACGCCGGCATCCTGCTGCATCAGGGGAATGTAGAAATGGCGTTCCTCGGCCACCGAATGCACGGCCAGCTCCTGCTTGAGCTGGGCGAACAGGGCGTGGCGTTCGGAGCTGTCCCCGTGGGTGGCGACCAGCTTCTGCGCAAGCTCGCGCTGAAGGTCATGGCTGAGTCGCAGCGCTTCGAAAATCGTCATGCAGGCACCTCTTCCTGAGTGATGGTCGTAGTAGAACTAGACCCTCGACGCGCCGAGAGGTGCCGCATTCGTTCAACGCAGCTGGCTATCCTTGCTGCCGCGCCGGTTGTAGCCGGTGAACGCGGCGTTCTCGCGGTCATGCTCGGCCTGGCACGTCACGCACAGGCGCACGCCGGGAATCGCCTGGCGGCGCGCTTCGGGGATGAGCGCGTCGCACGCCTCGCAATGACGCAGGCTCTCGCCTTTCGGCAGCTGGCTACGGGCACGCGCAACGGCGTCCTCGATGCTGCTGTCGATCTGCTCCTGTACCGCGTCGTCGTTCGCCCAGCCACTGGCCATGCTCAGCCTCCTGTAGTTCACCGCACAGATATGCGCCCGGTGAACCCGAAGTGCAAGCGCAGCCCATCGGCAGGGCTACTCGCGGACTTCCATGAACTCCTTGGCCCAGACGATGTAGTCCTCGGGCATGGTGTACTTGTGCGTCAGCTCGGTGGCGTTGAGGTCACAAGGCTGGGCACCGCGCTGCTCGCGCAGGCAGTCGTAGGTGGCCTTGATCGCGGCGAAGTAGGCAGCGTGGCCGTTGACCACGATACGTACGCCCAGGCGCGCCAGGCGCTGGTTGTCACGCAGCTCCGGGTTGCCGTAGGTGACCAGCATCAGCGGCACCTTGAGGCCCGCGGCGATCTGCTCCAGATGGGCGAAGTCCTTCACGCCCACCAGGCAGATGCCGTCGGCGCCAGCGGCCTCGTAGGCGCGGGTACGGCGGATCACCTCGTCCACCTCCAGTACGCCGGCGTGGGTCCGGGCGATGATCGCCAGGTCCGGGTCGACACGCGCCTCGAGCGCCGCGAGGATCTTGCCGACCCCTTCCTCGATAGAGATCAGGTCGGTGGACTTGCGTCCGAACTGGGCCGGCAGCAGGGTGTCCTCGATGGTCAGCGCGGCGACGCCGGCGCGTTCCAGCTCGACCACCGTACGCATGACGTTGAGCGCATTGCCATAGCCGTGGTCGGCGTCGGCGATCACCGGCAGGCGCGACACACGACCGATGCGTGCGGCCTGCTCGACGAACTCGCTGAGGGTGATCAGCGCGAAGTCCGGGGCGCCCAGCACCTGAAGCGAGGCGACGGAGCCGCCGAGGATGCCGACCTCGAAATCGAGGTCGGCGGCGATGCGGGCGGACATGGGATCGAAGACCGAGGCGGTGTGGTAGCAGCGGTCGGAAGCCAGCAGGGCACGAAAGGCGCTGCGTAGCTCATGATGGGATGCACGTTGCAGGATGGGCATGGGGCGTATTCCAAAGTCGGTTGAATCGCTTTTTTCTCTTTTTAGTAATGGCCTAGACGTGACGAATGCTAGCGCAAGGCACTTGCTGCCAGCTTTCAGCCAGGCCCGCCTGGCCAATGACCAGCAAATTACCGGCCAGCCAGCTCCGCCGGCAGCGTCGGGAAGAAACCTCCGCCGGTCAACAGCCCGTAGGCCATCCAGCCGGCGACGCCGAGGTAGCACAGACGCGGCAGCCAGGTCGCCAGCATCTGCTGCTGCGAAGCCAGCTGCTGCGCCTGCATGCGCGCGAACCGTAGCAGCGCCTCTCCCGGCCGGCCTGTCGCCTCGCCCGTGTTGAGCACGCCGATCAGCATCGATTTACCGGCGAAGGACAGGCCATCGAAAGCGCGCACCAGCGACTGCCCCGCCGCGACGCGAGGCGCCAGGCTGGCGAAATCCCGCCGCAAGCGCGGGTTGCTCACGGCGCTGCACGCACGTGGCAAGGCATCGAGCGCCGGCATCCCCGCCTCCAGCAACAAGCCGAGGCTGTCGCAGAAATTGCGGATATCCGCCCGGCGCAGCAGGCTGCCGAGCACCGGCAGCGCCAGCAGCAGGTCGTCGAGCGGGCCAGGGCGTTCCGCGCGACGGCGCTGCAGACGTTGCCACGCCAGGCGCACGACGAACAGCACGGCCAGCAGCCAGAGCAACGGCAGCAGCACGGCCAGCAGGTAGCCGCCGACACCCAGGCTGCCGGCGACCAGCGCCGGCAGGGGTTTGACCAGCAGTGCCAGCAACAGCACACCCGCCGGCATCAACAGGCGGGAACGCAGCTCTCCGGCCTGGCGCGCCTGTTCCTCGTAGCGCTGCGCCAGCTGCTGGTGGATATGCGCCAGCGCGCCCGCCTCCTGGGCCGCCCGCAGCAGGCTGCTTTCCAATGGCGTGAACACGCCACTCAGCTGGCCGGAACTCGCCAGATCACGGCCTGCGCCGACCATCTGACGCAGGCGCTGCAGCGCCGGCTCGTGCCGCGGCCCCAGGTTCAGGCTGGCCAGCGCTCGATCGACGGGTACCCCAGCCTGCTCCATGGCATGCAGGTGCGCGAACAACTCGGCGCGGCGGGACAGGGCAAGCGGGGGAAGACGACGCGGCATGATCGGACTCGCTACGGATTGCAGCGCTCAGGTTAACCAGTCGAGACAGCGCTCGCTACGGTTCGACCGGCGGCATCGGTGCATGCGGCAGCCAGCGTTGGAGAATCGCGGCGAGACTGCCATCCTCGTGCATCTGCCGCAGCGCACGCTGCCAGCGCGCCACGCGCACCACCGAGGTCTGCGGCGAGAAGGCGATGTAGTAGGCCGAACGCATGAACGGCACATGGGCGGTGACGTCCTGCGGCTTCAGGTCGACGGTGGCCAGCTCGCCAGCCAGGGTCAGGTCCTCGGTGGCGATCAGCTTGACCCGCCCATGCTTGAGCATGGTCATCATCTGCTTCGGCGTGGACACCCCGTAGAGGTTGTCGAAACCACGCGCGCTGAGCGTCTCGAAGGTGTACCACTGCTTGGGCAGGGCGAGCGGCCCGCTCGCGGCGGCCTGCTGCAGATCGTCGATGACCAGGTTGCGCGACCTGAGCGAGTAGAAGCTGGTCGTCCCGACCACGATGGGGCCGACCCAGAGAAACTTGCCCTCACGTTCCGGGGTGCGCACGGTGGAGAACAGGGCGATGTCCGCCTGCTGCTGGGCGAGGTAGAAGGCGCGGGTCCAGGGCATCAGTTCGATCTTTCCGCTGTCGCCGGTGCGCGCCAGCAGGGCCCGGACCACCTCGACGGAGAAGCCGCTGACCTCGCCGTCGCGCATGAAGCTCATGGGCGGGGTGTCTTCGGTGAGCAGCTGCAACTCTGCCAGCGCAGGGCTGCACAGCATCGCCAGGCAAACGCACGACAGCCACCTCACCAGCTTCATTCCTCCCTCCCGCCTGCGGCCGGGCACTCAGCGCAGCCCATCACTCGACACTCAGCAGGTCGGCCAGGGCCTGCTCATCGGCCTCGGGAAACCAGTGTCGATAGATGCGCTCCAGACTACCGTCATGCCGCATTTCCTGCAGCGCCCGCTGCCAACGTGCGACACGGGCAGCCTGGGTGCGCCGGGAAAAGGCGATGTAGGAGTCGTTGGCCATCAGGTCGAACTGTTCCTGCAACTGGCAGGGCCTCATGCCCTGCTCGGCGAGCATGCCATTGAGCGTCAGGTTGTTGGCCAGCAGCAGCTTGACCCGGCCATGGCGGAACATGCGCAGCATGTCCTGGGGGGTCGACACACCGTACAGGTTGTCCAGTTTCTGCTCGGCCAGCAGCTCGTAGCTGTACCAGCGCTTGGGCACCGCCAGGGTGCCGAGGCGACGCACATCGTCGAGGTTGGTGACCTGCAGCCCGGCCTCCTTGAGCGTGTAGAAGCGCGTATGACCATGGGCGATCGGCCCGACCCACTGGAAATCGGCCTCTCGCTGGGCCGTGCGGACGGTGGAGAAGATCGCTGCGTTCGCCTGCTGGCGAACCTGGTGGTAGCCACGCGTCCAGGGCACCAACTCGATACGCGCCGGCTCGCCGGTACGGCGGATCAGTTCCTCGACCACCGCCACGGCCATGCCGCTCGGCTTGCCATCTTCGAGATAGCTGAAGGGTCGATAGTCCTCGGTATAGAGCTGCAGCTCGGCGGCAGACAGGCAGGTGCAGACACTGCAGAGCAGCGTCACGACACAGGCCTTGAACGTCGGATTCATTGCACACCACCGTCTGGATCGGGCCCTGCAGCGATTTCAGGGCGATCGGTCAGGCGATGATAAACACCCGTCCCCGCTCTCACCAAGAACCTCCTGGCGCGGTCGCCGTCATCACCCGCGGCTCCAGCAACAGTTGCAGCGGCGTGGCCGCGCGCTCACCGCTGAGCGCGCGCTGCACCAGGCGCACCGCGTGATCCCCCATGGCCTGCGGCTGCTGCAACAGCAGCGCCTGGAGCTGCCCGTCGTGCAGGGCATCGAACAACAGCTCGCCACCGTCAAAGCCGACGAAGGCCACCTGGCCCGCCCTGCCCATCTGCCGCAATGCCGCCAGGGCCGCACGGGTGCTGCTGCCGTTGGGGCTGAACAGGCCATCCAGCTCCGGCAGCATGCGCGTCAGCGCCGCGACCATGCGCTGTCGGTCAGCGCCCAGGTAATCATCGAAGACCACCTGCAGGCCCGCTGCATGGGCCGCCAGCAGGAAGCCGCGCTCACGCTCCTGGGTCGACTGCAACCCCGGCTGCAGGCGCAGCAGCGCCACCCGCTTGCCGGCGCCCAACTGCTCGGCCAGCTGCTGCCCAGCCAGCTGACCGGCGAGGAAGTTGTCCGTGGCGACCAGCGCATAGGCCCCTTCGCCGGCGACGCTGCGATCGACGTAGACCGTGGGGATGCCCTGCTCGCGCAGGGCGACGACACGCGCATCGATGGCGTCGCCGGCCGGCGCGATGATCAGGGCCTTGCAGCCATGCGCGAGGACGCGCTCGATCAGTTGCAGCTGCACGTCGACGCTGCCCTCGTTGGTCGGGGCTCGCGTGTAGATATCCATCTGCAGATCATCGGCGCTGCGACGTGCGCCCGCTTCCAGGTCCGTCCAGAAGGCCGAGGTGCTGGCCGGTATCAGACCGATGCAGTCGCGCGCCATGGCCATCGCCGGGAGCAGGAGGGCGGCTGTCAGCAGCAGGCAAACGAAAGAAAGGACTCTTGGCATGTTCGACTCCCAGCCATTGCCATCACTTTAGCATCAGGCGTTGGCCTCATGCCCCTGTCGCGAAGCTGTCGGCTCATACTTTTTAACCTTCCAAACCGACGGTCGGACTAGCCCTGACGCCTCAGGCAGGCGATCATCCGGGTTCCGTCGCAGACTCCAGCTACCATGACCACCACCATCGACAGCCCCACCCCGACGCACAAGCCCCGCCCGTTGATCGACCTGGCCATCAGTATCCTGATCCCTTCGTTCATCCTGATGAAACTGAGCGGCGAACACCGCCTGGGGGCCGATGGCGCGCTGTTGCTCGCCCTGGCATTCCCGCTGGGCTGGGGGGCGTTCGAGCTGATCAAGTACCGCAAATTCAACTTCATCGCCCTGCTCGGTCTGATTAGCGTAGCGCTGACCGGCGGCATCGGCCTGCTGCATCTGGATACCCAGTGGCTGGCCGTGAAGGAGGCTGCCATTCCGGGCCTGATCGGCATCGCCGTGCTGGTTTCCACGCGCACGCGCTACCCGCTGATTCGCACCCTGCTGTTCAACAAGACGGTGCTCAACGTCGACAAGATCCATGAGCGCCTGGAGCAGGGCGGCCACGTCGAACACTTCGAGACCCGTCTGCTGCGCGCCACCTACTGGCTCAGCGGCACCTTCTTCTTCTCCTCGTTCATGAACTACGTGCTGGCCAAGTGGATCGTCACCAGCCCCGCCGGCACCGAGGCCTTCAATGACGAACTGGGGCGCATGACACTGCTCAGCTACCCGATGATCGCCATCCCCTCGATGATCATGCTGATGGCCATCTTCTACTACCTGTGGAAAACCATTCATGGCCTGACCGGGCTGAGCCTGGAAGAAATCATGGCCAACACCGGCCAGGAGTCGTAAGCCCAGGAGCAGGCTGGCCCGTGCGCCGGCCTTGCTGAGCATGCTCGGTCTCTCCGCCTACCCGGCCCTGTTCCTCTCCGCCCTCGGTGCGGCGACGCTGTTGCCGCTTCAGTCCGAGGCGGCTCTGGTCGCCCTGCTGCTGGCGGGCGAGCATCCTGCCTGGGCCCTGCTGCTGGTGGCGACGCTGGGCAACGTGCTGGGCTCATGGATCAACTGGCTGCTGGGGCGCTCCATCGAGCACTATCGGCACCGGCGCTGGTTCCCGGTCAGCCCGGCCCGCCTGCAGCAGGCTCAGGCCTGGTACGCGCGCTATGGGCGCTGGTCGCTGCTGCTGAGCTGGATGCCGGTGATCGGCGATCCGCTGACCCTGGTCGCAGGCGTGATGCGTGAACGCCTGTGGACCTTCCTGATCATCGTCACGCTGGCCAAGGCAGGCCGCTACATGGTGCTGGCGGCGCTCACCCTGGCCTGGCCATGAGCGCTGCCACAGCGGCCGCGCGCTCTGCCCGCTTGCCAGTTGAGTGCACAGGGCCGCTCGCCGATACTGCGCAGCGCGCCATGCCATCACGGCCCGACCGTTACGGCAGCCATACGGCCCCAGGGTCGACCAACAGCAGCCTCGAACGAGGCATGCGGCCCTCACCCGGGGCCTAGCGAACGAGGAATACCGGTGTCCGTCGTAGAAGCCAAACCCAAGCTGAAACGCAGCGATCTGATCTGGACCCTGATCGGACTCTGCGCCGTGGTGTTGTCTGGTGTCCTGCTCTACCGCGAACTGCGCACCATTTCCCTGGACGAGATCAAAGGCAGCCTCGAAGCGATTTCCCACCTGAACTGGGCACTGGCCGCCGTGGCCACCCTGGGCGCCTACTGGGCACTGGCCTGGTATGACCGTATCGCCGTCGCGCACCTGGGCAAGCAGATTCCCTGGCGCTTCATCACCCTGTGCTCCTTCACCACCTACGCGCTGGCCCACAACATCGGCGCCTCGGTGTTCTCAGGCGCGGTGGTGCGTTATCGCGCCTACAGCAGCAAGGGCCTGACACCCCAGGAAATCGGCGTGCTCATCGTCTTCTGCTCCTTCACCTTCGTGCTGGGCACACTGCTCGCCAGTGGCTGCGTGCTGATCGCGCAACCCGAACTCATTCACCGCGTCGCCAGGATCACGCCGCTGGTGTCGGTGATCATCGGCAGCCTGCTGCTGGGCGTGGTCGCTCTCTACGTGCTCGGCTCCTGGCGCCAGTTCAAGCCCTGGACGCTGGGCAAGGTGCATGTCGAGTATCCACGCCTGCGCATCGTCAGCCGCCAGTTGCTGGCCGGCCCGCTGGAGCTGCTCTGCGCGGCGGCGATCATCTACTTCGCCCTGCCGGCGGACAACCACCCGGACTATCTGGTGGTGCTCGGCGTGTTCCTCGCCTCCTTCTCCCTGGCCCTGCTGTCCCATGCCCCCGGCGGGCTCGGCGTGCTGGAAGTGACCTTCCTCGCCGCACTGCCGGAGATCCCCGCTGCCGACGTGCTGGCCGCGCTGATCGTGTTCCGCATCTTCTACCTGCTGCTGCCGTTCGCCCTGTCGCTGCTGGTGGTGCTGGGCTTCGAATGGACGCAGTGGCAGGAGCGGCGCAAGGCGAGCTGATCGCCGACTCGCCGCATCGGCGAGGCTGACATAGAATACGCGGCCGTTTTTCAGGCCCGCCGTCGAGGCGGCTGCCTTCCGGGTCGTCGCGATGCGGCGTCATACCTCTTCCCGGTCACTTTCAGGCTCTGCGTTCCATGTCCTTCTCTACCCCCGCCCGCGCCTGCGGCATCGACTTCGGCACTTCCAACTCCACCGTCGGCTGGCTGCGTCCCGGCCAGGACAGCCTGCTGGCCCTGGAAGACGGCAAGATCACCCTGCCCTCGGTCATCTTCTTCAACACCGAAGAACGCCGCCCGGTCTATGGCCGCCTGGCCCTGCACGAATACCTCGAAGGCTATGAAGGCCGCCTGATGCGCTCGCTGAAGAGCCTGCTGGGCTCCAAGCTGCTGAAAAGCGAAACCACCGTACTGGGCAGCGCCCTGCCGTTCAAGGACCTGCTCGGTTTCTTCATCGGCGAACTGAAGGCACGCGCCGAAGCCCAGGCCGAGCGCCCCTTCGAGGAGGTGGTACTGGGTCGCCCGGTGTTCTTCGTCGACGATGACCCGGCCGCCGACCAGGAGGCGCAGAACACCCTGGTGGCCGTGGCGCACAAGCTCGGTTTCAAGGAGGTGTCGTTCCAGTACGAACCCATCGCTGCGGCATTCGACTACGAGTCGAGCCTGGCGCGTGAGGAGCTGGTGCTGATCGTCGACATCGGCGGTGGTACCTCCGACTTCTCCCTGGTCCGTCTGGCACCGGAGCGCCATCAGCTGGCCGAGCGTCAGGCCGACATCCTCGCCACCGGCGGCGTGCACATCGGCGGTACCGACTTCGACAAGCAACTGTCGCTGGCCGGGGTGATGCCGCTGTTCGGCTACGGCAGCCGGATGAAGAGCGATGCCTTCATGCCGACCAGCTATCACCTCAACCTGGCTACCTGGCACACCATCAACGCCCTGTACGCGCAGAAGACCCAGCTGGCGCTGCAGAACATGCGCTACGACATCGTCGACGCCACCGGCATCGATCGCCTGTTCGGCCTGATCGAGCAGCGTGCCGGGCACTGGCTGGCGATGCAGGTGGAAGAGAGCAAGATCGCCCTCAGCGAAGAGGATTCGCGCCCCATCGACCTGTCGCGCGTCGAGCCGGGCCTGGTCGCCGAGCTGACCCGCGTGCTGTTCGAAAGCGCCATCGAGCCGCTGCTCGAACGCATCCGCGCCAGCCTCACGCAGTTGCTGGCCGATGCCGGCGTCAGTGCCGACCAGGTCGACACGCTGTTCTTCACCGGCGGCTCCAGCGGCGTGCCGGCCCTGCGCCAGAGCGTGGCGGCGATGCTGCCCAACGCGCGCAGCGTGGAGGGCAACACCTTCGGCAGCATCGGCAGCGGACTGGCCATCGAGGCCAAGAAGCGCTACGGCTAGGGCGACCGCCCTGTTCGGCCACGCCTCGCGGAACAGGCTCTGGGTTATGCTTGCCGCCCAATCGAACGACCAAGGAATCACCTGATGAAAGCCCAGCTGGAAGAACTGATCGGCAAGATAAGCTCCGGCTGCCTGGCCGAGGACGAGATCGTCCGCATCGCTGATGAGGCCACGCAGGCCTATGCCGACCCCGCCGCCTTTCTCGCGGCCAACCCGGACATCAACTACGACGACGAATTTCCCATCCCGCTGGGCGAGTGGGTAGTGGTCGGCAGCCTGCCGGAGACCGTGCTGTTCCAGGCTGACAGCTACGAAGAGCTGTTCCAGCGCATCACCGAGTCGTTCGGCCCGCAGGTGCAGTTCGTGCTCAAGGCCAAGCAACTGGCCAAGACCGAGCCGCTCAAGGCGCTCAACCGCATCCAGGTGCAGCTCTCCGCCCTGTCGCCGGAAACTGGTGGCTACGTGCTGGTGGATTTCAGCGAACCGCTGGATGACGAGCTGCAGGCCGTGCTGGTGTACGCCAACGACCTGCCCAGGGTGATGGCGCTGGCCGTGGAGGCAGGCATCTACGCCGCCCCTGCCCTGCAAGCCCTGCAGGCCGCACAACAGCAGGAATGAACGGCGCAGCGCTGCCCGCACTGACGCCCGAACTGCTGGTCAGCGACCTGCCGGGCAGTCTGGCGTTCTACCTGCAGACGCTGGGTTTCCGCCTGCTCTTCGAACGCCCGGAGGCCGGCTTCGCCGCCATCGCCCTGGGCGAGGCGGCGCTGATGCTGGAGCAGATCGACCCGGATGCGCCGCAGGACGATCCGTGGACGGTAAGGCCGCTCGATCGCCCCCTGGGGCGCGGCATCAACTTGCAGATCAGCGTCAGCGACCTGCAGCCGCTGCAGCAGAGGCTGCTTGAACACGGCGTCCCCCTGCGCCTGCCCGCAGAAACCCTGAGCTACCGCGTCGACGATCATCGGCTCAGCGTACGCCAGCTGATGATTCAGGATCCGGACGGCTACCTGCTGCGGTTCAGCCAGGTGCTCGGCACCTCCCCGCTCTAGCGCACTCAGCCGTTGGCGCCGGGCGCGTCCTGCGCGCCGAGCTTGCTTTCCAGCAGCTGGTTGAAGGCCTCGACGGTCAACGGCGGGTAGTAGAAATAACCCTGGACCTCGTCGATGCCCTCGGCCTCCACCAGGGTCAGCTGCGCGGCAGTCTCGACCCCTTCGGCCGTGGTCTGCAGCGACAGCGCGCGGCACAGCCCGGCGATGGACGAGAGCAGCGCGCGCCCGCGTGGCGACTGTTCGAGGTCCGAGATGAAACTGCGGTCGATCTTGACCCGGTCCAGCGGCAGGTCCTTGAGGTAGCCGAGGGATGAATAGCCGGTGCCGAAGTCATCGAGCGCGATGCGAAAGCCCGCGTCGCGCAACGCCTGCAGGCGCGCCCTGGCGAAGTCGGCATCCGCCAGCAGGATGGACTCGGTGACCTCCAGCTCCAGCGCAGCGGGCGAGGCGCCACTGCGCTGCATGCTCTCGCAGAGTACCGGCAGCAGCGCCTCGTCATGCAACTGCCGCGCGGACAGGTTGATCGCCAGCGTCAGCGGCCAGCCGCGCGCATGCCAGTCATCGAGCAGCGTCGCCGCCTCGCGCACCAGCCAGTGGCCGATCGGGACGATCAGCCCCAGTTCCTCGGCGATGGGAATGAACACATCCGGCGGCACCCGGCCAAAGGCGGTGGTGTCCCAGCGCAGCAGCGCCTCGGCGCCCACGATCTGCCGGCCGTCCATGCCGATCTTCGGCTGCAGGGCCAGGCTCAGCTCATGCTGCTCCAGGGCACTGCGCAGCAGGTTGGCGAGCTTGACGCGGTGCAGCAGCTGTTCGCTGAGTTCCGGCCGGTACAGCGCGTACTGATTGCGCCCTTCACGCTTGGCCACGTACATCGCGGCATCGGCGTGACGCAACAGCTCGCCCGCCTCGTTGCCATGCTCGGGAGCCAGGGCGATGCCGATGCTGGGCGTGGTCGTGAGCACGTGGCCGGCCAGTTCCACGGGTTCGTTGAGCGCCTTGATCAGCTTGTCGGCGACCAGCACCACCTCGTCGTGGCAGTGCAGCTCCAGCAGCACGACGAATTCGTCGCCGCCCCAGCGCGCCACCAGATCGCGCTGGCGCAGGGAACGCACCAGGCGCGTGGCGACCTGCTGCAGCAGCGCATCGCCGACGTCGTGGCCGAAGGCATCGTTGACCTGCTTGAAGTCGTCCAGGTCGACGAACAGCAGCGCCAGGCAGCGATCGTCATGCTGATGCTGCAGGGCGCGCTGCAGGCGCTCCTGGAACTGCAGACGATTGGGCAGCTGGGTCAGCACGTCGAGACGCGCCAGATGGCGCAGATGATCGGCCGCCCGCCGCCGCTCGCTGATATCGCGCAGCGACAGCACCAGATGCCGCGCCTGACGGTCACGGGCGCGCACCAGGGTGCTGCTCAGCTCGACCGGGATGCGCTGGCCATCGCGCCGCTGGCAGATCAGCTCGCCCTGCCAGTGATCGGTGGCGAACAGGTGGTCCCAGGGACACTGCTCATCGGCATCGAGCAACAGGCGCTCCAGCTCGAGATCAGGCAGCTCGCCGGCGCCGATGCCGACCAGTTCGAGAAAGGCCGCATTGGCCTGCAGCGCATGCCTGTCACTGGCCAGCACCACGTTGGCATCACGGTTGTTGGCGAAGGCGGCGGCCAGCAGGCGCAGATGCTCCTCGGCCTCATGCTGGCGACTGATGTCCTTGCAGGTGCCGGTGATGCGCCGTGCCAGGCCATCCGCATCGCGCTCCACGGCGCGGCCCTGGGTGCGAAACCACAGCCAGCCCTGCTCGGGCTCGCGACGCATGCGAAATTCCAGATCGTAGTACTCGCAACGCCCGCAGCGGTGCGCCTCCCAGGCCTGCAGCGCGTTGCCCCGGTCATCCGGGTGCAGGCGGGCGATCCAGTCCGACCAGAGCAGCGCCTCCTCGAGCGCCACGCCCGGCTCGCTGGAGAAGTGGTGCAGGCGCATCAGGTCGTCCTCGGCGTGCCACTCCCAGATCAGCTCGCCGCTGCCCCAGAGCGCCAGCTGCAGCCGGCGCTGGTTCTCCGACGCGGCCAGCGCCTGCTGCAGGTCGACGGTGGTCTGATACAGCTCCCGCGATTTATCGGTCAGCAGCCGCTCGGCCGTCTTGCGCGCTTGCCGTTCACGGTCCAGACGGCGCTGCCAGAGTGCTTCGCTCAAGGTCGGGAAATCTCGAAGCGGGTGATGCTGAGCCCCTCGCGCGCCGGCAGGTCGACGCGCTGAACGCCATTGCGCTCGCCATAGTGCTCGATGCAGCCACGGATGAGCCCCTCGGCCAGATCGGCCAGGCCGCGGCTGGAGCGGTACTCCAGCACCAGGCAGGCCGGGGTGTGGGTCAGCGTTTCGAAAACCGGCAGCTGGGCCTGGGGATAGAGCTTGTGCACCTCGCGATGGACGTGGCCGTCGACCTGGCTGAGCAGGTCGAAACTGTCGCGGCAGTGCTCGAACATCTCGGGATACAGCTCGACGAAACGCCGGAACAGGTACTCGCCATAGTCCTGCAGCAGCGCCGGCACGCTGTTGCCGGTCAGTCTGGAGAGGGTCGCCAGCAGCGCCTGCATCTCCGCATAGGGGTAGTAGCCCACCGCGGTATAGGCGCCATCGTTGGCGAGCGTCGTCTGCGTCAGCATCTGGTCGGCCAGCTCGGGCGAGAAGCGCTGCTCGACCATCTCCAGAAACTCGGTGAAAACCATGCCCAGCATCATCCATCCCCACTGACGTCCATCACCACTAGAGGGTATAGATGACTGCGGCGGATGCAGCCAGCCGAGCGCTTGGCGACGCTGGCCGGCGGGCCCGGCTGCTTTGCCTAGAAGCCCACCAGCAGCATCCACAGTGGCAGGGACAGCGCCGCCAGCAAGGTGGACAGGGAAATCGCCGCGCTGACGCTGCGACTGTCCTGCGCCGTGCGGGCGAAGGCCATCACGTTGACGCCACTGGGGCATGCTGCGAGCAAGACCAGCACGCTGCGCGCCGTGTCGTTCAGGCCGGACAACTGCCCGCTGAACCACCACACCAGTGCGGGAAACAGCAGCAGCTTGGCCAGCGCCACGCCCCAGGCCTCGGCGGTCGGGCGCAGGCGATAGCGCGACAGGCTGGCACCGAGCACGATCAGCGCGCAGGGCAAGGCAGCCTGGCCCAGCCAGGTGACCGCCCGCCACAGGCTGTCCGGCACGCTCAGGCCGGACAGGTTGAGCAAGGCGCCCAGGGCCAGGCCGATGATCATCGGGTTGGCCAGGTTCTTCAGCAGCGCCCGGGCGTCGACCCGCTCATGGCTGCCGAAGGCCGCGTAGAAACTCTGCAGGGAAAACAGCGTGAGGCTGTGGAAGACCAGGATGGCGAAGACGTAGAGCAGGCCATCGTTGCCCATCAGGCTGGCGATCAGCGGGATCCCCACCAGCACGTTGTTGGAGAACGCGGCGACCAGCCCCAGCGGCGTTGCCGTGCCCCGGCGCCAGTGCGCCAGCAGATTGACCAGGAAGAACACCAGCAACACCGGCACGTAGTAGGCCAGCAGCAATACCGGCGACAGGCCCTGCACCAGCGGGGCCTTGGCGATGCCGGCGAACAGCAGGGTGGGCATGAACAGCTTGAAGGTGATGTTGGCCAGGCCGGCCGCCGACTCCGCGGTGAGCCACTGGCGCCAGCCCAGCAGGTAGCCGAGAACGATCAGAGCAAAGATCGGCAGAATGGCCTGTGCCGCGAGCATGCTGGAGCTGCCTCCGGAAACGACTGGAGAGGACGGATCGAGCACGACCCGCGAGGGCCGCCAAGCATACGCCTGCGCGACGACCAGCGCGATGCCCTGCGAAACCTGCGCAGCGTCTCCGCGGCGATGCCCGGAAGCACCGAGATAGAGCCCCGCAACCAAGTATTGAGGGTATCGATGATCACTATCAGGCCAGTCAAGTTCTTATCCGCGCCCTGGTCTCCGAGAATTGACTCCGAAGCCACTTATTACTCCCTGCGGAGACATCGACATGAAAACCCAACTGACCCTCGCCGCCCTGGCCCTGAGCCTGATGACCACCAGCGTCTTTGCCGCTTCCAGCAGCGCTCCCTTCCCGCTGGTGGGTGAAGCCAAGGAAAGCCAGGTGCAGCAGCAACCCATCGAGCCCCTGGCCGAGAATGGCGCCGAGCGCACCCCGGGCATGCAACGCCTGCAACTGGCCGAAGACGGCGCCGACCGTACCCCCGGCGCCCAGCGCTTCCAGCTGGTGGAAGGCGGCTATGATCGCACCCCTGGCGGCCAACGCGTCCAGCTGGCCGAAGGCGGTTACGATCGCACCCCGGGCGGCCAACGTATGCAACTGGCCGAAGGCGGCTCGGATCGCCTGATCGAGCAGCGCGGGCATACCGCCTGAGTGCTCTGGCAACACCCCCAAGCCCGGCGCACGCCGGGCTTTTTTACGCCTGCGGATCGCTCATGGCGGCAGGTGGCAGGCGGTAGATCCAGATGCGTCGCAACACCGTGGCGAACTGTGCCCACAGGCTGCCGCAGTTGTAGTGCTGGCCGTAGCGCACACAGATCAGCCGCACCTCACGGGCAAGCTCGGCGTAGCGCCGCGCCGGCAGGTCCGGGAACAGATGGTGCTCGATCTGATGACTCAGATTGCCGGTGAGGATGTGCAGCAGCGGCCCGCCGGAGAGATTGCTCGAGCCACGCAGCTGGCGCAGGTACCAGTGCTCGCGCGTCTCCCCTTCGAGCACCTCGGGCGGGAAGACCGCCGCCTGCTCGGTGAAGTGGCCGCAGAAGATCACCAGGAAGGTCCACAGGTTGCGCAGCAGGTTGGCCAGCAGGTTTCCCGTCAGCACGGCCAGGGCATTGGCGCCGAGCAGCAGCGCCAGCAGCGGGAACAGCAGGTAGTCCTTGCCCCATTGCCGCATCAGCTTGGTGCCGAACTGACGCGCCAGTGGGCGCACCTCCTGCGCACTGATACGCCCCTTGATCAGCTTGTCCAGGCGCAGGTGCTGAATCGCCACCGCGTACTGGAACAGCAACGCCTGGAGGGTCACCCACAGCGGCTGCCAGCGGTAGAAGGGTTTCCAGCGCTGCTCGGGAAACAGGCGCACCACGCCGTAACCGACGTCATCGTCCATGCCCAGCACGTTGGTATAGGTGTGATGCACATGGTTGTGGGTGTGCCGCCAGAAGTCGGCCGGGCCGACGATATCCCACTCGTAGTGACGGCCGGCGAATTCCGGGTCGTTCATCCAGTCGTACTGGCCGTGCATCACGTTATGGCCCAGCTCCATGTTCTCGAGAATCTTGCCCAACCCCAGCAGCAGGGTGCCGAGCAGCCAGGTCGGCGGGAACCAGCCGAACATCAGCAGCGCGCGACCGCTCCAGCAGCACAGGCGCACGACGCTGCGCACCCGGCGGATGTAGCGGGCGTCGGCTTCGCCCAGGTCGGCCAGGGTTCGCCGGCGCAGGCTGTCCAGCTCCTGGCCGAATGCCTCGAGTTCGGCGAGGCTCAGCTCGCGGTCCTGACGCACGCTCACAGATCGATCTCCACGTCCCCATGCGGGGCACTGACACACAGACGAATGGGTTGGTTGGGTTCGGCGAACAGTTCGCCCGTGCGCAGGTCGCGCACCGTGCCGGCCAGCAGCTGGCAGGTGCAACGGGTGCAGATGCCCTGGCGGCAACCATGCTGCGGGCGCAGGCCCGTCGCCTCGGCCTGCTCCAGCAGGCTCCGCGCGGTAAGGCCCTGTGCCTGTAAGGCGCTGCGAGCGAAGGTCAGCCGCACCTCACGAGTCTCCCCCGGAGCCTGAACCGCCAGCGGACTGAAGCTTTCCGCCTGCACGCTCGCGCCTCGCCCCGCCTCGCGCCACCAGCCACAGGCCTGCTCCACGAACCCACGCGGGCCGCAGACCAGCAGGTGCTCGCCCGGCAACGCGGCCAGCCGTTCGGCGGCAAGCCGACCACCGGCCTCGGCACTGAAGGCCCAGTGCACCCGGAAATTGCCATGCCGCTCGGCCAGTGCCTGCAGCTCACCGGCAAAGGCCTGCTGCCCCGGATGACGCACCTGGTGCCACAGCGTCAGCGGCGCCTTGAAACCACGGGCAAGGGCATCGCGCAGCAAACCCAGCAACGGCGTGATACCGCTGCCAGCGGCCAGTAGCAGTACGCCCCCCGGCTCGCCCGGCCAGACGAAATCGCCACCGGCCTGGCCCAGTTCGATCACCTCGCCGACCGCCAGGTGATCGAGCACGCGGTTGGACAGGCGCCCGCCCGGCTGACGCTTGATCGCCAGCTCGACCTGCCCGTCGGACGACACCGAGGTCAGGCTGTAGCTGCGCCCGTGGCGCACGCCATCCTGCTCCAGATACAGCTGGACATGCTGGCCCGCGCGCCAGCCACGTGCGTTGCCGTTGCAACGCAGGCGCAGCGCCAGCATGTCGTCGGCCACCCAGCGGCGCGCCTCGACCCGGGCGAAAACACGGTTGAGGCGCAGCACCGGGTGCAGCAGGCGCAGGCCCAGATCGACATCCGCCTCGCGCAGCCAGCCGGACGCACAGAGCCGGCGCAGCGGCTGCAGGCAACGCGCAGCACGCCGGCTCGCGGAGAGGGAAAGCAAAGCCATCGAGGACAATCCAGTGAACACTTGTTCACAAGGCTGACAGATGGCCCGCAATTCAGTCAACACCTGTTCACTGAATGATGCCCCAGCATGGTTCGACGCTGGCGCCGCGCATTTGCTAGAGTGCGCCATCGTTCAACGAACCGACCCGCATGACGCCACGCGCCGAACAGAAGCAGCAGACCCGCCAATCCCTGATGGCCGCCGCACTGACCCTGATGGAGAGCGGGCGTGGCTTCGGCAGCCTGAGCCTGAGGGAAGTCACGCGCGTCGCCGGCATCGTGCCCACCGGCTTCTATCGCCACTTCGCAGACATGGACGAACTGGGCCTGGCGCTGGTGGCGGAAGTCGGGGAAACCTTCCGCGCGGCGATCCGCCAGGTGCGTCGGCATGAGTTCGAGATGCGCGGCATGATCGACGCCTCGGTGCGCATCTTCCTCGCCGAAGTAGCCGCCAACCATGGCCAGTTCCTCTTCCTCGCCCGCGAGCAGTACGGTGGCTCGCAGCCCGTACGCCAGGCGATCAGCGCCCTGCGCGAGCGCATCACCAACGACCTGGCGGCCGACCTCAAGCTGATGAATCGCATGCCGCATCTCGACGATGCCGCACTCGACGTGGTCTCCGACCTGGTGGTCAAGACGGTGTTCGCCACCCTGCCCGAACTGATCGACCCGCCCGCCGAAACCCTGCCGGCGCACCTCAGCGCCGAGGCCAAGATCATTCAGCAGCTGCGCTTCATCATGGTCGGCGGCAAGCACTGGCAGGGCCTGGGCAAGCCCAGCGCATGACGCGCACCAATCAGGTGCGCCAACCGGCAAAACGCACCAAATAGTTTCTGACCATACGGACAAGTTATCCACAGACCGCAGCAATGCGCCGTCCTGCGGCACTCTGCGGCCTTGGCAAGCCACTTGCACTATTTCCGGGCACATTGCCCCGGAATAGATACCCATGCTGGTGATCCACAGTCGAATCGCGCCACAGGCGAACCCTGATGACGAACTGGAACTGACCTTCGAGGCCCGCAGCAAGAGCCGCCTGCGCTGCTTCACCACGGCTGGCGAAGAAGTTGGCCTGTTCCTCGAGCGCGGCCAGCCGGCACTGGCGGATGGCGAATGCCTGCAGGCCAGGGATGGGCGCGTGGTGCGCGTGCGCGCCAAGGCCGAACCCCTGCTGCACGTCACCTGCAGCAGCCCGTTCGAACTGATGCGCGCCGCCTACCACCTGGGCAACCGCCATGTCGCCCTGCAGCTGGGCGAAGGCTGGCTGCGCCTGCCCGATGACTACGTGCTCAAGGCCATGCTCGAACAGCTGGGCGCCAGGGTCGAGGCCGTGCAGGCACCTTACCAGCCCGAGCAGGGTGCCTACGGCGGCGGTCACCATCACTCGCATCAGGGTGACGAGGAATTCAACTACGGCCCGCGCCTGCACCAGTTCGGTGTGCGCACGTGACGCCACACACAGCCGCCGTGACATCCCCCGAGGTCTGCTCGTGAAGCCGGCCTGGGCCCTGCTGCGCCTGGCCAGCCCGCAACTGCCGATCGGTGGCTACAGCTATTCGCAAGGGCTGGAATGGGCCATCGACAGCGGCCTGATCGTTGACGCCGACAGCGCCGAGCGCTGGCTGGCCGATCAGCTCATGCTCAACCTTGCGCGCTTCGAAGCGCCGCTGCTGCTGGCCCACTGCCGCGCGGCGGACGCAGCCGACTGGTCGCGCCTGCAGGCACTGGCCGAACAGCACCGTGCCAGCCGCGAAACCCGTGAACTGGCCCTGGAAAGCCGGCAGATGGGCTATTCGCTGCGGCAACTGCTCGCAGGCCTGCCCGAACTGGATGACGACGCCCGCACCTTGCTCGATGCCCAGGACGAGCCCGGCCTGGCCCTGGCCTGGGCACTGGCGGCGCGCGCCTGGCACATCACCCCGGACGATGCCCTGGCCGCCTGGCTCTGGGGCTGGCTGGAAAACCAGCTGGCCGTGCTGATGAAGGTCCTGCCGCTGGGCCAGCAAGCCGCCCAGCGCCTGACCAGTCGCCTGTTGCCGCAGCTCGATGGCGCGCAGCAGCAGGCCGCCGATCTTTCCCCCGAACACTGGGGCAGCGCCGCGTTCGGCCTGGCCCTGGCGAGCATGGCGCACGAGCGCCAGTACTCGCGTCTCTTCCGCTCCTGACGAGGATTGCACACATGAACAGCCAACCCCTGCGTGTCGGTATCGGCGGCCCGGTCGGTTCCGGCAAGACCGCCCTGACCCTGGCCCTGTGCCGCGCCCTGCGCGAGCGCTACAACATCGCCGTGGTCACCAACGACATCTACACCCAGGAAGACGCCCAGTTCCTGGTGCGCAACGAGGCCCTGGAACCCGAGCGCATCATCGGCGTGGAGACCGGCGGCTGCCCCCACACCGCCATTCGCGAGGATGCCTCGATCAACCTGGAAGCCGTCGAGCAGCTCAATCGCCGCTTCCCCGGCCTCGACCTGGTCATCGTCGAGTCCGGTGGCGACAACCTGTCCGCCACCTTCAGCCCGGAACTGTCGGACCTGACCCTGTACGTGATCGACGTGTCCGCCGGCGACAAGTTGCCCCGCAAGGGCGGCCCCGGCATCTGCAAGTCCGACCTGCTGGTGATCAACAAGGTCGACCTGGCCCCCATGGTCGGCGCCTCGCTGGAGGTGATGGAACGCGACACCCTGAAGATGCGCGGTGACAAACCATTCGTCTTCAGCAACCAGAAGGTCGGTCAGGGTCTCGACGAGATCATCGCCTTCATCGAACGCCAGGGCATGCTCACGGCGGCCTGATTCCCACCTCAAGGAGAACCTCATGAATCTGCGCAAAACCGTCTACGCCATCGCCCTGTTCTGCACCCCGGCGCTGGCCTTCGCCCACCCGGGCCATGGCGAGTCCGGTCTCATGGCCGGCCTGGCACACCCGGTGTTCGGCCTCGATCACCTGCTGGCGATGTTCGCCGTCGGCCTGTGGGCCGCGCAGCAAAGCGGCGCGGCGCGCTGGCTGCTGCCGCTGACCTTCGTCGGCAGCATGCTGGTCGGCGGCCTACTGGGCTTCGCCGGGGTGGAGATTCCCCTCATGGAGACCGGAATCGCCGGCTCGGTCCTGGCCTTCGGCCTGCTGGTGGCCGTGGCCGCACGCCTGCCGATGCTCCTGTCCGTTGGCCTGACCGCGGTGTTCGCCCTGACCCATGGCGTCGCCCACGGCCTCGAACTGCCCGACCTGGCCAGCCCTCTCGGCTACGCGGCCGGCTTCATCGTCGCCACTGCCGCGCTGCATGCCATCGGCTTCGCCCTGGTGCGCTTCCTGCCGCGCGCGGCGGCTCCGCTGGTACGCATCGCCGGTGGCGCATCGGCGGCAGCCGGGGTCTGGCTGCTCGCCAGCTGAGGTTCATCCCGAGCAGAAGGGGCGTTCGCGCGTCGAGGCCAACAGGTCCGGCGCGGCCATCGCGGTGGCGCGGCGCCCCTTGCCACAACACTTGCCAACACCCCTGCGCTGGGGCACAAAGTCCCGAACCGCTTTCGAGACTTCACCCATGCTGCGTCTCACTCGATTCCTGCTCGCCCCCCTGCTGCTGATCGGCGTCGTCATCCTGCTGCTGGCGCTGACCAGCCACCCGGCGCCCACCCCGCCCGTGCTTGCGGACCTGGGCCAGCGTCCGCTGGTCATCGCCCACCGTGGCGGCAAGGGTCTGTGGCCGGAAAACACCCTGTTCGCCTTCGAGCGAGCCGCTGCACTCGGCGTCGACATGCTGGAGATGGACCTGCAACTGAGCCAGGACGCCAAGCTGGTGGTGATGCATGACGACACGCTGGAGCGCACCACCAATGGCGAAGGCCAGGTCGCGCACTACAGCCTGGCCGAACTGCAGGCCCTGGACGCCGGCTACAACTGGACCGCCGATGGTGGCCAGAGCCATCCGTACCGTGGCCAGGGCACGCGCATCGCCGCGCTGGAAGAGGTATTCGAACGCTTCCCGCTGATCCCCAAGGTGCTCGACATCAAGGTCCCCGACGTCGGCATGGAAGCGGTGCTCTGCGAGATGCTGGCCGCCTACGACCAGCTCGACCGGGTCATCGTCGGCAGCTTTCATGAACGCAGCCTGGCGCGCTTCCGCCAGCTCTGCCCGGAGGTCGCCACGTCCGCCGGCCCGGTCTCGGTGCGCATGCTGCTGGCGCTGAACTGGCTGGGCCTGAGCGACTTGCTGTCGCCCTCCTATGCCGTGCTGCAGATTCCTCCGCAGCACAGTGGTCTCGACCTGGCGACGCCACGCCTGGTGCGCAATGCACAGGCCCGTGGGCTGAACGTTCAGCTGTGGACGATCAACGAGCAGCCCGCCATGCGCCGCCTGCTGCAGATGGGCGTCAACGGCCTGATCACCGATTACCCGGACCGCGCCCTGCAGCTGCTCGGCCGTCCGACACAGCTCGGCGCGCTCCCCGGCGAGTAGCCTGGCGAGAAATTCGCCGCCCCCGGCAACGCCAGACTGCACGCGGCCCGAGCACCCTCATGAGCAGCTTGTCCACAGCTCCATCAACAGTTTCCGGGGATAATTTTCCAGCTCGCCTGCCGGCAGTGGAAAACACTGGACAATCCGCCGCGACCATGCCGCAGAAAATGCCTGATCAGAAATTCACCAAAGCGCTGCAAGCCCCGAAATATAGGGCCTCAGACAATGCTTACAGAAGTTATCAACAGCACCACCCACAGCAGCCGTGGACAACCTCGAGCCCGCCACGCCATTCAGCGACAAACTGTCAAGCCCTTGTGTACAAAGGAAAATCCCCGCTGCTCAGATCTTGTCCGCTACCCTGCAAGCGGCACCAAATCCGCCTGCCAGGCAAGCACCACCAGCTTTTCCACAGTTATTCCCACAGCCTTGGTGGAAAACTTTATTTTCACCGGGTTGGCATGCCGGCTGCTTGCTGAGCTGGCCTTCGTTCTCCTGCCCGTTAAGGACACCTGATGTTCAGCTTCTTCCTCGCCGCCCTGCTCCTTGGTTTCGTGTTCAACGCCGCCCCGGGCGCCGTCTTCAGCGAGACCTTGCGGCGCGGCCTGCGTGACGGCTACCGACCGGCACTGCTGGTGCAGATCGGTTCGCTGGTGGGTGACGCCACCTGGGCCGCCCTCGGCCTCACCGGTCTGGCCCTGCTGCTTGACAGCGCCCAGATTCGCTACCCGCTGACGCTGGCCAGCGCGCTGTACCTGGCCTGGCTCGGCTATCAGTCGCTGCGCGACGCCCGCTGTCCGCCGCAACCCAGCGCCGACGACCAGGCGGCTGCCGGCGGCGCCTTTGCTGCAGGGGCCGCGCTGTCGCTGAGCAACCCGCAGAACATCGTCTACTGGGCCGCCATGGGTGGCGCGATGGCGGCCATCGGCGTCGCCCAGCCGACGCCGACGCACCTGGCGGTGTTCTTCAGCGGGTTCATGCTGTCGTCGCTGCTCTGGTGTTTCATCTGCGCCGGCCTGGTGGACTGGTTCCGCCGCGCCGCCTCGCTGCTCTGGCATCGCCTGACCTACGCGGCCTGTGGCGTGATGCTGCTGGGCCTGGCCGGGATGAGTGCGCTGGAACTGGTCTGATCGACTATCGCCGTCATCGAAACAATCTAACGGCGCGTTCGCCGCAACGCGGCTAGCCTGACCAGCATGTCCCTGCGTCAGGAAGCCGCACCATGTCCCTCAACGACCTGTTCAAGCAGTTCCTCGCCAGCTACGCCTGCGCCACCTGCGGCATTGATACGCGCCACTGACACTTGGTCATGACGCGGCGTGCCGCTACCCTTGACGCATTTGCTCAAGGAGTCCGTGCATGTCCCTGCGTAGCGTCTGTGTCTTCTGTGGCGCCAGTCCCGGCGCCAGCCCGATCTACCGCCAGGCTGCCGAAGAGCTTGGCCAGTACCTGGCCCAGCGTGGCATCCGCCTGATCTACGGCGGCGGCGCGGTCGGCCTGATGGGCGTCGTCGCCGATGCCGCCCTGAATGCCGGCGGCGAGGTCATCGGCATCATCCCGCAGAGCCTGGAGCGTGCCGAGATCGGCCACCGTGGCCTGACCTGCCTGGAAGTGGTCGACGGCATGCACGCGCGCAAGGCACGCATGGCCGAGCTGGCGGACGCCTTCATCGCCCTTCCTGGCGGCCTGGGCACGCTGGAGGAACTGTTCGAGGTCTGGACCTGGGGCCAGCTGGGCTATCACTCCAAGCCGCTGGGCCTGCTGGAAGTGAACGGTTTCTACAGCAAGCTCGGTGACTTCCTCGATCACCTCGTCGCCGAGCGCTTCGTGCGTCCGCAACACCGCGAGATGCTGCAGATCGCCAGCAGCCCGCAGAACCTGATCGATGCGCTGGCCGAGTGGCAACCCAGCGCAGCGCCCAAGTGGGTCGATCGCTCGCCGAGCTGATTTGTTCACGTCAGGCAGGCGGGTGCGGTGCTAACCTTGGCGCCTTGTCCTTACATGGAAGCCGCAAGATGGCCGGAAGCAGCCTGCTCGCCCTGATCGATGACATCAGTGCCGTACTCGACGATGTCGCCAGCATGACCAAGGTCGCCGCGCGCAAGACCGCCGGCGTGCTGGGCGACGACCTGGCCCTCAATGCCCAGCAGGTCACCGGCGTCAGGGCGGACCGCGAGCTGCCCGTGGTGTGGGCGGTGGCCAAGGGCTCGCTGCTGAACAAGGCGATCCTGGTGCCGGCCGCGCTGCTGATCAGTGCAGTGGCGCCCTGGCTGGTGGTGCCGCTGCTGATGTTCGGCGGCCTGTTCCTCTGCTACGAAGGTGCGGAAAAACTGCTGCACAAGCTGCTGCACCGTCACGAGGACGACGGCAAGCAGGCGCGCCTGGAGGCCCTGGCCGATCCCGACATCGACCTGGTGGCCTTGGAGCGGGACAAGATCCGTGGCGCGGTGCGCACGGACTTCATCCTCTCCGCAGAGATCATCGCCATCACCCTGGGCACCGTGGCCAGCGCCAGCTTCGTCAATCAGCTGGCGGTGCTCAGCACCATCGCCCTGGTGATCACCCTCGGCGTCTACGGCCTGGTGGCCGGCATCGTCAAGCTGGACGACGCCGGGCTCTACCTCAGCCAACGCAGCAGCGCCTTCGCCCAGAGCCTGGGCCGCGGCCTGCTGGCCCTGGCGCCCTGGCTGATGAAGACACTCTCGGTCGTCGGCACGGCGGCGATGTTCATGGTCGGTGGCGGCATCCTCAGTCATGGCCTGCCCCCGGTCGAAGCCGCCCTGCATCACGCCGCCGAGTGGGCCGCGCAGGATGTCGGCCTGCTCTCCGCACTGCTGCCGACCCTGTTCAATGCCCTGCTGGGCATCGTCGCCGGTCTGATCAGCGTCCCGCTGGTGAGCCTCGGCGCCCGCCTGTGGCGCGCGCTGCGTCCTTCGACGGCCGCCTGAGCCGCTCATTTTCCAGCCAGCCGACAGCCGCTCAGGGCAGCCGCTGTCGGCGCTGACTTTCCCCAAGCTTATCCACAGCTTGCTCCACACCTTCCGTGGATAAGCCCGGCGCCCCGCCCGGCACCTCGCGTGCAGCCCTGCATCGATAACTCAAGCAGTTAATTTTCAAGGTTTTTTGCCTGATTCCCGAGCCGCCGCGAACGCCTGAGCAAAAGCTGACCAGGGGCTCGAAAACGGCCAGCGACGCGCCCTGGAACGAGCCATGCAGACCTTGCCCACACAGTTATCCACAGATTCTCGGGATAACGCCGCCGTGGCGTTCGGTCGCAGTCACAGGACGTCACCACTGTGCGAGTCTTTTAGGACCTGACCGATTTATCAGAATCTGGAGGCTTCAAGATGTTGCGTAACGTTGCTCTGATGGCACTGCTCGGCCTGGCCAGCACACCGCTGTTCGCTGCCGAGTGCTCGGTGGATGTCGAATCGACCGACCAGATGACCTACAACACCCAGGCCATCTCCATCAGCAAGAGCTGCAAGACCTTCACCGTCAACCTCAAGCACACCGGCAGCCTGCCCAAGACCGCCATGGGCCACAACCTGGTGCTGAGCAAGACCGCCGACATGCCCGGCATCGCCACCGACGGCATTGGCGCCGGCCCCGACGCCGCCTACGTCAAGGCCGGTGACGAGCGCGTGATCGCCCACACCGGCCTGATCGGCGGCGGCGAAAGCACCTCGGTGACCTTCGATGTGAGCAAGCTGGCCGCTGGCGAGGATTACAGCTTCTTCTGCTCCTTCCCGGGTCACTACGCGCTGATGAAAGGCAGCGTGAAGCTGGTCGACTGATACCTCGACCTCTCAGCCCAGCGGCAGCACCGTCACCTGCACTTCAGGGTCGTGGCTGCCGCCCCCCAGAATGACCCCGCGCAACGGTGACACATCGGAAAAATCCCGGCCCCAGGCCAGGGTGATGTGCTCCAGCGCCGGACGCACGTTGTTGGTCGGATCGAAATCCACCCAGCCCTGACGCGGGCAGTACAACGACACCCAGGCATGCGAGGCGTCGGCCCCGATCAGGCGTGGCTGACCGGGCGGCGGCTGGGTCAGCAGGTAGCCACTGACGTAACGCGCTGCCAGCCCCCGCGAGCGCAGGCAGGCGAGCATCAGGTGGGCAAAGTCCTGGCAGACCCCGCGTTTTTCCTCGAGCACCTGCAACAGCGGCGTCGCCACCTGGGTCGCGCCCGCGTCGAAACTGAACTCCTCGAAGATCTTCTGCATCAGCGCCTGGCCCGCTTGCAGCAGCGGCCTGCCCGGCGTGAAGCAGTCATCGGCATAGTCGGCGAATACCTGCTTGAGCCGCACGTAGGGCGACTCGAAGCGATAGCGCGCGGCCTCCAGCAGGTCCGGCGCCAGCCGCGTGCCGGCATAGCTGAGCGCCGCGCAGGCGGCCTCCCAGGGCGGTGAATCGTCGAGATCGAGGGGCGGCCGCGCCAGCACTTCGATACGCAGGCGCGCGCTGACGCTGAGCGCCTCGTGCGGGCGCTCGAACACCAGGCGGGTCAGCGGATTGCCGAACACGTCCAGGCCATCGCGGCGCTGGCAGGGCTGCGGGTCGACGCGCAGCGCCTGCTCATGGCTGCGCTGCCAGGGGCACTGGCGCGGCCACAGGTGGGCCAGCTGCTGGGCCAGGGAGACCGGCGCCGAGTAACGGTAGTGGGTGTCGTGTAGCACCTGATACAGCGCACTGCTCATGAGGATTGCGTCCGCTGGCTGACATCGACGTGGGCGAAGAAGCGCAACCCGAGGTGATCCGATACCGTCCCGGCCGCTTCGCTGATGGCCACCAGCAGGTCGGCCAGGCCCTCGAGCACCGCGCGGGTACTGCCGGGGCCGAACAGCGGATTCTCCAGGCTGGCCAGGCTGAAGGCGCTCAGCTGCTGCTCCAGGTAGGTCAGATAGCGCTCGGCCGGCAGCTCGAAGCGCTCGTCCAGCCGCGCCAGCGAGGCCAGCAGGGTGCGCAGCTGGAACAGCACCGCATGCGGGTTCTGCTCGTCGAGCAGGAGCAGGTCGAGTACCGGGATCAGCTGCGCCGACGCCAGGTAGCGGGTGCGATAGGTGATGCTGCTGTTGCCCAGTTCCAGCAGCCACTCCAGCGCCGACTGGTCGGTAGCCGCGCCGCTGCGCAGGAAACCGGCGAAGCTGTCGCAGAGAAACTGCAGGCGTTCGATGTAGCGGCCGAGCATGAGAAAGCGCCAGCCGTCGTCACGGGTCATGTCATCCAGGGCGAAGCCGGACAACGCCGCCAGGGACATCAGCAGGCGATTGAGAAAGTCCAGCAACTCGCCGAAATCGGCAGGCTGGGCCTCGAGCAACTGAGCCTCCCCCTGCAACTCCACCAGCGCCTGCCAGTTGGCCTGGGACAGCTTGCCGCGCACGCTGCCCGCCGCCCATTGCAGGCGCTGCAGGTTGGCCCGCAGGCTGGCCGGCCAGTCGCTGCCAAGCAGGGCCTGCAACAGGCGCGGCTCCAGCGCGCCCTCCTCGGCCGGTGCCAGCAGGCCCAGTTCCTCGGCCAGCGCCAGCGCGCTCTGCAGGGCCTGCGGGTCATCGTCGTCGTCGACATAGCGCGCCAGCATGATGCGCAGCAGGCGGGCGCTGTCCTCGCAGCGCTCGGCATAACGGCCGAACCAGTACAGGTTCTCCACCACCCGCGAGGGCAGGAAGGGGTCACTGCGCACCAGGTCGGCGGTGCCCAGGGTGCGCTGCGTCTGCCATGGCTCGCCACCGCTCTGCCGCGTACCGAGCACCCAGGTGTCCTTGCTGGCCCCGCCGCGCTGCATCGACACCACCTCGGCGTCGGCCTCAGCGGCCACACGCGTCAGGCCGCCGGGCATCACCCGGTAACCGTCGGCACTGGCCACGGCGTACACGCGCATGCCGATGGCGCGCGGCTGCAGGCCAGTGCCATCCCATACCGGCGCCTGCGACAGCTTGGCCCGTGCCTGCGCCACGTAGGCATAGGGGCGCAGCTTGAGGCGCGCCGCCAGCTTGGCGCGCTGCGCCTCGTTCAGGTCGCGGCCGAACACCGGGGTGAAGCTCTGCGAGGGGAACGCCGGACGCACCAGCAGTTCGTCGAGCTTTTCCAGCGCCTCCTCCAGCACCGGCGGCTCGCCGCACCACCAACTGGCGATGGATGGCAGCAGCAACTCCTCGCCCAGCAGATGCTCGCTGATCGCCGGCAGGAAGCCGGGCAGACCAGGTGACTCCAGCACGCCGCTGCCGAGGGCATTGGCCACCAGCACGCGGCCACGGCGCACCGCTTCGAGCAGGCCCGGAACACCGAGGGCGGAATCGGTGCGCAGCTCCAGCGGGTCGCAGTAATCGTCGTCGAGGCGGCGCAGCACCGCGTGCACGCGGCGCAGGCCAGCCAGGGTCTTGAGATAGAGCGTGGCATCCCGCACGGTCAGGTCGCTGCCTTCGACCAGCGGATAGCCCAGCTGGCGCGCCAGGTACAGGTGCTCGAAATAGCTTTCGTTGAAACGCCCCGGCGTCAGCAGCACCACCAGCGGAGTCTCGCCGCCGCTCGGCGCCTGGCGGGCCAGGGTGTCCTGCAGGGTCCGGAAGAAACCGGCCAGATACTGCACGCGCAGGTCACGGTACAACTCGGGAAAGGCCCGCGAGACGATCTGCCGATTCTCCAGCGCGTAGCCGGCACCGGAGGGCGCCTGGGTACGATCGGCCGTCACCCACCAGCGGCCGTCCGGCGCACGGGCCAGGTCCACCGCGTACAGGTGCAGCCAGGTGCCCCCCGGCGCCTGCACGCCCTGACAGGGCCAGAGAAAGTTGTTGTGACCGAACACCAGCTCCGTCGGCAGCAGGCCCTCGGCAATCAGCTTCTGCGGCCCGTAGAGATCGGCCACGACGCGATTGAGCAGGGTCGCGCGCTGGGCCACGCCGGCGGCGATCTGCTGCCACTCGTCGGCGGGGATCAGGTTCGGCAGCAGGTCCAGCTCCCAGGGCCGGTCGGCCCCGTCGGGATCGGCGTAGACGTTGTAGGTGACGCCGTTCTCCTGAATCTGCCGGGCCAGCATGGCCTCGCGCTGGGCCAGTTGCTCTGGGCGGCTGCGCTCGAGCTGCTCGAACAGGCGGCGCCAGTGCGGGCGCACCTTGCCCTTGGCGTCGAGCAGTTCGTGGTACCCCCCGGCAGGAGGCGGATAATCGGCTAGCAGGTCGGGCATGGCAGGCTCGGCAGTGACAAGGCAGCGTGACGCAAATTGACGGCTGCATCCGTGGCAGGCGCTTCAGCAGCGACGGTTCGCGGCCAAGGCCCCTGCCACAGACGGGATTGGCGTCAGACGCGACGCAGATCCAGAGTCATCGGTAGTTCATTATTGTCCATCGGTTGCAGCACGGGGCGCTTGCCCGGGCTGTGGCCGAGGCGGAAGAAGCGCGCCAGACGCCGGCTTTCCGCCTCGTAGGCGTTGACCGGCAGGCTGTCGTAGTTGCGCCCGCCCGGATGCGCCACATGGTACTGGCAACCGCCCAGCGAGCGCTGCATCCAGGTGTCGATCAGGTCGAACACCAGCGGGGCATGCACGCCGATGGTCGGTTGCAGGCAACTGGCCGGCTGCCAGGCCCGGAAACGCACGCCACCGACGAACTCACCGACCTTGCCGGTGGGCCGCAGCGGCACCGGCACGCCGTTGCAGGTCAGCAGGTAACGGTCCGGCGCCATGCCGGCGAGCTTCACCTGCATGCGTTCCAGTGACGAGTCGACGTAACGCACCGTACCGCCGATGGCGCCCTCCTCGCCCAGCACATGCCAGGGCTCCAGCGCCTGGCGCAGCTCCAGATCGATGCCCTTGACGGCGAAATCGCCGGCCTTGGGAAAGCGGAACTCCAGGTGCGGGGCGAACCATTCGCTGCGCAGTCGATAGCCGAAGCTGCCCAGTTCCTGCAGCACGTCGGCGAAATCCTGCTCGACGAAATGCGGCAGCAGGAAGCGGTCATGCAGCTCGGTCCCCCAGCGCACCAGCTTGGCCGGGCGATAGGGCTCCTGCCAGAAGCGTGCGATCAGCGCGCGCAGCAGCAACTGCTGGGCCAGGCTCATCTGCGCATGCGGCGGCATCTCGAAGGCACGCAGTTCGAGCAGGCCGAGTCGCCCGCTGGCGGAGTCCGGCGAGTACAGCTTGTCGATGCAGAATTCGGCGCGGTGGGTGTTGCCGGTCACGTCCACCAGCAGGTTGCGCAACAACCGGTCGACCAGCCACGGCGGGGCATCGCGTCCCGGCTCGGGCATCTGCGCGAAGGCGATCTCCAGTTCGTACAGGGCATCGTTGCGCGCCTCGTCCACCCGTGGCGCCTGCGAGGTCGGGCCGATGAACAGGCCGCTGAACAGGTAGGACAGCGACGGGTGGTTGTGCCAGTAGCTGATCAGGCTGCGCAGCAGGTCGGGACGCCGCAGGAAGGGCGAATCGCCCGGCGTCGCCCCGCCGAGGACGAAGTGGTTGCCGCCGCCGGTGCCGGTGTGACGGCCATCGATCATGAACTTCTCGCTGGACAGCCGCGACTGCCGCGCCGCCTCGTAGAGAAACTCGCAGCGCTCCACCAGCTCGTCCCAGCTGGCCGCCGGATGGATGTTCACCTCGATCACCCCCGGATCGGGGGTCACGCGGAAGTACTGCAGGCGCGGGTCGAGCGGCGGCTCGTAGCCCTCCAGCAGCACCGGGCAATCGAGCTCGGCCGCTACCGCCTCGATGGCCGCGACCAGCTCCAGGTAGTCCTCGAGATGGCTCAGCGGCGGCATGAACAGATACAGCCGCCCCTCACGCGGCTCGGCGCACAGTGCCGTGCGCACGATGCCGGCGGCCGACTGACCGCTGGCCGGGCGCGCACTCTGCGGGCCGCTGCCAGGGGCGACACTGGCGCCACGCCAGACCCCGCGCAACTGGCGCTGGATCTGCGCCGCGGCGGGCAACGGCGGCTGCGCCTGGCTCGGGTCGACCGGGTTGATGTAGGGGTAATCGGCCTGGCTGACCCAGGGCAGCGAGTCCAGCGGCAGGCGGTAGCCCAGCGGCGAGTCGCCCGGCAGCAGGCGGCAGTGCTCGTCGCGCAGGAACCAGCGCCCGCTCTGCCAGCCCTCGCCGACCACCTGGCGCGCCAGTGGCAGGACATGACCGACCACCGCGTCGAGCCCCTGGTCGAACACCTTGCGCAGGCGCTCGCGCTCCAGCGGATCGCTCAGACGCGGATCGTCCGGCGTGACGTTGTCCGGCAGCTTGCGCTCGCGCCACAGGTAGTAGAACCAGTCCTCGAAGGCCGGAAAGACGTTGTCGGCCTCCACCTGCAGGTGGGCGGCCAGGCTGGCCAGGAAGCGCTCGGCGGTCTCGGCCGTGGCGCCATAGCCGCGCTTCTCGTCGGCCAGCAGCCTGGGGTCGTGCCACAGGGGCTGGCCATCGCGACGCCAGAAGCAGTTCAGCGACCAGCGCGGCAGCTGCTCGCCGGGGTACCACTTGCCCTGGCCGAAATGCACCAGTGCATTGCCGGCATAGTGGTCACGCAGGCGGTAGAACAGGTCGGCAGCCAGGCGCCGCTTGTTCGGGCCCAGCGCAGCGGTGTTCCACTCGTCGTCGTCCGGGTAGTCGAGCGCGACGAAGGTCGGCTCGCCGCCCATGGTCAGGCGCACGTCATGCGCCTGCAGGTCATCGTCGATCTGCCGCCCCAGCGCCTGGATCGCCTGCCACTGCGCTTCGCTGTAAGGCTTGGTGACGCGTGGCGCCTCCCACACCCGTTCGACGCTCATCAGGTGCTCGAACTCCACCTCGCACTCGTCCAGCCCGCCGCTGATCGGCGCCGCCGACGACGGTTCCGGGCTGCAGGCCAGCGGAATGTGCCCCTCGCCCGCGAACAGGCCACTGGTGGGATCGAGACCGATCCAGCCGGCGCCGGGCAGGTAGACCTCGCACCAGGCGTGCAGGTCGGTGAAGTCCTCGTCGGTGCCGGAAGGACCATCGAGGGATTTGACGTCGGCCGTGAGCTGGATCAGGTAACCGGACACGAAGCGTGCCGCCAGGCCGAGGTGGCGCAGCAACTGCACCAGCAGCCAGGCCGAGTCACGACACGAGCCGGCGGCCAGCTGCAACGACTCTTCCGGCGTCTGCACGCCCGGTTCCATGCGGATCAGGTAGCGGATGTCGGCGGACAGTCGCTGGTTCAGCTCGACCAGGAAATCGACGCTGGGTGTCGGGCTGCGCTCGATCCCGGCCAGGTACCTGGCGAACAGCGGCGTGGCCGGCAGCTTGACCAGATAGGGCGCCAGCTCGCGCTGCTCGCCCTCGGTGTAGGCGAAGGGAATGCGCTCGGCGTAGGGCTCGAGAAAGAAGTCGAAGGGGTTGAACACCGCCATCTCGGCGACCAGGTCCACCTCGACCTTGAATTCACGGGTCTTCTCGGGGAAGACCAGGCGCGCCAGGTAGTTGCCCTGCGGGTCCTGCTGCCAGTTGACGAAGTGCTCGCCCGGCTCGACCTTCAGCGCATAGGAGAGGATGCGCGTACGGCTGTGCGGCGCCGGGCGCAGACGCACCACCTGCGGACCAAGGTTCACCGCACGGTCGTAGCGGTAGTGGGTGACGTGATGCAGCGCGACATGAATCGACACGGCGGCCTCCTGCTAGCCTGGACGATGAGCTGTGCAGCGCAAGACTTATGCCACAGACCGTGCGTCGCTGCCCACCGCGTCTGCCGCCGAATGCACGCACCACAACGGAGCCTGGCACGCACCAGCCCCCTGCGCACGCACCAGTTCGACTCACGCGGTGCTCAATTTGCTTCACTGCACTTCTGCCTTAGACTGCGACGACTTCATGCAAGGACGTATGCCATGCCCCTCCGCTCCAGTCGCCTGTTCCCCGTCGGCCTGCTGGTTCTGACCCTCAGCCCGCTGTTGCAGGCGCAGGACCCGTTGCTCGAAGCCCTCGAGCGTGCCGAACCCACGGGCGCCGAACGCCAGGTACGCGGCGTACTGCGGGCACGCGACCAGGCCGTGCTCTCCAGCGAATTGCCGGGGCGCATCGTCGAGATGCCGTTCGCCGACGGCGAGGCCTTCGCCAAGGGCGATGTACTGGTGCGTTTCGATTGCAGCGCCTACCAGGCCCAGCTCAACGCCGCGCAGGCCGCCGCACGTGCCACCCGTGAGGAACTGAGCCACAAGAAGCAACTGGCGGCGCTGAACTCGGTGGGGCGCTTCGAGGTGGCGCTGGCCGAGGCGCGCCAGGCGCAGGCGCAAGCCGAGGCCCAGGTGTATCAGGTGCAGGTCAAGCGCTGCAGCGTCAGCGCACCATTCGCCGGGCGCGTGGTGCAGCGCCGCGCCCAGCCCCACGAAAGCGTCGCAAACGGTGCGCCGCTGCTGGATGTGGTCGACAACGGCACCCTGGAAATCTATCTGCTGATACCGTCCAGCTGGCTGAGCAGGGTCCAGCCCGGGCAACGCTTCGACTTCACCCCGGATGAAACCGGCGAGCCACTCGAGGCCAGGGTGAAACGCCTGGGTGCACGCATCGACGAGGGCAGTCAGACCCTGCTGCTGATCGGCAGCCTACCCGAGAAGGCGGACGGGCTGCTCTCCGGCATGAGCGGCAGCGCGCGCTTCACGGAGGCGCCATGACCGCCCAGGCGCCTGGGCCAGCCGAGCAGGTATTCGCCCGCTTCCTGGCCCTGCAGCACCAGGCCCGGGCCGCGGCGGACATCGACAGCCTGGCCTATGCGCTGGTCAACGACGCACAGGCACTGTTCGGCTTTCGTCATGCGGCCTTGCTGATCGCGGGCCGGGTGCGCGCAATCACCGCGATCAGCGTCGTCGAAGCGCATTCTCCCTTCGTCGCCTTCGTCGAAGAGGCCACGCGCCAGCTGCTTGCCCAAGGCCGCTCCAGCCAGGCCCAGGTGGTGACCGCCGACTCGCTCAGCGAGCAGACGCGTGGCGACTGGCAGGCGCTTTCCGCAGGCTCGGTGTTCTGGCTGCCCCTGCTCGACCGCAAGCAGGCGCTTTTCGGCGGCTTGTGGATCGCCCGTGAACAGCCGTGGAGCGCGGCCGAACAGGCACTGCTGCTGCAACTGGGTGACTGCTACGCCCATGCCTGGCTCGCCCTGCAACCGCACAAGCCGTGGCGCCTGCGCTGGCCACGCCGCCGCATCATCGCCGTGGCGACGGTGGCATTGCTCCTGCTGCTGCTACCGATTCGCCAGTCGGTTCTGGCTCCCGCCGAAGTGGTGCCACTCGACGGCCAGGTCATCGCCGCGCCCTTGGACGGCGTGATCGCGACGTTCCAGGTCAAGCCCAACCAGGCGGTCAGCAAGGGCGAGGTGCTGGTGCGCTTCGACGCCACCTCCATCCGCGCCCAGGCCGATGTTGCCGAGCGCAGCCTGCAGGTGGCCGAAGCCGAGCTCAAGGCCAACAGCCAGCGCGCCTTCAGCGATGCCGAGTCCAGCGCGCGCATCGACCTGCTCGCCGCGCGCGCGGCGCAGAAACGTGCCGAGCGCGACTATGCCCGCGAGCTGCTGGCGCGCACCGAAGTCAGAGCCGAGCGCGACGGCATTGCCGTGTTCGCCGATGCCCAGCGCTGGGTCGGCAAGCCGGTACAGACGGGCGAGCGCCTGATGGAGATCGCAGACCCCAGGCGCGCCGAGCTGCGCATCGACCTCGCCGTGGCCGACGCGCTGAACTTCCAGCCCGGCGCGGAGGTCGGCCTGTTCCTCGACAGCGACCCGCTGCATCGCCACGACGCCCAGCTGCAACGCCTGGCATACGAGGCGCAGCCACTGAGCAACGGCCAGCTGGCCTACCGCCTGGACGCCGGTTTCGTCGCGGCACCACCGCGCATCGGCCTGCGTGGCACCGCCAAGCTCTACGGCGAGCGCGTGCCGCTGGCGCTCTTCCTGCTGCGCCGCCCGCTGGCGGCGCTGCGCCAGACACTGGGTCTGTGAATGCGCCTGCCAAGCCTGCGTGCCGACCTGCAGCTTTCCAGCTCGGCCCCTGCGCTGGACGGCGCCCCGCAATGGACGCTGGCCGACCCGCTGCGCGGGCGCTACTTCAAGATCGGTGCCGAGGCCATGCGCCTGCTGCGGCACTGGCAGCTGGGCGATCCCGCGCAGGTGCTGCAGGCGGCGAACAATGAACCCGGCCAGGCGCTGGCGGGCGCCGACCTGGAAAGCATGCTGCGCTTCCTCAGCACCCACGACCTGATCACGGCAGCGGATGCGCAACAGCGCAGCAGCTACGCGAGCAAGGCGGCGCAACAGCGCCAGGGCCTGTGGAAAGGCCTGCTGCACCAGTACCTGTTCTTTCGCATCCCGCTGTGGCGCCCCAACGCCTTTCTCGACCGCACCTGGCCGGTGCTGGAGCGCCATGGCCCCGCGCTGCTGCGCCGTGGCCTGCCCATCCTGCTGCTGCTCGGCCTGTTTCTCGTCGCACGCGACTGGGACCGCTTCATCTCCAGCTTCCCGCACCTGTTCAGCCTGGGTGGCGCCATCGCCTTCGGCTGTGCCCTGGCATTCGCCAAGCTGTGCCACGAGTTCGGTCACGCCTACATGGCCAAGCGCGCGGGCTGTCGGGTACAGAGCATGGGGCTGGCGTTCATGGTGCTGCTGCCCATGTTCTATACCGATGTCAGCGATGCCTGGCGTGTCAACGATCGCCGCTCCCGCCTGCTGATCGGCGCCGGTGGCGTGCTCGCCGAACTGCTGCTGGCCTGCCTCGCCCTGCTGGCCTGGTCCCTGCTGCCGGACGGCCCCCTGCGCACCGCCACCTTCATGCTGGCCAGCGCCACCTGGATCACCACCCTGCTGATCAACCTCAATCCCTTCATGCGCTTCGACGGCTACTTCCTGCTCAGCGACCTGTGGGGCGTCGACAACCTCCAGCAACGGGCCTTCGCCCTCTGTCGCTGGCGCCTGCGTGAAGCCCTGTTCGGCTACGCGGAGCCTGCCCCCGAACCCTGGACGGCGACGATGCGCAGACGCCTGCTGATCTGGGGCTATGGCTCCTGGCTATGGCGCGCCGCCCTGTTTCTCGGCATTGCCCTGGCCGTCTACCACATGTTCTTCAAGCTGCTGGGCATCGTCCTGATGCTGGTGGAGCTGCTCTGGTTCATCGGCCTGCCAATCTGGCGCGAATGGCAGGAATGGTGGCGGCGGCGCGATCAGGCCGCCCCGGGCAAGACCCTGCTCACGGCTGCCGGGCTGCTGATGCTGTCGGCCCTGCTGGTGCTGCCATGGCGTACCGCCGTCGACGTGCCGAGCGTGCTCGAGGCCGCCAGCAGCACGGCTCTCTATCCCCCGTTGTCCGCGCGCCTGAAGCAGTTGCATGTCCGCGACGGCCAGGCGGTGCAGCAAGGTGAACTGCTGCTGGAGCTGGAGTCTCCGGACCTCGAGTCGCGCCAGGCCATCGTGCGCCAGGAAATCCAGATACTGCAGCTGCAGCTGCGCCGTCAGGCCGGTCGCAGCGAGACGGTGGGCGACGCTGCCGTGCTCGAACAGCGCCTGGCGACATCGGTCGCCGAGTACCGTGGCCTGGATGCGCAACGCGAACGCCTGCAGCTGCGCGCGCCGGAAAACGGCGTGGTGCGGGACCTGCAGCCGAATCTGGCGCCAGGCCGCTGGCTCAAACCAGGCGACCCGCTGCTGCGCGTCGTGGCGCCCGGCGTCCGCCTGCGCGGCTACCTGGCCGAAGACGGGCTCTGGCGTGTGCAGCCAGGCAGCGAAGGACGCTTCATCGCCGACGACCCGGCGCGCGCCGCGCTGGCGGTCCGCCTCGATGACGTGGACGACACCGGCGTCGCCTATCTGCAGCTGGAGGCACTCGCCTCCGACCACCACGGCCCCATCGCCGTACGTCGCGACGCCCAGCACCGGGCAGCCCCCTTGCAGGCGCAGTACGGCGCCCGCCTCAGCCTGCTGGAGGCAGCGGACGAACCCTCGCTGCCCGTGCGTGGCGTCGTCGTCCTCGAAGGGACGGGGCAGTCCATACTCGGCGCCACCTGGCGCCGCCTGGCCGCACTGGGCGTTCGCGAAAGCGGCTTCTGACGCCAGCGGTTGCGCCACTCACCCCAAGGCACGCCTGCAGCAGGCGAGCGCCTGCAGAAAGAACCTGCCGCCCGTAAGGAAATAGTGGCAAGTCCCTATCACCGTTCTATATTCAAGGGGCGCACATGCAGTGCGCCCGACAAGCCAACGACTGCGCCTGTTTCGTTCACGAACAAGGTGCGCAAGGAAGCTCCACACCGTGTCCACATCTGACGTGCATCTGCGCCCCATCACGGCAACCGACCTGAGGTTTCTGCTCGACCTGTACGCCAGCACCCGCGCCCAGGAGCTCGACCCGCTGCCCTGGAGCCAGGCCGAGAAAGCGGCATTCCTGCAGCAACAGTTCGATGCCCAGCACCGCCACTACCAGGCCCACTATCGGGGCGCCGAGTTCTCGCTGATCCTTCAGGGTGAGCAACCCATCGGCCGTCTCTACCTGTTTCGCGGGCCCGGCACCCACAACCTGATGGACCTGTCCTTGCTGCCGGCCTGGCGTGGCCGGGGCATCGGCCGCGCCCTCCTCGCCGGCCTGGTCGATGAGGCCGACAGGGTGGGGAAAGCGATTCGCCTCTACGTCGAGTCCGACAACCCTGCCCGACGCCTGTATGAACATTTCGGTTTCATCGTGACCGGCCAGCACCCGATCTATCTGGAGATGCACCGCACCGCCGCACGGAGTCTGAGCGCATGAACGACGTCCCCAGCCAGGCAGACCTGCAGCAGGCCCTGGGCCAGACCTGGCGCCTCAGCTGGGAAGGACATCCCGGTGTCGACGTGCAACTGGTCGAAGTGAGCCAGGGCAAGGCCATGAACCCGCGCCATCAGTGCTACGACGCCATCTTTCGACAGCCCGCCGGGGTCGACCTGCCGCAATTCAGCTATACCTTGCACAGCCCGGGCGAGGCGTCATGGTGGGTCATGCTCACCCCGATCGGCCCGGACGACGACGGGGCCCGCCTGTTGCAGGCCGTTTTCCATACACGGACATCCGCGCCACGGACCTGAGCCATCACGACAACCCGTCGGTCACACCGGCGTCACACAGCAGGGAGCAACAACATGGAACCGTTCCTCGGCGAAATCAAAATGGTCGGCTTCAACTTCGCACCGCGTGGCTATGCGATGTGTCAGGGCCAGCTGATGCCCATCGCACAGAACACTGCCCTTTTCTCACTGCTCGGCACGATGTATGGCGGCAATGGCCAGACCACCTTCGGCCTGCCCGACTACCGTGGGCGCAGCCCGGTAGGGATGGGGCACGGGCCAGGCCTGGACGTGATTGTCCAGGGCGAGATGGCCGGCCGCGAAAATGTCACCCTGACCACCGCAGAGCTGCCGATGCACGCGCCAGTCGCGCATTTCACCGGCCAGGCCAGCAACGGCGCCCTGACCATCAGTGCCGCCGTGGCCACCAACCCGACCGCCGCGATGGTGCCACCCACGGCAGGCAACACCACCTACCTCTCCGCCACGACCGCAAAAGCCGGTCCTGCCAGTGTATTGTTCGCGGGGTTGTTCACCGATACGCCACCCGACTCGACGAAAGCCAACCTGGGCGGGCTCAGCGGGCAGGCCAGCATCACACCACAGGGAACGGTCACCATCTCGCCCGTCGGTGGCAGCCAGTCGTTCGGTATCCGCAATCCCTTCCTCGGCACCAACTTCGTGATCGCGACCGAAGGGGTCTTCCCGTCGCGAGGCTGAGTCGAGCAAGCACCTGAAGGTCGGCCCGCCCAGGCGGGCCGCCACTTACGTAAAGCAACGCCGGGAGCAGATGATGAAACGCAGAGCCACCGTCACAGCGACACCCCAGGCCCCGGCGGGCCCTGCCTGGCTACTGGCCCTCGAACCGCGCATGATGTTCGACGGGGCGGTTGCCGCCACGGTTGCCGATACGGTCCAGGCCGACCCCACGCCCCAGGCGGACAGTGCCAGCGACAGCCAGGTCGATGACGGTGCGGCTGCCGCGCCAGCCGCCAGCAGCGGTCAGCGCCAGGAGATCGTCTTCATCGACGGCAACGTGCAGGACTATGCACAACTCATCGCCGGCGTCAGCGAAGGCACCGAGGTCGTCGTACTGGATGGCAGCCAGGATGGGCTCCAGCAGATTGCCGACTATCTGAACGGGCGCTCCGGCATCGATGCGATCCATATCGTCAGCCATGGTTTGTCAGGACAGATCACGCTGGGCAGCCTGACCCTGGATGCCAGCAACCTGCAAGATCACAGCTCCACGCTGGAGGCCATCGGCAGCAAACTGGGTGGGGATGGCGACATCCTGCTCTATGGCTGCGATATCGCCCTAGGGGACAAGGGCCAGTCCTTCATCAGCCAGATTGCCGCCATCACCCAGGCCGACGTTGCAGCATCCACCGACGCGACCGGCAGCAGCATCAACGCCAGGAACTGGGTGCTGGAGACCTCGACCGGCACCATAGAGGCCGGCATGCCGTTCTCGCTTGCCGCCCAGAACGCGTTTACCGGCCAGTTGTTTTCCGGAACGCTGAATTTTTCCGGTGCCGACACGATCCTGGGTACTCCGGTGACCGACGGCCAAGCCCAGTCGAGCGACATTCCTGGCGTGACGATAGAGATCTTTTCCGCCGACTCCGGCAACTCCAATAACGGCGCGGCGTGGAAGTACTACAGCGATCTGTTCACGGATGGGGCCGGCAGCCAGGACGAAGGTATCGTCGACGATTCCGGGAATGGCTCGCCCATCGTCGTGATTCGCAGCCAGGACGGGAGCGAGTTCTCGTTCACCGGAATCAAGATCGTCGACTACCTTGGCGCGCACTCTCAAATCAAGTTCGAAGCCTTCCAGAACGGTGTCTCCAGAGGCAGCGTCACACTCGCGACCGACGGCGACTACATCTCGGACTTCACCCAGGGCAATGGGCTGACGGCATCGATATTCCAGTACGCAGACGAAATCCGTATCACGGATCCAAATGGTCAACCTCTGTATATCGGCATCGACAATGTGGGTTTCGCGGATGCGGTCGCCCCCAACGCAGCGCCCACCGTCAGCAACCTCAACGGCGACAGCGTGGCCTGGGGCGGCGCAGGCAATACCGTCGGCCTCGACGTGGGCAGCAATGCCAGCCTGGCCGATGCCGAGCTGGATGCGCTGAACGGCGGCAATGGCGACTGGTCCGGCGCCAGCCTGGTGATCCAGCGCAGCGGCACGGCGATAGGCAGCGACGTGCTGGGCTTCGACACCAGCGGCGGCCTGTTCACCGTCAGTGGCAGCAACCTGCAGTCGGGCGGGCTGACCTTCGCCACCTTCACCAACAGCGGTGGCGTGCTGACCATCACCTTCACCAGCAGTGGCACCACGGCCACCTCAGCACTGGTCAACGACGTGGCGCAGCGCATCACCTACCGCAGCGACACGCCCGCCGGCGACGCCACCGTGGCGGTCACGGTGAACGATGGCGCTGGCGGCAGCGCCAGCGCCAATGTCACGGTGACCAGCGACACCATCTACGTCACCAATGCCACGGATACCGCGACCATCGACCGCAGCAATGGCGTGAGCTTCAGCGAGGCGGTGGCCATCGCCGCCGCCGACAGCACCGGCAGCCAGACCATCGTCTTCGCCAGCAGCCTGGCCGGGCAGACGCTCAACCTCAATGCCGTGTCGCTCAACGAGAGCCTGACCTTCGACATGGATCAGGCCAGCGGCCTGGTCCTGACTGGCGGTACCCTCAGCCTGGCCGGCGGCACCACCCAGACCTTCACCAACGGCAGCGGCGATACGGCGACCATCTCCAGCGTGGTCGCCGGCATCGGCAGCCTGAACAAGAGCGGTAGCGGCAGCCTGACCCTGACGGCCAACAACACCAGCACGGGCAGCAGCACCGTGTTCGCCGGCACGCTGATCGTGGACGGCAACACCAGCAGCACGACCACCGTGGCTAGCGGTGCCACGCTGGCCGGCAGCGGCTCGCTGGGGGGCAACGTCACCGTGCAGAGCGGCGGCACCCTGTCCCCCGGCAATGGCGGTGCAGGCAGCCTCAACATCAACGGCAACCTGAGCCTGACCGCAGGCAGCACCCTGGCCCTGGACATCAACGGCACGACGGCGGGTAGCGGCTATGACCGGGTGCTGGTCAATGGCTCGGCCAATCTCTCCGGCGCGACCCTGGCCGTCACTCATGGCTACACGGCTGGCAGTGGCGACCGCTACACGGTGATCGTCAACGACGGTGGCGATGCGATTACCGGTACCTTCACCGGCATCAGCGAGGGCGGCACGATCACGGCGGGCGGCAACGGCACCGAACTGACCACCAGCTACGCCGGCGGCACCGGCAATGACCTGACCCTGACCGCACCTGCCGCACCGGTGGTCACCAACATCACCTCCAGCACGGCCAACGGCACCTACAAGATCGGCGACGTCATCACCGTGACCGTACAGTTCGACACCTCGGTCAACGTGACCGGCACGCCGACCCTGACCCTGGAAACCGGAGCCACCGATCGCATACTCAACTACGTGTCCGGTTCAGGCACCGACACCCTGAGCTTCAGCTACACCGTACAGGCCGGAGACATCTCCGCCGACCTCGATTACGCCTCCACCTCGGCCCTCAGCCTCAACGGCGGCACCATTCAGGACGGCACCAGCCAGTCAGCCATCCTCACCCTGCCGACCCCAGGCGCCGCAGGTTCCCTGGGCGCCAACAAGGCCCTGGTGGTCGATGGCGTGCGCCCTGCGGCGAGCAGCATCACCCTCAGCGACACGGCCCTGCGGATCGGCGAGACGGCGACCGTCACCGTGACGTTCAATGAGGCAGTCACCAATTTGACCATTGCCGACTTCAGCGTCGCAAACGGCGCGCTGAGCGGACTCAGCAGCAGTGACGGCGGGATCACCTGGACCGCCACATTCACCCCCGGCAGCAATGTCAGCGATGCCTCCAACCTCATCACCCTGGACAACACCGGGGTGAACGACCTGGCAGGCAACAGCGGCAGTGGCAGCACCGACTCGGGCAACTACGCCATCGACACCCAGCGCCCCAGCGCCACCGTGGTGGTGGCTGACAGCACGCTCAAGGCCGGCCAGAGCACAACCGTCACCATTACCTTCAACGAGGCGGTCAGCGGTTTGACCACGGCGGACTTCAGCGTCGCCAACGGCGCGCTGAGCAACCTCGGCAGCGTCGACGGCGGGATCACCTGGACCGCCACCCTGACACCGAGCGCCAACGTCACCGCCGCCGGCAACCTCATCACCCTGGACAACACCGGCTACACCGATGCGGCCGGCAACACCGGCTCCGGCAGCACCGACTCGAACAGCTACAGCATCGATACCCAGCGCCCGAGCGCCACTGTGGTGGTGGCCGACAGCACGCTCAAGGCCGGCCAGAGCACTACCGTCACCATCACCTTCAGCGAAGCGGTGAGCGGCCTGACCACGGCGGACTTCAGCGTGGCCAACGGCGCGCTGAGCAACCTCGCCAGCAGCGACGGCGGTATCACCTGGACCGCCACCCTGACCCCCAATGCCAACGTCACCGACACCAGCAACGTCATCACCCTGGACAACACCGGCTACACCGACGCGGCTGGCAACACCGGCACCAGTACCACCGACTCCAACAACTACGCCATCGACAGCAAGGCGCCGGCCGTCACCAGCGTCGGCGTGCCCGCCAACGGCACCTACCTGGCCGGCGACAACCTCGACTTCACGGTGAATTTCGACGAGGCCGTGACCGTCGACACCAGTGGCGGTACACCGCGCCTGGCGATCACGCTGGATGACGGCGGCGTCGTCTACGCCAGCTACCTCAGCGGTTCGGGCAGCAGCGCACTGGTGTTCCGCCTGACCGTCGCCAACGGCCAGCAGGACACCGACGGCATCACCGTTGCCGGCGGCCTGGACGCCAACGGTGCGACCCTGCGCGATGGCGCCGGCAACGATGCACAGACGGCACTGAACAGCGTGGGCTCCACCAGCGGCGTGCTGGTGGACGCCGCCGCACCGGAAGTCACCGGCATCGCTCTCGACGGCAGCTCACCGACCACCAGCGACACCCTCGGCTTCACCGTCAGCTTCAACGAGGCGGTCAGCGGCGTCGATCTGGGCGACTTCGCCCTGACCACCAGCGGCAGTGCCAGCGGCACCCTGCTGTCCCTGGTGCAGCTGGATGCCCGCACCTACCGCGTCACCGTCGGCGGTGTCAGCGGTCAGGGCACGCTCGGCTTGTCACTGGTGGCGGCAGGCAGCGGCATCGTCGACGGCATCGGCAACACCCTGCAGAGCGGCTTCAGCAGCGCCGCTTACACACTGGGCGGGCTGACTACCGGCGACCCGGAATTCCGCGCCAACCCTGGCCCCAGCGCGCCGCCAGTGATGACGCCGACACCTCAACCCGACGTGCCCGTCGCACCGCCGCCGCCCACCACCTCGCCGCTGCTGCCGCCGCCGTTGTTCGAGCAACCGACGCTGGGCAGCGGCGTTCCCACTGTGGGCACCATTTTCCTCAACCCCAACGTCCTGGCTCCCAGCTTCATCGCGCAGGTCTTCGCCAGCAGCGACAGCGGTGCCGGCAATGGCAGCGGTATCGGCTTCCTCGGCTTCGGTGGCGGCGACGGAGGGGTGTTCGGCAGCAGCAGCCTCTCCGGCATCTTTACCAAGGATGTGCAGCAGGAGAGCCAAAAGCTGGAGGTCTTCGATGGCAAGAAATGGGGGGCCGGGGGTGGCGGCTTCCTCTCGGCCCCGACGCTGGGCCAGCAATTGCAGGCGCTGAACGAAGGTGAGCAACGCCAGCACCAGGAACTGGCCCAGGCCCTGCAACAGATCGCAGCGGCCCAGGCACAGATCTGATCGACCGATAACAACGAGAAAGCAGTGAGTCGGAGCCGTGACAAGGGGGCGGCCCAAGGATGAAAAAGAGCCAAACACTAGGGGTAGTGAGCATGCTGGCGCTGGCCATCAGTGGCTGCGCGGTAACCAGCCAGCCCATCGAGCGCAGCGTCAGCGAGCAACGGGCGCAGAGCGACCTGCAGGCGATGTTCGCCGACCAGGAGCCGCTCAACGGCCCGCTGACCCTGCACGAGGCCATGGCGCGTGCGGTGAAGTACAACCTCGAGGCGCGCCTCAAGGTGATGGAAGAGGCCATGGCCCAACGCCAGGTCGATCTCGCCACCTTCGACATGCTGCCGCGCATGGCACTGTCGGCGGGTTATGCAGGGCGCAACAACGTCAGCGCGTCGAGCAGCCAGAGCATCGAAACCGGCACCCAGTCGCTCGAACCCTCCACCTCTCAGGATCGCGACCGCGGCGTGGCCGACCTGACCATGGTGTGGAACGTGCTCGACTTCGGTGTCAGCTACGTCAGCGCCAAGCAGCAGGGCGACCAGCGCCTGATCGTGGAGGAGCGTCGGCGCAAGGTGGTGCACACCATCATTCAGGACGTGCGCTCCGCCTACTGGCGCGCCGTCGCCGCCGATCGCCTGCTCAGCCAGATCGACAGCCTCATGACACGCGTGGCCGAGGCCCGGGACAACAGCCAGCGCCTGAGTGAACAGCGCATCGGCGACCCGATCCAGGCCCTGAGCTATCAGCGCGCCCTGATCGAGGCCACTCGCCAGTTGGAGGAACAACGTCGCGCCCTGTCACTGGCCAAGACCGAGCTGGCCACGCTGATCAACCTGCCCCTGGGCACCCAGGTCGAACTGGCGCCCGAGACCGGCTACCAGGTCCCGGAGCTGAAGGTGGAACTGGGCACGCTGGAACAGGAGGCCCTGGCCAGCCGCCCCGAACTGCGCGAGCAGGACTACCAGGCGCGCATCAGCGCCGCCGAGACACGCAAGGCCATGCTGCGCCTGCTACCGGGCCTGGAGTTCTCGGCCGGCGGCCACTACGACAGCAACTCGTTCCTGGTCAACCAGAGCTGGGCCGACTACGGAGTGAAGGTCACCTGGAACCTGTTCAACGTCCTCTCGGCACCGGCCGCCATCGATGTCGCCAAGGCGGGCCAGGAGGTCGCCGACGCCCGCCGCCAGGCCATGTCGATGGCGATTCTCGCCCAGCTGCACGTGGCCAACGCCAACTTCCGCGAAGCGCAGCGCCAGTTCCGCACCAGCCAGCAACTGGCCGGGCTGGACGGCCAGATCGTCGAGCAACTGCGCAACCGCTACAAGGCGCAGGGCATCGGTGAACTGGAGCTGATCCAGGGCGAACTGAACACGCTGCAGGCGGACCTGCGCCGCGACCTGGCCTACGCGGAGCTGCGCAACAGCTACGGCCAGCTGTTCGCCAGCGTCGGTCTCGACCCGCTGCCGGAGACCATCGCCGCCGACAGCGTCGAGGCCATCGCGGCCGCGCTCGCCAGCCGCGAAGCACAGTGGCAGGCAGGCCAGCTGTAAGGCGCTCGGCCCGCGCCGTCGCGGCGCGCTGCAGTCCGCGCCAGGCTGCGGGCGGACAGAAAAACGCCAGCTCGAGGCTGGCGTTTTCATTCAGCGTGGCGCGACGGGCCTGGGCTTCTTCTTGCCGCCACCGCTCGCTTTGCCACCTTTCTTCTGCTCCTGCATCTTGGCGAAGGCAGCCGCCTTGGCCTGCTCGCGCTTGTCCCAGGGCTTGGCACCGTCGCTGCCACGGGGTGGCAGGCCGTTGTGCTGGGTGAGGATCTTGCCACCGGCGCCGGCTTTCTTGCTGCCCACGGGCGTGGAGTTCTTGCGCCGCGCGCTCTGGTAGCTGCCGTCACCCACAGGCTGGGTAGCGGGGATCAGCTGGTGCTTGGCCGGGCCGATCAGGTCGGCACGGCCCATGCGCTGCAGTGCTTCGCGCAGCAGTGGCCAGCCCTTCGGGTCGTGGTAGCGCAGGAAGGCCTTGTGCAGGCGACGCTGCTGCTCGCTCTTGACGATCTCGACGCCGTCGCTCTTGTAGGTGACCTTGCGCAGCGGGTTCTTGCCCGAGTGATACATGGCCGTGGCCGTGGCCATTGGCGAGGGATAGAAGGCCTGCACCTGGTCGGCGCGGAAACCGTTGCGCTTGAGCCACAGGGCGAGGTTCATCATGTCCTCGTCGGTGGTCCCCGGGTGCGCCGCGATGAAGTACGGGATCAGGTACTGCTCCTTGCCCGCTTCCTTCGAGAACTTCTCGAACATCTGCTTGAAGCGGTCATAGCTGCCGATGCCCGGCTTCATCATCTTGTCCAGCGGGCCGCGCTCGGTGTGCTCCGGGGCGATCTTCAGGTAGCCGCCGACGTGGTGGGTGACCAGCTCCTTGACGTACTCCGGCGACTCGACGGCCAGGTCGTAGCGCAGGCCGGAGGCGATCAGGATCTTCTTCACGCCGGGCAGCGCACGTGCCTTGCGGTACAGCTCGATCAGCGACGAGTGGTCGGTGTTGAGGTTCTCGCAGATACCCGGGAACACGCACGACGGCTTGCGGCAGTGACGCTCGATCTCCGGGTCCTTGCAGGCGATGCGGTACATGTTGGCGGTAGGACCGCCCAGGTCGGAAACGACCCCGGTAAAGCCCGGCACCTTGTCGCGCATCTCTTCGATCTCGCGGATGATCGAGTCGTGCGAACGGTTCTGGATGATGCGGCCTTCGTGCTCGGTGATCGAGCAGAAGGTGCAGCCGCCGAAGCAGCCACGCATGATGTTCACCGAGAAGCGGATCATCTCGTACGCCGGGATGCGCTCGCCGCCGTAGGCCGGGTGCGGCACACGGGCGTAGGGCATGCCGAACACGTAGTCCATTTCCTCGGTGCTCATGGGAATGGGTGGCGGGTTGAACCACACGTCCACCTCGCCATGCCTCTGCACCAGCGCACGGGCGTTGCCGGGGTTGGTCTCCAGGTGCAGCACACGGTTGGCGTGCGCGTAGAGCACCGGGTCGTTACGCACCTTCTCGAACGACGGCAGGCGGATCACCGTCTTGTCGCGGGTCATGCGCGGGCTTTCGAGAATCTGCACCACCTTGGCTTCGTTGGGGTCTTCGACCTCGCCACCCTTGCCCTGCTCGATGGCGCAAGCCTCGGTGTCCTGCGTATTGACGTAGGGGTTGATGATCTTGTCGACACGGCCCGGACGGTCGATGCGCGTGGAGTCCACCTCGAACCAGCCCTGCGGGGTATCGCGCCGGATGAAGGCGGTGCCGCGCACGTCGCTGATGCTCTCGATCGACTCGCCACGCGACAGGCGCTGGGCCACCTCGACCACGGCGCGCTCGGCGTTGCCGTAGAGCAGGATGTCGGCGGTGGCGTCCATCAGGATCGAACGACGCACCTTGTCCTGCCAGTAGTCGTAGTGGGCGATGCGGCGCAGCGAGGCCTCGATGCCGCCGAGAATCACCGGCACGTGGCTGTAGGCCTCCTTGCAGCGCTGGCTGTAGACCAGGCTGGCGCGATCCGGGCGCTTGCCGGCCAGGCCGCCAGGGGTATAGGCGTCGTCGGAGCGAATCTTCTTGTCGGCGGTGTAGCGGTTGATCATCGAATCCATGTTGCCGGCGGCGACGCCGAAGAACAGGTTCGGCTCGCCGAGCTTCATGAAGTCGTCTTTGCTGCGCCAGTCCGGCTGGCTGATGATGCCGACGCGAAAGCCCTGGGCCTCCAGCAGGCGGCCGATGATGGCCATGCCGAACGAGGGATGATCGACGTAAGCATCACCGGTGACGATGATGATGTCGCAACTGTCCCAGCCGAGCTGATCCATTTCTTCCCGGCTCATCGGCAGGAACGGCGCTGGCCCGAAACACTCGGCCCAGTACTTGGGATAGTCGAACAGCGGCTTGGCGGCTTGCATATTTTTTGATCAGCGGGCTATCACGAGGGGCGCGGATCATAGCACAAATTTTGACCAAACCAGACTAATTCACTGGGTTTAATCCCTCGGAAGCAGCCTCCCGCGCCGCTGCAACTTGAGGAAAACCTGGCATTTTCCTGCAATAGCGCCAGGCCATATTTGTTTTCGATCAATAACGTTCCTGTGCATATACTCAAAACACTCGGACACCGCCTATCAGGATGCCTATGCTGCAGCGTTTCGTCTTATCGCTCGCTCTCTTGCTGTGGCTGGCCTCCACCAGCCAGGCGGCCCCCGTCATCACTCTGAGCGCGACCAGCAGCGGCTCGGCGCTCAACGCCGACGTCGAGCTGCTGGAGGATTCGCACGGCACGCTGAGCATCGGCGACATCACCTCAGCCACACAGCAATCGCGCTTTCAGGCAGCCAACGGGCGGGCCAGCGTGGGCCAGAGCCTGAATCCCTGGTGGATCAAACTCAGCGTGCAACGCGACAGCAGCGCGCCGACGGACTGGGTGCTGGAAGTCGGCTCGGTCACCCAGCTCGATCTGCAGCTCTACCTGCCCGATGGCCAGGGTGGCTGGCAGATGCGCCAGGCGGGAGAACGCGTGGCTTTCAGCGAGAGCCGCGACCTCGCATACCGGCGCATGGTGTTCGACCTGCCGGCGCTGGGCGAACAGCCGCTGACCCTGTACCTGCGTGCGTTCGACCCGGCCGGCAACTCCTTTCCCCTGCGCATCTGGCAGAGCGACGACCTCACGCAACTGGCGATCCGCGAGAACCTCGGGCTGGGCGTCATCTACGGCGTGGTCTTCGCCCTGCTGCTGTACAACCTGTTCATTCTCATCTCGCTGCGTGACAAGGCCTACTTCTGGTACGTGCTGACCACGGCCTTCGCCCTGCTGTTCATCATCAGCATGACCGGCCATGGCGCGCAGTACCTGTGGCCGAATCACCCCGTTCCGGTCTGGCTCGACCGCATCACCCTGCCGTCGCTGTGGGGCCTGTTCGCCAGCCGTTTCACCCAGACGCTGCTGCAGACCAAGCTCTACGTCCGCTGGGCCCATCACCTGCTGAACATGGCCTGCGTGATCTACCTGATCGCCATCGGCCTGACCCTGTTCGAGCAGCGCTACCTGGCCGCCTGGGCCATCGCCCTGCTGTCGCTGACCAGCATTCCCGCTGCGCTAGGCAGCGCCGTGATCCGCTGGCGCCAGGGCTTCTTCCCGGCGCAGCTGTACCTCTACGGCTACGGCCTGGTGCTGGGCAGCGTCGCCATTCTGCTGCTGCGTACCACCGGCGTGCTGCAACCGGCCGAGTGGAACGCCTATGTGTTCCCCCTGGCCGTCGCGGCCGAGTCGATCCTGTTCTCCTTCGCCCTGGCCTATCGCATCCAGATCCTCAAGCAGGAGCGCGCCGACGCCCTGCAGCAGGCGGACCGCGAAAAGACTGCGCGCCTCGCGCAACTGCAGGCCAGCGCGGACGAGCTGCAGGCGGCGGTGACCGCACGCACCGCCGAGCTGGCCGCGACCAACAACCAGCTCCGCGAGCGCGAGCACGAGCTGCAGCACGCTGCCTTCCACGACCCGCTGACCGAACTGCCCAACCGCCGCTATCTGGTCGAGCGCTGCGAGTCGGCCCTGGCGCATGCCGAGCGCCACCAGGAGAGCGTGGCGCTGCTGCTGATCGACCTGGACCACTTCAAGCCGATCAACGACCGCTTCGGCCACGCCGCCGGCGACCTGATGCTGCAGGTCATCGCCAAGCGACTGCGCGAGCACGTGCGCGCCGGCGACGCCGTCTCGCGCCTGGGAGGAGACGAGTTCGCGGCGCTGATCTGTGGCAGCGATGCGGAAAACCAGGCCAGGGAAATCGCCGCACGCCTGGTCAGCGAGCTGTCCGTACCGGTGCACTACGGCGCCGAGCGCCTGCGCGTCACGGTCAGCATCGGCGCCGCCCTGTACCCCTGCCATGCACAGAGCTTCACCGGCCTGTACAAGGCCGCGGACGCCGCGCTCTACCGCGTCAAGGAGCTGGGCCGTTCAGGCTCGCGGATACATGGCGACGATGGCGAACTCAGCGAACAGGCCTGCCTGCAGCTGGATGTGCTCAAGGTGCCGAGCGGGCTGGCCTGATCAGCCGATGTAGCGGCGCGGCACGCGAGCCGTGACCTTGGTCAGCAGCTCGTAGCCGATGCTGCCGCAGGCGATCGCGACCTCGTCCACCGGCAGGTTGCTGCCCCACAGCTCCACCGGCGAGTCGATGCCTGCCTCAGGCACGTCGGTGATGTCCACCGCCAGCATGTCCATCGAGACCCGCCCCGCCAGCATCGCCAGCTGACCCTCGACCAGCACCGGCGTGCCGCTGGGGGCGTGGCGGGGATAGCCGTCGGCGTAACCGCAACTGACCGTGGCGATACGCGAGTCGCGCTCGGCGACCCAGGCAGCGCCATAACCGACAGACTCGCCAGCCGCCACCTCATGCACGGCGATGACCCGCGCAGCCAGGGTCATCGCCGGCTTCAGGGCCAGCTCACTGGCGCTGAGATCGGCGAACGGCGTCGCGCCGTAGAGCATGATGCCGGGGCGCAACCAGTCCATGTGCGCGGCGGGAATGGTCAGCACGGCGGCCGAGTTGGCCAGCGAGCGATGCGTGAAGTCCAAGTCCAGCAACCCGAGGAAGCATTCGACCTGCTGCTCGGTGAGCGGGTGGCCGCGCTCGTCGGCACAGGCGAAATGGCTGAGCAGATTGAGCTCGGCGACCTGCGGGGCATCCGCCAGGCGCGCATGCCACTGGCGCAGTTCGGCGGCATCGAAGCCCAGGCGGTGCATGCCGGAATCCAGCTTCAGCCAGACATTCAGCGGGCGCGGCAGCTCACTGCCCAACAGAGCCTCGGCCTGCGCCGCGCTCTGCAGCACCAGGTCGAAGCCGAGCTGAGCGGCGATGGCATATTCGCCGGCCTCGAAGCAGCCCTCCAGCAACAGGATGCGCGCCTCGTCGTGCATGGCGCGCACTTCCGCAGCCTCCTCCAGGCTGGCCACCGCGAAACCGTCGGCGATATCGCGCAGCGCCGTCACCACCTCGCGCACGCCATGCCCGTAGGCATTGGCCTTGACCACCGCGAACGCCTGGCGGCCCGGCGCGCAGCGCTTGGCAACGCTGTAGTTGTGGACGATGGCGGAGAGGTCGACGATGGCAGCAAGCGGACGCATGGCAGAGGGCCTGAACGAAAAACGGGTACCCATCTTAACCCTTGGGCACCCGTTTTCATTGATCTGCGCCAGACCATCGTTGCCGTGAGCGCTGGGAGGTAGGAAGCCCGGCGCGCAGCAACGATTTATTCGTCGTCGAACTGGTAGCTACCCGGTGCCAGATTCTCGAAGCGCGAGAACTTGCCGAGGAAGGCCAGGCGCGCGGTCCCCAGCGGGCCGTTACGCTGCTTGCCGATGATGATCTCGGCCACGCCCTTGTACTCGGTCTCGGGGTGGTAGACCTCGTCGCGATAGACGAACAGGATGATGTCGGCGTCCTGCTCGATCGCCCCGGATTCACGCAAGTCGGAGTTGATCGGGCGCTTGTTGGGACGCTGTTCGAGGCCGCGGTTGAGCTGCGACAGGGCAATCACCGGGCAGTTGAATTCCTTGGCCAGGGCCTTGAGCGAGCGCGAGATCTCGGAAATCTCGTTGACCCGGCTGTCGCCGCTGGAACCCGGAATCTGCATCAACTGCAGGTAGTCGACCATGATCAGGCCGATCTCGCCATGTTCACGCGCCAGGCGCCGCGTACGCGCACGCATCTCGCTCGGGGAGATGCCGGCGGTATCGTCGATGAACAGCTTGCGGTCGTTGAGCAGGTTCACCGCACTGGTCAGTCGCGGCCAGTCGTCATCGTCGAGCTGGCCGGCACGCACCTTGGTCTGGTCGATGCGCCCCAGCGAGGCGAGCATACGAATGACGATGGACTCCGACGGCATCTCCAGCGAGTAGACGAGGATCGACTTGTCGCTGCGCATCAGCGCGTTTTCCACCAGGTTCATGGCGAAGGTGGTCTTACCCATCGACGGACGGCCGGCGACGATGATCATGTCGGCCGGCTGCAGGCCGCTGGTCAGGTTGTCCAGATCATCGAAGCCGGTGGACAGACCGGTGATCGCGTCACCGTTGTTGAACAGCTCGTCGATACGGTCGATAGCCTTGACCAGGATATCGTTGATGCCCACCGGGCCACCGGTCTTCGGCCGGTCCTCGGCGATCTCGAAGATCTTGCGCTCGGCCTCGTCGAGGATCTCCTCGCCGGTGCGCCCCTCGGGGGCATAGGCGCTGTCAGCGATTTCGTTGCTGATGCCGATCAGCTTACGCAGGGTCGCGCGTTCACGGATGATCTGCGCGTAGGCCTTGATGTTGGCCACCGACGGCGTGTTCTTCGCCAGTTCGCCCAGGTACGCCAGACCGCCGACCTGCGACAGCTGACCTTCCTTGTCCAGCTGCTCGGACAGGGTCACGACGTCGAACGGCGCATTGCGCTCGGCCAGCTTGAAGATCGCCCGGAAGATCAGGCGATGGTCGTGGCGATAGAAGTCACCATCGGAAACGCCATCGAGCACGCGCTCCCAGGCATTGTTGTCCAGCATCAGACCACCCAGCACCGCCTGCTCCGCCTCGATGGAGTGCGGTGGCACCTTCAGGGCCGCAGTTTGCAGGTCGTATTGTTCGGGGATGCTGATGTCGTTCATAGGCTCGAAAAGAAAGTGCAGCGATAGAAAAACAAAGGGCACGGATCGCAGAAGCGATACCGTGCCCGATTGTCAGCAGACCTGCACCGAAGCGCAAGCCCGCTTGGCGGCTACTGCTTAGGCAGCGACCACGATCACCTTGACGGTGGCTTCGACGTCGGTGTGCAGGTGCAGTGCAACGTCGTACTCGCCGACCAGACGGATAGTACCGTTGGGCAGACGAACTTCAGCCTTGGCCACTTCAACGCCGGAGGCGGTCAGGGCGTCAGCGATGTCGTGGGTACCGATCGAACCGAACAGCTTGCCTTCATCGCCAGCAACGGCGGTGATGGTGACTTCCAGCTCAGCCAGTTGAGCAGCGCGAGCTTCAGCGGAAGCTTTCTTCTCGGCAGCGGCTTTTTCCAGCTCGGCGCGGCGGGCTTCGAACGCAGCTACGTTTTCAGCGGTAGCAGCGGTGGCCTTGCCTTGCGGCAGCAGGAAGTTACGGCCGTAACCGGCTTTAACGTTCACTTTGTCGCCCAGGTTGCCCAGATTGGCGATTTTTTCCAGCAGGATGACTTCCATTTGGGTCTTACCTCTTAACTTTTAACCTTCACCGTTCGCAGAGCCCGGGCCGTTCTTGCGCGCCAGGCGACCGCGAAAATCAAACAGACTGTCGACGATGGCCAAGACCACCAGCAAGGGATAGATCAGCTGCATGAACAGCAGCAACGTGATGTACAGGCCCACCAGCCAGAAGCGAGCGAGGCCACCCTTTTCCACCAGGCCATGCACCAGGGCGACCCCGGCGAACAGCAGCGGCACGCTGCACAGCGGCGTGAGCATGGCCAGTTGCGGCCCGAGGTTCGGACCCAGCAGCATGCCCGCCAGCAGCAACAGTGCCTGCGGCAGCGGCAGTCTCAGGGCGCGGAACTCGCTCCCGAAACCACCCGGGTTGTACAACACGGCCTGCCAGTAACGCCCAAGTATCAGGCTCAGCAAGCTCAGGATCTGCAGCAGGGCCGCCAGCAAACCGGTCAGCACTGGCGCAATCAGGGCCTCGAGACGCTCGCGTTCGTTCACCGTCATCTGCTGGTGAACCCCATCCAGCATGTTCGGCAGCAGCTTCTGCAGCTCGCCGGCCATGGCCGCGATGGGTTCGCGGAACACTGCCCCAAGGACAACCCCATACACCAGGCCCAGTACCACACTGCTCAGCAGTATGCGGTTCCAGGTCCAGCTGGCGCGCAACAACAACGCCAGTCCCAGCGCCCCGACCAACACCAGCAAGGTGCGTGGTTCGCCGAAATACCACCAGGCAATCGCCGGTAGCATGGCCCAGGCCACGATGCCCAGGGCATCGTTGGCACCGCGCCGCAACAGCACCAGGCTGCCAGCGGCGGCACTCAACCAGAACAACAGCGGCATCGCTGCCGATCCCACCACCACGAGGGTGGCCTGCATGCGGCCGCGCATGATGTATTCAGCCAGGGCACGCATGCGATCTATTCCTTAACTCTTGTCGACTATCCGATCTCAGCGGCCGTGGCTGTCGGTGTAGGGCAGCAGGGCCAGGAAGCGGGCGCGCTTGATAGCGGTGGCCAGCTGACGCTGATAACGAGCCTTGGTACCGGTGATACGGCTGGGAACGATCTTGCCGGTTTCCGAGATGTAGGCTTTCAGGGTGTTGAGATCTTTGAAATCGATCTCTTTCACGTCTTCAGCGGTGAAACGGCAGAATTTACGACGACGGAAGAAACGTGCCATGTGATTGGCTCCTCAATAGATCCGTGGATTACTCGTCAGCGTTGTCGCTGTCGTTGCTGTCGCTGTCATCGCTGTCGTTGGACTCAGCGTTTTCAGGACGTTCACGACGCTCGCGGCGCTCACTGCGGTTTTCTTCGGCCTTCAGCATCTCGGACTGACCGGTTACGGCCTCGTCGCGACGGATGACCAGGTTACGGATCACGGCGTCGTTGTAGCGGAAGCTGTCTTCCAGCTCGGCCAGGGCCTTGCCGGTGCACTCTACGTTGAGCATCACGTAGTGAGCTTTGTGGACGTTGTTGATGGCGTAAGCCAGCTGACGACGGCCCCAGTCTTCCAGGCGGTGAATCTTGCCACCGTCTTCTTCGATCAGCTTGGTGTAACGCTCGACCATGCCGCCGACTTGCTCGCTCTGGTCCGGGTGAACCAGAAAGATGATTTCGTAATGACGCATAAATGCTCCTTACGGGTTGTAGCCTGCCAACTAAGGTGGTCAGGCAAGGAGTGGGTTTTCTCGTGATGAGCTCACCGGACGTAAGGCATAGAAAAGCCTGCCGTCACGGCAAGGGGCGCCATTCTAGAGAAGCCCCCTGCCGCACGCAAGGTGAACTGGCGATTATTTGAACAGTCAGCCGCGCACCTTGGCCTGGCGCTGGCGCACCGCCTCGAACAGGCAGACGCCGGTGGCGACCGATACGTTCAGGCTGCTGACGCTGCCGCCCATGGGCAGCTTGACCAGGTAATCGCAATGCTCGCGGGTCAGGCGGCGCATGCCCTTGCCTTCGGCGCCCATCACCAGCACCGTCGGCCCGGTCATGTCGAGCTGGTACAGCTCCTGCTCCACCTCACCGGCGGTGCCGACGACCCACAGGCCTTTCTTCTGCAGCTTCTCCAGGGTCCGCGCCAGGTTGGTCACCGCGACCAGCGGAATGACCTCGGCGGCGCCGCAGGCCACCTTGCGCACGGTGGCGTTGAGCGTGGCCGACTTGTCCTTGGGCACGATCACCGCCTGCGCACCCGCGGCATCGGCCGTACGCAGGCAGGCCCCCAGGTTGTGCGGATCGGTGACGCCGTCGAGCACCAGCAGCAAGGGCACGCCCTCGCTACGTTCGAGCAGCTCGTCGAGCATGTTCTCGCCCCAGACCTGGCTCGGACTGACCTCAGCGACCACGCCCTGGTGCACGCCCTCGGCCCACTCGTCGAGTTCCTGGCGCTCCTTATGCCCGACCGGCACGCGGTGCTGCGCCGCCAGCTCCAGCATCGGCTGGATACGCGGCGCCTGGCGGCTCTCGGCCAGCCACAACTGCTTGACCCGCTTAGGGTGATGGCGCAGCAGCGCCTCCACGGCATGCACGCCGTAGACCTTCTCCAACTGACTCATCGTTTCGCCTTACGCTTGCTCGGCTTGCCGCCAGCGCTGGTCTCGGCCTTGCCCTTGGGTGCAGGCGCGCCCTTGCGATGACTGGACGATTTCTTCGCCGGCGCCTTGGCACCGCCCTTCTTCGCTCCATCGAGCAGCGCCTTCTTCACCTCGCGGCTTTTCTGCACGTCGGTATTACCCATGCCGCCGCGCTTGCCCGTGCGACGTGCGTCATCACCCTTGCCGGCCTTGCCCTGGCTCAGCTCGAAGTCGATCTTGCGTTCGTCGAGGTCGACCCGCATCACCTTGACCTCGACGCTGTCGCCCAGGCGGAAGCTGCGACCGCTGCGCTCGCCGGACAAGCGATGATGGACGGGATCGAAGTGGTAGTAGTCGGCCGGCAACGCGGTCACGTGCACCAGGCCCTCGACATAGATGTCACGCAACTCGACGAAGATGCCGAAGCCGGTCACCGCGGTGATCACGCCTTCGAAGGTCTCGCCGACGCGATCCTGCATGAACTCGCACTTGAGCCAGTTGACCACGTCACGAGTGGCCTCGTCGGCGCGGCGCTCGGTCATCGAGCACTGCTCGCCGAGTTTCTCCAGGGCCGCCTCGTCGTACGGATAGATGCGCGCCTTGGGCATGGTCGCCGCACCGGCGCGCTCGACGTGCTTGGTTTCCCGCTTGGAGCGAATCATGCTGCGAATGGCGCGGTGCACCAGCAGGTCGGGATAGCGACGGATCGGCGAGGTGAAGTGGGTGTAGGCCTCGTAATTGAGGCCGAAGTGCCCTTCGTTCTGCGCGCTGTATACCGCCTGGCTGAGCGAACGCAGCATCACGGTCTGGATCAGGTGGAAGTCCGGACGCTCGCGGATGCTCTCCAGCAGGCGCTGGTAGTCCTTCGGCGACGGGCCATCCTTGGATTTGCCGCGCTGCAGCGACAGGCCAAGCTCACCGAGGAACTGCTTGAGCTTTTCCAGGCGCTCCGGCGGCGGGCCATCGTGCACGCGATACAGCGAGGGAATCTCGTGATCCTGCATGAAGCGCGCGGTGGCCACGTTGGCGGCCAGCATGCACTCCTCGATCAGCTTGTGCGCATCGTTGCGCTGGGTCGGACGGATCTCGTCGATCTTGCGGTCGGAACCGAAGACGATGCGCGTCTCCTGCGTCTCGAAGTCGATGGCGCCGCGCTCGTGACGTGCGGCGACCAGCACCTGATAGAGCGCATACAGCTCCTTGAGGTGCGGCAGGACCGCCTTGTACTCGCTGCGCAGGGCCTTGCCTTCGGCGCCCTTGGGATCTTCCAGCATGTAGCTGACCTTGTTGTAGGTCAGGCGCGCATGGGAGTGGATCACCGCCTCGTAGAACTTGTAGTCGACCATCTGGCCGCTCTTGGACATGCTCATCTCGCAGACCATGGCCAGGCGATCGACATGCGGGTTGAGCGAGCACAGGCCGTTGGACAGCTCCTCCGGCAGCATCGGCACGACGCGCTCGGGGAAGTACACCGAGTTGCCACGCTCCACCGCCTCGGCATCCAGCGCCGAGCCGACCTTCACATAGTGCGACACGTCGGCGATGGCCACGTACAGCTTCCAGCCACCGGAGAACAGCTTCCAGCGGCTGCTGTTCTTCTCGCAGTAGACGGCGTCGTCGAAGTCGCGCGCATCCTCGCCATCGATGGTGACGAACGGCAGATGACGCAGATCGACGCGCTTCTCCTTGTCCTTCTCTTCCACCTCGGGCTTGAGCTTGCGCGCTTCCTTGATCACGGCCTCGGGCCAGACATGCGGAATGTCGTAGCTGCGCAGCGCCACGTCGATTTCCATGCCCGGCGCCATGTAGTTGCCGATCACCTCGACGATGTCGCCCTGCGGCTGGAAGCGCTGCGTCGGCCAGTGGGTGATCTTGATCTCGACGAACTGACCGATCCGCGCACCGGCGGTGCGGCCCGGAGTGACCAGCACTTCCTGCTGAATCTTCGGGTTGTCCGCGACCACGAAGCCGATACCGTTCTCTTCGTAGTAGCGACCGACGACGCTCTCGTGAGCACGTTCGATCACCTCGACGATGCCACCCTCGCGGCGCCCGCGACGGTCGAAACCGGCCACGCGCACCAGGGCCCGGTCGCCGTCGAAGACCAGGCGCATCTGCGCCGGGCTGAGGAACAGGTCGTCACTGCCGTCGTCCGGCACCAGGAAGCCGAAACCGTCGCGGTGACCGCTGATGCGACCGCAGATCAGGTCGAGCTTGTCCACCGGGGCATAGCTGCCTCGCCGGGTATAGATCAGTTGACCGTCGCGCTCCATGGCACGTAGGCGGCGGCGCAGGGCTTCGAGCTGGTCTTCGGTTTCGAGACCGAACTCTTCGACCAGCTGCTCGCGGCTGGCGGGCGAACCACGCTCGGCCAGATGGGCCAGGATCAGTTCGCGGCTGGGAATGGGGTTTTCGTATTTTTCCGCCTCGCGGGCGGCCTCGGGATCGAGGGATTGCCAATCGGCCATTTAAAGGGGGTTACCTATGCGTATGTATAAAGGTGTGTGTGCCATATGCCTATTGAAGCGCGAAATCGGCATCCGGGGCAGCTTTTCCGGCGACAATAATTTTTTTGGGGTCAGGGGTTTACAAGGTAAATGCCCGCCCGTATAGTTCGCGCCCACAGCGTCGAGGAGACGTTGTAACACGAAGCAGATGATGATTCATCGGCTTCAGTGCCCAGGTGGCGGAATTGGTAGACGCGCTGGTTTCAGGTATCAGTGGTGGCAACACCGTGGAAGTTCGAGTCTTCTCCTGGGCACCAAATTCGTGAAGCAGATTGATAACCTGTTTCACAATAACGGACGCAGTGATCCGTGTCGGCAACGATGAACATTGCAGTGTGCCCAGGTGGCGGAATTGGTAGACGCGCTGGTTTCAGGTATCAGTGGTGGCAACACCGTGGAAGTTCGAGTCTTCTCCTGGGCACCAAAATTCAAGAAAACCGAGTCGAAAGACTCGGTTTTTTTATGCCCGCAGAAAAAGGCCGCCAGCAGGCGGCCCCAGACTCAGACCTTGAACTGCCCCAGACTGGCCTTGAGCTGCGCCGCCAGCTCGTCCAGCGCCCGCGCATTGCCGGCGATGGCCGTCACCGCCTCTGCGGCACGCCGCGCCTCGGCATGAATCACCTCGACCCGCTCACGCACCGCCCCGGCGCCCTGCGCCTGGTGCGCCGCCGCCTGCGTCGCGGCATTGATGGCGCCATGCACCTCATCCACCGACTGCTGCACAGATTGCTGCAGGCGCGCACTGTCGCGCAGCACCTCGAGCCCTTCGTTGCCCTGGGTGCCCGCCTGGGTGATGGCCGCCACCGCTTCCTGTGCGCCACGCTGCAGGGCAGCGATATGCGTCTGGATGTCGCCGGTCGATTGCTGGGTCTTGCTGGCCAGGGCACGCACCTCGTCCGCCACCACGGCGAAACCGCGACCGCTTTCCCCGGCCCGTGCTGCCTCGATGGCCGCGTTCAGCGCCAGCAGGTTGGTCTGCTCGGCGATGGACTGAATCACGGTCAGTACCACCTCGATCTGCTCGCTCTGCTTGGCCAGGCGCTCGATCACCGCCGAACCGTCCGCCACACGGGCGACCAGCCCCTCGATCAGAGCGGATAGCCGCTGAGCGATCGCCGCATTCTCATGCGCCGCCTGGCGAATGGTGTCGACGCGCTGCAGCGCCTCCTGCATCGCCTGGCTCTCGGACTGCGCCTCATCCGCCATCTGCTCCAGCGCCTGCAGGCTGCCCGCCACCTCGTCACGCTGGCGACCGGCCGCCGCTTCCGCCGCCACGCCGCGCTCGGTCAGGCTGCGAATCTGCTCGCCAGTGCGCAGCGCCACCTCGCCGGATTCGCGCACGATGGGCTGCAACTTGGCGATGAAGCGATTGACCGCCCCCGCCATCTCACCCACTTCGTCCTGGCTGCGAACATCCACGCGGCGCGTCAGATCGCCCTCACCCGCCGCCAGATCGTTGAGCGCATCGCTGAGCAGGCGCAGACGGCTGAGCACCCGCCAGCCCAGCACCAGCGCCACCGCCATCAGCGCCACGGCACCGACCACCAGCAAGCCCAGGGCGATGTTCCAGCGCAGCGTGTCCGCTGCGGCACGCACCGACTCGCCGCCATTGCGCGCCATTTCGTCGGTGTAGCGCTCGGCCGACTTCAGCCGCTCGCGCAAGGCCCGCGCCGCCTCTTCCGACGCCCCCGACAGACTACTGTCGACCAGCTCGCCCGCACCGTTGACCAGCCCGTTGAAGCGCCCGTCGAGTGCCGCCAGCTCACGCTCGACCACCTCCAGCGAGAGCCCCATCTGGATCTTGCCGATCTGTGCGCCCATCGGATTGATTTCCGCCTCGACGATGTACACCCGCGGATCACGCGAGGCGGCATCGACCAGCTTGTCCAGCGGCGAACTGCCCTGCCCCGCCGCGACCAGCTCGCGCACCCTTGAGTTGCTGCGGTTGAAATTGCGCGTCAGGCGCTTGCCCTCGGCGTCGTAGACCACCGCGAAGAGCACCGCCGGGTCCTGCTGCGCGATACGGGTCAGGGCCGTCAGCGCCGGAACGTCCAGGTCCCATATGGCCTTGGGCGCCACCCCGGCGAGCAACCGCGCCAGCGATTGCCCGGACTGCTTGAGACTGCCCTCGAGCACCTCGCGCAGTTGCGCCTGCTCGCTCTTGAGCTGCCCGGAAAGGCCCTCGGTAAGGCGTGCGCGGGTGCTCTGCGAGAGCGCCGCCAGGCCCTGGCTCATCTCCTGCTCGGCCAGGTTCAGCTCATCGCCCAGGCGCCTGCTTTCGCCGCCCAGACGCTGGGCGAGATCCTCGACCATGCCATTGACCGACGCCCCCATCAGCCACACCGCAAGCCCGACCTGCACCAACATGGCCAGACCCAGGGCAACGTACACCGGGCGCAGCAGACGACTGCGCAACATCGAAACGATGGCGAACACGGGCAACACTCCTCAACGACCGTAATCGTGTTAACGGCGACTTCCGGGATAAATTTAGCTCAAGCAAGCTTCATACCCGGCACCCGGATACGAAAAGACCGCCCGGAGGCGGTCTTTTCAGTGATCGAACGGGCGATCAGGCGAACGGGTGACGCAGGACGATGGTCTCGTTGCGGTCCGGGCCGGTGGAGATGATGTCGATCGGCGCACCGACCAGCTCCTCGACGCGCTTGATGTAGGCACGAGCAGCGGCCGGCAGGTCGTCCAGGCTCTTGGCGCCCAGGGTCGACTCGCTCCAGCCCGGCATTTCCTCGTACACCGGCTGCAGGCCGATGTAGCTGTCGGCATCGGTCGGCGCATCGCTCAGCACCTGGCCGTTGGCATCCTTGTAGCCGGTGCAGATGCGGATGGTTTCCAGGCCGTCGAGCACGTCCAGCTTGGTCAGGCACAGGCCGGAGATGCTGTTGATCTCGATGGCACGACGCAGGATCACGGCATCGAACCAGCCGCAGCGACGGGCACGACCGGTGGTCGCACCGAACTCGTGACCACGCTTGGCCAGGAAGGCACCGATGTCGTCGAACAGCTCGGTCGGGAACGGACCGGAACCCACACGGGTGGTGTAGGCCTTGGTGATACCGAGGATATAGTCGAGGTACAGCGGGCCGAAACCGGAACCGGTGGCGATACCGCCGGCGGTGGTGTTGGAGCTGGTGACGTAGGGGTAGGTGCCGTGGTCGATGTCCAGCAGCGAGCCCTGGGCCCCCTCGAACATGATGTCCTTGCCGCCCTTGCGCAGGTCATGCAGCACTGCGGTGACGTCGGCCATCATCGGCTTGAGCAGCTCGGCGTATTCCATGCACTCGTCCAGAGTCTTCTGGAAGTCGATGGCCGGCTCCTTGTAGAAGTTGACCAGCTGGAAGTTGTGGTAGTCCAGCAGCTCGCCGAGCTTGGCGGCGAAACGCTCGCGATGGAACAGGTCACCGACCCGCAGGCCACGACGCGCTACCTTGTCCTCGTACGCAGGGCCGATGCCGCGACCGGTGGTACCGATCTTGGCGTCGCCACGGGCCTTCTCACGCGCCTGATCCAGGGCGACGTGATAGGACAGGATCAGCGGGCAAGCCGGGCTGATGCGCAGGCGCTCGCGCACGGGCACGCCCTTCTCTTCCAGCTTGTTGATTTCGCGCAGCAGGGCGTCAGGCGCGACGACCACACCGTTGCCGATCAGGCACTCGACACCCTCACGCAGGATGCCGGACGGAATCAGGTGCAGGACGGTCTTCTCACCGTCGATCACCAGGGTGTGGCCGGCGTTGTGGCCGCCCTGGTAACGCACGACTGCAGCGGCCTGCTCGGTGAGCAGGTCGACGATCTTGCCCTTGCCCTCATCACCCCACTGGGTGCCCAGGACGACGACATTCTTACCCATAAACTTGTCCTCTTCGCGCAAGCTTCGATGCCGGCAGTTGGCCGGCGAAAATGAATTCAGGACGCCAGGGGCGTCACCTGCCAACGTCCATCGCGCAGCGCCAGCAGCCGATCACAGCCTGCCTCGTGCGCATCCGCCTCGCTCTGCCCGGGCAGCGCCTGAACCACGCGCTCGCCCTCACCACGCAGACGACGAACGGCCTGCCACAGATAGAGGTCATGATTGTCCGGCGCCCAGATGCCTTTGACAGTCTCATCCAGGCGCATGTCCCCCAGGGTCACCAGGGTTTTCAGATCGGTGGAGAAGCCCGTCGCCGGGCGTGCCCGGCCGAATACGGCCCCCGTGTCGTCGTAGCGCCCGCCCTGAGCGATGGCTCCGCCTTCGCCCGGCACGAACGCCGCGAACACCACACCGGTGTGATAGTTGTAGCCACGCAGCTCACCCAGGTCGAAATACAGCGGCAACTCTGGGTAGCGCAGTTCCAGCGCATCGGCGATGGCGACCAGCTCATCGAGCGCGGCATGCACGGCATCGGGCGCCTCGACCAGCGCGGCCTGGGCCAGGTCCAGCACCTCGCGGCCGCCGCACAGCTCGGCCAGGGAACGCAGCATGCTGCCCAGACCGGCCGGCAAGGCGGCGGTCAGCGCTTCGATCTCGTCCATGGCCTTGCGCTGCAAGGCATCGAACAGCTGTTGCTCGGCCTCGCCAGAGAGACCAGCGGCACGCGCCAGGCCACGGTAGATGCCGACATGACCGAGGTCCATGTGCACGTCCGGCACGGCGGCCAGCTCCAGGGTCTCGACCAGCAGGCTGATCACCTCGATGTCACTGGCCGGGCTGGCGTCGCCATAGAGTTCGGCACCCAGCTGAATCGGGCTGCGCGACGTGGTCAGGGCACGCGGCTTGGCATGCAGCACACTGCCCGCGTAGCACAGGCGGCTCGGCCCCTCGCGACGCAGCGTGTGCGCGTCGATGCGCGCCACCTGCGGCGTGATGTCGGCACGAAAGCCCATCTGCCGGCCGGACAGCGGATCGGTGACCTTGAACGTACGCAGGTCAAGATCCTGGCCAGCACCAGTCAGCAGGGATTCCAGGTACTCGATATGCGGGGTGACGACGAACTCGTAACCCCAACGCTGGAACAGGTCCAGCACCTGACGGCGTGCCGCCTCGATGCGCGCCGCTTCCGGCGGCAGTACTTCTTCGATGCCATCTGGCAGCAGCCAGCGGTCTACCGTTGCCATTTCGCCATTCCCCTCTCGATCCGGGCGGCACAAGCCTTCAGTGAAGCAGATAGAGAAGAGCCGTACCCAGCAGCATGCTGGCCAGCCCCATAAGACGCAGTCGGCGGTCGGGCAGCCGGGCTGCCTGCATTACCGCCCCGCGCCAGTGGCGCGGATAGAGGAAGGGCAGGATGCCTTCCAGCACCAGTACCAGACACAGAGCGATGCCGAGTTCCTGCCACATGATTCCCACAGACGCAAAAAAGCCGGGATTTTCCCGGCTGCCGCATCATACCACGCTAAAAGCCTCGAGCCACAAGCTTCAAGCCGCAAGTAGACGACCAGCGTCTACTTGCGGCTTGCTGCGGCTCAAGGTTTGGCTTTTTCCAGGTAGCGGAAGAAATCGCTACTCGGGTCCAGCACCAGCACATCGCGCTTGTCAGCGAAGCTTTCGCGATAGGCCTTGAGGCTACGGTAGAAGGCGTAGAACTCCTGGTCCTGACCGTAGGCACGGGCGTAGATGGCGGCCGCCTGAGCATCACCGTCACCGCGCAGCTCTTCGGCCTGGCGATAGGCCTCGGCCAGCAGTACGCGGCGCTGACGGTCGGCGTCGGCACGGATGCCCTCAGCCAGCTCGCGACCCTTGGCGCGATGCTCGCGCGCCTCGCGCTCACGCTCGGTGCTCATCCGCTCGAAGACGCTGCGGTTGACCTCACGCGGCAGATCGATGGCCTTGACCCGCACATCGACCACTTCGATACCCAGCTCGCGCTCGGCGGCGCGGTTGAGCGTCGAGGTCACATCAGCCATCAGCGCATCACGCTCGCCGGACACCGACTCGTGCAGGGTGCGCTTGCCGAACTGGTCACGCAGCGAGGCCTCCAGACGACGCGCCAGGCGCTCGTCGGCGACCTGCTTGAGGCCCGAGGTGGACTGGTAGAAGCGCTCGGCATCCTTCACCCGCCACTTGGCGTAAGCGTCGACCATCAGCGCCTTCTTCTCCAGGGTGAGGAAGCGCGAGGACGTCGAGTCCAGGGTCAGCAGGCGAGCGTCGAAGATGCGCACCTGGTTCACGTACGGAATCTTCACGTGCAGGCCCGGCTTGACGTCCGGGTTGACCACACGGCCGAACTGCAGCAATACCGCACGCTCGGTCTGCGCCACGATGTAGAAGCTGTTCCACGCCACCAGCGCCAGAACCACGGCCACGATCAGGCCGATCAGGGACTTGTTGCTCATCAACGGCCCTCCCGGGAACGCAGGTTGCGCTGCGACAGATCGCTGCTCAGCGGCACGGCCGGATCACGCGTTGTCGCAGTACTGCTGTTGGCAGAAGCGGACGAGGAGGAAACGCCACCACGACCGTCGACCATCTTGTCCAGCGGCAGGTACAGCAGGTTGTTCTGCCCCTTGTCGCCAGTGACCAGAACCTTGCTGGTGTTGCTCATCATCTCCTGCATGGTGTCCAGGTACAGACGCTCGCGCGTGACCTCGGGCGCCTTGCGATACTCGGTGACCAGCTTGGTGAAGCGATCGGCCTCACCCTCGGCGCGCGCGATGACTTCATCACGATAACCGTTGGCTTCCTCCAGCAGACGCTGGGCCTGGCCACGCGCCTCGGGGATCACGCCATTGGCATAGGACTCGGCCTGGTTCTTCTCGCGTTGTTCGTCCTCGCGGGCACGAATCACATCGTCGAAGGCTTCCTGAACTTCACGCGGCGCCGCAGCGCTCTGGATGTTCACCTGGGTGATGGTGATACCGGTACGGTAGTTGTCGAGGAAACGCTGCAGACGCTCGCGCACTTCGCTGGCCATCTGCTCACGACCTTCGGTCAGCACCTGGTCCATCTCGGTGGAGCCCACCACGTGGCGCACGGCGCTGTCGGTCGCATGCTGCAGACTGACTTCCGGCTGGTCCACGTTGAGCACGAAGTCCTGCAGGTTGCTGATGCGGTACTGCACGGTCAGCGGCACTTCGATGATGTTCTCGTCCTCGGTCAGCATCGCGCCCTGCTTGCTGTAGGCACGCTCACGAGTGACGTTTTCCTGGAACTTGCGGTCGATCGGCGGGAAATAGATGTTCAGGCCGGGACCGACGGTTTCGTGGTACTTGCCGAAGCGCAGCACCACGGCCTGCTCCTGCTCGTCCACCACGTAGATCGCGCTGTACAGCCAGATCACTGCCAGCAGGCCGAGGCCCACGAACAGCAGGCCGAAACCGCCACCGCCGCTACTGCGGCCAGAGTCGTCGTCACCGCGCTTCTTGCCGCCACCAAAAAGCCCGTTCAGGCTTTCTTGCAACTTGCGGAACGCTTCGTCGAGATCCGGCGGGCCCTGCCGGCCACCGCCTTTGCGGCCGCCCCAAGGGTCTTGATTGTTCGAGTTGCCACCCGGCTCATTCCAAGCCATAGCGTTCTCCGTACTGATAAAGCGAAGGCGCGCCCACGGCGCGCCGGCCAATGCTACCCAAAGCCCCCGGCCGACAGCAAAGCCGCCGCCACAGGCTTTATTGCAAAGTATGTTGCTCGATGAACAGCTGAGGCTCCATGCCTTCGCGACTCACCAGGCGATTGAGCTCGACCCTCGGCAAGCGCACCGACAGCAGACTACGCCCCTGCTCGTCATGCCCTTCGTCCTGCACCGCCCCCAGTTCGAAGAACTGTGCGCGCAGGCGCCCCAGACGTTGCGGCAACTGCAGCGTACCGACGAACAGGTCGTCCGCCAGCAACTCAGCCACCGCCTGCCGCAACAACTCCAGACCGCGCCCCTCGCGCGCCGACAGCCAGACGCGCAGCGGTTTGCCATCGGCATCGCGCTGAATCTGTGGCTCGACACCTTCCAACAAATCCAGCTTGTTGTACACCTCGAGCATCGGCAATTCGTTCGCACCGATCTCCTTGAGCACCGCCTGCACCTGCTCGATCTGCGCCATGCGCTCGGGCTCATGGGCATCGATCACGTGCAGCAGCAGGTCGGAGTTGCTCGACTCTTCAAGCGTAGCGCGAAAGGCCTCGACCAGCTTGTGCGGCAGGTGGCGGATGAAGCCCACGGTATCGGCCAGGACGATCGGCCCGAGGTCGTCGAGTTCGAGTCGGCGCAGGGTCGGATCGAGCGTGGCGAACAGCTGGTCCGCAGCGTACACCTCGGAGGTGGTCAGCGCGTTGAACAGCGTGGACTTGCCGGCGTTGGTGTAACCCACCAGGGAAACCGAAGGGATGTCCGCGCGCTTGCGCCCGCGACGCGCCTGCTCACGCTGACTGCGCACCTTCTCCAGCTTCTGCTTGATCTGGCGGATACGTACACGCAACAGACGACGGTCGGTCTCCAGCTGGGTTTCACCCGGACCGCGCAGACCGATCCCGCCCTTCTGCCGCTCCAGGTGGGTCCAGCCACGCACCAGGCGCGTGCTCATGTGATCGAGCTGCGCCAGCTCGACCTGCAGCTTGCCTTCGTGGGTACGGGCGCGCTGGGCGAAGATATCGAGGATCAACCCGGTACGATCGAGCACGCGACATTCGAACGCACGCTCGAGGTTGCGCTCCTGGCTCGGTGTCAGGGTGTGATTGAAGATGACCAGTTCGGCCTCGCTGGCCCTGACCTGGTCGCGCAGCTCCTCGACCTTGCCACTCCCGATGAGGTACTTGGCGGTCAGGCGACTGCTGGGCACGCTGAGAAAAGCGACCATGTCGGCACCTGCCGACATGGCCAACTCCTGGAACTCCTGGGGATCTTCGCTCGCCTCGGAGTCTTGGCCTTCCAGATGAACCAGGATGGCCCGCTCACCGCCCTCATGACGCTCGAAGAACAATGCAGCCCCCTATCAGGCGTTACCCGGCTCGGCATCACCCTGTTCGGAGTCGCCAGCGCTCGGCAGGCGTACCGGACGGCTGGGCACGACGGTGGAAATGGCATGTTTGTAGACCATCTGGCTGACAGTGTTCTTCAGCAGGATGACGAACTGGTCGAAGGACTCGATCTGGCCCTGCAGCTTGATGCCGTTGACCAGATAGATGGAAACAGGGACGCGTTCCTTACGCAGGGTATTCAGGTAAGGGTCTTGTAGCGAATGCCCTTTTGACATGTGCCGCACTCCTTTCGAGGATCAATTTCAATAATTTTAGTAGGTAAACAATAGCTTCGGACCGTCACACCCCCAAGGATAGACGGCCAGCGGCAAGGTCTCAGTTCAATATGGAGACGCTTTCCAGGTATTTCAAGGTGCGAGACAGATTGTCGCAGGCCAGGCTGTCCAGCCAGTGCAGCCCGTCCCAGCCTCGCAGCCAGGTGAACTGACGCTTGGCCAGTTGCCGAGTGGCGATGATGCCGCGCTCGACCATTTGTTCACGGGACAACCCACCGTCGAGGTATTCCCATACCTGGCGATAACCTACCGCCCGTATAGACGGCAGCCCTGCGTGCAAGTCACTTCGTCTGCGCAGGGCTTCGACCTCGTCCACGAAACCCTGTTCCAACATCGCTTGAAATCGTTGTGCGATGCGCTCATGCAGAACCTGGCGCTGCGCCGGAGCGATAGCAAGCTGCGCAACAGTATAGGGCAATTGCCCGCCGGCCGATGTGCCCGTATCGGAGTTTCCAGCGGCCTGACGACGGCGGTGCTCGCTCATGCTCAGGCCGCTCACGCGATAGACCTCCAGGGCCCGGGTCAGACGCTGCGGGTCATTGGGGTGAATGCGCGCCGCCGACTCCGGATCGACCGCAGCCAGCTCGCGGTGCAGGGCCTCCCAGCCCTCGGCCGCAGCCCGCGCCTCCAGTTCGGCGCGCACGGCCGGGTCGGCACTGGGCATGTCGGCCAGGCCCTCCAGCAATGCCTTGTAATAAAGCATGGTGCCGCCCACCAGCAGCGGGATGCGTCCGCGTGCCGCGCTGGCGGCCATGGCGGCCAGCGCATCGGCGCGAAATTCCGCGGCGGAATAGCTCTCGGCGGGATCGCGAATATCGATCAGGGCATGCGGAAAGGCGTCGAGAATGGCGCGCTCCGGCTTGGCAGTGCCGATGTCCATGCCCCGGTAGATCAGCGCGGAGTCGACGCTGATCAGGTCGCACGGCAGCAGGCGCGCCAGCTCCAGGGCCAGGTCGGTCTTGCCGGCGGCGGTCGGGCCCATCAGAAAGATTGCGGGGGGAAGCGAAGACATCGGCATGACTCGAAACACGAAGACGGGAGAAGCCCTGGCGACAGGGCCTCACTGGCTCAATTACTGGCCGCGCATGAACAACTTGTCGAGCTGATCCATGCTCAGCTGCGTCCAGGTCGGCCGGCCATGGTTGCACTGGCCGCTGCGCTCGGTCTGCTCCATGTCACGCAGCAGGGCGTTCATCTCGGGAATGGTCAGGCGCCGGTTGGCACGCACGGAACCGTGACAGGCCATGGTCGCCAGCAGCTCGTTGAGGTGCGCCTGGATACGGTCACTGGTGCCGTATTCGAGCAGGTCGGCCAGCACGTCACGCACCAGTTGCGTCGCTTCGGCCTGCTTGAGCAGTGCCGGAATCTGGCGAATCGCCAGGCTTTCCTCACCCAGGCGCTGCAGCTCGAAGCCCAGGCGCTGGAACCATTCGCCGTGCTCCTCGGCGCAATCCGCCTCGCGCTGGCTGACGGCGAGCGACTCCGGCACCAGCAACGGCTGGCCACGCAAGCCTTCGCTGGCCATGGCGTGCTTGAGCCGCTCATAGGTGATGCGCTCGTGCGCCGCATGCATGTCCACCACCACCATGCCCTGGGCGTTCTCGGCGAGGATGTAGACCCCCTTGAGCTGCGCCACGGCGTAGCCGAGCGGTGGAATGTCGCCCTGCTCCTGCGGCAGGGGCTGCGCCGTCGCCGTCGGCAGCGGCGAGAAATACTCGCGATACGTCGCCTGGGCCTCGCCCGCCGAAACGCCAGGATTGCCGGTAGGCTGCTGGTAACCGGCACCACTGCCGCGCCAGGCCGGCTGGACACTGGGAGCTGGCGCGTCGAGAACGCTGGCCGCCAGGCCCATCTCGCCCTGCGGGCCGAACTCACCCGCGGCCTGCCCGGTCGGGCGCATCATCGGCGAGACAGTGGCCGGCGCAGCGACCTGATCCTCCGGGCGTACATCGGCCAGCGCACGGTGCAGGGTGCCGTAGAGGAAGTCGTGCACCATGCGGCTGTCGCGAAAGCGCACCTCGTGCTTGGTCGGATGAACGTTGACGTCCACCGTCGCCGGGTCGATTTCCAGGAACAGCACGAAGGTCGGATGCCGGCCGTTGAACAGCACGTCGCGGTAGGCCTGGCGCACCGCGTGGGCGACCAGCTTGTCGCGCACCATGCGCCCGTTGACGTAGAAATACTGCAGGTCCGCCTGGCTGCGCGAGAAGGTCGGCAGGCCGACCCAGCCCCACAGGCGCAGGCCGCCACGTTCGATCTCGATGGGCAGCGCCTGCTCGAGGAAGGCCGGGCCACAGACCGAGGCCACGCGGCGCGCGCGGCTGATGTCGTCCCCGGCCTCATGCAGGCTGAGCACGGTCTTGCCGTTGTGGCGTAGATGGAATGCCACATCGAAACGGGCCAGCGCCAGGCGCTTGATCACTTCCTGCAGGTGGTCGAACTCGGTTTTTTCCGCCCGCAGGAACTTGCGCCGCGCCGGCGTGTTGAAGAACAGGTCACGGACTTCCACCGAGGTGCCGACCGGGTGCGCGGCAGGCTGCACCCGCGGCTCCATGTCGCGGCCCTCGGTCTCCACCTGCCAGGCCTGGTCGGCATCGGCGGTACGCGATGTCAGGGTCAGGCGCGACACCGAGCTGATCGACGCCAGTGCCTCACCACGAAAGCCCATGCTGAGCACCGCCTCGAGGTCTTCCAGTTCGCGAATCTTGCTGGTGGCGTGGCGCGCCAGGGCCAGCGGCAGATCGTCCGGGGCGATGCCGCCGCCGTCGTCGCGCACCTTGAGCAGCTTGACGCCGCCCTGCTCGACTTCCACGTCGATGCGCCGCGCACCGGAGTCCAGGCTGTTTTCCAGCAGTTCCTTGGCCACCGAGGCGGGGCGCTCGACGACCTCGCCCGCAGCGATCTGGTTGGCCAGGCGCGGGCTGAGCAAATGAATACGGGACATGACACTCATTACTGGGCTGCCAGGGACGTGGCGGGTATCTGCAGTTTCTGACCGACCTTGATCACGTCGCCCTTGAGTTTGTTGGTACTGCGCAGCGTCGCCAGGCTGATCTGGTAACGCTGTGCGATCAGCGCCAGGCTCTCGCCACGGGACACCACGTGCTCACGCGGCCCGCTGGCGATCTTGCCTTCGTCGCGCAGCCAGGCGACATAGGTGCCGGGCGGCGGGTTCTCATGGAAGAACTGCTTGACCCCGGAGGTGATCGAACGCGCCAGTGCCTGCTGGTGACTGGCGCTGTGCAGCTTCTTCGCTTCGTTGGGGTTGGAGATGAAACCGGTTTCCACCAGGATCGACGGGATATCCGGCGACTTCAGCACCATGAACCCGGCCTGTTCCACCCGGCGCTTGTGCAGCGGCGTGATGCTGCCCATGTTCGACAGCACCTTCTGCCCCACGTTGAGGCTGGACGACAGCGAGGCCGTCATCGACAGGTCCAGCAGCACGCCGGCGAGCATCTTGTCCTTGTCGTCCAGGCTGACGTTGCCGGCACCGCCGATCAGGTCGGACTGGTTCTCCGCGTCGGCCAGCCAGCGCGCCGTCTCGGACGTGGCGCCGCGCTCGGACAAGGCATAGACGGAGGCGCCGAATGCCGACGAGCGCGGCGCGGCGTCGGCATGAATCGAGACGAACAGATCGGCGCCTTTCTTGCGCGCGATCTCGGTGCGCTTGCGCAGCGGAATGAAGTAATCGCCGGTGCGCACCAACTCGGCGCGGAAGCCCTTCTCGGCGTTGACCTGGCGCTGCAGCTCCTTGGCGATGGCCAGGGTCACGTGCTTTTCGTACTGGCCCTTGACCGGCGACAGGGCGCCCGGGTCTTCACCGCCATGACCGGCATCGATGGCGATGACGATATCGCGCTTGCCACCCGGCACGGGTGTCAGCTTGGGCGGTGGCTGGGTCGGCGTGACGGGCACCGGCGGCGAGGTGTTGGCGACGCTCGGGGTCTGGGTGCTCGGCGGCGCACTGCCCTGATCGAACAGGTCGACCACCAGGCGATGCCCGTATTGCTGGTTCGGCGCCAGGGAAAAGCTCTTCGGCGTGACAGGCGCTGACAGGTCGATGACCACCCGCAGATCGTCCGCGCCGCGCTGGGCGGAACGCACCCCGGTGATCGGGGTATTGGCCAGCGACAGCTGGTCGAGGTTGGTGGCCAGCTTGGCGCCACTGACGTCGATGACGATACGATCAGGCGCCGCGAGGGTGAAGACGCTGTGCTGCACCGGCCCGGACAGGTCGAAGACCAGGCGCGTGTTGTCGGGAGCACGCCAGAGGCGCACGCCGCGCACATCCGAGGCAGCCAGGGCCTCGGCAGCCAGAGCCGCCAACAAAACACCCACAGCGGTAACCAGCGCGCCTATGCGCATACCCAACCCCATCGATTCTTGCTTTATTGTTTGCTGCTCAGGGCCTCGCACCAGGCATCCCCTCGAGCCCCATGCCCCTGCAGCAACAGCGAACGGCCGCCCGCTTGGGGGGTAATGGTAATGTCCATGTCGGGCTTTGGCAAAACACCCGCGCCGCGCTGCGGCCACTCGATCAGGCATAGGGCAGCGCCATCGAAATAATCGCGAATGCCGAGGAACTCCAGCTCCTCGGGATCGACCAGCCGATACAGGTCGAAATGGAACGCCCGCAGCTCGCCGATCTCGTAGGGTTCGACCAGGGTGAAGGTCGGGCTCTTCACCGCCCCGCAATGCCCCAGGCCACGCAGGATGCCGCGTGACAGGGTGGTCTTGCCCGCCCCCAGGTCGCCGTGCAGGTAGATCACTCCCGCGCCACCGCTGACCTCGGCGATACGCGCACCCAGGGCCAGCATCGCTGCTTCATCGGCAGCTTCGAGTCTCACTTCAGACAAGGACACAACTCCTCCAGTAACTGACGAATGGCGCACGGCAGATCGCCGGCAGCCAGACCACGCCCTTGCCGGGCCAGCACCTCACCGGCCCGCGCATGCAACCACACCGCGAGGCAGGTCGCGTCGAATGCCGCCATGCCCTGCGCCAACAGGGCGCCGATCAGTCCGGCCAGCACATCGCCCAGCCCGGCGCCGGCCATCGCCGGGTGTCCGCGATCACACAGGGCCAGGCGACCATCGGGCGCCGCAATCAGGCTGCCAGCGCCCTTGAGCACCACGACCAGGCCATAGCGTTGCGCCAGCGAGCGGGCGGCAGCGGGGCGGTCGGCCTGCACGCTGGCGGTGTCCTGCCCCAGCAGCCGCGCCGCCTCTGCGGGATGCGGCGTCAGCACGCCCTGCCTGGGCGCGGGAACCTGCCCCGCGGCCAGCAGGTTCAGCGCATCGGCGTCCCAGACCTGCGGCGCGCCGAGTCCCGCGACACTCGACAGCAGGCTGCGCGACCAGGCGCCCTGCCCCAGCCCCGGGCCCAGCACACAGACATCGGCGCGCTCGGCCAGTGCCAGCAGCTGATTGGCCGATGCCACCGCCGCGCACATGATCTCGGGCCGCCGCACCAGGGCGGCGGCGACATGCTCGGCGCGGGTCGCCAGCGTCACCATCCCGGCACCGGCGCGCAGCGCGCTGTCGGCGCAGAGCAGCGCCGCACCGCCCATGCCCAGATCGCCGCCAACCACCAGCAGATGACCGAACTGCCCCTTGTGCGCCACCGGCGAGCGCGGCGCCAGGCGCGGCAGGCAGCGTTCATCCAGGCGCTGCGCCACGCTGGGGGCCTGCGCCAGCACCTGCGCATCGGCCTGCAGGTCGTCGAACTGCAGCTCGCCGCACAACGCCGGCCCTTGCCCGGTCAGCAAACCCAGCTTGAGTGCGATGAAGGTCATGGTCAGGTCGGCGCGAACCGCGACGCCGAGGCACGCCCCCGTATCGGCCAGCAGGCCGGAAGGAATATCCACCGCCAGCACGGGCAGCCCGGCCTGATTGATCGCGCCAATCACCTGCGCATAAGGCTCGCGCACGGCGCCTGCCAGCCCGGTACCGAGTAGCGCATCGACCAGCACACCGGCCAGCGGCAGACCCTCGCCCCAGGGCAGGATGTCCACACCGGCCGCACCGGCCTCGGCGCAGGCTTGCGCGGCGTCGCCCTGCAGGGCTGCCGGATCGCCGACCGCCAGCACCCGGACACGCCAGCCGGCACGTTGCGCCAGCGCCGCGATCAGATAGCCGTCACCGGCATTGTTGCCGCGCCCGGCCAACACCGTTATCTCACCGGCCTCGGGCCAGCGCCGGCGTAGGGCACGCCAGGCCGCATGGGCGGCGCGCTGCATCAACTCGAAGCCCGGCGTGCCGGCGGCGATCAGTTGTGCATCCAGCGTGCGCACCTGCTGCGCGCTGTGCAGAGTCGAAGGCAGGGAAGCGGAGGATAGATGCATGGCTCGCTCGGAACGGATGTCTGGCAGAATTATACCCACCTCAATCCTCTGCGCCCGCCTCATGTCCGACCATCGCCTCGACCTCAATGCCCTGGCCCAGTCCATCAAGGACTGGGGACGCGAGCTCGGGTTCCAGCAGGTAGGCATCGCCGATGTCGAGCTGAGCGAGCATGAAGCCCACCTCAAGCGTTGGCTTGCCGCCGGCTACCAGGGCGAGATGGACTACATGGCCGCGCATGGCGACAAGCGCTCACGCCCGGCCGAACTGGTGCCCGGCACGCTGCGCGTGGTGTCGCTGCGCATGGACTACCTGCCTGGCGACACCCAGATGGCCCAGCGCCTGAAGGAACCCGAGCAGGCCTATGTATCGCGCTACGCACTCGGTCGCGACTACCACAAGCTGATCCGCAAGCGCCTGCAACAGCTGGCCGAGCGCATCCAGCAGCAGATCGGGACGTTCGGCTATCGCGCCTTCGTCGACAGCGCCCCGGTGCTGGAGAAGGCCATCGCCGAGAAGGCCGGCCTGGGCTGGATCGGCAAGAACACCCTGGTGCTCAACCGCAAGGCGGGCAGCTACTTCTTTCTCGGCGAACTGTTCGTCGACCTGCCCCTGCCGGTGGATGCGCCCCATGCGAGCGAGCATTGCGGGCGCTGCAGCGCGTGCATGGACATCTGCCCCACGGCCGCCTTCGCCGGGCCCTACCAGCTCGACGCGCGGCGCTGCATCTCCTACCTGACCATCGAGCTCAAGGGCTCGATCCCCGTCGAGCTGCGCGCACCGATCGGCAACCGGGTGTTCGGTTGCGACGACTGCCAGATCGTCTGCCCCTGGAACCGCTTCGCCCGCCCCACCGAGCAGGGCGACTTCCAGCCACGCCATGGCCTCGACAACAGCGCCCTGGCTGAACTGTTCCTGTGGACGGAGCCGGAGTTTCTCGCCCGCACCGAGGGCTCGCCCCTGCGCCGCGCCGGCTACGAGCGCTGGCTGCGCAACCTGGCGGTCGGCCTGGGCAATGCCCCCTCGACCATCCCGGTGCTGGAGGCGCTGAATGCCCGCCGCGACCACCCCTCGGAGCTGGTGCGCGAGCATGTGGAGTGGGCGCTGCAGCAGCATGAACGATAGGTGACAGGCTTCAGGCGGCAGGCAAAAGCAGCGCAGCCATCCGCTCCACTCCGGGCCTGCTGCGGCCTTCAGACCTTGAGGAAATGCTCGCGGTAGTGGCGCAGCTCGGCGACGGATTCGCGAATGTCGTCCAGCGCCTGATGCGTGGCGCTTTTCTGGAAGCTGTCCTTGACCTCCGGCGCCCACATGCCGGCCAGGATCTTCAGCGTCGACACATCCAGGTAGCGGTAGTGGAAGTAGGCTTCCAGGGCCGGCATGTACTTGTAGAGGAAGCGCCGGTCCTGACCGATGCTGTTGCCGCAGATCGGCGACTTGCCCTTCGGCACCCACTGTTCGAGAAAGGCGATGGTCTGCGCCTCGGCGGTGGCCGCATCGATGCGACTTTCGCGCACGCGCTGGGTCAGGCCGCTCTCGCCATGGGTACGGGTATTCCACTCGTCCATGCCGGCCAGCGTCTCGTCGCTCTGGTGAATGGCGATCACCGGGCCTTCGGCCAGCACATTGAGCTCGCTGTCGGTGACGATGGTGGCCATTTCGATGATCACATCGCGCTCCGGCTCCAGGCCGGTCATTTCCAGGTCGATCCAGATCAGATTGTTGGGGTTTTGCATGGTAAGGGGCTCCTAGGCTCAGCCGGCAAGTCTAGCGGATATCCACAGCCTTCATCTGCCACAGATACAAGGACGTCTGCCGCCCCTCGTCGACCGCGAGCGTGCGGTCGGCCGGCACGCCCGGAATCTCGAAGGTGTTGCTGATCAGCCAGCTGCCAGGGCGCATCTCACCTGCCGCCTTGCGCCACAGACGCGGCATCGGAACGGGCGACAGGAAACAGTAGGCGATATCGAAGTCGGCCAGATCGACCCGCCAGAGGCTCTGGTAACGGATGCTGCAGTTCTCCTGCAGCAGGCAGCGCAGCCAGGCGAAGACGAAGAGCAGCGGCGCCGTTTCCACGCCGACGAACTGCCCGCGCGGGCAGTGTCGCGCCAGCTGCAGCAACGTACCCGCCGTGCCGCAGCCCAGGTCGATGAAGCGCAACGGCGGCTCGCGCTCGCTCAGGCAGCGCTGCAGTTGCTGCTGCGCCCTGCGCCCGCTCAGGTACAGCGGCACGCGCTCGCGCAGGCTGTTCCAGTTGACCAGCAGCAGCACCACGAACCCCAGCAGGAACAGCCAGGCAGGCAACTCGGCACGCTGCGCCAGCAACAGCGCCGGCAGGAACGCCAGGTTGATCCACCACCACCAGCGCGACAGACCAAGCCGCCAGCCGATCAGCGCCGCCAGCATGCCTTGCAGCAAGGCCACCGCCAGCAGCGGAAGACGCCAGGACAGCAACGCCAGCAGGTACACCAGCACGACCACCAGCGCCAGCGCCAGGCCCTGCGCCAGCAGGGCCTGCATCAGTGGCACACGCGCCAGCATTCTCTCATCGCCCATCACCGCCCTCCCCCATCTGGCGCCGCAGCGCCACCAGGCGCTCATGCTAAACTCGCCGCGATCTAGTCTCCACCACCCGGAAAGCCAATGGCCAAACGCCAACTCAACCGCCGCCAGAGCTGGCGTATCGAAAAGATTCAGGGCGAGCGCGCCGCCCGTGCGGCCAAGCGCGAGTCACGCGCCGTCGAAGCCCTGGAAGGTGGTGACCTCGGCCCCGAGCAGACGGGCCTGGTGATTGCCCATTTCGGCGTTCAGGTGGAAGTCGAGGGCCTGCAGGATGAACTGGCCGGCCAGATCTTTCGCTGCCACCTGCGAGCCAACCTGCCCGCCCTGGTCACCGGTGATCGGGTGGTGTGGCGCCCCGGCAACCAGGGCGACGGTGTCATCGTCGCGCAACTGCCACGCGACAGCGAGCTGTGCCGCCCCGACATGCGCGGCCAGCTCAAGCCGGTGGCGGCCAACGTCGACCAGATCGTCATCGTCTTCGCGCCCATGCCCGAGCCGCACGCCAACCTGATCGACCGCTACCTGGTGGCGGCGGAGCATGCCGGGATACGCCCGCTGCTGCTGCTGAACAAGGCGGACCTGATCGACGAGCAGAACCAGGTCGCGCTGGAGGCACTGCTCAAGGTCTACCGCCAGCTGGAGTACCCGCTGCTCGAGGTGTCGGCGCACCAGGGCGATGGCATGGAGCAGCTGAAAAAGCGCCTCGACGGCCACGTCAGCGTCTTCGTCGGCCAGTCCGGGGTGGGCAAGTCATCGCTGGTCAACGGCCTGCTGCCAGGGGTCGACACCCGCGTCGGCGCCCTCTCGGAGCTGACCGGCAAGGGCACCCACACCACCACCACGGCGCGGCTGTTCCACTTCCCCGGTGGCGGCCAGCTGATCGACTCGCCCGGCATCCGCGAGTTCGGCCTCGGCCATGTCAGCCGGGATGACGTGGAGGCGGGCTTCATCGAGTTCCACGACCTGCTCGGCCGCTGCCGCTTCCGCGACTGCAAGCACGACCGCGAGCCCGGCTGCGCGCTGCTTCAGGCCCTGGATGAGGGCCGCATCCAGCCACAGCGCATGGCCAGCTACCGGCACATCCTCGCCAGCCTGCCCGAAGACGACTACTGACGGTTGAGCTGGTCCAGCGGGCTGTTGCTGCTGTCGAAGATGTTCAACTGCTCACGCAGCTGGTCGGCCGGCAGCGCCTCGCCGGTGTTGCCAGGCGCCCCTTCGGCAGGCGGCTGATCCGGTGCCGCCGGTTCGCCCCCGGCGCCCTGCTCACCTTCGATGTTGCGCTGCGCACGCTTGGTCAGCACGACGATATCGATGCGCCGGTTGACCGGGTTCAGCGGGTCCTCGCGGTCGAACAGCGCCGACGAGGCGTAGCCGACCACCCGCGCCACCTGCTCGTCCGGGTAGCCGCCGGCGACCAGAGTACGGCGCGCGGCGTTGGCACGGTTGGCAGACAGCTCCCAGTTGCCGAAATCACCGCGCCCGACGAAGGGCTTGGCATCGGTGTGGCCGCTGACGCTGATCTTGTTCGGCACGGCGCGAATGGTATCGGCCATGGCCAGCAGGATGTCCTCGAAATACGGCTGCAGCTCGGCACTGCCGAGGGCGAACATCGGCCGGTTGGCGGCATCCATGATCTGGATGCGCAGGCCGTCCTGGGTGATCTCGAACAGGATCTGGTCCTTGAAGCGCTGCAGCTCGGGGTTTTCCTCGACCTTGTTCTGCAGTTCCTGCAGCAGCAGCTCCAGGCGCTCCTGCTCCATCTTGTCGGCCAGGGTCTCGATCTGATCGGTGCTGACACCGGTTTCGTCCGGCTGGCTCTCCGGCGTTTCGGAAATGTCCGGGTTGAGCGTTCGCTCGGGCGCCGGCGTCGGCGTACCGCCGAGGTCGATCGCGTAGGGGCTGGCGCTCTCGGTGAAGCCGATGGGGTCCTGGAAGTAACCGGAAATCGCGCGCTTCTGTTCGGGCGTGGCCGAGGACATCAGCCACATCACCAGGAAGAACGCCATCATCGCCGTGGCGAAGTCGGCGAAGGCGATCTTCCAGGCACCGCCATGATGGCCGCCAGCGCTTTTCTTGACGCGCTTGACGATGATGGGTTGGTTGTTTTCCATGGCTTAGTTGCCGCGCATGGCCTGCTCGAGCTCGCTGAAGCTCGGGCGATGGGCCGGGAACAGCACCTTGCGCCCGAACTCTACCGCCAGGGTCGGCGGCATGCCCGAAGCCGACGCCACCAGGGTCGCCTTGATCGCCTCGTAGAGGTTCAGCTCTTCCTTGGCGTCGTGCTCCAGCGCGCCGGACAGCGGGCCGAAGAAGCCGTAGGAAGCCAGAATGCCGAGGAAGGTACCGACCAGCGCCGTCCCCACCTTCTCGCCGATCTGCGCGTTATCCGCCTCGGCGAGAATCGACATGGTGATCACGATACCCAGTACCGCCGCGACGATACCCATGGCCGGCATGCCGTCGGCGACCTTGGCGACCGCATGGGCCGGGTGCTCGACCTCTTCCTTGAGGCTGGCCAGCTCCATGTCGAACAGGCCCTCGAGCTCGTGCGGAGCCATGTTGCCGGACGACATGATGCGCAGGTAGTCGCAGATGAACGCGGTCATGCGGGCATCCTTGAGCACCGCGGGATACTTGCTGAAGATCGGGCTGGCATTCGGGTCTTCGACATCCGCCTCGATGGCCATCATCCCCTCGCGCCGGCTCTTGTTGAGGATCTCATAGAGCAGCTTGAGCACTTCCAGGTAGTAGGTGTGGGTGAAGCGCGAGCCGAACATGCTCAGCGACTTCTTGAACACCGTCATGAACATGCTGCCGGGGTTGGCCTGCAGGAACGCCCCCAGGGCCGCACCACCGATGATGAGCACCTCGAACGGATGGACCAGTGCCATCAGTTGCCCGCCCGAGAGGATGAACCCACCGAACACGCAGCCGAAGACGACGATGATGCCTATGATTTTTGCCATAAAGGAACGCTTGCAGAGCCAAGAGGATGGGTTATTAAAAACAACCCTTCTAATTATCGGAGCTTATGCGCCAGACTATAGCCAGTTAAGGTCAAAAGCCAGTTCGGCTCAACCCACATGTCGACGCCAAAGCCCCTGCCGCGCACCCTGGACGCCTGGTTGCAACAACTGGCCAAGCTGCCGTTGCCGATCGAACAGCAGCAGCATGTGCGCTTGCGTCGCATCCTGGGCGACAGCCGTCGTACCTGGCGCGAAATTGCCGAAGCCATCGAGTCCAGTCCGTCGTTCGCCCTGCAGGTCCTGCGCGAGGCCAACCAGTCGAACAACAGCCTGAGCGAGCCGGCCGAAAGCGTCGAAACCGCGCTCTCGCGTCTCGGCCTGAGTCGTTGCGAAGCCTTGCTGAGCCAGGCGCCAGCGCTGCCGGAAGACGAGATCCCCCTGGCGTTTCGCCAGATCCTGATGATCAGCCAGCACGCCAGCCAGCAGGCTCGCGGCCTGTTCGGCGCCCGCCTGGCACGCCTGTGGAACGAGCTGCACGGCTGCAGCCTGCTGTTCCTCGCCCCCCTGTGGCCGTTGCTGTGCGCCCACCCGCAGCTGTTCGAAGCCTGGGAACAGCGCGTGCTGCTGAAAGGCGAACGCCCCGGAGTGGTGGAGAAGGAACTGCTCGGCGTGCCGCTGATACAGCTCTGCGTGCGTCTGGCCGAGCGCTGGCGCCTGCCGGAATGGATCGTGCGCGGCTACCGCCTGCTGGAACGCGATCGCCGCCAGTTGATCAAGGCGCTGCACATCGCACGCGACTATGAACACCCCCTGCACCAGCAGCAGATGCTCGACGCGGACACGCCGCTGCGCCACTGGCTGACCCAGCCCAGCAACTGCGTGCTGCTGGCCAACGGCCTGGCCGTCTCCGCCCACCATGCCTGGGACACGCCCCACACCCTGCGCTGGCAGCGGCTCACCGGGCTGTACCTGCAACTGCCGCTGAACGAGCTGCAGCAGGAAGTGCATCAGCATGCCGTGAGCAGTGCCCGCCTGCTGCATGACAGTGCATTGTGGCACCCGGCGCAGGCGCTGCTCTGGCCCTGGGACGCGCACCGCCTGAAAACGGCCCGCAGTAACAGCAGTGCCGCCCCCCCCCAGCGCGACGACCTCGCCGCCTGGCGCCAGCAGTGTGCACGCCTGCTCGCCGAACCCAGTGCCTTCGCCAATGTGCCGCAACTGACCGCCTGCGCCCGCGACGCCCTGCAGGCCTGTGGCCTGAAACGGGTTCTCGTGCTGCTCGCCGATCGCCAGCACAGCCGCCTGCAAACCCAGCAACAGGCCGGGCTGGACGCCAGCGCGGCAACGCTCAGCCTGGATCCCGCACAGAGCCAGGTCCTCAGGCGCCTGCTCAGCGAGCCGGGCCAGCTGCGTCTCACGCCCGCCAACGTCGCCAAGTTCTCCGCGCTGCTGCCGGGCAACCTCAAGGCCCTGTTCCCCAGCGAGCATCTGCTGCTGCGCTCCCTGGCCAGCAACGGCCGGGTGGTCATGCTGCTGGTGGCCGACCAGGGCGGCCAGCCGCTCAACGAGGTCTGCCTGCAGGCGTTCGGCAAGACCGTGCAGTGCATCGAGCGCGCCCTGGGCAGCTTCGCCCGCCGTGGACGCTGACGCCCCTCGGTTTCCGCTACAATCGACCTCTTTTCATTTAGGGACGCTGCCATGTCCGCCTTCGACAACCTGCCTCTGGTGATCGAGCCCGCTGAACTGGAAGCGCGCCTGGACGCGCCCGAGCTGATCCTGCTCGACCTCAGCAGCGCAGCACGCTACGCCAGTGGCCACATACCCGGCGCGCGCTGGGCCGACGCCAAGCGCACGCAGCTGGGCCAGCCGCCGGCACCCGGCCTGCTGCCCGAACGGGCGCAACTCGAAGCGTTGTTCGCCGATATCGGCCATCGCCCGGATGCCACCTACGTGGTCTACGACGACGAAGGCGGCCCCTGGGCCGGGCGCTTCATCTGGCTGCTCGACGTGATCGGCCATGCCCGCCACCACTTCCTCAACGGCGGCCTGCAGGCCTGGATCAGCGACGGCCGGCCCCTGAGCCAGACAACCCCCGTGGTCTCGCGTACCCAGGTGTCGCTGACGCTGAGCGACGAACCCACGGCCAGCCGCGAATACATCCAGCAGCGCCTGAACGCCGCCGACCTGGCCATCTGGGATGTACGCGGCGAGGACGAATACCGTGGCGAGAAACTCAGCTCCGCACGCGGCGGGCACATCCCCGGCGCCACGCACTTCGAATGGACCGCCGCAATGGACCCGCAGCGCGGCATGCGCATCCGCACGGATATCGGCGACGTCCTGCACGATCTCGGCATCACCCCGGACAAGGAAGTGATCACTCACTGCCAGACCCATCGCCGCTCGGGTTTCAGCTACGTGGTGGCCAAGGCGCTGGGTTATCCGCGCGTGAAGGCCTACGCTGGTTCCTGGTCCGAATGGGGCAACCTGCCCGATACACCTGTCGAACGCTGACGCCGTCGACCATCAGTTGCACCCGGCACGGGGATGCCTGCGCCGACTCAGAACCCTCAAGGAAACACGATGAAACAACGTCTCTTCATTCTCAGTCAGTACCTGCTGCCTCATCACCTGCTGTCGCGCCTGATCGGCTACGTTGCCGAATGCCGTATCGGCTGGCTGAAGAACCCGCTGATCTCGTGGTTCGCCAAGCAGTACCAGGTCGACATGAGCGAAGCGCAGGTGGAAGACCTGCGTGCCTTCGAACACTTCAACGCCTTCTTCACCCGTGCGCTGAAAGAAGGCGCCCGTCCACTGGATGAGACGGCGGGTGCGATCCTCTGCCCGGCCGATGGCGCGATCAGCCAGCTGGGTGCCATCGAGCATGGCCGCATCTTCCAGGCCAAGGGCCACAGTTTCAGTGCGGTGGAACTGCTCGGCGGCGACACCGAGCGTGCCGCGCCCTTCATGGGCGGTCAGTTCGCGACCGTCTACCTCTCGCCGAAGGACTACCACCGCGTCCATATGCCGCTGGGCGGCACGCTGAAGGAAATGGTCTACGTACCGGGTCGCCTGTTCTCGGTGAACCAGACCACGGCCGAGAACGTGCCGGAACTGTTTGCCCGCAACGAACGCGTGGTCTGCCTGTTCGACACCGAGCGCGGCCCGATGGCCGTGGTGCTGGTCGGCGCGATGATCGTCGCCAGCGTCGAGACCGTCTGGGCCGGCCTGGTCACCCCGCCCAAGCGCGAGCTGAAGAGCACCCGCTACGATGCCGAATCCCGCGGCCCGATCGAACTGGCCAAGGGCGCGGAAATGGGCCGTTTCAAGCTGGGCTCCACCGCCATCGTGCTGTTCGGCCCGGAGCAGATGAAGTGGGCCGAAGAGCTGAGCGCCGGCAGCGCAGTGCGCATGGGGCAGGCGCTGGGCCATGCCCTGGACTGAAATCCGCACGAACTGAACCCGCATGTCGACCCTTTGGTCATAAATCCGTAGGCTGCCGAGGCAGACCGTCCTTGAGGACGGCTGCCAGCGCAGCCAGATGCTGCTAGAGTTCGAAAGACTATTACTAGAGCCGCTTGTCATCGTGTGGCCGGAGTATCCGAGTTCGATGGATAGACAGAGTCCCCACCTTCAGTTGTTGCGCGTCCCCACACCGAGCAAGCAAAGCCTCAGCTTCTGCGACGGCACTCCTCGCGACCTCAAGCGCTGGATTGCCGCACTGCCCAAGGCGAACATCGGTGAGACCGCGCGCCAGCTGTATCAGAGCCTGGTGGAACTCAATCAACTGGTCACGCCATCGGACAACCGTCTGCAACTGCTGGAAATGCTGCGCCCGGAAGTGAGCTTCGTGTGCCAGCACCTGGAGCGCCACTTCCTCAACCAGGCCATCGTCCTCGACGAACGCCCGCGCAAGGTCGCCAACCTCTGCCAGGCCCTGCAGAACCACCTCGCCGTCGGCTACAAGCTGATCATTTCCCGCGTCATCGAGCGCACCGGCAAGGACCGCGACCAGCTGCTCGCGGTCGCCCTGCAGCGTGCCAGCCACAGCCTGTGCAGCCCGCTGATTCGCGCCAGCCAGCTGTACTGCCCGGTACCGGAAGGACTCTGGCTGGAGTTGCACCAGCTCTATCAGATCGCCGTCGAACAGCGCCTGCAGCGCCAGGTCATCCGCGATCCGCTGGCCCGTCATACCCAGGGCCTGAGCACCGAGCAGACCTACGTGACCGCGCTGCTGCTCGGCTGCGCACGCACCAACCAGATGCGCCAGAACGGCATTGCCCGCCTGGCCGAAGCGCTGGAACCCTGGAGCGCCCTGGTCAAGCTGCAGGCGGGTGATCACCCTGACAGCCTGTTCGTCCTCGCCCCACAGGTCGACGGGCCGCCGCGTTACAAATCCCTGTACCAGAGCGGTGAACTGCACAACCTGCTGGGCATCGACACGCAGCCGCTGGTCGATGCGATCAAGGATCATCTGGAACTGCCGGAAGAGGAGCGCGGCCAGTCGCGTCTGGCGATTCCCGACGGCATCAGCCTGGACCTGCTGCAGCATGTCGCGGCCGCCTGGGGAGACATCGCCGAACGCACCTTCCAGCGCACACCGGGCCAGGGCAATCTGACCCTGTGCATCGGCATGACGGCGCTGCACTTCTTCCTCGCTGGCCGCCGCTCCTTCGCCGACGTGCTCAAGCGCCCGGTCGAACTCGGCGCCGCAGTGTTCAAGCCGACCACCGGCGAACCGGACGTCTGGTCCAACGCATTCGACGCGCAGCGCAACGCGGTGGACGACATCCACTTCGAGGAAATCCAGTACACCAAGGTCACGCCCGGCGAGCAGGCACAGCCAGAGAACAGCGGCGAGACCTACCCGACCTACCCGCTGGCCATCGTCAACCACAGCCCGGGCGGCTATTGCCTGTCCTGGCCCAAGGACGTGCCCAGCCAGTTGCAGGCCGGCGAGCTGCTGGGCGTGCAGGACAGCCCGAGCCAGGGCTGGAGCGTGGCGATCGTGCGCTGGATTCGCCAGGTCCGGGGCGGTGGCACGCAGATGGGCATCGAGCTGATCGCCCCGCATGCCCGCCCTTGTGGCCTGCAACTGCTGCGCAAGGCCGAGCAGAACAGCCAGTACCTGCGTGCACTGCTGCTGCCGGAAATCAGCGCCATCTCGCGCCCGGCCAGCCTGATCACGCCACGCCTGCCCTTCCAGGAAGGCAGCAAGGTGCTGATCAACGACCATGGCGAGGAGCATCGTGCGGTGCTGACGCGCAAACAGGTCAGCACCGGCAGTTTCAGCCAGTTCGAATATCGCCGTGTCGGTGAGGAAGAGGGCGCGGCCGGGACGCCGGTCACAGCCTCGCAAAGCCAGAAGCCTGCTGGGGAGGAAGATTTTGACTCGCTCTGGAAGTCGCTGTAGGCTCCGACCCACTCACCATTTGTCGCCTTTTCGCGCCCGTTCGGCGCGGTATTGACCCTTCTATGGCCATCGAAAAAAAAACCATCCGCCTGCTGATTCTCGAGGATTCGCAGAACGAAGCCGAGCGCCTGGTCAGTCTGTTCCGCAATGCCGGACACGCGACGCGTGTCCATCGCCTGACCTCCAGCGAAGACCTCGCTGAAGCCCTGCAGCACACCTGGGACCTGCTCATCTGCGCACCGAGCAGCGAACGCCTCGACCCGAGCGAGGCGATTGGCGCCATCCGCCGCCAGGCCAAGGACATCCCCGTGGTGCAACTGGTCGACGGCAACGACTCCGAGACCATCACCGAGGCCCTGCTGTTCGGCGCTCAGGATGCGCTGCCGCAAGGCGAGGATGAACGCCTGGTCCTGGTGGCCAAGCGCGAGCTGGCCAACCTCGAGGAACGCCGCGCCCGTCGCGCCGCCGAAGTGGCCCTGCGTGAGGCGGAAAAACGCTGCCAGCTGCTGCTGGAGAGCTCGGTAGACGCCATCACCTACGTGCACGACGGCATGCACATCTATGCCAACCGCGCCTACCTGGAGCTGTTCCGCTACGAAGATGGCGACGAGCTCGAAGGCATGCCGATGATCGACCTGATCGCCAGTGCCGATCAGAGTGCCTTCAAGGACTTCCTGAAGAACTACCAGAGCGCCGAGGGCGACGCCGAGCTGAGCTGCCAGGGCATGCGTGCGGACGGCAGCGGCTTCGCCGCCCAGATGAGCTTCTCGCCGGCCACCTACGACGGCGAGCCTTGCATCCAGGTGGTCATCCGCGCGGAAACCTCGAATGCCGAACTGGAAGAAAAGCTGCGCGAAATCAGCAGCCAGGATCTGGTGACCGGCCTGTTCAACCGCAACCACTTCCTCGAGCTGATGGATGGCGCCGCCGAGCGTGCCGTCAGCACCGGCCAGCCGTCGACCCTCGCCTACATCCGCGTCGACCGCTATGCCGGCATGCAGGGCGAGATCGGCCTGGCCGGCATCGACCTGCTGCTGACCGACCTGGCCGGCCTGCTGCGCGCGTACTTCCCGGCGGACACCCAGCTGGCTCGCTTTGGCGACGACGTGTTCACGGCGCTGCTGCCGGGCCAGTCCCCCGAGCAATGCGAGGCCAGCCTCAGCGCCCTGCTGAAGAAGATCGAGGGGCACCTGTTCGATGTCAGCGGGCGCACCGCCCAGACCACCCTGTCGATCGGCGTCGCCGGCCTCAGCGAGAAGACCGCCAAGGCCCAGGTAGTCATCGATCGTGCCCACCGCTGCGCGGACGAGCTGGCCGATGGCAACGCCATCAAGCTGTTCAACCCGGCTGCCGAGCTGGCCGCCGCGGCCAATCGTGGCAACCTGCTGGCGATGGTGCAGCAGGCGCTGGAGAACAACAGCTTCCGCCTGCTGTTCCAGCCGATCATCAGCCTGCGCGGCGACGCCCACGAGCACTACGAAGTCCTGCTGCGCCTGCTCAACCCGCAAGGCGAGGAGGTCCCGCCGACGCAGTTCCTGACCGCTGCCAGGGATGCCGGGCTGGGTGAGAAGATCGACCGCTGGGTGATCCTCAACTCGATCAAGCTGCTTGCCGATCACCGCTCGAAAGGCCACAACACCCGCCTGTTCGTGCACCTGTCCAGCTCCAGCCTGCAGGATCAGACCCTGCTGCCCTGGCTCAGCGTGGCGCTCAAGGCCGCTCGCCTGCCGTCCGACTCGCTGGTGTTCCAGTTCAGCGAGCCTGATGCCATCGCCTACCTTAAGCAGGCCAAGGCACTGACCCACGGGCTCGCGGAGCTGCACTGCAAGGTCGCCCTGAGCCAGTTCGGTTGTGCGCTGAACCCGTTCAACACGCTCAAGCACCTGCAGGTGGACTTCGTCAAAGTCGACGGTTCCTTCTCCCAGGACCTGAACAACGCCGACAACCAGGAAGCCCTCAAGACCCTGCTCAGCAGCCTGCACGCCCAGGCCAAGTTGACCATCGTGCCCTTCGTCGAGAGCGCCAGCGTGCTGGCCACCTTGTGGCAGGCCGGGGTCAACTTCATCCAGGGTTACTACTTGCAGGGCCCGAGCCAGTCGATGGACTACGACTTCTCGGCCGGCGACGAATAACGCCGCAGACACGAAAAAGCCGCCTCATGGGCGGCTTTTTCGTTGGGCCCGGAAAGCCGCTCAGTCCTGCCCCTCGCGGTCACGGAAGCCCAGCAGGTAGAGAATGCCGTCCAGACCGAGCGTGGAGATCGCCTGCTTGGCCGACTGCTTGACCAGCGGCTTGGCCCGGAAGGCCACGCCGAGCCCGGCCAGGCCGAGCATCGGCAGGTCGTTGGCGCCATCGCCGACGGCGATGGTCTGCTCCAGCTGCAGACCTTCCTTCTGCGCCAGCTCACGCAGCAGGTCCGCCTTGCGCTGGGCATCGACGATGGGCTCGACGGCCACACCGGTCACCTTGCCGTTCTCGATCTGCAGTTCGTTGGCGAACACGTAGTCGATGCCGAGCTTGGCTTGCAGCTGGTGGGCGAAGTAGGTGAAACCACCGGAGAGAATCGCCGTCTTGTAGCCCAGGCGCTTGAGCTCGGCGAACAGCACTTCGGCACCTTCGGTCAGGCGCAGCGAGGCGCCGATCTCTTCCAGCACATCCTCGGACAGGCCCTGCAGCAGGCTCAGGCGCTCCTTGAAGCTGGCACGGAAATCCAGCTCGCCGCGCATCGCCCGCTCGGTGATCTCGGCGACCTGCTCACCGACCCCGGCCGCCTTGGCCAGTTCGTCGATGACCTCGGCCTCGATCAGCGTCGAGTCCATGTCGAACACCGCCAGGCGACGGTTACGGCGGAACACCGAGTCGCGCTGGAAGGCGATGTCGACGTTGAGTGCCTGAGCCACGCTGAGGAACTCGGCGCGCAGCGCGACGGGGTCGGCCGGCTCGCCACGCACGGAGAATTCGATGCAGCCCTTGCCCTGCTCGGCGGGCATGTCCAGCGGCATGCGTCCGGACAGGCGATCGATATGGTCGATGTTCAGCCCGTACTTGGCGGTGATCGCACTGACCCGCTGCAACTGCTCGGCGCTGACCTTGCGCGTCAGCAGGGTGACGATATGGCGGGCCTTGCCCTGGCCACCGACCCACTGCCGATAGTCCTCTTCGGAAACCGGGGTGAAACGCACCTGCTGCTCGAGTTCGTAGGCGGTGAACAGCAGGTCCTTGAGCACGGCCTGGGAACGGCCGTTGTCCGGAATCTCGATGAGGATGCCGAACGACAGGGTGTCATGGATCACCGCCTGGCCGATATCGAGGATATTCACCCCGCCCTGGGCCAGTACGCCGGTGATGGCGGCGGTGAGTCCGGGGCGATCCTCGCCGGTGATGTTGATCAGGACGATCTCGCGCAAGACGCACCCTCCAAGGCAGACGATTGAGGCGGGCCAGTGGCGAATGAGCCACCGACCGACGAAAAGGCGCACATTCTACCCAGTTTCCTGCCGATCCGGGCAGCCGCGCGCTTTGCCCGCCCCAGGCCGCTCGCTATACTGCGCGGCATCTTCAGTCGACAAGAGCCGAGCTCTGTGAACCGGCCCGCGCCCGTCAAGCCCGACAATTTCTTCATCATGATCTTCCACGCGCTGCGCCAGCGGCGGGTGCCTCTGGTGCTGCGCATCGCCAGCCACAGCCTGCTGCTGGTGGCGCTGGCGATGCTCATCTATGCCTGGGTCATGGGCATGCAGTTCAAGCAGGCCATGCAGCAGCAGGCCGACGCCCTGGGCCAGAGCCTGATCACCCAGACCGCCGCCTCCGCCACCGAGCTGCTGGTGTCCAACGACATCCTCAGCCTCAATGTGCTGCTCAACAACCTGGCGAAGAACCCGCTGGTGGCCCATGCGGCCATCTACAGCGTGGACAACCGCATCCTCGCCGAGTCCGGCACCCGCCCGACCCGCAGCATGCTGGGCGAAAGCGACGGCCTGTACTCCACGCAGATCACGTTCCAGGAAGTGATCGCCGGGCAGTTGCGCATCAGCCTGGACATGCGCCAGTTCCAGCAACCGATGACCATCAGCCTGCAGAGCATGGGCATTCTCAGCCTGATCCTGCTGGCCCTGACCCTGTCGCTGAGCATGCGCCTCGGTCGGCATATCTCCACGCCGCTGCTGCAGCTGCGGCTCTGGCTGCGCGACCCGGACGATCCGGCACCAGGCGCGGGGCGCAATGACGAGATCGGTGACCTGGCGCGCCAGCTGCAGACGCGCCTGGTACCGGAAAAGCCCGAACCCGAGCCGGAAGAGCTGGAAGAGCTGGAAGACGACGCCCTGCTCGACACCGACGACTACCCGCAGGAAAGCGACGACGTCGACGTCGAGCAGGAAGCACAGCCGCTGGCGGAGCACGGCATCGACGCAGACGCAGCCGATGACGACGACGAGGCCCTCAAGCCCTGGCCCGATTCGATCGAACCGGAGGACCCTTTCGCCGACCTGCGTGACGAAGCGGACGACAGTGCGCCCAGTGCCCCGCTCCAGCCACCGCGCCAGGCACAGGCCAGCGCCGTGCTGGCCATCCAGCTTGGCGCCCAGGAACAGCTGCGACGCCTGCCGCGCACACGCCTGCTGGACCTGCTGGAGCGCTACCGGGCCTGTCTGGAACAGGCCTCCGCGCTGTATCAGGGGCAACTGCACACCCTCAAGGACGGCAGCAGCCTGATGCTGTTCCACGAGCGCGAGTGCGGCGAGGACTACCTGACCCACGCCATCTGCTGCGGCGAGCTGATGCGCGCCCTCGGCCACGCTCTGCAGATCGAGGTGGCCGACAGCGGCATCACCCTGCAACTGCAGCTGGGCCTGACCCTCGGCAGCGACCTGGAAGCACTCGGCCAGGCCGAACTGCTGCTCAGCGACAGCGCCCTGGACGCCCTCGCCCTATCGCAACACAGCCGCAACCTGCTGCTGGTCGAGCAACGGGTCGCACAGGACAGCCTGGCCCGCCAGCGTGCACGCATTCGTCCGATCGCCAGCCCCGAGGGTGCGAGCTGCGTCGAACGCCTGCTCGACCCCTATCCGGCCCTGCTGGAAAGACAGCTGACGCGCATGCACGAAAGCCGGGCGCACTGACGCCCGGTATCGGCCTAGGCGCTGGCCTGGGCTCGCCGCTGCGGCGTCGGCACCCCGTAGCGCTGCAGCCAGTCCTTCCAGCGCACGCGCTCGTCACGCACCAGCCAGCCATCCTGCTCGGCGAAGCTTTCCGACAGCCACAGCCCCCGCGTGCTGACCGCCTGCAGCTCGCCCTTGCGCAGGGTGAACAGGCCGCCGCTGGGCGCCCCCTGATGCAGTGCCAGCAAGTAGATATCCGGGCGCCGACGCTCCAGGCGAGCGACCAGGCGCCCATCCTCCAGGCACTCATCGACATGGAACAGGCTCAGCTGCCGGGCGTCGCGCGGCAGCTCCAGACTCATGTCATAGACCAGTTGCAGGGACGCTGTGGGCAGATGCACATAGGCACGCGGGCGCTCCAGCAAGGTCAGGTTGCCGCACTGCACCGGCCGCGCCGCCCCTGACAGCGGGCTGAGGCGAAAGTGGCTGGCCTCGCGGTAGCGCAGGGCGCCCTGGTAAGGCGTCGGCAGCCAGGTATCGGCAAAGCGCCCGGCCAGCCAGCCCTCGGCACTTTCCAGCAGGCACTCCTCGGCGACTTCCTGGATGGCGGTGAGCAGCGGCAGGTTCAGTTCGTGCGCGGGAACGTAACCGGAGATCAGCTTGAGCACAGTGTCGCCACGATCCGGGCGACGCTGGCGCACCAGCAGCCAGTAGTCGCGCCCATGCAGGCGCAGGGTCAGGCGCACCGACACACCGAGATTGGCCAGCTCCACGGCGAAGCGCGAGCTGTCGGCCACCTCGACCGGACGGCGGCGTTCCAGCATCTGCTGGAAGTTCAGGGGCACGCCCAGGCTCTGATAACGCAGGCCATCGGCCGTGGCCTCGACGAACAATGGCAGCGTCTTGAAGTTACTCGGGTCCTTGCGGATCAGCGTACGCGACATCTCGACTCCTTGTTCCGGCTTGGCGCGGATGCGGCCGGGCAGCCGACCTCCACACGAGGATCAGGGTGAAACGAAACCGCTCAAGGCTGCCCCAAGGCCGGCGCCGAACACAAGCCCGGCCTGTAAGAGGACGTGACCGCAGCCGCTCAGCGCAGGCCCTGCAACACGGCGGCGACGGTGGCCACGTTGGCGGCCAGGTGCGCCGGCGTGATGGTGCCGACGATGGCGCTGCCGACGCCCGGGTGCGCGAAGATCAGCTCGAAACTGGCGCGCACCGGATCGACCCCCTCTGCCAGGCAGGCATGGCCGCTGGCCAGCGCCTTCTTGATCAGAATGCCCTTGGCGTGAGTGGCAGCGTAGTCCAGCACCGGCTTTTCGCCCTGCTCGCTCAGGTTGTAGGTGACCATGGCGCAGTCACCCTCTTCCAGCGCCAGCAGCCCCCCCTCGACGGTCTTGCCGGAAATCCCGTAGCCGAGGATCTTGCCCTCGCGCTTGAGCGCCGCCAGCGTGTCGTACACCCCGGTGTCACGCAGCACCGCCAGGTCGTTACCGTCGGAATGCACCAGCAGCAGGTCGATACGATCGGTCTCCAGGCGCTTGAGGCTGCGCTCCACCGAGAGGCGGGTATGCGCGGCGGAGAAGTCGAAGCGCGACTGCCCCTGCTCGAACTCTTCGCCGGTCTTGCTGACGATCACCCACTCGTCGCGCTGGCCACGCAGCAGCGGGCCGAGACGCTGCTCGCTGACGCCATAGGCCGGCGCGGTATCGATCAGGTTGATGCCCAGTTCACGCGCCTGGCGCAGCAAGGCACTCGCCTGCGCGTCATCGGGAATGGTGAAGCCGTTGGGGTACTTCACCCCCTGGTCGCGCCCGAGCTTGACCGTGCCCAGTCCCAGCGGCGATACGCGCAGGCCGGTAGAGCCCAGCGGGCGATGCAGATCGTGCAGGGTGGCGCTCATGGCAGCAGCGTCTCCCATACCGGCTGCCCCAGTGCCGGGCGCGGCAGCTCGGGCAACGACGCATGATGCGCCGGCGTCACCCCGTCGCGCTGCAGCGTCGCCAGCACCCGGTCGGCGAAGTCCGGCGCCAGCGCCAGCTTGGTCGGCCAGCCCACCAGCAGGTTCTGCTGTTCGGCGAGAAAGGCATTGTCCGGGCGCACCAGACCCGATTGCGCGGGCTCGGCGCGGTCCACGCGCAAGGTCGCCCAACGCGTCTGGCTCTGGTCCACCCAGGGCAGCAGCGCCGCCATCTCCTTCTGCGCCGCCGTGACCTGCGCGCCTTCGTCACGCGCCACGCCGTCGGCCTCGGCCAGATCGCCACCGAGGTACCAGACCCATTGGCCATCGGCCGCCGGGTGGGTGGTGACGGTGACGCGCGGTTTCGGTCCGCCGCCGAGACAATGGGCATACAGCGGCTTCAGCGCCGGCCCCTTGGCCAGCACCATGTGCAGCGGCCGCAGCTGCTGAGCCGGCTGCTCGATGCCCAGGGCCGCGAGCAATTCGGCATTGCCAGCCCCGGCACTGAGCACCACGCGCTGGGCGCGAATCTCGCGGCCATCGACGATCAGCCCGCACAGTTCACCGCCTTCACGCAGCGGCTCGACCTGCCGGGCAGCCAGCAGTCCATCGCCGGCCAGCTCGGCCAGGCGGGCGATCAGGCTGGGTACATCGAGCACCAGCTCGGCGAGCCGATAGACCTTGCCCTTGAACTTCGGGTGCTGCAGCGCCGGCGGCAACTGCTCGCCCTTGACCTGGTCGACGCGCCCGCGCACCGCCTTGCTGGCGAAGAAGCTGGTGAGGTTGCCGGCCAGGGTGCCCGGCGACCACAGGTAATGCGCGTCGGAAAGGATACGCACGCCGGACAGGTCCAGCTCGCCAGCGCCGGCCAGCGCCTCGCGCCAGCGTCGCGGCATGTCGGCGATGGCTTCGGAAGCACCGGTCAGCGCGCCGTGCAGGGCGTACTTGGCGCCACCATGGATGATGCCCTGCGACTTCAGGCTCTGCCCGCCGCCCAGGCTGCCGCACTCCACCAGGACGGTGGCGAAGCCCTGGCGACGCAGGCGTGCATTGAGCCAGAGGCCGGCGATACCACCGCCGACGATCAGGACATCGGTGCTGAGAGACTGGGACATGAACGGGCCTCGGCGAAAAACAGGCGCGCAGTATAACCCGCCTGCCCTCGCGCCCGTCGGCCGATCAGTGCCCGGTCGACTGGGAGAACAGCTGGATCACCACCACGCCGCTGACGATCAGGCCCATGCCCAGCATGGCCGGCAGATCGGGTTTCTGCTGGTAGATGAAGGCGGCGGCGATGCTCACCAGCACGATGCCCAGGCCGGCCCAGATGGCATAGGCAATGCCCACCGGGATGGTGCGCACCACCAGCGTCAGCATCCAGAACGCGATGCCATAGCCGCCCACCACCAGCAACAGCGGCAGCGGCTTGTTGAAGCCTTCGATGGCCTTCATCGAGGTGGTGGCGAGCACTTCGGCGGCAATGGCGATGGCCAGGTAGAAGTATCCGGGCATGATGGCGACTCCTGAAAGAATGCCCGGGATTCTAAGGACTTCGACGATGGGATAAAGTCATTACCTATCAGCACAACAGATAGGTTGACCATGAACTGGAACCTCGACCAGCTCCATCTGTTCGTCCGCACGGCGGAAAGCCGCTCGTTCTCGGCGGTGGCACGGGAAACCGGGCGCGCCCAGTCCGCCGTGAGCACGGCGATCGCCCTGCTCGAAAGCGACCTCGGCGTGACCCTGTTCGAGCGCAGCAGCGGGCGGCAGCCACGCCTGACCGAGGCCGGCAGCGCCCTGCTGGAAGAGGCGCGCAGCGTGCTGCAGCAATGCGAGCGCCTGGATGCTCGCGCACTCGGCCTGGCCCAGGGGCAGGAGGCGCGCCTGCGCCTGGCACAGGACGAAGCCATGCCCTACCAACCGGTGCTGGCCAGCCTGGAGGCCCTGGCCGAGGCCTTCCCGCTGCTGGAGGTACAGCTCGCCAGCGGCGCGCAGGGCGACGTGGCGCGCAAGCTGCTGCAGCGTCAGGCGGACCTTGGCCTGCTGTTTCACCATGAGCAGATGCCACGCGAGCTGGAGAGTCAGCACCTGGGCAGCATCGAGATGGTCACCGTGTGCAGCCCGCACCACCCCCTGGCCAGGCTCACCAGCGTGGAGCGCCGCGATCTCGCCGAGCATCGCCAGCTGCTGATGACGCCCCAGGACAGTCACTATCCCGGCGGCGAGCAGATCAGCCCGCTGGTGTGGCGCGCCGACAGCTTCTACGCGATGGCCGAGCTGGTGGTTCGCGGCCTTGGCTGGGCCTGGCTGCCGCGTCACGTGGCGCAGTATCCGACCTACCAGGGCCACCTGCAGGAACTGCGCAGCGACTGGGCGCCGTTGCCACTGGTGGTGGAACTGGTCCGCCGCCGCGACGGCGCGCTCGGCCCCGCCGCCAACTGGCTGGCGGACTGCCTGGCACGCGAGCTGTTGCGCCCACCGGCATGATCGCCCTTCCAGCACCCGGCCGGCAGCGATAAGCTGCGCGCCCATGAACAGACACCTCTACACCCTGCTGCTGCACCTGGCCCTGCCATTGATCGCCCTGCGCCTGGCGCTGCGCGCACGCAAGGCGCCCGCCTACGCGCGCCGTATCAAGGAGCGCTTTTCCTTCGCCCTGCCGCCGCTGAAACCTGGCGGCATCTGGGTGCATGCCGTGTCGGTCGGTGAAAGCATCGCCGCCGCGCCGATGATCCGCGCCTTGCAGGCGCGTTACCCCGAGCTGCCGATCACCGTCACCTGCATGACCCCGACCGGCTCCGAACGCATCCAGGCCCTGTTCGGCGACAGCGTGCAGCACTGCTACCTGCCCTACGACCTGCCCTGGGCGGCAGCGCGCTTCCTCGACCGGGTCCGCCCGCGCCTGGCCGTGGTGATGGAAACCGAACTGTGGCCGAACCACATCCATCAGTGCGCCAGGCGCGGCATCCCTGTGGCGCTGGCCAATGCGCGCCTGTCCGAACGCTCGGCACGTGGCTATGCACGCTTTGGCAAACTCACCGCACCGATGCTCGCCGAACTGTCGCTGATCGCCGTGCAGACCCAGGCCGAAGCGCAACGCTTTCTCGACCTGGGCGCACACCCTGACTGCGTGGAAGTGACCGGTTCGATCAAGTTCGACCTGAAGATCGACGCCGAGCTGCTGCAGCGTGCAGCCGAGCTGCGCCGCCAGTGGCAGGCCGAGCAGCGCCCGGTGTGGATCGCCGCCAGTACCCATGCCGGGGAAGACGAGATCGTCCTCGCCGCCCATCGCCAATTGCTGGAGACGCGGCCGAATGCGCTGCTGATCCTGGTCCCGCGCCACCCCGAGCGCTTCAACTCGGTCCATGAACTTTGCCTCAGCGATGGACTGACGACACGCCGCCGCGCCACGGGTGAAGCAGTGCAAGCCGGCGACCAGGTGCTGCTGGGCGACACCATGGGCGAGCTGCTGTTTCTCTATGCACTGGCGGACATCGCCTTCGTCGGCGGCAGCCTGGTGGCCAACGGCGGGCACAACCTGCTGGAACCCGCTGCGCTGGGCAAGCCGGTGCTGAGCGGCCCGCACCTGTTCAACTTCCTCGAAATCGCCGCGCAACTGCGCGCGGCCGGCGCGTTGAGCGAAGTGGCGGACGCCGCGCAACTGGCTGAGCGCACCGCCACCCTGCTGGACACCCCGGCCGAAGCCCAGCGCATGAGCGCAGCCGGCCTGGCCGTGCTCAAGGCCAACCAGGGCGCCCTGGAGCGTCTGCTCGACGGCCTGCGCCGCCTGCTCTAGCCCATGCCGGTGGAGTGCAGGGCGCCGCGACGATAGCGCCGAAAACGAAAAAGCCCGACTCAGGTCGGGCTTTTTCTTTGCTCACAACGGATCAGAAATCCTGATTGTTCTGCAGGCGCGCCTCGGCGGCAGTGGCCAGATCCGGCGGCAGGAAGTCCTTGTCCGGGTTGTAGTCCGGCTTGAGGAAGCTGCCCAGGGCATCCAGGTCGGCCGGGCTGAGGGTGCCTGCCGCCTGCTTCAGGCGCAGGTTGTTGAGGATGTAGTCGTAGCGCGCATCGTTGTAGTTGCGCACGGCGCTGTACAGCTGACGCTGGGCGTCGAGCACATCGACGATGTTGCGGGTACCGACCTGATAGCCGATCTCGGTGGCCTCCAGCGCACTCTGGTTGGAGATGATCGACTGGCGCCGCGCCTGCACGGTTTCCACGTCGGTGTTCACCGCACGGAACAGGTTGCGGGTGTTCTGCACCACCTGACGACGCAGGCTCTCGCGCAGTTGCTCGCTCTGCCCCAGACGCTGGTAAGCCTCGCGCACCTGCGAACTGGTCAGGCCGCCGCTGTACAGCGGGATGTTCAGTTGCAGGCCGATGGAGCGCTGCGCAACGTCACCGCTGTAACGCGGCGCACCAAAGGTGCCCGAGTTGGTGAAGCCCAGGCTATCGTTGTCGCCCTTCTGGTAGCTGGCCACGGCATCCAGGGTCGGCGCATGGCCGGCCTTGCGCTGGCGCAGGTTTTCCTCGGCGGCCGTCACGGCGTACAGGCTGGCTTGCAGGTTGAGGTTCTGCGCGGCAGCGGTATCGACCCAGGACTTGGCGTCGTTCGGCGTCGGCGCCAGCACCGGCAGGGAGTGGACGATCCCCTCGACGGCGACATAGTCACGGTTGGTCAGCGCGATCAGCGCTTCGAAGGCGTCGTCCACCGCGCGCTCGGCGAGCAGGCGGTTGGCGCGGGCCGTGTCGAAACCGGCCTGCGCCTCGAGCACATCGGTCTTGTCGGAGAGGCCGACGTCGAAACGCTCGTTGGCCTGGTCCAGCTGGCGCTTGAATGCCGCTTCCTCGGCCTTGGTCGAGGCCAGGTTGTCCTGGGCACGGAGCACGGCGAAGTAGGTCTCGGCGCTCTGCAGGATCAGGTTCTGCTCGGTGGCGGACAGTTCCAGGGCCGCCTGCTCGCTGGTGGCTTCTGCCGCCTGCAGCTGGAACCAGCGGTCGGCGCGGAACAGCGGCTGGCTGAGGTTGGCCTGATAGACCAGGCCGCTGCGCGAGAGGGTGGCACTCGGCGAATCGACGTTCGTGCGCGTATCGCCATAGTTGGCGCCGGCGGAGAGGTTGGGCAACAGGCCGGCCCTGGCCTGCGGCACCACTTCACGACGCGCCTGATAGTCGGCACGGGCGGCGGCGATATCAGCGTTGTTCTTCGCGGCCTCCTGATAAACGGTGACCAGGTCGGTCTTGCTGGACAGCGGGGCCTCTTCGGCCTGAGCCAGGCCCACCGTCGCGGCGGCCACGGCAAGGGCCAGGGAAAGTCTGCGCAACATGAATGTCGATCCTTGAATAGGCGGTAATCGCCAAGGCTACGGGGCGCCACGGGCGAGGGTCAAGCGCGCCATGGGCGTGAACAGTCTAGCTGGCGGCAAGCTATGTTGCTCGTCGGGAACAATCGGCCCGGCGCATGGCTGACGGTCCGTTTCCGACGCACGGGTCGAGTTTTTTTGACCGCCGGGTTGGTTTTATTCCATCAGCTTGATTAGACTGCCCGAGTTCTTGTCGGGGTGCCCCAAATGCGGGGCTGAGATTGGCAGCTGCCGGATCCCGTTGAACCTGATCAGGTTAAGGCCTGCGTAGGGAACAAGATGTCCTCGCCAGCGTCCGGCGAGTCCTCTCGACACCGCCTGTGGTGTATCTCGCGCCCCTCGTCCGCTCAGGTTCCAACTCCGACACCTATCCCGGAGAGAGCCTTGATGAGCACACAACAACAAAAGAACCTGAGTGAATCGGCACAGGTCGACCAGCAGTCGGTACAGCCCTTCCCCCGTTCGCAGAAAGTCTACGTCCAGGGCTCGCGCCCGGACATCCGCGTGCCGATGCGCGAGATCAGCCTGGACGTGACGCCGACCGATTTCGGTGGCGAGATCAACGCCCCGGTCACCGTCTATGACACCTCCGGCCCGTACACCGACCCGAACGTCAGCATCGACGTACGCAAGGGCCTGGCCGACGTGCGCAGCGCCTGGATCGAGGATCGCGGCGACACCGAGAAACTGCCCGGCCTCTCCTCCGAATTCGGCCAGCGCCGCCTCAACGACGCCGAACTCTCCGCCATGCGCTTCGCCCACGTGCGCAACCCGCGCCGGGCCAAGGCCGGCCACAACGTCAGCCAGATGCACTACGCCAAGAAGGGCATCATCACGCCCGAGATGGAATACGTCGCCATCCGCGAGAACATGAAGCTGGCCGAGGCACGCGAAGCCGGCCTGCTCGACGAGCAGCATGCCGGGCACAGCTTCGGCGCCAACATCCCGAAGGAGATCACCCCGGAGTTCGTGCGCAGCGAAGTCGCCCGCGGCCGCGCCATCATCCCGGCCAACATCAACCACGTGGAGCTGGAGCCGATGATCATCGGCCGCAACTTCCTGGTGAAGATCAACGGCAACATCGGCAACAGCGCCCTGGGTTCCTCCATCGAGGAAGAAGTGGCCAAGCTGACCTGGGGCATTCGCTGGGGTTCGGACACCGTCATGGACCTGTCCACCGGCAAGCACATCCATGAAACCCGCGAGTGGATCATCCGCAACTCGCCGGTGCCGATCGGTACCGTACCGATCTACCAGGCCCTGGAAAAGGTCGGCGGCATCGCCGAGGACCTGACCTGGGAGCTGTTCCGCGACACCCTGATCGAACAGGCCGAGCAAGGCGTGGACTACTTCACCATCCACGCCGGCGTGCTGCTGCGCTACGTGCCGCTGACCGCCAAGCGGGTCACCGGCATCGTCAGCCGTGGCGGCTCGATCATGGCCAAGTGGTGCCTGGCGCATCACAAGGAGAACTTCCTCTACACCCACTTCGACGACATCTGCGAAATCATGAAGGCCTACGATGTGTCCTTCTCCCTGGGTGACGGTCTGCGTCCGGGTTCGATCGCCGATGCCAACGACGCCGCCCAGTTCGGTGAACTGGAAACCCTCGGCGAGCTGACCAAGATCGCCTGGAAGCACGATGTGCAGTGCATGATCGAAGGCCCCGGCCACGTGCCGATGCAGCTGATCAAGGAGAACATGGACAAGCAGCTGGAATGCTGCGACGAGGCGCCGTTCTACACCCTCGGCCCGCTGACCACCGACATCGCTCCGGGCTACGACCACATCACCAGCGGCATCGGCGCAGCGATGATCGGCTGGTTCGGCTGCGCCATGCTCTGCTACGTCACACCCAAGGAGCACCTCGGCCTGCCGAACAAGGATGACGTCAAGACCGGCATCATCACCTACAAGATCGCGGCCCACGCCGCCGATCTGGCCAAGGGCCACCCCGGCGCGCAGATCCGCGACAACGCGCTGAGCAAGGCACGCTTCGAGTTCCGCTGGGAAGACCAGTTCAACCTCGGCCTGGACCCGGACACCGCCCGCGCCTTCCACGACGAGACCCTGCCCAAGGATTCGGCCAAGGTGGCGCACTTCTGCTCCATGTGCGGTCCGAAGTTCTGCTCGATGAAGATCACCCAGGAAGTCCGCGACTACGCCAAGGAACAGCGCATCAATGCCGTCGACCTGGACGCCGAGCAAGGCATGCAGGCCAAGGCCGAGGAGTTCAAGGCGCAGGGCAGCCAGCTCTACCAGCGCGTGTAGCAGGCCGTCATGGAAGCTTGATCTGGCGGCACTATGCTCGCTAGTGTGACGGGTAACGGGCCGCAGTCGGCGGACCACAGGTCTGCCGGGCCCGTTACGACCATCAGGAGTGTCCATGGACAAGAACGACATCGAAATCCTCGCGCGCGAGGCGTGCTTTCGCGGCTTCTACCGGCTCGACCGGATCAAGTTGCGCCACCGGCAATATGCCGGCGACATGGGCCCGCAACTGACCCGTGAGCTGTTCGTGCGCCACGACGCCGTCTGCGTCCTGCCCTACGACCCGCAACGCGACGAAGTGGTGCTGATCGAGCAGTTCCGTGTCGGCGCGATGGACAAGGCGGCCAACCCCTGGCTGCTGGAACTGGTCGCCGGCCTGATCGACAAGGACGAGGAGCCCGAGGAGGTCGCCCGTCGCGAAGCGGTCGAGGAAGCCGATCTGATTCTCGGCCCGCTGTGGCCGATCACCCAGTATTTCCCCTCGCCAGGCGGCTCCGACGAGTTCGTCCACCTGTTCCTCGGCCGTTGCGACAGCAGTGGCGCGGGCGGCGTACATGGTCTGCCCGAGGAAGGCGAGGACATCCGCGTGCACGTGCTGCCGCTGGAAGACGCCCTGGCTGCCGTGCGTGACGGGCGCATCAACAACGCGGCCAGCATCATCGCCCTGCAATGGCTGGCACTGAACCGCGACGAAGTACGAGGCATGTGGTCGTGAACCTGCTCCGCGAGCGCTATCGGGTCGACCTGGTCGAGCTGCAGGCCGCTTGCGAGGCCAACTACGCCCGCCTGATGCGCCTGCTGCCGCGCATGCGCGAACAGAGCGAGAGCCGCCGTGTCGCTCTGAGCCAGGGCGAGCACCTGCTCGGCATCCTGGCGCTGGAGGTGCTGGAAAGCTGCCCCTACACCACGACGCTGCGCGTTCGCCAGGAGCACAGCCTGCCCTGGTTGCCCGTGCCGCAGCTGGAAGTCAGGGTCTATCACGACGCGCGCATGGCCGAAGTGGTCGGCGCCGAGAATGCCCGCCGCCTGCACATTCGCTACCCCTACCCCAACGCGGCGATGCATCAACCGGATGAAAAGAGCCAGCTCAACCTGTTCCTCGGCGAATGGCTGAGCCACTGCCTGGCCTGCGGTCATGAACCCCAGCCGGTGATGTAGCTCCGCCCACCCGGCGATCAAGCTTTTCACTCCCTGGCCGATAGCGCGACGTTGTGCCAGTTTCTGTGATCTGTGTCCGCTTCCTGGGTTTTCCCTTTGCTGCGGCAGCCACCATAATTGCTCTGATTGAGCCCTAGGAGACGGTCTTGCCGAGCCTGCCCATCCCATCCGCTGATTCTTCGGTCCTGCTGGTGCAGTTGTCCGACAGTCACCTGTTCGCCGAAGCGGACGGCAAGCTGCTGGGCATGGATACCTGCGACAGCTTGCAACGCGTGATCGAGCAGGTGCAGCAGGAGCAGCCACAGATCGACCTGATCCTGGCCACCGGCGATCTGTCGCAGGACGGCAGCGTGGCGTCCTACGAGCGTTTCCGGCAGCTCACCGCACCGATCGGCGCGCCGTGCCGCTGGCTGGCCGGCAACCATGACGAAACCCCGCCCATGCAGGCCGTGTGCAAGGACAGCGAGCTGCTGCAGCCGGTGATCGACCTCGGCGCCTGGCGCATCATCATGCTCGACTCGTCGATCCCCGGCGCCGTTCCCGGTTTTCTGGCCGACAGCCAGCTCGAACTGCTGCAGCGCGCCCTCGACGAAGCGCCGCAACGCCACCACCTGGTCTGCCTGCACCACCACCCGGTGGCCATCGGCTGCAAATGGATGGACCCCATCGGCCTGCGCAATCCCGATGCGCTGTTCGCCATCCTCGACCGCCACCCACAGGCGCGCGCCGTGCTCTGGGGGCATATCCACCAGGAATTCGACCAGCCGCGCGGCAACCTGCGCCTGCTCGCCTCGCCGTCGACCTGCGTGCAGTTCGCCCCCGGCAGCGAGGAGTTCCAGGTCGGCAGCGAGGCCCCCGGCTATCGCTGGCTGCGCCTGCACGCCGATGGCACGCTGGACACCGGGATATCCCGCGTCACCGGCATCCACTTCGAAGTGGATTACAGCGTCAAGGGCTATTGAGCCAGCGGCAAGCGAGAAGTGCAGCCCAACGGCCACCGCCCGGCTTTTTCTTGCAGCCTGCAGCTTGCAGCTTGTAACCGCTTTTTGTAGTAGCCTCCCGCTCCATGACTGCATCCATCCTCTATATCCACGGCCTGAACAGCTCGCCGGCCTCGCACAAGGCCAGCCAGCTGAGTCGCGCCATGGCCCGCCTGGGCCTGGCCGACCGGCTGCGCGTGCCGGCGCTGCATCATCACCCGCGCCAGGCCATGGCCCAGTTGCAGGCGCTCGTCGCCGAACTGGGCGCACCCGTGCTGGTGGGCAGCTCCCTGGGTGGCTACTACGCCACCTGCCTGGCCGAGCAGCATGGCCTCAAGGCACTGCTGATCAACCCGGCGGTACGGCCTCACCTGCGCTTCGACGGCTACCTCGGCCCGCAGAAGAACTACTACAGCGACGAGACCTGGGAACTCACCGAGGATCACGTCGCGGCGTTGGCCGAGTTCGAGGTCGCGCCCCCCGTCGATGCCGAGCGCTATCAGGTGTGGTTGCAGACCGCCGACGAAACCCTCGACTACCGCGACGCCGAGCGTTACTACCGCGCCGGCGCGCTGCGCATCCAGGCCGGTGGCGACCACGGTTTCCAGGGATTCGCCGAACGTCTTCCGATACTCTTCGCTTTTGCCGGCATTGACGCCACACTCTGGCGCGATATCGACTTTTCCGCATTCAATTGATGAACAAGAGAGCCCATGGCCCAGCAGAACGCCTATAACGCCGATGCCATCGAAGTCCTTTCCGGCCTCGACCCGGTGCGCAAGCGCCCGGGCATGTACACCGACACCACGCGCCCCAACCACCTCGCCCAGGAAGTGATCGACAACAGCGTCGACGAAGCCCTGGCCGGTCACGCCAAGTCGATCCAGGTGATCCTGCACGAGGACAACTCGCTGGAAGTGCTCGACGACGGCCGCGGCATGCCGGTGGACATCCACCCGGAAGAAGGCGTTCCCGGCGTCGAGCTGATCCTCACCAAGCTGCACGCCGGCGGCAAGTTCAGCAACAAGAACTACCAGTTCTCCGGTGGTCTGCACGGCGTCGGCATCAGCGTGGTCAACGCCCTGTCGACGCGCGTGGTGGTGACCGTCAAGCGTGACGGCAGCGAGTACCAGATGAGCTTCGCCGACGGTTTCAAGGCCAGCGACCTGCAGGTGATCGGCAGCGTCGGCAAGCGCAACACCGGCACCAGCGTGCACTTCTGGCCGGACGCCAAGTACTTCGACTCCTTCAAGTTCTCGGTCAGCCGCCTCAAGCACGTGCTCAAGGCCAAGGCCGTGCTGTGCCCGGGGCTGTCCGTCACCTTCGAAGACAAGGCCGCCGGCGACAAGGTCGAGTGGCACTACGAGGACGGCCTGCGCTCCTACCTGGTCGATGCCGTCAGCGAGTTCGAACGCCTGCCTGCCGAACCCTTCTGCGGCACGCTGGCCGGCAACAAGGAAGCGGTGGACTGGGCCTTGCTGTGGCTGCCGGAAGGCGGCGACGCCGTGCAGGAAAGCTACGTCAACCTGATCCCCACCGCGCAGGGCGGCACCCACGTCAATGGCTTGCGCCAGGGCCTGCTGGACGCCATGCGCGAGTTCTGCGAGTTCCGCAACCTGCTGCCGCGCGGCGTCAAGCTGGCCCCGGAAGACGTCTGGGAGCGCATCGCCTTCGTCCTGTCGATGAAGATGCAGGACGCCCAGTTCTCCGGCCAGACGAAGGAGCGCCTGTCCTCCCGCGAGGCCGCCGCCTTCGTCTCCGGCGTGGTCAAGGACGCTTTCAGCCTGTGGCTCAACGCCAACCCGGAAACCGGCCTGGCCCTGGCCGAACTGGCCATCAGCAATGCCGGCCGACGCCTCAAGGCGGGCAAGAAGGTCGAACGCAAGAAGATCACCCAGGGCCCGGCACTGCCTGGCAAGCTGGCTGACTGCGCCGGGCAGAACCCGCTGCGCTGCGAGCTGTTCCTGGTCGAGGGTGACTCCGCCGGCGGCAGCGCCAAGCAGGCGCGCGACAAGGAATTCCAGGCAATCATGCCGCTGCGCGGCAAGATCCTGAACACCTGGGAAGTCGATGGCAGCGAGGTGCTGGCCTCGCAGGAAGTGCATGACATCGCCGTGGCCATCGGTATCGATCCGGGCTCGAGCGATCTCTCCGGCCTGCGCTACGGCAAGATCTGCATCCTCGCCGACGCCGACTCCGACGGCCTGCACATCGCCACCCTGCTCTGCGCTCTGTTCGTGCGCCACTTCCGTACGCTGGTCGATGCCGGCCATGTCTACGTCGCCATGCCGCCGCTGTACCGCATCGACCTGGGCAAGGAGATCTTCTACGCCCTGGACGACGCCGAACGCGACGGCATTCTCGACCGCCTGGTGGCCGAGAAGCGCCGCGGCAAGCCACAGGTCACGCGCTTCAAGGGCCTCGGTGAGATGAACCCGCCCCAGCTGCGCGAAACCACCATGGACCCGAACACCCGGCGTCTGGTGCAGCTGACCCTGGACGACTTCGAAGGCACCCGCGAAGTGATGGACATGCTCCTGGCCAAGAAACGCGCCGGCGACCGCAAAAGCTGGCTGGAAACCAAGGGCAACCTGGCCGAGGTTCTGGCTTGATGCGCCATCACCTCCTCGCACTCGGTCTGTTGGCCGGCGTGGCCAACGCCGAGCCGGTGCAGCTGGAAGAGCTGCAGCTGCAGCGCGAGTTCCCGGTAACCCAGATGCCCAGCGGCCACCTGTCCGGCCTGGCGATGTGCGGTGAAGCCCTGTGGGCGGTGTCCGACCGTGACGACGATCGCCTCTACCAGCTGCACCAGGAGGATGACCTGCTGCGTGCCGAGGCGGAGACCTTCGTCGCCCCCGAACCGCCGGAAAGCACCCTGCCCTGGGGCCTGCGCATGCGCAACTGGGCGGCCGGGCTGGTACGCGGCGGCAAGCTGGACTTCGAAGGCCTGTCCTGCGACACGCAGGGCAATCGCTACCTGATCAGCGAAACCCGCGCCGCCGTGCTGCAGGTCGCCAGCAATGGCAGCACCCAGTGGCTCAACCTGCCCGGCGCCGTGGTCCGCCAGGCCCGCGCCAGTGGCATGCTGCTGCATTTCAACCAGGGTTTCGAGGGCATCGCCGTCGACCCTGCCGGTGAACGCCTGTGGCTCGCCGCCGAACAGCGCCGTCGCGGCCTGGCCGTGCTGCATCGGCGTGGCAGCAGTTGGCGTTGCACGGGAGGCTGCGTGCTGACCAGCGAAGGCGGCGACGAGCCCTCGCCGGCCGCCCTGGGTGGGCAGATGGCCGCACGCGACTTCTCCGGGCTGGCCTACTTCGGCGAGAAACTCTTCACCCTCGAGCGGCAGTCCCACCGCATCTGTCGGCGCGCGCTGGGCGACGGCGTGGCGGAGCTGTGCTGGTCGTTCGCCGACGAGGCCTTGCGCGAGCCCCGTCGCTACGCCCAGGACTACGGCATGGCCGAAGCCCTATGGATCGACAAGGAAGGCGCCTGGATCGGCCTCGACAATGGCGAACAGCCCCGTGGCGATGGCGAGCAACGCCCGATCGTCTGGCGCTTTGCCGCGCCCAGGGGCGGCTGGAGCCAGCGCTCGTGAGCGAGCAGGCGCCTGGCCGCCGCGCCGGACGGGTCATGCTGGTGCTCGCCTGGGGCGCCGGCCTGCTGCTGGCCACGCACTTCTTCGGCAACTGGGAAGACAGCCAGCGCAACCCGAACCAGACGCCACAGTCCGTGCACGGCAACGGCTTCGTCGAGGTCAGCCTGGCCAGCAGTCGCCAGGGCCACTACCTGGTGAACGGCGAGATCGACGGCCAGGAAGTGACCTTCCTGCTCGACACCGGCGCCACCGCCGTGGCCGTCCCCGAAGCCCTGGCGCGCAAGCTCGGCCTGAAGCGCGGTGCGCCGATCACCCTGAGTACCGCCAATGGCCGCAGCACGGGCCATCGCACACGCCTGGCGACCCTGCGCCTGGGCGACATCGAACTGCGCGACGTCGCGGCCCTGATCGCCCCCGGCATGGACGGCGACGAAGTGCTGCTGGGCATGAGCGCGCTGCAACAACTCGAATTCAGTCAGAAGGGCGGCACCCTGGTGCTGCGCCAATCAACCTTGCAATGAGGCCCGCATGAGCGAATCCCTCGATTTGAGCCTGGAAGGCGTGGAACGTCGGTCACTCGCCGACTTCACCGAGCAGGCCTATCTCAACTACTCCATGTACGTGATCATGGACCGCGCCCTGCCGCACATCGGCGACGGCCTCAAGCCCGTACAGCGACGTATCGTCTATGCCATGAGCGAACTGGGCCTGGACGCCGACGCCAAGCACAAGAAATCCGCGCGGACCGTCGGTGACGTGCTCGGCAAGTTCCACCCGCACGGCGACAGCGCCTGCTACGAAGCCATGGTGCTGATGGCGCAGCCGTTCAGCTACCGCTACACCCTGGTCGACGGCCAGGGCAACTGGGGGGCGCCGGACGATCCCAAGTCCTTCGCCGCCATGCGCTACACCGAGGCGCGCCTGTCGCGCTACTCGGAAGTGCTGCTGGCCGAACTTGGCCAGGGCACCGTCGACTGGGTACCGAACTTCGACGGCACCCTCAACGAGCCGGCGACACTGCCGGCACGCCTGCCCAACCTGCTGCTCAACGGCACCACCGGTATCGCCGTGGGCATGGCCACCGACGTGCCGCCGCACAACCTGCGGGAAGTCGCCGCCGCCTGCGTACGCCTGCTGGACGAGCCGGGCGCGACCGTCGAGCAGCTCTGCGAGCACATCCAGGGCCCGGACTTCCCCACCGAAGCGGAAGTCATCACGCCCAAGGCCGACCTGCTGAAGATCTACGAGAACGGTCGCGGCTCGGTGCGCATGCGCGCCGTGTATCGCGTCGAGGACGGCGACATCGTCGTCACCGCCCTGCCGCACCAGGTCTCCGGCTCCAAGGTACTGGAGCAGATCGCCGCGCAGATGCAGGCCAAGAAGCTGCCGATGGTCGCCGACCTGCGCGACGAGTCGGACCACGAGAACCCGACCCGCATCGTCATCATCCCGCGCTCCAACCGCGTCGACGTCGACGAGCTGATGACCCACCTGTTCGCCACCACCGACCTGGAGTCCAGCTACCGGGTCAACACCAACGTCATCGGCCTCGACGGCAAGCCGCAGGTCAAGGACCTGCGCACCCTGCTGCGCGAATGGCTGGAATACCGGGTCGGCACCGTGCGTCGCCGCCTGCAGTTCCGCCTGGACAAGGTGGAGAAGCGCCTGCATCTGTTGGAAGGCTTGCTGATCGCCTTCCTCAACCTCGACGAAGTGATCCGCATCATCCGCACCGAGGACCATCCCAAGCCGGTGCTGATGGAGACTTTCGGCCTCACCGACGTGCAGGCCGACTACATCCTCGACACCCGCCTGCGCCAACTGGCCCGCCTGGAAGAAATGAAGATCCGCGGCGAGCAGGACGAACTGGCCAAGGAGCGCGAGAAGCTGCTGGCCCTGCTCGGCAGCGAAGCCAAGCTGAAGAAGCTGGTGCGCAAGGAAATCATCGAGGACGCCGAGAAGTACGGCGACGACCGCCGTTCGCCGATCGTCGCGCGCGCCGAGGCCAAGGCCCTGTCGGAAACCGAGCTGATGCCGACCGAACCGGTCACCGTGGTGCTCTCGGAAAAAGGCTGGGTGCGTTGCGCCAAGGGGCACGACATCGATGCCACCGGCCTCTCCTACAAGGCCGGCGACGGCTTCAAGGCCGCCGCACCGGGGCGCTCCAACCAGTACGCGGTGTTCATCGACTCCACCGGGCGCAGCTACTCGCTGACCGCCCATTCGCTGCCCTCGGCACGTGGCCAGGGCGAACCGCTGACCGGCCGCCTGACCCCGCCACCGGGCGCCAGCTTCGAATGCGTGATGCTGCCGGAAGACAGCGCCCTGTACGTGATCGCCTCCGATGCCGGCTACGGCTTCGTGGTCAAGGGCGAGGACCTGCAGGCCAAGAACAAGGCCGGCAAGGCCCTGTTGACCCTGCCCAACGGTGCCAGGGTGGTGCCGCCCAAGCCGGTCACGAATCTGGAGGACGACTGGCTGGCCGCGGTGACGACCGAGGGTCGCCTGCTGCTGTTCAAGGTCACCGACCTGCCGCAACTGGGCAAAGGCAAGGGCAACAAGATCATCGGCATCCCCGGCGAGCGCGTGGCCTCACGCGAGGAGTACCTGACCGATCTGGCCGTCCTGCCCAATGGCGCCAGTTTGGTTTTACAGGCCGGGAAGCGTACCCTGACACTCAAAGCCGACGATCTGGAACACTACAAGGGTGAGCGCGGCCGCCGTGGCAACAAGCTGCCTCGCGGCTTCCAGCGCGTCGACCAGCTTCTGGTGGAATAGCGTCGGCAGACATGCCGTCCATTCGTGATGTCCGCGCTACCGGCAAGCGGCCAAGGCTGGAGTCGTAGCGCGGTTTGACGGATGATACGCGCCCTGGGTCATGCGCGAATGACCTCACCTGCATGATATGGGATCGATGTGCAGCTGCCCCAGAAGCGGCTGCCGGGAACGAATGATGACTGTAGTACGCCCCCTGGCCGTGCTTCTGATGACGCTGCTCACGCTCAGTGGTTGCAGCCTGCTGCAGCAGAAGCCCGTACCGCTCTATCAACTGGACAGTGGCAGCGCCGAGACGCCGACCAAGGACAACGGTGTCACGGTCCTGGTCGGCCCGATCAGCGTGGCCGACTACCTGCGCCAGCAGAACCTGCTGCAACGCCAGGCTGACGGCAGCCTGGTGGCGGCGCAGAACGCGCGCTGGGCCAGCGGCCTGGCCAACGACATCGACCAGCAGATGCTGCGTCAGCTGGCCTGGCGTCTGGATAGCCAGCGCCTGGTTCTGGCCCCTGCTGCACCGGGCTTCAGTGCCGATGCCCAGGTCATGCTGACCATTACCCGTCTCGACTCCGGCCCCACTCAACCGGCCGTGCTGGAGGCCCAGTGGCGCCTGCTCGACCGTCGCGGGCAACTGCGCGACAGCCGCCTGATCCGCCTGGAAGAAGCCCACAGCGGCACGCTGGCCGAACAGGTAAAGGCGCAGAGCACGCTGGTGCAGCGCCTGGCCAGCGAGCTGGCCGTCGCCATCCAGCCGATCGCCATCGCCGAGGACCCGACGCCGGAACCGCCGCGCCGCAAGCCGCCCGTAGCCAAGGCCAAGCCGGAAGAGCCCGCCGGGCCGAAGATCCCGGTGGCCGAGCCGATCAAGATCGATACGGAAGTCTTCCGTTTCTAAGCAAAAAGCCCGCAAATGCGGGCTTTTTTCATGGTGTGACCGCGCTATTTCAGCTCGCTGGAGCTCTTGCCCAGCAGGCGCCTGGCAACGATCAGCAACTGGATCTGCTGGGTGCCCTCGAAGATATCGAGGATCTTCGAATCCCGCGCCCACTTCTCCAGCAGCTCATCCTCGGCATAACCGCTGGCGCCCGCCAGCTCGACGCACTTGAGCGTCACCTCGCTGGCAACGCGCCCAGCCTTGGCCTTGGCCATCGACGCTTCCCTGGAGTTGGGCAGCTTGTTGTCGGCCATCCAGGCCGCCTTGAGCGTCAGCAGACGCGCAGCCTCCCATTCGGCTTCCAGGCGGTAGAGCGTCGCTTCGGCATGGCTGACGCTGAGCAGCGGCCGGCCATGGTCCAGGCGACAACCGGCCTCGCGCAGCAGCTCACGGGTGCGGTCGAGCGCGGCCTTGGCCACACCAACCGCCATCCCCGCGACCAGCGGCCGGGTATTGTCGAAGGTTTCCATGACCCCGGCGAAGCCCTTCTGCACATCGACTTCCGCGTTGCCCAGCAGGTTGGCCGCCGGCACGCGGCAGTCAGTGAAACTGATCGATGCCGTGTCCGAGGCCTTGATGCCAAGCTTCTTCTCCAGGCGCGTCACCGTCATGCCGGGCGTGCCCTTCTCCACCACGAACGACTTGATCGCCGCCCGCCCCAGACTGCGATCGAGACTGGCCCAGACCACCACGGCATCGGCACGCTCGCCGGAGGTGACGAATATCTTCTCGCCATTGATCACATAATGATCACCGTCCTTCACGGCGGTGGCGCGAATCGCTGCAGAGTCCGAGCCACAGCCCGGCTCGGTGATGGCCATCGCGGCCCAGGTCCTGCCCAGGCGGGCCAACTGCTCGTCATTGGCGACTGCGGCGATGGCGGCGTTGCCCAGCCCCTGACGCGGCATGGCCAGGAGCAGGCCGACATCGCCCCAGCACAGCTCCATCACACCCAGCAGCGCGGCCATGTTGCCGCCATTCTTGACGCCCTCCTGCTGCTCGCGCGCCGCGCCACGCTTGCTCGCCGAGCCGGCACCGACGGCATCGGGCGAGCCCTCGTTCATGCCGTCGAGCAGCGCGGCCAGCATGTCCAGTTCCTTCGGATAGGCATGCTCGGCCTTGTCGTACTTGCGCGAGATCGGTCGCAGATAACGGGCCGCGACTTGATGGGCCTGGCGCTGCAGGCCAGCGAACTTCTTCGGGGTTTCCAGATTCATGATGAGCTACCTGTCAGAGATGAAGACCACCGGCGAGTACCGCCAGGCTGCGCAGGTCGCGGTACCAGCGCTCGACCGGGTGCTCCTGGGTGAAACCGTGACCGCCGAGCAACTGCACCGCGTCGCAACCGATCTTCATCGCCTTCTCGGTACAGAGCAGGTGAGCCAGATAGGCTTCGCGGTGAAACGGCCTGCCGCTCTCGGCCAGCGCACAGGCGCGCCACAGCATCAGGCGCATGGATTCGAGCTCGATGGCCATCTCGGCGATCATGAAGGCCACGCCCTGGCGATGACTGATCGGCTCACCGAAGGCCTGCCGCTCGTTGCAGTAAGGCACCACGTAGTCCAGGGCGGCCTGTGCGGTGCCCACCGCCAGGGCACAGAAGGCCAGCGCCGAGTAATCGAGAAAGGCGCGAAAATCGAAATCGTCCGCCGCCAGGCGCTGCCCGGCGGGCACCTTGACCGACTTGAACTGGATACGCGCCAGTCCGCAGGACTTGAGCCCCATGGCCGGATCGGCCTGCCGCGTGATGCCCTTGCTGGCCGCGTCGATGAGGAACAACGCCGCTCCGTCGCTGGCTTGCGCGGTCACCAGCAGGCGACTGGCGGACATGCCGCCAAGCACCAGCACCTTCTCGCCATCGAGCAGGTAATGCTTGCCACGTCGCCGGGCGCGGGTCGCAGGCGCTTGCGGGTCCGCCAGGACGGCCGCTTCGCTCACCGCCAGGGCATGCAGCGGAGCCCCCTCGTCGCTGACGAAGGCGGGCAGCCACTCGGCCTGCTGCTGCGAGGAGCCCCAACGGCGAATGCAGTTGGCCGCTGACAACGGCCCCAGCAGCGTGGCCGCCAGCGAGAAGTCGCCCCGGGCCAGGCTCTCGGCGATCAGCGCGTTGCTCAGCACGGTGCGTTCGCCGGCCAGGCCGCCCTGCGCTTCACTGACCCCGTAGTGCACCAGCCCCAGCTCGCGAGCCTGGTTCAGCAGCGCCGCCGGCACCCGCCCGTCGCCATCGGCCTCGTGCGCCGCCGGGCGCAACACGTCCAGCGCGAAGCCCTGGAGCATATCCACCAGCATCTGCTGATCATCGGAGAGAGTCAGGTCGAACAGGTCGTCGCCCTGCGGGCGTTCGATACGCGGCTTGCCGGACGCGCGCTGGGCGACCAGGCGAAAGCTGGCGCGACTGCCGCTGTAGATGAACTTCTCGAAGGGTTTGCGCAAATTCAGGCGGTCCGGCCAGTCGGCCTGCGCCACCTTGCTCAGCACGCTCAGGGCCTGGCCCTGTACATCGACTTTCATGGCATCTCGCTCCACGCGGGTGATGCCACCGATGATGCGCCGGCCGCTGGCGAGCGACTATGACCCTCAAGCCGCGAGCATACGGCAGTCGGGTCAAGCCCGCAGCAGCGTGGGCATGGCTGGCGCCAGGCCCACTGCCGGCATCACTTGTTGCGGATCTTCTCGACGATGGCCGTGGTGGAGCTGTTCTCCACCAGGCCGAGGACACGGACCTCGCCGCCATAGGCCTGGACGATGTCGGCGCCCACCACCTGGTCGACGCCATAGTCGCCGCCCTTGACCAGCACGTCCGGCTGCACCTGCTTGAGCAGGCGCTCCGGGGTGTCCTCGCTGAAGCTCACCACCCAGTCCACCGCACCGAGGCCGGCGAGCACCGCCATGCGACGGTCGACGGCGTTGATCGGCCGGCCCGGGCCTTTCAGGCGACTGACCGAGGCGTCGTCATTGATCGCCACGATCAGCCGGTCGCCCTGCGCGCGCGCCTGCTCCAGGTAGGTCACGTGGCCGGCATGGAGGATGTCGAAGCAGCCGTTGGTGAAGACGATCTTCTCGCCATGGGCGCGCGCGTCCTCGATGGCGATGAGCAGCTGGTCCAGGCTCAGCACGCCGCGCTCGGAACCCTCCTCGCGCTGGACCGCGCGGCGCAGCTCCGGAGCGCTGATCGCCGCCGTACCCAGCTTGCCGACGACGATGCCCGCTGCGAGATTGGCCAGGGCCACGGCATTCGGCAGCTCCTCGCCGGCGGCGATGGACGCCGCCAGGGTGGAGATCACGGTGTCACCCGCGCCGGTCACGTCGAACACTTCGCGGGCACGGGCCGGCAGGTGCAGCGGCGCGTGCTCCGGGCGCAGCAGGGTCATGCCATGCTCGCCACGGGTCACCAGCAAGGCGCCCAGTTCCAGCTCGCGCATCAGCCGGGCGCCCTTGCTGACCAGCTCGGCCTCGTCGACGCAACCGCCGACGATGGTCTCGAACTCGTGCAGGTTGGGGGTGATCAGGCTGGCGCCGCGATAGATGGAGAAATCCTTGCCCTTGGGGTCGGCCAGCACCGCGATACCGCGAGCACGCGCCAGCTGGATCAGCGCCTGATGATTCTGCAGTGCGCCCTTGCCGTAATCGGAGAGCACCAGCACCTTGACCCCGGCGAGCAACTGCTCGACCTCACGGGCTAGTGCTGCGCTGTCGGTATCGAAAGGCTCCTCGAAATCCATGCGCAGCAGTTGCTGGTGGCGGCTCATCACCCGCAGCTTGACGATGGTCGGCTGCTCGTCGAGACGCTGGAAGTGGGTTTCCACGCCCACCCCACGCAGGCTGTCGCTGAGGCTGTCGGCGGCTTCGTCCACACCGGTCACGCCGACCAGCAGGGCACGCGAACCGAGCGCCGCGATATTCAGGGCGACGTTGGCAGCGCCACCGGGACGATCCTCGATCTGGTCGACCCGCACCACCGGCACCGGCGCCTCCGGAGAGATCCGTGAGGTACCGCCATGCCAGTAGCGATCGAGCATCACGTCGCCCACCACCAGAACGGCGGCTTGGTCATAGCGGGGCATGGTCAGTTTCATTGCGGCTCCAGAAGGGGAGAAAAACGGGAAAAATCATAGCATGACCAACTCGGGGCACGACTCAGCGCTGGCGTACCCAGAACAGCTCGTGCCGGCGCACCGCCTTGCGGAAGAACTCGTCCTCGCCCGTGGCGGGCCAGCGACGCCCGGCCAGCAGCCGCTGGATCAGGCGGCGCAGGCGCTTCTTCAGCGGCAGCGCGCCCTGCAGATCATGCTGCAGGGCCAGCGCCATGGCCTTGTCCAGCTGCCGCTCTGCATCGAGCGACGGGCTCCACAGGCGATCGGCAGGCAGCGCACTGATCGCCGGCGGCAGGGCGATGCCCATGCCCGCCGGGCCCATCGGCCAGCGGTCGTTGTCATGCAGGTGGTTGGCGTACAGCAGCAGGGTCTGCGGCTGCCAGCGAGTCTGCGCGCAGGCCTCGAGCACGGCGCGCGTGCTGGCGACGTGATCGTGATGCGGGTCCAGCTCCGGGTGCGGGGTCAGCAGCACCTCGGGGCGGTAATGCTCGATCACGGCAGCCAGATCGGCGATCAGGTTGTCCCAGGTCGGCCGGCCGTCGGCATCGGCGGGCAGAGCCAGCGGATTGTGCCGGCGCACGCTGCGCACGTCGCATTCGCCGGACTCGCGCGAGGCGAACGGCGTCTGCGGCTGCTCGGCCATGGCAGGCAATTGCAGGCAGTAGTAGCCAAGCTGGACGCAGCGCGCCTGCGCCACGCCGCCCCAGAGTGGCGCGGCCAGGCTGTCCCAGGCACGCAGGCGGCCCTTCAGACGGGCCGCAGCGGCCTGGTCCAGGCCCAGGCGCTGATAGCCCTGCGCCTCGATCTCGCCCTGAGTCAGGGTGACGATGGCCGTCTCGGACGAGCGGCTGTACTGACCGAAAGCCGCCAGTTCGGCATCGTCGGCATGCGGTGCGATGATCAGCATGCGCTGCGCGGCGAAGTCGGGATTGCGCATGGCATGCAGGCGCAGCCCGGCGCCGATGCGACAGAAACGCGGGGCGATGCTCAGCCCATGCGCCTGTTGCCCGGACAGGTTGAGGTAACGCCGCCCCGCCACGCCACGCTCGAAGTCCTGGCGGTCATCGCCGATCCGCACCTGGGGATCGAGCCAGCGCCCGAGCCAGGTCGCCTGCAGGCGCAGTTCGAGCAGCAGGGTGTCGTAACCCGCGAGATCGGCCTCGACCTGCAACGCACCCTGCTCGATACGCACCGGCACACTGACGCAATCGGCCGGGAAGTCATACTGGTAGTCATCGCGCGGCGAATAGAACAGATGATCGGCGAACCAGGCCTCATGCGCGATCCAGCCCAGCACCAGCAGCAGTGGCGGCAGCCACCAGGCGACGAAGACGCCCAGCAGCGCCAGCGCCAGCAGGGCCAGCAGCAGGGCCGTGCGCTTGTTGCGCCGATGGCGTTTGAGCAGTTGTTGCTTGCGTCCGTTCATCGCCTCACACCTGATAGACCGGCACCCGGTTGCACCAGCGGTCCTTGTACTCGCGATCGGCACGGCCGAAGGAGTAGCGCAGCGGCTTGCCCAGCGCCCGCGCCTGTTCCCACTCGTGCTGCGTGTTGACGAAGCTGAGCACGCTGCCGGGGCTGAACTCGCGCTGCTGCGGATCGACCCCGCCGTTGATGTACTCGAGGCTGACCCACTGCGGCGCCTCCACGCGATAGAGCACCTGGATCGCGACCGGCTCGTCATTCAGGTAGATCAGCGAACCGGTCATGAACTCGCGCAACAGGCCGAACACCTCGGCCAGGTGATCCTTGCCCGTGGCCTCGAAGCCCCAGCGGCGCTGGAACAGATCCGCGTAGATGCGCGCCTGCTCCTGCGCGGTCAGTTCCAGCATCGGCCTGATCACGCCGCCCGCCTCTTCCAGCAGGCGCTGTTCGCGACGCTGGTTGTAGCGGAATTTCTTGCTGTACTGCTCCGGCTCACGCGCCAGCGCCAGGCCCTCGGGCTGCTCGCTGACACCGAGAAGCCCGGCGGCGTTCAGTTCGGACAGGTAGCGCGCACGGTGGCGCAGCGCGACTTGTGCGCCAGCCGCCAGCGGCAGGATGATTTCGGCATTGCCCAGATCGAACAGGCCACGCTTGCCGCGTTGCTTCAGCACATCCTTGGACAGGGCCAGGTGCCGCCCCCAGGTGGCGATCGCCGCATGCAGCTGGCCATCGACCTGCCAGCCGAGGTAGCGCACGGCAATACCGGACAGCCCGGCCAGCCGTGCCACCACCTCGGGATGCGTCGCCACGCTGCCGCCGAAACGTGCCCACGCGTCGGCATAATCGGCTGCCGAAATCGGCGCCCAGCCCCGTTCACGCCAGAATTGCAGATGACTCAACATCAGGCGTCGTGCTCGTCAGTGACGACCGCATCGCCCTCTTCGAACTGCTTGGCATGCAGACGCGCGTAATAGCCGTTCTGCGCCAGCAGTTCGGCGTGAGTGCCACGCTCGACGATCTGCCCCTGATCCATCACCAGGATCAGGTCGGCCTTCTCGATGGTGGTCAGACGGTGCGCGATGACCAGCGTGGTACGCCCCTGCATCACCTGATCCAGCGCGGCCTGGATATGCCGCTCGGATTCGGTATCGAGCGCCGACGTGGCCTCGTCGAGGATCAGCAGTGGCGCATCCTTGAGCAGCGCGCGGGCGATGGCCAGGCGCTGACGCTGGCCACCGGAGAGCAGCACGCCGTTCTCGCCGACCAGGGTGTCGTAACCCTGGGGCATTTTCTCGATGAACTCGGCGGCATAGGCATCGCCCGCCGCCTGACGCACGGACTCCAGTGGCGCACCGGCCAGGTCGCCATAGGCGATATTGTTGCGCACGGTGTCGTTGAACAGGGTGACGTGCTGGGTCACCAGCGCGATGTGCCGACGCAGGTTGCGCAGGGTGTAGTCCTCGACGTCCAGGCCGTCGAGCAGGATCTGCCCCTGCTCGTGGTGGTAGAAACGCGGAATCAGGTTGGCCAGGGTCGACTTGCCGCTGCCGGAGCGGCCGACCAGCGCCACCATCTGCCCGGGCTCGGCGACGAAGGAGATGTTTTCCAGCACCGGTTTCTCGGTGCCCGGATAACTGAAGCTGAGGTCACGCACCTCGAGCCGGCCGCTGACACGCTCACGCGCTTGCGTGCCATGATCGACCTCGGGCTCCTCATCGAGCTGCTCGAAGATGCTCTCGGCGCCTGCCACACCACGCTGAATGGTCGAGCTGACCTCGGAGAGCTGGCGTATGGGCTTGGGCAGCAGGCCGGCAAGCGTAATGTATGCGACCAGATCGCCAGCCGATGCATCACCGCGCAGCAACAGCACCAGGAACATCAGGACGGCCATGGCACTGTAGATGACCAACTGCAGCGACGGGGTGTAGACCGCATTGGTCTTGACCATCTTCAGTTGCTTGAGTTTGTTCTCTTCACTGGCATCGAGAAAGCGCGTTCTCTCGTAGTCCTCGCCACCGAAGCTGCGCACCACGCGATAACCCTGGATGCTCTCGGACGTCACATGCGTGACGTCGCCCATGCTGGTCTGAATCTTCTTGCTCTGCTTGCGAAACTTCTTGCTGGTGCTGGTCACCATCACGCCAATCACGGGCAGGATCGCCACCATGACCAGGGTCAGCTTCCAGTTCATCCACAGCAACGTGGCAAACAGGAAAATGACCGTCATCCCCTCACGCACCACGACCTTGATCGCATCGGTGGCCGCACCGGTGACCATGGTCACGTTATAGGTGATCCGCGAGATCAGGTGTCCTGAATTATGGCTATCGAAGTAGCGATTGGGGAGCGTCAACAGATTGTTGAACAGGGCCACCCGCAGGTCCTGCACCAGCCCCATCGAGACCTTGGCCAGATAGTAGTTGCCAAGAAAGGACCCGACGCCCTGCCACAGCGCGATGAACACGATAAGCAGCGGTACGGCCTGCAGCAGTTTGAGATGGGCCAGCCAGGGCGCATGTTCGAGCAGCCAGGGGGCCTTTGCGAACAGACTCGCCTCGGGATTGGACAGACCGTCGACGAAGTACTTGAGAATGTAGCCCAGCATCGGCTGAGTCGAGGCGAAGATCAGAAAGCCGACGATACTGAGCAGAAACAAACCGATGTAGGGCCTGACATAGCTCAGCAGGCGGAAATAGATTTTCAGGCTTGAGCCGGATGGCGAGTCGCCAGAGGTATCGGTCATGGGTAGTTGCCGTGGCCAGAACGGGGGCCGCATATTATCACAGCGCCTGTTGCGCACAGGACGCGCGAAATCTGTGAGCGTATCCCGTAGAATCCCGCCCTCGACTCACCATCAGGGAATACGCACTGCATGTCATCTGCCATTCGCACTTGGCCGCGTAACACGTCAGATTTCATCAGTACCTGGCTGCTACCGCTGGGATATCTCTGCCTGTTGACCAGCCTCACCTGGCTGGAGGATCGAAGCCTCTATCACAAGCTGTTCTACGGTTTGATGGCAGCCCCGGCGTTGCTGGTGCTGATACTGCAACCCAGACGCTGCGCGCCTCTTCTCAGGGATCCCACGTTCCTCGCGTTCCTGGCCTATGCCTCGTGGGCGCTGCTCAGCATTGCCTGGTCTGGCACCGAAGACTCTGCTGGCTCGCTGATCAAACGTCCACTGTATATCTCGATGCTCTTCACAGCCTGCGCACTGATGGTTGAGCAGAACCACGCGCGCTTCATTCAGGTCATCCGGGTAGCTTCGCTGCTGATCATTCCGCTCGCTACCTACGGCCTGGTCGATTTCTTGCTGCACTACTCCAGTGGCGCTCGCTTGGTCGGCACCGGCGCGCTGGACAATCCTCTGCTCAGTTCGCACCTGTTCGGTTTCTTCTGCATCATCTGGCTTGGCTGGGTGATGACGGCCCCGGTCAGGCAAAGCCTGCTGGCACTGGTCCCCCTGGCCCTGCTGCTGGCAACACTGCTCGCTACCGGGTCACGCACCCCCATTCTGGCATCAGCGCTTGCGGCTGGCTGGCTGATCCTCTGCTGCTGGAACGCTCGTTCGGCGATACTCGTCGGCCTCGGATTCGCCTGTCTCGCAGCACTGCTAATGCTTTTTCCAGAGAGCCTGCTCAACCGCGGGACATCGTATCGCCTGGAAATCTGGCAACTCGCGCTGGACAAGATTGCCGTCCACCCATGGTTGGGCCACGGCTTCGACGCACCGCTGGCCATCTTGGTACCCGGCATCGGCTATTGGTTCAGGGAGCCACATAGCTTCTTTCTCGGCGTGCTGTACTACACCGGGATCATAGGCGCAGCACTCTGGTTATCGATGCACCTCCTCGCACTGTGGACGTGCTGGAAGCATCGCTCGGATACCTACTTCACCATCGCCGGGGCGCTGGTCGTTTATGGAATTGGCGCGGGACTCGCAGAGGGTGGCGGCATCCTTGCCAGGCCCAAAGAGCACTGGTTTCTGACCTGGATACCGCTTGCCCTGGTCACCGCACTCAATATCGGTAGAAAACTCAGGGAAAAGGCTTGATGCAACGGGTATCTGCTGCCGATCTTAGCCGTCTGACGGCCGATGCGACGGTTCTGGAGCAAGACGGCCTGGGCCCCAAAGTCCTGCGACTGCAAGACGGCAGCTTCCTGAAGCTGTTCCGCAAGCGCCGCTACTTCTCCAGTGAAACGCTGAAGCCGTACGCAAAGCGCTTTGCCGACAATGCGACGACCCTGCAGCGACTGGGCTTCACCTGCCCGCAGATCATCGGCGTGTACCGCGTCGAAGATCCGGTCAATGGCACGGCGGTTCATTACCTACCGCTACCGGGCGATACCCTGCGCAGCCGGCTGGAGCAGGCTGCACCGGCACGGGCCGCACAGCTGATCGGCAAGTTCGGCCACTTGCTGGCCAGGCTGCACCGCAAGGGCGTGTACTTTCGCTCTATCCATCTGGGCAACGTACTGGTCTTGCCGAGCGACGAGCTGGCACTGATCGACATTGCCGACATGCATATCGGTCGTTTCCCGTTGTCGCTGCACAAGCGACTGCGCAACCTGAAGCATATGCGCCGCTATCCGCAGGACAGCAACTGGCTATTCGAGCGATACCAGGAGGACCTACTGAAGGCCTACCGGGCAGAAGAACCTCGCCATGCCGAAGCACTGCTCGCAAGGACGCAGCGGCCCTAGCAGCCAAGGCTGGACGTGACCATATCCACCTAGCCCGCCCCCCGGTCGCGGGCATATGCCAGAAATGCTTCGAGCCGCTCGCTACACAGCAGGCAACTGACCTGACGCACCTCGTCTTCCGGCCACTCCCACCAACGAGCCGCCAACAATGCCTGTCGCTCGTCTTCGGAGAAGCGCCAGCGGACATGACGGGCGGGATTCCCCGCGACGATGGAATAAGGCTCCACATCGCGACTGACCACGGCCCCGGCAGCGACCACTGCGCCGTCTCCAATCGATACACCAGACAGAATCATTGCGCCGGTGCACAGCCATACATCGCTGCCAATCACGACATCACCCCGACTGAAGGCGTAACCGGAAACATCCGCCGCCTCATCAATCATTGCCGGAAACGGGTAGGTCGTGACCCAGTCGCTGCGGTGGTGCCCGCCGAGAAAGATCTCCACCTGTTCGGCAATGGAGGTATAGGCGCCGATCCGCAGCGTCGCTCCCTCCTGCCAGTCATGAACGATCGGCAGGCCATAGCTGCCGACACCAATGGAGTAATCGGGATAGCGATGCAGAAAGCGAGCTTGCCCCCTGTAGAGCTTCGGTAGCTTGCGAATCGCTCGCTTGACCCTGCGCTCGCGAAATCTCTCCCAGATGCCCATGGTTCTCAGCGCTTCTCCAGCGGCGAAAAGAACAACCTTCCCAAGCCACGCCAGGTTTTCTTGTTCCAGCGTCGGAATGGAATCTGCATCAACAACTGCCGGGCGTATGCCCGATCACGGTTGGAGCACTTGAGAAACATCGAACTCAGAAAGCGTGTCCTGACATATTCATACTGCGGATGATCTGCAAACAGCGCATAGGTGCGAAGAATACTGTCGATCATGAACGGCGTGTTCTTCGACGAGTTGCTGGCATGCTTGCGGTACTGCGCGAGTACTTCACCCAGGCAGTCGATGTAATAGCCTGCATGGGTAATCTTCAGCTCGATCAGCAGGTCCTCCAGGCGAATCTGCGGATCGAAGCCACCGACCTTCTCCAGTGCCTCCTTGCGAAACAGCAAGGTAGGTGCCGGCGGGTAAGGCTTGCGCTCCATGAACACATCATCGAAGTCCAGGCGCCTGAACGGAGTATCCCGGCGCTGGCGCGCCTCGGGGAAAAGCTCGCCGCCAGAATCGATCAGCTCGATATTGCCCGCACAGATGCCAACTTCTGGCTTGTCCTGCATGTAGGCAACCTGCTTGGCGATGCGCTCGGGACACATGATGTCGTCCGAGCCAAACGGTGCGATCAGACTTCCTTTGGCCCGCGCAATCGCCTCATTCAGCGTGCACGTCAGTCCTTTGTTCTTCTGCGTACGAAAATCGAAACCATATTGCTCCTGCAAACGCTCGATACGCTGAACACTGTCATCCGTCGAACCATCGTCCACGACCAGCAGTTCGATGTGCGGATAGGTCTGCTGCAACACACTGAGAATGCACTGTTCGATATAGGGCGCATGGTTGTAGGAGGCGACGATAACGGTCACCACGGGTTCTTTCATGCCAACACCTCAGGCAACGACGATTCAATCAGATCCAGGTACTGCTGACGGAAGACATCGATATCGTGATGTACTGACAGGTAGCGGTACGACTGCTCGCCCCTGTCGCGCAATTGCGCCTCACTCAAGGCCAGGTAGGTATCCAGGCCGGAGGCCAGAGAGTCCACGTCACCTGGCATAACGGCGATCCCCCCTGCCCCTTCGATCAACGGTTTCATCGCAGGAACATCACTGGCAACTACCGGCAGGTGCCCGCTCATCCCTTCCAGCAGCGCCAACCCCAGCCCCTCGGCCAGCGACGGCATCGCCCAGATGTCGAATGCACGGACAAAACGCAATGCGTTCTCACGGAAACCCAGCAGATGAACCCTACCTTGCAGCCCAAGTCGCTCGATCTCCTGCTGAAGGCGCTTTTCCTCACGCCCGGCACCGATGATCGCGAGCTGCGCAGACGGATGCTTCGTCGCCAGGCGGGCAAATGCCTGAACCAGGTAGACATGCCCCTTGACCGGCACAAGCCGCCCTAATGCGCCGATCAACCGCACATCGCTCGACAACCCCAGTTCGGCACGGGCCTGCTCGCGCGACAGCTGCAACGCTTCAGCCTGAACAAGGTCGATTGCGTTGGTTATCGCGACCGTATTCTGCTCGGTGAACCCGCAGCGACAATCCAGCAGGTACTGCTTGACGGCCGGAGATACGCCAACGAAGCGCCAGGCAGCGTTGACCAGCCCGGCAGTCTGTCTACGCCGATAGGCTCGATCGTACTCGCCAAAACCATGAGCGATGCCGATACACAGGGGAATCTTCAGCCAGCGATTGAGCATCAACATCATGTTGACCGGCTTGAAGCGGTTACAGATCACCACGTCGAAACGCTCGCGACGGCAGTAGCGATACAGATGCCACATGGCGCGAATGCGCATGCCCTTGAGCTGCGCATCAGTGAAACCGAAATAGACCGAACGCTCCGCACGGCTCACTGGCTGTCCAGCAGAAGGCCGTCCACGGAGGAATGCGTTGACGGTCTCAAACCTTTCGCGGGGTAGTGCGTGAAAGATCTGCTCTCCCAGATCGGCAAAATCCTGCGACTTGATGTTGTAGTCCGGATGGAGCTGCAGAACCTTGATCCGGCGCTTCATGTTCATGTCCATTGAGAAAAGCCATCTTCGCTCACAACCCAGGCTGGGCATCGAGCAAGCTCGTCGATTGCAGAGGGAGCAGGCAGCGGGCGGCCCGACCATGCACCTCGCTTCCAGATCGCGAAGTGGAAATAGGGAAACTCGCGCGCGGCGTCACGGTCATTGCTCAGCTGCCCCTCCTTCCAGAACCATCGGCGCGGAAAGTCGAAGCTGCCATCCAGCCACGGAATACAGCCGTCAGGCGTGCTGAAGGCTTCAACGAACTCGCTACGCCTGCGCAATGGATTGAATAACCCAACGAGCTTGAACAGCGGGTCCGGGAAGTTCTTGCGCCACAGGAACAGACGGCTGAACGCCCCCTCGTCCAGCGCGTGATGCGTCTGATCCGTGAGGCGCTCCTGCCAGCGCGGCATGCGCATGAATGCCCGACGCATCGTGTCTGTGTTACGGATCAGGCAAAGATGTCCGGAGACTCTGCGAGCATGGGTGGAATAGAGGTCGTAGCGCGCCAGCCTGGCCGTCGTGAAGTACTCGCGAAGACGTCCATAGATCAGGTCGAGATCACCGAAGGCCCAAAAGTCGTAGCCTTTCAAGTGCTCCTGATGGACATAGCCCAGCGCCGGCTTCAGATCACACAGCTTGTATGGATTTTCTGGCGCAAAGTTGATCCCCAGGCGCGCCGATACCTGCGCGCAATAGCTCGCATAATCAATCGGTTCGACTCTGACATTTTCAGGCAGACCTTCGGGGACGCCACAATCGCTGAACAGCAGCCAGTCGATGTCCGGATTGCGCCTGCAACTCTCGAGAAACAGCGGCATCCAGAACGGCCAACGCCCAAAGTAGGGAATCAAGAAACAGATACGCGGGGCTTCAGCCACGGTCCCAGACCTCAATCAAAGTGTCATAGATCATAGGATAGCCAGCCCAAGGCTCTGAAACGTTCACGCGCTGCCTGGTCACTGAAGGTTTCCAGACACTCAGGCACGCGATCCTGGCCTGAACGTGTCACGGCCAGCTCAACGAAGCAGGCCGCCAAGGCATCTGCCTGGGCGAAGGGGAACAACAGCCCTGAGCCGCTCACCACCTCACGCCCGCCACCACAGTCGCTGCATATCACCGGTACGCCAGCCGCCATCGCCTCCAGCAACACCATGCCGAACGGCTCGTGGTCGGAGGTCAGGGCAAATACGTCGAACGCCTTGAAATAGCGCCGGCCGCTGGCCACCTGGCCAAGAAAGCGCACGGCATCGCCGACACCCAGTTCGGCTGCCAGGGCCTTGAGCTGGGCCTCCAGCCGGCCACTGCCCATGATCGCCAGCAAACTGCCGACCGGCAGTTGCGGCAATGCCTGGGCGAAGCCGCGAATCAACGTGGCCTGGTCCTTGTCCGGATGCAGACGGCCGACATTGCCGACCACCCAGGCATCCGCTGGCAGCCCCAGATGCTCGCGAGCCTGCTCACGAGAAACCTGTTCGGCCTGCACGGCCGCGATGTCGATGCGGTTGTACAGGGTCTCGATACGCTCAGCTGGCCAGGAGGGCAGGCAGGCGCGCATGTCGTCGCGTACGGCGTTGGACACGCCGAGCAGGCTCAGGCGCTTGCGCAAGCAGTTGGCGAACAGCTGCCGGGAGCGCCGCTTGTAGTCGCCGAACGCATGGTGCACGCCGATCACCGGCAACGCACTGCCCAGCAGCGCGACGTAGATCGGCTTGAAGCGGTGCGCGATGCACAGGGCGAAGTCGCGCGAGGCCGCGATGCGTCGGAAATCACGGATCGCACCCAACTTGAGACCACGGACCTGCGCGCTGGAATAGTCGAGGAAGATCACCTCGTCGGAGGCCGAGCCGCGCTCGACCTCGGCCGAAGGCGCGCCGGTCAGGTAGACGGTGCAGACCTTGTACGGCGTGCCCTTGAACAGCACCGCGTATTGCCGCGCGCAATCCAGAAACGGGCCGTCATAGCCGTGACAGAACTGCAGGACCCAGCGCTGCGCCGGGCCCGGGGCCTGTTCAGATGCCGTCATACCAGTCCCTGCCGTCCTTGACCACGAGGATGTCTTCCATGATCAGGTACTGCAGGTCCGAGCCGTAGAACATGTTCAGGGCATCGGTCGGCGAGCAGATCATCGGCTCGCCACGACGGTTGAGCGAGGTGTTCAGCGACACGCCGTTGCCGGTGAGTTTCTCCAGCTCCAGCATCAGGTCGTACCAGCGCGGGTTGTACTGGCGCTCCAGCACCTGGGCACGCGAGGTACCGTCCTCGTGCACCACTTCACCCACGCGCTCCTTCCACTCTTCATTGACCTCGAAGGTGAAGGTCATGAACGGGCTCGGGTGATCGACCTTGAGCATCTTCGCCGCCACGCTGTCGAGCATCGACGGGCAGAAGGGTCTCCAGCGCTCGCGGAACTTGATCTGCTCGTTGATTCGATCGGCGACGCCCGGCACGCTCGGGCAGCCGATGATCGAACGCCCGCCGAGGGCGCGCGGACCGAACTCCATGCGGCCCTGGAACCAGGCCACCGGGTTGCCGTCGACCATGATCCGGGCGATGCGCTCCGGAGTGTTGTCGATGCGCTTGAACACCGGCTGGTGCGGGTGCCTGGCGCAGGCAGCGATGACGTCTTCGTTGGAATAGGAGGGGCCGAGGTAGACGTGCTCCATCTTCTCCACCGGCACGCCACGCTGGTTCGACACATAAGCCGCCGCACCGACGGCGGTCCCGGCGTCGCCGGAAGCCGGCTGCACGAACAGCTCCTTGACGTCGTCGCGAGCGATGATTTTCTGGTTCAGCTTGACGTTCAGCGCGCAGCCACCGGCGAAGGCGATCTTGCCGGTTTCCTTGAGGATGTCGCCGAGGTAGTACTCCATCATCTGCAGCGCCAGCTTCTCGAACAGCGCCTGCATGCTGGCAGCGTAATGGATGTAGGGGTCGTCGGCGATGTCGCCCTCACGCTTCGGCCCGAGCCACTCGATCAGCTTGGGCGAGAAGTAGTAGCCCTTGCCGTTTTCCTTGTAGCGGCGGAAACCGATGACGTTGGCGTACTCGGTGTTGATGATCAGCTCGCCGTTCTCGAACTTGGCCAGGCGCGAGAAGTCGTACTTGGCGGCATCGCCGTAGGGCGCCATGCCCATGACCTTGAACTCGCCGTCGAGCATCTCGAAACCGAGGTATTCGGTGATCGCGCCATACAGGCCGCCGAGCGAGTCAGGATCGAAGAACTCCTTGATCTTGTGGATCTTGCCGTTCTCGCCGTAGCCGAAGAAGGTGGTGGCGTACTCGCCCTTGCCATCGATGCCGAGGATCGCGGTCTTTTCCGTGAAACCCGAGCAGTGGTAGGCACTGGAGGCGTGCGCCAGGTGGTGCTCGACCGGCTCGATCTTGACCTTCTTCAGGTCGAAGCCGAGCTGCACCAGGCACCACTCGATACGTTTCTTGTAGCGTTTGTAGCGGCGATTGCCGAACAGGATCGCATCGAGGGCGCGATCCGGCGCGTAGGCGTAGCGCTTGGCGTACTGCCAGCGGGCCTTCTCGAAGATGCTGATGGGGGCGAAGGGAATGGCCACCACATCGACGTCAGAGGGCTTGATACCCGCCTGTTCCAGACAGAACTTGGCCGACTCGTAGGGCATGCGGTTCTTCGCATGCTTGTCGCGCACGAAGCGCTCCTCTTCCACCGCCGCGATCAGTTTGCCGTCGATGTACAGCGCGGCGGAGGGATCGTGACTGAGGGCGCCGGACAGGCCGAGAATGGTCAATGCCACAGGTTTGAGCCTCTAATTCGGGCAGGTGCCGGGCACCTGCGGTAAACGTTGGTCGAGCAACTGGTGCAAGGCGGAGTCCGCCGGCCAGTTGCGCAGGAAACGGGCGCGGTCGCGGGCATAGGCCCGGGCGAAGCTGCGCGCACTGCGATGTTGCCGCATGGCATCCAGGTCGATCAGCGACCAGGCGCCCTGCACCTCATCCCAGAACAGGTTGTGCCCCTTGAAGTCGCCGTGGCTGATGCGTTCACGCAGCATCGCCGCGAACAGTCGATCCAGCGCCAGCAGCTCGATTTCCGGGGGCGTTGCCTGCTGATATGCCTCGAAACGCGCGATTATATCCTGCCCACCACAATAGTCGGTAATCAGGTACGCACGTCCACGCAGCCAGCACCAGCGGCGCTCGATCACCGCCAGCGGCGTCGGCGTGACGATGCCCAGCAACTGCAGACGATTGCCCTCGCGCCAGCTGTGCCAGGCACGGCTCGGACGCCAGAAGCGCTTGAACCAGTGCAGCAGGTTCTTCACGTTGTAGCGCTTGACCACCAGCGGCCTGCCATCGACATCGACGCGCGCCACCGTGGCCGCGCCCCCCGTCTTGTAGATATGCCCGCCCTCGATGCGTGCATCCAGCTCGGCCAGCAGCGGCTGCAGGGCCGGCTCGGCCTCACGGCGCAGCACGCGCAAGCCGAAGGCGCCAATGCGCGCGGTGAACAGGCTGCACTCACGCGCCGCCTTTCTCAGGTAGTCACGCAGGCGCCAGCGGCGCACCTTGGCCACCTCGGCCTGGAGCATCTCCAGCGGCAGCGCGTGTTCGCCATTGGCCAGCAGGTAATGGATCAGCAGCTCCTCGAGGCAGGGATCCAGCTCGGCCGGCAACTGGGCGAAGAACACTCCCAGGTTCTCCAGCACACGCGCCCGTGACAGCGGCTGGCCCGGCGTCTCGGCGCACACCCCGCCACCGTCGATCAGGTACAGGCTGCCGTCATGACGCAACAGGTTGTCCAGATGCAGGTCGGCCTGCCACAGGCCTTGCGCATGCAGGCTGCCGACCGTAGCCAGCGCCTCCCCCAACACTGCCTGCTGTGCATCCGTCAGCACCGGTTCGGCAGCGACGGCCTGCCAGGCCGACCACAGGCTTTGCGCCCCCGAGAGATACTCGAACAGCAACCAGCCGCCCTGCCCCTCGACGAAGCCATGCGCCAGCAGCGCCGGCGTCGGCAGCCCCTGCCCGGCCAGCAGGCGGGCGCCATCCAGCTCGCGCTGATAGTGACGCTGCGCCCGACCGCCAACCAGCAGCTTGGCCAGCACCTCGCGCCCTTGCCAGGTGGCCACGCCCACGTAACGCTGGCCCGGCAGCACCCGCAGCCACTCGCTCACCTGCACAGTGGTATCGGCCATCTGCACCTGCAGCGGCAGCGCCGGCGTGCGTCCAGCCTGGCTCAGGTCCCGCAGCGACATCAGCGCGCCTCCTTGTAGCGCTTGCGCGCTTCCAGCTGATGCCACCAGGTGTCGACGCTTTCACTGTGGCCCAGGTACGCCGCCAGCAGGGTGCGGACGTTCGCCTCGCTCCAGACGCTCGCGCGACGCAGCAGCGGTTCCAGGTCCTTGATCCGGTCACGGCGGCCGAAAAGCAACGGGCGGGTCTTCTCCAGATCGATCAGCTGCGCATCGAAACCGCCCCCCTGCTCACGCAGGAAGATGTGCTTGGGGTAGAAGCAGCCATGCATCTGCCCTGCCCGGTGCAGGACGCCCGCCAGGTCGCCCGTGGCCCGCAGGATCGCATTCTGCTGCGCCGCACCCAGCGTCGGCCATTGCGCCAGCCAGCTGTCCAGATCCTGCCAGCCATCCAGCGCACGCGTCAGCAGGATCGCGCGGCGCTCGCCGGGCATGCGCCGCTCGCCGAAGAAGGCGGCCTGCAACGCCGGAATCGCCAGCTCGGCGTAACGACGGATGTTGCGGAACTCACGGGCGAAGGTCGGCTCTCCCCATGGATGCAGGACGCTGCGCGTCAGGTGGTTGCTCTGCCGCTTGAGGTAGAACGCCCGCTCCCCCAGCTCCAGTCGATAGACGCTGCTCCAGCCGCCCCGCTCGGTGTTCGGTTCATCCACGGCCTCCAGCTTCAACGCCCAGAGCGCATCGAAACTGGCCAGACCATGCTGCTCGAGCAGCGCGCGATCCTGCTGCGAGACGAAATCCGTCATTCCCTACCCTCGAAAAATTTCAGCACCTGACGCAGGCGCCGCTTGTCGCGTGCGCCGAGGCGGTCACGGCCACGGTACTGCAGATAGAAACGCAGGCGCTGCGTTCGCGACAGCACGCGCTTGGCCACCTTGTCGAGGCAGGCCAGGTCCTTGACGATGCGATAGCGCAGCAGGGGCCCCCACCAGAAGCTGCCGGTGGGACAGTCGATGAAGAACAGCTCGGCCTTCTCGTTGACCAGCAGGTTGCGCCACTTCAGGTCATTGTGGGTGAAGTGGTGGTCGTGCATCACCCGGGTACTGGCCGCCAGCTGCCGGCTGACTCCCCTTACCCAGGCGCCATCCTGCAGCCGCGGGTCACCCTGATCGGCCATCAGCGCGAGGTCCTGGGTGTTCTCCAGCTCCCGGGTGACCAGCGCGCCGCGCACGAACGCGCCGGCGTTGCGCTCCAGGCCATGCGCGACGATCGGCGCCGTGGGAATGCCCCACTTGGCGAAGAGCTTGAGGTTCTGCCACTCCGCCTTGACCCTGGGCCGGCCGAGATAACGGCGCAGGCCCTTGCCTGCGCCCCAGTAACGCTTGACGTAGAAACGCACACCTTCACGCTCGATCCGCACGACCTCGGACAGAGGGTCCTTGGTCAGTCGCTCCCCCTCGATCGCGAACACCGCCGCCAACGAACCGAAGTCCTTGGACAGGCCCTGATAGTCCCTTGCCAGGTTCCAGCCAGCCATCAGAGGGCATCTCCATAGCGCTGCTTGCGCTCATACAGTTTCGCCGCCTTGCGCTCCAGCCAGGCGAGCAGGCGCGCTTCGTCGCGCAGCACCTGGCGCAGCGGGCGCTGGAAGTAGGTGCGCAGGAAACGCAGCTTGTCGCGGCGGGTCAGACCGATGTCCAGAGCCGAGAAATACAGGGCAGCCAGGTCCTTGTCGCGCCAGCGGCGCGGGGTTCGCTCGCGCACCTGGGCACGATGCAGGTCGATGACCGACAGGCGCAGGTCGCCCGCCTGGATCGGCCGGTCGGTATGCAACAGGAAGTGGCAGATATAGCAGTCGCGGTGATTGACCCCGGCACGGTGCATGGTACCGGTCATCTGCCCCACTTCACGGATCAGCGCCCACTTGAGTTCGGGCCGGGGTGGCTGCTGCGCCCAGTTGAGGCTGAGCTGCTCCAGATCCACGGTCGGCGCCAGCTCCTCGGTGATGATGAACGAGTGCTGGCGGGCCGGGTTGCTGCCGCGCTCACCGTAGGCCACCGCCGTCATGGTCGCCACGCCGGCTTCGCCGAGGCGCTGGATCGCCTGCCACTCCTGAGCGGCGCCCAGTACAGGGGCCTTGGCGGTCAGCAGGTTCTTGACGATCTCGCCCCAACCGATGCCGCGATGAATCTTGACGAAATAACCGCGGCCATCGACTTCGGTGCGCAGCGTACGGCGCCCCTCCAGCTCGCGGTAGACCTGCCCCTGCAGCGCCTCGACGGCAGCGAAGGCGTCACGGTTCGCCCACAGGCGCTTGAAGGGTTCGGCGAGAATCAGCTTCACGGGCACCTCGGGGCCAGAATCACATCCGCAGCCTTCTGCGGCATGGAATAGAGGTCGGCACTGTCGGCATAGGCCAGGCCGTTGCGCCCCCAGAACGCGCGGCGCTCGGGGTCGGCCAGCATGTCGGCCAGGGTGCGATTGAGGCGCTCCTGCTCGAAGGGGCTGGGCAGCACCCGCCCGCAATCGGCCTCGGCGATGTAGTGGGCGTAGCCACAGACATCGGTGACCAGCACCGGCAGACCGGAAACCAGCGCCTCCAGCAGCACGGTCCCGGTGTTCTCGTTGTAGGCCGGATGGATCAGCAGGTCGGCACCGAGCAGGAAGCGCGGGATGTCGCTGCGCCCCTTGAGGATCTGCACCTGGTCGGACAGGCCCAGGGCCTTGACCTGCAGCAGGAAGGGCTTGGGGTCGTCCTGGCCGATGGCGATCAGTCGGGTGCGCTTGCGCAGCTCCCGCGGCAGCGCGGCCAGCGCCTTGAGGCTGCGGTCCAGGCCCTTGGTCTTGAACCCCGAACCGATCTGCACCAGCAGCAGGTCGTCGTCGCCCAGCTGAAACTCGCGGCGGAAGTCCGCACGCATCTCGGCGGCGTTCGCCGGCGCCCGGCGATCCTGGGCAATACCGGGCGGCAGCAGGTGGAAACGCTGCAGCGGGGTCTTGTAGTGCTTGATGAACAGGGGCTGCTGCACCTCGGAGATCATCAGAATCTCGGTCTTCGACTCCGGCGCGAATACCGCGCGTTCGTAGTCGGCGAAGTGCTTGTAGCGCCCCCAGCGCCGGTAGATCGGATTGCGCAGGGTCTGCGCCTTGTCCTCGAAGCAACCATCGGCGGCGTAGTAGACGTCCAGCCCCGGCATCTTGTTGAAACCGATCACCCGGTCGACCGGATCACGCGCCAGGTCGGCCTGCAGCCAGGCGCTGAACTTCTCGTTGCGACGGTGGTTGAACAGTGCCCGCACCGGCGCCACGCGCACGTCGAAGCCTGCGGGAGTCTCGCCTTCCCAGATCGGGGTGTAGACACGAATTGCATGGCCGCGCGCCTGGCACTCCAGGGCGATGCGCATGAAGTCACGCTGAAGCCCGCCGAACGGGAAGTACTTGTAGAGAACGAAGGCCAGCTGCATAGCCGCTCCTTAAAGGGTGCCAGGAGGCGCCAGCAGCAGTGCCTCCAGTTCCAGGCCGACACGCTCGGCGCCCAGGCCGTCGAAGCAGGGCTTGTCGCGATCACCGCTGCCCGCGCCCGGGCCACTGGCACACAGATGAATCTGGCCACGGCCATAGGCGCCGACCTTGCCCGGCAAGGTCGGCCCGTAAAGGGAAATGTTGGGCACATCCAGCGCCGCCGCCAGGTGACCCAGTCCGGTGTCGACGGACACGCAGGCACTGGCCCCGGCGATCACCTTGGCCACTCCGGCCAGGTTCAGCTTCGGCAGCACGGCCGCATGCGCGAGCCCGGCGGCGATGCGCTCGGCACGCGCCTTCTCGGCCTCGCTCCCCCAGGGCAGGCGCACCGCCCAGCCCAGTTCGTCCATGCGTTCGGCCAGCGCGCGCCAATCGGCCTCAGGCCAATGCTTGCTGGCCCAGGTGGTGCCGTGGAGAAACACCAGATAGGGCGGCGCCGCAGCGTCCATCAGCGCCGCCCGGTCCAGGCCGTAGTCAGCGCTGCCCGATGACAGTGCATAACCCAGCGCCTTGGCGAACAGCTGGCGCACTCGCTCCAGGGCATGCTGGTCCTTGGCCACCGCGTAGCGACGGTCGTAGAAGCGGCTGGCCAACGGCTCACGCGCCGAATCACGATCCAGCCCGGCCACGGGGGCCTGCACATAGCGCGTCAGCCAGGCGCTCTTGAGCAGCCCCTGGGCGTCGATCACCAGGTCGTAGCGGGTCTCGCGCAGGCGCTGCTTGAAGCGTGCCCACTCGCCACTGCGCCAGGTGCGCAGCGGGTGCTTGCGCCAGCGGCGGATAGCCACTGGGATCACCTGGGACACGGCCGGATGCCAGGCGGGAATCTCGGCGAAGCCTTCTTCCACGACCCAGTCGAAGCGGATACCGGGGATGGCGCGAGCCGCATCGGTCAGCGCCGGCAGGGTGTGTACCACGTCGCCCAGCGACGACGTCTTGATGATCAGTACCCGCAAGATCAGTCGCCCTCGACCAGGGTCAGGGTTTCACCGACCAATCGTTCCAGCGCCTCGATCACCGGGCGCGGCTTGAGTTCGCGCAGGCAGTTGTAGTGCCCGTAACGGCAGGTACGTTCGAAGCAGGGGCTGCACTCCAGGCCCAGGCGGACGATCTCGACACGATCGGCCAGGGGCGGGGTGAAACCGGGCGAGGTGGAACCGTAGACGGCCACCAGCGGGCGATTCAGTGCCGCGGCCACATGCATCAACCCGGAGTCGTTGGACACCACGGCGGTGGCGGCGGACATCAGGTCGATGGCCTCGGCCAGGCTGGTCTGCCCGGAGAGGTTGCTGACCTCCTCGCGCAGCCCGGGAATCAGGCGCATGCGGATGTCTTCGCCACCGGCATGGTCGTTCTTCGAACCGAACAGCCAGACCTGCCAGCCCTGGCGGATCTTGACCTCGGCGACCTTGGCGTAGTGCTCCGCCGGCCAGCGCTTGGCCTCGCCGAACTCGGCGCCGGGGCACAGCGCCAGCACCGGACGATCCAGCTGCAGGCCGAACTTGGCCAGTGCCTGGCCACGGCTGGCCTCGTCGATCACCAGGCGTGGCTGCGGATAGGGCTGCGGCAGCTCGGCGCCCGGCTCGAAGGCCAGCGCCATGAAGCGCTCGATCATCAGCGGATAGCGCGCCTTGTCCAGCGTGCGGATATCGTTGAGCAGGCCGTAACGCATCTCGCCCTTCCAGCCCGTGCGTTTGGCGATGCCGGCGAACCAGGGCACCAGGGCGGACTTCAGCGAATTGGGCAGCAGAATGGCCTGGTCGTACTGACCGGCCAGCGACTTGCCGATGCGTCGACGCGCGCCCAGATCGAGCACGCCATGGCCCAGCGGCAGGCTCAGCGCCGCACGTACCTCGGGCATGCGCTCGAGTATGGGCCGGCTCCAGTCCGGCGCCAGCACGTCGATCTCGCATGCGGGATGACGCTGCTTCAGGCACTGGAACAGCGTCTGCGCCATCACCATGTCGCCCACCCAACTGGGCCCAACGATCAGTATCTTCATATCCTTTCCAGAAACGACCGGGGAGGCTCAGCGCCTCCCCGTCATAGCCCAGATGACCGGCTTACTTGACCCGCGTACGCCACTCGGCGTGCGCGCTGGTCTTGCCGGTTACCAGGTCGAAATAGGCTTTCTGCAGTTTTTCGGTAACCGGGCCACGGCGGCCGATACCGATCTGACGGCCATCCACTTCGCGGATCGGCGTGACTTCGGCGGCGGTGCCGGTGAAGAAGGCCTCGTCGCAGATGTACACCTCGTCACGGGTGATGCGCTTCTCGACCACCTTGATACCCAGCTCGTCGGCCAGGGTCAGGATGGTGTTGCGGGTGATGCCGTTGAGGCAGGAGGTCACTTCCGGGGTGTACACCACGCCATCCTTGACCAGGAAGATGTTCTCGCCCGAACCCTCGGCCACGTAGCCTTCCGGGTCCAGCAGCATGGCCTCGTCGGCACCGCCGGAAATCGCTTCCTGCAGGGCCAGCATCGAGTTGATGTAGTTGCCGTTGGCCTTGGCGCGGGTCATGGAGATGTTGACGTGGTGACGGGTGTAGGAGCTGGTGCGCACCTTGATACCGGTCTGCAGGGCTTCTTCGCCCATGTAGGCGCCCCAGTGCCAGGCGGCGACGATCACGTGCACCTTCAGGCCGGCGGCACGCAGGCCCATGCCTTCGCTGCCGAAGAACACCATCGGGCGCAGGTAGGCGCTTTCCAGGCCGTTCTCACGCACGGCGGCGCGCTGCGCCTCGTTGATCTCTTCCTTGGAGAAGGGGATCTGCATGTTGAAGATGTGCGCGGAGTCGAACAGGCGATCGGTGTGCGCCTGCAGGCGGAAGATCGAGGTGCCGTCCGGCGTGTTGTAGGCGCGCACGCCCTCGAACACACCCATGCCGTAGTGCAGGGTATGGGTCAGCACATGGGTAGTCGCTTCGCGCCACGGTACCAGTTCACCGTCGTACCAGATCACGCCATCACGGTCGGACATCGACATCTTGCCTGCTCCTCAATTCGCTTCGCGGTTCGATCATTCGTACGGCCCTGCGGCCATCAACCCAGTTCCAGCTGGCGCCACAGCCGCATCACGGCGTGGCGCTCATCCTGGAACTGATCACCCGGCACCACCCCGGGCTGCTTCTGCAGCGCCTGGCGGTGAGCGGCCGAGCGGTAAACCTTGTAGACCTCGCGGAGCAACCCGGCATCTTCCGCCGACATCAGACCGACCCGCTCGAGCCCCTCGAGGATGCGGATGTTGTCGGTGAATTCAAGCAGTTGCGGGTGTTGCCACGACCAGGCCAGAGCCGCGTATTGCACCATAAATTCGATATCGACGATACCACCGGCATCCTGCTTCAGATCGAAGGAGCTCGCCGCATCGAAGGCGTTTTCCCCGGTGCCGGCCCCCGTGGCGCGGGTACCGAGGTTGTCGCGCATCTTCGCGCGCATCTCGCTGACTTCGCCGCGCAGCGCGACCACATCACGCTGGCGCCCGAGCACCTCGGCGCGCACGCGGGCGAACTCGCCCGCCAGGCGCGGGCAGCCCACCAGCACCCGCGCACGGACCAGCGCCTGGTGCTCCCAGGTCCAGGCTTCGTTTTCCTGGTAACGCTGGAAGGCCCCCAGCGAACTGACCAGCAGCCCGGCCGCGCCGGATGGACGCAGGCGCATGTCCACGTCGTACAGCGCGCCGGAGGTGGTCTGGGTCGTCAGCAGGTGGATGATGCGCTGCCCCAGCCGGGTGAAGAACTGCGCCCCGTCGATGGGCTTGGCGCCGTCGGTCTCGGCCTGCGGGTCGCCATCATGGATGAACACCAGATCCAGATCCGAGCCATGGCCGAACTCCAGGCCGCCGACCTTGCCGTAGCCGACGATGATGAAATCCGGATCGCAAGGCGTGCCATCGGCACGCGACGGGCGGCCGTGGCGCTGCACCGTGTGCTGCCAGGCCAGCGCCAGCACCTGGTCGAGAATCGCCTCGGCCAGCCAGGTCAGGTAGTCCGACACCTTCATCAGCGGCAGCGTACCGGCGATCTCCGACGCCGCCACGCGCAGGCTGTGCGCCAGCTTGAAGTGGCGCAGCGCTTCCATCTGCTGCTCGAGGTCCTCCTCGGGAATACGGATCAGCCGCTCGCGCAGCTCGGCGGCGAGCTCCGGCGCCAGCGGCGGCGAGTACAGCCGCCCCTCGTTGAGCAGCTCGTCGAGCAGCAGCGGGAAGCGCGCGATCTGCTCGGCAATCCACGGGCTGGCCGCACACAGGGTGATCAGGCGCTCCAGCGCGCCGGGGTTCTCGCTGAGCAACACCAGGTAGGCGGAACGCCGCGCCACCTTTTCCACCAGCGGCAGCACGCGCTCCAGCACCAGGTCGGGGCGGTCGTGCTCGATGGTCTGGGCCAGCAGGCGCGGAATGAAGGCATCCAGCCGCTCACGCCCGAGACGCTGCATGGCCCGCACCTGCGGGCCATTGCGCAGGTCGACCAGGCGCCGGAAGGCCGCTCCGGCCTCGCCGAACCCGGCCTCCTGCAACTGCTGCACGGCGGCCTCCTCATCCAGCGCGCCTTCCCAGAGCGGCAGCCATTCGGCGCCGACACAGGCCTCGCTGCCCTGCGCCTCATCCTCGTCGGGATCGGCGATCACCTGCTGGAAGTGCCACTCGATGCGCCCACGCCAGTGCATCAGCCGCTCGTGGAAACTCGCCCAGTCGGCGAAGCCCATGATCGCCGCCACGCGCGCCTGGTCGAGCGGGTCCGCCGGGAGCATCTGCGTCTGCCGGTCGCCGATGCCCTGCAGGGCATGCTCGGCGTAGCGCAGGAACTCGTAACCTTCCTTCATTTCAGCGACCACCGTCGGCGGCAGGTAGCCCTGCCCTTCCAGCGTGGCCAGCACCTTGAGCAACGGCCGCTGCTGCAGGCTGAGATCGCGCCCGCCATGGATCAGCTGGAAGGCCTGGGCGATGAACTCGATCTCGCGGATACCGCCGGCGCCGAGCTTGATGTTCTCGCTCATGCCCTTGCGCCGCACCTCCTGCTGGATCAGCTGCTTCATCGAGCGCAGTGCCTCGATGGCGGAGAAGTCCAGGTAGCGGCGGTAGACGAAGGGCCGCAGCATCTCCAGCAGCTCGGCGCCCGCCTGCTGGTCACCGCCGACCACGCGCGCCTTGATCATCGCGTAGCGCTCCCAGTCGCGCCCCTGATCCTGGTAGTACTGTTCCAGGGCATTGAAGCTGAACACCAGCGCACCGGACGAACCGTAGGGACGCAGGCGCATGTCGGTGCGGAAGACGAAGCCGTCGACGGTGATCGCATCCAGCGCCTTGATCAGCTTCTGCCCCAGGCGGATGAAGAACTCCTGGTTGTCCAGCGGGCGCTTCACGCCCTCGGTCTCGCCGCCCTCCGGGTAGCCGAAGATCAGGTCGATGTCCGAGGACAGATTGAGCTCGTGCGCGCCGAGCTTGCCCATGCCGAGGATGACCATGTGCTGCGCCTGGCCGCTGCGCCGGCCGGTCGGGGTGCCGAACTGCTCGCAATGGCGCGGATAGAGCCAGTGGTAGGCCAGGTCGATGCAGGCGTCGGCCAGGTCGGAGAGGTCGCGACAGGTTTCGCCGAGCGCCGCCTGACGGCTGAAGTCACGCCAGATGATGCGCAACTGCTGGCGGCTGCGGAAGCGCCGCAGGCAACGCCCCAGCGCCTCCTCATCGACGCAGTCGGCCAACAGTGCCTGCAGCTGCTGACGCAGCTCGCCCGGCGCCAGGCTGCGCTCCAGCTCCCCCGACTCGGCAAGCGCGCTGAACATCTGCGGATCGCGCTGCGCCTGCTCTGCGACGAAATCACTCAGGGCCGCGACCTGTCGCCAGGCGTCATGCCGCGCCTGCGGCCAGGCAGCGAAGCGCGCAGACAGCCCCTCATGCTCGGCCAGCGCGGTCTGCAGCGACTGCTCGGCGCGTTCGGACAGGGCAATAAGGGAAGGGGGCAACTCGACCAGCAACGGCAGGCTCATGGTCTATCCTTTTGGCGGACTGCCGGACGCACGGTGCAAACGCCCGGAACCCCGCTCCTGCGGGGCACGCGCGGCCGGCAGCGCCGCGAATTGTAGTTTTACTACTAAAGAATTGTATCCAGAGGGCTGAATCCGCCGTCGGAATGTAGTAAAACTACAAGCGGCCGGTCCTACCCCCGGTAAATCCAAGAATTTCAACTTGCCCGCCCAAAAAGCCGGCGAGACCCAACTGGCCTCCGATTCTGGAAGCCTTTCCGCCCTGGAGCAAGCCATGCAAGACCTCGATCCGATCGAAACCCAGGAATGGCTGGACGCCCTTGAATCCGTCCTCGACCGTGAGGGTGAAGACCGAGCCCATTACCTGATGACCCGTCTGGGCGAGCTGGCCACCCGTAGCGGTGCGCAACTGCCCTACGCGATCACCACGCCGTACCGCAACTCCATTCCGGTTACCCATGAAGCTCGCATGCCCGGCGACCTGTTCATGGAACGCCGCATCCGCTCGCTGGTGCGCTGGAACGCTCTGGCCATGGTGATGCGCACCAACCTGGACGACCCGGATCTGGGCGGCCACATCTCCAGCTTCGCCTCCTCGGCGACGCTCTATGACATCGGTTTCAACTACTTCTTCCAGGCCCCGACCGACGAGCACGGCGGCGACCTGGTGTTCTATCAGGGCCACGCCAGCCCTGGCGTCTACGCCCGCGCCTTCATGGAAGGCCGCATCGACGAAGACCAGATGAAGAACTTCCGTCGCGAAGTCGACGGCAAGGGCCTGTCCTCCTATCCGCACCCCTGGCTGATGCCGGACTTCTGGCAGTTCCCGACCGTATCCATGGGTCTGGGCCCGATCCAGGCGATCTACCAGGCGCGTTTCATGAAGTACCTGGAAGCACGCGGCTTCATCCCGGCCGGCAAGCAGAAGGTCTGGTGCTTCATGGGCGACGGCGAGTGCGACGAGCCGGAATCCCTCGGTGCCATCTCCCTGGCGGGCCGCGAGAAGCTGGACAACCTGATCTTCGTCATCAACTGCAACCTGCAGCGCCTCGACGGCCCGGTTCGCGGCAACGGCAAGATCATCCAGGAACTCGAAGGCGTGTTCCGTGGTGCCCAGTGGAACGTCAACAAGGTGGTCTGGGGCCGCTTCTGGGACCCGCTGTTCGCCAAGGACAAGGACGGCGCCCTGCAGCGTCGCATGGACGAAGTGGTCGACGGTGAATACCAGAACTACAAGGCCAAAGACGGCGCCTACGTACGCCAGCATTTCTTCAACAGCCCCGAGCTGCAGGAGATGGTCAAGGACCTCTCCGACGACGAGATCTGGAAGCTCAACCGTGGCGGCCACGACCCGTACAAGGTCTACGCGGCCTACCATCAGGCGGTCAACCACAGCGGCCAGCCGACCGTGATCCTGGCCAAGACCATCAAGGGCTACGGTACCGGCGCCGGTGAAGCGAAGAACACCGCGCACAACACCAAGAAGGTCGATGTCGACAGCCTGCGCCAGTTCCGCGACCGCTTCGACATTCCGGTCAAGGACGAAGAGCTGGAGAACCTGCCGTTCGTTCGTCCGGAGCCGGGCAGCCCCGAGTACAAGTACCTGCACGAGCGCCGCAACGCGCTGGGCGGCTTCGTACCACAGCGTCGCCAGCAGAGCTTCAGCATCCCCACCCCGCCGCTGGATACCCTCAAGGCCATCCTCGACGGTTCGGGCGATCGTGAAATCTCCACCACCATGGCCTTCGTGCGCATCCTCGCGCAGTTGGTCAAGGACAAGGAACTCGGCCAGCGCATCGTCCCGATCATCCCGGACGAGGCTCGTACCTTCGGTATGGAAGGCATGTTCCGCCAGCTCGGCATCTACTCCTCGGTCGGTCAGCTCTACGAGCCGGTCGATAAAGACCAGGTGATGTTCTACAAAGAGGACAAGAAAGGTCAGATCCTCGAGGAAGGCATCAACGAAGCCGGCGCCATGAGCTCCTTCATCGCTGCAGGCACCTCGTACTCCTGCCACAACCAGCCGATGCTGCCGTTCTACATCTTCTACTCGATGTTCGGCTTCCAGCGTATCGGCGACCTGGCCTGGGCCGCCGGCGACAGCCGCACCCGTGGCTTCCTGATCGGCGGCACCGCCGGTCGTACCACCCTCAACGGCGAGGGTCTGCAGCACGAAGACGGTCACAGCCACATGCTGGCGGCGACCATTCCCAACTGCCGCACCTACGACCCGACCTACGGCTACGAGCTCGCCGTGATCATCCGCGAAGGCATTCGCCAGATGACCGAAGAGCAGCAGGACGTCTTCTACTACATCACCGTGATGAACGAGTCCTATCAGCAGCCGTCCATGCCGGAAGGTGTCGAGCAAGGCATCATCAAGGGCATGTACCTGCTCGAGGAAGACAAGAAGGAAGCCGCGCACCACGTGCAGCTGCTGGGTTCCGGCACCATCCTGCGCGAAGTCCGCGAAGCGGCGAAGATCCTCCGCGACGAGTTCAACATCGGCGCCGATGTGTGGAGCGTCACCAGCTTCAACGAACTGCGTCGCGACGGCCTGGCCGTCGAGCGCAGCAACCGCCTGCACCCGGGCCAGAAGCCCAAGAAGACCTACCTCGAAGAGTGCCTGAACGGTCGCAAGGGGCCGGTCATCGCCTCCACCGACTACATGAAGCTGTTCGCCGAACAGGTTCGCCAGTGGGTCCCGAGCAAGGAATACAAGGTCCTGGGCACCGACGGCTTCGGCCGCAGCGACAGCCGCAAGCAGCTGCGCCACTTCTTCGAAGTGGACCGCAACTGGGTCGTGCTGGCCGCTCTGGAAGCCCTGGTAGACCGTGGCGAGATCGAAGCCAAGGTGCTGGCAGATGCCATCGCCAAGTTCGGCATCGACGCCGATAAAGCCAACCCCCTGGACTGCTAAGGAGCGTAGCGATGAGTGAGTTGATTCGCGTACCCGACCTCGGCGGTGAAGGCGAGGTCATTGAACTGCTGGTGAAGGTCGGCGACCGTATCGAAGCCGACCAGAGCGTACTGACCCTGGAGTCCGACAAGGCCTCCATGGAAGTGCCCTCGCCCAAGGCCGGCGTGATCAAGGAACTGAAGGTCAAGATCGGTGATCGCCTGAAGGAAGGCGACGATCTGCTGGTGCTGGAAGTCGAAGGTGCCGCGCAAGCGGCGCCTGCGCCGAAAGCCGCGGCGGCACCGGCCGAAGCCCCGAAAGCGGCCGCTCCGGCTGCTGCCCCTGCGGCTGCGACCAGCAGCAGCGTGCAGGACGTGCACGTGCCGGACATCGGTTCCGACGCCAAGGGCAAGGTCATCGAGATCATGGTCAAGGTCGGCGACCGCATCGAAGCCGACCAGAGCCTGCTGACCCTGGAGTCCGACAAGGCCTCCATGGAAATCCCCGCGCCGGCTGCCGGTGTGGTGGAAGCACTGCTGGTCAAGCTGGATGACGAGATCGGCACCGGCGACCTGATCCTCAAGCTCAAGGTCGAAGGCGCCGCCGCAGCGGCCCAGCCGGCTGCCGCGAAAGCCGAAGCCGCTCCCGCTGCTGCTCCGGCAGCGGCCGCCGCTCCGACCGGCAGCAGCGTGCAGGACGTGCACGTGCCGGACATCGGCTCCAGCGCCAAGGGCAAGGTCATCGAGATCATGGTCAAGGCCGGCGACAGCATCGAAGCCGACCAGAGCCTGCTGACCCTGGAGTCCGACAAGGCCTCCATGGAAATCCCCGCGCCGGCTGCCGGTGTGGTGGAAGCAGTGCTGGTCAAGCTGGATGACGAGATCGGCACCGGCGACCTGATCCTCAAGCTCAAGGTGGCCGGCTCCGCCCCGGCCGCTGCGCCGGCGCAAGCCAGCCAGGAAGTGCACCGCGTGCCGGAAGGCGCCGCCCCGGAAGTGGCCGCCGAAGTGCGCGCCATTGCCTCGCTGTCGGCGGCGGCTGCCGAAGTCGCCAACGCGCCCAAGCGCGACGGTGCCAAGGTGCATGCCGGCCCGGCCGTGCGTCAGCTGGCCCGTGATTTCGGCGTCGAACTGGCGGACATCGCCGGCACCGGCCCGAAAGGCCGCATCCTCAAGGAAGACGTGCAGGTTCACGTCAAGGCGATGATGCAGAAGGCCAAGGCCGCACCGCAGGCTGCTGCAGCCGCTGCCACCGGCGGTGCCGGCATTCCGCCGATCCCGACCGTGGACTTCAGCAAGTTCGGCGAGATCGAAGAAGTGCCGATGACCCGCCTGATGCAGGTCGGCGCCGCCAACCTGCACCGCAGCTGGCTCAACGTGCCGCACGTCACTCAGTTCGAGTCCGCCGACATCACCGACCTGGAAGCCTTCCGCGTCGCGCAGAAGGCCGTGGCCGAGAAGGCCGGCGTCAAGCTGACCGTGCTGCCGCTGCTGCTCAAGTCGTGCGCGCACCTGCTCAAGGAGCTGCCGGACTTCAACAGTTCGCTGGCCCCGAGCGGCAAGGCGATCATCCGCAAGAAGTACGTGAACATCGGCTTCGCCGTGGACACCCCGGATGGCCTGCTGGTACCGGTGATCAAGAACGTCGACCAGAAGAGCCTGCTGCAGCTGGCTGGCGAAGCCGCCGAACTGGCTGACAAGGCCCGCAAGAAGAAGCTCTCTGCCGATGACATGCAGGGCGCCTGCTTCACCATCTCCAGCCTCGGTCACATTGGCGGCACCGGCTTCACGCCGATCGTCAACGCGCCGGAGGTGGCGATCCTCGGTGTGAGCAAGGCCAGCATGCAACCGGTCTGGGATGGCAAGGCCTTCCAGCCGCGCCTGATGCTGCCGCTGTCGCTGTCCTACGATCACCGTGTGATCAATGGCGCCGCTGCCGCCCGCTTCACTCTGCGCCTGTCGCAGCTGCTGGCGGACATCCGCACCATCCTGCTGTAAATCGTTTCGAGCACGCCACGCTCGCATCCTCAACCCCGTCTGTTCAGGCGGGGTTTTTTTTACCTGCCATCCCTGGCGGTAATCCCTTCTACCGTTCTCAGCCCTTCTGCACGTTGCGAATCAGAAAGCTCAGTGCCTTGGCCAGTTCGCCCGCGCCCTGGTGATCGCGCACGATCGTCAGCAACGGGCTGCCATCAGCCGGGTTGAACAGCACGCAACGGATACCGCTGGTCGGACACTCATAGCGGATGAACGGATCGACACCGAACACCGCGAGCCGCTGATTGTGCACGGCGATGGCACTGCCTTCCGCTCCCCGGCGCTCCTCGCGCAGGATCAGTTCACCGGTATCGGCGACGCTGAAGCGATAGAGCAGGTCCTCCGGCTGAGCCTGCCCGACCTGGTAGCCGGCGCGCAGGGCGTAGGTTTCAAGCAGTGCGTTGCTGTGCGCCAGCAGCGCCTGGCGTTCGTTGCCGGTGAGGTAGAGACGCTTGAGTCCGTCTAGATAGACGACCTGCTCATCGCCTTGCAGCGCCTTGCTCTGGTCGGCGCTGGAAACAGCGGGCAAGGCGGCGGAAAGCGCCCCGCCCAGCACGATGGCCATCAGTTTTCTTGTCAGTCTCGCTTGCATGATGCACCCTTGCCGAACGCTATAGTGAAGTAGGCCTGAGCCCTAGCCTCCGTCCATGTCACCGCGCCCTGCGGCTGTGGTGACTCTGTACCGAGAACGGATGCCTCGCCTGGTCAGCATACTGGAAGCCCAACGCCCAATGAAAAGCCATCCCGATGCCGGCCCCCGTTCGGCAGCCGAGGTTGTGACGCAGTTGCCAGTGCCATCACGGCTCGGCATGTTGCGTTTCGAGCGCTTGAACGAGCCAAGCTGGGCACTGCTGTTTCTCGACCCGGCCTGCGAACGCAAGCTGGGCATCAGCGCCGCCGATCTGTGCGCGCTGATCGACGCCCCCTACGCCAGCCTGATGGAGCCCGAGGCACGCTATCGCCTGCACGACAGCATCCAGCAACAGTTGCTGCAGGGACAGCACTACCTGGTGCGCTACACCCTGCACACGCCACAGGGTGCACTGAACCTGCTGGAGATGGGCGAGCCCTTCAGGCAGCACAACCGTCAGCTGCTGCGTGGCTACCTGCTGATCGCCGATGAAAGCCTCGCCGCCCATACCCCCGACGAGAGCGAGCTGCTGGCGCAGAACCAGAACCTGCGCAACGCCTTGCAGCAGTATCAGCGCACTCAGCGCGACCACCTGCAGCACCTGGCCCGCTCGCATACCCAGCAGCAGCTGATCGTGCGCCTGTCACGCCAGCGCTATGTCTCCAGCGATCCGCAACAGGAGGCGGCCGAGCTCATCACCCAGGCTGCCTGCGAGGTATACGGCGTCGCCCGTGCGGGCATCTGGCACCTGAACAGCCAGAGCCTCGACTGCATCTCGCTGTACCGCCGCGACCTGGATCGCCACGAACAACTGCCGCCGATCGATGCGCGCAGCTTCCCCCACTACCTGGACGCGCTGCACAGCGGCCGCGCCATCGATGCCCACGACGCGCAACACGACCTGCGCACCCGCGAACTGAAGCCGACCTACCTGGAACCGCTGGGGATCAGCTCCATGCTCGATGCCAGCATCCGCATCGAAGGCGAGGTGGTGGGCATCCTCTGCCTCGAGCACATCGGCGCCAAGCGCATCTGGCAAGCCGACGAGATCGCCTTCGCCGGGGAGCTGGCCGACCAGTTCGCCCAGGTCCTGATCAATCAGGAGAAGCGCTCCGCCACCAACGCACTGCACCTGTTCCAGCGCGCCGTGGAGCAGAGCGCCAGCGCCTTCCTGCTGGTCGACCGCGACGGCCGCGTGGAGTACGTCAACCCGAGCTTCACCGCCATCACCCTGTACAGCAGCGACGAAGTCTGCGGCCACCGCCTGTCCGAGCTGCCGGCGCTGTCCAACCTCAGCGACCTGCTGTTCGACGCCGATTCCAGCCTGGCCGAGCACAGCAGCTGGCAAGGCGAGTTCCGCAGCCGGCGCAAGAGCCAGGAGCCGTACTGGGGCCATCTGTCGATCTCCAAGGTCTACGGCGACGATGGCGAGCTGACCCACTACATCGGCATCTACGAAGACATCACCGACGCCAAACTGGCGCAGCAACGTATCGAGCGCCTGGCCTACACCGACAACCTGACCAACCTCGGCAACCGGCCTGCCTTCATCCGCAGCCTGGAAGAGCGCTTCGCGCGTCATGCCCGGCGCCCCATGGGGCTGCTGCTGGTGGACATCGACAACTTCAAGCGCATCAACGACAGCCTCGGCCACCAGACCGGCGACAAGCTGCTCTCGGCCCTGGCCCGGCGTCTGCGCAACAGCCTTGGCACCCAGGGCACGCTGGCGCGCTTCGCCAGCAACGAGTTCGCCATCCTCCTCGATGGCAGCGATCAGGACGGCGGAATGCGCATCGCCCAGCAGGTCCTGCAGACGCTGGACAAGCCGCTGTTCGTCGACAACCAGCTGATCAGCATCACCGGCTCCGTCGGCCTGGCCATCGCCCCGGAACACGGCGACGACCCGCAGACCCTGATGAAGCACGCCGGCCTGGCCCTGCACAAGGCCAAAGCCAACGGCAAACACCAGGTGCAGCTGTTCACCGAAGCCCTGAACGCCGAGGCCAACTACAAGCTGTTCGTCGAGAACAACCTGCGCCGCGCCCTGACCCAGAACGAACTGGAAGTCTTCTACCAGCCCAAGCTCTGCCTGAAGAGCGGGCAACTGCTCGGCATGGAAGCGCTGCTGCGCTGGCAGCACCCGGAAAAGGGCATGATCCGCCCGGACCAGTTCATCAGCGTGGCCGAGGAAACCGGCCTGATCATCCCCATCGGCAAGTGGGTGGTGCGCCAGGCCTGCCGCATGAGCAAGCAGATCGCCGCCATCGGCCTGGGGCAGCTGCAGGTGGCGATCAACCTGTCGCCCAAGCAGTTCTCCGATCCCGACCTGGTCGGCTCCGTCGCCGCCATCCTCAACGAGGAACAGCTCGACCCTCGGCTGCTGGAGCTGGAACTGACCGAGAGCCTGCTGCTGGAAGCCACCGAAGACACCCGCCACCAGCTCGGCCGCCTGAAGAGCCTGGGCCTGACCCTGGCGATGGATGACTTCGGCACGGGCTACTCCTCGCTGAGCTACCTGAAGAAATTCCCCATCGACGTGATCAAGATCGATCGCAGCTTCATCAAGGACATTCCCGACAACCAGGACGACATGGAGATCACTTCGGCGGTGATCGCCATGGCCCACAACCTCAAGCTCAAGGTGGTCGCCGAGGGCATCGAGACCGGCGCCCAGCTCGGCTTCCTGCGGCGCCAGCAATGCGACGTCGGCCAGGGCTACCTGTTCGACAAACCGATCTCGGGCCGTGAGCTGATCGACAGCCTGCGCCGCTACCCGTGCCGCCCGCAGGCCGACCAGCGGCTGTAATACGCGGCGTCACACCGAGTCAAACACCTGCCCACCTTCAGGAGACCGCCATGGTTCTGCGTTCCCAGATACTCGTCCACAAGCTGGCCCTGCCGAGCGCCGAACAGGCTCTGCCGGGGCGCAACGAGCCGCTGCCGGTGGCCGATGTCCATCACCTCAACGGCCACCCGATCAAGCCGCCCTTCCCTGCCGGGTTGCAGCAGGCCGTATTCGGCCTGGGTTGCTTCTGGGGGGCCGAGCGACGCTTCTGGCAGCAGCCGGGCGTGTACAGCACGGCGGTGGGCTATGCCGGCGGCCTGACCCCCAACCCGACCTACGAAGAAGTCTGCTCGGGCCTGACCGGGCACACCGAAGTGGTGCTGGTGGTGTTCGATCCGCAGCAGACCAGCTTCGAAGCCCTGCTCAAGGTGTTCTGGGAAGCGCACAACCCGACCCAGGGCATGCGCCAGGGCAACGACCAGGGCACCCAGTACCGCTCGGCGATCTACTGCCACGACGCCGCGCAACTGAATGCGGCCCTGGCCAGCCAGGCGCGCTTCCAGGCCGAGCTGGAGAAGGCGGGCCTGGGCACCATCACCACCGAGATCGGCAATGCGCCGACCTTCTACTACGCCGAGACCTATCACCAGCAGTACCTGGCGAAGAACCCCAACGGCTATTGCGGCCTCGGCGGAACAGGCGTATGTCTACCCCCTGAATCCTGAAACCGGTAGACCCTCGTGGAAGTAAGCAGCCTCGCCAGCCAGGTATCCACCCAGGCATCTGCGCAGATCTCCGCGCAGATGTCGCTTCTGCTGCTGCGCAAGACGCTGGACCTGCAGGCCGCCAACATCACCGGCCTGGTGCAGTCGGCCGCGCCGGCCAGCGCGCCGAGCAATCCGCCCCACCTCGGCAACAGCATCGACGTGATGGCCTGATGACCGCCCGCGCCTGTCGGACTACACTGCCGGCAAATAGCCATCTTTCTGCGTACACGGCATGTCCGCCAGCCCTGCCTACATTTCTCCCGAGCAGTTGTGCATCGGCCTCTACGTTCAGCTGGAGCTGAGCTGGTGGGAGCACGACTTCGCCTTCAGCAACTTCAAGATCAAGGATGAAGCGCAGATTCGCGCCCTGCGCGCGCTGAACCTCGAACGGTTGCGCTACGACCCGGCACGCAGCGACTGCGCGCCGCTGGAGCCGGCCGACAGCCCCAGCGAAGCCGTAGTCGAAGCGCCACCTGTCGACCCGCAGCACCAGGCCCGCCAGGAGCGTGCGCAGAAACTGCGTCACCTGCGCAGCCGCCTGGCGGAGGTCGACCGGCGCTTCAGCGAAGCCAGCCAACGCATCAAGACCCTCAACCAGACCCTGCGCAGCCGTCCCGAGGACGCCGTGCAGCAGGCCGGCGCCATCGTCAGCGAAATGGTCGAGACACTCCTTGGCGCGCCCGGCGTGGTGCTGCACGGCATCACCGGCAAGGCCGCCGAGGACAGCTACTTTCACGCCCTCAACGTCACCGTGCTGGCGCTGTTGCTCGGGCGCCAACTGGGTCTCGACAGCGAGGCCTGCCACAGCCTGGGCCTGGGGGCGCTGTTGCACGACATCGGCAAGCTGGAGGTGCCGAGCAAGGTGCTGCTCAAGCCGGAGCCGCTGACCCGACCGGAACAGCAGCTGCTGCAGATGCACACCGATTTCGGCCTGCGCATGGGGCAGAAGCTCATGCTCGACGACGAGGTGCTGCGCATCATCCACGAGCACCATGAGCACTGTGACGGCTCGGGCTATCCGCGCGGCTTGCGCGAGGCGGGCATTGGCCGCCTCAGTCGCCTGGTGGCCATCACCAATCACTTCGACGGCCTGTGCAACCCGCTCGACCCGCGCCAGGCCCTGAGCCCTCACGAGGCGCTGGTGCAGATGTTCAAGCAGCAGCGCGAGCACTTCGACGAGGTGGCGCTGAAGGCCTTCGTCCGCGTCATGGGCATCTATCCGCCTGGCAGCCTGGTGCAGCTGGAAGACGAGCGCTACGCGTTGGTGCTGGGCATGAACCCGACCCAGGCACTGAGGCCGACGCTGATCCTCTACGACGCCAGCGTCGCCAAGCACGAAGCGCTGATCGTCGACCTGGCCGAAGACAGCGACCTGGCCATCGCGCGCAGCCTGCGCCCGTCACAGCTGCCGCTGGAAGTGCTGGAGTACCTCAGCCCGCGGCGCAACCTGAGCTATCACATCGAACCGAACCACGAGCGCGGTTGAGCCCTGGCAGCCCGGATGCACTCCGGGGCTCGGCGGCCACGGGTCCCGGACTTCATCCGGACTACGCGTTCATGGCTTGCCGCTTGCCGCCTCTTCTACCAACCAGTCCAGACGCCAGCCGCCCTGACTCTGCCCGAGCGCATCGGCCAACCAGGGCAGCAGTTGCTTGAGCTCGTCTTCCAGACCCCATGGCGGATTGCTGATCACCAGCCCGGAGCCGCTCAGGCGACTGGCATCGTCCGGGGCATGGACGTACAGCTCGGCACGCAGCAGCTTTGGCGCGTTGCTCTTGCTCAGGCCGGCGTAGAAGCGCGCAAGCTGGCGCTCATCCTTGATCGGGTACCAGATCGCCACGATGGCCTGGCGCATGCGCCCATGCGCCTCGTTCAGTGCCTCGACGCAGCGCTGCAATTCGTCCGCCTGCTCGAACGGCGGGTCGATCAGCAGCAACACGCGCTTCTCGCGGGTGGGCATCAGGGCGCGGGGCACATGCCAGCCCTCGCCCAGGTGCACGGCCACGCGGCGGTCACCACGCATGTTGTCCTTGAGCAGACGACCATCCTCGGGGTGCTTCTCGTTGAGCTGCAGGCGATCCTGCTCGCGGCTGAGCAGCCGCGCGAGCTCCGGCGAGCCGGGGTAGTAGCGCAGCGTGCCATCGGGGTTCATCGCCCGCACCACGTCCAGGTAGGCTTCGACCGCATCCGGCAACTGCTCGGCCTGCCACAGACGGCCGATGCCCTCCAGGTACTCGCCGGTGCGATTGGCCTGATCGCCTTGCAGGTCGTACAGGCCGATCCCGGCATGGCTGTCGAGGTAGGCGAAAGGCGCCTCCTTCTTCGACAGCAGGGCGATCAGGCGGGTCAGCAGCAGGTGCTTGAGCACATCGGCATGGTTGCCGGCATGGAAGGCGTGGCGGTAGTTCATGAGGGTCTCCGAAACAGCCGTCGAGTTTACTCGTTGAGCGGACTTTGCGCGCGCATCAGCTCCAGCAACAGGGACAACGGCGGGTGCTCGCCGGCATCGCGGCGCCGCGCCAGCAGCGTGGTGGTCGCCCCCAGCTGCGGGGCGATGGCCTGATACTGCACCAGGTGCACACGTGGATGGCGCTCGAGCAGGCTGCGCGGCAGCAGGCCGATGCCCATGCCCGCCGCGATACCGGCGAAGATCGCATCGATCGAACCATAGCTCTGCCGCGCCGCCACCTGCAGGTCGCTGGAGAGCGCCCAGCGCTCCAGGCGCTCGCGGTAGTGACAGCCTTCGGGAAAGCCGAGCAGCGTTTGCGGGCGCGCGCCCAGGCTGGCGGCGTCCTGGGCGGGTGGCAGGACCAGCATCAGCTCCTCCTGCCAGATCGGCAGGCAATCGAGCTGCGGATGCTCGAACGGCCCTCCGATCAGGCCGGCATCCAGCTCCCCGGCCAGCACCTCCTCGACCAGGCGCCGGCTCGGCCCGGTGCTCAGTTGCAGGTTGACCCGTGGCGCACGCTGATGGAACGCCGCCAGCAGCTCGGGCAGACGCACGGCAGCGGTGGTCTCCATGGAGCCCAGGCGCAAGTCACCACTCCACACATCCTCCTGCACGCTGCGCCAGGCCAGCTGGCAGAGCTGCTCGAGGTGCTCGGCATGCGGTCGCAGGCGCTCGCCCGCCTGGCTCAGGCGCAGCCGCTGGCCCTGACGGCGGAACAGGCGCGTGTCGAGCTGCTGCTCCAGCTGGCGCAGGCGCGCCGAGACGTTCGACGGCACGCAATTGAGCCGCACACCGGCGGCACTGAGGGAGCCCTCACGCGCGACGGCGAGGAAATAGCGCAGCAGTTGCGGGTTGAGACGTTGCCAGGCATCCATGATCTTTCACCAAAAGTGAAAACTGATCGCAGTATTTTTCACTAACAGTCCATATAGAACAACGACTATGGTGCGCAGCACGACCGGAGGCCCAATGCTCAAACTCGACCGCGACTGCTTCAAGGCCATCCTCGCCGCCGCCCTGGCACTGGTGGCGGTGCATGCCCTGGGCCGTTTCGCCTACACCCCGCTGCTGCCGCTGCTGCTCGACGATGGCCTGTTCAGTCTGGCCCAGGGCGCCCAGCTGGCCACCTGGAACTACCTGGGCTACCTGCTCGGCGCCTTGCTCGCCCTGCCCATGGCCAGCCCCCAGGGGCTGCGCCTGGGCCTGCCGGTCGCGCTGCTGCTCAACGCCGGGCTGACCCTGGCCCAGGTATTCACCCGCGACATCGACATGCTGGCCGTCCTGCGCCTGAGCAACGGCATCAGCAACGGCGTGGTCTTCGTCCTCGCCCCGGCACTGGTGCTGGAATGGCTCGCCGTACGTCAGGCCACGGCACTGAGTGGCCTGGTCTACCTGGGCCTGGGAGGCGGCATGCTGCTGTGCGGCGCGCTGGTCGTGCTCACGCCCTGGCAGGGGCCGCTGCGCTGGCTGCCCATCGCGCTGGTCGCCCTGCCCCTTGCCCTGATCAGCGCCGGAATGTTGCGACGCCTGGCCCAGCAGCTGCCCGCCAGCGCCCAGGCCAGTGCGCCGGGGCGACTGATCGACCGTCGCAGCCTGCCGTTGCTGCTCGCCTACCTGGGCGCCGGCCTGGGCTACATCCTGCCGCTGACCTTCCTCCCCGCGCTGGCCCGCGAACAGCTTCCGCCCGGCCATCCCCTGCTGATCGGCAACTGGTGGTGGACCGCCCTGGCCTGCCTGATCTCCGCGACCCTGTGGAATCGTGTCGGTGCCTGGCTCGGCGACCGCCGTGCCCTGCAGGTCAACTACGTGCTGCAACTGCTGGGAACCGCCCTGCCGGTCCTGCTGCCCGGCCCTGTCGGTGTGCTGGGCAGCGCCGTGCTGGTCGGCGGCACCTTCCTCGGCACCGTCCTGCTGACGCAGCGCCTTGCCCGCGCGCTCAAGCCGAGCCAGGGACCGCGCCTGGCCGCGCTGCTGATCAGCCTCTACGGCGGCAGCCAACTGGTCGGTCCCTGGTTCGTCGAACACTGGACCGCCGCCGGTCACAGCCTGACCAGCAGCTTCTCGATCGGCGCCCTGGCCTTGCTCTGGTCATTGTTCTGGACCTGGCGGGCGCCCACCCCCGACTCCCCTACCGAAAGGAAGCTCGCCCCATGCTCGTGAATGACCTGTTTGGCAGCCCGCTGCCACTGATCCAGGCGCCCATGGCCGGTTCGCAGAATCACCGCCTGGCCGCCGCCGTCTGCGAGGCCGGAGGCCTGGGTTCGATCCCCTGTGCGATGCTCACGCCGGCCGCCCTGCGCCAGGAGCTGGAGGCGCTGCGCGGCCTGACGCAGCGACCGTTCAACCTCAACTTCTTCAGCCACGTGCAACCTGAGCCGGATGCCGCCCGGGAAGCGACCTGGCGTGAGGCACTGGCCCCGTACTACCAGGAATTCGGCGTGGCTCAGGCAACGATCGCAGGCGGCCCCGGGCGCCTGCCGTTCAATGCCGAGGCGGCGGAACTGGTCGAGGAGTTTCGCCCGGCCGTGGTGAGCTTCCACTTCGGCCTGCCGGAAAACGCCCTGCTGCAACGGGTGCGCGACAGTGGCGCCAGGATTCTCTCCAGCGCCACCACGCTGGCGGAGGCCTTGTGGCTGCAGGAGCGCGGCGTCGACGCGGTGATCGCCCAGGGGCTGGAGGCCGGCGGTCATCGCGGGCACTTTCTCGATCATGACCTGAGCCGCCAGCTGGGGACTTTCGCCCTGCTGCCGCAGCTCGTGGATGCCCTCGACGTCCCGGTGATCGCCACGGGCGGCATCAGCGATGCACGTGGGGTGGCGGCGGCCATGGCACTTGGCGCCGCAGGCGTGCAGGTCGGCAGCGCCTACCTGCTGTGTCCGGAGGCGAGCACCAGCGCCCTCCACCGCACGGCCCTGCAGAGCCCCGCAGCGCGACACACGGCACTGACCAACCTGTTCAGCGGCCGGCCCGCGCGTGGCATCGTCAATCGCCTGATGCGCGAGCAGGGCCCGCTCAGCCCCCTGGCGCCCACCTTCCCCCTGGCAACGGCGGCCATCGCGCCGCTGCGCGCGGCAGCCGAAGCGCGGGGCGATAGCGACTTCTCGCCACTCTGGGCCGGGCAGAACGTCGCCAACTGCCGGCCGATGCCGGCCGCCGAGCTGACCCGCGCGCTGGCGCGGGGCTTCGAGTCCCATCGCGACTGAGGCCGCTCCTGCGGTGCCGGGATCGGCAGGGTGGTGTGGCGCTTTATCACCGTGACTGATGATGCTGGGCAGTCGGGCAACGGACTGCCTAGACTCGGACGATCATCAGGAGACCCGTTCCATGTCCGAGACTCTGCTCAGCGCCCGCAACCTGGCCTTCGAACTCTATGAAGTACTCGACGCCGAAGCCCTGACCCAACGCCCAAGGTTCGCCGATCACAACCGCGAGACCTTCGATGCGGCGATCAGCACCGCGCGCGGCATCGCCGAACAACTGTTCGCCCCGCACAACCGCAAGAGCGATGAACACGAGCCGCAGTACGTGGACGGCGGCGCCGTGCTGATCCCGGAGGTCGAGCCTGCGCTGCGCGCGTTCCACGAAGCCGGTTTCCTCAACGCCACACGGGATTTCGAGCAGGGCGGCATGCAGCTGCCCAACCTGCTGTCGCAGGCCTGCTTCGCTCACTTCCAGTCCGCCAACTGCGCCACCAGCTCGTACTCGATGCTGACCATGGGCGTGGCCAACCTTATCGAAGCCTTCGGCAGCGACGAGCAGAAAGAGCGCTTCCTGCAGCCGATCATCGACGGTCGCTTCTTCGGCACCATGGCCCTGACCGAGCCGCACGCCGGTTCCTCGCTGTCGGACATCCGCACCAAGGCCGAGCCGCATGCCGATGGCAGCTATCGCATCAAGGGCAACAAGATCTTCATCTCCGGCGGCGACCAGCCGATCTCCGAGAACATCGTGCACATGGTGCTGGCCAAGCTGCCGGATGCACCGCCCGGGGTGAAGGGCATCAGCCTGTTCATTGTGCCCAAGTTCCACGTCGACGCCTATGGCAGCCTGGGCCCGCGCAACGACGTGACCCTGGCCGGGCTGTTCCACAAGATGGGCTGGCGCGGCACCACCTCCACCGCGCTGAACTTCGGCGACAACGGCGAATGCATCGGCTATCTGGTAGGCAAGCCGCACGCGGGTCTGTCCTACATGTTCCAGATGATGAACGAGGCGCGCATCGGTGTCGGCATGGGCGCCATCATGCTCGGCTACGCCGGCTACCTCTATTCGCTGGATTACGCACGCAACCGTCCGCAGGGTCGCCAGCCGGACGGCAAGGACCCGTCCAGCGCGCAGATCTCGATCATCGAGCATGCCGATGTGCGGCGCATGCTGCTGACGCAGAAGGCCTATGTCGAAGGCGCCTTCGACCTCGGCCTGTACGCCGCGCGGCTGTTCGACGACACCCACACCCTGGAAACCGCCGAGGAGCGCACCCAGGCACTGGAGCTGCTCGACCTGCTGACACCCATCGTCAAGTCCTGGCCCTCGGAGTTCTGCCTCAAGGCCAACGAACTGGCGATCCAGATCCTCGGTGGCCACGGCTACACCCGCGAGTACCCGGTGGAACAGTACTACCGCGACAACAGGCTCAACCCGATTCACGAGGGCACCCACGGTATCCAGTCGCTCGACCTGCTCGGGCGCAAGGTCTCGCAGAACGGCGGCGCCGCGCTCAAGCAGTTGCTCAAGCTGATCAACGCATGCTGCCAGCGCGCCAGCCAGCACGAGTCGCTCACGCCCCTGCGCCAGCCGCTGGAGCAACTGGTGGCGCGCCTGCAGGCGGTCACCCTGGCACTGCTCGGCGACCTGATGAGCGGCAAGGTCAATCAAGGCCTGGCCAACTCGGCGCTGTACCTCAAGGTGTTCGGCCACACCGTGATCGGCTGGCGCTGGCTGGAGCAGGCGATTCACGCCGAACAGGGTCTGGCGCGCACCGACAACGCCGAGGAACAGGCCTTCTACCGTGGCAAGCTGCAGGCCGCGCGTTACTTCCTGACCTGGGAAGTGCCGGGCTGCCACCACGATCTGGCCGTGCTCGAGGCACGCGACGACACCTGCCTGGGCATGCAGGACGGCTGGTTCTAAAGAGCAGCCACAAGTTGCAAGCCTCAAGCGACAAGAGAAAGCGGCAGTGCACTCCGCTCAGGCTTGTGGCTTGTGGCTTGTGAAAATGTAATAACCTTTTTGACAGCGGTACGAAGGCTACGGTTAGAATCCCTGGCACGCGCCATGCATGACGGCGCTCCATCCACCCAGCCAGGAGTATGCGCATTTGGATGCCAGCGCCATCAACAATCTGTTCTTGATCGGCGCCTTGTTGGTAGCGGCCAGCATTCTGGTCAGCGCTTTCGGGACACGTTTCGGCATCCCCATCCTGGTGATCTTCCTGGGCGTCGGCATGCTCGCCGGCACCGACGGCCCTGGCGGCATCATCTTCAACAACTACCCCCTGGCCTATCTGGTCGGCAACCTGGCGTTGGCGGTGATCCTGCTCGACGGCGGCATGCGCACGCGGGTCTCCAGTTTCCGTGTGGCCCTGTGGCCCTCGCTGTCGCTGGCCACCGTGGGGGTGATGATCACCGCCGGCCTGACCGGCCTGGCGGCAGCCTGGCTGTTCGACCTGACCCTGCTGGAAGGCCTGCTGATCGGCGCCATCGTCGGCTCCACGGATGCGGCGGCGGTATTCTCCCTGCTCGGCGGCCGCGGCCTCAACGAACGGGTCAGCTCCACCCTGGAGATCGAATCCGGCAGCAACGACCCGATGGCGGTGTTCCTCACCATCACCCTGATCGCCATGCTCGCCAGCGGCCAGACCGGTTTCAGCTGGGACCTGCCGATCCAGCTGGTACAGCAGTTCGGCCTCGGCACCCTGCTGGGCCTGGGCGGCGGCTGGCTGCTGCTCAACCTGATCAACCGCATGGAGCTGGCCACCGGCCTGTATCCGCTGCTGGTGGTCAGCGGCGGCCTGATCATCTTCGCCATCACCACAGCGGTGGGGGGCAGCGGCATCCTGGCCATCTACCTGTGCGGCCTGCTCCTGGGCAATCGCCCGATTCGCTCGCGCCACGGCATCCTGCACATGCTCGACGGCCTCACCTGGCTGGCACAGATCGGCATGTTCCTGGTACTCGGCCTGCTGGTCACGCCGCACGAGCTGCTGCCCATCGCCCTGCCGGCGCTGGCCCTGGCGCTGTGGATGATCCTCTTCGCCCGGCCGCTGTCGATCTTCCTCGGTCTGCTGCCATTTCGCGCCTTCCACGACCGCGAGCGGATGTTCATCGCCTGGGTCGGGCTGCGCGGCGCCGTGCCGATCATTCTCGCCGTGTTCCCGCTGATGGCCGGGCTGCCCAACGCCCAGCTGTTCTTCAACGTGGCCTTCTTCATCGTGATCATCTCCCTGCTGCTGCAGGGCACCAGCCTGCCGCTGGCGGCCAAGCTGATGCGCGTCACCGTACCGCCGGAGCCGGCACCGGTGTCGCGCGCCGGCCTGGAAGTGCACCCGACCAGCCAGTGGGAACTGTTCGTCTATCGCCTGGGCGCGGAGAAGTGGTGCATCGGCGCGGCTCTGCGCGAACTGAACATGCCCGAGGGCACGCGTATCGCGGCGCTGTTCCGCGGCCGCGAGCTGCTGCACCCATCGGGCAGCACGCGCCTGGAAGCCGGCGACCTGCTCTGCGTGATCGGCCACGAACATGACCTGCCAGCCCTCGGCAAGCTGTTCAGCCAGGCGCCCAAGCGCGGCCAGGACCTGCGTTTCTTCGGCGATTTCGTGCTCGAGGGCGATGCCGAGCTGAATGCGGTGGCAGCGCTCTACGGCCTCAAACTCGGCGACGTCGAGGGCAACCAGCCGCTGGGCCGCTTCATCGCGCAGGAGATCGGCGGCGAACCGATCGTCGGCGACCAGGTGGAATGGCAGGGCATGACCTGGACCGTGGCCGCCATGGAAGGGAACAAGGTACGCAAGGTTGGCGTCAGATTCCCCGAAGGCGCTCGCCCAGGCCCTGGGCTGCACTTCTAGAAAACCGCTGCAAGGACTCTGCTAGCATCAGCAGCAGACACGGGCCTCAGGCCCGTGCCTGCGTCACGTCGCCAGCACTTTTCGTCGCCACCGCCATCGGTAGATCACTGCACCATGCACCTGTCGCGCCTGCCCCTCGTTGCCGTCCTGTTCGCCCTGTGCCTCGGCCTGCCGCCAGCGTTCGCCGACGAACCACCCAAAGCCGAGAACGTCCAGCAGAGCCTGGACAGCCTGGCCGACCGCAAGCTGCCGGAAGCCGAGCAGCTGGCCATGAAGCAGACGCTGGAACAGACGCTGCGCATGCTCAGGGATCGCGATGACGCCGAGAAACGCCTGGGCGATCTGCGCAAGCAGCTGGACGAGGCGCCACGCCTCATCACCGAGTCCCAGCGCGAGCTGAGCAGGCTCAAGGCCAGCCCCGAACGGCCCATCGCCGAGCGCCACGCGCGTACCACCCTGCCCCAGCTGGAGCAGCTGCTGAACGAACGCTCCAGCCAGCTCAGCGACTGGAACAAGGCCATCATCGAGGCCAACAGCCTGGTGATCACCGCACAGACCCGCCCGGAGCGCGCGCAAGCGGAGATCAGCCAGAACCAGGCGCGCAGCCAACTGATCAACGACAGCCTGAAGAGCGGCCGCTACGACGGCAAGTCGCTGAGCCGGGAACGCCGCGACCAGCTCAATGCGGAACTCGCGCTGCTCGCGGCGCAGACCCAGCTGCGCCGCCAGGAGCTGGCCGGTAACAGCCTGCTGCAGGACCTCGGCAGCGCCCAGCGCGCCCTGCTCGAAGAGCGCATCAACCGTGCCGAGCAGGAACGTCAGGCCTTGCAGAGCCTGATCAACGAACGCCGCCGCGCCGAGTCGGAACAGACCGTCGCCGAACAGTCGCGGGAGGCCGAACGTGCCAGCTCGGACAAACTGCTGGCGAAGGAGAGCACGCTCAATCTCAAGCTTTCCGACTACCTGCTGCGGGCCACGGATCGCCTCAACCGCCTGACCGAGCAGAACCTGCAGACGCGCCAGCAACTGGACAACCTGGCCCAGGCAGAACAGGCACTGGATGAACAGATCCGGGTCCTGCAGGGCAGCCTGCTACTGTCGAAGATTCTCTATCAGCAGAAGCAGGCGTTGCCGCAGCTCAAGCTGGAGGACGGTTCGCTCGCCGATGAAATCGCCGACATCCGCCTGTACCAGTTCGAGCTGAACAAGCAGCGCGAGGAGATTCGCGACCCGTCGCGCTACGTCAACGACCTGCTGGACAACCAGCCGGGGGAGCAGGTCAGCCCCGAACTGCGCAGCGCCCTGCTCGACCAGCTCGATACCCGCCGCGAACTGCTCGACCGCCTCAGCCGCTCGCTGAATGCGCTGCTCAATGAATCGATCACCCTGCAGCTCAACCAGAAGGAACTGCAGAGCACCTCCAGCAGCCTGCGCGCCACCATCGACGAGCAGATGTTCTGGATCCCGAGCAACAAGCCACTCGACCTCGACTGGCTGAAGTCGGCGCCGCACTACCTGCAGCAGCAGCTCACCGACATGCCCTGGGCGATCGCCATCAGCGAGCTGGGCGCGGGCCTGATCGACCGCCCCCTGGTGTTCCTGCCGCTGATCCTGCTCTGCGCTCTGATCCTCTGGCGCCGCCAGTACCTGTTCCGCAAGCTCGGCAGCCTGCACGGCGACATCGGCCACTACAAGCACGACAGCCAGCTGCATACCCCGCTGGCCCTGGGGCTGAACCTGATCCTGGCGCTACCGGTGGCGCTGTTCCTCGCGCTCTGCGGCTATGCCCTGCTGCACGATGCACGCGGCCAGAACCTCTACCTGGGTGGCGCGCTGTACGAGATGGCGGAAGCCTGGCTGGTGTTCTACACCCTGCACCGGATTCTCTCGCCGGACGGCGTGGCCATCCTGCACTTCCACTGGCCACCGGCCAACGTCGCCTTCTTCCGCCAGCACCTGCGCCGCCTGGGCATGGTGGTGATGGCGCTGGTGGCGGTCGTGAGCATCGCCGAACATCAGCCGGCCAGCCTCGCCAACGACGTGATCGGCATCGCCGTGGTGCTGAGCTGCTACGCCCTGATGGCCTGGCTGCTGTTCCACCTGCTGTTCAATGCGCCGCTGCGCGAGAACACCTCGGGGCTGCGCACCGCTATCGGTCTGGTATTCAACCTGCTGCCACTGGCACTGATCGGCGCCGTCGCCTTCGGTTACTACTACACGGCGCTCAAGCTGACCGATCGCCTGATCGACACCCTCTACCTGGTGATCATCTGGCTGGTGCTGGAAGCGACACTGGTACGCGGCCTCAGCGTCGCGGCGCGGCGCCTGGCCTACCAGCGCGCGCTGGCCAAGCGCCAGACGCAGAGCAAGGACGGCCCGGAAGGCGAGGTAGCGGTGGAGGAGCCGACGCTCGACATCGAGCAGGTCAACCAGCAGTCGCTGCGCCTGATCCGCCTGGCCCTGCTGGGCGGCTTCCTGGTGTGCCTGTACTGGGTCTGGGCCGAGCTGATCGGCGTGTTCACCTACCTCGACACGGTCAACCTCTACGAGTACAGCAGCGGCACCGGCGAGGCCGCCACCCTGGTGCCGATCAGCCTGATGGACGTGATCGGCGCGCTGATCATCGTCGCCATCACCGTGGCCCTGGCGCGCAACCTGCCCGGCCTGCTCGAGGTGCTGGTGCTGTCGCGCATGCGCCTGGCCCAGGGCAGCGCCTACGCCACCACCACGCTGCTGTCCTACGCCCTGGTCGCCATCGGCATCGTCACCACCCTGTCCACCCTGGGCGTGAGCTGGGACAAGCTGCAGTGGCTGGTGGCCGCGCTCTCGGTCGGCCTGGGTTTCGGCCTGCAGGAAATCTTCGCCAACTTCATATCCGGCCTGATCATTCTCTTCGAGCGCCCGGTGCGCATCGGCGACGTGGTGACCATCGGCAACCTGTCCGGTACGGTGAGCAAGATCCGCATCCGCGCGACCACCATCACCGATTTCGACCACAAGGAAATCATCGTTCCGAACAAGACCTTCATCACCGGCCAGCTGATCAACTGGTCGCTGAGCGACACCGTGACCCGCGTCACCCTCAAGGTCGGTGTCGGCTACGGCTCGGACCTCGACCTGGTGCGCAAACTTCTGCTGCAGGCCGCCCAGGAAAACAGCCGGGTGCTGAAAGACCCGGCGCCGATTGCCTACTTCCTGAATTTCGGCGAAAGCACCCTGGATCACGAGCTGCGCATTCACGTGCGCGACCTCGGCGACCGCAACCCGGCCACCGACGAGATCAACCGTTTCATCGACAAGGAATTCCCCAGGAACGGCATCAACATCGCCTTCCGCCAGGTCGAGGTGTACGTGAAGAACCTGGAGCATGGCGAGCAGAAGCTCGACCAGAAGGATCTGATCAAGGCTGCTGCGGCGGGCGCCGCAGCGGTGCAAGACACGCCCCCTCCCCCCGCCACGCCCTGACCTGCAGAGGAGCCCCAGGTGAAACGCCTCGACGCGCTGACCTTCGACAACCGCTTCGCCCGCCTGGGTGATGCCTTCTCCACCGAGGTGCTGCCCGAGCCCATCGAGCAACCGCGCCTGGTGGTGGCGAGCGAGTCGGCCATGGCCCTGCTCGATCTCGATCCGGCCGAGGCGCAGCGCAGCGAGTTCACCGAGCTGTTCGCCGGGCACAAGCTGTGGGGCGAGGCCGAACCGCGTGCGATGGTCTACTCCGGGCACCAGTTCGGCGGCTACACGCCACGCCTGGGCGACGGCCGAGGCCTGCTGCTGGGCGAGGTGCTGAACACGGCCGGCGAGCACTGGGACCTGCACCTCAAGGGCGCCGGCATGACCCCCTATTCGCGCATGGGTGACGGCCGCGCGGTGCTGCGCTCGTCGATCCGCGAGTTTCTCGCCAGCGAACACCTGCACGCGCTCGGCATTCCCAGCTCACGGGCGCTGTGCGTGACCGCCTCGAGCACCCCGGTGTGGCGCGAGAAGCAGGAAAGCGCCGCCATGGTCCTGCGCCTGGCCCGCAGCCATGTGCGCTTCGGTCACTTCGAGTACTTCTACTACACGCGCCAGCACGAGCAGCTGAAAGTGCTCGGCGAGCACGTGCTGAGCTGCCACTTCCCGCACTGCCTGGAGCAGGACGAACCCTGGCTGGCGATGCTGCGCGAGGTGATCGAGCGCACCGCGCAGATGATCGCCCACTGGCAGGCCTACGGCTTCTGCCACGGGGTGATGAACACCGACAACATGTCGATCCTCGGCATCACCTTCGACTACGGCCCCTATGCCTTCCTCGACGATTTCGATGCCCAGCACATCTGCAATCACTCCGACGACAGCGGCCGCTACAGCTTCAGCAACCAGGTCCCCATCGCCCACTGGAACCTCGCAGCCCTGGCCCAGGCGCTGACCCCCTTCGTCGCCGTGGAGCGCCTGCGCGAGACGCTGGAGCTGTTCCTGCCGCTGTATCAGGCCCACTACCTGGACCTGATGCGCAGGCGCCTGGGGTTCACCCGGGCCGAGGACGACGACGAGGCGCTGGTCCAGCGCCTGCTGCAGCTGATGCAGGCCGGCAAGGCCACCGACTACACGCTGTTCTTCCGCAACCTGGGTGAGCGTGCGCCCGCAGACGCGCTGCAGGTGGTGCGCGAGGACTTCGTCGACCTCGCCGGCTTCGACGCCTGGGGCGGCGACTACCTCGCCCGCTGCGCACGCGAGGGCGGCGAGCAGGCCGAGCGGCAGGCGCGCATGCAGGCGTGCAACCCCAAGTACATCCTGCGCAACTACCTGGCCCAGCAGGCCATCGAGGCCGCCGAACGAGGCGACTACGGCCCGGTACGTGAGCTGCACGCGGTGCTCTCACGGCCGTTCGACGAGCAGCCGGACATGCAGCGCTACGCCGAGCGTCCGCCGCAGTGGGGCAAGCACCTGGAGATCAGCTGCTCGTCCTGAGCGGCTGTCGAAGCCCCGGACAACCCCGCTGGCTGCCTTATCTGTTAAATCGAAAAGGCATATCAATCTGCCCAAACATTCTTAGACTATCTAAGAGAAGCCCTCTATCTTGGCGCCCAGCCAGGCCGCCCCGTGCGTGCCCGATACCTCACACGAGATTCGCTGCCAAGGATTTTCATGCCCTGGGACTCCCTGCCCCTGCTGTTCGTCGGCGCCCTGCTGATCTGGGTGCTCTACGCCTTCGTGCGGGAAAAGTGGAGCCCGGACATCGTCGCCGCCATCGCCGTGGCCGCGCTGCTGGTCAGCCAGCTGCTGACGCCAGGGGAAGTGCTCAGCGTGCTGTCCAACTCGGCACCGGTCACCATCGCCTGCATGTTCGTGCTCTCCGCCGCCCTGGAACGTACCGGCTGCATCGACGCGCTGGGCAACTGGCTGGGCAATCTGGTCGGCACCAGCCCGATCCGCGTGCTCTCCGGTCTCACCGTCACCGCGCTGGTGGTCTCGGCCTGCCTCAACAACACCCCGGTCGTGGCCATCCTCACCCCGGTGGCCATCGCCCTGGCGCGGCGCGCCGGCACCCTGCCATCCAAGCTGCTCATCCCACTGTCCTATGCCACCATCCTCGGCGGCACCCTGACCATGATCGGCACCTCGACCAACATCCTGGTCGACGGCGTGGCACGCAAGGCGGGTCTGGAGCCCTTCGGCATCTTCGAGATCACGGGCGCCGGGCTGATCATGGCCGCGTTCGGCATGGCCTACCTGCTGACCATCGGCCGGCGCCTGCTACCGGAGCGCGAGACCCTCTCGCGCCAGCTGCGCCCGGACCTGTCACGCACCTTCATGACCGAACTGCTGGTCCCGCACGACTCGCCGATGATCGGCAAGACCCTGCACGAGGCCAACCTCAACGGCGGCAGCGGCCTGCAGGTGCTCAAGCTGTTTCGCGACGAACAGGAACTGACCGAGCCGGGCGCCAGCACCCTGCTGGCCAGCGGCGATCGCCTGATGCTCCACGGCCAGGTGAAGAACGTGGTGGAACTGCGTGAAAGCGGTCACCTGAGCTTCAACCGCGGCGACGCCTTCGAGACCATCAGCAGCCACGACGTGATCCTCGCGGAGGCCATCGTCGGGCGCAACTCGCGCTACAGCCACCGGCCGATGCGCGACCTCGACCTGACCGCACGCTACGGCATCGCGGTCCTGGCGATCCACCGCCAGGACGAGAACGTGCAGGGCAACCTCGACGACTTCCAGCTGCAGTTCGGCGACGTGATGCTGGTGGAAGGCACGCCGGCGCAGATCAAGCGCTTCGCCGACAACGGCGAACTGATCAGCCTCAACGCCGTGCAGGAACGCGCCTTCCGCCGCGACAAGGCGCCGATCGCGATCATCGCCACGCTGGCGGTGATGCTGCTGGCCGCCTTCGGCGTGATGCCCATCGAGGGCCTGGCGATCATCGGCGCCGTCACCGTCCTGGCAACCCGCTGCCTCGACGTCGAGGACGCCTACAAAGCGGTGGACTGGAAGATCCTCAGCCTGATCTTCGGCATGCTGGCCATCAGCATCGCCATGGACAAGGTCGGCCTGGTCAGGCTGCTGGTGGAGAACGTGATGGGCTGGCTGCCCTGGGCCGGCCCCCTGCTGATGCTCAGCGTGATCTATCTGTTCACCTCGGTCCTCACCGAGATGCTGTCGAACAACGCCGTCGCCGTGCTGGTGACGCCGATCGCCATCGGCCTGGCCCAGCACCTCGGCGTCGACCCGCGCGCCTTCGTGGTCGCGGTGATGTTCGCCGCCAGCGCCAGCTTCGCCACCCCGATCGGCTATCAGACCAATACCTTCGTCTACAACGCGGGGGGATACCGCTTCACCGACTTCATGAAGGTCGGCGTGCCGCTCAATCTGCTGCTCTGGGCCGTGGCTACCGTGGTCATCCCCTGGTTCTTCCCGCTGACGCCGATCTGACTTGATATCCGCCGGCGGCGACTCCATCTGTTCGACATGTTCCCTGGAGCGTCGCCGTCATGCCCGATCCCCTGCTGATTCCCTGCCCGCACTGCAACGGGCTCAACCGCATCCCAGGCGAGCGCCTGCACGACAGCCCGCGCTGCGGCCGCTGCAAGGCGCAGGTGCTGCCGGCAGCCCCCATCGAGCTGACGCAGAGCAACTTCGCCAGCCAGCTCAAGGGCGACCTGCCCCTGCTGGTGGATGTCTGGGCGAGCTGGTGCGGCCCCTGCCAGGCGTTCGCCCCCACCTTCCAGCAGGCCGCGACGCAGCTGCAAGGACGTTGCCGCCTGGGCAAGCTGGACAGCGAGGCCAATGCCCAGCTGTCCGGGCAGCTGGGCATCCGCTCGATCCCCAGCCTCATCCTGTTCAGGGGCGGTGTGGAAGTGGCCCGCCAGAGCGGCGCCATGCCCTTGCCGCAACTGCTGGCCTGGCTGCGCCAGCACGGCCTGTGAGCGCTTCGGTCAACGCGCTCGGGCGCTGAGGTCAATTGCAGGGCAGGGTCCAGCCTTTAGGCTGGGGCGATCATCGCCCCTGGAGTCGCGCCATGCCTCTGCCCACGGAAATCGCTCGTCAGCTGACCGAAGAACAGATCGCCTTCGTCCACCGCAGCGGCCTCAAGGCCGAGGTTCTGGAGCCCGGCTTCGTGCGCCTGCGCATGCCCCTGCAAGGCAACCAGAACCACATCGGCAGCATGTACGCGGGCGCCCTCTTCACCCTGGCGGAAATTCCGGGCGGCGCCCTGTTCCTGACCAGCTTCGACACCCAGCGCTTCTATCCCATCGTCACGGAAATGAACCTGCGCTTCCGGCGCCCGGCCAGCGGAGACATCCAAGTCGAAGCGCGCCTGTCGGCCGAGGAAATCCAGGGCCTGGAGGAGCAGGCTCACCAGCAGGGCAAGGCGTCCTACCTGCTGGAACTGCAACTGACCGACGGCAACGGAGAAGTGGTCGCGGAAAGTCGCGGCCACTATCAATTGCGTTTACGCTGAACGACGCCGCGACCGGCATTCGCAATCGGTTACAGTCCCCGGCCTTGCCATAGGTCAAAAGAGCGGCTATCTGAACAGGCACAATAAAATTGCCGACGGGTATCGGCAGGAGAGCCGTCACCATGTTCAATCACATTCTTATCGCCCATGACCTGCGCGACACCGCCGACCTGGCCCTGTGCCGTGCCACCCAACTGGCCAAGCAGCACAATGCCCGCCTGACCATCCTGCACGTCCTGGACCCGAGCCAGAGCAGCGAGCAGCACGAGAAGGCCCGCCAGGCCCTGGACCGCAGCCTGACCCAGTACGCGCCAGCCGGGACCGCGCTGCGCATGCTCAGCGGCAAACCCTCGGAGGTGGTCTTGCAGCAGGTGCAGGAAACCGGCTGCGACCTGCTGGTGCTGGGCGGCCATCACCAGCGCCATGACTTCTTCTCCGGCACCAGCCTGGACCGTATCGCCCGCCGCTGCACCGTACCGCTGCTGCTGGTCGCGCGCAATGACTTCGCCCCTTACCAGCGAGCACTGGCCGCCATCGACTTCTCGCTGTGCGCCTGCAGCGCCCTGGGCCAGGCGTATCGGCTGCTGCCCGAAGGCGCCGAGCTGCACGCGCTGCACGTCTTCGAACCGGACAAGGGCACGCCTCAGCAAGTCGAACAGCAGCTCGAGACACAGCGCGGCCTGATCGACCAGCTCCTGCACGACGAGTCGCAGAGCCTGCCGCCGGGCGGCCCCTCGCTCAGCCACGAGGTGCTGCAGGGCGGCATCCTGCGCAGCCTGCAGGAGCAGATCAAGAGTCGCCGCGGCGAGCTGCTGGTCCTCGGCAGCCACGGTCGCAGCGCCTTCTCCCAGGCGCTGCTCGGCAGCCTGGCCCAGCACTTCCTGCACAAGGCGCCGTGCGACGTGTTCGTGGTGCGCTGATGAACAAAAGGCGCCCGAGGGCGCCTTCTCTTTGCCGGATGATCAGGCCTGGTTGAGCAGGTCGTGCAGCTCGACGAACTGCTGAGTCAGCTTGTGCCGTGCATCCAGATGGATCAGCGGCGTGCACACCTGGTGCGATTCGCGCATCTTCACCGAGCTCATCAGGTTGACCGGCAGCACCGGCAGCCCCTCGGCAAGCAGCTCGTCCAGCAGTTGCTGCGGCAGCGAGGCGCGCGGCTGGAACTGATTGACCACGATGCCCTCAACCTCCAGCGCCTCGTTGTGATCCTCGCGCAGCTCTTCGATCTCGGCCAGCAGGCCGTACAGCGCATTACGCGAGAAGCTGTCGCAGTCGAAGGGGATCAGCACCCGGTCAGCCGCGATCAGTGCGGAGACCGTGTAGAAGTTCAGCGCAGGCGGCGTATCCAGGTAGATGTGGTCGTAATCCTCGGCCAGCTCGTCGAGTAGTTTGCGCAGCTTGTTGATCTTGTGCTTCTGCTCCAGCTTGGGCTGCAGCTCCGCCAGTTCCGCCGTCGCGGTGACCACATGGAGGTTGTCGAAGGGGGTTTCGTAGATATCCACCTTGCCCTTCTTGGAGAACGGCCCGGACGCCAGGGTCTGCTTGAAGAAGTCGGCAATGCCAACGGGTATTTCCTCACCGGTCAGCCCGGTCAGGTAGTGGGTCGAGTTGGCCTGGGCATCGAGGTCGATCAGCAGCGTCCGATAACCCTGCGCGGCACTCACCGCGGCGAGATTGCACGCGATGCTGGACTTGCCCACGCCCCCTTTCTGGTTGAACACCACACGTCGCATCGTTGCTCTCCCTGAATGCTCTGGACTCCAGAGCTTATGCAAACCTCATGACAATCACGACAATAATGGCCAACTGATATCAGTCGTGATAGTTTCCGCGCGCGCCAGCGGCGCATCAGGACAACATGCACAACAAGGAAATGCAATGCAGTACCTGCGTACACTTTTGATTGGCGGCCTTCTGGCCATCACCACCGGCTGTGCCAACGGGCTCAACTCCGTACAGAAAGCCGAGCTCGACGCGTATGAAAGCCGTGGCATGGCCATCCGGGACAAGAGCCCCGGCGCGGCTGCCGCACTCGGCCTGCTCCCCGGTGGTGGTTCGTTCTACGGGCGCGAATATGGCTATGGCGTCGTCAACCTGCTGCTCTGGCCGCTGTCCATCCTCTGGGATCCGGTCAGTGGCTACGACGCAGCACGTGCGATCAACTACAACGTGACCAAGGCCCATGTCGCCAAACTGCACGAGCGAGAGCTGCAGGAACTGGACGATCAGCTGGGCAGCGGGCAGATGGACATTGCTCGGTACACACTGGAAAAGCGCAAGGTCGACAGCAAGTACCGCGCAGGTTTCTAAGAAAAAGCCCGGCATTGCCGGGCTTTTTCATGGTGCTACTGGTGCTACTGGTGATACTGCGCCGACAGCTCGTGCACGGCCTCGAAGAAGGCGCCGGCATGGGCCGGGTCGACTTCCGGGGTGATGCCGTGGCCGAGGTTGAACACATGGCCGCTACCGGCGCCGTACGCCGCCAGGATGCGTGCCACTTCGGCGCGAATCGCCTCGGGCTTGGCGTAGAGCACCGCCGGGTCCATGTTGCCCTGCAGTGCCACCTTGGCGCCGACGCGGGCGCGGGCGCTGCCGATGTCGCAGGTCCAGTCCAGGCCCAGGGCTTCGGCGCCGCTGTCGGCCATCGACTCGAGCCACAACCCGCCGCCCTTGGTGAACAGGATCACCGGGACCTGGCGACCTTCATGCTCGCGGATCAGGCCAGCGACGATCTTCTTCATGTAGGCCAGGGAGAACTCCTGATAGGCCGCTGCCGACAGCGCGCCGCCCCAGGAGTCGAAAATCTGCACCGCCTGCGCCCCCGCCAGGATCTGCCCGTTCAGGTAGGCAGTGACCGACTGCGCCAGCTTGTCCAGCAGCGCATGCATGGCCTGCGGGTTGTCGTAGAGCATGGCCTTGGTCTTGCGGAAATCCTTGCTCGAGCCGCCTTCGACCATGTAGGTCGCCAGCGTCCACGGGCTGCCGGAGAAACCGATCAGCGGCACCCGCCCCCCGAGTTCGCGGCGGATGGTGCGCACGGCATCCATCACGTAGCCCAGGTCCTTCTCCGCGTCGGTGACCGGCAGCGCCTCGATGTCGGCCAGGCTGCTGACCACCTTCTTGAAACGCGGACCTTCGCCGGTCTCGAAGTACAGCCCCTGCCCCATCGCATCGGGGATGGTAAGGATGTCGGAGAACAGGATCGCCGCGTCCAGCTGCGGATAGCGATCCAGCGGCTGGATGGTGACCTCGCAGGCCAGTTCCGGGTTCTTCATCAGGCTCACGAAGTCGCCGGCCTTGGCCCGGGTCGCGCGGTATTCCGGCAGATAGCGGCCGGCCTGGCGCATCATCCAGATCGGCGTGACATCCACAGGTTGCTTGAGCAGGGCGCGCAGGAAACGGTCGTTCTTCAGGGCGGTCATGGCAGAGTCCTGGAAAAAAAGTGCGGGCATTTTCGCAGAGCGCAAAACAAAAGGCACGGCGGGTGCCGTGCCTTTCGTCCATCGCGACCATATGCCGCGCCGTTTCACCAGGCCTTGCAGGGCAGGAACTTGCCGTTGGGCACGATCTGCACGCGGTCGCCCTTGGGGTCGGCGACACGGGAAATGTCCATGCTGAAGTCGATGGCGCTCATGATGCCGTCGCCGAACGCCTCACGGATCAGTTCCTTGATGGTCTCACCCGGTACACGCCTGCGACTGGACCTGCCCAGCGACGCACCGGCGGAGCCGCTGACGCCAATAGCCAAGGAGCAGGAAGCACGACAACCTGATCGCCGCGCTCAGTGTCTGCGTGGGCAGGATATCGGGTAAGGAAGGGGCGGCGCGGTTGCTGGAGCTCAAGCCCACCACCCTGCGCTCGCGCCTGGAGAGTTTCGCCATCGACCCGCGCGACTACCGAACGCAGCCGCGCAGGTCTCGGGCGAATCAGACGCTGAGGTAGTCGAGGATACCTTCGGCGGCGTTGCGGCCTTCGAAGATCGCGGTCACCACCAGGTCCGAACCGCGCACCATGTCGCCACCGGCGAAGATCTTCGGGTTGCTGGTCTGGTGCTTGAACTGACCCTGCTCGGGCGCCACGACGCGGCCCTGGCTGTCGGTCTGGATCTCGAACTGCTCGAACCAGGGGGCCGGGCTCGGGCGGAAACCGAAGGCGATCAGCACGGCCTCTGCCGGGATGACTTCCTCGGAACCCGGAATCGGCTCGGGGCTGCGGCGGCCACGGGCATCCGGCTCGCCGAGACGGGTCTCGACCACCTTGATGCCTTCCACCTTGCCTTCACCGACGATGGCGATGGGCTGGCGGTTGAAGAGGAACTTCACGCCCTCTTCCTTGGCGTTCTTCACTTCCTTGCGCGAGCCCGGCATGTTCTCTTCGTCACGCCGATAGGCGCAGGTCACCGCTTTGGCGCCCTGACGGATCGAGGTGCGGTTGCAGTCCATCGCGGTGTCGCCACCGCCGAGCACCACGACGCGCTTGCCCTTCATGTCGATGAAGTCTTCCGGCGACTTCTCGAAGCCCAGGTTGCGGTTGACGTTGGCGATGAGGAAATCCAGTGCGTCGTAGACGCCCGGCAGGTCCTCGCCCGGGAAACCGCCCTTCATGTAGGTGTAGGTGCCCATGCCCATGAACACGGCATCGTACTCATCCAGCAGTTGCTGCATGGTCACGTCCTTGCCGATCTCGGTGTTCAGGCGGAACTCGATGCCCATGCCACTGAAGACTTCACGGCGGCGGCTGAGTACGGTCTTCTCCAGCTTGAACTCGGGAATGCCGAAGGTCAGCAGGCCACCGATCTCCGGGTTCTTGTCGAACACCACCGGGGTCACGCCGTTACGCACCAGCACATCGGCACAGCCCAGACCGGCCGGGCCGGCACCGATCACGGCGACGCGCTTGCCGGTCGGCTTGACCTTGGACATGTCCGGACGCCAGCCCATGGCGAAGGCGGTGTCGGTGATGTACTTCTCCACCGAACCGATGGTCACCGCGCCGAAACCGTCGTTGAGGGTACAGGCGCCCTCGCACAGACGGTCCTGCGGGCACACCCTACCGCAGACTTCCGGCAGGGTGTTGGTCTGGTGGCTCAGTTCGGCCGCCGCGAGGATGTTGCCCTCCGAAACCAGCTTGAGCCAGTTCGGGATGAAGTTGTGCACCGGGCACTTCCACTCGCAATACGGGTTGCCGCAGCCCAGGCAGCGATGCGCCTGGTCGGAGGCCTGCGCCGGCTTGAAGTTGTCGTAGATCTCGACGAATTCCTTCTTGCGCTGACGCAGCAGTTTCTTCTTCGGGTCTTTGCGCCCGACTTCGATGAACTGGAAGTCGTTGTTCAGACGTTCAGTCATTGCATTACCTCATAACAGCAGCGGCAAGCTTCAAGCTGCAAGCTGCAAGACGATCACGTTGGATCGGCAAGCCCGGAGCTGCTTCTGACTTGCAGCGTGGGGCTTGCCGCTTGCGGCTTTATTGCGGGTTGGCACGGGTGCTGGACAGCAGCGACTTCAGGCTGGCCGCTTTCGGCTTGACCAACCAGAACTTGCGCAGGTAGTCGTCCAGGTTCTCCAGCAGGTTATGACCCCACTCACTGCCGGTTTCCGCGACGTACTCGGCCAATACGCTTTCCAGGTGGCTGCGATAAGCCTCCATCGCCTCGTTGTTGATGCGCTGGATTTCCACCAGCTCATGGTTGACGCGGTCGTAGAAGCCGTTGTCCAGGTCGAGCACGTAGGCGAAGCCGCCGGTCATGCCCGAACCGAAGTTGTAGCCGGTCTTGCCCAGCACGCAGACGAAGCCGCCGGTCATGTATTCGCAGCAATGGTCGCCGGTGCCTTCCACCACGGCATGAGCACCGGAGTTACGCACAGCGAAACGCTCGCCGGCGGTGCCGGTGGCGAACAGCTTGCCGCCGGTGGCGCCGTACAGGCAGGTATTGCCGATGATGGCGCTGTCCTCGGTGGCGAACGGGCTGCCCGCAGGCGGGGTGATGACGATCTTGCCGCCCGTCATGCCCTTGCCCACGTAGTCGTTGGCGTCGCCTTCCAGGCACAGGTTCAGGCCGCCGGCGTTCCATACGCCGAAGCTCTGACCGGCAGTGCCCTTGAAGCGGAAGGTGATCGGTGCGCCGTTCATGCCCTGGTTGCCGTGGGCACGGGCGATCTCGCCGGACACACGGGCACCGATGGAACGGTCGCAGTTGCCGATCTTCAGCTCGTACTCGCCGCCCGTCTTGCCGGCGATGGCGTCCTTGGCCAGTTCGACCATCTTCTCGGCCAGCAGACCTTCGTCGAACGGCGGGTTCTTCGGCACCCGGCAGTACTGCGGCTTGTCGGCCGGGATATGCGCACTGGCGAGCAGCGGCGACAGATCCAGATTGCCCTGCTTGGCGGTCTCGCCCGGCAGCACCTCGAGCAGATCGGTACGCCCGATCAGGTCCTCGAGGCGGCTTACGCCGAGCTTGGCCAGCCACTCGCGGGTTTCCTCGGCGACGTAGGTGAAGAAATTCATCACCATCTCGACGGTACCGATGAAGTGGTCCTTGCGCAGCTTGTCGTTCTGCGTGGCCACGCCGGTGGCGCAGTTGTTCAGGTGGCAGATGCGCAGGTACTTGCAGCCCAGGGCGACCATCGGCGCGGTGCCGAAGCCGAAGCTCTCGGCACCGAGGATGGCGGCCTTGATCACGTCCAGGCCGGTCTTCAGACCACCGTCGGTCTGTACCCGCACCTTGCCGCGCAGGTCGTTGCCGCGCAGGGTCTGGTGGGTCTCGGCCAGGCCCAGTTCCCACGGCGCGCCGGCATAACGGATGGAGGTCAGCGGCGAGGCGCCGGTGCCGCCGTCGTAGCCGGAAATGGTGATCAGGTCGGCGTAGGCCTTGGCCACACCGGCGGCGATGGTGCCCACCCCGGCCTCGGCCACCAGCTTGACCGAGACCAGCGCCTGCGGGTTGACCTGCTTGAGGTCATAGATCAGCTGCGCCAAGTCTTCGATCGAGTAGATGTCGTGGTGCGGCGGCGGCGAGATCAGGGTCACGCCCGGCACGGCATAGCGCAGCTTGGCGATCAGGCCGTTGACCTTGCCACCCGGCAGCTGGCCACCCTCACCGGGCTTGGCGCCCTGGGCCACCTTGATCTGCAGCACTTCGGCGTTGACCAGGTATTCCGGGGTCACGCCAAAGCGGCCGGTGGCCACCTGCTTGATCTTCGAACTCTTGACGGTGCCGTAGCGCGCCGGGTCCTCACCACCCTCACCGGAGTTGGAGCGGCCGCCCAGGCGGTTCATCGCTTCGGCCAGTGCCTCGTGCGCCTCGGGCGACAGAGCGCCCAGGGAGATACCGGCGGCATCGAAGCGCTTGAAGATCGACTCCAGCGGCTCGACCGCATCGAGGGCAATCGGTGTGGCGGATTCCTTGACCTTGAGCAGGTCGCGGATCATCGAGGCCGGACGGGTATCGACCAGCGCCGAGTATTCCTTGTACTTCTCGTAGTTGCCCTGCTGCACGGCGTCCTGCAGCGTACGCACGACGCCCGGGTTGTAGGCGTGGTATTCGCCACCGTAGACGAACTTGAGCAGACCGCCCTGCTGGATCGCCTTGCGGTTGTTCCAGGCTTCGAAGGAGAGCAGCTTCTGCTCGCTTTCGATGTCGACGAAACGCGCGCCCTGGATGCGGCTGGCGACGCCACGGAAGCACAGCCCGGTGACTTCATCGGCCAGGCCGACCGCTTCGAACAGCTGCGCGCCACGGTAGGAGGCCACGGTGGAGATACCCATCTTCGACAGGATCTTCAGCAGCCCCTTGGAGATGCCCTTGCGGTAGTGCTTGAACACTTCGTACAGGTCGCCCAGCACTTCGCCGGTGCGGATCAGGTCACCCAGCACTTCGTAGGCGAGGAACGGATAGACCGCCGACGCACCGAAGCCCAGCAGCACCGCGTAGTGGTGCGGATCACGTGCCGTGGCGGTTTCCACCAGGATGTTGCAGTCGCAACGCAGACCTTTCTCGGTCAGGCGATGGTGCACGGCACCGGTAACCAGCGCCGCATGCGCCGGCAGCTTGCCCGGGGCAATGTGACGGTCCGTCAGTACCAGCAGCACCTTGCCGGCGCGCACGGCTTCCTCGGCCTGGTCGGCCATGTTGCGCACGGCCGCTTCCAGTCCCAGCGCCTCGTCGTAGTTCATGTCGATGACATGACGATCGAAGCCAGGGCGCTCCAGGTTCATCAGCGCGCGCCACTTGGCGGGCGAGATCACCGGGCTGCTGAGGATCACGCGGGTAGCGTGCTCGGGCGACTCGCTGAAGATGTTGCGCTCGGCGCCCAGGCAGATCTCCAGCGACATGACGATCGCTTCACGCAGCGGGTCGATCGGCGGGTTGGTGACCTGGGCGAACTGCTGACGGAAGTAGTCGTAAGGCGAACGCACGCGCTGGCTGAGCACCGCCATCGGGGTGTCGTCGCCCATGGAGCCGACCGCCTCCTGGCCCTGCTCGCCGAGCGGACGCAGTACCTGGTCACGCTCCTCGAAGGTGACCTGGAACATCTTCATGTACTGCTTGAGCTGATCCGGGTCGTAGAAGGCCGAACCATGGTCGCGGTCTTCCAGCGTCGCCTTGATGCGCTGGGCATGCTTGCGCAGCCACAGTTTGTAGGGGTGACGCGACTTCAGGCGGCTGTCGATGGACTCGGTGTCCAGCACCTGGCCAGTCTCGGTGTCGACCGCTAGGATCTGCCCCGGACCGACACGGCCCTTGGCGATGACGTCCTCGGGCTGGTAGTCCCAGACACCGATTTCCGAGGCCAGGGTGATGTAGCCGTTCTTGGTGGTCACCCAGCGCGCCGGGCGCAGACCGTTACGGTCGAGCAGACACACGGCATGCCGACCGTCGGTCAGGACCACGCCGGCAGGGCCGTCCCACGGCTCCATGTGCATGGAGTTGTACTCGTAGAACGCACGCAGGTCGGCGTCCATGGTCTCGACGTTCTGCCACGCCGGCGGAATGATCATGCGCAGGCCACGGAACAAGTCGATGCCCCCGGTGACCATCAGCTCGAGCATGTTGTCCATGCTCGAGGAGTCGGAACCGACGCGGTTGACCAGCGGGCCGAGCTCGTCCAGATCAGGGATCAGTTCGTTGGCGAACTTGGTGCGACGCGCCTGCGCCCAGTTGCGGTTGCCGGTGATGGTGTTGATCTCGCCGTTGTGGGCGAGATAGCGGAAGGGCTGCGCCAGCGGCCACTTCGGCAGGGTGTTGGTGGAGAAGCGCTGGTGGAAGACCGCGATGGCGGTCTGCAGGCGCTCGTCACCCAGGTCAGGGTAGAACTGCTGCAGGTCCGCCGGCATCATCAGGCCTTTGTAGATGATGGTCTTGTGCGAGAAGCTGCAGATGTAGTGATCGCTGTCGTCGGCATTGGCCACCGAGGAGCGACGGCGCGCGCTGAACAGCTTGATGGCGAATTCCTGGTCGCTGAGACCCTCGCCACCGATGAACACCTGCTCAATCTGCGGCAGGCGCTCCAGCGCCAGCTGGCCGAGTACGCTGGTATCGACCGGCACCTTGCGCCAGCCGACCAGTTGCAGGCCGGCCGCGAGGATTTCGCGGTTCATGTTCTCGCGCGCGGCCTCGGCCTTGGCCGCATCCTGATTGAGGAACACCATGCCGACGGCATATTGCGCGGGCAGATCGACGCCGAAATGCTCCTGGGCCATCGCACGCAGGAACTGATCGGGCTTCTGGATCAGCAGGCCACAACCATCACCGGTCTTGCCGTCGGCGTTGATACCGCCGCGGTGAGTCATGCAGGTGAGGGCCTCAATAGCGGTCTTGAGCAGGTGATGACTAGCCTCACCTTGCATGTGGGCGATCAAGCCGAAGCCGCAGTTATCCTTGAACTCATCAGGACGGTACAAACCTGCTTTCATAGGGGAAACTCTCACCAGGCTGCCTAGACCTCAGGCAAATTACTTTCTAATTCAATTGCTTAAACCCGAAAAGCAGGCACGCGCCAGCTTTGCGTAGGCAAAAGGGAGGTCATTGTACATATCCACCCATGGCGTCACAAATTTTCGTGACGAGGGGGTGAAAATTAATGTCGCAAAAACGAAGGATGGGACCGCGAGGTCGTGCTAAAGACCGGGCGGTCACCTTGGAGGCGGGAGAGCTTAGCGGCTCATTTCCTGCTGGATGCTGCCCAGGGTGCGCGGCCAGGGCTTACCCGCCTGCAGCTTGGCAGGCAGGGTTTTCACGGCAGCCTGGGCAGCGTCACGAGTGGCGAAGCTACCATAGGTCAGCACGTACAGAGGCTGGCCCTGGTGGATTTTCTTGAAGTAGCGGTACTCGCTGCCACCCTCGCGCGCCAGCGCCTGGATATTCGACTCCGAACGCGAACCCACCACCTGCAATGCATAGCGCGATGCAGGCTGCTGGGCATACCAGCTACCCGCAGCATTGGCCGCAGCCACAGGCTTGGCTGGCTCTGGCTTGGCAGGCGCAGGCCTGGCTGCCGGAGCAGGAGCAGGAGCAGGAGCAGGAGCAGCCGGTTTGGATGCGACAGGCTCAGGCTGCTTCGCAGGTGCAGGTGCAGGTGCAGGTGCAGGTGCAGGTGCAGGTGCAGGTGCAGCAGGGATTGCAGCGGTTGGCGCCGTTACGGTCGAGGGGACAGTTGCAGCAGGCGGCTCGAAAGCGTCCAGCTCCTCACCCGCAGCCTCGGCCAGTGGCTGACGAATGACGGCCTGCGACTCGCCAACCAGAGGCAACGGCAGCGGCTGGCTTGCACCGGCGAACTCGATGGCCGGCGCGCGCTCTTCCGTCGCCGCCAGCGGCGCTGGCGCCTCAGCCTCTACGGCAGGTGAAGTTTGCTGCAGCGGCAGTGACGCATTGCTGGCAACGGGCGCCGAGGAAGCACTGTCACGCCCCTGCATGAACCAGGCAGCGGCGACACCGACAACAACCACCGCCAGGGCGAGCAGGTGCTTCTTCGGCAAGGCAAAGCCGGCGCCCGCGCCACGCCCGGCTGAACGCTGCGCGAGCATCTGCTCGACCAGCAGCTCGCGAGCCTCCTGATTGATCGCTCCCGGCCAGCCTTGCGCCCGCGCATGGATATCCTCGACCTGATCGTCGCTGAGCAGGTCGATCCCCTGTCCGGCGCCCTCGAGGCGCTGCGCCAGGTATTCACGCGTCTCGTCCTCGGCATAGGGTTGCAGCTCGATCGCGTGATAGCACTCCTCGCCACCCGCGAGGGCCTCCAGCCGGGCCAGCAAACCCTGTTCGGCAAACAGGAACAGATGGGGACGCCCCTCGCCATTGCCGGCCGCCAGCGCCAGAACCGCTTTCAGGGCAGCGTCATCCAGCTGATCGGCGTCATCGACCAGCAGATAGACCTCCTGCCCCGTCAGCGCCAGCTGCCCGACCTGAGCCAGGATCGCGCTCACATCGGCCTGGGCGACGGACAGTCCCTGAGCCACCTGACGCAGCAATGCATCACTGCCCGTCACGCCCTGCGCAACGACCACCGTCTGCACGGCCTGCTTGTTGGTACTGGCGACCAACGCCTGACGCAGCAGCGTCTTGCCGCTGCCTTCCGGCCCGACAACGGCCAGCAGCAACTGGCTGTAACGTGCCAGGTGGTGCAGCTGCCCCAGCACCGGCTTTCTCTGCGCTGGGAAGAACTTGAAACCGGGCACTCGCGGCGCGAAGGGGTCGTGACTGAACTGGTAGTGCGCCAGGAAAGCTTCGTCAGCATGCAAACTGGTCATGAATCACTCTTCAAGAGTTGGATGACTGAGCCAGCGCCGCATAATCGCTACGCAGCGTGGCATCGAGAATTTCACGCGGGTAATCGGCGGTCACCACAGCCTCGCCCAGACGCCTGAGCAATACCAGACGAAGCTGGCCATCGAGGACCTTCTTGTCCACCGCCATGTGCTCGAGAAACTGCTCGGGCGTCATGTCTTCAGGGGGTACGACAGGCAAACCGGCGGCTTGCAGCAGACGCACGCCTCGATCCCGATCCGCTGCGGACAACCAGCCGAGACGATAGGACATCTCCAGCGCCATGACCGTTCCAGCGGCAACGGCCTCGCCATGCAGCCAGACCCCGTAGCCCTGCTCCGTCTCGATGGCATGGCCGAAGGTATGCCCCAGATTCAAGGTCGCACGAATGCCGGACTCACGCTCGTCGGCACCCACCACCCGCGCCTTGGCCGCACACGAGCGCTCGATGGCGTAGGTCAGCGCCGCCCCATCCAGCGCGCGCAGAGCTGCCATGTTGTCTTCCAGCCAGCCCAGGAACGGCTCATCGCAGATCAACCCGTACTTGATCACCTCGGCCAAACCGGCCGACAGCTCGCGCGCCGGCAAGGTGTTCAGGCTGGCCGTATCGATCAGCACCGCCCTGGGCTGATAGAACGCGCCCACCATGTTCTTGCCCAGCGGGTGATTGATCCCGGTCTTGCCGCCGACGGAGGAGTCGACCTGTGACAGCAAGGTGGTCGGCACCTGGATGAAATCCACGCCGCGCTGATAGCAGGCAGCGGCGAACCCGGCCATATCGCCGATCACGCCGCCACCCAGCGCCACCACGGTGGTGCGCCGGTCGTGGCGCGCGCTCAGCAGCCCGTCGAAAATCAGCTGCAGGGTCTCCCAGTTCTTGAACGCCTCGCCATCGGGCAACACCACCGACGCGACCTTGAAGCCGTCCAGCGAACGCATCAAGGCATCGAGATAGAGCGGCGCGACCGTTTCATTGGTGACCACTGCCACCTGCCGACCGGCGATATGCCGGGCAAGCAGTTCCGGCCGGCCCAGCAGGCCGTCACCGATGTAGATGGGATAACTGCGCTCGCCGAGTTCAACGTGAAGAGTCTGCATGAGGCCCCCAGAATAAAAAGGCCTTAAGAATAGCGCAGTTCGCCCCGCGCTTTAACGGGGCGAAAGAGCTTCAAGACGCGAGAGAATTTCCTGCACCACCATACGCGGCGGACGCTCGTCCGTCTCGATGATGATATCGGCCACCTCCCGATACAGCGGATCGCGCAGTGCCATCAGGTCTCGCAGCACCTGAGCAGGGTTGGCCGTGCGCAACAAGGGACGATTGCGGTCACGCGAGGTGCGATCGATCTGCTGATCGACCGAGGTATGCAGGTAGACCACACGCCCGCCGGCATGCAATGCCTGACGGTTCTCCGGACGCATGACCGCACCGCCGCCAGTGGCAAGCACCAGGCCATCCTGCATCGACAGTTCGGCGATGACGGCTTGCTCACGCTCGCGAAAGCCCTGCTCCCCTTCGACATCGAAAATCCAGGGAATATCGGCCCCCGTACGCTGCTCGATCTCCTTGTCGGAGTCCCTGAAGGGCACACGCAGTTCTTTTGCAAGCAGACGCCCGATGGTGCTCTTTCCAGCACCCATCGGGCCCACGAGGATTACATTCCGCACTTAGATCATCGATTCACGGCAATAGAATTGTTATTCATGATGCGCGGAGTGATGAAAACCAGCAACTCGGTCTTTTCGTCCTGCACGATGTCGCGACGGAACACACGACCGACGAACGGCAGGTCACCGAGGAAAGGCACCTTCTCGGTCGCCTTGGTCTGGGTATTCTCGAACACCCCACCGATCACGATGGTTTCACCATCGTTGACCAGCACCTTGGCATTGACCTCATTCTTGTTGATCGGCGGAACGCCGTTGATGGCGGCCTGGAAGTTCGGGGCATCCTTGGTCACCTTGACTTCCATGATGATGCGGTTGTCCGGCGTAATCTGCGGCGTCACCTCCAGCGACAGAGCGGCCTCTTTGAAGGACGTGCTGGTCGCACCGCTGGAACTGGCCTCCTGATAGGGCACTTCCTGACCCTTGAGGATCTTCGCGGTCTCCTTGTCGGAAGTCACGACCTTGGGCTGGGAGATGACCTCACCGTTACCGGTCGCTTCCATGGCAGAAAGCTGCAGGTCCAACGTGATGTTGTCCGTCAGAAAGCCAATGCCGATGCCCGCTGTACTATTGGCGACCCCCATGTCAACGAACGGCACAGGAGCGGTACCCTCATCCAGCGTGAAGTCGCCGACAGTGTCGGTACCCGGCAGCAAAACCCGCCCGTCATCATCAAATGACGTAGCACCATCCTTGCCATACACACTCCAGTTACCACGGCGGGAAGCACCACCCCAGCGAACACCCAACGCCTTGTTGTAGTCAACGTTGGCCTCCACGATTCGCGCCTCGATCATCACCTGGCGCACCGGGATATCCAGCTGGGCAATGATCCGGCGCAGCTCGTCCAGACGTTCCTGGGTCTGATAAGCAATGATGCTATTGGTGCGATCGTCCACCGTGATAGAACCACGGTCATCAGCCGCACCATCGGCACTGGTCACCGACTGGAACAGCTTGGCCATATCGGTCGCCTTGGCGTAGTTGACCTGAATCAGCTCACGACGCAGCGGAGCGAGTTCGGCGATCTGCTTCTGCGACTCCAGCTCCTGGCGCTCGCGGGCGGCGATCTCGTCGGCCGGTGCGACCAACAGCACGTTGCCCACCTTGCGCTTGTCCAGCCCCTTGGTCTTGAGCACCAGGTCCAGCGCCTGATCCCATGGCACGTTCTGCAGACGCAGGGTGATATTACCGGCGACGGTATCACTGGCCACCAGGTTCAGATCGGTGAAGTCCGCAATCAGCTGCAGCACGGAGCGGACATCGATGTCCTGGAAGTTCAGCGACAGCTTCTCACCCGTGTAGGCAAAACGATCCGCATTGCGACGCTCGACATCCTCCTGAGTCAGTGGCTTGACGCTGAGGGTCAGCTTGTTCTCGGTCTGATAGGCGAGGTAATCGTAAAAACCTACTGGCTCGATGACGATGCTCGCCTTGTTGGAACTACCGGTGGCACTGACGAACTGAACTGGAGTCGCGAAATCCTTCACGTCCAGACGTACACGCAAGGACTCAGGCAACTCGGTCTTGGCGAAGTCGAGACGAATCTTGCCGCCCTGCTCCTGAATATCAGGTGCGACGGACTTGTCGGAAAGGGTAATGACGACGTTACCTTCACCCTGCTCGCCACGCTGGAAGTCGATACTACTGATTGCCTTCGCCTGCGGACCATAGGCCTTCTTGGCAGGAGCGGGAGTTGCTGCGACAGGCGTAGTAGCCGGACGAGGAGCGACAGCAGAGTCACCGACAACGACGAACAGATCGTTGCCTTCGACACGCGTGCTATAGGCCGCCAGGCTTGTCAGATTGACGATCAGGCGCGTGCGGTCCTTGGCCTCGACAATGGTGACGCTGCGCGCATTACCGATACCCAGTTCCCGGTTCTTGGAACCAAGTTTGTTCGATACACCCGGAAGATCCAGGGCGATGCGAGCGGGCTGCTCGATGGTGTAGCCTCGCGGCGCCGTCACCGGCTCATCGAAAGACAGTTTCAGCTCGACCCGGTCACCAGGCAGGCTGGCGACATCCAGGCCCTGCAGGTTGGCTGCCAGGACTACTGGCGACAGCAGCGCTGCCATGAAGGCGACACTAAGACGCGAAAGAGAGCCGTTCATTTTCGTATCCCGTTTGGCAGACAGATTATTTATAGTCATTTCTCACCTCGCCCCGTCAGGAGCGCTCCTTCAAGGTCAGGCTGCGCGGTCGCTCAAGCCAGCCACCCTCGCCATCCGGAACAATTTCCATTACATCGACCTTGGACTCGTCGATCAGAATGATCTTGCCGTGGTTGCGCCCCAGGTAATCACCTACTTTCACACGATGCACACCACCGGCGCCGTTAACCAATGCAAACAATTCACGGTCATTGCGCAACGTGCCGACCATTTCGAAGGTTTCGATATTGAAGCCCTCAAGGAACTGCTTGACGCGGCTCTCATCCGGCTTGATCTCGGCCGAGCCTTTCTGCCGAGCGACAATGTCGATCTTGACTGGCGGTTGAAACGGGCTACGCAACGAGGCTGCACGATAGGTGAAGCTCTCGTACGGCTGAAAGGTGGGCAGCGGCTCGATAGCGCCCTTCGGCTTGGCACGGACTTCATCCATGTAGCTGCGCAGATCATCGAAGTCGCCACTGGAGCCACAACCAGCAAGACCCAAAAGCCCTACAACCAGAAGAGAGCGAGAAAAACTCATCATTGAGCCCCCTTGTCGTTGTAACGGTAAGTCTTCGCCATGATCTGCATGCTCAACCGAGTCGAACTATCGGCGCTGGCCCGGACCAACTGAAAATCATGCAAGGTCACGATACGAGGCAAGCTGGCCACGCCACTGACGAAGGTAGCCAGATCGTGATAACTGCCACTGACTTTGATCTGGATCGGCAACTCGATATAGAACTGCTGAGCCACTTCAGGCTGCAACTTGATCTCCTCGAATTCCAGGCCGCTTCCCAACCCCGTGCGCGTAATATCCTCCAGAAGCCCGGGAACTTCGGTATCGCTCGGCAGTTGCCGCAGCAGCGCACCGAAAGACACTTCCATCTCCTCCATCTGCTCTTTGTAAGCCTCCAGATTCGCAGCCTGGAAGGCCTTGATGGAAAACTGATCTTTGAGCGTCACTTCCTCGCCCTGATGCTGCTCCAGCATGGCCTGCAGGTCTTTCAGGTGAAAGTTGTAACCGAGCCCGAGCACGATGATGAACAGCAGCAAGCCGGCGATGAACCTGACCGCAGCCGGCCAGGAGCCGACATTGTTCATGTCGAGATCATTGAGATCGATACTGCGCAGACCTTCCAGCGCACTCTTGATACTCATCGCGCGGCCTCCACTTTTTCCTGACCAGGCTGAGTCTGCTGAACCGTCAGCTGGAACACGTTCGCCTGATCCAAAGCACCAGCCGTAACCGCCTTGACCTCGGTGAGGTTAGGCGCCGTCAACCATTCGGAACCATCCAGATTGCGCATGAGATTTGAAACCCGGTTGTTCGACTCGGCAGCACCGACGATGGCAATGTTCTTGCCGCTCATCTTGACGCTGGTGAAGTACACACCATCCGGCAGCGTCCGCACCAACTGATCGAATACGCGACCAATGATCGGCCGGTTGCCCTGCAGATCCTGGATGATCTTCATCCGCTCCAGCAGTTGCTGACGACGGGTCTTGAGCTCACTGATTTCCTTGATCCGCGCATCGAGGACGGCGATCTCTTTCTTGATGAAGTCATTGCGAGCGCTCTGATTATCGATCGCGGCGTTGAGCATCTGATCACCAAGGAACACCAGGCCCGCCGCAACGATGAACACGCCTGCGAGGCTGACCATAAAGCGCTGCTTGCGCTCCTCGCGCAGTTGCTCGCGCCAGGGAAGTAGGTTGATCCGCGCCATCAGTCGAAACTCCTCATCGCCAGGCCACAGGCAATCATCAGTGCCGGCGCGTCACTGGCCAGCGCACCGGCGTTGACCTTGCTGCTGAGCGCCATATCGGCAAAGGGATTGGCTACCAGCGTCTGCGTACCGATCTTCTGCTGAATCAGTCGATCGAGATCCGGAATGGACGCGGTACCGCCTGCCAGGAGGATGTAGTCCACATCGTTGAACTGGCCGGCAGCGAAGAAGAACTGCAGCGAACGCGAGACTTGCTGAACCACCGCTTCCTTGAACGGCTGCAAGACCTCGCTGTCATAGTCATCCGGAAGACCGCCCTGCTTCTTGGCAAGACCAGCTTCCTCCACCGACAGACCATAGCGACGCTGAATTTCCTCGGTCAGCTGTTTGCCACCGAAGAGCTGCTCGCGGGTATAGATGGTGCGCCCGTTGTGCAACACGCTGAGCGTGGTCATGGTCGCACCGATGTCGACCACGGCGACCGTCAGTTCGTCATGACCACCACCGAGCTGCGCTTCCAGCAGGCCGTAGGCACGCTCGAGCGCATAGGCTTCGACATCGACCACCTTGGCGGTCACACCAGCCAGCGCCAGTGCCGCCTCGCGCACCTCGACGTTCTCCTTGCGGCATGCCGCGAGCAGGACTTCGACCCGCTCCGGGTTACGCGGCGCAGGGCCCTGCACTTCGAAATCGATCGCGACTTCTTCGAGCGGATAAGGAATGTACTGATCGGCTTCGATCTTCAGCTGGTTTTCCAGCTCGTCCTCGGAAAGACCCGCTTCCATCTCGATGGTCTTGGTGATGACTGCCGATCCCGCGACGGCGACGGCCGCGGTCTTGACGCCGGTCTTGGCCTTGGCCAACACGCGCGAGAGCGCCTGACCGACCCCCTCCAGCTCGGCGATGTTCTTTTCAACTACTGCGTTCGGCGGGAGCGGCTCGACTGCGTAAGCCTCTACCTTGTAGCGGCTTCCCGAGCGACTCAGTTCGAGGAGCTTGACCGAAGTCGAGCTGATATCGATCCCCAGCAGCGTATTCGCTTTCTTAGTGAAGAGCCCTAGCACGACCGTTTTCCTATTGGCATCCGCGACTTACGGACTATTTATGTTTTTCCACATTAAATATCAGTCTTGACAGAAGCGCAAATGGCTCCCCGGGAAAAAAAACGCTTATAATGTGATCAGCTTTTCCCTTTTTGCCACGACTCCTGCTTAACTCATTCTTTTACTTGGAATTCCAAACATTTTGATGCGCCTGCTGAAGTTCATCTGGTGGTCCTGCGTTGCCGTTTTTTGTGGGCTGTTGCTCAGTTTCAGCGGTGCGTTTCTTTATCTTAGCCCGACCCTTCCGTCCGTCGAGTCACTGCGGCAAGTGCAGCTGCAGATACCGCTGCGCGTCTACAGCAGCGATGCCAAGCTGATTGCCGAGTTTGGCGAGATGCGCCGCTCCCCCATTCGCTTCGACGAAATCCCCAAGGATTTCATCAGTGCGCTACTGGCAGCCGAAGACGACAATTTCGCCAATCATTATGGCGTCGATGTGACCAGCCTGATGCGCGCTGCCACGCAATTATTGAAAAGCGGGCAGATTCAGAGCGGCGGCAGCACCATCACCATGCAGGTGGCGAAGAACTTCTTCCTCACCAACGAGCGCAGCTTCTCGCGCAAGGCCACCGAGATTCTCCTGGCGCTGCAGATCGAGCGCGAACTGAGCAAGGACGAGATTCTCGAGCTGTACGTCAACAAGATCTACCTCGGCCACCGCGCCTACGGCATCGAGGCGGCGGCGCAGGTCTACTACGGCAAATCGATCCGAGACCTGAGCCTGGCGCAGATGGCGATGATCGCCGGCCTGCCCAAGGCCCCCTCGCGCTACAACCCGCTGGTCAACCCGACCCGCGCCAAGGAACGCCGCGACTGGATCCTCGGTCGCCTGTTCCGTCTTGGCCGCATCGACCAGGCCAGCTACGAGTCCGCACTGGCCGAAGAGGTCGATGCTCGCTATCACGTGCCGGCGCCGGAGATCAGCGCGCCCTATATCGCCGAGATGGCACGTGCGGAGATGGTCGGTCGTTACGGCAGCGAGGCTTATACCGAAGGCTTCAATGTCACCACCACGGTACCGAGCAACCTGCAGGAAATGGCCAACACCGCCCTGCGCGACGGCCTGATGGCCTATGACCAGCGCCATGGCTACCGCGGTCCGGAAAGTCGCCTGCCAGGCATGACACGCGAAGCCTGGCTGACCGAACTGAGCAAGTTCCGCGGCATCGGCGGACTGGAACCGGCCGTGGTCACCCAGGTGGAGAAAAGCGGCATCCTGGTGCTGCCGCGCAACGGCGAAGAACAGGCCGTGGCCTGGGACAGCATGAAATGGGCACGCCCCTTCCTCAGCACCAACAGCATGGGCCCTCGCCCGCAGCAACCCGCCGATGTCGTCCAGGTAGGCGATGTGGTCAGGGTGCAGCGCCAGGCTGACGGCAGCCTGGTCTTCTCGCAGATTCCGGCCGCGCAGAGCGCGCTGGTCTCCCTCGACCCCTACAGCGGCGCCATCCAGTCGCTGGTCGGCGGCTTCTCCTTCGACCAGAGCAACTACAATCGCGCCGTCCAGGCCAAGCGCCAGCCCGGCTCCAGCTTCAAACCCTTCGTCTACAGCGCTGCCCTGGACAGTGGCTACACCGCCGCGACCCTGGTCAACGACGCACCGATCATCCTCTCCGACGACTACCTGTCGCAGAAGTGGCGTCCGAAGAACGACAACAACACCTTCCTCGGCCCCATCCGCATGCGCGAAGCGCTGTACAGGTCGCGCAACCTGGTGTCCATTCGCCTGCTGCAGGACATGGGCGTCGACCAGACGGTGAACTACATCCAGCGCTTCGGCTTCGCGGAACAGGACCTGCCACGCAACCTGTCCCTGGCGCTGGGCACCGCCAGCCTGACCCCGATGGAGATCGCCGAGGGCTGGGCCACCTTCGCCAATGGCGGCTACAAGATCGAGCCCTACCTGATCGAGCGCATCGACGATCGCAACGGCAAGCCGCTGTTCCGCGCCAACCCGGCACGCGTACCGGGCAGCAAACCGAGCGAGGAGAACGCCAACCTGGCCGTGAATGCAGCGGACGACCTGCCCCAGGAAGAACCCAAGGTCGCCGAGCAGATCATCGACGAGCGTACCGCCTACATCATGACCAGCATGCTGCAGGACGTGATCAAGCGCGGTACCGGCCGCCGCGCCCTGGCCCTGGGCCGCAACGACCTGGCGGGCAAGACCGGGACCACCAACGACTCCAAGGACAGCTGGTTCTCCGGCTACAACGCCGACTACGTGACCACCGTCTGGTCCGGCTTCGACCAGCCGGAAAGCCTCGGACGCCACGAGTACGGCGGCACCGTTGCCCTGCCCATCTGGATGAGCTACATGGGCGCCGCACTCAAGGACCGCCCCAGCCACCTGCCCAAGGAACCCAAGGGCATCCTCACGCTGCGGGTCGATCCGGTCAGTGGCCGCGCCGCCACGCCGAGCACGCCGGACGCCTACTTCGAGCTGTTCAAGAGCGAGGATTCGCCACCACCGATGAGCGAGTTCGAGCCTGGCATGGGCATCCCCGGCAGCCCGCTGCCGGCTGACGAGATGGCACCGATCGACCTGTTCTGATCGGTGCGCCGCCCCCAGGGGCGGCAAACGACAGACAACAAAAAACCCGCCTAGGCGGGTTTTTTGTTGTCTGCATCCAGGGGATCAGCCGTTGAACACGTCATCCACCGACTGCAGCGGGTAGTGCTTCGGATACGGCAGCGTCGCCACGCCGGACTCGATGGCAGCCTTGGCCACCGCATCGCAGACCACGGTGATCAGACGCTGATCCATCGGTTTCGGAATGATGTATTCGCGACCGAATTCCAGCTTGATGCCACCGTAGGCGTCGCAGACGTCCTGCGGCACCGGCAGCTTGGCCAGGTCACGCAGCGCCAGCGCGGCTGCGATCTTCATTTCCTCGTTGATGCGGGTCGCACGAACGTCCAGCGCGCCACGGAAGATGAAGGGGAAGCCCAGCACGTTGTTGACCTGGTTCGGGTAGTCGGAACGACCGGTCGCCATGATCACGTCGTTGCGGGTCTCGTGCGCCAGCTCCGGCTTGATTTCCGGGTCCGGGTTGGAGCAGGCGAAGACGATCGGGTTGGCCGCCATGCGCTTGAGATCTTCCGGGCTCAGCAGGTTGGCGCCGGACAGGCCGACGAACACATCGGCACCTTCGAGCGCGTCGGACAGCGTGCGCTTGTCGGTCTCGGTGGCGAACACTGCCTTGTACTGGTTCAGATCGTCGCGGCCTGCGTGAATCACGCCCTTGCGGTCGATCATGAAGATGTTCTCGACCTTGGCACCCATGCTCACCAGCAGCTTCATGCAGGAAATGGCGGCAGCACCAGCGCCCAGGCAGACGATCTTCGCCTCTTCCAGGCTCTTGCCGGCGATTTCCAGGGCATTGAGCATGCCGGCGGCGGTAACGATCGCGGTACCGTGCTGGTCATCGTGGAATACCGGGATATCGCACTGTTCGATCAGCGCGCGCTCGATCTCGAAGCACTCGGGGGCCTTGATATCTTCCAAGTTGATGCCGCCGAAGGTGATGGAGATGCGCTTCACGGTGTCGATGAAGGCCTGCGGGCTTTCCGAATCGACCTCGATATCGAACACGTCGATACCGGCGAAACGCTTGAACAGCACGCCTTTACCTTCCATCACCGGCTTGGACGCCAGCGGGCCGAGGTTACCCAGGCCGAGGATGGCGGTGCCATCGGAAATCACTGCCACCAGGTTGCCTTTACCGGTGTAGCGGTAGGCCAGCTCGGCATCGCGGGCGATTTCACGCACCGGCTCGGCGACACCCGGGCTGTAGGCCAGCGACAGGTCGCGGGCAGTGGCGGTGGCTTTGGTCAACTCGACGCTCAGTTTGCCGGGGCGCGGCTGGGCGTGATACTCGAGAGCGGCAGTTTTCAAATCAGACATAGTGGCATTTCCGCTTTTGTTGGCTGTTGAACGGGCAGCGGCCGAGGATACGCAAGTTGTATACAGCTGCACAAGACTGTTCGGTCGCGATTGAAGCGCCCCACTAGCGCAGCGTTTTCAACCACTGCCCTGCACGCGGCTCACCAGCGGGGTAGAGCCCGTTGAGCAAGCGCAGCTGCGCCTCGCCATCGCTCGGCAACGGCGAGTTGCGAGCGAGGCCCGCCATGCCCTGCCCTGCCTTGGCCCGCACCAGATGCAGACGCACCGGCTCGGCCAGCTTGCGCTCGGTCGCCTTGAGCGGACGATAGCTGCGGATCACGTCGAGGAAACGCTCGTCTTCGCTCTCCAGCGAAGCGCGCCCCTTGACTGCGGCGACGAACAGATAGGCACTGTCGCCACGATAGATCACCGCCACCCGGCGCGCCGCCTGCCCCTGCAAGATGGCCGTGTAGCCACGCAGCGTACCCAGGCGCAGCTCTTCACCGGCCACCAGGCGCTGATTGCCGACCCGCTTGCGCAGGTACTCGGCAGGCGCGAGCGCCTTGTCTGCCGGCTCCAGCGTCATGGCGATGAACGCCTGCTCATCCGGAGTATGGCCGATCAGCACATCGGCACGATTGACCAGTTGCCAGCCCTGCGGGTAGGTCAGGGTGAAATCCAGCTCGCCATGATAGAAGTGGCGCCCGCGACGAATCCCGCTGGCCGCCGAATCACCGAACACCAGGCCATCGAGTCGCTGCAGGAACGCATCGCGCCCCACTTCCTGATTGCCACCGACCAGCGCCCGCGCCGGACCGATCACCTCCTGCAGGCGGCGATCGTTGTCAGGGTGGGTGTCGAACAGTCCGTGATAGCCGCCCTGCGCGGGCGCCTCACCACGCCTGGCGGCCTGCTCGCGGGCGAAGTCCTCCTGACTCTTGAGCACCTTGACCACTTCGATCATCGCCTGCGGGTCATAGCCGCTGCGTGCCAGGTACTGTGCGCCGAGGCCGTCCGCCTCCAGCTCCATGTCGCGGCCATAGCCACGCACGAAGGCATTGCCCATGACACTGGTCAGGTCGCCGACAGCGCCAACCCCGGTGCCGATGGCCGCCGCCTGGCCGAGCAGCCCCCAGGCGGTCGACTGGCTCTGCTGGCGCACGCTGTGGCGCGCCGTCACGTGACCGATCTCATGACCGAGCACGGCGGCCAGTTCCGCCTCGGAGTTGAGGTAGGCGAGCAGCCCACGGTGAATGTAGATATAGCCGCCCGGCAGGGCGAAGGCATTGACGTCCGGGCTGTCGACCAGAGTGAAGACGTAGCTGAGCTGATTGCGATGGCTGTTGCGCGCCACCCGCTCGCCCACCCGCTGGATATAGGCCTGCAACTTGGCGTCCGCATAAGGCGGGTTCTGCTTGAGGATTTCCTGGTTGTAGCGGGCGCCGAGGTCGAGCTCCTGGCGCTCGCTCATCATCACGAAATCAGTGCGACCCGTGGCAGGGTTGACGGCGCAGCCCGTCAGCCAGGCGCAGAACAGGCAAAGCGTCAATGCACGCATCATGGCAACACCTCCAGCATCGCCGAGTGGGTCAGTGGCAGCATCCAGCGCGCCTGGCCCGACTGCAGACCACCCCGTGACTGGCGGTCGATCACCCAGCCGCGCGCCTCGACTCGTCGCCCCTCGAGCGCCTGCATCGCCGGCAGGTCGAATGCATCCAGGAGCGCCGGTGCCACGCGCAGCACGCGGCCACCGTCCAGCTCCAGCCACAGGCCGCCGCGATTGCGCTGCACCCTGGCCACGCGCCCACTCAGCAGGGCAAACCCGCCGCTGCGGATCTGCCCGGCCGAACGGACCCGGTAATCCCGCCAGAGCCCCAGGCGCCGATCTCGCGCCTCGCGCTCGGCGGCCGCCTGACAGCGTACCAGTTCGACATTCGGCGCCACCGCGACCATGAAACCCAGGCCTTCGCCGAGCAGCTGCGCCTCGAGATTACGTCCCTGAGCGTCATAGAGATGCGCCAGGGTGCGTCCGTAGCGATCCTTGCGCTGCTCGCCCGGCAGCAGGCCGACGCGCCCGTCACTGGCATCCACCAGCGCCTGCAGACGGCGCTTGGCCTGCACGGCATAGGGTTCGTCGCTGCGCCCCTTGCGCCCCAGCTCAGGGGCGTTGATGCCAATCAGGCGAATGCTGCGCCCATCGACCAGGCGCAGGGTGTCGCCGTCGACCACCTGGCGCACGGCGAAGCGGGGCAGATCCTCGCGCAGCGGGCAAAAGGCCTGCGCCAGCTCGACGCAGAACAGAGAAACGAAAAAGGCGCCCACCAGGGACGCCTTTTTCAGTAGCACGGAGTGGCGCATGCCAGATTCCGTCTTGCTTCGGCCGCTTACTTGGCGCCGAATACGCCGAAGCGCTGCTTGAAGCGATCGATACGGCCGCCGGTGTCCAGCACTTTCTGCTTACCGGTGTAGAACGGGTGGCACTCGGAGCAGACGTCGAGGCTCAGGTTCTTGCCCAGGGTGGAGCGGGTCTTGATGACGTTGCCGCAGGAGCAGGTGGCGTCGATCTCGACGTAGTTCGGATGGATATCGGCTTTCATGATGCTTTCCTCGGGGTAGTCGTGCCGCCACCCAACCAATGTCAGGCACCGCACAGAAATAGGCCGCGCATCTTACCAGACACGTGAAGCGATGCAAGCCAGACAGGGCACCGGCCGTCGCGTGTTACCATCGGCCACCTGTCATTGGAGCTTCCGGCTTGCCCGACCTGATCCTGCGCCTCGCCCTGCCCTCGCCCCTGCGCCGCCTGTTCGACTACCGCGCCCCTGCCAATGTACCGCGTAGCGCGCTGCAGCCTGGCGCACGCCTGCGTGTGCCGTTCGGCCGGCGCGAGATGATCGGCGTACTGGTGGAGGTCGACAACCAGAGCGACGTGCCGGCCGACAAGCTCAAGCCTGCGCTGCAGCTGCTCGACGCCCGCCCGCCGCTGCCGGCAGCGCTGTTCAAGCTGTGCCTGTGGACCGCCCAGTACTACCAGCACAGCCTCGGCGACACGCTGAGCTGGGCATTGCCGGTGCTGTTGCGCCAGGGCGAACCGGCCGAGGCGCGGCAGGAGCGCTTCTGGCTGGCCAACGGCGGCGCCAGCGTCGACGACCCGCGCCTGGCCCGGGCACCGCGCCAGCGCGATGCGCTCAAGGCGCTGGCCCAGCACCCGCACGGCGTGGCCCACAGCCTGCTCAGTCAGTTGCAGCTCAACCGCGACAGCCTGCAGCTGCTGCATGAGAAAGGCCTGGTGCGCGTCGAGGTGCGCCGCAACAAACCACAGGCGAAGCCCGCCCACTGGCTGGCGCAACCGGAGCTGCCACTCAACGCCGAGCAACGCGCGGCGGTCAACGCTGTCGCCTCAGGCTGGGGGCAGTTCAACGCCTTCCTGCTGGCGGGCATCACCGGCAGCGGCAAGACCGAGGTCTACCTGCAACTGATTCATCAGTGCCTGGAAGCCGGCAAGCAGGCCCTGGTGCTGATCCCCGAGATCAACCTCGGGCCGCAGACCTTCGAGCGCTTCGCCCGTCGTTTCAATGCACGCATCGCTCTGCTGCATTCGGCGGTGAACGACCGCGAACGCCTGGACGCCTGGCTGGCGGCCCGCGACGGCGAAGCGGACATCATCATCGGCACCCGCTCGGCACTGTTCACCCCCATGCAGAACCCGGGGCTGATCATTGTCGACGAAGAACACGACGCCTCCTATAAACAGCAGGAGGGTTTGCGCTACCACGCCCGCGATCTGGCCCTGGTGCGAGCGCGCCAGGAAGACGTGCCCATCGTGCTCGGCTCGGCCACGCCGTCGCTGGAGAGCCTGCACAACGCCCATAGCGGCCGCTACGCCCTGCTCAAGCTCACACAGCGGGCGGGTGGCGCCAGCCAGCCACGTTTCCTGCGCCTGGACGTGAAGAGTCGACCGCTGGACGCCGGCATCTCCGGGCCGATGCAGCAGGCCATCGCCCAGACCCTGGCGGCCGGCCAGCAGGTGCTGGTGTTTCTCAACCGCCGCGGCTTCGCCCCGGCCCTGCTCTGCCACGACTGCGGCTGGCTGTCGGAGTGCCCGCGCTGCGATGCGCGCATGACCGTGCATCAGCGCTACCAGGAACTGCGCTGCCATCACTGCGGGCACGTCGAGCGCCAGCCGAGCAACTGCCCGAAATGCCAGCACGTCGACCTGCGCCCGGTCGGCGCCGGCACCGAGCGTGCCGAGGAGCGCCTGGCGGTACTGTTTCCCGATTACCCGGTGCTGCGCATCGACCGCGACAGCACCTCGCGCAAGGGCGCCATGGATCGCCTGTTCGCCACCATCAACAAGGGTGAGCCGTGCATCCTGGTCGGCACGCAGATGCTCGCCAAGGGCCATCACTTCCCACGGGTGACGCTGGTAGCGATCCTCGATGCCGACGGCGGCCTGTTCTCCGCGGATTTTCGCGCCAGCGAGCGCATGGCCCAGTTGATCGTGCAGGTCGCCGGGCGTGCCGGACGCGCCGAAGAGCCGGGCAAGGTGATCATCCAGAGCCACCTGGCCGACCACCCGTTGCTGGTGCAACTGACCGAGCAAGGCTACTTCGCCTTCGCCGAACAGGCCCTGAGCGAGCGCCGCGCCGCCGGCCTGCCGCCGTTCTGCCACCTGGCCCTGCTGCGCGCCGAGGCGCACAAGCCGGGGCAGGCGGAAGGATTCCTCGATGAAGCCTGCAGCGAGGCGGAGTACCTGCTGGGCGAGCTGGGCCTGTCCGGCATCGAGTTGCTCGGCCCGGTTCCCGCCCCGATGGAGCGCCGTGCCGGGCGCTTCCGCGCGCAGCTGCTGCTGCAGGGCAGCACCCGCGCCGCCCTGCATCGCCTGCTCACCCCCTGGCTGCAGGCGCTGGAGCAGATGCCCAGCGGCCGCGCGGTACGCTGGTCGCTGGATGTCGACCCGATCGACCTTTTCTGAGCTTTTAACTACAAACCACAAGCTTCAAGCAAGAACGGCGACGTGCTTTTCCTTGCCGCTTGTGGCTTGCAGCTTGTCGCTGCTCTTATAATGCACAGTTTTCGACCAAAGCCCCCAAGGCAGCCCCGAGCCGAACATGAAAGACAGCATTCGCCACCTGATCCAGCAAGCCCTCGACCGCCTCACCGCAGAAGGCGTGCTGCCTGAAGGTCTGACGCCGGCCATCCAGGTGGAGAACACCAAGGACAAGAGCCACGGTGACTTCGCCAGCAACATTGCCATGATGCTGGCCAAGCCGGCCGCCATGAAGCCGCGTGACCTGGCGGAGAAACTGATCGCCGCCCTGCCGGCCGATGCGCAGATCGCCAAGGTGGAGATCGCCGGCCCCGGCTTCCTCAACTTCTTCCAGAACAGCGACGCCCTCGCCCAGCGCCTGGAAGCTGCACTGGCCGACGCCAGGCTCGGCGTGCGCAAGAATGGCGCCGCGCAGCGCGTGGTGGTCGACCTCTCGGCACCCAACCTGGCCAAGGAGATGCACGTCGGCCACCTGCGCTCGACCATCATCGGCGATGGCGTGGCCCGCGTGCTGGAGTTCCTCGGCGACACCGTGATCCGCCAGAACCACGTCGGCGACTGGGGCACCCAGTTCGGCATGCTGCTGGCCTACATGCAGGAAAACCCGGCGGCCGCCGAGAGCGAGCTGGCCGACCTGGAAGGCTTCTACCGCGCCGCCAAGAAGCGCTTCGACGAGTCCCCCGAGTTCGCCGACCGCGCCCGTGAGCTGGTGGTGCAGCTGCAGGCCGGCGACGCCGAATGCCTGCGCCTGTGGAACCGCTTCAACGACATTTCCCTGAGCCACTGCCAGGCGCTGTACGACCGCCTCGGCGTCAAGCTGAGCATGGCCGACGTCAAGGGCGAGAGCGCCTACAACGATGACCTGCCGCAGGTGGTCGCGGATCTGGCCGCCAAGGGCCTGCTGACCGAGGACAACGGCGCGCAGTGCGTGTTCATGGACGAATTCAAGAACAGCGAAGGCAACCCGCTGCCACTGATCGTGCAGAAGGCCGGTGGCGGCTACCTGTACGCCACCACCGACCTGGCCGCCACCCGCTATCGCGCCGGCACGCTCAAGGCCGACCGCGTGCTGTACTTCGTCGACCAGCGCCAGGCCCTGCACTTCCAGATGGTCTTCGCCTGCGCCCGTCTGGCCGGCTTCGTGCCTGCCAGCATGGAGATGGAGCACATGGGCTTCGGCACCATGAACGGCCCAGACGGCCGCCCGTTCAAGACCCGCGACGGCGGCACGGTGAAGCTGGTGCAGCTGCTCGACGAAGCCGAGCAACGCGCCTATGAGCTGGTCAAGAGCAAGAACCCGGAGCTGGGCGACGACGAGCTGCGCCAGATTGCCCGCGTGGTCGGCATCGCCTCGGTGAAATACGCCGACCTGTCCAAGCACCGCGCCAGCGACTACAGCTTCAACTTCGACCTGATGCTGAGCTTCGAGGGCAACACCGCGCCCTACCTGCTGTACGCCTACACCCGCGTGGCCGGCGTATTCCGCAAGCTGGGCAAGGGCATCGAGGAAATCGGCGGGCAGATCACTCTGGTCGCCGAGCAGGAGCAGGCCCTGGCCGCCAAGCTGGCGCAGTTCAATGAATTGCTGAGCAGCGTCGCCGAGAAAGGCACGCCGCACATGCTGTGCAGCTACCTGTACGACATCGCCGGCCTGTTCTCCAGCTTCTACGAGAACTGCCCGATCCTCGCTGCCGAAGACGAGGCCACGCGCGACAGCCGTCTGCGCCTGACCGCGCTCACCGGCCGCACCCTCAAGCAGGGCCTGGAGCTGCTCGGCCTGGACACCCTGGAGCGGATGTAAATGGCCGCGCGCAAGAAACCGGCGCCCAAACGCGGCGCCAGTCGCTACCAGGCTCCGGCCAAGAAACCCGTACCGGGCTGGATCTGGCTGGTCTGCGGCCTGGTGGTCGGTGGTTTCTTCATGTTCCTGTTCAGCCTCGAACCCGGTCGCGACGAGATCAAGCGCGACCGTGGCGAGCAGGCGCGCAGCACCAAGCCGGAGCCCAAGCCGAGCAAACCGGAACCGGCCAAGCCCAAGTACGACTTCTACACCCTGCTGCCGGAGTCCGAGGTGATCCTGCCGCAGGCACTGGAAGAAACACCGCCGCCAACCGCCGCGCAGAAACCAGTCACCCCCGAGGAAGCCGCGAAGATCGACACCGCTCGCGCCGAGGCCGCACTCAACGGCCAGGTACCGCCGCCCCCGCCGCCGGTCATCGCCAGCGCACCGGTCACCACGCAGTTCTTCCTGCAGGCCGGCTCGTTCCGCAAGCGCGATGACGCCGACACCCTGCGCGCGCAGATCATCCTGCTGGGGCAGAACGTGCGCGTGGAGACCGGCAAGGTGCGCGAGGAAACCTGGCACCGCGTGCTGGTCGGCCCGTTCGCCAGCCGCGAGCAGCTGGCGTCGGCGCAGAAGACCCTGGCCGGCAATGGTTTCAGCAACCTGCTGTTACAGCAGCGCCAGGTCCGCTGATCGTCGATTCGCCCGCTGCCGGTTGAAAAGCCGCAGCGGGCACCCCATCTGAGTTTCCATCCGGGCAATTCGCCCCGCAGCGTGGAGATTCACCCTTGACCACCATCGTTTCAGTGCGCCGTCATGGCAAGGTCGTGATGGCTGGCGACGGCCAGGTATCGCTCGGCAACACCGTCATGAAGGGCAACGCCAAGAAGGTGCGCCGCCTGTACCACGGCCAGGTGCTGGCCGGTTTCGCCGGCGCCACCGCCGATGCCTTTACCCTGTTCGAGCGTTTCGAAGGCCAGCTGGAAAAACACCAGGGCCATCTGGTGCGCGCCGCCGTGGAACTGGCCAAGGACTGGCGTACCGACCGCAGCCTGAGCCGCCTGGAAGCCATGCTGGCAGTGGCGAACAAGGATGCATCGCTGATCATCACCGGTAACGGTGATGTGGTCGAACCCGAAGAAGGCCTGATCGCCATGGGCTCCGGCGGCAACTTCGCCCAGGCTGCCGCGCGCGCGCTGCTGATGAAGACCGACCTGTCCGCCCGCGAAGTGGCCGAGACCGCGCTGGGCATCGCCGGCGACATCTGCGTGTTCACCAATCATCACCAGACCATCGAGGAACTGGACGCCGCCGAGTAGCGTCCACCGCCTCACCGTTTTCGTTTATTGCGAGCCAAATTCCATGTCCATGACGCCCCGCGAGATCGTCCACGAACTCAACCGCCATATCATCGGCCAGGACGACGCCAAACGCGCCGTTGCCATCGCCCTGCGCAACCGCTGGCGGCGCATGCAGCTGCCGACCGACCTGCGCCAGGAAGTCACGCCGAAGAACATCCTGATGATCGGCCCCACCGGTGTCGGCAAGACCGAGATCGCCCGTCGCCTGGCCAAGCTGGCCAACGCGCCGTTCCTCAAGGTGGAAGCGACCAAGTTCACCGAGGTCGGCTATGTCGGCCGTGACGTCGAGTCGATCATCCGCGACCTGGCCGATGCAGCGGTGAAAATGCTGCGCGAGCAGGAAATGGTCAAGGTCCGCCACCGCGCCGAGGACGCCGCCGAGGAGCGCATCCTCGACGCCCTGCTGCCACCGGCACGCCAGGGCTTCGGCGACGAGCCGGCGCGCAGCGAGGACTCCAACACCCGCCAGCTGTTCCGCAAGCGCCTTCGCGAAGGCCAGCTGAACGACAAGGAAATCGACATCGAGGTCGCCGAGTCGCCCATGGGCGTCGAGATCATGACCCCGCCGGGCATGGAGGAAATGACCAACCAGCTGCAGAACCTGTTCTCCAGCATGGGCAAGGGCAAGAAGAAGAGCCGCAAGCTCAAGGTCGTCGATGCGCTGAAGCTGGTGCGCGACGAGGAAGCCGCCCGCCTGGTCAATGAGGAAGAACTCAAGGCCCGCGCACTGGAGGCCGTCGAGCAGCATGGCATCGTCTTCATCGACGAGATCGACAAGGTCGCCAAGCGCGCCAACGCCGGCGGCGCCGACGTCTCCCGCGAAGGCGTGCAGCGCGACCTGCTGCCGCTGATCGAGGGCTGCACGGTCAACACCAAGCTGGGCATGGTCAAGACCGACCACATCCTGTTCATCGCCTCCGGCGCCTTCCACCTGAGCAAACCCAGTGACCTGGTGCCCGAGCTGCAGGGGCGTCTGCCGATTCGCGTCGAACTCAAGGCGCTGAGCCCGCAGGACTTCGAGCGCATTCTGCGCGAGCCGCACGCGTCGCTCACCGAGCAGTACAGCGAACTGCTGAAGACCGAGGGACTGAACATCGAGTTCGCCGACGACGGCATCAAGCGTCTGGCCGAGATTGCCTGGCAGGTCAACGAGAAGACCGAGAACATCGGTGCGCGCCGCCTGCACACCCTGCTCGAGCGCCTGCTGGAAGAGGTGTCCTTCAGTGCCGGCGACCTGGCCGGGCAGCAGAACGGCGAACCGATCCGCATCGACGCCGACTACGTCAACGGCCACCTGGGCGAACTGGCCCAGGACGAAGACCTGTCGCGCTATATTCTCTGACAGCACTCACGCCACGTAGCCCGGATGACATCCGGGGACGTTTACGACAGCGTCCCGGATTGCATCCGGGCTACATCGTTTCAGGAGCCGCACATGCCCATCCCCAGCGCGATCAAACTGCACAAGGCCTCGAAGACCCTGGAGCTGCGCTATGGGGAAACGAGCTACCAGCTCAGCGCCGAGTTCCTCCGCGTGCACTCGCCCTCGGCCGAGGTGCAGGGGCATGGTCAGCCGATCCTGCAGACCGGCAAACTCGGTGTCGGCCTGGAGCGCATCGAGCCGGCCGGCAACTATGCACTGAAACTGTGCTTCGACGACGGTCATGACAGCGGCCTGTTCACCTGGGACTACCTGCACGAACTGGCCACGCGCCAGAGCGAGCTGTGGGCCGACTATCTGGCGCAACTGAGCGCGGCCGGAAAATCCCGCGACCCCAACGAATCGGTCGTCCGCCTGATGCTCTGAGGCGCCAGGCAAACCCTTGCCGCAGAGCGCCCGGCACCCTCACCACCGATCACGTTAGCGACAGTTAGGGCGAGTTTTCTAATCTATCGCGGCATACTCCTGCGCCATCGACTGGCTTGCTTAACTGCACAAACTCGGGTAACCAAGGAACTGGCAGGTTCCCTGCATTTGGCTGTGCCAGGTGCAACGAAATGTGCGGACTCGATCCGCCCCCGGTAACCCGAGCAGTACCAGGCCCTGTTCAGCCGCGCGCCTTCGCAGGCCGGTATTCGTCTCAGGACAATGGAGCGTCGTAGATGAGTGACAAGAACAACGATGACCTGAAACGCCAGGCCTCGGAAAATACGCTGGGACTCAACCCGGTGATTGGCATCCGCGGCAAGGATCTTTTGACCTCTGCCCGCATGGTGCTCGCTCAGGCACTCAAGCAACCCTTCCATAGTGCCAAGCATGTGGCCCACTTCGGCCTCGAACTGAAGAACGTCCTGCTCGGCCAGTCCGCGCTCCAGCCCGAAGACGGCGACCGCCGCTTCAACGATCCGGCCTGGAGCCAGAACCCGCTCTACCGCCGTTACCTGCAGACCTACCTGGCCTGGCGCAAGGAGCTGCACGACTGGATCGAGCACAGCTCGCTGTCCGAACAGGATGCCAGTCGCGGCCACTTCGTCATCAACCTGATGACCGAAGCCATGGCGCCGTCCAACAGCATGGCCAACCCGGCCGCCGTCAAACGCTTCTTCGAAACGGGCGGCAAGAGCCTGCTCGACGGCCTCTCGCACCTGGCCAAGGACATGGTCAACAATGGCGGCATGCCCAGCCAGGTGAACATGGAAGCCTTCGAGGTGGGCAAGAACCTGGCCACCACCGAGGGCGCCGTGGTGTTTCGCAACGACGTGCTGGAGCTGATCCAGTACAAGCCGATCACCGAGAGCGTGCACGAACGCCCGCTGCTGGTGGTGCCACCACAGATCAACAAGTTCTACGTATTCGACCTGTCGCCGGACAAGAGCCTGGCGCGCTTCCTCCTGCGCAGCCAGGTGCAGACCTTCGTGGTCAGCTGGCGCAACCCGACCAAGGCGCAGCGCGAGTGGGGCCTGTCGACCTACATCGAAGCACTCAAGGACGCCATCGACGTCATCTGCGCCATCACTGGCAGCAAGGACGTCAACATGCTCGGCGCCTGCTCCGGTGGCCTGACCACCGCCTCCCTGCTCGGCCACTACGCGGCACTCGGCCAGCAGAAGGTCAACGCCCTGACCCTGCTGGTCAGCGTGCTCGACACCCAGCTCGACACCCAGGTGGCCCTGTTCGCCGACGAGAAGACCCTGGAAGCCGCCAAGCGCCGTTCCTACCAGGCCGGCGTGCTGGAAGGCAGCGACATGGCCAAGGTGTTCGCCTGGATGCGCCCCAACGACCTGATCTGGAACTACTGGGTCAACAACTACCTGCTCGGCAACGAGCCGCCGGTGTTCGACATCCTCTACTGGAACAACGACACCACGCGCCTGCCTGCTGCCCTGCACGGCGAATTCATCGAGATGTTCCAGACCAACCCGCTGACCCGTCCGGGCGCGCTGGAGGTCTGCGGTACGCCGATCGACCTCAAGCAGGTCACCTGCGACTTCTTCGTCGTGGCCGGCACCACCGACCACATCACGCCCTGGGACTCGTGCTACAAGTCGGCGCACCTGTTCGGCGGCAAGTGCGAGTTCGTCCTGTCCAACAGCGGCCATATCCAGAGCATTCTCAACCCGCCGGGCAACCCCAAGGCACGCTACATGACCAACAGCGAAATGCCGCTGGACCCGAAAGCCTGGCAGGAAAGCTCGACCAAGCATGCCGACTCCTGGTGGCTGCACTGGCAGACCTGGCTGGCCGAGCGCTCGGGTGAAACCAAGAATGCCCCCAGGGCACTGGGCAACAAGAAGTACCCGGTCGGCGAAGCCGCGCCGGGCACCTATGTACACGAACGCTGATCATCGACCTCAACCGCGGTGGCACCGGGAAGTGCCGCACGCCACGCCGGCCCTTGTGGGTGTGGTGAGCCAGGCGCGTCCTGGTAACTCTGGAGGCGGCCCGGACGGCCCTCTCCAGCGCTCAACTCCATAGGGGCTGCGCCTATGCCGCAACCATTCGTATTCCGCACCATCGACCTCGATGGACAGACCATCCGTACCGCAGTGCGGCCGGGCAACAGCCAGCTGGTGCCGCTGCTGATCTTCAACGGCATCGGCGCCAACCTGGAGCTGGTGATGCCCTTCGTCGCCGCACTCGACCCGGAGCTGGAGATCATCGCCTTCGACGTTCCCGGCGTCGGTGGCTCATCGACCCCCGCCACGCCCTACCGGTTTCCCGGACTGGCCAAGCTGGCGGCGCGCATGCTCGACTACCTGAACTACGGCCAGGTCAACGCCATCGGTGTGTCCTGGGGCGGCGCCCTGGCCCAGCAGTTCGCCCACGACTATCCCGAGCGCTGCAAGAAGCTGATCCTCGCCGCCACGTCGGCCGGCGCGGTGATGGTGCCCGGCAAGCCCAAGGTCCTCTGGCGCATGGCCAGTCCCAGACGCTACGTGCAGCCCTCCTACGGCGTGCGCATCGCCCCGGACATCTACGGCGGTGCCTTCCGTCGCGACCCCAAGCTGGCCATGGCGCATGCCAGCAAGGTGCGTTCGGGCGGCAAGATGGGCTACTACTGGCAGCTGTTCGCCGGCCTCGGCTGGACCAGCATCCACTGGCTACACAAGATTCGGCAGCCTACGCTGGTCATGGCTGGCGATGATGACCCGCTGATCCCGCTGATCAACATGCGTCTGCTGGCCTGGCGCATTCCCAACGCCGAGCTGCACGTCATCGACGACGGCCACCTGTTCCTGGTAACGCGTGCCGAAGCGGTGGCGCCTATCATCATGAAGTTTCTCGAGGAGGAGCGACAGCGTGCGGTGATGCACCCGCAGCCCACGCCACTACGCCAGCATTGACCGCACCAGCAGAGTGCGCAATGTTCGGCATGCTCGACGAAGGGGCGCAAGCCGCCCCGGGCAAATTCGACGCGGCTGTCTGGAATGCACCTCCTGCGCGTCTGGTACAGGGCTTGCTGCATCTCTGTGCAAGCAAGCGGCGCACCTGAGGCTTCGAGCGAGGCCGGCAGTCGGTGCCATGCAAGTCTCTAGACGGTTTGACGACGGAGTGTTGCCATGCGAGACAAGTCGACCCCGGCTACCCTGCCGGCACCTGCCAGTTTCATGAATGCCCAGAGCGCCGTGGTCGGCGTACGCGGCCGCGATCTGCTGTCCACGATGCGCCTGCTGGCCAGCCAGGGGCTCAAGAACCCCGTACGCAGTGGCCGCCACCTGCTGGCCTTCGGCAGCCAGCTGGGACGCGTGCTCATCGGTGATACGCTGCACAAGGTCAACCCGCAGGACGCCCGCTTCGCCGACCCGACCTGGCACCTCAACCCCTTCTACCGGCGCAGCCTGCAGGCCTACCTGGCCTGGCAGAAGCAACTCGCCGCCTGGATCGACGACAGCGACCTGTCGCCTGACGACCGTGCCCGCACGCGCTTTCTCGCCTCGCTGATGAGCGATGCGCTGTCGCCCTCCAACAGCCCGCTCAACCCGCAGGCGGTCAAGGAGCTGTTCAATACCGGTGGCAGCAGCCTGCTCAAGGGGCTGCGGCACCTGTTCGACGACCTGCTGAACAACGACGGCCTGCCCAGCCAGGTCAGCCGGCACGCGTTCGAAGTCGGCCGCAACCTGGCCTGCACCCCCGGCGCGGTGGTGTTTCGCAACGAGCTGCTGGAACTGATCCAGTACAAGCCGATGAGCGAGAAGCAGTACCTGCGCCCATTGCTGATCGTGCCGCCGCAGATCAACAAGTACTACATATTCGACCTGTCCAACGACAAGAGCTTCGTCCAGTACGCACTGAAGAACGACCTGCAGACCTTCATGATCAGCTGGCGCAACCCGGACCCGCGCCACCGCGAGTGGGGCCTGTCGACCTACGTGCAGGCGGTGGAAGAAGCCGTCGATGCCTGCCGGGCCATCACCGGCAGCAAGGACGTCAACCTGCTCGGCGCCTGTGCTGGCGGCCTGACCATCGCCGCCCTGCAGGGCCACCTGCAGGCCCGCCGCCAACTGCGCAAGGTCGCCAGCGCCACCTACATGGTCAGCCTGCTGGACAGCCAGATCGAAAGCCCGGCGATGCTCTTCGCCGACGAGCAGACCCTCGAATCGGCCAAGCGCCGCTCCTATCAGCAGGGCGTGCTGGACGGCCGCGACATGGCCAAGGTGTTCGCCTGGATGCGCCCCAACGACCTGATCTGGAACTACTGGATCAACAACTACCTGATGGGCAAGCAGCCACCCGCCTTCGACATCCTCTACTGGAACAACGACAACACGCGCCTGCCGGCGGCGCTGCATGGCGACCTGATCGACTTCTTCAAGCACAACCCGCTGACCCGTGCCGGTGCGCTGGAGGTCTGTGGCACCCCGGTGGACCTGACCAAGGTCACCGTCGACAGCTTCAGCGTGGCGGGCATCAACGACCACATCACGCCCTGGGATGCGGTCTATCGCTCGACCCTGCTGCTCGGCGGCAACCGCCGTTTCATCCTGTCCAACAGCGGCCATATCCAGAGCATCCTCAACCCGCCCGGCAACCCCAAGGCCAACTACTACGAGAACGCCAAGCTCACCTCCGACCCACGCGCCTGGTACCACGACGCCCAGCACCAGCAAGGCAGTTGGTGGCCACAATGGCTGGAGTGGATCCAGGCCCGCTCCGGCGAACAGCGCGAAACCGTCATGGCGCTGGGCAACCAGCACCATCCGGCCATGGAGGAGGCGCCAGGCACCTACGTGCACATCCGTTGATGGGCACGCACGCCACATCAGCAAGGCGTCGCCGTACGACGTTCAACTGACAAGCGATGGCCGGCAGGACGCCAGCCGGTTATCGTCACCTCTCCGCGCCAGATCGAACAAGAAGTAACGGATGAAGACCCGCGAGCGCATTCTGCAAACCGCCCTGGTTCTGTTCAACGACCAGGGCGAACCCAACGTTTCCACCCTGGAGATCGCCAACGAGCTGGATATCAGCCCCGGCAATCTCTACTACCACTTCCACGGCAAGGAGCCGCTGGTGCTGGAGCTGTTCGAGCGTTTCCAGGCCGAGATGGCGCCACTGCTCGACCCACCGGCCGATGCCCGGCTCGATGTCGAGGACTACTGGCTGTTCCTGCACCTGATCGTCGAGCGCCTGTCGCAGTACCGCTTCCTCTTTCAGGACCTGTCGAACCTGGCCGGGCGCCTGCCCAAGCTGGCGCGTGGCATCCGCCACTGGCTCAACGCACTCAAGCGCACCCTGGCGGCACTGCTGGCGCGCCTGATGGCTGATGGTCAGTTGAACAGCGGCACCCAGGCGCTGGGACAACTGGTCGAGCAGATCACCCTGACCCTGCTGTTCTCCCTCGACTACCAGCGCATCCTCGACCAGGAAGGCGAAGTGCGGCTGGTGGTGTTCCAGATCATGATGCTGGTCGCGCCACACCTGAATCAGCCCTCACGCGGCGCCGTCGAGCACCTCGCGCAACGCTACCTGGAAGCCTGAGACGCGGCGCTTGCGCCTTTCCGGGCGCATAACGCAAACGCCCGGCACTAGGCCGGGCGTTCTTGATCCCGAGAAACTCAGGACGGGTTGGCTGGCGTTGCCGGAGCGGCAGCCGGGGCCGGTGCAGCAGCAGGCGCGGCAGCAGCCGGTGCCGGGGCTGGTGCTGCCGGTTTCGCGGCAGCGGCCTTGGGCGCGGCTGGTTTCTTCGCTGCGGGCTTCTTCGCCGCCGCCGGCTTGGCGGCCGGTTTCGCAGCGGGTTTGGCCGCTGGCTTGGCAGCCGGTTTGGCCGCAGCTTTCGCGGCCGGCTTTGCCGCTGGCTTGGCGGCGGCCTTGGCAGGTGCCGGCTTGGCGGCTGCAGCAGGCTTGGCGGCCGGTTTCGCAGCGGGCTTGGCCGCTGGTTTGGCAGGCGCCTTGGCTGCAGGTTTGGCTGCGGCTTTCGCGGCCGGCTTGGCTGCTGGTTTCGGAGCGGCCTTGGCGGCAGGCTTGGCGACCGACTTGGCCGACACACCGGCGATCTTCTCCAGCTGCTTGGTCAGGCTGTCGACCTTGTCGTTCAACGCCTTCACTTCGTTGCGGCTGGGCACGCCCAGGCGCGAGATGGCATTGTTCAGACGCTTGTCGAACGCTTCCTCCAGTTCACCCCACTTGCCGATCGCCTTGCCCCGGACCTCGTCGACCTTGGAGCGGGCGGAGCCGACCTTGGAACCGACGCCGGCTTTCACCGCATCGACCTGCTTGTCGACTTCGCTCTTGGCCTGCTTTTCGGCCTTCTCGCCATCCTTGACCAGCGAGTCGAACAGCTTGGTGCCGTCCTTGCTGACCTTGGAATAAGCGCCCAAGCCTGCCAACCAGATCTGGCGCGAGTATTTCTCGACCTCGCCGATCCAGGAGCTGGTCTGTTTCTCGGTTTTCTTCTTAACAGCCATCCTGATCTCCTTATTTGGTACGCGCGACGTGCTCGAGCAACGCGCTCAGCTCATCCAGCTTAGCAGAGAGTGCTTCAACATCCTGCTTGGACGGAATGCCGATGCGATTCAGCGCGGCAGCCACACGGGTGTCGAACGCCTTCTCGATCTTGTCGAGCTGAACTTCGACCTTGCCCTTGACGCTGGTGACGTTGCTGTTGACCGACTGCTTGACCGATTCGATCTGGCTGTTGGCGGCTTCTACCTGCTCGTCGACCAGTTTCTTGCCTTTGCTTTCGACGCCTTCACCGGTCTTGACCAGTTCCTTGAAGTATTCGGCCCCCTCGGCACCCGCCTTGGCATAAGCACCCAGGCCAGCGAGGTAGATCTTGCGGGCATAACCCTTCACGTCATCGAGCAGACCGGCCTTGTCTTCGACCACGGCTTCGACTTTTTTCTTCACGGCAACTTTCGACATGGTGCACCTCACGCGCTTTGACAGTTAGCGGAAACGCCCACGGAATGCAGGCTTGGGTACACCCTAAGGAGAAAAATTAGAAATCGCATACTAGGAGCGGCTGCAGCGGGCCGGAAGGATCACGCGCCACCGATCCACCGGTCTGGTGGATGGAAACAGCGCCATCCACCCTACGCGCTGACTTGAAGCTTGTGGCTTGCCGCTTGAAGCTGCTTCTACGCCAGGGATTTGTCCAGCACCTGCTCGATCTCGCGCTGGATCATGCTGCCCATGGGCGAGAGCAGCAGGCCGAGCTTGAGTTCCACGCGCACGGTGTCTTCACCGACCGCGATGCTGCCATCGGCGCCGCTGCGCTTGAACTCCAGGGTGTCGCCGTTCCAGCGGTAGCGCACGTCGTACTCGCTGGCCAGGCGTTCGGCCAGGCGCTCGGCTTTTTCGCGGGCCCCCTCACGACCGAGAGAATGGGATCGTTCGACACGAATACGGGACATGACAACTCCTTGAACTGACAGCGCGCCGCAAGGCTGCGGCATGAGGTCGCGTCACTCTACCAGCCCACCGCACGGTGGGGCACCCAGGCAAGACAAAGACCGCACGCAGCTTTAGAATGGTGCGGTTTTCTACCCGGTGAGAGCGACATGAGCGATCCACGCAAGGCCCAGGAGCAGGAACCCACCACCCACTTCGGTTTCCAGGACGTGCCGGAAAGCCAGAAGGCGGACAAGGTGGCCGAAGTCTTCCACTCGGTGGCGGCCAAGTACGACCTGATGAACGACGTGCTGTCCGGCGGCCTGCATCGCCTGTGGAAGCGCTTCACCATCGAGCTGTCCGGTGTCCGCCCGGGCAACCGCGTGCTGGATATCGCAGGCGGCACTGGTGACCTGACCCGCAAGTTCTCCAGCATCGTCGGGCCGACCGGCGAAGTGGTCCTGGCCGACATCAACGACTCCATGCTCAAGGTCGGTCGCGACCGCCTGCTGGACAAGGGCGTGGCCGGCAACGTGCAGTTCGTTCAGGCCGATGCCGAGAAGCTGCCGTTCCCCGACAACCACTTCGATGTGGTCACCATCGCCTTCGGCCTGCGCAACGTCACCCACAAGGATGAGGCCCTGCGCTCCATGCTGCGCGTGCTCAAGCCCGGCGGCCGCCTGCTGGTGCTGGAGTTCTCCAAGCCCGGCAACCCGCTGCTGGCCAAGGCCTATGACACCTACTCGTTCAGCTTCATGCCGCTGGCCGGCAAGCTGATCACCAACGATGCCGACAGCTACCGCTACCTCGCCGAGTCGATCCGCATGCACCCGGATCAGGAAACCCTCAAGGCGATGATGGTCGACGCCGGTTTCGAACGCGTCACCTACCACAACATGACCGGCGGCATCGTCGCCCTGCATCGCGGCATCAAGCCCTGATGCTGATAACCGGCTTGCTGGCCAGCGTCGAAGCCGGCCTCAATCGTGTTCTGCGCCTCGACGGTACGGCCTTGCCGCGCCTGCAGGCGCTCAGCGGCAAGGTCATCGCCGTGCAGTGCCAGAGCCCGACGCTGGAGCTGTTCATCCTGCCCAGCGGCGACGGCCTGCGACTGGCCGCGCAGTGGCACGCCCCGGCCGACTGCACCCTCACCGCGCCGGCCGCCAGCCTGGCGCGCCTGGCCCTGAGCCGCGACAAGACCGCCGTGCTGCATCGCCCGGACGTGTCCCTCGACGGCGACAGCGCCGCGCTGCTGCAACTGGCCGAGATTCTCCAGGACCTGGAGCTGGACTGGGAATACGAAGTCTCGCGCTGGCTCGGCCCGGTGGCCACCACCCTGCTCGCCAGCCACCTGCGCAGCCGGGTGAACCTGGCCAGCAACGGTGCCGCCAGCCTCAGGCAGGACCTGGCCGACTACCTGGCCGAAGAATCACGCACCCTGGTCGGACAGCGCGAAGCCGATGTGCGCTTCGCCGAACTGGACCGACTGAAACTCGCCCTCGACCGCCTGGAAGCACGCATCGAGCGCCTCACTTCTGCCCATAAGCCCGACGCATGAAGCTGCTTGCCGTTCGCCGCCTGTTCCGTATCCAGCGTGTCGTCGTCCGCTACCAGCTGGACGAGATGCTCCTCGAGTTGCCGCTGCCCATCTGGCTGCGCGCACTGTCCTGGCTGCTGCCCTGGCGCTGGCTGCCTCGCAAGCCACTGGACCTGTCACGCGGCGCCCGCCTGCGCCTGGCACTGGAAGACCTGGGGCCGATTTTCATCAAGTTCGGCCAGCTGCTGTCCACCCGCCGCGACCTGCTGCCGCCGGACATCGCCGATGAGCTGGCACGCCTGCAGGATCAGGTCCCACCCTTCCCCGAGGATCAGGCCATCGCCCTGATCGAGCGCCAGCTCGGCGCCCCGGTGAACGAAGTGTTCGCCCGCTTCGACAGCCAGCCGCTGGCCTCGGCCTCGGTGGCCCAGGTGCACGCTGCACAGCTGAAAAGCGGCGAGGAAGTGGTGGTCAAGGTCGTGCGCCCCGGCCTCAAGCCGATCATCCGCCAGGACCTGGCCTGGCTGTTCCTCATTGCCCGCATCGCCGAAAAGGCTTCGGCCGATGCCCGTCGCCTGCGCCCGGTCGAGGTGGTCAGCGACTACGAGAAGACCATCTTCGACGAGCTCGACCTGCTGCGCGAGGCCGCCAACGCCAGCCAGCTGCGGCGCAACTTCGAAGGCTCGCCGCTGCTCTACGTGCCACAGGTGTACTGGGACCTGTGCCGCCACCAGGTGCTGGTGATGGAGCGCATCTACGGCATCCCGGTCACCGACCTGGCGACCCTGGCCGACCAGCGTACCGACATGAAGCTGCTGGCCGAGCGCGGCGTGGAGATTTTCTTCACCCAGGTGTTCCGCGACAGCTTCTTCCACGCCGACATGCACCCCGGCAACATCTTCGTCAGCACGCGCACGCCGTGGAGCCCGCAGTACATTGCCATCGACTGCGGCATCATCGGCAGCCTCACCGACGAGGATCAGGACTACCTGGCGCGCAACCTGATCGCCTTCTTCAAGCGCGACTACCGCAAGGTCGCACAGCTGCACATCGACTCGGGCTGGGTGCCCGCCGATACCAAGGTCAACGAATTCGAAGCGGCGATCCGCACCGTATGCGAGCCGATCTTCGAGAAGCCGCTGAAGGACATCTCCTTCGGCCAGCTGCTGCTGCGCCTGTTCCAGACCGCGCGGCGCTTCAACATGGAAGTGCAGCCGCAGCTCGTTCTCCTGCAGAAGACCCTGCTCAACATCGAAGGCCTGGGCCGCCAGCTGTACCCCGACCTCGACCTGTGGAGCACCGCGCAGCCGTTCCTCGAGCGCTGGATGCGTGAGCGTGTCAGCCCGCTGCATCTGTTGCGCAACCTGCAGCAGCAGGCCGAGCAGGTGCCGCACCTGTCGCAGATCGCCCGCGACACGCTGGAGCGCCTGCAGCAACCGCAACAGGCGGAGCAGCCCCGCAGCGGCGACCACTGGCCGCTGCGTCTGCTGGGCGCCGCCCTGATCGGTGCCGGCGCCATGCAGGGGCTGGCGCCACTGCTGGCTACCTGGCCAGCCTGGCTGATGGTCGGTGGCGGGCTGTATCTGGTGTTGCGCCGATAGCCAGTTGGCCGTCGCACTGGCACACTTGGCGAATTCACGGGCCGCGAGGCCCGGCAGACTTGGAACACCGATGAACGATTGGCTCGACGAAATCCACTGGAACGAAGACGGCCTGGTGCCGGCCATCGCCCAGGATCACAAGACCGGCCGTATCCTGATGATGGCCTGGATGAACCGCGAATCCCTCGCCCTCACCGTCAGCGAGCAGCGCGCCATCTACTGGTCACGCTCGCGTGGCAAGCTGTGGCGCAAGGGCGAAGAATCCGGCCACGTGCAGAAGCTGCATGAGCTGCGCCTCGACTGCGACGCCGACGTCATCGTGCTGATGGTCGAGCAGCTGGGCGGCATCGCCTGCCACACCGGGCGCGAGAGCTGCTTCTATCGCGTCTATGAGAATGGCGGCTGGAAGACCGTCGACGCCGTGCTGAAAGACCCGCACGCCATCTATGCAGGACACAGCCATGAGTGACACCCTGACCCGCCTGGCCGAAGTACTGGAAGCGCGCAAGGGCGCAGCCCCCGACAGCTCCTACGTCGCCAGCCTCTATCACAAGGGCCTGAACAAGATTCTGGAAAAGGTCGGCGAGGAGTCGGTGGAAACCATCCTCGCCGCCAAGGACGCCGCTGCCAGTGGCGACTGCAAGGACCTCATCTACGAAACCGCCGATCTGTGGTTCCACAGCCTGGTCATGCTCGCCGCCCTCGGGCAGCATCCGCAGGCCGTGCTGGACGAACTCGACCGCCGTTTCGGCCTGTCCGGGCATGCGGAAAAAGCCGCACGCTCGCCACAATGACCTGACAACTACTACAACGGAGAACACATCATGGGATTCGGTGGTATCAGCATCTGGCAACTCCTGATCGTCCTGCTCATCGTCGTCATGCTGTTCGGCACAAAGCGCCTGAAGAATCTCGGCTCCGACCTCGGTGACGCGATCAAGGGCTTCCGCAAATCGATGGACAACAGCGACGCCGACAAGCCGGCCGTGGAAGACGGCAAGGGGCAGACCATCGACGCCCAGGCACGCAAGGTCGAAGAGCCAGCGAAGAAAGACTGAGCCATGTTCGACATTGGCTTCACCGAACTGCTGCTGGTCGGCCTGGTCGCCCTGGTCGTGCTCGGTCCCGAGCGCCTGCCCGGGGCCGTGCGCACGGCCGGCCTGTGGATCGGCCGAATCAAGCGCAGCTTCAACTCGATCAAGGCCGAGGTCGAGCGCGAGATCGGCGCCGACGAGATCCGTCGCCAACTGCACAACGAGCGGATTCTCGAGCTCGAGCGTGAGATGAAGGCGATGAAGCAGGACATCCTCGGTACGGGCACCGGCCAGCCTGCCACAGAGCAACGTGCAGAACCGAGCAGCGACGCTGCTCCGAGCGTTCAGGACAAGAATCCCCAACCATGAGCAGAAAGCCGGAAGAAGATCAGGAAATGCCCCTGGTCTCGCACCTGACCGAACTGCGCACGCGTCTGCTGCGCTGCGTGGTGATCATCCTGTTGATCTTCGCCGGCCTGTTCTACTTCGCCCAGGACATCTACGCGCTGGTGGCGGCGCCACTGCGCGCCTACCTGCCGGCCGGGGCGACGATGATCGCCACCGGCGTCGCCTCGCCCTTCCTCACGCCCTTCAAGCTGACCCTGATGTGCGCGCTGTTCCTCGGCATGCCGGTGATCCTGCACCAGGCCTGGGGCTTCATCGCGCCGGGGCTGTACACCCACGAGCGGCGCATCGCGGTGCCGCTGCTGATCTCGAGCATCTTCCTGTTCTACGCCGGGATGGCCTTCGCCTACTTCGTGGTGTTCCCGATCATGTTCGGCTTCTTCGCCAGCGTGACCCCGGAAGGCGTGGCGATGATGACCGACATCGGTCAGTACCTGGACTTCGTCCTCACCCTGTTCTTCGCCTTTGGCGTGGCCTTCGAGATCCCCATCGCCACCTTCCTGGTGATCTGGGTCGGCCTGGTGGACGTCGCCACCCTGCGCAAGAGCCGCCCCTACGTGGTGGTCGGCTGCTTCGTGATCGGCATGGTGCTGACGCCTCCTGACGTCTTCTCGCAGACGCTGCTGGCCTTGCCCATGTGGCTGCTGTTCGAGAGCGGCCTGCTGGCCGGCGCACTGGTCCGCCGCAAACGCGACGACGAGCAGAGCGACGAACAAGCCGAGCCGGAAGACCAGCCCCCCGCGCCACAACCGTGAACCTTCTGCTGCTGGAAGACGCCGACTTCGTCGGTGTCGATCGTGTTCGCCTCAGTGGCCGGCGCCTCAAGCACCTGCACGAGGTGCATCGTGCCGAAGCGGGTGACCGCCTGCGCGTCGGCCGTCTCGGCGGCCTGATGGGCGAAGGTCAGCTGCTCAGCCTGGATGCCGAACAGGCCGAGCTGCAGGTCTGTCTCGACCAGCCGCCACCGGCCAAGCTCCCCCTGACCCTGGTCCTCGCCCTGCCCCGCCCAAAGATGCTCAAGCGCGTGCTGCAGACCGTCAGCGCCATGGGCGTGCCGCGCCTGGTGCTGGTCAACAGCTACCGGGTGGAGAAGAGCTTCTGGCAGACGCCGTTCCTGCAGCCCGACGCGCTGCGCGAACAACTGATCCTCGGCCTGGAGCAGGCGCGCGACACCGTGCTGCCCGATGTCAGCATCGAAAAGCGCTTCAAGCCCTTCGTCGAGGATCGCCTGCCGGCACTGGCCGCCAGTACGCTCGGCCTGATCGGGCACCCCGGCGACTATCCGGCCTGCCCGCGCGCGGTCGACGGCCCGGTGACCCTGGCCATCGGCCCGGAAGGTGGCTGGATTCCCTACGAGGTCGATCTGCTGCAACAGGCCGCCGGCCTGCACCCGGTGCAGCTGGGTGAGCGCATTCTGCGGGTGGAAACCGCCGTGCCGGTGTTGCTGGCCAGGTTGTTCTGAGGCGTCATCCGCTCTGCAAGCCGCAACACGCAAGGTCTTGCACCATAGCCACAGTGCGCCTCAGGTAACTGGGCCCAGCGCATCATCCGCCACGTCGGTACTTTCTACCTCGGGCTTCAGCGGCACCCTCAGAATGACCAAGGTGCCTGCGAGGCGGTCATGCACCCCCTGCTTGCGCTTGTCCACACTCATCCAGATAGCCAGCAGTGGGATGGTGTACCCACCCAGCACAGCAACCAGAGCAACGAAGACCAGGTAGCGCAGGACCAGCCGCCACCACACTGGCCGTTCCAGCGTGCGGCGGTCCACCAGCTCGGCATGCACTGCCCGCATTCCCGGCGTCTTGCCCCAGCGATACCAGCAGAACAAGAAGTAAACCGGCCCCAGCAACACTAGCGAGACCTTGCTGAACAGGGCAAGCAGACCACCGGTGTCGGCATTGAAGCGCATCAGCAGGGCTGCACCAAAAATACCGGCGACAGTCACTATCGTCACCAGCAGGAAATCCAGCAGGGCCCCGGCCCCACGGTCGAGCATGCCGACTAGTTGGTAATGCTCGCCTGAGCCATGGTGCTCATAGGTAAAGAGATTGATACGACGATCGTCCATTTCCACCCCACTCCGTTTGGGTGACGTCCTACATACTCAGATTTCGAGGAGAAAGGTCACCGGCCCATCGTTGACCAGATGCACCTGCATGTTGGCACCGAAGCGCCCGGTGGCGACCAGCCCATGCTCGCTGCGAGCGCGCTCGACCAGCATGTCGAACAGGGCAGCCCCCTGCGAAGGTGGTGCGGCGCTGGAGAAGCTGGGACGCATGCCGCTCCTGGTATCGGCCGCCAGGGTGAACTGCGAGACCAGCAGCAGGCCACCGCCGATATCCTTCAGCGAGAGGTTCATCTTGCCGGCCTCGTCGCTGAAGACGCGATAGCCCAGCAGCTTGTGCAAGGCACGGCCGACGCTGGCCTGGTCATCGTGCGGCTCGATGCCGACCAGTGCCAGCAAGCCCTGGTCGATGCTACCCACCACCTCGCCTTCGACCTCTACCCGCGCCGCGCTGACGCGCTGGATCAGCAGCTTCATGCGTCCTCCGGGGGCAGGTCGAGCAGGCGCCGGGCCATCTCCTCGGCAGCACGCACCAGCGCATCGGTGATGCCCGGCTCGGCTGCCGAGTGGCCGGCATCACGGATGATCTGCAGCTCACTGTTGGGCCAGGCCTGGTGCAGCGCCCAGGCGTTGTCCAGGGGACAGATCGCGTCGTAGCGGCCATGCACGATGATGCCCGGCAGGTGGGCGATCCTGGGCATGTCGCGGAGCAGCTGATCGGGCTCGAGAAAGGCGTCGTTGACGAAGTAGTGGCACTCGATACGGGCGATGGACAACGCGCGATGCGCCTCGCTGAAGCGGTCGACCACCTGCGGGTTGGGACGCAACGTGGCGGTGCGCCCTTCCCAGGTCGACCAGGCCTTGGCCGCGTGCATCTGGGCGATCTGGTCGCTCCCCGTCAGCCGCTTGTAGAAGGCGCCCATCAGATCGCCGCGCTCCTGCGGCGGAATCGGCGCAATGTAGTCTTCCCAGTAATCGGGGAACAGGCGGCTGGCACCTTCCTGGTAGAACCAGTGAAACTCCTGCGGGCGACAGAGGAAGATGCCGCGCAGGATCAGGCCATGCACGCGCTGCGGATGCGCCTGAGCGTAGGCCAGCGCCAGGCTCGAACCCCAGGAGCCGCCGAACAGCACGAACTTGTCGACGCCCAGGTGTTCGCGGATGCGCTCGATATCGGCGACCAGCGCCTGGGTGGTGTTGTTCTCCAGGCTCGCGTAGGGCGTGGAGCGCCCGCAGCCGCGCTGGTCGAAGGTAACGATGCGGTACAGGTTCGGATCGAAATAGCGACGGCTGGCGGCATCGCAGCCGGCGCCCGGGCCGCCATGGATGAACAGTACCGGCAACCCGTCCGCCGAGCCGCTCTCGTCGACATACAGCACGTGCGGTGGCTCGACCGCCAGCTCGTGGCGGGCGTAGGGTTTGATCTCCGGGTACAAAGTCTGCATCGTTGGGCTCCTTGAAATCCGCTTGCGAATGGCGCACCAGGGGCGGACGCTCGCGAAAACCACCTGGGTGATTTTCAACGCCGCCTGGGCGCCGCGCAGCAGATCGTGAACAGGCTCTAGGCTGGCGGGCTGCGACTACCGTATCGCACTCTGCCCGGCATCATAACCATGAAAAGGGAGTTCAGCATGTCAGCAAGATTTCTACTCGCACCGTTGCTGCTGTTTGCCGCACTGATGCTGGGTGCCTGCGGCGCCAAGGACGACCCACAGGCGGCGCTGGAAGCCGCCGTGCAGGCGCTGCAGGACAACATCGAAGGCAAGCGCAGCAACGCGGTTCTGGAACAGCTGCATGCCGATTTCAAGGCCCGCCAGGAGTTCGACCGCGACTGGGCCAGGCGCACCATGGCCCTGCTGTTCCTGCGCCACAAGAACGTCAAGGTGATCGCCCTCGGCGAAACCAGCTGGATCGACCCGGCAATCCCCAGCAAGGGCTACAGCGAGGCGCAGGTCGGCGTGAGTGGCGCCGAAGGCCTGATCCCCGACGCCGCACGGCACTACTCGGTGAAACTGGAGTGGTGGCGCGAAGGCGACGAGTGGAAGCTGGCCCGCCTGGACTGGGAGTGAGGCACGACCCGCACGCGTCGGGCCACGCCACGGTACATCAATCGGTCTTGCGCCAGATCAGCTCGCCGGTGGTGTAGCCCTGCTCGCGGGCGACCGAAAGCAGCTTGTCACGCGTTTCCTGATCGACCTCGGGGGTACGTGAGAGTAGCCACAGGTACTTGTGCTGCGGATGCCCGACCAGCGCCACGCGGTAGTCCTCGTCGTGGTACAGCACCCAGTACTCGCCCTTGATCGGCAGCAGCTTGCTGGCCCAGTTGTCGAAGCTGACCCAGAGCTTGTCGGTGCGCCCTTCGGCCAGGGGTTCGGCGATGCCCCTGGCTTCAATCCACTCGCCGTCGTCATCGCGACAGCGATTGGTCACATCGATGCGCCCGTCGTCGCGCAAGCCATAGTGGGCTTCGGACTGCACGCAGTTGCGCTGGAAGAACATCGGCAGACGAGCCAGCTCGTACCAGGTGCCCTGGTAGCGCTGCAAATCGACCTGGACGGTTTCCGGCTCCGGCTTGGGGATGTTGCCAGTGCCGGAGTTGGCACAACCGACGAGGGCGAGAAGGGCACTGGCGAGTAGGATCGAACGCATGGAGGCTCCTGTCTATTTGAGTCCCTTGCCGGAGAACAGCATGACCTTGTCCCCGGCGTACTGGACGCTGATATAGGCCTTGTCGTCGCCCCAGGTGCAACTGGTCATGCCCAGCGCGCCGGCGCACTCGCCCGGTGCTCCGAGCAGGCTCTCGACCTCGGCCTTGCTCATGCCGGCCTCGAGCTTGGAATAGTTGTCCTGGTTGACCTTGCTACAGGCCGCCAACAGGCCGCAGGCGAACAGGGCAAGGAAACGCATCTTCATGGGGGTGACACTCCTGATGGGAAGATGCCAGCAAGCTTGGCATAGCCGGCGACGACTTGCCCGCTTGGAGTTCAGAAACGCGAGCCAGGTTCCCGCAGGAAGGCCTCTTCTTCGGCCGTGGAGACACGCCCGAGAATGGCATTGCGATGGGGAAAGCGAGCGAAGCGGGCAATCACCTGCTGGTGACGCTCGGCGAAGTCGAGGAAGCTGGCGAACTGCGCCCGGTCGTCCGCCGCGGCCTCGTCCAGCAGGCCACGGAACAGCTCGACGGCACGCTCCTGCAACGGCAGGTCCTCGGCATGCTCGAAGATCAGGTAGGCGAAGACCCGCTGGATCGGCGTCAACGCCCGGTCCAGACCGCGCGCCAGACCGTCCTGCAACAGAGGACGCGCCAGGGGATCGCCGGCGAAGGCACGCGGCGTGTCGCGGAAGATCATGCGTGGCAGCTGGTCGAGCAGGATCAGCTGGGCCAACCAGCCCTGCGGGTCGCTGCTCCAGCCCGGCAGTTCACCGGCCAGGGCCTGCTCGACCTGCGCAGCGAAACGCTGCTCGGCTTCGCGGTCCTGACTCTCGCGCTTGCCGAACCACAGGCCGTGGCGCGCCGCCGACACGGCACGGGCGCTGGCGGACGAACCGAGTTCGTCCGCAGCGAACCACCAGTCGAGCAGCGGCTGCCAGGGCTGCACCGATCAACCCCGGTGGTAGGCCGTGATGCGCAGCACTTCTTCCTTGGAACCGAGGAAGACCGCGACACGCTGGTGCAGGGACTCCGGTTCGATCTCGAGGATTCGCTGCTGGCCATTGGTGGCGGCACCACCGGCCTGCTCGATGATCATCGACATCGGGTTGGCTTCGTACATCAGGCGCAGCTTGCCCGGCTTTTCCGGCTCGCGGGCATCGCGCGGGTACATGAACACGCCGCCGCGGGTGAGGATGCGATGCACGTCGGCCACCATCGAGGCGATCCAGCGCATGTTGTAGTTGCGCCCCAGCGGGCCGGTCTCGCCAGCCAGCAGTTCGCCGACGTAGCGCTGCACCGGCGCTTCCCAGTGGCGCTGGTTGGACATGTTGATAGCGAATTCCTTGGTCGACTCCGGCACCTTGATGTCATCGTGGGTGAGCACGAAGCTGCCCAGTTCGCGATCCAGGGTGAAGCCTTTCACGCCGTCGCCGAGGGTCAGCATCAGCATGGTCTGCGGGCCGTAGATCGCATAACCGGCAGCAACCTGCTGGGTGCCGGGCTGGAGGAAGGCCTCTTCGCCCAGGTCACCGGTTTCGCCCTGGCGGTCCGGGCAGCGCAGCACGGAGAAGATGGTGCCGACCGAGACGTTGACGTCGATGTTGCTGGAACCGTCCAGCGGGTCGAACACCAGCAGGTAGGCGCCTTTCGGGTACTTGCCCGGAATCTGGTAGGCGTTGTCCATTTCCTCGGAGGCCATGCCGGCCAGGTGACCGCCCCACTCGTTGGCCTCGAGCAGGATCTCGTTGGAGATCACGTCGAGCTTCTTCTGCACCTCGCCCTGCACGTTCTCCGAACCCAGACTGCCGAGCACACCGCCGAGGGCGCCCTTGGATACCTGGTGGCTGATCTCCTTGCAGGCCCGGGCCACGACCTCGATGAGAAAACGCAGGTCGGCCGGGGTGTTGTGGCTGCGAGTCTGTTCGATCAGGTAGCGGCTGAGGGTGACGCGGGACATGGACGACTCCGGAAAGGAAAAAAATCGCGCGCAGTTTAACCCGAGTCGCCGCGTAATGCTGCCTAGCGGGATGGATGGCTGACTCGGGCACTCTCATCCAGGCTGCAGACACGGTTACGCCCCGTGCGTTTGGCCTGGTAGAGCGCCGCATCGGCGGCGTGCAGCAGCTCGTCGAGCGCCTGCCCCTGCTGGGGCCAGTACGCCAGGCCGGCGGACAGGGTCACGCGCTGGTCGCCACCGCGTGTGGCGATCTCGCGCGCCGCCAGTTGCGAGCAGATGCTCTGCAGGCGCGCGCTCGCCTCATCAGGATCGGCGCCGGGCAGGATCAGCAGGAACTCCTCGCCACCGATGCGAAACACCGCGTCGGTGCTGCGCAGGTTGTCCAGCAGGTGTTGGGCGACGGCCTTGAGCACATCGTCACCGACCAGGTGTCCGCACTCGTCGTTGAGGCGCTTGAAGTGATCGAGATCGATCAGGGCTACCGCCAGCGGCAGGTTCTCGCGCTGGACCCTGGCCAGCTCGCGCTCGAAGAATTCGTCCAGGTAGCGGCGGTTGTACAGCCCGGTCAACGGGTCGCAGAGCGCCTGCTCGCGCAGTTGCTCGTGCAGGCTGGAGATGGTGCGCAGACGCTCTTCGCTCAACGCCAGCGCCTCGGCCAGCTTCAGCTCGCTCAGGTGACGCTGGGTGACGTCGCGCACGTAGATCATGTGGCCGAGCAGTGCCGGACCATGGCGGGTGGCACGCTCGATGGCGCGCAGACGCACTTCGTAGTAGCGCGCCGCGCTGGTCAGGGTCAGCGGCCGGTCGTGCTCACCGGCGTGCTCGAGCAACAGCGCCTGCAGGTCCGCACCGAACACCGGCCATTGCTTCAGCTCACGCCCCTGCCAGCCCTGCTGCAGCCCGGCCAGCTTCAGCGCCGCCGGGTTGGCCTCGATCACCCGCCGGCTGGGGTCGACCACCAGCACCGGATCGAGCAGGGCTTCGAGCAGCAGATGCCTGGCCACTGGCAACAGGTCGAACAGACGCACGCCCACGATCAGCCATGAGAAGGCGACGAGGGTGAAGGCGAAGCTGAACGGCGTCGGGTCGAAGCCGAACAGTGTCCAGCCGAACCCCACGTAGCCGACGTTGGCCACCCAGGGCACCGCCGTGACCAGCACGAAGGCCAGATAATGGCGGCGGTGCAGCCCCTGGCTGAGCGCCGCCGCGCGCGTCACCACGCCCATGCAGAAGGCCATGAACAGGTAGACGTACACCGCGGCGGCGTAGAACAGCGGGCCATGCTCATAACGCACGGGGGCACCCAGGCTGTCGTCGATCGGCGCACTGCCCGCGCCATAGAACAGGCCATGCCAGGGGTTGCTCAGCGCCAGGCCCCAGACCAGCAGTGGCACCACGCTGAGACCGAGAATGCCCTTGCGCGGCAGCGGTGCACGCATGCTGTTGACGTACTGCCAGAGGAACACCGCCCAGAAGGTCGGCGTGGAAACGATGCCCGGCCAGGCCATGCTGGCCCAGAACATCTTGCAATCGGCACCGAGAAAGCTCATCTCCAGTGCCGCGGCCCCCATCCACCAGAGGCTCGCCAGGTGCAGCAGGATGAAGCTGTCGCGTCCGGGAAAGTCGCGCTGACGCGTGACCCAGTGCGCCAGCATCACGACCCCGAAGCACACCAGCAGGGTCAGCAACACCGGCGGCGACAGGCTCCAGCCGGAAGCCACGCACGCCTGAATCACCTGTCCCTCCTTGCATGCGGGGGACAGGCAAACGGGTCGAACACGGCGGCACCGACACAGAACGAACGGGCAATGACGCGAATCGAAATACGCAAGGGCCTTCCTGACCTCAAATGCTGGATTGGCGCAAGGCAGCTAAGATACTGCAAAAGCCCTGCCGCAGCAGCGCTTTGTTCGCCCTCCGCAGCCTGTCAGGCCTTCGGCTGGCCGCGCAACAGGCTCGCCGCCATCGCAGCGAGCAACCCAACTCCCAGTAGCAGTACAGCCCAGAGTCCCCAACGCTGCCAGTCGGATCGCGATTCGACCTGGCCCGTGGCAGCGGCGAGCAGCGGTTCAGCCAGCTCCGCCCGACCGAGACGGCTCAGGCGCTCTGCCTGGTAACCGGGGATCAGGGTGTGCAACGGCAGCGCCGCCGACTGCGCATGCGCATTGCCCAGTGCGAGCACGTAGGGCGGCTCGCCACGAGCCAGAAACACCAGCCGCGTGGCACGCAGCGCCACCTGGATGGCCACGCTGTCCTGGCCAAGGCCGCCGCCACGCGGGTCCAGCTGCATGCGCAGCTGACGCAGCGGCCAGCCCGGCAAGCTCAGCTCATCGTTGAGCACCTCGCGCCCGCCCTCGGGGAGGCGATAGAGCACGGCATTGGCCAGCGGCTGCCAGCCTCCCTGGTCGCCGGTGCGTGACTCGAAGCGCACGGGGGCCAGCGTGTTGTCCTGCTCCAGGGCGACGCGCAGGCGCTGCAACGGCAACGTCAGTGGCAGCTGCCACTGGAAGCGCCCATCGCCGCTCGCGCGGGCCGCCAGGGGCTCGGACCACACCAGCGGCGCCGGCTGCTGGTCCTGGCGGCGACTGCGCAGCGTCACGCTCTGCAGTTGCGGGGCCGGCAGCGGGCTCTGCCAGAGCAGGCGCAGGTAGCGGGCACGCTGCCCTGGCAACTCGACCTGGCGCTGTTCGATACGCTCGTCGGCGAAGCTCAGGCGGGCCAGTTGTCCGTCGCCCCAGCGGCGCCAGTGCTGCAGGTCGTCACTGGCTTCGATGCTGAAGCGCTGGAACCCCTCCTCGGCACCGCTCCAGTCCAGGGTCAGGCGCACCAGTGGCGCCTCGATGGCACTGGCATCGAGCAACCAGCCGCGCAGTTGCAGGCCGGCGTCGGCCGGGGCGGCATCGCTCAGCTCGATCAAGGTGCCGCTGGTGCTGCGCTCCACGCGCAACGCCGGCACATCCTGCGTATCGGCGGGACCACGCAGCGGGAACCAGCGCACGCCATGTTCCTGCTCCTGGTCCACCCGTTCGCTGCTGGCAGGAATCAGCGCATAGGCCTGCGCCTGGCCATTGGCATCGAACACCCGCAGATCACGCAGGTCAGCATGGCTAGCGGCAAGGTGCGCGGCGAAGGGCAGCTCCAGGCGATACCAGGGGCCCGCGCCTGACAGCTGCAGGTCGGCGGTTTCATGAAAGTCGCGCAGCTGCTCTCCAGCCTGCGCGACAGTCGCCATGGACAGGGCCAGCAGCAGGCCAAGACCGGTCATCTTCATGCGCCAGACTCCTGTTCGTTGGGTGCGTCGCGCTCGGCCTGACGCGGCGGCAGCGGGGCGAAATAGCCCACCACCAGCAGCAGCACGCCCACGCCGATGAAGGACACGATACGTTCCAGCCCGCCGCGATTGCCCAGCTCGACGAAGAACAGCTTGGCCACCACCAGGGCGATCAGCGCCGCCCCGACCAGCCACAGCTCGCGGCGTGCACGCAGGTGCCCGAACAGCATCAGCGCCAGGGCGATCAGGGTCCAGACGATGGACAGCCCGGCCTGCACCAGCATCGATTCGAACAGCGCTGCACTGTGCCAGGGCACGCCGCCCCAGTGATGGGCGCTGCGCATTACCATCAGGGTGAACAGGGCGAACAGCGACACGCCGACCACGACCTGCAACAGCTGCAGCGCACGCCCCGGTTCCAGGCCCAGGCGCGGCAGCGCGGCACGCCCCCAGACGAACAACGCGCCCAGGCACAGCAGCAGGCCTATCTCCAGCGGATTGAGCAGCGGCAGGTACGGCAGCGGGTCGCTGTCGCCTGCACTGTTGGCATTGGCCAGCCAGAACCAGCCGAGCATCAACACGGCCAGGGGCGCAGCCGCCCACAGGCGGTATTCACGTTCGAAGCCAGCCACCGGCCAGGGCAGCCGACGTGCCTGCGCCATGGCCCAGAGATAGGCCGTCGGCAGCAGCGCCCAGCCCAGCCAACGCCAGGCGTTGTAGTGATCGGCCAGACTCAGCAGCAGGTAGCGCAGTTCCAGCGCCAGCACGCCGAGCAACAGCCAGCAGCCGAGCACGTGGGCGACACTGGCCGCCGTGGCCGGCAGCAGCCCGGCCAGGCGCCGCAGCGACCACAGGTGAGCAGCGAACACCAGGCCCCAGCCGAGCCAGCCCCACTGCGCCGCAGGGTGATAGAACGGGTGCCAGGCATACAGCAGCAGCATGCCGGCCAGCGGGACCAGCAGGCCATCGAGCAGGGCCAGCTCGACCCAGCGGTTGCGGGTCGCCAGCCAGGCATACAGCGCCATGTTCAGCGCCAGCAGCACCAGCAGCACGCCGACCTGCAGCTCCGCCGCGACGAAACGCAGCACCTCGCTGGCGAGCGCCAGCGCCCACCAGGCGGCGCCCCAGGTCAGCAGCAGCTGCCCCAGACGCTGCACGCTGACGCCATCGATCCCGCTGTCCCGCCCACTGCGCAGCAGCGCATGCAGACGCCAGGCGCCGATCTGCGCAGCCAGGCCGAGCACCGCAGGTGTCCAGAAGCCGGTATGCGCCAGTGGCGACAGACCGACACCACTGATTCCCGACAGCAGCAGCGGCCCGGCTGCCAGGAAGGCCAGGCCAGCGAACAGCTGCAGCACCAGGCTGAACCAGAAGGCCGCACGCTGCTGCAGGTAGAGCGCCAGCCACAGAGTCAGCAGCCCGCTGGCTCCCCATACCGCCGCAGCGGCCACCCAGGGCAGCACGAACAGCACCGCCAGGTTGATGAACACCAGGCCCACCAGCATCACCCAGGACAAGGCCGCAAGCTGGCGACGGTTGTCACGGATCAGCGGGTCGCGCGCCGCCAGCAGCATGCCCGCGATCAGACCGAAGCCGACCACCGAGGCCGCCAGCAGGCCGAACCAGCCGGCGTTGAAGCCGCCCCGCCCTTGCAGCGACTCCAGCGCCATCTGGCCGAGGAACAGCAGCCCGCCAAGCAGCTGGATGGCGAAGGCGGCGTAGACGAAAACGGGCGCGGCCAGACGCAGGCCGATGAACAGGGTGACCAGACCGGCCAGCGCCCAGGCGATGGCCGTGCCGGGGGCCGCGAAGGTCAGCGGCGCGATCAGGCAGAGGAAGGCCAGCCCCGCCAGCCCCAGCCAGGGCTGCAGACGCACCTCCCAGGGGCTGGCAGCCTGCGGCGCCTGGCGCAGTTGCCAGTAGCTGAACGACAGCGCCACGCCGAGCATCAGCGCGCCCAGCGCCGAGCCGTCGAGCAGGCTGGAGTCGCCCGCTTCCAGGCCTGTGGCGAACGCCAGGGCGGCACCCACCTGCAGCAACAGGGCGAAGCCACGCGCCAGTGGCCGCTGCTGCCGCAGGCCCAGCCAGTAGATCCCGGCACCCTCCACGGCCCAGGCAGCGGCTGTCCAGCTGGCGTCGAGGGCCAGTGGGATGGCCAGGCTGGCGAACACCACGCCCAGGGCCAGGCAGGTTTCCACCAGCAGCAGGGCACGTCCGCCGGCGCGCAGCTGCAGCACACGCGCCAGCAGCAGGTAGAACAGGCCCAGGCCGAGCGCACTGAACGCGGCGGCGAATTCGATGTGGCGCACCAGCGCTACCTGCAGGCCGAAGCCGACCAGCGGTGGACCGAACAGGGTGGTGGCATCGACATAGTCGCCGCGCTGCAGCGACCAGCGCAGCAGTTCGCCACGCGCCTCAGGGGCATCCGCCGCGTCACGCAGGGTGCGGCGGGCGAAGAGCAGGCCGATGGCCACGTACATCAGGAAGAACAGCACCAGGAACGGCTCGGTGCTCCACAGCAGCTGCGGCTCGTAGGAACGCAGCCCCCAGGCGAAGCCGATGCCGAAGGTGCCGACGAAGCCGATCAGGTTGAGCAGGCGCCAGGCCTTGAACCAGGCGATGGCGAAGATGCCGGCATTGAGCAGGGCGAAGTAGGAGAACAGCGCAACATGGTTGCCGCTGCCGGTGGAGGTGAGGATTGGCGCAGCAAAGCCGCCGAGTGCGGCGGCCGCCGCCAGGCCCAGGGCATTCTGCTGCACGGCGAGGATGGCCGAGAACAGCGTCACCGCCACCAGCAGGCCCAGCGCCATGCCCGGGTCGAGCAAGGGATGCAGGCGCATGGCAGCGAACACCGTCAGGTACAGCACGGCGATGCCGGTGCCCTGCAGCACCAGGGCATAGCTGCGGTTGCGCAGCCGCAGCCACCAGCCCAGGCCCAGCAGCGCCAGGGCACTGGCGGCCACGCCCATGTAGCGCAGCTCCACCGGCACCTCGACACCTTCGGTGGCGTAGCGCAGGAGGAAGGCGAGGCCGAGGAACAGCAGGACCACACCGACCCGCAGCACGGTATTGCCGCCGAACAGCCAGGCCTTCGCCGCAGCGATGCCGCGCTCGATCAGGCTGGGCTCGCGTGGTGCCTGTTCGCGCCAGGGACCTTGCTGCGGGGCAGGCGTCGGTTCATGCGCGAGCGACGCGGCAGCTGCCACAGGCTGTGGCGCCGGTTGCTGGGGGGCGACTTCCGGAAGCGGGTCCAGCGTCCAGTCCAGCTCGGGCTCTGGCTCTGGCTCTGGCTCGGGCTCTGGCCGAGGCGCCTCCGCCGTCCTGGGTTGCGGTTCTGGTGTGGGGGGCGCGCTGACGACAGGTTCCGCCGCCACGGGAGCCGCTTCCGGCTCGACAGCCCCGCCCTGCTCGACCTTGACCAGGCGCTCGTGCATGGCCCGCGTGCCGCGCTCGAAACGCTCGGCGAAATCCTTGAGCTGCGCCGCCAGCTGCGCGTTACGCTTCTCGAGCCCCTGCAGGCGCAGCGCCTGGCCCAGGCTCAGGCCGATCAGCCCGCCCAGCAGTGCCCCGGTTAGCGATTCGCTGGCGCCCGTGCCGAGCACCAACCCGACCAGCATGAAAATCCATTGCATGCAGCATGTCCCGTTCCGATGAGAAAGTCGCCTCGCGTCCCTGCTGGCAGCCCGAGGTGGCCACAGGGTGCCTCCGAAAACCTCGGCAAGGTAGTCAGCTTGTTGCCAACGCAGCGCTGACCACGCAGGCCGTTTTTCAGAGTCGCCCGCCAGTATAGGAGTCGCGCCGTCCAACACCCAGAGAGACGATTGCCACCTCCATCACAGGCACAAGGAAAATCCGCCGCCGACCGGTGGTTCACAAATTCACCGCGCCCGCTATCATCGCCGCCCCGTGACCGATGCGGCGCAGACCGCCCCTAGCCAACCATGATCAAGCCCCGCCTGATAGCCGCCGCAGAAATCGACCGCCTGGAAACCTGGGCCAAATACAGCGCCGACATGTGCCACAGCTGCATGTCCAGTTGCTGCACCCTGCCCGTGGAGGTACGCCTGAACGACCTGATCCGCCTGGAGCTGGTGGATGAGTTCGAACGCAGCGAGCCGATCAAGAACATCGCCAAGCGCCTGCAGAAGGACGGCACCATCGAGCGCTTCAACCAGAAGTCGGGCATCTTCACCCTGACGCGCATGTCCAACAACGACTGCCTGTTCCTGGACCGCAAGACACGCCTGTGCAGCGTCTACGAGAAACGCCCGGACACCTGCCGCCACCATCCCAGGGTCGGCCCACGACCGGGCTATTGCGCGTACAAGCCGAAGTAGAGCGCCGTCAGCGGCGCAGGCCGATGACCCGCCCGACGCAGGCCGGCGTTGCCAGCTCGTGGTGGTCTGCCGCCAGGCGCTGCACCTGCTCGGCCACCTGGGCATCGAATGGCGCCGAACGGCCGGCTACGCTGTCGATGTTCATCAGCATCTGTTCGCTTTCCGCCAGGCTGTCGGCCTCTGCCGGGCGATACAGCGCGTGATGGATATGCAGGCGCTTGGCGTCGTGGGCGAGCAACTGCGTGCGCACTTCCACCGCTTCGCCGCCCTTCACTTCCGCCAGGAAGTTGAGATGGCACTCCAGGGTATACAGGGTGTGGCCGGTACGGGCACGACCGGCCTCGTCCAGCCCCAGCGCATCCATCAGCGCATCGGTGGCATGACTGAAGATCAGCAGGTAGAAGGCATCGCGCAGATGGCCGTTGTAGTCGACCCAGTCGGCGTGGATGCGCGTGCGGTAGGTGGTCAGGGCTGCGTTGCACATGTCGATGTGGCTCCGGATGCATCCCCCCGGCCCTTCTCCCGCAGGCAGGAGAAGGGTGGGCGGAGGGGTTGGATAGCGTAGCGCAGGGTTGCCCTGCGCAGAACGGACTCGGCTACTCGGCGAAATCGAAGCCGTGCTTGGCCTTGGTCTGGCGGATCGCCTCGAGTACCGCCAGCAGGCAGTCGTCGCGGTAGCGTTCCAGTGCATCCAGGCTGCGCTCGCCCTGTTGCGCGGCCGTCCCTTCGACTACCGCATCGATCAGCCCCTCGGTCAGCTCCGGCGCTTCCAGGTAGGTCCAGGGCAGCTTCAGCGCCGGGCCGAACTGGGCCATGAAGTGGCGCATGCCGGCCGGCCCGCCGGCCAGGGTGTAGGTGAGGAAGGAGCCCATGAACGACCAGCGCAGGCCGGCGCCGAAACGGATCGCGTCATCGATCTCGCCCGTGGTGGCCACACCGTCGTTGACCAGGTGCAGCGACTCGCGCCACAGCGCCTCGAGCAGGCGGTCGGCGATGAAGCCCGGCACCTCCTTGCGCACGTGCAAGGGGCGCATGCCCAGCGATGCATAGACCTGGATCGCGGCCTGCACGGCCTCCGCTGCGGTTTTCGCGCCACCGACCACCTCCACCAGCGGCAGCAGATAGACCGGATTGAACGGGTGGCCGACCAGGCAACGCTCGGGGCGCACGGCATCGGCATAGAACTCGCTGGGCAGCAGGCCCGAGGTGCTGGAGCCGATCAGCACGTCGGGGCGCGCGGCGGCGCTGATCTTCGCGTGCAGCTCGCACTTGAGTTCCAGGCGCTCGGGCGCACTTTCCTGGATGAAGTCGGCGTTGGCCACGCATTGCTCGATGCTCTCGACGAAACGCAGCCGCTCCAGCGAGGCGCCGGGCGCCAGCCTCTGCTTCTGCTTCTGCAGTGCGGGCCAGGCGTTGGCCAGGCGCGTGCGCAGCGCCTGCTCGGCGCCCGGGGCCGGGTCCCAGGCGATCACGTCGAGGCCATGGGCCAGGGCGCGGGCGATCCAGCCGGCACCGATCACACCGGTGCCGAGGGCGGCGAAAGTCTTGATCTCGGTAACGAAGGTCATGCTTGAACTCCGGTAGCCCGGATGCAATCCGGGGGATGGCAAAGGTTTTCTCGGCCCTGGTTCAGGGTGAGGGGCGCTCGCAAGCGCCCCGGACGACGTGGCGCGTCAGCCACGCCGCTTGAGTTTCATCTTCTCGCGGCCCTCGGCCGGGGTCAGGGCACGGCCGCCAAGGCGTTCGATGATCTCGATGGCGCGCTCGACCAGCTGACCATTGCTGGCATGCACGCCGCGATCGAGCCAGATGTTGTCCTCCAGCCCCACGCGTACGTGGCCACCCAGCAGCATGGCCTGGGCGACCATGGGCATCTGCATGCGGCCGATGCCGAAGCCGGCCCAGGTGATGCCGGGCGGCAGGTTGTCGACCATGGCCTTCATGCTGGTGGTGTCGGCCGGCGCACCCCAGGGAATGCCCAGGCACAACTGGATCAGCGGGTCTTCCAGCAGCCCCTCCTTGAGCATCTGCCTGGCGAACCACAGGTGCCCGGTGTCGAAGATCTCCAGCTCGGCCTTGACCCCCAGCTCGGTGATGCGCCTGGCGCCGGCACGCAGTTGCGCCGGGGTGGAGACGTAGATGAAGTCGCCGTCGCCGAAGTTCAGCGTGCCGCAGTCCAGCGTGCAGATTTCCGGCAGCAGCGCCTCGACGTGCGCCAGGCGTTCGATGGGCCCGACCAGATCGGTACCGGCGCCGAACTCGAGCGGCTGCTCGCCCGCGCCGATCTCCAGATCGCCGCCCATGCCGGCGGTGAGGTTGATGATCACATCGGTGTCGCTGTCGCGGATGCGCTCGACCACCTCGCGGTACAGCGCCACGTCACGGCTGGGCTTGCCGGTCTGCGGATCGCGCACGTGGCAGTGGGCGACGGTGGCGCCGGCCTTGGCCGCTTCGATGGCAGCGGCAGCGATTTCCTTGGGGGTGACCGGTATCGCCGGGTGCTTGCCGACGGTGTCGCCAGCGCCGGTCACCGCGCAGGTGACGATAACCTCGTAGTTCATCTTGAGCTGTCCTGTGCAGGGCATGAGGGTGCCTGCGGCATGGCCGCATGCGTTGGAGAAATGGGGATGGGCGCCGGCCACAGGCCGGCGCCAGGGGCTCAGTTGCCGGCGACCAGGGCGGCGTTGGCCGGCTTGCCGTCGAGCGTGGTGACCCCGACGAGCCAGGCGTCGACCACCTGCGGGTTGGCCTTGATCCAGTCACGCGCGACCTGCTCCGGCGCCTTGCGCTCCATGATCGGCTGCATCAGCGCGGCCTCCTGGTCGCTGGTGAAGCGCAGGCTGGTCAGCAGGCGATTGGCATTCGGGCAGCGCTCGGCGTAGTCCGGCGCAGTCACGGTGGAGACGGTGGCGGCGCCATCGTTGGGGCCGAACACATCGTCGGTGCCGCTCAGGTAGGAGATCTTCATCGACAGGTTCATCGGATGGGGTTTCCAGCCGAAGAACACCACCGGTTTCTGGTTCTTCGCCGCGCGACCGACCGCCGCGAGCATGCCCGCCTCGCTGGACTCGACGAGCTTGAAGCCGCCCAGGCCGAACTGGTTGGCATCGATCATCTTCTGGATCGCGGTGTTGGCCCCGGAGCCGGCTTCGATACCGTAGATCTTGCCGTCCAGCTCGTCCTTGAACCTGGCGATGTCGGCCAGGGTCCTGAGGCCCTTGTCGGCGGTGTAGCTGGGTACCGCGAGCACTGCCACGGCATCGCTCAGCGACGGCTCGGCGGCGACCTTGACCGCGCCGGCATCGAGGAACGGCTTGATGTTGTCGTCCATGATCGGCTTCCAGTAGCCGAGGAAGGCGTCGACCTGGCCCTTCTGGATACCGGCGAAGATGATCTGTTGCGATGCCTGGGTCTGCTTGGTCTCGTAGCCGAGCCCTTTCAGCAGCTCGCTGGCGACTGCGGTGGTGGCGACCACGTCGGTCCAGCCGACGGCGCCGAGGCGAACGTTCTTGCAGCTGGCGTCATCGGCCAGCAGGGAGGTACTGAACAGGCTCAGGGTGCAGCACGCGGCCAGCGCGGTAAGACCTTTCATCTGGGTGCTCCTCATCGTGTCACAGCGGTTCTATTTCGTTCTTCTAGAGGCTCGTGGCCCCCACCGTGCTCGGGGATCTCGTCTCCCGATGACACCACCTTACGCCGGCCACTGGCAGAATATTCGAACTTATCCGACTATTACTTGACCTATGACGACCTGTTTCATGCGACATCTGCGCCTGCTTCCCTGGCGCAGACGCGCGGAGCGACGATGACCCAGACCTTCTGCTTCCTGCTCCTGCCCGGCTTTTCCATGATGGGCCTGATGTCGGCGATCGAGCCATTGCGCGTGGCCAACCGCTTTCGCGGCGACCTGTATCGCTGGCACCTGCTCAGCCGCGACGGCGCCGCCGTGGCGGCGAGCAACGGCATGTCGCTGAATGTCGACGGTGCACTGGAACTGGTGGAGGCGACCGAGGCGCTGTTCGTGGTCGCCGGTTTCGACCCGCTGGCCCACCACGACAGTCGCCTGACGCACTGGCTGCAACGCTGCGAAACGGAGCTCAAGGTGCTTGGCGGCATCGACACCGGCAGTTTCGTGCTGGCCGAGGCCGGGCTGTTCCAGCAGCAGCGCCTGACCCTGCACTGGGAAGCCATCGACGCCTTCCGCGAGCGCTATCCGGCGCTGCAGGTGACCCAGGAGCTGTTCGAGATCGACGGCCGGCGCATCACCAGTGCCGGCGGCACCAGCAGCCTCGACCTGATGCTCGGGCTGATCGCCCAGGACCATGGCGAGGCCCTGGCGGTGCAGGTTTCCGAGCAGTTCGTGGTCAGCCGCATCCGCACGCGCCTGGACCACCAGCGCATGCAGGTGGCCAGCCGCTATGGCCTGCACAACCGCAAGCTGATCCGCGTCATCGGCGAGATGGAGCGCCACAGCGAGCAGCCGTTGAGCGGCGAGGTGCTGGCCGAGCGCGTCGGCGTCAGCGTGCGCCAGCTGGAGCGCCTGTTCCGCCATCACCTGGCGACCACGCCGTCGGCGTTCTATCTCGGCCTGCGCCTGGACAAGGCGCGCCAGCTGCTGCGCCAGAGCGACCTCAGCGTGCTCGAGGTGAGCCTGGCCTGCGGTTTCGAGTCGTCGAGCTACTTCTCCCGCAGCTACAAGGCGCACTTCGGCAGCACGCCAAGCAGGGACCGGCACGAGCACCCGTCCCACGCCTGAGCGGAGTACTAGACGGAGCGGCCCATTTCGGCGAGCGCGGACTGCACCAGGGGGTGCAGGTTCTCGCCGTGGCGCTCCAGTTGCCAGGCCATCAGTTCGATGCGCATCGCCGGCGTCCAGAAGTTCTGCAGGTGCTGATGAACCCCCTTGACCGCCTGCTCCCTGTCCGGCTCGGTGGCGAAGAACTGGGCGATCTGATTGGCCATCTTGACCAGGTTCTCGGCGCTCATCGACGCACCTCCGCTTTCTCCTGCCTGCGCCGCTCGGCGAGCAGGCGCCGCTGCTCGTCACTGAAGGCCTGGTAGCGTTTCTGCCACTCCGAAGGCTGGTAGACTCGGGTGACCTCCACCGCCGTGACCTTGTACTCCGGGCAGTTGGTCGCCCAGTCGGAGTTGTCGGTGGTGATCACGTTGGCGCCGGACTCCGGGAAGTGGAAGGTGGTGTAGACCACCCCCGGCGCCACGCGCTCACTGACCCGCGCGCGCAGCACGGTCTGCCCGGAGCGGCTGCCCACGCCGACCCAGTCGCCGTCGCCGATACCGCGGCTCTCGGCATCGCTGGGGTGGATCTCCAGGCGGTCCTCCTCGTGCCAGGCGACGTTGTCGGTACGCCGCGTCTGCGCGCCGACGTTGTACTGGCTGAGAATGCGCCCGGTGGTGAGCAGCAGCGGGAAGCGGCTGTTGACCTTCTCTTCGGTCGGCACGTAGCCGGTGAGCATGAAGCGCCCCTTGCCCCGCACGAACTGGTCGATGTGCATGGTCGGCGTACCGTCCGGCGCGGCATCGTTGCACGGCCACTGCAGGCTGCCGTGACGGTCGAGCTCGGCGTAGCTGACGCGGGCGAAGGTCGGCGTCAGGCTGGCGATCTCGTCCATGATCTGCGCCGGGTGCTGATAGTCCATCCGGTAGCCCAGCGCCTCGGCCAGGGCGATGGTGGCCTGCCAGTCGGACTTGCCGGCCAGCGGCTCCATCACCTTGCGCACCCGCGAGATGCGCCGCTCGGCGTTGGTGAAGGTGCCGTCCTTCTCGAGGAAGGAACTGCCCGGCAGGAACACATGGGCGAACTTGGCGGTTTCGTTGAGGAAGATATCCTGCACCACCACGCATTCCATCGCCGACAGCGCGGCGGTGACGTGCTGGGTGTTGGGGTCGCTCTGGGCGATGTCCTCGCCCTGGCAGTACAGCGCCTTGAAGCTGCCGCCGAGCGCGGCCTCGAACATGTTGGGGATGCGCAGGCCCGGATCGGGTTGCAGGGTGACGCCCCAGGCCTGTTCGAACTGGGCGCGGACCTCGGCGTTGGAGACATGCCGGTAACCCGGCAGCTCGTGCGGGAAGGACCCCATGTCGCAGGAACCCTGCACGTTGTTCTGCCCGCGCAGCGGGTTGACCCCCACGCCTTCACGACCGATGTTGCCGGTGGCCATGGCCAGGTTGGCGATGCCCATCACGGTGGTACTGCCCTGGCTGTGCTCGGTGACGCCCAGGCCGTAGTAGATGGCCGCATTGCCTCCGGTGGCGTACAGGCGCGCCGCCTGGCGAATCAGCTGCGGCTCGACGCCACAGACCGGGCCGAGCACCTCCGGCGAATTCTCCGCCTGGCCGACGAAGGCGCTCCAGCGGGCGAAGTCCGCGGCTTCGCAGCGCGCGTCGATGAATGCCTGGTCGAGCAGGCCCTCGCTGACGATGACGTGCGCCAGCGCGTTGAGCATGGCCACGTTGGTGCCCGGACGCAGCGCCAGGTGCAGCTCGGCGCGGGCGTGCGGCGAATCCACCAGGTCGATGCGCCGCGGGTCGATGACGATCAGGCGTGCGCCCTGACGCAGGCGGCGCTTGAGCTGGGAGCCGAACACCGGGTGCGCGTCGGTGGGGTTGGCACCGATCACCAGGATCACGTCGGCCTGCATCACCGAATCGAAGTTCTGCGTGCCGGCCGACTCGCCGAGGGTCTGCTTGAGGCCGTAGCCGGTCGGCGAGTGGCAGACGCGCGCGCAGGTATCGACGTTGTTGTTGCCGAAGCCGGCTCGCACCAGCTTCTGCACCAGGTAGACCTCCTCGTTGGTGCAGCGGCTGGAGGTGATGCCACCGATGGAGTCACGCCCGTAGGCCAGCTGGATGCGGCGGAACTCGCTGGCGGCGTAGGTCACCGCCTCGTCCCAGCTGACCTCCTGCCACGGATCGCTGATGCGCTTGCGGATCATCGGCTTGGTGATGCGATCCGGATGGGTCGCATAGCCCCAGGCGAAGCGCCCCTTGACGCAGGAATGGCCGTGGTTGGCCTGGCCGTTCTTGTCCGGCACCATGCGCACCAGCTCGTCGCCCTTCATCTCGGCGCGGAACGAGCAACCGACGCCGCAGTAGGCACAGGTGGTGATCACACTGCGCTCGGGCTGGCCCTTCTCGACCACGCTCTTTTCCATCAGCGTCGCGGTCGGACAGGCCTGCACGCAGGCGCCGCAGGAGACGCACTCGGAGCTGAGGAAATCCTCGCCCCCCGCCGCCGCCACCCGCGAGTCGAAGCCACGCCCGTCGATGGTCAGCGCGAAGGTGCCCTGCACTTCCTCGCAGGCCCGCACGCAGCGGCTGCAGACGATGCACTTGCTCGGGTCGTAATCGAAGTAGGGGTTGGAGACGTCCTTGGCCTCGCTCAGGTGGTTGGCCCCCTCGTAGCCGTAACGCACCTCGCGCAGGCCGACCTGGCCGGCAACGGTCTGCAGCTCGCAGTTGCCGTTGGCCGAGCAGGTCAGGCAGTCCAGCGGGTGATCGGAGATGTACAGCTCCATCACGTTGCGGCGCAGGGTCGCCAGCTTCGTGGTCTGGGTACGCACCACCATGCCCTCGCTGACCGGTGTGGTGCAGGACGCGGGGTAGCCGCGCATGCCCTCGATCTCGACCAGGCACATGCGGCAGGAGCCGAAGGCTTCCAGGTTGTCGCTGGCGCAGAGCTTGGGAATGCTGGTGCCGAGCATCGCGGCGGCGCGCATCACCGAGGTGCCGGCCGGCACGCTGATGCTGCGTCCATCGATGTTCAGGCTGACCTGCACCTCGCTCTCGCGAGCAGGGGTGCCGAAGTCGGTGTCCGTGGCGGGGTCGAAGTAGCTGATCATTGTTCTGCCTCCGAGGTCTTGAGCCCGAAGTCGCCGGGGAAGTGCTTGAGCGCACTGCTCACCGGAAAGGCCGTCATTCCACCCAGGGCACACAGGGAGCCGTGGGTCAGGGTGTCGCACAGGTCCTTGAGGATGATCACCTGCTCGTCACGGGCAGCGTCATCGCTGGCCGCCAGCAGGCGGTCGACCACCTCGACGCCGCGGGTGGAACCGATGCGACAGGGCGTGCACTTGCCGCAGGACTCCTCGGCGCAGAACGCCAGGGCGAAACGCGCCATCTGCGCCATGTCCAGGCTGTCATCGGCCAGCACCACGCCACCGTGCCCGAGCATCGCGCCCATGGCGGCGAAGGCCTCGTAATCCAGCGGCGTGTCGAACTGCGCCGGCGGCACCCAGGCGCCCAGCGGGCCGCCGACCTGCGCCGCCTTGATCGGCCGGCCGCTGGCGGTCCCGCCGCCGTAGTCCTCCACCAGCTCGCGCAGGGTCAGGCCGAAGGCGCGCTCGACCAGGCCGCCCTGGCGGACGTTGCCGGCGAGCTGGAACGGCATGGTGCCGAGCGAGCGCCCCATGCCGAAATCGCGGTAGAAGGCGGCGCCACGCGCCAGGATGACCGGCACCGAGGCCAGGGTCAGCACGTTGTGCACCAGCGTCGGCTGGCCGAACAGCCCCTGCAGCGCCGGCAGCGGCGGCTTGGCCCGCACCGTGCCACGCTTGCCCTCGAGGGATTCGAGCAGCGAGGTCTCCTCACCGCAGATGTAGGCGCCAGCGCCGACACGCACCTCCAGGTCGAAGGCACGGCCACTGCCGCCCACGTCGGCGCCGAGCCAGCCGGCCGCGCGGGCGACCTCGATGGCCTCGCGCAGGACCTGCACGGCCTGCGGGTATTCGGAGCGCACGTAGATGTAGCCCATGCTCGCCTCGACCGCCAGGCCGGCAATCGCCATGCCCTCGATCAGCACGAAGGGGTCGCCCTCCATCAGCATGCGGTCGGCGAAGGTGCCGGAGTCGCCTTCGTCGGCATTGCACACCACGTACTTCTGCGCGGCCTGGGCGCCGCGCACGGTGCGCCACTTGATGCCGGCCGGGAAGGCCGCGCCGCCACGCCCGCGCAGCCCGGAATCGAGCACCTCGGTGACGATGGCGTCGCCGTCCATGCCGATGGCGCGGGTCAGCCCCGCGAATCCGCCGCTGGCGCAATAATCCTCCAGCACCGTGGGCCGGGTCAGACCGGCACGGGCGAAGATCAGTCGTTGCTGGCTATGGATGAACGGCAGCGCCTCGACCAGACCAACGGCAGCCGGCGCCGGGTTGCCGGCATCGGTCAGGGCATCGAGCAGCGCGCCGGCCTGGTCGGCAGACAACGGGCCGAAGCCCTGGCGCCCTTCGGCGCTGTCGACCTCCACCAATGGCTCCAGCCAGTACATGCCGCGCGAACTGCTGCGGCGGATCTCCAGCGGCAACTGGCGGCGCTCGGCCTCCTCGCGCAGGGCCTCGGCCAGCAGATCGGCACCCACCGCGCGGGCGAGCGAATCGCAGGGAACATGGAGCGTCAGCATGATTCTTTCTCCAGGCAGCCTTCGACCAGTTCGTGCAGGCGCTGCGGCGTCACCCGCGCATGCACCTGGCCATCCAGCTCCAGGGCCGGAGAACAGGCGCAGGCACCCAGGCAGTAGACCGGGCGCAGACTGATCTGGCCATCCGCGCTGGAGCCGTGGTCATCCAGGTCGAGGTGTTCGCGCACCTGGGCGGCCAGCGCCTTGGCACCACGGCTCTGGCACGACTCGGCGAGGCACAGGCGCAGGATGTGCCTGGCCGGCGCGACGCGGCGGAAGTCGTGGTAGAAGCTGATCACGCCGAGCACCTCGGCCTGGGTCAGGTTCAGGGCATGGGCGATCTCGCCGATGGCGATATCCGGTATGTGACCGATACCGTCCTGGATGGCGTGCAGCACGGGCAGCAGGGCACCGGGGGTGTCCTTGTGCGCGTGCAGAACGCCTTGGATCAAAGGCAGGTGAAGCGTCTCATCAGGCATTACAGCGTTCCTCTGTCACAGGCCGTTGTTGTTCTTGGGGCCTGGAGGTTTCGGCTGTGGCGAGCGGCCCGCCACGGTTGCGAGCCGATCACCATCGAAGATGGCCAGGGCGGTGCATCTGCGCGCACGCGCCTGGGCATTGGCTGAGCTTGCCATTCCCGCACCGGCGGGATTGCACCGCAGCGACGCCGCGCATACTGAAACCGACGCCCGGCGACGAAGCACTACCACACCCATCCTTTATAGGCGTTGACGACAGGATTCGCCGCACCATCGCGCCCGTCACCGCGAACGCGCCATGGCCCGGAGCCCGCCAGGCAGACGCGAAAGCGGCGCAGCGAAGCCCGCATGTCTATCCGCGACCGGTTTGACGTTTTCGGCAATACCCCAGTCGTTTTTACGCGATAGCGCCCAAAGTCCCGGGGATATGCTCCCCCCAAAGCGCCGACAGTCGATTCGGCGCAGAAGAACCCAAGGGGACAGCCTGATGAGCCCAGCCGAATTGCACGCCGACAGCATCGTCATCGACGGTCTGATCATTGCCAAATGGAACCGCGAACTGTTCGAAGACATGCGCAAGGGTGGCCTGACCGCCGCCAACTGCACCGTGTCCGTGTGGGAGGGTTTCCAGGCCACCGTCAACAGCATCGCCGCCAGCAGCAAGCTGATCCGCGAGAACAGCGACCTGGTGATGCCGGTACGCACCACCGCCGACATCCGCAAGGCCAAGGAGCTGGGCAAGACCGGCATCCTCTTCGGCTTCCAGAATGCCCATGCCTTCGAAGACCAGATCGGCTACGTGGAGGTGTTCAAGCAGCTCGGCGTCGGCATCGTGCAGATGTGCTACAACACCCAGAACCTGGTCGGCACCGGCTGCTACGAGCGTGACGGCGGCCTGTCCGGGTTCGGCCGCGAGATCGTCGCCGAGATGAACCGCGTCGGCATCATGTGCGACCTGTCGCACGTCGGCTCCAAGACCAGCGAGGAGGTCATCCTCGAATCGAAGAAGCCGGTCACCTACTCCCACTGCCTGCCGTCCGGCCTGAAGGAGCACCCGCGCAACAAGTCCGACGAAGAGCTGAAGTTCATCGCCGACCACGGCGGCTTCGTCGGCGTGACCATGTTCGCGCCGTTCCTGGCCAAGGGCATCGACTCGACCATCGACGACTACGCCGAAGCCATCGAGTACGTGATGAACATCGTCGGCGAAGACGCCATCGGCATCGGCACCGACTTCACCCAGGGCCACGGCCAGGACTTCTTCGAGTACCTGACCCACGACAAGGGCTACGCCCGTCGCCTGACCAACTTCGGCAAGATCATCAACCCGCTGGGCATCCGCACTGTGGGCGAATTCCCCAACCTCACCGAGACCCTGCTGGGGCGCGGCCATTCCGAGCGCGTGGTGCGCAAGATCATGGGCGAGAACTGGGTACGCGTTCTGGCTGATGTCTGGGGCGAGTAAGCCCTTCACGATAATCAATCGACTGCATCTCGTAGGGTGGATGACGCTTCTTTCATCCACCAACCCCGCACGCGGCGGGCTTAACGCTGCGGTGGATGGATGAAGCGCCATCCACCCTACCTACAACCTGATTCCGGAGTTGCCAACATGTCCACCCACGCCCCCGAAATGCCCATCCTGGTCGACGACGAAACCGGCGTCTGGACCACCGACGCGCTGCCGATGCTGTATGTGCCGCGCCACTTCTTCGTCAACAACCACATGGGCATCGAGGAAGTGCTCGGCGCCGACAAGTACGCCGAGATCCTCTACAAGGCCGGCTACAAGTCCGCGTGGCACTGGTGCGAGAAGGAAGCCGAGTGCCATGGCATCGAAGGCGCGGCGGTGTTCGAACACTACATGAAGCGCCTGTCGCAGCGCGGCTGGGGCCTGTTCGAAACGCAGAAGCTGGACCTGGAGACCGGCTACGCCGAGGTCAAGCTCAAGCATTCGGCCTTCGTCTACGTGTACGGCAAGGTGAACCGCAAGGTCGACTACATGTTCACCGGCTGGTTCTCCGGCGCCATCGACCAGATCCTGGCCGCCAAGGGCAGCCCGATCCGCACCGTCACCGTGCAGGAATACAGCGGCTCCGAAGAAGGCCATGACGACGGGCTGTTCATCACCCGGCCACTCTGAGTCACCCATAAGAAATCCGCGAGAGGGCCTCAGCCGCGACGGCAGCCCTCTAGCGGAACCGCTACAGCGCTTACCGTGAGGATGCCGTAATGGCCTTCGAAGCAATGTTCCAGCCGATCCAGATCGGCAAGCTCACCATCCGCAACCGCGTGCTCTCCACCGCGCATGCCGAGGTCTACGCCACCGATGGCGGCATGACCACCGAGCGCTACGTCAAATACTACGAAGAGAAGGCCAAGGGCGGCATCGGCCTGGCCATCTGCGGCGGCTCCTCGGTGGTGGCCATCGACAGCCCGCAGGAATGGTGGAGCTCGGTGAACCTGTCCACCGACCGCATCATCCCGCACTTCCAGAATCTCGCCGACGCCATGCACAAGCACGGCGCCAAGATCATGATCCAGATTACCCACATGGGTCGTCGCTCGCGCTGGGACGGCTTCAACTGGCCGACCCTGATGTCGCCCTCCGGCGTGCGCGAGCCGGTGCACCGCGCTACCTGCAAGACCATCGAGGTCGAGGAAATCTGGCGCGTGATCGGCAACTACGCGCAGGCCGCACGCCGCGCCAAGGAAGGCGGCCTGGATGGCGTCGAGCTGTCCGCCGTGCACCAGCACATGATCGACCAGTTCTGGTCGCCGCGGGTGAACAAGCGTACCGACGAATGGGGCGGCAGCTTCGAGGGGCGCATGAAGTTCGGCCTGGAAGTGCTCAAGGCCGTGCGCGCCGAGGTCGGTGACGACTTCTGCGTGGGCATGCGCATCTGCGGCGACGAATTCCACCCGGACGGCCTGTCCCACGAGGACATGAAGCAGATCGCCGCCTACTACGACGCCACCGGCATGATCGACTTCATCGGCGTGGTCGGCTCGGGCTGCGACACCCACAACACCCTGGCCAACGTCATCCCCAACATGAGCTACCCGCCGGAGCCCTTCCTGCACCTGGCGGCCGGCATCAAGGAAGTGGTCAAGGTGCCGGTGCTGCACGCGCAGAACATCAAGGACCCGAACCAGGCCACGCGCATTCTCGAAGGCGGCTACGTCGACATGGTCGGCATGACCCGCGCGCACATCGCCGACCCGCACCTGATCGCCAAGATCAAGATGGGCCAGGTCGACCAGATCAAGCAGTGCGTCGGCGCCAACTACTGCATCGACCGCCAGTACCAGGGCCTGGACGTGCTGTGCATCCAGAACGCCGCGACCAGCCGTGAATACATGGGCGTGCCGCACATCATCGAGAAAACCACCGGGCCCAAACGCAAGGTGGTGGTCGTCGGTGGCGGCCCGGCCGGCATGGAGGCAGCGCGCGTCGCCGCCGAGCGCGGCCACGACGTGACCCTGTTCGAGAAGCAGGACCAGCTGGGCGGGCAGATCACCCTGGCAGCCAAGGCGCCGCAGCGTGACCAGATCGCCGGCATCACCCGCTGGTACCAGCTGGAACTGGCGCGCCTGGGCATCGACCTGCGCCTGAGCACCCCGGCGGACGAGGCGACCATTCTCGACCTGCGCCCGGATGTCGTGCTGCTGGCCAACGGCGGCCACTCCTTCCTCGAGCAGAACGAACACTGGGGCGCCGCCGAAGGGCTGGTGGTGAGCAGCTGGGACGTGCTGGCAGGCAAGGTCGCACCGGGCAAGAACGTGCTGGTGTACGACACCATCTGCGAATTCACCGGCATGTCGGTGGCCGACTTCCTCGCCGACAAGGGTGCGCAGGTCGAGATCGTCACCGACGACATCAAGCCGGGCGTGGCCATGGGCGGTACCACCTTCCCCACCTACTACCGCAGCCTGTATCCGAAGGAAGTCATCATGACCGGTGACATGATGCTGGAGAAGGTCTACCGCGAGGGTGACAAGCTGGTGGCGGTACTCGAGAACGAGTACACCGGCCAGAAAGAGGAGCGCGTGATCGACCAGGTGGTGGTGGAGAACGGCGTGCGTCCGGACGAAGGCCTCTACTACGCGCTCAAGGAAGGCTCGCGCAACAAGGGCCAGATCGACGTCGAGGCGCTGTTCGCGATCAAGCCGCAGCCCTGCCTCTCCGAGCCGGGCGACGGCTATCTGCTGTTCCGCATCGGCGACTGCGTCGCGCAGCGTAACGTGCACGCGGCGATCTACGACGCCCTGCGGCTCTGTAAAGACTTTTAAGCAGCCTCCTGTAGGAGCCGGCTTGCCGGCGACAGACGATGACGTGACTGCGTTGCTCGCGCGTCCGAATCGCTGGCCAGCCAGCTCCTACAAGACCCTTGCGGGAGCTTCACCATGCTTGGCACTCTACTTCCCATCCTGCTCTTCGCCGCCCTCGGCCTCGCCGTGCTGGGCGCGCTGAAGCGCTTCTTCATGTGGCGCCGTGGCCGGCCGGCCAAGGTCGACTGGATCGGCGGCCTGCTGCAGATGCCGCGCCGCTACCTGGTCGATCTGCACCATGTGGTCGAACGCGACAAGTACATGTCCAGGACCCACGTCGCCACCGCCGGCGGCTTCGTCCTGGCAGCCGTGCTGGCCATCCTCGTGCACGGTTTCGGCCTGCACAACCGCATCCTCGGCGTCGCCCTGCTGGCGGCCACCGTGCTGATGTTCAGCGGCGCCCTGTTCGTCGCCAAGCGTCGTCTGGACCCGCCGTCGCGCCTGTCGAAAGGCCCGTGGATGCGTTTGCCGAAGAGCCTGCTGATGTTCGCGGCCAGCTTCTTCATCGCCACCCTGCCGGTGGCCGGCATCCTCCCGGCGGGTTTCGGTGGCTGGGTTCTGGCCATCCTCCTTGCCGTTGGCGTGGCCTGGGGCGTGTCCGAGCTGTTCTTCGGCATGACCTGGGGCGGGCCGATGAAACATGCCTTCGCCGGTGCCCTGCACCTGGCCTGGCACCGCCGCGCCGAGCGTTTCGGTGGTGGCCGCTCCAGCGGCCTGAAAGCGCTGGACCTGGACGACCCGAAAGCACCCCTGGGGGTGGAAAAGCCCAGCGACTTCACCTGGAACCAGTTGCTTGGTTTCGACGCCTGCGTGCAGTGCGGCAAGTGCGAGGCCATGTGCCCGGCCTTCGCCGCCGGCCAGCCGCTGAATCCGAAGAAGCTGATCCAGGACATGGTCATCGGCCTGGCGGGCGGCAACGACGCCAAGTTCGCCGGCAGCCCCTACCCAGGCAAACCGCTCGGTGAACACAGCGGCGGCCCGCACCAGCCGATCGTCTCGCTGCACGGCAAGGCGCTGGTCGATGCCGAAACGCTGTGGTCGTGCACCACCTGCCGCGCCTGCGTCGAGGAATGCCCGATGATGATCGAGCACGTCGATGCCATCGTCGACATGCGTCGCCACCTGACCCTGGAGAAAGGCGCCACGCCGAACAAGGGTGCCGAGGTGCTGGACAACCTGATCGCCACCGACAACCCCGGCGGGTTCAACCCGGGCGGCCGCCTGAACTGGGCCGCCGACCTGAACCTGCCACTGCTCGCCGACAAGGGCGAGACCGACGTGCTGTTCTGGGTCGGTGACGGCGCCTTCGACATGCGCAACCAGCGCACCCTGCGCGCCTTCGTGAAGATCCTCAAGACCGCCGGCGTCGACTTCGCCGTGCTCGGCCTGGAAGAACGCGACAGCGGTGACGTGGCCCGTCGCCTGGGTGACGAGGCGACCTTCCAGCACCTGGCCAGGCGCAATATCGCGACCATGGCCAAGTACCGCTTCAAGCGCATCGTCAGCTGCGACCCGCACAGTTTCCACGTACTGAAGAACGAGTACGGCGCGCTCGGCGGCAACTACCAGGTGCTGCACCACAGCACCTTCATCGACGAACTGGTGCGCAATGGCTCGCTCAACCTCGGGCAGAGCAAGGCCGCCAGCGTCACCTACCATGACCCCTGCTACCTGGGCCGCTACAACGGCGAGTACGAAGCGCCGCGCGCGGTGCTCAGGGCCATCGGCATCGAGGTCAGGGAGATGGAACGTTCGGGCTTCCGTTCGCGCTGCTGCGGCGGCGGTGGCGGCGCGCCGATCACCGACATCCCCGGCAAGCAACGTATCCCCGACATGCGCATGGTCGACATCAGGGAAACCGGCGCCGAACTGGTCGCCGTCGGCTGCCCGCAGTGCACGGCGATGCTCGAAGGCGTGGTCGCCCCACGCCCGGAAATCAAGGACATCGCCGAACTGGTCGCCGAGGTGCTGATCGAGCCCACCGAAGTGCCGGCCAAGCGCCCGAACGCCCAGCGTGCAGCTGCGGAGGTGCAGTGATGAACGCGAGCGACGCAGGGCGGGTGCACCCCGTCAGCACCTGTCCGGCGGGTTGCACCCGCCCTACGCACAGCCTGGAGGCCATGCAATGAGCGACATCATCCGCCGCGACCCACGCGCCGAGTGGATCGCCCGCAACCGCCTGCATCCGCTGCATGCGTCGATGCAGAAGGCCGAGACCAGCTGGATGGGCCCCAACGGCATCATCCGCAAGAACCCGCACGCGCTGGCGGCCGGCTTCATCGGCCCGGCCGGCATCAAGCGCATCGACCGCAGCGGCGCCCAGCAGGGCACCAGTGGCAAACGACAGAGCGCCAGCGTGGAGGTGCAGCTGCCGCTGCACGTGGTCGAGCAACCGGCCTACCACATCGTGGTGGTGCCCGACATGGTCGGCGGCCGCCTCTCCAGCCACGACAAGGACCTGCTCGGCCTGGCCCACAAGCTGGCGGCCGATGGCGGCGCAGTGGCCGCCGTGCTGTTCGGTGACGACAAGGAAAGCGCCTTCGATACCGCCGGCGTGGACCGCATCCTGCGCATCGCCGGCGACACCTTCGACGGCTATGCGCCGGAGGCCCGCGTGCTCGCCCTCAGTGCCGTCGAGGCGCAACTGGCGCCGCGCCACTGGTTGCTGCCCGACAGCCGCACCGGCGGTGGCGAGCTGGGCCGGCGCCTGGCCGCCAAGCTCGGCGAGCGGCCGGCCACCCGCGTCTGGCAGGTGGCTGGCGAACAGGTGACCGGCCGTGCCGGCAGCGGCCAGCAGGACCTGCAGCGCGCGCTGCCCCGGCTGCTGCTGGCCGCCGCCGAATGCGCCGAGCCGGTCAGCGAAACGCGTCATGAGGCGCGCCCGCTGGAGCTCAGCAGCAAGATCGCGCAGAGCCTGCCACGCATCGAGGACCTCGGCTCCGTCGCCGTCGACCCGGCGCAGATTCCCATGGCCGAATCCGAGTTCATCCTCTCCGGCGGCAACGGCGTGAAGGACTGGGAACTGTTCCACCAGGCCGCAGTTGCCCTGGGCGCCACCGAAGGCGCCTCGCGCGTGGCGGTGGACGACGGCTTCATGCCGCGCAACCGCCAGGTTGGCGCCACCGGCACCTGGGTTACCGCACGCGTGTACGTTGCGGTGGGGATCTCCGGCGCCATCCAGCACCTGCAGGGCATCGGCGCCTGCGACAAGGTGGTGGCGGTGAACATGGACCCCGGCTGCGACATGATCAAACGTGCCGACCTCTCGGTGATCGGCGACTCGGCGCTGATCCTCCAGGCGCTGATCGAGCGCGTCGCCGCCTGGCGCCAGGAGGGCAAGCGCGATGCAGCCTGAAACCTGCGTAGCCCGGATGCAATCCGCAGCCCTCACAACCCATCCCCGGAGTGCATCCGGGCCAAGGGGGAGCCATGCCTGATCTGAATATCGTCGCCCTGGTCTCGGTTGGCGCACACCCGACCTCGGGACGGGCGCGCCGCGCCGAGCAGGACGCCCGCGCCGTGGAACTCGGCCTGCGCCTGGCCGGGCAGAATCTGCAACTGCTGCATGCCGGCGACCCGCAGGCCGAAGCCCTTCGCGGCTACCTGGGCATGGGCCTGGAGCAGCTCGACGTCCTCGAACAGACCGAGGGCGCCGATGCCCTGCCGTTGCTGGTCGACTACCTGCAAGGCAGCCGTACCCAGCTGGTCCTGACCGGCAGCCAGGCGGAAACCGGCGAGGGGTCGGGCATGCTGCCGTTCCTCCTCGCCGAGCACCTGGGCTGGCCGATGGTGGTCGGCCTGGCCGAAGTGGAGAAGGTCGAGAATGGCGTGGCGCAGGTACTGCAAGCCCTGCCCCGTGGCCAGCGGCGACGCCTCAAGGTCCGCTTGCCGTGCGTCGCCAGCGTCGACAACGCCGCCCCCGTGGCGCGGCAAAGTGCCTTCGGCCCGGCCCGACGCGGCCTGATCGAGGCGCATGAGGTCGCGGTGGTGGACGACCCGCTGCTGGCCGCAGCCAGCCTGCAACCGGCCAGGCCGCGACCGAAACGGCTCAAGGTGATCAAGGCCAAGACCGGTGCCGAACGGATGAAGGCCGCGACGGCCAAAGCCAGTGGCGGCGGTGGGCAGGTGCTCAAGGATGTCTCGCCACAGGAAGGCGCAGAGGCTATCTTCAAGCTATTGATCGAAGAAGGCGTACTGCGCTAGCAGGCGGCTGAACGACGACCTGCGCTGCCAAGAGGAGCCACGACCATGATGCATGCCGACCTGATCGACCAGGAAGACTTCCGCGAACACCTGATCGCCCTGGGCCTGAACATCCCCCCGGGCGCCTCGCCGGAGCAGGCCTGCGAGCTGGCCGTCAGCGGGCTCAGCGCCGAGCGCGCCCTCGCCCTGCGGCGCCTGGTGGAAGAACTGCTGGGCGGCAGCGCCACCCTGCTGCCCAACGTGCGCGAGGCCATCAGCCGGCATCTGCTGCCGGCGCTGGTGCCCAAGCCCAGCTGATCACTGCAGCAAAGCTGCCGCCCAGCAGACTCCTGCTGCGTGGGAGGGGCAAAAAAAGGGGCGCCACTGGCGCCCCTTTTTTCTTTGCCGCGCGGTCAGATGCGCACGCTGGCGAAGGTCGACTCGCCCTGGGCTCGGTTCAGCGCCAGCACGGCACTGGAGTTGACCTGCTGATCGGGGATCGGCAGCAGCACCACCAGGTTGTTGCCCTGCTGACCCGCGCGCTCGTCACGCGGCGGAATACCGAAGTACTCGCGGTAGCACTTGGAAAAGTGCGGGGTGGAGACGAAGCCGCAGACCGAGGCGACCTCGATGATCGACATGCTGGTCTGCTTGAGCAGCTGGCGTGCACGAATCAGGCGCAGCTTGAGGTAGTAGCGCGACGGCGAGCAGTGCAGGTATTTCTGGAACAGGCGCTCCAGCTGACGCCGGGAGATGTCGACGAAGCAGGCCAGTTCGTCGAGGTCGATCGGCTCCTCCAGGTTGGCTTCCATCAAGGCGACGATTTCCTGCAGCTTCGGCTGGTTGCTGCCCAGCATGTGCTTGAGCGGCACGCGCTGATGATCCTGTTCGTTGCGAATGCGTTCGTAGATGAACATCTCGGAGATGCCGGCGGCCAGTTCACGACCATGCTGCTGGCCGATCAGGTGCAGCATCATGTCCATCGGCGCAGTACCGCCGGAGCTGGTGTGGCGATTGCGATCGATGGAGAACAGACGCGTGGTGATGGCCGCACGCGGGAAGGCTTCCTGCATCGACGCCAGGCATTCCCAGTGCACACTGCAGTCATAGCCATCGAGCAGGCCGGCCTTCGCCAGCGCCCAGCTGCCGGTGCACACCGCGCCGAGCTGACGGCCCTGGCGCGCCTGCAGTTGCAGCCAGCTGACATGCTCGCGCTTGACGCTGTGCTGGATGTCCACACCGCCGCAGACGATCACCGCATCCAGCGCCGGCGCATTGTGCATGGCCGTGTCCGGGGTGATCTGCAGACCGTCGCTGGCGCTGACCGGCTGACCGTCGTGGGTCAGGGTATGCCAGCGGAACAGTTCCTTGCCGGAAAGCTGGTTGGCCATGCGCAGCGGTTCCACCGCCGAGGCGAGGGAAATCAGGGTGAAGTTGTCCAGAAGCAGGAAGCCGATGGACTGAGAAACGCGATTCTGGGGTTGTCCCCCCTGGCCTAACTGCGACATCGATGAACACCTCACGCCAAGCACGGTATGAACCCCGCTCGAGGAGGGGCTCTCTTCTAGTTCTGCCGCCGATCAAGGGACCCGCGCAGCTATGCAAATTCACGCAAAGGCCATGCCTAAATTGATTACGCGTTCAAAAATAAATCGCGCGCGACGCACACCGCGAAAATGCCGGCTCAGACGGCCTGGAAAGAGGCGCCCCAGGCACGCGCAAAGCCACGTGGGCAGAGGGTTTGAGCATTTCGGTAGCACTCGTCTGACAACGTGCTACGGGGCACTGTTCGCGCAGTAACGCTCGCCCGGTAACAGCCGCGACCGACCGGTCATTTTGCATGATCCGCACGCCCGTATCGGCCGCACCAAAATCTCGCGAAAGAGGGCCATCTGGGGCGACTTTGCACCAGCAAGGATCAGCACGCGCCGGCACATCTGAACGCACCTCTCGAAGCCCCGCGAGGCCGCGCGCGTGACGCCTGCGCAACGCGAACAGCGTCGACCCGAGGCGCACCGGAATCCGGCTGCACATCTGCTCGCCGCACGCTGCCCATGATCGGGTTTTCACCATCCGCATCACGCCTGACACCGACCCCGGCATGCCCGGGCGCGGCGCCGCGGCGGCGCATCGGCAACGTCTCGATTCGGCATGCGGAGGTCGTTTTTCGGGCGTACCGGCGGCCTGTCTCTTGCTACGAAATAGCCCGCACGCGCTGCACCGCAAGAGGATCGACCCATCTCTGGCCACCCCGCACACAGGACTGCTCATGAACAGACTTAGCCCGCTGCTGCTCGCCACCACCCTGCTCTGCTCCGCCACGCTGCAAGCCGCCGAAGATGCACGCTGCGAGCTGGTACGCCTGAGCGATGTCGGCTGGACCGATATCACCATGACCACCGCAGTGGCCCGCCTGGTACTCGGCGAAATCGGCTATCGCACTCAGGTGCAGCGCATGTCCCTGCCCGATACCTACCGCAGCCTGTCGGAAGGTCAGCTGGATGTGTTCCTCGGCAACTGGATGCCGGCACAGGCCGACCTGGTCCAGAACCACATCGACAGCGGCAAGATCGAAAAACTGCACACCAACCTGCCGACGGTGCGTTACACCCTGGCCGTGCTGACGCCAGGCTACGAAGCCGGACTGAAGGACTTCGCCGACATCCATCGTTTCAAGGAGCAGCTCGGCGGGCAGATCTTCGGGATCGAGCCCGGTAACGAGGGCAACGAGATGGTCAAGGGGATGATCCGCGACAACACCTTCGGCCTTGCCGGTTTCACCCTGGTGGAGTCCAGCGAGAGCGGCATGCTCAACCACGTCGAGCGCGCCCAGCGCCTGGACAAGTGGGCGGTCTTCCTCGGCTGGGAACCGCACCCCATGAACGAGCGTCTGAAAATGAACTACCTGGCAGGCGGTGACGACTTCTTCGGCGCCAACTACGGCGCCGCCCAGGTCAATACCGTGGCCCGGGGCGACTTCAGCCGGCAATGCCCCAACCTGGCGCGGCTGTTTCGCAACATGACCTTCACCATCTCGGCGGAGAACCACCTGATGAGCGCGGTGCTGGAAGGCAACACCAACCGCCGGCGCGTGGCCAAACAGTGGATCGAGGAGAACCCGCAGATAGTGGCCAGCTGGCTCGAAGGCGTCACGCGTTACCAGGGTGGGCCGATTACCGTCGCCTTCGACACCCCGCTGGCCTCCAGCAACTGAAAAACGGCGAAACAACGATAAAAAGTGACGAAAGCGCATTCATTTTTCAGGATCGTGCGAGAACCTGGAACCGCTCAGCGAGGCATCCCCGCGCAGCGCGGGTCGGCGGCCCGGGTGACTCCCGAGTCAGCCCGAACCGACAGCCGTTTTCACTCGCCACGGGGTGGGCGAATGCACCTTTCTGTAAATTTTTTTCAACATCGCCACAGCCCCCGCGATACGCCGCCTGCGTCCACCCTGGAAGGGCAAGAACCACGCCCGGCGCGGCTTCCAGCCTTGGCCAAGGGGTAAAAAAGTCTGTTAAGGTTTTTAAGGCACGCGCTCGAAACCGTCTCCCGGCACCTGCCCGGAAACGATTCGAGAGCGCATCGAGCAGTGGAATCGGGAGCCCGGAAAACGTCAGAACGACGGGAATGCACACCACGTGATGGGGTATGTCGTCGCCCAACACGTCAGGGTCGCAAATCGATAATTGCGCAGACCCCAAGACTATATCGTTGAGTCAGCCGATGACGTCGCTGCCGCATCTCAAGAGAGAGCGGCAGACCGGGGCCCTCCGCCCCGGACCGAAGAACAGAACAAGCGCTGGCCCCCCGCAATTGGGCGCCAGCCCAACAAGAAATTTCGGATGTACGCATGCGCCAGGATGGCGCATGAAATCCCAAGGGAATGGCTTCGAAACACTGCCAGAGGGTTTGGAAAGCGGTTTGCAGCACGGCAAGACAGTGGTCACTCATCAACAGGTCGCAACGACGCAGCGGGCAGTTCCTGCCAACAGCCGCGTGCGCTGCGGTGTGCCCGAGTGTCACCAACCCGGCCAGCAGCGAAACGCCCACCAGCCTCGACACTTCAGCAAACACCCACACAGGTATCAGAGACCTGACACAGCTGACCTACGCTTCGACGACGCGTGCTCGGCCGTGCCAGCGTGAACTGAATATCGATTGAAGGGGAAACGTCCCATGCAGTCTGGAAAGATCGTGGTCGAACACCTGTACAAGGTTTTCGGCTCAAACCCACAAGAAGCCATCGACTTGCTCAAGGAAGGCTGGAGCAAGGAGAAGATCCTGGCCGAGAAAGGCGCCGTGATCGGCGTCAGTGATGTCTCGTTCAGTGTCGAAGAAGGCGAAATCTTCGTTCTCATGGGCCTCTCCGGCTCTGGCAAGTCCACCCTGATCCGCCTCATCAACCGCCTGGTCGAACCCAGCGCCGGCGATGTCTACATCGATGGCCAGAACGTCGCCAAGCTGCCGCAGTCGCAACTGATAGACCTGCGTCGTCGCGACATGAGCATGGTCTTCCAGTCCTTCGCCCTGATGCCTTCGCGCAGCGTGCTGGACAACGCCGCATTCGGCCTCGAAGTCGCCGGCGTCGGCCGCAAGGAGCGCGAGAAGCGCGCCATGGAAGTGCTTACCCAGGTCGGCCTGGACACCTTCGCCCACAAGTACCCGCATGAACTCTCCGGTGGCATGCAGCAGCGCGTCGGCCTGGCCCGCGCGCTGACGGTGAACCCGTCGATGATCATCATGGACGAGGCCTTCTCCGCCCTCGACCCGCTCAAGCGCCGCGAAATGCAGGACGTGCTGCTGGAGCTGCAGAAGACCCATCGCCGCACCATCATCTTCGTCTCCCACGACATCGAAGAAGCCATGCGCATCGGTACCCGCATCGGCATCATGGAGGGCGGCAAGCTGATCCAGGTCGGCACCCCGCAGGAGCTGATCGAGAAGCCGGCCAACGAGTACGTGCGCAACTTCTTCGACACCGTCGACACCAGCCGCTACCTCACCGCCGGCCAACTCAAGGCCGACAGCGTGCCGACCTACGTCTACAACGGCAAGGCGCCGGATGCAGCGAAGATCTGCAAGGAACTGCAGGCGCTGGACAAGCACTACGCCTTCATCGTCGACGAGCAGAACAATTTCCAGGGCTCCATCAGCCTGGAGAAGATCGCCCTGATGGTCGATGGCGACGAGCCCAAGCCGCTGGAAAGCGAGGCGCTCAAGCAGGTCGTCCCCGTTCCGGAAGACATGCCGCTGGAAGACGTCATCACCCGTCTCGTGGACAACGAGGGGCCGATCCCGGTGGTCGACGCCGAAGGCCACTACTGTGGCGCCATCAGCAAGGGCCGCCTGCTGACCCGACTGCAGGGTGAAGCCAATGAATGACAAGAAGCTCGACCTGGGTAGCTGGGTCAACGACGTCGTCCAGCACCTGCTGGACAACTACAGCGGTGCCTTCGACAGCATCGGCCAGGTCGTCAGCGGCTTCTCCGAAGCCATCGAAAACCTGCTGATGCTGCCGCCGGCCTGGCTGCTGATCGCCATCTTCGTCGCCCTCGGCCTGTGGCGCATCGGCGCCCGCTTCGCCGTGTTCACCGCGGTGGCCTTCATCCTCATCGTCATGACCGGCTTCTGGGAGCAGACCGTCGTGACCCTCGGCCTGACCTTCTCCTCGACGCTGATCAGCCTGCTGCTGGGCATCCCGCTGGGCATCTGGGCCGCCAAGAGCGAGCGCGTGGCGACCATCATCCGGCCGATCCTCGACTTCATGCAGACCATGCCGGCGTTCGTCTACCTGATCCCGGCGGCCATGCTCTTCGGCCTGGGTCGCGTGCCGGGCATCATCGCCACGGTGATCTTCGCCATGCCGCCGGCGGTGCGCCTGACCAGCCTGGGCATCCGCCAGGTGAACAAGGAAATCGTCGAAGCCGGTCAGTCCTTCGGCTGCACCAGCCGCCAGCTGCTGTTCAAGGTCCAGCTGCCCAATGCCATGCCGTCGATCATGGCAGGCGTCAACCAGACCATCATGATGGCCCTGTCGATGGTGATCATCGCCTCGATGGTCGGTGCCGGCGGCCTGGGCAACGACGTACTGGCCAGCATCCAGCGCCTGGATATCGGGCTAGGCTTCGAAAGCGGCATGGCCGTGGTGTTGCTGGCGATCATCCTCGACCGCATTACCGAAAGCTTCGGCACCCCGCAAACGAACAAGCGCGGCATCGTCGCCTGGTTCAGCGGCAAGCTGCAGCGTCAGTCCACCTAATTCCGTTTCACTTCACAGGGAACCGCAGATGAAAACGATCAAGACCACCGCCGCCATCGGCCTGCTGTCGTGCGCACTGATGCAGGGAGCAATGGCAGCCGAGCCGGCCAGCTGCAAGCAGGTGCGTTTCGCCGAGATCGGCTGGGCCGACATCGCCGCGACCACCGGCGTGGCCATGACCCTGGTCGAAGGCCTGGGCTATCAGCCGCGCAAGATCATGGCATCGGTCCCCATCGCCTTCACCGGCGTGAAAAGCGGCCAGGTCGATGTATTCCTCGGCTACTGGGCCCCCTCGATGGACTCGGTGATCGAGCCGTTCCTCAAGGACAACGGCGTCAAGGTGCTGGAGAAGGCCAACCTCGAAGGGGCCAAGTACACCCTCGCGGTGCCGACCTACGCCGCCGAGGCCGGCCTCAAGAGCTTCCAGGACATCGCCAAGTTCAAGGACCAGCTGGGCGGCAAGATCTACGGCATCGAGCCGGGTAACGACGGCAACCTGCTGATCGACGGCATGATCAAGAACAACCAGTTCGACCTCGGCGGCTTCCGCATGGTCGAGTCCAGCGAAGCTGGCATGCTGGTGCAGGTATCGCGCGCCATCAAGAAGAAGGAGCCGGTGGTCTTCCTCGGCTGGGCGCCGCACCCGATGAACACCCAGTACGACATCACCTACCTGTCCGGTGGTGACGACGTGTTCGGCCCCGACTACGGCGCAGCCAAGGTCTACACCGTGGTCCCGCCGGACTACGAGGCTCGCTGCGAGAACGTCGGCAAGCTGCTGGGCAACCTGCAGTTCACCGTGGAAATGGAAAGCCAGCTGATGGAGAAGGTGCTGGAGAAGGAGAACCCGCAGAACGTCGCCAAGGAGTGGATCAAGGCCAACCCGGCGATCCTCGACCAGTGGCTGAGCGGCGTCACCACCTTCGACGGCCAGGACGGTGTAGCTGCCGTGAAGAAACACGTCGGGCTGTAACAGGCCACGACCCGATTCAGGCCCGCGACCTCAGGTCCGGGCCTGGAATCTCCCCTCCCGCACCCACGTGTCGGCCTCTGGTCGTGGCGGGGAGAATCTGCCCGCGAACCGGCAATCTGCTGCGCAACACGGATTCGCAAGGCCCGCAATGAGAACGAGCCAGTCAACGATATTGCAACTGCCACTCAACTGACGGAGCACAAGAACATGCGCGTATTCAAGCATCTCTGCCTCGGCGCCGCCGCCCTGGCCATCGGCATGGGCAGCGCCCTCGCTGCCGAAAAACCCACTCTCAAGATCGGTTACGTCAACGGCTGGGACGACAGCGTCGCCGTCACCCATGTCGCCGGCGAGATCCTGCAGAGCAAACTCGGCTACAAGGTCGAACTGAAGCCGGTCGAGCCGGCCATCATGTGGCAGGGCGTGGCCCGTGGCGACCTCGACGCCACCCTCTCCGCCTGGCTGCCGGCGACTCACGGCGAGTACTACGAGAAGCTCAAGGACAAGGTCGAAATCCTCGGCACCAACTACTCCGGCGCCAAGATCGGCCTGATCGTGCCTGAGTACGTGCAGGCCAAGAGCATCGAGGACCTGGAGAAATACGCCAAGGACTTCGACGGCAAGATCACCGGCATCGACGCCGGTGCCGGCGTGATGCGCCGCACCGAAGACGCCATCAAGGAATACAACCTGGCCAGCATCAAGCTGATGCCGAGCTCCGGCCCGGCCATGGCCACCGCCCTGACCCGCGCCGAGAAGGCACAGAAGCCGATCGTGGTCACCGGCTGGATCCCGCACTGGATGTTCGCCAAGTGGAAACTGCGCTTCCTCGAAGATCCGAAGAAGGTCTACGGCGATGACGAGCGCGTCGACACCGTGGCCAACCCGGAGCTGAAGGGCAAGGCCGCCGACGCCGCCGCGTTCCTCTCCAAGCTGTCCTGGAGCGGCGAGGAAGTGGGCGCCGTGATGCTCGCCATCCGCGAAGGCGCCAAGCCGGAGCAGGCCGCCAAGGACTGGATCGCCGCCCACCCGGAGCGCGTCGACAGCTGGCTGAAGTAAGGCTCGGTTTCATCGAGCAGATGCAGCGGGCCCCTGGCCCGCTTCGTCGTTTCTGACGCTCGTTCGAGCGCAGGTTTAATTGATCGCCCGATCAAAATCCGCCTAGACTTCGGCTCCCCCGCCCGCACGGAGAGACCGATGCCCAAGGTCGGCATGCAGCCCATTCGCCGTTCTCAACTGATCGCCGCCACCCTGGAAGCCGTGGACCAGGTCGGCATGGCCGACGCCAGCATCGCCTATATCGCACGCCTGGCCGGGGTCTCCAACGGCATCATCAGCCACTACTTCAAGGACAAGAACGGCCTGCTCGAGGCGACCATGCGCCACCTCATGCAGGCGCTGCGCGACGCCGTGGCCGAACGCCGCCTGGCACTCGGCGACGACGCCCCGCGCGCCCATCTGCGCGCGATGATCGACGGCAACTTCGACGACAGTCAGGTCAGTGGCCCCGCCATGAAGACCTGGCTGGCATTCTGGGCCAGCAGCATGCACCACCCGGCGCTGCGGCGCCTGCAGCGGGTCAACGACCATCGCCTCTACTCCAACCTCTGCGGCCAGTTCCATCGCGCCTTGCCGCAGGATCAGGCACGCCTCGCCGCTCGCGGCCTGGCCTCGCTGATCGACGGCCTGTGGCTGCGCGGTGCGCTCTCCGGCGAGACCTTCGACACCGGGCAGGCACGCCGCATCGCCTACGACTACCTCGACCTGCAGTTGAGCAAGGCGCCGTAAGCCCGGAGTAACCCACCGCGCAGACCCGGCCTGGCTGACTCCGTGATCAATCGCCATGTCGTGATTGGCTGCGTGCTGTCGTTTTTATTGATTGATCGTTCAATTTAAATAAAATAGGCTGTTCTCAAGCAGATGACCGAATCCAGAGGACAGCCCATGCCCCGTTTCGCCGAACAGCAGCTCTACATCGGTGGCCAGTACGTCGCCGCCAGCAGTGGAGAAACCTTCGACAGCATCAACCCGGCCACCGGCGAGGTGCTGGCCAAGGTGCAACGTGCCAGTCAGGCGGATGTCGACCGGGCCGTGGCCTGCGCAGCCGAGGGCCAGAAGGTGTGGGCGGCGATGACCGCCATGCAGCGCTCGCGCGTACTGCGCAAGGCGGTGGACATCCTGCGCGAGCGCAACGACGAGCTGGCCGAGCTGGAAACCCTCGATACCGGCAAGCCGCTCTCCGAGACCCGCTACGTCGACATCGTCACCGGCGCCGACGTGCTGGAGTACTACGCCGGCCTGATTCCGGCCATCGAGGGCGAGCAGATTCCGCTGCGCGACACCTCCTTCGCCTACACCCGCCGCGAGCCACTGGGCGTGGTCGCCGGCATCGGCGCCTGGAACTACCCGATCCAGATCGCCCTGTGGAAATCCGCCCCGGCCCTGGCCGCCGGCAACGCGATGATCTTCAAGCCCAGCGAGGTCACCTCGCTGACCGCCCTGAAGCTGGCCGAGATCTACAGCGAAGCCGGTCTGCCAGCCGGCGTGTTCAACGTGCTCACCGGCAGCGGCCGTGAAGTCGGCCAATGGCTGACCGAGCATCCGGGCATCGAGAAGGTCTCCTTCACCGGCGGCACCGTCACCGGCAAGAAGGTCATGGCCAGCGCCTCCAGTTCCAGCCTCAAGGAAGTGACCATGGAGCTGGGCGGCAAGTCGCCGCTGATTGTCTTCGAGGACGCCGACCTGGATCGCGCCGCCGACATCGCGGTGATGGCCAACTTCTACAGCTCCGGCCAGGTCTGCACCAACGGCACCCGCGTGTTCGTGCCGCGCATGCTGCAGGCGCGCTTCGAAGCCAAGGTGCTGGAGCGGGTCAAGCGCATCCGCCTCGGCGATCCGCTGGCCGACGCCACCAACTTCGGCCCGCTGGTGAGCTTCGCGCACATGGAAAGCGTGCTCGGCTACATCGACAAGGGCCGCAGCGAAGGCGCGCGCCTGCTGATCGGCGGCTCGCGCGTGACCGACGGTGACTACGCCAGCGGCGCCTACGTGGCCCCCACCGTGTTCACCGACTGCCGGGACGACATGACCATCGTGCGCGAGGAAATCTTCGGCCCGGTGATGAGCATCCTCGTCTACGACGACGAAGAAGAAGTGATCCGCCGCGCCAACGACACCGACTACGGCCTCGCCGCCGGCGTGGTGACCCGCGACCTGAATCGCGCGCACCGGGTCATCCACAAGCTGGAAGCCGGCATCTGCTGGATCAACACCTGGGGCGAGTCGCCGGCCGAGATGCCCGTCGGTGGCTACAAGCAGTCCGGCGTGGGCCGCGAGAACGGCCTGGTCACGCTCGGCCACTACACGCGCATCAAGTCGGTGCAGGTGGAGCTGGGCGACTACGCCTCGGTGTTCTGACCACCCGCCAGGGCAGGAGCGATCCGCACCTGCCCGAATTGCCGCCCCCTAGCCCCGGCCCTGATCCGGGGACAGTCACCCGCGTTCTCCCGGATAACCGCCGGGCAACAGGAGGAGCCATGCCTCAGGAATTCGACTACATCATCATCGGTGCCGGTTCGGCCGGTAACGTCCTGGCCACCCGCCTGAGCGAAGACGCGGACGTCAGCGTCCTGCTGCTCGAAGCCGGCGGCCCGGACTACCGCCTCGACTTCCGTACCCAGATGCCCGCCGCCCTGGCCTACCCGCTGCAGGGGCGTCGCTACAACTGGGCCTACGAGACAGACCCCGAGCCGCACATGAACAACCGGCGCATGGAGTGCGGGCGCGGCAAGGGCCTCGGTGGCTCGTCGCTGATCAACGGCATGTGCTACATCCGCGGCAACGCCCTGGATTTCGACAACTGGGCCAAGGCCAAGGGCCTGGAAGACTGGACCTACCTCGATTGCCTGCCCTACTTCCGCAAGGCGGAAACCCGCGACATCGGGCCCGACGACTACCACGGCGGCGACGGCCCGGTCAGTGTGACCACGCCCAAGGCGGGCAACAACCCGCTGTTCCACGCCATGGTCGAGGCCGGCGTGCAGGCCGGCTACCCGCGCACCTCCGACCTCAACGGCTACCAGCAGGAAGGCTTCGGCCCGATGGACCGGACCGTGACCCCGCAAGGTCGTCGCGCCAGCACCGCACGTGGCTATCTGGACCAGGCCCGCGAGCGTCCGAACCTGACCATCGTCACCCATGCCACCAGCGACCGCATCCTCTTCGACGGCAAGCGCGCCAGCGGCGTCAGCTACCTGCTCGGCAACTCCAACGACGCCCACACCGCCCACGCCCGCCGCGAGGTGCTGCTGTGCGCTGGCGCCATCGCCTCGCCGCAGATCCTGCAACGCTCCGGCGTCGGCCCTGCGGCGCTGCTCGGCGAACTGGACATCGCCCTGGTCCACGATCTGCCGGGTGTCGGGCAGAACCTGCAGGACCATCTGGAGATGTACCTGCAGTACGCCTGCACCAAGCCGGTGTCGCTGTACCCGGCGCTGAAACTGCACAACCAGCCGGCGATCGGTGCGCAGTGGCTGTTCGCCGGCAAGGGTATCGGTGCCAGCAACCAGTTCGAGGCTGGCGGCTTCATCCGCACTCGCCCGGAGTTCGCCTGGCCCAACATCCAGTTCCATTTCCTGCCGGTGGCGATCAACTACAACGGCAGCAACGCGGTGAGCGAACATGGCTTCCAGGCCCACGTCGGCTCCATGCGCTCACCGAGCCGTGGCCGCGTCCAGCTCAAGTCCAAGGACCCGCGCCAGCACCCGAGCATCCTCTTCAACTACATGAGCAGCGAACAGGACTGGCAGGAATTCCGCGACGGCATCCGCCTGACCCGCGAGATCATGGCGCAACCGGCGCTCGACCCCTACCGCGGCCGCGAGATCAGCCCGGGCGCCGACGTGCAGAGCGACGCGCAGCTCGATGCCTTCATTCGCGAGCACGCGGAAACCGCCTTCCACCCGTCCTGCTCGTGCAAGATGGGCGAGGACGACATGGCGGTGGTCGACGGCCAGGGCCGCGTGCATGGCCTGCAGGGCCTGCGCGTGGTGGATGCGTCGATCATGCCGGAGATCATCACCGGCAACCTCAACGCCACTACCATCATGATCGCCGAGAAGATCGCCGACCGGATTCGCGGGCGCCAGCCCCTGCCGCGCAGCACCGCGCCCTACTTCGTGGCGGGCGAGCGTCCGGTACGCGAGGCGCCGCTGCGCAACGCCAACGACCGCCTAGTCGGGTAGTTCCTGGCGGATCATCCAGTGTCCCTCGGGCGGCATCAGCCGGCCGAGGTCGAAATGCCTGAGTGACGCGGCATCGAGCATCTCGATCTGCGGACTGACCAGCTGCGGCAGCTTCTCGCCGTGCAGGCCACGCACCGCCAGGTCCAGCGCGACGCGCGCCTGGATCACCGGCGAATCGGTCGGTGCGGCCAGCACCTGGCCCTCGCGAATCTGCTCCAGCACCCGCTCGGTGGCATAGAAGGACAGCACCTGCGCCCCGGAACCGGTGTTGCGCACCAGCTGCGCGGCGAACGCAGCCGCTTCGGCATTGCCGATCAGGTAGTCGAGTTGCGGATGCTGCTTGAGCAGCTCACGAACCAGCTTGGCCTGACGGCTGCGATCCACCGGTCCGTAGCCGCCGTGGGCCAGGGTGATGGCCTTGCCAGCCAGCGCCTCGCGTAGCCCGCGCTCGGCATCCTGCACCCAGCCGGCATCGGCCGGACCTGGCAACCAGCCGACCCGGATCGGCCGGCCGCCACTGACGCGCACCAGGTAGTCCAGCGTGGCGCGTGTCATGTCGGCGAAATCGACCCGCGAATGGGCACTGAGCCCCGTGCAGTCCAGGCGATTGATCAGATCGATGACCGGCCTTCCGGCCTGCAACTGCACTTTCGCGGCACTGCACAGGTCATAGGTGTTGATGCTGGCGACGACGAAGGCATCGGCACCCTCGGCCACACAGCGGTCGAACTGTTCGAGCTGCACGTCGCCATGCTCGTAGCCGCCGGCTTCGTAGATGCCGAGACGCACACCCAGCCGCTGCGCCTCCTGATCCAGCCCCCAGGCGACGCCCCACCAGTAGCGGTCCTTGCCGTGCGGCAACAGCGCGCAGATTCGCCATGGCTGGGCTGCCGCCGGCAACGGCCGGTAGTCCAGCATGCGGCCATCGGCCTGGACCGGGTAGGGAAACCATTCCGCAGCCAGGAGCGATTGGCACGCGAGGGAAAGCCACAGGGATATCCAACGCATTCAGCCATCCTTAGCCCGTAACGGGCGATATGCCACCAGAACCAGCGTAGCACCCTCTCCGCCCCACGTTCGGGTTTGCCTGAGCGCTGGCGGCAGCCTAGAGTGAAGCGCGCAGATCACGAGAACAGCATGACCAGCCCCACCCCGCTCGATCCGAGTACCGCCCGCCTGCTGCCATGGATAGTCGCCATCGCCTTCTTCATGCAGACGCTGGACGGCACCATCCTCAATACCGCCCTCCCGGCCATGGCCCGCGACCTGGCCGAGGACCCGCTGCGCATGCAGTCGGTGGTGATCGCCTACATGCTCACCGTGGCGCTGCTGATCCCGGCCTCGGGCTGGATGGCCGACCGTTTCGGCACACGGCGCATCTTCTTCGGCGCCATCGCCCTGTTCAGCCTGGGTTCGCTGTTGTGCGCCCTGTCCACCTCGCTGGGCATGCTGATCGCGGCGCGTGTCATCCAGGGCCTCGGCGGTGCCCTGATGATGCCGGTGGGGCGCCTGGTGGTGCTGCGCGCCTATCCGCGCTCGGAGCTGGTGCGCATCATGAGCTTCATCACCCTGCCCGGCCTACTCGGACCGCTGATCGGTCCCACGCTCGGCGGCTGGCTGGTGGAAGTGGCCAGCTGGCACTGGATCTTCCTGATCAACCTGCCGGTCGGGCTGCTCGGTTGCTGGGCCGCGCTGCGGCACATGCCTGACCTACGCGGCCCGGAACGCAGCCGCTTCGACACGGCGGGCTTCCTGCTGTTCGGCGCCGCCATGCTGCTGATCACCGTGGCCCTGGAAGGCCTCGGCGAACTGCACCTGCCGACCCTGCGCGTGGTCCTGCTGCTGCTCGGCGGCATGGCCTGCCTCGCCGCCTACTGGCTACGCGCCGGGCGTATCGAACACCCCCTGTTCGCCCCCTCGCTGTTCCACACCCGCAGCTTCGCCGTGGGCATCATCGGCAACCTCTTCGCCCGCCTGGGCAGCGGCGCGCTGCCCTTTCTCACCCCGCTGCTGCTGCAACTGGCGATGGGCTATTCCCCGGCTCAGGCCGGCATGAGCCTGATTCCCCTGGCCCTGGCCGCCATGGCGGTGAAGCCCCTGGCCAAGCCGCTGATCGAACGCATCGGCTACCGCAATATCCTCACCAGCAACACCCTGCTGCTCGGCGCCCTGATCGCCAGCCTGGCGCTGGTGGATGCCGGGACCTCGACCCTGCAACTGATCGTCCAGCTGAGCCTGATCGGCGCCTGCAACTCGCTGCAGTTCACCGCGATGAACACCGTGACCCTGATCGACCTGGACAACCGCGACGCCAGCAGCGGCAACAGCCTGCTGTCGGTGGTGGTGCAACTGGCGATGGGCCTCGGCGTCGCCTCCGCAGCCGCCCTGCTCAGTGGCTTCAGCCAGGAATTCGCAGGTGACGGCCAGGTGCTCCAGGCGTTCCAGGCCACCTACCTGTGCGTGGGCCTGCTGTCGATGCTGGCCGCCGCGATCTTCCTCCAGCTGGATCCCCGGGAGGGACGCGGCGGGCGGACCGTACAGCTGCCGACGGACGACTGAAGAACTGCCGGCATCATTACAGAAGCGCCGGACCCGGCCTGCTACACTGCGGCCCTGTTTCACCAGCCCCGAGCCCTTGCCGTGACCGCCAACGCCTTCGCCAGCCTTCCCCTTTCCGCCGCCATGCAGGCCAATCTCGCCGCCATCGGCTATGCCGAGATGACGCCCATCCAGGCCGCCAGCCTGCCGCTGATGCTCAAGGGCCGTGACCTGATCGCCCAGGCCAAGACCGGCAGCGGCAAGACCGCGGCCTTCGGCATCGGCCTGCTGCATCCGCTCAACCCGCGCTACTTCGGCTGCCAGGCCCTGGTGCTGTGCCCGACCCGCGAGCTGGCCGACCAGGTGGCCAAGGAGCTGCGCCGCCTGGCCCGCGCCGCCGACAACATCAAGGTCCTCACCCTCTGCGGTGGCGTACCCTTCGGCCCGCAGATCGGCTCGCTGGAGCACGGCGCGCACGTCATCGTCGGCACACCGGGACGCGTGCAGGAGCACCTGCGCAAGGGCACGCTGAAGGTCGACGGCCTCAACACCCTGGTGCTCGACGAGGCCGACCGCATGCTCGACATGGGCTTCGTCGACAGCATCAGCGAGATCATCGAGCAGACCCCGGCCCGGCGCCAGACGCTGCTGTTCTCCGCCACCTATCCGGCCGGCATCGAACAGCTCGCCGCACGTTTCCTGCGCAACCCGGAGCGGGTCGAGGTCGAGGCACTGCACGACGACGGGCAGATCGAACAACGCTTCTACGAGATCGCCCCGAGCCAGCGCATGGAGGCGGTCAGCACCTTGCTGCGGCATTTGCGCAAGCAGCCGGTCGTGGCCTTCTGCGCCACGCGCCAGCAATGCGACGAGCTGGCCAGGCAACTGGAGGCGGAGAAGATTTCCGCCGCAGCCCTGCACGGCGACCTGGAGCAGCGCGAGCGCGACCAGATCCTCGCCCTGTTCGCCAACCGCAGCCTCAGCGTGCTGGTGGCCACCGACGTCGCTGCACGCGGCCTGGACATCGCCGGCCTGGAGATGGTGATCAACGTCGAGCTGAGCCGGGATGCCGAGGTACACATCCACCGCATCGGCCGCAGCGGACGGGCCGGTGAGAAAGGCCTGGCCCTGAGCCTGGTGGCGCCGGCCGAAGCCGGCCGCGCCCAGGCCATCGAAGCCCTGCAGGGCAAGGAACTGGCCTGGTACCCGCTGCCCGCCGCGAAAGCCAGCGGTGAGCCGCTGCTGCCGCCGATGCACACCCTGTGCATCGCCGCCGGGCGCAAGGACAAGCTGCGCCCAGGTGACATTCTCGGCGCGCTGACCGGGGACGCGGGCATCGGTGGCGACCAGGTCGGCAAGATCGCCCTGTTCGATCACCAGGCCTATGTCGCCGTTCAGCGCGACGTCGCCCGCAAGGCCCTGAGTCGCCTTGCGGAGGGCAAGATCAAGGGCCGATCTTTGCGTGTGCGTCTAGTGTAAGGCTGATATAAAGCATTAAATGGCCTGGGGCCGGAGTCACCCATGCGCAATATTCTGGTCATCGAAGACAGCCCGCTGGTACTGAAGATCCTCGAGCATCTGTTCCGCCAGGAACCGGATCTGGAGCCGATCTTCTGTGCCTCGCTGGCCGAAGCCGAAGTGATGCTGGACACCTCCTCCGACCTGTTCTTCGCCGCCATCGTCGACCTGCACCTGCCGGACGCGCCCAATGGCGAGAGCGTCGACCTGGTGATGCGCTATCACCTGCCCTGCATCGTGCTCAGTGGCAGCTACAACGAGCAGCGCCGCGACGAGCTGCTGATGAAGGGCGTGGTCGACTACGTGCTCAAGGAAAGCCAGCACTCCTACGAATACGCCTTCCGCCTGTTGCACCGGCTCGATCACAACAGTCACATCAAGATCCTCATCGCCGACGACTCCGACGCCCAGCGCCACTACATCCGCCATATTCTCGAGCCGCACCACTACCAGATAATCGAGGCCCGCGACGGCAAGGAGACCCTGCGTCAGCTCAACGAGCATCCGGACCTCGACCTGCTGGTGCTCGATCACTCCATGCCCGGCGTCAGCGGCTTCGAGCTGGTCAAGCTGCTGCGGCAGAAGCTGCGGCTCAACGACCTGATCATCATCGGTGTCTCCGCCGACCCCAAGGGTTCGCTCAGCGCCCAGTTCATCAAGCACGGGGCCGACGATTTCCTGCGCAAGCCGTTCTGCCCCGAGGAACTGAACTGCCGGGTGATGTCGACCCTGGAGCGCCGCGACCTGCTGCGCGCCCTGAAGAAAGCCGCCGAATACGATGCCCTGACCGGGCTGAGAAACCGCCGCGCGTTCTACGAACAGGGCATGCAGATTCTGCAGCAGGCCCAGCGCGACAGCCGCCACATCAGCGTGGCGATGCTCGACCTCGATCATTTCAAGCAGATCAACGACGGCTTCGGCCACGCCAGCGGCGACAGCGCGCTGGTGGTCTTCGCCCGCGCTCTGAGCAGTTTTTTCCCGGACATGCTCCTGGGGCGCCTCGGCGGCGAGGAATTCGCCCTGCTCACGCTGCACGGCGCCGATCACGTGGACCAGGCACTGGAGAAGCTGCGCCAGCACTGCGCCGGCCTGCACTACGCCGTCGGTGCGCCGCCGCTGTCGTTCAGCGCCGGGCTGTATCACGGCGAGCCGGAGGACCTGGAGAGCCTGCTGCACGAGGCCGATATCCGCCTGTACCGGGCCAAGCAGCAGGGCCGCGCCCGCACCGTTCTGGCCTGATCAGAAGCCGTGGCGGCGAAACGTCGCGGCATAGCTGCCATCATCGCGCATGGCCTGGATCGCCGCATCGAAGCGCTCGACGATCGCCTTGTGCTCGGGATGACTCAGACGCACCAGAATGTGCAGGCCGTTCTCGCTCAGCGGCTGCGGCAGGAACTCCAGACCATCACGCAGCATGCTCAGGCTGCGCCCTAGCTGATGCCGCGCCACCAGTTCATCCTCTAGCGCCAGCTCCACCCGCCCGGCGTTGAGCATGCGCGCGGCGATCTCGAAGCTGCTGACGCCGACCTTGTGCAGGTCCGGGTCGTTGTCGAATGCCTTGGAGTAGGCGTAGCCCCTGACCACCGCAATGCTGTGCGGATAGAGATCGGCCAGGCGCTGAAAGCGGATATCGCCGCCCTTGCGCTGCAGGAAGCGGATGCGATTGATCAGGTACGGCTGCGAGAAATGACCGAACCGCGTGCGTTCCACGCTGTACCAGGCATTGATCAGCACATCGTAGTCACCCCGTTTGAGCCCCAGCACGGCTCGCTCCCAGGGCACCTCGGCATAGTGGGTGCGGTATCCGGCACGCTCGAGGGCCTGCTCCACCAGGTCACTGGCCAGGCCGTTGCCGGGTAGCCGCTGATCGGTGAACGGTGGCCAGGGGTCGGCCACCAGCCGCAACGATTCGGCCGCCGCCAACGCAGGCAACGACATCAGCAGCAACAGCCAGGCGCGCAACAGGGGCATCGACGGCGGTCCATCCGGGGTGGGCCCCTGTAGTGATAGCAGCCCTGATGGCCAGCGTCACTGTCTCGCCCCTGACACAGCCACAAATGCCCTGGGGTCTGCACACTTCGCCGCCATGCCGGCCTCGACCGCTTCGGGTAAACTTCGCGGGTTTTCGCGCAGCCGATCCTGCGCCAGCCAGGGGAATCTTTCGTGTTGCAAACCGAGGTACTGATCATCGGCGCGGGTGCCGCCGGCCTGATGTGCGCAGCCACTGCAGCGGCCCGCGGGCGCAAGGTGCTGGTGCTGGACCATGCCAACAAGGCCGGCAAGAAGATCCTCATGTCAGGAGGCGGTCGCTGCAACTTCACCAACCTGTACTGCGAGCCGGCCAACTTCCTCTCCGGCAACCCGCACTTCTGCAAATCGGCGCTGGCGCGCTTCACCCAGTGGGACTTCATCGGCCTGGTGGCCAAGCATGCTGTGCCCTACCACGAGAAGAAGCTCGGCCAGCTGTTCTGCGACCACAAGTCCAGCGACATCCTCGAGCTGCTGCTGGCCGAATGCGCCGAGTCAGGCGCCGAGATTCGCCTGAACACGGCCGTGCAGAGCATCGACAACGCCGCACAGGGCTTCCTCCTGCACACCGACCTGGGCGAGGTGGCCTGCCAGTCGCTGGTGATCGCCACCGGTGGCCTGTCCATCCCGACCCTGGGCGCCACCGGCTTCGGCTACCAGGTGGCCAGGCAGTTCGGCCATACGCTGCTGCCGACCCGCGCCGGCCTGGTGCCCTTCACGGTCACCGAACCGCAGCTCAAGGCGCTGTGCGCGGAATTGTCCGGCACCTCGGTGGAGGACTGCCGGGTCAGTTGCAACGGCCAGAGCTTCGTCGAGAACATCCTCTTCACGCACCGTGGCCTCTCCGGCCCGGCGATCCTGCAGATATCGTCCTACTGGCAACCCGGCGACACCCTGCATATCGACCTGCTGCCGCACATCGACCTGCCCGAGTGGCTGGCCACGCAGCAGCGCGAGCGGGGCAACAGCGAGCTGAAGACCCTGCTGGCCGAGCTGTTCACCCGCAAGATGGCGACGCTGCTGGTCGACAGCTGGTTCGTCAACAAGCCGCTGAAGCAGTACACCCCGGCGGAACTGACGGCGATCGCCGAGCGCCTGTCCGACTGGCAACTGGTACCGGCCGGCACCGAGGGCTATCGCACCGCCGAGGTCACCCTGGGCGGGATCGACACCCACGAGGTGTCCTCGAAGACCCTGGAGTCGCTCAAGGTCCCCGGGCTGTACTTCATCGGCGAGGTGCTGGACGTCACCGGGCATCTCGGCGGCTTCAACTTCCAGTGGGCCTGGGCCTCGGGCTACGCCGCCGCCCAGTTCGTCTAGCAGAAGGCCGGGAACTGCCGGGGCAGCGCGCACTCTGCTACATACAGCACACGCGCCCGTGCGCGCCACAAGGACAGTCCCGCCCCATGACCCTCGAACAAGGCCAGATCTTCGCCATTCTCGTCGCCAGCATGGGGCTGTTCATCTGGGGCCGCTGGCGGCACGACGTGGTCGCCCTCGGCGCCCTGCTGGCCTGTGTCATCGTCGGCCTGGTACCCGAGCGCGATGCCTTCACCGGCTTCGGCCACCCGGCGGTGATCACCGTGGCCTGCGTGCTGGTGCTCAGCTACGGCCTGCAACGTACCGGCGCGGTCAACCGCCTGGCCCTGCGCCTGATTCCCAGTGGCTCCGGCGTGCTGCTGTCGATCGCCGCCCTGACCGGCCTGGGCGCCCTGCTGTCGGCGTTCATGAACAACGTCGGCGCCCTCGCCCTGCTGATGCCCATCGCCCTGCAGATCGCCTCGCGCCTGGAAATGCCGCCGGGGCGCATCCTCATGCCGCTGGCCTTCGGCACCATCCTCGGCGGCATGACCACGCTGATCGGCACGCCACCGAACCTGATCGTCTCCAGCTTTCGCGCACAGCACGGCGACGGCCCCTTCGCCATGTTCGACTTCAGCCCAGTCGGTGTCGCCGTGGCGCTGGCCGGCGTGCTGTTCATCACCCTGCTCGGCTGGCGCCTGGTCCCCAGACGCGAGGTAGGCAATGCCGCCAGCTTCGATACCGGCCACTACCTGACCGAGGCCCGGGTCAAGGAAGGTGGCGTGGCCCAGGGCAAGACCCTGCGCGAGATCGAGCAGTTGCTCGACGAAGCCGACGCCCAGGTGGTCGCCATGGTGCGCAACAAGCTGCGCCTGAGCGCGCCCAACCCGCGCCGGGTGCTGCAGGCCGACGACGTGCTGGTGATCGAGGCCGACCCGGAGGAACTGGGTGAAGTGCTCAGCCAGCTGGACCTGCTGCTGGAGGCCGCACGCGAGGCCGAGGAGGCGGAGCAACGCGAGGAGCAGGACAACGACAAGGACGCGGAAAAGAAGGACAGCAACGGCGACGAACGCACCCTGCTGGAACTGCTGGTCAAGCCGGACTCGTCGCTGATCGGACGATCCGCCAGCAGCACGCGCCTGCGCAGCCGCTACGCCATCAACCTGCTGGCCATCTCACGCCAGAGCCATCGTTCGATCAAGCGCCTGCGTTCGACCCTCATCCAGAACGGTGACGTGCTGCTGATGCAGGGCAGCGCCGAGGACATCGGCGAGTTCGCCAACGACTACGGCTGCGTGCCCCTGGCGGCGCGCGCCATCAACATCCCCGACCCGCGCCAGGCCAACCTGGCCCTCGGCATCATGCTCCTGGCCATTGCCGCGGCGGCCTTCGGCCTGCTCTCTGCGGCGATAGCCTTCGCCACCGGCGTACTGGCCTACATGCTGCTGCGCCTGGTGCCCCTGCGCGCCGTCTATGAGGCCATCGACTGGCCGGTGATCGTCCTGCTCGGCGCCCTGATTCCGGTGGCCGGGGCGATGTCATCGAGCGGCGCGGCCGACCTGCTGGCCCGCCTGCTGATGGAGCACCTGGCCCAGGGCAATCCAATCATCATCGTCATCCTGCTGCTGGTGGTGACCATGACCCTGTCAGACTTCATGAACAACGCCGCTACCGCCGCCGTGATGTGCCCGATCGCGCTGAGCGCCGCGAGCCAGCTCGGTGTCAGCCCGGATGCGCTGCTGATGGCCGTGGCCATCGGTGCCTCGTGCTCGTTCCTGACCCCCATCGGTCACCAGAACAACACACTGATCCTCAGCCCCGGCGGCTTTCGCTTCGGCGATTACTGGCGCCTGGGCCTGCCACTGGAGATTCTCGTGGTCGCGCTGAGCGTACCGATGCTGCTGTGGGTCTGGCCGCTGTAGAGGGTCTTCAGGGCGGCAGCGGCAGGCCGGGCAGCCATTTGTGGTAGATGGCGGCGAAGCTGCCATCGGCCTTCATCGCATCGAGCGCCTCTTGCCAGCGCGCCAGCAATCGCGGGTCGGTGTCCTGCGAAAAGGCGATGTAGGAATCACTGTGCAGGAACACCAGCAGCTGCTCCACCTCCCCCACGGCCAGCCCGCCACCGTCGAGCAGGGCATTGAGGCTGAGGTCATCCAGCGCCATCAGCTTGACCCGGCCACGCTTGAGCATGCGTATCACCTGGTCCGGGCCCGCCACCGGATACAGGTTGGTGAAGCCATGCGCCAGCAGGTGCTGATGGCTGTACCAGTCACGCGGTACCGCGATCTTGCCCACCTGGCGAGCCTGTTCGAAGTCATCCAGCTGCAGCCCGCTCCTGCGCAGGGCATAGAAGGACGTGGTGTTGCGCGTCAGCGGCCCGACCCAGTGAAACAGCTTCTCGCGCTCGGGGATGCGCATCGTGACGAACAACCCGGTATTCGGCCTGACCTGCGCCTGCTGGTAACCCCGTGCCCAGGGCACGACCTCGATGGGCGCCGTGTCGCCGGTGCGCCGCATGATCTCGAGCACCACCTCGGTGGCCAGACCGGTCGGCTTGCCATCGTCCCGGCTGAAGTTGATCGGCGGGTACTCTTCGGTATACAGCCGCAAGCGTTCGGCCTGCGCAACGCCCTGGAAACCGAAGCCAACGAGCAACGCCAACAACACATGCACACAGCGAGCGAACACGGCCGTATCCTCAAGCGCGAGATACCTCATTCAGCTTAGTCAGTGCACGCGCCGCCTGCCGCCAACGCTGGCGAACGGCGCGACACAGGACGACATCCCCTGCGGCTAGAGCTGCTCGAGCAGGCTGGCCGGTGAATGGAATTTCAACCCGTGCGCCTCGGCGACGCTGCCGCAGGTGATCACGCCGCGCGCGACGTTGAGACCGGCAAGCAGATGCGCATCGTCCTCCAGCGCCCTGCGCGTGCCCTTCTGCGCCAGCGCCACGACGAAGGGCAAGGTGGCGTTGTTCAACGCCAGGGTCGAGGTGCGTGCGACCGCCCCCGGCATGTTGGCCACGCAGTAATGCACGACATCGTCGACCACGTAGGTGGGCTCGGCATGCGTGGTGGCATGCGAGGTCTCAGCGCAGCCACCCTGGTCGATGGCCACGTCCACCAGCACAGCCCCGGCCTTCATCCGCTTGACCATCTCGGCGGTGACCAGCTTGGGCGCCGCCGCGCCGGGAATCAGCACACCACCGATCACCAGATCGGCGGCAAGCACCTGCTCACGCACCGCCGCGCGGGTCGAGTAGAGCGTGGTGATACGGTTGCCGTACTGGCTGTCGAGGCGGCGCAGGGCGTCCACGCTGCGGTCCAGCACGCTGACATCCGCCCCCAGCCCTACCGCCATCGCCAGTGCATGGCTGCCGACCACGCCACCGCCAAGAATCACCACCTTGCCAGGCGCCACGCCCGGCACGCCACCAAGCAGCACGCCACGGCCGCCGCGCGCCTTCTCCAGGCAGCCGGCGCCGGCCTGGATCGACATGCGCCCGGCCACCTCCGACATCGGCGCCAGCAACGGCAAGCGCCCCTGTGCATCGGTGACAGTCTCGTAGGCAATACAGGTAGCGCCGCCTGCCATCAGCTCTTCAGTCTGCGGACGATCGGGGGCCAGGTGCAGGTAGGTGAACAGCGTGTGCTGCGGCCGCAGCTTGGCGCGCTCCACCGCCAGGGGCTCCTTGACCTTGACGATCAACTGCCCCTGCTGGAACACCTCGCTCGAATGGCTGGCGATCTGGGCGCCCGCCTCACGGTAATCCTCGTCGGCGAAGCCGATGGCCGCACCGGCCTGGGTCTCGACCCATACCTCATGCCCCAGGGCCGTCAGCTCGGCAACCGATTGCGGCGTAAGGCCGACGCGGTATTCGTGGTTCTTGATTTCCTTGGGTACGCCGATTCGCATGACCGTCTCCAACCATTGCGGGCCAACAACCTCAAGTCTAGGAAAACGTGCGGCAGCTCACAGGAAAATCCATGAGAAATTTCGGCGCCGGCGTATTGATGGGGGAAGCCATGCGGACAGCGAGGCACCAGACCGAGAGCAATCAGGCGCCACGCAGCGGTAGCCGCTGACGGGTCCGAAGGAGGAACTCCAGCCGGCCAGATAGCGCGTGCCGGACGAATGCCAGGCCACAAGCCCGGCACTCGGGTTCGCCGGTACGGCTGCCGTCACTGCCCGAACAGCAGCTTGCGCGCTTCGGCGGTCAGCAGTGCCTGGGGATCTTCGTTGACCTTCTCCACCAGCGCATAGGCCCGTTGCACGGCCGGGCGTGCGCCGATGCGTTCGAGCCAGGCGGCCATGTTGGGGAAGTCCTCCAGCCGCTGCCGCTGCATCTCCCACAGCTTGGCCCAGGGATAGATGGCCATGTCGGCGATGGAGTAGTCGCCCGCCACGTAGTCGCGCCCGGCCAGCTGGCGATCCAGCACGCCGTACAGTCGCGCGGTCTCTTTCACGTAGCGCTCGATGGCATAGGGAATCGGCTCCGGCGCGTAACGCACGAAATGGTGGTTCTGCCCCGCCATCGGTCCGACACCGCCCATCTGCCAGTACAGCCACTGCAGGACCTCGAAGCGGGCACGCGTCTCGCGCGGCAGGAACTGGCCACTCTTGTCCGCCAGATATTCGAGGATCGCCCCGGACTCGAACAGCGCGATGGGCTCACCGCCGTCGGCCGGGGCATGATCGACGATGGCCGGAATGCGGTTGTTCGGTGCGATCTTGAGGAACTCGGGGGCGAACTGCTCGCCCTTGCCGATATGCACCGGGCGCACGCTGTACTCCAGCCCGGCTTCCTCGAGCAGGATGCTGACCTTGTGACCGTTCGGGGTGGTCCAGTAGTAAAGGTCGATCATTGGCTTTCCTCCACTTGGGTCGGGGCCCGTCTGACCGGGCCGTGAGTGCTTTCGTAAGCCTGCAGAATGCGCGAGAACCAGGCGCCGAAGGCCGAATCATCGGCCCAGGGCTGCACGCCCAGGCACCAGGCCCAGAACATCAGCCCGGCCAGCAGGTAGTCGCAACCGCCCGCCTCCTGGCCATCCAGATACGGCTGCTCGCTCAACCAACTCTCCAGCGGGGCGATGGCCTCGCGAAACAGCCGCTCGCCGCCTTCCGGGTCGGCGAACGCCTCCAGGCTCATGCCCAGCGCCTTCTCCCGGGTGCTGCGGAAATAGTCACGGTCGACCGGGTCGATCACCTGCCAGACGCGTGGCACCAGCATCTTCAGCAGCGGCATGCGCACCGCATGGAAGCTCAACTTCTCGACCAGGCGTGCCCGTTGGCTCGCCTGCGCGTCGCCCAGCAAGGGCTGCTGAGGGTAGCGTCGGTCGAGGTAGGCAAAAATGGCCAGGCTGTCGTTGATCGTTTCGTCGCCATCGGTCAGCACCGGCACCAGCTTCTGCCCAGAGAAGGCGATCGCCTCCTTGTCGGTGAAGTGAATCGGCCGGCTCTGCCAATCCAGCCCCTTGTGGGCCAGCGCCAGACGCACTCGCCAGCAGTAGGGTGAGAACAGCAGCTCGCGGTCGGCACCGCACAGTTCGAACAATTCCCGCATATCGCCTTCCTTTAAGAACCAATCAGTCCAAAATTAAGCGAACGAAGCCCCGCACAGGCGTCTTCATACGCCGTTCAAGCTCGCCATCACCACCGCCACGGTGGTTCGAATCGATGCGGCGGGCAGCCCCGACTTGACCTGGGTGCGCAGCCCGCTCATCACGCATTGCAGATAGCCGGCCAGCGCCACCCGATCGTCGCAGCCGCTCAGCTCGCCGCAAGCGACGGCGCGTTCCAGCGCCTGTTCGAAAATCTGGCAGATACCGGCCGTGGCCTGCTGCAGGACCGGCACCAGGGCCGGCTCCGACAGCGAAAACTCGTTGGCCACGTTGACCAGCATGCAGCCACGCGGCACACCATCGGGCCCATCGTCGTCGAGCACGCTGAGCAGGCGCTCGCGAATGAAGCCCAGCGGCGAGGCGCTGGCGGCCAGTTGCTCGAGCATCAGGGCACGACGCTGCGCCACGTACAGGCTGAACGCGGCGACGAACCAGGCCTGCTTGCTCGGGTAGGTCTGGTACAGGCTGCTCTTGGACAGGCCGGTGGCTGCCTGCAGGTCCTGTAGCGACGCGGCTTCATAGCCGCGCTGCCAGAACAGCTGCATGGCATTCTCCAGCGCCCGGTCCGGGCAGAAGCTCTTGGGGCGTCCACGTGTCGTCATGCCGCGAACTTTAGAACCGATCAGTCCATAAATCAATCCCAGCGCTGCGCGACGTCGCCGATACCCAGTGACCGCTGAGTTCCGGTAGGCTGCTCGCATCCTCTGCGATCAGGTCCGCCATGCCCCGTCCACGCCTTCGCCAATCACTGCGCCGCCTCTGGGCGCTGGACAAGTTCAGCGCCAGCCTGCGGGTGTTCATCGCCCTTGCCGGCGCACTGGCACTGTGTGGCTGGCAGGGCTGGACGCATGCGCTGATCCCGCTGTTTCTCGGCATCATCGCCAGCGCCCTGACCGAGACCGATGACAGCTGGCAGGGGCGCCTGGGCACGGTGCTGGTGACGCTGGTCTGTTTCAGCGCGGCGGCCTATGCCGTCGAGTGGCTGTTCCCTTATCCCTGGCTGTTCGTCGCTGCCCTGGCCCTGTCGGCATTCTGCCTGACCATGCTGGGCGCCCTTGGCGAGCGCTTCGCCACCCTCGGCTCCGGCACACTGATTCTCGCGGTATACAGCATGATCGGCGTGGAGCAGCGCGGCGGCGTCGCCGGCCTGTGGCTGGAACCCTTGCTGCTGGTGGCCGGCGCGGCCTGGTATGGCGTGCTGTCGGTGATCTGGCAGGGATTGTTCGCCCATCAGCCGGTCCAGCACAGCCTGGCCCGCCTGTTTCGCGAGTTGGGCAAGTACCTCAAGCTCAAGGCTGCGCTGTTCGAGCCGCTGCGCCAGCTCGATGTCGAGCAGCGACGCCTGGCCCTGGCGCAACAGAACGGCCGGGTGGTGTCGGCACTCAACGCCGCCAAGGAGATCATTCTGCATCGGGTCGGCAATGGCCGCCCCGGCCCCAAGGTCAATCGCTACCTGAAGCTGTACTTCCTCGCCCAGGACATTCACGAGCGCGCCAGCTCGTCGCACTACCCCTACAACGAACTGGCCGAGGCCTTCTTCCACAGCGACGTGCTGTTCCGCTGCCAACGCCTGTTGCGTTTGCACGGCGAAGCCTGCCAACGCCTGGCCGGCGCCATCGAGCTGCGCCAGCCGTTCGAGTACCGCGAACTGTGCAGCCAGGCCCTGGAAGACCTGCACGCCTCGCTCGATCACCTGCACCTGCAGAGCAACCCGGCCTGGCGCCACCTGCTGCGCTCACTGGGGGCGCTGGCCGGCAACCTGGCCACCCTCGACCAGTTGCTCGGCAATGCCAGCAATCCCGATGCCCTGGCCGACGAGCAGGACAGCAGCCTGCTGGACCGCGAGCCACATTCGCTGCGCGAAGTCGGGGAGCGCATCAGCCAGCAGCTCACCCCCACCTCGCTGCTGTTCCGCCATGCCCTGCGCCTGTCCATCGCCCTGGCCGCGGGCTATGGCCTGCTGCACCTGATCCACCCGACGCAGGGCTACTGGATCCTGTTGACCACGCTGTTCGTCTGCCAACCGAACTACGGCGCCACCCGTCTCAAGCTGGTGCAGCGCATCGCCGGCACGCTGCTCGGCCTCGGCATCGGCTGGGCGCTGTTCGACCTGTTCCCCGACCCGCGCATCCAGGTGCTGTTCGCGGTGGTCGCCGGGGTGGCGTTCTTCGCCACCCGCAGCACGCGCTACACCCTGGCCACAGCGGCAATCACCCTGCTGGTGCTGTTCTGCTTCAACCAGATCGGCGACGGCCACGGCCTGTTCATGCCACGCCTGATCGATACCCTGCTCGGTGGCCTGCTCGCCGGCCTGGCGGTGTTCCTGATCCTCCCAGACTGGCAGGGTCGGCGCCTGGGCAACATGCTGGCCAACACCCTGAGCTGCAACAGCGCCTATCTGCGGCAGATCATCGCCCAGTACGCCCAGGGCAAGCGCGACGACCTCGGTTATCGCCTGGCGCGGCGCAACGCGCACAATGCCGACGCCGCACTGTCCACGACCCTCGGCAACATGCTCATGGAGCCGGGGCACTTCCGCAAGGACGCCGACCTGGGCTTCCGCTTCCTGGTGCTCTCGCACACCCTGCTCAGCTACCTCTCGGGACTCGGCGCACACCGCGGCGAGCAACTGCCCCAGGCGACCCAGGCCCAGTTGCTGGAACAGGCCGAGAAACTCGCCGGCAGCCTGGACGACATCGCCGCCGGCCTGCGCGGCGAGCGGCCACTGGCGATCCACAGCGACGAGGAACAGACCCTGGCGCAGAACCTGGAGCAGACCGCCGATGACGCCGACGAGCGCCAGCGCTTGGTGCAGACGCAGTTGGCGCTGATCTGCCGCCAGCTGGCACCGTTGCGGACCTTGGGCGCGCACCTGCACAAGGACGCCCGACCCCCGAGGCACTAGCTGTCGCGGGAGGCTTTCTGCCACTATTCGTGGCATGCCGGTTCTCCAGGCCCAGCCCATGCCAGCCAATCGACGCCCCACCGCTGACTTTTCGGTCTCGCTGCCGGGCCTGCTCATGGTGCTCTGCCTGCTGCTGGCCCGCCCGGCGGCGCACGCCGAGATGCGCCTCGCCGAGCACACGCCGACGCAGGATCTGTACGGCCAGGTCGACTTCCTGGCCGATCCGCAGGGCACATCGAGCCTGGCCGAGGTCATGCGCAGCGATGCGCCATTCCACAGCTCGCTGACCCGACGCGACCTGAGCTTCGGCTATATAACCGGCGTGATCTGGTTGCGCCTGCCACTGCTGTCGGAGGCGGAGCACACGCGCACCTGGCGCCTGGAGCTCAGCTATGCCTCGCTGGACGAAGTGCGCCTGTACGATGTCGGCGCCGACGGCATCCGGCAGTCACGCAGCGGAGACACCGTGCCCTATGCCCAGCGCAGTGTCGGCCACCGCAACCCCGTGTTCGACATCGTCCTGCAACCGGGAGAGCGCCGCACGCTGTACCTGCGTGTCGACTCACGCGGCAGCATGACCCTCAGCGGCACCCTGATGTCGCTGCGCGACTTCGAACAGCACAGCCAGATTGGTTACCTGGTGCATGCCATCTACTTCGGCGTGCTGATCGCCCTGGGCCTGTACAACCTGCTGCTGTTCCTGGCACTGCGCGAGCGTCCCTTTCTCAGCTACGTGTCGTTCATGTTCGCCTTCGCCCTCAGCGTGCTCTCGCTGAACGGCCTCGGCGCCCAGTATCTGTGGTCGCAGGCTGCCCCCTGGAGCAATCGCATGCTGCCGGTCAGCCTGACGCTGGCGGCACTGCTCTCAGTGGTATTCGCCCGCAGTTTCCTCGACACCCGCCAGTGGCTGCCGCGCTGGGACAAGGGGCTGCTGGTGCTGTGCGCCGCCATCGCCGCTGCCGTGCTGGCGACCATCGTGCTTCCCGTGCAACGGGCCCTGCAGCTCATGTCGCTGACCGGCCTGAGCGCCACCCTGACCCTGCTGCTCACCAGCTTCGTCTGCGTCGGCTACCGGGTACCCGGTGCCCGTCTGTTCGCCTTGGCCTGGCTGATGCTGCTGAGCGGCGCGGTGCTGCTGGCGCTGCGAAATTTCGCGCTGATCCCATCGAACTTCCTCACCCTCTACTCCATGCAGATCGGCTCAGGGCTGGAGATGATCCTGCTGTCCTTCGCCCTGGCTGCACGCTTCAACGAACTGAAACGGCAACGCGAAGCGGCCTTGCAACTCAACGAGCAGGTGCTGGCCAAGCGCGTGACCGAACGCACCCAGGCACTCGAGCATGCCAATCTGCGCCTCAGCGAGCTGGCCATGCAGGACCCACTGACCGGCCTGGCCAATCGCACTGCCCTGCAACAGTATCTGGAGCAGGCCCTGGCGCGCAGCAGCAGGCGCAACGAGCTGCTGGCGGTGATGCTGATCGACCTGGATGGTTTCAAACCGATCAACGACCAGCACGGCCATGCCTTCGGCGACCAGGTGCTGGCGGAAGTCGCACGGCGCATGCGCCAGTACGTCCGCGACGTCGACCTGCCCGCCCGGCTCGGCGGCGACGAGTTCGTGGTGGTCTGCGAGAACGTGCAATCGGCCGACGCGGCGCAGGACCTCGCCAGGCGTTTGCTGGAGGGGCTCGACACACCCATGTACCTAGAGGGTCGGGCCGTACGGGTCGGTGCCAGCATCGGTGTAGCCCTGACTCAGGGTCACGAGGATGCCACCGACCTGATCCGCCAGGCCGACAGCGCCATGTACCAGGCCAAGGCCCAGGGCCGCAACCGCGTCTGCCTGGCGCAGCCCTGAGGGATCAGGCCTTGGCGCACGCCTCCAGCTGTAACGGCATGCAGTGTTCGAGCAGCCCCATTTCGATGGAGTAGCGGATCAGCTCGGTGTCGCGCTCCAGCCCCAGCTTCTGCATGGCGGTAGTCTTCTGCGTACTGATGGTTTTCTTGCTGCGATGCAGGCGCTCAGCGATCTCGTTGACCTTCAGCCCCGAAACGAACAGGCGCACCACTTCCAGTTCGCGCGGGCTCAGCACACCGAAGCCGGCCCTGCGTGGGCTGTTGTTCATCAGCGTGGCGATGCGCGGTGACAGGTAGCGCCCCTTGGCCATCGCCCCCTGGATGGCCGGCAGCAGATGGCTGAGCGGGTCGCGCTTGCTGAGGATGCAGGAAATACCCGACGAAGCCAGTGCATGGAGGATGCTCGGATTCTCCTGCATGGTCAGCACCACGATATTGAGGTTGGGATACTTGCGCCGGATCAGCTGGAACAGGCTCAACCCACCGCTGTGCCCGGCGGCGGGGAGGATATAACCCGACAGCAGCACATCGAAGTCCTGGTCATGGCCTTCGAGCCGCTCCAACAAACGCGCCGGCCCCTGCACCGAGTCCACGATGGAAACACCATGGCTGGCAAACAGCGTCTGCCTTATACCGGCACAGACAACAGGATGGTCGTCCGCGACCAGCAAGCGAATCATTTCATTGTTCATTGTATAAACCCTATCTCTGATGACAGTCCCTGTCGCAGGCTTGCCCCGTATGCCTCAGCAGTCGGCCGGAGCACCCAGCACGCACAAACATGACGCAGCAGAAGCCGATAGCAACGCACGCTGTGGCATTGACAGCGCCACCCAATGATAATGACTTGCAAATACATTCTTTGATCTTGTGACGTTATCTCAGAATTGCCCGCCCTCCCCTGGCGACGCGCCGGTGCTGGCCGCTCACAGATAAGTCAGTGTCAAGGTCACCGAGGCAAGCACTGCTCCGGCACCCACCTGTGTAGAGGCCTGGTAGTAACGCACCCGGTAAGGCAGGGTGTTCAGGCCACGGGTCAACCCCGCCAGCTGCTTGGGCTGACCGAGCTCCACTGGCGCATTGGTGGTGCCGTCGAGTAACTGCAAGCCCACCCCCGTTGCCGCAGCACCCGACGTCAGCGCAAGCACTCCGGGAGCGTTGGAGCTGTGTGGCGTTCCGTCCATGCGCAGCCGGACGACACCGTTCACGACATTCTCACACTGCAGAACGATGTCGAATGACTGCTCGCCTTGCGTCGAACCCACCCCGGAAAAGCGGTTGCGGGACACAGGCGCCAGCGTAACGGTCTGATCAGGGTTGCCGAAAAGGCGACATGATGAGGGAGGAGGCGCAATCCAGGCGGACTGGATGTTGACTTGCAGGTAGCGGTTATAACCAGCGGTGCGCAAGCTCGCATAGTTGCCAGGCGTAATCATGCCGGCACCAAGCGTAGTGCTGGTCGCCACCAGTTCAAGCTTGAGCTCTCTCCAGCCTTGCGCCGTCAACATCCCGGTGAACAGGAAAGGAATAGGCTGCTGCCATTCGCTTCCGGCATAGAGTCCCTCCGGTTGCAGGCTGACTCGATAACCGACCCCCTGGACGTGGGTCCGGTATACGCCGGGCAACATTGTGCTCGAACTCTCGGCGACGAAGGTCCCTGTGGCGTAACCCTTGCCCAGCAGGCATCTCAATAGATAGAACGGGGACCTGACCGGCTGTCTCGACTCCGCGAGGACTTGACCGATCTGGAGCGGGCCTGCAGGCAGCGTGATCGGCGCGGAGAAGTTGAAGGCATAGACACCCTGGTCGAAACCGCGCTCCCATAGACAGGTTGCATGGGCAAGTGGCGCAGCACTTACGAGCGCCGTCAGCCATAACAAGCGAAAAAGAGAGTGTGTAAACAGCGGCGCGATCATCGGCAGGTCTCCTTCAAGTTTCTGATCGGCGTCTGCAGCGTCTCCTGCGACACGCGGTAGGCCACGGTACAGCTCGCAGCCCCGGCGCCCCAGCTCACGCTCAGCTCACCCGCAGGTGCGGCCCCCGCGACATAGGCCAACCCCTCGGGGCCAACCAGGCCCAGCTCCTGACCACTGGTGTCTGCAATCCGCGCCCCAAAGGGCAAGGGTTCTCCCTGTGCATCGCTCAACTGCAGCATCAACCGGTAGCCACTGCGGGCCTCGAACGGCGCCAGCACCACGGCGCCACGGGTCGGCACTACCTCCTGGACGGCCGTCAGCACCTCGACATTCCCCCCCAGCCCGTTCAACGACAGCGCCAGGCGGTTGCTGCGGTAGGGCGTCAGGCTCGGGACGACCGCATAGCCGCTCCCGTCCGTGCGCACGCCCACCTGGGACTGCAGCGCCAGACCCTCGGCATCAGGTATCCGCACCAGCGCTATGGTCTCCCCCAGCGGTTGAGACAGCGTGAGGCCATCGGCATGCGCGACCATCCCACCGGACAGTCCCAGGTTGGTCTGTTCATAACCCTCGCCTTGGCTGTGCCCCAGATCGACCCGCCCATAGCGCCCCCGGTAACCCAGGTTGAGGCTACCCCTGGAGCCTTGTTCGTCGGAACGATCGACGGTCACGCCGTAGTCGAGGTTGCGGTCATCGAGGGTGTTGCCGAAGAGACTGGCCTGCTGATACAAGCGCTGGTCACTACCACGAGACACCGAGTACATACCCGAGGCGCCAGAAGAACCCAGCGGTATGCTCAAAGACAGCATCAACTGGCGCTCTGGAGCAGCGAACGGCGTGCGGTACTGGTTGTAGTAGAGGTTGTAGCTGAGCTGCCGGTAGCTACCGGAAACCCCCAGTTGCACGAAACGCTCCTGGCCGCCGCTGCCCCAGTAACGCTGCTGCCGTGCGGAGAAGAACAATGCCCCCCAACGCCCCATAGACTGCGACAGGTCCACCTGCAGTTCGCTGCGCCGGTCGAGGAACGGCAGCTCATTGCTCTCCAGCGCCTGCATCTGCACCGCCTCGGGAAAGCTGCGAAAGCCAGGGGTCGAATAGCGGTAACCGGCCACGCGAAAAGTCGTGTCCGTACGTTCCAGCGTCTTGGCATAGAGCAGCCGTAGCGACTGTCCGGAGAGGTGCCCCTGGTCACTACGCGTGCGAGCGTCCGACAGGTCAAGGGACAGCGCCCCGAAACCCAGCATGTTCTTGCCCACCCCCAGCAGCCCCGCCTGGTAGCCCTGCCCTAGCAGCACACCACCATACAACGAGAAGTCACCAGACAACCCACGCGCCAGGGTGCCCTGAAAGAAGTAGGGGCGCAGCCGTTCATCCTCATAGCCGGTACGGTACTCACCGGCACTCAGTTCATAGCGCCAGCGCCCCTCGCGCAACAGTGTCGGCACCGAAGAGAACGCCTGCGTATAGCGAACCTGGCGGCCGTCGGCCTCCAGAATAGTGACCTCCAGATCGCCACCGTTGGCAGTCGGATAGAGGTCGTCCAAAGTGAACTGCCCAGGTGCGACGTAAGTGCTGTAGATGATGAAGCCATTCTGTCGTACGACCACACGCGCGTTGCTCTGCGCCACGCCGCGGACAGTCGGGGCGTAGGCGCGCAGGCTATCCGGCAGCATCGCCTCGTCCGAGCTGAGCTGTACACCGCGAAACTGAAAGCCGTCGAACAACTCTCCCAGGGTGTTACCGTCGCCCACCAGCAACTGGCCACCCAGCGCCTGGATATCCCGCTGGGCATAAGTGCGCCCGTCCTGCCAGCTGCGCTGACCGAGACGATCACGGTTATAGGTGAGTTGCTGACGCAGGCGCCAACTGCCCAGATTGAGCCCACCATGCATACGGCCGAACAACGTGTTGCTCGATCCGCCCCCGGCACGCCCCTCATCATTGCGCGCCAGACTCAACTGGTAATCGAACAGGGCCGCGTTCATCCCCTGGTCCCAAAGGCGGGGATCGATCGTCCCCCGCGCCTTGCGCGACAGCGCCGCCTGCGGAATGCTCAAGCGCAGACGCTGCGCAGCCGCATCGTAATCGACACGGGCCTCGGCAAGCTGCGCCTCCAGATCGATACAGGTTTCCTGCAGCGTCGTACTCACGGCAGGTAAGGCCGCCAGGTTCAAGCCCCACTCACCCAACTGCTCGGCACTCAGGCAAGGCCGGGCGTCGCTCCCTGCCTCACGCTCGACGAAGCGGACCGTAAATCGTCCCAGCAGGACATCGTTGCGCAGCACATCGACTCGGTACTCACCCGCCAGCACCCGGCTACCGAAGGCGAACATCGACAGGTCAACATCCGCCGGACCACCGCCCAGCTCAAGAAACGCCTCATTGAACACCGTGGCAACGGGCTCAGCAGCATGGACGAGCACTGCACCCAACAACGCCCAGGCACACAGGCACCGGCCCAAGGGGCCCTGCCGAACCGCGCGCACCTCAGAAGGCTCGGTTTTTTGAACTGATCGAGGAGCGAGGATCGATCCGCACCGGCTCATGCTCCAAGGGCACTTCGACGTGCTCCTTTTCCGAAAGGCCGCCATAGTCATTGATGACGGCGAATTCCACGCTGACGGCCTGTGGCGCGCGAATCGACGTCAGCGGGTACTCGCGCATCTGATAGGGAGGGACCATGTCCGGCGCGATGTTCTCCGTACCAGGGCGGACCCGCATCACACCGAAGGTCACATGATACGGCGTGGGATTTTCCACACGCAGCACCGCGCCACCGTCGCGATCAGCCCGCACGGACCACTTCAGCTCGTTGCGCGCCTCCTCGGCACGATTACCGCCAAGTGCTGCAGGACGATAGAACAGCTTGATCCGCGTGCGGATAGCCAGTTGCAGCACGTTATCCTGCTGCACCTTCTCCGGAATCTCCTTGACGTTGATCCAGAACACCGACTCGCGATCTTGCGGCAGGTCATCCAGCACCCGCATCACACGCAACATGTTCTCGACATTCGGATCGAGCCGGGACAACGGCGGCACCAGCAGGAACGGCGTCTTGGTACGCCCCTCTCCATCGTCCACCCAGGCCTGCACCACGTAGGGACGGTCACCCTCGTTCTTGATCGCGAGCGCGGCCTCGTGATTGCTCTCCAGAAAGATCAGCCGTGTGGCGCCCAGTTGCACGGCCGCATCTGCCGACGCGCAACACAGCATGAGCAAAGCAGCCCGCAACGATCTACGGACGACCAAGCCATTGAGAGAAAACATACGTCCTCCCGAACGGTAGCGCGCGACAGCCGGTCAGTGAAAAAGCCCACGCGCAACAAAACTCCGGCGCCTGGCGACGCCGGAGATGACAGAGTTTTTATTGGTAGCTCACCGTGAACTGGGCCATCGCATTGGCAGCCCCCGGCCGAACCTGAGTGCTTGTGGAAACATAGGCCGCCTGGAACTGCAGCTCGTTATCACCCTGACGCAGCTGGAAGTTCTGTGAGGCCGCTCCAGGGTTTACAACCTGCCGCCCTCCGCCAGTTGAAATCTGAATACCGACACCCGTCGCACCTCCAGTGACCGCCAGCAGGGTAGCGTTGGCCGGATCAGCCGTTGCTGCGAAGGTCACACGTGCCGTCTTGGCCACAACGCCACAGCCCGTCAGCTTGATGGTGAAGTCAACGAGCGGAGAGCGAGTACCGACGCCGCCAGCAGCCAATACGGAGTTGGAAATCTGGCCTAGATCTACGGTCTGATTCGCGTCCCCACCCATGATCGAGCAAGGCGCGTCGATGATCGACCCACTGAAGTTAACCGTACCATCCTTGGCAAGTACTCCCTGGGCAGTTACACCCAAAGCCAGCGCAAGAGCAGCTTTGAGCGTGGTAAGAGCGTTCATAACTTCCTCCACTTATGCAGTCATAAACCAACAACTATTGTAATAAGACATATTTTCCCACAGCCGATAAATAATCCCAGAACGCTCGAAACCAGAACATAGGAATAGGCCCAAAATAACAATAGGATTTAACTTATTTTGAGGAAACCAATAGGACTACCCCTATGACGAACGATACCCACTGACAATTCATGCCACAACGACTTCCATTGAAAGCGCAAGTGCGACAAGCCAACCCAAGAAGAAAAAACAATATTGTTTCGAGCAGTTTATCCGCATGAACCGCACATAAGAATTGCGGCACATATGCCAAGGGCGAAGTGGTTTTCAGCGAATAGACAAGACAGGCGAAGAATCAATGCCGAACGCACTCAGAGCGGCTCGACCCGCTCAAGGCGATAGCCGTAGCCATAGATAGAGGCCAGGCACCAGCCGTATTCGGGCGACAGCTTCAGTTTGCTGCGCAGGCGATAGATCATGGTGTCCAGCGGGCGCGAAGAGTAGCGCTCGCCCTGCGGCCAGAAACGGTCATAGAGATACGAGCGCGACAGCGAGCGGCCGAGGTTTTCCATCAGGCAACGCGCCACGTAGTACTCCCGCTCGGTCAGCAACGTAGCACTGCAGTCACGCGTCACGGTGCGCCCGGCGTCATCGAACAGTAGGTCGAAGTAGACATGAAAGCGGCGGACCTGGCCCTCGGCGGCCTGGATACGGCGGCGATTCACCACCAGAATGCGTGCGTGCAGTTCGTATTCGCTGAACGGCTTGTGGATGAAGTCCTCGGCGCCAGCGTTAATGGCCTTGACGATGTCTCCCTCTGCACTGCCGCCAGTCAGCACAATGACCGGAGGGGGTACCTCAAGGTGCTCCTGCACCCAGCACAACAAGGCGTAGCCGCTCATGCCCGATAGGTACCAGTCGATGATCAGCAGGTCGAAGTTCTCGCGCTTGAGGCGCCGCAGCAGGTCTTCTCCCGAACTGAAGCCGTGCACCGTCCAGTCGAAACCACTCGCCCTGGAATAGCTACTGATAACCTTCAATGCCCGATCCAGACAGATCTCTTCATCATCCAAGACAGCTATCCTCATGGACGCCCCCTATTATTCTTAAAACAGCGCCACTCACCTTATCGCCAGGGCGTACTCGGATTCACCCTAGAATCTGAGATAGTGTTACAAGCAGGCACCGAACAATATCACTACCGTATTATTAAATCGCATTTAATTGACTTATAGGCAACAGCCTATCGACCTATAGGTTTTGCCTTAGCTATTAGTCCTAGCTCCTGCCATGAACTTCCGAAACAAGAGCAGCACCCACCCCCATCTATAACCGGGAACAACAAGTACCTGTAGCTACCCGTGCCATATACCACCGGGACGAACTCACAGTAACCCGCTGACAGGTTACGACGGCAGTCGAACAAGTGCAGAGCAAACTTTGGCCAGAAAAGACCGGAATGCCCAAATGATCGAAAAGAAACTACGCATTCTGCTTATCAGCGAGAAACCTGCGACAGCCCGGGGCCTGGAACATGCACTGAACCGGCTGGGCTACTTTCGCGTGACCACCATCGACTCGCTGGTCGATGCCCTGCCGTTGGCCGACTCCATCAAGCAGCGCTTCGATCTGATCCTGATTGCCCCGCACATCCGCCGCAACGGCAAGGCTCGGCAGCTCGAGCAGGCCCTGAGCGGCAATCGACTGGTCGACCACCTGGCAGTCGAAACGCCTCCCGTCGTCAGCTTCGTCTCGATCATCACCGGCATTCGCGAACTGCAGTGCCTGATCAACCGCTGCCAGCCTGCCTACGCGGACTGAGCAGCACGCCAGGCAAGGCGACGGCGCCATTTTCTTCAGCGAAACATGATCCGCGATGCGGCAGCGGGGCCGATAAGCCCTACAATCGGCCAACCGAACGCCTCCCCCGACTCGACATCGACCATGGACAAGACCCTATTACTGCAACAGGTGCTCACTCACCTGCAGGCTGATCTGGAGCAGGCTCACCAGGCGGCGCTGAGCGCCCACGAAACGGCTACCCATGAAGAGAATGTCGCCGAGAACAAGTACGACACCCTGGGCCTCGAAGCAGCCTATCTCGCCAGTGGCCAGGCTCGCCGTGTCGAGGAGCTGCGTCAGACGCTGATCACCTGGCGTCAGTTGCGCCTGCGACCCTTCGACGAGAACCAGGGCGTCGAACTGGGGGCACTGGTCCAGCTGCTCGATGCGCATGACCAGGTGCGCTGGCTGTTTCTCGGCCCCCAGGGCGCCAGCATGAAGCTGCAGCATGCCGGCCAGACGATTCAGGTGCTCGGCAGCGCCGCGCCACTGGGCCGTGCCTTGCTGGGCAAGGTTCCGGGCGACCAGATCAGCGTACCGATGGCCGGCGCGGCACAGGATTTCGAGGTGCTGAGCGTCGAGTGACGGGGAACTATCTGGGCTAGGGTTGGTAGAGAACCTTATAGCCACCACCGTCCGGGAGCTCAGCATGGAACCGCCTGTTCACAACCTGTCTTCGCTGTTCAAACAACTCGGTCTGGCCGACGACAGCGCCAGCATCGACACCTTCATCAGAACCCACGCGCCACTCCCCGCCGAGCGCAAGCTGGCGGACGCCTCGTTCTGGACCCCGGCACAGGCGGCCTTCCTGCGCGAGGAGATCCTCGAAGACGCCGACTGGGCGGAGGTAGTCGATCAGTTGAACGTGCGCCTGCGCGGCTGACGCATGAACTAGGCGCCGCTCATCTCGCGCCAGGTCAGGTACATGCGCAGGTCGAACTCGATCTGCGCGTAGCCGGGCAACATGTAGTCGCAGAGTTTGTAGAAGGCCTTGTTGTGTTCGGCCTCCTTCAGATGCGCCAGCTCATGCACCACGATCATCTGCAGGAAGACTGGTGCGGCATCGCGAAACAGCGAGGCCACGCGGATTTCCTTCTTGGCCTTGAGCTTGCCGCCCTGCACCCGCGAGATCGCCGTATGCAGCCCCAGCGCGCGATGGGTGAGATCGAGGCGATTGTCATAGAGCACCTTGTCGATGCCGGGCGCGTTCTTCAGGTGCTCCTGCTTCAGCGCCATCACATAACCGTAGAGCGCCTTGTCGCTCTGCACGTCATGGCGTCCGGGATAACGCTGCGCCAGGTAGCCGCCCAGGCGGTCATCGGCGATCAGCTGGCGGACCTGCTGCTGCAACTCGACCGGATAACCCTGTAGATACTTCAATGATGCCGCCCCATACATGACTGGAGCACCAGTGTAACGGATGCCCGCCTATTCGCTCGGCAGTACGCGCAGTATCCGCCCCTGTGGGTTGTCGGTCAGCAGGTAGAGCGCCCCGTCGGGCCCGCTGCGGACGTCGCGGATACGCTCGCCCAGTTCCTCGAACAGCACCTCCTCGCCAGCCAGCATGCCATCGCGCAGGCGGATGCGCCGCACGCTGCGCTCGGCCAGGGTCGAGGCGAACAGGTCTCCCTGCCAGTCGGGAAACAACTCACCGCGGTAGAGCATCAGGCTCGATGGCGCGACCGAGGGCGTCCAGTGCAGCAGCGGTGCGACCAGCCCCGGCAGCTCGGTGTAGGGGCTGACCCTGGCGCCGGTGTAGTCGACACCGAAGGTCGCCAGTGGCCAGCCGTAGTTGCCGCCCGGCTCGATCAGATTGAGCTCGTCGCCGCCGCGAGGGCCGTGCTCGTGGCTGTACAGGCGCCCCTGCTCGGCGTCGAAGAAGATGCCCTGCACATTGCGATGGCCCAGGCTGTAGATCTCCGGCGCCGCACCCTGCTGTCCGAGCAACGGATTGTCCTGCGGCACACTGCCGTCACGGTTCAGGCGCACGATCTTGCCGAGGTGGTTGGCGGGATTCTGCGCCTGTTCACGCCAGTCGAAACCATCACCGAGGGTCAGCACCAGCGTCTTGTCCGCCAGGAAGGCGATGCGCCCGCCATAATGCGCGGCGCCGGCCTTGAGCGGCTGGGCGGTAAACAGCACCTCGAGATCCTGCAACTCGCCATCCACCAGGCGCGCACGTATCAGGCGCGTGTTGTTGGCCTCCAGCGAACCCTGGGCGTGGGTCAGGTAAAGCCAGCGGTTGTCGCTGTAGTCCGGATCCAGCGCCACCTCCATCAAGCCGGCCTGGGCGGCGATGAACCCCTCGGGCACGCCCGCTACCGGCTCGGGGTCGAGCCGGCCATCGGCCTCGACGATACGCAGGCGGCCGACGCGCTCGGTGACCAGCAGGCGGCCATCCGGCAGGAACGCCATCGACCAGGGGTGCTCCAGCCCTTGGCTGAAGGTTTCGATGCGGTAATCGTGCGCGGCCAGCGGTGCGCTGGCGAACAAGGCGCCGAGCGCCAGCACGCGGAAGGTGTTCAACATGGGCAGCGCCTTGTCACGGAGTATCGGAGGTAGTCGGCTGCGTCCGGTAGCGCACCCGCCGGCCCAGCAGGCCGAACAGCAACGCACCGGCACTGCCGCAGGCCATCAGGGCCAGGGTTCCCAGGGGATGGCGATCAGCGGCGATCAGCGTCGGCATGGGCGCCAGCGTGTTGGCCAGGGCCAGCGCCAGCCAGATCGCAGTGGCGCCAGCCACGACGAGAATGGCCCAGCGCAACGATGGCAGGCGCCGCGCCAGCCAGAGCGAAAGCGGCAGGGCGACGACAAAACCCAGCCCTGCCAGCAGTGCGAAAGTGGGGGCAAAACCGAGCAGATCCAGGCAGGTGGTGCCGAGGCGCACATCGAGCGGCACGGGCGCCCCCAGCGCTTGCAGGGCCGCGAGATTGCTCTGCGTCTGGAAGATCGAGGCAAAGGCGCTGGTCAGCAGCACGGCGAGGACGAAGGCGAGCAGCAGGCGCGGCATAAACGAGGTTTCCGGAACGGCAGTGCCCGAATTATGGCGTAGGCCGCCCGCTGCATCGGCCTGGGTGTTTTACAGGGTTTTACCTGATGCGCCCGACTGGATGGCGAGACCTGTCGTCACCCAGAAACAACCATATATTGACGCCAATAAATCGACGAACGGTGCTCACGCTACAGACAGGGGTGGCGCTATAGATCGCGCCGCAAGCGCAGCCCGCGCTCACGGCAGGCAGACCTGCCGCCTTCTAGCTCGCGTGTCACCCGCTGGAACGCCAAGTAACGCGTTACTGACTCCTGGACGAGATGTGCACCCGACTGAAGTTCCCATCATCAAGGAGCTTTGAGCATGATCGAACTCGCCGTGTGGAACCTCAGCATTCCTGTCGGAGTTCCCGCCACCACCATCGATACGCCGGTCCTCGCCGGTGGTTATCAGGACCACTATTTCCAGTCCCGCGATGGCGCGATCTTCTTCTGGTCACCGGTCAACGGCACCACCACCATCAGTGCCAAGTATCCGCGTAGCGAACTGCGCGAGACGCACGCCGATGGCAGCGTGCGCAACTGGACCTATCCGGGGGCGGAGCATTTCCTGCGCGCGGCGCTGAGCGTCAGCCAGGTGCCCTCGACCGGCAAGATCGTCATCGGCCAGATCCACGCTTACAAGAGCTCGATGCCGATGCTCAAGCTGGAGTACCAGTACAAGGCCTGGGCAGGTAGCGGCAACATCGTGGCGAAAGTGCGCATGACACCGGACGCCGAGATCCAGGTCGTGACCATCGCCAGCGGCATCGTGCTGGGCCAGCCCTTTCACTACACCCTCAACCTGAAGGCGGACGGCACGCTGGCGATCCGCCTCGACCAGATCGACTGGAGCACGCGGGTCGACCCGAGCTGGGCCACCAAGCCGTTGTACTTCAAGGCCGGTGTCTACACCCAGGACAACACCGGCTACGAGACGGAAGCCGGGGCCGCGCGTTTCGACCAGCTGAGCATCGAGCACCGCGCACTCGGCAGCAACACGCCCTGAGCGACGAACGCCAGGCAATAAAAAGCCGCGACGCTTGCGCGATCGCGGCTTTCGGCTGAACGTGACGGGCTCATGCCCGTCGCCGATCAGTTGACCTTGGCGTTCAGCTCGCCACTGGCGTAGCGCTGGAACATGCCTTCCAGGGAGACCGGCTTGATCTTGGAGGCGTTGCCGGCGGTGCCGAAGGCTTCGTAGCGGGCGATGCAGATGTCACGCATGGCAACGATGGTCTTGGCGAAGAACTTGCGCGGGTCGAACTCGCTCGGGTGCTCGGCCATCATGCGGCGCATGGCACCGGTGGAGGCCAGACGCAGGTCGGTGTCGATGTTGACCTTGCGCACGCCGTGCTTGATGCCCTCGACGATTTCCTCGACCGGCACACCGTAGGTTTCCTTGATGTCGCCGCCGAATTCGTTGATCACCTTCAGCCATTCCTGTGGAACGGACGAGGAACCGTGCATCACCAGGTGGGTGTTGGGGATGCGCTTGTGGATTTCCTTGATGCGCTCGATCGACAGCACGTCGCCGGTTGGCGGCTTGGTGAACTTGTAGGCGCCGTGGCTGGTGCCGATGGCGATGGCCAGGGCGTCGACCTGAGTTCTCTTGACGAAGTCGGCGGCCTCTTCCGGGTCGGTCAGCAGCTGGCTGTGATCCAGCACGCCTTCGGCGCCAACGCCGTCTTCCTCACCCGCCATGCCGGTTTCCAGGCTGCCCAGGCAACCCAGCTCACCTTCCACGGACACACCGCAAGCGTGGGCGAATGCCACGGTCTGCTGGGTCACGCGGACGTTGTACTCGTAGTCGGCCGGCGTCTTGCCATCTTCTTTCAGCGAGCCGTCCATCATCACCGAGGAAAAGCCCAGCTGGATCGAGCGCTGGCAGACGTCAGGGCTGGTGCCGTGATCCTGGTGCATGCACACCGGGATGTGCGGGAACTCTTCGATGGCAGCCAGGATCAGGTGGCGCAGGAACGGCGCACCGGCGTATTTGCGGGCACCAGCGGACGCCTGGACGATGACCGGCGAATCGGTCTTGTCGGCGGCTTCCATGATGGCGCGCATCTGCTCGAGGTTGTTGACGTTGAAGGCCGGCACGCCGTAGCCGAATTCGGCGGCGTGGTCGAGCATCTGGCGCATGCTGATAAGTGCCATCTTTTGAAGCTCCCGATATGGGTTTGTTTAAGTGTACAAGCCTGCCGCAGGGGCAGGCTCGGTTCAAGCTTGGAACATAGCCAAAAGCTACGAGCCTCTAGCTGCAAGAAAACCTGGGCAGAGCATCGCCTTGACTTGCGGCTCGAAGCTCGCCGCTGCTTTATTGCGCCCTGCAGCCGCGCCCGATCAGGTCGTCGTTCGCGGTCCAGTAGACCAGGCCTTCCTCGCCCTTGGTGTGGAAGGACAGGCGCCCATCGCTGTAGAGCGCGCCGGATGCCGCCGGCTCCTGGGTCAGGCGATGAACGATGTCACCACCGCCCAGGCGCACGTCCACCTGATCGAAACTGCCATTGGCGAAACGCCACAGCACCACGGCCTGGCTATCGCAGACCCAGCGATTCCACTGATCCGGCGCCGCCGGCTGGCTGTTGCACGCCGCGAGCAGCAAGGTGATGGCGGCGAATCCCGCCAGTCTGATTGCGATCATTGCTCTCCCTCGTCAGCAACGCTGTTCCGCTGCCGGACCTGTAGGCCGGCCACTGTTCTCTTCGATTCGCTGGTCATCCTGGGTCGTCGGCGTCTCGATCTGCGCGGGGCTGAACACCTCGCACGCAGTTTCCCGACCACCGCCGGCACAACCTGCCAGCAAAATACCGATGACACCCAGGGCGGCTAACTTGTCCATGGCATGACTCCTTGTTCGAGGGTACTGCTTGTACAGACCGCCCGATCACGCCAGGGTTTTATCCGCCAGGGCAAAGAGTGACTTCCTTCACCCTGGCACGCTGTTACTTCGCGCGCTGCTCCAGGACCTCGACGGCCGGCAGGACCTTGCCCTCGACGAACTCGAGGAAGGCGCCACCACCAGTAGAAATGTAGGAGATTTTCTCGGCCACGCCGTACTTGTCGATAGCCGCCAGGGTGTCACCACCACCGGCGATGGAGAACGCTGCGCTGTCGGCGATGGCCAGGGCCAGGGCCTTGGTGCCGTTACCGAACTGGTCGAACTCGAACACGCCGACCGGGCCGTTCCACAGGATGGTCTGCGAAGCCTTGAGCATCTCGGCGAACTGCGCGGCGGTCTGCGGACCGATGTCGAGGATCATGTCGTCCTCGCTCACGTCGGCGACGGCCTTGACCGTGGCCTCGGCATCTTCGGCGAAGGCCTTGGCCACCACCACGTCGACCGGCAGCGGCACGCTGACCTTGGCGGCGATGGCCTTGGCGGTGTCGACCAGGTCGGCCTCGTACAGCGACTTGCCCACCGGCAGGCCTGCAGCGGCGAGGAAGGTGTTGGCGATGCCGCCGCCGACGATCAGCGAGTCGCAGATATCGGCCAGGGAGTTGAGCACGTCCAGCTTGGTCGACACCTTGGAACCGGCGACGATGGCCAGCATCGGGCGGGCCGGCTTGTCCAGGGCCTTGCCCAGGGCGTCCAGCTCGGCCGCCAGCAGCGGGCCGGCACAAGCGACCTTGGCGAACTTGGCCACGCCATGGGTCGAGCCTTGGGCGCGGTGGGCGGTGCCGAAGGCATCCATCACGAACACGTCGCACAGGGCCGCGTACTGCTGGGCCAGTTCGTCGCTGTTCTTCTTCTCGCCCTTGTTGAAACGCACGTTCTCCAGCAGCACCAGTTCGCCAGCCTTGACCTCGACACCGCCGAGGTAGTCCTTGACCAGCGGCACGTCGCGGCCGAGCGCCTTGCTCAGGTAGGCCGCTACCGGTGCCAGGCTGTCTTCTTCGCTGTAGACGCCCTCTTCCGGACGGCCCAGGTGCGAGCAGACCAGCACGGCCGCGCCTTTTTCCAGCGCCAGCTTGATGGTCGGCAGGGAAGCGAGGATGCGCGCGTCGCTCTTGACCACGCCATCCTTCACCGGGACGTTGAGGTCTTCGCGGATCAGCACGCGCTTACCGGCGAGGTCGAGGTCGGTCATCTTCAGAACGGTCATGGCATCAGTCCTTCACGGGGGCTGGTTGTACAGAGGAGGTGGATACAGCAAGAAAATGTTCGGCGACATCGAGCATGCGGTTGGCGAAACCCCACTCGTTGTCGAACCAGGCCAGCAGGTTGACCAGACGCGGGCCGGACACACGGGTCTGGCTGCCGTCGACGATGGCCGAATGCGGGTCATGGTTGAAGTCGCAGCTGGCATGCGGCAGCTCGGTATACGCCAGCAGCCCCTTGAGCGGGCCGCTTTCCGCCGCCTGGCGCAGCACGCGGTTGATTTCCTCGGCGGAGGTGTCGCGCGCGGTCTGCAGGGTGATGTCGAGACAGGACACGTTGACCGTCGGCACACGGATGGCCTTGGCCTGGATGCGCCCGGCCAGCTCCGGCAGCAGACGCTCGATACCGCGTGCCAGGCCGGTGGACACCGGGATCACCGACTGGAAGGCCGAGCGCGTGCGGCGCAGGTCTTCGTGGTGGTAGGCATCGATCACGGGCTGATCGTTCATCGCCGAGTGAATGGTGGTAATGGAGACGTACTCCAGACCCACCACCTCGTCGAGAAGTTTCAGCAGCGGCACACCGCAGTTGGTGGTGCAGGACGCATTGGACACCAGGCGCTCGCTGCCATCGAGGCCATCCTGGTTGACCCCGTAGACGATGGTGGCGTCGATATCCGCCTCGCCGGCCATCGGCTGCGACAGCAGCACGCGCGGCGCACCGGCAGCGATGAAACGCTGCGCCTCGCTGCGGGTGACGTACTGCCCGGAGCACTCCAGCAGCAGGTCGATATCCAGCGCGGCCCAGTCGATCGCTTCCGGCTCGCTCTGGCGCAACACCTTCACGCAATCGCCGTTGATGTGCAGGCAGTCGCCGTCGACCTTCACCTCACCCGGGAAACGCCCATGAGTGGAGTCGAAACGGGTCAGGTACTCGATGCTGGCCTGATCGGCCAGGTCATTGAGGGCGACGATTTCCAGGCTCGCCCCATCGCCGCGCTCATGCAGCGCGCGCAGCACGCAGCGACCGATGCGGCCGTAGCCGTTGAGGGCGACGCGAAAAGGGCGATTGGACATGGGCGATCTCGATAACGTAGCGACTCCCTCTGCCATTCACTGGAGAGGGCCGGGGGAGAGAGCGGCAACGCGACCCTCTCCCCTCAGCCCCCCGCACGCGGCGGAGGGGAGTCAGCGGTTCAGGCGTCGAGCAGCTCTTCAGCCGTGGCAACGACGTTGTCGACGGTGAAGCCGAACTCTTCGAACAGGGCGGCAGCCGGCGCCGACTCACCGAAGGTGGTCATGCCGATGATGCGGCCTTCCAGGCCCACGTACTTGTACCAGTAGTCGGCATGCGAGGCCTCGATGGCGATACGCGCACCCACCTCGACCGGCAGCACGGACTGCTTGTAGGCAGCATCCTGCTGGTCGAACACGCTGGTCGACGGCATCGACACCACGCGCACCTTGCGGCCCCTCTCTTCGAGCTTGGCGGCAGCCTGCATGGCCAGGCCGACTTCCGAGCCGGTGGCAACGAGGATCAGTTCCGGCTCGCCAGCGCTGTCCTTGAGCACGTAGCCGCCGCGGGCGACATCGGCCAGCTGCTGGGCATCACGTGCCTGGTGCGGCAGGTTCTGGCGGCTGAACACCAGGGCGGACGGGCCGTCGGCACGTTCGATGGCGTGTTTCCAGGCCACGGCGGACTCGACCGCATCGGCCGGGCGCCAGGTGTCGAGGTTCGGCGTGCCACGCAGGCTGGCCAGCTGCTCGATCGGCTGGTGGGTCGGGCCGTCTTCACCGAGGCCGATGGAGTCGTGGGTGAACACGTACAGCACGCGCTGCTTCATCAGTGCGGACATGCGCACGGCGTTGCGGGCGTATTCCATGAAGATCAGGAAGGTCGCGCCATAGGGCACGAAGCCGCCGTGCAGGGCGACACCGTTCATGATCGCGCTCATGCCGAACTCGCGCACGCCGTAGAACATGTAGTTGCCGGAAGCGTCCTCGGCGGACACGCCCTTGCAGCCCTTCCACAGGGTCAGGTTGGAGCCGGCCAGGTCAGCCGAGCCACCGAGGAATTCCGGCAGCAGCGGGCCGAAGGCATTCAGTGCGTTCTGGCTGGCCTTGCGACTGGCGATGGTCTCGCCCTTCTCGGCCACTTCACGCACATAGGCGGCGGCCTTCTCGGCGAAGTCGGCCGGCAGCTCGCCAGCGATGCGGCGCTTGAACTCGGCAGCCAGCTCGGGGAAGGCGGCGGCGTAGGCGGCGAACTTCTCGTTCCAGGCGGCTTCGGCGGCAGCACCGGCGGCCTTGGCGTCCCACTCGGCGTAGATCTCGGCCGGCACTTCGAACGGGCCGTGATTCCAGCCCAGGTTGGCGCGGGTCAGGGCGATTTCGTCATTGCCCAGCGGCGCACCGTGGCACTCTTCCTTGCCGCCCTTGTTCGGCGAACCGAAACCGATAGTGGTCTTGCAGCAGATCAGGGTCGGCTGGTCCACACTCTTGCGCGCGGTCTCGATGGCCATCTTGATCTCTTCGGCGTCGTGACCGTCGACATTGCGGATCACCTGCCAGCCATAGGCCTCGAAACGCTTCGGCGTGTCGTCGGTGAACCAGCCTTCGACCTCACCGTCGATGGAGATGCCGTTGTCGTCATAGAACGCGACCAGCTTGCCCAGGCCGAGGGTGCCGGCCAGCGAGCAGACTTCATGGCTGATGCCTTCCATCATGCAGCCGTCGCCGAGGAACACATAGGTGTTGTGGTCGACGATGGTGTGACCGTCACGGTTGAACTGCGCGCCCAGCACTTTCTCGGCGATGGCGAAGCCGACGGCGTTGGCGATGCCCTGGCCGAGCGGGCCGGTGGTGGTTTCCACACCCGGGGTGTAGCCGTATTCCGGGTGGCCCGGAGTGCGGCTGTGCAGCTGGCGGAAGTTCTTCAGATCGTCGATCGACAGGTCGTAGCCGGTCAGGTGCAGCAGCGAGTAGATCAGCATAGAACCATGGCCGTTGGACAGCACGAAGCGGTCACGATCGGCGAAGCTCGGGTTCTGCGGGTTGTGCTTCAGAAAGTCGCGCCACAGCACTTCGGCGATGTCCGCCATGCCCATGGGGGCACCGGGGTGGCCGCTGTTGGCTTTCTGCACGGCATCCATGCTGAGGGCACGAATGGCATTGGCTCGCTCACGACGGCTGGGCATCGCTGAATCTCCTGCGGGGGGCTGTTCACGGAAAAAGGCGGCTATTTTCGCCCAGCCGCACCCCGCGGGGCAATGACAGATGGTCGTAGATCCGTCGACTCAGCCGACGCGTTCGCTGAGAACCCCCACCGCAGGGCTGCCCGGCCCACCCAGGCAAGGCGCCTGGAACAGCTCGCCATGCCAGACGCCGGCCAGTGTGCGACTGAATACCAGGCACCACACGCCCAGCAACTGCAGGGCCAGCACCACACCGGCAAAGCTGAAGAAGGCCAGGCCCGTCAGCGCCTGCAGCTCAAAGGTGGCCAGGGCGAACACCCCCAGCGGGAAGGTGAACCCCCACCAGCCGAGATTGAACGGCATGTTGTCGCGAATGTAGTGACGGGTGAAGAGCGTGGCGATCACCAGCCACCACAGGCCCGCGCCCCACAACGCCAGGCCGCCGACCAGGCCGAGGTCACGCGCCAGCTCCGCGGCGCCGGCCAGGGGCGTGCCGGCGAACGCCAGCGGCGCCGCCTGCCCCATGCTGAGCAGGCCCAGGCAGCCGGTGGCCAGCGGGCCCAGCGGCAACCAGCTGGTGGCAGCGAAGTCGGTATCCGGCAGTTTGTGCAGCGCCAGGCGCAGCAGCACCAGCGTGATCAGCGAGAAGGCCAGCGACAGCGACATCCCCCAGAGCACGAAGCCGGCCGCCAGCAACTGCTGCGCGTTGGCGGCGGAAAGATGAGGGGCCAGGGCGCCCGCCGCGCTGGCCGCCACCTCGGGTGCGACGATCGGTAGCAGCCAGACTGCGGTGAGTTTCTCCAGCGCATGATGCTGACGGGTGAACATCAGATAGGGCACGAGCAGCGCACCGAGCAATGCCAGCGCCGCGTCCAGCCACCACAACGCATGCGCCAGTGCATAAACGCCCTCGCCCCAGCGCGGCACGCCGAACAGCAGCAGCCCCTTGATCAGCACCGCCATGCCCATGGGGATGGCGCCGAGAAACATCGACTGCACCGGATGCAGCAGCATGGGCCAGAGCGTGTCGCGAAACAGCGCCAGACGCAGCAGGAACAACAGGCTGAAGAGGACGAACAGGCCGACGGCGAAAAACCACAGCCCCTCCGCCAGCATCACCAGGCCCGGCAGATGCCAGGGCAGATGGGCGAGCACCAGAGCGAGAACGCCGGTGCCCATGGTCATGGCGAACCAGTTGGGCGTGAAGTGACGAATGAAGGCGAGCGGTTCGGGTAAACGACTGAAAGGGCGCGACATGAATCGGGTGGTCCCGTGACATGAGTGACGCCGACAAGGTTAAGAACCGGCTTGCCATATGAAAAATACATATTCAGCATCCATGACATACCTTTAATGCATAGGCATGCCATGAACCTCCACCACCTCAAGGTGTTCCTTGCCGTCGCCGAAGCCGGCAGCATCAGCGCGGGCGCCGAGCGCCTGCACATCAGCCAGCCGGCGGTCACCCGCGAGATACGCGACCTCGAAGCCAGCCTCGACCTGCGCCTGTTCGACCGCCAGCCACGCGGCGTGCAACTGACCGAGGGGGGGCGGCGCCTGCTCGACTACGCCCAGCGCATCTTCAATCTGGAGCGCGCTGCAGAACGCGACCTGCACGACTTCGCCCAGCTCGGCCAGGGCGAACTGAACCTGGGCGCCAGCGCCACGCTCGGCTCCTACCTGCTGCCATCGCTGATCAGCCGCTTCCGCACCCTGCACCCGCAGATCTTCGTCAGCCTGGAGGTGAGCAACACGGACGTGGTGACCCGCCAACTGGACGAGGGCCTGGTCAGCCTGGGTTTCGTCGAAGGGCCGTTCGTCCGCAGCGACTACGCCCACCAGCTGCTGGCGCGCGACGCCCTGCTGCCGGTCGTGGCGCCCCATCACCCACTGGCCAGCAGCGGTCGACTGGCCGCGCGCATGCTGCAGCGCTACCCGCTGTACATGCGCGAACCCGGCTCCGGCGCGCGGGTCAGCATCGAGCAGGCCTATCGCGCCCATGGCCTGGAGCCCGAGGCCAGCATGGCCATCGGCAGCACCGAGGCCCTGAAGCGCCTGCTCGCCGACGGCCAGGGCATCGCCTGGCTGTCGCAGCGCATCGTCGAGCGCGAGTTGGCCAGCGGCGAATTGCGCCACCTCCAGGTGCAGGACCTGCAGATCGAGCGCGACCTGCACGTGCTCTGGCGCCAGGGCGCCAGCCTGAGCCCGGCACCCGCGGCCTTCCTGGCCTTGAGCGGCGCCACGGAGCAACCGGACAGCAATATCAAAATATTTTGATATTGCTGTTGCTGTATGAAAAATGACCGACTAGACTGCACCACCATGACCCTGCGCGCATCCCAGCTGGAATTCGACCCCTGCGACGAGCTCGCCGCCCTGTGCAAGGCCGGCGGCGATCCGCTACGCCTGAACGTGCTGCGCGCGCTGAGCAACGACTCGTTCGGCGTGCTGGAACTGGCACAGATCTTCGCCATGGGCCAGTCGGGCATGAGCCATCACCTCAAGGTACTGGCCCAGGCCGGCCTGGTGGCCACCCGCCGCGAAGGCAACGCGATCTTCTATCGCCGTGCGCTGCCCAACGGGCGTCTGCACGCCGCACTGCTGGAAGATATCGACGAGCTGCCCGTGCCGACCGACAGGCAGGCGCGGATTGCCGCGGTACACCAGCAGCGCGCCACTGTCAGCCGCGACTTCTTCGCGCGCATGGCCAGCAACTTCCAGGCCCAGCAGGACCTGATCGCCGGCCTGCCGCAGTACCGCGACAGCCTGCTGGCCCTGCTCGACAGCCTGCACTTCGCCCCCGGCGCCACGGCAATGGAAATCGGCCCGGGCGACGGCGCCTTCCTGCCCGAGCTGGCGCGCCGTTTCGCCCAGGTCATGGCGCTGGACAACAGCCCGGCCATGCTCGAGCTGGCGAGCCAGCGCTGCGCCAGCGCCGGACTGGACAACGTCGAGCTGACACTCGGCGATGCCCTGCAGAGCGAGCACGGTGCAGCCGACTGCGTGGTGCTCAACATGGTGCTGCACCACTTCGCCACCCCGGCCGAGGCTTTCCGCCAGCTGGCACGGCACGTAAAACCCGGCGGCAGCCTGCTGATCAGCGAGCTGTGCAGCCACGACCAGAGCTGGGCCCGAGAGGCCTGCGGCGATCTCTGGCTAGGCTTCGAGCAGGAGGATCTGTCGCGCTGGGCCAGCGCCGCCGGTCTGCTGCCCGGCGAGAGCCTGTACATCGGCCTGAAAAACGGCTTTCAGATTCAGTTACGCCACTTCGCCCAGCCCCTTGAGCGAGCGGCCTTCAGTTACGGCAAAAAAGGAATCCATCCATGAGCGAATACTCCCTGTTCACCTCCGAGTCCGTGTCCGAGGGACATCCGGACAAGATCGCCGACCAGATCTCCGATGCCGTGCTCGACGCCATCATCACCCAGGACAAGCACGCCCGCGTGGCCGTGGAAACCCTGGTCAAGACCGGTGTCGCCATCGTCGCCGGCGAAGTGACCACCAGCGCCTGGGTCGACCTCGAGCAGATCGTCCGTGACGTGATCAACGGCATCGGCTACACCAGCAGCGATGTCGGCTTCGACGGCTCCACCTGCGGCGTGCTCAACATCATCGGCAAGCAGTCGGTGGACATCGCCCAGGGCGTCGACCGCTCCAAGCCGGAAGACCAGGGCGCTGGCGACCAGGGCCTGATGTTCGGCTACGCCAGTAACGAGACCGATGTGCTGATGCCGGCGCCGATCCGCTTCTCCCACGCGCTGGTCGAGCGCCAGGCCGAAGCCCGCAAGTCCGGCCTGCTGCCGTGGCTGCGCCCGGATGCCAAGTCCCAGGTCACCTGCCAGTACGAGAACGGCAAGGTCGTCGGCATCGACGCCGTGGTGCTGTCCACCCAGCACAACCCGGACGTGTCGCTGAAGGACCTGCGCGAAGCGGTGATGGAGCTGATCATCAAGCACAGCCTGCCGGCTGAGCTGCTGCACAAGGACACCCAGTTCCACATCAACCCGACCGGCAACTTCGTCATCGGCGGCCCGGTGGGCGACTGCGGCCTGACCGGGCGCAAGATCATCGTCGACAGCTACGGCGGCATGGCCCGTCACGGCGGCGGCGCCTTCTCCGGCAAGGACCCGTCCAAGGTCGACCGTTCGGCTGCCTACGCCGGCCGCTACGTGGCCAAGAACATCGTCGCCGCCGGCCTCGCCGACCGCTGCGAGATCCAGGTGTCCTACGCCATCGGCGTGGCCCAGCCGACCTCCATCTCGATCAACACCTTCGGCACCCACAAGATCGCCGAAGACAAGATCATCCAGCTGGTGCGCGAGGTGTTCGACCTGCGTCCGTACGCCATCACCAAGATGCTCGACCTGCTCCACCCGATGTACCAGGCCACCGCGGCCTACGGCCACTTCGGCCGCACCCCGGAACAGAAGACCGTGGGCGACGACAGCTTCACCACCTTCACCTGGGAGCGTACCGACAAGGTCGAGGCACTGCGCACCTCTGCCGGCCTGTAACCAACGCCTGAAGAAAAGCCCCGCCAGCCTCGGCTGTGCGGGGCTTTTTCGTTCCTGCCTCGGGCAAATCTCGGGGCGCCACAGGATAGAAGCTCAGCCCTGCCCCTTGCCCCCGAAGAGCCTCCTCGCCCCCCTCGTTTCGCGAGACAAGTCCAGCGTCGGCCTGCCGATTCGGAAGCAACCTGCGGATCACTGACCCTGATCAAGGGAGTGGCTCAGCACCGCGAACCTCGTGAGCCATTGGCGGTCACTTCGAGAGAGAGACTCACGAGGAAAGACCATGATTCGCCAAGCCACCGTTCTCGGCCTGATGCTGGTCGCCGGGCTGAACGTCACCCCCATCCTGGCCGCCAAACCCGACGGCGACTGCGCCGCCAAGCGTCAGGTCATCCAGGAAAAGATCGAGGCCGCCCGCCAGAACGGCCACTCACACGAACTGCAGGGCCTGCAGCGCGCGCAGGGCAAGGTCGAGGCGCACTGCGATGACGCCGCGCTGCGCCAGGAGCGCCTGGCCGATGTGAAGGACGCGCGGCAGGAGGTCGAGGAGCGCGAGATGGATCTGCGCGACGCGATGGGCAAGGGCGACCAGGAGAAGATCGGCAAGCGTCAGGCCAAGCTGGCCGAAGCCCGCGCCGAACTGGAACAGGCCGAAGCCGAAGCCCGTTCGCCTCAGTAGGCGCGAAACGCCTTGTGGCACGCTTCGCAGCTGTCCTCTACCGCCTGCACGGCTGGCTCGAGCTCGGAACGGCGCAACGGCGGTGCGCTGGTTGCCTGGACCAGCGCCGCGGTGGTCTGCTCCAGATCTCGGGCCATCTTCTGGAACTGCTCCTGGCGCTCCCAGACCTCGGGGTTGGCCTTGCTGCGCTCGTCATCCCGCACCTGCGGGAAATGCTGCCAGGGCTCACGCGACAGGCGGTCCAGCTCGGCAGCTCCCGTGATGAAGCCGGCCTCATCGTAAGGAATACGGCCCCGCAGCATGCCCCCCAGGTCCTCGCTGACCTTGAGCATTTCCTTGAACAGGGCCTGACGCTTGCCCAGTGGCGAGTTGGGATCGACACCACCACAGGCGGCCAGAGTCAGGCACACACAAGTGAGCAGGAGGAGTTTCTTCGGGGTCATCGACACAACTTCCGGACAACGAGGGGGCGCCAGTATCGCGACTCATCTCGACCTGGCCAAGCGACCTCTTGTCACAAGCCCTGTCTTTCCTACGCACCTGTCAGCCGCTGTTCAGCCAGCAGAGACCATGAACAGCGCCGCGATCAGCCCCATACCGGAGAACCATACCAGCGAGCGCAGAGGACCCCAGCCGGCCAGATAGCAGATGAAATACAGCGCGCGACTGACAATGAACGCCACCGCCAGCTGGTCGAGCAGTGCCTGCTCGGCGCCCCCCGCCTGATGGGCAATGATCACCGCCGCCGCGAACGCCGGCGTAACTTCGAAACCGTTGAGCTGGGCGCTGTTGGCACGCTTGCGCCAGCCCTCCAGGGTCCCAAGGAAAGCACGCGGATCCTGGTTGGCGCGCGGCCCATATCCAGGACCGAGGAACTTGGCGGTAGCGGTGCCCAGATAAGGCATGAAGATGGCGATCAGTACGCACCAGTAGGCAAGAGTCATGGCGTGGTTTCACTGCTGATAGAGGAAAAACCAGCCTGAGCGAATGCACCTGCCGCGTCCATGACTGCGACAGCCTGTGATGCCTGCAGGTCGGCCAATTCTGCGGCCGTCCACGCCAGCGCGAATCAGTCCTGGAAACGGTCCCGGGCGTAGGTGATTTCGGTCTTGCCGTGCGGCGCGGGCAGACCATCCTCGCCGAGGTTGACGAATACCAGCTTGTCGATGGTCAGGATGCTCTTGCGTGTAACCTTGTTGCGCACCTCGCAACGCAGGGTGATCGAGGTGCGGCCGAACTCGCTGGCGGTGATGCCCAGTTCGATGATGTCGCTCTGGCGCGCCGAGCTGACGAAGTTGATCTCGGAAATGAACTTGGTGACCACGCGCTGGTTGTCGAGCTGGACGATGGCGTAGATCGCCGCCTCCTCGTCGATCCACTTCAGCAGGCTGCCGCCGAACAGGGTGCCATTGGGGTTGAGATCCTCAGGCTTGATCCACTTGCGGGTATGGAAATTCATGCATGGTTCTCCTTGCCAGGTTGGGCGACCATCATGCACCGCCGTCACCGCGCCTGTCGTGGCAGGCCCGGCTATGGTTTCGATAGCCGGGCAAATACGACGGAAAGCCTTGGGCTGTGCCGCACGGGCAGCTATAATTTGCCGGTTACACGCGACCGGCACCGCTCCGGTCGCTCCCGCCACCCGGTCGAGGGGCGCTGCAGCAAACCCGCATCACGCGGTTTTGTCAGGCTCGCCCGGGGCGTTATCCAAACGCATCAACGGCGCCCATTCGCAGACAACGAATGGAGAGTTACTGCATGAGCGCTTTCAACGACTACAAGGTCGCCGATATTTCCCTGGCCGACTGGGGCCGCAAAGAGCTGATCATCGCCGAATCCGAAATGCCGGCACTGATGGGCCTGCGCCGCAAGTACGCCGCCAGCCAACCGCTGAAAGGCGCGAAGATCCTCGGCTGCATCCACATGACCATCCAGACCGGCGTGCTGATCGAGACGCTCACCGCCCTGGGCGCCGAAGTGCGCTGGTCCTCGTGCAACATCTTCTCCACCCAGGACCAGGCCGCTGCCGCCATCGCCGCTGCCGGCATCCCGGTATTCGCCTGGAAGGGCGAGACCGAGGAGGAGTACGAGTGGTGCATCGAGCAGACCATCCTGAAAGATGGCCAGCCGTGGGACGCCAACATGGTGCTGGACGACGGCGGTGACCTGACCGAGATCCTGCACAAGAAATACCCGCAGATGCTCGAGCGCATCCACGGCGTCACCGAAGAGACCACCACCGGTGTGCACCGCCTGCTCGACATGCTCAAGGCCGGCACCCTGAAAGTCCCGGCGATCAACGTCAACGACGCCGTGACCAAGAGCAAGAACGACAACAAGTACGGCTGCCGCCACAGCCTCAACGACGCCATCAAGCGCGGCACCGACCACCTGCTGTCGGGCAAGCAGGCGCTGGTCATCGGCTACGGTGACGTGGGCAAGGGCTCGGCCCAGTCGCTGCGTCAGGAAGGCATGATCGTCAAGGTTTCCGAAGTCGACCCGATCTGCGCCATGCAGGCCTGCATGGACGGCTTCGAGCTGGTTTCCCCGTACAAGAACGGCCTCAACGACGGCACCGAGGCCAGCGTCGACGCTGCGCTGCTGGGCAAGATCGACCTGATCGTCACCACCACCGGCAACGTCAACGTGTGTGACGCCGGCATGCTCAAGGCGCTGAAGAAGCGCGCCGTGGTGTGCAACATCGGTCACTTCGACAACGAGATCGACACCGCCTTCATGCGCAAGAACTGGGCCTGGGAAGAGGTCAAGCCGCAGGTGCACAAGATCCACCGCACCGGCGCCGGCAGCTTCGACGCCGCCAACGACGACTACCTGATCCTGCTGGCCGAAGGCCGCCTGGTGAACCTGGGCAACGCCACTGGCCACCCGAGCCGCATCATGGACGGCTCCTTCGCCAACCAGGTGCTGGCGCAGATCTTCCTGTTCGAGCAGAAGTTCGCCGATCTCTCCGTCGAGAAGAAAGCCGAGCGCCTGACCGTGGAAGTGCTGCCGAAGAAACTGGACGAAGAAGTGGCCCTGGAAATGGTCAAGGGCTTTGGCGGCGTGGTCACTCAGCTGACCAAGCAGCAGGCCGACTACATCGGCGTGACCGTGGAAGGTCCGTTCAAGCCCGATACCTACCGCTACTGATCACAGCCACAAGCGGCAAGCCGCACGCTGCAGGACGGGACCCGCGCCCTCTGCAGCTTGAGGCTTGCAGTTTGCCGCTGGGAAGGGAACCTTCTCCATGAGTCAAGAACGCCGTTACAGCTTCGAGTTCTTCCCGACCAAGACCGAAGCCGGGCACGAAAAACTGCTGAACGTGGCGCGCCAGCTGGCGAGCTACAACCCCGATTTCTTCTCCTGCACCTATGGTGCCGGGGGCTCCACCCGTGACCGCACGCTGAACACCGTGCTGCAGCTCGACGGCGAGGTGAAGGTGCCGACCGCACCGCACCTGTCCTGCGTCGGCGACAGCAAGGCCGAGTTGCGCGAACTGCTGACCCTGTACAAGGACGCCGGCATCAAGCGCATCGTCGCCCTACGTGGCGACCTGCCCTCGGGCATGGGCATGGCCAGCGGCGAGCTGCGCTACGCCAACGAGCTGGTCGAGTTCATCCGCAACGAAACAGGCGATCACTTCCACATCGAAATCGCCGCCTACCCGGAAATGCATCCGCAGGCGCGCAACTTCGAGAGCGACATCGCCAACTTCGTGCGCAAGGCCAAGGCCGGCGCCAACAGCGCCATCACCCAGTACTTCTTCAACGCCGACAGCTATTTCCGCTTCGTCGAGCGCGTGCAGAAACTGGGCGTCGACCTGCCGATCGTGCCGGGCATCATGCCCATCACCAACTACAGCAAGCTGGCGCGTTTCTCCGACGCCTGCGGCGCGGAGATCCCGCGCTGGGTACGCAAGCAGCTGGAAGCCTACGGCGATGACGTCGAAAGCATCCAGGCCTTCGGCCAACAGGTGATCAGCGAGATGTGCGAACGCCTGCTCGACGGTGGCGCACCGGGCCTGCACTTCTATACGCTGAACCAGGCCGACCCCAGCCTGGCCATCTGGAACAACCTCAAACTGCCACGCTGAGGCAGTTCACCCGCAGGCTGCCTTCGGGCAGCCTGCTCGCGTCACACCCCGCCTTGCCGCCGAAGGATCGCCTGCCATGCTCAAACGCTCCACGATCAATGCCTCAGTCAGCCCCAAGGGCAGCCTGGAAACGCTCTCGCAACGCGAGGTGCAGCAACTGCGTGAAACCGGTTCTGGCAGCGTCTATCGCCTGTTCCGCCAATGTGCACTGGCAATCCTCAACACCGGCTCGCACAGCGACAACGCCAAGACCATCCTTGAGGCATACCCGGATTTCGAGGTGAAGATCCACCAGCAGGATCGCGGCATTCGCCTGGAACTGCTGAACGCTCCCGCCGACGCCTTCGTCGATGGCGAGATGATCGCCAGCACCCGTGAAATGCTCTTCAGCGCCCTGCGCGATATCGTCTACACGCAGAGCGAGCTGGAGAACAAGCGCATCGATCTGGACAGCTCGGAAGGCATCACCGACTACGTCTTCCACCTGCTGCGCAACGCTCACACGCTGCGCAGTGGCGTCGAACCGAAGATGGTGGTGTGCTGGGGCGGACACTCGATCAGCTCCGAGGAGTACAAGTACACCAAGAAGGTCGGCCATGAGCTGGGCCTGCGTGGCCTGGATATCTGCACCGGCTGCGGCCCCGGCGTGATGAAGGGGCCGATGAAGGGCGCCACCATCAGCCACGCCAAGCAGCGCAACCTCACCGGCCGCTACCTGGGCCTGACCGAGCCGGGCATCATCGCGGCGGAAGCGCCGAACCCCATCGTCAACGAGCTGGTGATCCTGCCGGATATCGAAAAACGCCTGGAAGCATTCGTGCGCGTCGGGCACGGCATCATCATCTTCCCGGGCGGCGCCGGCACCGCCGAGGAATTCCTCTACCTGCTGGGCATCCTCACCCACCCGGACAACCAGGACCTGCCCTTCCCGGTCATCCTCACCGGGCCGAAGAGCGCCAGCACCTACCTGCAGCAGCTGCACGACTTCATCGGCGCGACCCTCGGCAAGGCCGCGCAGCAGCGCTATCGCATGATCGTCAACGACCCGGCCGAAGTGGCCCGGGAGATGGCGGTCGGGATCAAGGCCGTGCGCCAGTTCCGCCGGGAACGCAACGACGCCTTCCACTTCAACTGGCTGCTGAAGATCGACGAGAGCTTCCAGCATCCGTTCGAGCCGACCCACGACGCCATGGCCAGCCTCAACCTGACCCGCGAGCAGCCGCTGCATCAGCTCGCGGCCAATCTGCGTCGGGCCTTCTCCGGCATCGTCGCGGGCAACGTCAAGGAAAACGGCATTCGCCTGATCGAAGAGAACGGCCCGTACGAGATCAAGGGGGACGCCAGCATCATGGCGCCCCTGGACCGACTGCTGCAGGCCTTCGTCGAACAGCACCGGATGAAGCTGCCCGGTGGCACGGCCTACGAGCCCTGCTACCGCGTCGTGTCCTGAACGCGCCTGCCGGGGCGCACCCTTGCTGCGCCCCAGCCCCTTGCCAAAGGGGGACTATGCTTAAGCCATGAGAGCAGTCGTACGCGTCGTCATTGGCCTGCAGCTGATGTGCTGCATGGCCTTCGGCCTACGGGCCGAACCCTTGCGCCTGGTCACCGAGGCGTGGCCACCTTACGTCTACGAAGAAAACGGCCAGCCGACCGGGCTCGACTACGAGATCACCCGCGAGGTGCTGCGCCGCCTGGGCCGCGAGATGCAGTTGCAGTTCATGCCCTGGAAACGCTGCCTGCTGGCCATGCAGCAAGGGCAGGCCGACGGCATCCTGGACGTCTTCTACCACCCGTCGCGCGAAGCCAGCATGCAGTTCGCCTCGGAGCCGCTGAGCGACATCGAGTTCGTGCTGTTCTACTCGCGCAGCCGGCCCTTCCGCTATCGCCACATCGACGACCTGCGCGGCCTGGTGATCGGCATCTCGGCGGGCTACTGGTACAACGACGACGCGTTTCGCACCGCGCAGACCTTCCGCCGCGAAGAAGGCCCCAGTCACGAGGCCAACATCGGCAAGCTGGCGCGCCATCGTGTCGACCTGGTGGTGAACGATCGTCGCACCGGCATGTTCCTGGCCAACCGCCTGGGGCTGGGCCGCAAGATCAGCTACAACGCGACGCCGGTCGGCCAGGACAATCTCTACCTGGCACTGGCCAGGACAGCGGAGCTGCGAACCCTAGCCCAGGCCTTCAGCGAGGAGCTGCGCCGTTTCAAGGCCGAGCCGGCCTATGCCGAGCTGCAGGCGCGCTACGCCGAATCGCCCGGCGCCGACGAAGCCTCCACGCCGTGAACCAGCCGACAGGCTGGTGGATGCGCAACGCGCAAGCTCTGTTATACTCGGGCCTTCCCGCCAGGCTTGCGCCCGGATGCTGGTTCTCGGAAGCCAGCAGTACCGGACGGGATCATGCCCCCCACGCGTGATTCAAGCCAGGCAATATCACCCCATAGGGCCACGCCCTCACTACGTACAGGATTGCCCATGTCCTTTGCTTCCCTCGGTCTCTCCGAGGCTCTAGTCCGTGCGATCGAATCCGCCGGCTATACCCAGCCCACTCCGGTGCAACAGCGGGCCATTCCCGCCGTGTTGCAAGGTCGCGATCTGATGGTGGCGGCCCAGACGGGCACGGGCAAGACTGCAGGTTTCGCCCTGCCGATTCTCGAACGCCTGTTCCCGGCCGGCCATCCGGACCGCGAGCAGCGCCATGGCCCGAAGCAACCGCGCGTGCTGGTGCTGACGCCCACCCGCGAGCTGGCTGCCCAGGTGCATGACAGCTTCAAGATCTACGCCCGCGACCTGAAGTTCGTCAGCGCCTGCATCTTCGGTGGCGTCGGCATGAACCCGCAGGTCCAGGCACTGGCCAAGGGCGTCGACGTACTCGTCGCCTGCCCCGGCCGCCTGCTCGACCTCGCCGGCCAGGGCAGCGTGGACCTTTCCCACGTGGAAATCCTGGTACTGGACGAAGCCGACCGCATGCTCGACATGGGCTTCATCCATGACGTCAAGAAGGTGCTCGCGCGCCTGCCCGCGCAGCGCCAGAACCTGCTGTTCTCGGCGACCTTCTCCAAGGACATTACCGATCTCGCCGGCAAACTGCTGCACGATCCCGAGCGCATCGAGGTCACGCCGCCGAACACTACCGTCGAGCGCATCGAGCAGCGTGTGTTCCGCCTGGCCGCCAGTCACAAGCGCGCACTGCTTGCGCACCTGATCACTCAGGGTGCCTGGGAACAGGTACTGGTGTTCACCCGTACCAAGCACGGCGCCAATCGCCTGGCCGAGTACCTCGACAAGCATGGCCTTCCGGCTGCCGCAATCCACGGCAACAAGAGCCAGAACGCCCGCACCAAGGCCCTGGCCGACTTCAAGGCGAACAAGGTGCGCATACTGGTCGCCACCGATATCGCCGCCCGCGGCCTGGACATCGACCAACTGCCGCACGTGGTCAACTTCGAGCTGCCCAATGTCGAGGAGGACTACGTTCACCGCATCGGCCGCACCGGCCGTGCCGGACGTAGCGGCGAGGCCATCTCGCTCGTCGCCCCGGACGAGGAGAAGCTGCTCAAGAGCATCGAGCGCATGACCAAGCAGAAGATCCCCGATGGCGATCTGATGGGCTTCGATGCCAGCACCGTGGAGGCCGAGCGCCCCGAGGCGCGCGAACCACGCCAGCCGCGCAACGCCGGCCAGAAGAAGCAGAAGGCCGAGTCCGGCGACAAGCCCAAGGGCGAGCACCAGAACGGTGGCCGCAAGGACAAGGGCAAGGACGGCGGCAAGGATCAGAAGGCCAAACCACAGGGGCAGAAGCGCCGCCGCGGACAACGCAGCGGCACTGGCCAGGGCCAGCCTGCAGCGGCGATTCCCGCCCTGCCGCCAGATCGTGATCCGGAAGAGTTCCTCGACGACGATATCGACAACTTCGGCAACCGCGTCGACTACGTCAGCCCGGCCCAGAACAAGCAGCAGGGCCGTGGCCGTCGTTCGGGTGGCAACCCCGGCAACGGCGGTACCCAGCAGGGTCAAGGCCAGCGCCAGAGCAACAAGGGCCCGCGCAGCAACAATGGCGGTGGTGCCGGCAATGGCGCCAACAAGAACCGTCGCCAGGGCAGCGGCCAGGGTGGCCAGGGCCAGGGACGCAACGGTGCCAACCGCGGCCGTGGCCGCGCTGCCCATGACGGCCGCGTCACCTCGCTCGACCGCGACGAGCTGCCGCGTGCAGAGGCTGCCGTGCGTAGCCCGCGCGACAAGCAGCCAGTCATCATGCACAAGAGTTCGCGACTGGACCGCTTCCCCACGGCCGAGCAACTCGATGAGCTGAGCAACAGCAACCGCCCTCGCGGCGAGAAGCCGGCACTGCTGACGCGCAACCGCGACGAGTAAGCGCCGACGCAGCAACAAAAACGCCGCCCCTGAGGGCGGCGTTTTCGTTTAGCGGAAAAGGCGAGTGGATCACCACCCCTCTCCCCTCGGGCCCCATTCCCATGAATGGGAAAGGGCCATCGGACGACCGCTGGCTAGCGGCCGCTTTCCTTACTGGCGAACGCCTTCGATCGAAATGATCAGCTCGACGGTTTCCGAAGCCGGGCCGAGGTCCATGGCAATGTCGAAGTCCTTCATCTTCAGGGTCGTGGTGCCTTCGAAACCGGCGCGGTAGCCGCCCCACGGGTCCTTGCCCTCACCGATGAACTTGGCCGCGATCACCACCGGCTTGGTCACGCCGTTGAGGGTCAGGTTGCCGGTGACATCAGCGGTGCCTTCACCGGTGGACTTGACCGAGGTGGACTCGAAGGTCGCGGTGTCGTGCTTGCTGGCATTGAGGAAGTCGGCACTGCGGATGTGCTTGTCGCGCTCGGCGTGGTTGGTGTCGACGCTGGCGGTCTTCAGGCTCACGCTGACCTTGCTGGCCTCGGGGTTGGCGGCGTCGAAGCTGAACTTGCCGTCGAAATCCTTGAAGGTGCCGTACAGCCAGCTGTAGCCCAGGTGGCTGATCTTGAAGTTGACGAAGGCGTGCTGGCCTTGCTTGTCGATGGCATAGTCGGCCGCCATGGCCTGCCCGCCGATCAGGGCGGAACCCAGAACCAGTGCAGCGAGGGCATTCTTCAACATGGGTGTTCTCCTTGCGAGGTTGTCGATCTAGGTGGGCCTTGGCCCGATGATGAATAGCTTCAGCGCCCGAACATCCGCAGCAGGGTGCCGTCGCGGTCGATGAAATGGTGCTTGAGTGCGGCCAGGCCGTGCACGACCGCGAAGATCACCAGGCCCCAGGCCAGGTATTCGTGGATATCACCGGCGATATCTTCCTGGTGCTCGATGCCCGTCAAGGTGGCGGGCACGCTGAACAGCCCGAATACCTCGATACCACGGCCATCCGCGGTGGAAATCAGGTAACCGGAGACCATCACGCCGAACAGGCCCAGGTAGAGCGCGGCATGGCCCAGCCTGGAGGCCAGGCGGGTGAGCGCGCCATGGTTCTCCAGCGCCGCCGGCGCCGGGTTGAACAGGCGCCACAACACGCGCAGCAGCATGGTCGCGAACAGCAGGATGCCGATGCTCTTGTGCAGGTCCGGCGCACTCTGGCGCCAGGGGTCGTAATAGCTGAGCCCGACCATCCAGAAACCGAGGGCAAAGAGGCCGAACACGGCCAGCGCCACCAACCAGTGCAACAGCACGCTGACCAGACCGTAACGAGCAGAGGTATTACGCCATTGCATGGGGACTTCCTGATTCAATTTCCGAGCAAGACTAACGGCAAATATATCGATTTAAAGCGGAAAATTTCGCTATGAAACATCGAGAAATGCGATAGCTCATTTCCATGCCTTCAAGCCGATCGGATTAGTGCGCCGCCGCTGCCGCAAAGTTCGCAGAGATGGCTACAGACGGCACAAAACACCGGACCAGCGGCAGTTTCCATCCCCGCGCGCGCCTTCTGGTAGGCTGTGCCGCCGAACAGCGGGAGATTTCTCATGAGCCAGAACGACCATTGGATGCAGCGCGACCTCGACGTGCTGTGGCACCCCTGCACCCAGATGAAGGATCACGAACGCCTGCCGCTCATCCCCATCCGCCGCGGCAAAGGCGTCTGGCTGGAGGACTTCGACGGCAAGCGCTATCTGGATGCGGTCAGCTCCTGGTGGGTCAACGTCTTCGGCCACGCCAACCCGCGCATCAACGCACGCATCCGCGAGCAACTAGACAGCCTCGAGCACGTGATGCTGGCCGGTTTCAGCCACGAACCGGTGGTGGAACTGTCCGAGCGCCTGGTGCGCCTCACGCCCGCGGGCCTGAACCGGGTGTTCTACGCCGACAACGGTTCCTCGGGCATCGAGGTGGCGCTGAAGATGAGCTTCCACTACTGGCTCAACAGCGGTGCGCCGGCCAAGAAGCGCTTCGTCACCCTGACCAACAGCTACCACGGCGAGACGGTCGCGGCGATGTCGGTGGGCGATGTGTCGCTGTTCACCGACACCTACCGCGCCCTGTTGCTCGACACCCTCAAGGTACCGACCCCGGACTGCTACCTGCGTCCCGAGGGCGTGAGCTGGGAAGCGCACTCGCGCAGCATGTTCGCCCACATGGAACAGACCCTGGCCGAGCATCACCACGAAGTCGCTGCGGTGATCGTCGAGCCTCTGATCCAGGGCGCCGGCGGCATGCGCATGTACCACCCGGTCTATCTCGAGCTGCTGCGTGACGCCTGCAACCGCTACGGCGTGCACCTGATCGTCGACGAGATCGCCGTGGGGTTCGGCCGTACCGGGACGATGTTCGCCTGCGAACAGGCCAACATCACCCCGGACTTCATGGTGCTGTCCAAGGCGCTCACCGGCGGCTACCTGCCGATGGCCGCCGTACTCACCACCGACGATGTCTACGCGGCGTTCTACGACGACTACGCGACCCTGCGCGCCTTCCTCCATTCCCATACCTACACCGGCAACCCGCTGGCGTGTGCGGCGGCGCTGGCGACCCTGGACATCTTCGAGCAGGACAACGTGATCGAGGCCAACAAGGCCCTCGCCACGCGCATGGCCAGCGCCACCGCGCACCTGGCCGAACACCCGCACGTCGCCGAGATCCGCCAGACCGGCATGGCCCTGGCCATCGAGATGGTGCAGGACAAAGCCAGCAAGACCGCCTACCCCTGGCAGGAGCGACGTGGCCTGCGCGTCTATCAGCATGCCCTGCAGCGTGGCGCGCTGCTGCGTCCGCTCGGCAGCGTGGTGTACTTCCTGCCGCCCTACGTGATCACCCCCGAGGAAATCGACTTCCTCGCCGAGGTGGCCAGCGAAGGGATCGATATCGCCACCCGTGAATCGGTCAGCGTGGCGGTGGACAATCGCTTCCCCGATCACCGCGATCCAGGCTAGCGCCGACGCCAGCGGCAAGTAACAGCGCAGAGGCACAGTGCTTTACACTTGCCGCTTCGAACTTGTCGCTCAGTAGCTATTCATATGCGCCTATCCCGCTTCTTCATCGACGCCCCGCTCTCCCTCGGCCAGCACGAGCTGCCCGAGGCCCAGGCGCACTACATCGGCCGGGTGCTGCGTCATGCCGTGGGCGATGCCGTGCAGCTGTTCGACGGCAGTGGCCGCGAGTACCTGGGCGAGCTGATCGAGGTGGGCAAGAAAAGCGTGCGCGTGGAACTGCGCGAGGCCCTCGATGGCCTGGCCGAGTCCGCGCTGCGCATTCACCTCGGGCAAGGCCTGTCACGCGGCGAACGCATGGACTGGGCGATCCAGAAAGCCACCGAGATGGGCGCGACGGAAATCACTCCCATCGTCTCGACGCGCTGCGAAGTGCGCCTGAAGGACGAACGGGCCGACAAGCGCATGGCTCACTGGCGCCAGGTGGCGATCAGCGCCTGCGAACAGTGCGGCCGCTCGGTGCTGCCGGTGATCCACCCACCACTGGAGCTGGCCGCCTGGCTGCAACAGACCGAAGCCGATCTGAAGCTGGTGCTGCACCCGGTCGCCGCACCGCTGCAGAGCCATGAGCGGCCAGACGATCTGGCCTTCCTGATCGGGCCGGAAGGCGGCTTGAGCGATGCGGAAGTGGAACAGGCCATGCACGCCGGCTTCCACGCAGCTCGCCTGGGACCGCGCGTTCTACGCACGGAAACGGCGCCAGTGGTGGCCCTGAGCGTCGCTCAGCAGCTGTGGGGCGACCTCCAGGCGTAAAATGTCGCCTTGGCGTAACAAAATGTGACCTCAAGAGATTGCAAGCCGAGCAGTCTTTGTCATGCTCTGCGCGCCGCGTGCGCGACCTGCTTTACCAGCGACCTGCGCCCGGCCGAGGCCGGCGCCCCGCTGCGTCGTTCCTCTTCCAATAACAAATCAACGGGCTTCGGCCCCGCCCAAAAGGCGGCCGCATGCCCAGGAGCATTGCATGAACGAACTGGTCTCGACCCTCAACGGTCTGGTCTGGAGCCCGGCGCTGATCTATCTATGTCTCGGCGTTGGTCTCTACTTCTCCCTTCGCGGCCGCTTCCTCCAGGTCCGCCACTTCAAAGAAATGATCCGCCTGATGTTCACCGGCAAGACCGATGAGCACGGCATCTCCTCCTTCCAAGCCCTGACCATGACCCTCGCCGGTCGCGTCGGTACCGGTAACATCGCCGGTGTGGCCACCGCCATCACCTTCGGCGGCCCGGGTGCGATCTTCTGGATGTGGATGGTTGCCTTCCTCGGCGCCAGCTCGGCGTTCGTCGAGTCCACCCTCGGCCAGGTGTACAAGGAAAAGCTCAACGGTGAATACCGCGGTGGCCCGGCCTTCTACATCGAGAAAGGCCTGGGTCTGAAGTGGTACGCCTGGCTGTTCGCCGTGGTCACCGTGTTCGCCTGCGGCCTGCTGCTGCCGGGCGTACAGGCCAACTCCATCGCCTCCAGCGCGCAAACCGCATTCGGCATCGACCCGAACGTGACCGCTGCCCTGCTCGCCGTCCTGATCGGTCTGATCATCTTCGGTGGCGTCAAGCGTATCGCCCACTTCACCCAGGTGGTGGTGCCGTTCATGGCGCTGGGCTACATCCTGGTCGCCCTGGTGATCATCCTGCTGAACATCGAAAAGCTGCCGGAAGTGATCGCTCTGATCTTCCGTAGCGCCTTCGGCCTCGAAGCCGGTTTCGGTGCCATCATCGGCATGGCTATCCAGTGGGGCGTGAAGCGCGGCGTCTACTCCAACGAAGCAGGTCAGGGCACCGGCCCGCACGCCTCCTCCGCGGCAGCCGTCAGCCACCCGGCCAAGCAGGGCCTGGTACAGGGCTTCTCGGTCTACATCGACACCCTGTTCGTCTGCTCGGCGACTGCCTTCATGCTGCTGATCACCGGTCAGTACAACGTACAGGCTCCCGATGGCAGCGCGCTGTTCACCGGTATCGCTGGCGTCGCCGCCGGCCCGGGCTACGTGCAGACCGCGATGGAGAACATGATGCCCGGCTTCGGTAACGCCTTCGTTGCCATCGCCCTGTTCTTCTTCGCCTTCACCACCATCCTGGCCTACTACTACATCGCCGAAACCAACATTGCCTACATCAACCGCAAGGTGAAGCGTCCGATCCTCACCCTGCTGCTGAAGTTCGGCATCATCGCGGCCACCGTATACGGCACCGTGCGCAGCGCCACCGTTGCCTGGGACCTGGGTGACCTCGGCGTGGGCCTGATGGCCTGGCTGAACATCATCGCCATCGTGCTCATGCACAAGATCGCCTACAAGTGCCTGAAGGACTACGAGCAACAGCAGGACGAAGGCAAGGACCCGGTGTTCCACCCGGAAAAACTCGGCATCAAGAACGCCGACTACTGGGGTAGCCACACCTCGGAAGACAATCTGGAAGAAGAAAAGAAAGCCGAAGCTGCAGAGGCTAACGCGCAGCGCTGATTGCGCTCGCTGACGGCATAAAAAAGCCCCGGCCATGTGCCGGGGCTTTTTCGTTGGGGCCTGCTGCGCCTTGCAGCGCGACTCAGATCAGGCCGGCATCGTCCAGCATCTGCTCCAGGGCCACCAGATCCGGAATCCGCACCACCTCATCGGCAATGCGTGCGGCGCCCAGCTCGAGCGGCGCCAGCTCGACATCGGCCGCAGCCAGGTCACTGCCGACCTTCAGCGAGCGGGGAATGCCCTGCACCAGCAAGGCAATGAACTTGACCTTGGGGCGACCGCCCAGTGCGTTGATCACCGCGACCCGCGCCCCGCTGGCGACCTGCGCCTGGCCACCACTGGCGGCCTCGAAGGAGAACAGCGGCAGGCTCAGGTCACGCCAGGCGATCTGGCCGAGAAACCACGCCGGCGCACCTTCGCTCACCTGGGGCGCGCGATAGGGAATCAGCTCGGCGACCGCCACGTTGGGCAGCAGCAGGGTGCGGTCGGCCAGCGGCACCAGCAACCCGGTGAGGTTGGCTGCACTGTTCTGGGTGGCGACGGCTTGACTCATGAAAACGTCCTATACGGGGCAAACCCCGATCAACTGCAATGTTCGGCAAGGTGATTGACCAGGGCCACGGCCAGCTCGCGCGGGTCGGCGCTGAAGCTGCTGTAGCCGCCCTCGCGCAGGCTGTCGGGCATGCTCGGGCAGGCGCAGCTGTCGCCGCGCTGGGTCCAGATCACCCCGCCCTGGCGTTTGACGTACGCGGCGGCGGCACTGCCGTCGCTGCCCATGCCACTGAAGACGATGACGCCACACTGGGCGCCGAACTGTTGCGCCAGATTGAGCATCATCTGGTCGATGGAGGGGCTGTAGGGCTCCGGCCAGCCGCGCTCGGCGATCTGCATGGCGCCCTGATCGTCGAAACCCAGCTCGCTGGCGATCGGCACCACCACCACCTCGCCACATCGCACCGGGTCGCCCTGGCGTGCCGGATTGACGTGCCACTGGCTGTGTCGCCCGACGGCCTGCGGCAATGCCGCTTCGAAGCTGGCGTCGATGTGCTGGGCGTAGATGAAGCCGATGGGCAGGCCGCCCGGCAGCGCATCGAGAAAGGCTTTCACAGCCGCCGGACCGCCCAGCGAGGCCGCCAGCAACCAGACCTGACGCGCCGGTTCGCCAGCCTTTAGCGGCGTATCGGCGAGCGCCTGCGGCAGCTCGAGGCGGGTCGGCCGCTGCGCTTCGTCCAGCAGGGCCTGCAGGCTGGGGCCAACGGCCTGGGCCGGGTCCCCGACCAGACGCTTGAGCTTGCCGAACAGGCTGCGCTCCCAGCGCGGATAGTTTTCGGACTGACGTTCAGGGGCATGCCCCTCGCCGAACAACACCGGCGCGCTGGCGCGCTCCAGCAGGCTGTCGACCAGCGGCGAATCATCCGACTGGGCCAGGTCCACCAGCCACAGATCGGTCTCGCAAGCGGCCAGGGCATCCTCGTCGAGACGCGCCGGATCGCTGTTGAGCACCACCTGGTAACCACCACCTGCCAGCGCCTGCTGCAGCACATGGCGCTGCAGCGAGGTGTCGGCGATGACCGCAATGCGCGCGAGGGATTTCTCTGTCATGTCCGCTTGACCTGATGGCTATCCACCAACTGAGCGATGGTTTCGAGCAGCAAGGACTCCTGATAGGGCTTGCCGAGGTACTGGTTGACGCCGATGGACATCGCCCGCTCACGGTGTTTTTCACCGGTACGCGAGGTGATCATGATGATCGGCAGGTCCTTCAGGCGTTCATCGTGGCGCACCAGGGTCGCCACCTCGAAGCCGTCCATGCGCGGCATCTCGATGTCCAGCAGCATGATGTCCGGCTTGTGCTCCTGCAGTTGGGCGATGGCATCCACCCCGTCCTTGGCAGTGACCACGTTCATGCCGTTACGCTCGAGCAGACGGCTGGTGACCTTGCGCACGGTGACCGAGTCGTCCACCACCATGACCAGGGTTGGCCGATCGACTTCGACCTCTTCGCTGATCGCCACCTGGCGCGAAGCCAGACGCGGCAGCAGCTGATTCTGCAGGTGCGCGTGCAGCACGCGGATGGTCGCCAGCAGGTCGAGAATGACCACCACGCGCCCGTCACCGAGGATGGTCGCACCGGAGATGCCATGCACCCCGGCGAACTGCGGGCCGAGGCTCTTCACCACGATCTCGCGCGAACCGGCCAGGCTGTCGACCTGCACAGCCACGGCGTGCTCGCTGGAGCGCACCAGGATCACCGGCAGCGGCAGGCTCTGCCCCACCAGCTTGGGCTGCTGGCCATTGTTCAGCAGGTCACCGAGGTACTTCAGTTCGTAGGCCTGGCCGGCATACTCGAAGCGCGGCGCATCCGGGGCGTAGTAGGCCTCCAGCTCGTAAGGCGAAACGCGCACGATACCTTCGATGGTGTTCAACGGAATGGCGTACAGGTCCTCGCCCGAGTACACCATCAGCGCGCGGTTGACCGACACGGTGAACGGCAGGCGGATGGTGAAGCGCGTGCCCTGGCCCAGGGTCGAGTCGATGCTCATCGAGCCGCCGAGCTGCTTGACCTCGGAGTGCACCACGTCCATGCCGACGCCGCGTCCGGAAATCTGCGTGACCTTCTCCGCCGTGGAGAAACCGGCCTCGAGGATGAACTGCAGGATCTCGTGATCGCTCAGGTCGCTGTCGGCGTCCATCAGGCCACGTTCGATGGCCTTGCGGCGCACGGCTTCCAGACGGATACCACCGCCATCATCATCCAGCGTGAGGACGATATCACCGCCCTCGCGCCCCAGATTCAGGCGGATGGTGCCGGCGTCCGGCTTGCCTGCCGCGCGGCGTACATCAGCCACTTCGATCCCGTGGTCGACAGCGTTGCGCAGCATGTGCTCCAGCGGCGCGACGATACGTTCGAGCACGGTACGGTCCATTTCCCCCTCGGCGTTGCCGACGACGAATTCCACCTGCTTGCCGAGCTCGCCGGCCACCTGCCGGACGATGCGCCGCAGGCGCGGGACCAGACGGTCGAAGGGCACCATGCGCGTACGCATCAGGCCTTCCTGCAACTCGGTGTTGACCCGTGCCTGTTGCAGCAGCAGGGTCTCGGCGTCGCGGTTCTTCGCGGCCAGGGTTTCCTTCAGGTCGAGCAAGTCGGACGCGGACTCGAACAGCGCACGCGAGAGCTGCTGCAGCTGCGAGTGACGGTCCATTTCCAGCGGGTCGAAATCCTCGTAGCCGGCACGTTCGGCCTCGGCCTGGTAGCGGCTGAGAATCTGCGCCTGGGTCTCGGTGTCGAGACGACGCAGCTGGTCACGCACACGGTCGATGGTCGCTTCCATCTCGCTCAGGGTGAAGCTCACGTCACTGACCTGCTGCTCGACACGGCCGCGGAAGATCGAGGTCTCACCGGCCAGGTTGACCAGCCCTTCGAGCAACTCGGCAGGAACCTTGACCAGTTCCTGCGGCGCGCGGCGCGCGGCAGCCTCGGCGGCCGCCTCTTCGGCCCGGCGCACGAACGGCAGGACCTTGGGTGCCTGCAGCTGCGTCGGCGCGTCGCTGGCGGCGACGATCGGCGCACTGCTCTGCACCGGCAGAGCGGCAACCTCGACCGGTTCGACCGGCGCGGCAGCCGGCTCATCGGCCAGGCTGGCACTGAGGCGCTGGCGCAGCAGGTCGAGTTCCTGCTGCAGGCCTTCGAAACCGGACTGCACATCGAGGAACAGGCTTTCCGGCCACGGTGCGCCCTGCTGCAACGCCTCACTCAGATGCTGTTCGAGGTCGTGGCTCATGTCACCCAGGCGCTTCTGTCCAGCCAGGCGCGCACCGCCCTTGAGGGTGTGCAGGATGCGCAGCATCTCGTCGATCGGCGCACTGTCCTCGCGCTGATCTTCCCAGCGCCCGATAGCCGTTTCCATCGCCTCGAGCAGGTCATCGCCCTCTTCGAGGAAGATGTCGAGAATGTCGCTGTCCGCCTCATCGGCGTCGTCGCTCTCGACCACGGCCTTGAGCTGAACGGCCGACGGCATGCTCAGTTGTTCGTCAGGATTGGCGCGGAAGCGTTTGATCGTATCGATCAGGTCCTCGCCCGAGGGCACCGCACGCTGGCCACGCACCGCTTCCAGCATCTCGGCCAGGCGGTCATGACAGGCCTGCAGCAGGGTGAAGAGTTCCGTGCTGGCACGCAGACGGCCGCCGCCGAGACCTTCGTAGAGGAATTCGAGCTCATGGGCCAGATCGCCGATTTCGCGAATCTCGGCCATCCGCGCACCACCCTTGAGGGTGTGCAGATCGCGTTGCAGGGCTTCCAGCTCCAGGCTGTTGTCGACATCGCCCATCCAGCGCTGCAGGGCTGCGCCCGCGCTTTCGATGATGTCGAAGCCTTCCTCGAGGAAGATCTCCACCAGCTCGGGATCGCGCTCCTCGTGCCAGCTGTCCACGACCTGCGGTGCAGGTGCAGGTGCTGGTGCAGGCGCAGGTTCCGGCTCGGGCTCGGGCTCGGGCTCGGGCTCGGGCTCGGGCTCGGCAACAGTCTCGACCTGCGGCTCCTCAGGCAGTTCCAGCTCCACTTCGTCGACGAGCGGCAGGTTGTCTTCGAGCGGCACGTCGATGATCTCGTCGACAACGACGTCGTCCTCGACCAGGGCCAGAGGCGGCGTGTCATCGTCAGCGAGATCGAACTCGAGCGGCTCGTCAGCCTCGCTGGACGGTTGTTCGTCGAGCATCGGCGCCTCGACCTGGGCAACGGCTGCCGACAGGCTCGGCGCCGGGCCGCCCTGGCGGAACTGACGGATCGCCTGGATCAGGTCATCACCGGAAACCAGCGGCTGGCGCGCCTGCAACTGGTCGAGCATCTGCGCCAGGCGGTCGTGGCTCTGCTGCAGCAGGTTACCCAGCGCCGGTGAATGGTTGTAGCGACGGTCGACCAGGCCCTCGTACAGGGACTCCAGTTCATGACCCAGGTCGCCTATCGGACGAATCGAGGCCATGCGCGCACCACCCTTGAGGGTGTGCAGGTCACGCTGCAGCGACGACAGCGGCATGGTGTTGTCCGGCTCGCTCAGCCAGCGCTCCAGCGCCTGTCCCGCGCTTTCCAGAATGTCGACGGCTTCTTCGAGGAAGATCTCGACCATCTCCTCGTCGAGTTCGGCATCGGCCGGGCTGAAGCTCGCCTGCTCTTCAGGCACTGGCTCGGCCTCGATGGTCTCGAACGACGCCTCGGCCAGCTGCGATTCGCCAGGCTCCTCGCTCGCGGCCGACTGCTCGGCCTGCTCGAGTTCGGCAGTGGCCTGGTCCAGCTCGACGACTTCCAGACCTTCGACATCGGGCGACAGCAACGCCAGGGTGTTCGGATCGATGGCTTCGGCCAGCAACTGACGCAGCGCCTCAACACGCTCGGGCTGAGGGCTGACCTGCAGCGCGGCGGCCACCTGGTCCATCATGCCGATCAGCGCTTCGTGGGCTTTCTCTGCCTCGTCGAAGAAACGCTCGCTGACGGCCAGGCTGCCTTCCTCGACGGCGCCATAGAGGTCGAGCAAGGCTTCGCAGAGCTCGTCGATCTGCGGCAGTTCGGCCATTTCCGCGCCACGTCCCAGGGTCGTCAGCTCTTCCAGCAGCGCGGACAGCTCCTGGCGCTCGGAGGGGTGCTCGCGCCACTTGCGCAGCAGGTCCTCGGCATCCAGCAGGATGTCCATGCCTTCGGCGAGGAAAATGCTGATCAGCTGCGGATCACGGCTCTCGCCGCTTTCTCCGCTGCGCTCGTCCTCGGCATTGGCGAGACGATCCTGATGCAGTGCCTGGACCCGGGCAAGGAATGCCTCGGCACCGGGAATCGCTGCCAGCGGCTGGCTTTCCAGGTTGTCCAGGCCAATGCGGAACAGCCCCTCGGCACTGCTCAGCAGTTCCGCAGCGGCGAGGTCGACCTGAATCAGGTTGGTCTTGAATTCCTTGACCAGCTTCTCCAGCGGCGCGGCGATTTCCGCCACGGGGAGAATGCCGGCCATGTAGGCGCTGCCCTTGAGCGTGTGCAGGGCGCGCTGCAGGTCGTCGGTTACCGGTTGCGGCAACTCCTGCGCACAATCGGCGAGGAAGCCGACCAGGGTATCCAGATGAGTCTCGGCCTCGTTGCGGAAGATCTCCAGCAGCTGAGGATCGAGGGGCTCGCCATCGAGGTCCTGATCCACGACGACCGGGGCCTGCTCGACGGCGGCGGTAGCTTCGGTTACGCCCACGGGTTCGGCTACCTGCGGAGCGGCCGGGGCGTCAGATTTTGGGGGCGTTTGCCCCTTGGCCAGGGCGTGCGCCGTGGCGGCCAGCAGGTCGACATCATCGCGCTGACGCTGGGCCTTGGCGGCGAACTCCTCGACCAGTGCCGGCATCAGGGCGACGACATCGAGCACGACCTGCTGCACCGGTGCAGCGGGCTCGATGCTGCGATCCAGAACACGGTTGAGCAGGTTCTCGATGGACCAGGCCAGCTCCCCGATGACCAGCGCGCGCACCATGCGCCCGCTGCCCTTGAGGGTGTGGAAGGCGCGCCGCACTTCGATCAGCGCATCCTTGTTGTCGGTATCGGCCTGCCACTGCGGCAGGTACTCGGCGATGGTTTCCAGCACTTCGCCGGCTTCTTCGATGAAGACTTCCAGCAGCTCCTCGTCCACCGGCTCCTCGTCGGCAGGCGGCGGCAGCAGGCTGGGCGGAACGTCGGCTGCAGGCGGGTTGATCGCCTGTACCGGTGCGGCCATCACATCGGCCATCGACAGCGGCTTGTCCGCCTCCGCCTCGGCGGCTGGCGGCGCAACCTCGGGCGCGCTGGGCAGTTCGACTTCCGGCAGTTCCAGGTCGGCCAGTTCCAGCTCGTCCCACTGCGGCGCCTCGCTCAGTTGCTCGAGGCTCAGCTCTTCCAGCTCAGGTTCCGCCTCGATCTCGATCAGCGCGGCAGGGGCAAGCTCGTCGTCCTGCAGCGACGGCAGCTCATCGAGTTCCGCCAGCTCGAAGGTGAAGCCGTCAGCGGAATCAGCGGCGACCGGCAGCTCCGCGTCGCCTTCCAGCAATTCCAGATCGGCCGGTGCCTCGGCGGGCTGCTCGTCGATCTCGTCAACCTGGGGCGCGGTCTCGGCCAGCGGCTCTTCCAGCAGTTCGTCCTCGGCACCGAGCAGTTCGATTTCCTGCAGCGGGTCGGCCAGTGGCGCCAGGGTTTCTTCCTCCGGCTCGACGCGGTCGAGAATCGAAGGCTTTTCCTTGAGGGGATAGCCCAGGGTCTCCAGGCTTTCCTCGGCAACGTCGAGGATCAGATCGCCCTGGGTGCCATGGTCTTCGGCCAGGCGCTCGAGGTAGTACTCGACGCTGGTGATGGCGTCGGCCAGGGTATCCAGGCTCTGCCAGTTGGGCACGGCCTTGCGTGCCAGCAACTGCTCCTGAATGTAGCGGTTGCAGGCATTGAGCAGGTCGGCGGCGCGCTGCAGCGGAATCATCGCCAGGCCACCACGGACCTGGGTCAGCAGTTCGGGCACGCGCGCCAGGTGTTCGTGGTTCCACTGCGAGGCAATGAACTCGATGATCGCGTCCTTGGCCTGCTCCAGGCCATTGCGCGCTTCCTTGATGACGAGCTGGTGAATCTGCCCGACATCGGTGGTCGGCAGATGGCTCTGCTCGTTCTGGCTGTCATCGCCCGGGCCGACCATGCCGGCCAGCGTCGCTTCGACGTAGAGCAGCGCGCCAGCCACGTCCATCAGCACCGCGTCGTTCGGTTCGCGCTGGCCAAGGGACAGCGCATGGATCACGTCGATCTGGTCGAGAATGACCTTGCGCGGCTGGCCGAAACCAAGCACCGCGAGGGTATCGGCGATCTGCTTCAGCGGGGCCAGCAGGGCATCCAGCTCGCCCGGACGGCTGCGGTCGCTGCGCACGAACAGGTCGAGGCTGTCCTTGACCCGCACCAGCTCCTCGCACAGTGCCGCCACCACCGAGCGCATGGCATCGCGGTCGGGGCCAGCCAGACGGGCACGTTCTTCGTCCACCACCTCGGTATCGGGCAGGGCATCGTCGAGGCGGTACTGCGCCTTCAGGCTGCGGATGCGCGGCGATTGCGCCGGCGCCTTGGCCACATAGAACAGCAGGTTCTTGGTCAGTTCGTCGGGAGCGGACTGGTTGATGCCGTCAGCACCTTCTTCGACCAGGCGCTTGAGCTCCTTGTCGACCTGGCGCAGCAGGGTGCGCACCGAGGTGCCGTTGACCACGCTGCCATTGGCCAGCCCTTCGATCAGGCCGGAGGCGATCTGCCACAGGCCGCCCAGCGGGGCGTCCTTGCACAGGTTCTCCAGACGGGCGAAGACCCGCGCCATGTAGCCGAGGTTGGTGGCCAGGTCCTGGTTGCGGATGACGCCGACCAGCGCCATCTGCAGCATCTGCCGCAGCTTGCGCAGCAGCACCGGCAGTTCGGCGGTACGCAGACGCGCCAGGCCACCCTCCGGCAGCGCCGGCAGGCGGACGGACATGTCCGGGGAGAACAGGCTGGTTTCCGACAGCAGCTTCTCGCCACGGGCGGCGCGCAGGTCGTTGAGCAGTGGCAGCACGACCATCGGCAGGTCGCGACGGGCGGTCTGGATGCGGTCGAGGTAGACCGGCAGCTGCAGGATCGCCTGCATCAGCACTTCCAGGGCCTCGCCCTGGTTGGCGACGCGGCCTTCCATCAGTGCCTTGGCCAGCTGTTCCATCTCTTCGGCGAGCAGCGCAGCGCCGTAGAACTCGACCATCTGCAAGGTGCCGTGAACCTGGTGCACGTAGGTCAGGCAGAAGCGCATGCGCGTGGGGTCCTGCGGGTTCTCGACGAACGCCTCCAGGGCCTGCCGCGCCTGCTTCAGGGTTTCCCCGATCTCGCCTTTTACCCACTCCAGGGCGACATAATCATGCCGATCACCCATAGCCACTCCACTCATAAACTTGGCCTTATCCCTTGCGGGTAAACGCCAGAACTCGCTCGTCGGCCACCGGCACCAGGTGCGGGTGCTGCCAACCGGCTACTTCGCCCACACCTACGACCAGCAGGCCACCCGGCGCCAGGCTTTCGGCCAGGCGGTTGAGGATGTCGCGGCGACGCCAGCGGCGGAAATAGATCAGCAAGTTCTGACAAAAAATCACATCCATGCCGGACATTGGCGCCTTGGCCAGTTCCAGCACATTGAGCCTGGCGCAACACACGCGAGCTGCCAGGCTCGGTACAACCTTGAAACGTCCGTCTGCCTGCGCGAGAAAGTAGCGTTCACGCAGTTCATCACCCACCTGCTCCAGGCGCCGCGCCGAGTAACTGGCTTCACGCGCCCGGCTCAACGCACCCTGACTGATATCGGTACCGGTGACCGCGAAATGCTCCGGCAACTCACTGCCCTGCAAGGTCTCGGCGGCCTGGATGGCCAGCGAATAGGGCTCCTCACCACTGGAGCAACCCACGCTCCACAACTCCCAGGGTTTGCTCAGCCCGGCGGCCAGGCGCTCCTGCAGATACTGCGCGAGCACCTCGAACGACGGCTGATGGCGAAAGAAGCGGGTTTCCTGCACGGTCAGACGATCCAGCAGGGTCGACCACTCCACCGCGCCACGGGGGCCATCGGTGACCTGTCGGTAGTAACTGGCGTAGTCCGTGACGCCCAACTCGCGCATCCGCGCACTCAGGTTGGTCTGCAGAAAGGCACGTCGCTGTTCGCTGATCACCACACCGGTACGCGCTTCGAGCAGCGTCTGCCAGTCGTGGAAATCGGCTTGCGACATGTCGGTCACTGGGCGCAATGCCCAAACGCCCGCTGACTGCATACCTTCGCCCTGGGTCATGGCTATGTCGCGGAGGCTGCAGCCAGCCTCCGCACTCCTTTATCAGGCGTCCGGGAGGGTGAAGCCAGACACCGACTTGCGCATCTCACTGGCCATCTTGGCCAGGTTACCAATGCTCTTCGCGGTGGCGGTGGTACCCGAGGACGTCTGCGAGGTGATTTCCTGAATCACGTTCATGGTGTTGGAGATGTGACCAGCCGACGAGGCCTGCTGACGGGCAGCGTTGGAGATGTTCTGGATGAGGGCCGCGAGGGTCTTCGATACCTTCTCGATCTCTTCCAGTGCCACACCGGCGTCCTGCGCCAGGCGTGCACCGCGCACCACTTCGGAGGTCGTCTGCTCCATGGAGATAACGGCTTCGTTGGTGTCGGTCTGAATGGTTTTCACCAGCGCTTCGATCTGCTTGGTCGCCGCAGAGGAACGTTCTGCAAGGCGCTGTACCTCGTCCGCTACCACCGCGAAGCCTCGGCCTGCGTCACCGGCCATGGAGGCCTGGATCGCGGCGTTCAGTGCGAGGATGTTGGTCTGGTCGGCAATGTCGTTAATCAGGCTAACGATGTCACCGATCTCCTGGGACGATTCACCGAGGCGCTTGATCCGCTTCGAGGTGTCCTGGATCTGCTCACGGATGTTATCCATGCCGGTGATGGTGTTGTGTACGACCTCGTTACCCTTGTTGGCGATGGCTACCGAACGTTCCGCTACCGCGGACGATTCGCTGGCGTTCGCCGATACCTGGTCAATCGACACGGCCATTTCGTTGATCGCCGCGGAAGCACCGGCGATTTCCTGGGCCTGGTGCTCGGAAGCCTCGGCCAGGTGCATCGCCGTGGCCTGGGTTTCCTGAGCAGCACCGGCTACCTGAACGGCGGTCAGGTTGATGGTCGCTACCAGGTCGCGCAGCTGGTCGATGGAGTAGTTGATGGAGTCGGCGATGGCACCGGTGAAGTCCTCGGTTACCGTCGCGGCCACGGTCAGGTCACCGTCGGCGAGGTCGGCGATCTCATCGAGCAGTCGCAGAATCGCTGCCTGGTTACGCTCGTTCTTCTCGGCGGTTTCAGCGAGACGGCGGTTGGTCTCACGCACCATCACCAGACCGATGAGGATGATCGCAGCCAGCGCCAGGGCACCCAGCACGTAGCCGAACAGGGTGTTCATGGCACGACCGTCGGCCAGGTCTTCGAAGCCACCGGCCAGATCGGATGCCTTGTCCAGCAGGGTCTGGGAAACGGTGAAGATGGAGTTCGCCGATTCACGCACCTGGAACAGTTCCGGCGAGGTTTCGAGAATCTCGTCCACAGAACCGGATACGAATTCGAACAGCTCGGAAATCTCCGCCAGACGCTCGAGAGCCTCCTCGTCGGTCACCTGGGTGATTTCCATCGCCGCGTTGCCTTCCAGCATCGCAGCCAGTACGCGGCCGAACAGGCTGGCGTCGCGGCCGAACATGTCAGCGGCCTGCACCGAGTCCTCGTCACCCGCCAGTACCTTGTTCACCGAACCCAGGATACGTTCTGCCAGCAGCGACTGACGCTGGGCCACGGAAACCTGAGCGGCCGGCGCACCACTTTCCAGCAGGATGTCGACCACTTCCTCGTACTCGACCTGCAGCTGCGGAATGGTTTCCGCCAGGGTGGCGGCTACCTGGTGCAGCGACAGTACGGTCTGCTCACTGGCGAGAATGGCGTCGGTGTTCTGCCGCAGGCTGTCCCAGTCCTGCTGTACCGTGGCCATCTGCGGCTGTACGGCCTCGGGCGCCGGCGGCAGGCCGCTGGCGGCGTCGCCGTCGGTCAGGTAGCCCCAGCGCTGCTGGAAGTCGTTGCGCGCATCGCGCAACAGGCCGAAGGCCTCGGCAGTACCTGCCGCCGCTTCCGTGGCGTTCTTGGCGATACGCTGGGAGAGTACGCGCAGCTCACCGGAGTGGCCGATGTACTCGGTATCGTAGTTGGATTGGGTGTTGATGTAGGCGAAGTTCGCGAACAACAGCACGATGGAGACGATGAGCACGACGAACAGCGCCGCGATCAGCGTGCTGCTGCGTGCCCCGACCAACAAATTGCCTGTATTGAGTTTTTTCATTATCTGGCCCCCGCCTGGACCGACCGCACTACGGTTCCCATGTAACGCCAAAGGGCCGGAAGAACCGACCCAACCGAATTTCTGTTAGTAGGCAACATCGAGAAACCCCTGATCGGCCGCCAACGCATGCGGGCTGAATACCAACCAGGGCTGTTCTCGCTGAAAGACTCCGTGAATGAACGGTGCAATGCTCGCCTCGAGAGGCGGCAGCTGTTCTGAAAACGCATCCACGGGAAAATGTTGCATGCCGAAGACCTCGTCGACCGTCAGGCCGGCGAAGATCTCCTGGTGGTCGACCACCAGCACGCGTCGCAGCTTGCGCAGCGGCGACAGTTCGCTGCCGAAGAACCCGCACAGGTCCATCACCGGCAACAGGCGGCCACGCACGTTGGCCACCCCTTTGACCCAGCCTTTCACACCCGGCAGCAGGGTGTAGCGTGGCTCGTGCAACACCTCACCCACCTCCCCCATCGGCGCGACGAAGAATCGCTCGCCCATGCGAAAGCCGATGCCGCTCCAGGTCTGCACCGCCGTCTGCTGCGACGGCAAGCCGGCCGCCAGGGCTCGGCAACGCTGGTCGATCTCGAGGAGAATCTGGAATGGAGTCTGCACGTCCGCCATGCCGGCCTTGGCCTTTTCTTATCTGCTTCGCGACCTGCCCGGCATCAGCCGGCCAGTACCGCATTGAGGGTTTTCAGCAAGGTTTCTTCGTCAACCGGCTTGGTCAGGTAGTCCTTGGCGCCTTGGCGCTTGCCCCAGACCTTGTCGGTTTCCTGATCCTTGGTGGTGACGATGATCACCGGGATGTGGCTGGTTTCGGCGTCCTTGGTCAGCTGACGAGTCGCCTGAAAACCATTGAGCCCGGGCATGACGATATCCATCAGCACCGCATCCGGTTTCTCCTGGCGAGCCAGGGCAACGCCATCGGCGCCGTTTTCCGCCTTCAGCACCTGATGGCCATGCTTTTCCAGCATGGCCGTCAGCTTGTACATCTCGGTCGGTGAGTCATCAACAATCAGAATTCGAGCCATGGTGTTTCCCAATACAGAAGAGGCGTACGGCCCTGCAGGCCGACACGTCAGGAGGCTTGTTCTACCGGGGTGAAGTCCGGCACGTGGGCTTTGATCGCTCCGAGCAGCTCTTCCTTGCTGAAGGGCTTGGTCAGATATTGATCGGAACCGACGATCCGCCCCTTGGCCTTGTCGAACAGGCCGTCCTTGGAGGACAGCATGATCACCGGGGTGGACTTGAAAGCACTGTTGTTCTTGATCAGGGCACAGGTCTGATACCCATCGAGACGCGGCATCATGATGTCGACAAAGATGATGCTCGGGTGAGTGTCGGCAATCTTGGCCAGGGCATCGAAGCCATCGACCGCGGTGATGACATCACAACCCACTTTTTTCAGCAGAGTTTCCGCGGTGCGACGAATCGTTTTCGAATCGTCGATCACCATCACTTTCAAACCCTCGGAATGCTGTTCCATGTTCGCCCTACCATCGCCTCGGTGAGTCGTTATATTCGCGTTATCAGTATGCCTGAGGCCCAGTCGCCGATTGGTCTTGCCCCAATCGTCGGGCCTTTTTAGCACACTCTCCACATGCAATCTATAAGGCCGCCAGGGCAGCACCGGCCCTTGACCAAGGCCCCGGCCGACGCCACCCTGACAGCCATTGTTCGGTACGGCCAACCCGGCCTTCACCCTTTATCTCGCGGAGATTTTCCCCATGAGCCTTCGTCTCGGGATCGTCATGGATCCGATTGCCAGCATCTCCTTCAAGAAGGACAGCTCGCTGGCCATGCTGCTGGCCGCTCAAGCACGCGGCTGGTCGCTGTTCTACATGGAACAGCAGGATCTCTACCAGGCCCAGGGCCAGGCCAGAGCCCGCTTGCGGCCGCTGGAAGTATTCAACGACCCGCAAAAGTGGTTCACCCTTGGTACGGAACAGGACATGCAGCTCGCCGAGCTGGACGTGATCCTGATGCGCAAGGACCCGCCCTTCGACAATGAATTCGTCTACTCCACCTATCTGCTCGAGCAGGCCGAACGTGACGGCGTACTGGTGGTGAATCGACCTCAGAGCCTGCGCGACTGCAACGAAAAATTCTTCGCTACCCTGTTTCCCCAATACACACCGCCGACCCTGGTCAGTCGGCGCCCCGACATTCTGCGCGAGTTTGCGATACAGCACCGTGACATCATTCTCAAACCCCTGGATGGCATGGGCGGATCGCAGATATTTCGCCATCGCGAGGGCGATCCCAACCTCTCGGTGATTCTGGAAACCCTCACTCAGCATGGCCAACAGCAGATCATGGCGCAAGGTTATCTGCCGGCCATCAAGGAAGGCGACAAGCGCATCCTGATGATCGACGGCGAACCGGTGCCCTACTGCCTGGCGCGCATCCCCGCCGCCGGCGAGACCCGCGGCAACCTCGCGGCCGGTGGACGGGGCGAGGCACGCCCGCTGACCGAGCGCGACCGCGAGATCGCCGCGGCAGTGGGCCCGAGCCTGCGCGACAGGGGGCTGATCTTCGTCGGACTCGACGTGATCGGCGAACACCTGACGGAAATCAACGTCACCAGCCCCACCTGCATCCGCGAGATCGATGCGGCCTTCGATACCCGCATCGGCGATCGCCTGATGGACTGCATCGCGAGCAAACGCGGCCTAAAAGCTTGACGCAGGTGGCAGCCTGGCGCCTGCAACTTGCAGGCGCACACCCCGACCCGGCAGACTGCGCGACATTCGAAAGCAGACCCGAAACGCGATGAACGCAGCAGCCACCCCACCGCCCACCACCTCCGCCACCGTCCGTCCGGCGGATCGCCTGGGGTTCACCCTGTTTCTCGCCGCCGCGCTGCACGTGGCGCTGATTCTCGGCATCGGCTTCGGCCTGGAGTCGCCACCGGACATCAGCAAGACGCTGGAAATCACCCTGTCCACCTTCAAGAGCGATGAAAAGCCCAAGGAGGCCGACTTCCTCGCCCAGGACAACCAGCAGGGCAGCGGCACCCTGGAACACGTCGCCGCCCCCAAGACCACGGAGCAGGCGCCGTTCCAGGACAGCGAGGTGCGCAAGGTCACGCCGCCGGCCACCCCGCAGCAACCCGCCACCCGCCAGGAAGCGCCCAAGGCGGCGGTGGCCACGCGCGCACCGCAACAGCAGAAGACCCCGGTCAAGCGCGAGGAAGCCAAGCCGGTGCCGGACACGCGCCCGGCGCCGGTCTTCGACTCCGCGCAGCTGTCGGCGGAGATCGCCAGCCTCGAGGCCGAACTGGCCCAGGAAGTCCAGCAGTACGCGAAACGCCCGAAGATCCATCGCCTCAACGCCGCCTCGACCATGCGCGACAAGGGTGCCTGGTACAAGGACGAGTGGCGCAAGAAGGTCGAGCGCATCGGCAACCTCAACTACCCGGACGAGGCGCGCCGCAAGCGCATCTACGGCAGCCTGCGCCTGCTGGTGTCGATCAACCGCGACGGCAGTCTCTACGAGGTGCAGATACTGGAGTCCTCGGGCCATGCCGAACTCGACCAGGCCGCCCAGCGCATCGTGCGCCTGGCCGCGCCCTACGCCCCGTTCACCGGTGACCTGGCCGATATCGACCGCCTGGAAATCATCCGCACCTGGCGCTTCGAGCGCGGCGACCGGCTGTCGAGCAACTGACCCCGCGCCGGGACGATGCACCCGCCTGAGCGGCCGCGCTTGTAGCTTGCCGCCAGCCGCTCCAAACTAGGCGCCATGAACACATCAGCCCCGACCTCGCTCAAGCACCATTTCCTGATCGCCATGCCGCACATGGCCGATCCGAACTTCGCGCAGACCGTGACCTACCTGGTCGAGCACAACGACCAGGGCGCGATGGGCCTGGTGATCAACAAGCCCAACGGCCTCAACCTGGCCGACGTCCTGGAGCAGTTGCGCCCGGACGAGGAGCCCGCCGCGCTGTGCCACAGCCTGCCGATCTTCGCCGGCGGCCCGGTGCAGACCGACCGTGGCTTCGTCCTCCACCCCGCCGGCCCGCAGTTCCAGGCCACCCTGGAGCTGGGCGAACTGGGCCTGTCCACCTCGCAGGACGTGCTCTTCGCCATCGCCGACGGCAGCGGCCCGGACAAGTACCTGATCACCCTGGGCTACGCCGGCTGGGACGCCGGGCAGCTGGAGGCCGAGCTGGTCGACAACGCCTGGCTGACCTGCCCGGCCGACAGCAGCATTCTCTTCGACCTGCCTTACGACCAGCGCCTGAATGCCTCCGCCGCACGCCTGGGCGTCAATCTCAGCCTGCTCACCTCGCAGGCGGGCCACGCCTGATGAGCGACAAACCACTGCGCCTGCTGCTGGGCTTCGACTACGGCAGCAAGCAGATCGGCGTCGCCGTCGGCCAGATGATCACCGGCCAGGCCCGTGAACTGTGCGTGCTCAAGGCTCAGAACGGCGTGCCGGACTGGAACCGCGTGGAAGCATTGATCAAGGAGTGGCAGCCCGACGCCGTGGTGGTCGGCCTGCCGCTGAACATGGACGGCACGCCCAGCGAGATGAGCGCCCGCGCGGAAAAGTTCGCGCGCCGCCTCAACGGCCGCTTCAACCTGCCGGCCTACACCCACGACGAGCGCCTGACCACCTTCGAGGCCAAGGGCCAGCGCCTGCGCGAGGGCCAGAGCGGCGGCTACCGCGAGCGCCCCGTCGACGCCATTGCCGCCGCCCTGCTGCTGCAGGGCTGGCTGGAGGAAAACTGCACGGGCTGAGAACCGGTTGCGCTGCCGGCGCTCGGCAGCCTCGCTCACGCTCTCAGCAGCCGTTTAATCAAGGAGTTTCGCCATGCTACCGAACCCCAACGACCTGCTGCCGGCCATGGCCAGCGCCCTGACCCAGCATCTCAACCAGCGGCAGATCAGCGAGCCACGCTTCATCGGCATCCGCACCGGCGGCGTCTGGGTCGCCCAGGCCCTGCTCCAGGCACTCGGCCGCGAGGACGCACTGGGCATCCTCGACGTCTCCTTCTACCGTGACGACTTCACCCAGAACGGCCTGCACCCGCAGGTGCAGCCCTCCGAGCTGCCATTCGAGATCGAAGGCCAGCACCTGGTGCTGATCGACGACGTGCTGATGAGCGGCCGCACCATCCGCGCCGCCCTGAACGAACTGTTCGACTACGGCCGCCCGGCCAGCGTGACCCTGGTCAGCCTGCTCGACCTCAACGCCCGTGAACTGCCGATTCGCCCCGATGTGGTCGGCGCCACCCTGTCACTGGCGGCCAACGAGCGGGTAAAATTGTCCGGCCCCACGCCCCTGACCCTCGAACTCCAGACGCTCGCCAACTGAGACCCCCGCGATGACGCCACTCGCCGCCAAGCGCCCGCTGCAGCTCAATGACCAAGGCCAGCTGTGCCATTTCCTCTCGCTCGACGGTTTGCCCCGCGAGCTGCTGACCGAAATCCTCGACACCGCCGACTCCTTCCTCGAGGTCGGCGCGCGTGCGGTGAAGAAGGTCCCGCTGCTGCGCGGCAAGACCGTGTGCAACGTGTTCTTCGAGAACTCCACGCGCACCCGCACTACCTTCGAACTGGCCGCCCAGCGCCTGTCGGCTGACGTCATCAGCCTCAACGTGTCGACCAGCTCGACCAGCAAGGGCGAAACGCTGTTCGACACCCTGCGCAACCTCGAGGCCATGGCCGCCGACATCTTCGTCGTGCGCCACTCCGACTCCGGCGCCGCCCACTTCATCGCCGAGCACGTGTGCCCCAACCTGGCGATCATCAACGGCGGCGACGGCCGGCACGCCCACCCGACCCAGGGCATGCTCGACATGCTCACCATTCGCCGGCACAAGGGCAGCTTCGAGAACCTTTCGGTGGCCATCGTCGGCGACATCCTGCATTCGCGGGTGGCGCGCTCCAACATGCTCGCTCTGAAGACCCTGGGCTGCCCGGACATCCGCGTGATCGCGCCGAAGACCCTGCTGCCCATCGGCCTGGAGGAGAGCTACGGCGTGCGCGTGTTCAGCGATGCCGACGAAGGCCTCAAGGACGTCGACGTGGTGATCATGCTGCGCCTGCAGCGCGAACGCATGCAGGGCGGCCTGCTGCCCAGCGAAGGCGAGTTCTACCGCCTGTTCGGCCTGACCGAGCAGCGCCTGGCCCTGGCCAGGCCCGATGCCCTGGTGATGCACCCGGGGCCGATCAACCGCGGCGTGGAGATCGAGTCGGCGGTGGCCGACGGCCCGCAATCGGTGATTCTCAACCAGGTCACCTACGGCATCGCCATCCGCATGGCCGTGCTGTCCATGGCCATGAGCGGGCAGAACGCGCAACGTCAACTCAACGCCGAGGAGGCCAACTGATGCGTACCGCAATCCTCGGCGCCCGCGTGATCGATCCCAGCAGCGGCCTGGATCGGGTCAGCGACCTGTACCTCGACGGCGGCAAGCTGGTCGCCATTGGCCAGGCGCCCGCCGGCTTCACTGCCGACAAGGCCCTCGACGCCCAGGGACTGGTCGCCGCCCCCGGCCTGGTCGACCTGTCCGTGGCGCTGCGCGAACCCGGCTACAGCCGCAAGGGCAGCATCGCCACGGAGACCCTGGCTGCGGCTGCCGGTGGCGTCACCAGCCTGTGCTGCCCGCCGTTCACCAAACCCGTGCTGGACACCCCGGCGGTGGCCGAGCTGATTCTCGACCGCGCCCGCGAGGCCGGGCACACCAAGGTGTTCCCCATCGGCGCGCTGAGCAAGAACCTGGCCGGCGAGCAGCTGGCGGAGCTGGTGGCCCTGCGCGACACCGGCTGCGTGGCCTTCGGCAACGGCCTGGACAGTTTCCGCAACAGCCGCACCCTGCGCCGCGCGCTGGAATACGCCGCGACCTTCGACCTGCAGGTGATCTTCCACTCGCAGGACTTCGACCTGGCCGAAGGCGGCCTGGCCCACGAGGGCCCCACCGCCAGTTTCCTCGGCCTGGCCGGCATCCCGGAAAGCGCCGAAACCGTGGCCCTGGCCCGCGACCTACTGCTGGTGGAGCAGAGCGGCGTGCGCGCGCACTTCAGCCAGATCACCAGTGCCCGTGGCGCCGAGCTGATCGCCGCCGCCCAGGCCCGTGGCCTGCCAGTGACGGCGGACGTGGCGCTGTACCAGCTGCTGCTGACCGACGAGGCACTGATCGACTTCTCCAGCCTCTACCACGTGCAACCGCCGCTGCGCTCCGGCAAGGACCGCGACGGCCTGCGCGAGGCGCTCAAGGCCGGCGTGATCTCCGCCATCGCCAGCCATCACCAGCCGCACGAGCGCGATGCCAAGCTGGCGCCCTTCGCCGCCACCGAGCCGGGCATCAGCAGCGTGCAGCTGCTGCTGCCGCTGGCCATGACGCTGGTGCAGGATGGCCTGCTGGACCTGCCGACACTGCTCGCACGCCTGTCCAGCGGACCGGCCGCTGCACTGCGCCTGCCTGCCGGGCAACTGGCCGTCGGCAGCGCCGCGGATATCGTGCTGTTCGACCCGCAGGCCTCGACCCTGGCTGGCGAGCGCTGGTACTCCAAGGGCAGGAACTGCCCCTTCCTCGACCACCGCCTGCCTGCGGCAGTGCGCTATACGCTGGTCGATGGTCACATCAGCTACCAGAGCTGAGCCCTCCGCGCCCGCCACCCGGCGGGCGCGCGCCTCGCGGGGCGCACCCCGCCCCCCACGCATCGCCCTGAACACGGCCTGTCTCATCCGCGACATGCCTTGCCCGCGCCACGACATTGGACGAATGAGTGACTCGACAGTCATGATCCACGTCAGGTTAGGCAGCCGAGATTTTCCAAACGCCACCGCCCTATGACTCCCGCCCGCGCCCAAGGCGCCGGCCTGGCGTCGCGCTGGCCTTGTTCAGGAGCTTTTGAGTTATGTCGCGCTTACCTGTGATCGTGGGTTTTGGGGGTTACAACGCAGCCGGGCGCAGCTCCTTCCACCATGGTTTCCGTCGCACCGTACAAGAGTCGCTGCAGCCCCAGGCCCGCCAGGAGACGCTGGCCGGTCTGGCGCAGATGATGAAACTGGTGCGCGTGGTCGATGGCCAGTATCAGGATCAGGACGGCCAGCCACTGAGCCTGGCAGACATCGAAAGCCGCTACGCCGAGCAGATCCTCGCCGGCACGCTGGTCCGCCGTATCGAGAAGCAGCACCTCGATCCGGATGCCGCCCACTGGCACAAGAACATCGGCGTCGCGCCCGCCAACGGCACGGCCCTGAGCTTCGTCACCCAGCGCAAGCAGTTGCCCGAGCCGTTGCCGGCCAACTGGTCGCTGGAAGCGCTCGACGGCAACGACGTACGCGTCACCCTGCACGACAGCTGCGAATTCAAGGTCGACAGCTACCGCCCGCTGGCCGTGAAATCCGCCGGGCAACTGCCCACCGGCTTCGAGCCGAGCGAGCTGTACAACTCGCGCTTCCACCCACGCGGCCTGGCCATGACCGTGGTCGGCGTCACCGACGCGCTGCGTTCGGTGGGTATCGACTGGCAGCGCATCGTCCAGCACGTCGCGCCGGATGAAATCGCCGTGTTCGCCAGCTGCATCATGAGCCAGCTCGACGAAAACGGTTTCGGCGGCATGATGCAGTCGCGCCTCAAGGGTGGCCGCGTCACCGCCAAGCAGCTGGCCCTGGGCCTGAACACCATGCCGGCCGACTTCATCAACGCCTACGTGCTCGGCAGCGTCGGCACCACCGGCAGCATCACCGGCGCCTGTGCCACCTTCCTCTACAACCTGCAGAAAGGCATCGAGCAGATCGCCAGCGGCAAGGCCCGCGTGGTGATCGTCGGCAGCAGCGAGGCACCGATCAACCAGGAGTGCATCGAAGGCTACGGCGCCATGGGCGCACTGGCCACCGAGGATGGCCTGCGCCAGCTCGAAGGCCGCGACAGCGTCGACTTCCGCCGCGCCAGCCGCCCGTTCGGTCCCAACTGCGGTTTCACCCTGGCCGAGGCCTGCCAGTTCGTGGTGCTGATGGACGACGAACTGGCCCTGGAGCTGGGTGCCGAGATCCACGGCGCGGTGCCGGACGTGTTCATCAACGCCGACGGTTTCAAGAAGTCGATTTCCGCCCCGGGCCCGGGCAACTACCTGACCGTGGCCAAGGCCGTGGCCAGCGCCGTGCAGCTGCTGGGGCTGGATGCCGTGCAGCAGCGCAGCTTCGTTCACGCGCACGGTTCCAGCACCCCGGCCAACCGCGTCACCGAGTCGGAAATCCTCGACCGCGTCGCCGAGGCCTTCGGCATCGAGCAGTGGCCGATCACTGCGGTGAAGGCCTTCGTCGGCCACTCCCTGGCCACCGCCAGCGGTGACCAGGTGATCGCTGCACTCGGCGCCTTCAAGTACGGCATCGTGCCCGGCCTGAAGACCATCGACGCGGTGGCCGACGACGTGCACCAGAAGCACCTGAGCCTGTCCACCGAAGACCGCAAGGTCGGCGAGCAGGCACTGGACGTGGCCTTCATCAACTCCAAGGGCTTCGGCGGCAACAACGCCAGCGCCCTGGTGCTGGCCCCGCACGTGACCGAGCGCATGCTGCGCAAACGCCACGGCCAGGCCGCCTTCGACGCCTACCTGGCGCGCCGCGAGGGCACCCGCACTGCCGCAGCGGCCTACGACAGCCAGGCGCTGCAGGGCAAGCTGGACATCATCTACAACTTCGGCAACGACATGATCGACGACCAGGCGATCTCCATCACCCGCGACGAAGTGAAGGTGCCCGGTTTCGACCAGCCGCTGGTGTTCAGGAAGGACGGGCGCTACAGCGACATGCTCGACTGAGCGTGATGCCCCGGGGAGTGGCTTTCGCCGCGCAAGTCGCCGCTGAAGCGCCTCCCACGGCCACGCCCTGCAGCCTCAGATAGGGCGGGTACAACCCGCCACTCCCCGCCAGAGACACGCCTGGTAGGAGCGGCTTCAGCCGCGATTCCCCGTCGTCGCAGCGCATCGCCGCCGCGCCCTCACGTGGGGCGGGTGCAGCCGCCACTCCGGCAGAAGATGCCTCAACCTTCCAGATCGCGCGCCAGCTCGATCAGCTCGCCACGCCACTCGGCCGCGGCCGGCAGCGCCAGGAACGACGGGTTGAGGAAGGACTCACGCGCTTCGTAGGTCAGTGCCTCGCCGGCCAGATCAAGCACCTCGCCCCCGGCCCCCTCCAGCACGCCCTGCGCTGCCGCCGTGTCCCACTGCGAGGTGGGCGCCAGGCGTGGGTAGCAATCGGCGTTGCCTTCGGCCAGCAGGCAGAACTTCAGCGAGCTGCCGATATTGGCCAGCTGCGGCGCGCCGAAACGGGCGGTCAAGCCCGCGAGCAAGGTTTCCTGTGCCGGGCTCGAATGGCGCTTGCTGGCCACCAGGGTAAAGCCCCGTGCCGGCGCCAGGCGAACGCTGATCGAGCGCTCGTCACCCGCCACGTCGCTGCACCAGGCTCCCAGGCCGGTACCGCCGTGGTAGCAGCGGCCATTGGCCGGGATGCCGACCACGCCGAACACCACGCGGCCCTGCTCGATCAGCGCGACATTGACAGTGAACTCCTCCGAACCGGCAATGAACTCCTTGGTCCCGTCCAGCGGATCGACCAGCCACCAACGCGCCCAGGCCGAGCGCTCGCTCAGGGGGATGTCGGCGGCTTCCTCGGACAGCACCGGAATGTCCGGCGCCAAGGCCTGCAGTCCGTCGGCGAGAATGTGGTGCGCGGCCAGGTCGGCAGCGGTGACCGGCGAGGCATCGGCCTTCTCCGTCACCGCGACGCCACTGCGCCAGTGAGGCAGGGTCGCCGCACCGGCGGCGCGCACCAGTTCGATCACCCGCGGAACGAGAGGATGGCTCACAGGCTGAACTCCCCGCGTGCGCTCAACAGATCACGCACCAGGTACAGCGCCGCCAGGGCACGCCCCTCGCTGAACTGCTCATGCCGGGCCAGGCTCGACAGCTCGCGCAGGCTGATGCGGTCCACCCGCATCGGCTCGGGCTCGTCACCGGGCAGACGCTCCTCGAACAGGTTGCGCGCCAGCACCACCTGGATCTTCTGACTCATGTAACCGGGGGACAGGCTCAGCTCGGTGATGTATTCCAGCTCGTGAGCGCCAAAACCCGCCTCCTCCTTGAGCTCGCGGTTGGCCGCCACCAGCACGTCCTCACCCGGTTCGATCAGGCCCTTGGGCAGCGACAGCTGATAGTCGTCGGTACCGCCGCAGTATTCCTCCACCAGCACCGCATGCTCGGCATCGAGCATCGCTACCACCATCACCGCACCGTAGCCCGAGCCCTTGCCGACCAGACGTTCGTAGGTGCGCTCCGCGCCGTTGGAGAAGCGCAACTGCACTTCCTCGACACGAAACAGACGACTGCTGGCGACTATTTCACGGGCGAGTACCGTGGGCTTCTGACGCATGGGCTGACTCCTTGGCGTGACCTGGTCGATTATCATACAGCGGCTTTTGTCATTGTCCCTGGCCGAGATTGCATCAAGGCGAAACAGGTCGACGGATTCACTCTTTGCACGAGGCCAGCATGCCCGCACTGCCCTGGCACCAGATCGACACCGTCCTGCTCGACATGGATGGCACCCTGCTCGACCTGCACTTCGACAACCACTTCTGGCTGAGCCATCTGCCACGGCGCTATGCCGAGCACCACGGCATCAGCCTGGCGCTGGCCGAGGCCGAGCTGCTGCCGCTGTTTCGCGAACATGCCGGCACGCTGAACTGGTACTGCACCGACTTCTGGAGTCGCGAACTGCGCCTGTCGATCCGCGACCTCAAACGCGAGGTCGCCCACCTGATCGCCCTGCGCCCGGATGCCGAGCTGTTCCTGCGCGCACTGCGCGACGCCGGCAAGCGCGTGGTGCTGATCACCAATGCACACCGCGATTCGCTGTCGCTGAAGATGGAGCGCGTGGAACTGGCGGCCTGGTTCGAACGCCTGATCAGCTCACACGACTACGGCTATCCCAAGGAAGACCAGCAGTTCTGGTTCGCCCTGCGCCAGGACGTCGACTTCGATCCGGCACGCAGCCTGTTCATCGACGACAGCCTGCCGATCCTGCGCAGCGCCGGGCGCTTCGGCGTCGCCCAGTTGCTCGCCGTGCGCCAGCCGGACAGCCAGGCCGGCCCCAAGGACACCGAAGAGTTCGCCGCCGTGGAGGACTACCGCGCGCTGCTGCGGGGGCTGTAGGGTGGAAACCGCGAAGGCTTCCCACCCGAGACCGCCGAAGCCGGCGGCGAGAAGCGGGCTACGCCCTAGGGGATGCGCAACACCTGGCCCGGATAGATCTTGTCCGGATGGCTGAGCATCGGTTTGTTGGCCTCGAAGATTTTCATGTAGGCGTTGGCGTTGCCGTACTCGCTCTTGGCGATGGCGCTCAGCGTGTCGCCCTTCTTAACGGTGACGAAACGCGCGGCCGGGGCCGGTGTGGTCACGCTGATCTGATCCTCGACCTCACCGACGCCGGCCACGTTGCCCAGAGCCAGCAGGATCTTCTCCTTCTCTTCCTGGGTGGCCACCTCGCCGCGCGCGATGACCTTGTCACCTTCGACGCTGACGTCGATATTCGGGTTGCCCAGGCCAACCTTGGCAACATGTTCCTTGAGCGATTCGGCGGCCTGCGCCTCCTGCCCCACCAGTGACTCCCACAGTTTGACCCCAGCATCTTTGACAAAGGCAAACAGACTCATGGCAATTCCTCTCTTTCCTTGTGGATGACCGGGCACAGCTCCCGGAGCGCAAAGTCTAGTTCACCAGACGCCCCGGATTGGCCCGCGCACATTAGAATCCGCCCAGACCAGGAGTTCCCATGGATATCAAGCAACTGAAATTTCTCGTCGCCCTCGACGAAACACGCCACTTCGGTCAGGCGGCCGCGCGCTGCCACGTGACCCAGCCAACGCTGTCCATGCGCCTGCGTCAGCTGGAGGACGAGCTGGGCCTGGAGCTGGTGCGTCGCGGCCAGCGTTTCGAAGGGTTCAGCGCCGAAGGCGAACGCATCCTGGCCTGGGCACGCAGCCTGCTGGCAGCCCAGGATGGCCTGCTCGCGGAAGCGGCGGCCTGTCGCGGCCACCTGGTGGGTACCCTGCGCCTGGGCGTCGTGCCGCTGGCCAGCTTCGACCCGATGCGCCTGATCGGCCTGTTCGCCGCCCGCCATCCGGGCCTGCGCTTCCAGTTGCACGCGTTGAGCAGCGAACAGGTTCTCGAACAGCTGGCGCGCAATCAGCTCGACCTGGGCCTGTCCTATCTCGACCGTCTGGACCGCGAGCACTTCGCCGGCCTGGAGCTGGCCGAAGCCCGCATGGGCCTGCTCTACGACCAGCGCCATTTTCACTTCGCCAGCAGCAGCCTGCGCTGGGAGCAACTGGCCGGCCTGCCCCTGGGGCTGCTGTCGACCGGCATGCACTTCCGCCAATCCATCGACCACAGCTTCCGTGCCCGTGGCCTGAGCCCGCAGGTGCGCGTGGAAGCCGACGCCGTCCATCACCTCACCCAGGCCGTCAGCGCCGGGCTGTGCTGCTGCATCATGCCGCTGCCGATAGACGGCACCCCGGCCGAAGGCCATCTGCGCCTGCTGCCCATCGAAGATGCCCACACCCTGGCCCCGCAGGGCCTGATCATGCGCCGCAGCGCGCCAGGCTCGCCCCTGGCCCAAGCCTGTTTCGAAGAGGCCCGGGACTGGCTGCAAACACCACGATAGATACGCTCGATCAAAGTATCAAAGCCAACGATTAGACGCTCCTCGTCCATGAGCCTAGGCTTGCCTGTGTCAATCTGTCACAGAGCACGCCTCGATGGCCAAGCCAGACGCCTCGCCGCAGATTGCCAGTGCCTACGCCTACGCCGAACTTGGTGACGGCCGTGCGCAGCATGCCGCACTTGCCGAAGAATGCGCCCTGGCGATCAGCTACAACGACCTGAACCAAGCCGTGATGATGGTTTCGCCCCATCACCTGGAAGATTTTGCCGTGGGTTTCAGCCTCGGCAATGGTCTGATCTCGTCCATCGACGATATCTATGACATCCAGTTGCGCGGTCTCGGCGACAGTCGCGAAGCCCGCCTGGAAGTCAGCAGCCGCGCATTCTGGGCCATCAAGCAGCAGCGCCGGCAACTGGCTGGCAGCAGCGGTTGCGGCCTGTGTGGCGTGGATGCCCTGGAGCAGGCCCTGCCTGCCCTGCAGGCGTTGCCCGGCGCGCCGCTGCCAGCACTGCAGCACCTGAGCGGGTTGCGCGAGCGCATCGGCGAACAGCAGCAGCTGGCACGCCACAGCGGCGCCCTGCATGCCGCCCTGTTCATCGACGCGGCGGGCGAGATCCGCCTGTGCCGCGAAGACATAGGCCGCCACAACGCTCTCGACAAGCTGATTGGCGCCCTGGCCCGCGAACGTATCGACACCCGCGGCGGCTTCGCCCTGGTGACCAGCCGCTGCAGCCTGGAACTGCTGCACAAGGCCGTACGTGCCGGCATCGGCACCCTGGTGAGCCTGTCCGCCCCCACGGCACTGACCGTGGAATGGGCGCGACGCCACCGCCTCAACCTGATCCACCTGCCTCATCACAGCACGCCGCGCGTCTACAGCCCGGCGCCTGACGAAGAAGACCGACCATGAGCCTGCAACCCGTCAACCCTCGTTACAAACCCTACAACGGCCCCGCTGCGGGCTGGGGTGCGCTGAACGCCGTCACCCGCTTCTGGCTGGACAGCAAGCAGCCGTTCAAGAACCTGCGCGCCCTGCTCAAGACCAACCAGAATGGCGGTTTCGACTGCCCCGGCTGTGCCTGGGGCGACTCCCCCGAGGACGGCCGCATCAAGTTCTGCGAGAACGGCGCCAAGGCGGTCAACTGGGAAGCCACCAAACGTCGCGTGGATGCGGCGTTCTTCAAGCGCTACAGCGTCAGCCAGCTGCGCGAGCAGAGCGACTACTGGCTCGAGTATCAGGGCCGCCTGACCCACCCGATGCGCTACGACGCTGCCAGCGACCGCTACGTGCAGACCAGCTGGGACGACGCCTTCGCCCTGATCGCGCAGCACCTTAAGGCGCTGCCGAGCCCGGATCACGCCGAGTTCTACACCTCAGGCCGCGCCAGCAACGAGGCAGCGTTCCTCTACCAACTGTTCGTCCGCGCCTACGGCACCAACAACTTCCCCGACTGCTCGAACATGTGCCACGAAGCCAGCGGCGTGGCGCTGATCCAGAGCGTCGGCATCGGCAAGGGCAGCGTCACCTTCGACGACTTCGAGCACGCCGACGCCATCTTCGTGCTCGGCCAGAACCCCGGCACCAACCACCCGCGCATGCTCGAACCGCTGCGTGAGGCGGTCAAGCGTGGCGCCCAGGTGGTCTGCTTCAACCCGCTCAAGGAACGTGGCCTGGAGCGTTTCCAGCACCCGCAGAACGCCCTGGAGATGCTCACCAACGGCTCCGAGCCGCTGAATACCGCCTTCTTCCGTCCGGCCCTGGGCGGTGACATGGCCGCCCTGCGCGGCATCGCCAAGTTCCTCCTGCAGTGGGAGCGCGAGGCGCAGGCCAAGGGCGAGCCCGCGTTGTTCGACCACGCCTTCATCGCCGAACACACCGATGGCGTCGACGCCTACCTGGCGCTGCTCGACGACACCTCCTGGGAGGCCATCGAGAAACAGTCGGGGCTGAGCCTCAGGGACATCGAGCAGGCCGCACGCATGTACCGCCGTGCCGAGCGGGTGATCATCTGCTGGGCCATGGGTATCACCCAGCACCACCATTCGGTGGCCACCATCCAGGAAATCGTCAACCTGCAACTGCTGCGCGGCAACCTCGGCCGCCCCGGCGCCGGCCTGTGCCCGGTGCGCGGCCACAGCAACGTGCAGGGCGACCGCACCATGGGCATCAACGACCGCCCACCGGTGGCGTTGCTCGACGCCATCGAGGAACGTTTTCAGTTCAAGGTGCCGCGCGAGAACGGACACAACACCGTGGAAGCGATCAACGCCATGATCGACGGCCACGCCAAGGTGTTCATCGGCCTCGGCGGCAACTTCGCCCAGGCCACCCCGGACAGCCCGCGCACCCACCAGGCACTGCAGAGCTGCGACCTCACCGTGCAGATCAGCACCAAGCTCAACCGCAGCCACCTGACCGTGGGCAAGGATGCGCTGATCCTGCCGTGCCTCGGCCGCACCGACATCGACCGCCAGGTCGACGGTCCACAAGCGGTGACGGTGGAGGATTCGTTCAGCATGATCCACGCCTCCTACGGGCAGCTGGAACCGCTTTCCGGCAGCGAGATGCGCTCGGAGCCGGCCATCATCGCCGGTATCGCCAAGGCGACGCTGGGCGATCACCCGGTGGCCTGGGACGCGCTGATCGCCAACTACGACCGCATCCGCGACCTGATCGCCGACACCATTCCCGGCTTCCAGGACTTCAACCGGCGTGTCGCCAACCCCGGCGGCTTCTACCTCGGCAACTCGGCCGGGGCCCGGCAGTGGAGCACCGCCTCCGGCAAGGCCAACTTCAAGGCCAACGCCCTGCTCGAGGACCTGCTCCCCCCGCAGGTTCGCGAAAGCGGTGAGACCCCGGACCTGATCCTGCAGACCCTGCGCTCGCACGATCAATACAACACCACGGTGTACGGCCTCGATGACCGCTACCGTGGCGTGCGTGGCCAGCGCGACGTGCTGTTCGCCAACGAGGCGGACATCCTGCGCCTGGGCTTCAAGCCCGGCCAGAAAGTGAACATCCGCTCGCTGTGGAACGACGGTGTCGAGCGCTGCGTCAGCGGCTTCACCCTGCTGGTCTTCGACATTCCCGCCGGCCAGGCTGCGGCCTACTTCCCCGAGGCCAACCCGCTGGTGCCGCTGGAAAGTGCCGGTGTCGGCAGCAGCACGCCGACCTCCAAGTTCGTCGCCATCTGCCTCGCGGCAGCGAACGGCAGCAACCTGCTGGGCAGCAGCGCGACCAGCTGACCGGCGGCCTGGAACCTCGAACGGAAATCGCCGGTCAATGGCGTAACCCCTGCCATCTGGCGGTTTCTGCATTCGAGGTGTCCATGAAGTCTCTGCAACTCTTCTTCCTTTCCCTTGGCCTGAGCAGCGCAGGCTATGCCTTTGCCGGCAGCACCGAAGCCGGCCTCGGCGGCGCCCTGGGCGGAGCGGTGGGTGCGATGGTGGGCCAGCAGGTCGGTGGCAACACCGGTGCCGCCGTGGGCGCTGGCCTGGGCGGCGCAGCCGGCAGCATGGTCGGCGCCGATCGCCGCAGCCGTACGGAAGCAGCCATCGGTGGCGCACTGGGTGCGGCGGGCGGCAACGTGGTCGGTCAGCAGGTTGGCGGCAACACCGGCGGAGTGGTCGGTGCCGCGGTCGGCGGCGGTGCCGGTGGTGCGCTGGGCAACTACATGGGCAACGCCAGCTACGATGACGATCGCCGTGGCAAGCATCGCCACTACAACGGCAAGAAGCATCGGAAACACCACAAGCACTGGCACCGTCGCTAACGCACACCCAGTACCCAGGGTTCGTGGCGGCGACCGAAAGCGACATCGACCTGCGCCTTGAACCCTGACTGCTGATAGGCCGGCGTCCAGCCGCGCGCCTGCTCCCGGTAGGCATGGGGAACGCTCAGGCGTCCATTGTCCAGGCGGATGCTGGCGCCATAACCGCCTTGCGCCGAATGGCGGTAGGGCTCGATGCGTCCGGCCAGCAACACCTGACGCTGCCGATCCGGCCAGCGCTGGCGCAGCGCCTCAGGGTCCACCCCCGCATCCACCAGCATCAGGCGACTGGCCCGCTGTTCCTCGTGCTCCAGGCGACGGCGGCGCTCGTCCCGCTCCTGCTGCAGCAGTTCACTGTCGGGGCTGGCCTGCAACTCGGCCTCGGCCAGGCTCAGCGCCTGGCGCACCTGCTCGACCTGGCGCCGGTAGCTCGGCCCATCCAGCTCCAGCACCAGCCAGACCTCGCGCGCCGGCTGTCGCCCCAGCTCGACCTGCCCGTCGCCGACAGCGAACCCCAGCGCCCTGAGTTTGGCCGCGTCCAGCCAGGGCAGCTGCCAGTCGTCACCGGGGCGGCGCCAGAGCAACTGCAGACGCGTCACGGCATCCCCCTCATCCGCCAGCCAGCCACTGGAAACGCGCTGCAGCTCGCGCTCGCTGAGCGACAGGCGCGCCTCGGGCTCGCCGCTGCGGTTGTACCAGACGCCGCCCAGGGCAACGGCGTTGCTCAGCAGCACGATACCCAGGGCCAGCCACAGGGAGCGCTTCATGCTGCACCGCCATTGGCCGTGCGCCGCCAGCGCTGCAGCAGCACCAGCAGCAGCAACGCGATCAGACCGAGCAGAAGGAAGAACAGGTAGCGTGGCAACAGCTGCCACCACCAGTCGAACAGTTTGGCGAACAGCATGATCAGGGCGAAGACCAGCCCGGTGCTGACCACTTCGCTCCAGCCACGGCGAATGCCCAGCCAGATCGCCAACCCTGACAGGGCGAAGCCGAGGGTCTGATAGAACGCCTCGATCCACCCCGTGGACCAACCGAGATAGCTGCCGCCGCCCCAGTAGGACAGCACCAGCACCGGGCCGAGCAGATAGAGCAGCCCCATCACCCGGTAGCAGGCCGCGAACCCCAGGTAGCGGCGCTGATCCCACCCCTGCGGCACGAGCAGCAATGCGGTCAGCGGCATGAACAGTTCCGGTCGCTCCGCCAGCGACCACCAGTGCCAGCCGGCCCAGTCCCCCAGGCGCGCGGCGACGAACAGGCCGAAACAGAGCAGCGCCACCACCAGCAGCAGGCGCTGGCGGCACTGATAGGCCAGCAGCAGGGCCAGCGCGCCCCAGGGCAGCAAGGCCTTGTCGGACGGGGCGATGTTGAAGATCTGCCCGAGCATCGACAGGTTGAGCACGAAGCACACGAACGCCAGCACGGCTGCCAGCCTGGCGTAATAGCCGGAGCTGTCGCGCCGCTGCAACCAGTGGCACAGCAGCAGGCTGCCCAGGGTACTGCCGAGCAGGATGGCGACCTGAGCGGAAGCGGCGAACAGCCCCCAGAACTGGTAGAAGAGGAAGAACAGGCCGGCGGCCAGCGCCAGCGCGCCGAACAGCGAGGCCAGGCGCATGCCCAGCGACAGCTGGCGGGCACGAGCGTCGGCGTCGATGTCCAGCGTCTGGCGGAAGTGCGCCAGCAGGCGTTGATGGTGGCTGCTGACCGCCTGCGCCTGAGCCTCGCTCAATTGCAGGACCTGCTCCGCGCTCAGTGCGCTCAACTCCTCGCGGAACGCAGCGATGCGGGCAGCGCGCTGCTGCGCCTGCTCACGCTCGAAATCGGACATGGGCACTCCCTGGCGAATGACTGCCCACAGCCTAGCAGGCCATCGCAGAACTACCTATGCCGGCAAGGTAGCGGTGAAAGCAGCGTCACATCGCGGGTTCACTGCAGGTCACCGGCCATCTTCTGCCAGTGCGCCAGCCGGCGCTGCCGATCAGGCGCTGAGCAGACTCGCCAGCGCCGCGCGCAAGGCATCGGGTATGGCCACCGGGCGATTGCTCGTGCGCTCGACGAAGACATGCACGAAGCGCCCCGCCGCGCAGGCCTGCTCCTCGCCCGCCCGGAAGATCGCCAGCTCGTACTGCACCGAGCTGTTGCCCAGCTTGCCGACGCGCAGCCCCACCTCGATGGCATCGGGGAAGGCGATGGAGGCGAAGTAGTCGCAACTGGAGCTGACCACGAAGCCCACCACCTCGCCGGCATGGATATCCAGGCCGCCCTCGGCGATCAGGTAGGCATTCACCGCACTGTCGAAGTAGCTGTAGTAGGTCACGTTGTTGACGTGGCCATAGATGTCGTTGTCGTGCCAGCGCGTGGTGATCGGCTGGAAATGGCGGTAGTCGCCACGCAGGTGCTGGGGTGGGTTCATGCAGGTTCCTTAGCGCGTCAGTAGGCGGCCTGGTAGATGGCCAGGGCCTGCTGTTCGTTCATCTCACGTGGATTGTTCACCAGCAGGCGCTGCTGCAGCATGGCGTCCGCCGCCAGCGTCGGCAACATGGCCTCGCTGACAGCAGCGTCGCGCAGGCGCGTCGGCAGGCCACTGCGCTCGCTGAAGGCGGCCAGGGCCTCGATCAGTTGCCCGGTCTGCGCAGCGGCAGAGCCAGGTCGCAATCGATCGCCAAGCACCAGCGGCGCCAGCTCGGCATACAGCGGTGCGGCAACCGGCGCATTGAATGCCAGCACCTGCGGCAGCACCAGGGCATTGGACAGGCCATGGGGAATATGGAAGTGCCCGCCCAGCGGATAGGCCAGCGCATGCACCGCCGCCACCGGCGCATTGGCGAATGCCTGACCGGCCAGGCAGGCGCCGAGCAGCATGGCCTGACGGGCCTGGCGGTTGCCGCCATTACCCACCACCTCGTCGAGATTGCCGGCCAGCAGACGCAGCGCCTCACGCGCCAGGAGATCGGAGATGGGGTTCTTCTTCAGCGCGCTGGTGTAGGCCTCGATGGCGTGCACCATGGCGTCGATGCCGGTCGCGGCGGTCACCGTCGGCGGCAGCCCCAGGGTCAGGTCGGCGTCGAGCAGTGCCAGATCGGGCAGCAGCAGCGGTGAGACTACGCCCATCTTGGTCGTCTCGCCGGTGGTGACGATGGCGATGGGGGTGACCTCGGAGCCGGTACCGGCGGTGGTCGGTATCTGGATCAGCGGCAGGCGCCGACCACGCGCGTTGCCCACGCCGTAGATCTGCGCCAGCGCCTGTTCGCAGTCGGGATGCCCGAGCAGCGCCACCAGCTTGGCCACGTCCATCGAGCTGCCGCCGCCAAAGCCGATCACCAGCTCCGCCTGCTGCTCACGGGCCTGGGCCACGGCGGCCAGCACCACCGCCTCGGGCGGGTCGGCCAGCACCTGATCGAATACCCGTACGTCCATCCCGGCACGGGCGAAGCCCGGCAACAGCGGGTCGAGCAGACCGAGCCGGGTGATGCCCGGATCGGTGACGATCAGCACGCGGCGAGCGCCGCGCTCATGGCAGAGTTCGGCCAGCCTCAGGCTGGCGCCGGATTCGCAGAGAATCTGCGCGGTGGTGGTGAAGCTGAAAGGGTGCATGCAGTGCTCCTCTTGTTGTATTCGTAGCCTCAGGTGTCACTGACAGTGCAGGTGCCGGCTTGCCAGCCCCTGCACCGTCGCTCGGTCAGAAGGCGAAGCTCTCCTCGGCCATGGCCATCAGGCAGTCCGCACCACCCAGCAGCGCCTCGCGGTGGGCGCTGGCGCGCGGCAGCACACGGCGCAGGTAGAACTGCGCGCTGTGCAGTTTGGCCTGGTAGAAGTCCGCCTCGGCACTGCCAGCGTCCAGCGCCTGCTGGGCTCGCCCCGCAGCCTGCAACCAGAAGCCGGCCAGCAGTACGTAGGCCGAGTACTGGAGAAAGTCCACCGAGGTGGCGCCAATCTCCTGCGGGTCGCGCTGGCAAGCCGCGAGCACCGTCGCGCTCAGCTCCCGCCACTCGCCAATTCGGCCCTGCACGACCCTGGCCATCTCCGCCAGGCGCGGATGCTCGGCCTGGGCATCGCACAGCTCGCTGAACTCGGCCTGCAGCGCAGACAGTTCGCTGCCGCCATCACCCAGTACCTTGCGGCGGATGTAGTCCAGCGCCTGGATGCCATTGGTGCCTTCGTAGAGCTGGGTGATACGGCTGTCGCGCATCAGTTGCTCCATGCCCCACTCACGGATGAAGCCGTGGCCGCCGTAGACCTGCACCGCATGGCTGGCCACCTCCTGGCCCATGTCGGTGAAGAACGCCTTGACCACGGGGATCAGCAGCGCCGCACGCTTGCCAGCCGCCTTGCGGCTCTCGCCGTCCTCGGCGGCGTGTTCCAGGTCCAGCTGGCGCGCGGTATAGGCGGCGAGCATGCGGCAGCCTTCGAGCAGGCTTTTCTGGGTCAGCAGCATGCGCCGCACATCAGGGTGATTGATGATCGGATCGGCCGGCTTGTCCGGCGCCTGCACGCCTGTCAGCCCCCGCGACTGCAAACGCTCGCGGGCATAGCGCAACGCGCCCTGGAAGGCCGCCTCGCCGATCCCCAGGCCCTGCAGACCGACCTGGAAGCGCGCGTCGTTCATCATGGTGAACATGCACGCCAGGCCCTGGTTGGCCTCGCCGACCAGCCAGCCCGTCGCACCGTCGAAGTTCATCACGCAGGTGGAGGCGCCCTTGATCCCCATCTTGTGCTCGATGGCGCCGCAGCTCAGGGCATTGCGCTCGCCCGGCGTGCCGTCGGCCGCGGCGATGAACTTCGGCACCAGCAACAGGCTGATGCCCTTCACCCCGGCCGGCGCATCCGGCAGGCGCGCCAGCACCAGGTGAACGATGTTCTCCGACAGGTCCTGCTCGCCGCCACTGATGAAGATCTTGTTGCCGCTCACCCGGTAGCTGCCATCGGCCTGCGGTTCGGCACGGGTGCGCAGCAGCGCCAGGTCGGTGCCGGCCTGCGGCTCGGTCAGGCACATGGTGCCGGCCCACTGACCGCTGACCAGTTTGTCCAGGTAGCCCTGCTTGAGCGCTTCGCTGCCATGCCGGTGCAGCGCCAGCACCGCCCCTTCGGTGAGCCCGGAGTACACGCGGAAGGACAGTGACGCGCCCATCAGCATCTCGTGAAAGGCAAACGCCACCAGTTGCGGGAAACCCTGGCCGCCATGTTCCAGCGGCCCGGTCATGCTCGCCCAGCCGTTGTCCACGTACTGCCGGTAGGCCTCGCGAAAGCCCCGGGGCGTCGTCACGCAGCCATCCTCGAGCCGGCAGCCCTCTTCATCGCTGTTGCGATTGAGCGGGGCGACCTCGCCCGCGGCGAAGGCGGCAGCCTCCTCGAGAACCCCGTCGATCAGCTCGCGATCCAGGCCGTTGCCCAGGCGTTCGCAGTGGCCGGCGGCATCGAACAGTTCGTGCAGCACGAAGCGCATGTCGCGCAGAGGTGCCTGGTAGCTCATGCCTTACCCTCCTGAACATCGGCAAAGGTCTTGTGCTCCTGCATCAGGCGCTCGATCAGCGCCGCAGGCTGCCAGTGCGCGCCGAAGCGTTCGGCCAGCAGCAACAGGCGCTCGCGGATGGCGGCCAGGCCCTGAGCATCGGCCCAGCTCATCGGCCCGCCACGCTCGGCGGGGAAGCCATAGCCGTTGAGATAGACCCGATCGATATCCGCGCTGCTGGCGGCGATGTTCTCCTCGAGGATCTTCGCCCCCTCGTTGACCAGCGCCAGCAGGCAACGCTCGACGATCTCCTCGGTACCGACATCGCGACGGACGAACCCGAGGCGCTCCGATTGCATCTGCACCAGGCCGTCGACGGCCGGATCATGTTCCGCCTGACGGCTGCCCGGCGCGTACAGGTAGTAGCCCTTGCCGCTCTTCTGGCCGAAGCGTCCCAGTTCGCACAGGCGGTTATCCACCTGCACGGCCGGGTCGTCCTGGCCCTGCCCGGACAACTCGCGGGCCCGCCACTCCAGGTCGATACCGACCACGTCGTACATGCGGAAGGGCCCCATGGCGAAACCGAAACCCTGCAATGCCGCGTCCACCTGGTGCGGCCAGGCGCCTTCGAGCAGCAGCATGCGCGCCTCGCGCACGTAGGTGTGCAGCATGCGATTGCCGATGAAGCCGTGGCAGTTGCCGGCGACCACCGCCACCTTGCCCATGCGCGTGCCCAGCGCCACGGCGGCCTGCAGCACGGCCGGCACGGTGCTGGTGCCGCGTACGATTTCCAGCAGCTTCATGATGTGCGCCGGGCTGAAGAAGTGCAGCCCGAGCACCGCTTCGGGGCGCGAGGTGACCGCTGCGATGGCGTCGATGTCCAGCGCCGAGGTGTTGCTGGCGAGCAACGCCCCGGGCTTCATCACCGCGTCCAGCTCACGGAAGATCTGCTGCTTGAGCTCGAGATTCTCGTACACCGCCTCGATCACCAGGTCGGCATCGGCCAGCGCCGGATAGCCATCCACCGCCTCGACGAGGGCACGCCGCGCGGCCGCCTCGGGCGCATCGATACGACCCTTGGCGACGTTGTGCGCCCAGGTCTCCTCGGCCATCTGCAGACCGGCTTCGAGCATCTGCCGGTTGTTGTCCAGCCAGAGCACGCGCAGGCCGGCATTGGCCAGGCTGATGACGATACCGCGGCCCATCGTGCCGGCGCCGATCACGGCGGCACAGCGAAGCGGCGAGACGGTGTTGTTCATTGTTGTTCCTCTCGAAAGCGCCCAAAAGCTTGGGTCACGATAAGCAAGCCGCTACTATTTTTGAAATTTAGTCTTGTGATACGACGTATTCAGCAGATGAATTTCAGCAACTTCGACCTCAACCTGCTGCGCGTGCTCGACGCCCTGCTGCGCGAGCAGAACGTCTCGCGCGCCGCCGAACGCCTGGCGCTGAGCCAACCGGCCGTGAGCAATGCCCTGAACCGCCTGCGCGAGCTGCTCGACGACCCGCTGCTGGTGCGCGTGGGCAGGCGCATGCAACCCACGCCACGGGCGCTGGCCCTGGAGGCGCCGATCCGCAGCGCCCTGCGCCAGCTGGAGCAGAGCCTGAGTGCCGGCGAGTCCTTCGTTCCCGGCGAGAGCCGCCAGCGCTTTCGCATCGCCGTCACCGACTACGTCGAGCTGGTGTGCATGCCTCGCCTGCTCGACCGCCTCAGCCGTCACGCACCGGGTGTCGGCATCGACATTCGCCACCTCAGCCCAAGCCTGCCGATGGAAGCGCTGGACAAGGGCGAGCTGGACCTGGTGCTGGGACGCTTCGACGAGTTGCCCGCACGCTTCGCCCGTCGCCACTGGATGAGCGAGACGCTCAAACTGGCGGCGCGCAACGACCATCCGCTGTTGCAGGAGGCGCCGGATCTCAGTGTGTTCCTGCGCCTGCGCCACCTCTGGGTACACGGTGGACAGACCCGTGGCATGGTCGATCAGTGGCTCGGCGAACAGGGTCTGTCGCGGCAGATTCTCTACACCACGCCGAACTACCTGCAGGCCGCGCACATCGTCGCCGGCAGCGAGCTGACCGCCGTGCTGCCCACCGCCCTGGCCCGGCATTTCGCCAGCCTGCTGCCGCTGCGGCTGTTCGACCTGCCCTTCACCCTCGGCCCCTTCCACCTGGAGGTGGTCAGCCTGGCCCAGCGCCAGCGTGACGCCGCGTTGCAATGGCTGATCGAGGAGATCATCGCGGTGGCCGGTTGATCAGCATGCCGCGCTATTGCCGCTCACCCGCCCGTGCATCGGCGCGGCCACCCAGGTACCAGCCGAGCAGGCCCCACAACGCGGCGCAGAACGCGCCGACCACGGCGACCAGCCAGGTACCCTGGCCGAGCATGTCCAGGCCGGCCTTGGCCCAGCCACTGAGGGCGTCGCCGCCGCGATAGACCACCGTGTCGATGAAGTTCTTCACCTTGTACTTGCTCTCGGCATCCAGCGGCGCGAACAGCATCTCGCGCCCCGGACGCACGAAGGCGTACTCGCCGATGCGCCGCACGATCATCAGCCCCGCCAGCATGGCGAAGGTCGGCGCCAGCGCCAGGCCGATGAAACCGAGGCTGACCAGAGCCGGCACCAGCGCCAGCAACACCCGCACCCCGAGCCGCTGCGCCAGCCGCCCGGTGATGAACAGCTGTGCGCTCAGCGCACCGGCCTGCACCACGAAATCGATCACCCCGAATACCCGGACCTGCTCGGCACGGTCCGGGAACAGCGCAGCCACCAGACGTGCCTGTTCGAAGTAGAGAAAGGTGCTCACCGAGGTCAGCAGCAGAATGAAGGCGCCGATGCCCAGCAGGTAGCGCGAGCGCAGCAGGCGGGTCAGGCCACTGAACGGATTGCCCGCCACCGGCCGGCGCGGGCTTTCACTGGCCTGCGCCCCGGGTCGGCCGGCGCCCCGTCCTTCGCGCCAGCCCATCAGATAGCGCTTGAGCGAGATGGCCACGCCCAGCAGCACGGCGGCCATCAGCATCAGGCCCGACTCACCCACGTAGCCCACCAGCAGCGTGCTCAGCAGCGGACCGCAGAGCCCGCCGACACTGGCGCCGGCGGCGATGAAGGCGAACAGGCGGCGGGCCTGGGCCGCATCGAACACATCGGCCATCAGGCTCCAGGCCACCGACACGACGAACAGGTTGTAGACCGATATCCACACGTAGAACACCCGCGCCAGCCAGACGCTGTCGTGATCGAGGCGAAACAGCAGGACGAAGGCGAGCAGGTTGAGGCAGAAGAAGCCGTACACCCAGTCGATGAACTGAATGCGCGGGACCTTCGAGTTGAGCCAGGCGAACAGCGGCACGGCCAGCAACATGACGACGAAGGTGGCGCTGAACAGCCACTGCAGGTTGCTCACCCCACCCGTAATACCCATCGCCTCGCGGATCGGCCGCAGCATGAAATAGCCGGCGAACAGGCAGAAGAACAGGGCGAAACCGGCGAGCACCGCCGGCAGTTCTCCGCTTTCGGCATTGACCGCCCGTGCCAGGCGCCGTGTGAGCGCCTGCATCTCAGGCGAACAGCTCGACGATGCGCTGGCGCTGGGCCGCGTCGGGCAGCTTGCCCTGCCCGGCCAGCAGGTTGTCGGCCATGTAGCGCGGCGTGGAGGTGGCCGGAATGACCGCCGTCACGGCGGGCTGGGCGAGGATGAACTTGAGCATCAACTGCGCCCAGGAGGTCGCGCCCAGCTCCACGGCCACCCAGTCGGGCAGGCTCCTGCCGCGCACCCGGTCGAACAGTGCGGCGCGCTGGAAGGGGCGGTTGATCAGCACCGCGATGCCCTTGTCGGCACAGAACGGCAACAGCTCGCGCTCGGCGTTGCGCTCGCCGATGGAGTAGTTGAACTGGACGAAGTCCACCGGCTTCTGGCGCAGCACCTGCAGCAGGCGCTCATGGGCGGAATCCAGGTAATGGGTGACGCCGATGTAGCGCACCCGACCCTGCGCCTTCAGTTCGCGCAGCAGGTCGAGCTGGGTGCGGGTGTCCTGCAGGTTGTGCACCTGCATCAGGTCGATGGTGTCGGTGCGCAACGCGGCGAAGCTGGCCTCGACCTGGCGCTCCCCGGCCGCACGCCCGGTGGACGATACCTTGCTGGCCAGGAACAGCCGCTTGCGCATGTCGTCCTCCGCCGCCAGCGCACCGCAGACCGCCTCCGCCCGCCCGTAGCTGGGCGCGGTGTCCACCAGGCTGGCACCGCCATTGGCCAGCGTGCGCAGCACCTCGCGCAACGGCTCCAGCGCTGCGTCCGTCATGGCGACATCGTGCGTGCGCGACGTGCCCAGCCCCACCACCGGCAGCCGCTCACCGGTGCTGGGTATGGGCCTGCTCATCAGGCCGCTGGAGGCGAAGGCGGATGATGGCAACCAGGGCATCAGGGCGGCGAGCGCCGCCAGGCTGGCGCTACCGTGCAGGAATCGACGACGGCTGGGCATGGCGTGGAACCTCTAACGGTGACCGATGGGTTATAGGCACAGACCACGCCCGGACCAAGGCGTTACAGCGATCGACGCATCATCAGCAAAGAGGGGCAGGATGGGCGCAGCCCAGATGAACCGGGGTGCAGGCGTGAAGCGAGGGGGTTGGCGGCGCAATATCCGGTAACCAAAAACGCCGCTGCGCCAAGGCGGGATGGGGGGCGCAGCGGTCGGGAAACCTGCTCAGGCAGCGCGCGAGGCGGATTCGCTGATCAGCATGCCGTGGGAGACCAGATAACAGCGTCGTCCGTTCTGCAACGTCAAGGGTGTACGGCTGGAGATCACCCAGCCGCTGCTGAGCAGGTGCTCGATATGGGCACGCAGTGCAGGTAAATGGCGCTGTTCCTTCATGGCCGACCTCTCGTTGAATGGGTGATCTCACACCCGCTGACTCATCCGTGACGCATATCGCAAAATGGTAGTAGCCCTGTGCCAGGGCTGTCAGCGGCGCGATCGTGCATTTTTTTGTAGGACATTCGCTATACCCCCGCGCCATCAGGGCTGTGCCAGTTCCGCCTGCCCCTCATCCGGCTCCGCCGAGAAGACCAGGTAGTCGTCCTCCAGCCTGCCGTAGCGCAGCTGCAGCAGATCCAGCAGGTAGTTCTGGTGCAACTTCCAGGGCACCCGGTCGCCCTGCGCCGGCAGCAGGTGCGCAGCGCGCTCGATGTAGCCGGACTGCAGGTCGAGAAACGGCTGTGGACGCACCTGGCCGTCGCCGTCGCGTGGCGTCACCTGGCGCATACCGGTGGCGTCCATGTGCCGTATCAAGCGGCAGAAGTATTCGCTGGACAGGTCGGCCTTGAGCGTCCAGCTGGCGTTGGTATAGCCCATCACCACCGCCAGATTGGGCAGATCGCGCAACATGATGCCGCGATAGCCCATGCTCTTCGGCGCCTCGAACGGCACGCCATCGACGCTCACGGCAATGCCGCCGAACAACTGCAACTGCAGGCCGGTGGCGCTGACGACCACCTCGGCCTCGAGCTCCTCGCCATTGCTCAGGCGCACGCCGTGCGCGGTGAAACGTTCGATCTCGGCCGTCACCACCTGCGCCTTGCCCTGCCGCAGCACGCGGAACAGATCACCGTCCGGCACCGCGCACACGCGCTGGTCCCAGGGTTTGTAGCTCGGGCTGAAGTGCTGCGGATCGACCGTCCCCAGCTGCCGCCGCACCAGTCCCACCAGCATCCGGCGCACCAGCCCCGGGAACCGCTTGGCCAGTTTGTAGAAGATCAGCTGCAAGGTCACGTTGCGCCCGCGCGCCAGGCGGTAGACCCAGGTTTCCGGCAGTACCCGGCGCAGCGCGTTGGACAGCGCATCGCGTTGCGGCAGGTTGATCACGTAGCTGGGCGAGCGCTGCAGCATGGTGACCTGCGCGCCCGCCTCGGCCAGCGCCGGCACCAGCGTCACGGCGGTCGCACCGCTGCCGATCACCAGCACCCGCTTGCCGCTGCAGTCGAAGCCCTGCGGCCAGGACTGCGGATGGATGAAGGTGCCCCGGTAGGCCTCGCGCCCGGCGAACACCGGGGTGTAACCGGCCTCGTAGCGGTAGTAGCCGGTGCACATCATCAGGAAGCGGCAGCTCATGCGCAGCGGCTCGTCCTCGTCACCCCGCTGCACCCGCAGTTGCCAGGTGGCGCTGGCACTGCACCAGTTCGCCTCGAGCACCCGGTGCTGATAGCGGATCAGCCGATCGACGCCCTGCTCACGGGCGGTGTCCTCGATGTAGCGGCGAATCGACGGCCCGTCGGCGATGGCCTGCGGATCGCTCCAGGGCCTGAAGTTGTAGCCCAGCGTGTACATGTCCGAGTCGGAACGGATGCCCGGATAGCGGAACAGGTCCCAGGTCCCGCCCATGGCCTGTCGCCCCTCGAGAATGGCGAAACGCTTGTCGGCGCACAGGCGCTTGAGATGGCAGGCGGCGCCGATACCGGACAGGCCGGCACCGATGATCAGGACATCCAGATGTTCCACGGACATGGCACTCACTCGCGAGAGAAGGACGGTCGACACAGACTCACCTTAGTTGATCGCCCTGTCATCCGACCTTCGATTGGTCCGTCACGGCGCGCGCGTGCCTCGACTGGCCGGCGAGGCCTCTGCGGCGCTAAGCTGTCGCCATGACCACGCCCTACCTGACCCCGCTTCAGACCAGCAGCAAGGATGCCGCCAACGGCCTGCGGATTGGCGGCGACTGGACGCTGGCCCACTACGCCCGGCTAGAACCCCAGGTGCTGGCCCTGCGCGAGCGCCTCCAAGGCGAGGAGCCGGTCGATCTCAGCACCTTGGCCGCACTGGATACCGCGGGCGCCGCGCTGCTGGTGGAGCTGTTCGGCAGCGCGCGCCTGCGCCAGCTCACGGAGCGGAGCGCGCTGAACAGCCAGCGCCGTGCGTTGCTGCTGGCGGTGGCCGATGCCATGGCCGACAGCCGGCAGGCGCAGACACCTGGCGAACCGTCGGTGCTGCGCGAAGTGCTCGGGCATATCGGCGAGGTCGTCGAGGGCATGTGGCACCAGGGGCGGGCGCTGCTCGGTTTCATGGGCCTGACCCTGAGCGGCATGCTCGCCATCCTGATACGCCCACGGCGCTGGCGCCTGACGTCGCTGGCCGCGCACCTGGAGCAGTGCGGGCTCAACGCCGTGCCCATCGTCGCCCTGCTGACCTTCCTGGTCGGCGCCGTAGTGGCCTTCCTCGGCGCCACCATCCTCGCGGACTTCGGCGCCAGCATCTACACGGTGAACCTGGTCGCCTTCTCCTTCCTGCGCGAGTTCGGCGTGCTGCTCACCGCCATTCTCATGGCCGGGCGCACCGCCAGCGCCTTCACCGCGCAGATCGGCTCGATGAAAGCCAACGAGGAGATCGACGCCATCCGCACCCTGGGCCTGAGCCCCGTCGAGCTGCTGGTGCTGCCTCGGGTGTTCGCCATGCTCATCGCCCTGCCGATCCTGACGTTCATCGCCATGCTCAGCGGCATGCTCGGCGGCGCCCTGGTCTGCGCGGTGGCGCTGGACATTCCGTCGGCGATGTACCTGTCGATCCTGCAGGACAGCGACCTGCTGCGGCATTTCCTGGTCGGCCTGCTCAAGGCGCCGATCTTCGCCTTCCTGATCGCCCTGATCGGCTGCCTGGAAGGCTTCAAGGTCAGCGGCAGCGCCCAGTCGGTGGGCGAACACACCACCTCGGCGGTGGTGCAGTCGATCTTCGTGGTCATCCTGCTCGACGCGCTGGCTGCCCTGTTCCTGATGGAGATGGGCTGGTGACGCGCGAGGCCATCATCGAGGTGCGCGACCTGAGCAACCGCTTCGGCAGCCAGGTGGTGCACGAGCATCTGGATTTCGATCTCTATCGCGGCGAGATTCTCGGCGTGGTCGGCGGCTCCGGTACCGGCAAGTCGGTGCTGTTGCGCAGCATCGTCGGCCTGCGCCGCCCCAACGCAGGCACCGTGCGGGTATTCGGCGAAGAGCTGCTGAGCCTGCCGGCCGAGAAGCGCTCGCAGCTGGAGCGCCGTTTCGGCGTGCTCTACCAGCGCGGCGCGCTGTTCTCCTCGCTGACCGTCAGCGAGAACATCGCCCTGCCGCTGATCGAGCATGCCGGCCTGTCGCGCGCCGCTGCCGAACGCCTGGCACGGGTCAAGATCGCCCTGGCCGGCCTGCCACAGGACGCCGCCGACAAGTACCCCAGCTCGCTGTCCGGCGGCATGGTCAAGCGCGCCGCACTCGCCCGCGCGCTGGCGCTGGACCCGGACATCCTGTTTCTCGATGAACCCACTGCCGGCCTCGACCCGATCGGTGCGGCGGCCTTCGACCAGTTGATCCGTACCCTCAGCGACAGCCTGGGGCTGAGCGTGTTTCTGGTGACCCACGACCTCGACACGCTCTACAGCATCTGCGACCGGGTCGCGGTGCTGGCGCAGAAGAAGGTGCTGGTGGCCGACCGCCTGGAGGTGGTGGCCGCCACCGACGACAGCTGGATTCAGGCATATTTTCACGGCCCGCGTGGACGCGCAGCCGCACAGGCCGCGACCGCGGCAGGGAGTCAATGAATGGAACCCAGAGCCCATCACGTGCTGATCGGCCTGTTCACCGTGCTCACGGTGGGTGCCGCGCTGCTGTTCGGCCTGTGGCTGAACAGCAGCAGCTCCGATCGCGCCTTCACCGACTACGAGGTGATCTTCAACGAGGCGGTGACCGGGCTGTCCCAGGGCAGCGCCGTGCAGTACAGCGGCATCAAGGTCGGCGACGTGGTCAGCCTCGGCCTCGACCCGAACGATCCACGCACCGTACGGGCGCGCATCCGCATCGTCGGCAACACCCCGATCAAGCAGGACACCCGCGCCCGCCTGGCGATCACCGGCATCACCGGCCTGGCGGTGATCCAGCTGCATGGTGGCAGCCCGGAAAGTCCAGCGCTGGAAGGCGAGCACGGCCAACCGGGGATCATCATCGCCGATCGCTCGCCGCTGTCACGCCTGATGGCCAACGGCGAGGACCTGCTGGTCAACATCACCCGCCTGCTCAACCGGGCCAACCGCATGCTGTCGCGGGAGAATGCCGAACGGGTGTCGCGCACCCTGGACAACCTGGAGCGCACCACCGCCGGGCTGGCCGATCAGCGCGACGATCTCGGCGCCGCCATGCAGCAGGTCGGCGCCGCCACCCGCGAAGCTGCCGCACTGATGCGTACGGCCAACCGCCTGCTCGACGGCCAGGGCACGCAGGTGATGGAGAACGCCGAACGCCTGATGGCCTCGCTGGAACGCAGCAGCCGCAACATCGAGGAGCTGCTGGCGAACAACCGCAGCGCCCTGGACAACGGCATGCAGGGGCTCAGCGAGCTTGGCCCGGCAATCGCCGAGCTGCACGAAACCCTCAGTGCCCTGCGCGGCTTCTCCCGCCGCCTGGAGCAGGACCCCACCGGCTACCTGCTGCGCAACGACAGCATCAAGGAGTTCCAACCATGAAGCATCTGCTGCCGCTGCTGATGGCCGGCCTGCTCGGCGCCTGTTCGATCCTGCCGCAGAGCGAACCGCTGGATATCTACCTGCTGCCCGGTAGCACGCTGCCGGCGCAGCAGCAGCGCGTCGACTGGTCATTGCGGGTGAGCAGCCCTAGCAGCGGCCAGTTGCTCGACGGCACGCGCATCGTCGTGCTGCCCGAGCCCGGGCGAGTCAACACCTACCAGGGCGCGCGCTGGAGCGAGCGCACGCCGCAGTTGCTGCGCGGCCGGCTGCTGGATGCCTTTCACGATGACGGCCGGATACAGGCGCTGAGCAACGATGAACAGCGCCTGCAGGCCGACCTGGAACTGGTCAGCGACCTGCGCAGCTTTCACAGCCAGTATCAGGACGGCCGCCCGGTGGCGCTGATCCAGCTCGATGCGCGCCTGGTCAACCCGCGCGATCAGCGCATCCTCGCCAGCCGCCGTTTCAGCGCCAGTCAGCCGGCGACCGACACCTCGATAACGGCGGTGGTGGCCGCATTCGGCCAGGCCGGCGATCGTCTGTCTCGCGAGCTGGTGGACTGGACCCTGAGCGAAGGACAGCGCAAGCGCTGATCGACACCGGGTAGGGCACGGCCACTGTTTTATGTGGCCCAGGCGCCCTGCAGCCAGTCACGCACCTGGGCGTAGGGATAGTCCTCCAGCGCGGCGAAACCGGCCAGCTGGCGCGCCTTGAGCCTGGTGAACAGCGGCGTGCTGATGCCACAGAGAAAGCGCGTCAGGCATTCCCGACTCGGCACCTGCCCGGCGTGCTGCACGTGCTTCTCGACGAACGCCGCGCACAGCGCCTGGGCATCACGCCCCTGCAGCGACGGCAGCTCCGGCGGAGCTGGCAGGACGGCGACGCGCCCCAGGCACACCGAGCAATGCCCACAGCGCTCGGGGGCCTGCTCGTCGCCGAAATACAGCGCCAGGCGTCGGCTCAGGCACTCACGGCTCTCGAACAGTCCCAGCATGGCCTGGATACGCGTGATCTCGCTGGCTTCGTGGGCAACGAAATGCGCATGCAGCTCAGCCGTCAGCGCTTCCAGGTCGAAGGCGCCATCGAGCACCGCGTAGACCTCTGTCATCTGCTTGCTTTCCAGTTCCAGCCAGCCCTTCTCCTGGAAGTAGTCCAGCGCCTTGACCACCCGCGCGCGCTCGGCGCCGTGCTCGCGGTAGAGCAGGTCGAAGTCCAGGGTGTTCCAGGTCCGCGCGCGACGCGAGCTGGAGAGAAGCGCTTCGACGAACTGCCGCCGCTCGCCCTCGAACTGCGCCAGCAACGCCTGGTCATCGAGCAGCAACTTGAAGCGATATTCGGCGAAGTAGGCATAGCGTGGCGCGATCACGCCACGCAGTTCGAGCTGCACCAGCAGGGTCTTCAGTGGCAATGCGCGGATGTTGCTCAGGTCCGCCAGCTGCCCGAGCATCAGCTCCCACTGCCCGCCCGTACCGACCGCACGCAGATCCTCGAGCACCGCGCGAATGCCGCCGGGCTCCGGCGTATCGCCGTAGACGAAGTTCTCCAGCACGCTCAAGCCATCGCGACTGGCCAGCACCAGGCAGTCGGAAGGTTGGCCATCGCGCCCGGCGCGGCCGATTTCCTGGCTGTAGTTTTCCACCGATTTGGGCAGGTCGAAGTGCACCACGTTGCGGATGTCACGCTTGTCGATGCCCATGCCGAAGGCAATGGTGGCGACGATGCACGCCAGCTCACCGGCCATGAAGCGCCGCTGGATCGCCTCACGCGCCTCATGGCCCATGCCGGCGTGGTAGGCGCTGACCGCCAGCCCCTGTCCCTGCAGGTGCTCGGCGACCTGCTCAGCGGTTTTCTGCTGGGTGACGTAGACGATGCTCGCCTGCTCCCGGCGCGGCGCCAGCCACTGCTGCAGGCGTTGCAGCCTGGCGCCGCCGGGCTGTGGCTCGACCAGCAGGTTGAGGTTGGCGCGGTAGAAACCGGTGGTGACCACATCGGCCTCGGCGATGGCGAACTTGTCGCGCATGTCGGCGATCACCCTGGGCGTGGCCGTGGCGGTCAGCAGCAGCACCTGGGCGATGCCGAACTGGCGCTGATAGTCCGGCAGCTTGAGGTAGTCCGGGCGGAAGTTGTGCCCCCATTCGGAGATGCAGTGCGCCTCGTCGACCACCAGCAGGGAAATCGGCACCTGGCCGATGAAATGGCGGAAGCGCTCGTTCTTCAGGCGCTCCACCGAGATCATCAGGATCTTCAGCTCGCCACTGCGCGCACGGTTCATCACCTGCTGGGTCCGCTCGCGGTCCTGCGCCGAATCGATGCTGGCGGCGGCGATACCGTGGGCATGAAGGAAGGCCAACTGATCCTGCATCAGCGCCAGCAGCGGCGAAATGACCAGGGTCAGGTGCGGCAGGTGCAGCGCCGGCAACTGATAGCACAGCGACTTGCCCGAACCGGTGGGAAAGATCGCCGCCGCCGAACGCCCCGCCAGCACGGCGCTGATCACCGCCTCCTGACCGGGGCGCAGATGATCGAAGCCGAAGACGCGTTTGAGGGTGGACATGCGCGATCACTCCTTTGAAATGCTTCAGGCGGCAGGCTGAACGTCCCGTCGGTTACGGCGGGTTGCACCCGCCCCAGGGCGAAATGGCGATACGAGTCGTGCGCCTTGCGGCTACGAACCTCGTAGGGCGGGTGAAACCCGCCACATTGGCTACAAGCCTACTGCATTGACTGCGAGCCTGCGGACAACTGCCTTTGCTCTTGCCTGCAGCCCAAAAAAAGAAACCGCCCGAAGGCGGTTTCTTTTGCTTGCACAGCGCTTACAGCTGCGGGCCGGCGCTCTTGATGGCGTCGCTGACATCGAACTTGGTGAAGTTGTCGATGAACAGCTTGGCCAGGCCCTTGGCGGCTTCGTCGTAGGCGTTCTTGTCTGCCCAGGTGTTGCGCGGGTTGAGCAGGTTGGTCTCGACGCCAGGTACCGACTTCGGCACGTCCAGGTTGATGATCGGCAGGTGCTCGGTTTCGGCACCGATCAGCGCACCGCTCTGGATCGCGGAGATCACGCCACGGGTGGTGGGGATGTTGAAACGCTTGCCGACGCCGTAGCCACCACCGGTCCAGCCGGTGTTGACCAGGTAGACCTTGGAGCCGAAAGCGTTGATGCGCTTGATCAGCAGCTCGGCGTAGACGCCGGCCGGACGCGGGAAGAAGGGTGCGCCGAAGCAGGTGGAGAAGGTCGACTTGATGCCGCCGCCCGAACCCATTTCGGTGGAACCGACCAGCGCGGTGTAACCGGACAGGAAGTGGTAGGCAGCCTGTTCGTTGTTGAGGATCGACACCGGCGGCAGTACGCCGGTCAGGTCGCAGGTCAGGAAGATCACGGCATTCGGCTCGCCGCCCAGGTTCTTCTCGCTGCGCTTCTCGACGTACTCTAGCGGGTAGGCCGCACGGCTGTTCTGGGTCAGGCTGTCATCGGCGTAATCCGGCGTGCGCTGCTCGTCGAGCACGACGTTTTCCAGCACGGTGCCGAACTGGATGGCTTTCCAGATCACCGGCTCGTTCTTCTCGGACAGGTCGATGCACTTGGCGTAGCAGCCGCCTTCGACGTTGAAGACCACACCCTCGCCCCAGCCGTGCTCGTCGTCACCGATCAGGTAACGCGACTCGTCGGCGGACAGGGTGGTCTTGCCGGTGCCGGACAGACCGAAGAACAGGGTCACGTCGCCCTCTTCGCCGATGTTGGCGGCGCAGTGCATCGGCAGCACGTCTTTTTCCGGCAGCAGGAAGTTCTGCACGGAGAACATGGCCTTCTTCATTTCACCGGCGTAGCGCATGCCGGCGATCAGTACCTTCTTGGCGGCGAAGTTGATGATCACGCAACCGTCGGAGTTGGTGCCATCACGCTCGGGCGAGCACTCGAAGTTGGCGACGTTGAGGATCTGCCACTGGTCCCGACCGGCCGGGTTGTAGGCCTCGGGATTGATGAACAGCTGACGGCCGAACAGGTTCTGCCAGGCAGTCGCGGTGGTCATCTTCACCGGCAGGTAGTGAGCTTCGGCAGAGCCGACGTGCACGTGGGAGACGAAATGCTCCTGTGCATTGTTGAACGCCTCGACGCGATCCCACAGGGCATCGAACTTGTCGGCCGGGAACGGACGGTTGATGTTGCCCCAGGCGATCTGCGCCTCGGTGCTCGGCTCCTGCACGATGAAACGGTCAGCCGGCGAGCGGCCGGTGCGATGGCCGGTGCGTACCACCAGGGCGCCATTGGCGGCCAGTTCCCCTTCACCACGGCGAATGGCTTCTTCGACCAGTTGCGCGGCGCTGATGTCGGTGTACACGGCGTTGTTGGCTTGCGTCATGAGGGTCCCCGTCGGCCGCTGGGCCGAGTCTTCCGAACGTTGTGTAGTCCAGGGGCAACTGGACTACACGGTAAAAAAGTCGCGGGAGTATGCCAGAAAAGCGAACTTCTTGGCATCCTCCGATCCGATAGAGAACTTCTATAAGGTGGAAAAGTTCATCAATGACGGGTCTGCGACGGCGCCTCGCTACCGGCCCCTGCGAACAGCTGGGCGATGTCCGCGGCGTCGAACAGGTAGCGCTCGTTGCAGAACTGACAGTCGATCTCGACCTGGCCGCCCTGCTCGGCCAGCAGCAGCTCGGCATCGGCCTGACCCAGGCTGATCAGGGCGCTGGCCGAGCGCTCACGCGAGCAGCTGCAACGGAACTGCAGCAGTTGCTCATCGAACAGGCGCACGTTCTCTTCATGGTAGAGGCGATGCAGCAGCGTCGGGTTGTCCAGGCCCAGCAGCTCTTCGGCGGTCAGGGTATCGGCCAGGGTCAGCACATGGTTCCAGCTTTCCTCGCGCTCCTGCGGCTCGGTCTGGTGATGCGCGGGCAACTGCTGCAGCAGCAGGCCACGGGCACGCTGGCCGTCGGCCTTGAGCCAGAAGCGCGTCGGCAGCTGTTCGGAGCTGGCGAAGTAGTTGCTCAGGCACTCGGCCAGGTCGACGCCGTCGAGGTCGACGATACCCTGGTAACGCTGGCCCTTGGCCGGGTCGATGGTGATCGCCAGCATGCCGTTGGGCATCAGGCTGTGCAGGTCGGCATCCGCGCCGATCTGCTCGGCGTCGTAGCGGGCGATGCCACGCAGCTCGCGCGCGCTGGAGCACTCCACCATGAGCAGCGACAGCGGCCCTTCCGAGCGCGCCTGCAGCACCAGCAGGCCATCGAACTTGAGCGTGCCGACCAGCAGCGCGGCGGCAGCCATCATCTCGCCCAGCAGTTGCGCCACGGGCTGCGGGTAGGCGTGCTTGGCCAGCACGTGAGCGTAGCTCTCGCGCAGCGCGACCATCTCACCACGCACGTCGGTGTCGTCGAACAGGAAACGTTGGCTGAAGTCGTTCATAGCGGCGGGCTCAGGGTCTGCAAAAAAGGCTGGCGATTTTATGCACAAATGCCCGCACAACCAAGGGCCAGGCGCCGAGCGTCACCTGCGCGGAAGCCGGGGCCTGCTCTGAACCTGACCTGAACCGAGTACGGAGTCACATTGCATCCTGGCCATAAGGGTCTACCATGCGCGCGCTCGGGTAGAGCTGTCATATTTCTGCAAAGGGACTTCTCATGTCGACCGTCTTTCTCAATACGCAGTGGCGCGTGAAGCCCCTGCTGGCCTGCCATGTCGTCAGCCTGCTGCTGCTCGCCAGCTGGTTGTGGCAGCCCACGCGCCAGCTGTGGGACGCCTTCGATCTGCAGCTGTTCCACCTGCTCAACGACCCGGTGCATGCCGCCGGCCTGTGGGCGCACATCTGGGCCATCGGCAGCATGCGCCCGGTCGACGCCGGTGTCGGCGTGGTGATGCTGGCGGTGATGCTCAAGGCCGGCCTGGTGTTCGAAGGCCCGCAGGTGCGCCGCGCGCTCTACGCCTTCCTGGCAATGCTGATCGTGATGCTGCTGGTCCGCGTGCTGTTTTCCGACCTCGTCGACTACATGGGCTGGCAACGCCAGAGCGCCTCGCTGGCCGTCGAAGGCAGTGCGCGCCTGACCGAGATGTTCCCGGCCTGGGAAGAACGCTGGGACCTGAAGGACAGCGCCAGCCGCAGCTTCCCTGGCGATCACGCCTCGGTGCTGATGATCTGGGCCTTCTTCCTCAGTTTCTTCGCCCGTGGCTGGCGCCTGGCGCTGGTCTGGGCCATTGCCGTGATCGGCATGCTGCCGCGCCTGGTGGCCGGTGCGCACTGGGGCTCGGATGCCTTCGTCGGCGGCGTGCTGCTGAGCCTGACCGGCCTGGCCTGGGGCTGCTTCACCCCGCTGGGCTACCGCGCCAGCGAGTGGCTGGAGAGGATCACCCTGCCGCTCACCTCGCGTCTGGCCAGGCTGCCGCTGCTCGGGCGCATCAGCGTGGTCAGCGGACACTGACCGCGCCGCGCGCTATTCCTCGTCCGCCCAGGGGTGGCGCAAGCCGCCACCCTGCTGCTCGTTGAACTGCTGAATCTGCCGCCGCTGCTTCTTGCTCGGCCGGCCGTCGGTCTGCACGCCGATGGCCCCGGCCTTGCGCATCGCCGCAGCCTGCTCGCGGCGCGCGATGCTCTCGTCCGTCTCGCGATACAGCAACTGCGCCTCGGGCGCCCCCCGGCGCACCGTGGACAGCGCCAGCACCTGCACGGTGCGCTCGTCGAAGCCGGTGCGCAGCACGTACTCGTCACCGATCTTCGGCTCCTTGCCCGGCTTGCAGCGTTCCCCCCGGTGATGCACCTTGCCACCTTCTATGGCGGCCTTGGCCAGCGCCCGGGTCTTGTAGAAGCGTGCCGCCCACAGCCACTTGTCCAGGCGGACCTTGTCGTCGTCTTTCTCGCTCATCTCACTCTCTGAAGGGATTTCGCATTCGCCAAGCGCGGCAGATGCAGTTGTCACACCACACAACTAGAATGCGCGGAATCATAGGCGCTGTCGCCTCAGGGGAATACCACTGCCTTGAAGACTTTCGACCAGCTCAGCGTGATCGGCCTGCGCGAGTGGATCAACCTGCCGGAGCTCGGCATCATCGGTTTGCGCGCCAAGATCGACACCGGCGCCAGCACGTCGAGCCTGCACGCCAGCGATATCCAGCCCTTTCAGCGCGACGGCGAGGACTGGGTGCGCTTCACCGCCTACCTCGGCACCCAGGTGCAGCGCCGCCACCGTTGCGAGGCGCAGCTGGTCTCGGTGAAGCGCATCAAGAGTTCCAATGGCCAGGCGCAGAGCCGCTACGTCATCCGTACCCACCTGGCCCTGGGCGATCGCCTGTGGCCGGTGGAGTTCACCCTGGCCTGCCGCAAGACCATGCGTTATCGCGTACTGCTCGGTTCCAAGGCGCTGATCACCGGCCAACTGGTGGTCAATCCGGCACTCAGCTATGTGCAGGAAAAACCCTCTCTCTCCTCGTCCCTTCCAGGTGCCCAATGAAGATCGCCGTGCTGTCGCGCAACCCGCGTCTGTATTCAACCCGCCGTCTGGTGGAGGCCGGTCAGCAACGGGGCCATGACATGCAGGTGATCGACACCCTGCGCGCCTACATGAACATCGCCAGCCACAAGCCGCAGATCCACTATCGTGGCCAGGCGCTGGAGGGCTTCGACGCGGTCATTCCACGCATCGGCGCCTCGGTGACCTTCTATGGCTGCGCGGTCCTGCGCCAGTTCGAGATGATGGGCGTCTACCCGCTCAACGAGTCGGTGGCCATCAGCCGCTCGCGGGACAAGCTGCGCGCACTGCAGCTGCTGTCGCGCAAGGGCATCGGCCTGCCGGTGACCGGTTTCGCCCACTCGCCGGACGACATCCCCGACCTGATCCAGATGGTCGGCGGCGCACCGCTGGTGATCAAGGTGCTGGAAGGCACCCAGGGCATGGGCGTGGTGCTGGCCGAGACGCACAAGGCCGCCGAATCGGTGATCGAGGCCTTCCTCGGCCTCAAGCAGGACATCATGGTCCAGGAGTACATCCAGGAAGCCGGCGGCGCCGACATCCGCTGCTTCGTGGTCGGCGACAAGGTGATCGCGGCGATGAAGCGCCAGGCCAAGGCCGGCGAGTTCCGCTCCAACCTGCACCGTGGCGGCAGCGCCAGCCTGATCAAGATCACCCCGGAAGAGCGCATGACCGCCGTGCGCGCCGCCCGCGTCATGGGCCTGAACGTGGCCGGGGTGGACATCCTGCGCTCCAACCACGGCCCGCTGGTGATGGAGGTGAATTCCTCGCCAGGCCTGGAAGGTATCGAAACCACCACCGGCAAGGACGTGGCCGGCATGATCATCCAGTACCTGGAGAAGAACGCCGAGCCCGGCCAGACCCGCACCAAGGGACGCGGATGAGCCCTGCGTTCGACGGCCGCGTGGCGCTGATCGCCCCGGCAGCGGCGCTTGCCGAAGATGTGCTCGAAGCGACCCTGGCGCAGCTCGACGTCCTCGGTATCCGCTACCACCTGGGCCGGCACGTGCGCGCTCGGCACCGCTACCTGGCCGGCACGCCGGAGCAGCGCCTGGAAGACCTGCACCAGGCCTTCGCCCTGCCCGACATCGATGCCGTCTGGTGCCTGCGTGGCGGCTATGGCTGCGCGCAGCTGGTGGCCGACATCGACTGGGCCCTGCTGCGCCAGGCCAGCCCACGCCCGCTGATCGGCTTCTCCGACCTGTCGATCCTGCTCGACGTCTTCCGCCAGCACGGCCTGCCGGCCATTCACGGCCCGGTGGCCAGCGCCCTCGGGCACCAGGCGCTGGCGGCGCCAGTTGGCCAGCGCGAGCGCCTGGCCTCGATGCAGGCGCTGTGGCACCTGCTCGACGGGCAACCGCAGGAACTGCCCGTGCGCCATGTCAGCGGCCCTGCGCAGCACCTCGAGGGCCGCCTGCAGGGCGGCAATCTCACGGCACTGGCCAGTGCCTGCGGCAGCACAGCGCAGCTGCACCTGGTGGACGACGCCATCCTGATCCTGGAGGACGTCGGCGAGCCCTACTACCGCCTGGAGCGCAGCCTCTGGCAGTTGCTCCAGAGTTTCGCCGGGCGACGCCCGCGTGCGGTGTGCCTCGGCGGCTTCACCGACTGCCCGCGACGCGGCGTGCACCACAGCCTGGAGCAGATCTTCAGCGAATACCTGACGCCGCTGGGCATCGCGCTCTACAGCGAGCTGCCCAGCGGGCACGGCGACAGCAACTTCCCCTGGCCCTGCGGCCAGCAGGCGCGCCTGGGCGGCAACCGCCTCAGCTGGTGACGCGGCTGTCCATCCAGGCGAGAAACTCGGCCTCGGCCATGGGCCGGCCGAACAGATAGCCCTGGCCCAGCGTGCAGGCTTGCTCGCGTAGCAACTGCAGCTGGCTGTCGCGCTCGATGCCCTCGGCCACGCACTCCAGGCCCAGGTTGCGCGCGATCATCAGGATGGTCTGCACCAGCATGCGCCCGCTGCTGTCGCCATCGAGGTCGGCGACGAAACTGCGGTCGATCTTCAGGCGATCCAGCGGCAGGCGCTTGAGGTAGGTGAGCGACGAATAGCCGGTGCCGAAGTCATCGATGGCGAAGCGCACGCCCTGCTCCTTGAGGCGCTGCATGTTGCCGATGCAGCGTTCGACGTCCTCGAGCAGCACGCCTTCGGTGATCTCCAGCTCCAGTGCCTGCGCCGGCACGCCATGTCGCTGCAGGCAGGCCTCGACGCGTTCCACGCACTCGCTCTGGCGCAGCTCGCGCGGGCTGAGGTTGACCGCCAGCACCAGCTGCGGCCACTGCGTCTGCCAGCGCGCCAGCGCCGCGCAGGCCTGCTCCAGCACCCACTGACCGATCTCCTGGATCAGGCCGGTTTCCTCGGCCAGGGGGATGAACTGGTCCGGGCCGATCTCGCCGCGCTCGGGGTGCATCCAGCGCAGCAGCACCTCGGCACCGGCAACGGAGTCGTCGGCCAGCATCAGCTGCGGCTGGAACACCAGCTGCAACTGCTGGCGGGCGAGTGCCTGGCGCAGCTCGCTCTGCAGTTGCAGGCGCTGGTCGATGGCCGCCTGCATCTCCGGGGCGAAGAAATGCAGGGCGTTGCGCCCAGCGTGCTTGGCCCGGTACATCGCCGTGTCGGCCTGTTTGAGAATGTCCGAGGCCTGCTGCAAGCCCAGCGGGTGCAGGGCGATCCCGATGCTGGCGCTGATCGCCAGCTCATGCCCGTCGATCAGGCAGCTGCCCTGCAGGCCCCGTAGCAGCTTCTCGCCAACTGCCGCCGCATGCTCGGCCACGGCCTTGGGTTCCTGGCCGAGGGCCTCGAGCAGGACCACGAACTCGTCACCGCCGAGACGGGCAAGGGTGTCCTCGGTGCGCAACTCGCCCGCCAGGCGGGTGGTGACCTCGCAGAGCAAGGCATCGCCGACCAGATGGCCGAGGCTGTCATTGACCGTCTTGAAGTGATCGAGATCGATGAACAGCAACGCGCCCAGGCTGCCCTCGCGGTGCTCGCGGTCCATGGCGTGCTGCAGACGGTCGAGCAGCAGCCGGCGGTTGGGCAGGCCCGTCAGCTCGTCGCTGTAGGCCAGGCGCTCGATCTCGCGCTGGTAGCGCTGGCGCTCGGAGATGTCGGTGACGCTGGCGCGGATCAGCAGCTGCTCGCCCGGCATGCGCACCAGACGCACCTCGCAGGGCAGTTGGCGACCGGCGCTGTCGCGGTGGTTCCACTCGAACACCGGCGCCTCGCCCTCGATGGCGCGCTTCAGGTACTCCTGGCCGGCCCGCGAGGACAGCCGCCCGTCGCCCTGGCGCAGCGGACTGATGCTCTGGATCGAGCGCCCGAGCAGCTCCTCGCGGCGATAGCGGAACAGCTGCAAGGCGTTCTCGTTGAACTCGACGATGCCGCCATCGGGGCTGAACAGCAGGATGGCCTCGGGGGCGTGCTCGACCAGGGTGCGGTAGCGCGCCTCGGCCTCGCGCCGTGCGCTGATGTCCTCGACCAGCAGCAGGAACAGGGTCGGACGACCGCCAGTGCCACGCACGACGCTCAGGCTGACGCGGGTGTAGACCACCTGGCCATCGCCGCGCAGGAAGCGCTTGTCCATCTCGAAACCGTCGCTGGAGCCCTGCAGCACGGGCTCCAGCCGCGACTGCTCCGTCGGCAGGTCGCCCGGGTGCGACAGCTGCTGCCAGGAGCTGGCGAGGAGTTCGTCGCGCTCCAGCCCGAGGATGTTGCACAGCTTCTGGTTGACCTCTTCCCAGCCGAACGACTGGGTCGTCAGCGCCATCCCGATCAGCGGCGCCTCGAAGAACAGGCGCAGGCGCTCGTCGCGCTCGCGCAGTTGCGACTCCGCGCGCTTGCGTTCGCTGATGTCCTGCACCACGCCGTAGATGCGTACCAGGGTGCCGTCGGCATCACGCTCGGGAATCCCGCGCAGGCGCACCAGCCGGCCGCCCAGGCGCGCGACCAGGCGCGCCTCGACGTCCAGCTCCTCGACCCCGCCCAGTGCAGCCTGCAGGGTCTGCATGATCAACGCCTGGCTCGGCGTGTCGTAGTAGTCGAGCGCCTGCTGCAGGTCGGGCGGGCCCTGCTGGATGTCGCGCTCGACGATGCGGTAGCAGCCCTCGCTCCAGAACATGCCGTAGTCGCTGAGCTCCAGCACCCAGCCGCCCAGGTTGGCGATGTCCTCGGTCTGAGTGAACAGATGACTCTGGCGCAGCATGGCCAGCCGTTGCCGCTCGACCTGCGCCGCCAGTTCCTCGCGCTCGCTGACGTCGTGCTGCAGGCCGACGAAATGACTGATGCCCTGCTCGTCGCGCATCGGTGCCAGCACCACCTCGTTCCAGAAGCGGCTGCCATCCTTGCGCACGTTGCGTACCACGGCCTGTGCGGCGCGCCCTTCGCGCAGCGCCGTACGCAGCTTCTGCAGGCCATGCTGGTTGTGTTCATCGCCGGCCAGGAACAGGCACTCGCGCCCCTCGGCCTCGGCGGCGGAGTAACCGGTGATCTGGGTGAAGGCCGGGTTGCAATAGACCAGCGGCATGTCGGCCTGCCGTGCATCCGCGATGGTCACCCCGAGCGGGCTGGCTTCCATCGCCAGGTTGGCGCGCGCCAGTTGCTGCTGTATCTGCGCGCTGAGTGCCAGGGTCTGGCGCAGGTCGCTCAGCGCCCGGCCCACCAGCAGGACCGCGCCCATCAGCAGGAGGACAGCCAGCTGCACCTGGTTGCGCTGCAGGTCCAGCTCCTCCTGACCGAGGCTGGTGCGCAGCAGGGGCAGCACCAGGGTCGCGCAATAGCCGAGGATGACGCCGTACAGGGCGCCGACGAACGCATGGCGCAGCGCTAATACCAGCATGCTGATGCCCAGTACCGGCAGGGCGAGCAGCAACGGCAGGCTGCCCAGCAACACCAGCAGCAGCACGAACACGCCCGCGGCGAGCAACCAGGCGGACGGTGAGGCTCTGAGCAGCGAGTTCGTCCCGGGCGTCTCGGCCCATTTGCGCAGCCAGCCACGCGCCCGCAGCAGCGGCGTGGCGAAGGCCAGCAGCGGCGCACACAGGGCGAGCAGGTTGATCGCGTCGGTCAGCCAGATCGACAGGCTGGCCAGCGCCCAGCGCTCGCCGATCTGCAGGCCGGTCAGCCACAGGTTGGTCTGCAGCCCGAGGGCCAGCAGGGTGGCGGGCACCAGTACACCAAGGGCGAGGAAACGCAGCAGATCCGACAGGCGCCCCAACGCCGGGTCGAAGACCTGCCGCTGCAGCAACCACCAGCCCAGGGCGACCGCCGCCGTTTCCGGCAAGGCATAGAGCGGCGCCCACTGCCAGGGCAGGCCCCACAACGGCACGCTGAACAGCGCATTGAGGTAGAGCGCCGGCAACACCCGCGGCCCCCACCAGAGGCACAGCGTCAGGCCGAGCACCAGCGGCAGGTAGCACAGCGCCACGCCATCGTTCAGGCGGGTTGCCAGGGATATCCAGGTACCCAGATGAAAGATCGGCAGCGGCAGCCACCAGGTCCAGCTGGGCAGGCGGTCAGGGAAGGCGGCGGACATGCAGGCCTCGAATCGATTCGCAGGCACAGCATAGCCCAGCGCCAGAGCGCTTGGCAGCGTATTGCCAGCACACCGCCGCCGGGCAGGCCGCTCAGCTACACCGCATCACGCGGCAGCAGCAGGCCGAGCGGCAGCCGCACGCGCGCCTCGAGGCCACCGCCGCTGCGGTTGCGCAGCTCGACACTGCCACCATGCAGGGCCGCGATGCGCTTGACGATGGCCAGGCCGAGACCGGTGCCCCGCCCGCCACGCGCCCGGTCACCGCGAATGAAGGGGTTGAAGATGCTGTCCAGTTCGGTCGGGTCGATGCCGTTGCCACGGTCGAGGACGCTCAGCACCACATAGGGCGCGCTGTGGTCACCGGCCAGACTGGCAACCACCTCCACGGCATCGCCGCCGCCATGATTGAGCGCGTTCTCCACCAGGTTGGTGAGCAGCCGCTTGGTCGAGACGCGGCGCAGCGGGAAGGGAGGAATCGGCTCCAGGCACAGGCGAACACGCTCGCCGCCCTGGTTGTAGGGCGCCAGGGTTTCACGCACCAGCTCGGGGAAGTCCGCCTCCTCCACCGGCTCGTCGCGTCCGTCGCGGATGAAGGCGAGGAACTGATCGAGAATCGCGTCCATGTCCTCGATGTCGCGCACCATGTCCTCGGTTTCCGCATCGTTCTGCATGAACTCCAGAGCCAGGCGCAGGCGGGTCAGTGGCGTGCGCAGGTCATGCGAGACGCCCGCCAGCATCAGCTCGCGTTCACGTCCGGCCTGCTCGACGTCCTCGGCCATCTGGTTGAAGGCGCGATAGACCTCGGTCATCTCGCTGGGCGTGTCGCTGATCGGCAGGCGCACGCTACGCCCCTGGCCCAGCTGGCGAGCCGCGTAGACCAGACGCTTGAGCGGTGCGCTGAGCTGGCGCACGAAGATCCAGGCGGCGGCGGTGGACAGCAGGCCGATGCCGAGGAACCAGCCCAGCACGCTCCAGATGCGCTGGCCACGCAGCGGGTGCGGGTACATCGGCACGCGCACCCAGCCGTCGCCGAGGCTGGGGGCATGCACCCACAGCGCAGGCGGTGTGGTGGCACGCACCCGGGTGTCGGTGTCGGGACCGAGCTCGGTCTGCATCTGCCGCTGGAAGATCTCGCTGTAGGGCCAGTGCTGTTCGCTGGCCGGCACCTTGTCACGCGGAATGCGCTTGAGCCCTGCCGCCTGGGCGATGTGGTCGCGGTCATCGGGGTTGGCCGCCCAGTAGGCGCGCAGGGTCAGCGCCGCACCATGGCTGTACTGGCGGTCGACCAGCACGTCCTCGTTCATCATCAGATAAACCAGCGTCAGTGCCTTGGAGAACAGCACGACCACCAGCACCAGCCAGAGGGTGCGGGCGAAAAAGCTTTGCGGGAACCAGACGGGAGTCTTCACGAGCGGCGAGCCTCAAGCCTCGAGCCGCAAGAAGAAGACACCCAACCTCCGATCACCTGCAGCGTGTGACTGGCAGCGTGCAACTTCACTTATTGCCATCCGGCACGAACACGTAGCCCACGCCCCAGACGGTCTGGATATAACGCGGCTTGGACGGGTCCGGCTCGATCAGGCGGCGCAGGCGGCTGATCTGCACATCGATGGAGCGCTCCAGCGCATCCCACTCGCGACCACGCGCCAGGTTCATCAGCTTGTCCCGCGTCAGCGGCTCGCGCGCATGCTGCACCAGGGCCTTGAGCACGGCGAACTCACCGGTGGTGAGCATGTGCACCTCGTCGCCTTTCTTCAGTTCGCGCGTGGCCAGGGACAATTCGTAGTCGCCGAAGCTGACGCTCTCGTCCTCGGAGCCCGGCGCGCCCGGCACCACGGGCGCCTGGCGGCGCAGCACGGCCTTGATCCGCGCCAGCAGCTCACGCGGGTTGAAGGGTTTGGCCAGGTAATCGTCGGCGCCCAGTTCCAGGCCCTGGATACGGCTCGACTCATCGCCCTTGGCGGTGAGCATGATGATCGGGATCTGGTTGTTCGACTCACGCAGACGACGGCAGGCGGACAGGCCATCCTCGCCCGGCAGCATCAGGTCGAGCACCACCAGGTTGAACAGTTCGCGCGCCAGCAGACGATCCATCTGCTCGACGTTCTCCACCGCACGTACCCGGTAGCCCTGCTCGTCGAAGAAGCGCTCGAGCAGGCGGCGCAGACGGGCGTCATCATCGACGATGAGGATCTTCTCGCCTTCGGCGGCGGGGGCGGACTGGGTCATGGCGTCTCCTTGGACAGCCGTACGATGGACGGCGAGTGGCGGCATTATCGCTCAGGCGCATGGATGGGCGCCTTAGCCATTGTTAGCAGATTTTTCCCCGAACGGTTCTCAGCGTCGGTGGATGCGGTGTTTATAATGCGCCGCTTTCGTATCTGGCCGCCCTGGCGCGGCCGCCTTGTCGTACCAGCGTGGGTAGCACTATATGGACAGCATCAACAACCGCATCGCCGAAGAACTGGGCGTGCGCCCGCAACAGGTTGCCGCCGCCGTGGCCCTGCTCGACGAAGGCTCCACCGTGCCCTTCATCGCCCGCTACCGTAAGGAAGTGACCGGCAGCCTCGACGACACCCAGCTGCGCCACCTGGAAGAGCGCCTGCGCTACCTGCGCGAGCTGGACGAGCGTCGCGGGGCGATCCTCGCCAGCATCGAGGAACAGGGCAAGCTGACCGCGGAACTCAAGCGCGAGATCGACCTGGCCGACACCAAGACGCGCCTCGAAGACCTCTACCTGCCGTACAAGCAGAAGCGCCGCACCAAGGGCCAGATCGCCCTGGAAGCCGGCCTCGGCGAGCTGGCCGACGCACTGTTCAACGACCCGAACCTGACCCCCGAGCAGGAAGCGGAGCGCTTCATCGACGCCGAGAAGGGCTTCGCCGACGTCAAGGCTGTGCTCGAAGGCGCCAAGTACATCCTCATGGAGCGCTTCGCCGAGGATGCCGCGCTGCTCGACAAGCTGCGCAGCTTCCTCAAGGACAACGCCACCCTCAGCGCCCGCCTGGTGCCCGGCAAGGAAAACGAAGGGGCCAAGTTCAGCGACTACTTCGAACACGACGAAGCGCTCAAGGGCGTGCCGTCGCACCGCGCGCTGGCGATCTTCCGCGGGCGCAACGAAGGCATCCTCAGTGCCAGCCTGAAGGTCGGCGAAGAACTGCCCGGCACCCTGCACCCGTGCGAGCTGATGATCGGCGAACGCTTCGGCCTCGCGAACAAGGGTCGCGCCGCCGACAAGTGGCTGGCCGAGGTGGTGCGCTGGACCTGGAAGGTCAAGCTGTACAACCACCTGGAAACCGACCTGCTCGGCGAGCTGCGCGAGAAGGCCGAGGACGAGGCGATTTCCGTGTTCGCCCGCAACCTGCACGACCTGCTGCTGGCCGCGCCGGCCGGCCCGCGTGCCACCCTGGCACTGGACCCCGGCCTGCGCACCGGCTGCAAGGTGGCCGTGGTCGATGCCACCGGCAAGGTGCTGGACACCGCCACCGTCTACCCGCACGCGCCGCGCAACGACTGGGACGGCACCCTGGCGACCCTGGCCAAGCTGTGCGCCAAGCATGGCGTCGACCTGATCTCCATCGGCAACGGCACCGCCAGCCGCGAGACCGACAAGCTGGCCGCCGAGCTGATCAAGAAGGTACCGGGCCTGAAACTGACCAAAGTGATGGTCTCCGAGGCCGGCGCCTCGGTGTACTCGGCCTCCGAGCTGGCCGCCCGCGAATTCCCCGATCTCGACGTGTCGCTGCGCGGCGCAGTCAGCATCGCCCGTCGCCTGCAGGACCCGCTGGCCGAACTGGTGAAGATCGACCCGAAATCCATCGGCGTCGGCCAGTACCAGCACGACGTGTCGCAGCTCAAGCTGGCACGCTCGCTGGATGCCGTGGTCGAGGACTGCGTGAACGCCGTCGGCGTGGACGTGAACACCGCGTCCGCCGCACTGCTGGCGCGCATCTCCGGCCTCAACGCGACCCTGGCGCAGAACATCGTGCAATACCGTGACGCCAATGGCGCGTTCGCCTCGCGCGCCGCGTTGAAGAAGGTACCGCGCCTGGGCGACAAGACCTTCGAGCAGGCCGCCGGCTTCCTCCGCGTGATGAACGGCGACAACCCGCTGGACGCCTCGGCGGTGCACCCGGAAACCTACCCCCTGGTGGAACGCATCGCCCAGGACACCGGCCGCGACATCCGCTCGCTGATCGGCGACTCGGGCTTTCTCAAGCGCCTCGACCCGGCCAAGTTCACCGACGAGCGCTTCGGCCTGCTCACCGTCGGCGACATCCTCAAGGAGCTGGACAAGCCGGGGCGCGACCCGCGTCCGGAGTTCAAGACCGCCGAGTTCCAGGAAGGCGTCGAGACCCTGGCCGACCTCAAGCCCGGCATGGTGCTCGAAGGCGTGGTGACCAACGTGACCAACTTCGGCGCCTTCGTCGACATCGGTGTGCATCAGGACGGCCTGGTGCATATCAGCGCGCTGTCGGAGAAGTTCATCAAGGACCCGCACGAAGCGGTCAAGACCGGCGACGTGGTCAAGGTCAAGGTGATGGAAGTGGACATCCCGCGTAACCGCATCGGCCTGTCCATGCGCATGGGCGACACGCCCGGCGAGAAGGTCGAGGGCGCACGCGGCGGCCAGCGTGGCAACGGCAACCGTGGCGGCAACACGCCGCGCAGCGAGCGTCACTCCAGCCAGGACAAGCCGGCCCCGGCCACCGGCGGCATGGCGGCGCTGTTCGCCAACGCCAAGCAGCTGAAGCGATGAGCGGCAAGCAGGAGGTGGGCGCGAGCAGCGCCTTCTCCCGCCTGCTCGGGCTGGAGATCCTGCAGGTCGGCGGCGGCGAGGCGCGCATCCGCCTGGCCCTGACCGATGACCTGCGCAACCTGCACGGCAAGCTGCATGGCGGCGCGCTGTTCTCGCTGATCGACACCGCCATGGGCCAGGCCAGCCACAGCCTGGGCGACGGCGGCCCGAGCAGCGTCACGCTGGAATGCAAGATCAACTACATCCGCCCGGTTTCCGACGGCAGTGTGCTGTGCCATGCCAAGGTCCTGCATGCCGGCCGCCGCACCCAGGTGGTCGAAGCCGAGGTCTGGCAGGACGACAAGCTGGTCGCCAAGGCACAAGGCACCTTCGCCTGCGTGTAATCCGCGCTGAGCGAACTCGTCTACTGTGGGTGAAACTGTGCCCCTTGCAGAGTGCGGGGGCGATCCCCATATTGTGGCGACTGCCCAGTTAGGAATTGCATCTTGAGCGATCTTCTCTCCCGCCGCCTGGCCCAGCTCGGCGAGCCGGCCAACCTGTCCCTGCTGGGTGAGTGCCTGCATGGTATCGAGCGCGAATGCCTGCGCGTCGACCGTGACGGCCAACTGGCCCTGACGCCGCACCCGCAAGCGCTGGGCTCGGCGCTGACCCATTCGCAGATCACCACCGACTACTCCGAGTCGCTGCTGGAGTTCATCACCGGAACGGCCGCCGACCCGGCCGAGACCCTGGGCGAGCTGGAACGTATCCACCGCTTCGCCTACGACAAGCTCGGCAGCGAATTGCTGTGGAGCCCGTCGATGCCTTGCGCCCTGCCGGACGAGGCGACCATTCCCATCGCCCGCTATGGCAGCTCCAACATCGGCCGCCTCAAGTACGTGTACCGCAAGGGCCTGGCCCTGCGTTACGGCAAGACCATGCAGTGCATCGCCGGCATTCACTACAACTTCTCGCTGCCCGAGCGCCTGTGGCAACTGCAGCAGCAGGCCGAAGGCGACACGCTGAGCGCACGCGACTACCAGTCGGCGCGCTACATCGCGCTGATCCGCAACTTCCGTCGCTACAGCTGGCTGCTGATGTACCTCTTCGGTGCTTCGCCGGCGCTGGACAAGGGCTTCATGCGCGGTCGCCCGCACCAGCTGCAGGAGCTGGACGCCAGCACCCTGTACCTGCCCTACGCCACCAGCCTGCGCATGAGCGACCTGGGCTACCAGAGCAGCGCCCAGTCCGGCCTGACGCCGTGCTACAACGACCTAGCCAGCTATACCGACAGCCTGCGCCTGGCGGTCGGCACCCCCTACCCGGCCTACGTCGAGGCGGGCACCAAGCGTGGCGACGAGTGGCTGCAGCTGAACACCAACATCCTGCAGATCGAGAACGAGTACTACTCGAGCATCCGCCCGAAACGCGTCACCCACAGCGGCGAGCGCCCGATCCAGGCGCTGACCAGCCGTGGCGTGCAGTACGTGGAGGTGCGCTGCCTCGACATCAACCCCTTCCTGCCGCTGGGCATCGACGTGGCGCAAGCGCGCTTCATCGACGCCTTCCTGCTGTTCTGTGCACTGGAAGACAGCCCGCTGCTGGAAAACGGCGAGTGCGGCGACTGCACCCGCAACTTCCTCAAGGTGGTCAAGGAAGGGCGTCGTCCCGGCCTGCACCTGCAGCGCCAGGGGCGCTCGGTGGAGTTGAAGGCCTGGGCGGGCGAACTGCTCGAGCGCATCCTGCCGCTGGCCGAGCTGCTCGACCGCAGCCAGGACAGCCAGGCCCATGTCGAGGCGCTGGCCCATCAGCAGGCCAAGGTCGCGGATGTCGAGCTGACGCCGTCGGCGCAGGTGCTGGCGATCCTGCGCCAGGGCACCAGCTTCGCCGAGTTCGCCCTGCAGCAGAGCCTGCAGCACGCCGAGTACTTCCGCGCCCAGCCGCTCGACGCCGGGCAGCAGGCTGCCTTCGAGCAGGCCGCGCAGAACTCGCTGGCCGAGCAGGCCGAGCTGGAAGCGCAGCCCGCTGGCGACTTCGACGCGTTCGTCGCCGCCTACCAGGCGAGCATCCTGGCACTGGCGGTGTAACGAAACGGCAATAGTCGACTGCGTCACAAAGCCAACCAGCGGAGCAAAAGCCGGGATGGGCGGCCACACTGCAGGCCGCCCGGCCAGCTAGCATTGCCGGGTAACGGACGAAAGACGAGCAGCGCCCCATGGCCGACGAAGCCACGCCGCAATGGAGCCTGGAAAGCCTGACCAAGGCCTACCAGCAAGGCTATATGGCCGGCCTTACCGGCCAGGCCAGAAACCGCCAACCCTACCCCGACGAAATCCCCGCCGCCGCCTGGGAGGCCGGCTGGGACGACGGCCATGAACAGATGCGCCTGCAGCAGCACAGCGCCTGACGAACGCCTCTCGAGCCTGGTGACTGAAGCCGTTCCCAGCGGTCGCGGCGTTGCGGGTTACAACGCCTTCTCGAACACCTTGGAATTGCGCTGGTAGTTGTACAGCGATGCGCGCGCCGTCGGCATGCGCTCGACGCTGCTCGGCTGGAAACCGCGCTCGCGGAACCAGTGCGCCGTGCGGGTGGTGAGCACGAACAGGGTCTTGATCCCCTGCGCCCGTGCCCGCGCCTCGATACGCTCCAGCAGCTCGTCGCCGCGACCGCCATGGCGGTAGTCCGGATTGACCGCCAGGCAGGCCAGCTCGCCGCAGTCGGAATCGGCGATCGGGTAGAGCGCCGCGCAGGCGATGATCAGCCCTTCACGCTCGACGATGCTGAACTGCTCGATCTCGCGCTCCAGCACATCGCGCGAGCGACGCACCAGAATGCCCTGTTCCTCCAGCGGGCTGATCAGTTCGATCAGGCCGCCGACATCCTCGATGCTCGCCTCGCGCAGCGACTCGAACTGCTCCTGGGCAACCAGGGTACCGTTGCCGGTGCGGGTGAACAGTTCGCTGAGCAGGGCACCATCGGTGGCGTAGCTGACGATGTGACTGCGCTTCACGCCACCCCGGCAGGCCTGGGCAGCGGCGTCGAGCAATTCGCCCTGGTAGTGGCCGCCCAGGCGCGTCAGGTGCGCGGGCACCTGCTGCGGGCGCAGCTCGCGCACCAGCTTGCCCGCCTCGTCGAGCAGGCCATCCTCGGCGCCGAACAGCAGCAGCTTGTCCGCCCCCAGGTCGATGGCGGCGCGGGTGGCGACGTCCTCACAGGCCAGGTTGAAGATCTCCCCGGTGGGCGAATAGCCCAGCGGCGACAGCAGCACGATGCTGCGCTCGTCGAGCTGGCGGTTGATGCCCTTGCGGTCGATGCGGCGCACTTCGCCGGTGTGGTGGTAGTCGATGCCGTCGACGACGCCGATTGGCCGCGCGGTGACGAAGTTGCCGCTGGTCAGGCGCAGCCGTGCGCCCTGCATCGGCGAGGCGGCCATGTCCATGGACAGGCGTGCCTCGATGGCGATGCGCAGCTGGCCGACGGCGTCGATCACGCACTCCAGGGTCGGCGCATCGGTGATGCGCAGGTCGCGATGGTAGTGCGGGGTCAGGCCACGCGCGGCCAGGCGTGTCTCGATCTGCGGGCGCGAGCCGTGGACCAGCACCAGGCGCACGCCGAGGCTGTGCAGCAGCACCAGGTCGTGGACGATGTTGGCGAAGTTCGGGTGGGCGACCCCCTCCCCCGGCAGCATGACCACGAAGGTGCAGTCACGGTGAGCATTGATATAGGGCGAAGCGTGGCGTAGCCAGTTGACGTAGTCGTGCATGACAAATCCGTTAGCGTCGAGACGTAGGGCGGAAATCACCCGCCATGTTCGGTTCGAGAGGTCCGCTCATCGTCGCTGCACGTCTTCACTCCGAATCAGGCAATAGTGTTGGATCAGTTGGCGCAGCAGTGTCACCGTAGGTTCGATACGGGAGAGTGCCAGGTGTTCCCCGGGCTGATGCGCACAGTCGATGTCGCCCGGGCCAAGCACCAGGGTCTCGCAGCCAAGGTGTTGAAGATAAGGCGCCTCGGTGCCAAATGCCACCGCTTGCGCCGCATGTCCGGTCAATCGCTCGGCCACGCGCACCAGCTCCGCATCCGCAGCCTGCTCGAACGGCGGCACGGCGGGAAAGAGGGGCCCGTAGTCGATGCGTACCTGATGCTTGAGCGCGAGCGGCTGCAGCTTGCCGCGGATCGCCTCACGCAGCGCCTCCGGGTCCATGCCCGGCAACGGGCGCAGGTCGAACTCCAACGCGCACTGCCCGCAGATACGATTGGGGTTGTCGCCGCCGTGGATGCAACCCAGGTTGAGCGTCGGTTGCGGCACACCGAACTGCGGGTTGTTGAACTCGCGCTGCCACTGCGCACGCAGGGCACGCAGTTCGCCCATCACGTCCTGCATCGCCTCCAGCGCACTGTGACCAAGACCAGGGTCGGAGGAATGGCCGCTCTGCCCGAGGATGTCGATGCGCTCCATCATCACCCCCTTGTGCAGGCGGATGGGCTTCAACCCCGTCGGCTCGCCGATCACTGCCGCCCGGCCCAGCGGCCGGCCGGCATCGGCCAGGGCACGGGCGCCGGCCATGGAGCTTTCTTCGTCACAGGTGGCGAGAATCAGCAGCGGCTGCTGGAAGGGTTGTTCGAGAAGCGGCCGAACGGCCTCGATGACCAGGGCGAAGAAACCCTTCATGTCGCAACTGCCGAGACCGACCCAGCGGTCGCCGACCTCGGTCAGCTTGAGCGGGTCGCTCTGCCACAGCGCGGCGTCGAAAGGCACGGTGTCGCTGTGCCCGGCCAGCACCAGGCCGCCAGGGCCGCTGCCATAGCTGGCCAGCAGGTTGAATTTGCCCGGCGCGACCTGCTGGGTCTCGCAGCGGAAGCCGAGATCGCTCAGCCAGGCGGCGAGCAGGTCGATCACCGGTGCGTTGGTCTGGTCCCAGTTCGGCTGGGTACAGCTCACCGAGGGCGCTGCAATCAACGCGGCGAACTGCTCCTGAAAGGACGGCAAGGGCATCGGCGCTCTCCTGGGTCGGAGCTCCCATCATAGGAGCATCCAACCTCAGGGGAAACCGCCGGCGCCGAATCAGACGCCGCCGAACAGCCCGCGCAGGATGAAGAAGAAGAAGATCGACAGCGCGGCGCCGACCGGCAGGGTGATCAGCCAGGACATGAAGATCTTGCCGATCACGCCCAGGTTCAGTGCGCCGATACCCCGGGCGATGCCCACGCCGAGCACGGCGCCGACCAGCGTGTGCGTGGTGGACACCGGCAGGCCGATGGCCGAGGCGCCGACCACGGTGGTGGCGGTCGCCAGTTCGGCGGCGAAGCCACGGCTGGGGGTCAGCTCGGTGATTTCCTTGCCGATGGTGGCGATCACCTTGTAACCGTAGGTGGCCAGGCCGACGACGATGCCGATCGCACCCAGCAACAGTACCCAGGCCGGCAGGGCCGCCTTGGCGCCGACCATCTCGCCGCCGCTCTGGATCACCCCGACGATGGCTGCCAGCGGACCGACCGCATTGGCCACGTCGTTGGAACCGTGGGCGAAGGCCATGGAGCAGGCGGTGAAGATCATCAGCACCGCGAACACCTTCTCGACGCTGGCGAAGTGGAAACTCTTGTCAGCCTCCACGTCGATCTTGATGCGGCTCAGCAGGGCGATGCCGATCAGCATGACCAGCACACCGATACCGGCCGAGAGCAGGAAGCCTTCGCCACCGCTCAGGTGCAGGCCGACATGCTTGAGGCCCTTGGTGACGGTCATGATCGACACCATGAAACCGGTGAGGAACATGTACACCGGCACGTAGCGCTTGGCGTTGGCGAAGGGCGTCTCGGTGTCGATGATCAGCTTCTGCACGCTCATGAACACGCCGAACGCCACCACCCCGGAGAGCACCGGCGAGATCACCCAGCTGGCCACGATCGGGCCGACGCCACCCCAGTGCACGGCATCCATCGACACGCCGACCGCGGCGAAGCCGATCACCGCACCGACGATCGAATGGGTGGTCGACACCGGCCAGCCCTTGGTCGATGCGACCAGCAGCCAGGTGCCCGCCGCCAGCAGCGCAGACATCATGCCCAGCACCATCAGGTTGGGACTGATCATCGAGGCATCGACGATGCCGCTCTTGATCGTCTCGGTCACCTGACCGCCGGCCAGGTAGGCACCGGCGAACTCGAAGACCATGGCGATGAGGATCGCCTGCTTGATGGTCAGCGCACGTGAGCCGACCGAAGTACCCATGGCATTGGCGACATCATTGGCGCCAACACCCCAGGCCATGAAAAAACCGAAAAGGCAGGCAAGAACGAGCAGAACCAGCCCGTAGTCCGCAATCAGAGACATAATGAATTATCCGTAGATCCCAGAAAGGACACTGGCGCTTAGCGCGCCAGCAGTTGTTCCAGTCGGTTGCCCACTCGTTGGGCACGGTCGGCGACATCGCCGATCCAGTCGATGATCTGATAGAGGAACATCACATCGACCGGGGGAAGGTCCTTCTCCAGCTTGAACAGGTTGCGGCGGACCTCGATCTGCAGGCGATCGGTATCGTTTTCGATATTGCCGAGCTCTTCGATCAGGGTTTCCACCAGCACCGCTTCACGCCCGGCAAAACCGGTCTCGAGCAGCTCATCCAATTCGTTCATCGCCTTCAGCGCCTGGGCGCTGGCATCGACGCTGCGTTGCACGTAGGAAGCCATCAGCGGCTGCAGTGCCTGCGGAATGCTCATCTGACGGCCAAGCATCAGGCCGGCAATGTCCTTGGCACGGTTGGCGACTTTGTCCTGTACACTGAGCAGCTCCAGCAGGTCCGAGCGCGGCACCGGCAGAAACAGGCTCTTGGGCAGATGCAGGCGCACGCTTTTCTTCAGCTTGTCCGCCTCGTGCTCCAGCCGGGACATCTCCTGTTGTACCTGTTCAACCCTGGTCCAGTCTTCGGCCATCACGGCCTCGAAGAAGGGCACCAGGTTCGCCGCGCACTCGTGGGCCTTGGCGATATGCTGCTGCATGGGGCCGATGGGTGAACGGCCGAACAGGCTGACAAAGGGATTGATAGGCATAGGGTAAGCCCCCGTTTTGAGAAGGCCGCAAGTATAGGGACCGACTTCGTCATCCGCCAGCGCGCGTCATCGGTCTGTCACATTTTCATAAAAGGCTATCTAGCTCTCCACCATGGTCAAAGAAACCGAAATCAAACTGCGTGCCAGCCGCGCCACCCTGGCCGCACTGCGCGAACACCCGCTGCTGAAGAAACGCAACAAGAGCGGCTGGCAACGCGTCGAACTGTTCAACCAGTACTACGACACGCCAGCGCGCGACCTGGCCGCCGCCAAGGTCGCGCTGCGCCTGCGGCGTGACGGCGAACAGTTCATCCAGACCCTGAAATCGCGTGGACAGAGCGTCGCCGGCCTGTCCGAACGCAACGAGTGGGACTGGTACCTGAGCAAGGCCAAGCTCGACCTGAGCAAGCTCGATGACAGTTGCTGGCCCGCCAGCCTGGCCGAGCTGGACAAGAAGAGCCTGCAGCCGCTGTTCACCACCGATTTCGTGCGCGAGAAGGCGGAAATCGCCTGGGGCCGCGGCAAGGCCAAGGTCGTCATCGAAGCGGCGCTGGACCTGGGCAAGGTGCTGGCTGGCGAGGGTGAAGAGGAAATCTGCGAGCTGGAACTGGAGCTGCGCCAGGGCGAGCCGGCCGCGCTGCTGGAGCTGGCCTGCGAGCTGGCCGCCGACCTGCCGCTGATGCCCTGCGATATCAGCAAGGCCGAGCGCGGCTATCGCCTGTTCGATGCCGGCAGCTACAGCCTGAGCCTGCCTGCTCCCGCGCTGGATGCCGAGATGAGCCTCGACGACACCGTTGCCGCGCTGGCCTGGCACCTGCTCGGCGCCAGCCAGCGCCTGGCCGAGCAGTACCGCTGGAACGGCCACTGGAGCCTGCTGCAGCAGTGGCTGGAGCAACTGGTCGACCTGCGCGCCCTGCTCGCCAGTCTCGGCCAGGCCGCCCCGCGCGCCAGCTCGCGGGAGCTGCGCGAAGCGCTCGACAGCCTGCTCGATGATTGGCGCCCGCGCCTGGCTGCCGGGCAGAACGACGACAGCATGCGCCGCAACGCGCCGGCCCTGTTCGCCGCCGAGCTGGACGGCTGCCGCTGGGGCCTGCTGTCGCTGAAGCTGTCGTACTGGCTGCTGCAACGCAGCTGGACGGCGGCGCGCAATGCACGGGGCGACCGCCAGGGCAAGGCGGCCCTGGGCAGCTGGCTCCCGACCTTGCTGGCCGAGGAAGGGGCGGCCCTGCAACTGCGCCGCTACCAGCAGCAACCGGAAGACCTGGCCGAACAGATGCCACGCCTGGAGCGCCTGCTGGTCTGGCTGCGCCTGGCGCGCGGCGTGCTGGACGTCGCCGAGGTCGACCGTCTCTACGGCGAGCTGAGCAAGTTGCAAGGGCTGGCCCTGCACCCTCTGGACGACGAGCAGCGCCAGCTGCGCATGACCCAGACTCAGGTCGTGCAGAGCCTCAAGGCCTGGAAAGCGCTGGTGAAATGACCGCCACACCACCGTGGCAGGCGCTTTGCCGGCGAGCCCTTCGTCACCGTTGAAGCCCTGCCGCTCCCCACAAAAAACGGGCCCCGAAGGGCCCGTTTTTCATTTCAGCACCAGGCTCAGCTGTCGCTGCGACGGCTGTCGACTACCTGCTGCCAGGACGGATTGACGCTGTTGGCGGTCTCGTCCATGGCCTGCTGCAGGGCCTTCTTGCGCTTCTCTTCGGCACGCTGGCTGAAGAACCAGGCCAGGAAGGTGGCGAAGGACACCGCCAGCAGGATCAGGCTGGCCACCGCGTTGATCTCGGGCTTCACCCCCAGGCGCACGGCGGAGAAGATCTCCATCGGCAGCGTGGTGGAACCCGGACCGGAGACGAAGCTGGCCAGCACCAGGTCATCCAGCGACAGGGCGAAGGACATCATCGCCCCCGCCGCCAGCGACGGCGCGATCATCGGCACGGTGATCAGGAAGAACACCTTCCACGGCTTGGCGCCGAGGTCCATGGCCGCTTCCTCGATGGACAGGTCCAGCTCACGCAGACGCGACGACACCACCACCGCCACGTAGGCCGAGCAGAAGGTGGTGTGGGCGATCCAGATGGTGGTCATGCCACGCTGCATCGGCCAGCCGATCAGCTGCGCCATCAGCACGAACAGCAGCAGCAACGACAGACCGGTGATCACCTCCGGCATGACCAGCGGTGCGGTGACCAGGCCACCGAACAGCGTACGCCCCTTGAAGCGGGTGATACGGGTCAGCACGAAGGCCGCCAGCGTGCCCAGCGCCACCGCCGCGATGGCGGTGTAGCAGGCGATTTCCAGCGAGCGCATCACCGAGTTCATCAGCTGGGTATTGTCGAGCAGGCCGACGTACCACTTCACCGACCAGCCACCCCAGACGGTGACCAGACGCGAGGCGTTGAACGAGTAGATGACCAGGATGACCATCGGCAGGTAGATGAACACCAGGCCCGCCCAGAGCATCAGACTGGAGAAACTGAAACGCTTCATGGGCGGCCCTCCAGTTCTTTGGCCTGGTTACGGTTGAACAGAATGATGGGCACGATCAGGATCGCCAGCATCACCACCGCCAGGGCGGAAGCCACCGGCCAGTCGCGGTTGTTGAAGAATTCCTGCCACAGCACCTTGCCGATCATCAGGGTCTCCGGACCGCCAAGCAGTTCGGGGATGACGAACTCGCCGACCACCGGAATGAACACCAGCATGGAGCCGGCGATGATGCCGTTCTTCGACAGCGGCACGGTGATGCGCCAGAAGTTGTTGAGGTTGCTCGAGCCCAGGTCGGAAGCAGCTTCCAGCAGGCTGGGGTCATGCTTCACCAGGTTGGCGTAGAGCGGCAGGATCATGAACGGCAGATAGGAATACACCACGCCGATATAGACGGCGATGTTGGTGTTGAGGATCTGCAGCGGCGAGTCGATCAGGCCGATTCCCATCAGCAGGCTGTTGAGCAGGCCGTTGTTGCCGAGGATGCCCATCCAGGCATAGACGCGGATCAGGATCGCGGTCCAGGTCGGCATCATGATCAGCAGCAGCAGCACGGTCTGCTGCGATTTCGGCGCACGGGCGATGGCATAGGCCATCGGGTAGCCGATCAGCAGGCACAGCAGGGTGCTGAAGAACGCGACCTTGAGCGAGCCCAGGTAGGCCGACAGATAGAGTGCGTCCTCGGTGAGGAAGATGTAGTTGCCGAAGTTCAGCAGCAACGTCAGCTTGCCGTCCGCCCATTCGTAGATTTCCGTATAGGGCGGAATCGCGACGTCGGCCTCGGCGAAACTGATCTTCAGCACGATGATGAAGGGCAGCAGGAAGAACATGAACAACCACAGGAAGGGTATGCCGATCACGGCATGCCGCCCCCTGGGCAGATAGCGCAGGAGTTTGCTCGGTTTCATGATTGCAGTACCACGCCGCTGTCATCTTCCCAGTACACCACCACCGGGTCATCCCAGGTCGGACGCTTGCCGCGACGCTCGGCGTTGGCGATGAAGCACTGCACGACCTGCCCGGACGTGAGCTTGACGTGGTACACCGAGTGACCGCCCAGGTAGGCGATGTCGTGGACGTGGCCATGGCTCCAGTTGTACTCGGGATGCTCGTGGTCGTCCGGCAGGGCGGTGGCCATCAGCAGTTTTTCCGGGCGCAGGGCGTAGCTGACCGACTTGTTCTCGGCGCGGGTACTGACGCCGTGACCGATGTAGATCGGCTTGTCCACATGCGGGCAGTCGATGATCGCGTGGTCGGCTTCGTCGGTGGTGATCTGCCCTTCGAACAGGTTGACGTTGCCGATGAACTCGCACACCAGGCGGCTGGTGGGGGTCTCGTAGATATCCACCGGGCTGCCGGTCTGGGCGATCCAGCCCAGGTGCATGATGGCGATGCGCTGGGCCATGGTCATGGCCTCTTCCTGGTCATGGGTCACCATCACGCAGGTCACGCCCACGCGCTCGATTATCTCCACCAGTTCCAGCTGCATCTGCGAACGCAGCTTCTTGTCCAGTGCGCCCATGGGTTCGTCGAGCAGCAGCAGCTTCGGCCGCTTGGCCAGCGAGCGGGCCAGGGCCACACGCTGACGCTGGCCACCGGAGAGCTGGTGCGGCTTGCGCTTGGCGTACTGGGTCATGTGCACCAGCTTGAGCATCTCGCTGACGCGCTCGTCGATCTCCGCCTTGGGTAGCTTGTCCTGCTGCAGGCCGAAGGCGATGTTCTGCGCCACGGTCATGTGCGGGAACAGCGCGTAGGACTGGAACATCATGTTGATCGGCCGCTGGTACGGCGGCATGTCGGTGATGTCCACGCCATCGAGAATGATGCGCCCCTCGGTGGGCCGCTCGAAGCCCGCGAGCATGCGCAGCAGCGTGGACTTGCCCGAACCCGAACCGCCCAGCAGGGCGAAGATCTCGCCCTTGTTGATGGTCAGCGATACATCGTCGACTGCTACTGTCTCATCGAACTTCTTGGTCACCCGATCGATTTTGACCAACACCTCTTTCGGTGTCTGATCCCCCTCGAGGGCTTTTTTGTAGGCGCTGGAGGCAACAGCCATTTAGGAAAACTCCCGGAAGATTGTGCCCGGCCCCTGCGGCCGGGCTGGAAACGATTACTGACCCGACTTGACCTTGGTCCAGGTACGGGTCATCAGGCGCTGTACCTTCACTGGCAATTCAGCGGAGATGTACAGCTTGTCCAGTACGGCCTGCGGCGGGTACACGGACGGGTCGTTGCGAACCTCCTGATCCATGAGCTCGCCCGCCTTGACGTTGGGGTTGGCGTAACCGACGTAGTCACTGACTTCGGCGATCACTTCGGGCTCGAGGAGGAAATTGATGAACGCGTGGGCCTGCTCGACATTCGCGGAGTCGGCCGGGATGGCCATCATGTCGAACCAGAGGTTGGCGCCTTCCTTGGGAATGCTGTAGGCGATCTCGATACCCTTGCCGGCTTCTTCGGCACGGTCGGCAGCCTGCAGGATGTCACCGGAGAAACCTGCCGCCACGCAGATGTTGCCGTTGGCCAGGTCGCCGATGTACTTGGAGCTGTGGAAGTAGGTGACGTAAGGACGCACTTCGAGCAGCTTGGCTTCGGCCTTGGCGTAATCCTCGGCCTTGGTGCTGTTGGGGTCGAGGCCCAGGTAGTTGAGCATGGCCGGGATCATTTCATCGCCGGAGTCGAGGAAGGCGACGCCGCACTCGCTCAGCTTCTTGATGTTCTCCGGCTCGAACAGCACGGCCCAGGAGTCGATCTCGTCGATGCCCAGGGTGGCCTTGACCTTCTCGACGTTGTAGCCGATGCCGTTGGTGCCCCACAGATAGGGCACGGAATACTGGTTGCCCGGGTCGTTGGTTTCCAGCTGCTTGAGCAGGGCCGGATCGAGGTTGTCCCAGTTGCTCAGCTTGGAACGATCCAGCGGCTGGAAGGCACCCGCGCGGATCTGCTTGCCGAGGAAGTGGTTGGAGGGCACCACCACGTCGTAGCCACTACGGCCAGCCAGCAGTTTGCCTTCGAGCGTTTCGTTGGAGTCGAAGACGTCATAGACCGGCTTGATCCCGGTTTTCGCCTCGAACTTGGCCAGGGTCTCTTCGCCGATGTAGTCGCTCCAGTTGTAGATGTGCACCGAAGGTTGGGCCAGGGTGACACCACAGAAGGCGGAAGCCGCCAGGGCGATCAGAGACTTGGGCAGGGTAACTCGCACAGTTTCATCCTCGTTTTTGTGTGCCGCCCGGAAAAAGGCGCGGCACTTTATAGGAAAATCTTCCGACGATCAGCGACCGCTCTTGATTCGTGTCCAGTCGCGGGTCAGCCAGCGCTGCACGTCACGCGGACGTTCCTCGGCGACGTAGAGCTTGGCCATGACCTCGGCGCTGGGATAGACGCCGGGGTTGTCACGCACGTCCTCGTCGACCAGCGCGGTGGCCTTGCTGTTGGGGTTGGCGTAGGCGACGTAATCGCTGATCTTGGCGATCACTTCGGGACGCAGCAGGTAGTTGATGAACGCGTGCGCCTCATCGACGTTCTTGGAGTCCTTCGGGATCGCCAGCAGGTCGGCCCACATGGCGGTGCCTTCCTTGGGAATGATGTAGGCGATCTCGTCGGTGCGGCCGGCCTCTTCGGCACGATCGGCCGCCTGCAGCACATCGCCGGAATAGCCGAACGCGGCGCAGATGTTGCCGTTGGCCAGGTCGGAGATGAACTTGGAGCTGTGGAAGTAGGTGATGTAAGGACGCACCTTCATCATCTGCTCGTAGGCTTTCTCGTAGTCTTCGCGCTTCTTGGTGTGCGGCGACATGCCCAGGTAGTTGACCATCTGCGGCAGCACTTCGTCGCCCGAGTCGAGCAGGGCGATGCCGCAGGAGGCGAGCTTCTCGGCGTACTTCGGATCGAACAGCAGCTCCCAGGAATCCAGCGGGGCGTCTTCGCCAAGCACGGCGCGCGCCTTGGTCACGTTCAGGCCGATGCCATTGGTACCCCAGAGATAGGGCACCGAGTATTCGTTGCCGGGGTCACCCGCGGCCAGGTTCTTCATGATGGTCGGGTCGAGATTGACCAGGTTGGGCAGCTTGGACTTGTCCAGCTTCATGTAGGTGCCGGCACGCACCTGCTTGGCCAGGAAGTGGTTGGTCGGGACCACCACGTCGTAGCCGCTCTGGCCGGTGGCCAGCTTGCCATCGAGGGTTTCGTTGGAATCGAAAACGTCATACACCACCTTGATACCGGTTTCCTTCTCGAAATCGGCGATGGTGTCTGGCGCGATGTAGTCGGACCAGTTGTAGACCTTGACCACGCGATCGGCTGCCTGAGCTACGGACATACCGAGGGCGGCGGCGATCAGGCCAGCCAGCAGGGTAGAACGACGCATAACGTTTCCTCTTCGGGCTTTTTGAGTGCCTGGCGGGCGAACCCGCCAGGCGGCGTTGCTTCGTCGCTTAGCGACCGGACTTGATCTTGGTCCAGCTGCGGGTCATGGTGCGCTGCACGGCAGGCGCCAGATCCGGGAAGGTGTAGATCTTCTTCAGCACTTCGGGAGTCGGGTAGACGCCCGGGTCGGTGCGCAGTGCCTCGTCCACCAGCGGCGTGGCCGCGGCATTGCCGTTGGGGAACTGCACGTAGTTGGTGATGCTGGCCATCACTTCCGGCTTCATCAGGTAGTTGAGGAAGGTGTGCGCCTCCTCGACGTTCTTCGCATCGGCCGGTACGGCCAGCATGTCGAAGAAGGAACCCGCGCCTTCTTTCGGGATGTTGTAGCCGACTTCAACGCCGTTCTTCGCTTCTTCGGCGCGCGCCTTGCTCTGGTAGATGTCGCCCGAGTAACCGATGGCGACGCAGATGTTGCCGTTGGCCAGGTCGGAGATGTACTTGGAGCTGTGGAAGTAAGCCACCGAAGGACGGATGGAGAGGAACAGTTCCTCGGCCTTCTTCAGCTCGTCCTTGTTGCTGCTATCCGGGGCGTAACCCAGGTAGTGCAGCGCGGCCGGCAGAATTTCGGTCGGCGAGTCGAGGAAGGAAACGCCGCAGGACTTCAGCTTTTCCATGTTCTCCGGCTTGAACACCAGGTCCCAGGAGTCGACCGGAGCGTCGGCGCCGAGCACGGCCTTGACCTTCTCGACGTTGTAGCCGATGCCGATGGTGCCCCACATGTAGGGGATCGAGTACTGGTTGCCCGGGTCGCTCGGCTCCAGGGCCTTGAGCAGGTCCTTGTCCAGGTTCGACCAGTTCGGCAGCTTGGACTTGTCCAGCTTCTGGAATACGCCAGCCTTGATCTGCTTGGCCAGGAAGGGGTTGGACGGTACCACCACGTCATAACCGGAGCTGCCGGCCAGCAACTTGGCTTCCAGCACTTCGTTGCTGTCGAAGACGTCGTAGACGACCTTGATGCCGGTTTCCTTCTCGAAATTGGCCAGGGTGTCTTCGGCGATGTAATCGCTCCAGTTGTAGACATGCAGCACTTTGTCGTCAGCCTGAGCAGCGCCAGCCACGGCCGCGGTCAGGGACAACGCGAGAAGGGTCTTGCCGAATGTTTTCATGCGTACAGCTCCTGTTGTTGTGTCGGTATTCCAGACGTCGCGCAAGCCGCTCGAATCAGGCTGGCCAACGCGCTCTGGCGCAGTCTGGCAAGGTCATGGCACCGCTGACAACTTTCCGTGACTGCGGCTTTTTCAGACCGACAGGTCACGCAAAGTCAGATCCAGGCACTTGCGTGCTTTTTCCACCAGTTCGTCCACTTCCGCCTGGCTGATCACCAGCGGCGGCGCGATGATCATGGTGTCGCCCACGGCGCGCATGATCAGGCCGTTGCTGAAGCAGTGGCCGCGGCAGACCATGCCCGCCCCCACATCAGCGGAGAAACGCTTGCGCGTCGCCTTGTCCTGCACCAGTTCGATGGCGCCAAGCATGCCGATACCGCGCACTTCGCCCACCAGCGGGTGATCCGCCAGCTCGCGCAGACGCTTCTGCAAATACGGTGCCGTTTCCGCCTTCACCCGCTCGACGATGCCTTCTTCCTTGAGGATGCGCAGGTTCTCCAGGCCCACCGCCGCCGCCACCGGATGCCCGGAATAGGTGAAGCCGTGGTTGAAATCGCCATGCGCCTCGATCACCTCGAACACCTTGTCGCTGACGATCAGGCCACCCATCGGCACGTAGCCGCTGGTCAGCCCCTTGGCGATGGTCATCAGGTCGGGCTGCAGGCCGTAGTACTGGCTGCCGAACCACTCGCCGGTACGGCCGAAGCCGCAGATCACTTCATCGGCGACGAAGAGGATGTCGTACTTCGCCAGGATCTCCTTGATCCGTGGCCAGTAGCTGTCCGGCGGCA
>NZ_CP035677.1:502079-609186 GCF_029542605.1 Pseudomonas sp. REST10 | reverse complement strand
TCTTGTGCCCCTCGCTGTCCCACAGGTGCACGCCACGGGCCTCGGTGATGATGCGCGGGCCGTTCTCGGCCAGCTGCTTGTAGTCACTGAACGGCGCCAGATGGTGGGCCTGGCTCAGGGCCTGCCACTGAGCGGTCTTGGGGTTCTTGGCTTGCTGGTTCATCACAACACCTTCTTTGTGCGGGCCGCTCGGGCGGCCCGCGGAAATCCGTTGAATCGTGGCAGGCGCCGTCGCGAACGGGACGCCTGCCACCGAGCCATCAGCGGCTCTGCATCGTCACACCGACAGCAACAGGAACTCGCGCTCCCAGGAACTGATCACGCGCTTGAAGTTCTCGTGCTCGGCACGCTTGACCGCGACGTAGCCACGGATGAACTTCTCGCCGAGGAACTTCTCGGCGTCCTTGCACGATTCCATACGCTCCAGCGCGCTCTCGATGGTCACCGGCAGGCGCAGGTTGCGACGCTCGTAACCACGGCCCTTGACCGGCGCCCCGGGCTTCACGCCGCCGACCATGCCCATGTAGCCGCACAGCAGGGTCGCCGCCAGCACCAGGTAGGGGTTGGCATCGGCGCCGGCCAGGCGGTTTTCCACGCGACGGTTCTGCGGACTGGCTTCCGGTACGCGCAGGCCCACGGTGCGGTTCTCCTCGCCCCACTCCACGTTCACCGGCGCCGAGGTATCGGGCAGGAAGCGGCGGAACGAGTTGACGTTCGGCGCGAACAGCGGCAGCAGCTCCGGGATGTACTTCTGCAGGCCACCGATGTGGTGCAGGAACAGCTCGCTCATCGTCCCGTCTTCATTGGAGAAGATGTTCTTGCCGGTCTTGATGTCGACCACGCTCTGGTGGATGTGCATGGCGCTGCCCGGCTCGTCGGTGATCGGCTTGGCCATGAAGGTCGCCGCCACGTCGTGCTTGAGCGCGGCCTCGCGCATGGTGCGCTTGAACACCAGGATCTGGTCGGCCAGGTGCAGGGCGTCGCCGTGACGGAAGTTGATCTCCATCTGCGCCGGCCCTTCCTCGTGGATCAGGGTGTCCAGATCCAGGCCCTGCAGCTCGCACCAGTCGTACATGTCTTCGAACAGCGGATCGAACTCGTTCGCCGCGTCGATGGAGAAGCTCTGACGGCCGGTTTCCGGGCGGCCGGAACGGCCGACAGGGGCCTCCAGCGGGAAGTCCGGGTCACTGCTGCGCTTGGTCAGGTAGAACTCCATCTCCGGTGCGACGATGGGCTTCCAGCCTTTGCCTTCGTACATCTGCAACACCTTCTTGAGGATGTTGCGCGGCGACAGCTCGATGGGGTTGCCCTGCTTGTCGAAGGTGTCGTGGATCACCATGGCGGTGGGCTCGATGGCCCAGGGCACGACGAACACGGCGTTCGGGTCGGGACGGCAGAACATGTCGATGTCCGCCTCGTCCAGCAGGTCGTAGTAGATGTCGTCCTCGACGTAGTCGCCGGTCACGGTCTGCAGCAGCACGCTCTCGGGGAGGCGCATGCCCTTCTCGTCGAGGAACTTGTTGGTCGGCGAGATCTTGCCGCGGGCAATGCCGGTCAGGTCACTGATCAGGCATTCGACTTCGGTGATTTTGCGTTCTTTCAGCCAGCTCGTGAGCTGGTCTAGCTTGGTACTCATAGAGACCTCAGGGTTGTAGAACCAACTAGGGTTATAGTCGGTTCAGCGTTGCCCCGCCCTCCCCCTGCAAGCCTCACCAAAGGCCTGGAGGAGCGCGAGATATTCGTGTGGATGCTACTAGGGGTGCAGCACCTCCGGCACCTGACTTTTAGCTCCATCGAAAGAAAATGGCGCGCTTCTGCGTTGCTGCAGCGAGGCGTCTATCTCGCGGCAAAGCGCGGGACGCCTCGAACCCGGGACGCCCTCGTGCGTTGCAGGACGCGGGCCAAGGCGCAGGCACTGCAGCGATACGGCGCTGCGTGCGCTATCGTGCTGGGTAATGAGCGAGCGGAAAGCCTGACGAGACAGGCCGAGCGGCGCGAAAGCCGCCGAAGAGAACGTACGCTGCCGCGCTGCCGCAGCAAGCGCGCCACCCTGCGTGGGGCGAAGACGTCCCCTGGCGTGAAGGGGAGTGCTGGTAGCGTGACCGATGCCGGTCCTGACACAAGCGCTGACGCCGATAGTCGGCAGGCGAAACATGAGACACCCGTATTATTGCTGTTATGGGTTTGAACCGAGCTTAGCCTTGTTCATTTTTTTACACAATAGCTCTGTAAAAAATTGAACACACCCCACTGAGCACCTTGGTAGATCAGCGTTTGGACCACCCATAACGGCCCTGAAACGCCCCAAAAATGGCCGTCACGCCCCACAAGAGGGCATGAATGGCCCTGCTTGACAGTAATGTGCGTTTCGGATTGACTCACACCCATGCAGTTGCATGATTGATATTTTTAACAAAAAGGTGTTGCATCATGTCGGTACCCCCGCGTGCCGTTCAGCTTAACGAAGCGAACGCGTTCCTTAAGGAACATCCTGAGGTCCAGTTCGTCGACCTTCTTATTGCAGATATGAACGGTGTGGTGCGTGGCAAGCGCATCGACCGTAACGCCCTTCACAAGGTGTACGAGAAAGGCATCAACCTGCCCGCCTCGCTCTTCGCGCTCGACATCAATGGCTCCACCGTCGAAAGCACCGGCCTCGGCCTGGATATCGGCGACGCCGACCGTATCTGCTTCCCCATCCCCAATACCCTGTGCAACGAACCCTGGCAGAAGCGCCCCACCGCGCAGCTGCTGATGACCATGCACGAGCTGGACGGCACGCCTTTCTTCGCCGATCCACGCGAGGTATTGCGCCAGGTGGTACAGAAGTTCGACGAACTGGGCCTGCGTATCTGCGCAGCCTTCGAACTGGAGTTCTACCTGATCGACCAGGAGAACGTGAACGGCCGCCCGCAGCCACCGCGCTCACCGATCTCCGGCAAGCGCCCGCACTCCACCCAGGTCTACCTGATCGACGACCTCGACGAATACGTCGACTGCCTGCAGGACATGCTCGAAGCCGCCAAGGAACAGGACATCCCGGCCGACGCAATCGTCAAGGAGAGCGCGCCCGCGCAGTTCGAGGTCAACCTGCATCACGTCGAAGACGCCATCAAGGCGTGCGACTACGCGCTGCTGCTCAAGCGCCTGATCAAGAACATCGCCTACGACCATGAGATGGACTCCACCTTCATGGCCAAGCCCTATCCGGGCCAGGCGGGCAACGGCCTGCATGTGCACATCTCGCTGCTGGACAAGAAGACCGGCAAGAACATCTTCGCGGCCGACGATCCCCTGCAGAACACCTCGCTGCGCCATGCCGTCGGCGGCATCCTCGACACCATGGCCGCGTCGATGGCCTTCCTCTGCCCCAACGTCAACTCCTACCGCCGCTTCGGGGCGCAGTTCTACGTGCCCAACGCACCGAGCTGGGCGCTGGACAACCGCACCGTGGCGGTACGCGTACCGACCGGCAGCGCGGACGCCGTGCGCATCGAGCACCGTGTCGCGGGCGCCGACGCCAACCCCTACCTGATGCTGGCCTCGATCCTCGCCGGTATTCACCACGGCCTGACCAACCAGATCGAGCCGGGCGAACCGATCGAGGGCAACTCCTACGAACAGCTCGAGCCCAGCCTGCCGAACAACCTGCGCGATGCCCTGCGCGAGCTGGACGACAGCGAGGTACTGAACAAGTACATCGATCCCAAGTACATCGACATCTTCGTCGCGTGCAAGGAAGCCGAGCTGCAAGAGTTCGAAACCACCATTTCCGACCTCGAGTACAACTGGTATCTGCACACCGTGTAACACCCCGGAAAGCCGGCCGTAGAGCCGGCTTCTTTTTGCCTGCACACTGCCTGCTCCGGTGCGCTGCGCCGGAGCCAGCAGCGGTTCGCCGCACGGCGACTCCGCTGACATGAATCAACCTCCGACGGCCACGGCCGCCGGATACTGTTGCCTTCATCCATCAGGGAGCTTCTCATGCAACGCGCTTTTGCCGCCGTCCTGCTAGGCCTGATCTCCGGCCTGAGCCAGGCCGCCGACAGCATCCGTGTCTACAACTGGAACGATTACATCGCGCCGCAGGTGCTGGAAAACTTCACCCGCGACACCGGTATCGAGGTGGAGTACCACACCTTCGCCAGCGCCGAGGAACTGAACGCCGCGCTGGAAAGCGGCCAGGCCATCGACATCGCCGTGCCCTCGCACAACGAACTGCCGACGCTGATCGCCAACGGCCGCATTCGCCCGCTGGACTTCAACCTGCTCCCTAACCGCTCGCACCTGGACAAGCAGCTGCTCAGCAAGCTGGCCGCGGTCGACCCGCAGAATCAGCACGCCGTGCCCTACCTGTGGGGCGCCGTGGGCCTGGCGATCAACACACCGCAGGCCGAGGCCGCCTACGGCAGACCGCTGCCGGAGAGCTGGAGCCTGCTGTTCGACCCCGAGAAGAGCGCGCGCCTGGCCAGCTGTGGCATCAGCGTGCTGGACGCGGCGGACGAGACCCTGTCGCTGCTGCTCAACTACCAGGGCCGCAGCCTGGCCCGTAGCGCACCGAGCCGCATCGAGCGCGCCGGCGACCTGCTCCAGTCACTGCGCCCGAACCTGCGCTACGTCGACAGCGAGCGCTACATCGACGACCTCAGCAACGGCAGGCTGTGCCTGGCCGTGGCCTGGGTCGGCGATGCGCTCGCTGCGGCGCAGGCCGGCCAGCCGGTGCGCTTCCTGGTACCGCAGGAGGGCTCGGTGCTGTTCGTCGACAACCTGGTCATCCCCAGCAGCGCCAGCCGTCCGGAGCTGGCCCATCGCTTCATCGACTACCTGATGCAGCCGCAGGTCATCGCCCAGGTCACCGCCGAAACGCTCTACCCCAACGGCAACGCCGACTCGGCGCAGTTCATCGATGCCGCCCTGCTCGCCCAGCCCGGCCTCTACCCGGACCAGGACACCAAACGGCGCCTGTATCCGCTGGAAGTCCTCTCGGACAAGCATGCCCAGGTGCGCGACCAGATCTGGCAGCGCTTCCGCGACGGTACCTGAATACGCTTGCCTCGCTGGCGCCGGCTGACGTCCAATAGCACCTCGCCCACCGAGGAGCCCGTCATGTCGCGCCCCGCCAGCACCCGCAAGCCACGCGCCAGCAGCCAGGCCCGCATCGCCGGCATCCTCGCCTCGGCCCGCGAGCTGCTGGCCGCACACGGCATGGCCAACCTGTCGATCTACACGGTGGCCGAGCACGCCGGGATCCCGCCGTCCTCGGTCTACCACTTCTTCGCCAGCGTGCCGGCGCTGCTCGAGGGCCTGACCGCCGACGTGCACGCCGCCTTCCGCGCCTGCCTGCAGGAGCCGGTCGAGCACGCCAGCCTGCGCAGCTGGCATGACCTGTCGCACATCATCGAGCGACGCATGCTGGCCATCTATGCCCGCGATGCAGCGGCCCGCCAGCTGATCCTGGCCCAGCACGGCCTGGCGGAGGTGACCCAGGCGGATCACCAGCACGACATCGAGCTGGGGCGCCTGATGCAGGCTCTGTTCGAGCGCCACTTCCCCCTGCCGCAATTGCCGACGGATATCGATGTGTTCGCCCTGGCCATGGAGCTTGGCGACCGTGTCTACGCCCGCTCGGTACAGCTGCACGGCGAAATCACGCCGCGCCTGGCCGCGGAAGGCATGCGCGTGTTCGATGCCTACCTGGGCCTCTATCTGCCGGCCGCCCTGCCGAAACGCACGACCCCGCTCGCCTGACCCGAAGCCTTGCCGCTGCTGCCTGCCCAAGCGGCGGCCCGCTGCTGCACGCCCAACAAAAATCGATATGAATCGAGAAATATTGACCAGCGGGCACTCAACTCTCTTCTAATGCCGATATTTATCGGATATAAATCGACCATCACGCCATGGTCGATCTCCTCCAGCCATGGCACTCCGCAGAAGACTGACCGGCCATGCCGGCTCACAAGAGGTGCTTCATGTCCCGTATCGTCACCGTTGCCGCGACCCAGATGGCCTGCTCCTGGGATACCCGCGCGAACATCGCCAACGCCGAGAAGCTGGTGCGCCAGGCAGCGGCCCAGGGTGCGCAGATCATCCTGATCCAGGAGCTTTTCGAGACCCCCTACTTCTGCCAGAAGCCCAACGCCGACTACACCCAGCTGGCCACCACGGTCGAGGAGAACCCGGCCATCGCGCACTTTCGCAAGGTCGCCGCCGAGCTGAAGGTGGTCCTGCCGATCAGCTTCTTCGAGCGCGCCGGGCGGGCCCGCTTCAACAGCATCGCGATCATCGATGCCGATGGCAGCAACCTCGGGATTTATCGGAAAAGCCATATCCCGGACGGCCCCGGCTATCACGAGAAGTACTACTTCAACCCCGGCGACAGCGGCTTCAAGGTCTGGGACACCGCCTACGCCCGGATTGGGGTTGGCATCTGCTGGGACCAGTGGTTCCCCGAATGCGCACGCAGCATGGCGCTGATGGGCGCGGAGATTCTCTTCTACCCCACCGCCATCGGCAGCGAGCCGCATGACCCGAACATCAGCTCGCGCGACCACTGGCAGCGCGTTCAGCAGGGCCATGCCGGCGCCAACCTGATGCCGCTGGTCGCCAGCAACCGCATCGGCCGCGAGGAGCAGGACGGCTACGACATCACCTTCTACGGCAGCTCGTTCATCGCCAACCCGTACGGCGAGAAGGTCGAGGAACTGGACCGCAGCGAAGAAGGCGTCCTGGTGCACAGCTTCGATCTGGACGAACTGGAGAAGATACGCACGGCCTGGGGTGTGTTCCGCGACCGCCGGCCGAACCTATACTGGCCACTTTCCACGCTCGACGGCGCAAGCCTCTGCGAATAAGCCCAACGATGTCGTGCCCCGTTCGCAACCCGGGGCGCGACGACAGATACCCCGGATCGCCTCCGGGCTACAGGTGAAATATGACGACCCTGAGCAGCACTCCTCGCGCCGATGGCTTCCGCATGCCGGCGGAATGGGAACCCCACAGCCAGACCTGGATGGTCTGGCCCGAGCGCCCGGACAACTGGCGCAACGGCGGCAAGCCGGCGCAGGCCGCCTTCAGCGCCGTGGCCAAGGCCATCGCCCAGTTCGAGCCGGTGACCGTCTGCGTCAGCGCGGCGCAGTACGAAAATGCCCGTGCGCGCCTGGACGACGAGCGTATCCGCCTGGTGGAGATCACCACCGACGACGCCTGGGTGCGCGACACCGGGCCGACCTTCGTGACCAATACCAGCGGCGAAGTACGCGGCGTGGACTGGACCTTCAACGCCTGGGGTGGCTTCGATGGCGGCCTGTACTGGCCATGGCAGCGTGACGACCAGGTGGCGCGCAAGATCCTCGAGATCGAGGGCAGCAAGCGCTACCGCACCGAGGGCTTCGTGCTCGAAGGCGGCTCCATCCATGTCGATGGCGAAGGCACCCTGATCACCACCGAAGAATGCCTGCTGAACAGGAACCGCAACCCTCACCTGTCACGCGAGGAGATCGAGCGCGTGCTCCACGAGCACCTGGCCATCGATACGGTGATCTGGTTGCCGGACGGACTGTACAACGACGAGACCGATGGCCACGTCGACAACTTCTGCTGCTATGTGCGCCCCGGCGAGGTGCTGCTGGCCTGGACCGACGACGCCAACGACCCCAACTACCCGCGCTGCCAGGCCGCCATGCGCGTGCTTGAAAGCGCCCGCGACGCCAAGGGCCGCCAGCTGACCGTGCACAAGATGCCCATTCCCGGCCCGATCCACGCCACTGCCGAAGAGTGCGCAGGCGTCGACATGGCCGACGGCAGCCAGGAGCGCGATCCATCGATCCGCCTGGCCGGCTCCTACGTCAACTTCCTCATCGTCAACGGCGGCATCGTCGCGCCGAGCTTCGCTGACGCCAAGGACGAGGAAGCCCGCGCCATCCTCCAGCGTGTATTCCCCGAGCATCGCGTGGTCATGGTGCCAGGCCGCGAAATCCTGCTCGGTGGCGGCAACATTCACTGCATCACGCAGCAGCAGCCGGCGCCGCAAGGGCGCTGAGTCGTGCGGGGTGGGTGCAACCCGCCCCTGTGCCGACCGCTTTCTCTCGCGCCCAACCTGTCAACGCCCGGCACATGCCGGGCGTTTTCGCGTTCCCGCACGCGCAAGGAAGCGTGGCTGCGCCCGTGCCATGCACTTCATTCGATCTTGCAGGTGTTGATACCCAGCAGCGGATAGACCGGGCAGAACCGCAGGACGCCGGTCGCCAGCGGCACCACGCCGATCCAGCCCCACAGGCCGACGACGCCGGTCAGGCTGAGTGCGATGAGCATCAGGCCTACGGCGATGCGCAGGCTACGGTCGAGCGTTCCAACATTGGCTTTCATCGGGGTTCTCCAGGTCAGCGCCCGCGCCGGCCCTCCAGCGCGGAAAAGATCAGCATGCCGGCGAGCATCGCGACGACGAACAACGGCGCCTGCCAGTGCCCGCTCAGCAGGATGGCCATAGCGGGCCCGGGGCAGATGCCGGCGATGCCCCAGCCGATACCGAACAGCAGGCTGCCGCCGATCAGGCGGGCGTCCAGATCGCGCCGGGTCGGCAGTTGCATCGCGCCGCCGAGCAACGCCCGCGTGCGCCGCCGCGCCAGGTTCAGCGGCAGCGCGGCGACACCGATGGCGCCTGCCATCACCAGCGCCAGCGAGGGGTCCCAGTGACCGCCAAGATCGAGAAAGGCCAGCACCTTGGCCGGATCGGCCATGCCGGCCAGCAGCAGCCCGATGCCGAACAGCAGACCACAGACGAACGCAATCACACGGCGCATGCTCAGCCCCCCAGCAGATGACGCAGAACGAACACGGTGGCGAACCCGCTGGCCATGAAGCACAGCGTCGCCACCAGCGAGCGCGGTGACAGCCGGGAGATGCCGCAGACGCCGTGGCCGCTGGTGCAGCCCGAGCCATAGCGCGTGCCGATGCCGACCAGCAGCCCGGCAACGATCAGGCCCAGGCTGCCCACCTCGAAGTGGACCGCCGGCAGTGCGCGGAACAGCCCCCAGAGCAAGGGCGCCAGCAGCAGGCCGACGACAAAGGCGGCCTTCTCGCCACGGCCTTCCGCGTTGCGCTGCAGCAGGCTGCCGAGCAGACCGCTGATGCCGGCGACGCGACCGTTGGCCAGGGCGAAGATCGCCGCCGCCAGGCCGATCAACGCGCCACCGGCCAGGGCGCTCCATGGCGTGAAACTGACCCAGTCGATGCTCATGACGGCCCCTCGCAGAACAGGCGGTACAGCGTTTCGATCACCGCCAGCGCCGCCGGGCTGCTGATGCGGTAGAAGATCTGCTTGCCGTCGCGCCGGGTCTCCACCAGCCCCTCGCGACGCAGTACGGCGAGCTGCTGCGACAGGGTGGGCTGCTGGATGCCGAGCAGCGCCTCCAGCTCGCTGACATGGCGCTCGCCCTGCGACAGCTGGCACAGCAGCAGCAGGCGGTCGGGGTTGGCCAGCGCCTTGAGTAGCTGTCCGGCGGCATCGGCATTGGCCCGCAGCTGCTGGATATCGATGGGTTCGTTCACGGCCTATACTCAAGCAAAATACAATATGTATTTTTATATATTGTATTTTGCAAAAGTGTAAGCCCGGACGACCAACGGTCATCGCTTGCCGCAGGCAACAAAAAACCCGCCGAAGCGGGTTTTCTGTCTAGGGACGCGAATCAGGCATCGGCGTCGGCGGCCGCCTGATAGGCCGACGCATCGAGCAGCTTGTCCAGCTCGCTGGCATCGCTCGGCTTGAGCTTGAAGAACCAGCTGCCGTACGGGTCGCTGTTGACGCTTTCCGGGCTGTCGGCCAGGGCATCGTTGATGGCGATCACTTCGCCGCCAACCGGAGCGTAGATGTCGGAGGCGGCCTTGACCGACTCCACCACACCCGCTTCCTGGCCGGCGTTCAGTTGCTTGCCCACTTCCGGCAGCTCGATGAACACCACGTCGCCGAGGGCTTCCTGGGCGTGGTCGGAAATGCCCACGGTCACACTGCCGTCAGCCTCCAGGCGCGCCCACTCGTGGCTGGCGGCATAACGCAGATCGGCGGGGATATTGCTCATGTTCGATTCCTCGTAGACGGTGACGGCAAGTGGGCCGTCAGGACAATTTAGCAGGCCGTGGCGAGAGGGACAGCCAACGCCGCGACCTGATGATTCAGATAAGGGTTTTGCCGTTGCGCACGAAGCCGGGGCGGACCACTCGCACCGGGTACCACTTGCCACGGATTTCCACCTCGGCACGATCCCCCGTGGCCGCCGGCACCCGCGCCAGGGCGATGGACTTGTTCAGCGTAGGCGAGAAGCTGCCGCTGGTGATCTCGCCCTCGCCCAGCCCTTCGACGCGCACCACCTGGTGGGCACGCAGCACGCCACGCTCTTCCAGCACCAGGCCGACCAGCTTGCTCGGGCAGCCAGCAGCCTGCTGCGCCTCGAGCGCGGCGCGGCCAATGAAGTCGCGCCCGGCAGGCTCCCAGGCAATGGTCCAGGCCATGTTCGCGGCCAGTGGCGAGACGTCTTCGTCCATGTCCTGGCCGTAGAGGTTCATGCCCGCCTCGAGACGCAGGGTATCGCGGGCACCGAGGCCGATGGGCGAGATACCGGCACCGACCAGCTCGTTGAGGAAGGACACCACCTCAGTCACCGGCAGGACGATCTCCAGCCCGTCCTCGCCGGTATAGCCGGTGCGGGCGATGAACCAGTCGCCCTCAGGAAGGCCCTGGAAGGGCTTGAGCTCATGGATCAGCGCGGCCCGCGCCTGGGTCACCAGATCGGCAACGCGCGCACGCGCCTTGGGGCCCTGGATCGCGAGCATGGCCAGGTCGCGTCGCTCGCGCAGCTCGACGGCGAAATCAGCTGCCTGGGCATGCATCCAGGCCAGATCCTTGTCGCGGGTTCCGGCGTTGACCACCAGCCGGTAGCCGTCAGCGGTGAGATAGACGATCAGGTCGTCGATCACCCCGCCGCGCTCGTTGAGCATGGCGCTGTACAGCGCCTTGCCGGTGCTCTGCAGGCGGGCGACATCGTTGGCCAGCAGGCGCTGCAGATAGGCCTGGGCCTGAGCACCGGAGACATCCACGACACACATGTGCGAGACGTCGAACACGCCGCAGTCGCGACGCACCTGATGATGTTCCTCCACCTGCGACCCGTAGTGCAGCGGCATGTCCCAGCCGCCGAAATCCACCATCTTGGCACCCAGTGCCAGGTGCAGGTCATAGAGAGGGGTACGCTGTCCCATGGGTGTCTCCTTCCGGGCTTGGCGAAGCGATCCAGACGCCGAGACGCTGCTGGCGTTGCCAATGCTGCATTGCACCGGCCGCCGCGCGTGCGCTTTTCGACACGTCTGCCGGGTTACCCGGTTCGCGAATGGCGCGCATTGTAGCCGCAAGGTGCGCGGGGGTCATCTGACCAAAGGTCGCGCAGGTGCCCCACCGCCGTGCAACGCCCCGGCAGAGCCCTCGGCAGGCTCAGCCGAAGCTGCGCGCCGAGCGGCGAATCAGCAGGATGACCGGCAACAGGCCGACCAGCACCAGGGTCAGCGCCGGCAGCGCGGCACGCGCCCACTCCCCCTCGCTGGTCATCTCGAACACCCGCACGGCGAGCGTGTCCCAGCCAAAGGGACGCATCAGCAGGGTCGCCGGCATCTCCTTGAGCACGTCGACGAACACCAGCAGCGCGGCGGACAGGGTGCCCGGCAGCAACAGCGGCAGATAGACCTTGAAGAACAGGCCCAGGCCGCCGACGCCGAGGCTACGCGACGCCTCCGGCAACGACGGGCGGATACGCGCCAGGCTGGTCTCCAGCGGGCCGAACGCCACCGCCAGGAAGCGGATCAGGTAGGCCACCAGCAGGGCCGCCAGACTGCCCAGCAGCAAGGGCTTGCCGGCACCACCTAGGGCCGTCGACAAGGGGATCACCATCTCGCGGTCGAGGAAGCTGAACGCCAGCATGATCGCCACCGCCAGCACCGAGCCCGGCAGGGCATAACCCAGGTTGCCCAGCGCGACGCCGACGCGCACCGCGCGGTTGGGTGCCTGGCGCCGGGCGAAGGCCAGCAGCATGGCCACGCTGACCGTGATCAGCGCTGCCAGGCCGCCCAGGTAGAGGGTGTGCAGGATCAGCCCGGCATAGCGCTCGTCCAGGTCGAAACGCCCGCGCTGCCAGAACCAGGTCAGCAGCTGCAGCAGCGGAATGACGAAGGCACAGGCGAACACCAGGCCGCACCAGGCGCTGGCCGCGAAGGCTTTCCAGCCATGCAGCTGGTACAGGGCCTTGCCCCTTGGCCGCTCGTTGGCCGGGCGCGCCGCACCGCGAGCACGACGTTCGCCATAGAGCACCAGGGCGACCGCGAGCAGCAGCAGACTGGCCAGCTGGGTCGCGCTGGTCAGGCTGTAGAAGCTGTACCAGGTCTTGTAGATCGCCGTGGTGAAGGTGTCGAAGTTGAACACCGACACGGCGCCGAAATCGGCCAGGGTCTCCATGATCGCCAGGGCCAGGCCGGCCCCGATGGCCGGTCGCGCCATGGGCAGGGCCACGCGCCAGAAGGCCTGCCAGGGGCTCTGCCCGAGCACGCGCGCCGCTTCCATCAGGCCCTTGCCCTGGGCCAGGAAGGCCCCGCGGGCGAGCAGGTAGACGTAGGGATAGAACACCAGCACCAAGACGATGATCACGCCACCGGTGGAGCGCACGCGCGGCAGGCGCAAGCCGCTGCCGAACCACTCGCGCAACAGCGTCTGCACCGGGCCGGCGAAGTCCAGCAGGCCGACGAAGACGAACGCCAGGACATAGGCAGGGATGGCGAAGGGCAACATCAGCGCCCAGTCCAGCCAGCGCCGCCCGGGGAACTCGCAGAGGCTGGTGAGCCAGGCGAGGCTGACCCCCAGCAGCGTCACGCCCACAGCCACGCCGATCACCAGGGTCAGCGTGTTGCCGATCAGCCGAGCCATCTGCGTCTGCCACAGGTGTGCCCAGATCTGCGGGTCCACCTCGTGCCAGCTCAACAGCAGCACCGACAAAGGCATCAGCACCAGAGCGGCTACGGCAAGGACGATGGGGTACCAGCGACGCTGGACAGGATGCGGCACGCGGATTCCTCGGCGACGGAAAGGACGACGCCCCGGCAAGGCGGGGCGTCGCAGTATAACGGCAGCGGTCAGATCGTCGAACGTCTGCCTCGACGATCAAGGCGCAGGGTGGCTCAGGCTCTGGCGCTCCACCACGGTGGATGAAGAGGCGTCATCCCCCTGCGCAATCCCCCTTACTGCCAGCCGGCGCGGTCCATCAGCATGGTCGCTTCGGCCTGGCGCTTGCCGGCAACTTCGGTGGCAACGCTGTCGGCCTTGAACGTGCCCCAGGACGCCACCTCGGCAGACGGCTCGACCGCCGGGTTGGCCGGATACTCCTGGTTGACGCCGGCGAAGATGCCCTGCGCTTCCGGGGTGGTCATCCACTCCAGCAGCTTCCTGGCCTGCTCGGCATGCGGGGCATGCTGGGTGACGCCGGCACCGGCCAGGTTGACGTGCACGCCACGGTCATCCTGGTTCGGCCAGAAGGGTTTGACCTTGAGGTCCGGCTGCTGCTTGTGCAGGCGGCCGTAGTAGTAGGTGTTGGTGATGCCCACGTCGCACTGGCCGGCGTCGATGGCCTGCAGCAGCGCGGTGTCATCCGGGAACACGTCCGTGGCCAGGTTGTTGACCCAGCCCTTGATGATCTCCTCGGTCTTCTCGGCGCCATGGGCCTCGATCAGCGTGGCGGTCAGCGACTGGTTGTAGACCTTCTTGCTGGTACGCAGGCACAGGCGGCCTTCCCAGTTCTTCTCCGCCAGCGCTTCGTAGGTGGACAGTTCCTCCGGCTTGACCCGCTCGGTGGAGTAGAAGATGGTCCGCGCGCGCAGCGACAGGCCGGTCCAGCTGTCGGTGCTGGAGCGATACTGGGCCGGGATGTTGGCGTCGATCACGGCGGACTTGGTCGGCTGCAGCACGCCTTCCTGCTCGGCCTGCCAGAGGTTGCCGGCATCGACGGTGATCAGCATGTCGGCCGGGGTATTGGCCCCTTCGGCCTTGAGGCGGGCGATCAGCGGCGCTTCCTTGTCGGTGATGAACTTCACCTGCACACCCGTCTTGGCGGTGTAGGCGTCGAATACCGGCTTGATCAGTTCGTCGATGCGCGACGAATAGACCACGACTTCATCGGCGGCCTGGACGGCAGTAGCCAGGGTGCTGAGGGTGAATGCGGCGAGAAGCGCGTTGCGAGCCTTCATGGGACCAGCCTCTTATGGGTAAGCAAAAGTGGCTGAATAGTAGTGAATGTTATTTGCCTTCTCAACGAAACCTTCCCTTACGCAAGGGTCAGTTGTTACAAAGCATTTTCAGGCTCGCGGGCGGCCCGCAGATCGGCAGGCAGGAGCAAGGTATCGATCAGCGCATCGAGCGGTAGCGAGACGACCGCCAGCACGGGACAGACGACGCTGAACCAGCAAACCACCGTCCCGGGATTACCGCTGCCGCTGGGGCCAGGGCGCATCCCCAGCAGGTAGAGATCGCCGTTGACGCTCTTGTAGGTCTCCACCGGCAGGGCGCCGTTCTCGCCCTCGCGGCCCGTCAGGGTGCCGCAGCCGCCTGCGACAGCGAGCAACGATATCCACACGCCACGCAGCAGGTGCTTCATGCACGTTCCTCGTTCATCCATGAAAGGGGTGGGCTCAGGCCCTGGCCAGCTCCGGCAGGTCACCGGAAAGCCCCAGCGCCTGGCGCACGAACAGCGCCTTGGCCTCGGCCTGGCCGTCGACCAGGTCGAGGCCCATGTTGCGCAGCAGACGCAGCGGCAGGGGGTCAGCCTGGAACAGGCGCTGGAAGCCTTCCATCGCGGCCATCATCGCCAGGTTGTGCGGCATGCGGCGGCGTTCGAAACGGCTCAGCACGCGCTCCTCGCTCAGGTTCTCGCCACGTGCGGCGGCATGCTGCAGCACTTCGGCGAGCACGGCGGCATCGAGAAAACCCAGGTTGACGCCCTGCCCCGCCAGCGGATGGATGGTGTGCGCGGCGTCGCCGATCAGCGCCAGCCCCGGCTCCACATAGCGCTTGGCGTGACGCTGACGCAGCGGGATGCACAGACGGCGGTCGGCATGCAGCAGCGTGCCGAGACGCGACTCGAACGCCTTGCCCAGCTCACGGCAGAAAGCCTCGTCGTCCAGCGCCATCAGGCGCTCGGCCTCGGCCGGCACGGTGGACCAGACGATCGAGCACCAGTGCTCGCCAGCCGGCCCGGCCAACGGCAGGAAGGCCAGCGGCCCATCGTCGGTGAAGCGCTGCCAGGCCGTGGCCTGGTGCGGGCGCTCGCAACGCACGCTGGTGACGATCGCGTGGTGCAGGTAATCCCATTCGCGCGTGGCACAGCCGGCCAGGCGGCGCACGGCGGAATTGGCGCCATCGGCCGCGACGAGCAACGGCGCACGCAGCTGGCGGCCATCGGTGAGGGTCAGCAGCCAGTCGTCACCACTGCGACGCAGCTGTTCCAGGCGCGCGCCGGGCAACAGGCCGATCTGGCTGTCGTGCAGGCGCTCGAGCAGGGCGTCCTGCACCACGCGGTTCTCGACGATATGCCCCAGGGTCTCGGCATGCACGCTGGCCGCAGCGAAATGGATGCTGCCGGTGCCCGAGCCATCCCATACGCGCATCTCGCCGTAGGGGCAGGCCCGTCGGGCGGCGATGCTGTCCCAGGCGCCCAGGCGCTGCAGGATGCGCTGGCTGGCCATGGACAGGGCACTGACCCGTGGCTCGAACGGCGCCTGTGCGACGAAGGGCGGCACGCTGAGCGGGCTGCCATCGACGATCAGGATGTCCAGCCCACTGTGCTCCAGCGCCAGGGCCAGCGTACTGCCCACCATGCCGGCGCCGACGATGATCAAATCCGCGCGCATATCATTCCTTAAACCCAGGGGTGCGTGCTGCGCACCGCTCGGAATCCATGGTGCGCACGGCCTGGGCGGCCCCGCGACACCCTACGAATCGACTCACAGACTGCGGGTTCCCAGACCCATGGCCTGCCGCGCGAACCAGCGCTTGGCCGGCGGCAGCAGGTCGAGGCCGAGCAGCCCCAGGTTGCGCCCGGCGCTGAGCAGCGGCTGGGCATTGCTGAACAGGCGCGTCACCTGGTCGGAGAAACCGACAGTCAGTTGCTGGTCGAGCTGCTGCCGTTGCTGGTAGCGCTGCAGCGTGGCGAAGTCGCCCAGCGGCCCCTCGCTGCCGATCAGCACCTCGGCCAGCGCCAGGGTATCGCGCAGCGACAGGTTGTAGCCCTGGCCCGCGATGGGGTGCAGGCTGTGCGCCGCATTGCCCAGCACCACCAGGTGCGGCCGCACCTGCTCCTGCGCCTCGACCAGGCTCAATGGATAGAGATGCCGGGCGCCGACCTGTTGCAGGGCGCCCAGGCGATAGCCGAAGGCCTGCTGCAACTCGCCGAGGAAGCTCGCCGCGCTGATCGCCAGCAGGCGTTCGGCATCTGCGCTCGCACGCGTCCAGACCAGCGCGCAGCGGTTGTCGCTCAGCGGCAGCAGGGCCATCGGGCCGTCATCGGTGAAGCGTTCGAAGGCCTGCCCGCGATGCGCCTCCAGCGGGCTGACATTGGCGATCAGCGCACTCTGCCCATAGGGTTTGACGTTGACGCCGATGCCGAGCTGCTCACGCAGGGCGGAGCGACCGCCATCGGCGAGAATGGCCAGGTCGCACTCGAGGCTGGCGCCGTCACTCAGCGTCAGACGATAGCCATCGTCCAGGCGCTGCATCGCGCTGACCTCCGCCGGGCAGCGCCATTCGACGACATCGGCATCCAGCGCCTGCCACAGGCAATGGCCGATCCAGGCGTTTTCCACCACATAGCCCAACGCCGGCACGCCCTCCTCGATCGCCTGCAGGCGCGTGGCACCGAAACGGCCACGGTCGGAAACGTGGATCTGCTGAATCGGCTCGGCCCGCTGGGCGATGCCCTGCCACAGGCCGAGGCGCTCGTAGATCAGCCGGCTGCCGTAGGACAGCGCGGTGGAGCGTGCGTCATAGCTGGGCTGGTAGTCGCTGCCCGGAGCGAAGGGCTCGATCAGCGCAATGCGCCAGCCACGCTGCCGCGCACTGTCCTGCAGGGCCAGCGCCAGGCTGGCACCGACCAGGCCACCGCCGATGATCGCCACATGCACACGTGACATGGGCTCAGGCCGCCTCGCTGCGCGCGGCCGCCATCAGTGCCTCGATCTCGGCGACGCTCTTGGGCACCCCGCCAGTGAGAATCTCGCAGCCCTTGCGGGTCACCACCACGTCGTCCTCGATGCGCACGCCGATGCCGCGCCATTTCCTGGCGACCGCCTCGTTGTCGGTGGCGATGTAGATGCCCGGCTCGACGGTCATCGCCATGCCGGGTTCGAGCACGCGCCATTCCCCGCCGACCTTGTAGTCGCCGACATCATGCACGTCCATGCCCAGCCAGTGGCCGGCCCGGTGCATGTAGAAGGGTTTGTAGGCTTCGCTGGCGATCAGCTCGTCGACATCGCCGCTGAGCAGGCCCAGTTCAACCAGGCCGGCAGTGATCACGCGAACGGTGGCTTCGTGCGCCTCGTTCCAGTGCTTGCCCGGAGCGATGTGCTTGAAGGCTTCCTCGTTGGCCGCCAGCACCAGCTCGTAGATGGCCTTCTGCTCGGGCGAGAAGGTGCCGCTGACCGGGAAGGTGCGGGTGATGTCGCTGGCGTAGCAGTCGATCTCGCAGCCGGCGTCGATCAGCACCAGGTCGCCATCCCTGAGCGCCGCGTCGTTTTCGCGGTAGTGCAGGATGCAGGCATTCTTGCCCGCCGCGACGATGCTGCCATAGGCCGGCATCTTCGCCCCGCCCTTGCGGAACTCGTAATCCAGCTCGGCTTCCAGGTGATACTCGTGGAGGCCGGCGCGGCTGGCCTGCATCGCGCGGATGTGCGCACGCGCACTGATCTCGGCAGCCTCTTTCATCACCTTCACCTCGGCAGCCGACTTGTACAGGCGCATGTCGTGCAGCAGGTGGTCGAGGGCGACGAACTCGTTCGGCGGCGTGGCCCCCTGACGGGCCTTGGCGCGGATGTGGTTGATCCACTCCATCAGGCGCTGGTCGAACTCCTGATTGCAGCCGATGGCGTAGTAGACGCGCTCGCGCCCCTCGATCAGCCCCGGAAGAATGTCGTCGATATCGCCGATGGGGAACGCATCGTCGGCCCCATAGCTGGCGATGGCGCCATCCTGGCCAGCGCGCAGGCCGTCCCACAGCTCGCGCTCGGGATCGCGCTCACGGCAGAACAGCACGTACTCGCCGTGCTCGCGACCGGGAATCAGCGCCATCACCGCTTCCGGCTCGGGGAAACCGGTGAGGTACTGGAAGTCGCTGTCCTGGCGGTAGGTGTGCTCGACATCGCGGTTGCGGATGTACACCGGCGCGGCCGGCAAGATGGCGATGCTGTTGGGTTCCATCTGCGCCATCAGCGCCTTGCGCCGACGGGCGTATTCGGACTTGGGGATGCTGGTCAAGACGGGCTCCGGGAAAGATCAGTGCAGGGAGGGTTTGGCGGCAGGCGCCGCGGGCTTCACGCACTCGGTGAACAACAGCAGGGGCGCGACGCGCAGGTACTCCATCACTTCCATGTAATCGCTCTCGCCATCCTCGGATTCCTTCAGGCCACCCTGGACCTGGGCGATGGCGGACAGATCCTGCAGCACTTCCATGGCCTCGGCGCTCAGCGCGCCGTCGCGGGCGGTCAGGCCGAAGCCACCGAGGAAGCCCTGGCACCACTGGCCCAGGGCAACCGCACGTTGCGCCAGGGGTGTTTCGTCATCCGGCAGCAGCAGCACCAGGCTGATGTCCTCGCTGCACAGCTCGCCCTTGACCATCTCCTGCAGACCGATCAGCGCCTGGCGCACGTTGTCCTGCGGCTCACCGCCGAGCAGGTCGGTGGCGTCGAGCAGCCAGGCATCCGGCTCGAAGCCGGCACCGGCGCAACTGCGGCCGAGCAGCAGGCCATGCAGTTCAGCGGGCGAGACGGAGTGCCCTGCGCTGCTCAGCAGAGCGGCGAAGGCGGCGTAGGGAGAACTTGGAATCGACATAGATAGCTAGGCGCCAGACGGCGCAATCTCTAGAATGGAGGCCTCGTATCCTAGCACCGGCAGACGCGGCAAGACCATCGAAGTCCGCCGGGGTGTCGATGACGTCGTACGCATCACGCCACTGCCATCTGGGTTTGACCCCTACCCGGGTCCAGCCTATATAGTCCAGCCATTCCCTCCCATAGCGAGAGCCCATGGAAGACGCCGATCTGCACGCATTGACCGCCAAGCTGGAGCTGCTGATCCAGCGTGTCGAGCAGCTCAAGGCTCACAACCGACTCCTGCTGGCGAATGAACAGGCCTGGCGCGAGGAACGCGCCCATCTGATCGAAAAGAACGAAATGGCCCGGCACAAGGTCGAATCGATGATTTCGCGCCTCAAAGCCCTGGAGCAGGACTCATGACCCAGTCGAACACCGTGACCGTCCACATTCTGGACAAAGAATATTGCATCGCCTGCCCCCAGGACGAACGCGCCAACCTGGAAAGCGCCGCGCGCTACCTGGATGGCAAGATGCGCGAGATCCGCACCAGCGGCAAGGTGATCGGCGCCGACCGCGTGGCGGTGATGGCGGCCCTGAACATCACCCATGACCTGCTGCACAAGCAGCAGCGCCTGGATCAGGACGCCAGCTCCACGCGCCAGCAGGTGCGCGACCTGCTCGATCGCGTCGACCGCGCCCTGACCGACGACTCGGCTTCCTGAGCCGAACATGCCTGCCAGTTCGTCGCAGGCCGCCCCTCCACCTGTCTATTCGGGTATACTGGCCGCCACTTCCTGGGGTGTGCGCCAGTCGGGGATGTCCCTGAGCCGATACGCACAACCACGGGGGTTGCATGTTGGGGCAGGTGTGCATGTCCGCCTGACGGAAAGCCTTAACGCCTCCTGCAACCTCCACCTTGAACTTTCGGGTTCAAGGGCTAAACCGACAGCGGCACGCTGGGAAGTCACCTCCCCCTCCGGTAGCCGCCGCTACCCACCCTGCTTCATCCTCTGCCCATGACTCCTACCGCCCCACTCAGCCGCCCGCAACTGCGCCGTGTGCTGCGCCAGCGTCGTCGTGCGCTCACCCGCAGCCAGCAACGCAGCGCCGCGCGCAACCTGTACCGCCAACTGGCGCAGAGCCCGCAGTTTCGCCGCGCCCGGCACATCGCCCTGTACCTGCCCAACGACGGCGAGATCGACCCTCGTCCGCTGCTGGCAGCCGCGCAGAAACGCGGCAAGCGCACCTACCTGCCGGTGCTCAGCGCCTGGCCGCGCACCAAGATGGTGTTCCAGCGCGTCACCCGGCACGAGAAACTGGCGGGCAATCGCTTCCGCATCCTCGAACCCAGCCCGCGCCCCAAACGTCAGCGCAAGCTCTGGGCACTGGACCTGGTGCTGCTGCCGCTGGTGGGGTTCGACGACCGCGGTGGTCGCCTGGGCATGGGCGGTGGTTTCTACGACCGCAGCCTGGCCTACCTGCGCATGCGCAAAAATTGGCACAAGCCGACGCTATTGGGACTGGCGCATGAATGTCAGCGGGTGGACGAACTGGCGATGGCCAGCTGGGATGTGCCCTTGCAGGCGACGGTGACGGACAGGCGCTGGTACTGACGAGCGGGTGGCACCGCGATCCTTGCGGCGCTGACGCTGCGAGCCCGCGAATCAGGGCTGCTGCGTGACCTTGATGGAAACGTCGCTCTGGCGCTCCCAAAGGCTCTGGGTGTAACCCGTGGTAACCACGCCCAGACTGAAAAGTACTACGAGAACCCACAAAAGATCTGGCTTGCGTTTCATCTATTGCCTCCCCCTTCAAGGCAACTGCGCGCGTTGGTCGCGCGTTATTGTTGTGTGCAATACGACGTCGCCAAGCGTTAAGCCGGGCATTTTCCGCCAGGGCCGAGCGCGGTGCAATTTCTGGCGCCAACCGGCTGTCGGAGAGTTCCACTCAAACGAGCGTCCGCTAACGGACAGACCTGCAGGAGCAAAGTTCATGCCTTATTGGTTGATGAAGTCCGAACCCGACGAATTGTCGATCCATGACCTGCAACGCCTGGGCAAGACGCGCTGGGATGGCGTGCGCAATTACCAGGCGCGCAACTTCCTGCGCGCGATGCGTCCGGGCGATCAGTTCTTCTTCTATCACTCCAGTTGTCCGCAGCCGGGCATCGCCGGCATTGGCCGCATCGACGGCGAGGTCTACCCGGACCCGACCGCGCTGGACCCGCAGAGCCACTACCATGACCCCAAGGCCAGCCCGGAGAAGAACCCCTGGAGCGCGCTGAATGTGGCCTTCGTCGAAGCCTTCGCCGAGGTGCTGCCACTGCAGCACCTGAAGAACAACCCGCTGCTGGCCGAACTGGCCCTGGTGCAGCGCGGCAGCCGGCTCTCGGTGATGCCCGTCGGCGAAAAAGAATGGACGGCGATCCTGGCCATGCGTTGAGCCAGCACCGGCACTGTGCTATCACCCAATGAGAGCTTTGGGAGTTATCCATGCCGGCATCCTCCGCCTGGCCAGCGCGACTCGCGCTGGCCTTCCTGTTACTGGTGCTGAGCGGCGCCAGCGTGCTGCTGTGGCGGCAGATCGAAGGCGTCCAGCAGCAACGCCTGGACGAACGCGTCGGCTACCAGGCGCGCAGCCTCGCGCGTCAGCTGGAAGGCACCCTGCACCTGGAAGTGGCCAGCCTCGAGCGCATCGCCCGCTTGTGGAACAGCCTGGGGCGCCTGCCCCGCGCCAGCTGGGACGATGAAGTCGAGCGGGCACTGCGCGGTTTTCCCGCCTACCAGTCGATCCAGTGGGTGGGCGACGACCTGCGCATGCGCTGGCTGTTCCCGGTGGCCGGCAACGAGGCCGCGCTGAACTTTCGCCTGCTTCCCAGTCACCCCAACTACCCGCTGGCCATGGAGGCACGCGACACCGGCGAGCAGCGTTTCTCCAACAGCTTCGACCTGGTTCAGGGCGGCCGTGGCTTCGTGCTCTACACACCGCTCTATCGGCAGCAGGATGGTCAGCGCGTCTTCGACGGCTTCCTCCAGGGCGTATTTCGCGTCGAACCGCTGATGGTGCAACTGCTGACGCAGATCGATCGCGACGCCTTCAACCTCGAACTGCTGGAGAACGGCCAGGTCCTGTTCCGCCACGGCGACACGACGGGCGACGACCCACACAGCCTGCAACTGGGCCTCAGCCTGCTCAACAACCAGGCTTTCAGCCTGCGCCTGAGCCCCACGGCGCGCCTGCTCGAGCAACTCGACTCGCCACTGCCCGGCGTGGTGCTCGGCGCCAGCCTGGCGATCAGCCTGCTGCTGGTCGCCGCGCTGGCCCTGGCCCTGGAGAACAGCCGCCGCGCCCATGCCCTGCAACTCGCCAACCGACGCTACAAAGTGGAAGCCGAGCGCCGCGAGGAGACCGAGCAACGCCTGCGCGAAAACCGCGAGCGCCTGCAACTGGTGCTCGACCTGACCGACTCCAGCCATGACGGCCTGTTCATCTTCGACAGCAGCAGCCGCGAGTTGCTGCACATGAATCAGGCGACCTACGCCACGCTGGGCTATCGCCCCGAACAGTTCGCCGAACTGCTGCGCGAGGACCCGGAAAAGCTCCTGCCGGGCTTCCACCGCTGGCTGCAGCAGGTACGCGAGGCACAACGCGACAACCTCTCACGGATCTTCCAGCGCGAGCTGATCCGTCGCGACGGCAGCCGCCAGCCCGCCGAGATCAACACGCAGCTGGTGGAGCTGCATGGGCGCGAGTACCTGATTGCCGTGTCCCGCGACAACAGCGAGCGCCTGCAACTGGAGGACCGCCTGCAACGCCTGTCGCAACAGGACGGTCTGACCGGTCTCTACAACCGGCGCTACTTCGACCAGCGCCTGCAGGCCGAGCTGCGCCGGCTACGACGGGCCGGTGCGCCACTGACCCTGCTGCTGCTGGATATCGACCACTTCAAGGCCTACAACGACGCCCTCGGCCACCTGGCCGGCGACGATGCGCTGCGCAAGGTCAGCGCCGTACTGCAGGACAGCCTGCAGCGCGAGGGTGACGCGGCCTGCCGCTATGGCGGCGAGGAGTTCGCCATCATCCTGGCCGGCACCGGGCTCGAAGGCGGCGAGCACGTTGCCGCACGCATTCACGCCGGCATCGCCGCGCTGGAGCTTTCTCACCCCGCCAGCCCGCTGGAACGCCTGAGCCTGAGCATCGGCCTCGCCGTGCTCGATCCGGTTCGTGACGAACAGCCCGGCGAGCTGATCGCCCGCTGCGACCAGGCGCTGTACAGTGCCAAGCACGAGGGCCGCAATCGCACCTGCCTGTGGGGCGCCGCCCTCGCTTGACCTGCATCAAACCACGCAACAGGCTGAGCGCAGACAATGAAAGTCTGCTAATCATGGTCCCGAGCAAGGGCCCGCAGAAAGGACGCTGAGATGAACAACGCGCGACGTCGCCTCCCCTACCTGATCGTTTTCGGCCTGGCCGCAGTGGCCGCCATCGCCTGGTGGCAACTGCGCCCGAGCGGCCTGCCGGAGGGCTTCGCCAGCGGCAACGGGCGCATCGAGGCCACCGAGGTGGACGTGGCGACCAAACTGGCCGGACGCATCGCCAGTATCGATGTCGACGAAGGCGACTTCGTTGAGCCCGGGCAGGTCCTGGCGCGCATGGACACCCAGGTCCTTGAGGCCCAGCTGGCCCAGGCCCGTGCGCAGTTGCGCCAGGCGGAGAATGGCCAGGTGACGGCTGCCAGCCAGATCAGCCTGCGGGAAAGCGAGAAGCGCACCGCCGAGGCGGTGGTGCGCCAGCGCCAGGCCGAGCTGGATGCCGCACGCAAGCGTCACGCACGCAGCGCCACGCTGGTCAAGCGCAATGCCCTGGCCCAGCAGCAGCTGGACGATGACCTGGCGCGCCTGCAGAGCGCCGAAGCCGCCCTGGCCGCAGCCCGCGCCCAGGTCAGCTCGGCAGAAGCCGGCATCGCCGCCGCCCAGTCGCAGGCCATCGAGGCGCAATCGGCCACCGAAGCCGCCCAGGCCAGCGTCGAACGCCTGCAGGTGGACATCGACGACAGCCAGCTCAAGGCGCCGCGCGCCGGCCGCGTCCAGTACCGTGTGACCCAGCCGGGAGAAGTGCTCGGCGCGGGCGGCAAGCTGCTCAACCTGGTGGACCTCACCGACGTCTACATGACCTTCTTCCTGCCCGAACGCCAGGCCGGCCGCGTTGCCCTCGGCAGTGAGGTGCGCCTGGTGATCGATGCCGCACCGCAGTACGTGATCCCGGCCAAGGTCAGCTATGTCGCCAGCGTCGCCCAGTTCACGCCGAAGACCGTGGAAACCGCCAGCGAACGCGAGAAGCTGATGTTCCGGGTCAAGGCCCGTATCGACCCCGAGCTGCTGAGCAAGCACCTGCAGCAGGTGAAGACCGGCGTCCCCGGCATGGCCTACCTGCGCCTCGACCCCGAGGCCGAATGGCCTGAGCACCTGGCGATCAAGGTTCCGCAATGAACGCGCCGGTCGCGCGCCTGGCTGGCGTCGGCCTGCGCTACGGCGAAACCCACGCCCTGCAGCAGATCGACCTGAGCCTGCCGGCACAGCGCATGGTCGGCCTGATCGGCCCGGACGGCGTCGGCAAGTCCAGCCTGCTGGCGCTGATCGCCGGTGCCCGCAAGCTCCAGGACGGCCAGGTCGAGGTCCTCGGCGGCGACATGGCCGAGGCTCGGCATCGGCGCAACGTCTGCCCGCACATCGCCTACATGCCGCAGGGCCTGGGCAAGAACCTCTATCCCACCCTGTCGGTGTTCGAGAACCTCGATTTCTTCGGCCGCCTGTTCGGCCAGGACGCCGCCGAACGCGAACAGCGTATCGACGACCTGCTGCGCAGCACCGGCATGGCCGCGTTCCGCGAACGCCCGGCCGGCAAGCTGTCCGGCGGCATGAAGCAGAAGCTCGGGCTGTGCTGCGCGCTGATCCATGATCCCGACCTGCTGATCCTCGACGAGCCGACCACCGGCGTCGATCCCCTGTCACGCAACCAGTTCTGGGAGCTGATCGAGCGCATCCGCACACAGCGCCCGCAGATGAGCGTGCTGGTGGCCACCGCCTACATGGAAGAAGCCGAGCGCTTCGACCACCTGGTGGCGATGGACGACGGCCGCGTGCTGGCCGAAGGCAGCCCCGCCGAACTGCGCGAACGCACCGCTTGCGCCAGCCTGGAGCAGGCCTTCATCGCCCTGCTCCCGGAAGAGCGGCGGCGCGGCCACCAGCAGGTGCTTATCCCTCCGCTGCAGGGCAGCAGCGAGATCGCCATCGAGGCCAAGGGCCTGACCATGCGCTTCGGCGACTTCGTTGCCGTCGACCAGGTGTCGTTCCGCATTCGCCGTGGCGAGATCTTCGGCTTCCTCGGCTCCAACGGCTGCGGCAAGAGCACCACCATGAAGATGCTCACCGGCCTGCTGCCGGCCAGCGAGGGCGAGGCACTGCTGTTCGGCCAGGCGGTCGACCCGCGTGACATGGCCACGCGCAAGCGGGTCGGCTACATGTCCCAGGCGTTCTCCCTGTATGGCGAGCTGACAGTGCGGCAGAACCTGGTGCTGCACGCCCAGCTGTTCCACGTACCCAGCGCCGAGATCGGCCCACGGGTGGCGCAGATGGCCGAGCGCTTCGACCTCGGCGAGGTCATGGACATGCTCCCCGAGCGCCTGCCGCTGGGCATCCGCCAGCGCCTCTCGCTGGCCGTCGCGGTAATCCACAAGCCGGAGATCCTGATCCTCGATGAACCGACCTCGGGCGTCGACCCGGTCGCCCGCGACGGCTTCTGGCAACTGATGCTCGACCTGTCGCGCCAGGACGGCGTGACCATCTTCATCTCCACCCACTTCATGAACGAGGCGCAGCGCTGCGACCGCATCTCGCTGATGCACGCCGGCAAGGTGCTCGACAGCGACACGCCGCAGGGGCTGATAGACAAGCGCGGGCTGGACAGCCTCGAAGCCACCTTCATCGCCTACCTGCAGGAAGCCGTCGGCGAGCAGCCACTCAGCGAGGCACCGCCGTTGCAACAGAAGCCCGCGCCGCAGCGCCAGCGCTTCAGCCTGCGCCGCCTGTTCAGCTATGCCCGGCGCGAGGCGCTGGAGCTGCGCCGCGACCCGATCCGGGGCGGCATGGCGCTGCTGGGCACCGTGCTGCTGCTGTTCATCATCGGCTACGGCATCAGCCTCGACGTGGAAGACCTGTCCTTCGCCGTGCTCGACCGCGACCAGACCACCACCAGCCAGGAGTATCACCTCAACCTCTCCGGCTCGCGCTACTTCCTGGAGAAGGCGCCCCTGCGCGACTACGACGAACTGGAGCGACGCCTGCGCGACGGCGACATCAGCCTGGCAGTGGAGATACCGCAGAACTTCGGCCGCGACCTCAAGCGCGGCGCCAGTCCGCAGATCGGCATGTGGATCGACGGCGCCATGCCGACCCGTGCCGAAACCATCAAGGGCTACGTCACCGGCCTGCACCAGCACTACCTGGCCGAGCTGGCCCGGCGCTCACCTCAGCCACAAGCCAGCAGCGCAGCCGAACTGGAAGTGCGCTACCGCTACAACCCGGACGTGGAGAGCCTCAAGGCCATGGTGCCGGCGGTGATCCCGCTGCTGCTGATGCTGATCCCGGCGATGCTCACGGCACTCGGCGTGGTGCGCGAGAAGGAGCTGGGCTCGATCATCAACCTCTACGTCACCCCGGTCACGCGCCTGGAATTCCTGCTCGGCAAGCAGTTGCCCTACATCGCCCTGGGGCTGTTCAACTTCATCCTGCTGGTGCTGCTGGCGGTCACCGTGTTCGACGTGCCGCTCAAGGGCAACCCGCTGACCCTGCTGGCCGGCGCCCTGCTCTACCTGGCCTGCGCCACCGGCCTCGGCCTGCTCATGTCGACCTTCACCAAGAGCCAGATCGCCGCCGTATTCGGCACCGCCATCGCCACCCTGCTGCCCGCCATCCAGTTCTCCGGGCTGATCTACCCGGTGGCTTCGCTGGAGGGCTTCGGCGCGCTGGTCGGCCAGCTCTACCCGACATCGCAGTTCCTGGTGATCAGCCGTGGCCTGTTCTCCAAGGCGCTGGAGCTACGCGACCTGGCCGGCTATTTCCTCGCCCTGGCACTGACCGTGCCGCTGTTGACCCTGCTCAGCGCCAGCCTGCTGCGCAAACAGGAGGTCTGATGGAACGCCTGGCCAATATCCTGCACCTCGGCATCAAGGAACTGCGCAGCCTGCAGCACGACCTGGCGCTGGTGATCCTGATCCTCTGGGCCTTCAGCATGGGCGTCTATTCGGCCGCCACCAGCCTGCCGGAAAGCCTGCACAACGCCGCCATCGCCGTGGTCGACGAGGACCAGTCGCAACTCTCCGAAAGGCTGATCCAGGCCTTCCAGCAGCCCTACTTCCGCACGCCGGAGCGCATCGACCTGAGCCAGATGGATCGCGGCATGGACTCCGGCCGCTACACCTTCACCCTGAATATTCCGCCGAACTTCCAGCGTGACGTACTGGCCGGCCGCAGCCCGGCGATCCAGCTCAACGTCGATGCCACCCAGGTGAGCATGGCCTTCACCGGCGCCAGCTACATCCAGAACATCGGCACCAGCGAAGTCGCCGAGTTCGTCCGCCGCTACCGGGGTGACCTGCAGCAGCCCGCCGATCTGGTATTGCGCGTGCAGTTCAACCCGAACCTGACCCGCGCCTGGTTCGGCTCGGTAATGGAGGTGATCAACCAGATCACCATGCTCTCGATCATTCTCACCGGCGCCGCCCTGATCCGCGAACGCGAACACGGCACCGTCGAACACCTGCTGGTGATGCCGGTGACGCCGCTGGAAATCATGCTGGCCAAGGTCTGGTCGATGGGCCTGGTGGTGCTGACGGCAGCGGCGCTGTCGCTGCTGCTGGTGGTACAGGGCTGGTTGCAGGTGCCGATCGAAGGCTCCATCGCGTTGTTCCTGCTGGGCGCGGCCCTGCACCTGTTCGCCACCACCTCGATGGGCATCTTCTTCGGCACCGTGGCACGCTCGATGCCACAGCTGGGCCTGCTGATCATCCTGGTGCTGCTGCCGCTGCAGATTCTCTCCGGCGGCACCACACCACGCGAGAGCATGCCCGAGCTGGTACAGCAGATCATGCTGGTGGCGCCGACCACCCACTTCGTCGCCCTGGCCCAGGCCATCCTCTATCGCGGCGCGGGGCTGGCCACCGTCTGGCCGAACCTGCTGGCCATCGTCGGCATCGGCACGCTGTTCTTCCTCGCCGCGCTGAGCCGCTTTCGCAAGACCCTGGCGCAGATGGCGTAGCCCGGATGCAATCCGGGGATGTCGCATGAGGGGCCGCCGGATTGCATCCGTGCTAGGCCGCTGAAACCGAACGCGCCAGGGATTCGCCGCTACTGAATGATCAGATTGTTGAACAGCAGGTCCTCGACCACGGGCTTGCCTTCTTCTGCGTTGATCGCGTCCTGCACCTGCTTGAGCGCCTGCTGGCGCAGGTTCTCGCGGCCATCGGGAGCATTGATGGTCTCGCTGGTCTGAGCCGAGAACAGCAGTACCAGCTGATGACGGATCAGCGGCTCGTGGTGCTTGACCTGCTCCTCGGCCTCCGTGCCGGTCACGCGCAAGGCGACGTCCGCCTTGAAGAACTTCAGGCGGTTGCCCTGGTCGGCCAGGTTGCCGATCAGGGCAGGCGTCAGGCTGTGGTAGATCGTCGTCGGCACCTCTTCCTTCTTCTCCGAAGACGCCAGGGCAGGCAGGCAGATCGACAGGCTCAGCAACAGGGCGGTCAACAGTTTCACGTTCGGCACTCCATCGGGGATTTGCCTAGCATAGCCATCCACACGCCAGCACCCAAGCCCGGCGCTTATGCCGGGCTATCAGGCACGGGCATGCTCGTTGACCCACGGCAGGCGCTTCCTACACTGCATGGCACCCTGCAAGAGGAACGCATCTGATGAAAGCCCTGCTGTGCAAAGCCTTCGGCCCTGCCGACACCCTGGTACTGGAAGACCTGCCAAGCCCCGAACCGAAAAAGAACGAGGTGCTGATCGAGGTCCAGGCCGCCGGGGTCAACTTCCCCGACACGCTGATCATCGAAGGCAAGTACCAGTTCAAGCCGCCTTTCCCCTTCGCGCCAGGCGGCGAAGTGGCCGGTGTGGTCAAGGCAGTAGGCGAGAAGGTCAGCCACCTGCGCAGCGGTGACCGGGTAATGGCCCTGACCGGTTGGGGCGGCTTCGCCGAAGAGGTCGCCGTGCCGGCCTACAACGTGCTGCCGGTGCCGAAGAGCATGGACCTGACCACCGCAGCGGCCTTCGGCATGACCTACGGCACCTCGATGCACGCCCTCAAGCAGCGCGCCAACCTGCAAGCCGGGGAAACCCTGCTGGTGCTTGGCGCCTCCGGCGGCGTCGGCCTGGCAGCAGTGGAAATCGGCAAGGCCATGGGTGCGAAAGTGATCGCCGCTGCGAGCAGCGCCGAGAAACTGGAAGTGGCGCGCAAGGCCGGCGCCGACGAACTGATCAACTACAGCGAGCAGAGCCTGAAGGACGAGGTGAAGAAACTCACCGGCGGCCAGGGCGTGGATGTGATCTACGACCCGGTGGGCGGCACGCTGTTCGAGGAAGCCTTCCGCAGCATCGCCTGGAACGGCCGCTTCCTGGTGGTGGGCTTCGCCGCTGGCGGCGGCATCCCGGCCCTCCCGGCCAACCTGCCGCTGCTCAAGGGTGCCGCCCTGGTCGGCGTGTTCTGGGGCTCATTCGCCCAGCGCCAACCGCAGGACAACGCCGACAACTTCCAGCAACTGTTCGCCTGGCACGCCGAGGGCAAACTCAAACCACTGGTGTCGCAGACCTTCCCGCTGGCGCGCGGCGGCGAAGCGATCGATGCGCTCGGCCAGCGTAAGGCGGTGGGCAAGGTGGTGGTGGAGGTACGGTAGGAGGCGTCGCGCGCACCGGACATGGTTGCGCGCAGGTGTCCAAGGTCGCTCTAGCGGCGGCCTTGGTGGACAGACATCAGGCAATGGTCAGAGGGCTTGGGTCTGAAGGCATCGTTGAGTTCGCACAGATCAGTTGTAATGCTGCGCTGGCAATGCTGCTCAACGGTAAACAACACTTACCGGTGATGGCCGGGCCGCACCACATGATGCAGGTAGTTCGGCAATACAATCCACCCACCCATGGCATAACGATCTCCGTCCATTGAGACCTTCAGCTTAACCAATCAGGCGAAAAATAAATCTGCTCGCTTTTCCCGCCTTTTGCTTAATGTTCCAACCTTGGAATCTCCACATAGACAGCCTCAATTATCGCAGCATTGCCAAGCTCATCAGCATTAGGTGCATAAAATCTAACCGCCCCTCCTTTTATACTTATGCCAGTATTATCATCCTCACAATCAAACGCAACACCTTGATCGGATAGAAATAATTCTGCCTCCCCCAGACCAACACCTAAAAACTGTTTTTCAGAGAAATAGAATTCTGCTGCCGGATAATAAAGCTGAATCCCACACGCATTATCATCAGCGTCATACCAAACTTTAGCTATAGATCCACCAAAAGCATCAGTTGAATTATCAGAAAATTCAGTCCTCGGAAAAACCCGACATTCCACTCCTATTGCGCGTCTTACGTCGCCCCTATTGCGGACACCAAAAAAGATGTCAACCCCATCGGAGTCACTATATTTAAACAACACCTTCACATCTCCTTAATAAACTGCTTAGAGACTATAGAGACTAAAAGGGGACAGATTTATTTATGACGCAGCACCGTCAGCCTAAAAATAAATCTGCCCCCTTTTCCCATGCCGGCATCTTCAAGCTATCCGCTTGATCTGCGTAGATATTTTGTGGGGATTCCTCAGAATCCCCACCCTTTCCTGTCAGTTCAAGTTCAAGAAAAAACAAGACGCCTTAACCCGTCACAAAACTTGTTCAACTCAGACAATTCAACAACAGCTTCAAACCCAAAATATACATTTGACGAAGCCTCGTCAGGCTTGCCGCAATTAAATAAAATATTTATCGTGAAATACCCATCCAGCATATCAACCACTTCACCATCCAAAGCCTTTATTTGTATATCGCCTTCCAATGGCACAAAAGATGGAGCCTCACCCCCACCCGCCATCAGCATCTGCACATGGTCATAAAAATATATAAGCAATCTTTCTATATCACCACGAAACAACCTGCACACGAAGTTACCGGATAACAACCCAGAAAACCTACTAACCAAGACACAGGTAATATTGAAATCAAATTTTCCCTCTCCCTCACGCACATTAACTGGCGCAAATATTAAGCTCCCGACCTCTGTTTTAAGAATAATATCTAAAGAACTGTTCATTTAAAAAAGAAAATCCTCCCACCCCTGATTACGCGCCATACTCTTTACTTCTTGCTTTGAACGGAAAAGGGGACAACGGAAAAGGGGACAGATTTATTTGTGACGCAGCACCGTCAGCCTAAAAATAAATCTGTCCCCTTTTCCCTGTGCCCTAGTACTAACAATTGCGCCAAAACCATTGGTTCGAATAAAAGTTCAAGAAAAAGGGGACAGATTTATTTATGACGCAGCACCGTCAGCCTAAAAATAAACCTATCCCCTTTCCCCTTCAGATCAGAGATGTAACGCTGACAGTCTTGTTCAGCAGCAAACACCACCTGCCGGTTATGCCCTCGCTGCACCACATGATGTGGGTAGTTCGGCAATACTATTCGCCCCATCCTTGGCATAACGATCTCCTTCCATTGAGACCTGCAGCTTAGTCGATCAGGTGAAAAATAAATCTGTCCCCTTTCCCCTCTTTGCATGGCTAATCATTTGCTATGTTTTCTTGCTATCAAGATCGCTCGATCAACCATGTCGACAGTGATATACGGTACAAATCCGAGCCTATCTCCCTCAGCAAAGCTCTGCTTGTAACCTTCTAATCGTTCAACATCCCCAGCTATCGCCAAGGCAGCTAGATGCCTGAGTGGCATTGCACCTTTGACATCAGTTGGCAACCCCCTATATGCCGTTAGCCCATCTTCCAGGCTTTGAGACAGAGCCCATGATATAGCTTCACCAGCAAGTTGCAGTACATCCTCAGCAGAAAGACTAGCCAGTTTCTTAGGAGGCCCATTACTAATAATAATCGGAGAATAATCTCTACCTTCCCCATAAATAAACCCGACAGCCTCGGAGAACTCTCTTGATGAAATGGAAGGAGCAAGCGAGAGCCTAAAATGGTCTGCTCGCTTACCTATAAATGGAATAACCTGGACTTGAATATCATCAACAATAATTATGCAAAAGCAGTCCCCCACTTCATCCTTCTTACAAATCCAGCCTTGCCCCTCCATAATCGAAACCAGCTCGCTTTCTTTCATCATTTAGCACCAGGAAAGTTAATTATTTCTATAGGAACACCATTGAGAAAAAGGGGACAGATTTATTTTTCGGGCTGTCGCTTAGGTCTGCCCTGACCTCGTAGCTCAACCCGCTGCCCTTGGATTCTTTCTATTTCATCCACGAAACGAGCACTCCCGGTTAGCTGCCCCCTCTGTAGTGCTGCACGAATCAGATCAATCTCGCTCGATGGTACGGCTTGACGCATGAACTCCATGTACCGGATACGACGCTTTTCAGACGTGTTGCCGAGAGCAATGAAGCAGGGGTCTATATCTAACCAATCGCTGTCCGCCTGATCTGTTACCCGCATCCGATGGCTCGACCAAGGATAATCAACCGCTTCGGCAACCTTGCGGGCTCGAACCGGGTTCAGTTCGATATAGCGACAGCAGGCAAGCAAGTAGGCGTCTGACTCGACGACGCTGGACTTGTAGCGACTCTCCCAGAGAGTGCCGGTGCGCCCCTCCAGACGATTTCGATAGCGCGTAGCTCGCGCCGCCAGCGCCTTCATCAACTGCCCCAGCCCGGCAACAGCTTCACCGGGCGCCAGCAGCAGGTGGACATGATTGGTCATCAGGCAATAGGCGTAAACCTTGACCCCGAAGACGTCTTTCAGCTCACGCAGATCAGAAATGTAACGCCGATAGTCTTGTTCAGCAGCAAACACCACCTGCCGGTTATGCCCTCGCTGCACCACATGATGTGGGTAGTTCGGCAATACTATTCGCCCCATCCTTGGCATAACGATCTCCTTCCATTGAGACCTGCAGCTTAGTCGATCAGGTGAAAAATAAATCTGTCCCCTTTTTCCGAACCTATGGATGGCACGCCGACATTTGTTGAGCCGCGTAGGAGAGGTGCGCCTGTAATGTGGGAAGTGGCCCCCGCAGGCCGCTTGCGGAGGCCGTAAACGCAAAAAATAAGTGATTTGACCGTTTTTTGATCAAATCGCCTTTTTCAAAATCGGGAATGACCGAAGGCGACCCAAAATAACGCCCTAGTTCAGACCTTCCCTTGATTCACCATTACTCTCCAACGATGTCGTCCGTCTCCTCATAATCTTCCGGCTTACTGTAGTCATACTCAATATTAAATTTCCCATCAGGATAAAGCGTAAAAATCAGCCCCCAAATGCGCTGCCCATTTTTTTGGAGAACATCATCCCTAATCAGGATCGCCGCCTTGCCACTATCAATACAGCTATTTGGCCAAGCCAATGCCTTTTTATCAACGTTGCCGAAGCTTTCAAGCCAATAGACTGTTGATGCCATCCGGTGATAAATCTGACAACTACAGAAGGCTTTATCCCATGAGCGCCCCCCAATAAAATCAATAATCCCTCTAGCCAATTCATTATAGGCATCTTCAACTGTATTCATGCCTCACCTCATTGAATAAATGTAAACTGCTTTAACTCACCATCCATCATGGCATACACCTTGAATTCACTCGGCCTAACCCCATTACCTGGCGGGTATTTCACCTCGAAAAAAGGGGACAGATTTATTTATGACGCAGCACCGTCAGCCTAAAAATAAATCTGTCCCAAAAATAAATCTGCCCCCTTTTCCCCAGGTTAACTAACGTGCCCCGCTCAGTAAGACTTGGAACAGGGCCTATCGCTTTTGGACCATCTAAATTTCCAGCTTAGATAAAGCTATACCCTCTGAAGCCCCAACCACGCCATCAGTGATGGACAAGTTACCCTCAGACTCCAAAACGCTAAAGCCACAATCCCCAAAATCGACAAAAGGGGACAGATTTATTTTCCGGGGTTACGCCTCGGCCTGCCCTGACCTCGTAGCTCAACCCGCTGCCCTTGGATTCTTTCTATCTCATCCACGAAACGAGCACTGCCGGTTAGCTGCCCCCTCTGCAGTGCTGCACGAATCAAATCAATCTCACTTGATGGAACGGCTTGTCGCATGAACTCCATGTAACGGATACGACGCCTCTCAGGCGTGTCGCCAAGTGCGACGAAGCAAGGGTCCATGTCCAGCCAATCGCTGTCCGACTGATCCGTTACCCGCGTCCGATAGCTCGACCAAGGATAATCAACCGCCTCGGCAACCATACGGGCTCGAACCGGGTTCAGCTCGGCGGAAAATAAATCTGTCCCCTTTTTCCCGGTCCCCTTTTTCCCGACCCCATTGATCCGCCGAAAATAAATCTGTCCCCTTTTCCCGGTCCCCTTTTCCCCAATTCACCAGGTTCGACACTGGAGAAACTCTGCCAGAGCAGGTTGCTTTGAGTCTTGACGCCAGGCCGGCTAATGGGTGTCCCCTTTTTCTCCTTAACTTACAGCTTGATAAAATCGAAAACCTGACCAAACAGCCGCTCAACATCCGGTGTCGCTTCAAGATACGCAAGCGCTTTGTCCGGCGTTAAAGGCATGTCATAAGGCTCAAATCCCCGACGAACAGCAATACCATATAAAGCATACTCGTCATCCTCCGTATGCTCCCAATGGGGGACATAGCCAATCACCTGATAGATTTTAAAAATCTCGTCATGAAAATCCATTAAGTCATACAAAAACACAGGGGCGTTATCTAGCGATAATGCCTGAGCGCACCACACATTAAGCTCATCCCTGCTTATAGCCCCACAAAAAAGACAGGTGATGACGAAGGCCATCAACTCATCGCCGAAACATCCAGTATCACTCAGACTCACATCCCACCTCCCATGGCTTCGCCACCGATGTGCCCCGTCTTTGAATGAATCAGTTCAGGGACTAACTGCATTCGTCCACTATCCTGATGGTGATGCCACGTATCGAAAAAGGGGACTATCGAAAAAGGGGACAGATTTATTTATGACGCAGCACCGTCAGCCTAAAAATAAATCTGTCCCCTTTTCCTAGAAATAAATCTGCCCCCTTTTCCCATGCCGGCATCTTCAAGCTATCCGCTTGATCTGCGTAGATATTTTGTGGGGACTCCTCAGAATCCGCACCCTTTTCTGCCAGTTCAAGCTCAAGAAAAAACAAGGCGCCTTAACCCGTCGCAAAACTTGTTCAACTCAGACAACTCAACAACAGCTTCAAACCCAAAATATACATTTGACGAAGCCTCGTCAGGCTTGCCGCAATTAAATAAAATATTTATCGTGAAATACCCATCCAGCATATCAACCACATCACCATCCAAAGCCTTTATTTGTATATCGCCTTCCAATGGCACAAAAGATGGAGTTTCACCCCCACCCGCCATCAGCATCTGCACATGATCATAAAAATATATAAGTAATCTTTCTATATCACCACGAAACAACCTGCACACGAAGTTACCGGATAACACCCCAGAAAACCTACCAACCAAGACACAGGTAATATTGAAATCAAACTTTCCATCTCCCTCACGCACATTAACTGGCGCAAATATTAAGCTCCCGGCCTCTGTTTTAAGAATAATATCTAAAGAACTGTTCATTTAAAAAGGAAAATCCTCCCACCCCTAGAAAAAGAGAAAAAGGGGACAGATTTATTTTTCGGGCTGTCGCTTAGGTCTGCCCTGACCTCGTAGCTCAACCCGCTGCCCTTGGATTCTTTCTATTTCATCCACGAAACGAGCGCTCCCGGTTAGCTGCCCCCTCTGTAGTGCTGCACGGATCAGATCAATCTCGCTCGATGGTACGGCTTGGCGCATGAACTCCATGTACCGGATACGACGCTTTTCAGACGTGTTGCCGAGAGCAATGAAGCAGGGGTCTATATCTAACCAATCGCTGTCCGCCTGATCCGTTACCCGCATCCGATGGCTCGACCAGGGATAATCAACCGCTTCGGCAACCATGTGGGCTCGAACCGGGTTCAGTTCGATATAGCGACAGCAGGCAAGCAAGTAGGCGTCTGACTCGACGACGCTGGACTTGTAGCGACTCTCCCAGAGAGTGCCGGTGCGCCCCTCCAGACGATTTCGATAGCGCGTAGCTCGCGCCGCCAGCGCCTTCATCAACTGCCCCAGCCCGGCAACAGCTTCACCGGGCGCCAGCAGCAGGTGGACATGATTGGTCATCAGGCAATAGGCGTAAACCTTGACCCCGAAGACATCTTTCAGCTCACGCAGATCAGAAATGTAACGCTGATAGTCTTGTTCAGCAGCAAACACCACCTGCCGGTTATGCCCTCGCTGCACTACATGATGTGGGTAGTTCGGCAACACAATACGCCCCATCCTTGGCATAACGATCTCCTTCCATTGAGACCTGCAGCTTAGTCGATCAGGTGAAAAATAAATCTGTCCCCTTTTTCGTCAAAATAAATCTGTCCCCTTTTTCGGAGCACTTACTGTTCCTTTTGGACCAAAGAATTAGGCCATCAAATTCCGAGGCACACAGCCTTTTTCAAAGAACCCTCTAAAAATATCAACAACAGTCTCAAAATCAGTACAAACCGCTGAGGCATCAACAGCATCCCCTAGAACATCAACTGCCTTACCTGCATCTCCACTTCCGAGATAGGATCGAACAGTGTAATCCTCACCATCATCTTCACCTAAAGTCATCGCGAACATTCCATGATCCGCAACAACTTGCAAACTCAACAACTCAAATCCGCTGAGGTTCGCAGCCTCTAAAGTAACAGAGCCAGACACCTCACACACTTCCCTCAAGTGAGATTCAACATTACTCCAAGAGGGATCGTTAGTTCTCCCTCCTTGGCACTCCGCTCCGAACCCAACGACCCATGACAGAGAAAGCTTCATCATCTAATCCCTCTCTCTCAAAGCGCGCATCCCAGGCTGCCAATATAAAGTCTTACCGGTTGCAACTTCTTTAACTGTGAGAGAAGTGAGCCCGGACTTCTCTGCCATTGCAGCTATGTCTCCTCGGAAAAAGGGGACAGATTTATTTATGACGCAGCACCGTCAACCTAAAAATAAATCTGTCCCCTTTTCCCGTTAGGAATGTCACCAGAATAACGCTGCCAGTCTGGATGATACGGATCAGCCTTCATCTCATCCGGACAAAAAAGGGGACAGATTTATTTATGACACAGCACCGTCAGCCTAAAAATAAATCTGTCCCCTTTTCATCTAATTAATAAAGACCCAACACCCTGAGATCTTTTTTTAGCTCTGCGGCCTCGTCAGAGGGCAAATCATTCAAAACAGAAGATAGCTCGATCTCCTTTAGCAATCCGCGGATCATGTCAAGGTGATATTTCTTGACTTTCTCTGAAGACCTACCTGCCGAAAGAATAAGCGCTAAAATCTCCAACATTAATTTTTCAACAGGCAAGTCAAAGGAATTCTCAAGCTCACTGTAGGCATAGCCTACTTCGCTTTCTCCCTCAGCCCATGGGCTTTGGTGGCTGAGTTTGGCTCTGCAATAGCTGTAATAGCTGCCCAGAAACCAAGCCCGGATTTCACCATAAGTCACTCGATCTTCCATTACGGCGTCTTCCTCGGCGGGCGGAGCATAACGCCCTGATTATCAAGAATATTAACTGTGATATTGGGATATTTCGCCTTAAATTGCTCCGCCACGTTTAGACAGCTTGCGGAAAAAGGGGCTAGGTCGGTCTCTGGATCAACTTTATTCCCGCCCGTCGCATCTGGACTTGCTACCTCTTTTGGACCATTCAAACTCTAGCCAAAATATACTCCTCCACCTCTAAGATAGAGTAAAAATCCTTCTTGGCGTCGAAGTATATGTGACCATCATCGTACACAACTCGGCCACCTAAAGTCATACCTATGGCATAGGCAACAACCACAGAGAGGAAAACACTTTTCTCCGATCTAGTAAGTATCTGAGCCACAATAGGCAAATCATGCTCTGAGTCCTCCCTCAACTCCTCGGGCACCTCTGAAAAGCTTATCCAACAGAATAAATCTTGCTCATGATCCTGTACAAGAATCAGCCCCTTGCTCAAATCAAGTCCGCCAGCAAGGTTAACACCAATAGTTATTCTCTCTACCCTCTCAAAGAACTTAGAAAGAAGTGAGAGCATACCCCCCAGCAGCTCACTGAAAGTAGGGATTTCTCTAACAGGAACAAACAGACCAGTTGACATTACTGCCACCCTTTATGCTGAGCAACCCGCCCGGCAGAAATATTCATCCAGCCATCTTGCGTTTTTATATAAATATTACTCACAACCCCTTCACCAACAACATTGGAGACAGGAGACCCAGGTTTAAAATGATCCAGCATCTTATTCATGGAAACGCCTGTTCTGGAGGCATCTATATATATATCCCCTCTATACCCAGCTTTCGCCATATCCTTAGCCCCGCTAACTATATTTCTTCTTACTGCGTTTATACTCGCACCCTCTACGACTTTAAGTTGAACAGGTACGCCATCCAACCAACCATCAATACCAGCAAACTTAGATGAGTCCACCCCCTTAAATCCACCCCTTAAAGGAGACTATCTCAGACGCCTGCTTGAATTCGTGATCAGTTAAAGATCTTCTAATAACAGAGCCCTGTTTCCCCGTCGGCAACGCTAACGGCGGATTTACTTTGACAATTTCTTTTGGACCGCCTTCGACAACACCAGAGTCCGTTTTGGGCACATGCAGCTTCCCGTCAACGGCACTCGCAATACGATCAACAACTTTACCGCCAACACGCTGCAACACAAGGGAAAAAGGGGACAGATTTATTTATGACGCAGCACCGTCAGCCTAAAAATAAATCTGTCCCCTTTTCCGATCCGGAGCCCGATGCCGAGGTGATCCGCCGGCTGGGGGCCTTTGCCGAGGGCAGGCTCGGCATCGAGGCCATTCTGGAGGCGTTCAGGGGCAGGATCGTGGACGGGCGGTTACTGCCCTTCAACTAAACCAGCCCCAAGACAGGCTTGATACGCTCGTTCATTTCCACAAAGGCCTCATAGGTCAGACCCGGGTCATCGTTGAGAACCAAATAGACCCCATCCACCAGTCGTGCCGCCACATTAACCTTACCTTGCAGTCGTGAAACGACTTCATCAGGACCATAACCCAGGGCACGCTGACAAAGCTCCGCATCCCAAAACTGCGCCGGATATAGAGTGTAAATATTGTTGCGCCCATCAACATCCATAGCTGGATCTTCACGCAGCCGATTGTAAACAGGATTGTCGTCATTTAACCCTCCCTGGTAATACAGCCCGTACAAATCATAAGCAACCAGAGCCTTGTATCCTTTAAACGCTTCAATCACCTTCGGAAGGCACTCATTCAAAACCTGAACATAATCAATAGCCTTATTTGAAACTTTAAATCCAAAGCGCAAATGCTCGTCATAGGAAGCCCGATCTTCATATATATATCGCTCACCACGATACGCGTAGTCTCCAACAAGCCGGAGACCTTTGACGGGAAGCCTAGCTGTATATGTAGCAACTAACCCATCGCCGCAGCTCGGCGCAGTAGGAAGATCAATGCCTGCAAAGCCTAAAGGGGCGCCAATCTTAGACATCCTATCCATGACATCCACATGGCGCTGATCTATAGTAAGAGCACCATCTGGTCGAGCATAAATCCACAACTCAATATCTGCCGCACTCATGGAATTCTTGTCCTAGCACTAACAATTTCGCCAAAACCATTGGTTCGAATAAAAGCTTTCAAGAAAAAGGGGACAGATTTATTTATGACGCAGCACCGTCAACCTAAAAATAAATCTGCCCCCTTTTTCGTCCCCTTTTCCAAGCACAGCCCCCCAAAATAAATCTGTCCCCTTTCCCCCTCTTTTTCCCTCTTTTTCCCTTTTCTGCAATTTTTATTCACGATAACGACCGGCTAATGAGCGCTCCTATTAATCTATTACTCTTGATTCAATTTTTCCCGCTAAGATTATCTCTCCACGGCGCAAGCAAGCCTTCCTGAAGAACTCGGTCAACGACACCATCCTCAATGCTACCAACATAAGTAGCATCCAACTGAAACTCAAAGGAGAGACTTCCTTTTTTAGACAAGTCTCTAACAGCACCAATCAGCTCCTCTACTTCCTCTAGACTCTTCGAGTCCACATCAAGAGGAAGTATGTTCGGCGGCAAAGCTGAATAAATTTCTAGCATCCCACCTACCACCTCCAAACCATTCTCGTCTATCTCATCAATCAGGCTTGGCGGTGCAATGCTCCATACCCTAGACGCAGCAAGCTCATTCACAAGCTGCTGCACATCAAACTTAGTTAACCGATCCAAATCCTGCGCCACGTAGAAGATTAACTTCTGCTTCGCATGATCTAGCGGCACGGTATGCATTACTCAGTTCCTTTCTTCGGAGGGTATGCTGGAAGTGCTGATCCAGGGCTACCTGGGTTATATCTAAATCCTCCTGGCATGTAGTAAAAAGGGGACAGATTTATTTATGACGCAGCACCGACAGTCTAAAAATAAACCTGTCCCCTTTTCCTCGCCCCCCTTTTCCGCACCTATCCTTTCGAGAGCAAGTGTTTAATCTTAGAAAACAAACCCTGCGGCGGTGGCGGACTCCACCCTGGCCGCAGAAAGTCGTACTCCACATCGTAAAAGTCCAGTGGTTCAATAGGAAGTAGATCCATGGGTATCAATGGATTTTCAATTTGAACTTCGATCCCTCGGCACCAGCAAAGCTTGGCATGAATCATGGCGAAACCTGCCAAGAACTGGCCTTCCAGTTCGTGTACCGACTTGATCTTGGCCTGGTTCTCTATCAGAGCTTGTAAGCCTTCTTTGTCTTGTTTGAGCAGTAAAGAAAAGAAGTCTTGCCCGGCCTGCGCTAGCGCTTTGTTACGGTTGCCGCCGTTTCTGGCCACAAGGGCTATGGTTTCGCGCAGAGCCTCATCGTCGCGGCGCAGTGCCAATTGGAATTGGTAGAACGTAAAATGTGGCGTCTTCAACTGGTCTTTGTGCTTGAGTTCGGCATGGGCCAACCAATTGTAGATTTCTGGGCTATCGCTAAGCAGGCCGTATAAAAATGGTTCATAACCAGCAAAGGCATCACCGCTAGATTCAACCTCCTGCTGGGCAGCCATCAAGAGCTTGCAATAAACATAGAAATTCTGCTTCATACGACGCAAGTCGTTATCGATGAAATAACACTTCAGACCACGATCTTCCGAAAGTGAAGTCATATGCCGAAGAGCCGACCCTCTTTTGAGCTTGTGGTAATCCCTCACGTATTCAACAACCCATTCTGCAGTGAGTTCTTCCCACACTGCAGCCGCACGAATCAGCCGTTCCTCACGTGTTTCCTTATTTTCCTTCATGGTTTAACCTTCACAATAACCATGCCATTACTATTCACACCTGAAACAACGGTAGTGTGAAAAAAGGAAAAAGGGTACAGATTTATTTATGACGCAGCACCGTCATCCTAAAAATAAATCTACCCCCTTTCCCTTAGCATTAATCAGAAAATCTTTACTCTTCATCCCAAAAATCTCCGGGAGGCGCATACTCCCCTTCTCGCAAGACAGCGCACCAACCGTAACTTTTATAAAACATTTCAAGGTCAAGAATCTTGTATACGCCTTCACCAACTTTCCGCAACGTAATCAAACCGTTAGCAAAGTGCGTATATCGACCGCCCGCCCCTGCAATAGCTCTTAACTCAAGTTCTCTACGATCCCAGGCTGACACCAGTCCCGATGACTCAGGAACAGTATCCGAAAACGAAATCTCAAAGTCTGTTGAAATTTTGCAAAAGCAGGGGATTCGCTCCTGCATGAGTAATTCATCCGTGATCATATTGTTAGGAAAATCAATATTCAATTTCACTTAAATACACTCCAAGGAACGACAACCTCACCAGTGTAAAAGTGACAGATTTATTTATTGCCTCACAATATCAGCCGAAAATAAATCTGTTCCTTTTTCCCCCAGCGCCAACCGCAGGATAACGCCGACAACTTCCAGCAACTGTTCGCCTGCCACACCGAAGACAAACTCAAACTATTGGTATCACAGACCTTCCCGCTAGCGCAGGGTGGCGAAGCGATCGATGCGCTCGGCCAGCGTAAAGCCGTGGGCAAGGTGATGGTCGAAGTGCGGCAGGGGTGAACTATGCCACCCCCTGAAAAAGTCGCCCTATTGGCGGCTTTTTCAGTTCAGCCACGCGGTGCGTAGGCGAACACATCGGCGCGCATCTGGTGCGCGTCCATCCCGGCGTCGACCAGCGCATCGAGCGTGGCGTAGACCATGGCCGGGGAGCCGCTGGCGTAGACGTGCAGCGCCTTGAGGTCGGGGAAGTCTTCGCGCACCGCTTCGTGCAACAGACCACAACGACCCTGCCAGCCACATTGGTCGCTGACCACCTGATGCAGGTGCAGATTGGCCAGTTGCTGCCACTCGGCCCAATGCGGCAGCTGATAGAAGTCGTCGGGACGACGTGCGCCCCAGTACAGGTGCACCGGGTGGGCGAAGCCGCTGGCGCGGCAGTGTTCGATCAGGCTGTGCATCTGGCCCATGCCGGTGCCGGCGGCGATCAGCACCAGCGGTCCTGCCGGCAGTTCGGCCAGGTGGGTATCGCCATAGGGCATCTGCACGCGGGCAAAGCCGTGTTCGCGCAGGTGCTCGAGCAGCAGGCGGGTGCTGTCTTCACGCGCCAGGATGTGCAGTTCCAGCTCGCGACCGGAATGCGGTGCCGACGCCAGGGAGAAAGCGGCCATCTCGCCGTCCGGGCGCTGCAGCAGCAGGTATTGCCCGGCGTGATAGCGCGGCACCTTGCCGGCGGGCGTGCGCAGGCGCACGCGATAGACGTCGCCGCCCACATCGAGGCACTCGATCATCTGGCAATTCAGCTCACGCACCGGCAGCTCGCCCGGCGCCAGCACGCCATCCCAGTGCAGCACGCAATCTTCCAGCGGCTCGGCCAGGCAGGTGAACAGCTCGCCATGGTCCAGCTCGACACCGGACTGCAGCACCCGCCCTTCGACCAGCAGCGCCGCACAGATATGGCAGTTGCCGTTGCGGCAGCTTTGCGGGCACTCGTAGCCCAGGCGCCGGGCGCCGTCGAGGATGCGCTCGCCCGGCTGCAGGGCCAGGGTGACGCCGGAAGGTTGCAGGGTCACATTCATCAATCGATTCCCAGCTCGCTCCACAACGCATCGACCCGCGCCACTACCGCAGGGTCCTTCTCGATGGCACGACCCCATTCGCGCGTGGTCTCGCCCGGCCACTTGTGGGTGGCGTCCAGGCCCATCTTCGAACCCAGGCCGGAGATCGGCGAGGCGAAGTCGAGGTAGTCGATCGGCGTGTTGTCGATCATCACCGTGTCGCGCTTGGGGTCCATGCGCGTGGTAATCGCCCAGATCACGTCGTTCCAGTCCCGTGCGTTGATGTCGTCGTCGGTGACGATAACGAACTTGGTGTACATGAACTGTCGCAGGAACGACCAGACACCAAGCATTACGCGCTTGGCATGGCCCGGGTACTGCTTCTTCATGGTCACCACCGCCATGCGGTAGGAACAGCCTTCGGGCGGCAGGTAGAAGTCGGTGATCTCCGGGAACTGCTTCTGCAGGATCGGCACGAACACCTCGTTCAGCGCCACGCCGAGAATCGCTGGCTCATCGGGCGGGCGGCCGGTGTAAGTGCTGTGATAGATCGGCTCGCGGCGGCGGGTGATGCGCTCGACGGTGAACACCGGGAAGGTGTCGACCTCGTTGTAGTAGCCGGTGTGATCGCCGTAGGGCCCCTCCGGCGCGGTTTCGCCCGGATGGATCACGCCCTCCAGCACGATCTCGGCACTGGCCGGCACCTGCAGCTCGCTGCCGACGGCCTTGATCAGCTCGGTGCGATGGCCACGCAGCAGCCCGGCGAAGGCGTACTCGGAAAGGGTATCGGGCACCGGGGTGACCGCGCCGAGGATGGTCGCCGGGTCAGCACCCAGCGCCACGCAGACCGGGTACGGTTTGTCAGGGTGCTTCTGGCACCATTCGCGGTAGTCCAGCGCACCGCCACGGTGGCTGAGCCAGCGCATGATCACCTTGTTGCGGCCGATCACCTGCTGGCGGTAGATGCCGAGGTTCTGCCGCTCCTTGTTCGGGCCCTTGGTGATGGTCAGGCCCCAGGTGATCAGCGGCGCCACGTCGCCCGGCCAGCAGTGCTGGATCGGCAGCTTGCCCAGGTCGACGTCGTCACCCTCCTCGATCACCTCATGGCAGGGTGCGTCCTTGACCACCTTGGGCGCCATGGAGATGACCTTCTTGAAGATCGGCAGCTTGCTCCAGGCATCCTTGAGGCCTTTCGGCGGCTCGGGCTCCTTGAGGAAGGCCAGCAGCTTGCCAATCTCGCGCAGCTCGGACACATCCTCGGCGCCCATGCCCAGCGCCACGCGCTTGGGCGTGCCGAACAGGTTGCCGAGCACCGGCACGTCGAAGCCTGTGGGCTTTTCGAACAGCAGCGCCGGGCCACCCTTGCGCAGGGTGCGGTCGCAGATTTCGGTCATTTCCAGAACGGGGGATACCGGGATCTGGATGCGCTTGAGTTCGCCGCGCTTTTCCAGTTCACGGATGAAGTCGCGCAGGTCGCGATACTGCATGCAGGAGCCTCGTGTCGGGCTGGCTTGGGTCAGCCGTAAAGTTTAGCGCCGAAGTCGGGCTTTCAGAAGGCTTGAAAGCCTCCAGATACGACAAGGCCGGGTTTCCCCGGCCTCGTGGCACAGCGCAAGGTCTTACTTGCGCTTCATCGACAGGAAGAACTCGTCGTTGGTCTTCGTCGCTTTCAGCTTGTCGATGAGGAACTCGATGGCGGCGATCTCGTCCATCGGGTGCAGCAGCTTGCGCAGAATCCACATGCGCGACAGCTCTTCCTCGCCGGTCAGCAACTCTTCACGACGGGTGCCCGACTTGTTGATGTTGATCGCCGGGAAGGTGCGCTTCTCGGCCACGCGACGGTCGAGGATCAGCTCCATGTTGCCGGTGCCCTTGAATTCCTCGTAGATCACTTCGTCCATCTTCGAGCCGGTCTCGATCAGCGCGGTGGCGAGGATGGTCAGCGAGCCGCCTTCCTCGATGTTGCGCGCGGCACCGAAGAAGCGCTTCGGCTTCTCCAGGGCATGGGCGTCGACACCACCGGTCAGCACCTTGCCGGAGCTCGGGATCACGGTGTTGTAGGCACGTGCCAGACGGGTAATGGAGTCGAGCAGGATGACCACATCCTTCTTGTGCTCCACCAGGCGCTTGGCCTTCTCGATGACCATCTCGGCAACCTGCACGTGGCGGGTCGGCGGCTCGTCGAAGGTGGAGGCGACCACTTCGCCGCGCACGGTGCGCTGCATCTCGGTCACTTCTTCCGGACGCTCGTCGATCAGCAGGACGATCAGGTGCACTTCCGGGTTGTTGCGCGTGATGTTCGACGCGATGTTCTGCAGCATGATGGTCTTGCCCGCTTTCGGCGGGGCGACGATCAGGCCACGCTGGCCCTTGCCGATCGGCGCGCAGAGGTCGATCACACGGCCGGTGATGTCCTCGGTGGAGCCGTTGCCGGCCTCCATGGTCAGGCGCTTATTGGGGAACAGCGGCGTCAGGTTCTCGAAGAGAATCTTGCTCTTGGCGTTCTCCGGGCGGTCGAAGTTGATGCTGTCGACCTTGAGCAGGGCGAAGTAACGCTCGCCTTCTTTCGGCGGGCGGATCTTGCCGACGATGGTGTCACCGGTACGCAGGTTGAAGCGGCGGATCTGGCTGGGCGAGACGTAGATGTCGTCCGGGCCGGCCAGGTAGGAGGAGTCCGCGCTGCGCAGGAAGCCGAAACCGTCCTGGAGGATCTCCAGCACGCCGTCACCGGAAATTTCCTCGCCGCTTTTGGCATGCTTCTTCAGCAGGGCGAAGATGATGTCCTGTTTGCGCGAACGGGCCATGTTTTCCAGGCCCATCTGTTCGGCCATGTCCAGCAGTTCGGCAATCGGCTTTTGCTTGAGTTCGGTCAGATTCATAGGAATGACGTGATCATCGAGAGGAGAAGAAAGCTGTTAGCTTGAGAGGCCGCGCCGCAGAGAAGGCGACAGGATCGCGAACGAGTTCGTATAGGAATGAATCGGCGACGGCGTGCAGAGGGCTGCATAGAAAATGCAGCGAGGCCGAATTTAACACCACGAAAATACAGCGTCTACCCCAAAAAATGCAAAACCCCGCAAAAAGCGGGGTCTTCATCAGGCAGCGTGGGGTGGATGACGCTGATTTCATCCACCACCCTGCGACTCAGATGTTGCTGTCGAGGAACGCAGCCAGTTGCGACTTGGACAGGGCGCCAACCTTGGTCGCCTCGACGTTGCCGTTCTTGAACAGCATCAGGGTCGGGATACCGCGTACGCCGTACTTCGGCGGGGTTTCCTGATTCTCGTCGATGTTGAGTTTGCACACCTTGAGTTTGCCCTGGTATTCCTTGGCGATCTCGTCCAGCACCGGTGCAATCATCTTGCACGGGCCGCACCACTCAGCCCAGTAGTCGACCAGAACCGGACCCTCAGCCTGGATGACGTCCTGGTCGAAGCTGGAGTCGCTGACGTTGGTGATGAATTCGCTCATGAGAGTCTCCGTATATTCGGAAGCAAAAAGTGGCGACATCATAGCCCGGCTTGAGTGTCACCGAAAGGCGCTGGCGATTGAGCCTTTCAATACCCCTGTGGGGTACGCCTCAATCACCCAGGGTGGTGAAGGCGATGCCGGTGCGCAGCGCTGCGGCGCGAATGTGCTGCTGCATGGCCTTCTGCGCCGGCCCCGCAGCATGCCGGGCCAGGGCCTTGAGGATCTTGCGGTGTTCCTGCCAGGTTTCCATGGCCCGCTCGGGACGGATGAACGGCAGTTTCTGGCTTTCCAGGAAGATGTCCGCGCTGGAGGTCACCAGGGCGAACATCGCCTGGTTGCCACTGGCGGCGAGAATGCGTCGGTGGAACTCGAAATCCAGCCGCGTCGCCTGCTCGAAGTCCCCAGCGCGCAACGCCTGGCGCATCTGCTCGACGTTGTCCTCAAGGATGTCCAGCTCTTCGGCGGTCATCACGCCGGCCGCCAGCCCGCAGGCGAAACCCTCCAGGGCGAAGCGCAGCTGGAAGGTGTCGGCCGCCGACACCTGCGCGGCAAAGGGCCAGACGAAACCGCCCGCAGCCTCGACCTTCGGCGCCTCCTGGACGAACACGCCCTTGCCGGCCTGCACGCTGACCAGCCCCAGGGCGCTGAGCGACGACAGGGCCTCGCGCAACGAGGCGCGGCTGACGCCGAGGCGCTCGGCCAGGTCGCGCTGCGACGGCAACGCATCGCCGGGGCGATAGCCCTCCTCCTCGATCAGGCGACGAATCGCCTGCAGAGCGTACTCGGGTACCGCGCGAGGAGCAGAAGCATTCATGGCTGTTCGGGCCGGTCAGTCCAGTGGAGCCGCCTTTGTAAGGCCAGAGACCCACTTCAGGCAAGCGACGCCCCCTTGTGGAACAGGCCTGCGAAGGAACGCACCGAGATGGCACAGGATTGCATCTGACCAATCGGTCAGCTACCGCAACTGTTCAGACCAGTAAGACCTTATCAACACTCGCCTGAGGCGATACAAGCCGCTATTTCATTGATTCTGGCACAACCGATGCACTGCACGATCCCGTGCAAAACCCATCCGTTTTCATCCTTTCACTGGAGCACGACATGCGCAGAATCCATCGCAACCTGCTGGCCACCCTGTTCGCCGCCCTGACCCTCGGCGCCACCAGCGCCCACGCCGACGCACTCCAGGACATCGGCGCCGCCGGCACACTGAAAGTCGCAGTGCCGCAGGACTTCCCGCCATTCGGCTCGGTCGGCCCGGACCTGCAGCCGCGCGGCCTGGACATCGACACCGCACAGCTGCTGGCCGACAAGCTGGCGGTGAAACTCGAGCTGACCCCGGTCAACAGCACCAACCGCATTCCCTTCCTCACCACCGGCAAGGTCGATCTGGTGATTTCCAGCCTGGGCAAGAACGCCGAGCGCGAGGCCGTGATCGACTTCTCCTCGCCCTACGCGCCCTTCTACCTCGGCGTGTTCGGCCCGGAAGACGCCAGCATCGCCAGCCTCGATGACCTCGACGGCAAGACCATCAGCGTCACCCGTGGCTCGATCGAGGACATCGAGCTGAGCAACGTCGCCCCGAAAGGCGCCACCATCAAGCGCTTCGAGGACAACAACTCGACCATCGCCGCCTACCTGTCGGGTCAGGTCGACCTGATCGCCAGCGGCAACGTGGTGATGGTGGCCATCTCCGAGAAGAACCCCAAGCGCGTGCCGAGCATGAAGCTCAAGCTCAAGGACTCGCCGGTGTACGTCGGGGTGAACAAGAACCAGGCCGCGCTGCTGGACAAGGTCAACGCCATCATCGCCGCCGCCAAGGCCGACGGCAGCCTCGACGCGATCAGCCAGAAGTGGCTGAAGCAACCGCTGCCGGCTGACCTCTGAGCCGCGCGGGAGCCGAGCCATGGCGTACCAGTTCGACTTCGCCGCCGTCCTGCAGCACAGCGACCTGCTGCTGCAGGGCGCGGCCTTCACCCTCGGCCTGACCGCGATCGGCACCCTGTTGGGTGTCGGCCTCGGTATCGTCGGGGCCATACTGCGCGCCTGGCGCATCCGCCCGTTCGAGCGCATCTTCGGCGTCTATGTGGAGCTGATCCGCAACACGCCATTCATCGTCCAGCTGTTCTTTATCTTCTTCGGCCTGCCTTCGCTCGGCGTGCGCCTGAGCGAGTGGGAGGCCGCCGTGCTGGCGATGGTGATCAACCTCGGCGCCTATTCCACGGAGATCATCCGTGCCGGCATCCAGGCCATCCCGGCCGGGCAGCTGGAAGCCGCCGCCGCACTGGCCATGAGCCGCTTCGAGACCTTCCGCCATGTGGTGCTGCGCCCGGCGCTGGGCAAGGTGTGGCCGGCGCTGTCGAGCCAGATCATCATCGTCATGCTGGGTTCGGCGGTGTGTTCGCAGATTTCCACCGAGGAGCTGTCGTTCGCCGCCAACTTCATCCAGTCGCGCAACTTCCGCGCCTTCGAGACCTACCTGCTGACCACCGCGCTGTACCTGCTCATGGCCATCCTGATCCGCCAGCTGCTGGCCTGGGTCGGCCGTCGCTTCATCATGGGAGCCCGCTGATGGACTTCACCCTCTGGGACATCCTGCGCAACCTGCTCACCGGCCTGCAATGGACGCTGCTGCTGTCGCTGGTGGCCTTCGTCTGCGGCGGCATCGCCGGCCTGCTGGTCCTGCTGGCACGCCTGTCGCCCCTGTCTGCGCCACGCATCCTGGCCCGTGGCTACATCGAGCTGTTTCAGGGCACGCCGCTGTTGATGCAGCTGTTCCTGGTGTTCTTCGGCATCGCCTTGCTCGGCATCGACGTATCGCCCTGGCTGGCAGCCGCCACGGCCCAGACCCTGTTCACCAGCGCCTTCCTCGCCGAGATCTGGCGCGGCTGCGTCGAATCGATCGGCCGAGGTCAGTGGGAGGCCGCCGAGAGCCTGGCCATGAGTCGCCTGGAAACCCTGCGCCACGTGGTCCTGCCGCAGGCACTGCGCATTGCCGTGGCGCCCACCGTCGGCTTCTCGGTGCAGGTGGTCAAGGGCACTGCGGTGACTTCGATCATCGGTTTCACCGAGCTGACCAAGACCGGCAGCATGCTGGCCAACGCCACGTTCGAGCCCTTCATGGTCTACGGCTTCGTCGCCCTCGGTTACTTCCTGCTCTGCTACCCGCTGTCCCTCGCTGCATACCGCCTGGAAAGGAGGCTCAATGTCACTGCTTAACGTCACCGCGCTGCACAAGTACTACGGCGACAACCATGTACTCAAGGGCATCGACCTCAGGGTGGAGGAAGGCGAAGTGGTCGCCATCATCGGCCGCAGCGGCTCGGGCAAGAGCACCTTCCTGCGCACCCTGAACGGCCTGGAGTCGATCAACGACGGCGTGATCGAAGTGGACGGCGAGTACATCGACGCCGCCCGCGCCGACCTGCGCAGCCTGCGGCAGAAAGTCGGCATGGTGTTCCAGCAGTTCAACCTGTTCCCGCACCTGACCGTCGGCGAGAACGTCATGCTCGCACCGCAGGTGGTGAAGAAGACCTCGCGCGCCGACGCAGAGGCCGTCGCCCGGCAGATGCTCGAACGGGTCGGCCTGGCCGAGAAGTTCGACGCCTACCCCGAGCGTCTCTCCGGCGGCCAGCAGCAGCGCGTGGCCATCGCCCGCGCACTGGCCATGTCGCCCAAGGTGCTGCTGTGCGACGAGATCACCTCGGCGCTCGACCCCGAGCTGGTCAACGAGGTGCTGGCGGTGGTCAAGCAACTGGCCAGCGAAGGCATGACCCTGATCATGGTCACCCACGAGATGCGCTTCGCCCGCGAAGTGGGCGACAAGCTGGTGTTCATGCACCAGGGCAAGGTGCACGAGATCGGCGACCCCAAGGCACTGTTCGCCGCGCCGCACACCGAGGAACTGCGCAACTTCATCGGCTCGGTGAACCTGTGAACGCCATGCCGCCCCTGCCGCTGCACATCGAGCCGCTGACCCGCGAGGCCTTCGCCCCGTTCGGCGAGGTGATCGAGACCGCCGGTGCCCGCTCCTTTCCGATCAACGCCGGGACCACCACCCGCTATCACGACCTGGCCCGGGTGGAACTGGCCGGCGAGGCGCCGCGCACCCTGGTCAACCTGTTCGAGGGTCAGGCCTGGCATGCGCCCATCGAGATTCGCATGCTCGAACGACACCCCCTGGGCAGCCAGGCGTTCTACCCGGTGGACGGCGGACGCATGCTGATCGTCGTCGCCCCGCCTGGCGAACTGGACGAGTCGCGCATCCGTGCCTTCGTCAGCGCAGCGGATCAAGGCATCAACTACGCCCGTGGCACCTGGCACCACCCGCTGCTGAGCCTGCAACGCCCCGCTCGCTTCCTCGTGGTGGATCGCGGCGGCAATGGCCACAACTGCGAAGAGCGGATGCTCGAACAACCGCTGCAAGCCCTGCTCTGAGCCATTGGGCGCATCGCACGGCAGCACGTGCGCGGGCACAGGTGCTGCGCCCTGGATACTCCGGGGCGTAAGGCACCTGTGATTTCGTGACCGGGGTTCCAGGTCAAGCCACTCCGTCGCAATCCCCGCTGGAGGACCTTGCCGTCGCGGCGGATTTGCCACAGGCTAGCGCTCGGACGCAGCCCTCCGGCGAGCCGCGACAGGCTTGCCTCGTGCCTGCGCACAGGGTCTGCTGAGCAGCAGGAAGCAACATGACGGCTCAGGGCGGCTTGCCGCACGACTCAGCCGCGCCATCCCAACAAGGAGCATCAGATGGTTTCTCTCCGTACAGTCCCGGCCGTGATCGGCATGCTGCTGTTGAGCACCGGCGCTTGCGCCGAGACAGGCAGCGAAGGCAGCACTATCAAGGAGTCGGCCAAGGCGGCGGTGTCCTCGGCGATATCGGCCGGGAAGAACCTGCTGGGCGGCATCACCGAAGGCGTGATCGATGGCCGCGAGTCAGCCCAGGGCGCCGATGGCGCACAGGTCATCTCCAACCACGAGCAGATGGCGGACATCGTCCAGGTCGACGTGCTGAAAACGCAGCCGGACGGCGACAACCTGCGCGTCACGCTCGGCCTGAAGAATACTTCCGCCACGCAACTGCGCCTGATCAATCTGACGCAGACCGGCGCGCTCCTGGCGATCGACGCCGATGGCTACGCCAACCCGCTGCTGCCAGGGCTGCAGAATCCGGACGAAATCACCGTTCCGGCGAACGCAGGCGTACGCCAGGTCTTCATCTTCGCCGGGCCGATGGACAGCGGCGTGTCGGTGCGGCTCTGGGGCCAGGACTACCCCGTTCACTGATCCGCCAGCCGGCATGAGCAGCGGATCGGCCATTCTGCGACATCCGTATGCGTTGGCTCATCCGCTCAGTCGTGGCAGGATGGCGCGGAAATCGAACGAGATGCCGCCATCATGCCCCAAGCCCCTGCCGAGAGTTTCCCCCTGATCGCCGCCATCGACCTGGGCTCGAACAGTTTCCATATGGTGCTGGCCAAGGCCGACAATCACGAGATCCGCATCCTCGAGCGGCTCGGCGACAAGGTACAGCTGGCGGCAGGCCTGGACGACGAACGCCAGCTCAGTGAAGAAGCCATGCAGCGCGGCCTCGACTGCCTGCGCCGCTTCGCCCAGTTCACCACCAGCCTGCCGGAAGGCGCGGTGCGCGTGGTCGGCACCAATGCCCTGCGTGAAGCACGCAACCGGGCGGTGTTCATCCGCCGTGCCGAGGAGATTCTCGGCCACCAGGTCGAGGTGATTTCCGGGCGCGAGGAAGCGCGCCTGATCTACCTGGGCGTGTCCCACAGCATCGCCGACACGCCGGGCAAGCGCCTGGTCGCCGATATCGGCGGCGGCAGCACCGAATTCATCATCGGCCAGCGCTTCGAGCCACTGCTGCGTGAAAGCCTGCAGATGGGCTGCGTCAGCTTCACCCAGCGCTACTTCAAGGACGGCAAGATCACCCCGGCGCGCTACGCCCAGGCCTACACCGCTGCGCGCCTGGAGCTGATGGGCATCGAGCAGGGCCTGCGCCGCCTCGGCTGGGAGGACGCCGTGGGCGCTTCCGGCACCATCAAGGCCATCGGCCTGGCGACCAAGGCGGCCGGCCTGGGCAGTGGCGAAGTCACGCTCGAAGGCCTGGCCTGGCTCAAGCGCAAGCTGTTCAAGCTCGGCGAGGTGGAGAAGATCGACCTCGACGGCATCAAGCCGGATCGCCGTGGCATCTTCCCGGCCGGCCTGGCGATTCTCGAAGCCATCTTCGACGCCTGCGACATCCAGCGCATGACCCACTCCGAGGGCGCCCTGCGCGAAGGCGTGCTGTACGACCTGCTTGGCCGTCATCAGCACGAGGATGTACGCGAACGCACCCTGTCGGCCTTCATGGAGCGCTACCACGTCGACGTCGACCAGGCCGCACGGGTCGAGAGCAAGGCGCTCTCGGCGCTGGACAAGGTGGCCAGCGACTGGGGCCTGACCGACGACTGGCACCGCGAGCTGCTGAGCTGGGGCGCCAAGGTGCACGAGGTGGGCCTGGACATCGCCCACTACCAGTACCACAAGCACGGCGCCTACCTGATCGAACACTCCGACCTGGCCGGCTTCTCGCGCCAGGACCAGCAGATGCTGGCACTGCTGGTACGCGGCCACCGCCGCAACATCCCCAAGGACAAGTTCGCCGACTTCGGCGAGGAAGGTGTGCAGCTGATGCGCCTGTGCGTGCTGCTGCGCTTCGCCATTCTCTTCCACCACATCCGGGGCTCCCAGAGCATGCCCGAGGTGCAGTTCAAGATCGGCGACAACAGCCTGGAAATTCACTTCCCCGACGGCTGGCTGGCGGCCAACCCGCTGACCCAGGCCGACTTCGAGGCCGAAGCCGAGTGGCTCAAGCGCATCGACCTGGCGCTGAGCGTGCGCTGACCCTCCCCGACCTGAATCGCGACAGGGCGGGCCCCCTGCCAGCGTTACCTGGCGGGTTGCACCCGCCCTACGGCTGCAGCGCGAAGTCCAGCACCTGCACGCTGCTGACGAAGGCATTGCCGGCATGGTCGCGCCCCGGGGCCACCAGCAGCTCGTTGGGCAGGCCCAGCGCATTCAGGCGCTGATGGAATTCACGCGTGTTGTCCACCATGCGCCTTTCGGCCAGGTGCCGTTGCCGCGCATCCTTGAGCTGTGCACCGGCCGCAGGTTGTTCGCCACCTCCGACGCTGAGCAGCAGGCGCACCTGCGGTCGCTGCTCCTGCTCTGCGTGGGCCTGCAACAGGTCGAAGGCATAGCGCCGGTTCCACCACAGTGACGGACTGGAGGCGAAATAGCGCTGGAACGCCTGTGGACGGCTGAGCATCGTGTAGAGGGTGAACAGGCCGCCGTAGGAGTGGCCGAACAGCGTCTGCCGCTGCGGGTCGACCTTGTAGCGCGTGGCGACCAGTGGCTTGACCTCATCCTCGAGAAAGTCGAGGAAGCGCTCGGCGCCGCCCTGCCGGGTGGCCAGCCGATCACCGGTGTCGCGCATATCCGGCGCGGGCGGCGTGTAGTCCTCGGCACGCGCCGGGACATCGAAAGGCGCATCGCCCGGGTAGCCGATGCCCACCACCAGCACGGCCTCGCGACCGTCGCGGGAGGCATGCGGCTGATACATCAGCGCCTGCTGCGACAGCAGCGGGAAGAACAGGTTGGCATCGAGCACATAGACCACCGGGTAACCCTGCGGCGGCGCCTCGCCCTGCGGCCGGGACAGGTACAGGCGATAGGTGCGCCCGGTATGCCGGGACTGCAGCTCGCGCATTTCCGCCTGCGCCAGCGTCGCCGGCTGCCAGGGCTCGGCCTGCAGCGCAGGAGAGGACAGCAGCGCCAGCAGGCAGAGGACGACGCTAGCCCTCATCGGCGATGTCCTCGCTCCAGGTGATGCTCAGGTTTTCCCGGCGGGCGAAACGCACCAGGTGGTCGTCGAGCACGAAGCGGATGCGTGCGGCAGCCTCGTCGTCATCGGCCTGGCAGTCGAAGCGCAGGCTGTCCGCATCGGCCTGCATCAAGCAGCGCCCGAACGGGAAACGTGCATCGGCGCTGCGCTCATCGAACTCCACGGCGATCTTGTGGCGAAAGTGCTTGCACAGCTTGGTCATGTACAGCGACGCAGAGGCGGTAACCGCGGCGCCTTGGAATCGGATCATGCAGGAAGGCTCATCAGGTGGCGGCGGGTGGACCCGCTGTTATCGGGATTGGAGAGTGGATGACGCGCTTGCCATCCACCATCGTGCACATCAAGCGGTGGACGGGTGAAGCGTCGTCCACCCTACGTGAGACCGCGTGTTGCAGCCGTGGGGTGGATGACGCTCTTCTCATCCACCATCGCGTACACCGAACGGTGGACGGGTGAAGCGTCGTCCACCCTACGTGAGATCACGTGCTGCAGTCGTAGGGTGGATGACGCTCTTTTCATCCACCATTGGGCAAGGCTGTCAGAAGTTGGTGCTGAGGCTGGCGTAGAAGGTGCGCCCCGGCTCGTTGTAGGTGTAGGCGCCGGCCTCGCGGCTGTTGCCCTCGCGGTACAGGCGCTTGTCGAACAGGTTGCTGACGCCCGCGCCGATGCTCCAGTTCTTGTCGATAGCATAGGTGCCGCCGACCCCGACCAGCGCATAGGGGGCGATCTCCCGCCGTGCATCGCCACTCAGTACGTTGCCCTGGTAGTCGTACTTGCCCGGCGTCTGCCGGCCGTACCAGGTCACCGTGGTCTGCAGCGACAGCGGGTCGGTCACCTGCCAGTCGAGGGTGGAGTTGACGGTGAACTCGGGGATGATCGACAACGGCTCGCCGGTCTCCTTGTTCTTCGATTGCAGCATCCAGGTGAAGTTGGTGTTCCAGCTCAGGCTGCTGGCCAGCGGCATCTTCAGGTTGCCCTCGAAGCCTTCGACCACCGCACGCGGAATGTTGGTCCACTGGAACACATTGGCCACGCGCGTGCTGCTGCCCTGGGTGAAGTTGACCGAACCCACCGGTGTACGGCCCGCTTCGACCTTGTCGCGGTAATCGTTACGGAACCAGGTCAGGCTGGCATGGTAGTCGGCGGATTCGAACTCGATGCCCAGTTCCTTGTTGACGCTGGTTTCCGCTTCGAGATTCTCGTTACCCACCAGGAAGCAGCCCGGCCCGCCTGTGACGAAGTCCCAGCAGCCGAGGCCGTTGCTGTACAGCGCGTAGGACGCGTTGCTCTGGTACAGGTTGGGCACCTTGTAGGCCCGTGCGATACCGGCCTTGAGGGTGAAATGGTCGTCCAGGCGATGCGACAGGTTGAGCGACGGGCTCCAGTTGCCGCCGCTCAGGCTGTTGTGGTCGTAACGCAATCCGGGCGTGAGAACGGTGCCGGGACGCAGTTCGATGTTGTCCTCGACGAACAGCGATGCGGTACGCATGGCGATGTCGCCATCGAAGCGAGTCGGGTAACCGACGCTCTGGATCGCGGCGAGATCGGAGACGCCATCTTCCATGCGCTGCTCGTTCCACTCCGCCCCCAGCGTCACCACCTGCTCGAACACGGCCGAGATCGGCAGGCTCACTTCACTGTGCGCGGTCAGGCTCTCCAGCTCGATGGTGCCGAACTGATCACTGTAGATCGCCCCCTCCGGCCCACCGGCCAGGCCTTCCTTGAGCCGGTTGTTGCGCGTGCGCTCGTACTGCAGGTAGTTCATCGTGGTACCGAAATCCCAGTCGCCGTGGTGCGTGACGCCGTAGGTGTTGCGGTACATGCGGTTGGTTTCGCGGCCGATCCAGGCGCTGCGGTAGTTGTCGACCACGGCACTGCTGGACAGGTTGTTCATGCTGTCGCCGGTGTAGATGTTGCCCTGGCGGCTGAAGCCGGCCTGCAGCTCGAGGGTCTGCGACTCGTCGAGGCGCCAGGTCAGGGTGCCGTCCACGTCGCGGTTGCGCACCCCTTCACGACCGGCCAGGGCAGCATTGGAGGCGCTGACGGCACGGCCTTCGTTGATGTCCTCGTCGTCCGAATCGGTCTTGTTCAGGTTGCCGTACACGCGATACGAGAGGGTATCGGTCAACGGGCCGCTGAGCCCGAAGTTGAGGCGGCGGGTGGCGCCCTCCTCGCTGTGCTCGGGCATGTTGGCGTACAGGCTGAGGTTGCCGTGGTGCTCCAGGCCGGCCTTCTTGGTGATGATGTTGACCACGCCACCGGCGGCGCCGCTGCCATAGCGCGCGGCGGCGGGGCCACGCAGCACTTCGATGCGCTCGATCTGCTCGGCCGGCACCCAGTTGGTGTCGCCGCGCGTGTCGCGGTCACCGCGCCAGCCATAGCGCACGGCATTGCGCGAGCTGACCGGCTTGCCGTCGATCAGGATCAGGGTGTTCTCCGGGCCCATGCCACGGATATCGATCTGGCGATTGTTGCCGCGCGCACCCGAACCGCTGTTGCCGGTCAGGTTGACCCCCGGCTGCTTGCGGATGATCTCGGCGACGTCGTTCATCGGCGGCGCCTTCTGGATGTCCTCGGCGGTGATCACCGACACCCCGAGGGCCTGCTTGAGTTCTTCCTGGGCCGTACCGAGCACCTCGGTAGGCTGCAGCTCAAGCGGCTCTTCGGCGGCCATGCCGAGACCTGGCAGCGCCAGCAGCACGGCGATGGCCAATGGATTGAACGAGTGTTCACGACACGATTGCAGGTACATAACCCCTCCCCGGCGTGCCACCCAATCGGGCGGCACAACAACCAATGCGAATGATTTGCATCAATAAATGGCGAGGCGTAGTCTGCCACCCTGTTTGCAGCAAGAGGTTTGCGCGCCGAGATTTGTTCTTTGCGCCAGAAGCACGCAGAGGTGCCCCGATGACCAGCAGTACCCCCATCGTCCGCGCCGGAGAGCTGGCCCAGTTGTCCGGTGACGCCATCCGCCTGGTCGGTGGCGAGAGCCGTGCCGACCGCCTGTTCCAGGGCCACCTGAGCTGGCGCCGCCTGCGCAGCGGGCTATCGCTGCACTGCTCCGACTGCCTGGAACTGCAGGACTTCGCCACCCAGGCCGAGGCCCGTCCGCACCTGAACTTCATCCTCTTCCTGCAGGGGCGCAGCGAGGTCAGCTACGACGGCAAGCCATTCACCTTCGGTACCCCGCGCACGGGCTGCGAGGGAGTGACCATCGCCCTCAACGAACCGATGCTGTTCGCCCGCCGCGCGCGCCGTGGCCAGCACATCCGCAAGGTGTCGGTCAGCCTGACGCCGGAATGGTTCGAAGCGAGCGGTTTCGAGGCCCAGGCGGAGCTCAAGGCCTTGCTGCAGGGGGACTATCGGCCGCTCAACGTGCTGCGCTGGCAACCGTCGGCACGCCTGCTGACCCTGGCCGAGCAGGTGCTCCACCCGGGGTGCGGCAATCGCCTGCTGGAGAACCTGTACCTGGAAAGCCGCGCCCTGGAGATCGCCGGCGAGGCCCTGAGCCTGCTGACAGGACAGTCGGCCAGTGCACCGAGCAACCTGCGTCCGCACGAGCATCAACGCATTCGCCGCACCCTGGAGCTGCTGCACAGCGGTACGGCCGATGGCTGGTCACTGGAGGACATCGCCCAGGAGGTAGGTTGCTGCGCCAGCACCCTGCAACGGCAGTTCCAGGCAGCCAAGGGCACGTCGCTGTTCGAGTATCAGCGCCAGCGCAAGCTGCAGCAGGCGCGTGAAGCGCTGGAACAGCAAGGGGTGAGCGTCAGTCAGGCGGCCTGGATCGCCGGCTACGGCAGCGCCGCCAACTTCTCCACGGCGTTCAAGCGCGCCTTCGGCATCAGCCCCAAGCAGGTCCGCGCGCGCCTGTAGCGATCACCCGGCAAGCCGCGCACGGCGCGGGCGAGAAGCGTACGCCCCTCCCGCAAGCGGGAGAGGGTGTTGCGCGCAGCCGCCGTTACCGGGCGCTGATCACGGGGGCGGTGAGCTTTTCCAGCAGGCCGGCCTGCGCATTACGCGGATTCTGGTTGCCGGTGGGCTGCTGGCGCACGTAGCGACCGTCGGACTGCAGCACCCAGGCCTGGGTGTTGTCGGTCAGGTAGCTTTCCAGCTCCTTCTTGACCCGGGTGATGAGCTTCTTGCCCTCGACCGGGAAGCAGGTCTCCACGCGCTTGTCGAGGTTGCGCTCCATCCAGTCGGCACTGGACAGGTAGATCAGCTCGTCGCCGCCGTTGAGAAAGTAGTACACGCGGGTGTGTTCGAGGAAGCGACCGATGATCGAGCGCACCTGGATGTTGTGCGACACGCCCGGCACGCCCGGCCGCAGGCAGCACATGCCACGCACCACCAGGTCGATCTTCACCCCGGTCTGGCTGGCCTTGTACAGCGCGCGGATGACCTTCGGATCGGTCAGCGAGTTGAACTTGGCGATGATGTGCGCCGGCTTGCCCTCGGCCGCCGCGGCGGTTTCCTTGGCGATCAGGTCGAGCAGGGTCTTCTTCAGGGTGAAGGGCGCGTGCAGCAGCTTCTTCATGCGCAGGGTCTTGCCCATGCCGATCAGCTGGCTGAACAGCTTGGAGACGTCCTCGCCGAGCGCCACGTCGGCGGTCAGCAGGCTGTAGTCGGTGTACAGACGAGCGTTGCCGGCGTGGTAGTTGCCGGTACCCAGGTGCGCATAGCGACGAATCTCGCCGTTCTCGCGACGCAGGATCAGCATCATCTTGGAGTGGGTCTTGAAGCCGACCACCCCGTAGATCACCACCGCGCCAGCGGCCTGCAGACGGCTGGCGAGCTGCAGGTTGGACTCTTCGTCGAACCGCGCACGCAGCTCGATCACCGCCGTGACCTCCTTGCCGTTGCGCGCCGCCTCGACCAGTGCGTCGACGATCTCCGAATTGGCGCCGGAGCGGTACAGCGTCTGCTTGATGGCCAGCACGTGCGGGTCCTTGGCGGCCTGGCGCAGCAGGTCGACCACCGGGGTGAAGGACTCGAACGGGTGCAGCAGGAGGATGTCCTGCTTGCTGACCACGTTGAAGATGTTCTCCGAGTTCTGCAGCGGCTTGGGGATCACCGGGGTGAACGGTGCGTACTGCAGGTCCGGGTGGTTATCCAGGCCGGTGATGCTGAACAGGCGCGTCAGGTTGACCGGGCCGTTGACCTGGTACAGCTCGCCCTCGGTCAGGCCGAACTGCTTGAGCAGGTGATCGCGCAGGTGTTTCGGGCAGGTGTCGACCACCTCCAGGCGCACCGCATCGCCGTAGCGCCGGCTGAACAGCTCGCCGCGCAGGGCGCGGGCCAGGTCTTCGACGTCCTCCGTGTCCACCGACAGGTCGGCGTTACGGGTCAGGCGGAACTGGTAGCAACCCTTGACCTTCATGCCCTGGAACAGGTCGTCGGCATGGGCGTGGATCATCGACGAGAGGAACACGTAGTTGTCGCCGGGGCCACCGACCTCTTCCGGCACGCGGATGATCCGTGGCAGCAGGCGTGGCGCCGGGATGATGGCCAGACCGGAATCGCGACCGAAGGCATCGACGCCCTCCAGTTCGACGATGAAGTTCAGGCTCTTGTTCACCAGCAGCGGGAAGGGGTGCGTCGGGTCGAGCCCGATGGGCGTGATGATCGGCGCGATCTCGTCGCGGAAATAGCGGCGCACCCAGGTCTTGAGCTTGGCCGTCCAGTAGCGCCGACGAATGAAGTTGATGCCTTGCTTGGCCAGGGCCGGGAACAGCGTGTCGTTGAGGATCGCGTACTGGCGCTCGACCTGCTCGTGCACCAGCTCGCTGATGCGCGACAGCGCCTGATGCGGCTGCAGGCCGTCGGCGCCGGCCTGTTCGCGGGCGAAGTTGATCTGCTTCTTCAGGCCGGCGACGCGAATCTCGAAGAACTCGTCGAGGTTGCTGGAGAAGATCAGCAGGAACTTCAGGCGTTCCAGCAAGGGATAGGACTCATCCAGGGCCTGCTCCAGCACGCGGATGTTGAACTGCAGCTGGGACAGTTCACGGTGGATGTACAGGCTGCTGTCATCCAGGCTGGGGGGCGGCGGTGGCGGTGTTTCCACCACCGGTTGCTCAGCCACTACCTCGACCTGAGGTTGCGGCTGGGAGCCTTCGAGCGCTTCGCTGGTGAGTCCTTCGGTGTTCATCGCTGGGTTCCTGGGGGCGTCATTGCCCCTGTTTTAGCAGTTCTGCCGCACGTACGGCGAAATAGGTGAGGATGCCATCGGCACCGGCGCGTTTGAATGCGGTGAGCGATTCCATCATCGCTGCTTCGGTCAGCCAGCCGTTCTGGATCGCCGCCATGTGCATGGCGTACTCACCGCTGACCTGATAGACGAAGGTCGGCACCTTGAAGGTGTCCTTCACGCGCCACAGCACATCCAGGTACGGCATACCCGGCTTGACCATGACCATGTCGGCGCCCTCGGCGAGGTCGGCGGCGACTTCATGCAGCGCCTCGTCACCATTGGCCGGGTCCATCTGGTAGGTGAACTTGTTGCCCTTGCCCAGGTTGCCGGACGAGCCGATGGCATCGCGGAACGGCCCGTAGTAGGCGCTGGCGTACTTGGCCGAGTAGGCCATGATGCGGGTGTTGACGTGATCGCCCAGCTCCAGCGCCTCGCGGATCGCCTGCACCCGGCCGTCCATCATGTCCGACGGCGAGATGATGTGCGCGCCGGCCTCGGCGTGCGACAGCGACTGACGGACCAGCGCGTCGATGGTGATGTCGTTGAGCACGTAGCCATCGTCATCGATGATGCCGTCCTGGCCGTGCGTGGTGTAGGGGTCCAGCGCGACGTCGGTCATCACCCCGAGCTCCGGGAAGCGCTCGCGCAGCGCGCGGATGGCACGCTGGATCAGCCCGTCCGGGTTCCACGCCTCGGCGGCGTCGAGCGACTTGCGCTCGGTCGGGATGTACGGGAACAGGTCGATCAGCGGAATACCCAGCTCCACCCAGCGCTCGGCCTCGACCAGCAGCTGATCGATCGACAGGCGCTCGACGCCCGGCATCGACGCGATCGCCTCGCGACGGTTCTCGCCGTCGAGAATGAATACCGGCAGGATCAGGTCATCGACGCTCAGGCGGTTCTCGCGTACCAGGCGACGGGAAAAATCGTCGCGACGGTTGCGGCGCAGGCGGGTGGCGGGGAACAGGCGGTTGGCGGGGGTAACGCTCACGGCAGACTCCAGAGCCCGCAAGAACGGGCCAGTGTGACGGTTATAAGCGACCATTATGACCAAATGATGACGGTCGCATTACTTCGTGCGACTGCGCGTCGCACAGGCAGTCGCACATTGTGGCACGGCCTGCCACCTTCCGGGCCTTTCGCGGTCGGAGTAGTCTTCACCCCCCCATGATCCACGAGCGCAGCACATGCTCCAAGAGCTGATCCGCCAGTTCGGTTATCCGGCCCTGATCCTCGGCACCTTCCTCGAAGGCGAGGTGTCGCTGCTGCTGGCCGCCTACATGGCCGTGCGCAACGTGCTGCAGATCGAATGGGTGGCGCTGTGCGCCTTTCTCGGCACCTTCGCCAGCGACCAGCTGTGGTACTACCTCGGCCGTCGCCACGGTCGTGCCCTGCTGGCGCGCAAGCCGCGCTGGCAACCGCTGGGCGAGCGCGCCAGCGGGCTGATCAGGCGCTACCCGGACCTGTGGGTACTGTGCTTTCGCTTCCTCTACGGCCTGCGCACCGTGATGCCGCTGACCATCGGCCTGTCCGGCTATTCATGGCCGCGCTACCTGCTGCTCGACGCCATCGGCGCCGGCGTCTGGGCCGGCGGCATCAGCCTGCTGGCCTACAGCCTGGGCAACGCCATGGGCGGCCTGCTCGACGAGCTGCGCCACTACCAGATCCTGCTGCTCGCCGGCGTGGTGCTGCTGCTTGCGTTCGCCTGGCTATACCGGTGGAGTCAGCGCCGGCGCGGCTGAGCCACGCGCTAGCCAGATACCCAGCAGGCTAGCCAGGCTGTAGGCGGCGAGCCAGCCCCAGGCGCCGCCATCCAGGCTCAACGCACCCAGCGCACCCGCCAGCCACAACGCCGGGACGTTGAGCAGCAGGCGCAGGTACTCGAGCCTGGCGGCGCCTGGGCGATTCTCCAGCCACAGGCCGATGCTGCACAGGCCCAGGGCGACCCACAGGCAGGCCAGCAGCAGCGCCGCCAGGGCCAGCGACTCACCTTGCGCGAGCAGCCAGACACCGGCCAGCAGGTAACAGACGAACTGCAGCAGGGCATAGCACTGCGCACCGCGCCCCAGGGCGACGTCGAACTTGCGGAAATTGCCCAGGTCCGGCTTGGCCTGCGGATAGCGCGCCACCACATCGGCCGGGCGCCAGCCGGTGGGCATGAACCAGATGCGCAGCCGATCCCACCAGGAGGCGGCCCGCCGCGCATCGTTCCACAACCCGGCATAGACCTGCAGGTTGGCCCACAGCGGGTTCCAGCTGGCGAGCGGTACGGTGACGCCGAAGATCACCGGCTCCTCATCCAGCTCTTCCTGGAAGGTGCCGAAAATTCGGTCCCAGACGATGAACACACCGCCGTAATTGCGATCCATGTAGATAGGATTCTGTGCATGGTGCACCCGGTGGTTGGAGGGCGTGATGAACAGCCACTCGAACCAGCCCAGCTTGGGAATGTGCCGGGTGTGCACCCAGAACTGATAGAGCAGGTTCAGCGCCGCCACCGTGAGAAACACCAGCGGCGGCACACCGGCGATGGCCATCGGCAGGTAGAAGATCCAGCCGAAGATGAAACCGGTGCTGGTCTGCCGTAACGCCGTGGAGAGATTGTAGTCTTCACTTTGATGGTGCACCGCATGCGCGGCCCAGAGCACGTTGCGCTCATGGCCCAGGCGGTGGTTCCAGTAGTAGCAGAAGTCATAGAAGACGAAGGCGCTTATCCACACCCAGAGGCTGTTTGCGGAGAGCTCGAACAACGCCAGGTGCTCCCAGGCGAAGGCGTAGGTCAGCAGACCCACCACCTTGGTCAGCAGGCCGGTGGCCTGCGACAGCACGCCGGCGCTGAGGCTGTTCAGGGCGTCGGCCAGGCGGTAGGTGCGCATGCCGCGCCAGCGGTCGGCGAGCAGTTCCAGGCCGATCAGCAGGAAGAAGAAGGGCACTGCATAGAGAACGTAATTCATGACTGCGCCATAGCGTTGTACTTGTGCCGGGATTGGGCTGATGTTCATCCTATGCGCAGCCTCGCCAGGCTTCGCGGCGGCAGATGACAGCCCGAGCGGCATATGGCGACAGACCAACGATTGCCAACACCCACGTCCGCGCTGCGGGCGTGTTTTCCTCACCAGGAGTCGAGCATGAACAAGAAAGTGGCTGTGATTCTGTCCGGCTGTGGCGTCTACGACGGTGCCGAGATCCATGAAAGCGTGATCACCCTGTTGCGCCTCGACCAGCGCGGCGCCGAGGTGCAGTGCTTCGCCCCCGACGTGGCGCAGTTGCACGTGGTGGATCACTACAGCGGCGACGAGATGAACGAGACGCGCAACGTGCTGGTGGAGTCCGCACGCATCGCCCGTGGCCAGATCAAGGATGTCAGGGCGCTGCACGCGGCGGACTTCGATGCGCTGATCATGCCGGGCGGCTTCGGTGTGGCGAAGAACCTCTCCGACTTCGCCACCAATGGTGCGGGCTGCAGCGTGCAGCCGGACGTGCTGGCCGCGTGCAAGGCGTTCGCCGATGCCGGCAAGCCGGTCGGCATGATGTGCATCGCCCCGGCGCTGGCGGCCAAGATCTTCGGCGCCGGCGTGGCCTGCACCATCGGCACCGACCACGACACCGCCGCCGCCCTCACCCAGATGGGCGCCGAGCACCATGAGTGCGAGGTCAGCGAGATCATCGAGGACCGCCAGCGCAAGCTGGTGACCACCCCGGCCTACATGCTCGCCCAGTCCATCGCCGAAGCGGCCTCGGGCATCAACAAGATGGTCGACCGGGTGCTGGAGCTGGCCCACCACTGAGGACCAGCGAGCGCCCATCGCAGGGCGCTTCGGTCATAGGCCAGGGCACTCTGGCCGCCGCGCTGTTCAAGTCCATCGGGCTGCGGCAGCGTGGCGGCATGTCTTCATGGAGCGCCCCATGTCCCAGCCCTTCGTCCTCGACGCCGCCCTGCAGCAGGCGGTAGCCAGTTTCTTTCAACGCATCCCCTTCAACCAGGTGCTCGGCATCGAGCTGGATGAGCTGAGCCCCGAGCGGGTCACCATGCACCTGCCGATGAAACCCGAGCTGATCGGCAACTTCGTCCACGGCATCCTGCATGGCGGGGTGATCTCGTCCCTGCTCGACGTCTGCGGCGGCGCCATGGCATTGATCGGCGCCTCCGCCAACCACCAGCACCTGCCAGCCGCCGAACGCATGAGCAAGCTGTCCAAGCTCGGCACCATCGACCTGCGCATCGACTACCTGCGCCCAGGCCGTGGCCAGCGCTTCAGCGCAACCGCCACGCCGCTGCGCGCCGGCAACAAGGTCGCAGTGATCCGCATGGAGCTGCACAACGACGAAGGCGTACTGGTGGCAGTGGGCACCGGCACCTATCTGTGCGGCTAGCGCCACGAGAACCCTGTGTGGGCCTCGGCCCGTAGCCGACAGCTAGCGGCTCAAGCGCGTGAGAATCCGGTCCAGCGCATTGGCGAACGCCTGGCGGTCCTTCTCCGAATAGGGTGCCTGGCCACCGCCGACCTGGCCCTGCTCGCGCAGGTCGGTGAACAGATTGCGCACCGCCAGGCGCTCGCCCATGTTGCGCTCGTCGAACTCACGGCCACGCGGGTCGAGTGCCGCGACGCCCTTCTTCACCAGGCGGTCGGCCAGGGGCACGTCGCTGCAGATCACCAGTTCGCCAGGCACCGCGTGCTCGACCAGATGATCGTCGGCCGCGTCCGGGCCACTGGGCACCACGATCAGTTTCACGCAGGCGAAATTCGGCCGGGCGACGGCCTGGCCGGCCACCAGCACCACCTCGAAGCCTCGCTTGAGGGCGAACTTGACCACCTGATCCCGCGCCGCCCGAGGGCAGGCGTCAGCGTCGATCCATACACGCATGCAGCAACTTCCGCAGAGAAAACTGCGCCCAGTATGCCAGCAGGCGGGCGGCTCAGGCGTTGTAGAACGGCTCGCAGCGTTCGCGCACGGCGCGCGACAGGTTGTCGTCCGCCAGCTCGATCAGATCCAGTTCGACCTCGTCCGGCAGCAACTCGGCGACCAGCGCCGCCAGGCGCCGCTGGCCACGGATATCGGCACCGGACACCGCCAGCAGCAGGCGCGGCTGCGGGCCGATGGCCGGATCTCGCAACGCCGCCAGGAAGGCTTCGCGCACGGCGAGCTGGGCACAGGCAGCGGACAGCGCCTGTTCCAGCGGGGGATGACGCAGCGCGGCCAGCGCCAGATCCGGGCTGTCGGCGTAATGGGTGGAATGGATCGAGGAGGACATGCGTGCACTCGGCAAAGGAATTGGAACCAGCCTAGGTGCACTGAGACTCGCTGTCGTGGCAGCGGTTCACGCTATGAGGCAAAGAGGGCGAGCAAAGCCGCCCTCGTTCACGCCGCCTCCGTTCAGGCCTGCTCGGCCGTGCGCCGACGCTCGCCGAGCAGGCTGCGCCCATACAGCAGGGCGATGCCGGCCAGCGCCAGCGCTTGTGCCGAGAGGCTCCAGGCATCGGGGTGAATGCCCAGCCAGTCGAACTCGAAGAACGCCACCGGGCGCGTGCCCAGCACCCCGGCCTCCTGCAGCGCCGCCACGCCATGGCCGGCGAACACCACGGAGAGAATGCACAGCAGCACCGCGTTGACGCCGAAGAAGGTCGCCAGTGGCAGCTTGCGCGAACCGCGCAGAATCACCCAGGCCAGGCCGAGCAGCACCACCAGGGCGGCGCCGGCGCCAGCCAGCACGGCGCCATGTCCGGCCGGGCCGGCCTGCAGCCAGAGGGTTTCGTAGAACAGGATGACTTCGAACAGCTCGCGGTACACCGAGAAGAACGCCAGCACGGCGAAGCCGAAACGGCCACCGCCGCCGACCAGGCTGCTCTTGATGTAGTCCTGCCATGCGGCGGCGTGACGACGGTCGTGCATCCACACGCCGACCCACAGCAGCACCACGCTGGCGAACAGTGCGGTCGCCCCTTCGAGCAGTTCGCGCTGGGCGCCACTGACGTCGATGACGTAGGCAGCCACCGCCCAGGTCGCGACGCCGGCGAGCAGGGCCAGGCCCCAGCCGACGTGCACGCTGCGCGCGGCCTGCTGCTGACCGGTGTTGTTGAGGAAGGCGAGGATCGCCGCCAGCACCAGAATCGCTTCCAGGCCTTCACGCAGCAGGATCAGCATGCTGGAGAAGAAGCTCAGCGAGGCGTTCATCGCACCGCCCTCGAGCAAGGCGGCCGACTTGTCCAATTCGACCTTGGCCAGCTCCAGCGCCTGGGCGGCCTGGGCGACACTGGCGCCGTCCTGAACCGCCTGGCGGTAGGCCATCAGCGCCCTCTCGGTGGTCTTGCGCTGCACCGCGTCGAGGTTGTCCAGCGCGCTCTCGACCAGCTCGAAACCCTCCAGGTAGGCACCCACCGAGAGGTCGTAGGCTTGTTCGACATGGCCATCGCGGTAGGCCTGCAGGCTGTGCTCCAGGGTGCTGCGGGTATGCCCGATCAGTTGCTGCGGGCCGCGCTTCTCCACGGTCGGATGAGCACGCTGGGCGCGGAAGGCAGCGCCATCGCCCCCCTCCGCGATGATCTCCGCAGGCGTGCGCCCGGCCAGGTCGGCCATGCGGAACTGCGTGCCGCCCTGCGCCGGAGCGGCGCTGAAGCCGGCGATATAGCTGGCCAGGTCCCAGCGCTGGCGATCATCGAGCTGATCGGCGAAGGCCGGCATGTCGGTGCCCTCGATGCCCAGGCCGAGCGTGTTGTAGAGGTCGTAGAGGCTCAGCCGGTCCAGCCGTGCGGCATCGCGCAGATTGGCCGGCGGCGGCTCCAGGCCGATGCCCGCCGGGCCGTCGCCGGCGCCGGCATCGCCGTGGCAGACCGAGCAATGCTGCGCATACAGCGGCGCACCGCGCTCGGGGTCGGGGGTGATGGCCGGTGTCTGCGCCACCTGATACAGCTCGGCCAGGCGGGCACTGAGCTGACGCGCCTGGTGCGCAACGTCTGCACCGGGCTGACGCTGCTCGACGGCGTGCTTCAGCGCAGCGATGCCCTGTTCCAGTTCAGCGCGTTCGGCCTTGGCCGGCAGTGCGACCACCAGCCCCTGCAGGACCCCGATGAACTCCAGCTGCTCGCGGTACTCGCCCGCGTCGACCACCTGGCCGTCGGCCACCGTGGCCGGATAGTCGGCGCCAATGTAGCCGAGCATGTGCAGGGCCTGGGCGGCGCCATCGAGTGGCTCGGCCAGGGCAGCGAGGCTGCCGAGTGCCAGCAGCGGCAGCATCAGCCAGGAGAACAGGGAACGATAACGACTCATCAATGCATTCCGAAACGCGAATGGATGGCATTAAATTGTTGCCGGCCTGCCCTGCGCAGACAAGGAAAATATGAAATATTTGGTAACAACCCGCCGAGTGGCCGCCCGCAGGCGGCCGGGCATGGGCTTCAGACGGCCGCGCGTTTGACCGTGGCCAGCAGGCCCGCCGCTGCGGCGAACAGGGCGGCGAAGCTGCGATTCATCACGCGCTGCTGGCGGGGCGTGCGCAGCGCCCGCAGCACGCGCGAGGCCAGGCCGGTGTAGCCGGCCATGACGATCAGGTCGACCACGATCATGGTCGCACCCATGATCAGGTACTGGGCCAGCAGCGGCGCATGCGGGTCGAGGAACTGCGGCAGCACCGCCAGCATGAAGACGATGGCCTTGGGATTGCTGGCGTTGACCAGGAAACCGCGCAGCACCAGGGTCAGCGGCCGGCCAATCGGCCGCTCGACGGCGCCGCTATCCAGGTCACTGGGCAGGGCCACCCATTGCTTGTAGGCGAGGAACACCAGGTAGGCGACGCCGAACCATTTGATCACGCTGAAGGCCAGGGCTGAGGTCGCCAGGATGGCACCGACCCCGGCGGCGACGATGGCGATCTGCATCGCCAGGCCGAGCTGCAGGCCCAGCGCGTTCCAGTAGCCACGCCAGAAGCCATACTGCAGGCCAGCGGACATCGAGGCCACGGCGCCGGCACCTGGCGACAGGCTGATCACCCAGCAGGCAACGAAGAAGGCGAGCCAGGTTTCCAGTGCCATGATGCGTACCTCGAAAAGCTGAAATCAGGAGAAGGAGCTACAGCCTACTCCTGCGCCAGCGCCCAGACCAGCGGGTCAGCGCCAGCGGCGCACCGACTTCTGGAAGAACAGACTGTTGGGCACCTGCAACAGGGCGCCAGCGGCATCCTCGCTGAGGTCCTGCAGGGTGGTGTAGAACAGGTTGATAGCGATGACCCGGCCCTTCACACCTGGCTTGTCGGCGCTCTCGATGACCTCCACGGTGTCGCCCATGCGAAACGGGCCCATGGTGAAGATCAGCAGTGCGCAGAACATGTTCGACAGCACGCTCCAGATGGCGAAGAAGGCCACTGCAGCAACGGCGGTGAAGCCGGTCAGCGCCGTCCACAGTACCGTCGCCGACACGCCCAGGCGCTCCAGCACCATCAGCAGGGCACTGCCCATGATCACCCAGCGCACCAGGCCTCGCAGGGGCTGCAACACCTCCGGCGGCAGCAGGCTGTAGCGTGCGCCGAGACGGCTGATGGCGCGGGTCAGAATGCGCTGGGCGAGCCAGGCCAGCAGGATGATCAGCAACACCTGACCGGCACGCAGCAAGGGCTCGCGCCACGCCATCAGCAGTTCCAGCTGTTCCATCACTCCGCCTCCTCCAGTTGCTGTTGCAGGGCCTCCAGGGTTTCCAGCGCCAGCAACCAGGCCTCTTCCAGCTCCGCCTCGCGGGCCTTGAGCCGGGCCTGCTCGGCCAGGCGCTCGCGCAACTCGTCCTTGCGTGCCGCTTCGTACAGCGTGCTATCGCCCAGTTGCTGCTCCACCTCGGCAAGCTGCGCCTGCAGCTTGCCCAGCTCCTGCTCGAGCTTGTCGGCCTGTTTCTTGTGCGGCGCCAGCTGCTGGCGCAACGCGGCGGCAGCCTGGCGCTGGGCACGCTTGTCGGTCTTCTCGCCGCCGGCCAGCGGAGCCCCCGCTGGCAACTGGCGCGCGCGGAAGTCGACCAGCCAGCGCGCGTAGTCGTCGAGGTCACCCTCGAAGGGTTGAATACGCCCGTCGGCCACCAGCAGGAACTCGTCGGTGGTGCTCTTCAGCAGGTGACGATCGTGGGACACCACCAGGACCGCACCGGCGAAGTCCTGCAGGGCCATGGTCAGCGCCAGGCGCATTTCCAGGTCGAGGTGGTTGGTCGGTTCGTCGAGCAACAGCAGGTTGGGCTTCTGCCAGGCGATCAGCGCCAGGGCCAGGCGCGCCTTCTCGCCACCGGAGAAATTGACCACCACTTCGTCGCAACGCTCGCCACGGAAGTCGAAACCGCCGAGGAAATCGCGCAGGGTCTGCTCGCGCTCGCCCGGGGCGATGCGCTGCAGGTGCAGCAGCGGGCTGGCCTTGGCATCCAGCGAATCGAGCTGGTGCTGGGCGAAGTAACCGATGGCCAGGTTCTCGCCACGCGCCAGCTCACCACCGAGCACGGCGAGATCGCCGGCCAGGGTCTTGATCAGGGTCGACTTGCCCGCGCCATTGGGGCCGAGCAGGCCGATGCGCGCACCGGGCGCCAGGCTCAGCTTGACCTTCTCCAGCACCACCTTGTCGCCATAACCCAGGCGCACCTCGGAGAGGTTGAGCAGCGGGCTGGAGACCTTGTCCGCCTCGCGGAAGGCGAAGTCGAAGGGCGAGTCGACATGCGCCGGTGCCAGTTCTTCCAGGCGCTCCAGCGCCTTGATGCGGCTCTGCGCCTGGCGCGCCTTGCTGGCCTTGGCCTTGAAGCGGCGGATGAAGTCTTCCATGTGCGCACGCTGCGTCTGCTGCTTCTCGTACGCCTGCTGCTGCTGGGCCAGACGTTCGGCACGGGTGCGTTCGAAGGCCGAGTAGCCGCCCCGGTAGAGGGTCAGCTTCTGCTGCTCCAGGTGCGCCACGTGATCGACCACGGCATCGAGGAAATCGCGGTCGTGAGAGATCAGCAGCAGGGTGCCCGGGTAGCCCTTGAGCCACTCCTCCAGCCAGAGGATGGCATCGAGGTCGAGGTGGTTGGTCGGCTCGTCGAGCAGCAGCAACTCGGACGGGCACATCAGCGCCTGGGCCAGGTTCAGGCGCATGCGCCAGCCACCGGAAAAGTCGCCGACGCGCTTGTCCATCTGCTCGCCGGTGAAACCCAGCCCCGCCAGCAGCTTGCGGGCGCGAGCATCGGCGGTGTAGCCCTGGGCGTTGTCCAGTTCGGTGTGCAGACGGGCGATGGAGGCGCCGTCATGCGCCTGCTCGGCACGCGCCAGTTCGGCCTGGATCGCCCGCAGGTGCAGGTCGCCATCGAGCACGTAGTCCACCGCCAGGCGTTCGAGGTTGTCGACCTCCTGGCGCATGTGGGCGATGCGCCAGTCGGCGGGCAAGCGGCAGTCCCCGGCATCGGGGCCGAGTTCACCGCGCAGCAGCGCGAACAGGCTGGACTTGCCGGCGCCATTGGCACCGATCAGACCGACTTTCTGGCCGGCGTGCAGGGTCAGTTCCGCACCTTCGAGAAGGCGTTGCGGACCGCGCTGTAGAGTGAGGTTCTGGAGTCGGATCATAATGGCCGCGGAGTCTACCAAATCGCCCCGGAGGCCGCGTGCAGGATCTGTGGAATTTCGCGCTTGAACTCTACGCCAGACCCGGCGTGGAACACGCCTGCCTGGAGTTGCAGGAGGCAGGCTGCGATGTCTGCCTGCTTCTGACTGGTGCCTGGCTGCAACGCCGTGGCGTGCGCTGTCTGGATGAACGCCTGCGCGCCCTGCGGGACGTGGCGGTGCCCTGGCAACGCGAGGTGGTCTCGCCCTTGCGCCAGCTACGCCGCGACTGGCGCGGCGCCGCCAGCCAGGATGCAGCGCTGGCGAGCTTGCGCGAACAGATCAAGCAACTGGAATTGCACAGCGAGCGCGTGCTGCTCGAGCGCTTGCAGGCACTTGCCGAGCCCTGGCCGAGCGAAGCCGGCGACCATGACTGGCTGACGCACCTGGGAAGGCAGGACAGCGCCGCGCTGCATGTGCTGCGCGGCGCCATGGCTCAGCCTTAGGACGCGCTCGGCGTCTCTGCGGCGCTGGCCCCAGTGCTCGCCGCTGGAGCGGCGGGCGCGACGGGTGCCGCCGGCGCTGCGGGCTTGGCGGCGGCCGGCTTGGCCGGAGCCTTCTTCACGGGCGCCTTGGCAGCAGCCGGCTTCTTCGCGACCGCAGGCTTGCTGACGGGCTTCGCTGCTGGCTTGGCGGCCGGTTTCGCTGCGGCGGGCTTGGCTGCTGGTTTGGCTGCCGCCGGTTTGCTGGCCACGGCAGGCTTGGCCGGGGCCTTGGCTGCGACCGGCTTGGCAGCCGGTTTGGCGGCGGGTTTGGTTGCAGCGGGCTTGGCAGCCGCTTTCGGCGCTGCCGGCTTGGCTGCCGCAGGCTTGCGAGCGGCGGGCTTGGCCGCTGGCTTGCTGGCCGCTGCCGGTTTCGCTGCCGGCTTGCTGGCTGCCGCAGGCTTGGCGGCCGGCTTGGCAACGGGCTTGCTCACCGGTTTGGCGGCAGCCGCTTTGGCCGGAGCCTTCTTCACCGGTGCCTTGGCAACAGCAGGTTTCTTCGCCGCCGCCGGTTTGCTGGCTGGCTTGGCGGCCGGCGCGGCAGCCTTGGCGTCGCGCACGTCGAGCGCCTTGCCCGCGGCTTCTTTCACCTTGCCTACGCCCTGGGCCAGTTTCAGGCTCTCCTGAGCATCACGCTTGAGCTGGCCGATGTAGTTGCGGGTTTCGCTCTGCCGGGTCTTGAGCGAGTCGAGCAGTTCTTCCAGCTCGGCCACCGCGTCCTTGGCCTTGGCCTGGGCCTTGGCTTTTCCAGCGACGGCGGCGTCCTGCAGCTTGCTGCGCGCCTTGTGCAGTTTTTCCTGGGCCTTGCCGCGCTGTTTCTCCAGCTTGGCGAGGAGTTTCTCGGCATCGATCAGTGCTTGCGAGCAGGCATTTTCCAGGTGCTCGAGCAGACTGGCAGACAACTGGTGAAGCAGGTGCAACGGAGTGGTTACGGACTTCTTCTTGGCCGACATGGCACGCCTCCTGGCGGATGTGGATCCGCCCATACTAGACGCACGAGCGAGGCGTCGCCATAGGCCTTTCGGCGAGCACAGCAGATACACGCAGGCACTGGCATAATCGCCGGGATCCTGTGTCGCCTCCGGGCGAGCCACAGGAAATGCACACCAGCCCGCATCCTGATCCGGAGACAACGCCATGCGCCGCGCCGCACTCGCCACCCTTGCGCTCTGCTGCAGCCTGACCGTACAGGCCGACCAGCACCAGCAAGACCTGGCCTACAGCCTCGGCGCAAGGCTCGGCGAGCGACTGCATGCAGAGGTACCGGACCTGCCCCTGGACGCGCTGGTCGAGGGTTTGCGCCAGGCCTACGACGGCAAGCCGCTGCGCCTGGACAGCGCCCGTATCGAACAGCTGCTCGATGAGCACGAAGCGCGCATCGCGGCCTCGCCGCAACGCCATGCCAAGGCTATCGAAGCGGAACAGCGCTTTCTCGCCGAACAGCGCCAGCGCCCCGGCACCCGAGTGCTGGAGAACGGCGTGCTGGTGAGCGAGCTGGGCAGCGGCAGTGGCCCGACGCCCTCGGCACGTAGCCGGGTGCAGGTGAGCTATCGCGGTTCGCTGGCAGACGGCAGTGTCTTCGACGAGAGTGACACGCCACAGTGGTTTCGCCTGGACAGCCTGATCGCCGGCTGGCGCAGCGCACTGCTGCAGATGCCCAAGGGCGCGCACTGGCGCCTGGTGATTCCGTCGAGTCAGGCCTACGGCGAGGAAGGTGCGGGTGATCTGATCCCCCCCTACGCGCCGCTGGTGTTCGACCTGCGCCTGCTCGACGTCGCCGACTGAGCGGCAACGTGCGGCCCGGAATCTCCGGGCGCTATCGGCACCCGAGGTTCAGAGCGCTTCGGCGGCCTGTTCCTGATGGGCGGTGTGCAGCACCTCGATCAGGCAGTCTTCCAGCTCGAAGCGTTCATGCAGCAGCTGGCCCAGACGCTCGAGCTCTGCCACCAGCGAAGCGCTGTCGCGGCAGTCGCCGTTGTCACAGCGATCATTGAAGGCCAGCGCCACGGCGGTGATCGCCTCGAGACGCGGGTAGATGCGCTTGGCCAGCTCGAGGCCGCGCTGATCGTTGAAGGCCTTGGCCTCGCTGGTCAGCTGTTCGTAGACCTCGAAATGGCCTGCCGACACATAGTCCACCAGCAGCTCGCAGAAGCCCTGCAGAGACTCACCATTGATGGCCGGCGCCTGCGGTGCCTTGGTCAGGGCAGCGTAGGCCTGCACCAGTTCGCGCCGCTCACCCAGCCAGCGATCGATCAGCTGGTGAACCCCGCCCCAACGTTCCTGTGCGTTCCGACAACTCTCAAGCATGATGAACCTCGCTTCCCTTATCGATAAGGCCTGTTATACGTCCACTCCGGGACGTTCTTATGACCTGCGATCCTGGCGGCCACCCTTCGGGCGTCGCTACGCGACGTTGAAAATCATTCCCGACGATTTTTTGTCAATCGGTGCTTGTTCTTGGGAAGGCAACCGCAGAATGGCGTTTTTCCGACGATGCGTGCGAGCCAGATTATGCTCGTGGGCAGACACCATCAAGGCACTGCCACGAGAAATTTCATACGAGCGTTTGAGCAGCAAGCCACAGGCCTCGCGGCCTGCAGCAATACGCATTCTCAATCGCGACGCAGAAGCTGCAGCAGGCAGAAACCGATCATGCCGATGAAGCCGAGCAGGCTCCACTCGGGAATGCTCATGCCGAACAGCGTCCAGTTCACTTCGGCGCAATCGGCACTGCCCTGGAACACCAGGCGCACGATGTCCTGCAGCGGCAGCGCTTCCATCATGAACTCGAGGCTCGGCAGGCAGGCTTCGAGCTGGTCGGCCGGCACGCTCTGCAACCAGATCTGCCGACCTGCGGTGGCGGCACCGGCGACGGCGAACAGCAGCGCCAGCACGGCATAGACACGTCGGCCCAGACGACCCGGACCATGGAGCGAGGCGATCAGGCAGACCACACCGAACAGCACCACGCAGATACGTTGCAGGATGCACATCGGGCAGGGCTCGAGGCCCACGACATGTTCCAGATAGAGCGCAGCCGCCATCAGCAGTACGCAGCCGATGAATGCCAGGAAAAACAGGGGACGCGGACTGGCCAAGTGCATGGTGGCTCCGGGAAGGAAATCGAGGGCAGTACGGTAGAGGAAAGCGAGGGCGCCTTTCAAGGCGCCCGGCAACACGCAGCAGGCTATTCATCGCGCGGAAACGCCCCTCCGTCAGGGCGGCGCGCCTGCCGCGGCAATCGGCCGCAGCCGATCAGGCATTGGCCCCCTGCGGTTGCGGTAGCGGCGGCAGGCCCTGATGCAACAGGCCGAGACTTTCCAGCAACAGCTGGTTGCTGCGCTCCAGTTCGCCTAGTTGCGCCAGCAGGCGCGCCAGTTCGGCGCAGGTTTCCGGGTGCCGTTCCAGCTTCAGGCTGCTCTCGAAATAATCGCGGGCCTTGCCCCAGAGCTGGTTCTGCAGGCACAGCCGGCCCAGGGTCAGCAGCAGGGCCGGGTCCTGCGGATGCTGCTTGAGCCAGAGTTCGGCCGTCTGCAACTGACGCGCCGGATCAGCGCCACGCAGCACGCCATAGAAACGCGCCAGACGGCTGTCGTAGCCACGCTTGAGGGCACTGCGCAGGACTTCTTCGGCCTCTTCCTGGGCGCCGAGACGACGCAGTTGCTCGACGTAGGCGGCAATCAGCTCAGGCTCCTGGCGCAACGGCGCAGACAGCTGCTGCCAGGCCTGGGTCAGCGGTTGCAGCGCCGTTTCGCCCTGCCCCTGCCCGGCAAGCCCGGCTTCGCCCAGGCGCCCGCGCCAGGTTTCGCGCTCCAGTTCATCCAGCTCGGCGGCCGGCAGGGCTTTCTCCTTGCGCAGCTCCGGCAGCAGACCGAGCAGCGCCGACCAGTCCTGACGCTGCAGGTACAGGCGCTGCAACTGGCGCAACACCAGGTGATGCCCCGGGTGACGCTCGTGCATCGCCTGCAGTGTGTCCAGCGCAGCGTCCATGTCGCCACGGCTGCGCTGCAGCTCGGCGTGGGTCAGGGCGATGGCCAGCTCGGCCTGCGGCTGCCGGTTCAGGGCCTGCTCGAGCAGCGCATCGCTCTGTTCGTGCTGGCCGAGCTTGTTCGCAGCTCGCGCGGCGCCGAGGTAGAACATCAGCGGCTGGCTGTCGGCCTCTGCGGCACGGGTCAGCTGACGTTGCGCACGCGCCCAGCGACCCTCCGCCAGGTCGAGCATGCCCTGCTCGGAAGCCAGACGTACGCGCCGGTTGCGATGCAGGCGCGACCAGGGGTTGGCCAGGCGTGTCGAACTGAGCAGCAGGCGCAGCAGCCATTTGCCCAGGTAGTAGACCAGCACCACGGCCAGCAGCAAGCCGAGAAACGCCCACAGGCCGGACTGGTAACGGAAACCCTTGTAGGCAAACAGCACGTAGCCGCGGTCGGCCTCGATGGCCAGACTCAGCAGGTACAGCCCCACCGCGACGGCCAGCAACAGCAGGAGCCAGATCAGGCGTTTCATTGCGCCTCCCCGGCCGCTGCGGCCCCCTGCCGACGCTGCGCGTGCTTGCGCTGCAAGTAGGCTTGCAGGGCGTCGAGCGACTCGCTCAGGTCGGGCACCTTGACCTCGACGCGGGCATCGGCCAGTTCGCTGAAACGCTGGCGCAGCGCGCGGCTGTCCGGGTTATCCAGGTTGAAGTGCGCGTCGAGGATGTCCTCAGCCTGCTTCAGCGACTGCCGGTACACGCCGGCCTGGCCATGCAGGGCCGCCCATTGCGCCTGCTCCAGTGCCAGCGAGAGGCTCAGGCGTACCTGCGACAGGCTCTGCCCCGAGAGCAGTGGCCGCACGTTGCGGTCCGCGTCGAACTCGATACGGAAGTACTGCGACAGGTCTTTCAGCCAGTCACTCCACCAGGCGCTGCCGTCGTTCTCGGCAGCCAGTTCGGAGAGCACGTCACCCTGCCCGTCGAGGCTTGGCGCCAACGGGTTGAGCGTGGCCGCCTGCTCACGCAGGGCGCCCAGCTGCAGGAACAGGCCGACGCGATCGGGGCGCTCGGTGGTGCGCAGGGCTTCCAGGCTGCGACTGAGCTGTTCGCGGGCACCGAAGGCCGCGGGGTCATCCTGATCGCGGAGAATCTCGTCGGCGGTCTGCACCAGCGCTTCGGCGCTGGCGACATCCTGCAGGGCGGACAGACGCAGGGTGGCGAGGCGCAGCAGGTGCTCGGCCTCGTCCAGGCGCCAGTCCTGCCGGGTACCGTCGAGCACCGACTCCAGGCGCTGGCTCATGCGCTGCTGATCGGACTGCACATTGGCCAGAAGACGGCGACGCTCATCCAGTTCGGCCGCGCTGGGCAGGGCCGACAGGCGCGAGTCGAGGCGCTGGGCGAGCTCGTCGACCTTCTTCGCGCTGTCGTCTCGGGTGCGCTGCAGGTCCGCGGATTGCTGCTGTTCCCGGCCCTGTATCTGTTGCAGCTGCCAGAGGCTCCAGCCGCCGGCACCGGCGCCAGCCAGGCCGACCAGCAGGGCGAAGGCCGCGAGGCCGGTGCCACCGCCTTTGCCTGGGGTCTTCGCGGGGGGAGTGGCGGTGCTGTTCACGGCTGCGCTGGCCGGTTTTTCTTCTGGCGTATTCGGGGTGGATGCTTCGCTCACGTATCCGTCCTTTTAGAGGGCGGCAGCCGGAAACTGCTCCAGAGCTGCCTGCAAGGCCGCGGCACTGGCGCCACGACAGTCCACAACGATCTCCGCGCCCGCACGGCGTGCCTGCTCGGCGACACGCGGGCTGGGTACGAACAAGGGTAGCCGAGCCAGGCTCGGCCAGTCACCGCCGGCCAGCTGCAGCAGATGCTCGAACCCCTGCCCACTGCTGACCACCAGGCCGTTCAGGCGTTCCGCCCGCACCCTGCGGCCCAGCTCATCCGGCGCGTACTGCGGCAACGCGCGGCGGTACAGTGGCAGATAGTCGACTGTCACACCTTGGCCGCGCAAGCATTCGGCAAGAAATTCTCGGCCACCCTCGCCACGCAGGATCAGCACGCGCGGCGTGTCGGCGGCGGCAATGGCCTGCTGCAGCGCCGGCAACGCGAGCAGCGCCTCGCTGTCGTCGCCGGTCGGCGGGTAATGGCTGTCCAGGCCCGCTTCATCGAGCAGCGCAGCGGTCGCGGCGCCCACGGCGAACCAGGGTTGCGCCGGCGCAGGCTGCGGCCCATGCCGCTGCAGCAGGGCCAGGCCCAGGCGCGCCGCCGGCTTGCTGACCACGATCACCGCGCAGTAGCGCTGCAGATCGCGGAAGGTCTGTTGCTGCTCGACGCTCTCGGCCAGCGCCTCGATCGCCAGCAACGGCATGCAATGCCCGTACACGCCATGCGCTGCAAGCGTCCGCGCCAACGCGGCACAGTCATCGGTCGGACGCGTCAGCAGCAGGCGCCAGGCGCTCACGGGTGACCGGCCTCACCGTACACGGCCTTGAGAATCGCATCGGCGCCCTGTGCCAGCAGGGCCTCGGCGACGCGCACGCCCAGCGCCTCGGCATCGCTGCTGGCGGCGCGCTCCTCGGCACGCAGCAGCAGACCGCCATCGGGCTGGCCGACCAGGCCACGCAGCCACAGCTGGTCGCCTTCCAGCAGCGCATAACAGGCGATCGGCACCTGGCAACCGCCATTGAGGTGCTTGTTCAGCGCCCGCTCGGCCGTCACGCGCAGCGCCGTTTCAGGGTGATGCAGCGGTGCCAGCAGGGCATGCAGGTCGCTGTCGGCCGTGCGGCACTCGATGCCGACAGCGCCCTGGCCACCGGCGGGCAGGCTGTCTTCGGCACTGAGCGAACTGCGGATACGGGCTTCGAAACCCAGGCGGATCAGGCCGGCTGCGGCGAGGATGATGGCGTCGTACTCGCCGGCATCGAGCTTGGCCAGGCGGGTATTGACGTTGCCGCGCAGGAACTGGATCTTCAGGTCGGGACGCCGCGCCAGCAGCTGGGCCTGGCGCCGCAGGCTGGAGGTACCGACCACGCTGCCGGCGGGCAGCGCATCGAGGCTCGCGTAGGTGTTGGAGACGAAGGCGTCACGCGGGTCTTCCCGCTCGCAGATGCAGTACAGGCCCAGACCTGCCGGGAAGTCCATCGGCACGTCCTTCATCGAGTGCACGGCGATATCGGCCTCGTTCTCCAGCAGCGCGGTTTCCAGTTCCTTGACGAACAGCCCCTTGCCGCCGATCTTCGCCAGAGGTGCGTCGAGCAGCTTGTCGCCACGACTGACCATCGGCACCAGGCTGACCTTGAGGCCGGGGTGGGCCTGCTCCAGGCGGGCTTTGACATATTCGGCCTGCCACAGGGCCAGGGCGCTCTTACGGGTGGCGATGCGAATTTCGCGGGACATGGGGGCAATTCCAGAAAACGGATTGCCGCGAATCATAACAGGCTCGCCCAGTGCCGGCTGGAGGAGGCGGCCATCGGCCGCAGCCGGCGCCCGCTACAGCGACTGCATCAGCTTGCGCACACCGGCCACGTGGCGGCGACTGACCACCAGCGAATCACCGTCGAGCCCCTTGAGGTAGAGCTGGAAGTGTCCCAGCGGGGTGCGCTGCAGGCGCTCGATGCGCTCGCGGGCAACCAGTGCATTGCGGTGGATGCGCACGAAGCGGTCACCGAACTCGTCTTCCAGCGCCTTGAGCGGCTCGTCCAGCAGCACCTCGCCGCCCTCGTGGCGCAGCGTCACGTACTTGTGATCGGCGATGAAATAGACCACGTCATCCAGCGGGATCAGCTCGATGCCCTTGCGCGTGCGGGCACTGATGTGGGTGCGCGGGCCGCCACCGGTTTCTGCCGCTGGGCGTGTCAGCGCCGCCAGTTGCACGCGGTTGGGCCGTTCCGCCTTCTTCAAGGCTTCGCTGAGATTCTCGGCGCGCACCGGTTTCACCAGGTAGCCGACGGCACTGACCTGGAACGCCTCCAGGGCGAACTCGTCATGGGCCGTGCAGAAGATCACCGCTGGCGGCGCTTCGCGCTCGCACAGCCTGGCGGCCACCTGCAGGCCATCGAGGCCGGGCATGCGGATATCGAGCAGGACCACGTCCGGCTTCAGGCTATCGATCAGGGTCAGGGCTTCCTCACCGTTGCTCGCGGTGGGCTCCAGGACCCGATAACCCTCGAGCTCACCGACCATGCGGCTGAGGCGCTCGCGGGCAAGGGGTTCGTCATCGACGATCAGGACATTCATATTGCTCTGGCTTCCTGCGTGAGTCTCGCACAAGGATAGCGTAGACAGCTGTAATGACGGCCGTCACGGCGCTCCACGCTGAGACTCGCGCGCGACCCAAAAAGTGCCGCTAGACGCGCATCGATATTGCTCAGCGCCTGATGCGTTCCCCGTGACGGTTGCTGCTCGCCCCGCTCTTCATACGGATTGCTGACACACAAGCTGAACACACCATCCTGGTAATCCGCCTCGACCCGCACCAGCCCGCCTTCGATTCGCGGCTGGATGCCATAGATCAGCGCATTCTCCAACAGAGGCTGCAGGGTCAGCTGGGGAATCGGCAGATCCTCCGGCACGCCTTCGACCTCCCACTGCAACTGTAGACGCTCGCCGAGCCGATAGTGCTCGATCGACAGATATCGTTTTGCCAGTTCCAGTTCCTCCTTCCACGACACCAGGCTGCCGGGCTTGGCCAGACTGGCGCGAAACAGATCGGACAGATCCAGCACCGCCTGCTCGGCCTTGTGCGGATCGAGCGTGACCAGGCTGGCGATGCTGTTGAGGCTGTTGAACAGGAAGTGCGGACGGATCCGCGCCTGCAAGGACTCGATGCGGGCGCGCAACTCGGCCTGTTCCTGACGACGCCATTGGCTCTGCAGATAGAAATAGCGTAGCAGCAGTGCGGACATGATCAGGCTGATCAGGGCATGACGCAGGTACAGGTTCACCTCGCCATTGCGTGGCAGCGGTCCGCCCAGGTCGTAATAGTCGGCGACCGCCGTGCAGCTGAGGGTCAGCAGCACCACCAGCATGCAGCACAGGCTGCCCGCCAGCGCCGGGCGCAGGCGCGCCAGCAACGGCCGCAGGCGGCACATGACGGCGGCCGACAGCAGGACGATCCACTGCACGAACAGCGAGGTCAGTGCCAGGCGTACCCAGTCGAAGCCCGGCGTCATGGGTTCGGCCAGCACCAGGACCAGTACCAGCAGCTCGGCCAGCAGCACCATGCTCAGCAGTGCTTCCGGCTGGCACAGTTCGGGGACGAAGAAGTCGTCGACCGCGGCGTTGTGATTGTTCTTGGCAAACGATTGAGTGTGCATCGACGCAGTTTCCGTGTCGCCTCGCGGGCCGGCAAGACGGGCGGCTCCAGCCGGGCAAAATAAAGCACCGAAATGCCGTCTTCGGAACAAATTTGTGAAGCAGCCGACACCGCCGCTTCCTCGCCAAAGACGAACGTGGCCCGGCGAAACGCGCGCCGACCCTGTTATTATCGACGGACTTTGTCCGCCATGCTGGCCGTCGAAAGCGGCTTGCCCGATCCAGAGCCCGAACCATGAGCAGCGAAAAAACCAACCAATCCTGGGGCGGCCGCTTCAGCGAGCCCGTCGACGCCTTCGTCGCCCGTTTCACCGCCTCGGTCGAATTCGACAAGCGCCTCTATCGCCACGACATCATGGGCTCCGTCGCCCACGCCACGATGCTGGCCAAGGTCGGCGTGCTCAGCGCCGACGAGCGTGACGCCATCATCGACGGCCTCAAGCAGATCCAGGCCGAGATCGAAGCGGGTCAGTTCGACTGGCGCGTCGACCTGGAAGACGTGCACATGAACATCGAGGCGCGCCTGACCGATCGCATCGGCGTGACCGGCAAGAAGCTGCACACCGGCCGCTCGCGCAACGATCAGGTGGCCACCGATATCCGCCTGTGGCTGCGTGACGAAATCGACAGCATCCTGGCCGAGATCACCCGCCTGCAGCAGGGCCTGCTGGGCCTAGCCGAAGCCGAAGCGGACACCATCATGCCCGGTTTCACCCACCTGCAGACCGCCCAGCCGGTAACCTTCGGCCACCATCTGCTGGCCTGGTTCGAGATGCTTTCGCGCGACTACGAGCGCCTGGTCGACTGCCGCAAACGCACCAACCGCATGCCGCTGGGCAGCGCCGCACTGGCCGGCACCACCTACCCGATCGCCCGCGAGATCACTGCCGAACTGCTGGGCTTCGACGCCGTGGGCGGCAACTCGCTGGACGGCGTATCCGATCGCGACTTCGCCATCGAATTCTGCGCCGCCGCGTCGCTGGCGATGATGCACCTGTCGCGCTTCTCCGAAGAGCTGGTGCTGTGGACCTCCGCGCAATTCCAGTTCATCGACCTGCCGGATCGCTTCTGCACCGGTTCCTCGATCATGCCGCAGAAGAAGAACCCGGACGTCCCCGAGCTGGTGCGCGGCAAGACCGGCCGCGTGTTCGGTGCCCTGACCGGCCTGCTGACCCTGATGAAGGGCCAGCCGCTGGCCTACAACAAGGACAACCAGGAAGACAAGGAACCGCTGTTCGATGCCGCCGACACGCTGCGTGACAGCCTGCGCGCCTTTGCCGACATGGTCCCGGCGATCAAGCCGAAGAAGGACATGATGCGCGAAGCGGCGCTGCGCGGTTTCTCCACTGCCACCGACCTGGCCGACTACCTGGTACGCAAGGGCCTGCCGTTCCGTGACTGTCACGAGATCGTCGGCCACGCCGTGAAATACGGTGTGCAGACCGGCAAGGACCTGGCCGAAATGAGCCTGGACGAGCTGCGCCAGTTCAGCGACCAGATCGGCGACGACGTATTCGCCGTCCTGACTCTGGAAGGCTCGGTCGGCGCCCGCGACCATATCGGCGGCACCGCACCGAACCAGGTACGCGCTGCCGTGGTACGTGGCCGGGAAGTGCTGGCGAACCGCTAGACGTTTCCCAGGGAAAAGGACTTCCCCATGATCGAGCTGCTGCTACGCGGCCTGCTGGTGTTGGTCGAGCTGATAGCCGAAGTCATTGTCGACTACGTCCTCTATGGCACCGGCTGGCTGGTCCTGCGATTACTGACCCTGGGCCGCTACCCCGATCTACCGCTGCGTGTGGCCGACCCGATGGGCTCACGCAGCGCCTGGATCGCGGCGTTCGGTTTCCTCTGCCTGGTGGGCGCAGCGCTTGCCTGGCTGACACTCAGCCATGGTTGACCCCGTGCCACCGACTACCTGCCCGACAGGGCCTATCGCACCCGGCCGCCGAATCTCGGTGGTGGGTTGTTCGGGCGCCGGGAAGACCACGCTTTCCCGGCGCCTGGCTCGGCACCTGGGCTATCGCCACGTCGAACTCGACGCGCTGTACCACCAGCCCGACTGGCAGCCGCTCCCCGACGAGGAATTTCAGCGGGCCACGCACAAGGCGCTGCAAGGTGACGGCTGGGTGGTCGAAGGCAACTACTCGCTTGTGCGCCCGCAGGTGCTCGAACGCTCGGACATGGTGATCTGGCTGGACCTGCCCCGGCGCAAGGTGATGCGCCAGGTGATCTGGCGTACCCTGCGCCGCCTGGCAACGCGAGAAACGCTGTGGAATGGCAACCGCGAGCGCTGGAGCAACCTGTTCAAGCTGAACCCGCGCGCCTCCATCCTGGCCTGGGCCTGGACCCGCCATCCCGTCTACCGCCAGCGCTATGCCGAGGAAATGCGCAACGCACCGCCGTCGTGTCAGTATCTGCGCCTGGACTCCCGCCAGGCCATCAACCGCTTCCTGGCGAGTCTGCCGCCAGCCGAAGACCGCCCCTGAGAGTATTCGCCATGCCCCTGACCATCCGCCCCGCCACCCCTGACGACGCCGAGCTGATCCTGCGTTTCATCACCGACCTGGCCATCTACGAGAAGGCCGAGCAGGAGGTGAAGACCGACGCCGCCGGCATCCGCGACAGCCTGTTCGCCGAGGGCAGCACCGCCCATGGCCTGATCTGCGAGAACGCCGGCCAGCCGATCGGCTATGCCGTGTACTTCTTCAACTACTCCACCTGGCTGGGCAAGCACGGCCTGTACCTGGAAGACCTCTACGTCAGCCCCGAGGCCCGTGGCCTGGGCGCCGGCAAGGCCTTGCTGCGCCACCTCGCGCAGCTGGCCGTGGCACGCGACTGCGGTCGTTTCGAATGGTCGGTGCTGGACTGGAACACCCCGGCCATCGATTTCTACGAATCCTTCGGCGCCCGTCCACAGAGCGAATGGACCACTTATCGCCTGACCGGCCAGGCCCTGCTGGATTTCGCTGCCGGCTGACGGCAGCCCGCTGGCCGCGTCCCGCCCCCTGACCTATGGTGATTACATCTCCCGCCACCGAGTGCAGAGCATCATGCGTACCCTACTCGCTCTGATCAGCGTCCTCGCCCCTGCACTGTCCCCGGCGAGCCCCATTCCCATTCCGGCCAATGCATCCTGGCACATGCAGCTCGACGGCAAGCTGCAGACGCCGGACCGGCAGGTCTATGACATCGACCTGTACGACACGCCGACGCAGACCATCACCGCACTCAAGGGTGGCGGCCGCATCGTGATCTGCTACTTCAGCGCCGGCACCTGGGAAGACTGGCGCAGCGATGCCGCCAGCTATCCGCAGGAAGCCCTCGGCAACGAGCTGGCGGACTGGCCGGGCGAACGCTGGCTGGACCATCGCCGCGACGACGTGCGCCAGCTGCTGGCCAAGCGCCTGGACCTGGCCGCGGCCAAGGGCTGCGACGGCGTCGACCCGGACAACGTGGATGGCTACAGCAACGATAACGGTCTCGACCTGACCGAAGAGCAGCAGATCGACTTCAATCGCTGGCTGGCCGAACAGGCGCGCAGTCGCAACATGAACGTCGGGCTGAAGAATGCCGTGGAGCTGCTTCCCGTGCTCGGCGAGCATTTCGACTTCGCCATCAACGAGAGCTGCTACCGCTACAAGGAGTGCGACGGCTACGACCACATGCGCAGCCAGGGCAAGGCCATCTTCATCGCCGAGTACCGCACCTTCAACGACAACCTTTGCAGCAAGGCCGCCACCTCGGGTTTCCGTCTGCAATACTTCAAGCGCAGCCTCAAGACCGTCGGCATACCCTGCGACTGAGCCTGCCCACCCACACCAAGAGGCACCATGAGCGACAACATCGAGCAAGAAGACGAAGCCTTCGCCGAGGCCACGCTGGTCCAGGCCATCGAGAACCAGCTGGAGAACGGTGAGCCGGCGGCCGCCCAGGCGGTCTACAACAAGCTGACCCTGGTCGGCTACGAGCGCGAGGAGATTCTCGAGCTCATGGCCCTGGTGCTCGCCCATGAAGTCGACGCCATGCTGCGTGACGACCGCCCCTTCGATGGCGCCTGGTACGAGCAGGCCCTGCGTGCCCTGCCGACGCTGCCGGAAGAAAACTGAAGGCGGATTGATCCAGGCCACTGGTCGGGTTGGCAGGTAGATTGCTACTTTCACAGCCATTCCCGACCAGAAAGGCGCGCCCCGCGATGGTCTGCTCCTTGCCACGACTCGTCACCCTGCTTGTCCTGTCGCTCTGGCTGAGCGCCAGCGGCATCGCGCGCGCCGAAGTGGTGCGTATCGGCGCCGAAGATGACTGGTACCCCTACACCGCCTGGCGCGACGGCAAGATCGAGGGCATGTCCGCTGACATCGTCCGCGCCGCATTCGCGGTCAGCGAGACGCCTATCGAACTGATGCCATACCCCTACTCGCGCTGCATGGAGCTGACCCGCACCGGCGCCCTGCCCGCCTGCTTCAACACCACGCCGGACCCCGGCATCCGCGCCGCCTACCTGCTGCCGCAGCAGGCGCTGTTCAGCGACAACATCCTGCTCTGGGGCCCTGTCGGAGAAGCGCCCGTCGAGGACCTGTCGGCGCTGGTTGGCAAGCGCGTGGCCGTCACCATCGGCTACACCTACGGCGAGCACTTCGACAATTACCCGGGCATCCGCCGTATCGCGGTGCGACGCGACATCAATGGCTTCCTGATGCTGCAGCGTGGCCGGGTGGACTATGTCATCGCCTTTCGCGGCACCACCCAGGCACTGCTGCGAGAGCGCCCGGAGCTGGCCGGGCAGTTCGCGGCCCTGGCGACCGTCCATCGCCCGCAGCTGTACCTGACCTTCTCACGCCACAACGCCCAGGCCGCCAGCCTGCTGCAGCGATTCGACGAGGGCATGCTGCGCATCAGGCAGGACGGCACCTACCAGCGCATCCTGGAGAAATGGCAACTGGCCGACGGGCAGACCGGGCCGCAGGGCTCTACACTGCACGAACGCCATAACAACAAGACGGAGTCACCATGAAGTCATTCGACGCTGACCTGATCGACGAGCTGGAAATCCTTGCCCTGTACAACCTGGACAATCACCAGGAAGGGCTCAAGGTGCACAACAACGCTTCATTCAAGGCGCAGGGGGCGATCACCCGCCTGCATGAGAAAGGCCTGGTCAGCCAGGCCGATGGCGGCTACCTGACCAGCCTCGGCATCGACGCCGCCGAACACGCCCAAGCCCTGCTCACCATCCTCGCGAAGCGCCAGACGACCGCGGCCTGAGACGCACCCCGGCAGTCTCGCGGGTAGCCTGCTGCGCCCCACGACACGCCCCTCAGCTGGACCTGCCCGCCGGCCGCCCTCAAGAGGCATGCCCGGCGGGCGATATAGCGTCACAGGCACTGCACTGGCGAGCACGCCGCTGATAGGCTTGCACCATCTCCAGTAGAGTTCGAGCATGACGCGCACGCAGGAAATCCGCCCCGACATCGACGATGGCATCGACCGCAAGGTGCTGGCACAGCTGCGCGCGCGCTTCCTGCGGATCAACCAGGGCCGCCTGCAGCGCGCCATGGAGGCCCTGTCGACGCGCCAGCAACTGGTGCTCAAGCTGCTGCCGCTACTGCTGCACGTCAATCACCCGCTGTTACCCGGCTATGTCTCGGCCAGCACGCCTGCCGGCCTGAGCGGCTTCGAGCCGGATGACGGCAGCCTGGCCGAAGTCCAGCGCCTGACCCGCTCCTTCGTCTACAAGCCACGCCGTGGCCAGGGCTCCGCGCCGCTGCATGGCCTGTTCCTGATGGGCAGCCTGGGCACCGTGGCGCAGGCCGAACAGAGCGACATGGACCTGTGGCTGTGTCACGCGCCGAACCTGACGGCGCAGCAGCTGCAGGAACTGCGCAGGAAATGCGACCTGCTGGAGAGCTGGGCCGCCACCCAGGGCGCCGAGGTGCATGTCTTTCTGGTCGACCCGCAGCGCTTCACCCAGGGCGACCGCGAAGCGCAGCTGACCTCCGACGACTGCGGCACCACACAGCACTACCTGCTGCTCGACGAGTTCTACCGCACGGCGATCTGGCTCGGTGGGCGCACGCCGATCTGGTGGCTGGTACCGGTGTACGAGGAGGCGCGCTACCACGACTACTGCCGCACGCTGCTGAACAAGCGCTTCGTCCGCGCCGAGGACGTGCTCGACCTCGGCCACCTGGCGCGCATCCCGCCGGAGGAGTTCATCGGCGCTGGCATGTGGCAGCTGTTCAAGGGCATCGAGTCGCCCTACAAATCCGCGCTCAAGCTGTTGCTCACCGAGGTCTACGCCAGCGAGCACCCGCAGGTCGAATGCCTGGCGCTGCGCTTCAAGCAGGCGGTCTTCGAGGGACGCCTGGACCTGGACGAGCTCGATCCGTATATCGTCGTCTATCGCCGCCTGGAGGAATACCTGATCGCCCGGGCCGATCAGGAGCGCCTCGAACTGATCCGCCGCTGCCTGTATCTCAAGGTGAACAAGAAGATCAGCCGCCCGCCCACCCGTGGCCGCGCCAAGAGCTGGCAACGCCTGCTGCTCGAACGCCTCACCGGCGAATGGGGCTGGCAGACGCGCCAGCTCGCGGTGCTCGACAGCCGCAGCCAGTGGAAGGTGCGCCAGGTCGCCGCCGAGCGCCGCGTCCTGGTCAACGAGCTGACCTACAGCTATCGCTTCCTCTCGCAGTTCGCGCGCAGTGCGCAGGCGGGCAGCTCACTCAACAACCGCGACCTCAACGTGCTGGGGCGGCGCCTCTACGCCGCCTTCGAACGCAAGGCCGGCAAGGTCGAGTTCATCAACCCCGGCATCGCCCCGGATCTGGCAGAAGACACCCTGACGCTGGTGCAGCATTCCACGGCCGAGGCGCCGAACGAGCATCAGTGGGCGCTGTTCCCCGGCAGCCTGAACGCCCAGGAGTGGCCCGACTTCGCCCCGCTGAAGCGCTCCCGGGAGCTGATCGAACTGCTCGCCTGGTGCCATCGCAACAGTGTGATCGACAGCAGCACACGGCTGTCCCTGCACCCGGGCAGCAGCGACCTGAGCGACTTCGAGCTGTCCAACCTGATCGGCAGCCTGCAGCAGGCCTTCCCCCTGCCCCTGCCTGGCGTCGAGGAGCTGGCCCTGCTGCGCGCCAGCGTGCCCAGTCAGGTCCTGCTGCTGGTCAACGTCGGCGTCGACCCCTTGCCCCAGCACAGCCAGATGAACGTGCACATGACCTCAGGCCGCACCGACGCACTGGGCTACTCCGGAGTGCGCGAGAACCTGGTGCTGACCCTCGACCAGGTGGTGCTCAACAGCTGGAACGAACTGCAGGTCAGCCGCTATGACGGCAGCGACGCCCTGCTCGACTGCCTGCGCGACCTGCTCAACAGCCTGCCCACGGGCGGCCCGCAGCCCAGGGTGCAGGTGCGCTGCTACTGCCGCAACCGTGCGCCGGCGATTGCCGAACGCGTCGAAGAGCTGCTCAACGACCTGCTCGCCACCTACGCCGAAGGGCGTCAGTCGCGCTATCTGGTACAGATTCGCCAGCACTATCACGTGCTCCAGCTGACCCCCGGGCAGGTCAGCCATGCCGCGCTGGGCGACCTGCCGGCGCTGCTGGACCACCTGGGCAGCGAACAGGCGCGTTACAGCCCCCTGCACCTGGACCGTCACGCCCTCGACGGCGACGACCTGGCGCTGATCCTGCCGATGGGACGGCCGCAGTGCATCCAGCTGTTCTATCGCCTGCACGAAAGCAACGGCGAAGCCGAGCTGACCCTGCTCGACGAGCACAACGCGCTATGGCGCAGGCGCCTGCCGTTCCGCGACGAACAGAGCCTGCTGACGCCCCTGCAACGCTTCCTGCAGTCCTTGCTGTATCGGCGCAACGCCATGCTGCCGCTGGATGGCAGCGACAATCCGGCGCCGCTGGAGATGCTCTACTACGAGCTGCTGCCGGCGGCGCCGCTGCGCGCCCAGCGCCTGGAGCGCCGAACGGCCCCCGAGTCGCAGGTCAGCCACCCGTTCTACGACGTGCAGGCCATCGTCGAGCCCGGTGACGGGCGCCAGCACCATGTCACGCTGTACTGCAACCACCGCGAGTTCTCCGAGCTGGAGTACGGGCGCGAGCTGTACCGCGCCGTCGCCCAGCACATCCTCGCGCAACGCGCCGGTGGCGAGCGCTACCCCTGCTACATCACCGACCTCGACCTGTCCGCCGTGCTGGCCGGCCAGCAGGCGCAGACCGTGCACTACCTGCGCTACAAGAGCGAGCTGGAAGACGCCCTGAACGCCGCCCTGCAGCAGGCCTAGTCGCGCATCGGCGCCTGTGGGTGGTTCAAGGCGTAGAGGTAGCAGCCAGCCATGCTGTGATTGTCGGCGACCCCGCCATAGCTGGCGGTGAAGGTCACCGGCAGACCGAGGTGCTGGTACAGCCAGCGGTCGCTGTCCGCTGGCGGCACCTCGGGGACCAGGTCACTGTCGTTGACCAGGCGATAGGTCGGTACCCCCAGCCCGTTGTAGTAGCTGGCGAAGGCCGGGGACGCCAGGCGCGGACTGGCGAAGTTGTAGTGCTGCAGCGGCCGCGACGGCCAGCGTTCGCGCAGGTCCGCCACGGCCAGACTGCTCAGGGCGCAGCCCAGGCTGTGCCCGCACACCCAGAGCAGCCCCTGTGATTGCAGATCATCCAGCGCCAGCAGAGCCTGATCGCGCAGCGACGCATAAAGCTTGAGGAAGCCGTCGTGAACCAGCCCGGCGCCGGCCTGCCAGGGGTAGTCGCGCTGGTCCAGGTCGAGGTCGTCGAGCCAGTCCTGCACCGACTCGGTACCGCGAAACACCAGGTAACAATCACCCTGCGGATCACGCGCGGCAAAACCGAACGGCTCCGACTCGTTGAACAGGTGCCACTCGCTGAGCACGCTCCAGATCGGCGCTGACAGCGTCCAGCCCTCGAGTTGCGGCGCCTGCCAGTGAAAGTGCTGCGGCTTGCGCGGGCGCTGCTGCGCTAGCCACTGCTCGTACTGATCGTAGGCAGTCATCACCAGCTCGGCGCAGAGCAGGGCGCGCGAGAGCTGGTAGGTAGGCGGGAAATACAGGGGCAGGCTGGACATGACGGGGCCTCCTTGCCGTTAGCGGGAAACCTCACTCTAGACCAGCCAGGGCGGAGCGTCAGCGATCGTATTCGCCAGCCGCTTCGGGTTGATATTCGACCGCCAGCAGGGTCAGCTTGAGTACCTTGCCACCCGGCGCCGGCCAGTCGATGTGCTGACCGGCGGACAGGCCGAGCAACGCGCTGCCAACGGGCGCGAGAATGCTGACCTTGCCCTCGCCGCCGGCATCCTCCGGGTAGACCAGGGTCAGATGATAGTCCTTGCCGCTGCTCTCCTCGCGGCAATGCACCCGCGAATTCATGGTCACCACGCCTGCCGGCACTTCGTCGTGCCCCACCACTTCGGCACGATCCAGCTCGGCCTGCAACGCAGCAGCGCCAGGCCCGAACTCGTCCAGACTGTCGAGCAGACGCTCCAGACGCTGCAGATCGAGGCGGGTAACGGTGATGGTAGGTGTGCTGTTCATGATGCCGGGCGGTCTCCTTACGTAGGCCATAAAAAAGCAAAACCCCGCCCGAAGGCGGGGTTTAAGCTGACTGTCTGGTCGACCCTAACACAGCCGGGCAAATAAACAAGAGTGCCAGGTCAACGGGCCTGTCGACGCTGTTGCAGGCGTTGTTCGGCTGCCTGGCAGATCAGCCTGCGCCTGGCATTGTCGGCCGTTCCCCAGTCGAGAATTTCCTGCAGGGTGCGGCCACAGCCCAGGCACTGGTCATGCTCGTCGAGGCAGCACTGGCGCCGACACGGCGACTGCGGCGGCCGCTCCGTGGGCTCAGAGCTCATCGAACTCCAGCTCGGTGCCCGACTGCTCGAGCGTGATGCGTACCAGCATCTCGCCGAGCTGCTCGTCGCTGGTGTCGCAGATCCAGCGCCCGTCGGCCTCGTCGTAGTCGAAGTGGAAACCACCGGAACGCGCCGCCAGCCACAGCTGACGAATCGGCTCCTGGCGACTGAAGATCAGCTGGCTACCGTTATCGAAGCGCACGGTCAGCACGCCGCCGCTGTTCTCCAGATCGACGTCCAGGCCGCTGTCGTCGAAGATGTCTTCCACCGCCTGCTGGGTGGCATCGACCAGGTCGTGAAAGCGGGCTTCGCTCAGGCTCATCGGGGTATCCTCACAAGGTGCAGCACGTGCAAAAAATAGGCGAAAACCTCAGGCCGCAACAGCCAGCCTAGGCGCAAAGGTGGCGACGGTACTCGCCCGGACTCTGTCCCGTCCAGCGGCGAAACGCTCGCGCCAGCGAACCCGGCTCGCTGAAGCCGACCAGAAAGGCGACCTCGGCCAGCTCCAGCGCCGGATCTCGCAGGTAATGCAGCACCAGCTGCTGCCGCGTCTCGTCGACCAGCTGGCTGAACGATAGCCCGCCTTCGCGCAGGCGCCGCTGCAGGGTCCTCGGGCTCAGCGCCAGGGCAGCGGCGATACCCTCGAGATCCGGCCCGCGTTCGGGCAACTGACGCGCCAGTTCGACCCGCGCGCGGTCGAGCACGCTGTTGCCCTGGTTGAGTTCGCTCAGCAGGCGATCGGCATAGGCGTCGAGCATCCCGCGCACCTGCGCGTCGGCCTGGCCCAGGGGCACGGCGAGCAGGCGCTTGGGAAAGACCAGCGCGTTGTCGGCCTGATCGAACAGCACCGGGCAACGAAAGATGCGCTCATGCTCGCGGGTATCGGCCGGTGCCGAATGCTGGAACCGGACCTCGGTCGGGGCGATGTCCAGGCCGCTGATCCAGCGCCCGAAGCTGACCCAACCGGCCAGGGTCTCCTCGCTCAGCTGACGCTGCTGTTGCGCCAGCAGGGGCTGCCAGCTGTGTGCGACCAGCGGCTCGCAGCCCTGTCGCGGCGGCTCGTCCTCGAGCAGCACCAGGCCCAGGTTACCCACCAGCGAGGCGTAGCGCGCCTGCCGGTGCAGGGCATCGGCAAGGGTCGCGCAGCTCATGATCAGGTAGCCGAGCACGCCGTAGTAGCCGGGACGCACCGACTCCCCCAGATGCAGGCCCAGGCAGGGGTCATCGCTCAGCCGCATGCCCTCGCCCAGCAGGGTGAGATAGGCGCTGGCGGCGATACGCTGATCGCGCTGGTTGAGCGCCTCCGGACCGAGCTGGGCATACGCGAGCAGCACCTCGGGGGCGATGCCCAGGCGCTGCAGGTGTTCGACCAGACCTTGCAGGTAGGCCACGGAGACCGAGCCGGCCAGAATTGCGGGATTGTCCATCGAGCCTCCTCGTTACTTGGCGCATGCTAACCCACGCGGCCGCGAAAGCCCTCCAGACCGGCGCCAGGCGGGCAGGCCGATTGGGCCAGCGCCCCGCCAGGCGGGCGCCTGGCGCATAGGCAAGGTGGCGGGGGGTCGGTATACTCCGGCGCAATTCACGCTTATTTTCAAGGACTGCCCCATGAAGCGACTGACCCTCGCGCTCCTCGCCGCCGTTTGCCTGCTGGCCGGCTGCGGTCAGAAAGGCCCGCTGTACCTGCCGGGCGACGACAACGCCGGTAACAGCCGAGACCGTTTCGAACTCTGACAGGAGCCTGCCATGGAAGCCTTCAACTACCGCGACGGTGAGCTGTTCGCGGAAGGCGTCGCCTTGTCCGCGCTGGCCCAGCGCTTCGGCACGCCCACCTACGTCTACTCGCGCGCCCATATCGAAGGGCAGTACCGCGCCTATGCCGACGCCCTGAGCGGCATGCCGCACCTGGTCTGCTTCGCGGTCAAGGCCAACTCCAACATCGGCGTGCTGAATGTGCTGGCCCGCCTTGGCGCCGGCTTCGACATCGTCTCCAGCGGCGAGCTGGAGCGTGTGCTGGCCGCCGGTGGCGACCCCAGCCGCATCGTCTTCTCCGGCGTCGGCAAGAGCCGTGACGACATGCGTCGCGCCCTGGAAGTCGGCGTGCACTGCTTCAACGTCGAATCCAGCGTCGAGCTGGAGCGCCTGCAGAAGGTCGCCGCCGAGCTGGACGTCAAGGCGCCGGTTTCGCTGCGGGTCAACCCGGACGTGGACGCCGGTACCCACCCATACATTTCCACCGGCCTCAAGGAAAACAAGTTCGGCATCGACATCGAGCAGGCCGAGGCGGTCTACGCCCGTGCCGCCGAGCTGCCGAACCTGGAAGTGATCGGCGTCGATTGCCACATCGGCTCGCAGCTGACCACCCTCGAACCCTTCCTCGACGCCCTGGACCGCCTGCTGCTGCTGGTCGACAGGCTGGCCGCACGCGGCATCACCATCAGGCACCTGGACCTCGGGGGCGGCCTCGGCGTGCAGTATCGCGACGAGCAGCCACCGCTGGCCGGCGACTACATCGCCGCCGTGCGCAAGCGCCTGACAGGGCGTGACCTGTCGCTGGTGTTCGAGCCGGGCCGCTTCATCGTGGCCAACGCCGGCGTGCTGCTGACCCAGGTCGAGTACCTCAAGCACACCGAGCACAAGGACTTCGCCATCATCGACGCGGCGATGAACGACCTGATCCGCCCGGCGCTGTACCAGGCCTGGATGGATGTGTCGGCAGTGCAGCCACGCGCAGGCGAGGCGCGCAACTACGACCTGGTCGGGCCGATCTGCGAGACCGGCGACTTCCTCGCCAAGGACCGCCAGCTGGTGCTGGCCGAGGGCGACCTGCTGGCCGTGCGCTCGGCAGGTGCCTACGGCTTCGTCATGAGCTCCAACTACAACACCCGCGGTCGTGCCGCCGAGGTGCTGGTGGATGGCGAGCAGGCATTCGAAGTGCGCCGTCGCGAAACCGTCCAAGAGCTCTACGCCGGCGAAAGCCTGCTGCCGGCCTGAGGGCGACGCCATGCTATTGCGCTTTACCAAGATGCACGGCCTGGGCAATGACTTCATGGTCCTCGACCTGATCAGCCAGCACGCCCACGTGCAACCCAAGCATGCCAAGCAGTGGGGCGATCGCCACACCGGCGTCGGTTTCGACCAGCTGCTGATCGTCGAGCCGCCGAGCCATCCGGACGTCGACTTTCGCTACCGCATCTTCAACGCCGACGGCTCCGAGGTGGAGCAGTGCGGCAACGGTGCGCGCTGCTTCGCCCGCTTCGTGCTGGACAAGCGCCTGACCACCAAGAAGGTCATTCGCGTCGAGACCAAGAGCGGCGTGATCGAGCTGCGCGTGCAGAACGACGGCCAGGTCTGCGTGAACATGGGCGCACCGCGCCTGCAGCCCGAGCAGGTGCCCTTCCAGGCCGAGCAGGCCGCGCTCAGCTATCGCGTCGATGTCGACGGCCAGGGCGTCGAGCTGGCGGCCCTGTCGATGGGCAACCCGCACGCCGTGCTGCGCGTCGACAGCGTCGACGATGCCCCGGTGCACGCACTCGGGCCGAAGCTGGAACACCATGCGCGCTTCCCGCAGCGGGTCAACGTCGGCTTCCTGCAGGTGCAGAACCGCAGGCAGGCGCGCCTGCGCGTGTGGGAGCGCGGCGCGGGTGAGACCCAGGCCTGCGGCACCGGCGCCTGCGCCGCAGCGGTCGCGGCCATTCGCCAGGGCTGGATGGATTCGCCCGTGCAACTGGAACTGCCAGGCGGCAAACTGTCCATCGAATGGGCAGGCGAAGGTCAGCCGGTTATGATGACCGGACCCGCTGCCCGCGTATACGAAGGACAGGTTCGCCTATGACCGACCAGCAGGATTCGCCCAAACCGCTCGACTCGGAAACGGTCGCCGCCTACCTGCGCCTGCACCCGGAGTTCTTCATCGACCATGAAGAACTGATTCCCGAACTGCGCATTCCGCACCAGCCCGGCAACGCCGTGTCGCTGGTGGAGCGCCAGGTCAAGCTGCTGCGCGAGCGCAACATCGAGATGCGCCACCGCCTCGGCCAGTTGATGGACGTGGCCCGCGACAACGATCGCCTGTTCGACAAGACCCGCCGTCTGGTGCTCGACCTGCTCGATGCCGGCAGCCTGGAAGAAGTGGTCGGCATCGTCGAAGACAGCCTGCGCCACGAGTTCCAGGTGCCGTTCGTGGGCCTGATCCTGTTCAGCGACAACAAGCTGCCGGTGGGCCGCTCGGTCAACTCGGCCGAGGCCCATCAGCAGATCGGCGGCCTGCTCAGCGGCGGCAAGACCATCTGCGGCGTGCTGCGCCCGCATGAACTGGAGTTCCTCTTCGGCAAGGAGGACGCGGCCCAGGTCGGCTCCGCCGCCGTGGTCGGCCTCACCCACCAGGGCCTGCATGGCGTGCTGGCCATCGGCAGTGTCGATCCACAGCACTACAAGAGCTCGCTGGGCACCCTGTTCCTGGGCTACATCGCCGAAGTCCTGGCGCGCGTGCTGCCCAGCTTCTCGACGCCGCTGCGCTCGGTGCGCTAGAAGCAGCCATAAGCCGCACGCTTCAAGCTGCACGAGACAGGCAGACCGAACGCTTTCACTTGGAGCTTGCAGCTTGAAGCTTGAAGCCCACCTCGACGCCTACCTCGAACACCTGCGCCGCGAGCGCCAGGTGTCGGCGCACACCCTCGACGGCTATCGTCGCGACCTCGGCAAGCTGCAGGCCTTCTGTGAAGCCGAAGGCCTGCACGCCTGGAGCGAGCTGGACACGCGCAACCTGCGTCGCCTGATCGCCCGCCTGCATCAGCAGGGGCTCTCCAGCCGCAGCCTGGCGCGCCTGCTCTCGGCCACGCGCGGCCTCTATCAGTACCTGCTGCGCGAAGGCCTGTGTCGCCATGACCCGGCCACTGGCCTGAGCCCGCCCAAGCGCGAACGGCGCCTGCCACGCACCCTGGATGCCGACCGCAGTGCACAGCTGCTCGACGGCGCGGTGGAGGACGATTTCATCGCCCGCCGCGATCAGGCGATGCTCGAACTGTTCTATTCCTCCGGCCTGCGCCTGTCCGAGCTGGTCGGCCTCGATCTCGATGGCCTCGACCTGAATGCCGGCCTGGTGCGCGTACGCGGCAAGGGCAACAAGGTGCGCGAGCTGCCAGTGGGCAGCCTGGCACGCCAGGCACTGGAGCAGTGGCTGGCACTGCGCGCACTGGCCAGGCCGAGCGACGGCGCGGTCTTCATCAGCCAGCAGGGGCGCCGTCTCGGCGCGCGCGCGGTACAGCTGCGGGTCCGCCAGGCCGGCGTCCGCGAGCTGGGCCAGCACCTGCACCCGCACATGCTGCGTCACAGCTTCGCCAGCCACATGCTGGAGTCCTCGCAGGACCTGCGTGCGGTGCAGGAGCTGCTGGGCCATGCCGACATCGCCACCACGCAGATCTACACCCACCTGGACTTCCAGCACCTGGCCAGCGTCTACGACCAGGCCCATCCACGCGCCAAGCGCAAAGGCGGTTGCGAATGAGCATTGAACTGATCACTTTCGACCTCGACGACACCCTGTGGGACGTCACGCCGGTCATGCAGGACGCCGAGGCGGCCCTGCGCAACTGGCTGGCCCTGCACGCGCCACGCCTCGGCGCGGTGCCGGTCGAACACCTGTGGGCGGTGCGCAGCCGCCTGCTCGATGCCGAGCCGATGCTCAAGCACCGCCTCAGCGAGCTGCGCCGGCGCATCCTGTTCCACGCGCTGGAAGATGCCGGCTACGCTCACGGCGAGGCGCAGACGCTGGCCGAGGCCAGCTTTCAGGTCTTTCTCAGTGCGCGTCACCAGGTCGAGCTGTTCACCGATGTGCATCCGACCCTGGAGGCACTGGCCGAGCGCTTCCGTCTCGCGGTGATCACCAACGGCAATGCCGACGTGCGCCGCCTCGGTCTGTCCGAATACTTCCAGTTCGCGCTCTGCGCCGAGGAACTGGGGGTCGGCAAGCCCGACCCGAAACCCTTCCTCGAAGCCCTCGGGCGGGCCGGCGTGGCTGCCGAGCGCGCGGTGCACATCGGCGATCACCCGAGCGACGATATCGCCGGGGCCAAGGCCGCCGGCCTGCGCGCCATCTGGTTCAACCCGCAGGGGCGGGTGTGGGAGGGCGAAACCACGCCGGACGCACAGATCGCCAGCCTGGCCGAGCTGCCGGCACTGCTGGGCAGCTGGACACGCTAGACGCCGGGCACAAAAAACCGCCACGAGGGCGGTTTCTTGTTACGCAGCGTCGTCAGATAGGACGGCTACCGTACTTGCTGTCGGGCTTCTTGGGCGGATCGGCGACCACATTGGGCTCGACTTCCTGCACCTTGCCGCCACGCGCCAGGAATTCCTCCATGGCCTGGGCCAGAGCGTCGCGCTCTTTCTGCTTGGCCTCGACGCTGGGCATCTCGTCGACTTCAACGGCTTTGGCCTTGCTCTTCTTGCTGCTGCTGGCTACGACCTCGCCGTCGCCATCATCGCCGCTGTCACCGTCATCGGCCGCAGCAGCCAGCTCCTCACCGTCGTCCTCGTCAGCCCCGTCCAGATCGTCTTGTTCCAGGTCTTCGTCGCTCATGTTCAACCTCATGACTTGCGAAAAGCAGGTTAGTTATAGCCCAGTCGTGCGGCGCGTACCGCCCGACCGGGAAAAATTCAAATGACCTCGCCGTGCAGGGTCGCCACCAGTCGCCGAGCCCCACCATGATCGCGATGCTCGCCCAGGTAGATGCCCTGCCAGGTCCCCAGCGCCAGCTGTCCATCCTGTATCGGCAGCTGGAGCTGAAAGCCCAGCAGACTGCCCTTGAAGTGCGCCGGCAGATCATCCGGCCCTTCGTAATCGTGCTCGTAGCCCGTCTCGCCCTGCGGCACCAAACGGTTGAAGAAACGCTCGAAATCGCGGCGCACCGCGGGGTCGGCGTTCTCGTTGACCGTCAGCGAAGCCGAGGTGTGCTGCAGCCACAGGTGCAACAGACCGACACGCATCCGCGCCAGTTCCGGCAGTGCCGCCAGTACTTCTTCCGTCACCAGATGAAAACCGCGCTCACGCGGACGCAGACTGATGATGCGTTGCTGCCACATGCCGTTCTCGCTCTCGATGGCTCCAGCGCGCGCATTCTAGCGTGCTGCCAGAAAAAACAAAGGGCGCCAAAAGGCGCCCTTGTCATTTCCACCGACGCTTACTTCTTGCCGGTGAACTCCGGGTAGGCTTCCATACCGCACTCGGCGATATCCACACCCTCGTACTCTTCTTCTTCGCTGACGCGCAGGCCGATCACCGCCTTGATGACGCCCCAGACGATCAGGCTGGCGATGAACACCCAGGCGAAGATGCTGGCGATACCCAGCAGCTGCGCACCCAGGGAAGCGTCGCTGTTGGTCAGGCAGACGGCCAGCAGGCCCCAGATGCCGACCACGCCGTGCACGGAGATGGCACCGACCGGATCGTCGATCTTGATCTTGTCCAGGCCGAGGATGGAGAACACCACCAGCACGCCACCGACGCCGCCGATCAGGGTGGCCTGCAGGGCGCTCGGGGTCAGCGGCTCAGCGGTGATGGCAACCAGGCCAGCCAGGGCACCGTTCAGCGCCATGGTCAGGTCGGCCTTGCCGAACAGGATGCGGGCGACGATCAGTGCGGCGATCAGACCACCGGCGGCGGCCATGTTGGTGTTGGTGAACACCTGGGCAACGGCGTTGGCGTCTTCGATGGTGCTCATCTTCAGCTGCGAGCCGCCGTTGAAGCCGAACCAGCCCATCCACAGGATGAAGGTACCCAGGGTCGCCAGCGGCAGGTTGCAGCCCGGAATGGCGTTGACCTGGCCATTGGCGCCGTACTTGCCCTTGCGGGCACCCAGCAGCAGCACGCCAGCCAGAGCGGCGGCAGCACCAGCCATGTGCACGACACCGGAACCGGCGAAGTCCAGGAAGCCGGCTTCGTTGAGGAAGCCCGAACCCCATTTCCAGAAGCCCTGTACCGGGTAGATGAAGCCGGTCATGACCACGGCGAAGGCCAGGAAGGCCCACAGCTTCATGCGCTCGGCAACGGCACCGGAGACGATCGACATGCAGGTCGCGGCGAACACCACCTGGAAGAAGAAGTCCGAACGGGCCGAGTAGTACGGCGCATCGTCGCCACCCGCGAGAACGGCTTCGGCGGTGTTCTCGTCACCGATCAGGAAGCCCAGGCTCGGGAAGATGCCGCCTTCCGGGCTGGAATACATGATGTGGTAGCCGATCACCAGGTACATGACGCTGGCAACGGCGTACAGGGCGACGTTCTTGGTCAGGATCTCGGTAGTGTTCTTGGCGCGAACCAGGCCGGATTCGAGCATGGCGAAACCAGCCGCCATCCACATCACCAGGGCACCACAGATCAGAAAGTAGAAGGTATCGAAGCCGTACTGCAATGCAGTCAATGCTGTGTTATCCATGTTTCACCTCTTGCCGGCGCTTTCGTTGTGCGCTGTTCGGTTAGAACGTCCAGGTTGGCGCCGGACGCGTTCCGTATGCTTTACAAGTCTTTGTCACGCTTGCCCTGGATGACCGGGCCCCCTTGCACCGCAAGGCGATCAGGCATTCCCATCACTAGGCAGCGCGCAAGACCCGAGAGGATCTGGCACGGCAGAGCGGCGAGGACCTCGCCAGCTCCGGCATTCGCCCTCGAAATCGGCGCAAGAGCAGAATTCGAGGACAAAAGGGCTCCTAGCCCTGCGAAAGTTCGCAGAGTCATGGGTTTCACTCCTGGGGCGTGGGGTTCGGAGGCGGTTTAGATCGCGTCGGTATCGGTTTCGCCGGTACGGATGCGAATCGCCTGTTCCAGGTTGACTACGAAAATCTTGCCGTCACCGATCTTGCCGGTGTTGGCCGCCTTGGTGATGGCTTCGATCACGCGGTCCAGCTGGTCGTCAGCGATGGCCACGTCGATCTTCACCTTGGGCAGGAAGTCGACCACGTACTCGGCACCGCGATACAGCTCGGTATGGCCTTTCTGGCGGCCGAAGCCCTTGACCTCGGTGACGGTAATGCCCTGCACGCCGATCTCCGACAGCGACTCGCGCACGTCGTCGAGCTTGAACGGCTTGATGATGGCAGTGACTAGCTTCATGAAACTCTCTCCCGTGTAAGGTGGACTTGCCCCAGGAATTACGAACCCGGTTCAAGTCTAAGCGCAGTGTCTGGCTTTTGTAATGCATCGACCGCCCCAGCCTGGCGTGGTCGATACCCACCAACCGCTCCCGACGAAACACTCCCCCGCTTCGTCCGACACACCGGTACTGCATCGGTGCATGCGTCGCTGGGGTCTAAGCAGAAAGCTTGCCATCTCCATAAAATCGCCATCTTTCAGGGCCTTACCGTCACCCTGGGGCCACGGGCCATGACCCAGGCGGAAGCGGACGCACAAAATTGGTGCAGAGACGCGCCTGACGGCGCTCTCAAATCGTGCAGCCGCTCGCCAAACGCCCTGCCAGCACCTGCGTGGTACACTGCCGGCCACCTGCACCCGGAACCTGACCATGCTGCCGCCCAAAGCCCTGCTCGACACTCTCAGTAGCCACGCCTCGCGCCTGTTCAGCGGCGACAGCCCGCTGCCGCGCGCAGAACTGGAAGCGCAGTTCAAGGCCCTGCTGCAAAGCGGCTTCAGCAAGCTGGAGCTGGTCAGCCGGGAAGAGTTCGATAGCCAGATGGTGGTTCTGGCCCGCACCCGCGCACGCCTGGAGGCGCTGGAAGCCAAGGTCGCCGAGCTGGAAGCCAAGCTGAACCCACCCGCCGATTGAGCCGCCGGGCAGCGAAGACGCAGGTCGTTTTCAATGCCCCTGCCAGGTGGGTCCTGATCAAGGAGAGATCATGTCCCTGGCCATCGTTCACAGCCGTGCCCAGATCGGTGTCGAAGCGCCCGCCGTGACCATCGAGGCCCATCTGGCCAATGGTCTGCCCGCCCTGACCCTGGTCGGCTTGCCGGAAGCTGCGGTCAAGGAAAGCAAGGACCGCGTGCGCAGCGCCATTCTCAACTCGGCCTTCGACTACCCGAACAGGCGCATCACCCTCAACCTGGCACCCGCCGACCTGCCGAAGGATGGCGGCCGCTTCGACCTGGCCATCGCGCTGGGCATTCTCGCCGCCAGCGACCAGGTGCCCTGCGCGTCCGTCGCCGACTACGAATGCCTCGGCGAGCTGGCGCTGTCCGGCGCCGTGCGCCCCGTCCAGGGCGTGCTGCCTGCGGCGCTGGCCGCGCGCGATGCCGGGCGCACCCTGCTGGTGCCACAGGCCAACGCCGAAGAGGCCAGCCTGGCGTCGGGCCTCAAGGTGATTGCCGTCGAGCACCTGCTGCAGGTCGCCGCGCACCTGAATGGCAGCGCCCCGCTGCAACCCTATGTGGCGCAGGGCCTGCTGCGGCAGACCCTGCCCTACCCGGACCTGGCGGAGGTCCAGGGCCAGTTGGCTGCCAAGCGCGCCCTGCTGGTGGCGGCAGCCGGCTCGCACAACCTGCTGCTCAGCGGCCCGCCCGGTACCGGCAAGACCCTGCTGGCCAGCCGCCTACCCGGGCTGCTGCCCCCGCTGGACGAAAGCGAAGCGCTGCAGGTCGCCGCGATCCATTCGGTGGCCAGCCATGCGCCGCTGCAGCACTGGCCGCAGCGACCCTTCCGCACCCCGCACCACAGCGCTTCCGGGCCGGCGCTGGTGGGCGGTGGCAGTCGCCCGCAACCGGGCGAGATCACCCTGGCGCACATGGGCGTGCTGTTCCTCGATGAATTGCCGGAGTTCGACAGGAAGGTGCTCGAAGTCCTGCGCGAGCCGCTGGAGAGTGGCCATATCGTCATCGCCCGGGCGCGGGACAAGGTGCGCTTCCCCGCACGGTTCCAGCTCGTCGCCGCCATGAACCCATGCCCCTGTGGCTATCTCGGCGACCCGAGCAACCGTTGCCGCTGCACCCCGGAACAGATTCAGCGCTATCGCGGCAGGCTCTCCGGGCCGCTGCTGGACCGCATCGACCTGCACCTCACGGTCGCCCGTGAAAGCACCGCGCTGGAGGTGGCCCCGCAGGACGGCGAGAGCACGGCACAGGCTGCCGCCAAGGTGGCCATGGCCCGTGACCGGCAACTGCAGCGCCAGGGCGTGGCCAACGCCTTTCTCGACCTGCCGGGTCTGCGCCAGCACTGCGCGCTACAGCCTACGGACCGCCAGTGGCTGGAAAACGCCTGCGAGCGCCTGGGCCTGTCCCTGCGCGCGGCCCACCGCATGCTGAAGGTGGCCCGCACCCTGGCCGACCTGGCGCAGGAACCGCAGATCAGCCGCGCCCACCTGGCCGAAGCGCTGCAGTATCGGCCCAGCGTCGGCTAGCTGGCGGTCAGCGAAAGCGCTCGACTTCCTGGCGCAGCTGCACCGCCAGGCGGTCCAGCTCGCGCGCGGTGTCCGCCAGGTTGGCGACCACTTCGCGCTGCTCGCCGTTGGCCTGGGCGATGCTCTGCAGGTTGCTGCTGAGGACGTTGGCGGTGCTGCTCTGCTCGCTGGTCGCCGTGGTGATGGCGGCGAACTGCTCACCCGCCGCCTCGCTCTGCTCGCTGATCTGCGCCAACGCGGCCGCCACCTTGGCATTGCGCTCGAGACCGTCCTGCATCAGCTGGCGGCCCTGCTCCATGGTGGCGATGGCGCTGTTGGTCTCGCTCTGGATGCTGCCGATCATCGTCGAGATTTCATTGGTCGCTTCGCGGGTACGTCCGGCCAGGCTGCGCACCTCGTCGGCGACCACGGCGAAGCCCCGCCCCTGCTCGCCGGCGCGGGCCGCCTCGATGGCGGCGTTGAGCGCCAGCAGGTTGGTCTGATCGGCAATCGCGGTGATCACACTGACGATGCCGCCGATTTCCTGCGAACGCTGGCCAAGGCCGTTGATGACCGTCGAGGTCTGCTCCAGGGCTTCGGCGATCTGCACCAGCGCTTCCGATGCCTGATCCATCGAGGTGCGACCGATACGCGTCTGTTGCGCATTCTCGCTGGCCAGACGCTCGGTGTTGCGCATGTTGTCGGCGATGTTCTGCGAGGTGGCGCTGAACTCCTCAACCGCACCGGCCATGCTGCTGATCTCGCCGGATTGCTGATCGATCCCCTGGTAGGCGTCGCGCGAGAGCGTCGACAGCGCCTGGGAACGCGAACTGACGTCCTGGGCCGCGACGCGGATACCCGCCACCATGGTCGCCAGTGCCTCGCCCATGCGGTTGAAGCTGCGCGCCAGCTCGCCGATTTCGTCCTCGCTGGACTGCGTCATCCGCGCACCGAGGTCGCCGGCACCGAGGGCCTGGGCCTGCTGGACCAGGTCGCCGAGCGGGCGCAGCTTGCGCCGCAGCAGCAGGACCACGGCAATCACCGCCAGCAGCAGGGTGAGCGCGCTGCCGATGGCCAGTTGCGTGCCGACACGCCAGGTCACGGCCTGGATCTCCTCGCGCGGCATGCTCGCCAGCACCGTCCAGGGTCCGCCAGCGAACGGCATCGCGACGCTGTAGAACTCATCCTGGCCGTCACTCCAGAAACCACCCGTACCGGTGTTGGCGACCCGTTCGCTGAGCCCTGCCGGCAGGCTGCTCATGGCCGCGGCACCGGCGGGCGCCACCAGCCACTTGCCCTGCTCGTCGAGAATCGCCAGCGAGCCGGTGCTGCCGATACGGAAGTCGGTGAGGTTGCGCATCTGCAGCTTCTGCGCGTCGGTGTAGTCGAAGCCGACGAAGAGCACCGCGATGACCCGCCCGCCGGTATCGCGAACCGGGGTGTACTGGGTCATGTAGAAACGGTCGAACAGCAACGCACGCCCGACATAGCCCTGGCCGGCCAGCAGCTTCTGGTAGGCCGGATGCTGATGGTCGAGCACGGTGCCCAGCGCACGCGTACCGTCCTGCTTGGTGAGGGAGGTGGTGATGCGCACGAACTCATCGCCATCACGCACGAATACCGTCGCCACACCGGCGGTCATGCGGGTGAAGTCATCGACCTCGGTGAACTCGTTGTTGAGCCGGGTCGCGCCGAGATAAAGCGCTGGCGCCTGCAGGCTGCCGACCGTCACGCGCTCGTCGCTGCGCAGTTGCACACCGCCGCTAAAACGCTGCTCGAACAGACCGGCAAGGCGTTGCGTGCTGTCACGCAGGCTGCCGTGAAAGGTGGCCAGTTGGTCCGCCAGCAGGCGGGCTTCACTGCCCAGGTGCTCGGCGCGGGTGACCAGGTTGGCGTTGTCCAGCGAACGCAGCGCGAACACCGTGCTGAGGCTGATCAACAGGACCAGCATCGACGCCAGGGCGATGGCCAACTGCAGTGCGATACGAGAGCGTGGAGGGGTCATGGAGGCCTCTCTGAGCCTGGCGCGAGGTGGCAGGCGACAAGAAATGAACAGGCAAGGTCATCGTACGACCTCGTGGAGGGCGCAGGAGGATACCTGAGTATTATGCTTGGTCAATCGACAGGCTGCCGAATGGCCATCATTTGTTATCAAAACCCTGTATCGGCCGCTAAAGCATTCTCTCCACCTGCGGCAGCTGCATCGCCGCCACCTCCGCCAGCAGGTAGTCGCGCAAGCGCTGCAAACGCGCCTGGGCGCGATGCTCACGCGGCCACACCAGATAATAGCTGTCGCCACTGAACACCGCCGTCGGCCAGGGCAAGCCGAGGCGCCCCGCGTTGACGTCTTCGGCCACCATCAGCAGGTCACCGATGGAGACGCCATAGCCGCGTGCCGCCGCGACGATGCCCAGTTCGAGCATGTCGAACAGCTGGCCGGTCTTCAGCGGCACCTGCTCGCCGAGGCCGGTGGCCTGCAGCCAGCGCCGCCAGTCGCGGCGGTCCGGTGTCGGGTGCAGCTGCTCGGCCGCCTGCAGGCGCGCCAGCGGCCAGCCGCCGGCCTCGCTGTCCGCAGCGGCGCAGACCGGGATCAGCCACTCCTCGAACAGCAGAACGCTGTCCCACTCCTCGGGGAACTGGCCGTCGGACAGCAGCACGGCGCAGTCGAAGGGCTCATGGCGGAAATCGACCTTGTCGACGTCCATCCAGGCACTGGTCAGCTGCACCTCGCTGTCCGGGTTGGCCAGGCGAAAGTGCGACAGCCGCGCCAGCAGCCAGCGCATGGTCAGGGTCGACGGCGCCTTCAGGCGCAGTACCTGGTCATCGACACGCAAGGCGCCACTGGCACGCTCCAGGGCATCGAAGCCCTCGCTCAGGCCGGGCAGCAGGGCACGTGCAGGGTCGGTCAGCTGCAGGCTGCGCCCGCGCCGCTCGAACAGACGACAGCTGAAGTAGCCCTCGAGCGTACGGATATGACGGCTTACCGCGCTCTGGGTGATGGCCAGTTCCTCGGCGGCGCGGGTGAAGGAGGCGTGACGCGCAGCAGCCTCGAAGGCACGCAGCGCATAGAGCGGAGGCAGGCGCCGGCTCACGGCATCGATCCATGAGTTTGAGTCATGTCATTCATGGCTATTTTCCTTTTGCTGGCCATGGGACGAAACCACAGAATAGCTGTCATTGCGACTCTCCAGACAGCCTGGAGGGGCTTATCCTGCCGAAGTTTTACTCATCATGAAGAATGTTCTTGGCCACGAGCTGGGCGCCCTGCTGCGCCTGGCCGGCCCACTAGTCTCCGCCCAACTGGCACACGCGCTGATGATCTTCACCGACACGCTGATGATGGCGATGCTCGGCCCTCAGCAACTGGCCGGCGGCGCGCTGGGCGCCACCTGCTATTTCATCTTCTCGATCTTCTGCACCGGGGTGGTCGCCGCCGTCGGCAGCCTGGTCGCCATTCGCCATGGCGCAGGTGATCCCGAGGGCGTCACCCGCCTGACCCAGAACGGCCTGTGGCTCGCCGTGGCCCTGGCCGTCGCCAGCGCGCTGTGCCTGAATGCACTGGGGCCGCTGCTGCCCCACCTGGGCCAGGACCCCGCCGCCGCCAGCCAGGCCATGGCCTTTCTCCACCCGCTGTCGCTGGCCCTGCCCGGCTACCTGTGCTTCATGGTCCTGCGCGGCTTCACCAGCGCCATCGGCCATCCCGGCCCGGTGATGACCATCAGCGTGATCGGCACGGCAGCCAACTTCGTCATCAACTATGCGCTGATCAAGGGCTGGTTCGGCTTGCCCGACCTCGGCCTGGGCGGCATCGGCATGACCACCGCGCTGGTCAGCAGCAGCATGGCGCTGGCCCTGGCGCTGTACATCAAGCTCGCCCCGACCTACCGCCCCTACCCGCTGCGCGCCGGCCTTGGCCGCCCGCAGCGCGGGGAGATGCGTGCCCTGCTGCGCCTGGGCCTGCCCATCGGCGGCACCTACGCCGCCGAGCAAGGGCTGTTCACCTTCGCCACGCTGTGCATGGGCGCCCTCGGCAGCGTGCAACTGGCGGCCCACCAGATCGCCATGCAGACGGTGGCGCTGGCCTTCATCGTGCCGCAGGGGCTGTCCTACGCTGTGACCTTCCGCGTCGGCCTGCACTACGGCGCCGAACGCCTGCACCTGTCACGCCTGAGCGGCCATCTGGGCATGGCCCTCGGCGCCGGGCTGATGCTGATGTTCGCCCTGCTGTTCTGGTTCTTGCCGGAATGGATCATCGGCCTGTTCCTCGACCGTCACGACCCGGCGTTCGCCGAGATCGTCACCCTGGCCGTGAGCCTGCTGGCGATCGCCGCCTGGTTCGAACTATTCGACGGCCTGCAGAGCATCGCCATGGGCGCGATACGCGGGCTGAACGACGGCAGGACCACATTGCTGATCGGCCTGGCCGGTTACTGGTGCGTGGGCGCGCCGCTGGCCTGGCTGCTCGCCTTCCCGCTGGGCTGGGGGGCATCCGGGGTCTGGTGGGGGCTGG
>NZ_CP035677.1:0-502068 GCF_029542605.1 Pseudomonas sp. REST10 | reverse complement strand
GCCTGGTGCTGGGCTTCCAGTGGAAAACGGCGCGGCTACAGCAACCCTGCACGGTTGGCGGCGAAGCCTGCCTGCCGTAGCGCGACGCGGGGCTAGGCGCCCCCGCCGCCGAGCAGCGGCTGGCGCATGCCGAACACGAGAAAGCGCGCCAGTTCGGCCAGCGGTACCGCCTTGCTGATCAGATAGCCCTGCACCTGATCGCAGCCGAACTGGCGCAGCATGTCGAGCTGCTCGATGTTCTCCACCCCTTCGGCGACCACTTCGAGGTTGAGGTTGTGCGCCAGGTTGATCATCGCCCGCACCAGCTGACGGTTCTCGGCGCGCTCGCCCATGCCGGCGACGAAGCTGCGGTCGATCTTCAGCAGGGTGATCGGCAGGTTGTTGAGGTGCACGAAGGAGGAGAACCCGGTGCCGAAGTCATCCAGGGAGAAGCGCACGCCCAGGCGTCCCAGCTCCAGCATGGTCTGCTGCACCTGATCGCTGCGGCGCATCACCGCCGTTTCGGTCAGCTCGAATTCGAGCCACTGCGCTTCGACGCCACGCTCCTCGATCAGGCGGCTCAGGGTGGCCAGCAACTGGCTGTCCTGGAACTGGCGGAACGACAGGTTGACCGCCATGTGCAACGACGGCAGGCCGCGCCCGCGCAACCACTGCATGTCGCGTAGCGCGCGGGAGATCACCCAGTAGCCCAGCGGCACGATCAGCCCGGTTTCCTCGGCCAGGGGCACGAACTCGTTGGGCGAGAGCAGGCCGCGTTCGCTGTGCTGCCAGCGCACCAGCGCCTCGAGCCCGACGATGCGCCCGCTCTTCAGGCAGAGACGCGGCTGGTAATGCAGTTCCAGCTCATCGCGGCGCAGGGCGCGGCGCAACTCGCTTTCGAGATCCGCCTGGCTGCGCGCACTGCGGTTCAGGCGCTCGTCATAGACGTGGAACACGCAGCCCTGCTGGTTCTTCGCCTGCTGCATGGCGATATGCGCGTGCCACAGCAGCGGGTCGGCGCCCTCCCCGGCACGGGCATGCGCGAGACCGAGGCTGCAGCCGATCAGCAGGCTCTCGCCATCGACCCAGTAGGGTTCGCCAAGCACCTCGGTGACGCGCTCGGCCAGGCGTTCGACGCGCTGCGGGTCGCGCCGCACATCGAGCAGCAGGGCGAACTCGTCGCTGCCCAGCCGAGCCAGCTGATCGCAGGGCTGCAGCAGGCCCTTCAGACGCGCCACCACCTGCAGGATCAGGCGGTCTCCGGCCTGGTAGCCAAGGGCATCGTTGGCGTGGCGGAAGTTGTCCAGATCGAGATGCCCCAGCACCAGGCCACGCCCGTTGCATTCGCTGAGGCGCGCCGCGAGCAGCGTCTGGAAGCCCTGGCGATTGGCGATACCTGTCAGCGGGTCCTGCTCGGCCAGGCGTTGCAGGGTCTGCTTGAGACTGCCCTGCTCGCGCACGTAGCGCAGGCAGCGACGCAGCACATCAAGGCTGAGCGTACCGCGCACCAGCCAGTCGCTGACGCCGGATGGCTCCTCGACGGGTTCTTCTTCGAGCAGCAGGACGATCGGCAAGGGGCATTGATGAGCGGCTGGCAGACGCTCGGGGGTGGCCAGCACCAGACCACTGGCATGGTCGTCGAACAGGCTGCTGGCAGCGTCCCAGGAGGGCGCGGTAATCAGCGGGGAAGCACTCCCGAGAGCGCCCAACTGCTCGCGCAACAATTCCGCCCAGTCTGGCGATTCCGACAGCAGAACCAACCGCAAGGGTTCGACGAGCGTGGACAAGCAACCTCCCCCAATGACACAAAGATGATGGCGAATTGCATCGCCTGAACGCGCCGTTATCGACGTCTAATCAATCACATCCGTGCGAAAAGTGGTGCACATCCTGAGGTATAGCTAATAAACCGGCAAGTGAAACGAGAGTACTGGAATCCACCGATTAACCAAGCGCGCCGTCAGTCAATTCCGTGCTCCAGAGCACAGTTCCGGACGGTCGCGGCAGAACGCGCCAGGCCTGTTAAAATGCGCGGCCATTTTTCCTGCGAACGATCCCATGTCCCGACTGAATCCCCGGCAACAAGAGGCCGTGAACTATGTCGGCGGCCCACTATTGGTGCTCGCCGGTGCAGGTTCCGGCAAGACCAGCGTGATCACCCGCAAGATCGCCCACCTGGTGCAGAACTGCGGCATCCGTGCCCAGCACATCGTCGCGATGACCTTCACCAACAAGGCCGCGCGCGAGATGAAGGAGCGCGTCGGCACCCTGCTCAAGGGCAGCGAGGCGCGCGGCCTGACCGTATCCACCTTCCACAACCTGGGCATGAACATCATCCGCAAGGAATACGCGCGCCTGGGCTACAAGCCCGGCTTCTCGATCTTCGATGACGGCGACATCAAGGCGCTGCTCACCGACATCATGCAGAAGGAGTATGCCGGCGACGACGGTGCCGACGAGATCAAGAACCTCATCGACAGTTGGAAGAACGACCTGATCCTGCCCGACGAGGCGCTGGCCAACGCGCGCGGGCCCAAGGAGCAGACCGCCGCCATCGTCTACCTGCACTACCAGCGCACGCTCAAGGCGTACAACGCGGTGGACTTCAACGACCTGATCCTGCTGCCGGTGACGCTGTTCCAGGAGCACGCCGACATCCTCGAGAAGTGGCAGAACCGCATCCGCTACCTGCTGGTCGACGAATACCAGGACACCAACGCCAGCCAGTACCTGCTGGTGAAGATGCTGGTGGGCATGCGCAACCAGTTCACCGTGGTCGGCGACGATGACCAGTCGATCTACGCCTGGCGCGGCGCGCGCCCGGAAAACCTGATGCTGCTGAAAGAGGACTACCCGTCGCTGAAAGTGGTGATGCTGGAGCAGAACTACCGCTCCACCAGCCGTATCCTCAAGTGCGCCAACATCCTCATCGCCAACAACCCGCACGTGTTCGAGAAGCAGCTGTGGTCGGAGATGGGCCATGGCGACGAGATCCGCGTGATCCGCACGCGCAACGAGGATGCCGAGTGCGAGCGGGTGGCCTTGGAGATCCTCACCGAGCACCTGCGCACCCAGCGCCCGTACAGCGACTTCGCCATCCTCTACCGGGGCAACTACCAGGCCAAGCTGATGGAGCTGAAGCTGCAGCACCACCAGATTCCCTATCGCCTCTCCGGTGGCACCAGCTTCTTCGCCCGCCAGGAGGTGAAGGACCTGATGAGCTACTTCCGCCTGCTGGTCAACCCGGATGACGACAACGCCTTCCTGCGGGTGATCAACGTGCCGCGCCGCGAGATCGGCTCGACCACCCTGGAGAAGCTCGGCAACTACGCCAGCCAGCGCAACATCTCGATGTACGCCGCCAGCGACGAGATCGGCCTCGGCGAACACCTGGACAGCCGCTTCACCGAGCGCCTGGCACGCTTCAAGCGCTGGATGGACGGCGTGCGCCAGCAATGCGCGCAGAACGACCCGATCGCCGCGATCCGCAGCATGGTGATGGACATCGACTACGAGAACTGGCTGCGGCAGAACGCCTCCAGCGACAAGGTGGCCGATGCGCGTATGGGCAACGTGTGGTTCCTCGTCGATGCGCTGAAGAACACCCTGGAGAAGGATGAGGACGGTGACATGACCGTCGAGGATGCCATCGGCAAGCTGGTGCTGCGCGACATGCTCGAGCGCCAGCAGGAAGAGGAAGAAGGCGCCGAGGGTGTGCAGATGATGACCATGCACGCCTCCAAGGGCCTGGAATTCCCCTCGGTGTACATCATCGGCTTCGAGGAGGAGATTCTCCCCCACCGCTCCAGCATCGAGGCCGACACCATCGAGGAAGAGCGGCGCCTGGCCTATGTCGGCATCACCCGCGCCAAGCGCAACCTGGCACTGACCTTCGCCGCCAAGCGCAAGCAGTACGGCGAGATCATCGACTGCACGCCGAGCCGCTTCCTCGACGAACTGCCCCCGGAGGACCTGGTCTGGGAAGGCCAGGAAGAAGCCCCCGTGGAAGCCAAGGCCGCGCGCGGCAACGATGCCCTAGCCAACATGCGCGCGATGCTGAAAAAATAGCCGGGAGCTAGTTTCATCATCGCGCAGCGATGGCCCGCCGATTCCGGCAGGCGACAAAAAAACAGGTTTATTCCGTAGCCCGGATGCAATCCGGGGACATCGTTCCGGATTGCATCCGGGCTACGTTCATCTGAGAGGAAACCGCGTGGAAGCGCTGAAACAGAAGATTCGCGAAGAAGGCATCGTACTGTCGGAGCAGGTGCTCAAGGTCGATGCCTTTCTCAACCACCAGATCGACCCGCTGCTGATGAAGCAGGTCGGCCACGAGTTCGCCGAGCGCTTCAAGGGCCAGGGCATCACCAAGATCGTCACCATCGAGGCATCAGGGATCGCCCCGGCGGTGATGGCCGGCCTGGAGCTGGGCATCCCGGTGATCTTCGCTCGCAAGTTCCAGTCGCTGACGCTCAAGGACGACCTGCTGATCTCCAAGGTGTTTTCCTTCACCAAGCAGACCGAGAGCACCATCGCCATTTCCGCACGCCACCTGACCGCGGCCGACAAGGTGCTGGTGATCGACGACTTTCTCGCCAACGGCCACGCCGCCAAGGCGCTGATCGACCTGATCCAGCAGGCCGGCGCCCAGGTCGCGGGCATCGGCATCGTCATCGAGAAGTCCTTCCAGGAAGGCCGCAACCTGCTGCAGAGCGAAGGCTATCGCGTCGAGTCGCTGGCCCGCGTCGCCGCGCTGGAGAACGGCCAGGTGCGCTTCCTCGACTAGGTCGAACGCGGCCCGGCCTCACCGGCGCCGCTCGCCTGCAGACCCGCCAGCAGCAAACGCTGGTACAGGGCCTCGCGCACGCCATCCGGCGCCTCCAGCCCCATGCGCCGCAGGTGCTCGGGGTAGGCCTCCGGCTCCGGCGCATCGAGCGTCGCCTTGCCCAGCTCCAGCACCTCGCTCAGGCGCAGTGTGCGCTTGAGCCAGTTCAGGGCGCGCAGCAGGTCCTGCTCCACCTCGCTGAAGTCGCTGCCCAGCGGGTATTCGGCGAACAGCGCGGCGTGCTGCTCGCGGAGCGCCTCCAGGCGCTCGGGCAGGTTGCGGGTGAAACGCTCGTCCAGGCGAAAGTCTTCGGGCAGCTTGCCGGCCTGCTGCGCCTGCTCGATCAACTGCGGCTGGAAGCGTGAGTCGCTGATCTTCAGCAGAGCCTCGATCACCTGGGAGTCGGTCTTGCCGCGCAGGTCGGCGATGCCGTACTCGGTCACCACCATGTCGCGCAGGTGCCGGGGGATGGTGGCATGGCCATATTCCCAGACCAGATTGGAGCTGAGCTCGCCACCCGACTCACGCCAGCTGCGCAGCAGCAGGATCGAGCGCGCGTCCTCCAGCGCATGTGCCTGGGCGACGAAGTTGTATTGCCCGCCCACGCCGCTGAGCACCCGGCCATCCTCCAGCTGGTCGGCCACGCCGGCACCCAGCAGGGTCATGGTGAACACCGTGTTGATGAAGCGCGCATCACGGCGCTGCAGGCGCTTCAGCGCCTCCTGACCATACAGCTCGTTGATGTAGCGAATGCCGGTCATGGCGAAGCGTTGCCGCCCGGCGTCGTCCAGCTCGCGCAGGCGCCGGTAGAAGCTGCCGGGCCCGAGAAAGAAGCCGCCATGCAGCACCACGCCGCCGCTGGCACGGCCCAGATAGGGTTGCAGGCAAGCGCGGGTGTGCGGATCGTTCAGGTCGGCCGCCACCCAGCTGCCGTCGGGCAGGTGCAGGCGCCCGGCCTGCCAGCGCACCTCGCCCTGCAGCAGACCGCAGGCGAGCAGCCAGTCCAGATCGGCCGCGCCCAGCTGCGCCGGCAGCCCGTCAGCGAGCAGCGCCTGGACACTGTGCGGGCGGCCCTGCTCGTCCAGTGCGGCGTTGTCGGCGAGACGCTGCAGGCGCAGATCCGGGTAGACCGGACGCCTGACCAGGCCGGCTTCGGCCAGCGCCAGCAGACCGTTGACGAACATTTCGCTGCAGCCGTAGAGGCCCTGTTCGAGCGGTTCCAGGCCGCCGTTGGCGGCGATCTCCGGCGCCCACGTAGCGCCGCCCAGCGCCTGCAGCAGCGCCCGATAGCCGGCGTTGTCGTCCTGTCGGGCCATCAGCGCCGCCGTCAGGGCATCGCCCATCGAGCCGATGCCGATCTGCAGGGTGCCGCCATCGCGCACCAGGCTGCTGGCCAGCAGCCCGATGCAGTGATCCTGCAGCGATACCGGCATGTTCGGCGTGGAGAACAGCGTCGTGCGCTCGTCCTCGGCGACATGGATGTCGAAGGTGTCACGCGGCACCAGGGCGTCACCGCTCATGAACGGCAGGTCGACATGCACCTGGGCCACGCTGAGCACCGTCTCGCCAGCGGCGCGGCGCCGCTCCAGCAGCGGTAGCAGGTCGAGGGTCACGTCCGGGTTGCAGCTCAGGCTGAAGTGCTCGGGCTGCCCGGCGTCGGCGGCGACCAGCTGGGCGACCACGTTCAGCCCCTTGGCATTGAGGTCACGGGCGACGTGGCTGTAGTTGCTGCTGATGTAGTCCTGCTGCGCCGGCTCGCATTCGAGCAGGCTGCCCGGCTGGAAGAAGAACTGCTCGACCCTGACATTGGCGGGCAGGCTGCCGCCGTGCAGGTCGGCCAGGAACTCCAGCTCGGGATAGTCGCCGAAGACCCGCGCCACGAACGGCTCGAGGAAGCGCTGCTGCAACGCCTGCCCGGCACGCGGGCGTGCCAGGCACAGCGCGGTGTAGATGGTCAGCTGGCGCTCGGGCATCTGCCGCACCCGCGCATAGAGTGCATTGACCCAGCGATTGGGCTTGCCCAGCCCCAGCGGCAGGCCGAGATGGATGGGGCCATCGATCGCGTTCAGTACACGGTCGACGGCTTGCTCGAGGGTACAGCTGTGCGGCATCTGGCGCTCCTCACGACATCCATGGCGAATGCAGCTTGGACTCTGTCGTCGCCGGCATGGTTGCATGGTGCCGGCAGAAACGAAAAAACCGCCCTGAAGGCGGTTTTTTCATGGAAGAAGCGAGTCTTACAGACCGGACATCTTCTGGATCGCAGCACGCAGCTCGTCGTCCGAGCAGTCGGCGCAGGTGCCCTTCGGCGGCATGGCGTTGATGCCGGAAATGGCCTTGGCCAGGATGCCGTCGAGACCACCCTGGTGGTCGGCACGCTCTTTCCAGGCAGCGCTATCGCCGATCTTCGGCGCACCCAGCACGCCGGTGCCATGGCAGGCATTGCAGTGCTTGGCGATGATGTCGTCAGCAGTGCGCGCACCACCGCCGGCGGAGGCCGCCACGGTTTCGACGCCCTTGCACTCTTCACCCATGATGCACACTTCGCCCACCGGCTTCAGGCGCTCGGCGATAGCTTCATCGGTCGTGGCCTGAGCAGTCACTGCCCACAGGGCCAATACGGCAGCCGGTACTGCCAGCATTTTCTTCATCAGATTCACGGTACACCCTCTTCGTGGCTAGTCACGCCCGCGGCCACGGTTTCGCGAGCGGGCGACAGTATAACGGCAAGCAGCCCAGGCCGAAACAACCCAGATTGTCGCAGTGTCGTCGATCAGAAGTTCGCCGGGGACGTGGCGCTGATCAGCCGTGCCGGCTGGTCGAACGGATTGCGGAAGCGATGCGGCTTGCTGCTTTCGAAGTAATAGCTGTCACCGGCTTCGAGCACGAACACCTCGTTGCCGACGGTCAGTTCCAGCTTGCCCTCTACCAGCATGCCGGCCTCTTCACCCTCGTGGGCGTACATCTCGTCACCGGTGTCGGTGCCCGCCGGGTAGGTTTCGTCCAGGAAGGCGATGGCGCGGCCGGGGTGGGCCTTGCCGATCAGCTTCATGGTGATGGCGCCGCTGCAGATGTCGGTCAGCTCGGATGCCCGGTAGACCACCTGGGTCTGGTTCTCCTGCTCGAGGTCGAGCGAGAAGAACTCCACGAGCGACATGGGAATGCCGCCAAGCACCTTCTTCAGCGAGCTGATGGAAGGGCTCACACTGTTCTTCTCGATCATCGAGATGGTGCTGTTGGTGACCCCCGCCCGCTTGGCGAGTTCACGCTGGGAAAGGCCTTTGAGCTTACGAATCGATTGCAGTCGAACGCCGACGTCCAATGCTGGAGTCCCCCCTTGGGTATGGTGCGAAAAAGTGTCCGTATCATGGCATAGCGTTCGGAATTTACAACACTTGCGTTCATCCTCGCCCACACCACTCATCCGCACTCGCCCCGAGGCCCACCCGCCAGCGCCTTGCTCGGGCGCGGCGCCTGCCGCTCAGTGCCCGCTGTAGAGCAGGGGAACCCGTCGCAGGTTGCAGAAGATCTGGTACGGAATGCTGTCCGCCGCCAGCGCCACGTCGCTGGCCAGCACCTGCTTGCCCCACAGTTCGACGCGGCTGCCCAGGCCGGCCTGAGGCAGATCGGTGAGGTCCACGGTCAGCATGTCCATCGACACGCGCCCGATCAGGCGCGTCAGCTGGCCGTCCACCGCCACCGGCGTACCGCTCGGTGCATGGCGCGGGTAGCCGTCGGCATAGCCCATGGCGACCACACCGACGCGCGTCGGCCGCTCGGCGACGAAGCGCGCACCGTAGCCCACCGGCTCGCCGGCCGGCAATTCGCGCACGCTGATGACCTTCGATTCCAGGGTCATCACCGGCTGCAACCGCGCCGCCTGCTCCTGGGCGTCCTCGAACGGCGTCGCGCCGTACAGCATGATGCCGGGGCGCACCCAGTCGCTTGGCACCTGCGGCCAGCCGAGCACGGCCGGCGAGTTGCGCAGGCTGACTTCCGCCGCGAGACCTTCACGGGCCTGCTGGAAGGTTGCCAGCTGCTCGGCCGTGCGCGGGCACGCCGGCTCGTCGGCACGGGCGAAGTGGCTCATCAGCACGATCTTGCTGACCTTGCCGCTGGCCAGCAGGCGACGGTAGGCGGCCTGGTACTCGGCCGGGTGCAGGCCGACGCGGTGCATGCCGCTGTCGAGCTTGAGCCAGACGGTCAGCGGCTGGCTCAGGCGTGCCTGTTCGATGGCTTCGAGCTGCCATTGCGCGTGGACGACGCACCACAGCTGATGCTGATCGATCAGCGCCAGCTCGTCGGCCTCGAAGAAGCCTTCGAGCAGCAGGATCGGCGCACGCACGCCGGCTTCGCGCAGCACCAGCGCCTCCTCGATGCAGGCCACGGCAAAGCCGTCGGCCAGATCCCCCAGCGCTTCGGCGCAACGCACCGCGCCATGCCCGTAGGCATCGGCCTTGACCACGGCAAGGGCCTGGGCGCCACTCAACTCACGGGCCAGTTGGTAGTTGTGACGCAGGGCGTCGAGGTCGATCAGGGCACGGGCAGGGCGCATGGTTGCTTGTCTCTCAGTCGTTCGCCGAGGCGATAGGGGGACGCGCAGCCCCGGCAATGCGGAGCGCGCATCGTCATTCAACGCGACCGGGAGCGTCGTTGCTCTCGCCGCGCCGGTCGCAAAAAAAACCCGGCAGGGGAGCCGGGTGAAAAGCCAACACAAATCGGGGTTCGCAGAGCGGCTGCCTCAGACGGCAGCCACCACGCACATTTCCACCAGCACTTCGGGCTTGTACATCTTCGCCTCGACGCAGGCGCGCGCCGGCGCGTGGCCGTCCGCGACCCAGGCGTCGTACTCGGCGTTGAGGCCGTCGTAGTCGGCCATGTCCTTGATGAAGATGGTCAGCGAGAGGATCTTGCTCTTGTCGCTGCCACCCTCGGCCAGCATCTTGTCGATGTTGGCCAGGGTCTGGCGGGTCTGCTCGCGGATGTCGCCATCGAAGTCGTCAGCCAGTTGGCCAGCGAGGTAGATGGTGCCGTTGTGGATCACCACTTCGCTGTAGCGTTTGGCCACGTGCAGGCGCTGGATCGACATAAGGGTAGAACTCCTTGGATTGCAAAAACGCAGAGGCTATCAGGTCCGCAGCGGCTGCGGCTCACCGTGCACTTCGCGGGCCTTGCGCGAATAACGCGAGATATCCAGGCCGTCGGCGCTGATCTGCGGGCGCTTGTTGGCCATCAGGTCGGCGAGCAGGCGACCGGAGCCGCAGGCCATGGTCCAGCCCAGAGTGCCGTGCCCGGTGTTGAGGAACAGGTTGCGGTAGGCCGTGGCCCCGACGATGGGCGTGCCGTCCGGGGTCGCCGGGCGCAGGCCGGTCCAGAAGTCGGCACGCTGCAGGTCGCCGCCTTCCGGGTACAGGTCGGCGGTGATCATCTCCAGGGTTTCACGGCGACGCGGATTGAGCGACAGGTCGAAGCCTGCGATCTCGGCCATGCCGCCGACACGGATACGGTTGTCGAAACGGGTGATGGCGACCTTGTAGGTCTCGTCGAGAATGGTCGACTTCGGCGCCATGTCCGCGTTGACGATCGGCACGGTCAGCGAATAGCCCTTGAGCGGGTAGACCGGCGCACGCACGCCCAGCGGCTTGAGCAGCTGCGGGCTGTAGCTGCCGAGGGCCAGCACGTAGCGGTCGGCGGTTTCCAGCTTGCCGTCGATCCATACACCGTTGATGCGGTCGCCCACGGCGTCCAGGCGCTGGATGTTCTGGCCGAAGCGGAACTCGACGCCGAGCGCCTTGGCCATGTCCGCCAGCTTGTTGGTGAACATCTGGCAGTCGCCGGTCTGGTCGTTGGGCAGGCGCAGGGCACCGGCCAGCTTGTGCTTGACGCCAGCCAGCGCCGGTTCGACGCGAGCGATGGCATCACGGTCGAGCAGCTCGTAAGGCACGCCGGAGGCTTCCAGCACGGCGATGTCCTTGGCGGCGGCATCGACCTGAGCCTGGGTGCGGAACAGCTGGGTGGTGCCAAACTGACGGCCTTCGTAGGCGATGCCGGTCTCGGCACGCAGCTCGTCGAGGCAGTCGCGGCTGTACTCGGACAGACGCACCATGCGCTCCTTGTTCACCCCATAGCGGCTGGCGGTGCAGTTGCGCAGCATCTGCGCCATCCACAGGTACTGGTCGACGTCGCCGGTGGCCTTGATCGCCAGCGGCGCATGCTTCTGCAGCAGCCACTTGATGGCTTTCAGCGGTACGCCCGGGGCCGCCCAGGGCGAGGCATAGCCGGGAGACACCTGGCCAGCGTTGGCGAAGCTGGTCTCCAGCGCCGGGCCGTCCTGGCGATCGACCACTACCACCTCGAAGCCCTGACGGGCCAGGTAGTATGCACTGGCGGTACCAATCACACCGCTGCCGAGAACCAGAACACGCATGCTTTTCTCCCCGCCGCACCTTGAGATACGGACGTAACGGACCAGAGTTGTCGATGGGCGCAGTATAGGAAGAGCCGTGCAGTGCTTTTCACCATATACACAGCTATATTTGGCGAGAATTCTTGGCAAAAAGCCGTTTTACAGAGGCGGATTCCCCATGAGAACCCAGCATCAAAGCCGTCGTGAACTGGACAAGATCGACCGCAACATCCTGCGCATCCTGCAGGAGGATGGGCGCATCAGTTTCACCGAACTGGGCGAGCGCGTGGGGCTGTCGACCACGCCCTGCACCGAGCGCGTACGCCGCCTGGAGCGCGAAGGCATCATCATGGGCTATCACGCCCGCCTCAACCCGCAGAACCTCAAGGCCAGCCTGCTGGTATTCGTCGAGATCAGCCTGGACTACAAGTCCGGCGACACCTTCGAGGAGTTCCGCCGCGCGGTGCTCAAGCTGCCGCACGTGCTGGAGTGCCACCTGGTTTCCGGCGACTTCGACTACCTGGTGAAGGCACGCATCAACGAGATGGCCAGCTACCGCAAGCTGCTCGGCGACATCCTGCTCAAGTTGCCGCACGTGCGCGAATCGAAGAGCTATATCGTCATGGAAGAGGTGAAAGAGTCGCTGCAGCTGCCCGTACCGGAATAGCCCTGCGGGGCAGGGCCTGCGCCCGAGGCGACGGGAGCGACGCTGGACGGCCGGGCGTCGCTCAGACCCAGAGCATATGCACCGCCACCGCGACCATCAGGCCGCCGAAGACCCGCCCCTGTATCCTTAATGCCTGGTCCGATGTGAAGCGCCCCAGAATCAGTTGCCCACCGTAGATCCACGGGAAGTGGCAGACGATGCCCACCAGCAGAAAGGCGCCCGTCAGCAGCAGCACCTGAGGCGCCAGTGCCCGATCCGGCTGCAGGAACTGGGCGAACATGACCGCCACCATCGAGTGGATCTTGACGTTCAGCAGCACGGCGACGATGCCGCTGACCAGCCCCATGCGCTCCACCGTCTGGGGCTTGGCGCCAGGTGCTGCGGAACGGAAGAAGCCCCAGGCCAGATACAGCACGTAGGCCGCCCCCGCCCACAGCATCAGCGTATGGCTCTGCGGGTACTCCAGGAGTAGGGCTCCGAAACCCAGGCCGTACAACAGGCACAGCAGCACATTGCCGATCTCGAACCCCAACCAGAACAGCCCGGTACCCCGCACCCCGAAACGAGCACCGGACAGGGCCAGCACCGTGTTCCCCGGCCCCGGACTGATGACCATCGGTACCGCAAACCCGAGAAACACCGCAACCAGCTCAAGTGCCATGACACCCTCTCATTTATCGAACGATTTCAGAGAGTTAACCGGCGTTTTCAGCGGTGGGGAAATGATCTAATCTCGGGCATTGGATAAATACAGCTAATGGAAGAGGCTCATGCGCCGTCTGCCGCCGCTGGGAGCAGTCCGCGCGTTCGAAGCTGCCGCCCGCCACCTGCATTTCACCCGTGCCGCCGATGAACTGGCGGTGACCCAGGCCGCCATCAGCCATCAGGTACGCCTGCTGGAGGAATGGTTGGGCCAACCCCTGTTCGAACGGCGAGGCCGGGTGCTGGCCCTGACCCCTACAGGGGCCGCCTACCTGAAGGACCTGACGCCGGCGCTGGACCGTATCGCCGCTGCCAGCGCCACGGCCCGGCGCCCAGCCAATGGCCCGGTGCGGATGAGCGTACTGCCGTCGCTGGCCTCACGCTGGCTGATGCCGCACCTTCCCGCGCTCCAGGCCGCCCACCCGGAGATCGATCTGCAACTGACCACCACCGCCGAGCTGTGGGGTGGCAAGGACACCCGTTTCGACCTCGGTTTGAGGTCAGGCCCCGGCGGTTGGCCCGGCCTGAACAGTGCCTTGCTGGCCACGGAAACCCTGAGCCCGGTGTGTAGCCCGGCCCAGCGGCAGGCCCTGCCAACGCCCTGCACCCCCGCCGACCTGCTGGGTCATCGCCTGCTGCACGACACCCCGAAAGGAAACTGGAGCCGCTGGTTCAGCGCTGCCGGTCACCCTGACCTGGCGGTGCCCGCCGGGCTGAACCTGAGCGATTCCGCCCTCGCCCTCCAGGCTGCCGCCGACGGACAGGGCATCGCACTGGGGCGCCTGTTTCTGGCGGCGGGCGACTTGCGCACCGGGCGTCTGCTCATGCCCTGCCCGCAACTACGGATTCCCAACGACTACGCCTACTGGCTGGTCTGGCCAGCGCGCCATGACGCGAACCCGGCCATCACCGTGGTCAGGGAGTGGATATGCGCCACTGCGCAGGCCGATCGCGCAGCCCTGGAACAGGTTCTGGCCGAGCATTAACTGCCGGCGACACGCAGCGCAACGTACGCCAGGGACCTGGCCTGGCGAGCCAGGCTTTGCACGAAAATGATGCTGCGTTGAGACGCGCTCAGAATGCTCGTTCACAGCACGCAGACTGCGCTTCCTCGGGCGATTGCGCGGGGCCGCCATCGCGATTGCCTGACTTTAGCTCGACGACTTTTCGCCCCGAGCCCAAGTGTTCCCTACAGCAGTCGCTGCCGCGTGCTGGCGATCAGGCGGTGTACCTGCTGCTCCATGGCCGGCTCGATGGGCTGCTCGGGGGCACGTCCATGCGGGCACGGCAGGTTCGGCGTGGTGCCGAACAGACGGCAGATCAGCGGGCGCTGGTCATACACTTCACAGCCATTGGGCCCCAGGTGTACGCAGTTGTACTCGGCCAGCGCCGCCTCATGTTCGGCATCGCTCTTCACCGGCAGGCGCGCCAGCTCCTGCGACGATGCGGTGACCGGCCCGCAGCAGTCGTGACAGCCCGGCACGCAGTCGAAGCGCGGAATCTGTCGGCGCAGGTAGTCTATCTTGCGGTCAGTGCAGCTCATGCCTGGGCATCCGGGGAACGAAGGGCACAGTCTACAGCGCCCGGCCCGCCGATAAATCCTGCTTTTTTCCGCTTGCCTCTTGGCGTCGGGCGGATCACGCGCTTATCCTGCGTTAAATTTTCCACACACCAAAATCAGGATTTCGCACATGAACGCCCGCGTTCAACAGCCCGTCCACAGCCCACAGCATGCCGCTTCCTACTACGCCGCCAGCGTCAATCGCCAGCAGGCCTACCCGCCCCTGGGCGGTGAGCTGCAGGTGGATGTGTGCATCGTCGGCGGCGGCTTCAGCGGCCTGAACACCGCCATCGAGCTGGCCCAGAAAGGCCTGTCGGTGGCACTGCTGGAAGCGCGCAGGATCGGCTGGGGTGCCAGCGGGCGCAACGGCGGGCAACTGATTCGCGGCGTGGGCCATGACGTCGAGCAGTTCGAGTCGGTGGTGGGCAAGGAAGGCGTGCGCCAGTTCAAGCTGATGGGCCTGGAGGCGGTGGAGATCGTGCGCGAGCGTGTCGAGCGCTTCCAGATCGACTGCGACCTGACCTGGGGCTACTGCGACCTGGCCAACAAGCCGGCCCATCTCGACGGTTTCGCCGAGGACAAGGCCGAGCTGGAAAGCCTCGGCTACCGCCACGAGCTGCGCCTGGTTCCGCAGGAGCGCATCCACGAGGTAGTCGGTTCCCGCAACTACCACGGTGCCATGATCGACATGGGTTCGGGCCACCTGCACCCGCTCAACCTGGCGCTCGGCGAAGCCGCCGCGGCGCAGTCGCTGGGCGTGCAGCTGTTCGAGGAGTCGCCGGTCACCCGCATCGACTATGGCAACGAGGTGCGCGTGCACACCGCGCAGGGCCAGGTCCGCGCACGCTTCCTGGTGCTGGCCTGCAACGCCTACATCAACGGACTCAACCCGAGCCTCAGCGGCAAGGTGCTGCCGGCCGGCAGCTACATCATCGCCACCGAGCAGCTGTCCGAGGAGCAGGCCCGTGAGCTGATTCCGCAGAACATGGCGCTGTGCGACCAGCGCGTGACCGTGGACTACTACCGGCTCTCGGCCGACCGCCGCCTGCTGTTCGGTGGCGCCTGCCACTACTCCGGACGCGACCCGGCGGACATCGCCGGCTACATGCGGCCGAAGATGCTCAAGGTGTTCCCGCAACTGGCCAACGTGCGCATCGACTATCAGTGGGGCGGCATGATCGGCATCGGCGCCAATCGCCTGCCGCAGGTCGGTCGCCTCAAGGATCAGCCCAACGTGTTCCATGCCCAGGCCTATGCCGGCCACGGCGTCAACGCCACGCACCTGGCCGGCAAGCTGCTCGCCGAAGCCATCGCCGGCCAGGCCAGCCAGGGCTTCGACCTGTTCGCCCAGGTACCGCACATGACCTTCCCGGGTGGCAAGCATCTGCGCTCGCCACTCCTGGCCCTGGGCATGGCCTGGCACCGCCTGAAAGAGCTGCTGTAGGCACAGCGGCAGCCGCGCCTGCAGCGGCGCGGATGTCCGTCGGGCTACAGCTTCCAGAACGGCAGGCAGACCTCGCGCTCGGCCTGCGCGCGAGTGAGGCCGATGTCGCGCAGTTGCTGGTCGTTGAGCTTGCGCAGCATGCCGCGGGTGTTCAGACGACGCCAGAAGGCCGGCCAGTTGCGCCCGAAGTAGCGGGTCGCGCGCGGCTCGGCCGCACTGCGAACGGGCCCGCTCGCAGCTGCGAGGTCTGTCTTGCTGAAACTGGTCATCGTCATGCTCCCGTTGCCTTCTGTCATGGGAGATCAGGATGCCGCTGTCAGAAAATACATGACAGATTCAAAAAACTCTTATTAACTCCATACAGATTCCGCTCGATTCCGGCTGAATTGGATTTTCTGCGCGAATCTGTACTGGTCAAACCACACAGTCTGAGTTTTCCGGGTAACTGTCATGACGCTGTACATGAACCTGGCCCAACTGCTGGGCACACGCATCGAACAGGGCCTCTACCGCCCCGGTGACCGCCTGCCCTCGGTGCGCAGCCTGAGCCAGGAGCACGGCGTCAGCCTCAGCACGGTGCAGCAGGCCTACCGCCACCTGGAAGACATGGGCCTGGCCGCGCCACGGCCGAAGTCCGGTTATTTTGTGCCGCTGGAACGCCAGGTGCCGGCGCTGCCACAGATCATCCGGGCGGCGCAGCGGCCGGTGGAGGTCTCGCAGTGGGACCACGTGCTGGAGCTGATCAGCAGCTCCCCGCAGCACGACATCCTGCAGCTCGGTCGCGGCCGGCCCGACATCAGCAGCCCGACACTGAAACCGCTGCTGCGCAACCTGTCCCGCCAGGCCCGTCGCCAGGACCCGGACATCCTCACCTACGGCGGCATACGCGGTGACAACCGCCTGCGTGAGCAGGTCGCCCGGCTGATGCTCGACTCCGGCTGCCAGGTGGCGGCGGAGGACCTGGTGATCACCACCGGTTGCCATGAAGCGCTCTCGGCGGCGGTGCGCGCCATCTGCCAGCCCGGCGATATCGTCGCCGTCGACTCGCCGAGCTTCCACGGCGTGATGCAGGCCCTCAAGGGCTTCGGCATGAAGGCACTGGAGCTGCCCACCGACCCGCTGACCGGGATCAACCTGGAAGCCCTGGAAATGGCGCTCGAGCAGTGGCCGATCAAGGCCATCCAGCTCACGCCGAACTGCAACAACCCGCTCGGCTACATCATGCCCGAGGCCAACAAGCGCGCCCTGGTCGCCCTGGCGCAACGCTTCGACGTGGCCATCATCGAGGACGATGTCTACGCCGACCTCGCTTATAGTTATCCGCGCCCGCGCAGCATCAAGTCCTACGACGAGGACGGCCGCGTGCTGTTCTGCAGTTCCTTCTCCAAGACCCTGGCACCCGGCCTGCGGGTCGGCTGGATCGCCCCGGGACGCTACCTGGAGCAGGTGGTGCACATGAAGTACCTGGGCACCGGCAGCACCGCCCAGCTGCCACAGGTGGCCGTCGCCGAGTACCTGCGTGACGGTCACTACGAGCCCCACCTGCGGCGCATGCGCGCGCAGTATTTGCGCAGCCGCGACCTGATGGTGGATTGGGTCAGCCGCTATTTCCCGGCCGGCACGCGGGTCAGCCGCCCCCAGGGCAGCTTCATGCTCTGGGTAGAGATGCCGCAGGGCTTCGACAGCCAGAAGCTCAACCGCGCCCTGCTGCCACACAAGATCCAGATCGCGCCGGGCAGCATCTTTTCCGCAGCCGGCAAGTACCGCAACTGCATCCGCCTGAACTACGCCGAACCACCCAGCGAGGCCATCGAGGCGGCGGTGCGACAGATCGGCGCGACCATCAGCGAGTTGCTGAGCGAACTGAGCGACTGAGCCTTGACCTGCAAAAGGCCGGCGTGCGCCCGTTGCGTCTGCGTGCCCTGCTGCTGGCGGCGCGCTAGGAGTGCCCTTCCGCCGGCGCGGCCGACAAGCCCTCGTCGCGCCAGGCCAGGACGACGAAGACGGCTGCGCCGGTCGCCATCAGCAGGGGTAAGGCATGGCCGCTGATCCACTGGCTGACCGCGCCGGTGGTCAGCGGCCCGATCAGGCAGCCGATGCCCCACAGCTGCGCGACATGGGCGTTGGCCCGTACCAGTTCGTCATCACGGTAGCGCTCGCCGATCAGGATCAGCGACAGGGTGAACAGGCCGCCGGCGCTCGCGCCGAACGCCACCAGCAACGGCCAGATCAGCGCGGTATGCAGCAGGGCGGGAATCGCCAGGCTGGACACCAGCAGCACCAGGCCGCAGCAGCGGAACAGCAACTGCCGCGAAATGCGATCGGCCAGCCAGCCGATCGGCAACTGCAGCACCGCATCACCGACCACCACCACACTGACCATGAACAGGGCCACTTCCTGGGTGAAGCCCTGGCGCAGGCCGTAGACCGGCAGCAGGGTCAGCATCATCGCCTCGAACGCGGCGAACAGCATCACCGCCCAGGCGATCGCCGGCATCTTCCGGCAGAACACCGCCAGGCCGCGCCCCGAGGCGCTGTGTGCATCCACTCGCGGCGCCCCGCTGCGGCCCAGCAGGATCAGCGACCCGCCGATGAGCAGGCCGACGCCGGTCCAGAAGCCGCTATCGGTATCCGTGCCCAGGGCCGTGAGCAGCAGCGGGCCGCTGAGCTGGCTGAGGGCGTAGCCGGTGCCATACAGGGCCACCAGGCGCCCGCGCCACTTCTCCACGGCAAGCTGGTTGATCCAGCTCTCGCCCAGGATGAACACCACGGTCAGCGCCACGCCGATGAACAGGCGCAGCGCCACCCATACCGCGTAACTCTGCACCAGCGCCAGCAGGGCCACCGACAGCGCACCGAGCAGCAGGCACGCCTGCATCAGTGCGGTGGTGCCGAAGCGCGCCGCCAGGCGCCCGGCCAGCGAAGCACCGAGCAGAACGCCGACCGCCGGTGTCGCGGCCATCACGCCGATGGCGAAGGAATCGTAGCCCCAGCTCTCCAGGCGCAGCGAAACCAGAGGCATGGTCACGCCCAGTGCCAGACCGATGCTGATGACCGCCGAACAGACGGCGAAATAGGTGCCCCAACGCATGACTCACTTCCTTGGTTGCCGAGCCGTTGCAAAGACAACGGCCGGACTCCGCAGGGAGCCCGGCCGCAGGTTTCAGAGCGCGGTCGCCGGCCGTTTCGCTGAACGCCCGGCCCTCTCCCCCTTGCCCATGAACGGGAGAGGGGAGCCGATCACCGGGTCACGGAGTGAGCAGTGATCGCAGCGCATCGCCGAACGTAGGCAGCGCCGCCGACCATCTTCCGGGTCAACGTCGGAGAAGACGCCCCACTGGCCTTACAGCTTGATCCAGGTCGCTTTCAGTTCGGTGTACTTGTCGAACGCATGCAGCGACTTGTCACGGCCGTTGCCGGACTGCTTGAAGCCACCGAACGGTGCGGTCATGTCACCGCCATCGTACTGGTTGATCCACACGCTACCGGCACGCAGCGCCTTGCCGACCAGGTGGGCACGCGACAGGTTGCTGGTCCATACCGCGGCGGCCAGGCCGTAGATGGTGTCGTTGGCGATGGCCACCGCTTCTTCCTGGGTATCGAAACCGATCACCGACAGCACCGGGCCGAAGATTTCTTCCTTGGCGATGCGCATGGCGTTGCTCACGCCGTCGAAGATGGTCGGCTCGACGTAGGTACCGCCGGTCTCTTCCATCACCCGGCTACCGCCAGCCACCAGCTTGGCGCCGTCCTCGTGGCCGGCCTGGATGTAGGCCAGCACGTTGTTCATCTGCGTGGTGTCGACCAGCGCGCCGACATTGGTGGCCGGGTCCAGCGGGTTACCCGGTTTCCAGGCCTTGATCGCCTCGACCACCATGGGCACGAACTTGTCCTTGATGGCGTTCTCCACCAGCAGGCGCGAACCGGCGGTGCACACCTCGCCCTGGTTGAAGGCGATGGCGCTGGCGGCGGACTCGGCAGCGGCCTGCAGGTCCGGCGCGTCGGCGAAGACGATGTTCGGGCTCTTGCCGCCGGCTTCCAGCCAGACGCGCTTCATGTTCGACTCACCGGCGTAGATCATCAGTTGCTTGGCGATCTTGGTCGAGCCGGTGAACACCAGGGTGTCGACATCCATGTGCAGGGCCAGCGCCTTGCCAACGGTGTGACCGAAGCCCGGCAGCACGTTGAACACACCGGCCGGGATACCGGCCTCGATGGCCAGCTGGGCGATGCGGATACCGGTCAGCGGCGACTTCTCGGAGGGTTTGAGGATGATCGAGTTGCCGGTCGACAGCGCCGGGCCGAGCTTCCAGCAGGTCATCAGCAGCGGGAAGTTCCACGGCACGATGGCCGCAACCACACCGACCGGCTCGCGCGTCACCAGGCCCAGCTCGTCATGCGCGGTGGCGGCGACTTCGTCGTAGATCTTGTCGATGGCCTCGCCGCTCCAGCGGATGGCATTGGCCGCGCTGCTCACGTCGATGTTCAGCGAGTCGCTGATCGGCTTACCCATATCGAGGGTTTCCAGCAGCGCCAGCTCCTCGCCATGCGCCTCGATCAGTTCGGCGAAGCGGATCATCACCTTCTTGCGCTTGGCCGGCGCCAGGCGCGACCAGACCCCGGAGTCGAAGGTGGCACGGGCGTTCTTGACCGCCACCTCGGCGTCAGCCTGGTCACAGCTGGCCACCAGGCCGAGCAGGCGGCCATCGACCGGACTGATGCACTCGAAGGTGGCACCCGACTCCGCATCGCGGTACTCGCCCTGCACGAACGCGCGGGTTTCGATGGTCAGGTTCTGGGCACGCTGTTCCCAGTCGGCACGAGTCAGGCTAGTCATTCCGGCATCCTCATAAGGTGGAAGTGGCGCCTTGTTCAGGCGCGCACTGTCAATAATTCTGCAAGGCCAGTTCGCTGGCCAAATCCTGTTCGCCACACTAAACCACTGGGCTGGGGCTTTTCAATATTTTTGACAAAGTCGTGCAAAAAGCCTTGTCATGTTCGTTTTATTAAACATAGACTGCCGCCACGCTACTCCCGTCGCGGCCCCTCCAGGCCGTGCGCTCGTCGCCACCGATCACCATGGATACGCCAGATGAACATCGAGCAGATCGTCGACTTCGCCCAGGCCAACACCGCCCCCGAACACTATCGCCCAGCCCAGGAGAAAGTGCTCAAGGGCGACCCCGAGCAGAGCGTGCGCAACCACTACAGCAGCCCCTGCGGCCAGTTCAGCACCGGCATCTGGGAAGGCGCTGTCGGCCAGTGGACGGTGAGCTACACCGAGCACGAATACTGCGAGATCCTCCAGGGCGTTTCCGTACTGCGTGATGCCGATGGCAACGCCAAGACTGTACGCGCCGGCGACCGCTTCGTGATTCCTGCCGGCTTCTCCGGCACCTGGGAAGTCCTGGAAACCTGCCGCAAGGTCTATGTGATCTTCGAGCCCAGTTAAGCGCCCCGGTTCCTGTTGCTTGTCACCCTTTGGCCCGCCATGTGCGGGCCTTTTTCTGCCCACCGCACCGGCAAAAAAAGACCCGCACATGGCGGGTCTCAGGGGCGCCCGGCCCAGTAAGCCGCGGGCGCAGGTATGACAGACGCGGCTCAGGCCAGCTCGTCGAAGCACTCGGCGACGATGGCGATGCCCTTTTCCAGCTGCGCGTCAGGGATGGTGACGGGCATCAGGAAGCGGATGACGTTGTAGTAGGTGCCGCAGGACAGCAGGATCAGGCCCTTCTCGCGTGCACGGGCGACGATCTTGCCGACCAGCTCGGCCGCCGGCTTGTCGTGGTCACCGCCTTCGAACAGCTCGATGGCGACCATCGAACCGAGGCCACGCACGTCACCGATCACCTTGTGCTTGGCGGCGATGGCATTGAGGCCAGCCTTGAGCATCTCGCCCACGGCGTTGGAACGCTGCAGCAGGTTCTCTTCGTCGAAGACCTTGAGCACGGCCAGGGCCGCGGCGCAGGCAATGGGGCTGCCGGCATAGGTGCCGCCCAGGCCGCCGGGGGCGATCTTGTCCATGATCTCGGCCTTGCCGCACACGCCGGAGATCGGGAAACCGCCGCCAACGGACTTGGCGAAGGTGGTCAGGTCCGGGATCACGCCCAGTTGTTCGGTGGCGAAGAAGGTGCCGGTACGGCCTGCACCGGTCTGCACTTCGTCAGCGATCAGGAGGATGCCGTGCTGGTCGCACAGGGCACGCAGGCGCTGCATGAACGGCTTGGAGTTGACGTAGAAACCACCCTCGCCCTGGACCGGCTCGATGATGATCGCGGCAATGTCCTGCGGCTGCGCGTCGTTCTTGAAGATGCGCTCGATGCTGGCGATGGACTCGTCCTCGCTCACGCCATGCAGCGGGCACGGCGCCTGGGCGCGGTACACACCGGCGGGCATCAGGCCCATGCCGGCGGAGTACGGTACCACCTTGCCGGTCAGCGACAGGGTCATCATGGTGCGGCCGTGGTAGGCGCCGGTGAAGGCGATCACGCCGGCGCGGCCGGTGGCGGCACGGGCGATCTTCACCGCGTTCTCGACGGCTTCGGAGCCGGAGGTGACCAGCAGGGTCTTCTTGGCGAAGTCGCCCGGCACACGCTTGGCGATTTCTTCGCACAGTTCGATGTAGGGCTCGTACGCCAGCACCTGGAAGCAGGTGTGGCTCAGCTTGCCCAGCTGCTCCTGAACGGCGGCGATCACCTTCGGATGCAGGTGGCCGGTGTTCAGCACGGCGATACCGCCGGCGAAATCGATGTATTCGCGACCCTCGACGTCCCAGACGGTGGCGTTCTCGGCGCGCTCGGCGACGATCGGGTGGATCTGGCCGACACCGCGCGGTACGGCGGCTTGGCGGCGTTGCAACAGGGATTCGTTAGTCTTGCTCATGGTGTCCTCATGGCCGTCATCGGGCGGCTCGGTGAAAGGATGAATGCCCCCGGCGGGTGGTCGGCGCAGCATACGATGATCGACTGCGCCGGGCCGGCGGGGACGCAACAGGTTCTACTCGGTACAACCGGGGGCGCCGCGCGCTCTTTCGCACCTTGCCCCCATCTGGAAACCATCAGGTTTCCGAATCAGATGCCGCCCAGGCACATGTACTTGATCTCGAGGTAATCCTCGATTCCGTACTTGGAACCCTCACGGCCCAGGCCGGACGCCTTCACGCCGCCGAACGGCGCGACTTCGTTGGAGATCAGGCCGGTGTTGATCCCCACCATGCCGTACTCCAGCGCCTCGGCCACGCGGAACACGCGGCCCAGATCACGGGCGTAGAAATACGAGGCCAGGCCGAATTCGGTGTCGTTGGCCATGGCGATCACTTCGGCGTCGTCCTTGAAGCGGAACAGCGGCGCCAGCGGGCCGAAGGTCTCTTCCTTGGCCACGGCGGCGTTCTTCGGCACGTCGACCAGGATGGTCGGCTCGAAGAAGGTGCCACCGAGGGCATGCGGCTTGCCGCCCAGGGCCAGCTTGGCGCCCTTGGCCAGCGCGTCCTCGATGTGCTCCTGGACCTTGGCTACCGCTTTCTCGTCGATCAGCGGGCCGGTGGTGGTGCCATCTTCCAGGCCGTTGCCGATCTTCAGCTTGGCCACAGCGGCCTTGAGCTTGTCGGCAAAGGCGTCATACACGCCATCCTGCACGTAGATGCGGTTGGCGCACACGCAGGTCTGACCGTTGTTGCGGTACTTGGAGATCAGCGCGCCTTCCACGGCGGCATCCAGGTCGGCGTCGTCGAAGACGATGAACGGCGCGTTGCCGCCCAGCTCCAGCGATACCTTCTTGATGTCCTGGGCGCATTCGGCCATCAGCTGGCGACCGATTTCGGTCGAACCGGTGAAGGACAGCTTGCGCACGATCGGGTTGCCGGTCAGTTCGCCACCCACTTCACCGGCGCTGCCGGTGACCACGCTCAGCACGCCTTGCGGAATACCGGCGCGCTCGGCCAGCTCGACCAGGGCCAGGGCGGAGAACGGCGTCTGCGACGCCGGCTTGATGACCATGGTGCAACCGGCGGCCAGCGCCGGGCCGGCCTTGCGGGTGATCATCGCGGCCGGGAAGTTCCACGGGGTGATGGCGGCGGTGACACCGATCGGCTGCTTGATCACGATCAGGCGCTTGTCCGGCTGGTGACCCGGAATCACGTCACCGTAGACGCGCTTGGCTTCCTCGGCGAACCACTCGATGAAGGAGGCGGCGTAGGCGATCTCGCCCTTGGCCTCGGCCAGCGGCTTGCCCTGCTCCAGGGTCATCAGGCGGCCGAGGTCGTCCTGGTTCTCCATCAGCAACTCGAACCAGCGACGCAACTTGCCCGCACGTTCCTTGGCGGTCAGCGCGCGCCAGGCCGGCAGCGCCTTCTCGGCGGCCTCGATGGCGCGACGGGTTTCCGCGCGGCCCATCTTCGGTACGTGGCCGATGATCTCGCCGGTCGCCGGGTTGTTCACGGCGATGGTCTGGCCGCTGTCGGCATCCAGCCACTGGCCATCGATATAGGCCTGCTGGCGGAACAGTTGGGCGTCTTGCAGTTGCATGGCAGTCTCCTTCAGATGCCGACGCCAGGCGTCGGGGGTGGAGTCATTGAGCAGGGTCCACGCAACGTACAGCGCTACGTGGGCCGGGTAATGGATTCAGAGTGACGGATTGGCGAAGGGTTCGGAATAGCTGAACACTGCGTTTGAAATCTCAAACGAATCCTAGGATCGGCACGGGTAAAGGGCAATACCCGGAGGGGCTAAATCGACGAAAGAATGACAAAAAACTTGTAATAGGGGCCCTCGACAGGGCAAAAAGTGTAAAGCTCGTTTGAAATAACGAACACTCATGCACAATGGACGCTAACCGCCGACATGCGTATGATTGCGCCCCGCAACGCATCCGTAGCTCAGCTGGATAGAGTACTGCCCTCCGAAGGCAGGGGTCGTGGGTTCGAATCCCGCCGGATGCGCCAGATAATGAAAAGCCCCAGGTGAAAACCTGGGGCTTTTTCGTTTCCGCTCGGCGCGGCCAGGAGCCCCTCCGGGCGTCGCGACACAGGGGCTTGGCCGGCGCAATGAAGAATGCCGCACCCAGGGGTGCGGCATTCGTCGTTACAGCGCTCGAATCAGCTCAGGGCGTCGCGGCTGTGCACGCCGTCGACCAGGCGCTGGATGCCCAGCGGGTTGGCGTTCTGCAGCGCTTGCGGCAGGACGTCGTCCGGGTAGTTCTGGTAGCACACCGGACGCAGGAAGCGGTGGATCGCCAGGGTGCCGACGGACGTGCCACGGGCGTCGGAGGTCGCCGGGTACGGGCCGCCATGCACCATGGCATCACAGACTTCCACGCCGGTCGGGTAGCCGTTGAGCAGCACGCGGCCGGCTTTGACTTCCAGCAGCGGCAGCAGGTCGCGGAAGGCCTCGAGGTCGTCGCGTTCGGCAATCAGGGTCGCGGTCAGCTGGCCGTGCATGCTCTGCAGGGCGCGGGTCAGCTCGGCGCTGTCGGCGACTTCGACGACGATGGTGGTCGGGCCGAAGACTTCTTCCTGCAGCAGGTGGTCACCTTCCAGCAGCATGCTGACGTCGGCCTTGAACAATTGTGGCTGGGCCTGGTTGCCGGCCTGCTCGTTGCCTGCCAGGCGGCTGACCCGGGCATGCCCGTTGAGCTGCGCCACACCGTTGGCATAGCTGCGCAGGGTGCCGGCGTTGAGCATGGTCTGCGCCGGTTGTGCGCCGATGGCATCGGCCAGCCCGGCGACGAACTCGCTGAACTCGGCACTGCGAATGCCGATGACCAGACCCGGGTTGGTGCAGAACTGACCGCAACCCAGGACCACGGAACCGGCCAGTTCCTTGGCCACGGTGGCGCCGCGCGCCTTCAGTGCACCCGGCAGGACGATCACCGGGTTGACGCTGGACATCTCGGCGAACACCGGAATCGGCTGCGGACGGGCAGCGGCCATGTCGCACAGGGCACGACCGCCTTTCAGCGAACCGGTGAAGCCTACGGCCTGGATGGCCGGGTGCTTGACCAGGATCTCGCCGACGCCGCCGCCGAAGATCATGTTGAACACGCCCTTGGGCATGCCGGTCTTCTCGGCGGCGCGGATCAGCGCATCGGCCACGCACTCGGCGGTCGCCATGTGGCCGCTGTGCGCCTTGAACACCACCGGACAGCCGGCCGCCAGGGCGGACGCGGTATCGCCACCAGCGGTGGAGAAGGCCAGCGGGAAGTTGCTGGCACCGAAGACCGCGACCGGGCCGACGCCGATCTGGTACTGGCGCAGGTCCGGACGCGGCAGCGGCTGGCGCTCCGGCTGGGCGCGGTCGATGCGTGCACCATAGAAGTCGCCGCGACGCAGGACCTTGGCGAACAGGCGCATCTGGCCGCTTGTACGGCCACGCTCGCCCTGGATGCGGGCAGCCGGCAGCGCCGTCTCGCGGGTGACCAGCGCGACGAAGTCGTCGCCGAGGGCGTCGATCTCGTCGGCGATGGCCTCGAGGAACTCGGCGCGGCGCACGGCCGACAGGTTGCGATAGAGCGGATAGGCGGCGGCAGCGGCCTGGGCAGCGGCGTCGACTTCTTCCGGCGTGGCCTGGATGAAGGTGTAGGGCAGCGCTTCACCGCTGCTGGCGTCGAGGCTCTTGTGCTCCACGGTGCCCGCAGCACGGCGCTCACCGCCGATGTAATTGTGGCCAGTCAGACTCAGCATGGCGTTCTCCTGTCAGATGATGGCGAACGGGGCGCCATCAGGACACTGTATGAGCCCGGCGGCAATGCCGGGATTCGCAACCGTCTGCACAGTTGTAGGACGTATGATAAGTGATGACTTAGGTATTTGTCCTCCCCCGACAGTCTCGCGACTTTCCTGCAGGCGATCGGGCACGACAGCCTGCCCTGTGGCGGCGGTGAGGTCCGAAATATGGAGGGACGTCGCTGCAGCGCGACAGCGAGGGGCGCGCCGGCCCTCTGGCGGGCCGGCAGGTCTTGCAGCTGGTGCGCAGTCAGCGACTGAGCATGAAGGTCTCGAACTCCAGGTCTTCCAGCGCGTCATTGAGCCGGTACAGGCCCAGCAGCACGCACAGCAGCAGCGACAGGGTGAAGCCGTAGCCGAAGAAGGTCGGGCCGAGCATTTGGCTGAACAGGGTCAACGCACCGTTGGCCAGTACGAACAGCACGCACAGTTCGAGCACGATGGCGCGCTTGTCCAGATAGAAGAACACGTTGAGCAGGGCCATGAACACGACCTGGATGCTCACGCCGATCACGTCGATGTAGAACAGCGGCAGGTAGTAGTGGGAGATGCCCAGCCACGACAGCAGCTGCGGCGCCAGCAGGAACAGCAGCACCAGCGTCAGGCCCTGCACCTTGCAGATTTCCATCAGGCCCTGACGGATCGCCAGGATCATCTGCTCCTTCAGCCAGCCGATGTGCTGCAGGGTTTCCCCCCCCCGGATCGCGTCGTAGACACGCTCGTACCATTCGGCGAAGTCCGTCTCGATGCGCACCAGGAACACGGCCATGCCGGGGATGATCGACAGGTAGGCGAGGAAGATCGGCAGGTCGTAGAGAATCGAGGCGCGCAACGGGCCGATCACCGCTTCCGAGGTCGTCGGGTTGAACCAGAAGATGAACTTGTCGATCCAGATGCCCAGGTTGTAGCAGAGCCCGGTCAGCAGCAGGCTGATGAACACCTGGCGGCGCTTGAGAAAGTCGAAGGCGACCAGGCGCTCGGCCGGATACTCGCGGAGGATGTCGAAGAGGAAGATGAACAGCAGGCTGGAGTGGCCGATCAGCAGGCCCAGCAGCAGGCCGTCGATGTTCAGGAAGCGCAGCAGGTAGGCCGATGCCACCATCAGCGAATAGCCGAGGAACATCACCCCGAGGATGCGGTTGTACGCCTTCATCCCCGACAGGAAGATGATCACCAGCCACAGGTTGCACAGCACGACGAAGTTGGCCATCACCAGCAGGCGGTAGGAGAACGACTGCTCGAACAGCAGGCTCAGCACGACGATCGCCAGCAGCCCGGAGAACACCGTGACCAGCAGCAGGATGCCCACCAGGTTGGGCAGGATCATGTCCAGGCGGCGCTCGAACAGGCGATCGGAGACGAAACGGGTGAAGAACAGCTGCAGGCCGCCGGTCAGGATCAGCGACGTGGCCATCAGGTAGGTCACCGTGACCAGGAACTGGCCGATCAGCGTTTCCGGCAGCACCGCCCCCAGGCTCAGCACACCGATGAGCATCACGCTGATGATCGACAGCACCCAGGGGCCAGAGCTGATCAGGCCGGCATACAGGTAGGCGCGCATCGTCGAGGTGTAGGAGTCCTTGGAGAGGATCTTCCTCAGTTCAAAACCTATGCCGGCCATCTACGCGCTCTCCGTGCCTTCGCGGTACAGCTCGCGGTAACGGGCGAGCATCAGTTCTTCGGTGTAGTAGCGCCGCACACGTTCGAGGCCGACCGCCTGGGCGGCATGCCAGCGCTGCGGATCGCGTAGCAGGGAGAGGATCGCCCGCGAGGTGGCCTGGGGGTCGGCGATCGCCACCACCTCACCAGCCGTGCCGAGCTGGCGATCCTCCTCGCTGAAGCCCTCGACCAGCTCGCGACAGGAGCCGACGTCGCTGGTCACCACTGGCGTACCGGCCGCCCAGGCCTCCAGCACCACCAGCGGCTGCGCCTCGCTGATCGAGGTCAGGACCATCACGCCCAGCTGCGGGACGACCTCGCGCACCTGACGGAAACCGAGAAAGCGCACCTTGTCCTGCAGACCGAGACTCGCCACCAGACTATGGCATTCGGCGGCGTAGTCGGGGTCTTCCTCTTCCGGGCCGACGATCCAGCCCTCGGCCTCCGGAATGACACTGACCACGCCACGGATGGCGCGGATGAAGGTCTTGACGTCCTTGATCGGCACCACGCGCCCGACCAGCCCCGCCACCGCCGGTACGCCCTCGGGACGGCTGGCCAGCGCCTGGTCCCAGCTGTCGAGGTCGATGCCGTTGGGAATGACCCGGGTACGCTCGGCCGGCGCCCCATCGCTGACCTGGCGCAGGCGATTGCCTTCGTACAGGGCGATGATCGAATGCGCCGAGCGATAGGTGATCAGGCCGATGCGCTCGAAGAAGCGGATCCACAAGCGGCGGATGTAGCTGACTTCCGCATCCAGACCGGTGCTCAGGCGCTCGTCCGGGCTCTCGGCGATCCAGCCCGCCTGGGCCAGGTCGATCTTGCGCTCCTTGGTGTAGATGCCGTGCTCGCTGAGCAGGTAGTGGCAACCCCAGCGGCGCTGCAGCACGCTACCGAGCAGGCCGGCGTAGCCGGTCGAGATGGAGTGCAGCATACGCGCGCGCGGCAGGCTCCGGGACACCTCGGCGAGCATGAACAGCGGCGCCTGCATCGAGCGCAGCGTCCAGAAGTAGTTGACGAACGAGGGGTCGGCGCAGTGCTGGGTGTAGCCATCGACCATGGCATCCCAGCTGGCGCGGCTCTGCATGAACGCCTCGCGGCCGATGCGCCCCACCGCCAGGGTGTCGACGAAGGCATCGCCCTGCTCGCTGCCCGGTTCTTCCGGGTAATGCAGGAAGCGGTGCACGTCCATCATCAGCTCGGCGAGCTCCGGTGTCGCCCGCGAGCTGGTCGCGGGCATGGCGCTCCAGGCGTCCTCGAGGAAGTGTTCCTGGATGTGCACGACATTGCCCGGAATCGCATAGTGCCGCTTGCCGTAGGCCTCCTTCTGGCCGCCGATGAACAGCACCGAGAAGGTCAGCTCGGGCAGGCCCAGGATCAGCTGGTTGATCCAGCTGGAAACACCGCCGCGCACGTACGGCCAGGTACCCTCGAGCAGCAGGCAGATATCGACGTTCTGCACGTCGGGAACGGTGGTTTTCTCACTCATAGCCAGTATTTTGCCAATGCCGCGAAGGGGGGGCGTTGCAACATGTCAGCCGGCATGCTGGCCAGCATCTGCGGGATTTCGTCGTAGCGTTGCCGGCGGAAGGCGATCTCGGCCTGGTAGGGCGCCAGCTGCGCCGCGCCCGTGCCGGTCTGCGCCGCCTGCTCGAACTGGGACGAGGCTTCGTCCAGGTTGCCCAGTTCCATGGCGATACGCCCGGCCAGCAGATGCATCTCGCCACTCGGCTCGCCCTGCAGCGCCGTGCCGACATGGCTCCAGGCCTGCTGCAGCACGTGCTCGAGCACGCTGCCCTGGGCCAGGCCGACGTAGGCCAGCTCCCAGTACCAGCGCGCCAGCTGGCCATGCAGGGCGAACTTGCGCTCGGCCTTGGTCTTTTCCATGCTCGCCAGCGCCTGTTCGATGCGCTGGTTGATGCGGCTCTCGCGCTGGTCGAGCATCGAGTAGGCCAGCAGGCGCACGTCATCGGAGGGGTCGCGCAGGGCCAGCTTGAGAATCGGGATGGCTTCCTTGCTGCGCATGCGCCGCGTGGCGAAGATCGCCGTCAGGCGCTGGTCCGGGTCCGGCGCGTGGCGCAGCACGTCCTGCAGGCCGCCGTCGCTGAACATCAGTTCGCGCGTGCGCTCCCGTGGGCGGAACGGCAGCTCGGGCACCGCCGTCGCTTCCCAGGGCTGGACCTTGCGCTTGCGCGGCAGGTAGAGCGCGGGGAACAGCGCCAGGGCGACGCCGATCATGCCGATCAGCGGAATGAAGAACGACAGGCTGAAGATGAACAGCGGGCTCCACGGCAGCGGAAAACGATAACGGCGTGGCAGCAGCAGCCAGATGCCGGCGGTCAGCATGGCGCTGCCCAGGCCATGCGCAGAGGCATACAGCAACGCTGCCTGGTGTGCCGGCAGGTCGCTGACCGCACTGGCCCAGCTGCCCAGTTCGAGCAGCGCGGCGCCGCTAAACAGCCACTTGCTGATCATTCAGGGCACACTCGTTGAACAGGAAGTGCCGCAGCGCATCGCGCTCGTCGCCGCCTTCGAAGAGGAATCGATGGGTCTGCACACCCAGTGATTCCAGCTCGCGACCCTGGCCGAAGCGCTCGGCGAAGAGCTGCTTCAGACGCACCAGATAGCCCTTGGAGCCCTCGCCCGACGTCAGCGGCAGGAGGACCAGCACCAGGCGACTGTCGCGCCCGTTGATGACCTTCAGTTGCACATCCAGACCACGCTGGCTGCTCTCCAGCAGGCGCTGGACCTCCTCGCCGTTGTCCTCCGCCAGCTCGAAGGCGAAGAGGCTGGCCGGCAGGCCATGATCGCGCGCATCGCTGAGCGAGCGCTTGAGCAGCTGCGAATACTGCTGGGCGTCGGCATCCGGCAGCTGCAGGGCCTGTGCATCGCTCATCAGCAGGTCGGCGATGTGCCCGGCGAGAATGGCCAGCAGGCTGAAGCTGCGCTCATGGAACATGAAGAACGGCATCTGCTGAATGGCCAGCACGGCCAGGATGCGCTCCTCGGTGTCGATCAGCGGCACACAGGCCTGCAACATCGAATGGCGCCCGCCCTCTCCACGATCGAGCACGTCGGAACGCACGCTGACCAGTTCGCCACGCTCCAGGCACTGCTTCAGCAGGATGTCGTTGCCCTTGAGTTCGCCCATCTCCCCCAGCACGGCCAGCGGCTGCTGGGCGATACGCTGGTTGTCGATGACCCGGTACAGTCCCGCGACCCGCAGCGAGCCGTACTGGCCGAGCAGCGACAGCACCGAATCGGCCAGCGTCTTCAGCGCATCGTGATCCCCCGGCAGCGCACGCAGTTGCTGGCGCAGGCTGAGCAGCGAGCTGCGCAGGCTCTGGTCGTTGCCGGCCACCCGCTGCTCCAGACGATCGTGGGAAATGCGCAGGATGTGGTGGGAACGGGTGAACTCGTCGAGGCGCAGCTGGCGGTATTCGTTGGCCAGGCTCAGGCGCTCCAGACGACGTTCCCAGATGTCGCGAAATTCGCCGACCAGCATGCTGCACAGCAGCATGCCGACGATGAAGGAGGCTGGCGTATCCGCGTACAGCTCGTGCCCCGCGATGCGCAACACGAACAGCGCCGCGATCAGCAGCGCCGCACTGAACAGCCCCTGGAGGAATCCGTAGCGAACGCCGAGCAGTATCGGCACCAGGATCATCCAGGGGAACGACGCTGCCACGAGCAGCGGGTCCGCCGGCGACAGCCAGTAGCCGAAACCGAGGGCCAGGAGCGTCAGCAGGCAGCTTTCCCACCAGGAAACGCGGCCGCTGGCCCTTGGCGCTAGAGTGAAATCCTTGTGGGCAGACTGCATCGTGATTACTCGAAGTCGAGGTTACCTACCAGTTTGCGCAGCACTTTCTGGGCAGCACCTGCAACGCTCTCACGGGACCAGCCGGCGCGTGCGCCACTGGAACTCCAGACCACACGGCCGCTGGCCGGTTCGAGAATCTGCAGGCTGATGCCGACTGCCGGCTCGCCGTCCAGGCCGTTCTTGTACTGCCATTCTTCCACGCTACCAGTGATCACGTAGGCCAGCTTCTGCTCACGCGCCCAGGCCAGCGCCTGGCTCTGACGCTCACGGTCGTCCTGCAGCAGCAGGTCCTTCTGCGGTTGCTGTGGGTACATCAGCGGGGTCACACCCTCTTCAGCCAGGATGCTGATCAGGATCTGCTCGGCGCGCTCGCCGGCCTGCGGCGCCTGGGCATAGTTGACCAGCGGGGCGACGCCCCACGAGGCATCGCGCGGCAGCGTCTGGTTGCCGCCGCCGCTGAAACTGGAGCAACCCGTGACGAACAGTGCAATGGCCACCAGGGCCAGGCAACGTATGCTTTGCATCTTCATTCCTCCTTTGAGAATCCTTGCTTAGCGCCCGAAACGGATGCTGTAGGTAATACCGAGCGAACCACCGGGATCACCCTCCCCCCCTCTGGGGGCAGACTGGTAACCGAGGGTCATGGCCAGCTCGTCGTCGCCGAACAGCTCGACGCCGATGCCGACGTTGATGCCGTAGTTGAATTGCCGCTCCGTCCACTGCCAGCCGGCGAGGGTATCGATCATCCAGGTGAACTGCGGACGTGTCCTGTTCAGGGCGCCCGGGAAGCCTCGCCGCCAGGTGCTGGCGACATAGAGCTGACCATAGCGGCTCTGCATCAGCTCGGTGCCTTCGATCGTGGCGCCCGGCTCGTTGTCGAACGGAATGTAGGCACCGCCATTGGCGCTGAGCAGGTCAGTCGCGACCTCGCTCTCCACGCTGTTGCTCTGATAGTCCACGCCCGAGCGCAGCAACCAGGACGGGTCGTCGAAGAACACCGTGTGGCCCCACTCCAGCGACACGCCCTGGCCACTGCCGATGGCATCGCCCTGCCGGGAACTGTAGCGGTTGTGCGTCAGCGACCAGCTCAACTGGTCACGCGCGGAGAAGCCGTGCTGGCCCCGGAGACGCACGCCGTCGCGCATGCCCAGGGCGCGCAGCAGGCCGGTGTCTTCGGCCTCGCGGTGCCAGTCGAACGCCAGCCCCAGCTCATCACGCGAGCTCAGGCGCCAGCTGCGCTCGATGCCCAGGCCATGGCGGTCATCGTCGTCGCGCAGGCTGCTGTCGAGAATCAGGCGCAGGTCGCCGTCGTCCAGCGTGCGGCGCGCCTCCAGCTTGAGGTTGCGCTCGTTGCCGAGTACCGCGCTGTCCAGGTTCGAGCTGTTGTAGCGGCCCTGCTCGAGCTGCAGGTCGGCATACCAGTCATCACCGAGGTAGCGGGCCACCTGCAGGCGCGGCCCCTTGAAGTCCAGGTCGCCGAAGTCGGTCTTGCGCCAGCCCAGCTGCAGGCCCTGCGGGGAGCGCTCGAGCATGCCAGTGGTCTGGTAGAGCAATTGCTGGCGAATCGAATCCGGCTGCCCATCGCCCTGGGCACTGAGTCCCGAGGCCAGCGCTTCGCCCTCATGGCCGAGACGCGAGAGCACTTCCACCGTGTTCGCGGCATCGAGTCCGCCGTGTTCGAGCAGACGCTGCATCTGCGCGTGGTTGTCGTTGCGCAGGGCCTGCTGGATCTCGTCGTAGCTGCCGGCCTTCAGCCCGCGCGCTGCCCCCCAGGCCAGCCAGTCGTCCTTCAGCGCCGACTGGTTGCTGGCATCGAGGCGCTCGAGGAAATGCTCGAACCACAGCTGCAGCGTCGCCTGCTCGCCGTTCCACAGACGCTTCGCCTGCGCCAGCGACGTCAGCGTGCCCTGCGACCCGGCCAGCAGGCGCAGGTACATGGCATAGCCTTCGGGCGTCGCGGTGACGCGTTGCAGATTGAGGTCGCGCAGCAGCTGGCGGCGCAGACGCCAGGCCAGGTCCTCGTAGCCGGCTGCCTCGGCCGCATCGGCATAGGCCGCGAGCACCAGGCGATCGGTTGGATTCGACTTGAGGTGCTGACGGAACCAGCGCAAGGCTTCCTGGGTGTTGTTGAGCAACATGTAGCCGGTGGCATAGGGCAGCCACAGCCGGCTGTCCGTCACGGCCAAAGCACGCCACTCCGGCAGCAGTTGCGCCAGCGAGTCGCGCTGGGTGTTATCGATGTAGAACCACAGGATGCGCTGACGCACCAGGTTGTCATCGGGGAACAGGGCCAGCGCCTGCTGGTAGTAGGCCTGGGCCTGATCGAAATTGCCGTCCTGGGCGGCCAGCGCAGCACGGGCAATCCAGTACTGCGAGTTGTCACGTCCGTTGGGCGACTTCTCCGCATCGACCAGCAGTGCTCGCAGGGCATCCCAGTCACGCAACGTCTCGGCCAGTTGCAGCGCGACGATCAGACGCGTCACCCGGCCCGTGCGCTGCCAGCTATCGATGAGAATCTGCAGGGAGCGCTTGGGGTCGATATCCCAGTACAGGCGAATCAGGCGATCCTCATCCTCCAGGCCCAACGGCACGTTGAGGCTCAGCAGGCGATCGTACGAGGCGCGCACTTCCCCATCGCGCTCGAGCTCCCAGGCCAGATTGGCACGCAGCTGCCAGAAATCGGGATCGTCCACTTCGGGTGAATCGGCTGCGGTCAGCACCTGCCAGGCCTGGTCCGGCTCGAACAGGTTCCAGTGCACCTTGGCCCAGCGGATGCGCTCCTTGATCGTCAGCGGCCCGCGTGCAGCCAGGGCCTGCCACTGCTCCACCTCTTTCCTGAACTGCTGCGTGTTCTCCATCAGCATGCGCAGACGCTGCCGCGCGAACAGGTGGTTGGGATAGCGTTGCAGGTAGGCCACCAGCCAGGCCTCGGCATCCTCGGGGGTGCCGCGGGTCTCGTGGCTGTAGACCAGGGTGTCGATCTCCACATCGGTCATCTGCCGGTGGGCGTCGATGGTGGACAGCGTCGCGATCACCTGGTCGAAATCGAACAGCTGCAGGGCATAGCGCCAGACCCGCTCACGCAGCTCCGGGTCTTCGCGCTGCGCCAGCATCTGCACCCAGTAGCTCAGCGCCTGCTGGGTGTGTCCGGTCCACTCGGCCAGGCGCGCCACTTCGGCCACCATGTCGTAGTCGTCGGGCGTCAGCGCCAGCAACTCGGGCGCCAGCTGCCAGGCCCGGTCCACCGCACCGGATGCCAGGCTCAGGTGGAAATCGGCGGTCAGTGCGCGCGGGTCGTCCCTCTTCAGGCTCAGCCAGCGCTGAATGAAGCTTTCCGCCAGGTCGTAGCGGCGCCCGCCCTGGGCGGCATCGACACCCGCAGCCAGCCAGTCGAGGGAAGCCTGTTGCGCGTCGAGTTCGTCCAGGTGCAGGGCCAGCAGTTGCGCCGCCTGCTCGGGATGATTCGCCGCGAGCAGGGCATCGAACGCTTCCCGCAGGTGCTCCATGCGCACCTGCGGGTCGCTGTCTTCTGCCGCCAGCTGCTCATAGAGCTGCGCCGCGCCACTCTGGTCGTTGTTGGCCAGGCTCCAGATCGCCGCCTCGCCCAGCCAGTGCGTGCGCTTCTCGCCGTCGCGCTCGGCCAGCTCGCGGTAGGCCAGCACGGCGACGTCCAGCCCGCCGATCTCCAGCGAGTAGCGCGCCAGGCGCTCCAGCATGGCATTGTCCAGGTCGGCGATCTTCAGGCTGCGCAGTTCGTCGATCAGCGCCGCCCGCTGTGCATCGCTGATACCGTCCGGCTGGGCCTGGGCACGCAGCACGTCGAGCATCGCCGAGTAGAAGGGCGTCGCGGACAGCAGACGGCCCTGTAACTGCTCCAGGTACTCGCGGGCACGGGTGAAGTCACCGACCTGAATCAGCTGATCGATCAGGCGCAGCTTGAGCTTGTCGTCTTCCGGGTGGGCCTTGATCAGCAGCTCGGTGTAGCTGATGGCGACGGCGTCCGGCGTGTCGTCCGCGTCCGGCAGGAACACGTCCTCGCTCTTGTACGACAGCGCCAGCAACGCCACCACGAACCCGGCAACCAGCAGGATCATCCAGGGGTTGAGCAGGCGTGTGCGCGGCACCTTTTTCTTAGTTGCAGATGAGTTGCGCATCGCTCACCTGCTTCATCGGCAATTCGAAGTGCCATACGCCATTGTCGTGCGTGCCGCTGAACCGGCCGCCACCCGCCTTCACATGGCACGAACCGGCCGAGCGCACGCTGAAACTGAGCGGGAACTCGCCCTGGAAGGAAAACGTCACGCGCTTGTCGTCCAGATAACGCCAGGCGGTCAGCGGAATGTTCGCCTCTTCCAGTGCCGGGCGCGGGTCACGGGTGTCGCGCAGGGCCAGCAGCGCATCGGCGCCGCTCAGGTGCACGTAGCGCCCCTGCGGCAGATCACGCACCCCGGTGACGCCCCTGGAGCGGGCCAGGTCCGGCCAGCCCAGGGCCGGATCCAGGCGCAGCGTACGCATGCCCACCAGGCCCTTCACCTGCCAGCTGCCGTCGCTGCGCCTGGCCAGGCTGGCGCGGTACAGTCCCTCGACGCGCTTGATGTAGTCGCTCATCCACAGCGACAGCGGCTGGCCATCGAGAATGGTCTGGTAGGTCTGGCGCATGGCCCGAATGGAGGCCTGCTTGGTCCCCGAGTAGAAGTGGTAATAGAGATGGAAGCCGCGCAGGCGACGCGGACTGTCGGTCAGCGCGAAGGTGTCCTGGACGTCGCGGAAGCCGTAGTAGGGCCCCGTCCACAGGTTGGTGTAGACGTTCTCGTTGATCACCGGGGCGTAGAAGTGCAGCCCGCCGGAGGTCGGCCGGATCAGCGGATAGAGACCGGTCAGCGAGGGGTAGGCCTTGGTCAGTACGGTGTTGCCGCCGTTGACGTTCGGCAGGCCGCTGTCATACGCCAGCTTGATGGTTTCGGCACTGGGCATGGCATCGCCGGACCAGAAGATCATCTTCACCGGCTTCTTCGGGGTGGTCAGGCGCTGGTTGATGTAGTCCCGCGTGCCGACGACCTCACGCGTGAAGTCCAGCGTCTTGTAGCCCGGAATGGCCATCATGTAGCCGTATTCCGCCTCGAAATTCTCGCGCTTCGAGGCCTTTTCCGGCTGCCAGAAGAACGGGTGGCTGAAGGTGTGGCTGGCGACCTCGACCTTGGGATCGGCGAATATCTTGCGGGCGATGGGTTCCAGCTCACGCGCCAGGTGCGGGTACATGCCACGCGGGCCGACTTCACCCTCGATCACCGACACCGAGGTCAGCAGCGGGTAGGGATTGATGAAATCCTCCAGTACCTGGATACCCGAGTAAGGCGAACCGGGGACTTCGGCACGGGACACGAAACCATCGCCGTCCAGGTGCACGGTGGCGATGCGCCGGCCGTTTTCCGTGGTGGTATCGGGGCGCGGCAACGCCGGCAGCTTGAAGGCACGGGTGATGAAGGCGAACGGATCGAGTACCCAGCGCCGATGATCGAGCCCCTCCTCGAATACATAGGGCGCCATCGCGTAGCCGCCCCAGTCCCCGGTGGCCACCGGCACATAGACACGTTCGTCACTCTCCAGGGACAACGCTGCCTGGGTACGCTCGGGCGCGGTCACGGTCAGCGCCGGCACGTCCCGCGTGCGCAGACGCAAAGGCGCTTCGAAGCCGCCGACCAGCGTGGCGTCGTGGGACAGCAGCACGGCATCCTTGCCGACCGGCTGCGAACGCGTGCGGATGCCCAGGCGATCCAGCAGGCTGTCGTTCTCGGTGGGCATCCCGCCCAGAAAGGCGAGCGGCACCTGCTCGTCGAGGCGCTGGCCCAGCCAGTTCTCGAAGTAATCGCGATCCACCGGCGAGCCGCTGGTCATCCACACCACGATGCCCGCGTAGAGCCCTTTCAGCGGGCGCTGCGGCAGCGTGGTATCGGCCGGCCAGTAGTCGACCCGGTACCCCAGGTATTCGAGCAGGCCGCCAAGGTGCACGTGCCCCGGATTGTCTTCGAGCTCGCCCTCGCGCGCATCGTAGACCAGGGCGATACGCCGGGGCTGGACCTCCACGCCGCTGATGCCCATGGCATTCAGCGCTGGGGAGGTCACGTAGGGGATGAAGCCTTCCTCGGTCAGCCGCGCAGCCAGCTGGCGTGCATCTTCGCGCTGCTCAGGCGGCAGATACTCGATCGCCACCACCGGAATGCCCTGGGCCCGCACCTTGTCGAGGTGCAGCTGCAACCAGTCACGATCGCTCTGCGACACTGACTTGTAACCACCGCCCGCATCCCACCCGGCGTAGAGGGACTCGACGGCGACTGCGGCGGCAACGCCCGGCAGTTCCGGCAGCACGTCGAAACCACGGTTGAAGAACAACTTGAGTGTCGGTTCACGCCGGTGCAGTTCGTTCAGCAGGCTCTTCAGCGCCTCGCGCTGGCCGTCCTGGAGCGCCTGCGCCTGCAGATGGAAGCTGTCCAGGGTGTCGAGGAACAGGCCGGCGTAGCCCTGCTGGCGTAGCGCGCTGGCGCGCTCGAAGAGGTATTCGCGCCAGGCCGGCGCGTCCAGGTCCATCACCTGGCTGTTCCAGGCAGCGTTGCGCACAGCACTGGTCGCCTCGCTCAACCCCGCCTGGGTGACATCGCCGGCGAACTCGCCGATGGACAGGTAGGCGAAGACTTCACTGCCCTGGGCCTTGAGGTAATCCAGATCCTTCGACGTGGCATGACCGGGCTCGACCACCACCCACTCGAACTGCGACAACTCGGGCAGGGGCAACTGATCGGCGTACCAGAAGGCTACGCTGGCAGGCTGAGCAAATGTCGTGGAAGCGAAAAATGCGACCGCCAGGCCGAAAAGCCGGGCAATTCCCTTGGAGGACTTCACCTGCATGACCTACTGCACTGGAAAGAGCGCTTGTGCGCTTACTGCTCGATAAAAGCCTCTGACGAGACTTCCCCCATAAACGTCAGGAAACCGGCTCCACCCCACGGAAACCGAGCGAAACTTGACATCAAAAAGCTGGCATATTGAATCAGCCCAACCAAGGATATGTCAATTTTTTGATCAGACAATGACCAAAAAAACGAACACCCTTCAAGTTAGTCAAATTACCGTCGAACACTAACGTGAAATCCGTCACACGGGAAACAACCCTTTAATATCAGGGACAAAGCCGTGTCGAGGCGGAGCGCCAAAAACCTGTCAAGACGCGGATTCGCGAATGCCGCCGCCCATTCCACCGACAGACGGTCACGAAGCCGTTCGCGGCGCAACCTCAATCCAGACTAGCAGCCCGTCGCTGCGCTATCCGCCAGGACGCCAGCGAGCCAGCGGATTCACACCGGTGCGCTGGCCTGCATGGAGGCACGAGCGGAGAACGCCAGCTGGAAGTCACGCAGCAGCGGATGCGAGGCACGCCAGTCGAAGTCGGCGAAGCGAAAATCCAGATAGCCCAGGGCGCAGGCCACGCCGATCTGCGCCAGATCGAGCGGCACCTGCAGCTGTGCGGCCTGACGCTCCAGCTCGGCCAACGCCCGCCATACCTTGCCCAGTTGGCCATCGAGCCAGGCCTGCGACTGTTGCTCAGGCTCGCGCACGGCCTTTTCGTAGCGCGCGAGCAAGGCGGCCTCCATCAGGCCGTCGGCCAGGGCCGCCAGGCGCAACACCTGCCAGCGTCTGGTATCGATCGGCAACAGCCTGGCCCCGTGATGCAGGGTGTCGAGGTATTCACAGATCACCCGGCTGTCGTACAGCGCCTGCCCATCATCGAGCAGCAGCACCGGTATCTTGCCCAGCGGGTTGGCCCGGTTGACCCGCTCGTTGAGCGTGGTCGGCAACACGGCGGTGTCGAGCAGCTCGATCTCCGCCAGCAGGCCGGCCTCGGCGGCCAGTACACGAACCTTGCGGGCGAAGGGTGAAGCAGCGGCGTAGATTAACTGCATGTGCATGGTCCTCTGTGATTCATCAAGCATGGTGGTTAAGGCCTCGGGCCTCATGCGGGGTTGCCCGAGCGCGACGATGTCGGCACGCCTTGCACACCTCAAGCGCACGACCCACCGACAGATCGCAGCGGGCCCTGCGCATGCGGATACCGAGACAGCGAACGCGTCATTCTGCGCGCCCGACGATAGCCCCGGACAAGAGCAGAAACCAGCATTCCCGACACCAGTCGACGGCCCGGATACGGCACAATCGGGCATCGCTGGAAAAGGACAGGCCGATGCTCATCGACGAAGAACTCACCCTGAAGAAGCTGGAGGTCTTTCTCGCCTTCATGCGCAGCGGCAACCTGGCGCGCGCGGCCAGCGAACTGCAGACCAGCAACGTCAGCGTGCATCGCGCCATCCACTCTCTGGAGAGCGCCCTGCGCTGCCCGCTGTTCAAGCACGAGGGGCGCAACCTGATCCCGCTGGAAAGCGCCTACTGCCTGGAAGAAAAGGCGCAGAAGCTGATCCAGGACGCCCAGGAGATGGTGCGCCTGACCCGCGAGGCAGCCGGCTTCGGCGCCGAGCGCTTCAAGCTGGGCGCCCTCTACTCGCTGACGGTGAAGACCGTGCCGCAACTGATCATGGGCCTGAAGCTGCGGCGCAGCGAGCTGAACATCGACCTGGTCCTCGGCTCCAACGTCGACCTGCTGTACAAGCTGAAGAACATGGAGCTGGACGCGATCCTGATCGCGCTCGACGACAGCATCAGCGACCCGGACTGCGAACAGCTGGCGCTGTTCTCCGACGACATCTTCCTCGCCGCACCGAACGACTCGCCCTTCGCCGAGCAGCCCGAGGTGGACCTGGCCGACCTGCGTAACGACACCTTCATCACCCTGACCCAGGGCTATGCCACCTTCCGCGATGGCGAGCGGGTGTTCCAGCAGGCCGGCTTCGAACCGAAGGTGGCGATGCAGGTGAAGGACATCTTCACCCTGCTCAGCATGGTCAGCTCCGGCGTCGGCTATGCCCTGCTGCCGGGGCGGGTGGCGGCGGTGTACGAGAACCGGGTGAAGCTGATCCCGCTGCAGGCCAAGTACCACCTGCAGCAGCATATCGGCGTGGTGTTCCTCAAGGCCAAGGAGCGCGACCCCAACCTGCTGGCGCTGCTCGCCGAATGCCGGATGTACAGCCGCCAGGCGTAGAGGCATCTCGACGCCCTCGCGACTGAAGGTATGCCTGAACGGGGCCATAAAAAAAGCCCGCCATGACGGCGGGCGAAAGGTCAGCCCAGAAGGCCTCGCATCAGAAAGTAGAGCAACGATGGGCCAAGCAGGCAGCCCAGCGCGGTGTAGAAGGCGGCGGTCAGGCAGCCATAGGGCACCAGCTTGGGATCGGTCGCCGCCAGGCCGCCGGCGACACCGCTGGAGGTGCCCATGAGGCCGCCGAAGATCACCGCGCTGCGCGGATTGTCCAGGCCGATGTAGGGCGCGACGAAAGGCGTGGCCACCATCACCAGGATCGCCTTGATCAGGCCGGCGGCAATCGACAGCGCCATCACGTCGGAGCTGGCGCCCAGCGCCGCACCGGTCACCGGGCCGACGATGTAGGTCACCGCGCCGGTGCCGATGGTGGTCAGGCTGACCACGTCGGTGTAGCCGAACGCCATGGCCACCGCGACACCCGCGACGAAGGACGACAGCACGCCGACGAACAGCGCCAGCACCCCGGCGAACCCGGCGCGCTTGAGTTCCTCGACACTGACCCCGAAGCCGGTGGCGACGATGGCGAAGTCACGCAGCATGGCGCCGCCCAGCAGGCCGATACCGGCGAACAGGGGAATGTCCACCAGGCCTTTCTGGCCACCGGTGTAGGCGCCACCGATATAGGACAGCAACAGGCCGAGGAGGATGGCGATGGCCGAGCCATGCAGGCGGCCCTTGGTGAACTTGTCGGAGATCCAGTACGACACCCACATGGTGATGCCGATGATGGCGAAGCCGCTGAGCATGCCGTAGCTGGTGACAACCTTGAGCAGAGATTCGTACATGGCGATCACCGTGGTGCTTTGGTCAGGGAGGAGGTGACATCGGTTTCAGGCTTCTTTTGCCCGATCCGGCTGAGCACGGGGACCAGGGCGAAGCCGGCGACGACGGCGGCGATACCCGCCAGGATCGCCATCGGCCCACCGCTGAGGGCACCGTAGACGTTCTGCTGGGCGGCCATGGCGACCACGATGGGGATGTAGATGGCGCTCCAGAACTCCACGCCCTGTTCCGACTTGCCGGTGAACAGTCCGCGGTTCTTCAGGTAACTACCCAGGAATATCAGCAGCAGCATGGCGATGCCGACACCGCCGACGTTGGCGGGCACGCCGATGAGTTGCCCCAGCAGCGAGCCGATGAAGATACCTGCCAGGGTGCAGAACGCCAGAAAGGCGACACCGTAGATGATCATTGTTGTTGTCCTCGTTTCACATATCGAAGTTGTTGTTCTTGTGCTTCGGTAAACGCTACGGCTCAGCGGTCGAGGCTTACCTCCTGACGCAACATGGCGTCGAGTGTATCCAGACGTGCGCCGGCAAAGGCGACAGCCTGTCCGGGTTCGAATACGCGCCGGGCCAGACCGGTGAGCACACCGCCTGGAGGCAGTTCCAGGTGCAGGCGCACACCGCGCTCGTAGGCAGTGACGAGCGTGGCCTGCCAGTCGACGCGGCGGCTCATGTTGAACGCCAGGTCATCGCGCAGACGCTGTGGCTCGCGAATCACCCGTGCCGAGCTGCTACTCAGGTAACGCGCCCGTGGCACATGCAGCGCAACCCCGGCGAAGGCCGCCGCCAGCTCGCGCGCCGGTGCGTCGAGCAGCTCGCAGTGCGACGGCACGCTTATGGCCAGGCGCCTGACCGCAGCGGCGCCGAGGGCGCGGGCCCGCTCGGCGACCTGCGCCATGGCCGCATCGCTGCCGGCGATCACCAGCTGGTTTTCCGCATTGATATTGGCCAGGTACAGCGGCCCTTCGGCGTCGTCCAACAGGCGCTCGACGCTGGCCTGATCGAGGCCGAGGATGGCGGTCATGCCGTAGCCGGCGGGATAGGCGCGCTGCATCAGCTCGCCGCGCAGGGCGACCAGGCGCAGCGCATCGGCGAAATCCAGGGCCTCGGCCACCACCGCAGCGGCGTAGGCACCGATGGACAGCCCGGCGACATACTCAGGACGATGGCCGCGCTCGATGAGCAGGCGCGAGGCAGCGACGCCGGCGACCAGCAGGCACAGCTGCACGGCGCGGGTGCCCTGCAGCGCCTCGGCCGAATCCAGCAGGCGCACATCCTCGCCCAAGGTGGCGCTGGCCTGTTCCAGGCAATCGTGGACGACCGCAGCATCCGGCAAGGCCTGGAGCATGCCGGGCTGCTGCGCGCCCTGGCCGGGAAAGGCCCAGAGCGTGCTCATGCCGCCACCTGCTGCAGGAGCCAGGGATCGTCGACCAGCTGCGGGCCACGTTGCGTTTTCAGCAGTACGCGCGACGCGTCACCGGCCCATTCGCGCAGCGCCACGGCGCCGTGCGGGGTTTCCAGTTGCAGGTCGATGCGACCTGGCGCGGAGTCCAGCACGGCACACAGCATGCGGGCCCAGGCGCGGTCGAGGGCGTGCGGCGCCAGCAGCGTCAGGTCGAGATCGCTCTGCGGGTGCGCCGCACGGATGCCGCTGGCCAATTCGAAACCCAGGCTGCCGGTCACGCCCCAGGCCAGGCCCAAGCCATCCAGGTGCGGCGCAACATGTTCGAGGGCACGTAGCGCCGGCCAGTGCCGCTGAGCATGCGCACGCCAGCGCCCTGCCCTGGCCACGGACTGGGGGCTGACCAGCCGGCTGATATCGCTCAGGCGCATCCAGCTTGCATAGCGCTGTTCACGCGCGGCGCCACGGATACCGACCGCCACCCAGCCGGGTTCGGCGGGAGCGCGACGCACCACCACCGGCACATGCCCGCCCAGGGCGGCGCGAGCCCAGACCGGCGCCTCCTGCGGCAGGTGCTCGGGGCGCAGGCCCCAGAGCAGATCATGTGGACGGGGTGTCGGGTGCATCGCTGGTTCTCCGCAGGGCGGGGGCAACCCGCCGTTTCGTCTCATTCAGGAGCGGCGGGGTTCACCCGCCCTGAGCCTCACCACTGCGCGCGCAAGGCCTCGCGCACCCGCGTGGAGGCGGCACGATTGGCCGCGCCCAGGCGATTGCGCAGGTCTCGCGGGCTGCCGGCGATAGCCACCAGCGCCTGGCTCAGCGCCTCACGCACATGGGCCAGGTCGGCCGCTGTCGGCTGCGCCACCTGCTCCACGTCGAGCACCTGCGCAAGCAGGCCGAGCGAGGCGTAGTTGTCCAGGTCATAGGCCATCGGCGGCACGCTGGCGGCCAGTGCCTCCAGCTCGTCGACACTGCGCAGGGTGATGCGCGCAGCGGCGGCCTTGCCCATGGCATGCACCATCACCCCGGCGTCGCGCAGGGCGATCAGGCGGTTGGCCTGGTAACCATGGGCGAGGAAGGCACCGGACATCGCCTTGCCCACCAGCAGGCCGACAACCGCATGCCCGGCCAGGCGCGCACGGGCATAGGCATCCACCGCACCGGCCAGCGCCTGATGAATGCCGTAGGCCTCCTCGCGGCGGCCGTAGGCCTGGCTCGGTACGTCGACGATGGCGATCAGCGCACGCTTGTGCGGGTTGTCGCGATCCGCCTCGATGGCCTCGTCCACCGCCTGCGCCAGACCCCAGCCTTCGAGCAGGCCGACCTCGCCGTTGCGGGCGCGGGGGAAGGCATTGTCGGCATCGGCGACCACCGCCAGATAGCGCACCGCCTGGCCGGCCAGTTCGCCATCGGCCACCTGCAGCGAAGCGGGCAAACCGGCCAGCGGCCGGGCATTGCCACTCAACGCCTGGAACCAGTGCAGGCCACGTTGTTCTTGGACTGTACTCATGTTCATGCTCCCTGATAGGCGCTGCGCACGGCAGCGGCATCGGCCTGGATCGAAGTGTCGACGGCGCGCAGTCGCTGCAGGAACCAGGCGTGGCGCCGACTGCGCTCCAGCTCGGGCTTGCCCTTGGCGAACAACCCATGCAGTTCGCTGCGGATGGCCTCGACGTCATCGCTCACATAGCCGTCGACCAGGCCACTGGCATGGCGCTGCTCGCCGCCGGTCAGGCTCCAGATGAACGGGCGGTCGCGTGAGTCGTACTCGTCCAGCCCGGCCTCCTGCTCGATCACCTGCGGGCCGTTGAGCCCCAGGCGTGCCTCGCGGGTCACCAGCAGGTAGCTGCACAGCCCGGCGGCGATGGACATGCCACCGAAGCAGCCGACCGGGCCGGCGACCAGGCCGATCACCGGCTGGTACTGGCGCAGCTCGACGATGGCGGCCTGGATCTCGGCAATCGCCGCCAGCCCCAGGTTGGCCTCCTGCAGCCGTACGCCGCCGGTCTCCAGCAGCAGCACGGCGCGAGTCGGCGTGCCTGCCCGGTTGTCCTCGGCGGCCAGTTCCAGAGCGCCGGCGATCTTCGCCCCGCCCACTTCACCCAGGCTGCCTCCCTGGAAGGCACCTTCGATGGCGATCACCACGGCAGGCGCACCGTCGAGCAGCCCCTTGGCCACCACCACGCCGTCGTCGGCCTGCGGCACGATGCCCTGCTGCGGCAGCCAGGGCGACATCAGCCGGGCGAAGGGATCGAGCAGCTCGCGGAAGCTGCCGTCGTCGAGCAGGGCGCGGGCACGCTGACGTGCGCCAAGTTCGGTGAAGCTGCGCTGCGCCAGCAGGCGCTGGATGTCCTGTTCAGCCATGGCTCAGCTCCTCCAGACCTTGTTCCAGGCGCAGGCGCACCACGCCGGGGGTCGCGCCGAAATCGTGGATGGCGATGTTCAGTGCCGGCAACTGCTGCTCGCGGAACATGCGTTCGAGCAGCTGCTGCCAGCGCGGCGCACTACCGTTCACCGAGGTCACCACTTCGATGGCCAGGGTGCCGGCCTGGCCGGGTTCGAGCAGCACTTCCAGGTCACCGGAGCCGACACAACCGACCAGCGCACGGCCCTGGGCCGGCTGCCCGGCGGGGAATTGAAAAGACAGGGTTTCCATTTCACAGACTCCCAAGCTGCGCCGGCAGGCCATGCTGCAGGCGGTCGAGGAACAGGGTGGCGGCGAGCAAATCGGCAGCGCCGCCAGGCGAAGCGCGCAGGCGCAGCATGTCGCGCTCCAGTTCGCGCAACAGGCGCCGGCCATCGAGGCTGGCGCAGCCACCGGCAGCGAGTACCGCGCGGGCGCCGCTCTGCATGCAGGTCAGCCCGGCCATGCCGGCGCGGTACAGCACGCAGGTGTCGGCCAGCTGGGTCATGATCGCCAGCAGCGCGTCGAGGCGAGCGTTCTGCTCCCCGACACCAGCCGCCCGGCTGCGCGCCAGTTGCGGCAACGCCTGCTGCACGACCGCCGGAAAGCCCAGCTGCGCCTCTTCGCGGGCACCGTGCACGCCATACAGGCGGCACACCTGAGCGCCATGGCTGTCAGCGGCTACCGGCGTGGCGCGGTCGTTGAACAGCGCCAGGCGCGCCGCGCGCAGCGCCACCTGCGCCGGTGCCAGGGCGTCGGTGTCCAGTGCCGCGGCGGCGCTGAGCAGGCCCAGGGCCCAGATCGCCCCGCGATGGGTGTTGACCCCGTCGGTGACGCGCAGCATCTCCGCCTCGCCATCACGGCCCAGGCGGCCCACCTCGTCACGCAGTTGCTGGTCGATCTCGCCACGCTGCTGCGCCGCCTCGGCCATGGCCTTGAAGCTCGGCCACAGGGCCAGCGCCGAAGCGTGCATCAGGCCCAGGTGCAGGTCGGTGTGCGCGCCGCTGCCGCGACGGTCGACCAGCCCCGGCTTGGGCGACAGGTCGGCCTCGTCGATCAGCGCGTCCACGGCCAGGTCGGCCAGCCAGTCCGCCAGGGACAGCGACAACTGCGGCTGCAATGCCGTAAGTGCGTTCATCACCAGCTCCTGAACTTGGCGGGCGGGTTGTACAGGCCGCCGGACCAGTCGACCAGTTCGGCGATGCTCTTGGCCGCGAGCAGTTCACGGCTGGCGTCGGTACGGCGGATGCCGAGGTCTTCGGGCAGGGCGATCAGCCCTTCGCGGCGCATGCGCTCGGTGTCCTTCGGGTCATGGCGCAGGCCGATGGCGGTGACCCCGGCCACTGCGGCGATCATCGCCTGGCGTTCTTCCAGCGAACGCGCCTTGTACAGGTAGGCGATGCCTTCCTCGGTGAGCAGATGAGTGACGTCATCGCCGTAGATCATCACCGGTGCCAGCGGCATGCCGGCCTTCTTCGCCACGTCGACGGCATCCAGGCGCTCGACGAAGGTGGGCTTGCCGCCCTCCTGGTAGGTCTCGACCATCTGCACCACCAGCTTCTTGCCACGCTCGAGCAGGGTCTCCGGCGTGGTCATGTCGAGCCAGGCCGGGGTGGCATGGCGACGGCCGCGCGGGTCATGGCCCATGTTCGGCGCGCCACCGAAACCGGCCAGGCGGCCGCGGGTCACGGTGGAGGAATGGCCATCACCGTCGACCTGCAGGGTGGCGCCGATGAACAGGTCCACCGCGTACTGCCCGGCCAGCTGGCACATCATGCGGTTGGAGCGCATCGAACCGTCGCGGCCGGTGAAGAACACGTCCGGGCGCTGGGCGATGTAGTCCTCCATGCCCAGTTCGGTGCCGAAGCAGTGCACGCTCTGCACCCAGCCGGTCTCGATGGCCGGGATCAGCGTCGGGTGCGGATTGAGTGTCCAGTTGCGGCAGATCTTGCCCTTCAGGCCGAGGGATTCGCCGTAGGTGGGCAGGATCAGCTCGATGGCGGCGGTGTTGAAACCGATGCCGTGGTTGAGCGACTGCACGTTGTGTTTCTCGTAGATGCCGCGAATCGCCATCATCGCCATCAGCACGTGCACCGGCTTGATGTGGCGCGGGTCGCGGGTGAACAGCGGCTCGATGTAGAACGGCTTGTCCGCCACCACCACGAAATCGACCCAGGACGCCGGGATGTCCACCCGAGGCAGCTCGTCGACTATCTCGTTGACCTGGAAGATGACGATGCCGTCGCTGAAGGCGGTGGGCTCGACCAGCGCCGGGGTGTCCTCGGTGCTCGGCCCGGTGTAGATGTTGCCGTGGCGGTCGGCCTGGAAGCCGGCGACCAGCGCGACATTGGGGATCAGATCCACCAGCAGGCGCGAGTACAGCTCGATGTAGGTGTGGATGGCGCCGACTTCCATCTGCCCGTCTTCGAGCAACTGGCCGATGCGCAGGCTCTGCGGCCCGGCGAAGGAGAAGTCGAGCTTGCGCGCGATGCCCTGTTCGAACAGGTCGAGGTGCTCGGCACGGCTGACGCTGGGCATGATCATGTGCAGGTCATGCAGGCGGGCCGGGTCGACCTTGGCCAGCGAGCGCGAGAGGAAATCCGCCTGCTTCTGGTTATTGCCTTCGAGCACCACGCGATCGCCGGGGGCGATCAGCGCCTCGAGGGCCGTGACGATTCTGTCACTGGGCAGTACCACGCCATCGGCGAGGTCGCGCACCTGATCGAGGCGCCGCGCTTTCTCCGCGCGACGACGCGACCACTGCGGCGGTGGGGATATTGTTGTTGTCATTGAAGACTCCACGAGTTCCGCTGTCGTGGAGGCACATTAGGAGCGCGACCTGGTGGTCATCAATCAAGCAGGCGGAGCAATCGTTACGCTCAGGTTAACGATTGCTCAAGCGCGGGCATCGGCTGCGTCGTCCAGCTCGGAGCGGGATGCCGTCCGGGCCATCTCCAGGCGGTCGCGCCCGCGTTGCTTGGCCTGGTAGAGCAGCTTGTCCACCGCATTGAGGAAGTCCAGCGCCCGGTCCTGCGCGCCCGGCACGATGGTGCTCACCCCCAGGCTGATGGTGAGCATGGGCGACACGCTGGAGCGTTCATGGGGGATGCGCTGCTGGCGCACCTGCTGGCGGCAGCGCTCGGCGATGTGCCGGGCCGCAGCCTCATCGGTCTCCGGCAGGACCAGCACGAACTCCTCGCCGCCGAAGCGTCCGACGAAGTCCCGGGGCCGGCTGGCCGCACGGCTCAGGGCCTGACCGACGTGCTTCAGGCAGTCGTCACCCTGAATGTGACCGTAATGATCGTTGTACTGCTTGAAGTGATCGATATCGAGGAGGATCAGCGACAGCGGCTGGCGGGTGCGCTGGGCATTGGCCCACTCCGAGGCCAGCACCGTGTCGAACATGCGCCGGTTGGCCACGCCCGTCAGGCCGTCCTTGTAGGAGTACTCCTCCAGCTGCTTCTGCAGGGTCAGCAGCTGCTCCTCGGTCTTCTTGCGTTCGCTGATGTCGAACATGAAGCCGATCAGCGACTCCACCTCGCCATTGTCGTCACGCACCACATGCACCACGTCGCGGATCCACACGTAGTCGCCAGCGGCGGTCAGCGCCCGGTAGTCGGCCTCGTGGTCGACACCGTTCTGCGACTGCGAGATGCACAGCTCGACCACCTTCTCGCGGTCTTCCGGGTGCATGCGCGTGGCCCAGTCCTCGGCGCTGACCCAACTGGCCTGCGCCCAGCCCAGCAGACTCTCGATCTGCGGGCCGATGTAGGCGAACGTCATGGTCTTCCAGTCGATCTTCCAGGGAATCGCCTGGGTGGACTCCAGCAGGGTCTTGTACACCGCCTGATCAGTTGTCTCGCTCATGCCTGCCACCTCCGCCGCGTCAGCGCTTCGTTATAACGCAAAAGCAGGTGGCCCAGGTGACAGGCTGGCGAAAGGCGATCAGGACTCGCTGGCTTTCAGGCCGGCGTACAGGCGGGTCAGCTCGTTGAGCTGGCGGAACAGCGAGTCGGTGCTGACGGTGATCACGGTCGGCACGAAGTCCTGCGAGGCATGCAGGTCGATGCCCTTGAGGGTGAAGCCCCAGTGGGCACGGGCGCGACGCTGGGCGGCGGCGATCTCTTCATTGGGCGTGCCGGCGGCTTCCAGCTCCTTGAGGATGGTCTCGAAGTCGCTCACGGACTTGTCCAGCTTGGCATCGAGGTCCGGCATCTGCACACGCCAGGACTTGGCCATGTAGAGCATGGCGATGCGCTGGGTCTGCACCCGCGCCCAGCCGCTGCGGTTGACCGTCGCGCCCATCGCGCCGACGTGCTTGGCCATCAGATCGGTCACGGTCTGGGTCTGCTGCAGCAGCTGCTCGCTGGCCGCCAGCACCTGCACGGCCTGGGCCTGGTCCGGCGTGGCCTCGACTTGCTGGCGATAGGTCGACCAGGTCGCACCGACCTGGGCCAGGGCGGCCTTGATCTCGGCGTTGGGCGCGTATTCCGAGAGGGCCCTGTGGCTGGCTTCGAAACGCTGGATGGTTTCCTGCAGCTGGCGCTGCGCGGTGTCCACGCGCACATCGGCGCCAAGCATCAGGTAGTCCTTGGCCATGCGCTGGCCGAGCGAACGCTGCAGGCCGGCCATGTTCATGGCCTCGGAGTCGGTGAGCTGCGCCAGGCTGGGCAGGCTGACCAGCGTGGTGCAGGCCAGCAGGATGAATGTCAGGTACTTCTTCAACACGTCGGTACTCCAATTCGAGAACAAGGCAATGCACCGCAGGCGACTGCCTGCGGTAACGGGTTGAACCCTTGAATGCGGGGTTTTTATTGGAATGCGAGGGGGCAGGGATGCCGGGCGCGTGACCCGGATGCCGAAAAAAAGGCGCCGATCATAGCTGGTAAAACGCCATCATTCTGTGCGACCAGTCATGAAGCGGACCGACGGTCGCATTTTTCGGCAGGAATTCTGGCCGATCGGACAAAAAACTCCGCCGCCGCCCGGACAGGCGCGACGGCAGGTCGTAAAAAAGCCGCCAGTCGCCAGAAAACGGGGGACGAGGAATCTCAGGAGAGCAGGCTGACCACGCTGGAGCGGCTGATGTTGGCCTGCGCCACCACGGTCTGGGTCACGGCCGCGTAGCTGCTGGGGCTGCGGCTCATCAGGTTGAACACCTCACCGGCGAAATCGCGCGCCCACTCGCGCTCGTTCTGCTCGGCGTGACGCGCCAGGAATTCGCGGATTTCCTCCTGGCGATGACTGAGCTGTTCGCGCAGCGAGCCGATCCTGTCCAGCGCCTCGACCACTTCGTCCAGCGCCCGGCGCAGCTCGCGGGCACCATCCAGGCGCGCGGCATCGGGCAGGCGCAGCAGTTGCTCGTCGTGACTGGGCAAGGCCGTCGCGGCCTTGGCCGCGAGCTTGCCCTCGCCCTGCACGCGCAGCTCGCCCTTGAGCTGCTGCCATTCGCTTTCCCGCGCACTGAAACGCAGCGCGCCACCGCTGTCGAGCTCGGCACGAATGCCCGCCGGGCCGAGGCCGACATTGAAGCGGCGCAGGATCTGCTGCTCGCTCAGGCCCTCGTCGAGCACCACGGCCAGGGGTTCGGCCAGCTTGCGTCCAGCGCTGAACAGCAGGGTTTCCCGGCCGGCCTGTTGCACCGCCGCAACGGAGTCCAGCCCCTGCAGAGTGAAGCGGCTGCGTACCGGCTCGTTCAGACGCAGCTTGAAGCTGGCATCCAGCGCCTCGCCGGAGCGCTGGCCGCGCTCGGCCAGCAACGTGCGCACCTGCTCCAGTTCGCGTTTGAGGGCTTCGCGCGCTCCCGCCTGAGCATTGCCGATCTCGCGGCTGAGGCTGAGCTTGAGCTGACCGAGGCGCCCGGCCAGCTCGCCCAGGTAGCTGTCGGCCGCCTGCATCGAGGTGAGCTGCTGGTTGAGCTGCAGGTTGAAGCTGGTGCTCTTGCCACGCGGCGTGGCCGCCGGCTCGGCAGCCGGCGCCGCCTTGCGCGTGCGCAGCGCGGTCTGTTCGCCCTGCACCGGGCGACGTGCCTGTGGATCGAGCGCCGTGACGACCGGGAGCTGCTTATCGACCTTGATCACCGGCGCGGCTCCTTACAGCAGGCTGAACAACGACATTTCGTTGATCTTCAGGTAGGTCTTCTGGGTCGCGCCCAGCGCCAGCTGGTAGTTGTTCAGGTCGATGGTGGCGCCGGCATAGTCGAGCTGCGACAGCTCGCCCTCGATCTTCTGGTTGACCAGCGAGACGTCCTCGTTGCTGTCGGTCAGCAGGGTCAGGGCATTCTGCCGGCCACCCAGGTCGGTGATCGAACCCAGTACCCGGCCATGCGCATCGTCCAGTGCCGCCATGGTATCGACGATCTGCTGGAGCACGGCCGGATCGGTGGCATCCAGCGCCGGGTCCTGCAGGGTGTTGATCAGGCCGCGCAGCTCGTTGAGCATGCCCACGCCCGTGCCGTACACGCTGGCAGCGGTGACGTTCTCGTCGACCAGCACGCCGTTGGCCACGGCTGCCTGACGGTGCTTGTCGTTGCCAGTGAGGCTGTAGGTCTGGGTCGCGGCATCGAAGGTCAGCGCCTGGGTGTCGCTGAGGGTGCCGGAGAACAGGTAGCGGCCCTCCTCGTCACGCACGTTGGCGAAGCTGACGATGGTGTCCTCGATGATCGACAGCTCGCCGGCCATGGCCGCCAGGTCTTCGCTGGTGTTGGAGCCGTTGGCGGCCCACAGCAGCAGGTCGCGCACGTTGAGCATGGCGTCGGAGGTGGACTTGAGGTTGGCCTCCTGGGTCGACAGGCTGCCGGACACGTTGGCGATGTTCTTGCGAAACTGCTCCAGGCTCGCCTCTTCACGCTCCACGCGCAGCACCCGCACGCTGGCGATGGGATCGTCGGACGGCAGCAGGATGCGCTTGCCGGTGGCCATCTGCTGCATCAACTTGCCCAACTCGGCGGAACTGACGTTCATCGAGTTGTGCATCATCGAGGTGATCTGCGAGTTGGTGATGCGCATCATCAGCGGGTCTCTCCAGAAAGCGCGTCAGAACGCGGAAAGCATGTCGTCGAACAACTGGTTGGCCGTGCTGATCACCTTCATGTTGGCCTGGTAGGCCTGCTGATAGGTCATCAGGTTGACCGCCTCCTCATCCAGGCTCACCGCGCTGACACTGTCGCGCTGGGCCTGGGCCTGCTGGGTCACGGCGGTGGCGGACTTGAGGTCGGCCTGGTTCTGCCGACTGTCGCTGGCGACCTGGCCGAGCAGGCCGGCGTAGGCGTCGTTGAGGGTGACCTGGCTGCCGTTCAGGGTGATGGTCTGGTTCTTCAGGCCGAGCAGGTCGAGCAGCACCTCGTTGTTGCCCGTCTCCCCCGCCGTCGAGGAAAACGCCAGCTGCTCGGCCGTCAGCGGCTCGATGCGCAGCAGCGCGGTGGTGCTGGCGGGGTCGTAGACGAACAGCGGCTGGCCCGGATTGCCATCGAGGTCGAAGCCGGTGGCGAGCACATCGTTGACCATCTGCGCCAGCTGGCTGGCCATGTCGTGCAGGGCGTCGAGGTTCGGCCGCAGGCTGTTGTACTCGACGTCATGGAGACCGCCGAACGCGCCGCCGAAACCGTCCTGGCGCAGCGGGAAGCTGGTGCCGGCGAAGGCCAGGCTGACCTCCTGCTCGCCGGTCGCGGTCATCGCCACGGCGAGCTGGCCGGCGGTCGGCCCGGCCACCAGCGGCTGACCGTTGGCCAGGGCGACGCTGAGCGAACCGTCCGGCACCTCGTGTATGCGCAGCTTGGCGAACTGGCTGAGCTGCCCCACCAGGCTCTCGCGGTGGTCGCGCAGCGCCGTGCTGTCACCCTTGACCGACTCGGTCTCGACGATCTTCTTGTTGAGCAGGGCGATGTTCTCGGTGAGGCCGTTGATCTCGGTGGCCATGGCCGTGCGTTGTTCCTGCAGCGCCTTGACCTGGGCGTCGATGTTGCTGCTCAGGCCGTTGAAGCGCTGGGACAGGTTGCTGGCCTCGCTGATGATCTGCTGGCGCAGGGCGATGGATCCGGGGGTGGCGCTGGCTTCGCTGAGCGCGGCGAAGAACTGGTCGAGGCCGGCGCTGATGCTCGAACCCGTGCCGGACATCAGTGCCTCCAGCGCGGTCAGGTACTGCTGCGATGCGCCGTAGAAGTTCTCTTCGGTGGTCGCGCGCCACAGTTGCTGGTTGTGAAAGTCGTTGGTCATGCGGCGGATGCTGATCACCTCGACACCACCACCGACGCTCAGGCCACCCTGCCCGGCCAGCGAACCGGTGACGGTCTGCAGGCGGCTGAAGCCCGGCGTGTTGACGTTGGCGATGTTCTGCCCGGTGCTGGCCAGGGCCACCTGGCTGGCACGCACGCCACTGTAGGCGATCTGGTTGAGGATGCTCATGGCTTAGGACTCCTGACGCTCGAAGCGCATCGGCTGAGCGAAGGCCGCCAGACGCGGCGCACGGGCGTCGTCGGCAGCGCGTTGGGCTGTTACCGAAGACAGGGCGACGGAATCGGCGGCGGACTTAAATTCATCGCGCGCCAGCACCTGCTTGCCGGCGACGGCGCCCAGCAGCAGGCCGCTGTCGGCGCTCAGGGCACTGGCCAGCTGCTGGCGGGTCTGGGCGCTGAGCGAGGTCTGCTGTGCGGCCTCCTGCAGCGGCGCCTCGCGGCTGGCCAGGTCGCCGAGGATCCTGCGCGTGTAGTCGCGGGTTTCCTGATAGGGAATGCGCTCGATCCAGGCGCCGGTACTGATCTCGCCGCTGCGCGGATCGCCGTTGACCTTGAGCCATTCGTCGACCCGCCCCGGCCCGGCATTGTAGGCCGCCAGCGCCAGCGCCTGATGGCCATCGTAGCGTTGCAGCATCTTGTCCAGGTAGGCACTGCCGAGGCGTCTGTTGTAGTCGGCGTCACTGGTCAGGCGCGCTTCGCTGAACGGCAGGCCGAGTTCGGCGGCCACCTCGCGGGCGGTCTCCGGCATCAGCTGCATCAGGCCGCGCGCGCCCTTCGGCGACACGGCGTCGACGCGCCCGGCGGACTCCTGCTGGATGACCCGCTCGACCAGGGCGACGAAACCCGCCGAGCCCTTGTCCCAGACCTTGCCGAGGTTATCGACGCCGCGCTGCCAGGTCGCCCGCAGCGGCTCCAGCAGGCTGCTGCCGGTGCGCGCCGGCAGTTCGGCGGAGCGTGCGGCCAGCGCGGCGCCCTGCAGGTCTGGCGCGCCGCCGTTATCCGAGAGCTGCTTGACCAGCATGTCGGCGATGCCGGTCTGCTTGCGGCCGGCCAGGGTCTCGGACAGCACCTCGTCGTAGAAGTCGCGCATGGTGTCCATCTCGCGACTGCGCATCGGGTTGCCTTCGGCCAGCACGTCGCTGGCCTTGCGCATCTGCTTGAGGATCTGCTGCAGGAACAGCGCCTCGAACTGCTCGGCAGCCGCCTGCAGCTGCTGTTCGCGGGCCGTGCCGATGCCATCGGCGCTGCCGCGGTGGCTGTTCATGTGTTGCGCGAGGGAAACGATGCTCATGGTTCAGATCACGATCAGTTCGGCATTGAGGGCACCGGCCTGCTCCAGCGCCTGGAGGATGCTCATGACGTCGTCCGGGGTGGCGCCGAGGCTGTTCACGGTGTTGATGATGCTGTCCAGGCTGGCGCCTTCCGGCCACTTGAACATGGCGTTCTTGTCCTGGCTGACGGCCACGTCGGAGCGCGGCACCACGGCGGTCTGGCCGCCGGAGAAGGCATTCGGCTGGCTGACCTGAGGGTTCTCGCTGATGGTCACGGTGAGGGTGCCGTGGGCCACCGCCGCCGCCTTGACCCGCACGCCCTGGCCCACCACCACGGTGCCGGTACGACTGTTGAACACCACCTTCGGCCGCTCGCGTCCTTCCTCGACCTCCAGGCCTTCGAGCATGGCCATGAAGCCGATGCGCTGGGTGCTGGTGACTGGCGCGCGAATGGAGATCTTGGTGGAATCCAGCGCGCTGGCGGTGCCGCTGCCGAAGCGCCCGTTGACCGCCTCGACCACCTTGGCAGCGGTCTGGAAGCTGGGCTGGCGCAGGTTCAGCATGACCTCTTCACGGGTGCTGAAATCGCTGGGAATGAGGCGCTCGACCGTCGCACCATTGGGCACCCGGCCGCTGTTGGCCGAGTTGATCGCCACGCTGGAACCGCTCTGCCCGGTGGCGTTGAGGCCGCCGACGACGATGGCGCCCTGGGCCAGGGCGTAGATCTCGCCGTCGACGCCATGCAGCGGGGTCATCAGCAGCTGGCCGCCACGCAGGCTCTTGGCGTCGCCCAGCGAGGCGACGGTGACGTCGACGCTCTGCCCCGGACTGTAGGACGGCGGTATCTCCGCCGTGACGGTGACGGCGGCGACGTTCTTCAGCTTCGGGTCGACGTTCGGCGGCAGGTTGATGCCGAACTGCTTGATCATGTTGGTCACCGACTGGCTGGTGAACTTGACCTGGTTCTTGTCACCGGTGCCGTCGAGGCCGACCACCAGGCCGTAGCCGATCAGCTGGTTGCCCCGGATACCCTCGATGTCCACCAGGTCCATCAGCGGTACGGCGCGGGTCGACAGCGGCCAGGTCAGGAGCAGGGCGACGCAGATGCGATAGAGCATGACCGGGCCTCAGAGGGGGAACAGCGGGTGGGTGAAGAAGCGCGTCAGCCAGCCGGCCGAGTTGCTGTCGTTGAGCACGCCACGGCCGGCGTAGGAGATGCGGGCGTTGGCCACGTTCTGCGACGACACCTGATTGGCGCGGTTGATGTCGTCGGTGCGCACCAGACCGACCAGACGGATGTACTCGTCGCCCTGGTTCAGGCGCAGGGCCTTCTCGCCCTTGATCAGCAGGGTGCCGTTGGGCAGCACCTGATGCACCGTCACCGCGATGGAGCCGCGCAGGGTGTTCTGCTGCGAGCTCTTGGCCGAACCCTCGAAGTCGCGCTTGGCCTCGGCGGAGCTTTCCAGGCGGTCGTAGGTCTTGCCGAGCACGGTGGGAACGCCGATGGCCGCGCTGGAGTTCTTGCCGAAGCTGGTGCCGGCGCTCTTGCTCGACTGGGTGGACTCGTCGAGCACCACGGTGAGGATGTCGCCGACCCGCACCGCGCGCTTGTCGCCGGTCAGCGAGCCGCTGTAGCCGCTGCGAAACAGCCCGCCGCTGGTGGTCGGCGGCTGGCTGTAGTCCATCGCCAGTGGCTGGTACTGGCTGGAGTCTTCGTCGGGGAGCATCTCGTTGAAGCTGGCGCAGCCGCCGAGCAGCGACAGCAGAACCAGCGAAAGCAGGCGCATCATGGCGATCACACGGTCTGGTTGAGGAACTGCTGCATGCCGGAGGCGGCGTCGAGCACCTTGGCGTTGGCCTCGTAGGCGCGCTGGATGGAGATCATGTTGACCATGGCCTCGACCACCTGCACGTTGGAGCCTTCCAGCACGCCCTGCTTGAGGTTGCCCAGGCCTTCCTCGCCCGGCACGCCTTCCACCGGCTCGCCGCTGGCCACGGTCTCGCGGTAGAGGTTGCCGCCAAGGGCTTCCAGGCCGCCCGGATTGGTGAAATTGACCAGGGTGATCTGGCCCAGCTCGGACGGCAGGGTGTCGCCGGCCAGCACGGCGGTGACGATGCCGTCGCTGCCCACGGTGAAGCGGCTGCTGCCGGCTGGCACCTCGATGTTCGGCGTCAGCGGCAGGCCCTGGGAGTTGACGATCATGCCTTCGGCATTGAGCTGCAGCTGGCCGTTCTCGGTGTAGTAGATGTCGCCGTTGGGTGCTTCCACCTGGAAGAAGCCCGCGCCGATGATCGCCAGGTCCATGGGCTGGCCGGTGGTCTGGATGCTGCCCTCGGTGAACACCTTCTGCGTGCCGGCCACGCGCACACCGCTGCCGAGCTGGATGCCGGAGGGTACGGTGTTGACCTCATCGGCCTGCGCACCCGGCTGCAGTTCGATGGCGTAGAACAGGTCCTCGAACACCACGCGGTCGCTCTTGAAACCGTTGGTGTTGACGTTGGCCAGGTTGTTGGCCACGGCGCTCATGGCCTTGTCCTGGGCGGCCAGGCCGGTCTTGCTGACCCAAAGTGCGGAACTCATGTCGTGTCTCCTCTGTAGCCCGGATGCGCTCCGGGGACGTGCTCCCGGATCGCATCCGGGCTACCTGTGTCGTTGCCGACCTCTGCCGTTCAAGGGAGAGGGGGAAGGCAGCCCCATCAGCTGCCGCGGATCATCCGGTTGCCGGCCTCGGAGAGGTCCTCGGCGGCCTTCATCATCTTCACCTGGGTCTCGAACAGGCGGTTGAGGCTCATGGTCGCCACCAGCTGGTCGATGGCGCCGACGTTGCTCGCCTCCAGGTACCCGGCGGCCAGCGCCGGCGCCTCCATGGCCTCGGCCGGCTGGCCGTCGCTACGCAGCAGCAGGCCGCTGGCGTCCTTGCTCAGGTCGGCGGCGTCGACATCGACCACGCGGATGCGGTCGACCTCGGCGGTGACGAAATCGCCTCGCGGGATCACCGACACCGTGCCGTCGCGACCAATGTGCAGGCTGTCGTACTCGGGCAGCACGATGGGGCCGCCCTCGCCCAGCACGGCACGCCCGTTCAGGGTCAGGCGCAGCTCGGCATCGACCTGCAGCGCGCCGTTGCGGGTGTAGCGCTCGGCACCGCCGTCGCCTTCGACGGCGAACAGACCACGGCCCTGGATCGCCACGTCGAGGTCACGACCGGTGGCCATCAGCTCGCCGGGCGCCAGGTTGACGCCGTTGTTCTTGACCCGCGCCAGGTGCCGGCTGTCATAGCCGTAGCCTTCCACGGCGACAGCCTGGGCCTGTTCGAGGTCGGCGCGGAAGCCGGGGGTGTTGACGTTGGCCAGGTTGTTGGCGCGCACCGTGAGCGAGCTCATGGTGCGGCTGGCGGCGGTCATTGCGGTGTAGCCGAGACGGTCCATGGGTCAGCCTCAGATCGCGCCGAACAGCACTTGGGTGAGTTCCTTGTTGGTGGTCAGCACCTTGGTGTTGGCCTGGTAGTTGCGCTGGCCCTCCATCAGGCCCACCAGCTGCTGGGTCAGGTCGACGTTGGAGTTCTCCAGGGAACCGGCGGCCAGTTCGCCGAAGGGGCCGACACCCGGCACGCCGATCAGCGCGGCGCCGGACTCGGCGGTCTCCACCCAGGCGGTGCCGCTGATGTTCTTCAGGCCGCCGGTGTTGGCGAAGGTGGCCAGCGCCACCTGGCCCTGCAGCATGCGCTGGCCGTTGCTGTAGTTGGCGTAGACCATGCCGTCCTTCTCCACCGACAGGCCGGTCTGCTCGCCCGCCGCATAACCGCTGGCGCGGTTGGTGGTGACGACGAAGTCGGAGCCGTACTGGCTGGAGTTGCTGTAGTCGATGGCGATGGCCATGGGGTCGACGCCCGGCAGCGGGAAGCCGACGTTGACCGGGCCGGCCGGTGCGGCGAGCGTGCCGTTGGTGCCGAAGTTCAGCGCCTGCGGGCCACCGACGGCGGCGCCATCGGCGTAGTAGTACGCCTCCCAGTCATTGGCGGCGGTCTTGACGAAGTACTGGGTCAGGGTGTGTTCCTTGCCCTGGGAGTCGAACACCTTGGTGGTGTAGGTGGAGTTGTAGGTGTTCACGTCCGCCACGTCGAAGGGCGCGGTGGCCGGGACCGCCTCGTTGGAGTCCAGGTTCATGACGAACGCCAGGGTGTCGGTGGCGCGAGCCGGCAGGTTGGCGTTCTGCAGTTGCAGGTCACCCATGGCCCCGACCAGCAGGTTGCCGGCGGCATCCACCGGGTAGCCCTGCAGGGTCTGCCCGGCGGCATTGACGATGAAGTTGTTCTTGTCGGCACCGAACACGCCGGCGCGGGTATAGCTCAGGTCGCCATTGGTATCGCGGGTGACGAAGAAGCCGCCGCCGGAGATGGCCAGGTCCAGGCTGCGCCCGGTGGTCACCAGGGAACCGCCCTGGCTGATGCTCTGCGTGGTGGCCAGCACTTCCACGCCCATCGCCTGGCTGTCGGCGTAGATGCTGCCGAACTCGGTGCGCGACGATTTGAAGCCGGTGGTGCCGGCGTTGGCGATGTTGTGGCTGATGGTGTTGAGCTGTTCGTTGACGGCGCTGAGGCCGGTCATGGCGATGTTGAAACTCATGGCGACAGGACCCTTGAAGGAAGCGGATGAGAGGGATCAGAGCAGACCGGCGGTCTGCGTCTGGCCGAATTCGGTGATGTTGTAGAAGGGCACGGAGCCGACGCCGATGACGTCCAGCACCGGGCCTTCGGCGCTGACGCGCACCTGGGTGACACGCCCGGCCACCTCGACCTTGGGGTACTCGCCACTGTCGCTGTTGACCTCGACCTGGTAGCGCCCCGGAGCCAGGCCGAGAGCCTGCGGGTCCAGCGCGAAGGGCACGCGCCCCGGCGCCTGGGAGCCGAGGTCGATGTCCTTCTTCACGCCGTTGCTGTCGGTCAGCGTCAGGGTCAGCTTGCCGGCGGCATGCTCCAGGTTGATCTCGCCGTTGATGGCCTCCTCGCCCAGCTCCAGCTGCTCGGTCGCCACCTTCACTTCCTGGCCGACCAGGCCCGCAGCGGTGAGGGTCTGCAGGTTGTCCAGCAGGACCAGGTTGCTCTTGCTCAGCGAGGCCATGTTTTCCAGGCTCTTGACCTGGCTCATGGCGGCGAACTGGTTGAGGAACTCGGTGCTGTCCACCGGCTTGGTCGGGTCCTGGTTCTGGATCTGCGCGACCATCAGGGTGAGGAAGTTGTTCTCCAGCTGCGCCGCGTCGCTGACGTTGACCGCCTGCTTCACCGCCTCGTCGATGCCATAGGCGGTGCTGTTCTGCTTGTCGTTGCTGACCACGGCCATCAGGATTCTCCGAGCTTGAGCAGGCCCTGCTGCATGCTCTTCAGGCGGTTGAGGACTTCGACACTGGTCTCGAAGCTGCGGGTGGCTGACATCATGTCGGTCATCTCTTCGATCTGGTCGATGTCGGCGTAGAACACGTAGCCCTGATCATCGGCCAGCGGGTTGTCCGGTTCGTAGCGGCGCACCGGCTCGCGCCCGGCCGTGACCACGTCGAGCACCTGCACATGGGCGCCGCCCATGCCCACGCTGCGGGTCATCTGGTCGTTGTTGTAGACGGCGGCGAACACCGGTTTGCGCGCCTGGTACACGGCGTCGGCACTGGCCGCCGCCGAGTCGGCGTTGGCCAGGTTGCTGGCCACGGTGTTGAGGCGCACGGTCTGCGCGTTCATCGACGAGCCGGCGATGCGGTAGATGGAATCGAAAGCCATGGTCAGCGTCCCTCGATGGCCTGCTTCAGGCCGCGAAATTTCATGCTGAGAAAGGTCAGGCTGGTCTGGAAGTCCATGCTGTTCTTGGAGAACGCGGCCTGTTCCACACTCAGCTCGACGCTGTTGCCGTCCTGCGACGGCTGGGTCGGTACGCGGTACTTGAGGTCGGCGCTGCTGGCCGCGAAAGCCTGCTGCGGGTCGAGGCGCTGCATCTCACCAGCGAAGTCGATGTCACGGGCGAGGAAGCCCGGCGTGTCTTCGTTGGCCAGGTTGGCGGCGAGAATCTCGCTGCGTTGCATGCGCAGCTCGATCGCCCGCGAATGCAGCCCCACCACGTCATCAATCCGTATACTCATTCACCGCTACCCTTAACCCAAGGTTGTGCCGAGATGCCTTGAGCACAAAGCGTGCCCAACCCCATGAAGAGCTGCAGCACATTGATTTATAAGGACTTTTCAAGATCGATCGGGCGCCTTGGCGTCGCCCTCTTTCCGCATCGGCGCGGCGCCGAGAGGAAAAGCGGAAAGGCTTTTTCCGCCTGCGCGTCGCTGCTTTTCCTCCTCGCGCTGGGGCCACTCGCGACCATGGCCGCTGCGGATGAGGCGGCTGTCCAGATCGATCAGGCGGTCGCCGCGCACATGCAGCAGCGGCTCGCCGAGGAGGCCAGGCGCCAGGCCTGGCACGGGCAACGCCACAGCCTCGACATCAGCCTGCTGGGCAATGCCGAACGGTTGCCGGCCTGCACCCAGGCGTTGCAACTGAGCGCCAGCAGCGACGACCCTTCACCGCTGTCACGCCAGCGTCTGCAACTGAGCTGCGCGGATGCCCCCGGCTGGACGCTCACTGCCCTGGTTCAGGCCAGCGTGTTCCTGCCGACCGTGCATGCGGCACGGGTGATCGAGCGCGGCCAGACCATCACCCGCGATCACCTGCAGTTGCAGGAAGTGAACATCGGCAAGGCGTCGCGCGGTTTCTACGCCGACGTCGACGAGGTCGTCGGCCAGGGCGCCAAGCGGCGCATCCGCGCCGGCCAGCTGATCGCACCGAACCTGCTCAGCGCGCCGCTGCTGGTGCGTCGTGGCCAGCAGGTGAGCATCGTCGCCAGCCAGGACGGCATCTCCGCCTCGGCCACCGGCGAGGCCCTGGCCAACGGCCGCGAGGGCGAGGTGATCCGCGTGCGCAACCTCGGCAGCCAGAAGGTGATCGAGGCCCAGGTGGTGGAAGAAGGCGTGGTCACCAGCACCTTCAGGTAGCGCGGCGACAAGCCCCAAGCGACAAGTCGAAAGCAGCTCGCGAACGGCTGCGAGGTGGATCAGCCGCCTGGCGTGCCGCGCTGAAATGCCCGCTGCGCCTGCTGCGGCGCAACGCCTCCCTGCGGCAACCGCGACCAGGCGCTGACTTCTACTGGCCGCTCGAAGCTGGCGGCTCGACGCTCATGTCCAGCCTTCCAGGCGCATGGTCGCGCGCACCAGGCGCTGCTCCTCCTGCTCGATGTCGCGCAGGTTGTCGCGGATGCTGTTGATATGGTCGCGTGCGGCGCGCTGGGCCTGCTCCGGCAGGCGCTCGAGCACCGCGTGGTAGAGACGCGCGTGCTGCCGGTCGATCTGCCGTTTCTGCGCCGGCCGGTGATACAGGTTGTTCACCGAGGCGAACACGGTGCTGAGCATCAGGTCGGTGAGCGATTGCAGGGTGTGCACCAGCACCGGGTTGTGCGAGGCCTCGCAGATCGCCAGGTGGAAGGCATGGTCGAGGCGCGCATGCTCGCGCGGGTCGACCGGGTTCTCCTGGGTATGCGCGGCGAGCATCTCCTCGTAACGCCGGGTCAGCAGGACGAAGTCCGCCTCGGTGCCACGCAGCGCCGCCAGCCGCGCCGACTCCCCTTCGAGCAGACCACGCACCTCCAGCAGGTCGTAGAGCGTGCGCGGCTGCGAATTGAACAGGTGCATCAGCGGGCTGGCATCGCGCTCGCCACTGAGCTTGGCCACACGCGAATCTCGCCCCTGGGCGGTCTCGATGATGCCGCGTCCGCGCAGCACCTTGAGCCCCTCGCGCAGCGCCGAGCGGGAGATGCCCAGTTTCTCGCACAGGCGCCGCTCCGACGGCAGCGGTTGCCCCACCTTGAGCACGCCATCGACGATCAGGCGCTCGATGCGCTCGGCCACCACGTCACTCACCTGCCGTCGTGCGGCGTTCAGATTCGCGTCCATTTCGTCCTCATCACAACTGGTCGTACCAGTTTTACAGCGCAGTCCGATCCACCCCGGATCGGCCAGCATGGCGCTAGAGAATAAGCGCTTTAGCCATGTTGGTGTGAAAGCCTGGAGAAAGAAACTGGTCCGACCAGCAAGGAAGACGGTGGACTGGCGAGCGAACGCAAGCTGAATATGCGGCCCATGGTCGCAGCATGACCGCCCATAAAAACAACGTTCACGATTGAGCCTGCCATGAGCATTCTGTACGACGAGCGCGTCGACGGCGCGCTGCCCAAGGTCGACAAGGCCGCCCTGCTGGCGGAATTGCAGCAGCGTCTGCCCGACCTCGACATCCTCCATACCCGCGAGGACCTCAAGCCTTACGAGTGCGATGGCCTTTCCGCCTATCGCACCACCCCCATGCTGGTGGTGTTGCCCGAGCGCATCGAGCAGGTGCAGCAGTTGCTGCAGCTGTGCTACGCCCGCAACGTCCCGGTGGTCGCCCGTGGTGCCGGCACCGGCCTGTCCGGCGGCGCCCTGCCACTGGAGCAGGGCATCCTGCTGGTGATGGCGCGCTTCAACCAGATTCTCGAGATCAACCGCGAAGGGCGCTTCGCCCGTGTGCAACCGGGTGTACGCAACCTGGCGATCTCGCAGGCGGCGGCGCCGTTCGACCTCTACTACGCCCCGGACCCCTCCTCGCAGATCGCCTGCTCCATCGGTGGCAACGTCGCCGAGAACGCCGGTGGCGTGCACTGCCTGAAGTACGGCCTGACCGTGCACAACCTGCTCAAGGTGGAAATCCTCACCGTCGAAGGCGAGTTCATGACCCTCGGCAGCGATGCCCTGGACGCGCCCGGTTTCGACCTGCTGGCACTGTTCACCGGCTCCGAGGGCATGCTCGGCATCGTCACCGAGGTGACCGTCAAGCTGCTGCCGAAACCGCAGGTGGCCAAGGTGCTGCTGGCGGCCTTCGACTCGGTGGAAAAGGCCGGCCGTGCCGTGGGCGACATCATCGCCGCCGGCATCATCCCCGGCGGCCTGGAGATGATGGACAACCTGGCCATCCGCGCTGCGGAAGATTTCATCCACGCCGGCTACCCGGTAGACGCCGAAGCCATCCTGCTGTGCGAGCTCGACGGCGTCGAGGCCGACGTGGCCGACGACTGCGAGCGCGTCGGCGAGGTGCTGCAGAAGGCCGGCGCCACCGAAGTGCGCCTGGCCCGCGACGAAGCCGAGCGCGTGAAGTTCTGGGCCGGACGCAAGAACGCCTTCCCGGCGGTCGGGCGCATCTCGCCGGACTACTACTGCATGGACGGCACCATCCCGCGCCGCGAACTGCCCGGGGTCCTGCGCGGCATCGCCGAGCTCTCCGAGGAGTACGGCCTGCGCGTGGCCAACGTGTTCCATGCCGGCGACGGCAACATGCACCCGCTGATCCTCTTCGATGCCAACGTGCCCGGCGAGCTGGAACGGGCCGAGGCCATCGGCGGCAAGATCCTCGAACTGTGCGTCAAGGTCGGCGGCAACATCACCGGCGAACACGGCGTCGGGCGCGAGAAGATCAACCAGATGTGCGCGCAGTTCAACAGCGACGAGATCACCCTGTTCCACGCCGTGAAGGCCGCGTTCGACCCGGCAGGCCTGCTCAATCCGGGCAAGAACATCCCCACCCTGCACCGCTGTGCCGAGTTCGGCTCCATGCACGTGCACCACGGCCAACTGCCCTTCCCGGAACTGGAGCGCTTCTGATGTCGCATGATTTCGATGCCAGCGCCGCGTTGCTGGAACAGGTCAACCACGCACTCAACAGTGCCACGCCGCTGCGCATCCAGGGCAGCGGCAGCAAGGCCCATCTGGGCCGGGCCACCACCGGCGAGGTGCTCGACAGCCGCACCCACCGGGGCATCGTCAGCTACGACCCGACCGAGCTGGTGCTGACCGCCCGTGCCGGCACCCCCTTGAGCGAGATCGAGGCGGCGCTGGACGCCAACCAGCAGATGCTGCCGTGCGAACCGCCGCACCTGGGCAACGGCGCCACCCTCGGCGGCATGGTCGCCAGCGGCCTGTCCGGCCCGCGCCGGCCCTGGGCCGGCTCGGTGCGCGACCAGGTGCTGGGCACCCGCGTGATCACCGGTCAGGGCAAGCTGCTGCGCTTCGGTGGCGAGGTGATGAAGAACGTCGCCGGCTACGACCTGTCGCGCCTGCTGGCCGGCAGCTTCGGCTGCCTCGGCCTGCTCGCCGAAGTGTCGCTCAAGGTACTGCCCAAGCCGCGCCAGGTGCTCAGCCTGCGCCTCGAGGTGGACGCCCGGCACGCGCTGAACAAGCTCGCCGAGTGGGGCCAGCAGCCGCTGCCGATCAGTGCCGCCAGCCACGACGGCCAGGCCCTGCACCTGCGCCTGGAAGGCGGTGAGGGTTCGGTCCAGGCCGCACGCCAGCGCCTGGGTGGCGACGAGATCGACAGTGCCTACTGGCTGGACCTGCGCGAACAGCGCCTGCCGTTCTTCGCCGGCACGGGTGCCCTGTGGCGCCTGTCGCTGCCGACCAATAGCGGCCTGCTCGACCTGCCCGGCCAGCAGCTGATCGACTGGGGCGGCGCGCAGCGCTGGCTCAAGTCCGATGCCAGCGGCGAGCTGATCCAGCGCACGCTGGCCCAGGCCGGCGGCCATGCCACCTGCTTCGTCGCCGGTCAGGAGCAGCCCTTCCAGCCGCTGGCGGCCCCGCTGTTGCGCTACCAGCGCCAGCTCAAGAACCAGCTCGACCCCCAGGGCATCTTCAACCCTGGCCGCATGTACGCCGAGGTATAAGACGTGCAGACAAACCTGAGTGAACAAGCCAAGCGTCTGCCGCGCGCCGAAGAGGCCGAGCGCATCCTGCGTTCCTGCGTGCACTGCGGCTTCTGCAATGCCACCTGCCCGACCTACCAGTTGCTCGGCGACGAGCTGGACGGCCCGCGCGGACGTATCTACCTGATCAAGCAGATGCTCGAAGGCGGCGAAGTCACCGCCAAGACCCAGGAGCACCTGGACCGCTGCCTGACCTGCCGCAACTGCGAAACCACCTGCCCATCCGGCGTGCAGTACCACAACCTGCTCGACATCGGTCGCGAAGTCGCCGAGCAGCAGGTGCCGCGCCCGCTCAACCAACAGCTGCTGCGTCAGGGCCTGCGCACCGTGGTGCCCCGCCCGGCGCTGTTCAAGGCCCTGACCCAGACCGGCCTGGCCCTGCGCCCGCTGCTGCCGGCGGCGCTCAAGGCCAAGCTGCCGCGTGAAGTGCGCCCGGCCAAGCCGCGCCCGAGCGAGCGCCACACGCGCCGCGTGCTGATGCTCGAAGGCTGCGTGCAGCCGGGGCTGTCGCCCAATACCAATGCCGCCACCGCGCGCGTGCTGGACCGTCTCGGCATCAGCGTCACGCCGATCCGCGAGGCCGGCTGCTGCGGCGCCGTCGACTACCACCTCAATGCCCAGGAAGCGGGCCTGAACCGCGCCCGGCAGAACATCGATGCCTGGTGGCCGACGATCGAAGCCGGCGCCGAAGCCATCGTGCAGACCGCCAGCGGCTGCGGCGCCTTCGTCAAGGACTACGGCCACCTGCTCGCCGGCGACCCGGCCTACGCGGACAAGGCGGCGCGGGTCAGCGCCCTGGCCAAGGACCTGGTCGAGGTGCTGCAGGGCGAAGCCCTGGAGCAGTTGCAGGTCCGCGCCGAACAGCGCCTGGCCTTCCATTGCCCCTGCACCCTGCAGCATGCGCAGAAGCTCGGCGGCGCGGTGGAGGCGGTGCTCGGCCGCCTGGGCTTCGGCCTCACCGCGGTGCCCGACGGGCACCTGTGCTGCGGTTCGGCCGGTACCTATTCGCTGACCCAGCCGGAGCTGTCGCGCCAGCTGCGCGACAACAAGCTCAATGCCCTGGAGAGCGGCAAGCCGGACGCCATCGTCACCGCCAACATCGGTTGCCAGACCCACCTGGACGGCGCCGGGCGCACGCCGGTGCGGCACTGGATCGAGATCGTCGAAGAGGCGATGGGCTGACCATCACAGCAAACGCAGCCCGGATGAAATCCGGGAGAACCAACACCCTGAACCCGGATTGCATCCGGGCTACGAAACCACGAATACGAGGTCCGTCATGCAACACAAAGCCGTACTCAGCCAGACCGAAGTCAGCCAGATCATCGCCGCCGCCCGTAGCGAAGCGCAGCAACAGGGCTGGGCAGTCGCCATCGCCGTGGTCGATGACGGCGGCCACCCGCTCGCCATGGAGCGCCTCGACGGCTGCGCGCCGATCGGCGCCTACATCGCCACCGAGAAGGCCCGCAGCGCTGCCATCGGCCGTCGCGAGACCAAGGGTTACGAGGACATGGTCAACGGCGGCCGCACCGCCTTCATCAGCGCCCCGCTGATCACCTCGCTGGAGGGTGGCGTGCCGGTCGTGGTCGAGGGCCAGGTGGTCGGCGCCGTGGGCGTGTCCGGGGTCAAGGCCGAACAGGACGCGCAGGTGGCCAAGGCGGGCATCGCAGCCCTTTGAACATGCGGCGTAGCCGCCAACGGATGACCTTCTCCCCCGGGGGGAAGGTGGCACGCAGTGCCGGAAGAGGGTGTGCCCCTCTCTCCTCTTTCGATGAAAGAGGAATGCAGACAGACAGGAGAACAGGAAAATGACCGAACGCGTGCAATGTCAGCGCCTGCAGGTAGCCGCCGAGCTCAAGCAGTTCATCGAAAACGAAGTGCTGCCCGGCAGCGGTATCGAAGCTGCAGCCTTCTGGAGCGGCTTCGACGCCCTGGTACACGACCTGGCGCCGCGCAACCGTGCGCTGCTGGCCGAGCGTGACCGCCTGCAGACCGAGCTGGACACCTGGCATCGCGCCAACCCCGGCCCGGTTCGCGACATGGCCGCCTACCGCGCCTTCCTCGAGTCCATCGGTTACCTGCTGCCGCAGCCGCAGACCGTCAAGGCCAGCACCGCCAACGTCGACAGCGAGATCACCAGCCAGGCCGGCCCGCAGCTGGTGGTGCCGGTGATGAACGCCCGCTACGCGCTGAACGCCGCCAATGCCCGCTGGGGTTCGCTGTACGATGCCCTGTACGGCACCGACGCGATCAGCGAGGACGGCGGCGCCAGCAAGGGGCCGGGTTACAACGAGGTACGCGGCGCCAAGGTGATCGCCTTCGCCCGTGCCTTCCTCGACCAGGCCGCGCCGCTGGCCAAGGGCTCGCACGCCGACGCCAGTGCCTATGCCGTGGTCGCCGGCCAGTTGCAGGTGACCCTGGGCAGCGGCGAGCAGACTTCCCTGGCGCAGCCGGAGAAATTCCTCGGCCACCAGGGCGAGGCCGCCACGCCGAGCGCCGTGCTGCTGAAGAACAACGGCCTGCACTTCGAGATCCAGATCGACGCCAGCAGCGCCATCGGCCGCACCGACGCCGCTGGCGTCAAGGACGTGCTGATGGAAGCGGCACTGTCGACCATCATGGACTGCGAAGACTCGGTCGCCGCCGTCGACGCCGCCGACAAGGTGGTGGTCTACCGCAACTGGCTGGGCCTGATGAAGGGTGACCTGGCCGAGGAACTGGAGAAGGGCGGCAAGCGCATCACCCGCCGTCTCAACCCGGACCGCACCTACAGCGCCGCCGCCGGCGGTGAACTGACCCTGCACGGCCGCTCGCTGCTGTTCGTGCGCAACGTCGGGCACCTGATGAGCAACCCGGCGATTCTCGACGGCGACGGCCAGGAGATTCCGGAAGGCATCCTCGATGCCGTGGTGACCAGCCTGATCGCCCTGCATGACCTCAAGCGCCGCGGCAACTCGCGCACCGGCAGCGTCTACATCGTCAAGCCGAAGATGCACGGCCCGCTGGAAGTGGCCTTCGCCAACGAGCTGTTCGGCCGTGTCGAGCAACTGCTGGGCATGCCCGCGGCCACCCTGAAGATGGGCATCATGGACGAGGAGCGCCGCACCAGCGTCAACCTCAAGGCCTGCATCGAGGCCGCCAGCAGCCGCGTGGCCTTCATCAACACCGGCTTCCTCGACCGCACCGGCGACGAGATGCACACGGCCATGGAAGCCGGCGCCATGCTGCGCAAGGGCGACATGAAGTCCAGTGCCTGGATCCATGCCTATGAGCGCAACAACGTGCTGGTCGGCCTGGCCTGCGGCCTGCGCGGCAAGGCGCAGATCGGCAAGGGCATGTGGGCCATGCCGGACCTGATGGCGGCCATGCTCGAACAGAAGATCGGCCATCCCAAGGCCGGTGCCAATACCGCCTGGGTGCCCTCGCCGACCGCCGCCGTGCTGCACGCGCTGCACTACCACCAGGTGGACGTGCAAGCCGTGCAGACCGAGCTGGAGCTGATCGACCTGGCCAGCCAGCGCGACAGCCTGCTGGGCGACCTGCTCAGCGTGCCGGTCAGCGCCGAGCGCCCGTGGAGCGCCAGCGACATCCAGCAGGAACTGGACAACAACTGCCAGGGCATCCTCGGCTACGTGGTGCGCTGGGTCGAGCAAGGCGTCGGCTGCTCCAAGGTGCCGGATATCCACAACGTCGGGCTGATGGAAGACCGCGCTACGCTGCGGATCTCCGCCCAGCACATCGCCAACTGGCTGCATCACGGCGTGGTCAGCGAAGCACAGGTGCGCGAGACGCTGCAACGCATGGCGCAGGTGGTCGACGGGCAGAACGCCGGCGACGCCGCCTATCGCCCGATGGCCCCCGGTTTCGAGCAGTCCCATGCCTTCCGCGCCGCCTGCGACCTGGTGTTCAAGGGCCGCGAGCAGCCGAGCGGCTACACCGAACCGCTGCTGCACGCCTGGCGCCTGCGCTTCAAAGAGGAGGTCTGAGCGTGGGAGGGGCCATACGCGGCTGCAGCAGGATGCCGCCCAGCCCCTCCTGAAAAATGAATGAGCGCCGTGGATGAACGCCACGGCGCTGCAACAGGCCCTGACGGTTTCCGACCGTCGGGGCTTTCGAGCATGAGCGCGACGGTGGGTGATCCCCGGCGTCGCTGCTCGCGGAATGGTCGGTGCCGTGGCGCCCGGCCACTCCAGATGCGTGGCGCCGGATATCTCCGGAAAACCGTGGTTCACAAGAAAAAGAAGGAACCAACACATGAGTCAAACGCTGCTGTCCATCCTGGCCTTCGTGCCGCTGGTGCTGGCGGGTGTGCTGCTGATCGGCTTCCGCTGGCCAGCCAAGTACGCGATGCCGCTGGTGTTCGTCCTGACCGCCCTGATCGGCCTGCTGGCCTGGGACATGTCCCTCAACCGGGTCATCGCCTCCAGCCTGCAGGGGCTGATCCTCACCGCCTCGATCCTGTGGATCATCTTCGGCGCGATCCTGCTGCTGAACACGCTCAAGCACTCCGGCGGTATCGCGGCGATTCGCCGTGGCTTCTCCAACATCAGCCCTGACCGGCGCGTACAGGCGCTGATCGTCGCCTGGCTGTTCGGCTGCTTCATCGAAGGGGCCTCCGGCTTCGGCACCCCGGCCGCCGTCGCTGCACCGCTGCTGGTCGCCCTCGGCTTCCCGGCGCTGGCAGCCGTGGTGCTGGGCATGATGGTGCAATCCACGCCGGTGTCCTTCGGCGCGGTGGGCACGCCGATCCTGGTGGGCGTCGGCGCCGGCCTGGACAGGACCGGCATCACCGAACAGCTGGCGGCCACCGGCAGCACCTGGGAGACCTTCTTCCACCTGATCTATTCGCGGGTGGCCATCACCCACGGCGTGATCGGCCTGCTGATGCCGCTGATCATGGTCATGATCATGACCCGCTTCTTCGGCAAGAACCGCAGTTGGAAGGAAGGCCTGGCCATCGCGCCGTTCGCCGTCTTCACCGCGCTGTGCTTCTCCCTGCCGTACATGGCGGCCGGCGTGTTCCTCGGCCCGGAATTCCCCTCGATGATCGGCGCCCTGGTTGGCCTGTCCATCGTGGTACCGGCAGCCCGTGCCGGCTTCCTCCTGCCGAAGGAGACCTGGGACTTCGCCGACGCCAAGGACTGGCCGGCCGAGTGGATGGGCAAGATCGAGATGAAACTCGACGAGGTGGCCGGCAAGGCGCCGATCTCCGTGCCCATGGCCTGGGCGCCGTACCTGCTGCTCGCGGTGTTCCTAGTGCTGTCGCGGATCTTCCCCGAACTCAAGGCCGCGCTAATGAGCCTGAGCTTCGGCTGGAAGGACATCCTCGGTGAGACCGGCGTGTCCGGCACCATCGAGCCGCTGTACCTGCCGGGGGGCATCCTGTGCATGGTGGTGCTGGTCACCTTCTTCCTGCACCGCATGCGCTTCTCCGAGCTGAAGGCGGCCGTGGGCGAGTCGAGCAAGACCCTGCTCGGTGCCGGCTTCGTGCTGATCTTCACCATCCCCATGGTGCGTATCCTGATCAACTCCGGGGTCAATGGCGCCGACCTGGTCTCCATGCCGGTGGCCATGGCGCGTCTGGTGGCCGACAGCGTGGGCGGCGTCTATCCGTTCTTCGCCCCGGCCGTGGGTGCCCTGGGCGCGTTCATCGCCGGCTCCAACACCGTCTCCAACCTGATGCTGTCGCAGTTCCAGTTCAACGCTGCCGAGCTGCTGGGCGTGTCCGGGGCGATGATGGTGGCGCTGCAATCGGTGGGCGCTGCGGCGGGCAACATGATCGCCATCCACAACGTGGTGGCGGCCTCGGCGACGGTCGGCCTGCTGGGACGCGAAGGCATCACCCTGCGCAAGACCATCCTGCCGACGCTCTACTACCTCGCTGCTGCGGGCTGCATCGCGCTGGTCACCATGTACGTCATGGGTATCAGCGATCCGCTGCTGGCAAGCCGCTAGTCCATGCGCGGGTCGTGCCGGGCACGACCCGACTTTGGTTGGCCTCTGGCAGGCGGCGATTACCGCCTGTCCGCTTGGCGCGTCCGTTCAATTGCGGTAGCGTGCCTCGCGCAAAACCGTGAGATTCACCCGAGGTCGATATGAAGAAGTGGCAATGCGTGGTCTGTGGACTGATTTACGACGAGAGCCAGGGCTGGCCGGACGACGGCATCGCGCCCGGCACCCGCTGGGAAGACGTGCCGGAAGACTGGCTGTGCCCTGACTGCGGCGTCGGCAAGATGGACTTCGAGATGATCGAGATCGGCTGATCACGTGTCATTTCAACGAACGGCGACCCTCGGGTCGCCGTTTTCATTTCACCCTGCCAGGCGCCGCCAGCAGGCCCCGCAAACGCGACACAGCCACCTCGCGGCCCAGCAGCCCCCTGGCGTGGAGCCCGCGCCAGAGCCTTCGCCGGCCGTCCCGCAGAAAAATCGTCAACGCCATTTAAGCAGCGTCAAAAGCCGGTCGCCCTTCACTTACAGCAGGCAATCACAGCCAGCTTCACTCAACTGAAGGAATCTCATCATGGCTCTGTCGATTCATACCAACTACTCCTCGCTGATCACTCAGACCAACCTGTCCAAGACCAACAACGCCCTGGGCACCAACCAGCAGCGTCTGGGCACCGGTTTCCGCATCAACTCCGCTGCCGACGACGCCGCCGGCCTGCAGATCGCTACCCGTCTGAACGCTCAATCGCGTGGTATGGACGTGGCCATCCGCAACACCAGCGACGCCGTTTCGCTGCTGCAGACCGCCGAAGGCGCCTTCAGCGAAATGACCGACATCGTGCAGCGCATGAAAGACCTCTCCACCCAGGCGGCGAACGACACCAACAGCGCAGACGACCGTCTGGCCCTCTCGGCCGAGTTCAACGAACTGGGCAAAGAGCTGGCCAACATCATGACCAACACCAAGTACGCGGGTGAGGCCCTGTTCGACATCGCCGGTACCGGCGGCAAGTTCGGCACCGCTGGCGGCATGAGCTTCCAGATCGGCGCCAGCGCCACCGAAACCCTGGCCCTGGACGTCAGCGCCGACGTCGGCACCCTGACCGCCGCCCTGGGCGCGCTGAACACCCAGTTCGCCGCTGCTCCGGCCGCCGACCAGAAGCTCGAGACCCAGGCCGGCGCCAACGGCGCGATCACCCTGGCCGAGACCGCTCTGGACGAGATCGGTGCACTGCGTGCCCAGTTCGGCGCCAACATCAACCGCCTGAACCACACCGCCAACAACCTCGGCAACATGAAGGACAACACCGACATGGCCAAGGGTCGCATCATGGATGCCGACTTCGCCAAGGAAAGCGCCAGCATGAGCAAGAACTCCATGCTCCTGCAGTCGGGCATCTCCATGCTCAAGCAAGCCGGCCAGATGCCGGGCATGGTCATGTCCCTGCTGGGCTGATCCCGCGTCATCCAGGCGCAACGGATGGCGCCACCCCCTCCAACGCCCCGTACTCACGGGGCGTTTCTCGTTACGGCCTGAGCCCCGGCAACGCGCATCGCCAGCGTGCAACCGTCATCAAACGACGGGATGCTGAAATGACCGTCACGACACCTGCCGACTGCATCGACTTCGTCCACGAAGCAGCTAGCATAGAACTGAGCACGGCCTGTGCGAGGCCGCTCGGTCAGCTCGTGACTGGCACAAGACTTGCCACTGCATTTCCCTGACGCCAGAATGCTGACCATCCGTCGCCCGGACGTTTCCAGCCGGAAATGTCGCTCGCTCTAAGGACCGCATGAACTCCAGCCCCGACACGCCGCCCACCGAGCCGGGAAGCACCATCGCCTGCCAGGTCATCAGGACCGGGCGCAGTGACTGCTACGCGCACTTCTATCCGGCGCTGTATCAGCTGACGCTGGCCAAGAGCGGTATCGAAGAGAAGATCGACCTCGGCTACTCCGGTAGCCGCCTGCTCGAGCGCCTGCTGCAGAAGCCGGGCGAGGTCGTCTCGCGCGAGGAGCTGATGAACCACGCCTGGGCCGACCGGGTAGTGGGCCAGGGCAGCCTGAACCAGCAGATCTATACCCTGCGCCAGGTGCTGGGCGACGAGAAAAGCCGCGAGATCATCCAGACCCTGCCGCGCCGCGGCTACCTGCTCAACCCCAATCACCTGGTCGTGCCGTCAGCCAGCGATGCCGCCGACCCGTCCGGCGAGGCGCCCGACGTGCCAGCGGCGCCACCCGCCTTCCTGCGGCGCCACAGTCGTCAACGCGCTTCCTGGCTGATCCTGCTCAGCCTGTTCAGCATCATCGGCATCGCGCTGTTCCTGACGCTGTACCGGATCAGCCAGCCAGACGACCTGTACAGCAGCGAGATGACCCAGGGGCCCCTCAACGTGCGTTACATCGACCAGAACCCGCAGCGCCTGCAGCAACTCATCCTGCACACCCATGGCCTGACCAGCCGCCTCACGGCACTGGCCAGCGCGCCGTCCGAGCTGGTGCTGCGCCTGAGTGGTGGCTTCTACGAGCTGCTCTGCCTGCAACCGGGGGGCGGCGCACGCTCGCTGATGCTGCATGAAAGCCAGCTGGGTCAGGTGGCCGATGCCCAACTGAGCAGATGCCTGCCATGAGCCGCTGCAGGCAACTCGGCATCAGCGGCGTGTGGCTGCTGAGCATGTTCGCCACGGCCCTGGCGATGCTCCTGGGCATGCTCGCGCTGTGGCTCAGCTTCAGCTCCAGCGCGGAGCTCGACGGCCGCTACCAGTCCAGCGGCCAGGTCCAGCTGAGCAACGGCAAGGTGCTCGACATCAGCCACAGCCTGCAGGTCAACAACGGGCGTTTCTACGCCATGACCCGCCAGGGCGACAGCATCCTGGAGACCTCGGGGACGGTCGACTACGGCTTCCTCGGCAACTACCGCCTGCGCGTCGAGGATGGCCAGGTCACCGGCCTGGCCAGCGAGGTCGACGACGAGCTGGTGTTCAACCTGCTCTACGGTCGGCACAAGGGCTCGACCATCCGCCTGACCCGCCTAGACGGCTGCCTCTACGCCCTGGAAACCCGCCAGTTCTACTGCCCGGCGCGCCACCTGTAGCGCCGCACTCACGACTCCGGCGTGCTCAGCCGCGCGCCCTCGGCGCGGTATTCCACGCGCACCTGCGTGTCGCCGAACAGCTCGCGGTACAGGCCCTCGGCCTGGCTGGTCAGCAACAGCAGCTCGATGCGCCGGTTGGCACCGTTCTCCGGGTCATCGGGCAGCAGCGGCATGCCATCGGCCTGCGCCGTCACCTGCAGCACCGCGCGGGTCGGCAGGCCGGCCTCGACCAGCACGTTGCGCGCGCGCAGGGCGCGATCACCCGACAGGTTCCAGTTGTTGTAGCCGCCGACGATGCCCCGGTAGGGCGTGGCATCGGTGTGGCCGCTGACGATCAGGTGGTTGTCGACCTTGGCCAGGATGCCGGCCAGGCGCTTGAGCAGGGTCTCGAAATGCGGGTCCAGGCGCGCGCTGCCACGGGCGAACATGAAGCGCTGCGCATCGTCCTTGATCAGAATGCGCAGGCCCTGGGGCACCACCTGCACCTCGATGTTGGCCTCGGCATCCAGTTGCAGCGCCAGCGCCTCCATCAGTTGCGCCAGCTCCTGCATCTGCAGCGGCTCGGCGTAGTGCGGCCTGCGCGCCGCGCCAGGCTGGCCATCACCCTGCTCGGCTCCCGGGTCCTCCTGGGGCGTACGCGCCTGGTTGAGGTGGTCCTGGCGCGGGCTGACCTGCACCGGGATACCGTCGAGGTCCAGCGGCGTGGTACTGGTGCCGTCGAAGATGCCGGCGCCGCCATCGACCAGCGGGTTGTTCAGCATGTCCGCATTGGCCCGGCTCTGGTCCTGGGTCTGCGGCTGGATGATCCACAGCACCATGAACAGCGCCATCATGGCCATCGTGAAGTCGGCGAAGGCGACCTTCCAGGCACCACCGTGCTCGTCGTGGCCGCCTTTCTTGCCACGCCGTTTGATGATGATCTCGTGTTCTTCGCCGCCACGCTTCTTCATGCCGCGTCCCTTTCATCCTCGTAGCGGTTGACCCAGGTCTCCAGCTGCTTGAAGGCCGGCTTGACGTCCTGCTCGATCAGCTTGCGCCCGGCGTCCACGGCCAGCAGCGTGGGCTTGCCGGCGACGTGGGCGACCAGCGTGGTGCGCACGCACTCGAGTGCCGACAGCTCGGTCTTGATGCGCTGGCTCATGGCGTTGGACAGCGGCTCCATCACGCAGTAGCACATGAAGATGCCGAGGAAGGTCCCGACCAGCGCGGCAGCGACGTGGGCGCCGATCTCGGCCACCGAACCGCCGATGTTGCCCATGGTGATGATGATCCCCATGATCGCCGCGAGGATGCCGAAGCCCGGCATCGCCTCGCCGATCTTGTGCAGCGAACGCGACGGCTGCAGCAGGATGTGCTCCATGGCCTCCAGCTCCTGTTCGAGGAAGCCTTCCAGCTCGTGTGCGCTGATCTTGCCCATGGCCATCAGGCGGAAGTTGTCGGCGATGAAGGCCATCAGGTTCTTCTCCTGACGGATCAGCGGGTACTTGGCGAACAGCTCGCTCTGCTCGGGCTCCTCGATGTGTGCGTCGAGCACCTTGAGACCACCGACCTCGACCATCTCCAGCAGCTCGTACAGCAGCATCAGCAGTTGCCGCTGGAACTCCTCGCCGCGCCGCTTGTAGACGAACACGCCCTTGATCTGGTGGCACATCTCCACCAGCACTTCCTTGGGGTTGCCCACCACCAGTGCGCCGAGACCGGCGCCGACGATGATCACCACCTCGGCCGGCTGCCAGAGCATGGCCAGCTCGCCGTGGGCCATGACGTACCCGCCCAGCACGCAGCCGACGATGATCAATGCACCTAGTAACTTCTGCACCCTAGCCTCTCTCGTTCAGGTAGCGGCTGGCCTTGGCGATCGCCTGCTTGCTCAGCTGGCAGACGCGCGCGTCGCTCAGCTCCAGCACCAGGGCGATTTCCTTGAGGCTCAGCTCATGTTGGTAGTAAAGGGTCAGCACCAGCCGCTCGCGCTCGCTGAGCTGGCTCAGCGCCTGGGTCAGCAGGCGCTCCTTGAGCACCCTGTCCTCGACCGCGCTGCTGCCACAGGTGAACCCTTCGTGGCCGTTCTGCAGCAGCTCGTCGAGGCTCTCGATGGCCTCGCAGGCGTCGGCCTGGAGGAATTCCAGGTAGTCCTTGGCGCTGATCCCGATGGCCCGGAGGATCTCCTCCTCCTGCGGCACACGACCCAGCTGGCGCGCCAGTTGGCGAATGGCATCGCGGATCTTGTGGGTCTGCTGGCGTACCTGGCGCGGCCGCCAGTCCTGGCGGCGCAGCTCGTCGAGGATCGCACCACGCACGCGCAGCGCGGCGAAGCGGCCGAACTGCTCGTCCGGCGTGCCGTAGCGGCGCAGGCATTCGAGCAGCCCCATCAGGCCGATCTGCTCCATGTCCTCGCGATCGAGTACCTGATTGGCCTGCAACGCCAGCTGGCTGACGATGCGCTTGACCAGCGGCAGGTACTGCATCAGCCATTTCTGCTCGGCCCCGGGGGCGAACAGCGCGGCACCGCCCTGGTCGGCGGCGTAGCGGTAGTCGATGGCGCAGTTGGCGTTCATGGGCAGGCCCTGCTCTCTACTGGACGATCAGCTTGCTGACCAGCACGTTGGCGAACGGCATCGCCAGCTTCTTGCTGGCGAAGTCATCGAACAGCGCGCTTTCCAGCTTGCCCTGCAATTCGGGGATGGGCATGGCACGCAGGCTCTCGAAGGTCATCGCCGACAGGTGGGCGACCACCGAGTTGCGCACCATGGGGTCGATCTGCTCGAGCTTCTTCGGGTCGGTCTCGAGGTCGGCCTGCAGCACCAGGTCGAGCACGAAGTAGTGCTCGCGGTTCTCGCCCTGCAGGCTGACGATTACTTTCTCGATGGGGAAGAAGCGATACTCGCTGGTCTGCTGCTCCTCGCCGGCACCCGCGCTGGAAAGCCCAGGCAGCGGCTGCCCGGACTGTAGCGAGCGCAGCGTGGCGTAGTTGAAGACGGTCCCGCCGACCACCACCAGCGTGTTGAAGATGAGCAGCAGTAGGATGATGCGCGGCATTGTCATGGGGTTCTCGATCCAGGTGCGAAGGGTTAAACGGTGACCAGCACGTCGCTGGTCGAGTCCGGGTTGCGCGGGCCGCTGTCGGCCGTGGTGCTGCTCGCCGCCTGCACCGGCTCCTCGGCCAGCCAGGCCTGGCGCGGCTGGCCTTGCTGACGTCCGCCCTGGGCATCGGCGGAGACCTGCACGTCGACCTGCACGAAGTGCTGCCCGACCAGTTCCTGGCGCAGGCGCTCGCTGGTCTGCTGCAGCAGGCGGGCGACATCGGCGTTGGCCGCGGAAAGCTGCACGCTGAGCCGGCCGGATTCGTGACTGAGGAAGATTTCCAGGCTGCCCAGCTCCGGTGGGTCGAGGCGAATGGTGGCGTTCTGGATGCGCTGGTTGATCTGCAGATCGACCTGCTCGCGCAGGCTGCCGAGCATCTGCTCGCCCCACTGCGCCTGCGGTGCATGCAGCTTGAGGTGGCGCTCCGTGGTCGGTGCCAGGTTCGCGGGCAGGGAAGCTGGCGCAGTGGCCGTCGCGGTCGCCTTGTCGTCGGCGCTGCCGGTGCCGGGCAGACGCTCGGCAAGGCTGGCCTCGAGGCTGTCGTTGGCGGCGAGTGACGCGGCATTCTGCAGCGCAGCGTCCAGCGCCATTGGCGGCATGGGCGCAGTCATGGCCTGGGCAGGCACGGCGGCAGGCACCGGCCTGGCCGCGACCGGGGCCGCAGCGCGCTCGGGCTCGCTCGGCAGGGGTTCACGCGGCACCCGCGCGGGATCGACCGGCAAGGCGGCCAGCTGCGGGGCCTGCTCCTGTTCGTCCGGGCGCTCCGGGGCGTGCTGCGCAGTCTCCGCCGTCTCGCGCGCCTCCACCCGGACCGCCTGCTGCCCGAGCACGCTGGCCAGCCACTGCTCGGCATCGGCCTCGCCGAGGCCGAGCGCGATCGGCGCCGGCACGCTGGCTGGCGGCGCCACGCTTTCGCTGGCGGTGAAGGCATGCAGCTCCATCTGCAGATCGAAGGCGGGCTGTTCGCCGGACGCACTCTGCGCCTGGGCAAAGCCATTCAGCGAAGGCTCCGCTGCGGCGCCGCCGAGGTCGACTCGCGCATTCGCGTTGATCAGTTGCAGCACCTTCTATCTCCCCTCTTGATACAGATCGACGCGCAGGTAGGCACTACGCCCTTCGGCGTATTCCAGATGCGTCAGCAGCAGGCGCCGCACGCGCTCGCATTCCTCGGCGCAGGCGACTCGCGCCTGGCCGTGCAGCTGTTGCAGACGCTGCTTGGCCGCACGCGTCTCGTCACTGAGCGACGGCAACCCGGCCAGCAGTTGCAGGCAGGCGCGGATCAGCGCATCGACCTCGCCGATGCGCGCCCAATCGCCCTGCTCCAGCGCCTCGGCCAACTGGCCATGCAGCTGCTGCAGGGCGCGCAGTTCACTTGCGCGCTGCATTCACGCCTTCCCAGCCTTCACGCAACACGCCGAGCAGCCCCACCACCTCGTCCAGCCCTTCCAGCGACAGGCTGACGCTGACGTCGGAGAGCCGGTAGATGCAGTAGTCGTAGAGCCGCGCCAGGCCCTGCACCAGCTCGCCGCCGTTCTCGTAATCGAGCGCGCTGTTGAGGCCGCCGAGGATGTTCAGGCACTTCTCCAGGGACTGGCCCTTCTGCTGGTAACGCTTGGCCTCGATATGGCCACGGGCACGGGCCAGCTCGTCGAGCAGGCCGTCGAACAGCACCAGCACCAGCTCGTAGGGTGAGGCCGCGGCAGCGCGGGCCTCGAGGTCCACGGTGCGGTAGCTGTCGTAACTTTCGTTGAGGTTGTAGGCACTCATCAGAACATTCCGTAGGTCTGTTCCATCGCCGCCATGGTCTGCATCAGACCGGTGTACTGACGGAGATAGCGGGCGTAGTAGGAGTCGTACTGCTTCTGGATGTTGTCGAACTGCTGATCGACACGACGCAGCTGGGTGTTGAGGGTGTCCTTGCGATTGGTCAGCAGGCCACCGGCGCTGCTGGTGTAGACCGCCAGGTTCTTGTCCAGGGTGTCGAGCAAGTTGCCCTTGTCGGTGAACAGCTTCTCGAAGCCTTCCGGGTTGGCCGCCACGGCCTTCTCGAAACGCGCACTGTCGATGGTCAGCTTGCCGCCGCGATCGGCGACGATGCCGAACTCGGTCAGGCTCACCCCGCCGAAGGACGTGCGCACCAGCTGGTTGAGCATGCCTTCGATGGCGCGCACGCTGGCGTCACCGGCCAGGGGCCCACGGCTGCCGCTCTCGCCGCCGCTGGCAGTCAGCGAATCGAAGCTGCTCATCAGGGCATTGAAGGCACTGACGAACGTCTGCGCCTTCTCCTTGGTGGCGCTCTGGTCCTGGGCGATCTCGATGGTCAGCGGGGTGTCGCCCGTCTGGTGAGCCTTGCTGAACGTCAGGCTGACGCCGTCGATGATGTTGGCGAAGGTGTTGCTGCTACTGGTCAGCTCGATGCCGGTCTCGCCGCCGAGGCGGACGATGGCGTCCTTGGCCACGGACAGTTCCTGGCGCGCGGCCACGGCATTCTCGAATGCCGTGTTGCCGCTGGCGGTCAGGCTGATGGCCTGGTCGGCACCGGTCGTCTCGCTGGTCAGCACCAGGTTGACCTGGCCATTGCTGCGCACCAGCGTGGCCTTGACCCCGCTGTTGTCAGCCGCGCCGTTGATCGCAGCGGCCAGTTCATCGAGCGTCGTCACCGCGCCCAGGTCGACGCTGAACGTGTCGCTGCCCTGGCCGATGCTCAGGCTGCCGCTGCCCAGGTCGCCGTCCTGCAGGCCTTGCAGGGCGAGCTGGCTCTTGCTGGCCAGCTGCTGGACGAAGAAGTCATAGCTGCCCGCGACCGCCTTGCTGCCGACCGTGGCAGTGGCATAACCCTCCTGGCTGTAGCTGGCGCTGTTGACCAGCATGCTGCTGCCGGCGAGCTTCAGGCCGCTGGCAGCGCTCTTGAAGCTCTTCAGCGCAGTGTCCAGGGAGCTCAGGGCATTGAGCTGCGCCTTGTAGGCTTCCTGGTTGCGGTTGGCCTTGGCCAACTGCCCCTGAATCTCGTATTGGGCCAGTTGGGTCGCCATGCTCTGTACGTAATCTGAATCGATAGCCATAGTCGGACACCCGTTTTCCTGAGAGATAGCAATAGCGGTGCCAACCAGCCAAGTCGTTGATATTCAAGGACTTGAGCCAACCGCCAGGTGAAAGATCCTTTCCGCTCGCGAGGCAGCGAGCGACAGGCGGAAGGCCGGCTTCCGCTCGCCTGCGCAAAAGGCGGACATGCCCCCTACACAGGCGACGCGGCAGCGGCCCGGCTTAAGGAAAACGCGGTGAATGCAGTGCACTGCGACCGGGCAAGCCAGCCAGACGCAGGGACGCGCAGGACAGCGCAGAGGGAGGCACTCCAGCCGCGAGCGGGACAATCGCGGATGAATGCGCCGACGAAACCGGGACTGAGGAGCGAGAGAGGACTGCGTTGATGCGTGGGAGGGGCTTCAGCCGCGACCGCCCGCCTGAACCTGCCGCTTACTCGCCGCCAACGGCGAAATTGGGCAGGCTGTTGACCGGCTGGCGGAAGTTGAACGGAATGGATTCGACGGCCAGGCCAACGTTGCGCTGGACCACGAAGTGCAGGTGCGGGCCGGTGCTGTTGCCGGTATTGCCGGAGCGCGCCAGCAGGCTGCCGGTCTCCACCCGCTGCCCCTCGCGCACGCTGACCGAGCCACGCATCAGGTGCAGGTAGACCCCCATGGTGCCGTCGTCATGCAGGATGCGCACGAAGTTGCCGGCCGGGTTGTTGCCGCGCCCGCTCTGCTGGTTTTCGGTCTTCACCACCACCCCACCACGGGCCGCGACGATGGGCGTGCCCTCGGGCATGGCGATATCCACCGCGTAGCGCCCCTTGGCCGTGAAGTGGCTGTAGGTGCCGTTGGCGCCCTGGGTCTGACGGAACGGACCACCCCGCCAGGGCAGTGGATAACGATGGATGCTCGGTTGCAGACGCGGGTCGCCGAGGGCGTAGCGCAGCTTCGGCTTGTAGCGCAGCGGCTTGCCGGCATCCTGCGGCGTCAGGGTGGCGAGACGGATCTTGCTGCGCGGCGGCAGCACCCAGCGAATCGGCTTGCTCGGTGCGCCGATGGCGTTCTTCACCTGCTCCAGCCTGAGCTCGATCTCCACCGGCGCATACAGATCGTTGCGAATCAGCAGCGTCTCGCCGGCTTCGTGCTTCTTGGTCTCCAGCTTCACCTGATTGTCCAGGCGCTCGACCATGCGGTCGTTGAACACGAACACCTGGGCACCAGGCGCCGCCTGATCGCTGTAGGTCACCACGCCGTTCGCGTCGACGTACTTGTAAACGGTCAGAGCAGCGGCCTGGCCACAGAGAACCAGCAGACTGCAGAAGATGATCAAACGCCCTAGCATAACGATTCGGATCTTATGGCTTTTTGCTATCCGGATTGAAAAGACTAGCAGCGCGGGAGGGCATGCGCGAGGAAGCAACCGTCAGGCTGTGAACCGGCTCACCGCCGCCGGTCGCTCCGGCGCCGTGCGGATCAGGCGCCCGGAGAGAAATGCTTCTGCGCGGTACCGCGTGCGATCAGCCGCGACAGGTAGTCGAGCTTCTGCGGGTCGCGGTCGACGAAACGGAAGGTCAGTTGCAGCCATTCGCTGTCGGGCTTGGGCTCGAACGCCGCCACGGCATGCAGGTAGCCGTTGAGGCGGGCGGTTTCCGCTGCCTCGCCCTGCTCCAGATCGAGCACCGCGCTCTCCAGTACCTGCGGCAGGACATCGGCACGCCGCACCACCAGCAGCGCCTCCTTCAGGCTCAGCGCCTTGATCACGCAAGCCATGCTGCCGGACGGCAGACGCAACTGGCCCTGGCCGCGCCCGGCCGGCGCCTTGCTCGCGGCCGCGGGGGCCGGTTTGGCGAAAGCCGCTGCCGGGGCTGGCGCGGCCGGTGTCGGCGCACTGGGCTTGACCACCTCGGCCTTGCCACCGGTGAGTGCGGCCAGCGAATCGTTGGCGAAGCCACCGCCGCTCAGCATCTTGGGCGCAGCGCTGGCGGTGAGCGCCTGCAGCTTGCCGGCGCGGCTCAGGGCCTTCTTCACCTTGGTGACCAGTTGCTCGTTGGAGAAAGGCTTGCCGATGTAGTCGGAAACACCGGCCTGGATGGCCTGCACCACGTTTTCCTTGTCGCCACGGCTGGTGACCATGATGAACGGCGTGGTTTTCAGGTCGTCCTGCTCACGGCACCAGGTCAGCAGCTCCAGGCCGGACATCTCTGGCATTTCCCAATCGCAGAGGATCAGGTCGACCGCCTGCCGGCCCAACAGCTGCTGGGCCTTGCGACCGTTGACCGCTTCCTCGATCTGTACGCCGGGGAAGTGATCACGCAGCCCTTTCTTGACCAGATCACGGATAAAGGTCGCGTCGTCCACCACCAGCACACTGACTTTGCTCATCGGCCTCTCCTGTACGAATGGCAATAAGCATAGTCATGGCCAGTGGCCTAAGGCCAACGGAAACGTCGGGTAAACGACAAATCGCGCAAACGCAACGGCCCGGGAAGTCCCGGGCCGCTGGCTCGACGCAGGCATCAGTCCGCGGATTTGCCTTCGACTTCCTCGCGCATGCGGGTCAGGCCGATATGCCGCACATCGGTACCACGCACGAGGTAGATCACCAGTTCGGCGATGTTGCGTGCATGATCGCCGATGCGTTCCAGCGAGCGCAGCGCCCAGATCACGCTGAGCACGCGGGTGATCGAACGCGGGTCTTCCATCATGTAGGTGACCAGCTCGCGCAGCGCCGTCTTGTACTCGCGGTCGACGGTCTTGTCGTACTGCGCCACGGACAGGGCCAGGTCGGCGTCGAAACGGGCGAAGGCATCCAGCGCCTCCTGGACCATCCTGCGCACCTGATCGCCGATGTGGCGAACCTCGACGTAACCACGCGGCGCCTCGCCTTCCTCGCACAGCTGGATGGCACGCTTGGCGATCTTGGTCGACTCGTCGCCGATGCGCTCGAGGTCGATCACCGACTTGGAGATGCTGATGATCAGGCGCAGGTCGGAGGCCGCCGGCTGACGACGGGCGAGGATGCGCACGCATTCCTCGTCGATGTTGCGCTCCATCTGGTTGATCTGGTCATCGATCTCGCGCACCTGCTGAGCCAGGCCGGAGTCGGCCTCGATCAGGGCGGTGACGGCATCGTTGACCTGCTTCTCCACCAGGCCGCCCATGGCCAGCAGGTGGCTGCGCACTTCTTCCAGCTCGGCGTTGAACTGCTGGGAGATGTGCTGGGTAATGTTGTCTTTGTTCATCAAGTTCGCTCCGCGAAAGCTTCAAGCGGCAAGCTTCAAGCTGCAAGCCGATCGGTGAAGTGTCTGGTTACCGCAAGCTGACTGGCAGCTTGCGGCTTGTAGCGTGCCGCTGTCCTCAACCGTAACGACCGGTGATGTAGTCTTCGGTCTGCTTCTTGGCCGGGTTGGTGAACAGCGTGTCGGTATCACCGAACTCGATCAGCTTGCCCATGTACATGAATGCGGTGTAGTCGGAGACACGCGCCGCCTGCTGCATGTTGTGGGTGACGATGACGATGGTGTACTTGCTCTTGAGTTCGTAGATCAGCTCTTCGACCTTCAGCGTGGAGATCGGGTCGAGTGCCGAGCAGGGCTCGTCGAGCAGCAGCACTTCCGGCTGTACCGCCACGGTGCGGGCGATCACCAGACGCTGCTGCTGACCGCCGGACAGGCCCAGTGCCGAATCGTGCAGACGATCCTTGACCTCGTCCCACAGTGCCGCGCTCTTCAGCGCCCATTCCACCGCTTCGTCGAGCACGCGCTTGCTGTTGATGCCCTGGATGCGCAGGCCATACACCACGTTCTCGTAGATGCTCTTGGGGAAGGGGTTGGGCTTCTGGAACACCATGCCGACGCGGCGACGCAGCTCGGCGACATCCTCGCCCTTGCGGTAGATGTTGCGGCCGTCGATGTTGATCTCGCCATCGACGCGGCAACCATCGACCAGGTCGTTCATGCGGTTGAAGGTGCGCAGCAGGGTCGACTTGCCACAGCCGCTCGGGCCGATGAAGGCAGTCACGCGCTGCTTGGGGATGTCCATCTTGACGTCGAACAGCGCCTGCTTCTGACCGTAGAACAGGTTCAGGCCCGGCACTTCGATGGCCGTGGTCTCGTCGGCCAGGCTCAGGCTCTGCTTGTCGCGGCCGAGGGCGGCCAGGTCGATACCGTGGGTATGGGCTTCGTGTTGCATATGGGCTCACTCCGTTCGCAGCTGCAAGCTGCACGCTACAAGCTGCAAGCCGGTCGCCGCGCTTCTCGTTGAAGCTTGCGGCTCGGGGCTTGCGGCTCGAATTTAATGATCCAGCGCCTTGTACTTCTCGCGCAGGTGGTTACGGATATAGACCGCGGTCAGGTTGAGCAGGGCGATGACGATCACCAGCAGCAACGCGGTTGCATAGACCAGCGGGCGGGCCGCTTCTACGTTGGGGCTCTGGAAGCCGACGTCGTAGATGTGGAAGCCCAGGTGCATGATCTTCTGATCCAGGTGCAGATAAGGGTAGTTGGCGTTGAGCGGCAGGCTCGGTGCCAGCTTGACCACGCCCACCAGCATCAGCGGTGCTACTTCGCCGGCGGCACGGGCCACGGCGAGAATCAGGCCGGTCATCATCGCCGGGCTGGCCATCGGAATCACTACCTTCCACAGGGTCTCGGCCTTGGTCGCACCGAGCGCCAGCGACCCTTCGCGCACCGCACGCGGAATACGCGCCAGGCCTTCCTCGGTGGCGACGATGACCACCGGCAGGGTGAGAATCGCCAGGGTCAGCGAGGCCCACATCAGGCCCGGCGTACCGAAGGTCGGCGCCGGCGCCGCCTCGGGGAAGAACAGCTGGTCGATGGAACCACCCAGCACGTAGACGAAGAAGCCCAGGCCGAACACGCCGTAGACGATCGAGGGCACGCCGGCCAGGTTGTTCACGGCGATGCGGATCACCCGGGTCAGCGGGCCCTGGTGGGCATACTCACGCAGGTAGACCGCCGCGATCACACCGAACGGGGTGACGATCACCGCCATCAGCATGACCATCAGCACGGTGCCGAAGATGGCCGGGAAGATGCCGCCCTCGGTGTTGGCCTCACGCGGCTCGTCGCTGATGAACTCCCACACCTTCATGGCGTAGAAGCCGAGCTTGTCGACGCTGCTCATGGCATTCGGGCGGAAGGCGCGGACGATCTTGCCCAGGGCGATCTCGGTCTGGCGGCCGTCGCTGGCGGTCAGGGTCACGCTGTCGCGGTTGATCTGCTGGGTCAGCGCCACCATGCGCTCTTCGAGCACCTTGTACTCGGCATTCAGGGCATCGCGGCGAGCGTCCATGTCGGCCTGGGCGGCAGCGTCCAGCTTGTCCTGCAGCTGCAGCTTGCGCCCTTCCAGGCGAATGCGCTCCAGGCCATGGTTGATGCGGCCGATGTCGCTCTTCTCCAGGCGCACCAGCTGGGCGTGCAGCTCGTCGACCCGCTCCAGACGCTGCTGCAGCTCGGACCAGGCGGCATCGCCCTCGGCGACCAGCTGACCACTTTCCTTGACGTTGACCAGGTTGCCGTAAAAGTTGCCCCACTCGCGGCGCTCCAGCACGGTGATGTCCGCCGGCTTGCGCAGGTTGCTCAGCCATTCGCCGACGACCCAGGTGAAGTCCGCGCCGAACAGCTCGCGGTTACCCACCTTGAGTAGCTCGCGGGTCATGAATTCGCCGCCCTCTTCGGCGACCGGCAGGCCGGCCGCAGCGAGACGGGCACGCGGGACTTCCTCGGCCTGCACCACTTCACCGAGCATGACCCGGGATTCCTGGCCAGGCACCTGATAGTCGGCCTCGATGATATCCGCCGGCCAGAAGTGCCCCAGGCCGCGCGTGGCGATCACCGCCAGCAGGCCGAGGGTCATGATGATGGCGATGGCGACCGCGCCGCCGCTCATCCACACGCCGGGGGCGCCGCTCTTGTACCAGGATTTCAGGTTGTTCTGTTTCACGGCATCACACCTTGAATGAAATCATTCTTTACCGCCCCTCTCCCGCTTGCGGGACAGGGGCCGGGGGAGCGGGTCGCGGCGTTGTTCGCACGGCCCTCTCCCGCCCTTCGGGCACCCTCTCCCATCAATGGGCGAGGGTCATCAGTTGGCCTGCTGCGCAGGCCATTCTTTACAGCGACGAATACTTGGTACGCAGACGCTGACGAATCAGTTCGGCCAGGGTGTTCATCACGAAGGTGAACATCAGCAGCACCAGTGCGGCCAGGAACAGCACGCGGTAATGGGTGCCGCCAACCTCCGACTCGGGCATCTCGACCGCGACGTTGGCCGCCAGGGTGCGCATGCCCTCGAAGATGTTCACGTCCATGATCGGCGTGTTGCCGGTGGCCATCAGCACGATCATGGTTTCCCCCACGGCGCGGCCCATGCCGATCATCAGCGCCGAGAAGATACCGGGGCTGGCGGTCAGGATGACCACGCGGGTCAGGGTCTGCCAGGGCGTCGCGCCCAGCGCCAGCGAGCCGAAGGTCAGGCTCTTGGGCACGCTGAACACGGCGTCTTCGGCGATCGAGTAGATGTTCGGGATCACCGCGAAGCCCATCGCCAGGCCGACCACCAGGGCGTTGCGCTGGTCGAAGGGAATGCCCAGGTCATTGGACAGCCACAGGCGCATGTTGCCGCCGAACAGCCAGTTCTCCAGGTGACCGCTGATCGCGATGGAGAACCAGCCCACGGCGATCACCACGGGGATCAGCAGCGCGGCTTCCCAGCCATCGGGAACGCGGTGACGCACCGCCTCCGGCAGCTTGCTCCAGATGAAGCCGAACAGCAGGATGCCCAGCGGCGTCAGCAACAGCAGGCTGAATATGCCGGGCAAGTGATTTTCCAGGAACGGTGCGAGGAACAGGCCGGCGAAGAAACCGAGGATCACCGTCGGCAGCGCCTCCATCAGCTCGATCACCGGCTTGACCTTGGTGCGCATGCGCGGCGCCATGAAATAGGCGGTGTAGATCGCTGCGGCAACCGCCAGCGGTGCCGCCAGCAACATGGCGTAGAAGGCTGCCTTGAGCGTGCCGAAGGCCAGCGGCGAGAGGCTCAGCTTGGCTTCGAAGTCGGTGTTGGCGGAAGTCGACTGCCAGACGTAGTCAGGCTCCGGGTAGCTCTCGTACCAGACCTTGCCCCACAGCGAGCTCCAGGAAATTTCCGGGTGCGGGTTGTCGACCACGAAGCGCTGCAGCTTGCCGTCGGACTCGACCAGCACGCGGGTGGCGCGCGGCGACAGGGCAGCAGCGGCCTTGCCGTCGGCGACCTGTTCCTTGAGCAGGGTACGGTGCGCGGTGCTGTGGAAGATACCGAGCAGGCCGCTCTCGTCGAGCGCCATGAAGCCCTTGCGGCGCTCTTCGGGAAGAATCTGGGTGACCGCGCTGCTGCCCAGCTGGAAGCTGCGGATCGACTGGAAGGTGGATTTGCCGTCCTTGTCACGCACCATGAACCACTGCTGGATGCCGCCCTTGGCGTCGCCGATCATGATGGAGATGCCGCCCAGCAGGCTGGTGGCGCTGGTGACACGGTTGGAGGCGTCCTTGAGCAGCTGGTAGCGGCCGTTCAGGCTGCGCTTGCGCAGGTCGAAGACATCGGCGTTGGAGTCGCCATTGAGGACGTACAGCCACAGCTGGCGGGGATCGAGGATCAGCTGGCTGATCGGCTCACCGATCTGCGGCAGGGCGATGCGCTCTTCGCTGACGCTCACTTCGCCAGTGAACAGGTTTTCCTCGCGACCGAGGCTGATCAGGTGCAACTCGCTACCGGTGGAGCCTGCCAGCATCAGCGTACCGCTGTTGAGGTTCAGCGCCACGTGCTCGAGCGGGCGGCCCTGCGGATCGACCTCGATCGGCGTCTCGCCGTACGGATAGTCGATGCGCGGCGCGATGGTGCGCACGTTGTCCGGGTAGGTGATCTTGTAGTTGTGCTGGATGACCAGCGCCTGGCCATTGCTCAGGCCCAGCGCCACGCGGCGGCTGCCCGGCTGGTCCTGCGCGACCGAGGCGACGCTGACGCCTTCCGGCAGCGGCAGCTGCACGCGCTGCAGCGCTTCGCCGTTCTTCAGCTCGAAGAACTGCACCGCACCGCTGGCGTCCAGGCGCATGGCCACCTGGTTCTGCTCCTCGACGGCCAGCATCAGCGGCGCCGGGGCGTCAGCCAGCCAGGCCGGCTGCTGAACCTTGCGCGCATCCAGTTCGGCGCCCTGGAACATGGGCAGTACCACGTGCGCCAGGTAGAAGAAGATCAGGGTGATCGCACCCAACACCGCCAGACCACCGACGGAGACGTACCAGCGCGCCATGCGGTCCTTGAGGGCACGCAGGCGACGCTTGCGTTGCAGGGCGGGGGTGTTGAAGTCGATCCCCAGCGGATTCTGAGAGCGATTCACGGATTCGTTTGCCAAGTCATTCATGCGAGAAGTCTCTGCGCGGGCTCAAGTGCAGCGCATAGGGCTGTCCAGGCTTGTCAATCTAGCGAGCTTGTATGACAGAAAGGTTACAGTCACCTGACATGACGAAGCCCACCACTCGAATCGAGTGGCGGGCTCTTCCGACCATCAGCCGAAGCTCAGCGGGTCGGCGGCGTCAGGCACTGAAATTACAGGCCCAGTTCCTTCATGGTCTTCTCGACCACTTTGGACGGCAGCGGGATGTAACCATCCTTGACCACCACTTCCTGACCCTGCTTGGACAGCACCAGCTTGACGAACTCGGCGTCCAGCGGGCTCAGCGGCTGGTTCGGCGCCTTGTTCAGGTAGACGTAGAAGAAACGAGCCAGCGGGTACTTGCCGGACAGCGCGTTGGTTTCGTTGGCTTCTTCTACCTGGCCGTTCTTGTCGACCAGCGGAACAGCGCGAACGCTGGAGGTCTTGTAGCCGATGCCCGAGTAACCGATGGCGTTCAGGGTGCTGGAGATCGACTGCACCACGGAAGCCGAACCCGGCTGCTCGTTGACGTTGGAGCGGAAGTCACCTTTGCACAGGGCTTCTTCCTTGAAGTAACCGTAGGTGCCGGATACCGAGTTACGGCCGAACAGCTGGATCGGCTTGCTCGCCCACTCGCCGGTCAGACCGACGTCACCCCAGGTTTTCAGGTCCTTGTCTTCGCCGCACAGACGGGTGCTGGAGAAGATCGCGTCGACCTGATGCATGGTCAGGGCCTTGATCGGGTTGTCCTTGTGCACGAATACCGCCAGGGCATCGATGGCGACCGGAACGGCGGTCGGCTTGTAGCCGTACTTTTCTTCGAAGGCCTGCAGCTCGCTGTCCTTCATCGGACGGCTCATCGGGCCCATGTTGGCGGTGCCTTCGGTCAGAGCGGGCGGCGCGGTGGAGGAACCGGCGGCCTGGATCTGGATGTTGACGTTGGGGTAGTTCTTCTTGAACTCTTCTGCCCACAGGGTCATCAGGTTGGCCAGCGAGTCGGAACCGACGCTGGACAGGTTGCCCGATACACCGGAAGTCTTCTCATAGGTCGGCAGAGCCGGGTCGACGGCGGCTACAGCAGATACGGCGCTTACGCCGGCGGCGGCGAAAGTCAGGGCCGCCATCAAACGCTTCAGTTTCATGCCTTGCTCCTAGCAGGATAGTGTTGGATGGAACGGGCCCAAGTATCTGCAGGCCACGTGAACACTCTATGAAACGAATGTGACAGTTAAATGAACGCTGCTGACTTTTCATTGCAACGATGCACAGGGGCCTGCCGCGAGGACGCAACCTGCGAATGAGCAGCGCTCGCCCGCTGCCGGACAGCCAATGAAAAGCCCCCGCACGCAAGGCGTGCGGGGGCTCGGGGCTGACGCTGGGCGTTACTGCATGTTCTGCTTCAGCGCCCGCATGCGGTCATGGCAGGCACGCACCTTGGGCATCTCCACGGCCAGCAGCGCACGGACATCGTTGTCCGAGTCCTCCAGGGCGTCCTCGAAGGCGTGCAGGATGCGGTCCTCGGCCTCTTCCAGCTGGGCGACGTAGGTGGCCTCTTCGTCCTTGGCCAGGGTGGCGCGGGTATCGGCGTACACCTGGCGCAGCTTGCCCAGCATGGTGCCGCCGGCTGCCGGCTCGCTCTGGTTGGCCGCGACCTTGACGCTCAGCGCGTCGATCACTTCGGTCTTGGCGCGGACCATGTCACGGAACAGCGCCTGCAGGCGGATGTCCTTGACCTCGTCGTGGGCGTGCTCGTAGAAGCGCTTGCCGTCACGGGTGATCTCGATCAGTTCGTTGAGTTGTGCGGTCTTGCTGCTCATGGAATGACTCCTTGGCGATGGGACTTGCGGATGGCTGACCGCGCCTGCGGTCAGGATGAAAAAAGCTTCAGCCGGTGATGCGCAGGGCGTCGGCATCCACGCCACGCACACCACGGATGTTGCGGGCGATCTCGACTGCCAGGCGCTTCTCGGCGCTGCTCAGCACGCTGCCGCGCAGGCTCACCAGGCCGTCGTCGGTGTTCACCGAGATGTTCAGCGCATCCAGGTTGCGGCTATAGAGGAAGCTGGCCTTGACCTTGCTGGTGATCCAGCTGTCGCTGATGTCCTCGCGCGCCTCATCCACTGCGGTCTGCACTTCGCTGCTGGTGCTGTCGGCGGTGCTGATGCTGAGGTGGTTGAACACCTCGCGCACACCGTCGGTGTTGGCGGCCAGCTGGCCGGCCAGCTCCTTGGCTGCCGGTGTCTGTGCACGGCCGCTGAGGGTGATGGCGCCGGTCTCGCTCTTGACCTGGATGTCCAGGCCACGGGTGTTGCTGTTCCACAGCAGCTTGGACTTCACGGTGGCGGCCAGGCTGGCGTCTTCCAGACGCTGCACCAGCCCCGGCGGGTTGCCGCTGGCGGCCTCGCCCGCGACCTCGATGCGATTGTCCACCGCGTCGATGCCCTCTATGCTCAGGGCCACCTGCTCGGCCAGATCCTTCTGCACAGCGTTCTCGACCTTGCCGGTCAGCGTGGCCTCGCCAGCCTCCACCTCGATGTCGAGCCTGAACGGATTGAGATGACGGTTGAGCGCGAAGGCGGTCCAGATGGAGCCTTCCTGGCGCGCGGCGGCCAGTTGCGCGGCCAACTGACCGTCTGCTGCCTGACTGGCCAACGGCGTCAGGCTCAGCATCAGTGCAGCGCTCGTGGCCAGCAGCAAGGGTTTGAACGGGGGCATGGATTCACTCCTGCTCATGAAAGGATGAGAGGAATATCGCAAGCCCCGTGCCAGCCGATACAATCAATTAAATTCGTTATAAAACAACAAGTTAAAAACAATAAAGGCATCCTGCCTGCATGCAGGGTGCAGCATCGGCGCGGTCAGGCCGTGCAACTTGCACGGTTTTTACCTGACTAAGCTGCATCGACTCGTCAGACGGAGCACATACATGGCAGTTTCAGAGCAGACCAGCGGACGCATCCTGCTGGTGGATGACGAAGCCGCAATCCTGCGCACCTTCCGCTACTGCCTGGAGGACGAGGGGTACGACGTCGCCGGCGCCAGCAGCACGGCACAGGCCGAAGCACTGCTGCAGCGCCAGGTGTTCGACCTGTGCTTCCTCGACCTGCGCCTTGGCGAGGACAATGGCCTGGAGCTGCTGGCGCAGATGCGTATCCAGGCGCCCTGGATGCGCGTGGTGATCGTCACCGCGCACTCGGCCGTGGACACCGCCGTCGATGCCATCCAGGCCGGCGCCGCCGATTACCTGGTCAAGCCCTGCACCCCGGACCAACTGCGCCTGGCGGCAGCCAAGCAGCTGGAGGTGCGTACCCTGGCCGCACGCCTGGAGGCCCTGGAGGGCGAGGTGCGCAAGGCCAAGGACGGCCTCGATTCGCACAGCCCGGCGATGATGGCGATCCTGGAGACCGCGCGCCAGGTCGCTGGCACCGACGCCAATATTCTCATCCTGGGTGAGTCCGGCACCGGCAAGGGCGAACTGGCCCGTGCCATTCATGGCTGGAGCCGCCGCGCCAAGCGCACCTGCGTGACCATCAACTGCCCGTCGCTGACCGCCGAGCTGATGGAGAGCGAACTGTTCGGCCACGCGCGCGGCTCCTTCACCGGCGCCAGCGAGAGCACCCAGGGCCGCGTCAGCCAGGCCGATGGCGGTACCCTGTTCCTTGACGAGATCGGCGATTTCCCGCTGACCCTGCAGCCCAAGCTGCTGCGCTTCATCCAGGACAAGGAATACGAGCGCGTGGGCGACCCAGTGACCCGCCGCGCCGACGTACGCATCGTCGCCGCCACCAACCTCGATCTCGACGAGATGGTCCGCGAAGGGCGCTTCCGCGAGGACCTGCTCTACCGCCTCAACGTCATCACCCTCAAGCTGCCCGCATTGCGCGAACGCCACGAGGACGTGATGTCGCTGGCCGAGCGCTTCCTCGCCCGCTTCGTCAGCGACTATGGCCGGCCGGCCTGCGCCTTCAGCGAGGAGGCGGCTGCGGCGCTGCAGGCCTACCACTGGCCGGGCAATATCCGTGAACTGCGCAACGTCGTCGAGCGGGCCAGCATCATCTGCCAGCAGGAAACCGTGGAAGTCGCCCACCTCGGCCTCGGTGGCGGCACGGAGGCGCCGACCAACACCGTGCGCGTCGGCGCGCCAATGAGCCTGGAGGAGCTGGAGAAGGCCCACATCGCCGCCGTGCTGGCCAGCAGCAACACCCTGGATACGGCGGCCAAGACCCTGGGCATCGATACCTCGACCCTCTACCGCAAACGCAAGCAATACAACCTCTGACCCTGGGATCACCATGCAGCTGCCGATGAAGCTTCGCACCCGGCTGTTCCTCAGCATCTCCGCGCTGATCACCGTCGCCCTGCTCGGCCTGCTCCTGGGACTGTTCAGCGTCACGCAGATGGCCAGCAGCCAGAGCGAGCTGATCCAGCGGGGCTTCAGCGCCGTGGAGATCGGCCAGAAGCTGCGCCAGCACCTGGGCGAGGAACTGCTGATTCTGATCGGCGACACGCCCAAGCCGGAACAGCTCGCCAGCAGCCGTGAGGGCTTCGTGGCCACCCTGGACCGAGGCCTCGCCGCCAACCTGGGCAAGCGCTACAGCCGTGGCCTCGAACAGGCGGCCGTGCTGCACCAGCAGATGGTGCAGGCCGCCAGTGCCGGCACACCCGCCGGCCAGTCGCCCCATGGCCTGGCCACCTACGACCCCTTCAGCGAAGCCTTCCAGCGCCTGCGCCAGCACCTGCTGGAGCTGCAGAACCAGGTGATCGAGCGGGTCAGCGAGGCCGAGCAGCAGGCCGCCGAACGCTCACAGCTGATCGCCGCCCTGCTCGCCCTGATCGGCGTGGCGGTACTGATCATCGGCGTGCTCACCGCCCATGGCATCGCCCGCCGCTTCGGCGCGCCCATCGACCTGCTGGCCCGAGCGGCGGATCAGATCGGGCGCGGCCAGTACGACGTGGTCCTGCCCGTGTCGCCAGTGGCCGAGCTGGCGCTGCTGAGCCGCCGTTTCGGCCTGATGATCGAGGCCCTGCGCGAGTATCACTCGAGCAACCTCAAGCAGCTGCTCAGCAGCGAGGGGCGTCTGAAGGCGGTTCTCGACAGCATCGACGACGGCCTGGTGATTCTCGACGCACGCGGCCGTATCGAACACGCCAACCCGGTCGCGTTACGCCAGCTGTCCTGGCACGCCGACCTGCTGGGGCAGAGCATCGGCCCGCTGCTACCCGGTCACGCCGTGGAAGAGGCGTTGCACCAGGTGCTCGCCGGCGAACTGCTCAGCGAGCCGCCCGCCGACCTGCAGATCAAGCGCGACGGCGAGACGCGCCTGCTGGCCTGGGCGCTGACCCCCGTGCAAGTCAGCGAGGGCGGCAGTGTCGGGGCGGTGATGGTGCTGCGTGACGTCACCAAGCAGCGCGCCTTCGAGCGCGTGCGCAGCGAGTTCATCCTGCGCGCCTCCCACGAGCTGCGTACGCCCATCACCGGCATGCACATGGCCTTCAGCCTGCTGCGCGAACGCTTGCAACTGCCCGCGGGAGGCCGCGAGCAGGACCTGATGCGCACCGTCGACGAAGAGATGCACCGCCTGGTGCAGTTGATCGACGACCTGCTCAACTTCTCGCGCTACCAGAACGGCGTGCAGACCCTGCAGCGCACCCCGCAGGACCTCGCCGGCCTGATCCAGGGCGCCCTGCAGCGCTGCGCGGACGAAGCGCAGGAGCGCGAGGTGAGCCTGGCTTGCGAGATCCACGACACACTGCCGCATGTCAGCGTCGACGCCGAGCAGTTGTCACGCCTGCTCGACAACCTGCTGAGCAATGCCCTGCGCTACAGCAATCCCGGCGGCACCGTGCAGCTGCAGGCACGGCGCAACGGCGAGCAGGTGATCGTCAGCGTGCAGGACGCAGGCGAAGGCATTCCCTTCGGCCAGCAGGGCCGTATCTTCGAGCCGTTCGTTCAGGTCGGCAGGCGCAAGGGCGGCGTCGGCCTGGGCTTGGCACTGGCGCGGGAAATCGTCCAGCTGCACGGCGGCCAGCTCAACGTCGACTCGAGTCCCGGCGAAGGGGCGCTGTTCTACTTCAGCCTGCCGGTGTGACGAAAACGCTGCACTGCGTGCGTAACAGCTTTGGCTCCCCTCTCCCATTCATGGGAGAGGGATTGGGGGAGAGGGCTGAAATGCCGCAAGGCTGCGTGTGGCGTCTTCGCTGGCGTCAGGTGATGAACGAACGGATCAGCGCAGCACCGGGTCGAACTTGATACGGCGCCCGAGCATCAACGCCACCAGGAAGGCCAGGGCGAACAGCGCGCAGGCGCCCTTGAGCAGCAGCGTGAGGCTGCCCTCCAGGCCGGGGCTCAGCCACAGCGCGGCCAGGCTGAACAGCGTCATGATCAACAGCAGGAAAGCACTTCTGGACATGGCGGGACTCCTGTCGCTCAGAATACCCAGCGCGCGGTGCTGGCAGGGCGCGGTTCACGGTTGGCAGTGGCGGTCTTGCCTTCGCTGGCGGTGCGCAGCCACTGGCCGTCATCCTCGGCGCTGCGGGCAGCGGGCTGACGCAGGCTTCCAGACGCCTCCGAGCGCACGGCGGAACCGGAGGTCCAGGCCTGCGCACTGGGCACGGTCAGTTCGGCGGTACGCGCCATGGCCCCTGCCGAGCCGGCGAAATCCGTGGCGTAAGCCCCGTTGACCAGCAATGCAGTGATGCAGAACAGGCTCATTCGGACGATGTACATGACGCTTCTCCATTAGCAGATCAGTCGAGGACTTACATGACTGAATCTGCAGCGCTCATGCCAACAACAGAAAAATAAAAATATCCTTATAAATCAATAAGTTAATGCAATTTCAAAGCGCCATTCCCATGCACTTTGCAAGATGCACGAAGTACGACACGTGCAAAGTGCACGATCAGCTGCGACGCGGCAGCACGACGCTGAAACAGGAGCCCTCGCCAAGGCGACTGCTCAGCTCGATACGCCCGCCGTGCGCCTGGACGATCTGCTCGCTGATGAACAGGCCAAGCCCCAGGCCCTGCGCGACACCGCTGTCACTGACCCGCTCGAACTGTTCGAACACGCGACGCTGATCTGCTTCGGAGATGCCCATGCCCTGATCGCGGACCTCGGCGCGCACGGCATCGCCCTCGGCGCTCACCCGCACGGACACCGGCTTGCCACCGCCGTAGCGCAGCGCATTGGTCAGCAGGTTGGCCAGCACCTGCTCGATGCGGAACTCGTCCATCAGCACCGGGGCCGGGCCGTCCACCCTCAGGTCGACCTGGCAACCGGTGGCGCTGAACTGCGCGGCCAGGCTTTCCACCACATTTGCGGCCAGCACGCCGAGATCGCCCGGCTGCGGACGCACCGAAAGCTTGCCGGTGCGAATGCGCGAGACATCCAGCATGTCGTCGATCAGGCGGGTCAGGCTGCGAATCTGCCGCTCGTCACGCGTGACCATCTCCTGCAGTTTTTCCGGCGTGAACGCGTCCTCCCGGCCCTGCTCCAGGCGCAACCGGCGCAGTTGCACGTCGAGGATCAGGCCGTTGAGCGGTGTGCGCAGCTCATGGGAGGCGATGGACATGAACACGTCACGCATCTGCACCGCCTTCTGCAGCTCGGCCTGGGTCTCGCGCAGCTCGGTAAGCAGGGACTCCTGCTCGCGACGCGCCGCCTCGACCACTTCCAGCTGCATGCTCAGCGCCTTGCGGTGGCGGTACAGCTCGACGAACATCGCCACCTTGCTGCGCACCTCGAAGGGCGACAGTGGCTTGTGCAGGAAGTCCACCGCACCGCTCTCGTAGCCACGGAAGGCGTAATCCATGTCCCGGCCAACGGCGCTGACGAAGATGATCGGGATGTGCTTGGTCTTCTCCGTGCCGCGCATCAGCTCGGCCAGTTCGAAACCGTTCATGCCCGGCATCTTCACGTCGAGGATGGCCAGGGCGAACTCGTGCTCGAGCAGCAGCGACAGCGCATCGTCGGCACTGTTGGCTTCGAACACCATGCGGTCCTCGCTCTGGATCAGCGAACGCAAGGCCAGCAGGTTCTCCGGCAGGTCGTCGACGATCAGCACCTTGGCTTCAATCTTCCTCAGCATGGCGGGGCATCCAGTTCGGCCAGCAGCAGGCGCATGGCGGCGATGGTCAGAAGGAAATCCGGTTGCAACAGCGCGAGCGCCGCGTTCGGCATGGTGGGCACCTGGGCGTCGGCGGGGTCCTGCACCAGGGCCAGGCCACCGGCTCGCTGGACGGCCAGCAGGCCGAGCGCGCCGTCTTCGTTGGCGCCGGTGAGCAGCGCAGCGGCCAGGTATTCGCCGTAAGCATCGGCGGCAGACTCGAAGAGGATGTCGATCGACGGCCTGGAGAAATGCCGCGGCTCCTCGCGACTCAGGGAAAAGCTGCGATCGCCCTCGATGGACAGGTGATACCCGGCAGGCGCCACATAGACCCTGCCGCCACGCAGGTATTCCTTGTCCTCGGCCTCCTTGACCGGCAGTTGCAGGCGCCGCGCGAGCAGGTCGGCGAGCAGACTGTCGTTGCGGTCCGGCACATGCAGCAGGCACACCACCGGTAGCCGGTAATCCGCCGGCAGGTCCTCGAGCAGCTGCAACAGCGCCTCCACGCCACCGGCCGAGGCACCGATGAGCAGGGCCTGCAGCGGCGCACGCAGCTGCCCGCGCAGGTTGATCCGTTGGCTGCTCATCGCTTGCGGAAGATCCGCTCGGGGCGCGAGACCGCCTCGAACTGCTGGGCGTAGGCGGAGAAGTCCAGGCTTTCCTTGCTGCCCAGGCCGAGGAAACCACGGTGGCACAGCGACTCGTGGAACAGGCCGAGGGCGCGGTCCTGCAGGTCGCGGTTGAAGTAGATCAGCACGTTGCGGCACGACACCAGGTGGGTCTCGGCGAACACGCTGTCGGTGGCCAGGCTGTGGTCGGCGAAGGTCACGTTGCTGCGCAGAAATTTGTCGAACAGCACCCGGTCATAGGCCGCCGAGTAGTAATCGGAGAAGGCCCGCTTGCCACCGGACAGCTGGTAGTTCTGGGTGTAGGTACGCAGGTTGTCGAGCGCGAAGATGCCCTGTTCGGCCTTCTCCAGCGAATGCGGGTTGATGTCCGTGGCGTAGATCATGGTGCGCTCCAGCAGCTCTTCCTCGTGCAACAGGATGGCCAGGGAATACACCTCCTCTCCGGTACTGCAGCCGGCCACCCAGATCTTCAGCGACGGGTAGGTGTGCAACAGCGGCACCACCTGTTCGCGCAGAGCGAGGAAATACCCGGGGTCACGGAACATCTCGCTGACCGGGATGGTGAGGTACTGCAGCAACTGCATGAACGCCTGCGGCTCGTGCAGGATGCGCTCCTGCAGCGCGGAGATGGTCGGGCACTCCAGCTGGGCCTGGGCCTGACGCACGCGGCGCTTCAGCGACGCCTTGGAGTAGTCGCGAAAGTCGTAGCTGTAACGCAGGTAGATCGCCTCGATCAGCAGGCGCAGCTCGATCTCGTCGGGCATCAGAGACGCTCCAGCTTGGGCATCCACACGCGGATCAGGGAGAACAGGCGGTCCAGGTCGATGGGCTTGGCCAGGTAGTCGTTGGCACCCGCCTCACGGCAGCGCTCCTGATCATCCTTCATCGCCTTGGCCGTCACCGCGATGATCGGCAGGTTGTTCCAGCGCGCCTGCTGGCGGATCTGCCGGGTGGCCTCGTAGCCGTCCATCTCCGGCATCATCACGTCCATCAGCACCAGGTCGACGTCGTCGTGTTCACGCAGCTTGGCCAGCGCCTCGATGCCGTTGCGCGCGACCACCACCGTTGCGCCCTTCTGCTCCAGGGCGCTGGAGAGGGCGAAGATGTTGCGCACGTCATCGTCGACCAGCAGCAGGCGCCGCCCCTCGAACAGCTTGTCGCGGCTGCGTGCGGTCTTGAGCATCTTCTGGTGCTCGCTGGACAGCTCGGCCTCGACCTTGTGCAGGAACAGGGTGACCTCATCGAGCAGGCGCTCCGGCGAGCGCGCGCCCTTGATGATGATCGAGCGCGAGTACTTGAGCAGCTCGGCTTCCTCGTCGCGGGTCAGGTTGCGCCCGGTGTAGACGATCACCGGCGGGAAGGAGCAGATGTCTTCCTCGGCCATGCGCCGCAGCAGTTCGTTGCCCTGCATGTCGGGCAGCTTGAGGTCGATGATCATGCAGTCGAAGACCGTGTCGCGCAGCTTGTCCAGAGCCTCGCCGGCCAGCGCCACGGCGGTGATCTCGATGTCTTCGTCGCCGATCAGGCGGGCGACGCTGTCGCGCTGCAGGGGATCGTCTTCCACCAGCAGCACGCGCTTGACCTGCTGGTTGAGCTTGGCTTCGAGCTTGCCGAACACGTCCTTGAGCTGATCGCGACTGGTCGGCTTGAGTGCATAGCCGACGGCCCCCAGGTGCAGGGCCGCTTCGCTGTGGTCATCCACCGACACCACGTGCACGGGGATGTGGCGGGTCTGCGCATCGTCCTTCAGGCGTTGCAGCACGCCCAGGCCGGAGCCGTCGGGCAGGCGCATGTCGAGCAGGATGGCATCGGGGCGGAACTGCTGGGCCAGCTCCAGGCTCTCGTCGGCGCAGGTCGCCACCAGGCAGGCGTAGCCCAGCTCATGTGCCAGGTCGAAGAGAATGCGCGCGAAGCGCACCTCGTCCTCCACCACCAGCACGCGGCGGCCACCGCGCTCGCCGAGTTGCTCGCGGTCATCCGCGAACGGCGCCGGCGGGCGTGGCGCAACCACGCCGGCGGGTGCCGCAGGCTGCGCAACAGGCGCCAGCGCCACGGGCGTGGGCGCCGGCGCGAGCGTGTTCGCCGGCAGCGGACCGGCGCTTTCCAGCAACTGTTCGGGCAGTACCAGGGTGAAGGTGCTGCCCTCGCCTGGCACGCTGGCGACCGCGATGCTGCCGCCGAGCAGGCCCGCCAGATCGCGCGAAATGGACAGCCCCAGGCCGGTGCCGCCATAGCGCCGGTTGGTGGTGCCGTCGGCCTGGCGGAAGGCATCGAAGATCACCTCCTGCTGGTCCGCGGCAATGCCGATGCCGGTGTCACGCACGGCGAAGGCCAGTGTCTGACCGTCCTGCCGCGCCACGCTCAGCGTGACACCGCCACGCTCGGTGAACTTGAAGGCGTTGGACAGCAGGTTGCGCAGGATCTGCTCGGCGCGCTGGCGGTCGGTGAACAGCACGTCCGGCAGGTCGCCCTGCAGGAGGATCTCGAAGCCGAGGCCGCGTTCACGGGCCAGCGGCCCGAACACGTCGCGCAGGCCCTCGAGCATGCCCGCCAGCTGCGTGCGCTCGGGGCGGACCTCGAGCTTGCCGGCCTCGACCTTGGCGATGTCGAGAATGTCATTAATCAGGTTGAGCAGGTCGTTGCCGGCGGAGTAGATCGACTCGGCGAACTTGACCTGCTCCTCGTTGAGGTTGCCCGCCGGGTTCTCCGCCAGCAGCTTGGCCAGGATCAGCGAGCTGTTCAACGGCGTGCGCAGCTCATGGCTCATGTTGGCGAGGAACTCGGACTTGTAGCGACTGGCCCGCTGCAGCTCCTCGGCACGCTCCTCCAGCTGCGCCTGGATACGGCCCAGGGTGGTGTTGCGCTGGTTCAGCTCGTCGCGCTGGTCGGCGAGCACCTGGGTCTGCTCGGCAAGCTTCTCGTTGGTCTGCTCCAGCTCGGCCTGCTGGGTCTCCAGGTGCGCCTGGGACTCCTTGAGCACGCGGGCCTGCTGCTCGAGCTCTTCGTTGGCGGCGCGCAGCTCTTCCTGCTGGGTCTGCAGCTCCTCGTTGAGCTGCTGGGTCTGACCCAGGACTTCCTGCAGGCGCTGGCGATAGCGCGCAGCCTCCAGCGCGGTGCCGACGTTGCTGGCGATGGCCCCGAGGAACTCGCGCTCACGCGCATCCAGCTGGCGCATGAAGGCCAGTTCGACCACACCGTTGATACGGTCCTCGGACTGCAGCGGCACTAGGGCGACGCTGACGGGCAGGCCCTCGCCGAGGCTGGAGGCGACCTTGATGTAGTCGCCCGGCAGACTGTCCAGGTAGACCGGACGACGCCCCTGGGCGGCCCGCCCGACCAGACCCTCGCCCCGGTAGAACTGCTCCTTGAGGCTGGCGTCCTCACTGAAGCCGTAGCCGGCCACGCGTTGCAGGTCGCCGCTCTGGGCATCGCGCAGATAGAGCGCCGCGACCACGCAGTCGAGGTACTCGGCGAGGAACTCCAGCGAGCGGTCGGCCAGTTCCTGCACCCGCGGCTGGCCGAGCAGGCGCTCCGCCAGTTGGGTCTGGCCGGCACCCAGCCAGGCCTGATCGCCCTGTTTCACCGCGAAGTCCGCCTGCCTCGCCATGGCCTGTGCATAGGTGCTCGAGAGGTTCATCAGTTCGCGGCGGCCGAACAGCGCGAGCAGCGCACTGAACAGGATGCTGATCACCAGGTAGGTGCCGGCGCCCCACAGCGTGCCCGTGCTGACTTCGGCGTTGCGCTGCTGGCGCAGCTCACGCTCGCTGCTGATGAAGGTGTCCAGCTCGCGGCGCATGCCATCCATGAGGTTCTTGCCGCGCCCACTGCCGACGTCGCCGAGGAAATCGCCCCCGTCGCGACGGCTGACGATCACCTCCTCGGCATAGGTGTCCCATTGTTCCTGCAAGGCACGCAGGCGCTCGATGCGCTGTATCTGCGGCGGATTGTCGACGACGATCTCGGCGAGCTGTTCGGTCAGCGGGCCGAACTTGCCGCGTGCGAGTTCGTAGGGCGCCAGGTAGTTCTCGTCGGCACTGAGCAGGAAACCGCGCATCCCGGTCTCCATGTCCAGCGTCAGCTTGTACACCTCGCTGGCCCTGTTGAGCACCTGGTCGGAATGCTCGACCCAGCGCATCACGTTGAGCAGGTAGCCAATCAGCACGGCGAAGAACAGTGCGCCTACCAGCCCCAGACCGAGGGGCAGCCCGACATTGCGATTGAGGATTCGGCGAAAACCAGCCTCGTCCATGGCGGACTCATTCGACATTGGGACGTCCATTCGATGATTGTCTCGCTGCTTCTTATAAGTGGGAGGTGGCCTGTGGCAAACTGACCATGCGCAGACCCGGAAGTTTGCCAAACATTTGCGTCTTCTGCGCGCCCAAACAGAGAGCCCCATGACCGCGACCGATTCCGCTGCCGAGAAGACCATTCTGCTGGTCGAGGACGATGACGTCGTTCGCCACCTGACCGTGGAAGTTCTCGAAGAGTTCGGCTATCGCGTCCACGCCCTGCGCGATGCCCCCAGCGCACTGGAGCTGCTGCGCGGGGACCTGGCCGTCGACCTGCTGATGAGCGACATCGGCCTGCCCGGCATGGACGGCCGCGAACTGGTGCAGAACGCCCGCCAGGTGCGGCCGACCCTGCCAGTGTTGTTCGCCAGCGGCTACGACGAGCGCGAACTGCTGGAGGAAGTGCGCAACCGCGATGCCGGGGCCGCCACGGCCAGCATCGTCAAACCCTACGACTTCGCGCTGCTGGCCAGCCGCCTGAGCGAGCTGCTCGAGGCCTGAGGCCGCGACGACGGCAGGCGCCGCCATGCATCGCCGGTCATCATCCTCATCGATAGCGCTTGCCTGCCGGCACGACTCACCCCCAGGCTGACTCGATCAGCCACCGAGGAAGTCGCCATGCCCAGCCTCAACCCCAGCCGCGAACAGATGCGCGCATTCGCCGAAGCGATGCCGGCCGATACGCCGATCGTGATGCTCAACCTGCTGCGTTTCAGCCCCCAGGCGAACTACCCCTCGGGCAGTGACGAGACGCCCTGCAGCGGGCGCGAGGCCTACGCGCGCTACAGCCGTACGGCGCTGGCCAAGGTGCGCGGCGTCGGTGGCGAAGTGCAGTGGCTGGGCACGGCCCATGTCGCCGTCATCGCGCCAAACGACGAGCACTGGGACCAGGTCCTGCTGGTGCGCTATCCATCCTCCAGCGCCTTTCTCGCCATGCTCGCCGACCCCGAGTACCAGGCCGCGACGGTGCATCGCAGTGCCGCGCTGGCCGACTCGCGCCTGATCGGCACGACACCGGCCTGATCACTCCCGGCGGGCGGCGTTCTGCTGGTTCAGCACCAGCAAGCGCGCGGCGGTCTCGGCATCGGGCTGGCCATCGTAGTTGGCCGGGCGGTACTTCATCTGGAAGGCGGCGATGACATTGCGCGTCGCCTCGTCCAGCTCACCCTGCCGAGGCACCGTGTAGCCGTTGCGCGCCAGTTGCTCCTGGAACCACTCCACGCTGGGCAGGCTGAGGGCGAACAGCGCCTGCTGACGCGCCACCGCAGCCTCGTCCGGCCAGGGCACCAGCCCCTCGTCGGCCAGGCGCTTCCAGGGGAACAGCGGGCCCGGATCGACCTTGCGCTGAGGCGCCACGTCGCTGTGCGCGATGATCGAGCCCAGCGGCAACTGGTGACGCTTGACGATGTCCTTGAGCAGCACGATCAGCTTGTCGATCTGCTGCGCCGAGAAGGGCTGCCAGTAGCGCCCGGCAGCGGTCTGGTAATAACCCTGATTGACCAGCTCGATGCCGATCGTCGTGCTGTTCAGCCAGGTGCGCCCCTGCCATTCGCTGACCCCCGCATGCCAGGCGCGGCGGTCCTCGTCCACCAGGCGGTAGACGGTCGCCGGGGCATCGCCGATCAGGTAGTGGCTGCTGACCTCGGTGTGCGTCAGCAGGTCGAGCGAGCGCTGCAGATCGGCGGACGTGTAGTGCAGCACCACATACTGCACGCGACTGTTCTGGCCAGTGGCCGTGTGGCTGTCATCGATGCGCAGGCCGCCCGTGCAGCCCGCGAGCAGAACAACGATTAAAGCGAGGCAGAAAGACTTCATGCGTGACCGAATACGCTCTGCAGGTTGTCCAGCAGCATGTCGACGCTGAGCATGATCAGCAGCATGCCCATCAGCCGTTCCACCGCCATCAACCCGCGATTACCAAGAAAACGCTGCAGGAACGAAGCCTGCAGGAGAATGAACGCCGTCGCCGCCCAGGCCAGGATCAAGGCCAGGTACAGCTCCCAGATCGGCCCGACATGGGTGTTGCGCAGGGTCATCAGCACCGCCAGGGCCGAGGGCCCGGCCACGGCCGGCGTCGCCAGCGGCACCAGCATCGGCTCGCCATCCGGTACATCGCCGAGCAGCCCCTGCGGGCTGGGGAAGATCAGGCGCATGGCAATGACGAACAGGATGATACCGCCGGCGATGGCGGTTGCCTCACGCGACAGGCCGAGTCCGGTGAGGAATTTGTCACCAAAGGTGAGGAACAACAGCAACAGTCCCAGGGCGAACAGCAGTTCGCGCGCGGCCACCCACAGACGCCGACGTGGCTCGACGTTCTTCAGCGCAGCGATGTAGATGGCGATGTTGCCGAAGGGGTCGGTGACCAGAAAGATCAGCACGGCGATGCTGAAGATGTCCATAGGCGCCTCCAGTGGCTAGTGCGCATAGTCTAGGGGTTGCGCCAGGCAGGTGCGAGCGGACGTAACGGTCCGCCTGCGGGCGCCAGGCCGGAGCGAAGCAACTTCGTGACCGGATCGAGGGGATGCGTCCTGACAAAGACCACTCGTAGAAATGTATACAAATAATTAGATTTTTAACCCATAAAATGTATACATTGACTCAACAAGAACAACAGCGAGTAGTTTCCCATGACCTCCCCCGCCCAGCGCCCCGAGGACGAGAACCTCGGTCTTGGCTCCAACCTGCTCTACGGCCTGCAACACGTACTGACCATGTACGGCGGCATCGTCGCCGTGCCCCTGATCGTCGGTCAGGCGGCCGGCCTGACGCCGGCCGACATCGGCCTGCTGATTGCTGCCTCGCTCTTCGTCGGTGGCGCCGCCACGCTCCTGCAGACGCTCGGCCTGCCGTTCTTCGGCTGCCAGCTGCCGCTGGTGCAGGGCGTGTCGTTCGCCAGCGTCGCCACCATCGTCGCCATAGTCGGTGCCAACGGCGGCGAAGGCGGTTTGCCGGTGGTGTTCGGTGCCGTGATCGGCGCTGCGCTGATCGGCCTGCTGATCACGCCGGTCTTCTCCAAGATCACCAGGTTCTTCCCGCCGCTGGTGACGGGCATCGTCATCACCACCATCGGCCTGACCCTGATGCCGGTCGCGGCCCGCTGGGCCATGGGCGGCAACAGCCAGGCCGCAGACTTCGGCAGCATGGCCAACATCGGCCTGGCCGCCTTCACCCTGGCCACCGTACTGCTGCTGAGCAAGGTCGGCAGCGCCAGCATCTCGCGCCTGTCGATCCTCCTGGCCATGGTGATCGGCACCCTGGCCGCCCTGGCATTCGGCATGGCGGACTTCTCCCGCGTCGGCGCGGGCCCGTTGCTGGCCTTCCCGACGCCGCTGCATTTCGGCGTACCGGTGTTCAAGGTGGCGGCGATCATCTCGATGCTGATCGTGGTGATGGTGATCCTGGTGGAGACCTCGGCAGACATCCTCGCAGTGGGCGACATCATCGACACCCGTGTCGACTCCAAGCGCCTCGGCAACGGGCTGCGTGCAGACATGATCGCCAGCGTCGTCGCGCCGCTGTTTGGCTCCTTCACCCAGAGCGCCTTCGCGCAGAACGTCGGGCTGGTCGCAGTGACAGGCGTGAAGAGCCGCTACGTGGTGGCCACCGGCGGCCTGATCCTGGTCACCCTCGGCCTGCTGCCGGTCATCGGCCGGGTGATCGCCGCCGTGCCCACGTCGGTGCTCGGCGGTGCGGGCCTGGTGCTGTTCGGCACGGTCGCCGCCAGCGGCATCCGCACCCTGGCCAAGGTCGACTATCGCAACAACATGAACCTGGTGATCGTCGCGACCTCAATCGGCTTCGGCATGATTCCCATCGCCATGCCGAGCTTCTACCACCACTTCCCGGCCTGGTTCGAAACCATCTTCCACTCGGGCATCAGCTCGGCTGCGGTCATGGCCATCCTGCTCAACCTGCTGTTCAACCACTTCACCGCCGGCAACTCCGATCAGCAGTCGGTGTTCGTCGCCGGCACCGAGCGCAGCCTGCGCTACCAGGACATCGCCGCCCTGCACGAGGGCGATCACTTCATCGGCGGCAAGCTGTACGACGCACAGGGCATCGAGGTGCCGTTGCAGGAGGACGCGGCTCACGCGCCTCGGCCACGGACCGCCGAGGCAACCCCGGCGACAGGCAGGAGCGAGGAGAAGCTACCGTCCTAGCGGGACACGCACGCGCGAGGCAGCGCCGCCTGTTCGCTGATCAGGCGGCCTGCTCGACCCGGTTGCGACCAGCACCCTTGGCACGATACAGCGCCTGGTCGGCGCGCTCGAAAGCCGTCTCGGCCGATTCGCCATCGCGGAACTCGGCGATGCCGGCGGAGAGGGTGATGGTCACCGGCTCGCCCTTGAAGTGGAACGGGCAGGCCTCGACCGCGCTGCGCAGGGTTTCGAGCAGCTGCAAACCACCCTCCAGCGGCGTCGCCGGCACCAGCAGGACGAACTCTTCGCCGCCGAAGCGCGCCATGAAGTCGGTTTTGCGCAGGCGCCTGTTCAACTCACCGGCGATGATCTTCAGCACCCGATCCCCGGCCAGATGGCCGTAGCCATCGTTGATTCGCTTGAAGTGATCGATGTCCAGTACTGCCATCAGCAGCTGGCCGCCATAGCGCTGGCGACGGGCGACTTCCAGCTCGAGACGCTCGCTCCAGGCGGCGCGGTTGGGCAAGCCGGTCAGGGGATCGAGCAGGGACTTCTGCCGCTGTTCCTCGATGTGCGCGCGGAACTGCTGCGCCTCGCTCTCCATCTCCGCGACACGCTTGACCAGGCCCTGCAAGCGCTCGGCGACATCGTCCTCGGCGCTGTCGCGCTGGCGCTGATGGTTGCTGACGCTCTGCAGCAGACCTTCCAGGCGCTGCTCCAGTGCCTGCTTGAGCGCGTCCAGGTCGACCGCTTCCTGCACGCTGTTCTGCAGGTCGGTGACCTGTTCCTGCAACTGCTGGTTGAAGTTGCGCGCGCTCTGCGCCGAAGCGCCGTAGCCCTCGTGCGCCTCGCTCAGGGTCTGGATGAAGGCCGCCAGGCGCTCGTTGAGCTGCTTCAGGTAACCGGCGAACTCGCGCTGGCCGCCGTTGTTGACCGCCAGCAGCAGCACCGCCAGGTCGTCCAGCACCGGCACCAGTTCGTACCAGTTGAGATTGCCCTCCAGGCGCTCGCGCAAGGCTTCGCCCTGCGGCAGGTGGCTGGCCGGCAGGTCCAGCTCGTCGAGCAGGTTGCGCAGGCTGTTGGCGATATGCGGCGCCACGGCGCTGTAGCCCGGCTCGCTGCTGGGCAGGGAGAACGGGCCATCACCCTCGTCATCCAGCGGGACCAGGCCAGGCGGTACCGGCAGGCTGTCGAGTACCGCCGGCACCTCGGCGGCCTCCTGGCGCACCGGCGCCGCACCGGCAGCGGCCTCGGCGACAGGTGCAGGTGCAGGTGCAGGTGCAGGTGCAGGTGCAGGTGCAGGTGCAGGTGCAGGTGCAGGTGCAGGTGCAGGAATTGACGCAGGCGCAGGCGCGGCCGGCAAGGGCTCGTCGACAGGCTGCGGCGGTGCAACGGGTTCTGCCGCTGGCGGCACATCGGCGGCGGGTGCGGGCGCCGGTGTCACGGGCGCGTCGCTGGCACTCTCGCTGCGCGAGCCGAACAGGCGCTGCAGCAAACCGGGCTGATCCTGCGCAGGTGCCTGCTGCACGGCCAGCGCCTGCGCCTGCAGATTGCTCAACTGGCTGAGCAGGGCCGGCAGCAGGTACTGATGGCTGGCCGCCTCGTCCAGCTGCTTGCCCAGCGCCTTGAGCGCCTTGCGCACCTCGCGGGGCGGCTCCAGGTCCTGCAACTGCGTGACCAGGCGCGCCAGGGCAGTGGCCGCCTCCGCAGCGCGCTTCTGACGGCGCTGCTCGGATTCCAGCACGGCCTTTTCCAGGCGCGGGATCAGGCCACCCAATGCCGCGTCCATGTCATCGCGACGCAGGATATCGCGCATCTCCTGCATGCACTGATCGACCGCCTTGTCGGCGCCCTCGGCAGCCAGACTGCTGCGCACCAGACCCCGGCGCAGCAGATCCAGGCGCAACTCCCAGCGGCGCTCGAGCTTTTCGTGGCGCTCCAGGCTACTCAGGTATTTGTCTTTCCAGCGTTGCGCGTCTTCGCTCATACGGCTCACTCGGCAGATGGCGTCTTCAGCATAGGCAGTTGCCCCATATTCTGGGCCTGCGGCAGGCGGATTTCCACGGCCACGGGCAGGTGATCGGAAATCGGCTGGCTGAGGACATCGACGCGCCCCAGCTCCAGTTCGGGGCTGAGCAGGATATGGTCAAGGCAACGCTGCGGGCGCCAGCTGGGGAAGGTCGCCTGCGCCTGCGGCGCGACCAGCCCGAGGTCGCGCAAGGGGGAGTTTTCCAGCAGGTCGACGGCATGGGTGTTCATGTCCCCCATCAGCACCAGGTGGCGGAACTCGCTGACCCGTTCGCGGATGTAGGCCAGTTGCCGGACGCGGGTTCGCGCGCCCAGCGCCAGGTGCATCATGACCACGCCGAGCGCCTGCTCACCCTCGCCCAGGCGCAGGAAGATGGCGCCCCTACCCGGCGGCCCCGGCAGCGGGTGATCCTCCAGCAGCGTCGGCCGCAGACGACTGAGCACCCCGTTGCTGTGCTGGGCGAGGCGGCCGAGATTGCGATTGAGCTGTTGGTACCAGTAGGGGAAGGCGCCCTGCTGGGCCAGGTACTCGACCTGATTGACGTAGCCGGAACGCAGGCTGCCGCCGTCGACTTCCTGCAAGGCCACCAGATCGAAATCGGCGAGCAGATCACCGATGCGCTGCAGGTTGCCGGCGCGCCCCGCGTGAGGCAACAGGTGCTGCCAGCCACGGGTGAGGTAATGGTGGTAACGCTGGGTATTGATGCCGACCTGGACGTTGAAACTGAGCAGGCGCAACAGGCCGTCGGCTGGCCAGTCGCCCTGTGGCGAACACTGCGGGTTGACCTGTGGATCGCACAGGCCAACCGTACGTGTCTGTCGCCAGCGGCGCAGCATGTCTTGCGCCTGCGGCCGCTTACAGCGCGGCGCGTTCCTTGGCGATCAGGTAGTCGGCAACACCGAGGGCCTCACGCGGGCCGCCGGAGGAGCCGATGTCGAAGCGGTACTTGCCGCCGACGATCATCACCGGTACGCCAGTGACCTGGTAAGCCATGGCCAACTTCTTGGCCTTTTCCATCTGGCCTTTGACGGCGAAGGAGTTGAAGGTGCTGAGGAAGGTGTCGCGGTCCACGCCCTGAGTGGCGACGAAGTCGGCGAACTCTTCGGCGGAAGCCAGCTTCTTCTTCTCCTGGTGGATGGCGTTGAACACCGCGTCATGCACCTTGCCCTCGACCTTCATGCTTTCCAGGGTGAGGAAGGCCTGGCCATGCACGTTCCAGATGCCACCGAACAGCGCCGGGACGCGGACGAAGTTGACATCTTCCGGCAGCTCCTCGACCCAGGGATTGAGGGTCGACTCGAACTGATAGCAGTGCGGGCAGCCATACCAGAACAGCTCGACGACTTCGACCTTGCCCGGTTTGGAGATCGGCACCGGGCTTTTCAGCTCGACGTATTGCTGGCCGGCAACCGGCTCGGCGTGGGCGCTGAGGCCGAAAAGACTGCTGATCGCCAGAGCGGCGCCGAAAATCAGGTTACGCATGGGGGTACTCCTTGGCTGGAAAGCGTCGCCCTGGTGGCGATTCGAGACTATGACTCGCTGGCACCGGGCCGGTTCCGCCCATTGTAGCCACCGCGCCCAATAAAAAGGGCGGCCGCAGCCACCCTTTGTCTTACCAAGTGCAACGGCGGTCTGTTAGTGCAGACCCTGGATGAAGCTGGAAACCGCTTCGATGTCCTTGTTGCTCAGCTTGGCGGCGATGGAACGCATGATCATCGAGTCGCCGTCGTTGGTGCGGTTGCCTTCGCGGAAGTCGGTCAGCTGCTTGGCAACGTACTGCGCGTGCTGGCCACCCAGGTGCGGGAAGGCAGCAGCGGCCAGGCCAGCGCCGTTCGGCGAGTGGCAACCGGTGCAGGCCGGCATGCCTTCTTCCAGCTTGCCGCCACGGAACAGCGCTTCACCACGCTGGACCAGCTTGGGATCGGCAGCACCGACGCTCATCTTCTGGCTGGAGAAGTAGGCAGCGATATCTTCCAGATCCTGGTCGCTGAGGTTGTCCAGCATGCCGGTCATCTCGACCACCTGGCGGTTGCCGGACTTGATGTCGTGCAGCTGCTTGAGCAAGTAACGCTCGCCCTGACCAGCCAGCTTGGGGAAGTTTGGAGCAGGGCTGTTGCCATCAGCGCCATGGCAGGCGCCACAGACAGCGACTTTGCCCTGACCGGCTTCGGCATCGCCAGCAGCCTGCGCCACGCCAGTGAGGCCCAGGGTCAACAGCAGACTCACGAGTACTTTGTTCATCAGCTAATCCAACTACGGCTAAGAGAGAAAAGGGTTATCGGTCGGGTTTACTCATTCGCTCATCAATTTGATGACCGCCTGGTAATCCTCGGCCGTGCAGTCCATGCACAGGCCGCGCGGCGGCATGGCATTCAAACCATTGGTGACGCTCTGCACCAGTGCATCCGTCCCCTTGGCCAGACGCGGCTCCCATGCGGCCTTGTCGCCCTTCTTGGGCGCCGTGGGAATCTGGCCGTTGTGGCAAACACCACAGGCACGGTCATACACAGCTTGCGGATCCTGAGCAGCATAGCCGTTGAAAGACAGCATCAACACGGCAGCTGCGAGCAGCATTTTCTTCATCAGATCAACCTCATCAGGGTAGAGAGCGTTCTGCTTTCTATCGAGCAGAGATGTAATCGCTCCCAGCAATCGGGTTCCTGCGGGTGGGACAAAGCGCACACAAAATCTGCGGCATTATATACTGGCAACGCTGAAACGGAAACGACGCCGCTTGCCGCGCCACCTGGCGTGCGGTAGGTGCGCGGAAATGTCGCAAGCCCTCGAGCGCCTCAATCGCCTCGCGGCAACCACCGGATACCCCCATGCTCCCGAAGAATCCCATCATCGGTCTGTGCCAGCAGGCCAGCTTCCTCATCAGTGCCGCCAAGGTCGATCAGTGCCCCGAGGACAGCGGTCTGGAAGTCGCCTTCGCCGGCCGCTCCAATGCGGGCAAGTCGAGCGCCTTGAACACCCTCACGCATGCCAGCCTGGCGCGCACCTCGAAGACCCCCGGGCGCACCCAGCTGCTCAACTTCTTCAGCCTGGACGAGGAACGTCGCCTCGTGGACCTGCCCGGATACGGCTACGCCAAGGTGCCGATCCCGCTCAAGCAGCATTGGCAGAAACACCTCGAAGCCTATCTGGGCAGCCGCGAGAGCCTGTGCGGCCTGGTCCTGATGATGGATATCCGCCACCCGCTGACCGAGTTCGACCGCATGATGCTGGACTGGTCGGTGGCCAGCGGCATGCCGCTGCACATCCTGCTGACCAAGGCCGACAAGCTGGCCTTCGGTGCGGCGAAGAACGCACTGCTCAAGGTTCGTCAGGAGATCCGCAAGGAGTGGGGCGAAGGCATCAGCATCCAGCTGTTCTCGGCGCCCAAGCGCATGGGCGTGGAGGAGGCGCAGATGGTGCTGGCCGCCTGGCTGGACCTGCTGCCGGAAGAAGACGAGGAAGGCACTGAGGCCTGAGTCAGGCTGCGGCTAGGGGCACCTGAAGAAGATCATTCAACGCCCGTTTTGACCTGGGATGCCTCAAAGAAGCCTCTCCCGCCCTTCGGGCACCCCGGCTTTGGCATCCCCCTGCATCCACGCAGTCGTCTCCCATAAATGGGCGAGGCTCAGCAGAATGCCGCTGGCGGCCGCTTTTTTTCAGGCAAAAAAAACCCCGAGCTTCGTATGGGGAGGGAGAAGTTCGGGGTTCAAGGTCTGAACCGCTAGGGCGGGGTCCAGATGTCTGCCAACACTTAACACAACAAAGGAGCATTGAAGGGCTTAACGGCCATTCACGAACTCTGACCTGGCTGCCTGACGGAAAGTTCATCGCTTTTTTAAAAACCATTTGCAATAAGAAAGCGTCGTTTGATGCCCTGAAACCCATAAGCTAGAGCGGCCGCGGCTTTGCGCCGCGGCACCGGGTATCAATGCGCTTCATCCCAGTTGGCGCCGACACCCACTTCGACCAGCAACGGCACATCCAGGTCGGCGGCGTCCCCCATCAGGCTCTGAAGCTGGGCACCGACCTCGTCGACCAGGTCCTCGCGCACCTCCAGCACCAGTTCGTCGTGGACCTGCATGATGATCCGCGCATCCACGCCGCTGTCCTGCAACCAGCCGTCCACCTTGATCATCGCGCGCTTGATAATGTCCGCCGCCGTGCCCTGCATGGGCGCGTTGATCGCCGCACGCTCGGCCCCCTTGCGCATGGCCTGGTTCTGCGCGTGGATCTCCGGCAGGTACAGACGCCGGCCGAACACGGTCTCCACGTAGCCCTGCTCGGCCGCCTGCGCACGGGTGCGCTCCATGTAGCTGAGCACGCCGGGATAACGGGCGAAGTAACGGTCGATGTAGGCCTGGGCCTCCTTGCGCTCGACGTCGATCTGCTTGGCCAGGCCGAAGGCGCTCATGCCATAGATAAGACCGAAGTTGATGGCCTTGGCCTTGCGCCGCTGATCGCTGCTGACCTCGTCCAGCGCCACGCCGAACACCTCGGCCGCGGTGGCCTTGTGCACGTCCAGGTCATTGCGGAAGGCTTCCAGCAGGCCTTCGTCCTTGGCCAGGTGGGCCATGATGCGCAACTCGATCTGCGAGTAGTCCGCCGCCATCGTGCGGTAGCCCTTGGGGGCGACGAACGCCTGGCGGATCCGCCGCCCCTCGGCGGTACGGATCGGGATGTTCTGCAGGTTCGGGTCACTCGAGGACAGGCGCCCGGTCGCCGCCACCGCCTGGTGGTAGCTGGTATGGATGCGCCCGGTACGCGGGTTGATCTGCTCCGGCAGCCTGTCGGTGTAGGTGCTCTTGAGCTTGCTCAGGGAGCGGTACTGCATCAGCACCTTGGGCAGTTCGAAGTCCTGCTCGGCCAGCTCGGCGAGCACCGCCTCGGCGGTGGACGGCTGACCCTTGGCGGTCTTGCTGATCACCGGGTAACCGAGCTTCTCGTAGAGAATCACACCGAGCTGCTTGGGCGAAGCCAGGTTGAACTCCTCGCCGGCGATCTCGAAGGCCTTGCGCTCCAGTTCCACCAGCTTCTCGCCCAGTTCGACGCTCTGCTGACCGAGCAGCCGGGCATCGACCAGCGCACCGTTGCGCTCGATACGCGCCAGCACCGGCACCAGCGGGATCTCGATCTCGCGCAGCACTTTGGCCAGTGACGGCACGGATTCGAGGCGGCCCCAGAGTTCCTGGTGCAGACGCAGGGTCACATCGGCGTCCTCGGCGGCGTACGGCCCGGCCTGCTCCAGCGGAATCTGGTCGAAGGTCAGCTGCTTGGCTCCCTTGCCGGCGATGTCCTCGAAGCGGATGGTGCTGTGGTTCAGGTACTTCAGCGCCAGGCTGTCCATGTCGTGACGGGTGGCGGTGGAGTCCAGCACGTAGGATTCGAGCATGGTGTCGAAGGCCACGCCCTGCACCGCGATCGGCGTACTGGCATTGGCCAGCACATTGATGTCGTACTTGGCATGCTGGCCAACCTTGGCCTTGGCCGGGTCTTCGAGGATCGGCTGCAGCGCCTTGAGCACGGCATCGCGGTCGAGCTGCTGCGGCACGCCCATGTAGCTGTGGGCCAGCGGCACGTAGGCGGCCTCGCCGGCCTTGACCGCGAAGGACAGGCCGACCAGTTGCGCCTGCTGGGCATCGACGCTGGTGGTTTCGCTGTCGAAGGCGATCAGCTCGGCCTGCTCCAGCTTCTTCAGCCAGGCATCGAACTGCGCCTGCTCCAGCACCAGCTGGTAATCCCCGCTGCTCGCCGGCGCGGGTTCGGCGACCGCCTCGGCAGCGCCAGCGACCGGCTCGGCGAACAGATCACCGGCAGGCGCAGCGGCCTTGGCCGCCAGGCCCTTGTTCTGGCGCAGCAGGTCGTCCAGCCAGTTCTTGAATTCCAGTTCGCCATACAGCTCGACCAGCGCCGCCTGATCCGGCTCGCCCGGATGCAGGTCATCGATGGCGATGTTCAGCGGCACGTCGGTCTTGATGGTCGCCAGCTGATAGGAGAGGTAGGCCATCTCGCGGTGTTCCTCGAGCTTGGCCGGCAGGCCCTTGGCGCCGCGAATCGGCAGCGCCGGCACCTTGTCGAGATTGGCGTAGAGCACGTCGAGACCACCACCGATGCCGACCAGCAGGCCGAGCGCGGTTTTCTCGCCGACCCCGGGTACGCCGGGGATGTTGTCCACCTTGTCGCCCATCAGGGCCAGGTAATCGATGATCAGCTCGGGACCGACACCGAATTTCTCCTTTACGCCACCTTCGTCATAGACGCTTCCGGTCATGGTGTTGACCAGCGTAACGTGCGGGCAGACCAGTTGCGCCATGTCCTTGTCGCCGGTGGAGATCACCACGTCGCGCTGCTCGCCGGCGGCCTGCCGGGCCAGGGTGCCGATCACGTCGTCGGCTTCCACGCCTTCGACGCACAGCAGGGGCAGGCCCAGGGCACGCACGCTGGCATGCAGCGGCTCGACCTGGACACGCAGCTCGTCCGGCATCGACGGACGGTTGGCCTTGTACTCGGCGAACAGCTCATCGCGGAAGGTGCCGCCCTTGGCGTCGAAGACCACGGCGAACGGACTATTCGGGTATTGCTTGCGCAGGCTCTTGAGCATGTTCAACACGCCCTTGACCGCCCCGGTGGGCATGCCCTTGGACGTGGTCAGCGGGGGCAGGGCGTGGAAAGCGCGGTACAGGTACGAGGAACCGTCGACCAGAACGAGGGGAGCTTGGCTCATGCGCGGGATCAACCTTTTCGGCGGGTGCAGCGGTAGAATGGCTGCATCGGTGAATATCAAGGAGCAAGGTTATCATGGGTACATTGAATCGCCTGTTGCTGGTCAGCCTGCTGGCCTGTCTTCCGCTCGCCGCTCACGCCGAGGACCCGGTTTCCGCTGACCCCGACGTAACCATCCGCCAGGACGGCGACCGCACCATCCAGGAATACCGGGTCAATGGCTTCCTCTATGCCATCAAGGTCATTCCGAAGAATGGCAAACCCTATTTTCTCGTGCGCGCCGATGGCAGCGACGGCAATTTCATTCGTTCGGACGATCCGGACATGCTCATCCCGTCATGGGAAATCTTCAGCTGGTAAGGCAATAAAGGTCTGATATGTCGGTATTCACCCCCCTGGAGCGTCATGAGCTCGAAGTCTTCCTGGCGCCCTACGGGCTCGGGCGCCTGCGTGATTTCCAGGGTATTGCGGCGGGCAGCGAAAACAGCAATTTCTTCGTCAGCCTGGAGCAGGGCGAATACGTTCTGACCCTGGTCGAGCGCGGCCCGGTGGCCGACCTGCCGTTCTTCATCGAACTGCTCGACGTTCTGCACGATGCCGGCCTGCCGGTGCCCTACGCTCTGCGTACCCAGGATGGCCTGGCCCTGCGCAGCCTGGCCGAAAAGCCGGCACTGCTGCAGCCGAGGCTGTCCGGCAAGCACGTGCGCGAGGCCAATGCCCATCACTGCCAGGAAGTCGGCCGCCTGCTGGCGAACATTCACCTGGCGACGCGGGCCACTCCCGTCGAACGACGCAGTGATCGCGGGCTGGACTGGATGCTCGCCGAAGGCCCGAGCCAGGCCCTGAAGCTCGACGAGCAGGCGCTGCCTCTGCTGCGTGATGCGCTGCAGGAGATCGCCGAGCTGAAGCCGCGCATCCTCGCCCTGCCACGCGCCAACCTGCATGCCGACCTGTTCCGCGACAACGTGCTGTTCGACGGCACTCACCTGGCGGGCGTGATCGACTTCTACAACGCCTGCTCGGGGCCGATGCTCTACGACCTGGCCATCACCCTGAACGATTGGTGCTCGCACGAAGATGGCAGCCTCGATGGCGCCCGTGCCCGCGCGCTGCTTGGCGCCTATGCCGCGCTGCGGCCGTTCACGGCGGCGGAGGCCGAGCTGTGGCCCGCCATGCTGCGCGTGGCCTGCGTGCGCTTCTGGCTGTCACGCCTGATCGCCGCCGAGTCGTTCGCCGGGCAGGAAGTGCTGATTCATGACCCCGGCGAGTTCCAGCGCCGCCTGGCGCAACGCCAACAGGTAGACCTGCCCCTGCCGTTCGCGCTGTAGGGTGGACCACGCTTCACCGGTCCACCGTGGCGGGCGCTGCGGTGGATGAAAAGAGCGTCATCCACCCTACACAGGAACTTGCCGTCAGCGACCGACTTGCAGAGCGGGCGAGCCGCCAACACCGTAGGGTGGACCACGCTTCATCGGTCCACCGTGGCAGGCGCTGCGGTGGATGAGAAGAGCGTCATCCACCCTACGCAGGAACTTGCCGTTAGCGACCGGTTTGCAGAGCGGGGGATCGCCAACACCCGTAAGGTGGACCACGCTTCACCGGTCCACCGTGGCAGGCGCTGCGGTGGATGAGAAGAGCGTCATCCACCCTACGCAGGAACTTGCCGTCAGCGACCGACTTGCAGAGCGGGCGAGCCGCCAACACCCGTGGGGTGGACCACGCTTCACCGGTCCACCAGGGCAGGCGCTGCGACGGATGAGAAGAGCGTTATCCACCCTACGCAGGAACTTGCCGTCAGCGACCGACCCGCAGAGCGGGCGAGCCGCCAACACCGTAGGGTGGACCACGCTTCACCGGTCCACCGTGGCAGGCACTGCGGTGGATGAGAAGAGCGTCATCCACCCTACGCTGGAACTTGCCGTCAACTGCCGGAAACCAGCCCCGGCAGTTGCTCGGCCAGCTTGGCGTTGTTGATCGGCGCGCGGATGAAGCCGCGCTGGGTGCCATCCGGGCCGACGATCACCAGGTTGCCGCTGTGATCGACGGTGTAGTTTTCCTTGCTGGTGTCGGCCGGGATATAGGGGATGCTCACCGAATTGGCGAACTTCTGCAGCGTCGCCTCCTCACCGGTCAGCCCTTTGAAGCCCGCATCGAAGTAGCCCAGGTACTTGCTCAGTTGCTCCGGCGTATCACGGTGCGGGTCGACGCTGACCATCACCACGCTCAGCCGCGCACGGGTTTCTTCCGGCAGCTGGCCCTGCAGCTGGCGCAGCTGGGCGAGGGTGGCCGGGCAGATATCCGGGCAGAAGGTGTAGCCGAAGAACAGCAGGGTCCAGTCGCCCTTGAGCTGATCGACCGCCACGGCCTTGCCATCCTGGTTGGTCAGGGTCAGCGCCGGCAGGCTGCGAGGCTGCGGCAACAGGACGATGCCGGCATCGAGCAGCGCCGCCGGATCACCCTGGCCCTTGCTGCTGAGCACCTTGTTGACGGTCAGGCCCAGCACCAGGGCCACGATGGCGACAAGAACGAAGACGGTTATGTGAGTACGAGTCATGAAAGCCCTTAGCACGTCGTGAAAGCCAGCTGCGCCGCCGCGGCTCGCTAGACATTCAGCAGCAGGTAGTGATCCGCCAGCAAGGCGATGAACAACAGGAACAGGTACCAGATACTGTACTTGAAGGTGTTGATCGCCGCGTGCGGTTTGCTGTCACGGTACAGCACCCAGGCCCAGTGCAGGAAGCGCCCGCCGAGCAACAGCGCACAACCGAGATAGAGCACCCCGCTCATGTGGATGGCATAGGGCAGCAGGGTCACGGCGAACATAGCCAGGGTGTAGAGGAGGATGTGCACCTTGGTGTAATGCTCGCCGTGGGTCACCGGCAGCATGGGAATGTCGGCCTTGGCGTACTCGGCCTTGCGATGAATGGCCAGGGCCCAGAAGTGCGGCGGCGTCCAGGCGAAGATGATCAGCACCAGCAGCAGCGGTTCGGCGCTCAGGTGCCCGGTCACCGCCACCCAGCCGAGCAGCGGCGGCGCGGCGCCCGCCAGGCCGCCGATGACGATGTTCTGCGGCGTGGCGCGCTTGAGGAACCCGGTGTAGATCACCGCGTAGCCAAGCAGGGAGGCCAGGGTCAGCCAGGCGGCCAGCTCGTTGGTGAACAGCAGCAGCAGACTCATGCCGGCGATGGCCAGCGCCAGTGCGAATGCCAGCGCGGCCACGGGCGAAACGCGCCCCGAGGTCACCGGTCGCTTGTGCGTGCGCGCCATGATCGAGTCGATGCGCCGGTCCACCACATGGTTGACTGCCGCCGCCGCCCCGGCGCACAGGCCGATGCCCAGGTTGCCGAACAGCAGCACGGTCCACGGCACACCGGCACGGGTGGCGAGGAACATGCCGACCAGGGAAGTGATCAGCATCAGCAGCACCACCCGAGGCTTGGTCAACTCGAGGTAGTCGCGCCAGCTTGCGGAGGCGGCGTGAGCAGTGAGCACGGTAGCCATGGTCATTCTCCTCTTCTTGTCATTTGCCGAGTGCGGGCGCCAGCTTGCTGGCCATCACCCGTTGCACGGCAGGTTCGCCCGCCCTGGCACGCTCGACGGCGCTGCCACGCAGGCGATAGTTGATCAGCACCATCGTCAGCAGCAGGGCCGCGCCGCCAGCGTTATGCGCCACCGCCACCAGCAGCGGCAGGTGGAAGATCACGTTGCTCAACCCCAGGCTGATCTGCAGCGCCAGCGCGACCAGCAGCAGCCCGGCCAGGCGCGGCAAACCGACCGCCCGCAGGCGCCAGGCCAGCAACAGCAGCGCCAGCGTGACCAGCAGGGCGCCGATGCGATGGCTCATGTGAATGGCGGTGCGCGCGTCACTGTCGAGCTGGCCGCCCAGGTAGTTGGGGCCGATGTGCTGGGTGAGGTGAAAACCCTTGCCGAAGTCCATCGCCGGCCACCACTCGCCGTGGCAGGTGGGCAGGTCGACGCAGGCGACCGCCGCGTAGTTGGAGCTGACCCAGCCGCCGAGGACGATCTGCCCGATCACCAGCAGCAGGCAGGCCGCAGCCAGCGCGCGCAGGCCGGCCGGCAACTGCAGCGGTGCGAAACGCCCGGACAGGCGCAACGTCAGCAGGGTCAGCAGACTCAGGGTGGCGAAGCCGCCCAGCAGATGCGCCGTGACCACCTGCGGCCAGAGTTGCAGGGTGACCGTCCACATGCCGAACGCCCCCTGCAGGATCACCAGGGCCAGGATGGCCAGTGGCAGCTTGAGCGGCTGCGTGGCATCGGCGCGGCGGCGGATGGCCTGGGTGGCGATGGCCAGTATCACCAGGCCCAGGGAACCGGCGAAGTAGCGATGGATCATCTCGTACCAGCCCTTGGCCACTTCCACCGGCGCCTCCGGGAAGCGCGCCTCGGCGATGGCCTGCTTGTGCTCGCTCATCGGCACGCCGAGAAACCCGTAGCAGCCTGGCCAGTCCGGGCAGCCCAGGCCGGCATGGGTGAGCCGGGTGTAGGCCCCGAGCAGGACCACTACCACGGTCAGGAGGGTCGCGAACAGCGCTAGACGATAACCTGGCTTGTGCATGTCTACTCCTTGGGCACTGGGCTTGTTGCTCTGCCGGCGAAGGCCGGGCGGAGCCTCAACCGATCAGGGAAATCTTCAGCAGGTAGCGCAGGTCATCGAGGATGGCCTTGCCGCCGCTACCGGCGGGGTAGCGCAGCACCAGATTGCCGTGCGGGTCGACCAGCCACAGCTGGGCGCCGGATGCCGTCCCGCTGGCCTTGTCGTAGGCCTGCGGATCCAACGGGTAGCGCCCCAGGCGCGGGTACTCACGCTCGAGCTTGGCCTGGTAGTCGGCGGGCAGCGCCTCGGCCAGGGCCAGCGCATGACTGGCCCGGCCCGTCTCGCGGTTGAGGCCGATCTGGATCTGCCGCGCCAGGTAGACCAGCTGCTGGCAGTCGGCATCGCACGCCCCAGGCGCCGTGACCAGGATCTGCCACACCGGCTGCACCTCGCCCTGCACGCCGAGATCGGCCAGGGTGCGGCCATCGCCGATCAGCACGCCGTGGTAGCTGCGCGTCTCCGGCACCCAGAAGCGCCATTTGTACATGGCGCTGGCGAGCAGCATCGGGCCGATGACGATGGCCAGGATCAGCAACAGCTGCAGGCGGCCACGCCCCTTGCGCGGAGCCTCAGGCATGGCGATGGCTGGGTTCATGGCGAATCTCCCGTGCGTTGTGTATTCCGAGATAGATGAACAGGCCGAGCAGTGCCGCAGCCAGGGCGAACCACTGCACGGCATAGCCCACATGCTTGCTGGGGCTCATGGAGACGATCGGCCAGTCGACGCGATAGCTGGCGGGCCCGGGTTCCAGGCGCACTTCGAATGGCAGGCCACCGCGCCCCAGGCGCTGCCACAGGTCGGGGGCCTCGACCTGGGTGATCAGCCGGGGCCAGCCGTCCATGACACCGGACTGCAGGTGCAAGCCGCCCGCAGGTGCTACGTAGACCCAGGCCGTGAGCTGCATGACGCCGTCGGGGCTGGCGAACCGGGGCGGCGTGCGCCGGTCCGGCCAGGGCAGCCAGCCCCGGTTGAGCAACACCCAGAGCCCGCTGGGCTGGTCGTAGAAGGGTTGCAGCAGCTCCACGCCGGCATGGCCGTCACGAATCCGGTTGTCCAGCAGCAGGCTGTGCTCGCTGTCGAAGTAGCCATGCAGCTGTACGCGCCGATAGGCGGGGTCGCGCAGTGGCTCGAGCTGGTCGAGGCTGATCGGCTCGGCCTGGCGCCGCGCCTCGAAACTGGCCAGCAGCTGGCGCTTCTCGTCACCGCGCTGCAGCTGCCAGAAGCCCAGCCACAACAACCCCGGCAGGAGCAGGGCGACCAGCAGGCTGGGCAGCCAGCCGGGACGGAAGGCGCTCATCGCAACCTGCCGTTGGGCTTGGAGTGGCTGGCTATACTGCACTGCATCAGTCGATTCCCCCGGAGTCCCGCATGCTCAAGGCCGCGATCATCCTCTTGCTGCTGGCCACGCTCACCAGCCTGTTCAGCGGCCTGTTCTTCCTGGTCAAGGACGAAGGCCATGGTTCCCGTGTCCTCGGCGCCCTGGCCCTGCGCGTCGGCCTGACCGCCATCACCGTCGCCCTGATCGCCTGGGGCTTCTATTCAGGGCAACTGGTGTCCCACGTCACCTGGTAGCGCAACGCCTGCGGTGATCCGCAGCGCGTTTCTTGCAGCGTGAAGCGTGTGGCTCGCCGCTGCCTCACAGCACGTAGACGAAGATGAACAGGCCCAGCCAGACCACGTCGACGAAGTGCCAGTACCAGGCGGCGGCCTCGAAACCGAAGTGCTTGTCGGCATCGAAATGGCCGCGCAGGATGCGCACCAGCATGACGGTCAGGATCAGGGTGCCGAGCGTCACGTGGGCGCCGTGGAAACCCGTGAGCATGAAGAAGGTCGCCCCGTAGATGCCCGAGCCCAGCGTCAGGCCCAGCTCGGTGTAGGCTTCGATGTACTCCTCGACCTGGAAGAACAGGAAGCTCAGGCCCAGCACGATGGTGGCCGCCAGCCAGGCCTTGAGCGCCCCCCGGTGATTCTTCTTCAGGGCATGGTGGGCGAAGGTGACGGTGAAGCTGGAAGACACCAGCAGGATGGTGTTGACCAACGGCAGGTGCCACGGATCGATGACCCCGGTGGGCGGCGGGAACAGCTTGGAGTCGGGGTTCTGCAGCAGGGGCCAGTTGTACTCGAAGCCCTCCCAGAGCATGTTCGCCACACCCTTGTCGCCTTCACCGCCCAGCCAGGGCACGGCAAAGGTGCGGATGTAGAACAGCGCGCCGAAGAAGGCGGCGAAGAACATCACCTCGGAGAAGATGAACCAGCTCATGCCCCAGCGGAACGAGCGGTCCATCTGCGCGCTGTACAGGCCGCTGCGACTTTCCTTGATGACGTTGCCGAACCAGCCGAACAGCATCCAGGCCAGGATCAGCCCGCCGACGAAGAAGATCAGCGGGCCGTTGGAACTCTCCCGCCCCGCCGACAGGTCGTTGAACCAGGTCCCCACGCCGAAGAAACTCACCAGCAACCCGATACTGGCGACGATGGGCCACTTGCTTTGCGCCGGTACGTAATAGTTTTCGTGACTCGACATTGTTGTTCTCCTTATGGAGTCGCCCGAGCAAGGGTCGCCTGTACCACTGGCGGTTTGCGTTCGGTGATATCGAACAGGGTGTAGCTCAGGGTCAGGTGTTTCACGTCCTGTGGCAGGTCGCGGTCGACGATGAAGCGCACCGGCATCTCGATGCGTTCGCCGGGCTGCAGCACCTGCTGGCTGAAGCAGAAACACTCGGTCTTGTGGAAGAAGGCCGCCGCCTTCGAAGGCGAGATGCTGGGAATCGCCTGCGCGGTCATCGGGTGGTCGCTGGGGTTGTAGGCGACGAACAGCATGTCGCGGGTTTCCCCCGGATGAACCAGCAGTTCGTCGGCCTTGGGCGCGAACTCCCAGACCATCTCGGCCGAGTTGGTGGCGAGGAACTGCACACGCACCTGGCGCACCTCATCGATCACCTGCTCGCCCTGATAGGGGCCGGCGGTCTTGCCGTTGATCCCGAACACGCGGCACATGGCGTCGTAGAACGGCGGCAGGACGAAGACGCCGAAACAGAACATCACCACCACCACGACCAGCAGGCGGGCGACCAGGCGACGCGTCGCGATGACCTCGCTCACGGCGGACCTCCTACTTCACTTCCGGCGGCGTGCTGAAGGTGTGGTAAGGCGCCGGCGAGGGCACCGTCCACTCCAGCCCCTCAGCGCCATCCCAGGGCTTGGCCGGAGCCGGCTTGCCGCCGCGGATGCACTTGATGACGATGAACAGGAACAGCAGCTGGGTCGCCCCGAACAGGAAGGCGCCGATGCTGGAGACCATGTTGAAGTTGGCGAACATCAGGTTGTAGTCGGGGATGCGCCGTGGCATACCGGCCAGGCCGACGAAATGCATCGGGAAGAAGGCCAGGTTCATGCCGACGAAGCTCATCCAGAAGTGCAGCTTGCCCAGGGTCTCGTCATACATGTGGCCGGTCCATTTCGGCAGCCAGAAGTAGGCCGAGGCGAAGATGCCGAAGATCGCACCGGGCACCAGCACGTAGTGGAAGTGGGCTACCACGAAGTAGGTGTCGTGGTACTGGAAGTCCGACGGGGCGATGGCCAGCATCAGCCCGGAGAAACCGCCGATGGTGAACAGGATGACGAAGGCCACCGAGAACAGCATCGGTGTCTCGAAGGTCATCGAGCCCTGCCACATGGTGCTGGCCCAGTTGAACACCTTCACCCCGGTGGGCACGGCGATCAGCATGGTGGCGTACATGAAGAACAGCTCGCCGGTCAGCGGGATGCCGACGGTGAACATGTGGTGCGCCCAGACGATGAACGAGAGAAAGGCGATGGCCGCCGTCGCATAGACCATCGAGGTGTAGCCGAACAGCGGCTTGCGCGCGAACGCCGGGATGATCGAGCTGACCGCACCGAACGCGGGCAGGATCATGATGTACACCTCGGGGTGGCCGAAGAACCAGAACACATGCTGGAACAGCACCGGGTCACCACCGCCGGCGGCGTTGAAGAAGCTGGTGCCGAAGTGGATGTCCATCAGCATCATGGTCACCACGCCGGCCAGCACCGGCATCACCGCGATGAGCAGGAAGGCGGTGATCAGCCAGGTCCAGACGAACAGCGGCATCTTCATCAGCGTCATGCCGGGCGCACGCAGGTTGAGGATGGTGGCGATCACGTTGATCGCGCCCATGATCGAGCTGATGCCCATCAGGTGGATGGCGAAGATGAAGAAGGTGGTGCTCTCCGGCGCATAGGTGGTCGACAGCGGCGCGTAGAAGGTCCAGCCGAAGTTGGGCCCGCCGCCCTCCATGAACAGGGTGCTGACCAGCAGACCGAAGGCCGCCGGCAGCAACCAGAAGCTGAAGTTGTTCATGCGCGGCAGGGCCATGTCCGGCGCGCCGATCATCAGCGGGATCATCCAGTTGGCCAGGCCGACGAAGGCCGGCATCACCGCGCCGAAGACCATGATCAGGCCGTGCATGGTGGTCATCTGGTTGAAGAACTCCGGCTGCACGATCTGCAGGCCCGGCTGGAACAGCTCGGCACGGATGACCATGGCCATCGAGCCACCGAGCAGGAAGGCGCAGAAGCTGAACCACAGGTACATCGTGCCGATGTCCTTGTGGTTGGTGGTCAGCACCCAGCGCATCAGGCCCTTGGCCGGGCCATGGTGGTGGTCAGTATGACCGTGGTCGATCACTGCACTCATGTCCTTACTCCTGCGCCTTGGAGAAATCGAGGATGTCCTTGGGCGTGACCATGTCACCGACATTGTTGCCCCAGGCATTGCGCTCGTAGGTGATGATGGCGGCCAGGTCGACCGGCGACAGCTGCTTGCCGAACGCCGCCATGGAGGTTCCCGGCCTGCCGTGGAAGACGATGTCGATATGGCCTTCGGCCGGCCCGGTGGCGACGGGCGAACCCTTGAGTGCCGGGAACATCGGCGGCAGGCCTTCACCGGTGGGCTGGTGGCAGGCGGCGCAGGTGGTGTTGTAGGCCTTCTCGCCACGCGCCATCAGCTCTTCCATGGTCCACTCCTTGCTGGTCAGCTCGCGCTCGGCAGCGGCCGCCTGCTTGCGCTCGGCCAGCCAGGCGGCGAAGTCCTCCTTGGACTTGGCCTCGACCACCACGGGCATGAAGCCGTGGTCCTTGCCGCACAGCTCGGTGCACTGGCCACGGTAGATGCCGGGCTCTTCGATGCGGGTCCAGGATTCGTTGATGAAGCCGGGAATGGCATCCTTCTTCACCGCCAGTGCCGGCACCCACCAGGAATGGATCACGTCGGCCGCGGTGATGAGGAAGCGCACCTTGGTGCCCACCGGCACCACCAGCGGCTCATCCACCTCCAGCAGGTAGTGTTCGCCCTTGTCTTCGCGGTTGGTGATCTGCGTGCGCGGCGTGGCCAGGTTGCTGAAGAACTCGACATCCTGGCCCAGGTACTTGTAGTGCCACTTCCACTGGTAGCCGGTGATCTGGATGTCCAGCTCGGACTCGGACGAGTCGTAGATGTCGATCAGCGTCTTGGTCGCGGGAATCGCCATCGCCACCAGGATGAACAGTGGCACCACGGTCCAGAGAATCTCGACGGTGGTGCTTTCATGGAAGTGCGCGGGTTCCTGGCCGGTGGAGCGGCGGTGCAGGATCATCGACCAGAACATGGCACCGAACACCAGGATGCCGATCACCACACAGATCCAGAAGATGGTCATGTGCAGGTCGAAGACGGAACGGCTGACCTCGGTGACACCGGGCGCCATGTTGACCGTCCACTGGGCGTGCGCCGAGCCCAATGCCAGCCACAGCAGGAGGCCCATCCAGACTCGTGGATGTCGCATCATTGCGGGTTCCCCTTGATTGTTCTTGTTATCCCGCCGGCTGAGCCTGCGGCTAAGGGATCGACTGCCATCGACGAAGTCGCGCCTGGCTCACTGCCTGGGCTGCCCCGCCTGACTGCTGGCAACTGCTGTCAAAACCTTTCCGTGCCTGAGCCCGTCCGGTTCCATCAGGTACTGCCTTTCGAAATCGAGTATAGACGGCGACTTTCAGCCCGCAATGTGCCGGAAAGGCCCTCCATGCCCTCGCGACGCCGATGCTGAAGAGCGCGCCCGGCGCGGGTTGTAGCGTTTCTGATACAGGTAGATATAGCGGACTCGCATAAGTATGAAAAAGTTATGACAATCGCGTCTTAGCCCGCGAATTACGCCGGCTAAGGTTCACGTCCATGTCCTGAATTCGTAGGAGCAGTCATGAACACCGCCGCCCTTCGCCAACTGATCGCCCAGGCCCGCCAGCAGGAAGCCGGCGAGCAGACCCTCGCCCGCTTCCTCCAGACGCAACTGGAACGCCTGCATCCCTCCATCCGCCTGCCCGAAGACAATGCATCGGGGGCGCTGAGCGCTTTCGTCATCGCCTATATCGAAGAGGTGCCGGACGTCCTCGACGCGGCCGCCGACGTGGCCCGCGAAGCCGGAATCGAGGCGGCGGTCAAACCGGTGCTGAAGATCGCCGAGCAGTTCTTCCTGCAGCCGCCGACGCTGGTGGCGGGGCACGAAGGGCTCGAAGGCCTGCTCGACGAGGCCTACCTGGCGCATCGCCTGGTCGAAGAGGTCAACGATCGCTACATCGCCCACCTCGGGCAGCCGTTGATCCCGCTGGATACCACCCGCGCCAACCTGATCGCCCACCAGTTGATCAGCGAGCCGTTCGCCAACCAGCTGGACGAAGCGGTGCACCATGCCCTGGCCGGCATGCTCGACGACAGCAGCTTCGACCAGCCGTCCGTGCAGGCCTACCGCGAGCGCCTGGCGGCGCCGAATACCGCGTCGGCCTGGCAGCGCTGGCCCTGCCTGTCGCAACAGCTGGGGGTGGAGCTGCAGCTCACGGCGTGATCAGCAGCAGGATCAGCGACAGGGTGAGCAGCGAGCCCAGGGTCGAGAACAGGATCGCCCGCGACACCAGCCCAGCCTCGCGGTCGTAGTATTCGGCCAGCATGAAGGGGCCGGTGCCGGTTGGCAGCGCGCTGAGCAGCAGCGCAGCGTGTGCCCAGAAGGGTGGCAGGTCGAGCAGGACGAAGGCGATGAACCAGGTCACCAGCGGCTGCAACACCAGCTTGAGACCTACCAGGGGCCAGGCCCCGGCGCCCGAGCCGCTTTGCCGCTGCGCCAGGAACAGGCCCAGCGAGACCAGGGCGCAAGGCACGGTGGCGGCCCCCAGCAGGCGCAGGAATTCGTCCAGCGCCGCGGGCAGCTGAGCACCGCCCAGGGCCCAGGCGGCGCCGAGCAGCGGCGCCACCACCAGCGGGTTCTTCAGCAGCGCGGCGAACACCTGGAGGATCGCCCCGGCCAGCCCCTTCTTGCTCTGCAACCCCACCTCGATGCACACCACCGCCAGGCCGAACAGCACGCAGACCACCATCAGCGAGGCGATCAACGCCGGCGCCATGCCGTCGTCGCCGAGCACCAGCACGCACAGCGGAATGCCGATGTAGCCGGTGTTGGCGTAGCCGGCGCTGAGGCCATCGATACTGGCGTCGACCAGACTGCCCGTGGCTTTCCAGCGATACGCCAGGGTGATCAGGAACACCGCCAGCATGCCGCCGGTGAAGGCGAGCAGGAAACCCGGCTGCCAGATATGCGCCCAGTCGGCCTTGGCCGTGAGGCTGAACAGCAGTGCCGGCAGGCCGAGCCAGACCACGAAGCGGTTCATCTCCGAGGCGGCGGTCGGTCCCAGGCGGTTGGTACGTCGGCAGATGTAGCCGATCAGGATCAGGCCGAAGATCGGCAACAGGACATTGAGAACGGTGGACATCGTACTGCGCCAGCGAAAGGGGAGACCGAGACTAGGGGCCCGCGCCTGCCAGAGCAAGCCGTCGTCTGTGATTCCACCTCGCCCGCCGGCGTCTAGGATTGACATGCCGGGGCAACCCGGCGCCGCCGCGAGCCAGCCCAAAGTCAGCTGCGCGTCGGCCATGCTGCTCGAAGGACAAGCTCGAAATGCTCATTCACCGCTCGTAAAGTCGAGCGCGACTCCTACCGGTCCTCGCCTGCTTGATTCGCTGGCGCTCACCCTTCGGGCCAGCCCTGGGCTGTGCATCCCGCTGGTCGTTGCGCCTTGCATGGCTCCAGCTCGCGAGACTTTGAACAGGCTCTACCCATGCAAGCGCTGTTGAACGAAATTCTCGATGAAGTCCGCCCGCTGATCGGCCAGGGCAAGGTTGCTGACTACATCCCCGCCCTCGCCAGTATCGTCCCCGATCAACTGGGCATCGCCGTGTACGGCAACGATGGCCAGCTGCATGTCGCCGGCGATGCGCGCACGCCGTTTTCCATCCAGAGCATCTCCAAGGTCTTCAGCCTGGTGCAGGCTATCGGCCACAGCGGCGAAGACATCTGGCAGCGCCTCGGCCACGAACCCTCGGGGCAGCCATTCAACTCGCTGGTACAGCTCGAGTTCGAACGCGGCAGGCCGCGCAACCCCTTCATCAACGCCGGCGCCCTGGTGATCTGCGACATCAACCAGTCGCGCTACGCAGCACCGGCGCTGTCGATGCGCGACTTCGTCCGGCGCCTGTCGGACAACCCGGAGGTGACGGTGGACAACCATGTCGCCGAGTCGGAGTACCAGCACCGCGCACGCAACGCGGCGGCGGCCTACCTGATGCAGTCGTTCGGCAATTTCCACAACGAGGTGGAAGCGGTGCTGCGCAGCTACTTCAGTTGCTGCGCCTTGCGCATGAGCTGCGTCGACCTGGCGCGAGCCTTCGGCTTCCTGGCCAACCAGGGGTTCTGCCAGCACAGCGGCGAGCAGGTGCTGTCACCGCGCCAGAGCAAGCAGATCAACGCCATCATGGCCACCAGCGGGCTGTACGACGAAGCCGGCAACTTCGCCTATCGCGTCGGCCTGCCGGGCAAGAGTGGCGTGGGTGGCGGGATAGTCGCGGTGGTGCCGGGGCAGTTCAGCGTCTGCGTGTGGTCACCGGAGTTGAACGCCGCCGGCAACTCGCTGGCCGGCATGAAGGCCCTGGAGCTGCTCAGTCAGCGCATTGGCTGGTCGGTGTTCTGAGCCGATGGGCTATGGTCGCTACAGGCCGCACCGTCGTGCGGCCATCGAGAAGACCAGGAGTGCCCATGTCGATGCCCGAGTACCACATGTTCACCGCAGCCCCCGCACCGGTCGCGCCGTTCTCCCACGCCTGCGAAGCCGATGGCTGGGTGTTCGTCACCGGCCAGCTGCCCATCGAGCCGGGCGATGAGTCCGCGCCCCTGCCCGAGGGCATCGAGGCGCAGACCCACAAGACCTTCGACAACCTGCTGGTGGTGCTGAACGGCCTTGGCCTGGGCCTGGAGAACGTGGTTTCGGCACGCGCCTTCCTCACCGATTTCCACGCGGATTACCAGCGCTTCAATGCGGTGTATGCCAGCTACTTCCCCGAAGGCAGGCGCCCGGCCCGTACCTGCATCGGCACCACCGGCCTGGCCCGCCATGCGCGGGTGGAGATCGACTTCATCGCCAGGCGGCCATGACGGCCACCTACAGCAACTTGCGGTACTGGACGAAGCCCGAGCGTTCGCCGATGCGCTCGTAGAGCAGCTTGGCCTGGCTGTTGCTCTCGTGCGTCAGCCAGTGCACCCGCGAGCAGCCCGCCTCACGCGCCTGCTCGTAGACATGCTGGATCAGCCGGCGGCCGACACCGCTGCTGCGCTGGCCACGCGCGACGAACAGATCCTGCAGGTAGCAGTAGTCGCCCAGCGTCCAGGTCGAGCGGTGCATGACCCAGTGCACCAGCCCGATGGCCTGCTCGCCCTGCCAGGCCAGGGCCGCGCCCATCGGCTCGGCGGGGTCGAGAAAGCGCTGCCAGGTGGCGGCGCTGGCTTCGGCTGGTATGTCGGTCATGTAGAAGCGCTGGTAACCCTGCCACAGGGGCAGCCAGGCTTCGTGGTCGGCAGCAACTACGGGGCGAATCTCGACGCTCATCGTCCTTCCTCTGTGGGCAGGTGGATCAGTCGTTCATCTCACCACAGAGATCGCGCGCCAGCCAGTGCTCGACCTCGCTCTGCAGCAGGCCGGCCCCGAGCAGGGCGAACAGCTTGCCCAGCGCAGCCTCGCGCGTCATGCCGCCACAGGACACCAGGCCGACCTCGGCCAGGCGACTGCCGGCGGCGTACACACCGAACTGCACATGGCCCTGCGCGCACTGGCTGATCGCCGCCAGCACCACGCCACGCCCGTGCGCCTCGCGCAGCACTTCCATCAGCTCGGCATCGCCGGCAGGGCCGGTGCCGCTGCCGTAGCACTCCAGCAACAGGCCCTGGACACCGCTCGCCAGCAGGGCTCGCAGGTGCCCGGCCTGCACGGCGGGGTGCAACGGCAACACGGCGACGTTCACCGCACGGCGAGCCTGGCGATAGTCGATGCGCGCGGTGATGGCCGCCCGCTCGGCCTGACGCTCGCGGGGCAGCACCTGGAAGGCGTCGAAGGCGTCGCTGCGCAGCTTCGAGCAACGTGCACCGTGCAGCAGGTGACCGTCGAAGAACAGATGCACACCCGGCTTCACCCCACGATGCAATGCGCGCATCGCACCGAACAGATTGGGCCAGGCGTCGCCGCCTTCGACACCCGCCGGCTGCATGGCGCCGGTCAGCACCACTGGCACGTTGAAGCCCAGCAACAGAAAGCTCAGCGCCGCCGCGCTGTAGGCCAGGGTATCGGTGCCATGCAGCACCAGCACCGCGTCATGCTCACCCGCCTCGACGGCCTCGACGATCAGGTCGCGCAGAGCCAGCCAGTGGCCAGGGTTCATGTTGGCGCTGTCGATCAGCGGCAGCAGCTCGCGAAACTGCCAGTGCGGCAGCTCGCTGCCATCCTCGCGCGCCTGCTGGTCACGCATGCGCGCCTCGAAACCGGAGGCCGGTGCCAGGCCGTCCGCGCTCATCTGCATGCCGATGGTGCCGCCGGTGTACAGCACCAGGAGTCTTTCTGGGGTAGCCATGGGCTCTCCTCGCAAATCACGGACATGAGCCCCTCACAGGGGCTTCAGGCGTCCTGGCGGCGGCCTCAACAGGCAGCCACTTAATATGACAGGCCAAAAAAAGGGGGCCTCGCCCCCTTTTTTCCGGATCAACTCAACGCTGGAAAACGCGGTCACCGACTTCCGCAGGGTCTGCGGCGTTGCTCGGCTGGCTGCTCCACACAGCGGGGTCGAGGTCCAGATCGGCGAACTGCTTGGCATCGAACACCGGGGACTCGACGCCAGCCTTGATCTGGCTATCGTAGTCGCGCATCAGACGCACGCCTACCTTGAACAGCAGCGCCAGGGCGATGAGGTTGGCGATGGCCAGCAGGCCCATGGTCACGTCGGCGAAGGCGAACACGGTGCCCAGGTCCTGCACCGAACCCCACAGCACCAGAACCACCACCAGCACACGGTAGACCATCACCGGGGCGCGCTTCTGGCTGAAGAAGCCCAGGGCGTTCTCGCCGAGGTAGTAGTTGTAGATCAGGGTGGTGAAGACGAACAGCAGCAGGGCGATGCTGATGAACACGCGGCCCCACTCGCCTACCACGGCGGCGACGGCAGTCTGGGTCAGGACCACACCGGCCTCTTCCATGCCCGGCTGATAGACACCGGAGAGCAGGATGATCAGCGCGGTGCAGCTGCACAGGATCAGGGTGTCGATGAACACGCTGAGCGACTGCACGATGCCCTGCGCGGCCGGGTGCTTGACCTCGGCGACGGCGGCCACGTTGGGCGCGCTGCCCAGGCCGGCCTCGTTGGAGAACAGGCCGCGCTTGACGCCCATGATGATGGCGGCGCCGATGCCACCGGCAAACGCCGGCTCCAGGCCGAACGCACTCTTGAAGATCAGCGCGAAGGTGGCCGGTACTTCGGAGATGTTCAGACCGATCACCAGCAGCGCCATGGCGATATAGGAGAACGCCATGACCGGTACCAGCACGTCGGCGAACTGGGCGATACGCTTGATGCCGCCGAAGATGATCAGGCCGATCACCACGGTCAGGGCGATGCCGCTGACCAGCGTCGGTACGCCGAAGGTGTCATGCAGCGAGCTGGCCACGGTGAACGACTGCACCGCGTTGAAACCGAAACCGAAGGTCGCCAGCAGCAGGATCGACACGACGATGCCCAGCCAGCGCTGGCCGAGGCCATGCTGGATGTAGAACGCCGGGCCGCCACGGTAGGTGCCGTCGGCTTCGCGGCGCTTGTACAGCTGCGCCAGGGAGCACTCGAAGAAGCTGGTGGCCATGCCGACCAGGGCAACGACCCACATCCAGAAGATGGCGCCCGGGCCACCGAGCATGATCGCCACCGAGACGCCGGCGATGTTGCCCGCACCCACGCGGCCGGCCACCGACAGCATCAGGGCCTGGAACGAGCTGAGCTGGCCAGGCTGGCGCTGCAGCGCTTCGCTGAAGATGCGGAACATGCTGCCGAAGTAGCGGAACTGAACGAAACGTGAGGCGACGGTGAAGTACAGGCCGAGACCGATCAGCATCACGATCAGCAGCTTGCTCCAGATGAGGTCATTGAGAAGATCGAGCATGGGAGGCTTTCTCTCTTGTTGTTCTGAATAGGGAATGCGCCCGCCGGGCGGGAGGCGCAATGGTTGGTGAAGGCGCCGCAGGGGACAATTTCGCAGGTCGCGGCGAACTGACGCGAGTTGATGCTAGAATCGCATCTTTCGCATCAGCTGGAGCGGTCATATGTCCGATTCCCTCGGCAGCAACCTGAAACTGCTCTGCAGCCACTACCGCTCGATCGCCGAGGTGTGCCGCAAGCTGGCGATCAACCGCGCCCAGTTCAACCGCTACCTGGCGGGCCAGAGCAGGCCCACCGCGCACAACCTCAAGCGCATCTGCGATTTCTTCGGCGTCGAGCCGTTCGAACTGGCCATGCCGAGCGAGCAGTTCGCCCGCCTGATCGGCGCACGCAGCGGTGAGGCGCCCAGCCATGGCGCCAGCGACCCCCTGCTGGAGCTGTTCGCCCCCCTGCGGCGTCAGGCCAGCCCGATGGACCGCTACTGCGGCTACTACTTCGAGTATTCCAACTGCATGTCGGTGCCCGGCCACGTGCTGCTGTCACTGGTGCACCTGCGCGAGGAGCGCGGCAACTACCTGTTCGAGCGCCAGGAACGCCAGGAGCGCCAGGAGCAGACCCGCGGCGGCAGCGAGGACTGGGTACGCTGCCGCTACCTGGGCACGGCGCTGTTCCTGCAGGACCGCCTGTTCCTGGTGGACTACGAGTCGCTCACCGGCAACGAGATGAGCCAGACCATCCTGATCCCCAGCTTCAAGAGCCGCATCATTCGCCTCAACGGCATCAAGACCGGCGTCTCCAGCGGTGACCGGCGCACGCCGGCCTGCACCCGCGTGGTCTGGCAGTACCTGGGGCACGAGATCAACCGGGTCAACGCCTATCGCCAGTTGATGCTCTACGCACCGGATGACCCGCGCATCGACGACGACGTGCGCCAGCGCCTGAGCGGCGCGCAACTGCGTGACGGCCTGTTCGAGATGGAGTAGCGCGACACGCTGGACTGGCACATCGCCATTAACTAGCATGCCCGCCTCACGCCCGCATGCCTCACATCAAGGACGACCTGCCGATGCTTCACTCGACCACCCTGCGTGCCCTCGCGGCGATGCCCCTTCTTGCCCTGCTGCTGAGCGGATGCAGCATCCACGGTACCTACCCGGACGCCGGCGAAGCCGACGCGGCCAAGCTGCGTTTCATAAGCGGTCTGGATAGCGCCACGCTCGCGGTATTCGATGCCCAGCACTGCGCAGGGCAAACCACTGGAATACTCAATAACCTGTTCGTGGCCAACACCGCACGCCGGGTGGACATGTCCATCGCCCCACCTGCCGACGCGGAGCCCTATCTGGAAATACGTCTGAAACCAGGCAGGGAGGCCGTGCTCATGGTGAACACCCAGGGCCGGAGCAGCGTGTGCGGGAGCATGTTCAGCTACACGCCACAGCCCGGAGCGGAATACGAGCTGACCTTCGAGTACGCCGACAAGATGTGCCGTGCAATGTTGAATCGTCTGCATCAGGTCGGCGACCAGGTATCGCGTTCCCCCGTGCCATTGCTCAGCAAGGGGCTGCCTGAATGCACAGGCAGCAACGGGCTGTTTCCCGTGACGCCTGAGGCGCAACCCGATACCCAGGAACGTGTCGGCATGATCGAACGGATCATCGCAGAGAGCCTCATCGAATCGATGAAGACCGAGCAGCCGCCGCTGGACAAGACGCTGCTCGGCGACAACTTCGACAAGCAGATCGACGAACGCACCCGACGCATGGGGTTCACTCTGCCAGCGGCTTACTGGGACGAGTACCAGCGGAACATCGACATCGCCACGCAGGAGCTCTCGACCAGCAAGCAGAGAACACTCGAACGCTACGAGAACGAATACGGCAAGTACCTCAGACAACTGGACACGGCCGAACTGCGCAAACTGGTCCCCAACAGCACAGCCACGGACAAGACCCTGGCACTCACGGTCAATATCCGCATGCTGCGCTACTACCGCAAGGCGGGTCAGGAGGTGCTGAAGGAAAGCCTCGACAGCCACCTGACACGCATGGCCGACCTGGACAAGCGCTATGCCGTGTGCGAGCGCTTTGCCGACTGCTGGAAGAAGTGATTCGCTTCATCGCCCACCAGGCCGGTACAGCCTCGAATCAGCCGCGCAGCGCCTCCAGGCGCTGCCGCTGCTGGCCCTGCTCGTCGAAGTTCTCCGCCGCCAGCCACAGCTGGAACGCATTCCGGCAGCCCGGCCACTCGCCGTCGATGATGGAGAACCAGGCGGTGTCGCGGTTGCGCCCCTTGCGCACCATGTGCTGACGGAACAGACCCTCGCGGGTGAAGCCAAAGCGCTCGGCGGCCCGCTCCGAGCGGGCATTGGCCGCATCGCACTTCCATTCCAGGCGGCGGTAGCCCAGGTCGTCGAAGGCATGGCGCGCCAGCAGGTAGATGGCTTCGGTGGCACCGGCCGTGCGCTGCATGGGCGCGCCGAAGGCAACGTGGCCAATCTCGATGCTGCCATCGAGCGCCATGATGCGCAGGTAGCTGAACAGGCCCAGGGCGCGGCCCGTGGCCTGGTCGATCACGGCATAGAACAGCGGATCGCGACTCTCGGCATTGCCCGTCAACCAGGCGTCGAAACTGGCGCGCTCGGTGAACGGACCGTAGGGCAGGTAATCCCACAGCGCGGGATCCGGCCCCTGCAGGGCGCACCAGAGGTCCTCGCCATGACGCGCCACATCCAGCGCCTCGAGGCGCACGAAGCGGCCCTGCAGCACGCGCTGGTCCGGCTGCGGACGAGGTTGCCAGTGGGTGAGATCGGTGGTCATCAGAAGAGCTTCCTGTACTGGATGAAGCCGGAGCGCTCGCCAATGCGGTCGTAGAGCATGCGGCCCCGGTAGTTGGTTTCCTGGGTCAGCCAGTGCACGCGACTGGCACCGGCTGCCAGTGCCTCGCGGTAGACGTGCTCGATCAGCGCACGGCCGATCCCGGCACCGCGAATGTGCTCGGCGACATAGAGGTCCTGCAAGTAGCAGTAGTCGCCGCTGGTCCAGCAACTGCGGTGGTAGATGAAATGCACCAGGCCGATCGCCTGGCCCTCCTGCCAGGCCAGCGCAGCGTGCATCGGTTCGGCCGGGTCGAGAAAGCGCTGCCAGGTCACGGCGCTGGTTTCGGCCGCTATGTCAGCCTGATAGAAACGCTGGTAAGCCTGCCAGAGCGGCAGCCAGGCCGCATGGTCGTCGGCGGTTACAGGGCGAATGTCGAGCATTGGGCACTCCTTGTGTCTCAGTCGGTTGGATTCATCTGCTGGGCCAGCTCGCGGTCACTGGCACGGGCCGACTCCGCCAGGCCCGCACGCACGCCGGCCTGGTCGCCGGCCGAACGGTTCTGGCTGAGCTTCCACTTGCCCTCGATGCGGCGGATCGGCAGGGCGAAGCCGACGATGGCGCGCAACATGGCGTCGATGTAGGCGCGCGGTGCGTCGCTCACCGCCCAGGGCCGGGCACGCCCCTGTTCATGACGGTCGCTGAGGCGGCTGACCAGGCGCAGCAGGCGCTCGGGGTCGTCGAACACCTCGGCCTGCCCCCAGGCATGCACGGCGATGTAGTTCCAGGTCGGTACCACCTTGCCGTGCTCGGCCTTGGCCGGGTACCAGCCGGGATGCACGTAGCCATCCGCGCCACTGAACACCACCAGGGCCTCGGTGCCAGTGGCGAGGTCTCGCCAGTGCGGATTGGCCCGGGCGAAGTGGCCGTAGAACGTGCCGAACTCGCCTTCGTGCGGCTCCAGCAGCAACGGCAGGTGGCTGGCCTGCAGCCCCTGTTCGCCGGCACTGCTGAGCAGGGCGAGGCCGCTGGCCTGAATCTGCTGGTGCAGGGTGGCCAGGTCGTCCTGGCGAAAAGCGCTGGGGCAGTACATGAGCAGCTATCTCCGATGCGATAGCGCCATGCTAGGCGGGATATTGGTCTGCTGTAAGATCCATTACCGATCATTTCCATGGAGCCAATCAGCCGCCATGAAGCCTTCCGCACCGCTGTCGTTCGACCTCTCCGGCATCCAGCTGCTGGCTGGCCGTGGCCTGGCACGCCAGCTCTACCAGGCGCTGCGCGAGCGCATCCTCGATGGTCGTCTGGCGGGCGGCACGCGCCTGCCGGCCAGCCGTGAGCTGGCGACGTTGCTGGGCATCTCCCGCAACACCGTGACGCGCGCGCTCGATCAGCTGTATGCCGAAGGCTACGTGGCCGGGCGCGTGGGCGACGGCACCTACGTCGCCGAACTCGAGGCGCGCCGCCCGGCACCGCCACCAAGCGCCAGCGCGCTGCCTTGCAACCCGGTCCTGCAGCGCTTGCAGAGCCATCATCTGGCAGTGCCGCCCAGCGGTGCGCCACGCGCCTTTCGCATCGGCGTCCCGGCGTTCGACCTGTTCCCCTTCGACATCTGGGCGCGCCTGCACGCACGCTTCTGGCGCAAGCCCGCGCTGGCGCGACTGGGCTACGGCGACCCGGCCGGCGACCTGGAACTGCGCCAGCTGATCGCCGCCTACCTGCGCACCGGGCGCGGCCTGGACTGCGACCCGCAGCAGATCGTCATCACCTGCGGCGCCCAGCAGGCCATCAGCCTCTGCGCCCAGCTGCTGGTGCAGGCGGGTGACCGGGTCGCGCTGGAGAACCCCGGCTACCGCGCTGCCGGCCATGCCTTCGCCCTGGCCGGCGCGCAACTGCAGGGCGTGGCGGTGGACGACGACGGCCTGCAGGTCGCGGCCCTGCAACGCATCGACGACTGCCGCCTGGTCTACCTGACCCCTTCGCACCAGTACCCGACAGGCGTGACCCTGTCGCTTGCCCGGCGCCTGGAGTTGCTGGAGTGGGCCAAGCGCGAGGACGCCTGGATCATCGAGGACGACTACGACGGCGAGTACCGCTACAGCGGCACGCCGCTGGCGCCGCTGGCAGCCCTGGATCGTCAGCAACGGGTGATCTACATCGGCACCTTCGGCAAGCTGGCCTTCCCCGCGCTGCGCCTGGGCTACATGGTGCTGCCCGCGGCACTGGCGGAACCCTTCGCCCGTTGCCGGGCACTGGACATGCGCCACTCCGAAGTCGGCACCCAGGCGGTGATGGCCGAGTTCATCGCCGCCGGGCACTTCCAGCGGCATGTGCGGCGCATGCGCCAGGCCGCCCGGGCGCGCCGCGATGCGCTGCTGCAGGCCTGGCCGCACACGCTGCCCGGCTGTGCGCCGCTGCCGCAGGTGAACGCCGGGCTGCACCTGTGCGTACGGGTCGACAGCCTGATGCGCGAGCGCGAGTTGCTGGGTGCGGCGCACGCCGCCGGGGTGGAGATGAACGGGCTGAGCGGCTACTGGCTGGAAGACAGCCGGGAACCCGACGATGAGCGCGCCGGCCTGGTGCTGGGTTTTGCCGCCGTGCCCGAGGCGCAGATCGTCGACGCCGTGGCGCGCCTCAGGCAGGCCTGGCGCGTGTAGAGCACCAGGCCAGCACGCTGCGTTCCACGGCGGCACTGTTTCGCAGCAGCGGATGTATCCGCGATCGGTGGCGCGGACCATCCTCACAGCCCCGCGAATCAAGTCGCTCCCCCAGATCCAGGGCCTTGCGCTGCAACTACAGTTCAGGCGCTGGGTCGCGGCTGGATCCCCTCGTACAGAGTGCGCAGGCAAAAAAAAAGGGATGGCCTGGGCCATCCCTGAAGGGTGAGGCTGGTGAGGCCTCCTATGAAATCGTATGCGCCAGGTTGTGGATAACCTGACGCCGAAGAACATCAAGCCTCGTTGTCGCTGTTGTAGACGTCGCGATCCAGTTCGTTCTCGCTGCGCGCGACCAGGGTGGTGGTCATCAGGTCGCCCGTGACGTTCACCGTGGTGCGAGCCATGTCGAGGATGCGGTCGATCCCCGCGATCAGCGCCACGCCTTCCAGCGGCAGGCCCACCGAACTCAGCACCAGGCCGAGCATGATCAGGCCCGCGCCGGGGATGCCGGCGGTGCCCACCGAGGCCAGGGTCGCGGTGAGGATGATCATCAGGTACTGGCCGGCGCTCAGGTCGATGCCGAAGGCCTGGGCGATGAACAGCGCCAGCACGCCCTGGTAGATCGCGGTGCCGTCCATGTTGATGGTGGCGCCCACCGGCAGCACGAAACCGGCCACGCCCTGGGAGACACCGAGGTTCTTGCGCGCGCACTCGATGGACACCGGCAGCGTGCCGGAACTGCTCGAGGTGCTGAAGGCCACCGCCAGCGCCGGCGCGATGCCACGGAAGAAACGCAGCGGGCTAAGGCGCGCCAGGCCACCGATCAGGCTGCCGTAGACCAGCAGCATATGGGCGATGCTGGCCAGGTAGATCACACCGATCACACCGGCCAGGGGCAGCAGCACCTCGATACCGTGGGAAGCCACCACCCCGGCGATCAGCGCGAACACGCCGATGGGCGCGAAGCGCATCACCAGATCGGTGAGCTTGTAGAGCACCTCGGCCAGGCTGTCGAACAGGTGAATCGCCGGTGCGGCCTTCTCGCCGACCAGGTTCATGCTCACGCCCAGGGCGATGGCGAAGACGATGATCTGCAGGATGTTGCCTTCGGCGAAGGCGGTCACCGGGTTGGTCGGCACCAGGCCCACCAGGATCTGCACCAGCGACGGCGCCTGCTTGGCCTCTGCGCTGCCGCTGGCAACCATGTGCATGCCCTCACCGGGGCTGAACAGGGTGCCGAACGCCAGGCCGATGCTCACCGCGAAGGCGGTGGTGATCAGGTAGATGGCGATGGTCTTGACGCTGATGCGGCCGAGCTTGGCGCTGTCGCTCATGGCGGTGATGCCCGCCACCAGCGAGATGAACACCAGCGGCACGATGAGCATCTTGATCGCGTTGAGGAACAGCGCGCCGACCGGGGCCAGCGCCAGTGCACCCGGCTTGTACAGCATGCCGACGACGACGCCGAGTACCAGGCCGACGAGAATCTGCTGCCACAGCGGCACGCGCGCAAGGAGAGAAGGGGAAGCGGTGTTGCTTTGACTCATGTGGTTGTCACCCGGATTGTCATTGTTGTGGGGTCGTCTGCCCGACCTCGGCACTGCCTGCCGGCAGGCTGCGGGGCAGAAAGAAACGCGCCGCACTCGAATGAGTGCGGCGCCGATGTTGCCGGTCGAATCAGCTCTGCAGCGGTACCAGGCGCGGAGCGATCATGTTCTCCGGGCGCAGGATGTCGGCCAGGGTGGCCTCGTCGAGCAACTGCTCTTCGCGCACCAGCTCCAGCACACCGCGACCGCTCTCCAGAGCGACCTTGGCGATGCGGGTGGCGTTCTCGTAGCCGATGTAGGGGTTGAGCGCGGTGATCAGGCCGATGGAGTTCTCCATCAGTGCACGGCAATGCGCCTCGTTGGCGGTGATGCCGTCGATGCACAGCTCGCGCAGCATATCCATGGCGCGGGTCAGCAGGCGGATCGAGTCGAAGATCTTGTAGGCGATCAGCGGCTCCATGACGTTCAGCTGCAGCTGGCCACCCTCGGCCGCCATGGTCAGTGCCAGGTCGTTGCCGATCACTTCGAAGGCCACCTGGTTGACCGCCTCCGGGATCACCGGGTTGACCTTGCCCGGCATGATCGAGCTGCCCGGCTGGCGAGCCGGCAGGTTGATCTCGTTGATGCCGGTGCGCGGGCCGCTGGAGAGCAGGCGCAGGTCGTTGCAGATCTTCGACAGCTTCACCGCGGTGCGCTTGAGCATGCCGGAGAACAGCACGAAGGCGCCCATGTCGCTGGTGGCCTCGATCAGGTCGGCGGCCGGCTTGACCGGATGACCGCTGATCACGCCCAGGCGCTTGACCGCCAGGGCCTGGTATTTCGGGTCGGCATTGATGCCGGTGCCGATCGCGGTGCCGCCCAGGTTGACCTCGTGCAGCAGGGTCGGCGCGAGCATCTTCAGGTGCTGCAGGTCTTCGCCCAGGGTGGTGGCGAAGGCATGGAACTCCTGGCCGAGGGTCATCGGCACGGCGTCCTGCAACTGGGTGCGACCCATCTTCAGCACATGGCCGAACTCCAGGCCCTTGGCCGCCAGCGACTGGATCAGCTTGTCCAGGGCGTTGAGCAGGCTTTCGTGACCCAGCAGCAGGCCCAGACGGATGGCGGTGGGGTAGGCGTCGTTGGTCGACTGCGCCATGTTCACGTCGTTGTTCGGGTGCAGGTGCTGGTACTGGCCCTTCTCATGGCCCATGGCTTCCAGGGCGATGTTGGCGATGACCTCGTTGGCGTTCATGTTGGTCGAGGTACCGGCACCGCCCTGGATCATGTCGACCACGAACTGGTCGTGGAACTCGCCCTGGATGATGCGGGCACAGGCGGTGCTGATCGCCGTGTGCTTGGCCGCGCTGAGATGGCCCAGCTCGCGGTTGGCATCGGCCGACGCCTGCTTGACCATGGCCAGGCCGATCACCAGTTTCGGGTAGTGCGACAGCGTCACCCCGGACAGGCGGAAGTTCTGCACGGCACGCAGGGTCTGGACGCCGTAGTAGGCATCAGCGGGGACTTCGAGGGTGCCGAGCAGGTCTTTTTCGACGCGAACAGATGCAGCAGAGGACATGATAGCGATGACTCTTGGGAAATACGGCGAGTGCCGCGATGCCCATAGAATATGGCCTCATGCCGTCTTGCGACCAATGCCGTTGCTTGCTGCCCTATGCACAATCGGCATAATGTCGACGTGACGTTCGCTGCACTCGCAACGTATGAGCCCAGGGTGGACGACGCTTCGCCTGCACAACCTCGCCCGGCAACGGAGACGCGATGAATCTGGAAACCAAATGGCTGGAGGACTTCATCGTCCTGGCCGCCACCCGCAGCTTCTCCCAGGCCGCCGCGAAGCGCTTCGTCACGCAGCCGGCCTTCAGCCGGCGCATCCGCAGCCTGGAGGCCATGCTCGGACTGACCCTCGTCGACCGCTCCTGCACCCCCATCGAACTGACCGAGTCGGGCCGTCTGTTCCTGGTCACCGCGCGCAGCCTGGTGGAACAGCTCGGCGAGGTGGTGCGCCATCTGCACAATCTGGAGGGGCAGCGCGGCGAGGTGCTGTCGATCGCCGCGGCGCACTCGCTGACCCTGGGCTTCTTCCCCGAATGGATCGCCCGCCTGCGCCGCGAAGGGCTGCCGCTGACCACCCGGCTGGTGGCCACCAACGTCGGTGAAGCGGTGCACTCGCTGCGCGAGGGGGCCTGCGACCTGATCCTCGCCTACTACGACCCTGACGCGGCCCTGCAGATGGACCCGGAGATCTTTCCCTCGCTGCACCTGGGTGCTACCTCGATGCTGCCGGTCTGCGCGGTGAACGAGGCCGGCGCGCCGCTGTTCGACCTCGACGCCGGGCAGAGCGTACCGCTGCTGGCCTACAGCGCCGGCGCCTTCCTCGGCCGCTCGGTCAACCTGCTGCTGCGCCAGCGCGCCCTGCGCTCGACCACCGTGTACGAGACCGCCATGGCCGACAGCCTGAAGAGCATGGCCCTGCAGGGCATGGGCGTGGCCTGGGTGCCACGCCTGTCGGTCACCGCCGAGCTGGCGCGTGGCGAGCTGGCCATCTGCGGTGGCGAACACTGGCAGATCCCCCTGGAAATCCGCCTGTACCGCTGCGCCCTGGTGCGCAAGGCGGCGGTACGCTTGCTCTGGCGCAAGCTGGAGACGGGGGAGCCGGCGCGTGCATGAGGACGCCGAGCAACGCGCCTTGGCCGACGTCAGGACTGACCGACCACGACCTCGCTGATCTGCATCACGGGCACCAGGTCGGTGTAGTTGGCGATGTCCGCGAGAATCTCCTGCGCATGCGGCGCAAATCCGGCTTGAAAGGCTTCGACGGAGTCCGCATAGACATGACACATGCCGACGTAGGCGGGCGGATCATCGGGCGAGCCACCGGCCACCCCCTTGTCGACGGTGTAGAACAGGCAGGCATCGCCCATCCTGGCTTTCACCAGCGGCATGTGCGTGTCGCGGTAGTAGGCGTGGTCGAAACGCGCGCCCGGCTTGTAGGGATACATCACACTGACCTTGATCATCTGGCTCTCCTGAGTGCCTGCAGAACGCCACGGCGACATCGGCCCGGCGCGCAGGGAAAGATAGCTGAAGCAGAAGCTGGCAGACTGCTGCAGCGCCCCCTTATCCACAGCTGACACGCGAGAGACGACGATGGCACACACAAGACCCGGCCTGCGGCTCATCGCGGCGATGGAAGCCTGCAAAGGCCTCATCTCGCTCGTGGTCGCGCTTGGCCTGCATGAGCTGGCCGGGCGCAACCTGCAGCAGGTGGCCGAGGCGCTGGTCAGCCATGCGCATCTGAATCCTGCCAGTCACCTGCCCGGCATTTTCCTGCACGCGGTGAAGTCGCTGCCCGACATCGACCTGTCACTGCTGGCCATCGGCGCACTGGCCTACGCCGTCATCCGCCTGATCGAAGCCTATGGCCTGTGGAAAGGGCTGCTCTGGACGGAGTGGTTCGCCTTGGCCAGCGGGGCGATCTACCTGCCGTTCGAGGTCTACGAAATGCTGACCCGCAGCAGCGCCCTGAGCGCCGCCGTGTTCGCGCTCAACCTCCTCGTGGTCGGCTACATGGCGCGCGTGCTGCTGGTGCAGCGGGGGCAGGCCAGCCACCCGCGCTGACGCCCGGCACGACAGAGCGCACGGAATGCGTGCGCTCTGCAGGAGTGGCTTCAGCGACTCACTTGCCCGACTTGATCGACGTCCAGGCGCGGGTGCGCACGCGTTCGATCTTCTGCGGCAGCGGCTGCACCACGTACAGCGACTTCTGCATCTCGGCGGTTGGTGTCAGGTCCTGGTCGGCAGCGATTTCCTCGCTCACCAGCTTCATGCCTGGCACGTTGGGGTTGGGGTAGCCGAGGAAGTCGCTGATCGGGGCGATGACCTGTGGATCGAGCAGGTGATTGATGAAGGCAAGCGCCTCATCCTTGTTCTGCGCGCTCTTGGGAATGGCCCAGGTGTCGAACCAGATCGGCGCGCCTTCCTTCGGCAGACGCCAGTTGATGACCACGCCATTACCCGCCTCCTTGGCGCGGTTGGCGAACTGATAGAAGCTGCCGGAGTAGCCGATGGCCACGCAGATGTCGCCGTTGGCGATGTCGGTCATGTACTTGGCGGAATGGAAGTAGGCCACGTACGGACGCACCTTCAGCAGCAGCTCGGTGACCTTGTCATAGTCGGCCGGATTGGTGCTGTTCGGGTCCAGGCCCAGGTAGTGCAGGGCGATGGGGATGATCTCGCTGGGCGAGTCGAGCATGGCGACGCCGCAGGACTTGAGCTTCTCCATGTACTCGGGCTTGAACACCAGGTCCCAGCTGTTCACCGGTGCATCCTCACCGAGGGCGGCCTTGACCTTGTCCGGGTTGTAGCCGATCAGCACGGTGCCGTACATGTAGGGCACGCCGAACTGGTTGCCCGGATCGTTCTTCTCCAGCAGCTTGAGCAGCACCGGGTCGAGGTTCTTCCAGTTGGGCAGCTTGGACTTGTCCAGCGGGGCGAACACGCCGGCCTTGATCTGGGTTTCGAGGAACTGGTTGGACGGGATCACCAGGTCATAGCCGGAGTTGCCGGTGAGCAGCTTGGCTTCCAGCGCCTCGTTGGTCTCGAAGGTGTCCCAGGTCAGCTGGATACCCGACTGCGCCTGGAAGTCCTTGGGCACGGACGGCAGGATGTAGTCCGCCCAGTTGTACACGCGCAGCTCCTTGGCCTGTACCGCACCGCTGAGCAAGGTGGCGCCGCACAGGGCGGCGCCGAGCATCTGTTTGATGGCTTTCATCGTTTCTCACCCCTGAAGTGTCGTTATTGGTCTTTGGGTAAGGTGGACGACGCTTTATCCGTACACCGAGCGTATGGCGGTGGACGAAAAAAGCCTCGCCCACCCTACGCGCCTTCGAAACCTTCCAGCACGTTGACCGCGTTGACGCCGATGGCCTCGACCGCGTAGCCGCCTTCCATGATGAACAGCGTCGGCAGGCCGAGCGCGGCGATGCGCCGGCCCATGCTCAGGTAGTCCGGGCTGTCGAGCTTGAACTGCGAGATCGGGTCTTCCATGTAGGTGTCCACACCGAGCGATACCACCAGCACCTCGGCGCCGTATTCGGCGATGCGCTGGCACGCCTGCTCCAGCGCCGCGCTCCAGGTCTCCCAGGAGCTGCCCATCGCCAGCGGGTAGTTGAAGTTGCAGCCTTCGCCCTCACCCTCGCCCAGCTCGTCGGCGTAACCGAGGAAGAACGGGAACTCCTCGGCGGGGTCGCCATGGATCGAGGTGAACAGCACGTCGCTGCGGCGATAGAAGATGTCCTGCGTGCCGTTGCCGTGGTGATAGTCGACATCGAGGATCGCCACCTTCCTGCGCCCCTGGTCGATGAAGGCCTGGGCGGCGATGGCGGCATTGTTCAGGTAGCAGTAGCCCCCCATCACGTCGGCGGCGGCATGATGACCTGGCGGACGGCACAGGGCGAATGCAGCGCGGGCGCCAGCGGCAATCTCGGCCTGGGCGCTGAGGGCCACCTGGGCGGCGCTGTAGGCGGCCTGCCAGGTGCCGGCGGTGATCGGCGCACCGCCGTCGAAGCTGTAGTAGCCGAGCTGGCCATGCAGGTCACTGGGCATCATCGCGCGCAGGGTGCGGGCCGGCCAGGTGAACGGCAGCAGGTCACCCTTGCCGCCCTGTGCCTGCCAGCGCGTCCAGGCGCCCTGGAAGAAGTCGAGGTAGGGCTTGCTGTGGATGCGCTCGATCGGCGCCAGGCCGAAATCCCTGGGCGCATGGACATCGCCGAGCTGGCGGTCCCTGACACGCGCGAGGACATGATCGGCACGCTGCGGCTTCTCGAAGCAGGGCATCAGCTGCCCGTCGATCAGCTCGCACTTGCCGTGGTGCAGGTGGTGGTCGTCACTGTAGTACGTGAGCATGCAAAGCGCTCCAGGCCTGTTGTTGTGCCTGCATTGTTCGCTCACTCGCGCCGCATCGAGAACGCTGACAATGGCCAAAAGGGGATCGAAATGGCCAAATCTCGCTGTCACCGGGGGACTGGTCGTTCCTCGCGCTGCGCGCAGGACGCTACGGCGGCCAGGCAGCGCAAACGGGGGTACCTTGGCAGGTACGTCAGTGCCGAGGGCTTTCGCGGCTGAAGCCGCTCCTACGGAATCGAGCCAACCTGTGGCCCGACGCGCTAAGCGCGGAAACGGCTCGGCGGCACGCCGCTCCAGCGCTGGAAGGCATGACGAAAGCTGGCGGTCTCGCTGAAGCCGAGCACCTCGGCAATCCGGTACACCGGCCACTGCTCTTCGCCGAGCAGGGCCTTGGCCCGTTCGAAGCGCAGCTCGTCGAGCAACCCCTGGTAGCTGGTACCCAGCTCCTGGAGGTGACGACGCAGGGTGCGCGGCGAGCAATGCATCTGCTGCGCCAGGCTCTCCAGCCCCGGCGGCTCGGCCAGTTGCGCGGCAAGCAGCTGGCGCACCCGCTCCAGCCACGCCTGGCGGCTGCTGAACTCGGCATTCAGGCGGCGGCAGCGCTCGACCATGTCACCATGGGTGACGCTGTCAGCCAGCGGCAAGCGGCGCTCCAGCAAGGCAGCGGGAAAGGCGAAGGCGTTGCGTTGCGCATCGAACCGCAACGGGCAGGGAAAACTGAGTGCATAGCGCGCCACGTAATCCGGCTGTGCATGGGTGAACTCGGCACCCTCGAGCGCGAGCGGCTGACCGAGCAGCTCGTCACCGATCAGCTTCAGCGAAGCCAGGCACATCTCCACGTTGAATACTTCCAGCGCCTCGGCATCGCGATAACCGCTGGCGCAGACCCAGGCCAGTTCGCCCTCGACCTGCAACTCCAGGCGGAAGTAGGTGCCGAGCAGCGCCGGGTACTGCAACAGCAGGCGCCAGGCGTCACCAAAGGTGGCAGCCGACAATGCGGCGTAACCGAGCAGCCCATAGGAGGAAACATGCAGGCTGCGCCCCAACTCCAGGCCCATGTCGGCTCGCAGGGTCAGGGCATTGGCGCACACCTGCAGTTCCTGCACTCGTTTGATGCGTGCGTCCGGGCTGTCCAGATCGGCCGCACCAATGCCGCTTCCGGCCAGCAAGCGCGGGTGCAATTGCGGCTGGTCGGCGAAGCGTTGCAGAACCAGGGAAACGACGTGCAGGGTGGTCAGAGGAGCGTGCAGCATGATGCGTTCCGTGTGCGCAGACGAGCAAAGGAACGCAAGAAACATGCCGCGAGGCGGGCCGAAACCCGCCCGCGCCGGTCAGCGGTTACGCAGGATGGCGTTGATGAAGTCGCCCTGATTCGCTTCTTGCGGATGGGTGGTGAACAGCAGCTGTCCGTCCTTCTCGTGCAGTTTCAGCCCCTCGCCGAAACGGCAGTCGACACCCTTGAGGGTCTTGGCTTCGGCCTTGTAGCGATCATCCTTGCCGCACAGGTAGGCCATCTGGCTGACCACCTCGCCGCAGAAGCTCGGCACGCTGAGGCTCATCAGTTGCTCGTCGGAGAGCGCACTCCAGTTGACCTTGGTGCCCAGCGGGGTCGCGCAGGCCTTGCTCGCTTCGCCGTCCATCTCCTCCAGACGCGCACTGTAGTCGGCCACACGCTGCTTGCGGTCGAACGCCGCGAGGCGCGCCTGCAGGCCGTCTTTCTCCTGTTTCTGATAGAGCGCCAGCAGGTCGCCGGTCTTGAGCGACTTGGTCTTGCTCTCGTCATAACTGAGTTCGAAGCCCTGGGTGTTCGGCAGGTTGAGCTGGTAGCTCTCGCCGCCCCAGGCACGGCGCTTGTTCAGCAGGTTGTAGTCACGGCCATCGAGGCGAATGCCGTAGTCGCGCTGTTCGTTGCCCAGTTCACGGATGTCGGTGAGGAACACCACTTCATCGAGCGGATGGTTGATGCCGCGCACCTGAACCAGCGCCTGCTTGCCGTCAGCCGACGGCGCCAGCGCCAGACTTACGCCCTGGCCGGCATCGAATACCTGCGGGTGCTTGGCCAGCTCGACGGCCGAGACGTGTAGGGAAAGCACGGAAAGGGCAAACAGTGAAACGTACTGTTTCATGGCGATACGTCCTTGTAGGAATGACAGGCGCACAGTATAGCCACGCCACCGGCGATGATCTGTGCGCCCGTCCGCGCTCGGCCTGTAGGAAATCTGCCTATCCGAAGCGGTTCTCAATCAGAACTGCAACACGATCCGCCCCTCGATCTGCCCACCGCGCATCTGTTCGAAGATGCCGTTGATGTTGTCGAGTTTGTCGCTGTGCACCGTGGCCTTGACCAGGCCCTCGCCCGCGAAGTCCAGCGCCTCCTGCAGATCCGCTCGGGTACCGACGATGGAACCGGTGATGCTGATGGCCTTGAGCACCACATCGAAGATCGGCGTCGGGAAATCGCCTGGTGGCAAGCCGACCAGCGCTACCGTGCCGTGCCGGCGGGCCATGCCGATGGCCTGGCCGAACGCCGCGTTGGACACGGCGGTGACCAGCACGCCATGGGCGCCGCCGATGTCGCGCTGCACCACCTCGGCCGGGTTCTCCTTGCGGGCGTTGATGGTCAGGCTGGCGCCCAGCTTGCGCGCCAGCTCCAGCTTGGCGTCGTCGACATCCACCGCGATCACATGCAGGCCCATGGCGCGGGCGTACTGCACGGCGACGTGGCCGAGGCCACCGATGCCGGAGATCGCCACCCACTGGCCGGGGCGTGCCTTGGTCTCCTTGAGGCCCTTGTACACCGTCACACCGGCGCAGAGGATCGGGGCGATCTCGAGGAAATCGACATTCTTCGGCAGGATGCCGACGTAGTTGGGGTCGGCCAGCACGTATTCGGCATAGCCACCGTTGATCGAATAACCGGTGTTCTGCTGGCTTTCGCAGAGGGTTTCCCAGCCGGTCAGGCAGTGTTCGCAGCAGCCACAGGCGGTGTACAGCCAGGGCACCCCGACGCGGTCGCCCTCCCTGACCCGCGTCACGCCGCTGCCCACCGCCGCCACGTAACCGACCCCCTCGTGGCCGGGAATGAATGGCAGGCTGGGTTTTACCGGCCAGTCGCCTTCGGCGGCGTGCAGGTCGGTGTGGCACACACCCGAGGCCTCGATCTTCACCAGAATCTGCCCGGGGCCGGGCAGCGGGATCTTCACCTCCTCGATACGCAGCGGTTCGCCGAAGTCGTGGACGACTGCGGCTTTCATGGTCTGGTTCATGCGCTGTTCCTCTTCCATGCGAGTGTCTCGTCAGTGTGCGCGCCTGACGCCCACGGGCATTGCTCCAGAGCAAGGTTTAGGCGGTTTCCCCGGGGCGCCACGGCTGGCATGACAAACGGTCATGGCCAGTGCCCGCCCGCCATGGCTTTACGGTATACTGCGCGGCCTTCGGCCGGCAGCACCCGGCCAACCGAACATTCACAAGCCACGCTGGCCTGCCCGCGTGGCTTGTTGGTTTTTGACGCGCCCTGCGGGGCACACCTTTGACGCGCCGCGAGGCGCCCGAGATGAAGAGGCACGACGATGAGCGCACTGGTTGGCGTGATCATGGGCTCCAAGTCCGATTGGTCCACCCTTAGCCACACCGCCGAGATGCTGGACAAGCTGGGCATTCCCCACGAGGTCAAGGTGGTCTCCGCCCACCGCACCCCGGACCTGCTGTTCCAGTACGCCGAGGAAGCCGAAGCACGCGGTATCCAGGTGATCATCGCGGGTGCCGGCGGTGCGGCGCACCTGCCGGGCATGTGCGCGGCCAAGACCCACCTGCCGGTGCTCGGCGTACCAGTGCAGTCGTCCATGCTCTCGGGCGTCGACTCGCTGCTGTCGATCGTGCAGATGCCGGCCGGTATTCCTGTCGCCACCCTGGCCATCGGCAAGGCGGGGGCAGTCAACGCGGCGCTGCTCGCAGCCAGCATCCTCGGTCACCAGCACCCGCAGTTCCACGCGGCGCTCAAGCAGTTCCGCGAGGAGCAGACCGAGACCGTATTGAGCAACCCGGACCCGCGCGAGGCCTGAAGCCCATTCCATCAGGGGCTGCGACACGGCGCCTTTGCATGCCGTCCGCTGCTCGGAATGCTCATTTACCGGCGTAAACTGCGCTTCCTGCGTTGCGGGCAGCGTTCAACTGCTTGGTCTCGCCACCTGCTAAAAAGGGGTTTTGTTATGAAAATCGGTGTGATCGGTGGCGGCCAGCTGGGCCGCATGATGGCGCTGGCGGGGACTCCGCTGGGCATGAACTTCGCCTTCCTCGACCCGGCGCCGGACGCCTGCGCCCAGGCACTCGGCGAGCATATCCGCGCCGACTACGGCGACCAGGACCACCTGCGCCAGCTGGCCGACGAAGTCGACCTGGTCACCTTCGAGTTCGAGAGCGTGCCAGCCGAGACCGTGGCCTTCCTCTCGCAGTTCGTGCCGGTCTACCCGAGCGCAGAAGCCCTGCGCGTAGCCCGTGACCGCTGGTTCGAAAAGTCGATGTTCAAGGACCTCGGCATTCCCACGCCGGAGTTCGCCGACATCCAGTCGCAGGCCGACCTGGACGCCGCCGTGGCCAGCATCGGCCTGCCGGCCGTGATGAAGACCCGCACCCTGGGCTACGACGGCAAGGGCCAGAAAGTCCTGCGCCAGCCCGAGGACGTGACCGGCGCATTCGCCGAACTGGGCAGCGTGCCGTGCATCCTCGAAGGCTTCGTGCCCTTCACCGGCGAAGTTTCGCTGATCGCCGTGCGTGCCCGTGATGGCGAGACCCGTTTCTACCCGCTGGTGCACAACACCCACGACAGCGGCATTCTCGCCCTGTCCATCGCCAGCACCGACCACCCGCTGCAGAAGCTGGCCGAGGACTACGTCGGCCGCGTGCTCGACAAGCTCGACTACGTCGGCGTGCTGGCCTTCGAATTCTTCGAGGTGGACGGCGGCCTCAAGGCCAACGAGATCGCCCCGCGCGTGCACAACTCCGGGCACTGGACCATCGAAGGCGCCGAGTGCAGTCAGTTCGAGAACCACCTGCGCGCCGTCGCCGGCCTGCCGCTGGGCTCCACTGCCAAGCTGGGCGAGAGCGCCATGCTCAACTTCATCGGCGAAGTACCGCCGGTGGACAAGACCATCGCCATCGCCGACTGCCACCTGCACCACTATGGCAAGGCCTTCAAGGCCGGGCGCAAGGTCGGCCACGCCACTCTGCGCAGCGCCGATCGCGCCACGCTGGAGGCGCGCATCGCGGACGTTGAAGCGCTGATCGCCAAGCGCTGAGCGAGCATTTCGCAGCTAAGCTCTTGAACGACGGTGGTCGTTCAAGAGCCTCCCATGAAGTACCTCTTTTCCCTGCTGCCTCTGTTGTTCGCCCTGACCTGTGCCGGGGCTGAAGACGCATTGCGCGTCGACTTCCGCGAACGCCCACCGGAGATGCGCGCAGTCGATGGCATGCCCAGCGGCCCGCTGATCAGCGTGCTGGAGACCGCGGCCGAGCGCATCGGCGTAGACGTGCACTGGCGCCTGGCGCCCTTCCTGCGCAGCCTCGACGATCTGCGCTCGGGGCGAATCGATCTGGTACCACGCGTGCTGATGACCGAACCACGCAGCGAGTACATCCATTTCCTTCCGAGCATCGGCAGCCAGCAGCTCAACGTGCGCTTCATCGTGCGTCCCGGCAGGGAAGGCGAGCTGAACCGCTACGAAGACCTCCATCGACTGTCCGTGGGGGTCAAGCGCGGCACCGCCTACTTCGAGCCCTTCGACAGCGACAGTCAGCTCGATCGCGTCTACGCCAGCGACGATGCACAACTGGTCGCCATGTTCCGCGCCGACCGCCTCGACGCCATCGCCGTGCTCGACGCGATTCCGATGGAAACGCAGCTCCAGGCCATGAACTTTCACAACTACAGCTACGCGCACTACGCCCATCAGCAGACCCTGGACAACCACTTCGGCGCATCGCTGGCACGCTACCAGGGCGACCGGCACGCACTCTACGACCGCCTTGCCGCCGAACTGGAGCGCATGCGCGCGGACGGCGAGATTGCACTGATCTACCGCCGCTATGGCGTTGCGCCACCCGATGAGGCGAACTGATTGCCCCGCCGGGCTGTCCGATACAGACACTGACTCAAGGAGACCCGCCAATGGGCATTATCGGCACCATCTTCATCGGCCTGATCGTCGGGCTGGTTGCACGCTTTCTCAAACCCGGCGATGACAGCATGGGCTGGATCATGACCATCCTGCTGGGCATCGGCGGCTCCATCGCCGCCACCTACGGCGGCCAGGCACTGGGCATCTACCAGGCCGGCCAGGCGGCCGGTTTCATCGGTGCGGTGATCGGCGCCATCGTTCTGCTGGTAATCTACGGCGCTATCAAGAAGGGCTGAGTAGCCGCCTGGCGGAGCCGGGGGGACTCACTCGGTCCCTGCCGGCTCCACCGCCTTCGCCGCCACGAGATACCCCTGCCATGCGCCACCTGCTCCTCTCCCTGCTGCTCCTGTCCGGCCTGGCTCATGCCGAACTGCCGGAAACCGACTGGCTCGACCTGATGCCCGCCGAAGACCGCCAGGCCCTCGAAGACATGCCCGAGATCAGCCATGACAGCCCTGAAGGCGACAGCGCCTTCTACGGTGCGGACGGCCTGCGCCAGCAGGACAAGGACCTGCCTGCCGTGATGTATTCGGCCAAGACCGTCGCCGCACTCGACGGCAAGGCCATCCGCCTGGGCGGCTATCCGGTACCGCTGGAAAGCGACGAGAAAGGCAACAGCACCCTGTTCTTCCTGGTTCCCTACCCCGGCGCCTGCATCCACGTACCACCGCCACCGCCCAACCAGCTGGTGCTGGTGCGCTATCCCAAGGGCATTCAGCTCGAGAACATCTACGCGCCCTTGTGGGTCAGCGGCGAACTCAAGGTAGAAACGATCAGCAATGAGCTGGCCGACGCCGCCTACGCCATGGATGCCGGCGAGGTGCGCCTGGTGACCGACGAAGACCTCTGACAGACGACCAACCCCGGCCCGGAGCCCAAGCATGAAAGCCGCCACCCTGCTGTTGCTGTGCCTGCTGTCCAGCGTTGCCCTGGCCATGGAACCTGGCGAGCGCCTGGCGCCGTGGACGCTGCTGGATCAGTTCGACGCGCCCTACACCCTGAACGACGAGACTCACATCCTCCTGGTCGCTCGCGACATGGACGGCGCCAAGTTGGTCAACGCCGCGCTGGAAGGCCAGCCCAAGGGCTACCTGGAACAGCGCCAGGCGGTCTTCCTCGCCGACATCAGCCGCATGCCCAGCGTGATCGCCACCCTTTTCGCCCTGCCAAAGATGCGCGACTACAACTACCGCATCCTTCTCGACCGCAACGCCCGCATCACGCCGCGCTACCCGGCAGGTGAAGGCGAGGTGCTGTGGTTGCAGCTGGAGGATGGGCAACTAGTGGAGCAGAAGGTGTTTAAGGAGGCGGGGGCGTTGAAGCAGGCGCTGGATTCAGTGCAGGCACCATGAGAATCCACTCCGCCAGCACCTGATCGTCCTGCGTCGCGCCTCGCTCTCGAAGCAAGGCCAGCGCGGCAGTCAAATAGGCCCCCTGCTCTCGGCCTCCGCTGGCAACGTACAGCGCGGCATCGTCCCGCGCCTGCATGAGGACCTTTTCATCACGCCCTTCGATTGCCGCTGATGTCCACATGAACGGCGCTGTCGTCGCCATGGTGGTCAGAATCGGGGAGTAGAGCACCAGCCCTGACGATATCAGTGGGTCATTGAATTCGACGTCACCTACCGCCTGGACGTCTGCGAACCAGCATGACCCGATCAATGCAGCCAGCAGTGTGGCGCCTGGCCGGCGAAGGCCTGCCATCTGGCCGCATGCGGGCCGCAAGAAACTGCGTAAATCATTCGACACGATGTGGGAGGGCCTCACCATTCTTCCTTATTGAGTTTCCTGAGCGGAAACCGGCTTCCGAGCCGCGTAGCCGTAAAGGCCGCTTTCTACCTGGCGATGACCAGGCCATCGCATTCGACCAGCCAGGCCAGAGACTCGCCTCAACGTGTTCAAACACACAGTGACGTCTTCCGCAGCTGGCGTCCGCTCGCTCGGATCGTCCACACCCTTCAGGAAGTCAGTCGCCTGGGGGCATCGTCGTCAGCGCAGTGCCGCCCTGATGTGCCAACGCGAGCCAGGCACTCAATCGTGACCGGTTCCTTTCTTGCTTCCCGGCAATGCCAAGAGCGTGACCCCGCTGATACAGGCCAAACCGATGAAAACTGCAGACAAGGTCAAGAGATAATCAAGTTCATCGGTCCCCCTGCCGCCCCCCGTCACGGCGCCTGCGACTCCCCCCATCCATAGCAACGCCGAAAGCAACGCCAGAACCCCGAACAGCAACGTGGCGATGATCAACAGTACCTTCATTGTTTTTTCCTCCTTGAAGCAATTTCCAACAATCGTGAAAGGCGGCTTCATCGCACGGACTCAGCGTGCCTTGGCAGGCACTGCTACGCCTTGAACATTGACACTTGTTCAGAGCCAGTGAGTCTGCATATCAATCATCGACCTTCACATGAAAAGGCGGAATCCAGGCTCGGCTATGGCATAACGGCCCGCAGACAAGAGCAGCACTGTCGTGAACACAACGTGGCGCATTTCAAGCATTTTGTTTACAAGCGCTTCTGCCTTGCCCCTCACTTCAATTCATCCGGTTTCCAGTCGATGGGTTTATCAGCATCGTATCCCTGGGTCGGATGAGGGGGGAGAGGGTGGTCTTTTAGCAGATTGGGAAAGCGCAGATCAGGGTCGGCTTCAAGCTGCGCATTTATCCGACCATAGAGCTCTTTCAGCTTTTCATCTGGCGCGTAATAAAAGGCCAGATGAGGTGGGGTTCTTTTATCGAAGGCACCCTCTAGGATCATTGCAGAAGTACCATGCCCCAATGATACTGCCATTTGATGATTCCTCACTGCAAGAGGGAAATTACCTTTAATATTATAATACATCCCCAACTCATAATAGGCCTCAGCATAGTTTTGTTCAGCAGAACAATTAACATACTTCAGACCCAGACCATCCTCTTTTAACTCGTAAATATAAATCTGCCCCAGTCTAAGTTGAGCAGCCGGATTACCCAACTGTGCAGCTTTATCGAGATAGGTCAAACCATCCGTCTCTGGATTGGTCACTCCATTACGGTTGCCAATCATCGCGCCCATATCGTAGAAACCCTGTGGGATACCCAGTTGCACCATACGCTCATAGAGGTCCAATGCCTTCTGCGGATCTTTGTCCAACGCACCAGGCCAGCCAGTACGGTATAACCCCGCCAAATTATGCATGGCCTTCCAGTGATCGCGGGCTGCAGCTTTATGGTAAAGCGCCAGAATGTCCTGACGGACGCTGCCACGTATTTCATATTGGCGTTTGGTCAGGGAAAGCGCCTCTTTGTACCAAACATCGGCCTCTGCATCCAAGAGTGGCAAGTGGTCTTTTTCATGGACGCATACAAAGTTACGATAGTCGGACTCGGCCATCGCATAGTTTCCTTCAAGCAACAACAAAACAGCCATGAAAGAAACAATAACCTTCATGCTCAGCCCACTGCCAATACAGATTTGTCAAAAAGGACAGATTCATCCAAGCCAAGTCAAATGACGTCAGCAAATAAATCTGTTCCTTTTTGTTCCCTGGAAATATGCTTGCCTACCGGGCCAAGTCCTCACGAATGCTTTCACTGAGTTTCTTGAAGCGAGGGATGACTGCTTCCGGTGGCGGCGTATGCTGGGACAGGTCGTCCGTGCCTTTCTGAAAGGTGGTCATCTGTACTGCCAACAAGGGAGAAGCCGTGCCACCCCGGTGTGCCAGGGCGAACCAGGCACGCTCCTGCTCACCAGACTCCAACTTGGGATCCAGGCGCCAGCCTTCCAGACCTGCCAGGCGCTTGCCAAGCTGAATGCGCTCGATAAACGGAGTTTTCTGCCATTTTTCGGCGTCATAGCCTGGGCGATAGTCCGTGTCATAGGTACCTAACGTGGGCTTGGTTTGCCAAGGATCGTTGGCTGAGGCATTGATCAGGGTAAAGATCACGTTGGGAGTCTGGGTGAAACGCAGACTATTCTTGATGCTGTAGGCGGTCTTGCCATCATCGGCGATAAACCCGTAGGGGAAGCAGAACCCTGGGCCTTTGGGCACTTCATACAATTCACGCGGCTGAAAACGCTCCATCAGCGCCTTGATACGCTTGGCGGAATCGGGGCCGGCCTTGGCAAAGGCGAAGTAGTAGACGCGATTGTTGCGCCAAAGCAAAGCCTTGCCAGGGGCGAGATGCCCGCCCAGAAAATAGGCATCGGGGATGCCAAGATCGTATTCATGAACTGTAGCTAGAGGCAGCTGACGCTCGAGTTCCTCTATGGACTTTATGAAACGCTCCACGGCCTCCTTAGTTGCGTTGGTACTTTCTTTTTCATCCAACACTCTCAGTTCACTAAGCAGTTTCTTATCAGCCTCCAGATTTTTCTGCAGTTCCTTCTGGTAAAGACGCGCCGTGCCTTTGATATACCTTGCAGCGCCATCGAACATGTCACGTCCGACGACATCACTCACGCGAATAGTCAGCCCGTCATAGTCATAACTGCCAACGTCGCCTTTAGCCGTAACTTTAGGGGTAAATACATGCCCGCCCCGTCCATCAGTGATTCTGTCAGTTCGCGGACCATCATAGGTTGCCCATTGCATTTCTTCAGGCACATCAAAAATTATGCGCCCGAGGCACTCTTGTCGCGGTGCGTCGGCAAGCGCCATACCTGCGGGAATTATCAGACCAAGACTCAGATAGTGAAAAAGGACTCTCATGCACGCTGGATCTCTTCTTCGTGCCCGTAGTCAGCCTGGGCCAGTGCGCGACTACGTTCAGGGTTTTCAAGTACCTGGGCTAGAATGCTCAGGTTTATACCGGAATCATTGTTCTCACCACGCGTCCAGTTGACGGGCAAAGCGCAGATAAAGCCTTGTACACCAACGGGTGAGGAGAAGCTTTTAACGGCAGCCAGAGTATCGGAGTGCCAGAAGCGCTCTTCATAGGGCATGGGCTCCATTAGTTCTCCGCCATGATCAATATTGTTTAGATCGCGGTAAGCCCAGGTTGGCCAGGTGGAGGCAGGGAATCCGTTCAGATAGCCTGTCATATCGGGCGTTTTGCGCGACTGAACCTGACTGATGTTTTGTGGAATAAAATCGAAGGACCTTTCATAGAGGCGGGTATTCAGCAAAGCCCTTTCTTGTATCGCCTTCCAAGTGCCCTCCGCCGCGGGCTGCTCCAGATACTGCTCCAGCCCGGTTGCCGGAGTGACGCTGGATGAGCCTGCGGCCATGGACAAGCCAAAGTGCTTCTTCCATAGATCGACTCGTAACTGATGCACGGCCTTACCGACGGTATGTACCTGCTTGCCGTCGAGCTTGGCCTGCACCGGAGTACTATCGCGAACGATGACTGCCAGCTCGGAATCACGGGTACCCAGTAGGCTACGGTCATTGATATTCGCACTACCGAGAATGGCCACACGATCATCAGCGATCAATAACTTACTGTGCACGTAGATCTGTTCAGTAACCACACGCCCCGTCAAGCTTTCCCAGGTGCGCAGATTAAGCAGGGTCAGGTAGCGACTCCAGTCCTGTTGCTCGTATACAGGCCGGTTGGTTGCGTCCTTGCGCTCGATGACCTTGAGTGCCTCGGCGCGGCTCACTTTGCGATCCAGCAGTTCGCGCAAGGCCATGCGTTTCTGGATACGTTTGATCAGACTGTTCTCGCCAAAAGCCAGACTCTGCATGGTCAAACTAACCTGATGCATGATGTTTAGAACGTTCAGCGCACCTTCTGGATGCACCGGTAGAATCATGTAGACATGAAAGGGACGCCCCTCATCGATAGCCCGCCCAATACGGTTGGCCAAGGCCTCGCCAATGCCATTGATCAGTCCCCTCTGCGCTGCACCCAACTTGTGGGTTAGCCAGCCCTGGACATTGATGCCCCACATGGCCTGCAAACTTTTCAAAAACTGGCGCGCCTCGGTACTGGGCTCCTGGGCAATGCTATCGATTTCCTTCCAGTCCAGCTGCCAGATATCCTCGGCCTCCAACGCTTCGCGCAGCCGCACGCGAGCGACGTAATCCTGGCGCAAACTGCCAGGATCACGCAGGCTCGCCATCGGGCCAGAAAGAGGAGCGTCATCAAAAATTTCGCGCTCGTCTCCATACGCACTCTGAAAGAACTGGTTCTCGATATAGATGAAGTGCTGCGAGCTAGAGATAGCCTGCAGCATGGCGGCCTTACAGTTTGCCTGGACTCCTCCATTGTCGATACCCGCAGGCAAGGGCAGGTTGACGCCTGCCTTGCCTCTCCCCACCTGCTCCTGCTGGGTCATACGGCTGGAGGCACTGCGCAGCACCTGCACACTCATGCCACCTGGCTGTGCGCTGGGCGCCACGGGCAACTGTTCGGAAGCATTGATCCATACAGGTTGTGGTTTGGGGAAGTTCAGGCGCGGAGCATCGCTCACCTTGAGTTTGACACCCAGACGTTCCAGGCCGAGATCACTTACCAACGTATTGAGCCAGCGTACGACTGCCTCTAGCAGATTACGCACCAGCGTGGTGTCCTGCAGTGCAGGCGTATCGGCGAGGTAGGCTTGCTGCCCATTCCAGCGGTCGATGAAATTACGCGCCACGTCATATACGGAGGGACCTTCGATGCGGCAGTGCACATCCTGCCAGGGCATGCGCGGCTGATCCTCCGCCAAACGACCATTGTCCGGTGACGCCAGTGGCTGCGGTTCCTCATGCAGATAAGCATAAGGCTCCAGATGCTGCCCCGAGCGTTCCTGTAGCAAGTGATAGATGAACCAAAGCATCGAGCTGGCCAACTCGTTGGTCCTCTCCCGATATGTGCCGGGAATATCATCGAAACTCTTGCCGCTGAGAACGGTAAGCACCTGACCAAGCTCGGTCTCACTCATCCACTGGCTGATCAGCTGGATGCTCTTGATACGTAATGACTCATAAAGATTACCCGCTGCCTCACGAAGCTCCTGCAACCACTCTCGCAAGCGTTGCTTCAACTCCTCTGCCATCGGAACTGTATCGAGGTTGTCGCCAATCAATCTGGCCATAGCCTGGATACTTTTCCCGACCATCTGGCGCTGGACAGCACTTAGACGCTCAAAGCCCTCGTCGAGGTTTTCCTGTGCGCTGTTCTTGGCGCGATTCAACCACTGCAGAGCGGAGAACGGTGGGCTGCGGAAAAAGTCCGCAACATGGCTAGCACCGTTTAACGCCGTACTCCTGCTGAGCGGAATCAGGCTGGTCTCCGACACGGGCCTGGACATGTCGAACAGCGTGGCCATCATCAGCCCCATCGAGCTGACATGCTTATCCAGATCCATCCACCCCAACTTCGGCAGCCCAGGGTTGTAGGCATCATTACCCTGCCTGGTACTGGCATCCAGGCTGAAGTTATTGTCGTCACGCCGCCCGTAGGCAAGGTCGATCCCTCCGACATAGGCGATTCGGTTGTCGATTACGACTGATTTCTGGTGGTGAGAAAACGCAACGCCGAGTCCCTTCATATCACTCTGTTGGATAGCCGGCGTGCAGAAGGCGCGAGGGCCGCCCGGCAGACCAGCGTTGAGCTGAAAGACAGCCAGCATGGTCTCGAAGTCGTAAGTACCTACACTGCCGGATGGGCTCAGCCAGGGCATGACATAAATCTTCAAGGTCGACTGGCGTTTGAGAGCCTGATGCAGGCACTGCCAAAGGCTTCGCTTGCCATCGAGCAAGACGTCGTAGTTGACCTGCCAGCCAGTGATAAAAATGCATCGACTGGCTTGATCGATGGAAGCTGCAACGTCCTTGAAGTAGTCACTTCCCGTCGTAAAAAAACGAACCTGATTACCCGTACGCTTGGGTGCAAACAGATTTTCTCCGTTGAGAAAGAAATCCGGAGCGGAGTAGGCCGCATAGGCACGCCCGTCCTGCGCATTAATCTGATTGAGTTCTTTTGCGCGGATCCCGTTGTAGGCAGAGTCAGTTGCCATGAGCATTCATTCCTTGGATTGAAGGTGGGTAAACAGATCGCTACTGCACTGGCTATCCTGCTGACTACGATCTTTCTCCAGCAGCGCATTACCTTTGGAGTTACGACTGACGCAGCTACTGAAGTCCATCGACCCCAGTGCATAACGCTCACTGTCCCAACCCTGCTGCTCCATGTGAACACGCAAGGCTATTCGCTGGCCGGGGTAGCTAAGCCAAAGACTTCGAGGCGCCTGAGCGTATACCTTCGATAGTTGTTTCTGCTGAGTGTCATCAAGCGACACACGACCATCAGCATCAGCCTCACCTTCCATCAGCAACTCGTTCTCGTCACCCCGCTCGATACGCCATGGCGCGTATGCCAAAGGAAAGCCCTCATCGCCTGGAACATCCTGCAGACGAATGTTGAATCGGTATTCGCGTGGATCTGCCGGCTCAGTGATGGACAAGCTGCCCAGGACCTGCTCCAGCACATCCCCCGCCTTGTCGCTATCCGCCGCGCCCGGCAACACGGGTGGCTTGATGCCGATACCCGAGCCCTTGCCCGGCGAGCCGCCGGCATTGAGGCGGGCCAGCGGGCCGGAGATGGTGATGCCGCCCGGGTCGAGCTTGATGAAGCTGCCACCGGCCTTGAGGGTCAGTTCGATGCCGGCCTCGATGACCATTTTCTGCCCGGCCTTGAGGTGGATCTCGCGGCCGGCCTTGGTCAGTTGCGCGGTGCCCAGCTTGATGTGCTGGTCGGTACCCACCGTCAGGTGGTCCTGCGGCTTGACCTCGACCTTGCGCTCGGCGGTGACGGTGAGGTGTTCCTCGGCCTTGAGTTCGGTGTAGCTGTTGGCCTCGACGGTGTCATGGCGCTCGTTGCCGACGCGGATCTTCTGGTCGTGCTCGATGTTTTCGTCCCAGTCGCGCTGGGCGTGGACGTAGATCTGCTCGGCGCCCTTGCGGTCCTCGATGCGCAGCTCGTTGTAGCCGCCACCACCGGGGCTGCTCAGTGTCTTGAACACGCTGCGGGTCTTGTTCGCCGGCAGGTCGTAGGGCACCACGTGTTCGGCGTGGTACAGGCAGCCGGTGACCAGCGGCTGGTCGGGGTCGCCTTCGAGGAAGGTGACCAGTACTTCCATGCCGATGCGCGGAATGGTGATGGCGCCGTAGCGATCGCCGGCCCAGCTGGAGCTGACGCGCAGCCAGCAGCTGGTCTTGTCGTCGGCTTGGCCTTCGCGGTCCCAGAAGAACTGCACCTTCACCCGGCCGTATTCGTCGCAGTGGATCTCTTCGCCGGCCGGGCCGGTGACGACGGCCGTCTGGCTACCCAACACCTTGGGTTTGGGATGCTCGAGTGGCGGGCGATAGGGCACATCCCAGGGCGTGGCGAGGAAACGGTTACGGTAGCCCTGGTGGAAGTCAGCACCCTCGCTGGAGTCCGCTTCGCCGGTCACGCCACGCAACAGTCTGGAGAGGCCTTTGCCCAGTACCGAATCACTGGTGATGGACTCCTCCAGCACCTGGGGCTGCTTGCCTTCGTGCAGCACTTCGGTGAGCAGCCAGAGGTCGTTCCACTCGCTGCGTGGGTGTTCGGAGATTTCCAGCAGGTGGCCGCTGACCAGGCGCGGTTCGTCGCTATTGCCTTGCAATTGCTGGTAGTCCGCGCGGTGACGCTCCAGAGCGCGCTTGGCCAGGTGCTTGCCGCGCGCTCGGTCGGTGTAGCGACCGGGGTAATCGTAGTCTTCCAGATCCGGCAGGCCGTCGTTCTCGCCGGCCTGCTCGCCCTGGTAGGTCGCCTCGAGCAGCAGGCGTGGCTGCTCGAAATCGTAGTCGCGCCGCGTGGTGCTGCGGGTCCGGGTCTCCAGGCGCAGGGCCAGGCGCTTGATCACCGGGTCGTCGGCGGTCATGCCGCTGTCCTGGATGTAGGGCGTCGGTCGGCCCAGCTTGGCGAATGCGGTCTGATCATCGCCAAAGGTCAGCACGTGGCCGCTTTCGCTGTGCTGAAAGTGATAGTGAATACCTTCCTCTTCACACAGGCGCTGGACGAAGTGCAGGTCGCTCTCGTCGTACTGCACGCAGTAGTCGCGCTCGGGGTAGACGGTCGGACCAAGCTGGAACTGGTAGCCACCTTCCACGATGCCGTGCTCTTCGAGCACCTGGGCAACGATCTGCGGCACCGTCAGGTGCTGGAAGATACGCTGGTTGGTGCGGTGTGCCAGGTAACTGAGCTGCGGCACGATGGCCAGCCGATAGCGGGTCATGCGCTTGCCGGACTCGCCCTGTTCGACACGGTGGATGAGGCCGTGAATACCCTCGCCGTTCGGGCTGAAAGCGAGAAAGGCACGCTGGTGCAGCAGGCTTTCCAGATCGATGTCCGGGCGTTCGCTGATCAGCTCCACATCGAAGCGATAGGGCTGGCTGATGGCCTCGCGGCCACTGAACTCGAGCACCTGCAGGTCATGCTCGACGCCTTCGATGTTCAGGCTGAAATGGGTTTCGTTGGCCGGGTTGAACATATACGTATCCTTTCGAGTGAGTCCTTTTCAACAGCCTGTCATGCTCTGCCCAGCCAGCGTTGCAGGCGCGACGCCGGCGGCCGGCGAAATGCCTCCAGCAGCTCGCTGCAACCTATCTGCCGCTGGCCTTCGTCGAAGGCCAGCGCAGTACGCAGGGCCTGCCAGCAATGCAGCGGTACCTGCGCCGGTCGTTGCAGTTGCTTGTCCAGCTCCATGCTCTTGGCCTGCTTGGCGCTGAGGCGACGGAACGGGTGTTGCCCGCAGGCCAGCTCGACCAGGACGCAGGCCACCGCATAGACATCCGCAGCCGCCGACAGGGCGGCGCCCTCAAGCAGTTCCAGGGCAGCGTAGCGTGGCGTCCAGGCGGCGATGCGGTTTCGGCACAAGCGCGGCAGGCCCGGCAACAGGCCCTCCACGGGCTGCCCCAGACCATAGTCGAACAGCCGCAGACCGTCTTCGGCCAACATCACATTGCTGGGTTTCAGGTCGCCGTGCAGCACGCCCAGTTCATGGGAGTAGGCGAGCGCATCGAGCAGGGCGATGGCGATGCTGCGCAACTCGTCCCAGGGCAGGCCCTCGGGTCGTTCGCAGAGCAGCTGATCCAGGGTCAGACCACGCATCAGCTCCAGCGTGATGAAGGCACGCTCGCACGTCGTATCCACCTCGAAGCCGAACAGCCGCACCACATGCTGGTGGTTGAGCCGCGAGGTGAGGGCGAACTCGCTGTAGAGCAGGGCATTGGCATCCGGGTACTCGGCGAAGTCGTCGCTGAGGGTCTTCAGCGCGACATAGGGTTCGGGGTCGCCGAACTGCTCGCGCAACAGGTCGCGGGCACGGTACACCGCGCCCATGCCGCCCACGCCGAGCAGGCGTTCGATCTTGTACCGGCCGCCGAGCACATCCGGCAGCTCGCCCGGCGCCCGGCGCGGCGTTTCGCGCAGGGGCGGGCTGGCTGCGGTGGCGGCCAGGGCAAAGTAGGTGAGGTCACTGGCTTCGGCGGCTTCGGTCATCGGCGAATCACCACGGCGCTGAGGTTGTCACGGGCCGGGCCGTCGAGCACGCGCTGGAACAGTCGCTCCACGGCCAGGTGTGGCGAAGGCAGGTTCAGGCAGGCGCCCAGCTCGTCGGCAGAGAGGCCCTGATAAAGCCCGTCGCTGCACAGCAGGAAGACATCGCCCGGCAATACGTCGAGCTCGAGGATGTCCAGCTGCAACGTCTCGCAGGCGCCGATGGCACGCGTCAGTGCATGAGCCGCCGGATGGCGCGCGGCTTCCTGCGGGGTCATGCCCTGCTCGTCGATCAGTTGCTGCTCCAGCGAGTGATCCCGGCTCAGCTGATACAGCCGCGAGCCGCGCCACAGGTAGCAGCGACTGTCACCTGCCCAGACGCAGGCGGCGCGCTCGCCCTCCAGCAACAGGGCGACCACGGTACTGCCGATCACCGTATCCGGGCGCTCGGCAGTCACCGTCAGCTCCTGGCCGAGACGGTGGTTGAGCCGGTGCAGGCTCTGGCGCAGCTGCGCCAGGCGCTGCGTCAGGTCACCTTCCGGTATCTCGGCCAGCTGCTCGACGATCAGACGGCTGGCCAGGGCGCCGTTCTGATGCCCTCCCATACCGTCGGCCACCACCCAGAGGCCCTGCTCGGGCAGGGCGAGGAAGGCATCCTCGTTGCGCGCCCGCACCTTGCCGGTGTCGGTGCGCGCAGCGCTGCGCCAGGCGTTGGCGACTTCACTCATCAGAGTGTCGCCGGCAACTTGAAGCTGCGCAGCAGGCCGATGTCGAACGGGTTCGGCGAGCGCTGGCTGTGCAGCAGGTAGTTGGCGTGCAGGCCGCCGAGGTTGGCCTTGAGGATCAGCACGTCACGGCCGCTGTGGTAGTCCACGTCCATCAGGTCGAGCAGGCGGAACAGCGACCAGGGGCCGGTGTTCTTCTCGATGCCGACACGGCGACCGCCGAGCTCCTCGACCACCAGGCTGGTACGGTCCTCGTCGCTTGCCGCCGGCCAGCGGAAGGCCGTCGCGACGATCGGGCCATGGCGATACTCCATCTGCTGGTTGCCGAAGCGGAAGTCGGCGCGGCTCAGGCTGGAGTCCAGCGAGTAGGGCTCGAGCTTGAACAGCACCTGCGGCTCGGCCGGGTTCTCGGCGAAGAAGCTGCGGCGGATCACCTGAGCGCGGCTCATCTGCAGCAGGAACTCACGCGACAGCGGCAGGCCACGGCCGTCGACGCGACGCAGGCGATACTGGTCGGCGCTGCCGCTGACGAACGGCCGCAGGTAACTGTCGAAGAAGCGCTCGGCAATGCCCTGGGCCTTGAAGAACTCGCGGAAGTCGGCCACCGCCACGTCGCTCTCGCTGTGCGCACTGAACGGGTAGCGCTGCTTCAACGAGTTGTCGTAGGCCGCGTACAGCTCGCTCTGATAGCGCTGGTTGAGGAACTGGTAGGCGTCGTTCAACACCAGGCTCCAGCTGTCCTCGGCCAGCAGCGCCAGCCAGTTGCCCACCGGCTGCGGCAGGCGTGCCGCGGCGCTGCGCACCTGGTTGATGGCGTCGCGCTTGCCGCCCATGCGTGCCTTGGCCATCTCGAACGCGGCCTGGTCGCTGGCACCGGCATTGGCCAGGCTGGCCAGCTGACGCTGCAGGTCATCCAGCGCCTGCAGGCCGGCGGCCAGATCGACACCCGCACCACCGTTCTCGTCGAGCAGCTTGTGCAGACTTTCGAAACGGCGCTCCAGGGTCTTGCGCGCGGTATCCGGGGTGTTCTTGGCCAGGGCCTGCTGCGCCTGCTCGGCGGCGGCACTGGCCAGCTTGGCAGCCTTGCCCACCTTGCCCTTGGCGCCTTCCAGCGCGTCGGCGGCAGCGCCGGCGTCATCGGCAGCCTCGGCGAGCCCCTTGAAGCGGGTGTTGTCACGCACCTCGACGAGCATCTGCAGCAGCGGCGAATTGGCTGCCGTCAGGCCGCCCAGCAACGCGGCGCCACGACCGGCGCTGCCGATCGGCTCCAGGCTGAGCTGGGCGATGGCCTCACCCCAGTAGTTGCCGTAGTCGCGGAAGTACAGTTGCTCCAGCTCGACCATCAGACGGCTGAGGTCGGCGGCGCTGAGGGTTTCACCCTCGCCCAGCACCCAGTTGTCACGCAGGATCTCGCGCACCAGGTTGGCGCCCTGGGCGGTGAAGGTCTTGCTGTAGCCGGTCTGGGTGTAGAAGCCGGGGATGGCGTAGTCGCTGCCCACGATCAGGGCCGCCTGCGGGCCAAGCTTCTGGCTCAGGCGATAGTCGGGCAGGCTGCGCGCCTGTTCACGCAGCATGCGATAGACCACGTTGGCCAGCGACTCGCTGCGCAGGACCTGGCGCGCCTGGGCGACCAGCTGGGCGTTGAGCGCGTAAGGCGCGAACGACTCGTCCAGCAGACGGGCGAAGTGCGTGTTCAGGCCATGCTGCGCCGGGCTGTTGCCGGTGTAGCGCAGCGACCAGTCGGCGGCCACCCACTCCTTGAGGAAGTCGGCGTCGCGACGCTCTTCCAGGTTGAGCATCAGGTAGGCTCGCAGGCTGCCGAGCAGGCGCTCGCGGTCGCTGAGGTTGGCACGAATCTGCGCCTCCAGCTGACGGGCAACGCGCGGCAGCAGCAGGTTTTCCAGTTCGGCACGGTAGGTCGAGTACACGGGCGGATTGACCGCCTCACCCTGGAACAGGCCGGTACGCTGCAGGTAGGAAACGTCACCCTTGGGCGGGAATACCTGGGTCGCGGCGTAGCTGCTGTCCAGTGCCTTGAGGACCTGCAGGGCGTCGTCCTGAGGATTGACCGCATCATGCTCGCGGGTCAGCTTCTGGGCGATCTCGCGCAGTTCTTCCAGGCGTCCGTGGTTGGCCGAGAAACCCGTGGCCCAGAGCACGCCGAACAGCGCCAGCACCGCGAAAGCGGTGGCGTACATCGCACGCTGGCCCCAGTCGATACGGCGCACTTCCTTCTGGTCCAGGCTGGCCAGGTCGGCCTCGGGGAAGATCACCCGGCTGAGCAGGTGATGGATGAAACGCGCCCGACCACTGCGGAAGGTCGGCAGCGCGCTGCCCGCCAGACCGAGGTTGCGGCCGATGCCGGCGGTCAGCGGATCGAGCTGCTCGTTGAGCTGCGGCGCACTGGTCAGGTAGAAACCGCGCAGCTTGCTGGCCCGCTGGTAGCGGTTGCCGGCAAAGGCCAGTTCGACGAACAGGCACAGACGCTCGCCGATCTGGCCGAGCTGGTGCGGGAAGTCGAGGATGCGGCCACGGCGCTGGGTGTCGCGCTCCTGGTGCATGCGCAGGATCACCTGGCTGTTCAGACGGCGCAGCAGTTCTTCGAACTCCTGGCGCACCACGGCCACGTCGGTGGCGTTCTGCTCCTTGCGGAAGCTGGCGCCCAGTACCTGCTCGCTTTCCTCGCGCGACAGCTGGTCGAAGAACTCGTCGAAGCCGAGAATCTTGTCGGCCTTGTTGAGCACCAGATAGACCGGCACGTCGGCGCCGAGGCGCTGATGGATCTCCTGCAGGCGCTGGCGGGTCTGGCGGGCCAGGGTTTCCAGCTCCACCTCGCTGCCGCCTTGCAGCTGCTCGAGGGGAATGCTCACCAGCACGCCGTTGAGCGGACGCGCGCGGCGCTGGCGCAGCAGACCCAGCAGGGTGCCCCAGGCACGGCCATCGATCTGCGCATCGGGTTGGGTCAGGTAGCGGCCGGCGGTGTCGATCAGCACGGCGTGATCGGCGAAATACCAGTCGGCGTAGCGGGTACCGGAAACGTCCTTGGTCAGGCGCTGGTTTTCGCCGCGATTGAGCGGGAAATCCAGGCCGGAGAAGTCCAGCAGGCTGGTCTTGCCGCTGCCCTGCGGACCGAGGATCAGGTACCAGGGCAGGTCGTTGCGCCACTTCTCGCTGCGCCCGCGATACAGGCTGGAGCGCTTGAGGGTGCGCAGGGCGTCCTTGAAGCGGTGACGCAGCTCGGCCTGTTCCTCGTTGATCTGCTCTTCCCGGCGCATGCGCTCCTGGGCATCGGCATCGTTCTCGGCGGCCTTCTTGCGTGCGGTGGCACGCCAGCTGGCGAACACCATGGCCAGGCCCCAGAGCAGGAACAGCAGGCTGATGGTCAGCAGGCGGCTGGTGGCGGACTCCCAGAACTTGTAGTCGTTGACGGCCAGCAACGGCCCGACGAACCACACCAGCAGCGCGAGAATCAGGACCAGGAGCAGGCTCCAGACCCAGGTCTTGCGGAAAAAGGCGCCAAGTTTGGCGAAGAAGCTCTTCATTTCACGTCATCCATGCTGACACCCGAGGCCGGGTCGAGTTGCTGATACGGCTTGAGGACGGTGTCGCGCTGCTCGCCGAGTACCCAGGCGAAACCGGCGTACATCATCACCAGGCACATCAGGGTGAACAGCGCCACCAGCCACCACGGCACGATGCGCACCAGGCGCCGACGGGTGTCCTTGAGCCCCTGCCAGTGCGGCGAGACTTCACGCGGGACGTCGCCCCGCAGCTGGCGGATCTGCCGGTAGAGGCTGTCGCGCACGGCCTCCAGCTCGAGCATGCCGCGCTGCAGCACGCGGTACTTGCCCTCGAAGCCGAGCGACAGGCACAGGTACATCAGCTCCAGCATCGGCAGGTGCTTGACCGGGTTGCGCGACAGACGCTCGAGCAGCTGGAAGAACTTCTCGCCACCGAAGGTCTCGTTGTGGAACGAGGACAGCAGGCTCATCTGCGACCATTCGCTCTCGTTGCCCCAGGGCGTGGTCACCACCGCCTCGTCGACCACGGTGCAAAGCACGTAGCGCGCGGCCATCACCTGGCTGCTCTCGGCGCCATCGTGCAGCGCCCGGTGCTCGAACACCTTGATCTCGCGGGTCAGGCGCTGGTTGAGGGCGTCCAGGTCCTCGCTTTCGAAGCTGTGCTTGAGGCGCACCACTTCGGAAAGCAGCGAGGAGGCCGCCGCCACCAGCGGGTTGAGGCTGATATTGAAGCTCTCCGCCGGGCGCAGGCGCGCGGCGAAGATCATGCGCTCTTCCAGCTGTTCGAATTTCGGCGGCGCGCTGAAGTCGGTCAGCGGGCTTTCGGCGCGGGCTTCACCCTGGCGGTTGAGGATGACGGTCTTGTCATCCTGGCCGTATTCCATTTCCTTGGTTGTCATGGTCAGTTCCTGATCGCCCAGAATTTCAGCTCAAGCCCGGAGAATTCGCCGGACACGTGGAAGGCGAAGCCGCCGGAGCGTTCCAGCTGCGCCAGTTCCTCGGAGCTGAGCTCCAAGGCGAAGTAGGTCTTGCCCGAGTGGAAGGGAATCTGGCGCGGCGCCACCGGCAGCGGTTTGACCTTGATCCCCGGCAGGTGCAGGTTGACCAGCTGGCGGATACGCTCGACCGGGCCGACCTTGAGGTGGGCCGGCAGGCGCTGACGCAGCTCCTCGGAATCGCACTGGGCGCTGGCGGCCAGCACGAAGCTGGAGGTGCCGAGCAGCTTGTGGTCGTGCAGCGGCGAGACCTGGATGCCGTACTGGCGCTGCTGCAGCAGCAGTTCGATGGCGTGCTGTTCGAGCACCATCGACAGCACCTGGCGGATGGCGTCCATCAGCTTGCGGAAGCTCATGCCCTGGTCGCTGTGCAGGTAGCGGCCCTCCAGGCGCGGACGCTTGGTCTCGCTGGAGAAGGTGGCCAGCTCGCCGAGCAGCCCGACCAGTTCACGGTAGATCTGCTCCGGGTGGACCTGCTCGACCCCCAGGTGGTGGCGCAGGATCGGCTCGTAGCGGTTGATCAGCTGCAGCATCATGAAGTCGCCGACCTCGGCGCCGCCCACCTTGCCCGTGGCGCGGATACGCTCGGCGAGGATGTCGCCACGGTGCGCCAGCATGCTGATCACTTCCTTGAGGCAGCTCAGCAGGTAGCCCGAGGCCTGGAAGTTGACGTAGGTCGGGCTGAATTCCGGGTCGAGGCTGATCACCCCGTCAGGCGTGGTGTCGAGCACGTCGCACAGCTTGATCCGCACGTAGCCCTGGTCGCTCTGCTGCTCGCCGAGCAGCAGGCGGAAATCCGGGCGGCCGGTGCTGACCTGGCTGACGCTGCTGTCACCGGCGTTGGAGTCGGTCACTTCCTCGTCGAAGGCGATGTAGCGGGCCAGCACGTCCTGCTGTTCGGAACGGCGGCTTTCGATATGGTTGCCCGTGACCAGCGGCAGCGCCAGGTAGACCGGGGTATTGCCGGTATTCGGCGGCACGTCCAGGCCCAGCGGCTCGCGCTCGGCACCGAGGTCGAAGAGGCTGCCGTCAGGCAGCACGCCGCTGGCCTTGCTCACCACCAGCTTGCCCATGTTGAGGAACTGGCGGTCGATCTCCAGCTCGAAGAACCCCCAGGCGTAGCTGGCCAGTTTCTGCGTACGCAGCTTGAGCTGCTGATCGACGTAGCGATCGTTCTGCTGGAAGTGCTGCGGGCGCAGCAGCATGCCTTCCTGCCAGATGACTTTGTGCTGGCTCATCGACTCTGCTCCTGCTCGTCGTCGAGGTTGCGGATACCGCGCTCGTCGAGGCGCAGGTTCGCCGCGTTGCGCTCCTGCTCGTCGATGTCGATCACGAACCGCCAGCTGGCTTCCGGCAGGTCGCGGTAGGCGGCGAGCACGCCGACGTAACGGCTGCCTTCCTGCACCGAGAGCTTCAGCTCACGGGTTTCACCCGGGCGCAGCTCCAGCTCTTCCTGGGCCACCAGGTCCGGGGCCAGGGCCTCCTTGGGACGCTGGTAGAGGGAGAAGAAATCGGCGTTCTCGAAGGCGACCGGGTGCTTGAGCTCCATCAGGCGCACCACGATCGGCGACGGACGACCATTGAGGTCGGGGTTGAGCTGATCGCTGCCGGCCAGGCTCAGGTCCAGCTTGGTCATGTGCGAGTAGGGCGACAGCGCGGAGCAGCCGCTCAGGGTCAGCAACAGGGCGCACAGCGCCAGAGAAAACAGGCGAGGCATGGGCATCATCCTTGAAGGTCGGTATTGAGGGTGGCGATCAGGCGGACCTGTTCTTCGTAGGCATTGGCGAAGTCGCGGGCGAACAGGCGATCGCTCCAGTCGTCGTTCTGCTCCAGCGAGGCATGCAGGCGACGGTAGGCACGCCAGCGGCTGCCGTCGGTGGCCAGCAGCGGCTTGCGTCCGCTGCGCTCGAAGCGCAGGGTCAGTTGCTCGGGGTCGAACTGCTCCAGCATGCCTTTGACCGCCGCACGGCTGGCGGCGAGCAGCGCCACCTGGTGTGCCTGCAGGTCACGGAAGCTGCGGCTGATGGCCTGCTCCGCGGGCAGTTGCCCGGCCTTGCCGCCACGCAGCAGGGCGCCCAGCGTCTCGCTGCTGTCCAGGCCGTGCTTGAGCGGGTTGTTGCCGGCACTCTGCACCGTGGTCAGGGCCAGGCGCAGTTCGTTCTTCAGCTCGCTGCGCGTACGCAACGCCTGCTGCAGGCTGCCGACGCTCTGCTTGAGCAGCCGGGCGGCATTCAGCGCCAGGGCCTGACGTGCGTCTTCGTCGAGGTCGTCGAGGCGGACCCCGAGCGCATCGGAGAATTTCTCCCAGAAGCTCGGCGGCAGGCGCTCGGGCTCCGGCGCAGGCTTCGGTTGCGGCGCGGGCTGCGGCACGACCAGCTCGGGAACCAGCAGGTTTTCCTCGTCGATCTGCGCGTAGTCGCGCTGCTGCGCATGGGCGGTGTCAGGCCGCAATACGGCGGTCAGGTCATCCACCTCGGCGTAGACGCGCTCCTGCTGGTCCAGGGCGGTCAGCGGGTCGAGGTCGAGAAAGGCGTCGTCGGGGATGATGCTGCCGGCGGCCTGCGGCAGGCCGATATCGCCCTCGAACATCGCCGGGTCCTGAATCAGCCGGGCGCGGATCTCGAAGTCGCCCAGGCAGTAGACGCTGCCGTGCTCGATACGCTGCGGCCGACCCTTGCCGAGACTGGCGCCGCTGTCCTTGAGGGCGATGCCGTTGCTGCTGGTGTCGGTCAGGTAGAAGGCGCCATCACGGTAGCTGACTTCCGCATGACGGCTGGACAGCACGCGCTTGCGATCCGGGATCACCCAGTCGCATTCCTCAGCGCGGCCAATCACCCCGCCGGCCTGCTTGAAGGTCTTGGTGGTCAATAGACCTGGCACGAACTGCTGTGCGCTGACCACATCGAATACCAGTTCCATGGTGAACCTACTCCTTGCGGTCAGTGGCCGCGTTTCTCGGCTTGCGGATCGCCCAGCGGGCGGTATTGATCGTCGCTGAACTTGTAGTTGCCGGAGCAGCCGGCCAGAACGATGGCCAGCGCCAGCAGGGCGGCGGCGCGATAGCGATGCAACATGGAATGCGCTCCTAGGAGGTAAGTGGATAAGAAACGGGCGAGCATGCTCAGACCTCGCTCGGGCTGATCTTCAGCCGATTCATGCGGTACAGGAGGGTGCGCCGGGGCAGACCCAGTTCGTTGGCGGCGTTGGTCTGGTTGCCGCGGTTCTTGCGCAGGCAGTCGAGCAGCAGGTTGCGCTCGAGGCGATCCATGCGCTCGCGCAGACTCAGCGGCTCGTTGCCCGTGCTCTGCATCTGTTCGAGGTTGAAGTGCTCGGGCAGCAGCTCTCCGCCTTCGCAGAGCAGCACCGCGCGCTCGACCAGGCCCTTGAGTTCGCGCACGTTGCCCGGGAAGCCGTAGCCGGCCAGGTGCCCCAGCGCGGCGTCGCTCCAGCGGCAGGCATCACGCTGCAGCAGGCCGCTGGCCGTGCTGGCGAAGTGGCGTGCCAGCAGCAGGATGTCCTCGTCGCGCTCGCGCAGCGGCGGCAGCTCGATGGGGAAGTGCGACAGGCGATAGAACAGGTCCTCGCGGAAGCGGCCATCCTCGACGCGTTTGCGCAGTTCCTGATGGGTGGCGGCGACGATGCGCACATCCACCTTGTGCGTTTCGCTGCTGCCCAGGGGGCGCACTTCGCCTTCCTGCAGCACGCGCAGCAGCTTGGCCTGCAGCGCCAGCGGCATGTCGCCGATCTCGTCGAGGAACAAGGTGCCGCCGTCGGCTGCATCGAACAGGCCCGGCTTGTCACGGTCGGCGCCGGTGAAGGCGCCCTTGCGATAGCCGAACAGCTCGCTTTCCAGCAGGTTCTCCGGCAACGCCGCGCAGTTCTGCACGATGAACGCCTTGCTTCGCCGCGCCCCGCAATCGTGGATGGCGCGGGCGACCAGTTCCTTGCCGGTGCCGGTCTCGCCGGTGAGCAGGACGCTGACCGGGCTGTGCAGCACCTTGCCGATCAACTGGTAGACGCGGCGCATGGCCTGGCTCTGGCCGAGCAGGCCATAGCCACTGGCGCAGGGCGTACCGGGAGCGGAGGCCACGGGCGCGGCCAGCGCCTCGCCGTCGGCCGTCGGCGCACGCAGGCGCCGCAGCAGGTGCAACTGAGCCAGGGCGAAGCCACCCAGCTGGGCGAAGGAACTGGCGAAGCCCTGCAGGATGCGCCGCTCGTGGCTGGCGACCAGCAGCAGGCCACGGACGTGACCGGCGCCGTCATGCAGCGGCAGGCACAGCAGGCTGCGCCAGGCACGGTTGGTCTCCGGCAGGCAGGCGATGGAATGCAGCGCGCTGTCCAGTTCGGTGATGCACAGCACCTGGTTCTGGCACAGGCAGTACTGCAGCAGCTGCTCGCCGTCGTAGTCGCTGGGCAGGCTGGCCGCCTCACGCGGTTGCAGCACGCCATCGAGCCACTCGGCCGTCAGCGCCAGCCGGGTATTGGTGTGGTCCAGCAGGTAGAGCTGCCCCAACGCGCAGTCGGCCAGCTCCGCTGCCGCGCGCACCAGGCCGGCGAGCAGGCTCTCGGCACTGGCCGCTCCAGCCAGCTCGGCATAGCGGCCGAGCAGGGCCTCGGCGTAGCGCAGGGGTTGCGGGACTTCGGCGAACATCGGCGGCACCTCAGACGAACTCGCAGGTCACGGCCGAATCGGCGTCCAGCGTGGCGTGCACACGTTGCAGGGTCTCCCCTGCGGCCATGGCGTCGAGCAGGCGGTCGACCACCAGCGGCTGCAGGTGCTGGTCGATCAGGTGATCGATCAGGCGGGCACCGCTGTCGCCATGGGTGCACCGCTCGGCCAGGTGCTCGACCAGACCGTCGCAGTGGCTGAACGCGAGCTGGCGACGCGCCAGGCGCTCGCCGAAACGGGCCAGCTTGAGGCCGACCAGCTGGCGCAGCAGGTCGCCGTCCATGGGGTAGTAGGGCACCACGCGCATGCGCCCGAGCAGCGCCGGCTTGAAGTGCTGGCTGAGCTGCGGACGAATGGCCAGCTCCAGGTCCTCGGCCGCCGGACGCTCACCGCCGGCGCAGAGGCTGGCGATGCGCTCGCTGGCCAGGTTGCTGGTCATCAGGATCAGGGTGTTGCGGAAGTTGATCTCGCGGCCTTCGCCGTCGTTGGCCACGCCCTTGTCGAAGATCTGGTAGAAGACGTTCATCACGTCCGGATCGGCCTTCTCCACTTCGTCGAGGAGAATCACCGAGTAGGGCTTCTGCCGCACCGCCTCGGTGAGCATGCCGCCCTCGCCATAGCCAACGTAGCCGGGCGGTGCGCCGATCAGGCGCGAAACGGTGTGCTTCTCCTGGAACTCGGACATGTTGATCACGGTGAGGAAGCGCTCGCCGCCGTACAACAGGTCGGCCAGGGCCAGCGCGGTCTCGGTCTTGCCGACACCACTGGGGCCGACCAGGAGGAACACGCCCACCGGCGCATCGGGCTTGTTCAGGCCGGCAGCGGTGGCGCGCATGGCCTTGTCCAGCGCCTGGATCGCCTGCTCCTGGCCGCGCACGCGCTGGCGCAGGTCGTCGGCGAAGGTGATGACCTTGGTATTGTGCTCACGGGCAAGCTGGCTCAGCGGCACCCCGGTCCAGTGGCTGATCACTTCCGCCACCAGGCGCGGGCAGACCTCGAAGCTGACCAGGCGCTCGCCGGCCTGGGCGCTGGCCAGTTCGACCTGAATGGCGCGCAGTTGCTCTTCCAGTTCTTCCAGGCTCGCACGCGGCGCTTCAGCCGACTCGTCGCTGGGTGCCTCGTCGCCGGCCAGGCGGGCGGCGGCGCATTGCTTGCGCTGCTCCAGCAGGCGCTCGGCCAGCTCACGCTGCACACTCCAGCGCGTTTCCACCTGTTCCAGCTCGGCGCGCGCGGCAACCAGACGACTCTCCAGGGCATCCAGCGCTTCGCCGTCGATGTTCAGGCCCGCATCCAGGTCCCGGCGCATGGCCTCGCTCTGACGCTCGCCCTCGGCGATCTCGCCACGCAGGCGCTCCAGCGCTTCGGGAGCCGCCGCCAGGCTGATGCGTACACGGGCGCAGGCGGTGTCGAGCACGTCCACGGCCTTGTCCGGCAGCTGGCGGCCGGCCAGGTAGCGCGCCGACAGTTCGGCGGCGGCGACCACCGCATCGTCGCGCAGGTAGATGCCGTGGCTCTTCTCGTACACCGGCGCCAGGCCGCGCAGGATGGTCACTGCCTCCTCCACGGTTGGCTCGTGCAGCTGCACCGGCTGGAAGCGACGGGCCAGGGCCGGGTCCTTCTCGAAGTACTTCTTGTATTCGCTCCAGGTGGTGGCGGCGATGGTGCGCAGCTCGCCACGGGCCAGGGCCGGCTTGAGCAGGTTGGCGGCATCGCCGCTGCCCGCCTGGCCACCGGCACCGATCAGGGTGTGGGCTTCGTCGATGAACAGGATGATCGGCTTGGGCGAGGCCTTCACTTCATCGATCACGCCCTGCAGACGACGCTCGAACTCGCCCTTGACGCTGGCACCGGCCTGCAGCAGGCCGAGATCCAGGCACAGCAGCTCGACACCCTTGAGCACCTGCGGCACCTCGCCGGTGGCGATGCGCAGGGCCAGGCCTTCGACGATGGCGGTTTTGCCGACGCCGGCCTCACCCACCACGATCGGGTTGTTCTTGCGGCGACGGGCGAGGATATCGACCATCTGGCGGATCGCGCCGTCACGGCACAGCACCGGGTCGAGCTTGCCGTCGCGGGCCTGCTGGGTGAAGTTGTGGGTGAAGCGCGCCAGGTTCGACTCGCCAGGCGCGGCCGGCTTGCCGCCTGCGCTCTGCGGCTGCTGGCTGAGGGCGAAATCACGCAGCCGCTCGGCATTGAGCTTGCCGAGCAGGGCCTGGTAACGGCTGCCGGCATAACGCATGGGGTTGCGCAGCAAGGCGAGAATCAGCGCCGCCTGGTCGATCTGGCTGGCGCCCAGCTCCAGGTTGGCCACCAGCAGTGCATCCTGCAGCCACTGCACCAGCTCGGCGCTGAATACCGGGTTGCGCGACTCGCTGTGCTCGCCGCGCGGCTGCAGCGCCTGGGCCAGTTCACCGGCGTCCAGCTCGGCATCCTGCAGGGCACGCGCCAGCAGGCTCTCCGGGCGCTCCAGCAGACCCAGCAGCAGGTCTTCGACGAGGATCTTGTTGCCGCCACGCACCACGCAGCGCTCGGCGGCCATCTCCAGATCGCGCTTGCTCGCGGCGTCCAGGGCTTGAACCAGTTGTTGCAGGTCGACGTTGATCATTTCATCTGTCCTTAATGAATCTTGCTGCCGAGCGTCACCAGGCCGTCGGCGTTCTCACGACCGAGCCAGGTGGTCCAGCCCAGCAGGCAGGGGTTGCCTTCGCCGATGCGCAGGTCGCGGATTTCGTCCTGACGCAGCTCCAGGCGGATGTCGTAGTCCAGCGGATCGCGCAGGGTGAAACGCACCAGCGCGCACAGCGGCTGGTACCCCGTGCCGATCGGCAGGAATTCGTGAAAGCGTGTCCAGCCCAGCTGGCGCACGTGGATGCGGAACTTGCCGCCACGGTCACGCACGCGCTCACCGAGCACGGTGTCCTCGCCCAGCAGGCTGTTGGCGCGGCCGAGGCGATTGCGCTGCTCCTCCAGCACCACCACCTGGCGCTCCAGGCACTGCTCGATGAACAGCTCGGCATGCTTGAAGTAGTAACGCAGCACCGACTCGATCAGCGCTGCGGAGTGGGCGCGCAGGCTGAGCAGGCCGAGGTAGGGCAGCAGGCGCTTCCAGTTCAGCTCCTGGGCCTGGCGAATCTGCTCGCTGCCCAGCCCGATCAGGGCGAACAGGTGCGCCGAGAACGCATCCAGCGCACCGCTCTGGAAGCAGGCGCGATAGCGGTACTTGCGCCAGATCGGCAGCAACAGGCGTTGCAGGCGGTTGTTGAACAGGTCGAGGAAGTCGCGCGTCGGGTTGCCGTCCTCGCTGTCACCCAGGGCCTGCTCGCTGTAGAACGCCGGCAGCGGCGAGCCACCACCGAACAGGCCGACCAGGTTGACGCGCATACGCGCCCGCAGCTCGCCGTGCTCCTCGAAGAACTGCACGCGATCGATGTCGCTGCCCGGAAAGCCCAGGCTCGGGTTGGCCTGGAATTCCAGGTACTCGTACAGGCGCTCTTCATCCAGATGCGGATGGGCGGCCCCGAGACGCTCCAGCACCAGCTGCACGGCCTGGAACAGGCTGTACTCGCGGATGCCTCGGCTGAACCGATTCAGAGTAGGGGCTGCTGCCCCATACGTGGCGTCCATTTGTACAACTCTCCCTGTGTGCTCTGTACCTGCAGCTCGTGATACGAGTTGAGGCTGGCGTACAGCGCGAAAAATTCATTGAGTACCGAAGCGAAGAGGAACAGGTCGCCTTCGCCCAGGTAGCCCTCCGGGTTCATCACCAGCTCGGTGCGCACCCCGCGCACTGGCAGGCCACGGTGCAGGCGGTCGACATGGCGGTGGCCGATCTTCTTCAGGCCGCCCAGCAGGCGCTTGCTGACTCGCTCGGCGTGCTGGTCGTAGTAGCGCGGCAGGTCGTAGGTCTCGAGGATCACCTTGAGCGCCTCGACGTTGGCCAGCGACAGGTAGTTCAGCGACATGTTGGAAATCAGCTTCCAGAGGAAGTCGCGATGCAGCGGTGGCGCGTAGCACGGCGTGACCGCGCTGATGTTGCGGAAACTGAGGAAGTCCGGGGTGTCCTCGCTGGGCAGGCAGATGTCGCCCAGGCTCAGCTGACGCGGCAGGTTCTGGTTGGTGCAGGTCAGCTCGATGGACAGCGTCTCGTGGCGGTCCAGGTTGCGCAGGCCGAAACTGAGCCAGGTCTCCAGGCCATCGCCAAGCATCGACGGCTGCTGGCGCACGCTGTAGTGCGGGCGCGCCATCGGCACGTCGAAGCTGGGATCGTGCTCGAACGACTCGAACGGCACGTACTCCTCGTAGCCCATGCCGCCCGGCTTCCAGCCGGTGACACGGTCGACCGAGAACACACCGCAGTGCTGTGCATCGAACTCGGCGGGCAGCAGCAGGTACTGGTCCTGCTTGCCGTCGAGGCGGATGGGAATGGCGTCATGCTGGAACAGGTTGACCACCGGCGTGCAGTACAGGCGGACGTTTTCCAGGGTCGGGCGAATACGCTGCACGCCGGCCTTGTGGATATCGAAGCGCAGCTCCAGGCCGCGCGCCTGCTTGAGCAGGTCCTCGGGCAGGCTGTTGACGGCATCCAGGCCGAGCAGGTCGACGAACAGGAACTTCTCCTGGAAGGCGAAGTACTCCTGCAGGTAGCGGTAGCCGCGGAAGGTATTGAGCGGGTAGGGAATCAGCGCCTCGTCTTCGGCGAAACCTACCGGCTGCACCAGCTCGGGCTTGAGCTGGAGGGTGCCGAGGGCCTGGCCGAAGGCATCCAGCAGCGGCTTGCCTGCGGCATCGAGGGGCACCACCTGGATGCCACCGAGGTTGCGCAGCAGCGCCAGATAGAGCATCTGGCCGATGTATCGCTCGCCGGCCAGGTGCAGGCGCAGCTTGTTCAGGCCGATCTCGCCAATGTGACCATCGGCCGTCATGCCCAGGCGCAGGCTGAGCAGCGCACCATCGCCCTTGACCGAGTAATCCAGGCCGTTCAGAGACAGCGGCAGCACCTCGGTGGGGAAGCACGTGCGGAAACGGCAGGTAACGCCCTCGATGGCCTTGGCTTCCACCGGCGTACCGCGATTGACCGGCAGCGCCGGGCCAGGCCGGGTCAGCGGATCGAACTGCAGCATGCTGAAGGCCGGCAGCGGGCGCATGTAGTTCGGCCACAGCAGGTGCATCAGCGAGTGAGTCAGCTCCGGAAGCTCGTCATCGAGCTTCTGCCGCAGGCGCCCGGTGAGGAAGGCGAAGCCCTCCAGCAGGCGCTCGACGTCCGGATCGCGTCCCGCCTGGCCAAGGAACGGCGCCAGCGCCGGGCTGCGCTCGGCGAAGCGCTTGCCCAGCTGACGCAGGGCAGTGAGTTCGCTCTGGTAGTAATGGTTGAAAGACATTAGCGGGCCTTCTCCATGGCCGATTCGGTGCATTGCCAGAGGCTGTCCGGCATCTCTTCTTCGCGCTCTGCGAGGTGTTCCGGCTGCAGCAGCAGCCGTGGCAGCTTCATCGGTTCTGACGAGCATCCCTGCAGGCTGATCCAGCCGCAGCGACGCGTGTGATAACCCGGGGCACTGACCGAGAGCGCGGTCAGGCAGCGTGGCGCATCGGCCAGCTGGACCATCAGGCGATGGTCGCGGCGCTCGGCAAAGGCGAAGCGCCCAGCGGAATCGCTGAGGGTTTCGGATACCCACGACGCGTCACTGCGAACCTGCAGCTCGATCGTGGCGCCCGCCACGCCCAACCCTGTCTCGGCAGACAGCACACGGCCCTCGATGGCAGCGTTTCGGGTCACCGAGTGCGGGTAGGGAACACAGGCCGCGAGCACAAAGAAAGCCGCAAGCATCAGACTGTTGATGAGCATATTGGAAAGCACCAGCGTACCCAGCGATGCGAACAGCGCAGCGATGCAGGCAGCACGTTCAGCGTTCACAAACCACAAGTTTCCGGCACCACTTTTCATCCCCTCAGGGCAACAGAACCCGGAACCCGGCTGTGCAGAGGCTGGCCGCAGAAAGCTAAAGCCCTGTTCTTCAATGCAGAGAAAGCACATCGCGTCAGTTCTCAACAACTTGGTAAGGCGTGTTACTGATAAAGACGTTCATCCAGCTATCTTTCCAGTCTGGAACCCCCACACTGAAGGACTGTTGTTGCTTGTCGAAGTCGAACCAAATAACGCCTACAACTCGATCATCTTCGTGCATACGCATATCGGTATAATATTTGCTGTAGAGCGGCGTACGGAAACTGGAATCCGGCGTATGGGTATCGATAACTCGGATGTAGGCAAGATCACACCAAGACCCTAGCCAAGGCGCAAGCAGCACGTTCTGCAGAATGAATCTCCCCGACGGACTGCTATAGGTGTACTGCGCCTTTTGAGCAGTGACGAGATGAACTGCCCCTACCAAAGCCAGGAGAAAGAATGATATCGGCAGCAGCAGAGTCATTGAGACCTTTCGAATATTCATTTCTTAAACTCGAACGTGACTGGGGCAATGGCCTCGTAACCAATATTGGAATAGACAACGAAGTCGCCACCCTTATTCTTTAGTGAGCGATACTTCACAAAGTGACTATTGGCAATCAAGAAATAACGCTTACTTTCTAAATCCTTGAAGCGCTGCTCAACGTCATCACCAGTGAAGGGAGCCGTAGCAACGGCTTTCGCTTTTTCATATTCGATATTGGCGTTATTGCTAAGACCATCAACCACGCCTTCCGCAATTCCGTCGAAGTTCCAATACCCAAGCGGCTGACTGAAAACACCTTCATCATTAAAGTCATATGCGTCTTCGGCATAGAAGCCTATACGCTCGGCGATGAAGACCACCTTGTCCGAAAATACATTGACAACGCCCTCAGCAACGACTCGTAGATTGAAGTTTGCTAATGCACCTCGCAGATCATTCAGATCATCGCCAATAGTGTCAAAAGTAATCGCACGACTGTTGCTGTAACCAAAAGCCTCAGCTTTACTGCCCTGACCGTTGAACGATAGAGGGAAGCACCCAGCCGAATGCTGACCAAACTCCCTGAGGATATTACGACGAATGAGTTCTTTTGCTTTTGAATTGTTCCAAGCTGCCCTTAGCTCGTTACGAGCATTCACTACCCTGGGATAGCTCATCAACCATTGGTAAGTGACTATCGTCTCCTCCATATATTGGGAAGGAGGCATTTGTGCATGACTTTTGACTGATTCAGTCATGCCGCCGCTGGGAGTGCTCCAAGGATCGCCCTGAAACCAATGTCGCATTAGCTTCGCGGAAACCTGCCAGCCCATTTTATCCATGGCCGCTGGAATATCCGTAATCTTGAACACTCGAACCTGCGAGGTCGTTCCTTGAGGGTTTTGCGAACTCGGTGTGAGTGTGGACTTCAAGACGATGTCGGACATGTACAAAGCTCCTCGTAGTCAGGCAATCACGACTTCAGATTGTTCGGTGATGACCAACTCGATGGTTTCTGCACTAGAAGAGCAGAATTTTCTGGTTTTCCCATCTACCCCGGTAACGCCATGGAGCTCCTCTCCGGATGCACTACGGAGAACATATGAAACGCCGCTCAACGGGATACCTGAGTCTTGGTCAACGAGAACGAAGAACTCATCGAACACCCCTTTAATGTCCACAGGCGCTGGTGGAACAAACGCTGCCCCACCGCCACTCGCACCGATCAACACGGTGCCGGAGCCTGCAACCACGGTATTGCCATGGCTACCGACGCTACCGACCACCGCCGCCGGCTTGCCGTTGATCAGCACGGTGGGAATCACCGCGCCGGCCATGGCGCCGCCACAGGCGGAGGCATCGCCCATGCGCGCGGCCGGCAAGGCGTCGAACAGCACGTCGGGCGAGCCAGCGGCGATCGGGTTGGTGCCGTGGCCCGGGATCGGGCATGCGGTGGGATCACTCAGGCGAGCGGCGGGTTTACCGGACATGTGAGGCTCCTGGGTTGACGTTGACCTGACCGCTGCCATCCAGGCTCGCGGAGAAACTGACCTGACGCTTGATACCGTCCATCTCCAGCATCGCGTCGATGGCGAAGGCCTGACGCAGCGGATCGTGCGTGCGCGGCAGGGAAATCACGCGCACCTGGGACAGTCTCGGTTCGTACGCTTCGATGAAGCGTTCGATGGCGATACGCGCCTGCTGCAGCGAGTCGTGCAGCGACAGGCGCATATCGTTCAAATCGGGCAACCCGTAGTCGGGCAGCGTCTGCACGCTGCCCGCACGGGTGCTGAGCATCTTGGCCAGATGGGCAGCCACCGAGGCCATGGCGGCGACCTCGCGGCTCCAGCCGGCACGTTGGCCGGCCTCGCCACCGAGGCGCTCGAACAGGCTGCCGTAGGCCATCGATGCTTACTCCTTGTCCAGCTTGCCGACCAGCGACAGGGTGAAGTCGGCACCCATGTACTTGAAGTGCGGACGCACGTTCAGGCCGACGCGGTACCAGCCCGGCTCGCCTTCGACATCGCTGACGATGACCTGGGCGGCACGCAGCGGACGACGGCTACGCACTTCGGCGCTCGGGTTCTCCTGGTCGGCCACGTACTGGCGGATCCACTTGTTCAGTTCCAGCTCGAGGTCGGTGCGCTCTTTCCAGGCGCCGATCTGCTCGCGCTGCAGCACTTTCAGGTAGTGGGCCAGACGGTTGATGATGAACATGTACGGCAGCTGGGTGCCCAGCTTGTAGTTCAGCTCGGCGGTCTTGCCTTCTTCGCTGATGCCGAAGAACTTCGGCTTCTGCGCCGAGTTGGCGGAGAAGAACGCGGCGTTGTCGCTGCCCTTGCGCATGGTCAGGGCGATGAAGCCTTCCTCGGCCAGTTCGTACTCGCGGCGGTCGGAAACCAGCACCTCGGTCGGGATCTTGGTCTCGATCTCGCCCATGCTCTCGAAGTGGTGCAGCGGCAGGTCTTCCACCGCGCCACCGCTCTGCGGGCCGATGATGTTCGGGCACCAGCGGAACTTGGCGAAGCTGTCGGTCAGACGGCTGGCAAAGGCGTAGGCGGTGTTGCCCCACAGGTAGTGCTCGTGGCTGTTGGCCACGTTTTCCTTGTAGACGAAGGTCTTCACCGGGTTGTCTTCCGGGTCGTACGGGTTGCGCAGCAGGAAGCGCGGTACGGTCAGGCCGACATAGCGGGCGTCTTCCTGTTCGCGGAAGCTCTGCCACTTGGTGAACTGCGGGCCTTCGAAGTGATCCTTGAGGTCCTTCAGGTCCGGCAGGCCGGTGAAGGTTTCCAGGCCGAAGAATTTCGGGCCGGCAGCGGCGATGAACGGCGCGTGGGACATGCAGGCCACCGAGGCGACGTACTGCAGGGTCTTGACGTCCGGGGCGCTCGGATCGAAGAAGTAGTTGGCGATCAGGGCGCCGACCGGCTGACCACCGAACTGGCCGTACTCGGCGGTGTAGATGTGCTTGTACAGGCCGGACTGAACGATTTCCGGGCTGTCTTCGAAGTCATCGAGCAGATCCTGCTTGGAGGCGTTGAGGATCTCCAGCTTGATGTTCTCGCGGAAGTTGGTGCGATCCACCAGCAGCTTGAGGCCGCGCCAGGAGGATTCCAGGGACTGGAACTGCTGGTGGTGGAGAATTTCGTCCATCTGCCGGCTGAGCTTGGCGTCGATCTCCGCGATCATGCGGTCGACCATGGCCTTTTTCACCGGCTCGTTTTCGTTCTGCGGCTTGAGCAGCTCTTCGATGAAGGCCGACACGCCACGCTTGGCGATGTCGTAGGCTTCGTCGTCCGGAGTCAGCTTGGTTTCAGCGATGATGCGGTCGAGGATACCGAGGTCGGCGGCGCTTTGGCTGCTTTCTACGGCTGCGCTGGTCGTGCTCATGAATATGCGTCCTTGTCAGTGAGTATCAGGAGTCGAGCTTGTCTTTGGCGGCCAGGCCCAGTTCGCCGAGCACGCGGTCACGCGAGTCGTCGTCGGAGAGCACGCTCTCGATGGCCTTGCGGAAGGCCGGGGCGTTGCCCAGCGGGCCTTTCAGGGCGACCAGGGCGTCGCGCAGTTCCATCAGCTTCTTCAGCTCCGGGACCTGATCGACCAGGTTGGCCGGGTTGAAGTCCTTCATGGAGTTGATCTTCAGCTGCACGGCCAGCTCGTCGTCGGTCTCTTCGTCCTGCAGACGGTTCGGTACGGCGAAGGTCAGGTTCAGTTCCTGCTTGGCCAGCACTTCGTCGAAGCTGTTCTTGTCGATGCTGATCGGCTTGCGGTCTTCGATCTTGCGATCGTCAGCGCGCTGGGTGAAATCGCCGAGCACCATGAGCTTCAGGGGCAGTTCGATTTCTTCCTGGGCGCCGCCAGTGGCGGGTTTGAAGGTGACGTTGATGCGTTCCTTGGGGGCTACCGAGCCTTCTTTGGCCATGGGTGTTCTCCTTTGCGTTGATGGCCCGGAGGCCTTGATTGGCGTATTGGCGCCTTACTCCAGCACCACCTCGAGATCGAGGTGGCACAGCCTGCGATAGATCTCGTCCTTGCTGTCACGCACCGCATGGTTCTGCGGCAGCAGCTCGCAGCAGTTGTGCAGCAGACGCAGCACGTCCAGGGCGAGATCGGGTTCCCACTCGCCGAGGCCGGAGGCCTGCAGCGTCTGGTCGAGCGATTCGAGTTGGGTCTTGGCCAGGTCGTACTTCTTCGCCGCAAAGCACAGACGGGCCAGGGTCAGTTGCCAGAAGAAGCGTTCGCGGCCGCCGCGGGCGCGCGACATGCCCTGCTTGAGCTGCTGCACGGCGGGCTTCAGGCCGTCCTTGCGCAGGCCAGGCAACACCTGCTGCAGGGCCTCTTCCCATGGCGGCGTGGCGCCTTGCTCGGTGGCGCTGGGCTTCTTCTCGACTTCCGGGGCCTGCAGGTGCGGCAGCACGTGAGCGCCGATCCAGGCACGGGTCTCGGCGTCGGCGAACGGCACGCCGTCGTGGAAGCGCAGTTCGTCGAGACCGGGCACGCGCTGCAGGAACAGCGCCAGCTGGATCTCCACCTCGCGCACGGCCTGCTCGGCCTTGAGTTCCTGCAGGCACTCCCAGACCAGGCGCTGGCCATCGAGCCAGAACGGCGCACGCGCGATGCTGGCCTCGAGGTCGGCCAGCAGGTCGGCATAGGCGCCCTGGGCGAAGCGCTCCTTGTAGGACGCCAGCTTGTCGGCCGGCAGGCCACGCAGGGCGGTGATCTGTTCAGCGTTGCGCTCCGGCAGCGACTCGATGGGCAGCCAGAGCAGGGTGCGTGACAGGCGCAGCGGCTTGAGGTCGGTGGCCTTGTTCTTCAGCCACCAGCTGCACAATGGCCGAGCCGCGTCCTGCTGGGTGCGCAGGGCCTTGTGCGCATCCTTCTCGCTCTCGATCGGGCCAGTGCCGGTGATGATCTGGGTCGCGACCTGCTTGACCTGCGCAATCGCCGCTCCCATCGCGCCGGGCTCGGCCTGGCCCTGGCTGGCGCGCTTGATCTGCTCGTCCAGGCGCCGGCACAGCGGCAGCAGCAGGGGCGAGTCCTCGCCCAGGTGGCTGGACAGGCTGGCTTCGAGCCCGTGCAGGTGCTCGGCAATGCGCCGGAACAGCGGCAGTTGCTCGCTGATCGGCACGTGTTCGGCCAGCGCCTGTTCCAGGCGGGGCAACAACCAGTTGATGGCGGCGGTGCGGGTACGGGCCTTGCGCGGATGCAGCTCGTGCCAGTGCTGTTCGCAGAGGTAGTGCAGCAGGTTGAGGCCGGCCTGAAGACCGGCGAAGGATTCGCGCTGGAACAGCCCCCAGGTCAGCCAGGTGGCGGCCCGCAGGTCCTTGGACTGGGTGCTCAGCAGGCTCTCGCTGCCCTCACGCACTTTCTGCCAGTCGATGCCGCCGGTTTCATGCAGGGAGGCCGCTTTGCCGAGTTCGGTTTCCAGCAATTCGTATTCGCTGGAATAGCGCACATCCTCGCCGGCGAAGTTGCCTTCATTAATAGGCGTCCTGGCCAGATCGAGATAATGCGCTGTCAGCTTGCTGGAGTACGTCATTCCATGACTCGACTATTAAAGTGGGCAACTTCCACGGCATCGCAAACGGCCATCCGGCCATCGCAAAAACACCGCAGTGCGCAACTTTTTGCGCAGCTGTTTGTGCAACAACTTGCGCAAGATCCTTATGAGTCGGGCATCCTAGCCCCATGATCGAAGGTGGGCAACCGCCCAAAGTGTGAAATGCCTAACATTCGTCGACATCTTCCGGATTATTGCCGGAACGTCAGTACCTGGTATTTGTCGCGCACTTCCAACAAGTTGTTATCGATGTTTTGCCGTACGGATAAGTTCTTCGATAGTTGTAGGAAATAACTTACTAGCAAATTAGTGGCGCATCACATTTGATGGCTTATTGATATTGTCTTTTTGTGATGCCGACCACTGTTTGCAGTGCTGGCTTTATGCCAGAGCGACAGGCGAGGACGACGCCCATCAGGACGCCGTAGCCTCGCTGGACAGGCGTAGCTGCAATCGATGCCGTTCGTCGCTTTCCAGCTGTACGACATCCTCCAGCAGGTTGGCGGTCTCGATGCACAGCATGTTCTGCCAGCCCTCATCGGGAAACTGCGACAGGCACCTGGCCTTGTCGACCCACGGGTTCCACAGCACCGCCGAGCGTGACCCGGTGCTGTCCAGGTGAATGCGCCGTCCCCAGGCCCGGTCGACGATGCTCAGGCGAGCCGGCGTGTCGAGGTAGATGCGGTCGGTCTCGCCGGCGAATCCTGGCGCCGCCTCCTGGCGCAGCTCCTGCCAGTCCTGCAGGGTGTCGATGTAGCGGCACCCCTGCAGCCCTTCCACGTGAACCTGGCGCACGTCGCTGACGGCGAAATAGGTGTGCAGTGCCTGGCTCAGGGTCAGCGGGTGGTCGCTGCGGTTCTGCGTCTCCAGGCGCAGCTGCAGGTCTTCTCCCAGGCGGATATCGAAGTGCACGGCGGCGTCGCGCGGCCAGCCGGGCAGCGGCTGTTCGCGGCTGTCGAAGGCAAAGCGCAGGTTGACCGCGCCATCCTCCTCGGCGATGCCCAGCAGTTGCCAGTCCAGGCCACGTACCAGGCCGTGCGCCGGCGCCTCGTCGTGCTGATAGTGCGCTTGCACCGCCTCGGGGTTGCGCCGCAGATCGCCGAACCAGGGCCAGCAGACAGGCACGCCGCCACGCACGCTCTGGCCATGCCGATAGGCCGCGTCAGGGCTCAGCCAGATCAGCGGGGGCTGGTCATCCTGCTGGTAGCTGAGAATCTGCGCGCCCTGCTGGGCAACCAGCAGCTCGCTGCGCTGCGCCCGTATGCGCCAGCAGGTGAGCTGGTCCAGCTCCACGCGTTCGACTTGGGTCTTGCTCATGAGGGCCTCTCGCTCCACGAAGTAGGGTCTGGTTGAAGCATGCCGTGCACAGGAAGCAAAAACGCCCGTCACAGGGACGGGCGTCTGCTCACTGCAAGCTATGACCTACGGACCATAAACCTGTTCCGGCAGCCAGGTGATCAGCCCCGGGAACAGGTAGGCGATCACCAGCAGCAGAATCTGGATCAGGATGAACGGCAGCACGCCCTTGTAGATGGTGCTGGTCGCCACGCTGGCCGGTGTCACGCCCCGCAGGTAGAACAGCGCGAAGCCGAACGGCGGGGTGAGGAACGAGGTCTGCAGGTTGAGGGCGATCATCACGCCCAGCCAGATCGGGTCCAGCCCCATGGCCAGCAGCACCGGCCCGACGATCGGCACCACCACGAAGGTGATCTCGATGAAGTCGAGGATGAAGCCGAGCAGGAAGATCACCAGCATCACCAGGAAGAACGCACCGAGCACGCCACCCGGCAACTGGGCGAACACGTCCTCGATCAGCACTTCGCCACCGAAGCCACGGAACACCAGGGAGAACAGCGAGGCACCGATCAGGATCATGAAGACCATGGCACTGATTTCGGTGGTGCCGTAGGCCACTTCCTTGAGCTGGCCGAGGTTCAGCTTGTTCTTGCTCAGGGCCAGCAACATGGCACCGACCGCGCCCAGCGCAGCAGCCTCGGTGGGCGTCGCGTAGCCGGCGAGGATGGAGCCGAGCACCGCGCCGATGAGTATCAGCGGCGGAATCAGCGCCTTGGCCAGCTTGCCCCATTCGATCGGGCCGAGCTCTTCCTGCGGCAGCGCCGGCAGTTTCTTCGGCTGGAAGATCGCGACGAAGATGATGTAGGCGATGTACAGGCCGACCAGCAGCAGGCCGGGCAGCAGCGCGCCGACGAACAGGTCACCGACCGACACGGTCTTCGGTGAGAAGATACCCATCTTCAGCTGCGCCTGCTGGTAGGCGCTGGACATCACGTCACCCAGCAGAACCAGGACGATGGACGGGGGGATGATCTGCCCCAGGGTCCCGGTGGCAGCCAGGGTGCCGGTGGCGATCGCCGGGTCATAGCCACGCCGCAGCATGGTCGGCAGCGCCAGCAGGCCCATGGTCACCACGGTGGCGCCGACGATGCCGGTGCTCGCGGCGAGCAGGGCGCCGACCACGCACACGGAGATCGCCAGGCCGCCACGCAGGGTGCCGAACAGGCGCGACATGGACTCGAGCAGGTCCTCGGCCACCCGTGAGCGTTCCAGCATCACCCCCATGAACACGAACAACGGCACGGCGAGCATGGTCTGGTTGTTCATGATGCCGAACAGACGGTTCGGCAGGGCGCTCAGATAGCCCGCGTCGAAGGTTCCGGTGAGCACGCCGATACCGGCGAACAGCAGGGACACGCCGGCCAGGGTGAACGCCACCGGGAAGCCGGCCATCAGGGCCACGCAGATACTGACGAACAGCAGAATCGCCATCAACTCAGCCATGTTTCACCTCCGGAGCCGGCAGGCGACCGCTGATGACGCAAAGCGCCTTGATCAGGTTGGAAATGCCCTGCAGCACCAGGCTGGCGACCAGCACCAGGATGATGCTCTTCTGCAGGTAGACGAACTTCAGGCCGCCCGACTCGCTGGAGGCCTCCAGCGTCGACCAGGAGTTGCTGACGTAGTCCCAGCTGGCCCAGCCGAGAAACAGCGCCACCGGCAACAGCAGCAGCAGGTTGCCGAGCACCTCCACCAGCGCCTGACGGCGGCCGCTGAAGTTCTGATAGAAGATGTCCACGCGGACGTGACCGTTGCGCTGCAGAACCCAGGCGGCAGCACCCATGAAGACCAGGGCATGCGCATAGAGGACCGCCTCCTGCAGGGCGGTGGCGCCGATACCGAAACCGTAACGCAGCACCACGACGATGGCGGTGCCGATCACCAGGAACAGGGTCAGCCAGGCGCAGGCCTTGCCCAGCCAGGCGTTGAGAGCATCGATCAGGTACGCAAGAGCGAGGGGGAGTGGAGGCTTGTCGGACATAGTGAGTCCTTTATCGTTATGAGTAGGAGACAGGACAGCAAACCGGTTGGCTGCACATCACGCCGCCCGCGTCCTTGTGGGCCGCAGGCCGGGGATTCTAGGCAGGCTACCGGTGATGCAGCAATGCCCGTACTACTTTAGTCGTAGCAACTAGGCTTGTGGGTCACGACCCCCTATGTTATTCACGCCCGGTCTACCTTCGGCGATCCCGTGGTCAGACCAATACAACAAGAAGGAGCATTGCATGAAACGTCGCGACATACTCGCCGCAGCGGGCGTAGGCCTTGCAGCAACCGCACTGGCTGGCTGCAAAGAAGAGGCCAAGAGCAGCGCAGCACCTCAAGAGGGTTCGAGTGCCCAGACCTTCACCTGGAAGATGGTCACCTCCTGGCCGAAGAACTTCCCCGGCGTCGGCGTGGGGGCCGAGCGCTTCGCCAAGCTGGTCGATGAAATGAGCAACGGCCGCCTGAAGGTCAAGGTGTACGCAGCCGGTGAACTGGTGCCGGCCCTGGAAGTGTTCGATGCAGTCTCTCGCGGTACCGCCGAAATGGGTCATGGCGCACCGTACTACTGGAAGGGCAAGGTGCCGGCCGCACAGTTCTTCTGCGCCCTGCCGTTCGGCCCGAACGCCCAGGAAATGAACGCCTGGCTGCACTACGGCGGCGGTCAGGCCCTGTGGGAAGAAGTCTACAAGCCGTTCGGCGTGCTGCCGATGGCCTGCGGCAACACCGGCGTACAGACCGCTGGCTGGTTCAACAAGGAAATGAACTCGGTCGACGACTTCAAGGGCCTGAAGATGCGTACCCCGGGTCTGGGCGGCGAAGTGCTGACCAAGATGGGCGGCACCGTGGTCAACATGCCGGCCGGTGAGATCTTCACCGCCATGCAGACCGGCGCCATCGACGCCACCGAGTGGATCGGCCCATACAACGACCTGGCCCTGGGCCTGCACAAGGCAGCCAAGTACTACTACACCCCGGGCTGGCAGGAGCCGAGCGTCCTGTTCGAACTGGACATCAACATCAAGGCCTGGGAAACCCTGCCGGCCGACCTCAAGGCGATCGTTCGTGCCGCCGCGCGTGACGTCAACGGCGACATGCTCGACGACTACAACGCCAAGAACATGGAAGCCCTGGAGCAACTCAAGGCCGATGGCGTCGAAGTGCGTCGCCTGCCCGACGAGGTGCTGGCACGCCTGAAGGAAGTGGCGGGTGAAGTGGTCGAGGCCAGCGCAGCGGCCGACCCGGCAGCGGCCAAGGTCTGGGAACACCAGAAAGCCTACCTGCAGCGCCTGTACGACTATGCGGAAGTGGCCGACAAGGACATCTACAACATCCGCGGCTGATCACTCGGCAGCAAACAAAACGCCGGCTTGTCGCCGGCGTTTTCGTTGTAGCTGTTCGCTTTCCCGTTGCGCGGTCGCTCAGCCGCGACGTGGCGGTACCGGACGGGTGCGGCCACTGCCGTCGATGGCGACGAACACGAACACCGCCTCGGTCACCTTGCGCCACTCGTTGGACAACGGGTCGTCGCTCCACACCTCGACCATCATCTGGATCGAACTGCGACCGACCTCCAGCGCCTGGGTGTAGAAGGACAGCTGCGCGCCCACCGCCACCGGCACCAGGAAGGCCATGCGATCGATGGCCACGGTGGCCACCCGACCGCCAGCGACCTTGCTGGCCATGGCGGTGCCGGCGAGGTCCATCTGGGACACCAGCCAGCCGCCGTAGATATCACCGAAACCATTGGTCTCACGCGGCAGCGCGGTGATCTGCAGGGCGAGGTCGCCCTGGGGTATCGGGTCTTCCTGTTCGTAGTCGTTCATCGGCTCGAGACTCGCGGCGCGGTTGTTGTTCTGGGCGCGGAACCCGCATGGCAGGCGCTGCGAGTATACCGACTGCGCAGTCGACGGGCGACCACTCTGGCAAGCGCCGGCGCGTCATGACGCCTGGCGGATCGGGCAAAACGCACGACCGGTGCAGGCCCATTCGGGCAGGATGCCCGCCAGGTTCGTCGCAGGAATTTCGTAACCATATGATTTTCAAGGACTTTAATTATCAGAAAAGTCTGGCACGGGCACTGCAATACCTTCAGTGAGCGACCTGTCATGTACCGGTCGCAGCGTTGAAGGAAGAGACGGACCCGCCAGCAATCCGAGCGATCCGCCTCAGGTGCAACAGGAGAACCGCCATGTGGATAGTCGCCCTGGTACTTGCCAGCTTGCTGCTTCTGCTCGGCCTGACGCTCGCCAGCGTCCTGCTGATCGGCCAGACCCTGTGCGCAAGCCGCAACACCGCCGAACTGGAGCTGCCCACAGGCAACTCGCCGCAGCCGGCCGTTGCGAGCGACACGCAAGACCCATGGCCTGCCTGGGCCATCACTCACTGAGTCATCGAGGAGAAACGCCATGCTGAGCTGGGCACTTACCTTTCTGATCATCGCCATCATCGCTGCTGTACTGGGCTTCGGTGGTATCGCCGGCACCGCTGCAGGTATCGCCAAGATTCTATTCGTGGTGTTCCTGGTGCTGTTCATCATCTCGTTCGTGATGGGCCGTCGCCCCCGCGTGTAAGGAGACCTAGATGCAGTCGATCCACGCCATTGCCGCCGCCCTGCTGATGGGCGGCGGCCTGGCGGCTCAGGCCGCCGATCGAGACGCGAGCTTCCACCCCGGTGAACTGCTGACCAGCAACGCCGAGTACCGCGAAGCCTGGCAAGACCTGGTCAGGGACGAACAGCGCCTGCCGGAATGGCTGATGAACCTCAGCGGCCTTTCCACCCCCATGCAGGCCGTGGAGGCCGAGAGCGATCGCTTCCTGGTCGGTCAGGTGTGCGAAGCGCACAACTGCTTCAACCAGCGCGTCTACGTCGCCTTCGAATGGGAAGACGACGATGCCTATGCGCTCTACGTACAGGTGCCGGACGGTCTGCCGGAGGACCGGGCTCCCAGCGAACATGCCAGCCTGCGCTGGCTGGGCGATCCGGACGAAGAGGTCCGTGAGCTGCTGGAAGAACAGCTGCGCAGCGACCCGAACTGGTACTGAAGTCCGTACGCTGGCCGCAGCATTGAAGCGGCCGGCGCGCTATCATCCCCCGCCATAACCCAAGGGGGATCGCAATGCTCAACGGCCTGTGGCTGAGCTTCTTCGTGCTGGGCGCCATCGCCGCCCTGGCACGCTGGCTGATTGGTGGCGACGCCAGCGTATTCGGCGCCATGGTCGAGAGCCTGTTCGCCATGGCCAAGCTCTCGGTGGAGCTGATGGTGGTGCTGTTCGGCACCCTGACCCTGTGGCTCGGCCTGCTGCGCATCGCCGAGAAGGCCGGGCTGGTCGACCTGCTCGCACGCCTGCTCGGGCCGCTGTTCGCCCGCCTGATGCCTGAGGTACCGCGCGGCCATCCGGCGCTCGGCCTGATCAGCATGAACTTCGCTGCCAACGGCCTGGGCCTGGACAATGCTGCGACGCCCATCGGCCTCAAGGCCATGCGCGCCCTGCAGGATCTCAACCCCAGTGCGACCACGGCGAGCAACGCGCAGATTCTGTTCCTGGTGCTCAACACCTCGTCCCTGACCCTGCTGCCGGTGTCGATCTTCATGTACCGCGTGCAGCAGGGCGCCGACGACCCGACCCTGGTCTTCCTGCCGATCCTGCTGGCCACCAGCGCCTCGACCCTCGCCGGCCTGCTGGCCGTGGCGGCGATGCAGCGCCTGCGCCTGTGGGACCCGGTGGTGCTGGCTTACCTGATTCCCACCGCCCTGCTGCTGGGAGGCTTCATGAGCCTGCTCGCCGGCATGAGCGCCACGGCCCTGGCCGCGCTGTCCTCGCTGCTGGGCAACCTCACCCTGTTCGGCCTGATCCTGCTGTTCCTGGTCGTCGGCGCCCTGCGCCGCGTCGCGGTGTACGAAAGCTTCATCGAAGGTGCCAAGGAAGGCTTCGACGTGGCCAAGAGCCTGCTGCCCTACCTGGTCGCCATGCTCTGCGCCATTGGCGTGCTGCGTGCTTCCGGCGCCCTGGATTTCGGCCTGGACGGCATCCGCTGGCTGGTCGAGGCACTGGGCTGGGACACACGCTTCGTCGACGCGCTGCCGACCGCGCTGATCAAGCCGTTCTCCGGCGGCGCCGCACGCGCCATGCTGATCGAGACGATGGAGAACTTCGGCGTCGACAGCTTCCCGGCGCTGATCGCCGCCACGGTGCAGGGCAGCACCGAGACGACCTTCTACGTGCTGGCGGTGTACTTCGGCGCGGTCGGCCTGCAACGCGCACGCCACGCCGTGGGCTGCGCCCTGGTCGCGGACGCGGCCGGCATCGTCGCCGCCATCGCAGTGTGCTACTGGTTCTTCGGCTGAGGCCCGCTAGTCGGCGAAGCCCAGCGTTCGCCCGGCCCAGGTCAGCAGCGGGTCGTCATGCCGGTACTCGCGCAGCGCACGCAACTTGGGGGCGATGAATGCCTCGAAGTCGCCGGGCTCTTCGAAATAGATGCCGGTGAAGATCGTGAACATGGATTTGTTGCCCACCGTGGCATAGAACAGGTTGCCGACCGGCTCGCCGTCCTGGGTCAGCAACTTGAGGCTGATGCGGCTGGCCAGCTCGGTCTCCAGGGGCAGGTCCTGCTGCTCCAGGCCGCTGTCGCGCAGGCCGAACGACGCCCCGAAGGTCTCGGCGTAGCTGGTCATCAGCGCATCGCTGGCGCGCGGGTACAGCGACACCCCGCTGTAGAGGTAGAACCACTCGTTGTCATCGCTCTCGAAGCTGAGGTCGATGGTCCGCGCGGCGTAGGTCACCTGCTTGTCGTAGTGGCCGTCCACCGGCACCTCATAGGCGGCGAAGTCCTCGCCACTGAGCAGCAGGTGCTGCTCCTCGGCCAGCGGCACTTCATCCTCGACGCAGCCGGCGAGCGCCAGCAGGCCCAGCAACAGTATCGGTCTGAACATGGCATTCCTCCCTGAATGAGTGCAGGCAGCTTGCCCGATCCGGCTCCGCCTGGCCACCCGGGCCGGCCGAGGCTGTGCGCGCGGGCACACCGTTCGTCCGCCTGGCGCGAATCGCCAGTGTCGCTGACCGGCTGTGTCACTGCTCGCCTCGCTCCATCCACCTAGGCTGGGCATCGACAGGAACGATCCGCACCCGGCCAGCCCGGCAGGAGACCGCCATGCGTGTTCTGATCACCGGCGCCGCCGGCTTCATCGGCCATCAACTGCTCGAGGAGCTGGCCATCCAGCACCCGGAGTGGACGCTGATCGCCGCCGACATTCGCCCCCTCGATGGCCGTGGGCTGAAAGCCAACATCGAGCCGGTGCTGCTGGACCTGGGCCGCCCGGCCCAGGTCCGCGCGTGCATCAGCGGCTGGCGGCCGGATGCCATCGTGCACCTGGCCACGGTGATTCGCCCCCCACGCGACATGAGCGAGGCGCATCTGCACGCCATCGAGGTCGGCGGCACCCAGTGCCTGGTGGACAGCGCCGTCGCCAACGGCGTGCGCCAGCTGATCGTGACCAGTTCCGGCGCCGCCTACGGCTACAGCGCAGACAACGCCGAGTGGATCGACGAGAACCACCCCCTGCGCGGCCATCCGCGCTTCGCCTACGCCAGGCACAAGCTGGAGATCGAACAGCTGCTAGCGCGCCGCCGTGGCGAACATCCGCAGCTGCGCCAGCTGGTACTGCGCCCCGGCACCATCCTCGGCAAGCGTCTGAACAACCCGATCAGCGACCTGTTCAGGAAACGCGCGGTGCTGGGGGTGCGCGGCCATGCCAGCCGCTTCGTGTTCATCTGGGAACAGGATGTGGTCGGCATCATCCGCCAGGGCCTGGAAGAGGCCCGGGAGGGCATCTACAACCTGGCCGGCGACGGCGCCCTGAGCCTGGCGGAGATCGCCGGGATACTCGGCAAGCCCTACCGCCCGCTGCCGGCGGCGTTGCTCGCCGGCGCACTGCACCTGCTCAAGCCACTGGGGTTGAGTCAGTACGGCCCGGAGCAACTGGACTTCCTGCGCTACCGCCCGGTACTGGCCAACCGGCGCCTGAAGCAGGAGTTCGGCTATCAGCTGCGCTACACCAGCCGCGAAGCCTTGCTCGCCTTCCTCGGCGCCCAGGGCATCAGCTACCGCTCAGGCGAAAGCCCACCTTGAGCGTCACCTGGTAGTGCCCCACCTTGCCATTCTCGATGTGGCCACGGGTGTCCACCACTTCGAACCAGTCCATGTTGCGCACGCTCTTGGCGCATTCGGCCAGGGCATTGTCGATGGCCTCTTCGATGCTGGTCCGCGACGAACCGACGATCTCGATCTTCTTGTAGGTGTGATGGTTGGACATGCTGGAACTCCGCTCGTGATGAAAGGCTCACGCTGAAGACTAGACGCTCGCAGGCGCAGGACATGCCTTCACGTCATCGCTCCCTAGCGGTTGGGCCGCACCGACGCACCCCGATGCGGCGCGGGCCTGGGCTCTAGAACTCCACCTGGTAGGCCAGGGTGAAGGTGCGTCCACGGCCCTTGAAGTTGTAGTCGTCGGCGACCCGCGCGGACTGCGAGTAGTAGGTGAAGTAGTCCTCGTCGAGCAGGTTGTCGATGCCCAGCGACAGGCTGCCCAGCGGCAGGCGGCGGCTGACGCTGGCCGCGAGCAGGGCATAGCCGTCGAACTTCAGCCGTGGGTCATCGAACTCGCGGCTGCGGTACAGGTTGTACTGCAGGTAGCTGGCCCAGTCGTCGCTCCACTGTGCGTTCCAGCTCAGGCTGAACTGGTCCGGGGCGATGTTCAGGCCGGTCAGCTTGGTGTCCACCTTGCCGTCGTCATCGGTGTCGGATTCGCCCTCGCTGTGGGTGTAGCTGGCACGCAGGCTGTGGTCCTGGTTCAGGCGCCAGTTGCCGGTCAGTTCGTAACCCTGGATTTCCACCCGTTCGCGATTGGCGATGTAATTGCCGGCGCTGTTTACCGACAGCCGTTCGCCGAGGTTGGAGGAGGATTCGTAGTAGCTCAGCTCGAGGTCGACATCGCTGAAGTTCAGGCGCAGGCCCAGCTCGTTGGAGCGGGTGATGATCGGCTCCAGTTCCAGCAGGTTTTCCACATCCTGCCCGGGCGTGTCGACGGCACGCAGCACACGGCCGATGTCGGGCATACCGAAGCCTTCCGAGTAGCTGCCGTAGAACTGCGCCCAGTCGTTGGCCTGGTAGGTGAAGCCGTAGTTGCTCAGGGTCTTGGCGAAGGAGAGGGTACCGCCGCCGACATCCACGCCGCCGGCGTTGTTGGTGCCCCATACGGTGTGGAAATCATCCACGTCCAGTTCGGCATGCTCGCGACGCACGCCGGCCATCAGGGTCAGGCGCTCGCTCAGGTGCAGGTCGCCCTGGAGGAAGCCGGCCTGGTTGTCGTAGGTCGACGGCGGCACGTAGCTGCGGTTGCTCAGCACCAGCACCTGCTCGCCCTCGTCGCGCATCAGGTCGAGGCCGCCGGCCAGGTCCAGCAGGCCGTCGAACAGGCCCGTACGGCGCAGGGTCAGCTTGCCGCCGAGTTTCTCCGAGTCACTGCGGCTCTGCTCCCAGAACGTGCCGACGGGGGCGATGCCCGGGTCCTGGAAGGAGCCGCTGAGCAGGGCGCCGAACTGGCCACGATAACGCTGCTGGTACAGCTGCACGTCGAGGATGTTGCCGAACCAGTCCGAGTGGCTGTAGTCGAGGCTGTACTGACGGTTCTCGTTGAACGGCGCCTCGCCGGGCACGTCGCCGCGCGTCGCACTGGTGGGGATACCGGCGTCGCGGTCGCCGAGCACTGGCAGATAGTCGTTGTTGCCGGTCAGGCGGTAGTGGTTGGCGCTGAACTGCAGGTGCTGGGCATCGTCGATCCAGTAGCCGAGCTTGAGCATCAGGTCGCGGTCACGGGTGTCCTGGATCTCGCCGGGATAGGCCACGCCGATGCGCGTGTTGTCGCCGTCGTAGAACATCCCGCGCGATTGCCAGGTGCTGCCGAACAGGGCCTCCCAGTCACCCTGCTGGGCACTGACGCGGTAGTTGAGCTTGTAGCCGAAACCGTCGCTGCTGAAGGCGTCGTCGCTCTCCAGGCTGACCCCGGCGTGCTGGCGCACGCCATAGCCCTGCGGACGACGGCTGATGAAGTTGATGATGCCACCGGTGGCACCGCCGCCATGCTCGGCCGAGGCGCCGTGGATCACCTCGATGCGCTCCACCTGTTGCAGGTCGATGGTGTAGCTGCTGCGCCCGTCGTTGCGCAGCGAGCTGGCCTGCGGCACGCCGTCGACGAGAAACTGCGGCGCCCGCCCGCGCAGGGTCTCGCCGGCGTTGGACAGCTTCTGCCGGCTCGGCGAGTAGGACGGAATGAGGTTGGCGAGCACCGCCCCAGGGTCGCTGCTCAGCGCCAGCTGGCGCTCGATCTGCTGGCGGTCGATAACGGTGACGCGCTGGCTGGTCTGGCCCACGGCCGTGTCACCGCGCAGGGTACTGACGGTCACCTCGGTGTCCTGCAGGCGCAGCACATCGCCAGCGACCCGGCTGGGTGCCGGACTGGCCACAGCGGCCTGTGGTTGCGGGGTCAGTCCGTAGACGCCCTCGGCCTGGCGCACCGCCTGCAGACCACTGCCCTGCAGCAGGCGGGCAAAACCGTCCTCGACACCATACTGGCCCTGCAGCCCCTGGCTCTGCCGGCCCTGCAGCAGCGCCGCGTCGAACGACAGGGCAACCCCGGCGGCGCTGGCGAAGCGGCCGAGCACCTCGGCCAGCGGCCCGGCACCGATCTGATAAGCCTGCGTGTGCGCGCTGTCGGCCTGGGCCAGTGCCGGCAGCGCAGTGCCCAGGGCCAGGCCGGAATAGAACAGGGCGTTGCGGATGGCGCTACGAAGCGCAGAGCGGGTGGAGCGTGGTGACTGCATGGCGGATCCCTGACGACAAGACGCGGAGTGGGTGTTTGCAGGGAGGGCCGAAGCAGCGCGGCAAAAAGTGCAAGGAACCGGAGATTTTTCTCGCCATGCCGCGCTCCACCCGTAGGAGCGGCTGTAGGGACGGCTGTAGGAGCGGCTTCAGCCGCGAAGCGGCAGCACCCCCGGAGTGCCTGCTACAGCCGGAACAGATGGCATTCAGCAGCGCTCAGGCCGCCAGGGCGCCCTGCTGGTGGATGGGTGAAGCGTCATCCACCCTACGGGTAGAACCCGACGAACCCGTAGGAGCGGCTTCAGCCGCGAAACGGCCGCACCGCCGGAGTGCCTGCTGCAGCCAGGAGCGGATGGTTTCAGCTGTACTCAGGCTGCCAGGGCGCCTTGCTGGTGGATGGATGAAGCGTCATCCACCCTACGGGTAGAACCCGACGAATCCGTAGGAGCGGCTTCAGCCGCGAAACAGCAGCACCGCCGGAGTGCCTACTACAGCCGGGAGCGGATGGCTTTCACCAGCACTCAGGCTGCCAGGCCGCCCTGCTGGTGGATGGATGAAGCGTCATCCACCCTACGGGTAGAACCCGACGAACCCGTAGGAGCGGCTTCAGCCGCGAAACGGCAGCAGCGCTCAGGCGCCACGCGGTACCAGTGTCACCCAGTAGTCGCTGCGCCGTACCACCTGCAGCGGGAAGCTGTGTTGCAGGGCGGCCAGCGCGCGGTCGCTGTCGAGCAGCGGGAAGCTGCCGGAAACCTTCAGCCCGGCCAGCGCCGGATCGACCCGCAGGATGCCATGGCGGTAGCGCGCCAGCTCCGCGACCACCTCACCCAGTGGCTGGTCGATGGCCAGCAGGCTGCCCTCGGCCCAGGCTGTGCTGCGCGCATCCAGCGGCTGCAGCGCGCCGATCCGCTCGCGCTGCAGCAGCAGTTGCTGGCCGGCCTGCAGGCGTTGCCAGCGTGCGGGCTGCGCCGCGCAACTGACCTCGACGGAGCCTTCGAGCAGGGCGATGCGGCTGCCATGCGGGTCGCAGCGCAGGTTGAGGCGACCGCCGCCGGCGCGGATCAGCCCGTCACGGGTCAGCACCTGCAGCGCCTGCGGCCCATCGGCAATGTCCAGCTGCGCCTCGCCGTCGAGCAGCTGCAGCTGGCGCCGGGTGCCGTCGAACTGGGCGGCACCGGCACTGCCGAGCAGCAGGCGACTGCCGTCGGTCAGTTGCCAGTGGCGTTGCTCGCCGACCCCGCTGCGGTAGTCGGCGGTCCAGTAACGGCGACTGTCGCTGCGCCAGGCGAACCAGCCCAGTGGCAGCGCAGCGCCGGCCAGCAACAGGCTGCCAAGCACGCGCCGACGGCTGTAGGCGGCGCCTCGCAGGGTCGGCGCGGCGATCTGCGCCGGCAGCAGGCCGAGCTGATCGCGCAGCCGTTCGATCTGCTGCCAGGCCTGGCGATGCACGGGGTCGGCGTCGTACCAATGCTGCCAGGCCTGCTGCTCGGCCGCGCCACTGCTGCCGGAGTTGAGGCTGGCATACCAGCTGCTGGCGGCCTTGAGCGCGGCGCGCTCGCCGGGTGTGGGCGTGCTCATGCCTGCCAGCCCGCCTGCAGCAGGCAACAGTGCTCCACCGCACGGGCCATGTAGGTATTCACGCTGCGCAGGGAAATACCCAGGTGCGCGGCGATCTGGGCGTAGGTGAGGCCATCGAGCTGGGACAGGATGAACACCTCGCGCACCTTGGTGCCCAGACCCTCGAGCAGACGGTCGACCTCCATCAGCGCCTCCAGCAGCAGCGCCTGCTGCTCCGCACCAGGCTGTTCGGCCGCAGGCTGACTGGCCAGCACGTCCAGGTAGGCTTGCTCCAGCGAACGCCGGCGCAGGAAGTCGACCATCAGCCCCCGTGCCACGGTGGCCAGGTAGTGGCGTGGCTCACGGATGCTCGCTGCATTGCCGGCACGCAGCAGGCGCACGAAGGTGTCCTGCGCCAGGTCGGCAGCATCGCAGCGGTTGCCCAGGCGCCGGCGCAGCCAGCCCTGCAGCCAGGTGTGGTGATCGTGATAGAGACTGTGCAGGGCCTGGGCGTCGACGGACATGAAAGCGAATACAGATCAAATGACAATGAATCGCATTGTCATCCATCCCGACACGCTTGCCAAGCGCCGGCAGAGCGCGCCCGCGACGCGCAGGCGCGGCTGCCGACACGGAGCGGCGCTTAGAACGCCACTTCGTAGCCCAGGGTGAAGGTCCGTCCGCGACCCTGATAGTCGTACAGGTAGGCCGGGCCGTAGGTCGGCGAGTAGAACAGCGTGGCGCGTTGTCCCCAGACGGTGCTGTAGCGCTCGTCCAGCAGGTTCTGGATACCGGCGCTGAAGGTGCCGTAGTCGGTCTGGCGCTGCGCGGTCAGGTCGAAGGTGGTGTAGCCGTCGATCTCGTGGCCGGCGTCGTCGTCCAGGTCGACGGCATGGTTGGCCTGCAGCCGTGCACTGCTGTTGCCGTCGCTCCAGCCGACGAAGGCGGTGTACTTGGACAGCGAGGCGTAGCGGGCATCGCGCTTGATCCAGCCGCCGTCGGCGTCCTCTTCCTCGGAACGCACCAGGTGCAGGGTCGCACCGGCCTGCCAGCCGCTGTCGAAGTAGTGGCTGAGGGCCCCCTCGAAACCGAAATCGCGGCTCTTCTGGTCTTCCACATCGATGGTCAGGGTGCTGCTGTCGTAGCTGATCACCTGGTCCGACCAGATGTAGTAGAGCGCGGCCTGCGCCTGCCAGCGGCTATCGGCAAAGCGCCAGCCCAGTTCGGTCTGGCGGCTCTTGATGCCGGCCAGCGGGTTGTCTTCCACCGACAGACCGGGCTTGCCGTAGTACTTGGCCGGGTCGGCCAGGTCGAAGCCTTCGCTGTAGTTGCTCCACAGCTGATGGCCGTTGGCGAAGTCGTAGATGACACCCAGGTTGTACAGGTTGACGTCATAGTCGTTGCGGCCACCGGCCACGCCCTTGAAGTCGCCGACCTCGACATCCATGCGCTGGTGGCGCGCGCCACCGGAGAGGGTCAGACGCTCGGTGAGCTTCCAGTCCAGCTGGGCATAGGCCGACAGGCTGTCCACCACGTAGCTGGGGTATCGCGGCGCGCTGCTGGCGGTGTCGAGCACCAGGCCCCCGCTGGCGGAGGAGGTCTGCTGGTCGAAGACCTTCTGCTCGGCATTGAAGCGCTCATGGTCGAAGTCCAGCCCGTAGGTCAGGGTGAAGCGCTGCCACTGCTTGCTGAACAGCCCCTTGAGCCCGCTCACCTCGAAGTTCTGCTGCGAACCGGCGAAGTACACACCGTTGCTGCCGCGCGGGCTGCCGGAGTTGTAGTAGGGGAAGGGGTAGAAGTTGTTGTCTTCCCGGCGGTAATAACCCTGCAGGTAGAAATCCTGGCCCAGCAGGTCGCTGTGGTGGTAACTGGCGTTGAGCAGGGCGCGACGGGTGCGCGGTTGCAGGTCGGTATCCAGCCCGCTGCGAATCTCGGCGTCGTCGAGGTCGGACGGCGCCCGGTAGTTCAGGTTGGGGAAATAGATACCGGTGCTGCCATCGTTGCCGGAGTCGTAGTACTGCGCCAGCAGGTCGAGGCTCTGCTCGTCGCTGAAACGCGCGCTGAGGTTGCCCAGCACGTCGATGGCGCGGTTGTACTGCAGGTCGGTCTGCGTGTTGTCGATGAAGATCTGCTCGCCGTCGCCGTCGTAGAAGGCTTCGTTCTTCTCCACCGAAACGCCGATGCGCCCGCTCAGCCGCTCGTTGCCGCCACTCACCGACTGCGCCAGGCGCATGGCCAGGTCATCGCTGTTGTTGAAGCCGCTGCTGACGCTGGCGCGCGTCTGGTAACGGGCCTCGCCCGGCTCGCCCTTGCGCGTGATGATGTTGATGATGCCGCCGGTGGCCCCGCCGCCGTACAGCGCGTTGGCGCCCGAGAGCACCTCGACCCGTTCGATGTTGAACGGCGAGATGCTGTCGAACTGGCGCGACAGCCCGCGCGAGCTGTTCTGGCTGACTCCGTCGATCATCACCAGCACGCTGCGCCCGCGCATGTTCTGGCCATAGTTGGTACGCCCTTCCGGCGCCAGGTCGAGGCCGGGCACCAGCTTGCCGAGCGCTTCCTTGAGGCTGACGCCGACGTCGAGCTGTTCGCGCAGCTGGGTCTGGTCCACCACCCAGACGGTACCGGGAATGGCGCTGATCTCGGTCGGGGTACGCGCGGCCACGCTGATCTGCATGGACTCCAGCTTGAGTCGCCCGGATGCGTCCGGGCCGCGGCGCTGCAGCAGCACGGTGCGCGCATCGGTGAAGGTCCAGCTCAGGTCGGTGCCGGCGAGCAGACGCTGCAACGCCTCCTCCACGGTGAAATGGCCGTCCAGTCCGGCGCTGCGCAGCCCCTGCAGGTCATCGGAGTTGAACATCAGGTGCAGGTCGGCCTGGTCGGCGAACTGGGTCATCGCACTGTCCAGGCTGAGCGGGGCGATATGCAGTTCGACGCTGATCGGTTCGGCGGCCAGAGCCAGCGGGGTGGCGCCGCCGAGCAGCGAGGCGAGCAGCAGGGCACGGTGCAGCGGAGAAACATGACAGCGCATTACAGAGGTTTCCATGTCGTGTGGCAGGTGGCGCTACTTAGGAATAAGTCGCGTTCATACCCACGACGAAACAGCCGCCAGAATCTTGCAGCCGCATGCAGAAAAAATTCTCCCTGTCAGCCGCGTGGCACCGGTCGTATCAGGATCAACCAGGGCAGCCGGGTGATCTGCACCGGCTGCAGACGCTCCAGCGTGGTCAGCAGCGCCTGCGGGTCGTCGAGGTCGAAGACGCCGCTGATCTTGCGCCGGCGCAGTGCCTCGTCGCGCAGCAGGATGCGCTCGGGCAGGTAGCGTTCCAGCTCCGCGAGCACCTCGCCCAGCGGACGCTGGTTGAAGATCAGCTTGCCGCGCTGCCAGGCACTGGCGCTGCTCGGGTCCAGCGCCTGCACCGCACCCGGCGCCACGCCGGGCCGATAGCTCACGCGCTGCCCCACGCCGAGGCGCAGCGGTGCGGCGCCACCGCTGTCCACCTGCACCACGCCCTCGCTGACCGTCACCTGCGCCTGCGCGCCATGCAGGTCCACGTCGAAGCGCGTCCCCAGCGCCTGCACCTGGCCGGCGCCGGCGCTCACCACGAAAGGCCGCTGGCGATCCTTGGCCACCTCGAACAGCGCCTCGCCGCGGTACAGGCGCACATCGCGCCGCGTGGTGCTGAAATCCACCGACAGGGCACTGCCGCTGTTGAGCCAGACCCGGCTGCCGTCATCCAGCTGCACCAGGCGTCGTTCGCCGACGGCGGTACTGTGGTCGGCATACAGCCCGACCAGGGTGCGCGGCGCCGCCAGCAGGCCGAGCAGCAGTGCCAGGCACAGCACCGCGGCCATGGCCGGCAGGCGCCAGCTGCGCTGCGCGGTCCGGCGATGGCGGGCCGCCGCCTGGGTGTGCCCCAGCGCCTGCCACAGCACCTCGGCTTCGCGGGCCGCATGTTCGTGCGCCGCGCTCTGCCTGCGCCAGCGCTGGAACTCCGCACGCTCCCTGGCCCCCGCAGTGCCACTGTGCAGGCGCAGCAGATGATCGACGGCCTGATCGTCCAGGCTGAGAGGCTCGACCTCGCTCATCGCTCACCTCCCTGCTGGCTGCGCCACTGGCGGCAATGACGCATGGCCTGGGCCAGGTACTTGCCGACCATGCTCTCGGACACCCCCAGGCGCCGTGCGATCTGCGCGTGAGTCAGGCCGTCGAGGCGGTTGAGCAGCAAGGCCTCGCGCGCCTTGGCCGGCAACTGTGCGAGCGCCGCATCGAGCTGCACCAGGCTTTCCCGCGCCAGCAGGTGCTTTTCCGGTGCCGCCAGCGGATCGCTGAGCTCGTCGAGCACGTCCTCCTCCACGTGCAGCTCGGCCAGGCGGTTGTCACGCCGCAGGTTGTCGATGGCCAGGTTGCCGGCGACGCGGAACAGATAGGCGCGCGGATTCTCCACGCGCTGCTCGTCCGGATGATCGGCCAGGCGCAGCCAGGTGTCCTGCGCGACGTCCGCCGCACGCTGGGAGTCGCCCAGGCGCCGGGACAGGAAGCGCAGCAGATCCCCGTAGTGGGTCTGGAAGCTGTGCAGCAGGGAGGAGGGAGCGCGGCGCCGCATGAGGATCGCAAGGTTCTCGAAGGCCCGGCGCATGCCGGACCGCTGGAAGGGGCCGCCAGCATACACGCAATCGAGAATAGTTATCACCAGCATGAAGCCGATCGCCCGCACGTCACCGGGATCATGGCGCGCGCTGCAGTTCATGGCGCAGCCAAGCGGCCAGGCGTTCGCTGCGCGGGTCGTCCCGCCGCGCCCAGAGCGCCAGACGAGCCGGCGTGTCGATGAAGCCCCAGGGCGCGCTCAGGCGCCCGGCAGCCAGGTCATCGGCTACCAGCAGTTGCGGCGCGATGGCCACGCCGAGCCCGGCGGCAGCGGCCTCCAGCAGGTAGTAGAGATGCTCGAAGCCCTGCCCCAGCTTCAGCCCCGCCGGCGCCAGGCCCTGGGCCGCCGCCCACTGCGGCCAGGCCTGCGGCCGCGATGCGGTATGCAGCAGCGGCTCCCCCAGGAGCACGCCCGCTGCCTGCCCGGCCAGTTCAGCATGACGGGCATGGCGCGAGCTGAGCACCGGGCCGATGCGCTCGGTCGCCAGCTCGTACACCTGCATGTCGCCAGGCCAGGGCGGCTCGGCGAACAGCAGGGTGGCGTCGATACCGGGGCGCCGTGGGTCCAGCTCGCCTTCGCTGGCCGACAGTTGCAGGTTGAGCTCAGGCAGCTCGCGCTGAAGGCGATCCAGCCGAGGAATGAACCAGCGCGCCAGCAGACTGCCCGGGCAGCCGAGCACGAACGGGCGCTCCTCGGCCTCGCGCCGCAGCTCGGCGCAGGTGCTGCGCAGGCGCTCGAAGGCTTCGCCTGCGGCATCGCGCAGGCGGAGGCCGGCATCGGTGAGTTTTACGCCACGCCCGTCCTTGGCCAGCAGGCTCAGGTCGAGCTGCTCTTCCAGTTGCCGGATCTGCCGGCTGATCGCCCCGTGCGTCACGTTAAGCTCGCTTGCCGCCTGCTTCAGGCTGCCCAGGCGGGCCACGGATTCGAACGCACGCAGCGCATTGAGGGGAGGCAGGCTGCTCTTCATAGGTGAGTTTTCCTGACGTATTGCGGCGATCTTATCGCTTTTTTTCCCCGCTGCATGCAGTTAGGGTGGACACATCGCGTAGGAGCCGCCTCCTACATGGAGAATCCCAGGAGAGCTTGCCATGACTTCACTGCGTAACGGCCCGGACAATCGCGGCCTGTTCGGTCGCTTCGGCGGCCAGTTCGTCGCCGAAACCCTGATGCCGCTGATCAACTCGCTGGCCGCCGAATACCAGAAGGCCAAGGATGATCCGGCGTTCCTCGACGAGCTGGCCTACTTTCAGCGCGACTACATCGGCCGCGCCAGCCCGCTGTATTTCGCCGAGCGCCTGACCGAGCACTTCGGCGGGGCGAAGATCTTCCTCAAGCGTGAGGACCTCAACCACACCGGCGCGCACAAGATCAACAACTGCATCGGCCAGATCCTCCTGGCCAAGCGCATGGGCAAGCGGCGCATCATCGCCGAGACCGGCGCCGGCATGCACGGCGTGGCCACCGCCACCGTGGCCGCGCGCTTCGGCATGCAGTGCGTGGTGTACATGGGCACCACCGACATCGACCGTCAGCAGGCCAACGTCTTCCGCATGAAGCTGCTCGGCGCCGAGGTGATCCCGGTCACCGCCGGCACCGGCACTCTGAAAGACGCGATGAACGAGGCGCTGCGCGACTGGGTGACCAACGTCCACAACACCTTCTACCTGATCGGCACCGCCGCCGGCCCGCACCCGTACCCGGAAATGGTCCGCGACTTCCAGTCGGTGATCGGCAACGAAGTGCGCGAGCAGATGCAGGAGAAGGAAGGGCGCCTGCCCGATTCGCTGGTCGCCTGCATCGGCGGTGGCTCCAACGCCATCGGCCTGTTCCACCCCTTCCTCGATGATGCCGGCGTGCAGATCGTTGGCGTCGAAGCGGCCGGCCACGGCATCGACAGCGGCAAGCATGCGGCGAGCATGGCCGGCGGCGCGCCGGGCGTGCTGCACGGCAACCGCACCTTCCTGCTGCAGGACGAGGACGGCCAGATCACCGACGCCCACTCGATTTCCGCCGGCCTCGACTACCCCGGCGTCGGCCCCGAACACGCCTGGTTGCATGAGATCAAGCGCGTCGAGTACGTGCCGATCAGCGATGACGAGGCCCTGGAGGCCTTCCACCACTGCTGCCGCCTGGAAGGCATCATCCCGGCGCTGGAGTCGTCCCACGCGCTGGCCGAAGCCTTCAAGCGCGCACCCAAGCTGCCCAGGGACCACCTGATGGTGATCAACCTGTCCGGTCGTGGCGACAAGGACATGCAAACCGTGATGCACCACATGGGCGAACAGGAGAAACACGCATGAGCCGCCTGCACAACCGCTTCGCCGAACTGAAAGCGGAGAACCGCGCCGCGCTGGTCACCTTCATCACCGCCGGCGACCCCGACTACGCCACCTCGCTGGAGATTCTCAAGGGCCTGCCCGATGCCGGTGCCGACGTGATCGAGCTGGGCATGCCGTTCACCGACCCGATGGCCGACGGCCCGGCCATCCAGCTGGCCAACATCCGTGCGCTGGACGGCAAGCAGAACATGGTGAAAACCCTGCAGATGGTCCGCGAGTTCCGCGCCGGCAACCAGGACACTCCACTGGTGCTGATGGGCTACTACAACCCGATCTTCTGCTACGGCGTCGAGCGCTTCATCGCGGATGCCAAGGCCGCTGGCGTCGACGGCCTGATCGTGGTCGACCTGCCGCCGGAGCACAACGACGAGCTCTGCGAACCGGCCCAGGCCGCCGGCATCGACTTCATCCGCCTGACCACGCCGACCACCGATGACGAGCGCCTGCCGACCGTCCTCAACGGCAGCTCCGGGTTCGTCTACTACGTGTCGGTGGCCGGCGTCACCGGTGCCGGTGCGGCGACCATGGATCATGTCGAGGAAGCCGTGGCGCGCCTGCGCCGCCACACCGACCTGCCCGTGTGCATCGGCTTCGGCATCCGCACCCCCGAGCACGCCGCCGAAGTGGCCAAGCGCGCCGAAGGTGCGGTGGTCGGCTCGGCACTGATCGACAAGATCGCCGAGGCGACCTCGCCGAGCGAAGCGGTCAACGGTGTACTGAGCCTGTGCCGCGAGCTGGCCGAAGGCGTGCGCGGCGCGCGTCGCTGAGCCCATCTCCGGCAAGTGAAGAAGCCGCTGGCGGAGCGATCCGTCGGCGGCTTTTTTCTCTGACACGGGCACCCGAGTGGAGAGTAGCGGTTGCCAGGAACTGACCGACAGGATTCGCCAGGCTGGAGCCAGCCTGAGCGCTCATGCCGGCCAAGCCGTCGCCATGGCTTCCTGGACCACAGGTAATAGCTCATCGGTCGCCGCGACCAACTCGGCCAGCAGCGGCTCATCCATGTCCATGTACCCTTCGTACTCCGCCAGATTGCGCCGATCATGGCACAGCGCAAACAGGCGCACCTGTGCCTTGCTGACCGCCAGCGTGTGCGTCAGGCACTGGAACACCAGGTATCGACGGTCGGAGCGATAGCCACGCAGACGCAGCGCGGTCAACGCCAGTGCATGCGCAGCGTTATAGGCGAGGTCGAAGCGGCTGGCGAATGACAGCTTGGGTGCATGGGCGTCCTGCAGGCGATCAATGGCCGAGCGTAGCAGTCCTTCGCATTCCCTGCGGTCTGGCGGTTCGGCCTTGAGGCCACCCGTGCGCAGCAGGTTTTCAAGATTGTCGTTACTGACCATGTTCGGTTCCCTCCGGATCGTGGCCGATCAACTCGATCTTTTCCTGCTGCGCCACGCGCAGCACGAAGCTGTTGCCAGCGGCTTTCCTGGCCTGCCACTCGTCCGGAGTGTACAGCGTCGGATTGATGGTACGCCGCAGTTGCGCCTCGACCGGCAGCAGGTGTTCCATCACCTCGGCATAGCGCAGGCTGTCGCCGATCAGCATCAAATCGACATCGCTATCGGCATGTTCGCGGCCTTTGGCCAGCGAACCATAGACGAAAGCCCACGTCAGGTGCGCGGAGAGCGGCGCGAGTGCCTCGCGCAGCGGCGCACCGATGCCAAAGGTCTTGCGCACGATACCTTGCAACTCGGCATAGATCGGACAATCCGGGTTGGCCTGGTAATGGGTCTGATTGCCCTGGCGGGTCAGGGTCAGGATGCCCACCTGCTGCAGCCGCTCCAGTTCTCGCATCAGACTGCCTTTGCCGACCTGCGCATGACGAGCAATCTCGTTGGCATAGAAGCTCTGCTCCGGCTTGCCGTATAGCAGCCCCAGCACCTTGCGCTGGGTGCCGGTGAACAGCGCCTCGCTTAATGAAAGAGTTGGCATAGAAGCCCCATTGAGTCCCAATAGTGGAACGATAAGTCCTAAACAGGGACTCTTCAATGCTCTTTCAGCAAGATTGCAGGCAGCGCTGCCGGCACCGCCCTCGCTGATCACTGCCCCGTGCTAACGCCTGCACATGGGCGGAGGCCCCTAGTCGCCGGCCCCGGCACGCTTGAGCAGTTGCTTGCAGCGCTCGGACAGGTGCACCACGCGCAGGTGCTTGCCGGCGCGCTCGTAGCGTTCGCGCAGGGTTTTCAGCGCGGCGATGGCGGAGTAGTCGACGAAGCTCAGGTGGCGGCAGTCCAGCGTCACCTGCTGCGGATCGTCGGCCGGCTCGAACTGATTGAGGAAGGTGGTGCAAGAAGCGAAGAACAGCGTGCCATGGGCACGGTACAGCTTGCTGCCGTCGGCCTGCAGGTCGCTGTCGGCATACAGCTCACGGGCATGCTGCCAGGCGAAGTTGAGCGCGGCGATGACGATGCCGCAGAGCACCGCGGTGGCCAGGTCGGTGACCACGGTGATGGCGGTCACCGCAACGATCACCAGCACGTCGTTGGCCGGCACCTTGCCGGCGACCCGCAGCGAGCCCCAGGCGAAGGTCTGCTGCGCCACCACGAACATCACGCCCACCAGCGCGGCCAGCGGGATGCGCTCGATCAGCGGCGAAAGGAACAGCACGAAGAGCAGGATCATCACCCCGGCGACCACGCCGGACAGCCGGCCACGGCCGCCGGAGCTGAGGTTGATCATGGTCTGGCCGATCATCGCACAGCCGCCCATGCCGCCGAACGCGCCGGAGACCATGTTGGCCGCACCGAGCGCCACGCACTCGCGGTTGGTGTTGCCGCGGCTCTGGGTGATCTCGTCGGTGAGGTTGAGGGTCAGCAGGGTTTCCAGCAGGCCGACCAGCGCCATCAGCACCGCGTAGGGGGCGATGATGCGCAGGGTCTCCAGGTTCCACGGAATGTCCGGCAGGGCGAATTGCGGCAGGCCGCCGGCGATATGCGCCATGTCGCCGAGGGTGCGCGTGGGCAGGTCGAGCAGGTACACCAGCAGGCCGACGCCGAGGATCGCCACCAGCGCCGGCGGCACCGCGCGGGTCAGCTTCGGCAGCAGGTAGACCACAGCCATGGTCAGCGCCACCAGGCCCAGCATCCAGGACAGCGCGGCCCCTTGCAGCCAGCCGCCTTCGGCATGGAAGTGCTCCAGCTGCGACATCGCGATGACGATGGCCAGGCCGTTGACGAAGCCGAGCATCACCGGGTGCGGCACCATGTGCACCAGCTTGCCCAGGCGCAGCAGACCGAACAGGATCATCAGCACGCCACCGAGCAGCACGGTGGCCAGCAGGTACTGCGCACCGTGTTGCACCACCAGGGCGACGATCACCACGGCCATCGAGCCGGCCGCACCGGAAACCATGCCGGGACGGCCCCCGAACAGGGCGGTAAGGGTGCAGATGATGAAGGCGCCGTACAGCCCCATCAGCGGGTTGAGCTGGGCGACCAGGGCGAAGGCGATGCACTCCGGCACCAGGGCGAAGGAGGAGGTCAGGCCGGCCAGCAGGTCGGCGCGTATGCGTGCGGGTTTCATGACGTCTCGGCTAGCCGGCTGGACCGGGCGATGGCGGATGAAGAAAAAAGGGGGGCGCATGGTAGCGCCCATGCGCCTGGGCAACCAGTGAAGCGGGCAAAACACTGACTGATGGCAACAGGCCAAGCTTGCCAGCAGAGGGCGGTGGCGGCATTCCGGTCTGCATGCAATGCGGCTTGGGCTGGATGGCGCGCGCGGGTAACCTGAGCGGAAACCGACGAGGATCCCGCTGATGAGCAAGAACCTGCTGATTACCGGTGCCAGCCGTGGCATCGGCCGCGCCACTGCCCTGCTGGCCGCCGCGCAGGGCTGGACGGTCGGCGTCAACTATCGCGAGGATCGCGCGGCCGCCGACGCGGTGGTGGCGCAGATCCAGGCGGCCGGCGGCCAGGCCGTCGCGCTGCAGGGCGACGTGGCCATCGAGGCCGACGTGCAGCGGCTGTTCGAAGCCATGGATGCACTCGGCCCGCTGCAGGGCCTGGTGGTCAATGCCGGCATCGTCGCACCGCCCCTGCCGCTGCTGGACATGAGCGGCGAGCGCCTGCGGCGCATGTTCGAGGTCAACGTGCTGGGCAGCTATCTCACCGCCCGCGAAGGCGCCCGGCGCATGGCCCGCAGCCGTGGCGGCGCGGGCGGCTCGATGGTGCTGGTGTCGTCGGTGGCAGCCAGCCTCGGCTCACCCTTCGAGTACGTCGACTATGCCGGGGCCAAGGGCGCCATGGACGTCCTGACCCGTGGCCTGGCCAAGGAGCTGGGCGGCGAGGGCGTGCGGGTCAACGCCGTGCGTCCGGGGCTGATCGATACCGACATTCACGCCAGCGGCGGCCAGCCGGATCGTGCCGAGCGCCTGGGCAAGGGCACCCCGCTGGGACGCGCCGGACGTGCCGAGGAAGTCGCCGAAGCGATCGTCTGGCTACTCGACGACAAGGCCAGCTACGCCACCGGCGCACTGCTGGATATCGCCGGCGGGCGCTAGTCCCAGGGCAGCAAGGGCGCGGCCATACCAGCGAAATACGCAAATGATAATCAATGTTATCATCTGCGTTTTCGACGCCCCGGGTGACGCCCATGGTCCAGCCCCTGCACGCCCCATGCCTCTACTCGCTGGATGACCTGCGCCAGCTGGGCCGCCGCCATCATGTGCACTACAGCCTGATTGGCACACAGCATGAAGACAACCCGTGCGTGATGCGGGGCTACATCAACGAGCAGCAAACCCGCCTGGGCATGACCCTGGTCAGCTCCGAGGTGCACACCTTGCATGGCTACCAGGCGCAGTCCTTCACCGCCCCCAGTCTCACCATGATCGTCCTGCTGGAAGGACAGGCCCAGCTCGACGGCGCCACCTCCACCACCCTCACGCCGGGTCAGGGCGTCACCCTGCTCAGCCAGGACGGGCCCGGCCAGAGTGCCCGGCATCACGCTCATCACCACCTGCGTGGTCTCAACCTGTCCATCGGTGATATCGATGACCTGGCGGACGAGCAACTGGCCGATCTGTTGCGTGCCAGCCTCCGACAGCGCCGCGTGTACACGCAACGCTGGAGCGTTCCGGCAGACCTGCAGCCAGCCCTGCAGGCCCTGGCCGGCGAACGCTCGCACGGTTGCCTGCAGCGCCTGCTGCACGAAGGCCTGGCACTGCAGCTGTTGGCACATGGCCTGAACGCCATCGACGCCGACGAGCGCCACGCGCCCTCGCTCAACCCACGTGACCGCAGCCTGCTGGAGCGGGTACGCGACTACCTGCATCAGGAACCTGGAGCCGAGCACAGCCTGCATCAGCTGGCACAGCTGGCGTGCATGAGCCCCAGTTCCCTGCGTCAGAAGTTCCAGCAGGCCTATGGCGTCAGCGTCATGGCCTACCTGCGCCAGCGCCGCATGGAGCTGGCCAGGCAATACCTCGGACAGGGCTGGCGCGTTCAGGATGTCGCCCACTACGTCGGCTACCGCCATGCCAGCAACTTCGCCACCGCATACCGGCAACACTTCGGCGTCGCACCCCGCGAATCCATCTAGCCTCGCCCGACAGCATCCTCGCAGCGTCGTTCCAGGCCTGGCATCCGGCAAAGGAAAACTGGCATCGAGCAAAGGTATCGCCCGGACAAATGTGAATAATTCTCATCGACAAATTTTCCCGATGAGACGCCTGCAATGTCGAAATGCTCGATCCTCCCGCTCGCCCCGACCCTGCGCCGCGCATTGCTCGCCAGCGCCCTGCTGCCCCTGGCGGCAGGCGCAGCCGTGCAAGAGGACGTTGAAGACACAGACGCACACGAAAGCAGCCTGACGCTGCCGGCGATGAACGTGCAGGGCACGCAGCTGCCGCAGTCCGAAACCGAGGGCACCGGCAGCTACACCACCGGCAGCATGTCCACCGCCGTGGGCCTGCCGCTGTCGATCCGCGAGACACCGCAATCGGTGAGCGTCGTCACCCGCCAGCAGATCGAAGATCGCGGCCTGCGCGACACCGCCGCGATACTCGCCAGCGCCCCCGGTATCTCGATGAGCCGCAGCGACAGCAATCGCGTGTCGTTCTCCGCTCGCGGCTTCGACATCGACAACTTCCAGTTCGATGGCCTGGCTTCGCCGATCAACAACTTCTGGAACTTCGGCGCCACCGATGTCGATTCGGCGATCTACGATCGCGTCGAGATCGTGCGGGGCTCCACAGGGTTGCTGACCGGCGCCGGCAATCCTTCGGCAGCGGTCAACTTCATCCGCAAGCGCCCGCTGCCAGAGTTCGCCATCGGCGGCTCGCTCGGCAGCGGACGCTGGGACCAGCGCCGTGGCGATATCGACATCTCCACCCCACTGACGGCCGACGGCCGGATCGCAGCCCGCGTGGTGGCGGCCTACTCCGAGCGCGATACCTTCATCGACTATCAGCACTACGACAGTGAAACCCTGTACGGCGTGATCAGCGCGGAACTGACCCCACGCACGCAACTCACGCTGAGCCTCGAACACCAGAAGAACGATACCGACGGCATGGGCGCGGGCGTGCCGATGTTCTACGCCGACGGATCGCGCACCCACTATGGCCGCTCCACGGCCAACAACACCCAGTGGTCGTACTTCGGCACCGAGTCGAACACCGCCTTCATCGATCTCGAACACCAGTTGGAAAACGACTGGAAACTACGCGCGGCCTACAGCCGCACCGAGGCCGACTACGCGATGCGCTATGTGTTTCGCGGCGGCTATCCGGACCGCAACGACGCAGGCATGAGCGCCAGCTTCCTCAAGTATGACGGCGAGCGCACCCGTGACGACTGGCACCTGACCGGCAGCGGGCCGTTCGAGCTGCTGGGCCGCACACATGACGCCGCGTTCGGCTGGATGAGCATCGCCGACGACCTGCAGATGGACCAGTACCTGCCGCTGCCCGGCACCGCGCCGATCGCCGATTCGCAACTGGACTGGAGCAACGGCGCGATTGCCGAACCCATCTGGTCGGGCACGCGCGCCAACGGCGACCGCACCGATATCCGCCAGACCGGCGGCTATGCGGTGACGCGTCTGTCGCTGGCCGATCCGCTGCATCTGATCCTGGGGGTTCGCGTCAGCACCTGGGAGATCGAACAGAACTACTTCGGCACCCAGCGCACCTATCGCTACAGCGACGAGGTCACGCCCTACGCCGGCCTGGTCTATGACCTCGACCGGACCTACAGCCTGTACACGAGCTACACCAGCATCTTCAAGAACCAGACGCAGCGTGCGCCGGATGGCAGCTTCCTCGATCCGGTCAGCGGCGACAGCTACGAGCTCGGCATCAAGGCCGGCTACCTGGACGGCCAGCTGAACGCCGCCCTGTCGGTCTATCGCACCAGGCAGGAGGGCCTGGCCGAGGCCATTCCCGATACCTTCCTGATCGCCGACCCCAGCCAGCAGGCCTACAAGGCCGGCGAGGGGGCCGTGGTCGACGGCTTCGACCTGGAGCTGAGCGGCGCGCTGAGCGAGGCGTGGAACCTGTCCACCAGCTACACCCACTTCATCGCCCGCAATGCCGAGGGCAAGGCGATCAATACCACCCACCCACGCACGCAGTTCAAGCTGTTCACCACCTACCGGCTGGACGGTGTACTGCGGGACCTGACCCTGGGCGGCGGCACGACCTGGCGCAGCGGCATCTCACGCGCCAACACCGGCAGCCCCAACGGCCCGGTGGACGTCAGCGCGGACAGCTATGCCCTGGTCGACCTGATGGCCAGGTACCAGATCAGCGAACACATCGCGGCGACCGCCAACCTCAACAACGTCTTCGACAAGCAATACCTCGAGCAGGTCGGCTTCTACAGCCAGCTCTGGTATGGCGAGCCGCGCAACCTGCAATTGACCCTGAGCGCGAGATTCTGAGCGTCGGCTGCCATCCGGGGCCGGTTGGCAGCTTCTCGCATGGGCCCCGCGCTGACGTCACTCGCGCGGACCGGCAAGCTCAATCCCAGCGCGGCGCGAAGCCCGGGTTGGCCACCCGCTCAGCGCGCTCCAGGGTGGCGATGGCGGCCATGTCGGCGTCGCTCAGGCGCAGGTCGGCGGCGGCCAGGTTGGCGGCCAGGTTCTCGCGTTTGGTCGACGACGGAATCACCGCATAGCCCTGCTGCAGCGACCAGGCCAGGGCCACCTGCGCCGGGCTGGCGCCATGCGCGGCAGCGATGCGCTGGATCTCCGGCTCGACCAGCACCTTGCCGTAGGCCAGCGGCATGTAGGCCGTCAGGTGGATGCCCTGCTGGCGGGCGAAATCGACCAGTTTGCGGTTCTGCAGCAGCGGATGGATTTCCACCTGGTTGGTCGCGATCTCCTCGACACCCACCGCAGCGATGGCCTCGCGCAGATGGGCGATGGTGAAGTTGGAGACACCGATGGCCGATGTCAGCCCCTGACGCTTGGCCTCCAGCAGTTCCTCCAGGTACTGCGCCACGGGAATCTCGTCGTTCGGCGATGGCCAGTGGATCAACGTCAGGTCGACGCGCTGCAGAGCCAGGCGTTGCAGGCTCTCCTGCAGGCTGGCGAGCACCCGGCCACGGCCGAGGTTCTCGGTCCAGACCTTGGTGGTGACGAACAGCTCGTCGCGGGCCACGCCACTCTCGGCGATGGCCTGACCGACCGCCGCTTCGTTGCCGTAGGCTTGCGCGGTGTCGACATGCCGGTAGCCCAGTTCGAGGCCGCTGCGCACAGCGTCGATGGCGACCTGGTCCTTGAGGCGGAATGTGCCAAGGCCGACAGGGGGAAGAAATGTCATGACGGGTCTCCTCATGGGTTGCGCAGCGCTTACCGAGCGCGGAGTGGCTCAGGGAATGAAAGGTTCGGCCCGCTCACTGCGGGAAAAGTTGCACGGCCGCAGCCAGGATGCACATGGCGCCCGGCCAGACAGGGCGAGCAGGCTTGCTGGAGACGCAGTATCCGGGCCAGACTCATGCGGAAAAAGCCGACAACCTGGCAAACACCTTTGACTGAAGTTCAACAATGAAGACCAGCCTGGAAGAAATGCTCGCCTTCGTCAGCGTGGTCGACAGCGGCTCGATCAGCGCCGCCGCCGAACAGCTGGAGCAGACCGCCTCCGGCGTCAGCCGCGCCCTCAGCCGCCTGGAAGAAAAGCTCGCGGTGACCCTGCTGCGCCGTACCACGAGACGCCTGGAGCTGACCGAGGAGGGCGAGCTGTTCCTCGCCCAGGCCCGGCGCATCCTCGCCAGCGTGGAGGAGGCCGAGGAGCAGATGGCCCTGCGTCGCCAGGCACCCGCCGGGCGCCTGCGCATCAACACCGCCTCGCCCTTCATGCTGCACGTGATCGTTCCGCTGATCGGCGAGTTTCGCACACGTTACCCGCAGATCGAGCTGGAGCTGAACAGCGACGACCGCATCATCGACCTGCTCGAGCGGCGTACCGACCTGGCCATCCGCATCGGTCACCTGCCGGACTCCAGCCTGCATGCCCGACCGCTGTATCACAGCCGCCGACGCGTGCTGGCCAGCCCGGAGTACCTGCGCAGGCATGGCCACCCGGCGCGCAGCGAAGACCTGCAGGGGCACTGCCTGATCGGCTTCACCGAACCCGACAGCCTGAATGAATGGCCACTGCGCCATGCCCTCGGCGAGCGCTGGCGGATCACCCCGAGCCTGCGCGCCTCCAGCGGCGACACCATGCTCGAACTGGCCCTGGCCGGCGAAGGGCTGGTGTGCCTGTCGGACTTCATGACAGACGCGGCCCGCGCCCGTGGCGCGCTGGTGGAGGTGCTGGCCGAACAACGCGTGGAGGTGCGCCAGCCGATCAATGCGGTGTACTACCGCAACACCGCGCTGGCCTCACGCATCACCTGCTTTCTGGACTTTCTCAGCGAACACCTGGGTGACCCGGGCCAAGGCGGCAGGAACAACCCCGGCAACGCACCCGAGGCACGATGAAAAAGGGCGACTCAGCGAGTCGCCCCCTTGTCCCGCCAAACGCTCACTGCGCCGCCTGCAGGCTCCACTCGGCGAGCTTCTGCTGCTTGTAGCTGAGCGCCGCTGCCGGCACCGGCGTGACCTTGCCGGTCTCCATCCAGCGCTTGAGGCGGTTGGCGTCGGCCATGTGGGTGTACTTGCCGAACGCGCCGAGCACGACGAACGCCACCGAACGATTGGCCATGGTGGTGGCCATCACCAGGCACCGACCGGCGGCATTGGTGAAGCCGGTCTTGCTCAGGTTGATGTTCCAGTCGGCCTTGCGCACCAGGGCATTGGTGTTGCGAAAGCCCAGGGTGTAGTTGGGCTTGCGAAAGGCCACGGTGGCTTCCGAGTCCGTGGTGAACTGGTGGATCAGCGGATACTGGGCTGCGGCCTTGACCATCAATGCCAGGTCGCGGGCGGTGGACACGTTCTCCTCGGAGAGGCCGGTGGGCTCGACGAAGTGGCTGCGGTTCATGCCCAGGGCCTTCGCCTTGGCGTTCATCGCCCTGATGAAGGCGACCTGGCCACCCGGATAGTGATGGGCGAGGCTGGCCGCCGCGCGATTCTCCGAGGACATCAGCGCCAGGTGCAGCATGTCGCGACGGCTGAGCTCGCTGCCCACGCGCACGCGCGAGAACACGCCCTGCATTTCCTTGGTGTCGCGGATGTTGACCGGCAGCACCTCGTCCAGCGGCAGCTTGGCGTCGAGGGTGACCATGGCGGTCATCAGCTTGGTCACCGAAGCGATCGGCAGACGCAGGTCGGGGTTGCTGGAATAGAGTTCCTTTCCGGTCTTCAGATCCACTAACAGCGCGCTACCGGCAGCCAGCTCCTGCTGGGGCTGAACAGGCGCAGCCTGAAGGTTCGAAACTGCAAGGCTGCCGCACAGCAGCAAGCCTAAAATCGAATGACGGAATTTCACGGTTCACTTCACCGGTTGTATGAGGAGGCCGACGAGATGGCGGCAACAACCAGTATAGGGATTGTGCCCGCGCTCTTGCAGTATGGCCCGATCAAACACTTGCGCCTGGCGCATCCAGCTCGGCCTGCAACCAGTCGACGAAGCGCGCGGTGAGGCGCTGGCGCCGCTTGCGCTCGGGCAATACCAGGTAATAACCGAACGCCGACTGCGCTTCGGCATCACCCAGACGACAGAGTAGGCCCTGGGCCAGCAGTTCGTCGACCAGGTGGCGCCAGCCGATGGCCACCCCCTGGCCGGCAATGGCCGCCTGGATCAGCAGGGTGTAGTTGTCGAAGCGCAGCGCGCCGGGCGTGGGCAGGCTGCTGATGCCCAGTGCGCGGAACAGCCCGTCCCAGTCGAACCAGCGCGAGCGGTGCTCGGGGCGCAGGTGCAGCAGGGGCAGCTCGGCCAGCGCCGCAACCGGTAACGGCGGCTGGCGCTCGCCCAGCAGGCGCGGGCTGCACACCGGAAACACCTCCTCGCGAAACAGCAGGTGCGCCTCGCCGTGCTTGAAGCGGCCATCGCCAAAGCGGATCGCCACATCGATGTCGCTGGGTACCGTGGCCGGATCGCGCTCGCTGGTGATCAGGCTGACGTCCACCTCCGGGTACAGGCGGTTGAAACGCTGCAGGCGTGGCATCAGCCAATAGGCGGCGAAGGCGAAGTCGGTGGCCACCTGCAGCACCTCGTGCTGCTGCCGTGCGGTGACCGCCGCCAGTCCGGCGTCGAGACTGGCCAGGCCCTCCTGCACGTGAGCCAGCAGCAGCTCGCCCGCCTCGGTCAGCACGATGCCGCGGTAGACACGGTCGAACAGGCGCGTGGCCAGTTGCTGCTCCAGGCGCTTGATCTGCTGGCTGATGGCCGGCTGGCTGCTGCCCAGTTCGTTCGCGGCCGCCGTGAAGCTCAGCTGGCGCGCGGCCGACTCGAACACCCGCAAGGCGTCGAGGGACAGGCCATCGATGGCTTTAAACATAAGTTCTGCTTATCCGAGGCATGTTTCTCAGCCGGGTTTACCCTGTCGGGGTTCTACCGGAATCATGGCCCCAGCACTGTCGCATAAACCAACAGTATGGAATACCCGCCGCCATGAAACGCCCGAACATCCTCTTCATCATGGCCGACCAGATGGCCGCGCCGATCCTGCCCCTGCACGATGCCGCCTCGCCGGTGCAGATGCCCAACCTGATGAAGCTGGCCGAGCAGGCCGTGGTGTTCGACTCGGCCTACTGCAACAGCCCGCTCTGCGCGCCCTCGCGCTTCACCCTGGTCAGCGGCCGCCTGCCGTCGAAGATCGGCGCCTACGACAACGCCGCCGACCTGCCCGCCGACGTGCCGACCTACGCCCATTACCTGCGTCGCCTCGGCTACCGCACGGCGCTGTCGGGCAAGATGCACTTCTGCGGCCCGGACCAGCTGCACGGCTACGAGGAGCGCCTGACCAGCGACATCTACCCGGCGGACTACGGCTGGGCGGTGAACTGGGACGAGCCGGACACGCGTGCCACCTGGTACCACAACATGTCGTCGGTGCTGCAGGCCGGCCCCTGCGTGCGCAGCAACCAGCTCGACTTCGACGAGGAAGTGGTGTTCAAGGCGCGCCAGTACCTCTACGACCACGTGCGCCTGACACCCGAGCAGCCGTTCTGCCTGACCGTGTCGATGACCCACCCGCACGACCCCTACACCATCCCGCGCGAGTACTGGGATCGCTACGAGGGCGTGGACATCCCCATGCCGCGCCAGCACATCGTGCAGAGCGAGCAGGACCCGCACTCGCAGCGCCTGCTGAAGGTCATCGACCTGTGGGACAAGCCGTTGCCCGAGGACAAGATCCGCGATGCGCGGCGCGCCTACTTCGGCTCCTGCAGCTATATCGACGACAACATCGGCAAGCTGCTGAAGACCCTGGAAGAGTGTGGCCTGGCCGAGGACACCCTGATCGTCTTCTCCGGCGACCATGGCGACATGCTTGGCGAGCGCGGCCTCTGGTACAAGATGCACTGGTTCGAGATGTCCGCCCGCGTGCCACTGCTGGTGCACGCGCCGCAGCGCTTCGCCGCGCAGCGGGTCAGCCAGTCGGTGTCGACCCTCGACCTGCTGCCGACCCTGGTGGAACTCGCCGGCGGCCAGCTCGATGCCGACCTGGAACTGGAGGGGCGCTCGCTACTGCCGCACCTCAAGGGCGAGGGCGGGCATGACGAGGTGCTCGGCGAATACATGGCCGAGGGCACCGACAGCCCGCTGATGATGATCCGCCGAGGGCCGTGGAAATTCGTCTACTCCGAGCGCGACCCGCTGCTGCTGTTCGACCTGCATGCGGATCCGCAGGAGCAGCACAACCTCGCCGAGAGCAGCGCGCATCGCAGCACCGTCGCCGGCTTTCTCGCCGAAGCCCGTGAGCGCTGGGACCTGGCGGCGATCCATGCCGCCACCCTGGCCAGCCAGCGCCGCCGGCGCCTGGTCGCCGCCGCCCTGAGCCAGGGCCGGCTGACCAGCTGGGACCACCAGCCCTGGGTCGACGCCAGCCAGCAGTACATGCGCAACCACATCGACCTCGACGACCTGGAACGCCGCGCGCGCTTCCCTCAGGTATGAACCTTTACCGACTGCCGCCCCCCAAAACAGAAGAAAAAAGGAGAGACGCCATGAACCGATTCAGCGTGCTGTTACTCGCCACCGCGCTCTGCAGCGCCGGCAATGTCTGGGCCGAGGACGCAGCCTGCTCCACGGTCAAGCTGGGTGATCCGGGCTGGAGCGACATCGCCGTGACCAACGGCATCGCCAGCTTCCTGCTCGAAGGCCTGGGCTACACGGCAAAAAGCCAGACCCTGGCCGTGCCGATCATCTTCGCCGGGCTGCAGAAGGGCCAGGTCGACGTGTTCCTCGGCAACTGGATGCCGGCGCAGCAGAGCAACTACGACAAGTTCGTCGCCAGCGGCGAGGTGGACAAGCTGGCGCAGAACCTCGAGGGCACCGAGTACACCCTGGCGGTTCCGAGCTATGCCTATGAGGCGGGAGTGAAGACCTTCGCCGACCTCGACAAGCACGCCGACCAGTTCGGCAGGAAGCTCTACGGCATCGCCTCCGGCTCCCCCGCCAACGAGTCGATCAAGCAGATGATCGCCACTGACGAGTTCGGCCTGGGCGACTGGAAGCTGGTGGAGTCCAGCGAGCAGGCGATGCTGGTGCAGGTCGGCCGCGCGGTGAAGCGCGAGCAGTTCGTGGTGTTCCTCGGCTGGACCCCGCACCCGATGAACGTGCAGTACGACATGCAGTACCTGCGCGGCGGCGAGAAGTACTTCGGTGACAGCGGCCAGGTCAACACCCTGGCGCGCAAGGGCTATGCCGCGCAGTGCCCCAATGTCGGCAAGCTGATGAGCAACCTCGCCTTCACCCAGGACATGGAGAACAGCATCATGGACCAGGTGCTGAGCAAGGAGGCCAGCAACGATGCCGCGATCAAGGCCTGGCTCAAGGCCAACCCGCAGGTGCTCGACGGCTGGCTGCAGGGCGTGACCACCCGTGACGGTGGCGACGGCCTGGCAGCGGTGAAAGCCCGGCTTTGAATTAGCCGACACAAGTGAGTAGGGTGGAGTCGCCTGCGGCCCACCCTCGACCCTGACCATGCGCCTACCCGATCGACAGACCCTGTTGCCGTTTCTGCTCTGGCTGCCTGGCACCAGCCGCAAGACCCTGGGCAACGACCTGCTGGTGGGCCTGACCGGCGCCATCCTGGCCCTGCCGCAATCGCTGGCCTATGCCCTGATCGCCGGGCTGCCGGCCGAATACGGCCTGTACGCCGCCATCGTGCCGGTGATCATCGCCTGCCTGTGGGGCTCGTCCTGGCACCTGATCTGCGGGCCGACGGCGGCCATCTCCATCGTGCTGTTCACCAGCGTCAGCCCCATGGCGCGCATGGGCAGCGAAGAATTCATCGCCCTGGTGTTGCTGCTGACCTTTCTCGCCGGCCTGTTCCAGTGGCTGCTCGGCCTGCTGCGCTTCGGCGCGCTGGTCAACTTCGTCTCGCAATCGGTGGTGCTCGGCTTCACCCTCGGCGCGGCGCTGGTCATCGCCCTCGGCCAGGTCCCCAACCTGCTGGGCGTGGAAATGCCCAGCCAGGCCACCGCGCTGAGCAGCCTGCTGCAGATCGGCCAGCACCTGCCCGAGACACACTGGCCCAGCCTGGCGCTGGCCGCCTTCACCCTGCTGCTGAGCGTCGCCATCCGGCATTTCTGGCCCAAGGCACCGGCACTGCTGATCGGCCTGGTCGGCGGCAGCCTGGTGGCCTGGCTGCTACCGACGCACCTGGCCGGGGAGATCGCCCTGGTCGCCCCCTTCGCCGGCAGCCTGCCGCCACTGACGATACTCAGCTTCGACCTCGACGACGTCCTGCGCCTGCTGCCTGCTGCGGTGGCCTGCGGCATGCTCGGGCTGGTCACCAGCCTGTCCATCGCCCGCGCCCTGGCGGTGAAATCGCATCAGTTCCTCGACGCCAACCAGGAAGTGCGCGCCCAGGGTCTGTCGAACATCGTCGGCCCGTGGTTCTCCGGCTCGCTGTCGGCCGGCTCCTTCACCCGCTCGGCGCTGAACCTGCAGGCGGGTGCGCGCACCCCCCTGGCGGGGATCTTCTCGGCCTTGCTGGTGGCCCTGTTCGCCGTGTTCGGTGCGGCGCTGCTGACCCACATCCCGCTGCCGGTGATGGCCGCAGGCATCCTGCTGATCTGCTGGGGGCTGGTGGACCTGCCGGCGATTCGGGCACTGCGCCGGGTCAGCCGCTCCGAGTTCGCGGTGATGCTGCTGACCTTCGCCGCCACCCTGGTGCTGGAACTGCAGACAGCGATCTACGCCGGCGTGCTGGCATCGCTGTTCTTCTACCTCAAGCGCACCTCGCAGCCGCGCGTACGCCTGTGGCATGACGGCGACGACGAGGTGCTGCGCATCGATGGCTCGATCTTCTTCGGCGCCTGCCAGTACATCCAGCAGTTGCTGCAGCGCAGCCGTGGCCAGCGCCTGGTGATCGACGCGCGGCACATCAACTTCATCGACTACGCCGGGGTGGAGATGCTGCATCAGGAAGCGCGCCGCCTGCAGGCCCTGCAGCGCAGCCTGGTGCTGCGTCAGGCGCGGCCCCAGGTGATCGAGGAGATTCTCAAGCTGGAAGGCGCGGAGCACTGCCCGGTGCAGTTCGAAGACTGAGTGAGCGGCGTCGAACCCTGCGCGGCTGACCCTCAGTCCTCGGCGTCATCGAGCACGCTCAGATCCAGCACGTGCGAACGCCCGATCCACATCGCGCAGTCACGATGGTCGCGCAGTTCGTTGCCGGTGATCGGGTGCAGCAGGACGTCCAGGCCGCCACGGTTGAGCATCAGCCAGGGCACCAGGTCGGCGAACAGGTCGGCGCGGAAGGCCAGCTGGCAACTCCAGCACGGATGCGGCCCGACCAGACGTTCGTGCACCCGCCCCATCTTCACTGGAAAGCGCTTCGCCGCGTCCTCGCAGAGGGCGCGCGCCTGCTCCAGCGTGCCGGCATCGAAATAGACGTGGGCATGGTAACCACTGATACGCACCATTTCGTCCATCTGCCGCTCCTCAGGCCATCAGTTGACGACGCAGCTCGGCCAGCACCGGCGCCGTGTCGGGGCGCACGCCGCGCCACAGCGCGAAGGCCTCGGCAGCCTGCTCGACCAGCATGCCGAGGCCGTCCAGGCACTGCGCCGCACCTTGCTCGGCGGCCCAGCGGTTGAAGGCGGTCGGCTCGCGGCCGTACATCATGTCGTAGCACACCGTGTGGCCGGGCTGGATCAGGCTCGGTGCAATCGGCGGCAACTCGCCGCCGAGGCTGGCCGAGGTGCCGTTGACGATCAGGTCGACCGGCGCGTCGATCCAGTCGAAGCCGACGGCCTTCAGCGGACCCAGCTCGGTGAACTCCAGCACCAGTTTCTCCGCCTTGCACAGCGTGCGGTTGGCCACCACCAGGCTCTCCGGGCGCTGCGCCAGGAAGGGCTCGAGCACGCCGCGCACGGCGCCACCGGCACCCAGCACGAGGATGCGCTTGCCGGCCAGGCTGAAACCGGCGTTGTCCTGCAGGTCGCGGGTCAGCCCGGCGCCGTCGGTGTTGTCGCCGAGCAGGCGACCGTCCTCCAGCTTCTTCAGGGTATTCACCGCGCCGGCCCGGCGGGCGCGCTCGGTCAGCTCGTCGGCAAGGCGAAAGGCCTCTTCCTTGAAGGGCACGGTAACGTTGCCGCCAAGGCCTTCCGCGAAGAAGGCACGGGCATCGCCGACGAAGTCATCGAGGGGCGCCAGGCGCGCCTCGTAGGTCAGCGCCTGCCCGGTCTGTTCGGCGAACAGACGATGGATCAGCGGCGACTTGCTATGGCCGATGGGGTTGCCGAAGACGCAGTAGCGGTCCATGGAAAATCCTATCTGTGTAGGAGCCAGCTTGCTGGCGATTCGCTCTGCAGCCAGATCGCCCGCAAGCGGGCTCCTACGGGTGCGGGGATGACTCGTAGCCCGGATGCAATCCGGGAGCGCTCATGGAATGGCCCCGGACTACATCCGGGCTACATCATGGATTGGTCGACAACCAATCGCGGTCGGTGAGGAAGTACTCGGTCAGGCGTGCTTCTTCACTGCCCGGCTCCGGCTTCCAGTCGTAACCCCAGCGCACGTGCGGCGGCAGCGACATGAGGATCGACTCGGTACGCCCGCCGGACTGCAGGCCGAACAGGGTGCCACGGTCGAACACCAGGTTGAACTCGACGTAGCGGCCACGACGGAACGCCTGGAACTCGCGCTCGCGCTCACCGAAGGGGGTCAGTTTGCGGCGCTGCACGATGGGCAGGTAAGCCTCGATGTAGGCATCGCCGATGGCGCGGATGAAGGCGAAGCAGGTGTCGAAATCCCACTCGTTGAGGTCATCGAAGAACAGCCCGCCGATACCGCGCGGCTCGCCACGGTGCTTGAGGTGGAAGTAGCGGTCGCACCAGGCCTTGTACTTCGCGTACACCTCGGCACCGAACGGCGCACAGGCGTCATGCGCGACCTGGTGCCAGAACACGCAGTCTTCCTCGTTGGCGTAGTAGGGCGTCAGGTCGAAGCCGCCACCGAACCACCACACCGGTTCCTCGCCTTCCCTCTCGGCGCTGAAGAAGCGCACGTTGGCGTGCGAGGTGGGCACATGAGGGTTTTCCGGGTGGATCACCAGCGACACGCCGAGAGCCTGGAAACCACGTCCGGCCAGTTCCGGACGGTGGGCGCTGGCCGAGGGCGGCAGGCTGTCGCCGAACACGTGGGAGAAGTTGACCCCGCCTTTCTCGATCAGCGCGCCGTTCTCGATCACCCGCGTGCGGCCACCGCCGCCGGCCGGACGCTGCCAGGCATCCTCGATGAACACGGCCTGGCCGTCTTCGGTTTGCAGGGCGGAGCAGATACGGTCTTGCAGGTCGAGCAGATAGGCCTTAACGGCCTCGGTACGGTCAGTCACGGCGGCACCTTGAACAGGGAGCAGGTCGAAATCGGAGGGCAGCATAGCACTCGACAACCCCGCTCCGCAGTTGACGTCAGTCAATCGGGAGGATTGGATAGGTCCTTTCGCCGCCAGCTGGCGGCTCATGACAGACAAGGAATCGGAGATGGCCAAGCGCATTCAGTTCAGCCAGCACGGCGGCAGCGACGTGCTCGAGTACCGTGACTACCAGCCGGCCGCCCCGGGCCCGCGCGAAGTGCGAGTGGCCAACCAGGCCATCGGCCTGAACTTCATCGACACCTATTTCCGCAGCGGCCTGTACCAGCCACCGACCCTGCCTTCGAGCCTGGGTACCGAGGGTGCCGGCGTGGTCGAGGCGGTGGGCAGCGAGGTCAGCGGCTTCGCCGTGGGCGACCGCGTCGCCTACGCCACTGGCCCGCTCGGCGCCTACAGCGAGCTGCACGTGCTGCCCGCCGAGAAGCTGGTGAAGCTGCCGGACGGCATCAGCTTCGAGCAGGCCGCCGCAGTGATGCTCAAGGGCCTGACCGTGCAGTACCTGCTGCGCCAGACCTGCGAATTGAAGAGCGGCGAGACCATCCTCTTCCATGCCGCCGCCGGTGGTGTCGGTTCCTTCGCCTGCCAGTGGGCGAGGGCGCTGGGCGTCAGGCTGATCGGCACCGTCAGCTCGGCGCAGAAGGCCGCACGCGCCAGGGAGCAGGGCGCCTGGGCGACCATCGACTACAGCCATGAGAACGTGGCGCAGCGCGTGCTGGAGCTGACCGACGGGGCCAAGTGCCCGGTGGTCTATGACGGCGTCGGCAAGGACACCTGGGAAACCTCGCTGGACTGCGTGGCGCCGCGCGGCCTGCTGGTCAGCTTCGGCAACGCCTCGGGTGCGGTCACCGGGGTCAACCTGGGGATCCTGGCGCAGAAGGGCTCGCTGTTCGTCACCCGCCCGACCCTGGCCGGCTATGCCACCAGCGCCGAGCGCCTGCAGGCCATGGCCGACGAGCTGTTCGGCATGATCGCCAGCGGCCAGCTGCAGGTGGAGATCAGCAGCCGCTACGCACTGAAGGACGCCGCCGCCGCGCAGGACGCACTGAGCTCGCGGCAGACCACCGGCTCGACCATCCTGCTGCCCTGAGCCAGTGACCCGGATGCACTCCGGGCCACGTGTGGGAGCGGCTTTAGCCGCGAGCTTTCAGCGCTTCAGGACGGGCGGATCACATCGCCCGTGCGCAGGTCACGGATCAGGCTGGGGTTGCGTCGACCACCCAATGCGCCACCCAGCACCTTGTCCAGCTCACCGGGGAAATACTGCTCGACGCGCAGGCGCGAACGCGCCGACGGGCGGCCAGCCGGATTGGCCGACGTGGAGATCAGCGGCCCGGTGTAACGGCATAGCGCGCGCACCAGCGGGTGATCGGTGACGCGCAGGGCGACGGTGTCATGCATGCCGGTGACCCATTCGGGCAGACGGTTCTGATGCGGCACCAGCCAGGTGTTCGGTCCCGGCCAGCTGCCGGCCAGGCGCTCCTGCCAGACGTCGGGCAGGTCCCCGAGCAGGAAGTCGAACTGTTCGATGGCATCGGCCACCAGAATCAGCCCCTTGTGCATCGGGCGCTCCTTGAGCGCCAGCAGTCGGTCCACCGCCTCTTCGTTCCACGGGTCGCAGCCCAACCCCCAGACCGCCTCGGTCGGATAGGCGATGACGCCACCCTCACGCACCACACGCGCCGTTTGCTGTATCTGCCAGTTGCTGGCCATCGACTGTCTCCCGCTGAACGAATGGCCGGCAGTCTATCCAAGACGGGGCGGCGACTGTAGCCCGGCGACCATGCGGGGATCACATCGGCGCCTGCGCCACGATAAAGCGGGCCGCCGGCGCCTTCTGCAAGCGCCGTGGCGACTGCCCCTGATGTGGCCTGGTGGATGGATGAAGCGCCATCCACCCTACGGACAGCCGGGTAGAAGGGGATGCGCGGATCGCACGGCGGCGAACAGCAGACGTCGCTCACGCCCGGCGCGCCAACCAGCGCCCGGCCTCGCTGCACACCCGACCCTCGAGCTCCAGCTCGGTCAGGGCGGCGAGAACCTCTGCCAGCGGCAAGCCACTGGCCTGGACCAGCGCCTCGGTGCTGTGCGGCGCGGCATGCAGCAGGGCCAGCAACGGATGCTCGACGCGGGCCGGCGGCGCCGGCGGGGCTGCGATGGGTGACGCGTGCCAGCCCCGCAAGGCCTCCAGAACATGCTCGGTGCTCTCCACCAGCGTGGCGCCGTCGCGAATCAGCTGGTGGCAGCCACGCGCGCCCGGATGATGAATCGAACCGGGGATGGCGTAGACCTCGCGCCCCTGCTCGGCCGCCAGCCGGGCGGTGATCAGCGAACCGCTCGACGGACTGGCCTCGACCACCAGCACCCCGAGCGACAGGCCACTGATGATGCGGTTGCGCCGCGGGAAGTTGCTCGCCTGGGGCGGGCAATCCAGCGGCAACTCGGAAACCAGCGCACCGCCCTGTTCGGCGATCTGCCTCGCCAGGCGTTCATGGCGACGCGGATAGAGGCGCTGCAGGCCGGTGCCGAGCACCGCGACGGTCCGGCCACCCGCGTCCAGCGCGCCCTGATGGGCCGCCCCGTCGATCCCCAGGGCCAGGCCGCTGGTTATCACGAAACCGCCCGCCGCCAGGCTGCGGGCGAAGGCACGGGCGTTGTCCAGCCCCGGCGCCGATGCGCGGCGGCTGCCGACCATCGCCAGTTGCGGCGCCTCCAGCACCAGAGGGTCACCCGCCACGAACAGCAGCGGCGGTGCATCCGCCAGCTCCGCCAACAGCGCCGGATAGCGTGGATCGTCCCACATCAGCAGGTGCTGGCCTGGCTCATCCAGCCAGCGCAGCGCCTCCGTGGCCCGCTGACGGATCTCGGCGCTGCGCCGCGGCTCGGCACAGGCGGCCGGCAAGCCCAGCGAACGCCAGGCACTGGCCGGCGCACTGAGCGCGGCCGAGGCACTCGCGAAGGCACTGAGCAATTTGCGAAAGCGACGGGGCCCCAGCTCCGGCAACAGATGCAGGCGCAGGCGCGCTTCGAGCTCGGCAGGAGAAATGCTGGGGGACAGCGAGGGGGACGCAGACATGGCGATTCTTCCCTGAGCGGTGCAGTCGCCATCCTGGCGACACCGGTAGAAAGCACGAGCCCCGCATCAGCGGGGCTCGTCGGGTGTTACGGGTTGCGAACCTTGTCCATCACCGCCAGTTGGCGGCTCGCCTGCAGGATCAGGCCATAACTGAGCTTGTCGTAGGTGCGGAACACCATCAGCAGGCCGGAGCGCTCGTCCGGGACCTTGACGTTCTCGCCGGTCACGCGATCGCGCACGGTCTCGCCGGTCTTGTACACTGCCAGCACGTTGCCGATCTCCAGGCCGTCACGGGTACCCTTGTTCAGGGTGACCACGTCGAACTGGCCGATCTGGCTGACACCACGCGGCACGTCGAGAATCACACCCTTGATCTCGCTGGTCGGCTCGCTGGGCATGAAGGAGGAGTTGATCGCCCGCTCCTCGGTGGGGAACAGACGGTCGCCCAGGCGCACTTCCTCGGTCGAACGGCTCAGCACGAAGGTGCCGATATCGCCTTCCTCGGCGACGATCTCACCGGTGCCGATATCGTCGGCGTTGATACCGAGGAATTCCTTGGTATCCGGATCGGTGTAGGTCTTGCCCTGGCGGAACACACCGTAGATCGGGTTCTGCTCGTCGAACTGGCCACGGGCATAGACACGGTCACCGGCGCCGCTGACCACGCGCTCGGCGTTGCCGGCGACGATGTAGGGCTTGCCGTTGAACTCTTCGGGCGTATCGACGATGCGGTTGCTCAGCAGGAAGCTGTTGATCGCCTCCAGCGGAATGGTCGGGATCGCCTGGGCCATCGGCGTGCTGCGCACCTGCGGCGACAGCTTGATGGTGCCACGCGACTCGCCGCGATTGAGCATCAGGCGCGGCTGGCCATCCACGTAGACGAGATTCAGGGTGTCGCCGGGGTAGATCAGGTGCGGGTTGGCCACCTGCGGGTTGGCGTGCCAGATCTCCGGCCATTTCCACGGCTGACTGAGGAACTTGCCGGAAATGTCCCAGAGGGTATCGCCCTTGACGACGGTGTAACGGTCCGGATGACCGTCCTTGAGTTGCACTGCGGCCTGAGCCATGCAGGTCAGGGCCATTCCGCCAGCTGCCAGGAGCAAGGCGAGTAGTGATTTCCTCATACGGTGAATCCCTTTATTATGTGTCTTCACGTGAAGCGCCCTAGCGCCGCGTGCCAAACCCGCTGAATACGCGGCGTGAAGCCGTTTTTCAATGCTGTTCATCATCTTAGCAGCGGATTTTGACTTTATTCCACAAGTGCATCACAAACGCATATGGCGATCCTGAATATCCTCGAATTTCCTGATCCACGCCTGCGTACCATCGCTAAACCGGTGGACGTCGTGGACGACTCCATCCGTCAGCTGGTCGATGACATGTTCGAGACCATGTATGACGCTCCGGGTATCGGCCTGGCCGCAACCCAGGTCAACGTGCATAAGCGCGTAGTGGTCATGGACCTGTCCGAGGACAAGTCCGAGCCGCGGGTGTTCATCAACCCCGAGTTCGAATCGCTGACCGACGAGATGGACCAGTACCAGGAAGGCTGCCTGTCGGTGCCCGGCTTCTATGAGAACGTCGATCGCCCGCAGAAGGTCAAGATCAAGGCGCTGGACCGCGATGGCCAGCCTTACGAGCTGATCGCCGAAGGCCTGCTCGCGGTGTGCATCCAGCATGAGTGCGATCACCTCAATGGCAAGCTGTTCGTCGATTACCTGTCCAACCTCAAGCGCGACCGGATCAAGAAGAAGCTGGAAAAACAGCATCGCCAGCGTGCCTGACCCCCGTTTACCCGAAAGGCTTGCCACGGCAAGCCTTTTTCTTTGGTGACTGCCCCATGCGTATCGTCTTTGCCGGCACCCCGGAATTCGCCGCCGAGCACCTCAAGGCCCTACTGGCCAGCCAGCACGACATCGTCGCCGTCTACACCCAGCCGGATCGCCCGGCCGGGCGTGGCCAGAAACTGATGCCCAGCCCGGTCAAGCAGCTGGCCCTGGAGCACGGCATCGCCGTCTACCAGCCGGCCAGCCTGCGCAATGCGGAGGCTCAGGCCGAACTGGCGGCGCTGCAACCCGACCTGATGGTGGTGGTGGCCTACGGCCTGATCCTGCCGCAGGTGGTGCTCGACACCCCGCGCCTGGGCTGCATCAACAGTCACGCATCCTTGCTGCCGCGCTGGCGCGGCGCCGCGCCGATCCAGCGTGCGGTGCAGGCCGGCGATGCCGAGAGCGGCGTTACCGTGATGCAGATGGAGGCCGGCCTGGATACCGGGCCGATGCTGCTCAAGGTGACGACACCGATCTCTGCCGAGGACACCGGCGGCAGCCTGCATGATCGCCTGGCCCGGCTCGGCCCGCAGGCGGTCCTGCAGGCCGTCGACGGCCTGGCGGCTGGCACCCTCGCGGGCGAGGTGCAGGACGATGCCCTGGCCAACTATGCGCACAAGCTGAACAAGGACGAGGCACGCCTCGATTTCAGCCGGCCTGCCGTGGAGCTGGAGCGCCTGGTGCGCGCCTTCCACCCCTGGCCGATCTGCCACAGCACGCTGAACGGTGAGGCGCTGAAGGTGCATGCCGCCAAGCTGGCGGAAGGCACTGGCGTCCCCGGCAGCATTCTCGCCGCGGACAAGAGCGGCCTGACCGTGGCCTGCGGCGAGGGCGCGCTGCGCCTGACCCGTCTGCAGCTGCCCGGCGGCAAGCCGCTGGCCTTCAGCGACCTGTACAACAGCCGTCGCGAACAGTTCGCCCCCGGCCTGGTACTCGGTCAATGAACCCACGTCTGGCTGCCGCCCGCGCCTTGACCGCCGTACTGTCCGGCAAGGCCTCGCTGGGCAGCAGCCTGCCGCCGCAGCTGGACAAGGTCGAACACCACGACCGCGCCCTGGCGCAGGACCTGGCGTTCGGCGCCGCCCGCTGGCAACCGCGCCTGCAACTGCTCGCCGAGAAGCTGCTGGAAAAGCCCTTCAAGGCCGCCGACAAGGACGTCGAAGCCTTGCTGCTGGTCGGCCTCTACCAGTTGCTGCACAGCCGTATCCCGGAACACGCCGCCATCAGCGAAACGGTCGGCTGCGCCGGCGCGCTGAAGAAGCCCTGGGCCAAGGGCCTGCTCAACGCCGTGCTGCGTCGTGCGCAGCGCGAGCACGAGGCGCTGCTCGCCGAGCTGGATCGCGACCCGGTGCTGCACACCGCTCATCCGCGCTGGCTGCAGAAATCGCTCAAGGCGCACTGGCCCGAGCACTGGCAGGCCATCTGCGCCGCCAACAACGCCCATCCGCCGCTGATTCTGCGGGTCAACCGCCGCCATGGCAGCCGTGACGACTACCTCGTCGAACTGCGCGCCGCCGGCATCGAGGCCGCGCCCTGCGACTTCAGCCGCGATGGCGTGCGCCTGCTGCAGCCCTGCGACGTGACCAGCCTGCCCGGCTTCAGCGAAGGCCGCGTCAGCGTGCAGGACGAGGCCGCGCAGCTGGCTGCCGAGCTGCTCGAGCTGGCACCCGGTCAGCGCGTGCTCGATGCCTGCGCCGCACCGGGCGGCAAGACCTGTCACCTGCTCGAGGTCGAGCCGCGACTGGCCGAAGTGGTCGCCGTCGACCTGGAAGCCAAGCGCCTGGCCCGCGTGCGGGAAAACCTCGAACGCCTGCAGCTCGAGGCCACGCTGATCGCCGCCGATGGCCGCGATACCGGCGCCTGGTGGGATGGCCAGGCGTTCCAGCGCATCCTGCTCGACGCGCCCTGCTCGGCCACCGGGGTGATCCGCCGTCACCCGGACATCAAGCTGACCCGCAAGGCCGAAGACATTCCCGCCCTGGCCACGCTGCAGGGCGAGTTGCTCGATGCCCTGTGGCCAACGCTGGCCCCGGGCGGCATCCTGCTCTACGCCACCTGTTCGGTGCTGCCGACGGAGAACAGCGACACCATCGCCGCCTTCCTCGCCCGCACGGCCGATGCGCAGGAGCTCGCCATCGCTGGTGAATTCGGTCTGCAGCCAGAACACGGCCGCCAGTTGTTGCCGCAGTTGGACGGCCATGACGGCTTCTACTATGCCAAGCTGATAAAGACTGCCGTGGCGAACCACGGCTAACGGAGCGATCAGTGAAAATCATCATTCTCGGCGCAGGTCAGGTCGGTGGCACCCTGGCCGAGCACCTCGCCAGCGAAGCCAACGACATCACCGTGGTGGACACCGACGGCGACCGCCTGCGCGACCTCGGCGACCGCCTGGACATCCGCACCGTGCAGGGCAAGGGCTCGTTCCCCACCGTGCTGCGCCAGGCCGGCGCCGATGACGCCGACATGCTGGTGGCGGTGACCAACAGCGACGAAGTCAACATGATCGCCTGCCAGGTCGCCTACACCCTGTTCCACACGCCGACCAAGATCGCCCGCGTGCGCGAGGCGGCGTACCTGACCCGCGAAGCGCTGTTCGACAACGAGGCGATCCCGGTCGACGTGCTGATCAGCCCCGAGCAGGTGGTGACCAACTACATCAAGCGCCTGATCGAATACCCCGGCGCCCTGCAGGTCATCGACTTCGCCGAGGGCAAGGCCCAGCTGGTGGCGGTCAAGGCCTACTACGGCGGGCCGCTGGTGGGCCAGCAGCTGCGCCAGTTGCGCCAGCACATGCCCACGGTGGATACCCGCGTGGCCGCCATCTTCCGGCGCAACCGGCCGATCATGCCCAAGGGCGACACCGTCATCGAGGCCGATGACGAGGTGTTCTTCATCGCCGCCAAGGCCCACATCCGCGCGGTGATGAGCGAGATGCGTCGCCTCGAGGACAGCTACAAGCGCGTGGTCATCGCCGGCGGCGGCAACATCGGCGAGCGCCTGGCCGAGGCCATCGAGAGCCGCTACCAGGTGAAGATCATCGAGATGAGCCCGGCACGCTGCCGCTACCTCTCGGAGAACCTCGACAGCACCATCGTGCTGCAGGGCAGTGCTTCGGACCGCGACCTGCTGGTGGAAGAGAACATCAACGACGCCGACATCTTCCTCGCCCTGACCAACGACGACGAGGCCAACATCATGTCGTCGCTGCTGGCCAAGCGCCTCGGCGCGCGCAAGGTGATGACCATCATCAACAACCCGGCCTACGTCGACCTGGTGCAGGGCGGCGAGATCGACATCGCCATCAGCCCGCAGCTGGCCACCATCGGCACCCTGCTGACCCACGTGCGCCGTGGCGACATCGAGAGCGTGCACAGCCTGCGCCGGGGCGCGGCGGAAGCGCTGGAAGTGATCGCCCATGGCGATGCCAAGTCGAGCAAGGTCATCGGCCGTGCCATCGAGGACATCGCCCTGCCACCGAGCACCACCATCGGCGCCATCATCCGCGACGAGGAAGTGCTGATCGCCCACGACAACACGGTGATCGAGTCCGGCGACCACGTGATCCTGTTCCTGGTCGACAAGAAGTACATCCGCGACGTCGAGCGCCTGTTCCAGGCCGGTCTGACGTTCTTCTGAGCAGCAAGCCGCAAGCTTCAAGCGGCAAGTAAAGCGCTTGTGGCTTGTGGCTGGCCAACGAAGGAGGCCCGAATGAGTACCGAGGCACTGGAAAAGATGCTGGCCAAGGGCATGGACAACGCCCTGCTGCGCTTCGGTCTGGGCAAGGCCCACCTGGACGGCGGTGACGCCGCACAGGGCGCCGAACACCTGCAACGCTGCGTCGAGTTCGACCCGGGCTATTCGGCGGCGTGGAAGCTGCTGGGCAAGGCGCTGCTGGCCCAGGGCGAGCACGACGCCGCGCGCCAGGCCTGGCAGCAGGGCATCGCCGCCGCCCAGGCCAAGGGCGACAAGCAGGCCGAGAAGGAAATGAGCGTGTTCCTGCGCAAGCTGGACAAGCCGCGCTGATCGACACGCCGCCGCGAGCTATCGACGCGCACCGACGTAGCCCGGATGCAATCCGGGGACAGGCTCCAGGCGCTCGCGACTGAAGCCCCTCCCACGCGTGCCGTAGCGCGCTCTGCGCCAGGCACTTCGGCGACGCGCTCTTGACGTCGCCAACGGCCCGGGCGCAGGGAGCTTGCGGCTGAAGCGCACGCTCCGGCGCACTGCAGCGGCTCAGAGCACCTCGCTGGCCACCGCGTCCACCGCCGCCTTGGCGATACCCACCACCTGATCCGCCTCGGCCTTGTTCAGCACCAGCGGCGGGGCGAAGCCGAGGATGTCGCCGTGCGGCATGGCGCGGGCGATCATGCCGCGCTCCAGGCACGCTGCGGAGACACGCGGGCCGACCTTGAGCGCGGCATCGAAGGGCGTACGCGCCTCGCGGTCGGCCATGAATTCCAGCGCGGCGAGCATGCCGACCCCACGGACTTCGCCCACCAGCGGGTGGCCTTCGAAGGTCTGGCGCAGCTGCTGGTTGAGGTAGGCACCGACATCGGCGGCGTTGGCGGCGATGTTTTCCTTCTCCAGGATATCCAGGTTGGCCAGCGCGGCGGCGGCGCAGATCGGGTGGCCGGAGTAGGTCCAGCCATGGCCCATGGCACCGTCGCGGCTGGAGGCCTCGTCGATCACGTTCCACACTTTCTCGCCGACGATCACCGCCGACAGCGGGGCATAGGCGCTGGTCAGGCCCTTGGCGGTGGTGATCAGGTCCGGCTGCATGCCGAACATCTGGCTGCCCATCGGCGTGCCCAGGCGGCCGAAGGCGCAGACCACTTCGTCGGCGATCAGCAGGATGTCGTACTTCGCCAGCACGGCCTGGATCGCCTGCCAGTAGCCCTTGGGCGGCACGATGATGCCGCCGGTGCCCATCACCGGCTCACCGATGAAGGCCGCCACGGTCTCCGGGCCCTCGGCCAGGATCAGGCGCTCCAGGTCCTCGGCGCAGTGCTGCACGAAGGCGGCTTCGTCCATGCCGGCCGGCGCCTTGTAGAAGTGCGGGCAGGCGGCGTGCTTGATATCGGCATGCGGCAGGTCGAAATGCTGGTGGAAGCTGGCCAGGCCGGTGAGGCTGCCGGTCATGATGCCCGAGCCGTGATAGCCGCGCTGGCGCGAGATGATCTTCTTCTTCGCCGGGCGCCCGAGCACGTTGTTGTAGTAACGCACCAGCTTGATCTGGGTCTCGTTGGCGTCCGAGCCGGACATGCCGTAGTAGACCTTCTTCATGCCCTGCGGCGCCCAGTCGATGATGCGCGCCGAGAGCTCGATGATGGCCTCGGTCGAGTGGCCGACGTAGGTGTGGTAGTAGGCCAGCTCCTTGGCCTGCTTGTAGATGGCCTCGGCCACCTCGGTGCGGCCATAGCCGATGTTCACGCAGTACAGGCCGGCGAAGGCGTCGATCAGCTCGCGGCCCTCGTGATCCTGGATGCGGATGCCCGAAGCGCCCTTGATGATGCGGCCCTTGAGCGCGCCGCTGGCATGGTCATGGGCGTGAGTGGACGGGTGCATGAAGTGGGCACGGTCCTGCTCGAACAGCTTCTGGTAGTCGGTCATGGCGGTCTCCATCTGATTCGCTGGGGTGGCGATAAAGGTCATTCACAGGTTTGTGGGAGGGGCTTGCAGCGCCTGCAAGGTCAGGCGCGGCTGAAGTCCCTCCCAGCGGCTCTCCGGGGGCATCAGGGGTAACGCTGGCCCTGGTGATGAATGCAGAAGTACTTGGTTTCGACGAAGGGCTCGAAGCCTTCCGTAGCGCCTTCGCGGCCGAGGCCGGAGGCTTTCATGCCACCGAAGGGGATCGGATGGCCGGTGAACTTGCTGCCGTTGACCGCGACCATGGCATGCTCGAGGCGGCGAATCAGCGGATGGACGACGTCCACCCGGTTGGAACAAATGTAGGCGGCCAGGCCGTACTCGGTGTCGTTGGCCATGGCCACGGCGTCGTCCAGGCTGTCGAAGGCGCGCACGCCGGCGATGGGCGCGAAGTTCTCCTCGCGGTAGATGCGCATGTCGCCTGTGACGTCGGCCAGCAGCGTCGGCTGCCAGAACCAGCCGCCCAGCGCATGGGGCTCACCACCGACCAGCAGCCGCGCACCCTGCTCGATGGCATCGGCCACCCGTGCAGCCGTGCCGTCCAGCGCCGCCTGGTGCATCAGCGGACCGATCTGATTGCGTTCGTCATGCCCCGGCCCCACGCGAAGGTCGCGCACGGCCCTGGCGAAGCGTTGCAGGAATTCCTCGTAGACCGGGCGCTGCACCAGGATGCGGTTGGCCGCGCAGCAGTCCTGCCCGGAGGTCTGGAACTTGGCGTCCAGCGCCACCTGCACGGCGTGATCGAGGTCGGCATCGGCGCAGATGATCAGCGGCGCGTTGCCGCCCAGCTCCAGGGCCACCTTCTTCACATCATCGGCGGCAGCCTGCAGCACCAGCTTGCCGACGCGGGTCGAGCCGGTGAAGCTCACCGAACGCACCCGCGCATCCTTGACCAGGGTCTCCATGGCCATCTGCGGCTCACCCAGCACCACGTTGAACACACCGGCGGGGAAGCCCGCTTCCTCGGCCAACTGAGCCAGGGCGAAGGCGGAGTAGGGCGTCTCGTGCGCCGGTTTGACCACCACGCTGCAGCCGGCGGCCAGGGCGGCGGCGGCCTTGCGGGTGATCATCGCGCTGGGGAAGTTCCAGGGCGTGAGCAGGGCGCAGACGCCCACCGGCTCCTTGAGCGTACCCAGCTGGGCACCGGGGATATGACTGGGGATGGTCTGGCCGTAGAGCCGGCGCGCCTCCTCGGCGAACCAGGGGATGAAACTGGCGGCGTAGCGGATCTCGCCACGCGCCTCGGCTAGCGGCTTGCCCTGCTCCAGGCTGAGGATGCGCGCCAGGTCTTCCTGATGCTGCAGGATCAGCTCGGCCCAGCGCCGCAGCAATGCCGCGCGGGCGTCCAGGCTCTGCTCGCGCCAGGCGATGAAGGCACGCTGGGAGGCATCCACGGCGCTGCCGATCTGCTGCGCGCTGAGCATCGGCACATGGCCGATCAGGCTCTGGTCGGCCGGGTTCTGCACCGCGACGCTGGCGCCGTCGTCACTGTGTACCCAGTGACCGTCGACATAGCAGAGCGACTTGAACAGCAGGGGGTGGTCGAGGGGCATGGCGATGTCTCCGGGCCGATGGGCATGGGAGACATGCTAGGGAAGGGTGGCTTGGTGTTTTTTCCAAGCCGGCCAGGCGCTACCGCAGTTTTTTCTGAAGGAGCGCGGCGAACAGACGATTTCTGAGGCCCCGTCGCGCCTCGGCAGCGGCACTCAGACAATCGCGGCTAAAGTCCCTCACACACACTCGCCACCGGCCACCGTGGGAGGCGCTTTAGCCGCGAGCGTGCTTCACGCCGTGGCAGTACGTTGCGGCAGGGCACGCACGATGGCGCTGAGCAGCATGCCGTACAGCGGCACGAACAGCATCAGGCTGATGGCCAGCTTGATCACGTAGTCCACCGTGGCGATTTCCACCCAGTTGGCCGCCATGAACGGATCGTCGCTGTGCCAGAAGGCCACCGAGAAGAACAGGAAGGTGTCCAGCAGGTTGCCGAAGATGGTCGAGGCAGTGGGCGCCACCCACCACTGGCGCATCCTGCGCAGGCGGTCGAACACCTGAATGTCCAGCAACTGGCCGAAGGCATAGGCGAGGAAGCTGGCCACGGCGATGCGGAAGACAAACAGGTTGAACTCGCCCAGCGTTGCCAGGCCGCCGAAGGCCCCCTCGTGGAACAGCACCGAGACCACATAGGAAGCGAGCAGCGCCGGCAGCATCACGCGGGCGATGACCACGCGCGCGGCATGCTTGCCGATCAGGCGCACGGTGAGGTCGGTGGCGAGGAAGATGAACGGGAAGCTGAACGCACCCCAGGTGGTATGCCAGCCGAACAGGGTGATCGGCAGCTGCACCAGGTAGTTGCTGGCGATGATGATGAGGATGTGGAAGGCGATCAGGCCGGCCAGCACGGGCCGACTGACCGACGCGGGAATCAGGGTCATGTCGATGTCCTTTTTCGTGAAGTGGGGTGAGGGAACCCACTGCCGCAGCCGACATGGCCACGAGCGGCGCGCATTCTAGCGCGTTGTTGACTCGCGGGATAGGTTTTGCCCGAGCGGTCCCGCGCCGTTGGTCCGCTCGATTGTTCAGGCTTCCGGCACGACTCGCTTGGCCAGCTGGAAATGACGCTGCCAATAGGCGTTGCTGAGGTGATCGATGCGCACGTTGCTGCCACGTCGCGGGGCATGGATGAAGCGGCCGTCGCCCAGGTAGATGGCCACGTGGTCCACAGAGCGGCTACGGATACGGAAGAACAGCAGATCGCCCGGCTGCAGGTCGCTGCGCTTCACCGAAGGCGCGTCCAGGCGTGACAGGGCGCGAGAGGTGCGTGGCAGGTCGAGGTCGCTCTGGGTCTTGAAGGCGTACTGCACCAGGCCGCTGCAATCGAAGCCCTGCCGGGGGCTGGTGCCGCCCCAGCGATAGGGTATGCCCAGGGCGCCCAGGGCGCGGTCGATCACCTCGCGGGCCGGCGCCGGCTCGGCCGCTGGCGCGGTGGCGGGAATGGTCTGGATACGGAAGGTGGCGGAGGCTTGGGTACAAATTCCCAGTAAAAGAGCGCCTCCCAGGCAAAGTGACGTGAAAAACTTGTTCAAACCCAGTGATCCTGGTGACTGGCCAGCGAACGGAACCCCCTCCGAATCAAGGCATTGCATAGAAAACAGGCTTCCCGCCCGTCCCGGAGACGGACCATCGAAAAGCCCACCGGGTTCACTGCCGGCCTCGTCAAGCGACGAACGGTTACCGGCCTGAAGCTGCACATTCGTGACCGATCACCGCCATTTGCGCCCCGACTGTTGAGCCGCACCCGCTCGACCGTTAAGGTCACCCGGCTGCCCACCACCGCAAAGGACTCGTGCATGAACCTGAGAACCACCCTGTTCGCCGCCTCGCTGCTGGCCGTCAGCCTTGGCGCCCAGGCACAGACCGACAGCGCCAGCTGCAGCGCAGTCACCCTCGCCGATCCGGGCTGGAGCGACATCGCCGTGACCAACGGCATCGCCAGCCTGCTGCTCGACGGCCTCGGCTACAAGGCACAGACCCGCACCCTGGCCGTACCGATCATCTTCGCCGGGCTGCAGAAGGGCCAGGTGGATGTGTTCCTCGGCAACTGGATGCCGGCAGGCCAGCACGACTACGCGCGCTACGTGGAGAGCGGCCAGGTGGACAAGGTGGTGGAGAACCTCGGCGGCACCGAGTACACCCTGGCCGTGCCCACCTACACCTACGCGGCAGGGGTGAAGGACTTCAGCGACCTGAAGCGCTTCGCCGAGCGCTTCGACCGGAAGATCTACGGCATCGGCTCCGGCTCGCCGGCCAACGACTACATTCGCCAGATGATCGAGGGCAACGAATTCGGCCTCGGCGACTGGAAGCTGGTGGAGTCCAGCGAACAGGCGATGCTGGTGCAGGTCGGCCGCGCGGTGAAGCGCGACGAGTTCGTGGTGTTCCTCGGCTGGACGCCGCACCCGATGAACGTGCAGTTCGACATGCAGTACCTCAAGGGCGGCGAGAAATTCTTCGGCAGCACCGGCTCGGTCAATACCCTGGCGCGCAAGGGCTATGTCGCCGAGTGCCCGAACGTCGGCAGGCTGCTGAGCAACCTGACCTTCACCCAGGAAATGGAAAACACCATCATGGATGAGGTGCTCAACCGCAAGGTGGCCAACGCCACGGCGATCAGCACCTGGATCAAGGCCAACCCGCAGGTGCTGGAGCGCTGGCTGGACGGGGTGACCACCCGCGACGGCGCTGACGGCCTGGCCGCGGTGAAGGCCAGGCTCTGATGCCACGCCAGCCTGCAGATGCCCGATATCTCAGGCCTGGCGTACGTCAGTCGTCCAGTTCGGCGGGCGCACCCGACGCGTCCGCCTTGATGGTCTTGGTGACGATGTAGGTGAAGTAGCGCTCGATGCCGAGGTCTTCCAGCAGCAGCTGGTCGATGAAACGCTGGTAGTGGTCGATGTCACGGGCGCGGATCATGGCGATGTAGTCGACGCCGCCGCCGGTGGCGTAGCAGAAGCCCACCTCCGGCGCCTCGCCCAGGCGTTGCTCGAAGCGGCGCATGTCCTGCGCGGTATGCCGCGCCAGGGTGATTTCCACCAGCACCTGCTGGCTGCGGAACAGCGCCGCCCAGTCGATCAGCGCGCGGTAGCCCTTGATCAGCCCGGCGCTTTCCAGCTTGCGCACGCGCTCCCAGGCCGGGGTCACCGAGAGGTTGATCGCCTCGGCCAGGGCCGACTTGGTGATCCGCCCGTCCTCGGCGAGGATGCGCAGGATATTCAGGTCATAGCGGTCGAGCTTGTGCATCGGTGCCTCGGTCGATTGAGCGTTCATGGGGTGTATGGCCCCCGGTCGCGGCTACCCCCCCCACGATCTGTAAGTCTGTGGGAGGGGCTTTAGCCGCGACCGGTTAGCCCACCACCTCGGCGATGACCGCGAGGGTATCACCACACTGCACCAGCCCCGGGAAATGCCGGGCGGCGAGCAGGCCGCTGCGCCGGGCGTGGTACTCGCTGGCGGGCGCGCCGGTGCGCCGCAGGCTGTGCACCCGTGCGATCACCTCGCCCTTCTCCACCCTGTCGCCCAGATCGCGGCACATCTCCAGCAGGCCGTCGTCCTCGCTGGCGACGAAACAGTCGCCATCGGGCATGTCGAGCATCACCGACTCGCCGGCCTCGATCTCGCCCTGCAGCAGGCCGAAATGGATCAGCAGATTGCGCACGCCGCGCTCGGCGATGGCCAGGCTCTTCGCCGTGCTGCTGCCGCCGCCACCCAGCTCGGTGGTGACGAACACCTTGCCCTGCTCCTCGGCGGCGGTGTCGTACATGCCCACCGCGTCCAGCTCCAGCATGCGCATGCAGTAGGGCGCGGCGAAGGCGCGCATGCCGGCGGCGCAGGCCGCGTCCTGGGCCTTGTCCGGGAGCACGTGGCAGGCGGCGAAGGGCAGGAAGTCCAGGGTCTTGCCACCGGAATGGATGTCCAGCACCACGTCGGCCATGGGCAGCAGCGTGCGCTGGAAGTAGTCGGCGATCTTCTGCGTCACCGTGCCATCCGGCTTGCCGGGGAAACTGCGGTTGAGGTTGCCCTTGTCGATCGGCGAGGTACGGCTGCCGGCCTGCACCGCCGGGGTGTTCATGAACGGCACGATGATCACCCGGCCGGTGACGTCCTCGGCGCGCAGGCGCTGGGCCAGCTTGCTCAGCGCCAGCGGGCCTTCGTACTCGTCGCCGTGGTTGCCGCCGGTGAGCAGCGCTGTGGGACCACTGCCGTTCTTCACCACGGTCACCGGGATCATCACCGCGCCCCAGGCCGAATCGTCACGGGAATAGGGCAGCTTGAGATAGCCGTGTTGCACGCCGTCACGCTCGAAGTCGAGCGTGGGGCTGATGGGGTTGTCGCGCAGTGGGGTCATGATGCAAAGCCCGGCATGAATGTATGTCTCTGTGGCGTCGCTTTTCGTAGGAGCTGGCTTGCCAGCGATATGCTGTTGATGCGGATCGCCGGCAAGCCGGCTCCTACGACCGAGGGCAATCAATCCTTCACGAACAGCTGGCGCGGCACGTCGCAGAGGGTTTCCACGCCGCGTTCGGTGATCAGGATCGATTCGGTGATTTCCAGGCCCCAGTCGTCCAGCCACAGGCCGGGCATGAAGTGGAAGGTCATCCCCGGCTGCAGCACGCTCTCGTCGCTCGGACGCAGGCTCATGGTGCGTTCGCCCCAGTCCGGCGGATAGCTGATACCGATGGGGTAGCCGCAGCGGCTGTCCTTGTGGATGCCGAACTTCTCCAGCACCTTGAAGAAGGCACGGGCGATATCACCGGTGGTGTTGCCCGGCCTGGCCGCCTCCAGGCCGGCGGCGATGCCCTCGACCACCGCCTTCTCGCCATCGAGGAAATGCTGCGGCGGCTTGCCCAGGTAGATGGTGCGCGACAGCGGGCAGTGATAGCGCTTGTAGCAACCGGCGATCTCGAAGAAGGTGCCGGCGCCGCTGCGCATCGGCGAATCGTCCCAGGTCAGGTGCGGCGCGCTGGCGTCCGCCCCGGTGGGCAGCAGCGGCACGATGGCCGGGTAGTCGCCGCCATGGCCGTCGGCACCGAGGATGCCGGTGCGGTAGATCTCGGCGACCAGCTCGTTCTTGCGCAGGCCGGGCTCGATCTTGTCGAAGATCGCCGCATGCATCTTCTCGACGATCTTCGCCGCGATGCGCATGTAGCCGATCTCGGTCGGCGACTTGATCGCCCGCTGCCAGTTGACCAGCGCGGTGCAGTCGACGAAGCGTGCGTTGGGCAGATTGCGTTGTAGCGAGGCGTAGGCGGCGGCGCTGAAGTAGTAGTTGTCCAGCTCCACGCCGATGCTGAGCTTGTCCCAGCCACGTGCGGCGATGACCTCAAGGGACAGGTAGTCCATCGGGTGGCGCTCGGTGGACTGCACGTAGTGATCGGGGTAGCCGACGATATTGCCCTGTTCCATGAACACCGTGCGCTTGGCGCCATTGGCATCCTGGCCACGGCCATACCAGACCGGCTCGCCGTCGAGCGCCAGCAGCACGCACTGGTGCACGTAGAACGACCAGCCGTCATAGCCGGTGAGCCAGGCCATGTTGGACGGGTCGCTGACGATCAGCAGTTCGATGCCCCTGGCCTGCATGGCGCTGCGGGTCCTGGCCAGACGCTGGGCATATTCCTCCCGGCTGAAGGGGAGGTTGACGACGATTTCGGACATGGATGAATCCCCGTGTTTTTGTGGGACTGAGAGAGGGGCCGGGCGACGTTCCGTTTGCGCCGCGACGAAGCCCCTCTCACAGGGTCATGAATCGAAGTTGAGGCCTTTGCCGGCCTGCCGCGCACGCTGATAGGCCAGGCTGGCGATGGCGGTGTCCTGGGCGCCGGTGCCGGTCAGGTCGCACAGGGTGATCTGCTCATCTGCGCTGCGCCCAGGCCGCTGACCGGCGATCACCTGGCCCAGTTCGGCGAAGTCGGCATCGGCAGCCACCAGGCCTGCGGCGATGGCGTGGTTGAGCTCGCCGAGCACGCGGGTCTGGCTCAGGCGGTCGGCGACATAGGCGTCGACCTGCGCCAGCACGGCCGGGGCGATCTCGTTCTTGTGCTCGGCGTCCGAGCCCATGGCGGTGATGTGCAGGCCGGGGCGCAGGTGCCGTGGCTGGATCAGCGGTTCACGGCTGGGTGTGGTGCTGACGGCGATATCGGCGCCCTCCAGCGCGGCGTCGACGCTGTCCACGGCGCGGGCATCCTCCAGCTCGGCAGCCATGGCGCGGGCCTTGGCCGGGTCGCGTGCCCAGATACGCACCTCGTGTACTTCGCGCACCAGGCGCAGCGCCTGCAGCTGCAAGCGCGCCTGCTCGCCGGCGCCGAGAATGGCGACCACCCCGGCGTCCTCGCGCGCCAGCCAGCGGGCCGCAACGGCGCCGGCAGCCGCAGTGCGCACGGCGGTGAGGTAGCCGTTGTCCAGCAGCAGGGCGTCGGCCAGACCGGTCTGTGCGGAAAACAGCATCATCAGACCGTTGAGGCTGGGCAGACCAAGCTTGGGGTTGTCGAAGAACCCGGGGCTGACCTTGATGGCGAAGTGCGCAACGCCCGGCAGGTAGGCGGTCTTCACGTCCACCTCGCCGTTGTGCTCGGGCACGTCCAGACGCAGGATCGGCGGCATGGCCACGGCGGCGGTGGCGAGCAGGCGGAAGGCGTTCTCCACCACCGCCAGGCTGGCGCTGTCGAGGCCGACGCAGGCGCGCAGGTCGGCCTGGTTGAGAATCAGGGTCTTGGCCATGGCCACTCCTCAGGCTTCCGCGCCGTTGATGACGCGCAGGTGCTGGTCGATATCGATGTTGCGCCCGCTGATCACCACCACCACCGGACCTCGCGGTTGAATCAGGCCGTCGAGCAGCGCGGCGATGCCCACTGCAGCCGCACCTTCGACCACCAGTCGCTCCTCACGGTAGGCGTGGCGGATGCCGCGGGCGATGGACGCCTCGTCGAGCAGATGCACCTGGTCGCACAGGTCGCGGGTGATGGCGTAGGTGTAGCGGTTGTCCAGGCCGATGCCGCCGCCGAGGGAATCGGCCAGGGTCGGCAGCTCCTCTACCTCGACCGGTGCGCCGGCCTCCAGGCTGGCGTGCATTGCCGCCCCCAGCCGCATGCTGATGCCGTGAGCGCGAATCGCCGGGCTGGCCGCCTTGATCGCCAGCGCCACGCCGGCGAACAGGCCGCCGCCGGACAGCGGCACCAGCACCTCGCAGACGTCCGGGCATTGCTCGAGAATCTCCAGGCCCAGGCTGCCCTGGCCGGCGATCACATGCGGATGGTCGAAGGGCGGGATGAACGCTGCGCCCTGCTCGCGGGCGATACGCAGCGCTTCGAGCTGGGCATCGTCCTGGCTGCGGCCGCTGATCACCACCTCGGCGCCCAGCTCGCGGATGGCGCGCACCTTGTTCTGCGGCACCAGCTCGGACAGGCAGACGATGGCCTTCACGCCCTGCTGCGCGGCGGCGAAGGCCAGCGCGCGACCGTGGTTACCGGTGGAGGCGGTGACCACGCCGCAGCGCTTGCGCCCGGCATCCAGCTGCGCCACCGCGTTGCTCGCGCCACGCAGCTTGAAGCTGCCGGTGGCCTGCTGCGACTCCAGCTTCAGCCACACCGGCACGCCGAGCAGGCGACTCAGGCTGGGTGAGTGCTCTAGCGGCGTCTGGCGTACCAGGCCGGCGATACGCTGGCGGGCCTGGAGCAGGTCATCGAAGGCAATGGAGGGCATGGCGCACGTTCCGTGAAGGTGTGCGGCCGAGTGTATGAGCGGGAAATTGACTGACCGAATGTACTAGGACGATTTTTTGTTCGGCTTGCGGATAGGCATTGCCGCAAGGGTGTCGTCACGCCGACAAACGTAGGGTGGATCACGCTGTATCGATCCACCGTCACGGTGGACGTAAAAGGCGACGTCCACCCTACATTCCCGGATTTCATCCGGGCTACGGGGCAGGTCGTAGGAGCGGCTTCAGCCGCGAAACGTGCGCCTCACGCCAGTGAACGCAGGGTGGATCACGCTTCACCGATCCACCGTCACGGTGGACGTACAAGGCGACGTCCACCCTACTTTCCCGGATTTCATCCGGGCTACGGCAGGTCGTAGGAGCGGCTTCAGCCGCGAAACGTACACCTCACGCCGGCGAACGTAGGGTGGATCACGCTTCACCGATCCACCGTTGCGGTGGACGAGGAAAGGCGACGTCCACCCTCCGGCTCTCAAAAATCATGCACCTTCGGGTACTGGCCGAACACGTCACGGACGATCTGCACGCCCTGGCGCATCTTCGCCTCGCTGCATTCGGCGCCGACGCACAGCCGCACCGCGCGTGGCCTGGGCATGCCGGGCGGGACGAAGGGGTCGGGCAGGGTCAGCGCCACGTTGCGTCGGCGCAGCTCGCGCAGCAGGCTGTCGGTCTCCCAGCCCTCCGGCACACGCAGCCAGCTGTTGAGCGAGTAGAGATGGTTGCCGATCAGGTGCTCGCCCAGCTCTTGCTCGACCAGCGCCTGGCGGTTGGCCAGGAGCTGGCGCTGCAGCTGCACCAGGTCCTCGGCTTCACCGGAGTCGATCCAGCGCGTCGCCACTTCGCCGAGCAGCGACGGCGCCATCCAGCTGTTGACCCGCAGGATGCTCTCGGTGCGCAGCGCCAGGCGCTTGGGCATCACCAGGTAGCCGATGCGCAGGCCGGTGAGCACCGACTTGGTCAGGCTGGTGCAGTAAAACGACAGCTCCGGCGCGTAATGGCTCAGCGGCCGCGAGGCCTGCTGACCGGCCAGCAGCGGGCCGTAGACATCGTCCTCGATGATGTACACGCCATAGCGACGGGCGATCTCGGCGATCTCGCGGCGGCGCTCATCGGGCATCAGCGCGCTGGTCGGGTTGTTCAGGTTGGGCGTACAGACCAGCGCGGTGATGCGCTCGTTGCCGCACATGTCCTCGAAGTGCTCGGGATTCAACCCGTGGCGGTCCATCTCCAGCCCCTTGAGGGTAAAGCCGAGCACCTGCGAGCTGCCGATGGCGCCGTGGTCGGTCAGGCCTTCGCAGAGCACCACGTCATCCGGGCCGGCCAGCGTCGCCAGGGCGAGGAAGATGCCGTGGGCCGCGCCGCTGGTCAGCAACACGTCCTCGGTCCCCACATCCATGCCCAGGCGTGCCAGCCAGCGTACCGCCGCCTCGCGCTGGTGCTGCATGCCGGCAATCGGGCGGAAGGCGTGAATCCAGGGCTGGTCAGGTTCCTGCGCCAGCTCCAGGCAGGTCTGCCGCCACAAGCGGTCGTGAGCGTCGGTGTGGAGGATGCGCGCGTTGGAAAAGTCCATCAGCGCCTGCTCGCTGCGGTCGAGCATGCTGCTGGCCACCCGCTCGCTGGTGCGCCGCGAGACGAAGCTGCCACGGCCCACCTCGCAGCGCACGCGGCCCTGGCGCTCCAGCTCCTTGTAGGCGTTGGTCACGGTCTGCACGCTGATGCCCAGGGCATCGGAGACCTGGCGCTGCGGGGGCAACCGTTGACCGTCGATCAGGTTACCCTGTTCGATGTCGGCGGCGACCGCCTGGACCAGGAGCTTGTATTTCGACTCGCCCGGACGCGCGTTGGCCAGGGCCTTCTTCCAGTTCTGCATCGATGGCTTCCTCTGGCGACTGCAGGCAAGCATCCCGCGTGGGGCAGTGCGATTCAATTGTCCTAGTGCAATGCCGCAGCGAAAAAAGCCTTTGTATGCTCGGGCCAAGGGTGGAGAACAGTGCCTCGGCACCCCAGAACAACACCACCCGGCCGGCGCAGGTCCCGATCTGCGCGCCAACGCTCTTGATTTACCTGCCTCCTAACACAGCACGCCGCCGCTGGCGGACTACAAGAAACAGGAGAACACCAAGATGAGTAGCGTTATCCCCTCCCGCTTCGGTCACCTCGCACTGACCTGCGCCTTGCTCGGCGGCTTCGTCGCCGGCGCCCAGGCCTCGACCCTGGACAAGGTCAAGGACAGCAGCAGCGTGCGCATCGGCTACGCCAACGAGACGCCCTTCGCCTATACCGCGCTGGACGGCAGCGTCACCGGCGAGTCGCCGGAGATCGTCAGGAAGATCTTCGAGCAGATGGGCGTCAAGACCATCAACCCGGTGCTCACCGAATGGGGTTCGCTGATCCCCGGCCTGCGTGCCAGTCGTTTCGACCTGATCGCCGCCGGCATGTACATCACCCCCGAACGCTGCAAGCAGGTGCTGTTCACCGATCCGCACTACCAGTTGCCCGACACCCTGCTGACCAAGGCCGGCAACCCGAAGAACCTGCACAGCTATGCAGACATCGCCAAGAGCGGTGCCAAGGTGGCGATCATGGCCGGTACGGTGAACCTGGGATACGCCCGCAGCGCCGGTATCACCGACGAGCAGATTCTCCAGGTACCGGACACCACCGCCCAGCTGCAGGCCGTGCGCGCTGGCCGCGCCGATGCGGCGGTCGGCACTCAGCTGACCATGAAGGGCCTGGCCGAGAAGGGTGGCGACGGCGTCGAGGCCATCGCCGAATTCAACGACGACCCGGCCCACACCGGCTATGGCGCCCTGGCCTTCCGCCCGGAAGACAAGGACCTGCGCGATGCGGTGAACGCCGCGCTGAAGCAATGGCTCGGCAGCGAGGATCACCTGGCCACGGTGAAGCCCTTCGGCTTCGACCAGTCCAACATCACCGACAAGACCGCTGCCGAACTCTGCGCTCAGTAACCTGCGGTGTCTGCCGCGCACGCCAGTGCGCGGCATGAATCCTTCGACCGGTAGACATTCATGACCGATCTTCTCCCCCTGCTGTTGCAAGGCGCCTGGGTCACCGTGCAAGTCACCTTCTGGGGCTCGCTGCTGGCGATTGCCAGCGCCGTGCTCGCCGCCCTCGGCCGGCTGTCGCCGTTCGGCCCGCTGCGCTGGCTGGCGATCACTTACATCGAGATCTTCCGTGGCACCTCGCTGCTGGTGCAGCTGTTCTGGCTGTACTTCGTGCTGCCGATGCCGCCGTTCAACATCGAGATGAGCGCCTTCGCCGTGGCCGTGGTCGGCCTCGGCCTGCACATCGGCGCCTATGGCGCGGAAGTCATGCGCGGCGCCATCCGTTCGGTCGCCAAGGGCCAGTACGAAGCCTGCACCGCGCTGAACATGACGCCGTTTCGGCGCTTCACCCGCATCATCCTGCCGCAGGCCCTGCTGGCGGCGATTCCACCCGGCACCAACCTGCTGATCGAGCTGCTGAAGAACACCTCGCTGGTGTCTCTGATCACCCTGTCGGACCTGGCCTTCCGCGCCCGCCAGCTGGACCAGGCGACCTTCATGACCCTGGAGATCTTCGCCCTGGCGCTGCTGCTGTATTTCCTCATGGCACAGGTGATCAACCTCGGCATGCGCCTGCTGGAACGACGCCTTGCCCGTGGCCGGATGCGCGGAGGCCTGCAATGAACTTCTTCGACTGGGACTTCGCCCTGAGCATCCTCCCGGACCTGCTCAAGGCCTCGCTCAATACCCTGCTGATCACCTTCGCCGGCTTCGCCATCGCCATCGTCGTCGGCCTGCTGCTGGCCATCGCCCGGCGCAGCAGGCACCTGTGGCTGTCCTGGCCGGTGGCCGGGCTGATCGAATTCATCCGCAGCACGCCGCTGCTGATCCAGGTGTACTTCCTGTTCTACGTGTTCCCCAACTACGGGCTGAACCTCACCGCGCTGCAGGCGGGGATCCTCGGCATCGCCCTGCACTACGCCTGCTACACCGCCGAGGTCTATCGCGCCGGCCTCGACGCCGTGCCGCGCGGCCAATGGGAAGCGGTGACGGCGCTGAACATGGCGCCGCTGTCGGCGTACCGGCAGATCATCCTGCCGCAGGCGCTGCGGCCGATCCTTCCCGCGCTGGGCAACTACCTGGTGGCCATGCTCAAGGACACCCCGGTGCTGTCCGCGATCACCGTGGTGGAGATCATGCAGCAAGCCAAGAACATCGGCTCGGAGAGCTTCCGCTACCTCGAGCCCATCACCCTGGTCGGCCTGTTCTTCCTCGCCCTCAGCCTGGTCCTGGCCTGGTGCGTGCGGCGCATGGAAGATCGCCTGGAGGTCACTGCCCGATGACTGCTTTTATCAACTCGACCGCCGCTGCAGGGAGTTCCAGCATGCCCCAGCCCATCGTCCGCTTCACCGACGTGACCAAGCGTTACGGCAACCTTACCGTGCTCGACAAGCTCAACCTGGATGTCGCCCCCGGCGAGAAGGTGGCGATCATCGGCCCCAGTGGCTCGGGCAAGTCGACCCTGCTGCGCGCACTGATGACCCTGGAAAGCATCGACGAAGGCCTGATCGCCGTCGACGACGAGCCGCTGACCCACATGAGTACCCGCGACGGCCGCCTGGTGCCGGCCAGCGCCAGCTACCAGCGCAAGGTGCGCGGCAAGATCGGCATGGTGTTCCAGAGCTTCAACCTGTTCCCGCACATGTGCGCCCTGCAGAACGTCATCGAGGCGCCGATGCAGGTGCTCGGCCTGGGCCGGAAGGAAGCCACGGAACGCGCCGAGGACCTGCTGGCGATGGTCGGCCTGGGCGAGAAGCTGCGCCATTTCCCTTCGCAACTGTCCGGCGGCCAGCAACAGCGCGTGGCGATCGCCCGTGCGCTGGCGATGCGGCCCAAGGTGATGCTGTTCGACGAGGTCACCTCGGCGCTCGACCCGGAGCTGTGCGGCGAAGTGCTGGGGGTGATCCGCCGCCTCGGCAGCGAGCACAACCTGACCATGCTGATGGTCACCCACCAGATGGGCTTCGCCCGCGAGTTCGCCGACCGTGTGTGCTTCTTCCACCAGGGCCGCATCCACGAACAGGGCACCCCCGAGGAGCTGTTCGGCAACCCGCAGCAGGAGCGCACGCAGGCATTTCTCAGCGCAGTGAACGAGGCCCACTGAGGCAGCTTCGCGCAATCTCGTAGGAGCGGCTTCAGCCGCGATTGTTCACGGATGAATCCGCTCCTACGGAATCACGCCGGTTCAGTGGCATGCGTCAACGAGACTAACGCTGCTGACGCGCCCTGATCGCCGCCAGCATCTTCTGCGCCAGCGCCGCGTAGTCACCGTCGAAGTGGTGGCCACCGCTGATCTGCAGGCGCTCTCCGGGGGCTCCGGCTTCGGTGCAGCCGCTCTCGGCCGCTTCCTCGCTGCCGTAGATGCAATACACCTTGGCCGCCGGAACCTTGCGCAGCTCCGGTCCGGTGGCAGCCTCCGCGCCATCCTTGCCGAGCCAGCCACTGACGGCGATCTCGAAGCTGCCGCTGCGGGCGAAGGCCAGCAGCAGCATGGCATCCACCTGCTGCTGGTCACTCGCCGGCAGACGGTTGTAGATCGCCGGCAGCACGTCGGCGCCGAAGGAATAGCCCGCCAGCACGAAGCGCCTGATGTGCCATTTCTCGCGGTACTCCTGCATCAGGCGCGACAGGTCGGCGGCACTGCGTTCCGGGCTCTTGCGCTGCCAGTAGTAGCGCAGGGTATCGATGCCCACCACCGGATAGCCGGCAGCGGCCAGGTGCTCGGCCGAGGCCCGGTCGAGATCGCGCCAGCCGCCGTCACCGGAGTAGAACAGGGTCAGGGTATCAGCCGCCTGCGCCGAAGGGTGCTCGACCACCGGCAGCGGCGCGCCCCGGCCGGCGAGCAGCTGCTGCAACTGGTCGGCCAGCAGGGTCGGCAGCGGCGTACCCAGGGTGCCGATGCGCGGCTCGCCGTTGCCCTGCTCACGCAGGAAGCGCGCGTTGGCATCGCCGGGGTTGTCGTTCCACAGGGCGATCCAGTGGCCGTGCGCGGCCTTCTTCGGCAGCGCCTCGGCGCAATCGGGCTGGCCCAGGTCGAAGCCCACCGACAGCGCCTGCGCCTGGTCATCGTCCTGCGTGGCCAGCCAGCGCCAGGCCGAAGCGGCGGCCGGCCCGACACCAGCAACGAGGGTCGGCTTGCCGCCCAGCAGCCCGCTGGCCTGATCGATCAGGCGCCGCTGCGCGCCGCAATCGTGCGCCACGAAGGGCATCTGCAGCACGCGCACGTCTCCTGCGTCGGCCAGCCGTCGCAGCAGCGCCTCGTCCAGCGCCTGCTCGGGCGGCGCGATCAGCAGCAGGCGCTGGCGTGCCTCGCCCTGGCTCAGCAGCTGCGCACTCAGCCCCTGGATCTGCACCGTCTGCAGATGCGGCAGCGCACGCATCGACCACCACCAGGTCACCCCGCCCACCGCCAGGGCAGCCACCAGCAACAACCCGCCCAGTACCCCTGTCGCCTTGTTCATTTCAACGCCTCACCAGTCCACCCAGACCGCCGGCGATCAACGCGGCGGTGTCGGCCAATGCCACCCAGGGGTCGAGCCCGGCCGGCACGGCCAGATAGCGCGGTTCCCACTGCGGCAGGAACTTGTCTTTGAAGCGGCGCAGCCCCTGGAAGTTGTAGAAGCTCTCGCCGCGATCGAACACCAGCGCGCCCAGGCGCAACGGCAGCGGCGCCCCCTTGCGCGTCTGCAGGCCGGCCAGCGGCACCATGCCGAGGCTGAAGCGCGCATAGCCCTCGCCCTGGAATTGCTGGATCAGCCCGAGCATGAGGAACTCCATGGTCGATTTCGGCGCATCCGGCAGCACGCGCATCAGGTCGAGGCTGGCGACCGCTCGCGTCTGACACTCCAGCAGGTTGGCGAAGGCCACCGCGCGCCCTTCGAAGCGCACCACCGCAATCCGGAAGTGCGCCAGGTACTCGGGGCTGAAGCGGCCGAGGGAGAAGCCTTTCTCGCGCACCTGCTTGCCCGCCAGCCAGGCAGCGGATATGCCCTGCAGCGCGTCCAGGGGGGCCGCGCCGGGGGCATGCAACTCCAGGCTCAGGCCATCGCGCTGGCCACGGTTCCAGGTGTAGCGCAGCGCCTTCATCTCCTTGCCGTTGCTGGCCAGGTCGAAGGTGTGCAGATCCACCAGCGCCTCCTCACCCAGTTTCAGTGCGGTCAGGCCGATGTCGATGTAGCCGGGCAGGTTCTCCGCCCGCACCTGGTAGAACACCGGCCGCGCATGGTGACGGTCGCACAGGTCGCGAAACTGCCAGATCAGCTCGGCGCGCGCCGCCGGCGGGCCGATGGGATCGAACAACGCCACCAGGCTGCGGCCACGGCGGGCGTACATGAGAAACGCCTGGCCATCCGGGTGGAACAGCAGCGCCTTGTCGCCACTGAGCGCCAGGCCACCTTCCGGCTGCCGCGAGGCCTCGACGATGATCCGTGCCCGCGCCAGCATCTCGCCGTCCGGCAGGCGGATGCTCGGTGGCGTGGCACGCAGCAGCCAGGTCAAGCCGACCGCCAGCAGCACCAGGGCACTGCCCAGGGCGGCACGCAGGCCACGCGGGGCATTGCCGTCCAGTTCGAACTGCCACCACAGCTGGTGGCTGTAGGCGACATCCTGATAGACGAACAGCAGCAGCCAGACCGAGGCCGCGATCACGCCACTGGTGGCCGCCAGCGCCAGGCCCGAGGCCGGCATGTCGAGCAGCCGACTGGGTCGGTAGAACTCCCGGCGAAACAGCGCCAGCACCCCGGCGATAGCCGCCAGCACCAGCGCCTCCGGCCAGTCGAAGCCCTTGAGCAGCGACAGCACCACGCCCAGGCAGAGCAACACCAGGGTCAGCACCCAGGCGGCGGACAGGCGCCGGCGCAGCCCCTGCGCCAGCAGCAGGCACAGCGTACCGACCAGGCTCGCCGCCAGGTGCGAGGCGGCGATCAGCGGCGGCGGCATGAGAAAACCCAGGGCCTTGAGGTGCTCGTCCATGGTCGGCGTGACCCCGGAAAACAGCAGCACTGCGCCGGCGCAGAACACCAGCAGTGCCAGCAACGGTACCGCCAGGTTGCTGGCCACCCTCGCCACCTGGCGCGGGAACCACAAGCGCCGCGCCTCCACCGCCAGCAGCAGAAGCCCGGCGGCCAGCAACGGCAGCATCACGTAGAGCAGACGGTAGAGCAGCATGGCCGCGACCAGCCCGGCCGGGTCGATGCGCGAGGAGAACGCCGCCAGCAGCACGGCCTCGAACACCCCGACACCACCCGGCACATGACTCAGCACACCGGCGGCCAGCGCCAGCATGTAGATCAGCACGAAGGACGAGAACGGCGGCGCCTCGGGCAGCAGGCAGTAGAGCACGCTGGCGGCGATCAGCACGTCGAGGCTGCTGATCAGCAGTTGCACCAGGCTCATGCGCACGCCGGGCAGGCGCAGGCTGAAGCGCCCCAGGTCCACTTGCCAGCAGCCGGGGGCAGGCCGCTCGGCCAGGCGTCTGCGCGCCAGCAGCAGACCCAGCGCCAAGGCGGCGAGCAGCACCGCCACGGCCAGCAGCGCCAGCAACGGCGCGGGCAGGCGCAGCGCCGCCGCGGCGTCCGCCAGGTCGAAGAGGGCGGCCAGGGCCGCGAGAATCGGCAGACTGATACCGAGCGACAGGCTGGCGAACAGGCTCATTCGCGCCACATCGCCCGCGCCGAGCCCATTGCGCGTATACAGGCGATAGCGCACCGAGCCCCCGGACAGCGCCGACAAGCCCACCGCGTTGCCGATGGCGAAGGCGCAGAAGCCCCCCAGCGCCAGGGTCGACGCGGGCAGGCGGACGTCGGCATAACGACTGGCCGACCACTCGTAGGCGAGCATCAGCAGAAAACCCAGCACGGTGGCCAGCATGGCCGCGAACAGCGCCCGTGGCGGCACCGCCGCCAGCGAGTCGCGCACCTGATCCGGGTTGATCTCGCGCACCAGATGCCAGCAGGCCAGCAGCGCCAGGCCGAACAGCAGCAACGACAGGCCGAGGCCGATCAGGTGACGCTGACGGTGCAGCCAGCCGGGTCGAGAAGGGGGAGGAAGTTCCGGCGCATCGGCGCCGTTAGCGGGGAGTTCGGATACCGCTCGACTCATGTCGAAACGCCTCTGATGGACGCCACCTCGGAGCGAGGTCTTGGTCAGAGTGCAGATGTAACGAAATGTTCCTCGGCTTTCCGCTTTTCGTCACGCGTACCGCAGCGTTTGCGCCGTCAGGCTTCGTCGAGGAAACGCAGGCCCGCGCCCTCGGCATCCACCCGCATCACTTCCATCTGCAGGATGGGCGCGGGGAAGGGCAGATCCTGGACCTGCCCGGTGACGTGGGTGCCAACGGCCAGGCCGGCCATGTCCGGATGCTTCACGTACACGCCGCTGTCGGACAGGTCGCGAGTCTGTGCCAGTAGCTCACCGAAACTCGGATGGCTGATCTTGATCCGGCACTTCATCGGGGTACGTACCTGCTGACGCTGGTTGGACATGACGGCTCCGAGGATTGGTCGAGCGATGTCGCCTTTAATAGCGCATTACCGCGCCGAGGCCCAGCAGGCGGCAGAAAAAAGGCGCCATCATGGCGCCTTCTTCGACAATCCTGCCCTGAAGCAGGACGTCAGTACCACTTGGCCTCGCCATCCGGGCGCTTCTTGAAGCGCTTCATGCTCCACATGTACTGGCTCGGATAGGTGCGCACGTAACGTGCGATCACTTCGCTCATCGCCGCCACGCCCTCTTCCACGTTTTCGCTGTACATGCCTTCCGGCGCGGCCTCGAGAATCACCTTGTAACCGCTGCCGTCATCCAGGCGCACGGCATGCAGGAACACCCCGACCGCCTTGCCGCCGGTGAGCATGCCAGGGACGAACTTGCTGGTCAGGGCCTGGGTACCGAGGAAGGGCACGAACACTCCCGCCGAACGGCTCGGTTCCGGGTCGGCAGGAATACCCACGGCGCCGCCCGAGCGCACTTCCTTGATGATGCGCAGGATGCCTTCCTTGGTTGACGGGGCCACACGGTTGCCCATCTGCACGCGCTGCTGCTGCAGCAACTCGTCGACCGCCTTGAGCTTCGGCGGGCGGTAGAAAACGATCGGTTTGCACTGGTTGCCGTAGAAGTGATTGAGCACTTCCCAGTTGCCCAGGTGACTGGTGATGCCGACCACGCCCTTGCCGGAGGCCAGCGCCTGCTGCAGCACTTCCAGGCCTTCCACTTCGCGGACCAGCTGGAGCGACTTCTGCGCCGGCCAGATCCAGGCGCAGGCGCTTTCGGTCAGGGTCTTGCCGATGTCCTTGAGGCTTTTCCCGACCAAGCGCTCGCGCTCGGCCTCGCTCAGCTCGGGAAAGCACTTGGCCAGGTTGATGCGCGCGACGTCACGCGAACCGTTCGGCAGCTTCCACATCAACCAGCCGATGGCGTTGCCCACGGCCTGCACGGCACGCCAGGGCAGCAGTGCGAACAAGCGCAGGAACCCCACAACCAGGGCGCCCTTGAGTTTCTCCACGACAGACTCCAACCGCTCGGAAAGGCGTCAATTGTAGCGGCGCAGGAGCCGTGCAGTCAGTACAGGCTCGTCCGAACCCGTTGCTGCAGGTCGCGCTCGTAAGCCTCGACGTCGAACTCGTCGTCGAGGATGCAGCGGAAGATATCGCCGGCACGGGGCAGGCTGGCCCGCTCGATCTGACGCGCGGCATCCCACAACCCGGAGCGCAGCGCCGCCTTGGAACACTGGAAGTAGCAACTGTCGATGCGGATGCGCAGCACGCTGCGTGGCAACTTGCCCTGGGCGCGCCCCAGTTCGAGCAGTTCGGGGTCGAGAGAGATTTCCGCGCGACCATTGACCCGCAGGCTCTCGCCGACTCCGGGGATCAGGAACAGCAGCGCCACCTGAGGGTTCTGCACGATGTTGCGCAGGCTGTCGATGCGGTTGTTGCCGGGGCGGTCCGGCAGCAACAGGGTCTGGTCGTCGAGAATCTGCACGAACCCCGGCGCATCGCCTCGCGGCGAGCAGTCCATGCCGTCCGCGCCGGTGCTGGCCAGGACCACGAAGGGCGAGGCCTCGATCAGCGCACGGTAGGGTGCGATCAGCCGTGGCAGCTCCTTGCGCCGCGAACGTTCGTGGCTTTCGCCGTACAGTGCGAGCAGTTCATCCAGCGTGGTGATGGTGGTCATGAGCCCTTCAATTGCGCGTAACGGTCGCAGTCGGTGGTGTGGTCCATCACCATACCCGTGGCCTGCATGAAGGCATAGCAGATCGTCGGGCCGACGAAGGTGAAGCCGGCCTTCTTCAGCGCCTTGCTCATCGCCTCGGCCTCGGGGGTCACGGCCGGCATCTGGCTGCGGTCACTGAAGTGGTTGATCTTCGGCGCGCCGCCAACGAACGACCAGAGCAGCGTCACCGGGTCCTCCAGGCGCAACCAGGCCTGCGCGTTCTGGCGCACGGCCTTGAGCTTGAGGCGGTTGCGGATGATGCCGGGGTCCTGCATCAGCTGCTCGATCTCCTCGTCGCTCAACCGCGCCAGGCGCTCGGGGTCGAAGCCGTGCAGCACCTGGCGATAGCGCTCGCGCTTCTTCAGCACGGTGATCCACGACAGCCCGGCCTGTGCGCCTTCGAGCAGCAGCATCTCGAACAGATGGCGCGCATCGCGCTGCGGCACGCCCCATTCCTCGTCGTGGTAGGCCTGGTAGAGCGGATCGTCGGTACACCAGAAGCAACGGGGCATGGCGGTAGGCCTCGGTCAGGATGAGGGGGTGACTATAGCCGCAAAACAACTGGATATAAATACAGTCAGCGCCGCCATTGGATGATGCCGATGTGCCGTACCCTGCGGCTTGCGCCGAGTTTCGATATACTCCCCGGCTTTCCCTCGCAAGCCTCCACAGGTGATTTCTTCGTGAGCCAGAACAAGCCTGCCGCACGCACCTTCCAGGACCTGATCCTGGCCCTGCAGAACTACTGGGCCGAACAGGGCTGCGTCGTGCTGCAACCCTATGACATGGAAGTCGGCGCCGGCACCTTCCACACCGCCACTTTCCTGCGCGCCGTCGGCCCGGAAACCTGGAACGCCGCCTACGTGCAGCCCTCGCGCCGCCCGACCGACGGCCGTTACGGGGAAAACCCCAACCGCCTGCAGCACTACTACCAGTTCCAGGTGGTCCTCAAGCCCAACCCGGAGAACTTCCAGGAACTGTACCTGGGTTCGCTCAAGGCCATCGGCCTCGATCCGGAAGTCCACGATATCCGCTTCGTCGAGGACAACTGGGAGTCGCCGACCCTCGGCGCCTGGGGCCTGGGCTGGGAAATCTGGCTCAACGGCATGGAAGTCACCCAGTTCACCTACTTCCAGCAGGTCGGTGGCATCGAGTGCTACCCGGTGACCGGCGAGATCACCTATGGCCTGGAGCGCCTGGCCATGTATCTGCAGGGCGTCGACTCGGTCTATGACCTGATCTGGACCGACGGTCCGTTCGGCACCGTGACCTATGGCGACGTGTTCCACCAGAACGAAGTGGAGCAGTCGACCTACAACTTCGAGCACGCCAACGTCGAGAAGCTGTTCGAACTGTTCGACTTCTACGAGAGCGAAGCCAACCGCCTGATCGAGCTGCAATTGCCGCTGCCGACCTACGAAATGGTGCTCAAGGCCTCGCACACCTTCAACCTGCTCGACGCCCGCCGCGCCATCTCGGTGACCGCGCGTCAGCAGTACATCCTGCGTGTACGCACCCTGGCCCGCGCCGTGGCGCAGAGCTACCTGCAGGCACGTGCCCGACTCGGCTTCCCCATGGCCACCCCGGAATTGCGTGACGAAGTACTGGCCAAGCTGGAGGCGCAAGCATGAGTGCACAAGATTTCCTGGTCGAGCTGGGCACCGAAGAGCTGCCACCTAAGGCCCTGAAAACCCTGGGCGACGCCTTCCTCGCCGGTATCGAGAAAGGCCTCAAGGCCGCTGGCCTGAACTACGCCAGCGCCCGTGCCTATGCCGCGCCGCGCCGCCTGGCGGTGCTGGTCGAGCAGCTCGAGGAGCAGCAGGCCGACCGCAGCATGAACCTCGACGGCCCGCCCATCCAGGCCGCCTTCGACGCCGACGGCAATCCCACCCAGGCCGCCCTGGGCTTCGCCCGCAAGTGCGGCGTGGACATCGCCGAGATCGACCGCAGCGGGCCGAAACTGCGTTTCGCCCAGCACATCCCCGGCCAGCCGGCCGTGAACCTGCTGCCGACCATCGTCGCCGACTCGCTCAACGACCTGCCGATTCCCAAGCGCATGCGCTGGGCCGCTCGCCGCGACGAGTTCGTACGCCCGACCCAGTGGCTGGTGACGCTCTTCGGCGACAGCGTGGTCGACTGCGAGATCCTCACCCAGAAGGCTGGCCGCGTATCCCGTGGCCATCGCTTCCACGCCAATCGTGACGTGCGCATCAGCAGCCCGGCGAACTACGCCGAGGACCTGCGCAGCGCCTATGTGCTGGCCGACTTCGCCGAGCGCCGTACGCTGATCAGCCAACGCGTCGACCAGCTGGCCGCCGCCGAGCAGGGCACGGCCATCGTGCCGCCGGCGCTGCTGGACGAAGTCACCGCCCTGGTCGAATGGCCGGTGCCGCTGGTCTGCTCCTTCGAGGAACGCTTCCTCGAGGTGCCGCAGGAGGCGCTGATCAGCACCATGCAGGACAACCAGAAGTACTTCTGCCTGCTGGACGCGAACGGCAAGCTGCTGCCGCGCTTCATCACCGTGGCCAACGTCGAGTCCAAGGACCCGGCGCAGATCGTCTCCGGCAACGAGAAGGTCGTGCGCCCGCGCCTGACCGACGCCGAGTTCTTCTTCAAGCAGGACAAGAAGCAGAAGCTCGAAGGCTTCAACCAGCGCCTGGCCAATGTGGTGTTCCAGGCCCAGCTCGGTTCGGTGTTCGACAAGGCCGAGCGCGTCTCGGCGCTGGCCGGCTTCATCGCCCGCGAAGTCGGTGGCGATGCCCAGCGTGCCGCCCGTGCCGGCCTGCTGAGCAAATGCGACCTGGCCACTGAGATGGTCGGCGAGTTCCCGGAAATGCAGGGCATCGCCGGCTACTACTACGCGCTCAACGACGGTGAGCCGGAAGACGTCGCCCTGGCCCTGAACGAGCAGTACATGCCGCGCGGTGCCGGTGCCGAGCTGCCGAGCACGCTGACCGGTGCCGCGGTGGCCGTGGCCGACAAGCTCGACACCCTGGTCGGCATCTTCGGCATCGGCATGCTGCCCACCGGCTCCAAGGACCCCTATGCCCTGCGCCGCGCTGCCCTCGGCGTGCTGCGCATCCTCATCGAGAAGGGCCTGGACCTGGACCTGGCTGCCGCCGTCGATTTCGCCGTCGCCCAGTACGCCGGCAAGGTCAAGCACGATGGCCTGGCGGCCCAGGTGCTGGAATTCATCTTCGACCGCCTGCGTGCGCGCTACGAAGACGAAGGCATCGACGTCGCCGTGTACCAGTCCGTGCGGGCGGTCAACCCGACCTCGCCGCTGGACTTCGACCAGCGCGTGCAGGCCGTACAGGCCTTCCGCAAGCTGCCACAGGCCGAGGCCCTGGCCGCCGCCAACAAGCGCGTGTCGAACCTGCTGAGCAAGGCCGAAGGTGGCGTCGCCGCCCAGGTCGAAGCGCACTACTTCGACAACCCCAGCGAGTTCGCCCTGCACGCGGCGATCCAGCAAGCCGACCAGGCCGTACAGCCGCTGGCCGCTGGCCGCCAGTACGACGAGGCCCTGGCCAAGCTGGCCAGCCTGCGCGAGCCGGTGGACGCCTTCTTCGAGGCGGTGCTGGTCAACGCCGAGGATGCACGCGTACGTGCCAACCGCTATGCCCTGCTGGCCCGTCTGCGTGGCCTGTTCCTCGGCGTTGCGGATATCTCCCTGCTCGGCTGACACACGGCAGCGGCAAGCTACAGGCAGCATGGCGGCAAGCAGGCCGTCGCTGACTTGTAGCTTGCGGCTCGGAGCTTGCTGCTATGAAGTTACTGATCCTCGATCGCGACGGTGTCATCAACGAAGACTCCGACGCCTATATCAAGAGCCTCGACGAGTGGCTGCCGATTCCTTCGTCGATTGCCGCCATCGCGCGCCTGTCGCGTGCCGGCTGGACGGTGGCCGTGGCCACCAACCAGTCCGGAATCGCCCGAGGCTACTACGACCTGGCGACCCTGGAGTCGATGCATGCGCGCCTGCGCGAGCTGGTGGCGGAGCAGGGCGGCGAAGTCGGTCTGATCGTCTACTGTCCACACGGGCCGGACGATGGCTGCGACTGCCGCAAGCCAAAGCCGGGTATGCTCAGGCAGATCGCTGCGCACTACGGCACGGAATTGGCAGGTATCTGGTTCGTCGGTGACAGCAGCGGTGACCTGCAGGCGGCGCTGACCGTCGACTGTCAACCTGTGCTGGTGAAGACCGGCAAGGGCGAACGAACCCTGGCCAAGGCATTGCCGCCAGGAACCCTGGTATTCGACGATCTGGCGGCTGTCGCCGATCGACTGCTCTCATAAGGTGCGAAGTTCTATGGCGATCGTGCAGGCCCTCAGAATCACGCTTTTCTACCTGCTCCTGTCGTCCAGCTCCTTCTTCTGGTGCCTGATCAGCCTGCTGGTCGCGCCCTTGCTGCCCTTCCGCCAGCGCTATCGCTTCGTGGTCCAGGCCTGGTGCAACTGCGCGGTCTGGCTGGCCAAGGTGATCGTCGGCATCCGCTACGAGGTGCGTGGCCTGGAGCACATCCCCGAGCGCCCGTGCGTGATCCTCGCCAATCACCAGAGCACCTGGGAAACCTTCTTCCTCTCCGGCTTCTTCGAGCCGCTGTCGCAAGTGGTCAAGCGCGAGCTGTTGCGCGTGCCGTTCTTCGGCTGGGGCATGGCCCTGCTCAAGCCCATCGCCATCGACCGCAGCAACCCCAAGGCGGCGCTCAAGCAGATGGCCAAGCAGGGCGACGAGCGCCTCAAGCAGGGCGCCTGGGTCCTGGTGTTCCCCGAAGGCACGCGCATTCAGCCAGGGCAGATCGGCAAGTTCTCCCGCGGCGGTGCGGCGCTCGCGGTCAACGCCGGCCTGCCGGTACTGCCCATCGCCCACAACGCCGGCGAGTTCTGGCCCAAGGAAGGCTGGGGCAAGCGCTCCGGCACCATCCAGGTGATCATCGGCGCGCCCATGCATGCCGAGGGCGAGGGCCCGCGTGCCATCGCCGAGCTCAACGAGCGTGCCTTCCAGTGGGTCTGCCAGCAACAGGCGGCGATGCGCGGTGAAGAACCGGTGCTGAGCCGCCTGGGCGAATCGCTCTAGCTGTGGATAAGCTGTGCGTCAAATACCAGCAATGCGCCATCACAGGGTTCAAGCACATGATTTTCCTGGAGATTGGGCAGCACTAGGAAAATCGGCCTGTAGGGTATAACTTGCCTGAATGCCAATGCATGCCTCACAAGGCTCGACGGGCGCACAGTCTCGCCCCTGCAGATGGCCGATGATCCGATCGGGAAAAGGAATTCGCTGCCATGCCATCGATCTACCAGCTCAAGCCTGCCTTCCAGAACCTGTTGCGCCCGGGCGTCGAACGCCTCCATGCGCGGGGCGTCACCGCCAACCAGGTGACCCTGACGGCCGCGATCGTTTCCCTGCTCCTCGGTGCCCTGCTCGCGGCCTACAGCCAGCTGGCCTGGCTGTTCGCCCTGATCCCGCTGTGGATGCTGCTGCGCATGGCGCTGAATGCCGTCGACGGCATGCTGGCCCGTGAATTCGGCCAGCAATCGAAACTCGGCGCCTACCTCAACGAACTCTGCGACGTGATCGCCGACAGCGCCCTGTACCTGCCCTTCGCCCTGCTGCCGGGCGTCTCACCGCTGCTGGTGGTGGTCGTTGTCCTGCTGGCAGTGATCAGCGAATACGCCGGCGTGCTCGGCCCCATGGTCGGCGCGTCACGCCGCTACGACGGCCCGATGGGCAAGAGCGACCGCGCCTTCTGCTTCGGCGTGCTAGGTGCCGGCGTCGCCACCGGGCTACTCTCGGCCTGGTGGATCAACGCCCTGCTGGCACTGGTCCTGGCCCTGCTGCTCTATACCCTCTACAACCGCGTTCGCCATGGGCTGGCCGAAACGGCCTGAGCCATCCTCGGAATAAGGAGATTCCATGCGCCCCGTCCAACTGCACACCTTCACCACCCACGACGGCGTCGAACTGAGCTATCGCCACTGGCCCGCCAGCGCCCCCGAAGAGGGCCCACGACAGGCCGTACTGCTGTTCCATCGCGGCCATGAACACGGCGGGCGCATGGCTCACCTGGTGGATGAGCTGGACCTGCCACACTGCGACTTCTTCGCCTGGGACGCCCGTGGCCACGGCCTTTCGCCCGGCGCGCGGGGCGACAGCCCGAGCTTCGCCACCAGCGTGCGTGACGTGCAGACCTTCGTCGAGCACATCGGCAGCCGGCACGGCATCGTCGAGCAGGACCTGGCCGTGGTCGCGCAGAGCGTCGGGGCGGTGATCATCGCCACCTGGGCCCACGACTATGCCCCCAAGGTACGCTGCCTGGTGCTCGCCTCACCGGCCTTCAAGGTCAAGCTCTACGTGCCGTTCGCCCGCCCCGGCTTGAAGTTGCTGCATGCCTGGCGCGGCAACTTCTTCGTCAACAGCTACGTCAAGGCCAGGTTCCTGACCCACGACCCGGAGCGCATCGCCTCGTTCGACAACGATTCGCTGATCGCCCGCCCCATCTCGGTCACCATGCTCCTGGGGCTGTACGAGGCGGCCGATCGCATCGTCGCCGATGCCCAGGCGATTCAGGTGCCGACCCAGCTGCTGATCTCCGCTGCGGACTTCGTCGTGCAGCGCAAACCACAGGAAGCCTTCTTCGAGCGCCTCGGCAGCGTACGCAAGGAGAAGCACCTGCTGCCCGGCTTCTTCCACGACACCCTCGGCGAGCGTGACCGGGCCCATGCACTGAGCCGCGCCCGCCGCTTCATCCTGCGCAACTTCGAGCACCCCATGGCACGGCCGTCGCTGCTCGACGCCGACCGCCTGGGCGTCACCTGCGCCGAAGCCGAGGAGCTGGCTGCGCCCTTGCCGCAGAACTCGTTGCGCGACCTGTACTGGCGCGCCACCCGCGCCGGCATGCGCCTTGGCAGCGGCCTGTCGGACGGGGTCAAGCTGGGTTTCGACACCGGCTTCGACTCCGGCAGCACGCTGGACTACGTCTACCGCAACCAGCCCAGCGGCAAGGGCGCGCTGGGCCGGCTGATCGACCGGAACTACCTGGACTCCATCGGCTGGCGTGGCATTCGCCAGCGCAAGCTGCATGCCGAGGAGCTGCTGCGCCTGGCCATGCTCAGGCTGCGTGAGGCGGGCAAGGCCGTGCGCATCGTCGACATCGCCGCCGGCCATGGCCGTTACATCCTCGAATCGCTGGAGGGCCAGGAACAGCGTCCGGACTCGATCCTCCTGCGCGACTACAGCGACATCAACGTTCGCGACGGCAATGCGCTGATCCAGCAGAAGGATCTCGGCGACATCGCCCGTTTCGTCAAGGGCGATGCCTTCGATCGCGAAGACCTCGCGGCGCTCGATCCCAAACCGACCCTGGCGGTGGTCTCCGGCCTGTACGAGCTGTTCGGCAGCAACCAGATGGTCGGCGACTCGCTGGCGGGCCTGGCGGCAGCGGTCGAGGAGGGCGGCTACCTGGTCTACACGGGGCAACCCTGGCACCCGCAGCTGGAGCTGATCGCCCGCGCCCTGACCAGCCACCGTGACGGCCAGGCCTGGGTCATGCGCCGGCGCAGCCAGGCGGAGATGGACCAGCTGGTAGAGGCAGCAGGCTTCCGCAAGGTGGCCCAACGTATCGATCAGTGGGGCATCTTCAGCGTGTCCCTGGCGCAACGGGTGAAGTGATGCAGAGCACCCGCGAGCAGGGATTGTGGAAGCGGGGCGTTCTCTGGCTGCTGTTGCTCGGCCCGCTGTTCTTCGCCAGCTACGGCTTCGCCAACTGGTTCACCGGCCAGCGTGACGATGTCGGTAGCCTGGTCTTCGCCTGGGAGACGCAGGTGCCGCTCTGGCCCTGGACCATCGTGCCCTACTGGTCGATCGACCTGCTCTACGGCCTGTCGTTCCTGCTGCCCGCGTGCCGCCGCGAGATGGACCGCCATGCACTGCGCCTGCTCGCCGCGCAGGTGATCTGCGTGGCTTGCTTCCTCCTCTGGCCGCTGCGCTTCACCTTCGAGCGCCCCCCTCTGGAGGGCACGTTCGGCATGCTCTTCGACCTGCTGATGGGTTTCGACAAACCCTTCAACCAGGCACCCTCCCTGCACATCACGCTGCTGGTAATCATCTGGGCGATGTTCGCCAACCACACCCGCGGCCCGCTCTGGCGCGGACTGCTGCACCTGTGGATGGGGCTGATCGGCCTTTCCGTGCTGACCACCTGGCAACACCATTTCATCGACGTGCCCACCGGGCTGCTCGCCGGCTTCTTCTGCCTCTGGCTGCTGCCGCTGCAGGGCAGCACGCCGTTGCAGCACATGCGCCTGGCCACTGATCCTCGTCACTGGCGCCTGGCACTGCGCTACAGCCTCGGCGCGCTGCTGTGCTCGGCACTGGCGGTCAACCTCGGCGGTGCCTGGCTGTGGCTGTTGTGGCCGAGCGTTTCCCTGGCCATGGTCGCACTCAACTACCTGCTGTTCGGCGCGGCCGGCTTCCAGAAGCAGGCCAATGGGCGTCTCAGCCCGGCGGCTACGGCACTGCTCGGCCCGTACCTGCTCGCCGCCTGGATCAATTCGCGGCTATGGACGTACCGCCAGCCCGCGCCCAGCCTGGTGGTCGACGGTATTCACCTCGGCCGTCTACCCGCGGCGGGCGATCTCGACGGCTACGCCGCGCTGGTCGACCTGTGCGCCGAACTGCCGGCAGCGCCTGGCACGCTGGCCTATTGCAGCCTGCCGGCACTGGACCTGGTCGCACCGGATTCCGCGACATGCCGAGACGCCGCCGAAGCCATCGAGCGCCTGCGCCACCAGGGCCCGCTGCTGGTCTGTTGCGCCCTTGGGTATTCACGCAGCGCCACCGCCGTCGCGGCCTGGCTGCTGCACAGCGGGCGCTGCGGCGATGTGCACAGCGCGGTCGAGCTGATCCGCCAGGCCCGCCCACAGGTGGTGCTCGGTCCACAGCATCTGGCAGCGCTGCAGCGCCAGCTCGAGGCCTCACCACAGGTGGAGGTAGCCCATGCAGGCTGACCTGCAACTGGTCGCCGCGCTGCTGCGACGCGGACGCAGCCTCGATCACTTTTCCACTGCGCTGAGCCTGGTCGCCGTCGTGCTCGGGCTGTCGCCCCTGCTGGGTGCGCCGGGTGGCCTCGGCCTGGGGCTGTTCTGCGCGGCATTGCTGCTGGTCGGGCTCGCCGAGAAGTACTGGGCGCTGCGCGTCGCCCTGGACGCCGAACTGTTCCAGCAACTGGCGTGCGCCGGTGAGCAGCTGGACGCGCACACCCAGGCGCTGGATCAGGCGCTGCAGCGCCTCGGCCTGCAACCTGCCGAACAGGCCGGGCGCAGCTGGAGCCTGCGCTGCCAGGGTGCACTCGGCCTGCTGCGTAGGCAGGTACTGTGCTTGCTGTTCCAAGCCGTGCTCGTGCTGTTGGGCATCGTCTTCATTCACGCATTTCCCCCACCCGGTTAAGGAGTCGCCATGCTCGCTGCATTGACCGCTTTCGCCATCACCTCGGCGGCCCGCCTGCTCACGGGGGCCCGCGCCCTCTGGCTGGGCAGCACCGCCCAGCCCACCCAGCGTCTGTATTACGCCAACCACAGCAGCCACGGTGACTTCGTCCTGCTGTGGGCATCACTGCCGCCGGAGCTGCGCAAGACCACGCGCCCGGTGGCCGGTGCCGATTACTGGCAGAAGCCGGGCATGCGCAGCTTCCTGATCAATCGCGTGTTCAACGGCGTGCTGGTCGATCGCGAGCGCAAGGAAGAGGGCGCCAACCCGCTGCAGGCGATGCTCGATGCGCTGGACGGTGGCGACTCGCTGATCATCTTCCCCGAAGGCACGCGCAACCTCAGCGACGAGCCGCTGCTGCCGTTCAAGAGCGGGCTCTACCACCTGGCTCAGCAACGGCCGCAGGTCGAGCTGGTGCCGGTATGGATCGCCAACCTCAACCGGGTGATGCCCAAGGGCCGTGCATTGCCCCTGCCTTTGCTGTGCACCCTGAGTTTCGGTGCGGCGGTGGAGCCCATCGAGGGGGAGGGCAAGGAAGCCTTCCTGGAACGCACGCGCAACGCTCTGCTGGCACTGGCACCCGAGGAGGCCTGACATGGATCGCAATACCCTGCTGCTGTTCGCCGGTATCGGTGCCCTGCTGCTGCTGGCCAGCCTGGTCGGCTTCTTCCTGAAGAAGCGCAGTGGTGATCGCCCCAACCCGGTCATCGACAACCTCAACGCGCGAATCAACGCCTGGTGGGTGATGGTGCTGGTCATCGGCATCGCCTTCCTGTTCGGCAACAACGGCGTCGTCCTGCTGTTCTACTTCGTGTCCTTCTACGCCCTGCGCGAGTTCATGACGCTGACGCCCACCCGCCGCAGCGACTATCCGGCACTGGTCGCAGCCTTCTACTTCGCCCTGCCGATGCAGTACCTGCTGATCGCCCTGGGCTGGTACGGCCTGTTCGCCATCTTCATCCCGGTCTACCTGTTCCTGCTGCTGCCGATTCTCGCCTCGCTGGGCGGCGACACCACGCGCTACCTGGAACGCGCAGCCAAGGTGCAGTGGGGCCTGATGATCGCGGTGTACTGCATCTCCTCGGTGCCCGCCTTGCTGACCCTGGACATTCCCGGCTACGAAGGGCGCAACCTGCTGCTGATCGCCTGGCTGATCATCGTCGTGCAGCTCTCGGACGTCCTGCAGTACGTCTGCGGCAAGCTGTTCGGCAAGCACAAGATCGCCCCCAACCTGTCGCCCTCGAAGACCGTGGAGGGCTTTGTCGGCGGCGTGGCACTGGCCACGCTGATCGGCGCCTCGCTGTGCTGGATCACCCCGTTCGCCTTCTGGCAGGCGGCGCTCTTCGCCTTGCTGGTATGCATGCTCGGCTTCGCTGGCGGCCTGGTGATGTCGGCGATCAAGCGCGATCGCGGCGTGAAGGATTGGGGCCACATGATCGAAGGCCACGGCGGCATGCTCGATCGGCTGGACTCGGTGTGCTTCGCCGCCCCGGTGTTCTTCCACATGGTGCGCTACTGGTGGGCCTGACGGCCCGCCTTTTCTGCAGGCAATAAAAAACCCGCCGAGGCGGGTTTTTCATGACCTTCCGACTTCCTGTCGTTTGCCGTCCTGGCGCGGTCTGTCATCCGTGACCCGGGACATCCAGTTCCCGGTAGGTGTGTGTAGATTAGCCAAGACCTGCAGGCGAGGGGAGACGCCCATGGCGCTTCTCCTTGTAAGCCTTTTGCCATAGCGACAGCCATAAAAAACCCCGGCACACAGGCCGGGGTTTCTGTTTCCGATACCAGAGGGCTGGTGATCAGAAGTCCAGGTTCGACACCGCCAGGGCGTTGGACTCGATGAAGTCGCGGCGCGGCTCCACGGCATCGCCCATCAGGGTGTTGAAGATCTGGTCGGCCGCGATGGCATCCTCGATGGTCACCTTGAGCATGCGCCGCACTTCCGGGTCCATGGTGGTTTCCCACAGCTGATCCGGGTTCATCTCGCCGAGACCTTTGTATCGCTGCACGCTGTGACGCTTGGTGCTTTCGGTCATCAGCCAGTCCAGGGCCTCCTTGAACGTGCTCACCGGCTTCTTGCGCTCGCCACGCTGCACGTAGGCACCGTCTTCCAGCAGGCTGTTCAGCTGATCGCCCAGAGCCGTGACACTCTTGTAGTCGTTGCTGGCGAAGAAGTCGCGGTTGAAGGTGGTGTAGCTGGACAGGCCGTGCGCCTTGACCTCGACCTCAGGCAGCCAGATGTGGCGCTCACGGTCTTCACGCAGGCTGGCGGTGTAGGTCTGCCCGGACTTCTCCATCGACTTCAGACGCGCGCTGAAGCTGTCCAGCCAGGCCTGCATGCCGGCCTGGTCGGCCAACTGCTCGAGGCCGATGCGCGGCAGGTAGACGAGGTTCTCGGTGATGTCCTTGGGGTAGACGCGCGACAGGCGATCCAGGGTCTTCATCACGCTGCGGTATTCGCCGACCAGCTTCTCCAGCGCACCACCGGACAGGCCAGGGGCATTCTCGTTGACGTGCAGGCTGGCGTCTTCCAGGGCCGACTGGGTCATGTACTCGTCCATGGCCTCGTCGTCCTTGATGTACTGCTCCTGCTTGCCGCGCTTGACCTTGTACAGCGGAGGCTGGGCGATGTAGACATAGCCACGCTCGATCAGCTCGGGCAGCTGACGGAAGAAGAAGGTCAGCAGCAGGGTGCGGATGTGCGAACCGTCGACGTCAGCATCGGTCATGATGATGATGTTGTGGTAACGCAGCTTGTCGATGTTGTACTCCTCACGCCCGATACCACAGCCCAGTGCGGTGATCAGGGTGCCGACTTCGGCGGAGGAGAGCATCTTGTCGAAGCGCGCCTTCTCGACGTTGAGGATCTTGCCCTTGAGCGGCAGGATCGCCTGGGTCTTGCGGTTACGGCCCTGCTTGGCAGAACCGCCCGCGGAGTCACCCTCCACGATGTAGAGTTCGGACAGCGCCGGGTCTTTCTCCTGGCAGTCCGCCAGTTTGCCGGGCAGGCCGGCGATATCCAGGGCGCCTTTGCGACGGGTCATCTCACGTGCCTTGCGCGCCGCTTCACGGGCACGGGCAGCGTCGATCATCTTGCCGACCACGGCCTTGGCTTCGTTCGGGTTTTCCAGCAGGAAGTCGGCGAAGTACTTGCCCATTTCCTGTTCGACCGCGGTCTTCACTTCGCTGGAGACCAGCTTGTCCTTGGTCTGCGAGCTGAATTTCGGATCCGGAACCTTGACCGAGATGATCGCGGTCAAGCCTTCACGGGCATCGTCACCGGTGGTGCTGACCTTGAACTTCTTGGCCAGGCCTTCCTGCTCGATGTAGTTGTTCAGGTGACGGGTGAGGGCAGAGCGGAAGCCTGCCAGGTGGGTACCACCGTCACGCTGGGGGATGTTGTTGGTGAAGCAGAGGATGTTCTCGTTGAAGCTGTCGTTCCACTGCAGGGCGACCTCCACACCCACGCCATCTTCTTCGCGCTGGATGTTGAAGTGGAACACCTGGTTGACCACGGTCTTGTTGGTATTGAGGAACTCGACGAAAGCCTTCAGGCCGCCTTCGTACTTGAACAGCTCTTCCTTGCCGGTGCGCTCGTCACGCAGCAGGATACCCACGCCGGAGTTGAGGAAAGACAGCTCGCGCAGACGCTTGGCCAGGATATCCCAGCTGAAGTGAATGTTGGCGAAGGTCTCTTCGGACGGTTTGAAGTGGATCTGCGTGCCCGTGCCATCGGTATCGCCGACAGCGGTCAGGGGGGCCTGAGGCACACCATGCACGTAGGTCTGCTCCCAGATCTTGCCGCTACGGCGAATGGTCAGCACCAGCTCCTTGGAGAGGGCATTGACCACCGAGACACCCACGCCGTGCAGACCACCGGAAACCTTGTAGCTGTTGTCGTCGAACTTACCGCCCGCGTGCAGCACGGTCATGATGACCTCTGCGGCGGAAACACCTTCCTCCTTGTGCGTGTCGACCGGGATACCACGGCCGTTGTCACGCACGCTGATCGACTCATCAGGGTGGATGGTGATGGTGATTTCGCTGCAGTAACCGGCCAGCGCCTCGTCGATCGAGTTGTCGACCACCTCGAACACCATGTGGTGCAGACCACTACCATCGTCCGTGTCACCGATGTACATCCCGGGACGTTTGCGTACGGCGTCCAGTCCTTTCAGCACCTTGATGCTGGAGGAGTCGTACGTTTGGTTCTCGCTCATGCCTTCACTCCCGATGGTCTTGGGTCTGGGTGATACGGCCATGTTCCACGTGGAACATGGCAACCGGCGTATCCGTCTGCCAGCCTTCCCTCAACAATTCATGATCTACACAGGTGATGAACACCTGGCAGCGCAAATCTTCCAGCAACCGGCATAACGCCTGACGGTGCTGCTCATCCAGTTCCGACGGTAGGTCGTCCACCAGATAGATACACTGGCCTCGCTTGGCTTCGTTGACCAAGTGGCCCTGGGCGATGCGTAATGCACACACCACCAGTTTCTGTTGCCCCCGCGACAGGATCTCTGCCGCGTTATGCCCCGCCAGGCGCAGACGCAAATCGGCGCGCTGTGGTCCGGCCTGGGTGTGCCCGAGTTGCTGGTCACGCTGGAGGGATGAGGCGAGCACGTCGCTCAGCTCACGATCCTTGTCCCAGCCGCGGTAGTAACTCAGGGTCAGTCCTTCCAGCTGCAGCAGCTCGGCGAGCGTACGTTCGAACACCGGCTTCAGCGCCTGGATATAGGCCCTTCGGTAGGTGTCTATGTCCTGGCTCGCACTGCACAATTCGCGGTCCCATGCGGCCTGCGAAGCACCGTCAAGTGTACCATGCCGCAGCCACGAGTTCCGCTGCCGCAGGGCTTTCTGCAGCCGCTGCCAGGCACCGAGAAAGCGATGTTCCACGTGGAACACACCCCAGTCGAGGAACTGCCGGCGGATCTTCGGCGCACCCTCCAGCAGACGAAAACTGTCCGGGTTGATCAGCTGCAGAGGCAACAGATCGGCGAGCTGAGCAGCACTGCGTGCATTCTGGCCATCGATGCGAATCTGCAACTCACCCTGACGATCGCGGGAGATACCCAGATTGCTGGCGCCACCTTCAGCCAGTTGCACCTGGCCGAAAATGGTACAGGCCGGTTGCTCGTAGTGAATGACGGGTTGCAGGCGGGTGCTGCGAAAGGAGCGAGCGAGGCCGAGCAGATGGATGGCCTCCAGCACACTGGTCTTGCCGCTGCCGTTGGCGCCGTGAAGGATGTTGATGCGGGGTGAGGGGGAGAGGGTCACCGGGTGCAGATTGCGCACCGCGGTGACCATGATGCGGCTGAGGGACATTAAAGGCTTAGAGCCTCATCGGCATGACGACGTAGGCAGAATCGTCGTTGTCGGCTTCCTGCAGCAGGGCACTGCTGTTGGAATCGGAGAGAATCAGGCGAACCTGTTCGGTGCCCATCACACCCAGCACGTCCAGCAGGTAGCTGACGTTGAAACCGATCTCCAGGCCGCTGCCGTTGTAGTCGACGACGATCTCTTCCTCGGCCTCTTCCTGCTCCGGGTTATTGGCCTGGATCTTCAGCAGACCGGCCGCCAGAGTCAGGCGAATACCGCGGTACTTCTCGTTGGAGAGAATCGCTGTACGGCTGAACGCTTCACGCAGGCCCTGACGATCCGCCAGCACCAGCTTGTCGCCACCGCGCGGCAGAACGCGCTCGTAATCCGGGAACTTGCCGTCGACCAGCTTGGAGGTGAAGGTGAACTCGCCGGTGTTGGCACGGATGTGGTGCTGACCCAGGACGATGGCCACTTCGGCGTCCTGCTCGGTGAGCAGGCGCGCCAGCTCGAGAATACCTTTGCGCGGCACGATCACCTGGTGCTTGCCGTCCTGCTGGATGCTGGCTTCCATCGAGCACATGGCCAGGCGGTGACCGTCGGTGGCCACGGCGCGCAGCATGCCGCTCTGTACTTCCAGCAGCATACCGTTGAGGTAGTAGCGCACGTCCTGCTGAGCCATGGCGAAACTGGTGCGCTCGATCAGGCGACGCAGCTTGGCCTGCGGCAGGTTGAAGGTCAGCGAGCCAGGACCTTCCTCGACGGTGGGGAAGTCATTGGCCGGTAGGGTCGACAAGGTGAAGCGGCTGCGACCGGCCTTGACCAGCAGCTTCTGGTCGTCGACGCGGATATCGATCAGCGCGTCGCTCGGCAGGCTCTTGCAGATGTCCATCAGCTTGCGTGCCGGCACGGTGATTTCGCCCGGCTCGGCGGCATCCTCCAGCGTGACGCGGCCAACCAGTTCGACTTCCAGGTCGGTGCCGGTCAGCGACAGCTGCTGGCCTTCGACCACCAGCAGGACGTTGGACAGAACCGGCAGCGTCTGGCGTCGTTCCACGACACCGGCGACCAGTTGCAGGGGTTTCAACAGGGCTTCGCGTTGAATGGTGAAATGCATGGTCTAGTCCCTTGCCTCGTGGAGCTGCGAATCAGGTAGTCAGGGTACGCAGCAGGTTCTTGTAGTCCTCGCGGATGTCCGCGTCGGATTCCCTAAGTTCAGCAATCTTACGGCATGCGTGCAATACCGTGGTGTGATCACGACCGCCGAAGGCCACACCGATTTCCGGCAGGCTGTGGTTGGTCAGTTCCTTCGACAGCGCCATCGCCACCTGACGCGGCCGCGCGATGGAACGCGAGCGTCGTTTGGACAGCAGGTCGGAGATCTTGATCTTGTAGTACTCGGCCGTGGTGCGCTGGATATTGTCGATGCTGACCAGCTTGTCCTGCAGGGCCAGCAGATCCTTGAGCGACTCACGGATCAGCTCGATGGTGATGTCGCGCCCCATGAAGTGCGAGTGAGCGATCACCCGTTTCAACGCACCTTCCAGCTCGCGCACGTTGGAGCGAATGCGCTGGGCAATGAAGAAGGCCGCATCGTGCGGCAGATCCACCTTGGCCTGGTCGGCCTTCTTCATCAGAATCGCGACACGGGTCTCCAGCTCAGGCGGCTCGACCGCAACGGTCAAGCCCCAGCCAAAGCGCGACTTCAGGCGCTCCTCCAGACCTTCGATCTCCTTCGGGTAGCGGTCACTGGTGAGAATGACCTGCTGACCACCTTCGAGCAGCGCATTGAAGGTATGGAAGAACTCCTCCTGGGAGCGCTCCTTCTTGGCGAAGAACTGGATGTCATCGATCAGCAGCGCGTCCACCGAACGGTAGAAACGCTTGAACTCGTTGATCGCGTTGAGCTGCAGCGCCTTGACCATGTCGGCGACGAAGCGCTCGGAGTGCAGATAGACCACCTTGGCATTGGGGTTCTTCGCCAGCAGGTGATTGCCTACCGCATGCATCAGGTGCGTCTTGCCCAGGCCGACACCGCCATAGAGGAACAGCGGGTTGTAGCCGTGCTTGGGATTGTCGGCCACCTGCCAGGCAGCGGCACGCGCCAACTGGTTGGACTTGCCCTCGACGAAGTTGTCGAAGGTGAAGGTGCGATTGAGGTAACTGGTGTGCTTGAGCCCACCTTCGACCTGCACCGTACGTTCTGTACGCGGCGCAACGGCCGGTGTCGGCGGTTGCGGAGCAGCGCCGGCCATGGAGTCGAAACTGGCGCGCGAAGGCTCTTCCTGCACGGGTGGCGGAACGGGCTTGCTGGTCGCGGCGACTTTCTGCTGCTGCGCGGCACGAGCGGCGGCCGGCGGCGGCGCAGTCGGCGCGACACGAGCGGTTGCCGCGCGCTTGCTGCCTATTAATAAGGAGAGCGCAGGCACCAGACCGCCAGCGCGCTCACCGAGCAGTTCGAGCAAACGACTCAGGTACTTTTCATTGACCCAATCGAGCACGAAGCGGTTGGGCGCGTAGACACGCAGCTCGTCGCCTTCGGCTTCGACCTGCAGAGGACGTATCCAGGTGTTGAATTGCTGGGCCGGCAATTCATCGCGCAGAAGCTCGACGCACTGCTGCCATAGTTCCACTGACACTGACTATCCCCTATCCAGGCGGCGTGCAAAAACAGCTGCCATTGTAGCGAGCCACGACCGAGTTATCCACATAGCGAAGTGAAGATGGCCAAGTAAAATCAAAGCCTTAGTTACATTCATCAGACTTATCTTTAGCGCGCCAAACCTTGTGGATAAGCACCCCTGAACATTCTGCAAAAGCCTGGGGATGAGTGCAGGGACAAACGGCCTGTGGGTAAACCCGCATTCTGTCCTCAGGCTGTGCCCAGCCGGCGCACATCTCGCACACCCTTTTCGGACAGGCTTATCATTGGGCGCATGCCACAGGCAGCCGGCACTGCAGCAGGTTTTCCACAGCGGGGCACGGCGCTAATCATCATAAAAAGAGAAAAGGTTCTTTAAACCCTTTCCTTCTTTCTATTCTTATCTGGCGAATAAGGTTGGTTGGAAATTGACCTACCGTGCGGCTTTCTCTAGAATTGCCGGTCTCTTTAAACCGGGGTCATTCCGACCCTAGTCGATCACCCAGGTAACGCACCATGAAACGCACTTTCCAACCCAGCACCATCAAGCGCGCTCGCACCCACGGTTTCCGTGCTCGTATGGCTACCAAGAACGGCCGTCAAGTCCTGTCGCGTCGTCGCGCCAAGGGCCGCAAGCGTCTGACTGTCTAATTCATCCAGACAGGTGGTGAGTCGAGGCTTCGGCCGGGAAAAGCGACTGCTGACTCCCCGGCAATTCAAGGCAGTCTTCGACTCCCCAAGCGGTAAGGCTCCGGGCAAAAGTGTCCTGTTGCTAGCGCGCGACAACCAGCTTGATCATTCCCGTCTAGGTCTGGTGATCGGCAAGAAGAGCGTCAAGCTCGCCGTCGAGCGCAACCGCATCAAGCGTCAAATCCGCGAGTCCTTCAGGCTTAATCAGCACAGTCTGATTGGCTGGGACATCGTGGTGGTCGCCCGGAAAGGGCTAGGCGATCTGGAAAATGCCGAACTCGCTCAGCAGTTCGGCAAACTCTGGAAACGCCTGGCCCGTAACCGGCCCAGTCGCGACGCAGAACCATCCCCCGGGACAAGCGACACGCCCCATGCGTAAAGTGGCCCTAGCCTGCATTCAGGTTTATCGCTACGCCATCAGCCCCCTGATGGCCAGTCACTGCCGCTTTTACCCAAGCTGTTCCTGCTATGCCTACGAAGCCATCGATCAACATGGCTTCCTGCGTGGTGGCTGGCTGACAGCCCGCCGGCTAGGTCGCTGCCATCCCTGGAATCCAGGTGGCTACGACCCGGTTCCCCCCGCGAAAACATCCCGATCCCCTTCGATGGCCGAATAATCATGGATATCCAACGCTCGATCCTGATCGTCGCCCTGGCAGTCGTGTCCTACCTCATGGTCCTGCAATGGAACCAGGACTATGGCCAGGCTGCCCTGCCGGCCGAGGTAAGCACCTCGAATGCCGCGACGCCCAACCTGCCTGACACGCCAGTGGCATCCGCCAGCACCAGCGGCGATGACATCCCCACTGCCGTGGCCGAGCCCAGCGCTGCTGCCGTGGCGCCGACCGCTGCCACCAGCGACGAGCTGATTCGGGTCAAGACCGACGTACTCGAGCTGGCCATCGATCCGCGTGGTGGCGACGTCGTGCAACTGCGTCTGCCTCAGTACCCCCGCCGTCAGGACCGCCCGGACGTCCCCTTCCAGCTGTTCGATAACGGCAGCGAGCGCACCTATCTGGCCCAGAGCGGCCTGATCGGCCAGAACGCTCCGGACAAATCCAGCGGCCGTGCCCTGTGGAGCAGCGAGAAACAGAGCTATGCGCTGGCCGAAGGCCAGGACAGCCTGGTGGTCGACCTGACCTACAGCGAAAACGGCGTCAGCTACATCAAGCGCTACAGCTTCAAGCGCGGCCTGAACCCGCAGTGCTCGGCCCGTGAGCAGCAGCTGAAGAAGCCTGGCTGCATCGATCCGTCCGCCTACCAGGTCGACGTTCGTTACCTGATCGACAACCAGAGCGATCAGGCCTGGAGCGGCAACCTGTTCGCCCAGCTCAAGCGTGACAGCAGCGGCGATCCGTCCTCGACCACCGCAACCGGTACCGCCACCTACCTGGGCGCCGCCGTCTGGACCCCTGACGAGCCCTACAAAAAGCTGTCGATGAAAGACATCGACAAGCATGCCTTCAAGGAAACCGTCCAGGGTGGCTGGGTGGCCTGGCTGCAGCATTACTTCGTCACCGCCTGGGTACCGAGCAAGGATGCCAGCAACCTGATCCAGACCCGCAAGGACAGCCAGGGCAACTACATCGTCGGCTTCACCGGCCCGGCCGTTCAGGTCGCTGCCGGCGCCAAGGGCGAAACCGGCGCCGTCCTCTATGCCGGTCCCAAGCTGCAGGAACACCTGGGCACCCTGTCCCCGGGCCTGGAGCTGACCGTCGACTACGGCTTCCTGTGGTTCCTCGCCCAGCCGATCTTCTGGCTGCTGCAAGTCATCCACAGCCTGCTGGGCAACTGGGGCTGGTCGATCATCTTCCTGACCATCATCATCAAGCTGATCTTCTTCCCGCTGTCGGCTGCCAGCTACCGCTCGATGGCGCGCATGCGTGCCGTATCGCCGAAGCTGCAGGCCCTGAAGGAGCAGCATGGTGACGATCGCCAGAAGATGTCCCAGGCGATGATGGAGCTGTACAAGAAAGAGAAGATCAACCCGCTGGGCGGCTGCCTGCCGATCCTGGTGCAGATGCCGGTGTTCCTCGCCCTGTACTGGGTACTGCTGGAATCCGTTGAGATGCGTCAGGCGCCGTGGATGTTCTGGATCACCGACCTGTCGATCAAGGATCCGTTCTTCATCCTGCCGATCATCATGGGCGCGACCATGTTCATCCAGCAGCAGCTCAACCCGACGCCGCCGGACCCCATGCAGGCGCGCGTGATGAAGCTGATGCCGATCATCTTCACCTTCTTCTTCCTGTGGTTCCCGGCTGGTCTGGTGCTGTACTGGGTGGTCAACAACTGCCTGTCCATCGCCCAGCAGTGGTACATTACCCGCAGGATCGAAGCCGCATCGAAACCGGCCAACGCCTGATTCGACAAGGCTTCCAAGCATCAAGCAAACGCCCCATGATTGGGGCGTTTTGCTATCCATCGTCCCCGTAGCGACCCTGGCCCTGCCTACAACCGAGTGAATGCCATGACCCATGCCCGAGACACCATCGCAGCCGTAGCCACCGCCCAGGGACGCGGCGGCGTCGGCATCGTGCGGGTCTCGGGGCCACTGGCCGGGCAGTTGGCGCAGACGATCTGCCGGCGCGAGCTGAAACCCCGCTTCGCTCATCACGGCGCCTTTCACGGTGAAGCCGAGCAGGTACTGGACGAAGGCCTGGCGATCTATTTTCCCGGCCCGAACTCCTTCACCGGCGAGGACGTACTCGAGTTGCAGGGCCACGGTGGCCCGGTGGTGCTCGACCTGCTGCTGCGCCGTTGCCTGGAGCTGGGCGCACGCCTGGCCCGACCGGGTGAGTTCAGCGAACGTGCATTTCTCAACGACAAGCTCGACCTGGCCCAGGCCGAAGCCATCGCCGACCTGATCGAGGCCAGCTCCGAACAGGCCGCACGCAATGCCCTGCGCTCGCTGCAGGGCGAGTTTTCCAGGCGCGTGCATGCGCTGACCGAAGCGCTGATCCAGCTGCGCATCTATGTCGAGGCGGCCATCGACTTCCCCGAGGAAGAAATCGATTTTCTCGCCGACGGCCATGTGCTGAAGCAACTCGACGGCGTTCGCGCAGACTTATCCACAGTGTTGCGCGAAGCCGGCCAGGGCGCCCTGCTGCGCGACGGCATGACGGTGGTCATCGCTGGCCGTCCCAACGCCGGCAAGTCCAGCCTGCTCAATGCCCTGGCCGGGCGCGAGGCGGCCATCGTCACGGATATCGCCGGCACCACCCGCGACGTCCTGCGCGAACATATCCACATCGACGGCATGCCCCTGCACGTGGTCGACACCGCCGGCCTGCGCACTACCGATGACCAGGTGGAGCGCATCGGCGTGGAGCGCGCGCTGAAGGCCATTGCCGAGGCCGACCGGGTCCTGCTGGTGGTCGACTCCACCGCACCGGAGGCAGCCGATCCCTTCGCCCTGTGGCCGGAGTTTCTCGAGCAGCGCCCGGATCCCGCACGCGTCACCCTGATCCGCAACAAGGCTGACCTGTCAGGCGAGGCCGTCACGCTGGCAACCAGCGCCGATGGCCATGTCACCCTCAGTCTGTCGGCCAAGTCCGCCGAAGGCCTGGAACTGCTGCGCGAGCATCTGAAAGCCTGCATGGGTTATCAACAGACCGCCGAAAGTGGTTTCAGCGCCCGTCGGCGCCACCTCGAAGCCCTGCACCAGGCCGAACAGTACCTCGATCACGGCCGCAACCAGCTGACCCTGATGGGCGCAGGCGAACTCCTCGCCGAAGACCTGCGCATGGCCCAGCAGGCCCTGGGTGAGATCACCGGCGCCTTCAGCAGCGACGACCTGCTGGGGCGCATCTTCTCCAGCTTCTGCATCGGCAAGTGACACCGGCAGGCTGAGACAGGCCGCGTCGCCCTCTTCCCGTTGCGCAAAACGCGCTCCTTCTCCCAGCGCCGACTCAGCCTTCCTTGCCACTTCCTGGTTCGCATCCGGGCTGATGCCCGCTGCCTGCAGCTTTCTTTCGCCTCACATATCCAGCGTGCGCCGCCTCGCCAGCGAGTTATTCAGGCCAGGATAAACCCTGTGGAAAACCGCCCCTGAACCCTGCCCATAAGCCTATGACAAAGCTGGGCGTAACCGCCCCTGTGGGTAACCATCCATTCCATCCACAGTGGTTCAGCAGCTTGCCCAGCGCAAACGAGCAGGATCGACACAGCCTTATCATTCTCTGTACACCCAGAGGTACAAGGCCTACAGCTTGTTATCCACAGAAATGGTCTGCTCTATACATAAACATAAAGAACAAGCTTTATAAAAATTCTCTCTTTCTATTCTTTATAAGCCAGTACCCGCTTTAGCAGGTCAGGAAGGTGATCAGGTCGGGTGCGCAGGTGCAGAGAACAGCGGTAACCGGTTGGCTATTTTTTGTGCAGAAGGCTTCATTCAGGAGAGCGAAGTCCCTATACTTGCCGCCTTTCTTTCAGACCCCTTTCTCAACAGGCACGAGGTGCGTGGTGGATTTCCCTTCCCGTTTTGACGTGATCGTGATCGGTGGCGGTCATGCCGGTACCGAGGCAGCCCTGGCTGCAGCGCGCATGGGCGTGAAGACCCTGCTGCTCACCCATAATGTCGAGACCCTTGGCCAGATGAGCTGCAACCCGGCCATCGGCGGGATCGGCAAGAGCCACCTGGTCAAGGAAATCGATGCCCTCGGCGGTGCGATGGCGACTGCCACCGACAAGGGCGGCATCCAGTTCCGTATCCTCAACAGCCGCAAGGGTCCGGCCGTTCGAGCGACCCGTGCCCAGGCCGACCGCGTGCTGTACAAGGCGGCGGTACGCGAGATTCTGGAAAACCAGGCCAATCTGTGGATTTTTCAACAGGCCGCCGATGACCTGATTGTGGAAAACGCCGAGGTCAAGGGCGTGGTTACCCAGATGGGCCTCAGGTTCCATGCGGATTCCGTGGTGTTGACCACAGGCACCTTCCTCGGTGGACTTATCCACATCGGCCTGCAGAACTACTCCGGCGGCCGCGCCGGCGACCCGCCTTCCATCGCCCTGGCCCAGCGCCTGCGCGAACTGCCGCTGCGTGTCGGTCGCCTGAAAACCGGCACTCCGCCGCGCATCGACGGACGCTCCGTGGACTTCTCGGTGATGACCGAGCAGCCGGGGGACACGCCGACGCCGCTGATGTCCTTCCTCGGCAAGCGCGAGCATCAGCCGCAGCAGATCAGTTGCTGGATCACCCACACCAATGCCCGTACCCACGAGATCATCGCGGCGAACCTCGACCGTTCGCCGATGTATTCCGGTGTCATCGAAGGCGTGGGGCCGCGCTACTGCCCGTCGATCGAAGACAAGATCCACCGCTTCGCCGACAAGGACAGCCACCAGGTGTTCATCGAGCCGGAAGGCCTGACCACCCATGAGCTGTACCCCAACGGTATTTCCACCTCGCTGCCGTTCGATGTGCAGTTGCAGATCGTGCGCAGCATCCGCGGCATGGAGAACGCCCATATCGTGCGTCCGGGCTATGCCATCGAGTACGACTACTTCGATCCGCGCGACCTGAAGTACAGCCTGGAGACCAAGGTCATCGGCGGCCTGTTCTTCGCCGGGCAGATCAACGGCACCACCGGCTACGAAGAAGCCGGCGCCCAGGGCCTGCTGGCGGGCTGCAATGCCGCGCTGCGCGCGCAGGGCAAGGAAGCCTGGTGCCCGCGCCGTGACGAGGCCTACATCGGTGTGCTGGTCGACGACCTGATCACCCTCGGCACCCAGGAGCCGTACCGCATGTTCACCTCGCGGGCCGAGTACCGGCTGATTCTGCGCGAGGACAACGCCGACCTGCGCCTGACCGAGAAGGGCCGCGAGCTGGGCCTGGTCGATGACGAGCGCTGGGCGGCGTTCGAAGCCAAGCGTGAGGGCATCATCCAGGAAGAACAGCGCCTGAAGAGCACCTGGGTACGCCCGGGCACCCCGCAGGGCGATGCCATCGCCGCGCGTTTCGGTACCCCGCTGGCCCACGAATACCACCTGCTCAATCTGCTGGCCCGTCCGGAGATCGATTACGCCACCCTTGCCGAAGTGACCGAGTCACCGGCTGTGGATAACCAGGTGGCCGAGCAGGTCGAGATCAAGACCAAGTACGCCGGCTACATCGACCGCCAGCAGGAAGAGATCGCCAAGCTGCGGGCCAGCGAGGACACCAAGCTGCCGGAGGACCTGGACTACAGCGCCATCTCCGGCCTGTCCAAGGAAATCCAGTTCAAGCTGGGCAACACCCGTCCGGCCACCCTCGGCCAGGCCGGGCGCATTCCCGGCGTCACGCCGGCGGCGATCTCCCTGCTGCTGATTCACCTGAAGAAACGCAGTGCGGGTCAGAAACTGGAGCAGAGCGCCTGATGTCGGTCACCCAGCGTCACGCCGAAGAACTGATCCAGGGCGCTCGCGAGCTTTGCGTCGAGCTCAGCGAGCCACAACAGCAGCAGTTGCTCGCCTACCTGGGCCTGCTGATCAAGTGGAACAAGGCCTACAACCTCACCGCCGTGCGCGATCCCGACGAGATGGTGTCGCGTCACCTGCTCGACAGCCTGTCGGTGGTGCCGTTCGTGGCCGAGCGTGGGGATAACTGGCTGGACGTCGGCAGCGGCGGCGGCATGCCCGGCATTCCGCTGGCGATCATGTTCCCCGAACGGCGTTTCACCCTGCTCGACTCCAATGGCAAGAAGACCCGTTTTCTGGTCCAGGTGAAGCTCGAGCTGAAACTCGACAACCTCGAGGTTGTCCACAGCCGGGTCGAAGCGTATCGACCCGAGCGGCCCTTCGACGGCATCAGCTCGCGGGCCTTCAGCAGCCTGCAGGATTTCAGCGACTGGACGCGCCACCTTGGCAATGCCGACACCCAGTGGCTGGCGATGAAAGGGGTCCACCCGGACGATGAGCTGCAGGCGTTGCCGGCGGACTTCCGCCTCAGTGCCACGCACGTGTTGCGGGTTCCCGGTTGCCAAGGCCAACGCCATCTGTTGATACTGCGTCGCTCGGTCTAAGGGGGAAGGAAGATGGCCAAGGTATTCGCGATCGCCAATCAGAAAGGCGGCGTGGGCAAAACCACGACGTGCATCAACCTGGCTGCTTCTCTGGTGGCGACCAAGCGCCGCGTGCTGCTCATCGACCTCGACCCGCAGGGCAACGCGACCATGGGCAGTGGCATCGACAAGCATGCCCTCGAGCACTCGATCTACGACGTGCTGATCGGCGAATGCGATCTCAGCGAGGCGATGCAGTTTTCCGAGCATGGCGGCTACCAGCTGTTGCCGGCCAACCGCGACCTGACGGCCGCCGAAGTCGCGCTGCTGGAAATGAAGATGAAGGAAAGTCGCCTGCGCTATGCCCTGGCGCCGATCCGCGAGAACTACGATTACATCCTCATCGACTGCCCGCCGTCGCTGAACATGCTGACCATCAACGCCCTGGTCGCCGCCGACGGCGTGATCATCCCCATGCAGTGCGAGTACTACGCGCTGGAAGGGCTCTCCGATCTGGTCAACAGCATCCAGCGCATCGGCCAGCTGCTCAATCCCAAGCTGCAGATCGAAGGTCTGCTGCGTACCATGTACGACCCGCGCATCAGCCTGACCAACGATGTCAGCGCTCAGCTCAAGGAGCATTTCGGCGACAAGCTGTACGACGCCGTGATCCCGCGTAACGTGCGCCTGGCCGAGGCTCCGAGCTTCGGCATGCCGGCGCTGGTCTATGACAAACAATCCCGTGGTGCCATCGCCTACCTGGCATTGGCCGGCGAGCTGGTGCGCCGTCAGCGCGCCGCCGCGAAAACCGCTACCGCTTAAGGAACATCCGCATGGCTGCGAAGAAACGAGGTCTGGGTCGAGGTCTGGACGCCCTGCTCGGTGGCAACACCGTCAGTGCACTGCAGGAAGAGGCCGCCCAGGTCGATACGCGTGAGCTGCAATACGTGCCGCTGGAACTGATCCAGCGGGGCAAGTACCAGCCGCGTCGCGACATGGACCAGACCGCTCTGGAAGAACTCGCCGCCTCCATCCGCGCCCAGGGCGTGATGCAACCCATTGTGCTGCGGCCGATCGGCGACGGTCGTTTCGAGATCGTCGCCGGTGAGCGTCGCTGGCGAGCCAGCCAGCTGGCCGGCCAGGACAAGATCCCGGCCATGGTTCGCGAGCTGGCGGACGAAGCCGCCATCGCCATGGCGCTGATCGAGAACATCCAGCGCGAGGACCTCAATCCGATCGAGGAAGCCGTCGCCCTGCAGCGCCTGCAGCAGGAATTCGAGCTGACCCAGCAGCAGGTCGCCGATGCCGTCGGCAAATCGCGCGTCACCATCACCAACCTGCTGCGTCTGATCGCCCTGCCGGACGAAATCAAGACGCTGCTGTCCCATGGCGACCTGGAGATGGGTCATGCCCGTGCATTGCTCGGTCTGCCCCTCGAACAGCAGGTCGAAGCTGCGCGACACGTTGTCGCACGCGGCCTCACCGTACGCCAGACCGAAGCGCTGGTTCGCCAGTGGCTGAGTGCCAAACCGGCGCCGGCAAAAGCCAAGCCCGACCCGGACATCAGTCGCCTCGAACAGCGTCTGGCAGAGCGTCTGGGCTCGCCAGTGCAGATAAAACACGGCGCCAAGGGCAAGGGCCAGTTGGTCATCCGCTACAACTCCCTCGACGAATTGCAGGGCGTGCTCGCTCACATCCGCTGAAACAATTCGCCACACCTGACCATGTAGCGCATGGTCGGAAATCACTACCGGACAGTTGAATGGGGGGAATACGCCCCCTATACTCTGCGCGCAATTTTGTTGGCACTTTTTATGCCAATTCATTGAGTTAAAGCGGTCGATAGTCGAGGGACATCAGTTGATGGAACGCCGCATGCCGAAGCGCCTGCCCTTCCATCGCCTACCGGTCTTCCCGGTGCTGATGGCACAACTCGTCGTATTGCTGCTCGCTGCTACGCTGACCTGGCAATGGCGAGGCAACGTGGCGGGTTATTCGGCACTGTTGGGGGGCATGATCGCCTGGTTGCCGAATCTGTATTTCGCCCACAAGGCGTTCCGTTACAGCGGAGCGCGGGCGGCTAGGGAAATCGTCCGTTCTTTTTATGCGGGCGAAGCGGGAAAACTGATTCTGACGTTCGTGCTCTTTGCGCTGACGTTTGCGGGCGTGAAACCCCTGGAGGCACCGATGTTGTTCGGTGTCTACCTGCTGACCCTGATGGTCAGCTGGTTCGCCCCGCTGCTGATAACGAAATTTTCAAGACCTTAAAGCGTTCGAGGCAAATAATGGCAGCAGAAACCGCTTCGGGTTACATCCAGCACCACCTCACCAACCTGACCTATGGTCAGCACCCGGTGAACGGCTGGAGTTTCGCCCACACCGCACAGGAAGCCAAAGAAATGGGCTTCTGGGCCTTCCACGTAGACACCCTGGCGGTGTCGGTGGTTCTCGGCCTGATCTTCATCGTCCTGTTCCGCCTGGCGGCGCGCAAGGCCACCTCGGACCAGCCGGGCGGCCTGCAGAACTTCGTCGAGGTTCTGGTCGAGTTCGTCGATGGCAGCGTCAAGGACACCTTCCACGGTCGCAATCCGCTGATTGCCCCGCTGGCCCTGACCATCTTCGTCTGGGTCTTCCTGATGAACTTCATGGACCTCATCCCGGTTGACTGGCTACCGAAACTGGCTGCCACCCTGGTTGGCGATCCGCACCTGTACTTCCGTGTCGTGCCGACCACCGACCCGAACGCGACCCTGGGCCTGGCCCTGTCGGTGTTCGCCCTGATCCTGTTCTACAGCGTCAAGGTCAAGGGCATCGGCGGCTTCCTCGGCGAGCTGACCATGCACCCGTTCAGCTCCAACAACATCGCCATGAAGATCCTGCTGGTTCCGGTGAACTTCCTGCTGGAATTCGTCACCCTGATCGCCAAGCCGGTCTCCCTGGCACTGCGACTGTTCGGCAACCTGTATGCCGGCGAGCTGATCTTCATCCTGATCGCCATCATGTTCAGCGGCGGCATGCTGCTGGGCTCGCTGGGTGGTGTGCTGCAGCTGGCCTGGGCCATCTTCCACATCCTGATCATCGTGCTGCAGGCGTTCATCTTCATGATGCTGACCATCGTCTACCTGTCGATGGCACATGAAGACAACCACTAAGGCGCGCTAAGGTTCCGCGGCGCCGCTCAGGCGGCGCCTGCCAGGACAAACCCTCACTGCCCGCGGGCATGAGGGCTGCTGTAAACAAACGATTTCGCTTTACCGCTTCAACAAAAACCTTAACCAATACGACTGTAAGTCGGGAGGAAAAATGGAAACTGTAGTTGGTTTGACCGCTATCGCCGTTGCACTGCTGATCGGCCTGGGTGCCCTGGGTACCGCCATCGGTTTCGGTCTGCTGGGTGGCAAGTTCCTGGAAGGCGCTGCGCGTCAGCCGGAAATGGTCCCGATGCTGCAAGTTAAAATGTTCATCGTCGCCGGTCTGCTCGACGCCGTGACCATGATCGGTGTTGGTATCGCACTGTTCTTCACCTTCGCGAACCCCTTCGTTGGTCAAATCGCAGGCTAATTCACTCGTCTTCGAGTGAATTGGTGTGACGGACAACGAACGAGCGAGGTGTTGGCGTGAACATTAATGCAACCCTGATAGGCCAGTCCGTTGCCTTCTTCATCTTCGTGCTGTTCTGCATGAAGTTCGTATGGCCTCCGGTCATTGCGGCTTTGCAGGAACGTCAGAAGAAGATCGCAGACGGCTTGGACGCTGCCAACCGCGCGGCTCGTGATCTGGAGCTGGCCCACGAGAAAGTGGCCCAGCAACTGCGCGAAGCCAAAGGTCAGGCCGCCGAAATCATCGAGCAAGCCAATAAGCGTGCTGCTCAGATCGTCGACGAAGCCCGTGATCAGGCCCGTGTCGAAGCTGACCGCGTGAAGGCTCAGGCTCAGGCCGAGATCGAACAGGAAATCAACGGCATCAAAGACGCCCTGCGTGCCCAAGTGGGTGGCCTGGCAGTCAGCGGTGCGGAGAAGATCCTGGGCGCATCCATCGACCAAAACGCGCATGCGGAGCTGGTTAACAAACTGGCAGCCGAAATTTAAGCGAGGGCGCGATCATGGCAGAACTGACCACGCTGGCCCGACCTTACGCTAAGGCTGCCTTCGAGCACGCCCAGGCCCACCAGCAACTGGCCAATTGGTCAGCCATGCTCGGCCTGGCTGCAGCGGTGTCGCTCGACGACACCATGCAGCGCGTGCTCAAGGCCCCGCGTCTGACGAGTACAGAAAAGGCCACCACCTTTGTCGAGGTGTGTGGTGACAAGTTCGACGCCCAGGCACAGAACTTCATCCGCGTTATCGCCGAGAACGATCGTCTGGCCTTGTTGCCGGATGTCTTCGCCCTGTTCGAGCTGTACAAGGCCGAGCAAGAGAAGTCGATCGACGTGGATGTCACCAGTGCCTTCGCATTGAGCGATGAACAGCAAGACAAACTCGCCAAGGTTCTCAGTGCACGGCTCGGCCGAGAAGTGCGTCTGCACGCCGCGGAAGATGCCACCCTGATCGGTGGTGTACTGATCCGCGCCGGCGACCTGGTAATCGATGGCTCGGTTCGCGGCAAGCTCGCGAAACTGGCCGAAGCATTGAAATCTTGAGTTTGAAGGGGCAGCAGAGCTATGCAGCAACTCAATCCTTCCGAAATTAGTGAAATCATCAAGGGGCGCATCGAGAAACTCGACGTCGCCTCCCAAGCCCGCAACGAAGGCACCATTGTCTCCGTTTCCGACGGTATCGTGCGTATCTACGGTCTGGCCGACGTCATGTACGGCGAAATGATCGAGTTCCCGGGCGGTGTCTACGGTATGGCACTGAACCTGGAGCAGGACTCCGTCGGTGCCGTTGTGCTGGGTGCTTACACCAGCCTGGCCGAAGGCATGAGCGCCAAGTGCACCGGTCGCATCCTGGAAGTCCCGGTTGGTCCGGAACTGCTGGGCCGCGTCGTCGACGCACTGGGTAACCCGATCGACGGCAAAGGCCCGATCAACGCTCAGGCAACTGACGCGGTTGAGAAGGTTGCACCGGGCGTGATCTGGCGTAAGTCCGTCGACCAGCCGGTACAGACCGGTTACAAGTCGGTCGATGCCATGATCCCGGTCGGCCGTGGCCAGCGCGAGCTGATCATCGGTGACCGTCAGATCGGTAAGACCGCTCTGGCCGTCGACGCCATCATCAACCAGAAAGACAGCGGTATCCGCTGCGTCTACGTGGCTATCGGTCAGAAGCAATCGACCATCGCCAACGTCGTGCGCAAGCTGGAAGAAACCGGTGCGCTGGCCAACACCATCGTGGTGGCCGCTTCCGCTTCCGAATCCGCCGCACTGCAGTTCCTGGCGCCGTACTCCGGCTGCACCATGGGCGAATACTTCCGCGACCGCGGTGAAGACGCCCTGATCGTGTACGACGACCTGTCCAAGCAGGCCGTTGCCTACCGCCAGATCTCCCTGCTGCTGCGCCGTCCGCCAGGCCGTGAAGCCTACCCGGGCGACGTGTTCTATCTCCACAGCCGCCTGCTGGAGCGCGCTTCCCGCGTTTCCGAGGAATACGTCGAGAAGTTCACCAATGGCGCCGTGACTGGCAAGACTGGTTCCCTGACCGCTCTGCCGATCATCGAAACCCAGGCGGGTGACGTTTCCGCGTTCGTTCCGACCAACGTGATCTCGATCACCGACGGTCAGATCTTCCTGGAATCGGCCATGTTCAACTCGGGTATCCGTCCGGCCGTCAACGCCGGTATCTCGGTATCCCGTGTGGGTGGTGCCGCTCAGACCAAGATCATCAAGAAGCTCTCCGGTGGTATCCGTACCGCTCTGGCTCAGTACCGTGAACTGGCGGCCTTCGCCCAGTTCGCCTCTGACCTGGACGAAGCCACCCGCAAGCAGCTCGAACACGGTCAGCGCGTTACCGAGCTGATGAAGCAGAAGCAGTACGCACCCATGTCGATCGCCGACATGTCCGTGTCTCTGTACGCTGCCGAGCGTGGCTTCCTGACCGACGTGGAAGTGAACAAAGTTGGCGCCTTCGAAGCAGCCCTGCTGGGCTACTTCAACCGTGAGCTGGCCGATCTGATGGCCAAGATCAACGTGAAAGGTGACTTCAACGACGAAATCGACGCGGGCATCAAAGCCGGTATCGAGAAGTTCAAAGCCACCCAAACCTGGTAAGCCGCAGCGGGCGTCGCAAGACGCCCGCCTGCTAACCCGATAGGTGTGAAATGGCAGGCGCAAAAGAGATTCGCAGCAAGATTGCGAGCATCAAAAGCACGCAGAAGATCACCAGCGCCATGGAAAAGGTGGCGGTCAGCAAAATGCGCAAGGCACAACAGCGCATGGCTGCTAGCCGTCCCTACGCGGAGCGTATCCGCCAGGTGATTGGTCATCTGGCCAACGCCAACCCGGAGTACCGCCATCCCTTCATGATCGAGCGCCCAGTCAAGCGCGCCGGTTATGTGGTGGTGAGCAGTGACCGTGGTCTGTGCGGTGGCTTGAACACCAACCTGTTCAAGGCCCTGGTCAAGGACATGGCGAAAGATCGCGAGCAAGGCGTGGAGATCGATCTCTGCGTGATTGGCTCCAAGGGTGCGGCATTCTTCCGCAACTTTGGTGGCAATGTCGTCGCTGCGATCAGCCACCTCGGCGAAGAGCCGTCGATCAACGACCTGATCGGTAGTGTCAAGGTCATGCTCGACGCTTACCTCGAGGGGCGTATCGACCGTCTGTCCGTGGTCTCGAACAAGTTCATCAATACCATGACGCAGAAGCCTACAGTGGAGCAGTTGGTTCCGCTGGTGGCCGATCCGGATCAAGACCTCAAGCATCACTGGGACTATCTGTACGAGCCCGATGCCAAGGAACTGCTCGAAGGCCTGATGGTTCGCTACGTCGAATCCCAGGTGTACCAGGCAGTGGTCGAGAACAATGCGGCCGAGCAGGCTGCACGGATGATCGCGATGAAGAACGCCACCGACAACGCTGGCCAGCTCATCAAAGACCTGCAGCTGATTTACAACAAGGCGCGTCAGGCAGCGATCACCCAAGAGATTTCGGAAATCGTCGGCGGCGCTGCCGCGGTTTAAGAACGGTTCAAATATTCAGAGGAACCAAAGATGAGTAGCGGACGTATCGTTCAAATCATCGGCGCCGTTATCGACGTGGAATTCCCGCGTGATCAGGTGCCAGCCGTATACGAGGCGCTGAAAGTAGTCGGCGCCGAAACCACCCTGGAAGTTCAGCAGCAGCTGGGCGACGGCGTGGTGCGTACCATTGCGATGGGTTCGACCGAAGGCCTCAAGCGCGGTCTGGACATCACTCGTACCAACAAGGCCATCTCGGTACCGGTCGGTAAAGCGACCCTGGGCCGTATCATGGACGTGCTGGGCAACCCGATCGACGAAGCCGGCCCCATCGGTGAAGAAGAGCAGTGGGAAATCCACCGCGCTGCGCCGAGCTATGCCGAGCAAGCGGGCGGCAACGACCTGCTGGAAACCGGCATCAAGGTAATCGACCTGGTCTGCCCGTTCGCCAAGGGTGGTAAGGTCGGTCTGTTCGGTGGTGCCGGTGTCGGCAAGACCGTGAACATGATGGAACTGATCCGTAACATCGCCATCGAGCACAGCGGTTATTCCGTGTTCGCCGGTGTGGGTGAGCGTACTCGTGAGGGTAACGACTTCTACCACGAGATGAAGGACTCCAACGTTCTGGACAAGGTAGCCCTGGTCTACGGTCAGATGAACGAGCCACCAGGCAACCGTCTGCGCGTCGCCCTGACCGGCCTGACCATGGCCGAGAAGTTCCGTGACGAAGGCCGTGACGTACTGTTGTTCGTCGACAACATCTACCGTTACACCCTGGCCGGTACCGAAGTATCCGCACTGCTCGGCCGTATGCCGTCGGCAGTAGGTTACCAGCCGACCCTGGCCGAAGAGATGGGCGTTCTGCAGGAGCGCATCACCTCCACCAAGAAAGGTTCGATCACCTCGATCCAGGCCGTATACGTACCTGCGGACGACCTGACCGACCCGAGCCCGGCGACCACCTTCGCCCACTTGGACGCCACCGTCGTACTGAGCCGTGACATCGCTTCCCTGGGTATCTACCCGGCCGTTGACCCGCTGGACTCCACCAGCCGTCAGCTGGATCCGAACGTCATCGGCAACGAACACTACGAGACCGCTCGTGGCGTTCAGTACGTGCTGCAGCGTTACAAGGAACTGAAGGACATCATCGCCATTCTGGGTATGGACGAGCTGTCCGAAGCGGACAAGCAGCTGGTATCGCGCGCTCGTAAGATCCAGCGCTTCCTGTCCCAGCCGTTCTTCGTGGCCGAAGTGTTCACCGGTTCCCCAGGCAAGTACGTCTCCCTGAAGGACACCATCGCTGGCTTCAGCGGTATCCTCAAGGGTGACTACGACCACCTGCCGGAGCAGGCTTTCTACATGGTTGGCGGCATCGACGAAGCCATCGAGAAAGCGAAGAAACTGTAATCACCCATGCGCCTGGCAACGGGCGCATCAGGTTTGTGGATAACCTGGGTTGTCCACAGCCTGCAACCTGAGGCAAGCGTATGGCTATGACAGTCCATTGCGATATCGTCAGCGCGGAAGCGGAGATCTTCTCCGGCCTGGTGGAGATGGTGATTGCGCACGGCAACCTGGGTGATCTGGGTATCGCTCCAGGCCACGCGCCACTGATCACCGACCTGAAGCCGGGTCCGATCCGCCTGATCAAGCAGGGTGGTGAAGCCGAGGTGTTCTACATCTCCGGTGGTTTCCTCGAAGTGCAGCCGAACATGGTCAAGGTTCTCGCCGACACCGTGCAGCGTGCAGCAGACATCGATGAAGCCGCTGCTCAGGAGGCCCTCAAGGCCGCCGAGAAAGCGCTGAGCGAGCAGGGTGCTGAGTTCAACTACAGCTCCGCCGCCGCTCACCTGGCCGAAGTCGCAGCCCAGCTGCGTACCGTCCAGCAACTGCGCAAGAAGTTCGGCGGCTGAGGCCCCCACTTCAACCGTTGCAAGAGAAAGGGTAGCCTAGGCTACCCTTTTTCATTTCTGCCGTTTCACCCTCCGGCGCCCCGCGACGGAGGCTGCCAAGGAATCGTCGTTCATGTCGCTCGATATCGTCATCCTCGCTGCAGGGCAAGGCACCCGCATGCGTTCCGCCCTGCCCAAGGTCCTGCACCCGGTCGCTGACAAACCCATGCTCGGGCATGTCATCGCCACCGCACGCAGCCTGCAGCCCAGCAGCATCCAGGTGGTGATCGGCCATGGCGCCGATACCGTGCGCGAGCGCCTGGCCGCCGCCGACCTGAACTTCGTCATCCAGGCCGAGCAGCTCGGCACCGGCCACGCCGTGGCCCAGGCGCTGCCGCAGCTCGACGCCGACACCGTGCTGATCCTCTATGGCGACGTGCCGCTGATCGAGAGCGCGACGCTCGAGCGCCTGCTGGCCCTGGTCAGCGATGACCAGCTGGGGCTGCTCACCGTCGAGCTGGCCGACCCGACCGGTTACGGCCGCATCGTCCGTGATGACAACGGCGTGGTGCAGGCGATCGTCGAGCACAAGGACGCCAATGACGCGCAGCGCGCCATCCGCGAAGGCAACACCGGCATTCTCGCGGTTCCGGGCAAGCGCCTGGGGGACTGGCTGGGGCGCCTGTCCAACAGCAACGCGCAGGGCGAGTACTACCTCACCGACGTGATCGCCATGGCCGTCGCCGATGGCCTGATCGTGGCCACCGAGCAGGCGGCCGACGAGATGGAAGTGCTGGGGGCCAACGACCGCATCCAGCTGGCGCAGCTGGAGCGCTACTATCAGCAGCGCGCCGCGCGCCGCCTGATGGCGCAGGGCGTGACCCTGCGCGATCCGCAGCGTTTTGACCTGCGCGGCGAGGTGACGGTGGGACGTGACGTGCTGATCGACGTCAACGTGATCCTCGAAGGCCGGGTGGTGATCGAGGACGACGTGCAGATCGGTCCGAATTGCGTGATCAGGGACTCCGTCCTGCGCAAGGGCACTATCGTCAAGGCCAACAGTCATCTGGAAGGTGCCGAGATGGGCGAGGGCGCCGACTGCGGTCCGTTCGCGCGTCTGCGTCCGGGCACCCGACTGGGGGCCAGGGCCCATGTGGGTAACTTCGTCGAGCTGAAGAACGCCGTGCTGGGCGAGGGCGCCAAGGCCGGTCACCTCAGCTACCTGGGCGATGCCGAGATCGGTGCGCGGAGCAACATCGGCGCAGGCACCATCACCTGCAACTACGACGGTGCCAACAAGTCCCGGACGGTGATGGGCGAGGACGTGTTCATCGGCTCCAACAGCGCCCTGGTGGCGCCGGTCAACCTTGGTGATCGTGCTACCACGGGCGCCGGTTCGGTGGTCACCAGCGACGTGCCGGCAGACACCCTGGCCGTCGGTCGGGCCAAACAGCGCAACATCGAGGGCTGGAAACGCCCGCAAAAGCAGCGATGAGCTGCAAGCCTCCAGCTGCAAGTAAGAGCCCTGGCTGACGCCATTTCCTCTATGCTTTGTGGCTTGTGGCTTGTGGCTTGTGGCTTGGAGCTGACTTCATGTTCGGTGTGACGGATTACGCCGCCTTCGTGGTGGCCTTCATCATCCTGCTGGCCATTCCCGGCCCGGGTAACCTGGCGCTGATCCTGTCCACCGGCAAGGGCGGCATTCGCGGCGGGCTGGCCTCCACCTTCGGCATCATGTTCGGCGACCAGGTGCTGCTATGGCTGGCGGTGGCCGGTGTCGCCGCGCTGCTCAAGGCCTATCCGACGGCCTTCTACCTGGTGCAATGGCTGGGGGCGGCCTACCTGATCTATCTCGGCCTGCGCATGCTGCTGGCCAAGCCGGGGGCTGCGCCGACGCTGAACATCGAGCCGCGCCACTACCTGTGGCAGACGCTGATGATCACCGTCTTCAACCCCAAGGCGATCATCTTCTACATGGCATTCTTCCCGCTGTTCATCGACCCGCAACGGCATCAGGGGCTGATCACCTTCGGTTTCATGGCCGTGACCATCATGGCGCTGACCTTCCTCTACGGGCTGCTGATCGTGCTGCTGACTCACTTTCTCGCCGAGCGCATGCGTGCCAACCCGCGTATCGCCCGTGGCCTGGAGAAGCTGGCGGGGCTCAGCCTGTTGGGCTTCGGGGTGAAGCTGACCCTCAACTGACCGACGGTTGCTTGCAGAGCGAACGGCCTTATGTTTTGATTCGCGCCATTATCTTTCGAATCGAAACTTAAGCATGTCGAAGCGCAACACACCACAGCGTCGCCATACCATCCTGGCCCTGCTCGCCGAGCAGGGTGAGGTGTCGGTGGATGCGCTGGCCCAGCACTTCGCCACCAGCGAGGTGACGATCCGCAAGGACCTCGCCGCGCTGGAAAAGAACGGCCTGCTGCTGCGTCGCTATGGCGGTGCGGTGCCCATGCCCCAGGAACTGATCGGCGACGGCGCCCAGCCGGTTTCCCCGCACAAGCAGGCCATCGCCCGCGCCGGCGTGGCGCGCATCCGCGAGCACGCGCGGATCATCATCGACAGTGGCACCACCACGGCGGCGATGATTCCCCAGTTGGGGCACAGGCCGGGGCTGGTGGTGATGACCAACTCGCTCAACGTGGCCAATGCCCTGCGCGACATCGAGCACGAACCCGTCCTGCTGATGACCGGCGGCACCTGGGACCCGCACTCGGAGTCCTTCCAGGGCCAGGTCGCCGAGCAGGTGCTGCGCTCCTACGACTTCGACCAGTTGTTCATCGGCGCCGATGGCATCGATCTGGAGCGTGGCACCACCACCTTCAACGAACTGCTGGGGCTGTCGCGGGTGATGGCCGAAGTCGCCCGCGAGGTCATCGTCATGGTCGAGAGCGACAAGATCGGCCGACGCATCCCCAATCTGGAACTGCCCTGGAGCAGCGTCCATACCCTGATTACCGACGAGCGCCTGGATGCCCAGGCTGCCGAACAGATACGCGCGCGCGGCATCCAGCTGATCCTCGCGCCGCTGGAAAACTGAAGGAGAGCCCCATGTGTGGAATCGTTGGCGCCATCGCTGAGCGCAGCATCACCCCGATCCTGGTCGAAGGCCTCAAGCGCCTGGAGTATCGCGGCTACGACAGCGCCGGTGTGGCACTGCTGACCGAGCAGGGCACGCTCGACCGCCGTCGCCGTGTCGGCAAGGTCAGCGAGCTGCAGGCGGCCCTGCAGGACGAGCCCCTGGCGGGCCGCCTGGGCATCGCCCACACGCGCTGGGCTACCCACGGCGCACCCAGCGAGCGCAACGCGCACCCGCACTTCTCCGGGCACGAGCTGGCGGTGGTGCACAACGGCATCATCGAGAACCACGAGGCGCTGCGTGAGCGCCTCAAGGGCCTGGGCTACGTCTTCACCTCCGATACCGACACCGAGACCATCGTCCATCTGCTCGACCACAAGCTGCAGCAGCTCGGCGACCTCAGTGCAGCGCTCAAGGCGGCGATTCCCGAGCTGCATGGTGCCTATGGCCTGGCCGTGATCAGCGCCAGGCAGCCGGATCGCCTGCTCGCCGCCCGCAGTGGCAGCCCGCTGGTGATCGGCCTGGGCCTGGGCGAGAACTTCCTCGCCTCCGACCAGCTCGCCCTGCGCCAGGTCACTGACCGTTTCATGTACCTGGAAGAGGGTGATATCGCCGAAATCCGTCGTGATGGCGTGCAGATCTGGGATGCCAGCGGCAACCCGGTACAGCGTGAAGCCGTGCAGTACCACGAGGGTGCCGAGGCTGCGGACAAGGGCGAATACCGCCACTTCATGCTCAAGGAAATCCACGAGCAGCCCAAGGTGGTGCAGCGCACCCTGGAAGGCCGTCTGGGCAGCGATCATGTGCTGGTGCAGGCCTTCGGCCCACAGGCCGCCGAGCTGTTCGCCAAGGTGAAGAACGTGCAGATCGTCGCCTGCGGCACCAGCTTCCACGCCGGCATGGTCGCCCGCTACTGGCTGGAAGAACTGGCCGGCATTCCCTGCCAGGTCGAAGTGGCCAGCGAGTTCCGCTACCGCAAGGTCGCGGTGCAGCCGGATACCCTGTTCGTCAGCGTCTCGCAGTCCGGTGAAACCGCCGACACCCTGGCGGCGCTGCGCAACGCCAAGGAGAAGGCGCCGGGGCAGGGCGGCTACCTGGCCAGCCTGGTGATCTGCAACGTCGGCACCAGTTCGCTGGTGCGCGAGTCCGACCTGTGCCTGCTGACCCAGGCGGGCCCGGAAATCGGCGTGGCCTCGACTAAGGCCTTCACCACCCAGCTGGTCGGCCTGATGCTGCTGACCCTGTCGCTCGGGCAGGTACACGGCACCCTGGACAAGGCGCTGAGCGCCGAGCTGGTGGAAGAACTGCGGCGCCTGCCGACTCGCCTGGGCGAGGCGCTGGCCATGGACAAGACCGTGGAGAAGATCGCCGAGCTGTTCGCCGAGAAGCACCACAGCCTGTTCCTTGGCCGTGGCGCGCAGTACCCGGTGGCGATGGAAGGTGCGCTCAAGCTCAAGGAGATTTCCTACATCCATGCCGAGGCCTACCCGGCCGGCGAGCTCAAGCATGGTCCGCTGGCCCTGGTCGACGCCGACATGCCGGTGGTCACCGTGGCGCCGAACAACGAGCTGCTGGAGAAGCTCAAGTCCAACCTGCAGGAAGTGCGTGCGCGTGGCGGCGAGCTGATCGTCTTCGCCGACCAGCAGGCGGGCATGAGCAACGGCGAGGGCACCCACGTGGTGGCCATGCCGCATATCCACGACCTGCTGGCACCGATCCTCTACACCGTGCCGTTGCAGCTGCTGTCCTACTATGTCGCCGTGCTCAAGGGCACCGACGTCGACCAGCCGCGCAACCTGGCCAAGAGCGTGACGGTCGAATAACGGCTCTCGCCGGGCCGGCAGCTCATGCCTGCTGGCCCAGTTCCTCCAGCAGAAAGTCGATGAACACGCGGACCTTGGCCTGCAACTGACGGCGTGACGGGTAGATGGCGTAGAGCTGCGTCTGCATCATCTGCCAGTCTTCGAGCAGCGGCTGCAGCCTGCCCTGGGCCAGGTCGTCGCGTACGTAGATCTCCGGGACCAGGCTGATACCGTGGCCGGCGCGCAGTGCGGCGCACAACGCCAGGCTGGAGTTGACGCTGTAGCGTCCGCACACCTCCAGGCGGCGCACCTGCTCACCGCGCTGGAACACCCATTCACGGGCATGCCCGGACAGCGAGAACTGCACGCACTCCAGCGCCTGCAGGTCCTCCGGCACCTGTGGCGTGCCGTGCCGGCGCAGGTATTGCGGGGCGGCGCAGAGCACATGGCGCAGTGTCAGCAGCGGGCGGGCGACCAGGCTCGAGTCCTCCAGACGATCACTGCCGCGCACCGCCAGATCGAAGCCCTCGGCGATCATGTCCACACGACGGTCATCGAGCTGCAGGTCGAGCGTCAGTTCGGGGTAGCGGGCGAGAAAACGCGGGATGGCATCGGCCAGGCAGACCAGGCTGAACGACATCGGCGCGCTGACGCGCAGGGTGCCGCTGGGGGTCGCCTGCAGCTCGCCCAGGGAGCTGTCGGCCTGCTGCAGGTCGTCGAGGATTCGCGCCACCTGCTCGTAGTAGCGCTGGCCAGCCTCGGTGAGGCTCATGGAGCGTGTCGTGCGGTTGAGCAGGCGGACTGCCAGGTGGGCTTCCAGTTCGCCGATGTTCTTGCTCACGGCGGCCGCTGAAAGCTTCAGGTGGCGGGCGGCGGCGGCGAAGCTGCCACGCTCGACGACCTGGCGGAACACGGCAAGGGCGGTCAGGCGATCCATCGATTATCAACTTTCAGTGAATGGTCATCACACGATAAACGAGATTATCAACCAGGGTCCATGTAACTAACCTGTCGAACATTCACTCACGACAGGACATCGCCATGACCCACCCTCTGCTTGCCGCCATCGAACAACGCAACTCGGTCAACCACTTCGACGCGCAGCACCAGCTCGACGACGCCAGCATCGAAGCTCTGATCGGTTGGGCCGGACGCGCGCCCAGTGCGTTCAACCTGCAGAACTGGCGCTTCGTCGCAGTGCGTAGCGCCGCAGGCAAACAGCGCCTGCGCGAGCTGGCCTGGAACCAGCCCAAGGTCAGCGAAGCGGCTGTGACCTTCATTGTCTGCGGCGTGCTGCCGTGCGCCGAGTCGCTTGGCGAGCGCCTTTCGCCTGCGGTGGCGTCGGGGCTGATGCCGAGCGAGATGGCGCTCAGCTGGCAGTCCAGCGCTGCGCGAATGTATGCCGAGGTGCCACACAGCCGGCGTGACGAGGCCGTGCGCAGCGCCACCTTCGCTGCGTCGAACCTGATGCTGGCCGGCCAGGCACTGGGTCTGGCAGCCAGCCCCATGAGTGGTTTCGACATCGCCGGCGTCAGCCGTGCCTTCGCCCTGGGCGACGAGGAAATCCCTGTGATGCTGGTGACCCTGGGCAGGGCGCAGGCCAACAACTGGCCGCAGAAACCGCGCCGCCCGGTGAAGGAGATTCTCGAGCTGGCGTGAGAGCGGCGCCCGGCTCAGGCGCCCAGGCGCTGCTCGTCCGGGCGCAGGGTCAGCACACGGACGCCATCACGGGTGACCGCCACCGTGTGCTCGAACTGCGCCGAGAGGCTGCGATCGCAGGTGACCACCGTCCAGCCATCGGCCAGCGTGCGTACATCCGCCTTGCCCAGGTTGAGCATGGGCTCGATGGTGAAGGTCATGCCTTCGCGCAAGGTCAGGCCGGTATTGGCCTTGCCCCAGTGCAGCACTTCGGGCGGCTCGTGCATGTCCCGGCCGATGCCGTGGCCGCAGTATTCGCGAACCACCGAATACCCATGGGCCCGTGCGTGTCGCTCTATGGCGTGGCCTATGTCGCCGAGGCGGGCACCCGGGCGCACCGCCTCGATGCCTTTGCACATGGCTTCGTAGGTGACGTCGACCAGCTTGCGCCCGGCTTCTGAAACGGAGCCGAGCAGATAGGTCTTGCTGGAATCGGCGATGTAGCCGTTCTTCTCCAGGGTGATATCGAAGTTCACCAGATCGCCATCGCGCAGGATGTCGCTGGCGCTGGGCACGCCATGGCACACCACCTCGTTGCGGGAGGTGTTCATGGCATAGGCAAATCCATACTGGCCCTTGCTCGCCGGGCGCGCCTCGAGCGTGTCGACGATGTACTTTTCCACAAGGTCGTTGACCTGCAGCGTCGACAGGCCGAGCAGATCCAGACGATCGAGATAGCCGAACACCGACGCCAGCAACCTGCCGGACTCGGCCATCAGCGCTATCTCCTGCGCGGTCTTGGTCATGAGGTTGCTGCCAGGCTCGGCTGCACGGTAATGCCGGCTGCGCGCATCTCGGCCGCCATCACGTCGTTGAAATTCAGCGTCGGGTTCATTTCGCAGAGCATGCCGATGCGAATCCAGAACCCGGCCTGAGCATTGATGGAGCGATGCGACACGCTGCTTGCCCGGCGAATCTGGTCGTGCAGTTCGTCATCGATGTTGACGATACCCATGAGGCCTCCCGTCTATATGAAATATATATGAATCATATAGCCACGTTTCGTCAGTTTCTTCAACAGGGGACGCCATCCTTTAAACTGTGGGGGCTGCTCGCATGGCAGGTGCGATGGCAGGACATTGCAGTCAGGTTGAAACGGGAGAGACGATGAAACGTGCGGATGTAAAACGCAGAACGGCTGAAGGGGTCATGTTCGACACCCAGATCATGGCGAACCCGGCCAATACCGCCGAGTGGATCGTCTTCTTCAAGAAAGACGCCGGGCGCAGCTTCTTTCTGGTGGATGCGGCCGAACAGGTCGAGAGCTTTGCCAGTCTCGACGAGCTGGTGGTCGAGTTGCGGGCGGTGGGTATCAAGCGGTTGGAAGTACAGCTTTGAGCGGTTGCTAACAGTTGGCGTGGATCATCCTGTGGATATCCTCGTGATACCTGGCTGAAGTCCTTGTGTTCAGGGCGTTTCAGGCAGTTGTACAAAAACTGAGCCTTGTTTCAGGGCTATCCACAAAGAGTTGGGATAAGTTCTTTTCTAACCTGTTGATAAGGTGCTGAAGGCCTCTGTTTCCGGTGCTCTCAGCGCTTTGTGCAGTTTATCGCCAGCGCAGCTCGGCTCAGTCGCTGCCTGGGCGATAGAGATGCCGGTGCGCGGCGTCGTACAGCGCCGACTCGGCGAAGGCGCCCGGGTCGAGCACGCGGCCGACGAGGATCAGCGCCGTGCGGCGGAAGTCCTTGGCTGCGACCTTCTCCTCTATGTCGCTGAGCGTTCCTTGCACCCAGTCCTGGTCCGGCCAGCTCGCTCTGTGGATAACCGCGACGGGGCAGTCGGCGCCATAGTGCGGCAGCAGTTCGCCGACGATGGCCGGTAGCTGGCGCACACCGAGGTGAATGGCCAGGGTCGCCCGATGCCGGGCGAGATCGTGCAACTGTTCACCTTCGGGCATCGGCGAGGTGGTGCCGTAGCGGGTGAGGATCACCGTCTGGGCGATGCCCGGCAGGGTCAGCTCGCTTTCCAGCAACGCCGCGCAGGCGGCGGCGGCGGTGACGCCGGGAACGATCTCGAAGGGAATGCCCAGGCGGCGCAATTCGCGGATCTGTTCGCCGATGGCGCCGTACAGCGAAGGGTCGCCGGAATGCACGCGAGCCACGTCCTGGCCGCGCTCATGAGCCAGGTGCAGCAGCTCGACGATTTCCCCGAGATGCAGTTCGGCGGTGTTGATCACCTGCTCGGCGCGATGGCCCTGCAGCACGGCCTCGGGTACCAGCGAGCCGGCGTAGAGGATCACCGGGCAGCTGTGGATAAGCCGCTGGCCCTTGACGGTGATCAGCTCGGGGTCGCCGGGGCCGGCGCCGATGAAATAGACGGTCATGCGGACTCTCTCGTGAATGCTGCCAGGGCGCAGGTTGCCCTGGCGGTTTTGCGTTTTTTGCCAAGCAGGTGCGCCGTGCTCTTGCCCATGCGCCTGGCCAGCGCGAGCGCACAGGGCTCGGCCACGGCAGCAGCGCCAGTGGCTGCTTGGACACGGGGGTTGCCGGGTGCTGGTGGCTGGTAGGGCGAGAGCTCTGCGGCCGTGAACAGGTGCAGCTCCAGCTGCAGATGCTCGGCCAGTTGCTGAAGGCCCGCCTCGTTGCGCTTATGGGCGCTGCTGGCCAGCCCTGCCAGGTTGCCCAGCGTCAGCTCATGCTGCGCCAGGCTGTCGACGAGCAGGTCGAACAGTTCCTGCATGGCGCAGCCGCTTCTGCAGCCCAGCCCGGCAACGACCTGCATCGGCGAGGCTGGATGGCGTGCGGAGGGGGGCGGCAGCATGAGCGGCATTCGGCTTGGACGGGGGCGTAGCTCATCATGGCACCTGCCGGCGGTCAACCGTGATTGACCGGCCGCCGTGGCCTGCGTAGCCTTCGCGCATTCGAGGTTCTTCACGGCGCGGTTGTCGTGAAGCTAAGAGGGAACAGGGTCGATGCCCTGGCTGCCCCCGCAACTGTGAACGGTCTCAAACCCTTCGATACACCACTGCCCAGGGCGGGAAGGTGAAGGGCGCACCCTGTGCAGACCGTGAGCCAGGAGACCTGCCTCGTTTCGTCAGCCAACTGTTCGGACGGGGTGATCCGATGCGGCCTGCATGCTCGCGCGTGCCTGTCTGCCCGTACCCGTCCGCCGAATTCATCGTCGCCACGGGGCCTTTCATGCAAACCCTCGCCAAACTGCCTGTCACCATCGTCACCGGTTTTCTCGGTGCCGGTAAAACCACCCTGCTGCGCCACCTGCTGGCCAATGCCGGCGGCCGTCGCATCGCGGTGATCGTCAATGAATTCGGTGAGCTGGGGATCGACGGCGAGATCCTCAAGCAGTGCTCCATCGGTTGCAGCGAGGAAGAGGCCAACGGCCGCGTATTCGAGCTGGCCAACGGCTGCCTGTGCTGCACCGTGCAGGAAGAGTTCTTCCCGGTGATGCGCGAGCTGGTGGCGCGCCGTGGCGACCTCGACCACATCCTCATCGAGACCAGTGGCCTGGCCCTGCCCAAACCGCTGGTGCAGGCCTTCAACTGGCCGGAAATCCGCAATGCCTGCACCGTCGACGCGGTGATCACCGTGGTCGACAGCCCGGCGGTGAGCGTCGGCACCTTCGCTGCCTTCCCCGAGCAGGTCGACGCGCAGCGCAAGCTGGATCCCAACCTCGACCACGAGTCGCCGCTGCATGAGCTGTTCGCCGACCAGCTGGCCAGCGCCGACCTGGTGATCCTCAACAAGGCCGATCTGCTCGATGCCGAAGCACTGGCGGCGGTACGCGCGGAAGTCGCCGAGGAGCTGCCGCCGGCGGTGAAGGTGATCGAAGCACATGGCGGCGATCTGCCGATGGATGTGCTGCTGGGACTGAACAGCGAAACCGAGCTGCATATCGAGAACCGTCGCACCCATCATGACGATGAAGACGAGGATCACGATCATGAAGAATTCGACTCGTTCCACGTGGAACTACCGGAAGCCGAGGAGTCGCGCCTGCTGGCTGCGCTGAAGGCGGCGGTGGTCAAGCACGGCATCCTGCGGGTGAAAGGCTTCGCCGCCATCCCCGGCAAACCGATGCGTCTGCTGGTACAGGGCGTGGGGCAGCGCTTCGACCGTCACTTCGACCGTGCCTGGCAGGCGGACGAGCCGCGCATCAGCCGCCTGGTGGTGATCGGCCAGCAGCTCGACCGTGCGGCCATTCAGGCCGAGCTGCAAGCGGCGCTGGCCTGAGTGATCATGGGAGGGGCTTCAGTCGCGACCTGGCTCGCTGATCGTCGCGGCTGAAAGCCCCTCCCACGGAACGACCATGCATCTATTACGCACCCAGCCCGGCGCCCAGCTGCCGGCCGACAGCATTGCCGACCTTGGCCAGACGCCTGCCGAGCTGGTGATTCTCTGCACCGGTGACTCGCACCTGTCCCTGCTCGCCGAGGCCGCCCGGCAGTTGCCGGACGATTACCCCAGCCTGCGCCTGGCCAGCCCGGCGCAGTTGAGCAACCATGCTTCGGTGGACTTCTACGTCGAGCAGGTGCTGCAGCACGCGAAGGTCATCCTGATTTCCGTGCATGGCGGGGTGAGCTACTGGCGCTACGGGATCGAACGTCTGGTCGAACTGGCCGGGCTCGGTGCGCAGGTGATCATGGTGCCGGGCGATGATCAGCCCGATCCGCAGCTGATGGCCATGGGCAACGCCAGCGAGGACGACAGCCGCCGTCTCTGGCAGTACCTGCGTCAGGGCGGGCTGGACAACGCACAGCAGTTGTTCCACTTCATCGGCAGTCGCTGGCTGGGACGCAGCGACAGCTGGGTCGAGCCGCAGCCGTTGCCCCGGGTCGGGCTCTATCACCCACACCGCAGTCCGGCCACGCTGGCCGATTGGCAGGCGCACTGGCAGCCCGGTGCGCCGGTGGTGGCGCTGCTGTTCTATCGCAATCACGTGCAGGCAGCGAACACCGCCTTCGTCGATGCCTTCTGTGCGCAACTGCGCCACCAGGGGCTCAACCCGCTACCGATCGCCGTTGCCAGCCTCAAGGAGGCGGCCTGCCTGGCCCAGGTGCAGGACTGGCTGGATGAAACCGCCACCGGCCTGATCATCAACACCACCGGCTTTGCCCTGTCCAACCCCGAGGCGCCGCAGAGCCGACCGTTCCGCCGCGACATTCCGGTGCTGCAGGCGATCTGCGCGCTGGATAACCAGGCACAGTGGCAGGCCAGCGCCCAGGGCCTGGGCGCCCGCGACCTGGCCATGCACGTGGTGCTACCGGAGCTGGACGGGCGCCTGATCGGCACGGCGATCAGCTTCAAGGGCCTGGCCTGGCGCAGCGAGCGCAGCCAGAGCGATGTGGTGTGCTATCAGGCGCATGAGCCGGGTATGGCTCATGTCGCGGAACTGGCGAGAAAGTGGTGCGATCTTGCGAAGAAAAGCAATGAAAGCAAACGTATTGCGCTGATTCTTGCCAACTACCCGACGCGTGACGGGCGGATTGGCAACGGGGTCGGTCTGGATACCCCGGGCGCTGCGCTGAATATCCTCCGCGCCCTGCAGGTCGAGGGCTACCCGGTGGATAGCCTGCCGGACAGCGGCACGGCGCTTATCCACAGCCTGCTCGGTGGCGTCACCAACGACCTCGACGGCCTCGACATGCGCCCCTGTGCGCAGAGCCTGGCGCTGGACGACTACCTGGCGTTCTTCCACCGCCTGCCGGCGGCCAACCAGCAGGCGGTGCGCGAGCGCTGGGGCGAGCCGCAGGACGACCCGATGTTCCGCAGCGGGCGGATGATGGTCGCCGGCCTGCGCTTCGGCCTGACCTTCGTCGGTATCCAGCCGGCGCGTGGCTATCAGCTCGACGCGGCGGCGGTCTATCACGACCCCGACCTGGTTCCGCCGCATGGCTACATCGCCTTCTACGCCTGGCTGCGCACGGCGTTCGCCGCCGATGCGCTGGTCCATGTCGGCAAGCACGGCAACCTGGAATGGCTGCCGGGCAAGAGCGTCGGTCTCTCCGCGAGCTGCTGGCCCCAGGCGCTGATCGGCCCGCTGCCCAACGTCTATCCGTTCATCGTCAACGATCCGGGGGAGGGCGCGCAGGCCAAGCGACGCACCCAGGCAGTGATCATCGATCACCTGATGCCGCCGTTGACCCGTGCCGAGAGCTACGGCCCGTTGCGCGACCTGGAGCGCCTGGCCGACGAGTACTACGACGCCAGCCAGCTCGACCAGCGCCGCGCCGTCGAGTTGCGCGGCGAGATTCTGGCCAAGGTGCGCGAGGCCAGCCTCGACCGCGAGCTGGGCCTGCAACTGAATGACGACGGTGACAGCTGGCTGCCACAGCTCGACGCCTACCTGTGTGACCTCAAGGAATCGCAGATCCGCGATGGCCTGCATGTGTTCGGCGAATCGCCCTGTGGACAACTGCGTCGCGACACCCTGCTGGCGCTGTTGCGCATCCCCCGTGGCGACGGCCAGGGCGCCAACGCCAGCCTGCTGCGTGCGCTGGCTCGGGGTCTCGAGCTGGGCCTCGACCCGCTCGACTGCGACATGGGCCAGCCCTGGGACGGTGCCCGTGCGGATGCCCTGCAGGCTGTGGACAACAGCCCCTGGCGCACGGTCGGCGATACCCGTGAGCGGCTCGAGCTGCTGGCGTTGGCGCTGATCGAGCGCTGCCTGAACGGCGAGCGTATCGATGCCTTCGGCGCCGACGTCGCGGCGATTCTCGATGGCCTGGCCGAGCATGTCGCGCCCCTGCTGGATGCCTGTGGTGATGCCGAGATGGGGGGCCTGCTCGCCGCGCTGTCCGGGCGTTTCGTCCCTGCCGGGCCAAGTGGCGCGCCGAGTCGCGGGCGCCTCGACGTGCTGCCTACCGGGCGCAACTTCTTCACCGTCGACGTGCGCCACCTGCCCACGCCGACCGCCTGGCGCCTCGGTGTGCAGGCGGCGGATCGTCTGCTCGAACGCCATCTGCAGGACGAGGGCGACCACCTGCGTCAGCTCGGCTTGTCGGTGTGGGGCACGGCGACGATGCGCACCGGCGGTGACGATATCGCCCAGGCGCTGGCGCTGATGGGCGTGCGCCCGGTATGGCAGCCGGGCAGCCAGCGTGTCGAACGCTTCGAGGTGCTGCCGCTGGAGCAGCTGGGCCGGCCACGGGTGGATGTCACCCTGCGCGTGTCGGGCTTCTTCCGCGATGCCTTCAGCAACCTCATTCGCCTGTTCGACGATGCCGTGCAGGCGGTGATCGAACTGGACGAGCCGGAAGACATGAACCCGCTGTCGGCGCGGGTCTGGCGCGAGTCGCTGGCGCTCGAGGACGGCGGCCTGGACGAAGCCGAGGCGCGTCGCCAGGCCGGCTGGCGGGTGTTCGGCGCCAAGCCGGGCGCCTATGGCGCCGGGGTGCAGAACGCCATCGAGGAGCGCCTGTGGACCAGCCGCGAGGATCTCGCCGAGGTGTACCTGAACTGGGGCGGCTATGCCTACGGCAGCGGCGCCGAGGGCGCGCCGGCGCGCGAGCGCTTCGTCGAACGCCTGGAGCGGATGCAGGCGGTGCTGCACAACCAGGACAACCGCGAGCACGACATCCTCGATTCCAACGATTACTACCAGTTCCAGGGCGGCATGCTGGCGGCGGTGGAAACCCTGCGCGGGCTCAAGGTGGCCAGCTACTTCGGCGACAACAGCCAGCCGGATACACCGCGCATCCGCAGCCTCAAGGAAGAGTTGAACCGCGTGGTGCGCGCCCGCGCGGCCAACCCCAAGTGGATCGAGGGCATGAAGCGCCATGGCTACAAGGGCGCCTTCGAGCTGGCGGCGACCATCGACTACCTGTTCGCCTTCGACGCCACCAGCGAACTGGTCGACGACCACCAGTACGCGCTGCTCACCGATGCCTACTTGCTGGACCGCGACACCCGCGAGTTCATCCAGCAGCACAACCCCGGTGCCCTCAATGACATGCTCGAGCGTCTGCTGGAGGCCCAGCAACGTGGTCTGTGGGAGCATCCCGGCGAGTACCGCGAGGCGCTGGAGAATCTGTTGCTCGACAGCGAGGAATCCTGAAGCGACTCGTTTCCGTAGGCTCCTGAAACGATGTCCGTTTGCCTGAGCCCGTACTCCCGGATTTCATCCGGGCTACCCTGTCTGGCGGATTGCGGGTGGCTCAGTTCCCGTGGTGGGTTACGCGGCGCACTGCCTTTCTGCGCGGCTGCAGGACCGCTGTCCTGCGCCGCTACCCCACCCTACGGGGTTTGGCGGCTCCTGAAACGGTTTCCGTTTGCCTGAGCCCGCACTCCCGGATTTCATCCGGGCTCTCTTGATGGAATATCTGTTGCTCGATAGCGAGGAAGGCGTGTGAAAGCAGCATTGGCCCGAATGGGCGCATGGTGGCGCCGGCCGATTACCCGGCGTGAGCGAGTTCGCTCGGCCTGCATCGGCGCGGTGGCCGGCATATGGATTGGCTTGTTCGCGTTCATGCTGGTCGATGGCGGTTCCATCAGCCTTGCCGGGATCGGCACCTGGCTCCTGTCGGGCATGGCGGGTAGCGCCGGATTGGCCGCTCTGTTTCCGCGGGTTCTTGGTATCGTGCTTTTCCCTCTGAGCATCTGCGGTATCGGTAACTGAGCATGGCTTTCCCGGCGCCGTAGCCTGGCTGAAACCCTTCGTGTTCGCCGCCCTGGCGTGGAGTTATCCACAGAATGGATGCCCTGAGCTGACGCTGGCGGCGCTCCGCGCATGGCCCGGCGGATTTCGTTGCCCCGTCATCCTCAGCACTTGTCGCGGATGCCTCGGGGTCTTACCCTGAGCGCTCATTTCATGTCGGAGTCTCGTCCAATGCGTCAGTAATGCCGTCGTGTCCGCACGACCAGTGATCGATCGCGGCTTCAGCCCGCGCGTACTCACGGCATTGCCTGGAGGCATGGATGACCGATTCCCCGCATATCGCGCTCGAGCGCGTTTCTTTTCGCTTTGCCGATGGCGTCATGCTGTTCGAGGGGCTCAGCGAAGTATTCGATAACCGCCACACGGGTCTGGTCGGACGCAATGGCGTTGGCAAGACGGTGCTCGGCCGCTTGCTGGCCGGTGACCTGCAGCCCAGCGAGGGGCGTGTCGTGCGACAGGGGCGTATCGCCTACCTGCCGCAACGCATCGTGGCCGCCGCCGACGCCCGTGTCGTCGACCTGGCGGGTTGCGCACACTGGTTCGATGCCATGCAGCGGGTCATGCGTGGTCAGCCGCATGAGGACGATATCGAGCGCCTCGAAGGGCGCTGGGACCTGGTCGAGCGGCTGCAAGCTGCCTTGCATGAGGAGGGCCTCGGCCACCTCGATGTACAGACGCCGGCGGCGCAGCTTAGCGGCGGGGAATGCAGCCGCATTGCCCTGCTTGGCGCGCTGCAGGCGGATGCCGATCTGCTGATTCTCGACGAGCCCGGCAACCACCTCGACCAGGCCAGCCGCACGCGCCTGGGCCAGCGCCTGGCGAGTCGGCGCGGCGGTGTGCTGCTGATCAGCCATGACCGTGACTTGCTGGCTGGCATGCAGCGTATTGTCGAGCTGTCGGCTTCCGGCTTGCGCAGCTACGGCGGTGACTATGCCTTCTATCAGGCGAGCCGTGAGCAGGAGCGCGAGTCTGCGTGGCAGACCTTGAACAGCGCCCGTGTCGAGCGCAAGCGAGGTGAGCGGGCGTTGCGCCAGCAGCATGATCGTCAGCAGCAGCGCATGGCCAGCGGCCTGCGCCAGAGCCAGGACAGCAACCAGGCGAAAATCCTCCTGGGCATGCAGAAGAACCGCAGCGAGAGCAGCGCCGGGCGCGTTGCCACGCTTTTGCAGGCGCAGCGCCAGAAGCTCGACGAGCAGGTGCGCGACGCCGCAGCGGCGCTGGACGAGGAGCGGGAGGTGACCCTGCACGGGCAGGCGGCGCCGCTGCCGCCGGGACGCCGGGCTCTGTCCTGGCGTGATCTGCGCCTGCCGTTCGGCTCGGCGCCGTTGCCGGATGTCGAGCTGTTCGGCTCGCGGCGGATGGCTATCGTGGGCCCCAACGGCTGCGGCAAGTCGAGCCTGCTGGCGCTGCTCAGCGGTCGCCTGGCCGCACGCTCGGGCGAGTGTCGGGTCGAGGTACCCTGGGCGTTGCTCGACCAGGAACTGCAGGGTTTGGCGCCGCAGGAGTCGGCGCTGGAACATCTGCACCGCCTGGCACCCGGCAGCGCGCAGAGTGTGCTGCGTACCCGCCTGGATCACCTGGGCATCGGCCCCGATGCCGCGTTGTTGCCCTGTGCCAGGCTCAGTGGCGGTCAGCGCCTGAAGGTGGCGCTGGCCGGGGCCCTGGCCCGTGAGCCACAGCCCCGACTGCTGATGCTGGATGAGCCGGACAACTCTATCGACCTCGACTCGCGCCTGGCGCTGGAGCGCTTTCTGCGGGCCTATCGAGGGGCGCTGCTGGTGGTTTCCCATGACGGCGCCTTTCTCGACGCATTGGCCTTGACCGACCTCCTGCAGTGGACGGCCGCTGGCTGGCTGCACGAGGTGTTGTGAAACGCCAGTGGCCGGGGGCTCTGGTCTACAATGCCGATCTTTGCCGCCAGTGAATGCCGCCATGACCGAACATCACTTCCCCCTTGCCGCCGTGGTCGGCGCCGACTCGCTGAAGCTGGCGCTGTGCCTGGCGGCCATCGACCCGGCTATCGGCGGGGTGCTGATCGAAGGCCCGCGCGGCATGGCCAAGTCCACCCTGGCCCGTGGTCTGGCCGATCTGCTCGACGGTGGGCGTTTCGTCACCCTGCCGCTGGGCGCCAGCGAGGAACGTATTGTCGGCACCCTGGATCTGGACGCCGCGCTGGGTCAGGGCCAGGCGCGCTTTTCCCCGGGTTTGCTGGCGCGCGCCGATGCTGGCGTGCTGTATGTCGATGAGGTCAACCTGCTGCCCGATCATCTGGTCGACCTGCTGCTCGATGCCGCTGCCAGCGGGGTCAACCATGTCGAGCGAGATGGCATCTCCCATCGCCACGCCGCGCGCTTCGTGCTGATCGGCACCATGAACGTCGAGGAAGGCGAGCTGCGCCCGCAGCTGCTCGACCGCTTCGGCCTCAACCTGGCGCTGGACGGCCAGCCGCAGCCGCTCGAGCGCGCCGAGATCGTTCGCCGGCGCCTGGCCTTCGATGCGTCTCCGGATGCCTTCGTGCAGCGTTGGCAAACTGAACAAGAGGCCCTGGCGACGCGTTGCCAGAGCGCCCGCCAACACCTGGCCGCCATTGCCCTGGATGATGCGTCGCTGGGCGAGATCAGCCAGCGCTGCTTCGCGGCTGGCGTCGACGGCCTGCGCGCCGATCTGGTCTGGCTGCGCGCCGCCCGCGCCCATGCCGCCTGGCGGGGTGCCGGGGCCATCGAGCCTGTGGATATCGACGCGGTGGAGGACTTCGTCCTGCGTCATCGCCGTCGCCAGCAGGCACCACAAGCGCCTGCCGCCACGCCGCCCGAGCGGCCCCAGGCGCAGCAATCCGAGCAGCCGCCACAGCAGGGCGAAGGCCAGTGGGGCGAGTTGCCGGCGCAGGTGCAGGCCATGGGTGAGCGGCGGGTGCCACCGCGCTGGACAAAAAAGCCCTGAGCATCCGCCCGCGCAACGCCACAGGCGCGGATGCCGGCAAACGGCCCGGACGACTCGGCGGCGGCTTGCGCGGCGCCGCGCGGGCGGGTGCGCACGGCCGCATCGACTGGCCGGCGAGCCTGCGCCATGGTCGCCCGCTGCGCCGCGAGCACCTGGTGCTGCGGCCGCGCAGCCGTCAGGCCGATGAACTCTGGCTGGTGCTGGTGGATGCCTCTGCCTCGACCCGCCGCCATGGCGCGCTGAGCCTGAGCAAGGGCCTGCTCGCCGAGCTGTTCGACAGCGCCTACCGTCAGCGCGCGCGCCTGGCCGTGCTGCAGGCCGGTGGTCGCGAGGCGCAGTGGCTGTGGCAGGGGCGCAAGGTCAGTGCCGAACTGCATGCCTGGCTGCAGCAACTCGGCGCCGGCGGCGGTACGCCACTGCTCGATGCACTGCAGCAGGCCGGTGACTGGCTGGTGCGGCGGCGGCGACAGAAGCCCGCCGAGCAGCAGCGCCTGCTGATCCTCACCGACGGCCGCCTGCGCGACTGGCCGGCCATGCACCCACTGGGCTGCCCGACCCTGCTGATCGACAGCGAGCGCGCGCCGATCGGCCTCGGTCGCGGCCGCGAGCTGGCGCGCCAGCTGGGCGCCGATTACCAGCACATCGATGACTTACTGCCCTGTAGGAGCCCGCTGGCGGGCGATGATCGCCGGCAAGCCGGCTCCTACGGGTTGTCCATTCCCTGGAGAACCCCATGAAAACCCTGCTGCTGGTCGGCATCGGCGCCGGCGACCCGGACTACATCACCTACCAGGCGATCAAGGCGCTGCGCCGCAGCGACGTGATCTTCCTGATGGACAAGGGCGCGGCGAAGCACAAGCTCAATGCCCTGCGCCGCGAGATCTGCGCACGCTTTCTCGACGGCCACACGCCGCGTTTCGCCGAGGGCCAGCAGCCGGAGCGCGAGCGCGAGGCCGCCGACTACCGCGCCAGCGTCGACGAGCTCAACCGCGACAAGCAGGCGGTATTCGAGCAGTTGCTCGACGAGCAGATGGCGGACGGCGAGACCGCCGCCTTCATGGTCTGGGGCGACCCGTCGCTTTACGACAGCAGCATCCGCATCATCGAGGCCATCGCTGCCCGCCGCAGCGACTTCGCCTACGACGTGATCCCCGGCATCACCAGCCTGCAGGCGCTCACCGCACGCCATCGCATCCCGCTCAACAGCATCGGCCGCGCCGTGGAAATCACCACCGGTCGCCTGCTCGCCGAAGGCTGGCCGCAGGGCGTGGACAGCGTGGCGGTGATGCTCGACGCCAAGGACACCTACCGCCGCTTCACCGGCCAGGGCCTGACCATCTACTGGGGCGCCTACGTCGGCACCGCCGACGAAATCCTCATGGCCGGCCCGCTGGACGAACTGGCCGACAAGATCGCCGCCACCCGCGCCGAGGCGCGCGAGCGTAACGGCTGGATCATGGACAGCTACCTGCTGCGCAAGGAAGGGACGGCGCAGGCGTGAGGTGAGGGGGTAGCGTGCGACCGCGGACTGACGGACCTGCTGTGAGTCCTAGAGTGGCGTGCTCTGGCTGGTGTCGGCGTCTTGCAGGTGAGGTGCCAGCCATTGGCGCAGCGCCTCGTCGCGTATCGACAGCACTTCGAACAGGCCCAGGGCGCGCAGTGCTGGTAGCGTCGCCAACAGATCGTGCTCAGCGATCGCGCGTTGTTCGGGGGCGGCTTGGTGATCGCAGAGTATCCTGGCGTTGGCCAGAAAGGCACCGACGCTCCCCTTGCGGATCACGACGCCATTGCGTTTGATCTGATCCATGCCCGCAGGCAGCAGGTCTTCAGCGCGCATTGCATAACTCCGATTGTGGTCAGGAAGTATCATCCTATCGGCGCTGGCGTGGCGTATGTGCGCTATAAATGCCATTCTATGACGATCTGGCGCCAATCATGTCTACGCCCCTGCTGCCGTTCGAACTGGCTGATTCCCACTGTGGCCCGCTGCTGTTAGCTGTGGCAGCGCATAGCACCTTGCCCCGCGACACCTCGCCTCATCAGCATGCACGGGGCCAGTTGCTTGGCGCTACGCGAGGGCTGCTCAGCGTCGATGCCGGTAATTGTCGCTGGGTGATCCCGGCTACCCATGCAGCATGGATTCCGGCGCACCTGCCACATGCGTTGCGTTCGCACGGCCCGTTCAGCGGCTGGAGTCTGTACGTTGCACCGCAGGCATGTGCCGATCTGCCCGACAAGCCCTGCATCCTTGGCGTGTCGGCGCTGCTGCAGGCGGCGGTGGCACGCCTAAGTGCCTGGCCAGCCACGGCACCGGAGGCGGCGCAGCAGCGCTTGTGTGCGGTCATTCTCGATGAGCTTGGCGTGGCCCCCCAGGTCCCTCTCGGCTTGGCGATGCCGCGGGATGCACGACTGCTACGCATTGCTCTGGCGCTATCGGCGCAACCTGGGGACACTCGACGCCTATCGGAATGGGCAGCGTGGGCAGGTATTGCGCCGCGCTCATTGAGCCGACGCTTCGTTGTCGAGACAGGCCTCAGCTTTGAGCAGTGGCGCCAGCGCCTGCGGTTGTTGCATGCGCTGGAGTGGCTGGCAGCGGGGCGGCCGGTCACCGCCATTGCGCTGGACCTGGGTTATGACAACGTCAGTGCCTTCATTGCCCTGTTTCGCCGGGTGTTCGGCGTCACCCCGGGTCGTTATGCACCTTTGCAGACTGAGGTTCAGCGCTAGTTCAGCGACCCTCTGGACGATTGCGGCAGGGTCATGCCGCCAGCGCTCAGGCCAGGCCGGCCTTGTCCAGTCCGTACAGCTTGTCGGCGGAGCCGGGGACGTTGCGGAAGGCCACGCTGAGGCGGTTCCAGCCGTTGATGGCCACCACCAGCAGGGACAGATCGGCCAGCTCCTGCTCGGAGAACTGCTCACGCACGCTGTTGTAGATGGCATCGCTGACGCCGTGCGGCGACAGGACGGTCAGGGCTTCGGTCCATTCCAGGGCGGCCCGCTCGCGATCGGAGAACAGCGGCGATTCGCGCCAGACGGCGACATGGTGCAGGCGCAGTTCGCGTTCGCCGTGAATCTTCGCCTCCTTGACGTGCATGTCCACGCAGAAGGCGCAGCCGTTGATCTGCGAGGCGCGCAGGGTGACCAGGTGGGCGAGTTCGGTGAGGAACGGCGTCTTGCTCAGCAGGGTGGAAAATTCCGCGTACTTGCTGGAGGCTGCCGGGGAGAGTTTGAAGTAGTCGAGACGCTGGCTCATGGTTTTCACCCTTAATCCGAGTCGAGAGGAAACCGATGCGTCTCTGCGACTGGCAGAACCACAACGGCCCGGTGACAAGAAATCTACGCACCGGTGGGCCAGTCACATAGATCCATTTCACCCAATTTTGCTTGGTCCACTTTCGCGCAGAGGCGTGTGCCTCCCGCTACTCGGTGCAGCTGCCGTGCGTGGCGGTCCGACACGACGGTGGCGTTGCTCTGAGCGACTTCAGCCCTGGGGGAACTGCGCCGGGTCGGAAAAGCAGGCGCGCAGGTGATCGAATACCAGGCGCACCCTGGGCGATACGGGGCCTTGTTGCGGGCGGTAGATGAACAGCTGCCAGGGGGCGGGGGCCTGCTGCACCATCACGGCCTGCAGGCGGCCGCTCTCCAGGTGTGGCTGGGCCAGGTAGGCGGGCAACTGCCCATAGGCCAGGCCGGCGAGCACGACTTCCAGCTCGGCTTCGGGGTCGTCGCAGGTCAGTGCCGGGTTGGCGGGAAGCAGGCTTGGGCCGTCCGCGAAGGTCCAGGGCCAGGGCCGGCCGCTCTTGCGGTCGATCAGCACCGAGAGCGGGCGCTGCTGCAGCTCGGCGAGCGTGCGCGGGCTGCCGGTAGTGGCGATCAGTTCGGGCGTGGCCACCACCTGCAGCGGCACGGGCGCCAGGGTGCGGGCGACGTAGCGGCTGTCGCGCAACGAGCCGATACGGATGCCGATATCGATCTGCGCATCGACCGCGTCGGTGATTTCGTCCTCCAGGCGCAGGGTCAGCTGCAGGTGCGGGTGGCGCTTGAGCAGGGGCTGCAGGAAGCCGACCAGAAAGCGCTTGCCGATCGCCTGTGGCGCGGTGATGCCGACACGCCCGCTGAAGCCCGACTCGGTATCGGCACGATGGCCACGAAACAGCGAGTCGAAGCCTTCCAGCGTCTGCCGTGCCCGCACGGCATAGGCCTCGCCGAAGGCGGTGATGTGTACCTGGCGCGTGTTGCGGTGGAAGAGAATCTCGCCCAGCTCTTCCTCCAGCGCCTTGATCGCGCGCGTCACGGCCTGCGGGGAGACGCCGAGCCGCGTCGCTGCCTCGCGGAAATTGCTGCAGTCGGCCGCGCTGCAGAAGATGCGGATCATCTCCATGCGGTTGAGCATGTCGCTACGCCTTTGTGTTCCAGAATGTGGAATAGCCTAATCCAAACACTTCCATTCATTGAAACGAAAATCGCCTCTAGTGTGAGCCCATGTCCGGCATACGGCGCGGACACTTCAACGAATCCGAAAGAGAGGCTTACCGATGAGCAACAACATTTCCGGCAAGGTCGTGGTCATTACCGGCGCCAGCAGCGGTCTGGGCGAAGCCAGCGCACGTCATCTGAGCAAACTGGGCGCCAAGGTGGTGCTGGCTGCACGGCGCAAGGAGCGCCTCGAACAACTGGTCGGCGAACTGGTCGCTGCCGGTGGCGAGGCGGTCGCCTACCAGACCGACGTCACGCGTGCCGATGAGGTCAAGGCCCTGATCCAGGGTGCCGTGGATACCTACGGCCGGGTCGACGTGCTGGTCAACAACGCCGGGCTGATGGCCATTGCGCCGATGAGCGATCTGCGCACCGATGAGTGGGATCGCATGATCGACATCAACATCAAGGGCGTGCTGTATGGCATCGCCGCTGCGCTGCCGGTGTTCCAGCAGCAGAACGCCGGGCATTTCATCAACATCGCCTCGGTGGCCGGGATCAAGGTGTTCAGCCCGGGCGGTACCGTGTACAGCGGCACCAAGTTCGCCGTGCGCGCCATCTCCGAGGGCCTGCGTCACGAGGTCGGCGGCAGCATCCGTACCACCACCATCGAGCCGGGTGCGGTGGACTCCGAGCTGAAGTTCGGCAGCTCGCACCAGCAGAGCCGCGACTTCGTCGTCGACTTCTACAAGCAGGCCATCCCGGCGGATTCAGTGGCCCGTGCCATCGCCTATGCCATCGAGCAGCCGGCGGATGTGGATATCAACGAGATCGTCCTGCGTCCGACCGTGCAGGAGTTCTGATCCCGATCCGCTGCATCCGGGCGCTTGCGATGCTGGTCCGTACGGACCAGCATGCAGGCGCCTTTTTCGCTTTCAGGAGTCTGCATGAGCGCGTCCATTCGTCCGGTCGATCTGGCCAAGGCCTACCGCCTGCTCAACCACGGCCCCACCGTGCTGGTGTCCGCACGTCACCAGGCTGTGGATAACGTCATGGCGGCGGCCTGGTGCTGTGCGCTGGACTTCGACCCACCGAAGCTGAGCGTGGTGCTGGACAAGGCCACCCGCACCCGTGCGCTGGTCGAGGGCAGCGGCCTGTTCGCCGTTCAGGTGCCGACCGTGGCGCAGCTGCAGCTGACCCAGGCGGTGGGCAATGCCAGCCTTGGCGATGACCCGGCGAAGCTGGCGCACGCCGGGGTCGAGCTGTTCGAGATGGCAGGCCACGATGTGCACTTGGTTGCCGGCTGCTCGGCCTGGCTGGTCTGCCGGATGATCAATGAGCCGCATAACCAGCAGGCTTACGACTTGTTCATTGGCGAGGTGATCGCCGCCTGGGCCGACGAGCGGGTGTTCCGCGATGGCCGCTGGCACTTCGAAACGGCCGACCCGAACCTGCGCAGCCTGCATCACGTGGCGGGCGGGCATTACTACGCGATTGGCGAGGCACTCAAGGCCTGAATGGACGAGGTGCCTGAAGCGCCGCAGCCAGGCGCTCGCCTCAGCGTGCTAGCGGCAGCGCCATGCCGATCAGCACGAACAGCGTGCCGCAGCTGCGGTTGAAGGTGTGGCCGCCGCGTTGCAGCCAGGGGCGTACGCGCACGGCGGTGAGGGCCAGCAGCAGTTCGACGAGGAACTCGACCACGGCGAAGGTCGCCGCCATCACCACGAACTGCACGGCCAGGCCGCGCTGGGGGTCGAGGAACTGCGGCAGGAAGGCGCCGTAGAACAGAATCACCTTGGGATTCGACAAGGCCGACAGCAGGCCCTGGCGAAACAGTCGCCCGGCGCTGGGGCGCACGCCGCTGTCGGCCAGCGTCAGGTTCATCGGCGGCGCGCGCCAGAGCTGGATGCCGAGCCACACCAGGTAGGCGCCGCCGATCCACTTGAGTGCCAGCAGCGCGGTGGGTGCGGTCTTGAGCAGGGCGCCAAGGCCGAACATGGCCAGGGCGATCAGCGTGCCGAAGCCGACCACGCCGCCGAGGATGGTCGCCAAGGCCATGCGTGCGCCGTACAGCCCGCCATGGGTCAGTGCTAGCAGGCTGTTGGGGCCGGGCGTCAGCGCCAGGCCGAGGGTTGCGACGAAGTAGACGAGCCAGAGTTCGAGGGCCATGTGGGTCTCCTGGGAAGGTGGCCAGTCTACTCAGCGCTGCAGCCAGTAATGAGGTAGATTCTGGTCATCTACCAGTCGATTCTGGACGAATCATGTCGCAACGCCCTGACCTGCGCTTCCTTCTGCTGCCTCTGCCGGAGTTCGCTCTGCTGCCGTTCGGCGGCTTCCTCGACAAGTTGCGCTTCAGCGCCGACGACGAGGACTACAGCCGTCAGCGCTACTGCACCTGGACCATTCTCGGCCTGCAGCCGGGGCATGTGTCGTCGAGCAGCGGTGCGGCGTTGCGAATCGAGGCCACGCCGCAGGAGCTGACGCTGGCCGAGCACGACTATCTGGTGCTGTTCGGCGGGCGTAACGCGCAGGCCACGGCGGCGCTGGCGCCGGCCTACCGCGCTCTGTTGCGGCGCGCGGTGCGCGCCGGGGTGAAGCTGGTGGCGATCGACAACGCCAGTTTCCTGCTGGCCGCCTGTGGCCTGCTCGATGGCCATCAGGTCGCGGTGCACTGGCGTCACCAGGCGGAGTTTCGCGCCAGCTTCGCTCACCTGCGGCTGGCGCACGAGCGCCTGTACAGCATCGATTCCGAGCGGATTTCCTGTGCCGGGGGTACGGCGGCCATCGACCTGGCGGTGGAGTTGCTGGCCCGTGGCAGCGGACGGGCGCGGGCGCTCAAGGGCCTGGCCGACATGCTGGTGGACGAGACGCGCAGTGGCCAGCATGCGCTGCGCTCGCTGCATGGCACGTCCAGCGGCGAGCGTCATGTCGACCGTGCCATCGCCCTGATGCGTCACGGCCTGGCCAGCGCCGATGGTATCGAGCAACTGGCGGCCAGCGTCGGTATCAGTCGCCGGCAGCTCGACCGCCTGTTCCGCGCCCGCCAGGGCATGAGTGCCCGCGAGTACTGGAACGAGCTGCGCCTGCAACACGTGCGCTGGCGCCTGCTCAACTCCAGTCACAGCCTGGCGCAGATCGCCGACGAGATCGGTGCCAGCGACGCCAGCCACCTGGGCAAGCTGTTTCGCCAGCGGTTCGGTGTCGCTCCCGGCGCTTTTCGTCGCCAGGGCGCCATGTCGTCGTAGGGTGGATCACGCTTCACCGATCCACCGTCAGCGCATGTGCCGCTGTGCTTCATCGATCCATCAGCAACGGCAGCCACACCGATGCCAGCAGCAACAGCGCCATGGCCCGGTTGAACAGCAGCAGTCGCGACGGTTGCCGCAGCAGGCGGGCGCTGCCGGCGCCGAGCAGGCCCCAGCTGAGCAGGCAGGGTGTGGAAACCAGCAGGAACAGCGCGGCATGGATGGCCACGCGGCTTGGTGAAGCCTGGCCATCGAGAAATATCGCCGTGACCGAGAGGGTCATCAGCCAGGTCTTGGGGTTGATCAGTTGCAGGACGGCGCCCTGGACGAACCCCTGGCGTCGCTCGATGGGCCGTGCCTCGATACCGGCCGCGTCGCGGCGCATCAGCTTGCAGGCCATCCAGCTGATCCAGGCGGCGCCGGCCCAGGTCATCGCCGTTTGCAGCAGCGGCGTGCGCGCCAGCAGCTCGCCCAGGCCGAGGCCGACCACCAGCAGCATGAGACTGGCACCCAGGCTGGCGCCGAGGGCGATGGTCAGGGCAATGGGCAGGCCGAAACGCGAGGCGCTGCCGAGGATCAGCAGGTTGGTCGGCCCCGGGGTGATCGAGGCCGCCGAGGCGAAGAGGATGAAGGGCAGCCACTGGTTCATGGCCGGGGCCCTGGTGCGGTGAGGGGCATCGATGATCGCTCCATGTCGGGTCATGGTGGCGATTGTCCAGTGGCCCCGCTCAGCGGTCTTGAAGCTTTGTGCAGAGGCTGCGGTAGGCGCCGGGGGTGACACCATTGGCGCGGCGGAACCAGCGGCCGAGGTGGCTCTGGTCGGCGAAGCCCAGATCGCTGGCGACGTCGGCGGGCGCACTGCCGAGGGCCAGCAGGCGGCGTGCGCGCACCAGGCGCAACTGGATCAGGTAGCCGTGCGGGGCGATGCCGAAGGCGGCCTTGAAGGCTCGCGTGAGGTGGAAGCGGTCCACGCCGCAGACCCGGGCCAGTTCACCGAGGCCGATGTTCTCGTGGAAGTGCGCGTGCAGGTACTCGCGTGCGCGCAGGGCCACGCCGGGAATCTGCGGGTTGCCCTGCATGCGCTGGCGCCATTGCAGGTTGCGCGATAGGCGTTCGAGCAGGCCATCCAGGGCCGCATCGCGGACCATGCGCGGCTCGCCCTCGCGCAGCGCCTGCAGGGCGTTGGCGATGTGCGGCAGCAGGCCGGGGTCGTCCGGCTGGGTGCGTGGCACGCTGGGCAGGCAGTCGACGGGGGCCTGTTCGAACAGCGCCGGCAAGGCGCCTTGGAGCCAGGCCGGTTCCAGGTACAGCGTGGAGTAGGTGAAGCCCCCTGGCGCCGGGGCGTTGCCGTCATGAATGTCGCCGGGCTCGAGGAAGAAGGTCTGCCCCGGCACGCTGCTGAACAGGGCGCGGCGGCAATTGAACTGCTGCACGCCCTGCTCTGTGAAGCCGATCAGGTAGCTGTCGTGCCAGTGCGGATCGTAGGCATGCCCCTCGAAATGCGCGCGGATCACCTCGATGCCGGTATCGGCATCCTGCTTGAGGTCGACCCATGATTGCGCGTTCATCGCCATCTGCCCTTGGTTGCTTGAACGCCTGAGCTTAGCGCGTTCAGCACGCAGGACTAGAAGGTTTGTGCACACGTGCTGTCTGTAGGAGCCGGCTTGCCGGCGATCGAAGTGACCGATGAAGCTGGATCGCCCGCAAGCGGGCTCCTACAGGTTGGGATACCAGCGCGGTGTGTAGACCCAGTCGCCGCCCTCGGCGCGGGGGAAGCGGCGGGTCTGGCTGGAGCCGATGATCACCAGGGTACGCATGTCGACCATCTCCGGGGTCAGCTCGCCCAAGGTGAGGCTGCGCAGCGCTTCGGCGGGGCGGCCAATGTCGCGGCCGAGCACCACCAGGGTTTCCGCCGCACGGTGCTGGCGCAGCAGTTCCAGCGCGCGGCCGAGTTGCCAGGGGCGTGCCCTGGAAATCGGGTTGTAGAAGGCCATGGCCAGATCCGCAGCGGCGGCGTGTTGCAGGCGCTGCTCGATCACCGCCCAGGGCTTGAGGTTGTCGGACAGGGAGATAAGGCAGAAGTCATGGCCCAGTGGCGCACCGGCCTTGGCGGCGGTGGCCAGGGCAGCCGAGACGCCCGGCAGTACCTCCAGTTCGACCCCGCGCCAGGCCTCGCTCTGCGGGCTTTCCAGCGCTTCCATCACGGCGGCGGCCATGGCGAACACGCCGGGGTCGCCCGAAGAGATCATCACCACCCGGCGGCCCGTGGCGGCCAGCTCGAAGGCATGGGCGGCGCGCTGCAGTTCCTCGCGGTTGTCGCTGGGGTGCAGGCACTGGTCGGCGCGCAGCGGGCCGGCCATCTTCACGTAGGTGTCGTAGCCGAGCAGGTCTTCGGCCTCGTCCAGGGCGCGGCGCACGGCGGGGGTCATGTGCTCGGCGGCGCCAGGGCCGAGGCCGACCACGCTGAGGCGGCCACGACGCTGGCCAAGGCGTTCGACATCCAGCGGCTGCTCGGCCAGCAGCAGGCGCAGGCCGTCGCCGGCGAGCTGCCGGGCGGGCAGCTCTGCGCTTGCGCCGTGGATGAAGCGCAGCGGCAGGTTCAGCTCGCGCGCGGCTGCGTGCAGCTCGGCATCGGCCATCCGGGCTTTGTCCGCGAGCAGAGTGGCCAGGGACTGTGGCGCCAGGTTGGCGGCGCTCAGCGCCCGGTGAATGCGCGCCGCCAGCTGGTCGTCGGTTCGCTCGACCAGCACGGCGACGCTGCGCGGATGGATCAGCAGCTCGTCGGGCTGCGCCGGGCGGGCCTGCGGGGTGATGTGGATAACCCGCTTCGCAGCGTTATCCACAGGCAGCTGGGCGGCCTCCAGCCAGGGCGCCTGGCCTTCGATGCGCACCGTTTCGCCGCCGAGCAGGTCGCTGACGAAGCGCTTGCCCTGTTGCAGGTCGGCCAGGGCGTAGCCGGCCGGCGGCTCCAGCAGGCAGGTGCCGAAGCGCAGCTCGCCGCTGGTGGTGATCGCCGGCGTGACCTCCAGGTGTGCAGCGATCTCGCGGGCCAGGCGATTGACCCCGGCCAGGCCACCGAGCAGTGGCACCACGGCGCTGCCGTCTTCGGCGAGGGCCAGCACCGGTGGCTCGCTGCCCTTCTCCGCCAGCAGCGGGGCGAGGCTGCGGATGACGATGCCGGCGGCGCACAGCACCAGCAGCGGTTGCCCGGCCCGATAGAGCGCACGCAGGCTGTCGCCGAAGTCGTCGTAGTGACGCTCGGCAGCCTCGACCCGGCCGCGCAGGCCATGGATCAGCGCCTGTGGATAAAGCGTCTTGAGGCGTTGTGCAGTGGCCAGCGCGCTGCTGCCGAGGATGACGATGTTCATGCGGTAGATCCTGTAGCCCGGATGAAATCCGGGGTGTGTTTTTCCCGGATTGCATCCGGGCTACGTGCGAGCTGGGGGGAGCGCGTAGGGTGGATGGCGCTTTTTTCATCCACCATCGTGGCGGTGGATGGGTGAAGCGTCATCCACCCTACGAGTCCAGGAGCGGCTGGGCCGCATTCCGCTCCCACAGGGAATCGATCATCCCCGCCATTTCTGGCCGGGCACCAGAATCATCGAGAAGTACGGCGAATCCATCGGCTCCACCTCGTCCAGCGCGACGATCTTCTGGCTGGCCATGGTCGCGCGCTCGACGTAATGGGCGCGGTCGTCCAGGCCGAGCTTGCGCAGCACGCGGCGGACCTTGTCGAAGTTGCGCCCGAGCTTCATCACCACGGCGGCCTCGGCATCGCGCAGGCGCTGTTCGAGCTCTTCCTCCGGCAGCACGCCGGAAAGCACGCTCAGGCTCTGGTTGCGGTACACCAGCGGCGTGCCTAGCACCGAGGCGCAGCCGAGCATGGAGCACACGCCGGGCACCACCTCGACGTCGTAACGCTCGGCGAGGCGGTCGTGCAGGTACATGTAGGAGCCGTAGAAGAACGGGTCGCCCTCGCAGATCACCGCCACGTCCTGACCGGCGTCCAGCAGCTGGGCGATCTGTTCGGCGCAGGTGTCGTAGAAATCGGCGATCACATCCTCGTAGGACAGCGGTGCGGCGAGCTTCTCGGTGGTCACCGGGTAGACCAGCGGCAGGCGCTGCTGGGCGTCGTCCAGGTGCGCCTCGATGATGCCGAAGGCGTTGCCGCCCTGGCCGGCGTTGTGTTTCGCCTTGGCCACGAAGTAGGCCACCACTGGCGCCGACTTGAGCAGGCGCAGCGCCTTGAGGGTGAGCAGCTCGGGGTCGCCGGGGCCGACGCCGAGACCAAGCAGACGACCGGCCATCACTCCACCTCCGAGGCCAGCGCGTTGACCGCGGCCACCGCCATGGCGCTGCCGCCGCGCCGACCGCGCACGATCACGTAGGGCACGCCACGGCTGTCTGCGGCCAGGGCGTCCTTGGATTCGGCGGCGCCGATGAAGCCCACCGGCATGCCGATGATCAGCGCCGGTTTCGCGGCGCCGGCGTCGAGCATTTCCAGCAGGTAGAACAGCGCGGTGGGGGCATTGCCGATCACCACCACGCTGCCTTCCAGGTGTTCGCGCCAGTGTTCCAGGGCCACCGCCGAGCGGGTGTTGCCGACCTCACGGGCGAGTTCGGGCACACCGGCGTCGTGCAGGGTGCAGAGCACCGGATTGTTCGCCGGCAGGCGCGGGCGGGTGATGCCCTCGGCGACCATGCGCGCATCGCAGAGGATCGGCGCGCCGGCCAGCAGGGCTGCGCGGCCGGCGGCGCCAGCTCCGGGGGAGAAGCGCAGGTCCTCGACCACGTCGACCATGCCGCAGGCGTGGATCACCCGCACGGCGAGCTTCTCCAGGTCGGCGGGAATGCCGGCCAGGTTGGCCTCGGCGCGAATGGTGGCGAAGGAGCGGCGGTAGATTTCCTGGCTGTCGCGGATGTAATCAAGCATCAGGGAGTCCTGCGGGAAGGTGGCGGGCGAACCAGGCGCCGGCCTCGTCGATGGTCATGGACGGCACCAGCAGGCGACCGAAGCCGGTCACCTCGGGGGTGCGTTGATAGAGCTGGTAGTGATCGGGCGTGCTGGCCAGCAGGGTGTAGGGCTGCACCCGCGCGCTGGCGCAACTGCGCGGGCAGGCGCTGAGGTGAGCCTGCGGGCGGGCGCCGTTGGCGCGCAGCAGCTCGGCCAGGTGCAGCGCATGGTGCTTGCTGTCGGCCAGGCCACGGGCGCAGGCGGCCGATCCGGTGCAGGCGACCAGCCCGAGCAGTGGGTCGCCGGCCTCGTGCAGCAGGCCGAGTTCGCCCAGTGCGTTGCACAGGGTTGCCGCCTCGGCCTGCGGCACATTGCCCAGCAGCAGGCCCTGCCAGGGGGTCAGGCGCAGTTCGCCGCCGGCATGCCGCTCGCTCAGCTCGGCGAGGGCCAGCAGCTGTTCGGCGTGCAGGCGGCCCAGCTGGGCCCCGGCGACGACCATGCACAGGCCGGCCCGGGCCTGTGGATAAATCCCTGCGGGCGCCCGCTCGACGCCAGCGGGCGTCTGCCAGTTGGCTGTTGGCGGCTGCAGGGGGAAATCCAGGCGTGCCTGCAGGCGCTGCAGCAGTTCGCTGGCCGGGAGCTGCGCCAGCAACTGGCGCATGCGTGATTGTTCGGGCGTGGCCAGTTCGAGGAACAGCAGCAGCAACTGGCGCACCAACTCGACCGCCTGCGCGGCTTCGATGCGTGCCAGCGGCGCGTCGTTGGGGCAGCCGGCCAGGCCCAGCAACAGGTGGCGTTCATCTTCGGCGGCCAGCCACAGGTCGTGCGGGTGTTCGCGCATCGCCAGGGCTTCGCCGCCATCCAGCTGCAGGGCGAACTTGGCTGACAGGGCATGCAGCGCCGGGGTGTCCTGCAGCAGGTCGAGGAGTTGCCCGGCGAGCGGGCGAACGTCCATCCGTGCCTGCGGGTCGAGGCCAGCGGCAGGGCTGAGCAGCAGGTTGCGTACGTCGTCGGCGGCGGCCACGCGCGGACCGACACCGGCAGCGAGCAGTGCGCCGATCAGCGCGCTCTCCTGGCCGGGCAGCACGCCGCGAATCTGCAGGTTGCTGCGGTTGGTCAGCTCCAGGGTACCGCTGGCGTAGCGCCGGGCAGCCTCTCCGATCGCACGCGCCTGGGCACTGTGCAGCACGCCGCCAGGCAGCTTGACGCGGCAGATGCCGCCGTCCAGTGCGGGCACGATGCGCAGCAGGCCCGGACAGGCAGAAGCCCGAGGGGTTGGCAGTTCGGCGGTGAGGGGACAGTCGCGCACAGGGTTCACCAGCAACAACGACGCGGCGACCGGACCAGCGAAACCCGTCGAGAGGGTTTCATGGCATCGGTACACCCCGCCCGATGTTGGCACTCGCGACCAGCGTTCGTCGGCAGGTCTCCTGGCTGACAGGTCTTCATCCGCTGCGGCCTTCCCGGTTGCCCAGTGGCGCATGTGCAGCGAACTCGCTGTTTACAGTTGCGGGGGCAGCTCGGTGGCGATGGTTGATCGCTCCGGATTCCCTCTTCGAGGCTGTCGACGATCCACCGCAGCAACGCCAGGCTCGGAAAGCCGCCGGCGGCTGACGCATGTGCTGCAGATCGTGAACAGACTCTTGGGCCCGTTTACAAGGGGCACCGACGAAGGCGCTATTATGCCCGCTTTGCGCGGCGTCGCGACACGCGCCCTGTCGGCTACTTGCGAGGAAGGTGGATGAAACCCTGGTTGACCCTGGTGGGTATCGGCGAAGATGGCTACCCCGGCCTGGGCAAGGCTGCGCGGCGGGCCCTGCTGGCGGCCACGCGCATCGTCGGTGCGCCGCGCCAACTGGCGTTGCTGCCGCCGTGCATCGCTGGCGAGCGGGAACACTGGCCGAGCCCCTTCGACCTGCAGCCGTTGCTGGCGCGGCGCGGCGAGGCGGTATGCGTGCTGGCCAGCGGCGATCCGATGTTCTACGGCGTCGGGGCCAGCCTGACGCGGCAACTGGCGGCTGATGAGCTGCAGGTGTTGCCGGCACCGTCGTCGGTGTCGCTGGCGGCGGCGCGCCTGGGCTGGCCGCTGCAGGAGGTGGACGTGGTCTCGCTGGTCGGCCGGCCGCTGGCCACGCTCAATGCCCGCCTGTTTCCCGGTGTGCGCCTGCTGCTGTTGAGCGCCGACGGCGACACGCCTGCCCAGGTTGCCGCAGCGCTGTGTGCGCGCGGTTTCGCTGCCAGTCGCCTGACCCTGCTGGAGCACCTTGGCGGGCCCGAGGAGCGCCGTGTCGATGGCCTGGCCGCGCAGTGGAGCCTGCCGCGCGCGGCCGATCTCAACCTGCTCGCCGTGGAGTGCCTGGCGGACGCCGGGACCCTGGCGCTGCCGCCGACCTGCGGCCTGCCGGACGATGCCTATCGGCATGACGGCCAGCTGACCAAGCGCGACGTGCGCGCGGTGACCCTGGCGCGCCTGGCGCCGCTGCCCGGCGAGCTGCTGTGGGACGTGGGCGCCGGCTGCGGCTCCATTGGTATCGAGTGGATGCGCGCCCATCCCGCCTGCCGCGCCATCGCCATCGAGGCCAATGAGGGCCGTCAGGCGCATATCCGGCACAACCGCGACGCCCTTGGTGTGCCCGCGCTGCAGCTGGTGGCCGGGCATGCGCCCGAGGCCCTGGACGGATTGCCGGCGCCGGACGCCATCTTCATCGGCGGCGGCGTCACCGTGCCGGGGCTGCTGGAGCAGTGCTGGGCCGCGCTCAAACCGGGTGGGCGGCTGCTGGCCAACGCGGTGACGATCCAGAGCGAGGCGGCGCTGGTGGCCTTTCGCGAACGGCAGGGCGGCGAGCTGCTGCGCCTGACGGTGGCGCAGGCGCAACCGCTGGGCGGGTTCGATACCTGGCGGGCGGCGTTGCCGATCACCCTGCTGGCGGTACGCAAGCCGTGAGGCCGCGCATCCTGCTGCTGGGTGGCACCAGCGAGGCGCTGCGCCTGGCTCGTCAGCTGGGCCCCGAAACGCTGTACAGCCTGGCCGGCCTGGGCCGGGTACCGGACGACCTGCCCTGTCGCGTGCGGGTGGGCGGCTTCGGTGGTGCCGACGGGCTGGCCGCGTTCATCGCCGCCGAAGGCATCGAACTGCTGCTGGACCTGACCCATCCCTACGCCGCGCAGATCAGCGCCAACGCGGTGCGGGCCGCCGCGCTCAGCGGTGTGCCCTGCTGGGCGCTGCGGCGCCCCGGTTGGCAACCTGTGGCCGGCGACGACTGGCGCGAAGTGGAGGGCTGGGAGGGGCTCAGCCATGCCCTGGCACCCTTCCAGCGGCCATTCTTCACCACCGGGCGCGAGCCGCTGGCGCATCTGCATGAGATTCCTGCGCACCAGCACTGGACGGTGCGTTGCCTGCAGAGCGAGCCGGCGCCGCCCCGCGCGGAGATCATCGGGGCCCGCGGGCCTTTCTCGCTGGACGAGGAGCGTGCCCTGTTCGCCCGCATCCGCTGCGACGTGCTGGTGAGCAAGAACAGCGGCAGCCAGGCGACCGAGCTGAAACTGCAGGTGGCACGCGAGCTGGGTCTGCCGGTGCTGCTGTTGCGCCGGCCCGAGCCGGCGCCGGCTACGCGCAGTTTCTGCGACCTGCAGATGCTGCTCGAGGCGTTGCCGCGCTAGGTCGCCTTCACCAGCAGGCCGTCACTCAGCCACTGGTGCAGCCAGCGCGCGGCCTGCACAGGGGCCTGCTCCCCCAGTTTCTGCAGGCTGTCGCACAGCTCGGCGAAGTTCAGCCCCTGACAGGCCATGGCCTGCAAGGCCTGCGCTTGCGCGGGGTCGAGACTGCGATAGCGGGTGACCAGTTGCTCACGCCAGATCAGGCAGGTTTCGGCGTGCTCCAGGGCATGACTGCCCGGGAATGCCTGCTCGTGCTTGAGGGCACGCCACAGCTCCAGGCTGTTGTGCTGCAGGGTCAGCCATTGCACGCTCGGTTGCAGCGCCACGCGCAGCAGCGGCCAGTCCTGCGCCGCCAGGTGCGCCAGGTGTTCGGCACGCAGCAGCTCGGCATCGTGGGCGTCGAAGGCCAGGGTGAAGGCCCATTCCAGGCGCGCCAGCTCGGCCAGCGGTGCAGCCTGCTCGGCGACCAGGTGCTGCTCGATGAAGCCGGCCAGGTTGGCGCCCAGCCAGCGCAGGCTGAAGTGCGCCGAGGGATGGGCATCGAGGTAGTCGCGGCCGAGGCGCTCGAAGTCGTCGTCGCCGAGCCAGGCGTGGATCGCCGCGTAGTCGCCCTGCAGGGCTTCGAGCAGGCGTGCGCGATAGGCGTTGTGATAGATCGCCAGGCCCTGCTCGGCGCTCAGCGCGGCGCTGCCGAGCAGGCTGGCGGCGAGGGCGGCATCGGGCGTCGACTGGTTGCCGAGCAGGTAGCGCTCGACCTCGCGCTGCCATTCGTTCAGGCGCATGCCGCCTCCTCGCCGAGCACCTCGCGGGCGATGCGCCGCGCCTGCTGCAGTTCGCTCAGCAACTCGTCGAGAGGCGGCAGGTGGTCGTCCCGCTCGAGCAGGGTGGAAACCGGGCCCAGGTGCGCCAGGGTGCGCCGGTACAGCTGCCAGACCGGGTCGCACACCGGGTGGTCGTGGGTGTCGATCAGGTAGTCGCCGTAGTCGTGGTGGCCGGCCAGGTGGAACTGGCGGATGCGCTCGGCCGGCAGTGCGCTGATGAAGTCCCACGGCTCGAAACCATGGTTGCGCGCGCTGACGTAGACGTTGTTGATATCCAGCAGCAGCTCGCAGCCGCTGAGTTCGCACAGGGCCGAGAGAAACTGCCATTCGCTCATCTGGTCACCGGCGCAGCGCAGGTAGCTGGAGACGTTCTCCAGGACCAGCGGCCGCTCCAGCACGTCCTGCACCTGGCGCACGCGTGCAGAAACGTGCTGCAGGCTTTCCTCGGTGTAGGGCAGCGGCAGCAGGTCATGCAGCTGGTGGGCGTTGCCCCGGCTCCAGCACAGGTGGTCGGAGATCCACGCCGGGCGCACGCGCCTGGCCAGTTGCGCCAGGCGCTGCAGGTAGTCGCGGTCCAGCGCGTGCGGCCCGCCGATCGACAGCGATACGCCGTGCATGACCAGCGGGTAGTGTTCGGCGATGGCGTCGAGGTAGTACAGCGCCTTGCCGCCATCGACCATGTAATTCTCGGAGATGATCTCGAACCAGTCGACCGCGGGCCGCCGTTCGAGGATTTCCTGGTAGTACTCGCTGCGCAGGCCCAGGCCGTGGCCGAGCATCGTCGTTGCTTTCATCGCCGCCTCCGCAGGTGAAAACGGGGCGACCGGCCGGCCGCCCCTCGTGGCTCTTAGGCGCCTACGGTGCCGCCGGCAGCGGAGCACTCGGCCTTGGTCATCACCTTGAAGCCGTGGCCCTTGCAGACTGCCTGGCCCTTGCAGGCGTTCTCGGCGGTCTTGCAGTCGTTCTGGCCTTTGCAGGAGGTCACGCCGTAGCAGTGTACGGTCGCTTCCTCGGCCGAGGCGACGCTGGCGGTCATGCCGGCGAACAGCGAGGCGGCGGCGAAGGCAATGGCGGCGCCAGCGGCGGTGGTCTTGATAGTCATGCGCTTATCCTCTGGAAATTGGAGAGGCCGGCTGAAGCATCGTCGTTCAGGCCCGGCAACTCACTAGAGTCGGACCTGCCGCTGGCGTTACAGGGGTGGAAAAAACTTTCTGCTCAGTGCGTCTGCGCACTGTCGTCTGGCTGGTCGATACGCAGTTCCGGCACGGCCCGCCCGGCGACCAGGCGCTCGTCAACCAGGCGGATGACCGCTGCCTCGTCGCTGACGCCGTACCACTCGCCCTGTGGATAAAGGCTCGCCGTCGGGCCCAGGTCACAGGGGAACTGGCACTGGCTGCGGGTGATGTGCACACCGCCGGGACATTCCAGGCGGCCGGCGGCCTTGAGGCGCTGGCGCAGGGTTTTCCACAGACCTAGGGCGCCCTTGCGCGTGCAGCGCGGACCGTTGCACAGCAGCAGGCGCTGGCTGTGCGGCGGAATCTGCGACCAGGGGTGCTGCTCGGGCAGGGCCGGCACGTCCTGGCAGGGCAGGTGGCGGCCGGTCTGCTCGAGCAGTGCGGCCAGGCCGTCCAGCCAGGCGTCCTCGAGGGCGCTGCACACCACGAAGACGGCTTCGCCGTTGCCGCGCTCGGCGATGCGCTGGCGCAGCCAGTCACGGTGCATGGCATCGGCGCGGGGTTCCAGGTCGACCACCAGCAGCGGCCGTGGTGCATCCGCCACGGCCTGCCAGAAGGCTTCGGGGTCCTGCTCGCTGTCGTGCAGATGGGCCTCGCCGAGCAGGGCTTCGGCGCGTTGGCGCAGGCTCTGGGCCAACGCGCCACGGGACAGGCCCGGCCCGCTGAACAGGACGCGGGCGTAAGCGATTCGAGTCATGGCCGTCTCCGGGAAAAGGGTGGGGCAGTCTAGCGGCTCGGCGCGCTGCACGCAGGCTCAATGGCCGAGTTGCCTTGACTCGAGGCGGCGGCGATGGTCATATCCGCCCCGCTTCAGGTGTCTCACGCCGCCGCGCGTGAGGTGAAACGGGAAGTCGGTTGAAGTCCGACGCTGCCCCCGCAACGGTAAGCGAGCGACCGCATCGAAACGCCACTGTGCGCCACGCGCATGGGAAGGCGATGCGTTCATGCCCCTCGCAAGCCCGGAGACCGGCCTGGAGTCACTCTGTCTGGCAACCCGCGGTGGGCGGGCGTTGACTCCAGTAGGGCGCGTTCGTGCCCCTGTCTGCTGTTGCGCATTTCCATCGGATTGCCGTGCCTTTTCCTTTGCGATGGAACACTCATGGCGCGCCATTTCCGCTTCAACGACCTTCTTTCTCAGGACTTCCTGCGCCTACCGGCTGGCCCGGGCGAGCGGCTGCGAAACAACATAATGTTATGTTATAACAATAACATTATGCCTTTCGGGTCTGCCTCATCCGCGTCGACACCTGCTGTCGAGCCAGTGGCGCGGGGCCCCGCCGGGCCGGTTTCCCTGCGCAATCCTGGACGTTCTGCCGTGTCTCACTCCCTGTTGTATTGCTCCGTGCCACTCGCCCTGGCGTTTGCCGGCCTGGCCGTGGCCAGCGAAGACCCCGTCGACCTGCCCGGGCTGACCATCCAGGCCAAGGCCGCCGAGGAGGGCGAAACCGACCTGAGTACGCCCACCAGCGCCGGCTCGCGGCTCGACCTGTCGGCCCTGCAGACGCCGGCCAGCACCACCAGCCTGAGCGGCGCCGAGGTGCGCGGGCGCAACAACCGCAGCGTGCAGGATGCGGTGACCCGCACGCCGGGCATCAGCAGCATCGGCACGCCGGGTAACGGCGGCACCGCGCTGTCGGCGCGTGGCTTCACTGGCCATTCCGCGACCATGCAGCTGTACGACGGCACGCGTCAGTACGTCGGAGCCGGCACCGTGACCTTCCCGGTGGACACCTGGTCCGTGCAGCGTATCGATGTGCTGCGCGGCCCGGCTTCGGTGCTGTACGGCGAGGGCGCCACCGGCGCGGTGATCAACGTGGTGCCGAAGAAACCCTTCGCCGGCCCGGTCCACAATCAGTTGCGCCTGGGTTACGGCAGCGACGACCGGCGGCAGGTGGCGCTGGACAGCGGTGGCTCGCTGAGCGACGCGCTGAGCTATCGCTTCAACGTCAATCAGCAGGCCAGCAACGGCTGGGTGGACCGGGGCGACTCGAAGAGCCTGGCGTTCAGCGCCGCGCTGCGCTGGGAGGCGAGTGACGAGCTGAGCTTCACCCTGTCCCACGACCATGGCGACCAGGACCCCGAGCGCTACTTCGGCACCCCGCTGGTCAACGGCCATTACCGCGAGAGCCTGCGCGAGCACAACTACAACGTCGGCGACGCCGAGGTCCGCTACAACGACCAGATCACCCGCCTGGTGACCGACTGGCGCATCAATGATGCGCTGACGGCGAGCAACCAGCTCTACTACATCAAGACCCAGCGCTATTGGCGCAATGCCGAGTCCTACCGCTGGCAGCCCGGCGACGTGGTGCTGCGCAGTGACTTCTACGAGATCAAGCACACCCAGGAGCAGGTCGGCGACCGTCAGAGCTTCACCCTGGACCACTCACTGTTCGGTCTCGACAGCCGCACCGTGGTGGGCGTGGACTACAACCGCATCCACTTCGCCCGCCAGCATGACTTTGCCAGCAGCTTCAGCGACAGCGTGCCGCTGGCGGGTTCTGGCGGTGGCCGCTACCAGAGCGACGATCCGCAGGGCTACGGCCCGCGCGAACGCAACCTGGCCCGGCAGTTCTCGCTGTTCGCCGAGAACCGCACGCAACTGAGCGAGCGCCTGTCCCTGGTGACCGGCGTGCGCCGCGACCAGGTGCATATCCAGCGTGACGACCTGCTCGGCGACAGCCGCGTCGACCGCAGCCTGAGCGGCGGCAACTGGCGCGCCGGCCTGGTGTTCGCCCTGACCCCGGAGCTGTCGCTGTACGGCCAGCATGCCACCAGCACCGAAGGGGTGAACAACCTGCTCACGCTCAGCCCCAGCCAGCAACAGTTCGACCTGAGCCGGGCCAGGCAGACCGAGGTCGGCCTCAAGCAGGCGTTCTGGAACGGGCAGGGCGAGTGGACGCTGGCCGCCTACCATATCGTCAAGAAGAAGCTGCTCAGCCGCGAGACCCCCAGCTCGCCCACCGAGCAGGTCGGCCAGCAGTCCGCCGACGGCCTCGAGGCCAGCCTGGAGCTGGCGCTGGGGCGCGGCTGGCAGGTATCGGCCAACGCAGCCTTCGTCCGCGCCGAGTACGACGACTTCGTCGAAGGCGGTGGCGAGCGCAGCGGCAATCGTCCGAGCAACGTACCCCGGCGCACCGCCAACCTGTGGTTGAACAAGGCGCTGGGTCATGGCCTGGATGTCGGTGTCGGCGCGCGTTATGTCGATGCCCGCTACGCCGACGCCGCCAACCAGATCGAGGTACCCGGCTACACCGTGGTCGACGCCAACATCGCCTGGCAGGCGCTGCCGGACGTGCGCCTGGGCCTGGAACTGAACAACCTGTTCGACCGCCAGTACGCCACCACCGCCAGCAGCGCGGGGCAGCAGTGGTACCTGGGTGCACCGCGCTCGTTCTTCGTCACCGCGGACTACAGCTTCTGATGCAACGCCTGCGTATTCGCCAGCTGGCCTGGTCGCCCAACGGGCAGCAACCGCTGCTCGACGACATCGACCTCGACGTCGCTGACGGCGAGCTGCTTGGCCTGCTCGGCCCCAACGGCAGCGGCAAGACCAGCCTGTTGCGCTGCGCCTATCGCTTCCAGCGGCCCAGCGCCGGCCGCGTCGAGCTGGATGGCGAGGCGCTGTGGCAGCGCTCGCCGCGCTGGTGTGCGCAGCGTGTGGCGGTGGTGCTGCAGGAGTTCCCGCAGGACTTCGGCCTGCGCGTGCATGAGGTCGCGGCCATGGGGCGCACGCCGCACAAGGGGCTGTTCGACAGCGACGATGCCGAGGACCAGCGCCTGGTCAGCGAGGCGCTGGCGCGGGTCGGTCTCGGCGCGCTGGCGCAGCAGCCGTTCGCCTGCCTGTCCGGCGGCGAGAAGCAGCGTGCGCTGCTGGCGCGGGCCCTGGTGCAGCAACCGCAGCTGCTGATTCTCGACGAGCCGACCAACCACCTCGACCCACGCTACCAGCTGGAGCTGCTGCGGCAGATCAAGGCGCTGGGGCTGGCGACCCTGGCCAGCTTTCACGACCTCAACCTGGCGGCGGCCTTCTGCGACCGTCTCTGCGTGCTCGACCGCGGGCGTCTGCTGGCGGTCGGAACGCCGGCCGAGGTGCTCACCGCCGAACTGCTGCAGCAGGTGTTCGGCGTGCAGGCCCTGGTCGATACCCATCCACTGGCGGGTTACCCGCGCATTACCTGGATCCTCTGATGACACGCCTCACCTCGACGCCAAGGCGCCTTCCACGCCGCCGTGTTTCGTTCCTCGTGGCAGCGGCTGCAGGGCTGCTGCTGGCCAGCAGCCCGAGCTGGGCCGTCACCGTGACCAGCTGCGACCGCCAGGTGACCATCGAGCGTCCGCCGCAACGCGCGGTCAGCCATGACATCAGCCTGACCGCCATGCTCCTGGAACTGGGGCTGAAGGCGCGCATGGTCGGCTACAGCGGCGTCAGCGCCTGGAAGACGCCGGCGCCCGAACTGCAGGCCGACCTGGATGACCTGCCCGAGCTGGCGCCGCGCTACCCCTCGCTGGAAAACCTGCTGGATGCCGACGCCGACTTCTTCTTCGCCGGCTGGAACTACGGCATGCGCGTCGGTGGCGAAGTGACCCCGGCCAGCCTGGCGCGCTTCGGCATCCCGGTGTACGAGCTGAGCGAGTCCTGCGCGCATGTCATGCCCAATCGCGTTGCCAGCCTCGATGACGTCTACGGCGACCTGCGCAACCTCGGCCGCATCTTCGCCGTCGAGGCGCGTGCCGAGGGGCTGGTGCAGGGCATGCAGGCGCGGGTGGCGGCGGTGCAGGCGCGCCTCGGCGAGCAGCCGCAACGGCCGCGCGTGTTCGTCTACGACAGCGGCGAGGACGTACCCTTCAGCGCCGGGAGACTGGGCATGCCGCAGTCGCTGATCGACGCCGCTGGCGGGCGCAACGTGATGGACGGGGTCGCCGGCAACTGGATGCAGGTCGGCTGGGAGGCCGTGGTCGAGCAGGACCCGCAGTGGATCCTGATCGTCGACTATGGCGAGCGCAGCGCGGCGCAGAAGCGCGACTTCCTCATGCAGCATCCGGCCCTGCAGGGCGTCAGCGCGATCCGCCAGCAGCACTTCGTGGTGCTGCCCTACCTGGCGGTGACGCCGAGCCTGGACAACGCCGCCGCCATCGAGACCCTGGCCGCCGCGCTGCATCCCGAGGCCTTCGCACCGTGACGCGCCTGCGCCTGTTGCTGCTCGTGCTGGCGCTGCTGTTGCTGCTGTCGTGCGCCGTTTCGCTGGCGTTCGGGTCGGCGCAGGTGCCGCTCGAGCGCGTGCTGGCGATTCTCGGCCGGCACCTGTTCGGCATCCAGCCCGGGCAGGCGATCAGCGTCGGCCAGGACAGCATCGTCTGGCAGCTGCGCGCGCCGCGAGTCCTGCTCGGCGCGCTGGTCGGCGCCGGGCTGGCCCTGGTCGGCACCGTGCTGCAGGCGGTCACCCGCAACCCGCTGGCCGACCCGCACCTGCTCGGGGTCAGCTCGGGAGCGGCGTTCGGTGCGGTGGTGGTGGTGCTCTACCTGGGTGAGTTCGCTGGCGTCCTGAGCCTGCCGCTGGCCGCCTTCGTCGGCGCGCTGGCGAGCATGCTGCTGGTGCTGCTGATCGCCAATCGTGGCGGGCGCCTGCACAGCGACCGCCTGCTGCTGGCGGGGGTGGCGGTGTCCTTCGTGATGATGGCGGCGAGCAACCTGCTGCTCTACCTGGGCAACCCGCATGCAGCCAGCTCGGTGCTGTTCTGGATGCTCGGCGGCCTTGGCCTGGCGCGCTGGGAGCTGCTCTGGCTACCGACGCTGTGCCTGGCCCTGGCGTTGCTGGTGCTGCTGGGGCTGGCCCGCGCGCTGAACGGCCTGATGGCCGGCGAGCAGAGTGCGGTGAGCCTGGGCCTGGAGCCGCGCCGTGTACGGCTGCTGGTGTTCGTGGTGGCGTCCCTGCTCACCGGGGTGCTGGTGTCGCTGTCCGGCGCCATCGGTTTCGTCGGGCTGATGCTGCCGCATGTGGCGCGCTTCCTGGTCGGTGCCGAGCACCGCCGCGTGCTGCCGGTGGCGGCGCTGCTCGGCGCGCTGTTCCTGGTCTGGGTCGATGTCGCCGCGCGCACCTGGCTGGCGCCGCAGGACCTGCCCATCGGCATCGTCACCGCGGCCATCGGCGGGGTGTTCTTCGTGGCCCTGCTCAGGCGCCGTTAGTCAGCCACGTCATCCGCCCAGGAGGGATGACCCTGCCCGCCGCACGTCGACGGGCGCCACGATCTGCCCAGGACGTGCGCCGATCTGCAGGCCCGATGCAGTAAAATGGCCCGCGTGTCGATCCCGCGAGCCGTCCCATGCCTTTGCCGCAGCGCCATCGCTACCGTGTTCTGTTCACCGTTCTGGCGATTCTCGTCGGCCTGCTGCTGAGTGTCTGGCTGGGCGGGCGCTACGCCGAACGACGGGCCTGGGACGAGCGCAGCGCCGAAGCCCGTGGCCAGCTGCAGCTGTATGCCCAGTCCATCCGCACGCTGGTCGAGCGCTTCAGCTCGGTGCCCGAAGTGCTGGCGCTGGACAGCGACATCCGCAGCCTGTTGCGCGCGCCCCACGACCGCCAGTTGCGCCTGGCGCTGAATCAGCGGCTGGAGCGCCTGAACGCCGCTGCCGGCTCCACCGTGCTGTACCTGCTCGATGCCCGTGGGGAAACCCTGGTGGCCAGCAACTGGCGCGACTGGAGCAGCTTCGTCGGCAACAACTACGCCTTCCGCCCGTATTTCCAGAACGCCGTGCGCAACGGCGGCGCGCGTTACTTCGCGGTGGGCGTGACCACCGGAATTCCTGGCTACTTCCTGTCCCATGTGGTGCGCGGCGACGACGGCGAGCTGCTCGGCGTGCTGGTGGTCAAGCTGGAGCTGGAAGACCTGCAGCGCGAGTGGGTCGGGCAGCCCGGCGTGCTGCTGGTCGCCGATGGCTACCAGGTGGTGATCCTCAGCAACAAGCCGGCCTGGCGCTTCCGCGCGTTGCAGCCGCTGGACGAGCAGGCGCGCGCCGAGCTGGTGGAGGTGCGCCGCTACGCCGAGCAGGCGCTGCAACCGCTGACGCATCGGGTGTACCGACGTATCGACGACGAGGCCGACTGGGCGCGTGTCGACGGCCCCGATGGCAATCACGATTACCTCTGGCAACGCCTGGTCATGCCCGACGAGGGCTGGACCCTGCACCTGCTCAGCGAGCCGGCGGGGCTGGCCGACAGCATCCGCAGCTACCGCCTGGCCGCCGCCGGGGTGTGGATGACGCTGGCCTTCCTGCTGCTGTTCCTCGCCCAGCGACGCAAGAACCAGCGCCTGCAGGCCGGTATCCGCGAGCGCCTGGAACGTGAGGTGGCGCTGCGCACCGCCGAGCTGCGCGAAGCCCAGGACGGCCTGGTGCACGCCGCCAAGATGGCCGCGCTGGGACAGATGTCGGCCGCCCTGGCGCACGAGATCAACCAGCCGCTGACCGCTCTGCAGATGCAGCTCGGCAGCCTGCGCCTGTTGCTCGACAGCGGCCGGCCGGAGGCGGTGCACGAGGGCCTGCAACGCATCGATGGCCTGTTGCAGCGCATGGCCGCGCTGACCGGTCACCTGAAGACCTTCGCGCGCAAGACGCCGGCCGGTCTCAGCGAGCGCCTGTGCCTCGGCGACGTGCTGGAGCAGGCCCTGCAACTGCTGGCGCCGCGCATGCGCAGCGAGCAGGTGGAGCTGCGCACCCAGGTCGACGGCGAGGCCGAAGTGCTCGGGGACGCCATCCGCATCGAGCAGGTGATACTCAACCTGCTGCACAACGCCCTCGACGCCATGCTCGACAGCGATTCGCGCATCCTCCTGGTACGCATCTTCCGTGACGGCGCGGCCTGCGTGCTGAGCGTCGAGGACAGTGGTGGCGGTATCGCCGAAGAGGCCCTCGGCCGGGTCTTCGAACCCTTCTTCACCACCAAGCCGGTGGGCCAGGGGCTTGGGCTCGGGCTGGCGGTGTCCTACGGTATCGTCCGTGACCTCGGCGGCATGCTCGAGGCGCACAACGGCGAGCGCGGCGCGGTGTTCACCCTGAAGCTGCCGAGCGCACCCTGATACCTGTGGGTGCGCGTCATCCACCCTGCGCCGAGCCTTCGTAGGAGCGGCTTCAGCCGCGAACGGCCGCTGGCCAACGCCGCTCCTGCGGGTTCTTCTCCTGACGCTGCGGATGGTCTCAGGAGATCGCTTCCGGGCTACACTGCCTGCCGTTTTCCTCAGGAGGTGTCATGAGCGCTCAGGTCATAGTGGTCGACGACGAAGCGGCGATTCGCGAGGCGGTCCAGCAGTGGCTGGAGCTGTCCGGCTTCACGGTGCGCACCTGTGCCAGCGCGGCCGAGGCCCTGGCCCTGGTCGACCGTGACTTTCCCGGTATCGTCGTCAGCGACGTGCGCATGCCCGGCAGTGACGGCCTGCAACTGCTCGACAGGTTGCTGCAGGTGGACACCGACCTGCCGGTGATTCTGGTCACCGGCCATGGCGATGTGCCGATGGCGGTGCAGGCGTTGCGCCAGGGTGCCTATGACTTCATCGAGAAGCCCTTCACCCCCGAACGCCTGCTCGACAGCGTGCGGCGTGCCCTGGACAAGCGCCGGCTGGTCTGCGAGAACCGCCAGCTGCGCCAGCAGGTCGCCGACAAGGGGCGCATCGAGAGCCAGCTGATCGGCATGTCGCGCTCGATGGAAAACCTGCGCCGGCAGATCCTCGAGCTGGCTGGCACTTCGGTCAACGTGCTGATCCGTGGTGAAACCGGCAGCGGCAAGGAGCGCGTGGCGCGCTGCCTGCACGATTTCAGCCCGCGCGCCGGCAAGGCCTTCGCCGCGCTGAACTGCGCGGCGATCCCCGAGACCATCTTCGAGAGCGAGCTGTTCGGCCACGAGAGCGGCGCCTTCACCGGCGCGCAGGCCAAGCGCATCGGTCGCATCGAGCATGCCGACGGCGGCACCCTGTTCCTCGACGAGGTGGAGAGCCTGCCGCTGGCGCAGCAGGTCAAGCTGCTGCGCGTGTTGCAGGAAAAGACCCTGGAACGCCTGGGCTCGAACAAGAGCATCCAGGTCGACCTGCGGGTGATCAGCGCGGCCAAGCCGGACCTGCTCGACGAGGTCAGGGCAGGCCGCTTCCGCGAGGACCTGGTGTACCGCCTCAACGTGGCCACTCTGCATATCCCGCCGCTGCGCGAACGGCGCGAGGACATCCCGCTGCTGTTCGAGCATTTCGCCCAGGAGGCGGCCCGTCGCCATGGCCGCGAGGCGCCGCCGCTGGCGCCCAGCGAGCTGGCGCGTCTGCTCGGGCATGACTGGCCGGGCAACGTGCGCGAGCTGATCAACGCCGCCGAGCGCCATGCCCTGGGCCTGTCCAGCCCGCCCCCGGCGGAACGTTTCGCCGGCCAGGCGCTGGCGCAGCAGATGGAGGCCTTCGAGGCGCAATGCCTGCACAACGCGCTGCTGCACTGCCAGGGCAACATCACGGCGGTGATGGAGATGCTGCAGCTGCCGCGGCGCACCCTCAACGAGAAGATGCAGCGCCACGGCCTGTCGCGCGGCGACTACCTGCCCGGCGGCGAGGAATGACAGCGGCGCCGCTGTAACCAGTCTGGCGGCGATGTGGCTGGCCGCCTGGCCCGGGACAAGGCGTGGAAACAACCTGATCCGGGCGGGTCTTTCATCCAGGTTCATGCGATAAGCGGATTTCTGCCGACGCCGTCACAGGTGTCGGCGGTTTCTCGCTCAGTGACCGTCTGGTCGCCGGATAGAACCCCTCTACCTCGGGCCTTTCGCGCCCTGGCACGGCATCTGCTATAGCCATGGCAGCCGCGCCGCATCCTGCCGACGTGGCGACCATAACAACGACAAGAGGTCAGCCCATGAACTGCCACGCCCCCCGTACCCTGCTGCACGCGCTGTTCAGCATGGGCCGCCTCCGCACCGCGCTCGCCGCGGCTCTTGTCCAACGCTGCACCCTGCGCTGCTGATCGCGCACCGCCGATGACGCCAGGCCGGCGTCGTCTAGAGTGAAACTCTGCATAAAGCCATAACAACGACGGAGATACTTCCATGCGACTGACCAAGAAAATCAGCCTGTTCGCCGCTGCCGCGGCCATCACTGCCAGCACCGCCGTGCTCGCTGCGCCGACCTTCATCAACGTGCTCACTGGCGGTACCAGTGGCGTGTACTACCCGATCGGCGTCGCCCTGTCGCAGCTGTACACCAATGGCATCGAAGGCTCCAAGACCTCGGTCCAGGCGACCAAGGCCTCGGTGGAAAACCTCAACCTGCTGCAGGCGGGTCGTGGCGAACTGGCCTTCGCTCTCGGTGACTCGGTAGCCGATGCCTGGAACGGCGTGGAAGACGCGGGCTTCAAGGCGCCGCTGAAGAAGCTGCGGGCCATCGCCGGCACCTACCCGAACTACATCCAGATCGTGGCCAACGCGGAATCCGGCATCAAGAGCCTGGAAGACCTCAAGGGCAAGCGCATCTCCGTCGGTGCGCCGAAGTCCGGCACCGAGCTGAACGCCCGCGCCATCTTCAAGGCCGCCGGCCTGAGCTACGAGGACATGGGCAAGGTTGAATTCCTGCCGTACGCCGAGTCGGTCGAGCTGATCAAGAACCGCCAGCTGGACGCCACCCTGCAGTCGTCCGGTCTGGGCATGGCCGCCATCCGCGACCTGGCCTCGACCATGAAGATCAGCTTCGTCTCCATCCCGGCCGACGTGACCGCGAAGATCGACAACGCTGCCTACCAGGCCGCCACCATCCCGGCCGGCACCTACGACGGTCAGGACGCTGACGTGCCCACCGTGGCCATCACCAACATCCTGGTCAGCCACGAAGGCGTCTCCGATGACGTGGCCTACCAGATGACCAAGCTGATGTTCGACAACCTCGACCGCCTGGGCACCGCCCACTCCGCGGCCAAGGACATCAAGCTGGAAACCGCTACCAAGAACCTGCCGATCCCGCTGCATCCGGGTGCCGAGCGCTACTACAAAGAAGTCGGCGCGCTGTAATCACGGCCTGGGCCACGGCGTGCGCGCCGTGGCTCCTGCTACAGAATCGCGAATAAAACCGGCGTTCATGGACGGTGGGTTTTGTTGGCGACTCTGCCCCGTATCGAAGTAGTCATGAGGTTTGCACTCCATGAGTGAACAGAACAACGGCCTGTCCGCCAGTCCGTCCGACTGGCCGAAGGCGCTCTTCGCCGTCGCGCTGCTGTTTTCCATCTTCCAGATCGTCACGGCGGCGTTCCACCCGGTGTCGACTCAGGTGCTGCGTGCGGTGCACGTGGGCTTCCTGCTGCTGCTGGTGTTCATCAGCTACCCGGCGCTGGGCAAGGGCCGTCCGTGGCAGCCGCTGGCCTGGCTGCTGGGCCTGGCCGGCATGGCCACGGCCATCTACCAGTGGTACTTCGAGGCGGACCTGATCCAGCGTTCGGGTGACCTGACCAGCGCCGACATGGTCATCGGCCTGACCCTGGTGGTGCTGGTGTTCGAAGCCGCGCGCCGGGTCATGGGCATCGCCCTGCCGATCATCTGCGCGCTGTTCCTGGCCTACGGCATGCTCGGCCAGTACCTGCCGGGCGACCTGGTGCACCGCGGCTATGGCATCGATCAGCTGGTCAACCAGCTGTCGTTCGGCACCGAAGGCCTGTACGGCACGCCGACCTACGTCTCGGCCACCTACATCTTCCTGTTCATCCTGTTCGGCGCCTTCCTCGAGCAGGCCGGGATGATCAAGCTGTTCACCGACTTCGCCATGGGCCTGTTCGGTCACAAGGTCGGCGGCCCGGCCAAGGTCTCGGTGGTGTCGTCCGCGCTGATGGGCACCATCACCGGTTCCGGCGTGGCCAACGTGGTCACCACCGGCCAGTTCACCATCCCGCTGATGAAGCGCTTCGGCTACCGCCCGGCCTTCGCCGGTGGTGTCGAGGCCACCTCGTCGATGGGCAGCCAGATCATGCCGCCGATCATGGGCGCCGTGGCCTTCATCATGGCCGAGACCATCAACGTGCCGTTCTTCGAGGTGGCCAAGGCCGCGCTGATCCCGGCGCTGCTGTACTTCGGCTCGGTGTTCTGGATGGTTCACCTGGAGGCCAAGCGTGCCAACCTGCGCGGCCTGCCCAAGGACGAATGCCCGAACCCGTGGAAGTCCGTACGTGAGCGCTGGTTCCTGCTGATCCCGCTGTTCATCCTCATCTACCTGCTGTTCTCCGGGCGCACGCCGCTGTTCTCCGGCACCGTCGGCCTGGCGCTGACCGCCATGGTCATCCTCGGCTCGGCGATCATCCTGCAGGTGTCGTCCAAGATCATGCGCTTCGCCTTCTGGATCGCCCTGGGCGTGCTCTGCGCCGGCTTCTTCCAGCTGGGGATCGGCGTGGTGTTCGGCGTCATCGCCGTGCTGGTGGCGGTGTGCTGGTTCGTCAAGGGCGGTCGCGACACCCTGACCCTGTGCCTGCACGCGCTGGTCGAGGGCGCTCGCCATGCGGTGCCGGTCGGTATCGCCTGCGCCCTGGTCGGGGTGATCATCGGCGTGGTGTCGCTGACCGGCGTGGCGTCGACCTTCGCCGGCTACATCCTCGCCATCGGCCAGGACAACCTGTTCCTGTCGCTGGTGCTGACCATGCTTACCTGCCTGGTGCTGGGCATGGGCATTCCGACCATCCCCAACTACATCATCACCAGCTCGATCGCCGCGCCGGCGCTGCTCGACCTCGGCGTACCGCTGATCGTCTCGCACATGTTCGTCTTCTACTTCGGCATCATGGCCGACCTCACGCCGCCGGTGGCGCTGGCCTGCTTCGCGGCCGCGCCGATCGCCAAGGAGCGTGGCCTGAAGATCAGCCTGTGGGCGGTGCGCATCGCCATCGCCGGCTTCGTCGTGCCGTACATGGCGGTCTACTCGCCGGCGCTGATGCTGCAGGGCGACAGCCTGCTGGCCACCTTCTACGTGGTGTTCAAGGCCGCGCTGGCCATCGGCATCTGGGGCGTGGTGTTCACGGGCTTCCTGCAGGCCAAGCTGAGCTGGTGGGAGCGCATCCTGGGCCTGGCGGCGGGCACCAGCCTGATTCTCGCCACGCCGATCAGCGATGAGCTGGGCTTCGCCCTCAGCGCGCTGTTCATCGGCCAGCACTTCTGGCGCGCGCGTCGCGCCGAGGTGGCGGCGGCGTGATCGGTCTCTGTCTGGGACTGGCCGGGGCGGTGTGGGCGGAGCTGCCCACCGCCGAGTTCACCCTGGCCTGGACCCACACCATCGAGAAGATCCGCTGGGAAGAGGATTACCGCGTCACCGCCGAGGGCCTGCTCCTCGGCGAGGCGCGGGTCAAGGGTTCCGGCGCCGGGATGGAAATTCCCGATGGCGCCGAACTGCGCAATGGCAGCTGGCACTACCAGCGTCAGCTACCGCCTTTGCAACCCCTGCGAGTCGGGCGTACGCCCGAAGCCGGGGATTACCAACTGTGTATCGACCAGCGTTGTCGCCCGATGAGCGACTGGCTCGGCCCGCCAAAAGCGAGCCAGCCGGCGTTGGAACTCTGGAGCTGCGAGCTGAGCTCCCCTGCGCCTGACGCAGGCTAGGTTCGCCCGAGCGGACCCATGCTCCCGGCGCCACAAGTGCCGGCTGAAAAAGAAGGAAACCCCCATGCGGCGCAAGCCGGTGGGGGTTTTGTTCGTCTGCGGCTACGCTTGAGCAACGCCCCGTTCGAGGAGACCCGTCATGCACCCTGTCTTTCGCTCCGCCCTGCCGCTTGCCCTCTGCCTGTCACCGGCCCTGGCCAGCGCGCTGGATATCCAGCCCGGCGTCTGGGAGGTCAGCTCGCACAACATGCAGGTCGGCGGCCAGGCCATGCCGGCGATGGAGGAGATGCTGGCGCAGTTGCAGAACCTGCCGCCGGAGCAGCGCCAGATGATGGAGAACATGCTGGCCGAACAGGGCATCAGGCTCGGCGCGGGTGGTGTGCAGATGTGCCTCACCGCCGAGCAGATCAAGGCCCAGGACATTCCCCTGCACGACCCCGAGTCCGGTTGCCGCAACGAGGTCCTCGAACGCAGCGCGACGCTGTGGAAGTTTCGCTTCACCTGCCCGGATGCTCAGGGCGAAGGGGAGACGCGTTTCGTCAGCGACAAGGAATTCACCACCCAGGTCAGCGGTACCTACAACGGCCAGCCGAGCAGCATGGAGAGCCGGGCGCGCTGGGTCGGCGCGGACTGTGCCGTGCTCAAGCGCTAAACCTCACAGGCCGTGGCGCAGGCGAATGGCCTCGACCTGTTCGCTGCGCTCCTCCAGGAAGCGGTTGAAGGCCTCGATCACCTGCGGGTAGCGGATGCTCGACAGGTAGTAGTGGTCTTCCACGTGCGGCAGCTGCGGGTCGAGCACCAGCGCCTGCTCCGCCAGGTCCATCAGGCGCAGCTGGTGGGCCACCACGCGGGGGTTGAGGTAGACCGCGTCGACCCGGTCATTGATGGCCATGAGCAGCAGCGACTCGATCTGGTTGGCCTGGATCAGCTTGATACGTCCGGCGTGGATCTCCGTCAGGTACGGCCAGGGGGTGAAACCGTTCTGCGTGCCGAGCAGGCGGATACGCGCCACGCCCTGGCCGAGCTGCTGCGGCTTGACCAGGATGCCGTCGACATAGGGCGCTGCCGGGCGGCTGTAGTGGATGGCGTGGCCGGCCTTCTGGTCAGCGTTCCACTGCGGGTGGTCGGGGAACTTCAGGTCGACCCGCCCGCCGAGGAAATCCCCCAGCAGGCGCCTCACCGGCAGTGGCACGTAGACGAAGCGGTAGCCGTGCTCGGCGGCAAAGGCATCCAGCAGGTCGCGCGCATAGCCACGGTATTCGCCGTTCTCCACGTCGGAATAGGGCTGGTAGGGCTGCAGTTCCACGCCGACACGAATCACCTCCTGCGCCAGGCAGGGCAGGGCGAGCAGACAGAGGCAGAACAGCTGGGCGAGGCGCGTCTTCATGGGGCAGTGCCAAGGGCGGCAGACTCCATAACCATAGTCGTGCCGCGAAGCCTGTTCAAAGTCGCGCCGGCAGGCGCCCGGGGTGGCGAAAGTGCGCGATATCGCAGTGAACGGGCAGGTTTCAGGCTTCTCAGAGGATGGGCGAGATCAGCCGCGCCACGCGCATGCCCAGCTGCTGCAGGCGGTGCAGGTTGCGGCGGTCGGCATTGACCAGTTCCCGCGAGCGGCTGAAATCCGCCTCCAGCATCTGGGCGACCTCGGCGTTGAAGCCTGCGTCGACTATCAGCAGGCTGGCCTCGAAATTCAGGCGGAAGGAGCGGTTGTCCAGGTTGGCGCTGCCCAGTACACAGGCGTCGTGGTCGATCAGCAGCGCCTTCTGGTGCAGGAAGCCCGGCTGGTAGCGCAACACGCGCACCCCGGCGCGCAGCGCCTCGAAGGCGTACAGGCTGGACGCGGCATAGACGATACGGTGATCGGGGCGCGCTGGCAGCAGCAGGCGCACGTCCACCCCGCGCATCACGGCCAGGCGCAGGGCGGCGAACAGGGCTTCGTCGGGGACGAAATACGGGCTGCTCAGCCACACGCGTTCGCGCGCGGCGTGGATCGCCTCGACGAACATCAGCGAGCAGGTTTCCTGGGCGTCGGCCGGACCGCTGGCGATCACCTGGCAGAGCACGCCGGGTTCGTCCTGCTTGCTCGGCATCAGCAGCGGCGGGAGCTTCTGGCAGGCCCAGTACCAGTCTTCGGCGAAGGCTTCCTGCAGGCTGGCCACCACCGGCCCGCGCACTTCCACGTGGGTGTCGCGCCAGGGCGCCAGCGGCGGCTTCTGCCCGAGGTATTCGACGCCGACATTGAGGCCGCCGAGAAAGCCGATCTCGCCATCGACCACGACGATCTTGCGGTGGTTGCGGAAGTTCAGCTGGAAGCGATTGAACAGGCCGGAGCGGGTGGGGAAGGCGTGCACCTGGACGCCACCCCGGCGCAGCCGATCGATGAAGGCGCCGGACAGCGCATGGCTGCCGACGCCGTCGTACAGCACGTGCACCTGCACCCCGGCTGCGGCGCGCTCGAGCAGGATGTCATGCAGGCGGCGACCGAGGCTGTCGTCGCGAATGATGAAGAACTGCAGCAGGATCACCTGCCGGGCGCCGGCCAGCGCATCGAGCATCGCCGCGAAGGTGGCTTCGCCGTCGATCAGCAACTGCACCCGGTTGCCGGTCAGGCCGGGCAGGTGCGACAGGCGCGGCAGGGCCCGCAGGCGTGCATAGGCGGGCGACAGGTGCGCCGCCTTGGCTTCCTCGACCCAGGGCCGCCAGTCCTGCTCGGCCATGGCCAGGTGCATTTCCCTGTCGGCCTGGCGGCGTGCCTTGACGTAGGCGTCGAAGCGGCTGCGGCCGAACACCAGGTACGGCAGCAGCGTCAGGTAGGGCATGAAGAACAGCGACAGTCCCCAGGCCAGGGCGCCCTGGGCGGTGCGTACGGTCAGCACGGCATGGATCGCGGCCAGCATGCCGAGGGCGTGGATGCTGGCGATCAGGTAGGCGAACAGGTGGGGAATGCCGAAATCCGCAGGCATGCAGGGTCTTCCTTTGCACGGGCTGTGTGCAGCTGACCACGGGGGTTACGCAGCGTTCGATGGTCATCCTGCCATGGCCATCCGGGGAATGGCAGTGTCAGGCAGATGGCCAGCTTCCGGGGAATTATTCGAGGCTTTCACGTGTCTTGGATTCTGAGTGAGCGGAATTCATGTGTTACCCTTCCCCGTTCGACCCGACTGTGGGTCGTCTTTAATTGGAGGAGGGCATCCGTCCTGTTCACGCTCGTCTAGCGAGTCAAACGCATCAAGGAGCACGCCACGTATGGGAAACGTCCCTTCGCATGACATGACCCCGCCACCCGCAGCGGAAACCCACGAGGGCATCCCGGCACCGACCGGTGAAGCCAACCTGATCGACACCGATTACGTCATCGGTCAGGACAACATCAAAGGGCAGTTCGTCTTCGCCCTCGACATCCATGGCAAGGTCTTCACCATTTCCGCGCTGGTCGCGGTGATCTTCGTGATCCTGGCCCTGGCTCTGCAGAACCAGATCGAACCGCTGTTCAGCGGCGTGCGCGACTGGCTCACCCACCACATGGCCTGGTTCTTCATCGGTGCCGCCAACATCTTCGTCCTGCTCTGCCTCGCGCTGATCGTCTCGCCATTGGGCAAGGTGCGTATCGGCGGCAAGGAAGCGACCCCCGACTACACCTACATGGGCTGGTTCTCCATGCTGTTCGCCGCCGGCATGGGCATCGGTCTGATGTTCTACGGCGTGTCCGAACCCATGTCGCACTACAGCTCGTCGATCGCCGGCATCACCGTGGGTGAAGACGGCGTGCGCACCGACTGGGCGCCGCTGGGCGGGGCCGAAGGCAACGCCGAGGAAGCGGTGCGCCTGGGCATGGCCGCGACCATCTTCCACTGGGGCCTGCACCCCTGGGCGATCTACGCCATCGTCGCTCTGGCCCTGGCGCTGTTCTCGTTCAACAAGGGCCTGCCGCTGTCGATCCGCTCGATCTTCTACCCGATCCTCGGTGAGCGCGTGTGGGGTTGGCCGGGGCACATCGTCGACATCCTCGCGGTGTTCGCCACCCTGTTCGGCCTGGTCACTTCGCTGGGCCTGGGTGCCGAGCAGGCGGCTGCCGGGGTGGAGTACCTGTTCGGCATTCCGGCCACGGACACCACCAAGGTGCTGCTGATCATCGCCATCACCATGATCGCCCTGGCCTCGGTCGTCGCCGGCCTGGACAAGGGGGTCAAGCGCCTGTCAGAGATCAACATGGGCCTGGCCATGGCCCTGTTGCTGTTCGTCATCATCGCCGGGCCGACCCTGGTGATCTTCACCGACTTCTTCAAGAACCTCGGTGCCTACCTGCAGTACCTGCCGGCGCTGTCCAATCCGGTCGGGCGCGAGGACGCCAACTTCAGCCAGGGCTGGACGGCGTTCTACTGGGCCTGGTGGATCAGCTGGTCGCCGTTCGTGGGCATGTTCATCGCGCGGGTCAGTCGTGGCCGCAGCGTGCGTGAATTCCTCATCGCCGTGCTGCTGGTGCCGTCGCTGGTGTCGGTGCTGTGGATGACCGCCTTCGGCGGCACCGCCATCAATCAGCTGCTGGTGGACGGTTTCACCGGCGCGCAGGATGCCGGCCTGGAGCTGAAACTGTTCAGCATGCTCGGTGAGATGCCGCTGACCGGCATCACCTCGTTCATCGGTATCGTGCTGGTGGTGGTGTTCTTCATCACCTCGTCGGACTCCGGCTCGCTGGTGATCGACACCATCACCGCCGGCGGCAAGGTCAACGCACCGGTACCGCAGCGCGTATTCTGGGCCAGCATCGAGGGCGTCATCGCCATCGCCCTGCTGCTCGGTGGCGGTCTGGTGGCGTTGCAAGCGATGGCCGTGTCGACGGGCCTGCCGTTCACCATCGTGCTGCTGGTGGGCTGCATCTCCATCGTCAAGGGGCTGATGAGCGAGCCGCGCTGAGCAGGCTGTTCGCCGTTGCCAAAAGCGCGCCTTCGGGCGCGCTTTTTCGTTCCCGGGTAACGGGTCGTTAATGGGAAAACCCGCGGCGTTCCCGCGGTGCAGGCCGTTTTTTCCTTCTGCTAGCGTCGGCTTCCGCGATTCGCAGCCCCTGCGCGCGCCCTAGAAAAAGAAGGAGCAGCCCCTTGAGCCAAGGCCCCGTACCCCGCAACAACGACTCATCCGCAGACGGTATTCCCGCCCCGAGTGGTGCCGTCACCCTCATCGACACCGACTACGTGGTCGGCCAGGACAACATCCGTGGCCGCTACCTGGTCAATCTCGACATCCATGGCGTGGTCTTCCTGATCTCGGCGGTGACCGCATTCATCTTCGTCGCGCTGGCGCTGGCCATGCACGACCAGATCGAGCCGCTGTTCAAGGCCGTGCGTGACTGGCTGACGGTGCACCTGTCGTGGTTCTTCATCGGCTCGGCCAACATCTTCGTGCTGCTGTGCCTGGGGCTGATCGTGTCGCCGCTGGGCAAGGTGCGCCTCGGCGGTACGCTGGCGCGCCCCGATTACTCGTACTTCTCCTGGTTCGCCATGCTGTTCGCCGCCGGCATGGGCATCGGCCTGATGTTCTACGGCGTGGCCGAGCCGATGTCGCACTACGGCACGGCCCTGGGCGGCATCAGCGTGGACGCCAACGGCGTGCGCACCGACTGGGCGCCGCTGGGTGCCGCTGCGGGCGACTCCGCCGAGGCGGCGCGCCTGAGCATGGCCACCACCATCTTCCACTGGGGCCTGCACCCCTGGGCGGTGTATGCCATCGTCGCCCTGGCGCTGGGCCTGTTCGCCTTCAACAAGGGCCTGCCGCTGTCGTTCCGCTCGATCTTCTTCCCGCTGCTCGGTGAGCGCGTCTGGGGCTGGCCGGGCCACCTGATCGACATCCTCGCGGTGTTCGCCACCCTGTTCGGCCTGGTCACCTCGCTGGGCCTGGGCGCCGAGCAGGCCACTGCGGGCCTGCACGCGCTGTTCGGCCTGCCGGCCGACACCACCACCAAGGTGTTGCTGATCACGGTGATCACCCTGATCGCCCTGTGCTCGGTGCTGACCGGCGTGGACAAGGGGGTCAAGCGCCTGTCGGAGATCAACATGGGCCTGGCCCTGGCGCTGCTGCTGTTCGTGCTGCTCGCCGGGCCGACCGCCCTGCTGCTGACCGGCGTGCTGGACAACCTGGGTGCCTACCTGCAGTACCTGCCGGCGCTGTCCAACCCGGTCGGGCGCGAGGACGCCAACTTCAGCCAGGGCTGGACGGCGTTCTACTGGGCCTGGTGGATCAGCTGGTCGCCGTTCGTGGGCATGTTCATCGCGCGGGTCAGCCGTGGCCGCACCGTGCGTGAATTCCTCACGGCGGTGCTGCTGGTGCCGTCGCTGGTGTCGGTGATCTGGATGAGCACCTTCGGCGGGACCGCGCTGCACCAGGCCCTCGGCGGCCTCACCGAACTGCAGCAGGCGGCCCTGGAGCTGAAGATGTTCGTCATGCTCGATCAGCTGCCGATCAGCGCCATCAGCTCGTTCGCCGCGATCGTCCTGGTGGTGCTGTTCTTCATCACCTCGTCGGACTCCGGCTCGCTGGTGATCGACACCATCACCGCTGGCGGCAAGATCAACGCACCGGTCTCGCAGAAGATGTTCTGGGTGATCATGGAAGGCGCCCTGGCCGTCGCGCTGCTGCTTGGCGGTGGCCTGGTGGCCCTGCAGGCGATGGCGGTGTCGACCGGCCTGCCGTTCACCGTGGTGCTGCTGGTCGGCTGCGTGGCGATCATCAAGGGGCTGAGCAGCGAGCCGCGCTGAGCGGCTGCTGGCCCTCTTCCGATACTGGAGAGGGCTTCCCCGGCAGCAACGAAAACGCCGCGAACCTTTGCAAGTTCGCGGCGTTTTCGCGTCTAGCGGTCGAACATCAGCATTCGATGATGTTCACCGCCAGGCCGCCACGGGCGGTTTCCTTGTACTTGGTCAGCATGTCGGCACCGGTCTCGCGCATGGTCTTGATCACCTTGTCCAGGCTCACGTAGTGCGCGCCGTCGCCGTACAGCGCCATGCGCGCGGCGTTGATCGCCTTCACCGAGGCGATGGCGTTGCGCTCGATGCAGGGAATCTGCACCAGGCCGCCGACCGGGTCGCAGGTCAGGCCCAGGTGGTGCTCCATGCCGATCTCGGCGGCGTTCTCGACCTGCTCCGGGGTGCCGCCGAGTACCGCGCACAGCGCGCCGGCTGCCATCGAACAGGCCACGCCGACTTCACCCTGACAACCCACTTCGGCGCCGCTGATCGAGGCGTTCTCCTTGTACAGGATGCCGATGGCGCCAGCGGTGAGCAGGAAGTCGATGATGCCGCGTTCGCTGGCGCCGGAGATGGCGTTGGCGTAGTAGTGCAGCACCGCCGGAATGATGCCGGCGGCGCCGTTGGTCGGCGCGGTGACCACGCGGCCACCGGCGGCGTTCTCCTCGTTCACGGCCAGGGCCCAGAGGTTGACCCAGTCGAGCATGCGCAGCGGATCTTCCATGTAGCTGCGCTGGAAGCCGCCCAGCTTGCGCGCCAGGATCGCCGCGCGCCGGCGCACCTTGAAGCCGCCCGGCAGGATGCCTTCGGTGCGGCAGCCGCGCTCCACGCAGGCCTGCATCACCTTCCAGATTTCCAGCAGGCCGGCGTCGGTCTCTTCGTCGCTGCGCCAGTGGCGTTCGTTGCGGCGCATCACCTCGGCGATGCCGATGCCGTGCTCGCGGCTCAGGCGCAGCAGGTCGGCGCCGCTGCGAAACGGCAGCGGCAGGGCCGTGGCGTCCGGGGCGATGACCTTGTGCTTGGAGCCATCGGCGAGAATCGCCTCGCTGACCACGAAGCCGCCACCCACCGAGTAGTAGGTGGCCTCGTGCACCTGGATGCCCGCGCCGTCGAAGGCGGCGAAGCGCAGGCCGTTGGCGTGCAGCGGCAGCGCCTTGCGGAACATCTTCAGGTCGGCCTTCTCGTCGAAGGCGACAGCGTGCTTGCCGGCCAGGACGATGCGCTTGTCGCGGCGGATGGTGTCGATGTACTCGGGGACCTGGTCGACGTTGACGGTATCCGGCTCATGGCCGCTGAGGCCGAGCAGGACCGCCTTGTCACTGCCGTGGCCCTTGCCGGTGGCGCCCAGCGAGCCGTACAGCTCGGCGACGACACGGGTCACCTGCGGCATGTGGCCGTGGTTCTCCAGGGCGTGGGTGAACAGAGCGGCCGCGCGCATCGGGCCGACGGTGTGGGAACTGGACGGGCCGATGCCGACTTTGAACAGGTCGAAAACGCTGATAGCCATGGCGAGGTTCTTCTTCTGGGTGAGTGGACACGCGCCCGGTTCCGCGCGTGTGGACAACCCTATCTAAGAACGGCTTTATCATTATGTATACTGATTTATTTTTAATATATTCGTTAGCAATTCTTAACTATTGAGATCCTGCCATGGACATCACCCGCCTGCGCACCCTGCGTGAACTGGCCCGTTGCCGCACCATGGCGGCCGCTGCCGAGTCGTTGCACCTGACGCCGTCGGCCGTGTCGCAACAGGTCGCCTTGCTCGAACGCGAGGTGGATGTCGCGCTGATCGAGCGGCGTGGGCGTGGCGTCGTGCTGACACCGGCCGGCGAGCGCCTGGTGGCGCATGCCGAGCGCATCCTCATGGTGCTCGACGAAGCCCGCTCGGAGCTGGCGCTGCTGCGCGGCGAAGTGGCCGGCGAACTGCGCGTGGCGGCCTTCGCGTCGATCTCCGTGGCGGTGATTGCGGAAACCGTGCGCGCCCTGCGCAGCAGCTATCCCCGGTTGAACGTGGTGGTGCTGGAGCTGGAGCCGCAGGAAAGCCTCAGTGCCCTGGGCGCCTGGCAGATCGACGTGGCGGTGATCGACGACCTGGCCGTGACCCCGGACGAGAACCGCGAGCACTACGCGCTGATCCCGCTGACCCAGGACCTGCTGCACGTGCTGCTGCCCATCGACCACGCCCTGGCCAGGCACGCCAGCCTGACTATCGCCGACCTGCGCGAGGAGGCCTGGGCGCTGGACTCCACCGGCAGCTCGTTCGGCGAATTCATCACCAACCTGTGTCGCCGCTCGGGCTTCGCGCCGCGCATCAATGCGCACTGCGCCGGTTTCGAGATGGTCGCGGCGATGGTCGCTTCCGGCAACTCCATCTCCATCGTCTCCGGCCTGCGCCTGGTCCGCCCGCTGCCCGGTGTCACCGCCGTGCCCCTGCTGCCCGACATCCAGCGCGGCGTGTTCCTCGCCTATCGCAAGGGCGAACGCGACCATCCGGCGGTCAACGCGTTTCTCGACGAGGCGGTGTACACGGCGGACAAGGTGCTGGGTTAGTTCCACTGCGTCCTGTGGGGGGCTTCGGCCGCGATACTTTGCAGCGCTGAGCACAGCCATATCTTGGCCATCCGCCTGCCTGCTGGTGGATAAGCTTCGCGTTATCCACCCTACGCGGCTGACGCGACAGACCTGTAGGAGCGGCTTCAGCCGCGATGTTCTCTGTCCGCGTCTTACTCAGCGGGCGTGACGCTCTCTTGAGCGGCCTCAGCCGCCAGCTTCGCCCTGTCGGCCTTGCTGATGTACTTGGGTTTGTTGCTCTTGGGCGCAAGCTTGGCGTTGGCCTTCCTGGCGTGGGCTTCGAGTAGTTGCTTGATCTTCTTGCGGCGATTCATGGGTGTGTATCTGCTTTGTCCTGAATGGATGATCCTCACGCCAGGCTACTTGCTCGCGCCACCGACCCCGTAGGAGCGGCTTCAGCCGCGATGCTTCTGCGGCGTTGAGCAGATGGCGCTCTGCCCGCCATATCTTAGCCATCCGCTCGCCTGGTGGTGGATAAGCTTCGCGTTATCCATCCTACGTGACTCGGCCGACACGACGGGCCCGTAGGAGCGGCTTCAGCCGCGATGCTTCTGCGGCGTTGAGCAGATGGTGCTCCGCCGGCCATATCTTAGCCATCCGCCTGCCTGGTGGTGGATAAGCTTCGCGTTATCCACCCTACGGGGCTGCAATCGTCGTCATTTCTGCGCAGGCGGGAATCCAGGGGAATGAGACGCCTCCTTGGACGGCAGAAACCTCGCGGCTGAAGCCGCTCCTACAAGGTGGCTGGCTTCAGCTCCACAGCGCGCCCACCGGCGTATGCGCCGGGTAGTGCCTGGCCACCTGGGCTTGCAGCAGTTCGCCGCAGGCGAGGGCGTCGGTCAGGGCGTGGTGGGCGCTGTACAGCGGCAGGCCGTAGCGCAGGCGGCTGTCGGCCAGGCGGATGGACAGCGGTTCGCGGCCGCGCAGGCGGTCCCACCAGCTGACCGTGCGCTTGGGATGCAGGCGCGCTTCCAGCTCCATGGTGTCGATGATGGGGAAGAGCAGCCCCTCGCCCAGGTGCTCGCGCAGGGCCTGGTCGAGGAAGTTGCGCTCGATGTTGCGGTAGTGCGCCACCACCACCTTGCCCGCCAGGGCCTCCAGCAGTTCCTCCAGCACATGGGCCAGGCGCGGTGCGTGGCGGATGTCGGAGTGGGTGATGTGGTGGAAGGTGACCGACTCGGCGCTCAGCTCGCTGGTGGGTTTGACCACCCAGTAGCGCGCCTCGGCGCAGCGGATGCGCTGCAGGTCCAGCGGCACCAGGCCGAGGCTGACGATGGCATGTTCGCGCGGATCGAGGCCGGTGGTTTCCACGTCCAGCGCCACCAGCGGCGCCTCGGCCAGGGGCGTATCGGCGGTGATGCAGCCGGCAGCGTAGTAGGCGCGCAGGCGTTCGTCCTGACTGCTGGCGGCGAGTTCGGCGAAGCGCTGCGGCCAGTCCGGGTTGTGATCGGCACTCATTGCGGACGGGTCAGCGGCTGGGCCGGGTAGCGGAAGCGCAGGAACTTCTGCGCGTTGCTCACCACCTGGAAGGCTTCCTTGAGGTGGTGGCGCTCGCTGGAGCTGAACTGCTCCGGCTCGACATAGTTGTCCGGCGGGTTGCCGGCTTCCACCTCGCGCGCCTGGTGGCGGATGCGCACCAGGCTGAGGAACTCGAAGGCGTAGCGCAGGTGATCCAGGGCTTCCTTGGGCAGCAGCTTGGTGGCGGCGATGGCGTCGAGGCGCTCCAGCGAGTTCTGCGCCTTGGAGCCGCAGGCCAGGGCGTGCACGCGGATCAGGTCGGTGAGCGGCGCGGTGCCGCGTCCCTTGAGGTTGATGATGTTCTTCTGGCGGCCGTCGGTTTCCATCACGAAGGTGCGGAAGAAGCCCAGCGGCGGCGTGCGGTTGAGGGCGTTGCGCGCCAGTGCGGCGAGGAACGCCGGGGTGCCGCTGGCCTTTTCCGCCAGCAGCTCCTTGAGGTTCTCCACCAGCGCGGTCTTGCCATACACCCCGTCGAGGTCGAAGAAGATGCTGCTGTTGAGCAGGGTCTCGGGGTTGGGCTGCTCGATCCAGCGCGTGAAGTAGCCGCGCCAGACCTTCAGCGGCTGGCGCCACTTGGGGTTGCTGGCCATGATGCCGCCCTTGCAGTAGGCGTAGCCGCAGGCGGCCAGGCCGTTGCTGACGAACTGCGCCAGTTCGGCGAAGTAGGCGTCGTGCTGTTCCGGGTCGAAGCTGTCGTCGAGTACCAGGGCGTTGTCCTGGTCAGTGAGCAGCAGCTGTTCGTCGCGCGCCATCGAGCCGGCGATCATGAAGCAGTAGGGCACAGGCGGCGGCCCCAGCGTCTGTTCCGCCAGCACCAGCAGGCGGCGGGTGAAGGCGCGGCCGATGCTGCTCATGGCGCGGCCCACCATGTGTGCGCTGGCATCGTCGGCGACCATGCGCACGAAGGTGGCGTGCAGGTCCGGCAGCAGGCCCTTGAGGCCGTCCACGGAGTCCTTGTTGAAGATGCTGTTGACCAGGTACAGGCTGCTGCGCGACTCGTAGCGGATGACGTCGGCGAGGGAGATCATGCCCACCGGGCGCCGGCGTTGCAGCACCGGCAGGTGGTGGATGTTGTTGCGCAGCATGCACAGCATGGCCTCGAACACCGACTCGTCGGCCTGCACGGTGACCGGGCCGGGCGTCATCACCTGGCTGACCGGGGTGTCGCCGGGCAGCCCTTCGGCGAGGACGCGCACACGCAGGTCGCGGTCGGTGAGGATGCCCGCCATCACCTGGGTCTGCTGGTCGGCGACCTGTACCTGCGCCGGGTTGGGCCAGCGCCGGCCGGGGTTGACGATGATCACCGAGGATACGCTCTGCTCGCTCATCACCTGCGCCACCTGCTGCACGGGCATGTCCAGCGGCACGCTGACCGGCGCCCGGCCGATCAGTTTGCGCACCTTGATCTTCATCAGCTCGCTGGCCTTGCCGTGGCTGTCTTCCAGGGCCGACTTGAGCCGCGACTGGCCTTCGGCCTCGACGAAATCGGCGAAGCTGTCGAACTGGTCGCACAGCTGCTGGAACAGCGGGCCGGGGATGAAATAGATCAGGCTGTCTTCCAGCGCCCTGGCGGCCAGGCGTACCTTGTTGCCACGCAGCAGGCCGGCCTGGCCGAAGAGGTCGCCTTCGGTCAGGCGATTGTGCAGTTCGCCACTGCGCCGGTGGATCTCCACCGCGCCGCTGCGTACATAGTGCAGTTCGTGAATCGGTTCGCCAGCGACGAGGATTTCGCTGCCGGCCTTGAAGTAGCCTACTTGCACTTGCCGGGCGATATCGTCGAGGGTCTGCTCCGGCAGATTATCGAAGGGGGCGAAGCGATTCAGGTGATCGCGTATCTCGATCAGCTCGATCTGCATGCGGGCCTCGCGGGTTGGCTGGCATTACAGGATACGAGCATCGCGCCGGGATGTCCCCCCGGGGTGTCGCGATGAGGACAGTCGCCGTCACAACAGGCTGAACAAGGAGAAGCTATGCAGGGTTCGGGTTTATGGTGGGGCGTCGGCGCGCTGCTGGTGCTGGCCGTTGCGACGGTCTTTTACTACAACCGCCTGGTGTTCAATCGCCACCGCGTGGCCGAGGCCGCGAGCGGCATCGATGTGCAGCTCAAACGGCGCTCCAGCCTGATCCCGGCGCTGGTGGAGTGCGTGCGGCAGTACCTGGGTTACGAGCAGCAGACGCTGGAGCGGCTGGTGCGTGAGCGGCAGCGCGCGGAGCAGCTGACGGATTCGCCGCTGGGCCAGCGGGCGCCGGTGGAGGCGCAACTGGGCAGCCAGCTGCGCCAGCTGTTCCTGCTGGTGGAGGATTACCCGGAGCTCAAGGCGGACCAGCGCTTTCGCGAGTTGCAGGGCTCGATCAGCGAGGTCGAGAACCATATCCAGATGGCCCGGCGTTACTACAATGGTGCGGTGCGCGAACTGAACGTGCTGGTCGAGTCGGTGCCGAGCAACCTGGTGGCACGGGCGTTCGCCTTCGAGCAGGCCGAGTACTTCAGCCTGGATGATCCGGGTGACGCCGAGTCACCGAAGATGGAGTTCTGAACATGCAAGGATGGCTACGTGGCCTGCTGCTGGTGGCCTGCCTGCTGCCCGGTCTGGCACTGGCGGAGGAAGCGATCGAACACTTCGCCGTGACCCTGCAGGTCGAGAGCGATGGCAACCTGCTGGTGACCGAGCGCATCCTCGTGCGCGCCGAGGGGCAGGACATCCAGCGTGGCATCTACCGCGATCTGCCGGTCAGCTATGCGTTGCCGGCGGGCCTGCGGGAGACCAGCCCGATCACCCTGCTGGGGGTGACCCGCGATGGCCAGCCCGAGTCGGTGCACAGCGAACGCAACGGCGCCTGGGTGCGCTACTACCTCGGCTCGTCGTCGGTGCTGCTCGAGCCTGGACGCTATCGCTACGAGCTGCGCTACCGGGTGGCGCGCGCCCTGCTGCATCACGCCGATCGCGATGAGCTGTACTGGAACGTCACCGGCAACGGCTGGGTCTTTCCCATTCGCCGTGCCTCGGTCGAGGTGCGCCTGCCCGCCGGGGCGCGGATCGGCCAGCTGGCGGCCTACACGGGGGCCTCTGGCGCGCAGGGGCAGGACTATGAGGTACTGCTGCGCAGTGACGACTTCGTGAGCCTGGCCACTACCGGGCAACTGCCGGCCTATCACGGCCTGACGGTCGCGGTGGACTGGCAGGCGGGCCTGGTGCCACGGCCCACGGCCATGCAACGTGCCGCCCAGTTGCTGCGTGACAATCTGGGCCTGGCCCTCGGTGCGGCGTTGCTGCTCGGGCTCGCGCTGTTCTACCTGATCGCCTGGTGTCGCGTCGGGCGAGACCCGCGCAAAGGCGTGATCATTCCCCTGTTCGAGGCGCCACAGAACATGACGGCGGTGCAGGTGGGCTACCTCTGGCACCGTGGCCTGCGTGGCGATTTCTCGGCGGCGCACGCCTTCGGCGTATGGCTTACCGACATGGCCATCGGCAAGCACCTGCTGATCAAGGACCGGCCGCGCAGTGGCTTCATCCTGAGTCGCAGCACCGAGGCAGGTGGTGAGCTGGCGGCGCTCGACGCCGATGTGCTCGAACGCCTGCTGCCTGCCGATAAGGCGGATGCCTCGTTGCAGGTTGGCAGCAAGTACGAGCCGCGCATGGCCGACGCCCTCGGTGGCCTCGGTGAACACCTGAGCAAACAGGGCAAGGCCTGGTTCAGCAACAACCGTGGGATCTGGACACTGGGCCTGTTCTGGGCCTTGCTGGCGTGCCTGACGATGCTGCTGGTCGACGCCAGGGGCGACGACGACTGGCCCATGGCGCTGGTCGGGCTGGCGTTCAGCCTGGCCTTCGCCGTGGCGTCGCTGATCATGTTCACGCTGGCGCTGCACCAGCCGTCGTTCGGCAAGAAGCTCGGCGTGGGCTTCGGCGCACTGATGTTCTTCTGGCCGGTTCCGATGGGCCTGCTGATGATCGCCGAGGTGACATCCTGGGCGGCCATTCTGCTGATCGCGCTGTATCTGCTGCTGCTGGTGGTGTCCTACATCCTGCTGCCGGCGCCGACGCTGCTCGGGCGCCGCCTGCTGGACGGCCTCGAAGGCTACCGTGACTACCTGCAACTGGCCGAGCGCGACGTCCTGGCGCTGGCCGCTGATGCCCCGGCGATGAGCATCGCGCTGTACGAGCGCCATCTGCCTTACGCCATGGCCCTGGGCGTGGAGGACAAATGGAGCGCGCGTTTCAGCGAGGCGCTGGCCAGTGGCCTGATCGATCCGCAGCTGCGTGATTACCAGCCGGACTGGTATGAAAGCCGTCGCCGTTTCAGCTCGGCGCAGGTCATGAGCAGCGCCCTGGCCACGGGCCTGAGCAGTGTGGCCGCCCTGGCCTCGACGCCACCGTCGAGCAGTTCGTCGGGCGGCTCCTCGGGTGGTTCGTCCGGGGGCGGCTCCTCCGGTGGCGGCGGCGGTGGCGGTGGAGGCGGCGGCTGGTAGCACGCCGTCGCTCTGCCGGCGAATATCCTGTGCCTGTGCGGTATTCGCTTTTTCTCGCCGGGGCGCTCGGGTAGGGTGCCGCTCCGATTTGCCCGAGAGATGGCTGCGCAGGTACGCGCATCGAGGAGAGTGTCATGTCAGGAAGACTGCGGGTGCTGTTGTGGCTGTGCTGTTTCTGCGCGTTCGGCCTGCGTGCCGAAGAGGCGATTCAGGCCTATGACGTGCGCGTGCAGGTCGAGCCGAGTGGCGAGGTGCTGGTGACCGAGCGCATCGCGGTGATGGCCGAGGGCAAGATGATTGTCCGTGGTATCTACCGTGACATTCCCGTCCGCTATCGCCTGGGCAACGGCCTGTTGCGCAGCACGCCGCTGACGCTGATATCGGCCACGCGTGACGGGCGTCCGGAAAGCGTCACCGAGCAGCGCCTCGAGCATGCCCTGCGTCTGCGTCTGGGCAGCGCCGATGTGCGGCTCGAGTCTGGGCCTCATGTCTACGAACTGACCTACCGGATGAATGCGCAGCTGCTGCATCACGCCAGCGTCGATGAACTCTACTGGAACGTGACCGGCAATGACTGGTCGCTGCCTATCCGCCACGCCAGCGTCGAGGTACTGCTGCCGGAGGGCGCGCAGATCCAGGCGGCACATGGCTACACCGGCTACCGGGGTTCGCGTGAAGGGGCCTACGAGGTGCTCGAGCAGCAGGGCAACCGCCTGCGCCTGGCGACCACGCGCGAGCTGGATGCGCGTGAAGGTTTTACCGTCGCCCTGGCCTGGCAGGCGGGGCTGGTCACTCGCCCCGGCTGGTGGGACGAGCTGCTGGTGCTGCTTGCCGACAACCTGCGGCGCATTCTGCTGGTGGCCGCTTTCAGCGGGTTGCTGCTGTTCTACGCACTGATCTGGTGGGCGAAAGGGCGCGGGCCGGCCAAGGGCCTGGTGATCCCGCTGTTCGAGCTGCCACGGGGCGTCAGTCCGCTGATGGCCGGGTACGTGTGGCGCCGTGGCCTGAAGCATGACCGCAAGGGCGTGCGGGCGCTGAGCATCATGTTCACCGACCTGGCCATTCGCGGCTGGCTCAGCCTGCAACGCGACACCAGCGGCCTGGTGCTGACGCGGGGGGAGGTGGACGGGGATGCCATACGCGAGGAGGAGCGGCGCGTGCTCAATGCCCTGATCACGCGGGAGGGCGGCTCGCTGACCCTGGGCGGGCGTTACGAACCGCGTCTGGCGAACGCCCTGGAGGTGCTGCTGAAGAGCGTCAAAGGGATCGAGCGGAACAACTTCAGCAATGCTACCGGGCATTGGCTGTTCGGTGCCTTCTTCGCCCTGGTGACGGGGATCGCGCTGCTGGTGACGTCCACGGGCGACGCGGAGGCTGCGAACAACGCCGTCTGGCTGATGCTGCTGGGAATGCTGCTGGGGGCCGGGACGCTCTACTGCCTGACCCACGGGATGATCGGGACCGGACTCCCGCTGCTGCTGTTCGCCCTGGCGTGTCTGGGCCTGGCCGCAGGCCTGGTGGGCGGCGATGCCGTGCTGCAGTGTCTGGCACTGTTCGCCATCGTCGCCGTGGCACGCAAGCTCATGCGCTCGCCCACCATCGCCGGACGGCGCCTGCTCGATGAGCTGGAGGGCTACCGCAACTACCTGAGCCTGGCCGAGAGGGACGTGCTGGACAAGGCGGGCCAGGCTCCGGTGATGAGCATCGCGCTGTACGAGCGGCATCTGCCCTACGCCATGGCCCTGGGGGTCGAGCGGCAGTGGACCCAGCGCTTCACCGCCGAGCTGCGCAAGGGCACGCTGGCGCCGGTGGAGGTGGACTACCAGCCACAGGGTTTCACGCAGCTGATGACCTCGGGTGAGGCGATGACGCTGGCCTGGAACCTCGACCGGATGCTGATGACGGCGTCCGTGCCACCTGAGGCGCCGAGATCGGTCGACAGCTTCTCCGGCTCCAGCAGCGACGACAGCGGTTCCGGCTCGTCCGCCTCCCATGGCGGCGGCTCCTCCGGCGGAGGGGCTGGCGGCGGCGGAGGCGGCGGCTGGTAACTCAGGCGCGTCGGTAGCGCAGCGGCAGGCCCTGGCAGTCGTCCTGCACCTGGCCGGCATGCCAGGCCAGCTGCCCGGATACCAAGGTGCTGCGCACGGCATGGCGGAAGCTGCGGCCCTGGAAGGGTGTCCAGCCGCAATGGGCGAGGATCGGCTGCTGCGCTACCGGGCAGGGTTCGGCCAGGCGCTCCACCAGGGTCAGGTCGGCCCAGTAGCCTTCGCGCAGGTAGCCGCGCTGCTCGATGGCGAAGCGCTCGGCCACGGCGTGGCTGGTCTTTTCCACCAGCAGCGGCAGTGGCAGCAGGTCGTCGGCTACCAGCTCCAGCAGCGCCGGCAGGGCGTGCTGCACCAGCGGCAGGCCGGCCGGCGCCTGCCGGTAGGGACGCCGCTTCTCCTCCAGGCTATGCGGCGCGTGGTCGGTGCCGATGATGTCCAGGCGTCCACAGAGCAGGGCCTGGCGCAGGGCGTCGCGATCGGCGCGCTGCTTGATCGCCGGGTTGCACTTGATCAGGTGGCCGAGGGCGGCGTAGTCGCTGTCGTCGAAGTACAGGTGGTGGGCGCAGACCTCGGCGGTGATCCGTTTGCTGGCCGCCGGGCCGGGCAGGAACAGCTCGAGTTCGCGTGCCGTGCTGATGTGCAGCACGTGCAGGCGCGTGCCATGACGCCGGGCCAGACTCACCGCCAGGCTGGAGGACTGGTAGCAGGCCTCGGCATCGCGGATCGCCGGATGCTGGTCGGCGGGGATGTCGTCGCCGTACCTGGCCTGCCACCTCGCCTCGCGTTCACGGATGCGCGGGGTGTGTTCGCAATGCGTCAGCAGCAGGGTCGGACAGTCACGGAACAGGCGCTCCAGCGCAGGCAGGTCGTCGACCAGCATGTTGCCGGTGCTGGCGCCCATGAACACCTTCACACCTGCCACGCGGTCAGGGTCGAGCGCGGCAACGGTGTCGAGGTTGTCGTGACTGACGCCGAAATGAAAGCCGTAGTTGACCCGCGAGCAGCGGGCGGCGCGCTGCTCCTTGGCCGCCAGCGCCTCCAGCGTCAGGGTCGGCGGCTGGGTGTTGGGCATGTCCATGACGCTGGTGATGCCGCCGGCCACCGCCGCGCGCGACTCGCTGGCGAAGCTGCCCTTGTGCGGCGCGCCGGGGTCGCGGAAGTGCACCTGGTCGTCGATCATGCCCGGCAGCAGGTACTGGCCGGCGGCGTCGAGCACGGCCTCGCCGGGGAGGTGGGCGAGGCTGCTGGCGATGGCGTCGATGCGCCCGTGGCGGATGCGCAGGTCGGCCTCGAACACACGACCTTCGTTGACCAGCCGGGCGTTGCGGATCAGCACGCTCAAAACTCGTTCTGCAGGGCCTTGTAGCCCCTCACCAGGTCGATGTTGGTACGCGCCACGTCTTCCGAGAACTCGCTGGCCGAGACGCTGACGCGGGGCAGGCTGGCGAGGTCGGTCTTTGGCCCGATGCGCTGGGTGGAGGTGACGTGGAAGCCCGCCGGCAGGTCGCAGCCGTCCACCACCGCGTTGTGCCGTACCACGCAGCCGTCGCCGACGCTGCAGTTGAACAGCACGCTGTTGAAACCGATGAACACCCGGTTCCCGACCCGGCACGGGCCGTGGATGATCGAGCGGTGGGCGATGGAGCTGTGCTCGCCGATGGTGACCGCCGCACCGGACTTGGAGTGGATCACCACGCCGTCCTGGATGTTGGAATTGGCGCCGATGACGATCGGCTGCATGTCGCCGCTCTCGTCCACCTCGTCGGCGCGGATCACCGCGTACGGACCGACGAAGACGTTGTCCTCGATGATCACCTTGCCGCAGATGATGGCGGTCTTGTCGACATAGGCGGACTCGGCGATGAGCGGCAGGTGACCGGACGGATTCTTGCGGATCATGGGCGTTCCTTGGGCGAGGGTTCGGGCACCGGGTCGTAGCCACCCGGGTGCCAGGGATGACAGCGCAGCAGCCGGCGCAGGCTGAGCCACAGGCCGCGCAGCAGGCCGTGTTTCTCCAGGGCCTCGATGGCGTAGTGCGAGCAGCTCGGATGAAAGCGGCAGCGCGGGCCGAGCAGGGGGCTGAGCAGGTACTGGTAGAGGTGTACCAGGGCGATGGCGATGCGTTTCATCCCGGGCGGCTCACGGCGACGCGCAGCTGCTCGCCGTCCAGTTCGTTGTAGAAACAGGCAGGGCGCCCGGTATGGCAGGCCGGGCCGGTCTGTTCGACCCTGAGCAGCAGGGCGTCGCCATCGCAGTCGAGGCGGGCGCTGTGCAGGCGCTGGCGATGGCCACTGGTTTCGCCCTTGCGCCACAGACGCTGGCGCGAGCGCGACCAGTAGCAGACCTGGCCGCTGCTCAGGGTTTCCGTCAGCGCGGCGCGATTCATCCAGGCCAGCATCAGCACCTCGCCGTCGTCGTGGCGCTGAGTAATCACCGGGATCAGGCCGGCGTCGTTCCAGGCGATGGCGTCCAGCGTTGCCTGCAACGACCGGGTGTGACCGGCGCGGGCCGACTCCAGTTGCAACCAGAAGGGCTGGGCAGGCATGCCTCAGCTCCAGTTGCAGCGGCTTTCGGCCACCGCGTCGTGGGCGTGCAGGCTTTCCGCATGGACCACCCTGAGGCGGAAGGCGCTGACCTCGGGCAACTGGCCCAGCGCATGGTGCAGGCGGCGTGCGGCGTCCTCGCAGAACATCAGGTTCTGCCCGTTGGCCAGGGCGAAGGCCTGTTCGTCGGCACGCTTCACCGCCGTCTGGACCGGTGTGCCCAGAGCCTGCTCGGCGCTGTCGATCAGCGCCAGTAGGGGCAGCTCGATGCATGCCGGGTGCAGGCGCAGTTGCAGCGTCGCCGTGCTGCGCTGGCTGTGCGGCGTGGCGACGATGCCCTGGGTCGAGCCGAGCCAGTCGAGCGTGTCCAGGTAGTCCGCCTGCCGGTCGGGAAAGTCCCAGGCGAAGCGCTGCTGGATCAACTGCCGCGCCAGCGCCGCCGAACAGGGGCAGGTGGAGGAGTACTCGACCTCGACCTGCAGCTCGATGGTCAGGCCGCGGCCGTCCTGGCGGGCGCGTATCTCGAACGGGTAGGCCTTCCAGCCGTGCAGCGGGCTGACCAGCGCCGGGCGCTTCAGCGGCACCGCGCCGCGCAGGGTCAGGCTGGCGCTGTCGGACAGTGCCTGGTGGCTGCTCAGGCAGTCATCCAGCACCTGGAGGATGGCCGGCACCTTCAGCTCGAGGTGCACCAGGCGCTGGGCCGCCAGGTACAGGCGCGACATGTGGATGCCACGCGCCGCGGCATCGTCGAGGCTGACGCCGATGTCGACGCTGGCCGTGACCGCCTCGCCCGCCAGGCGGATCGGCAGGGCGATGCCGGCCATGCCGACCCAGTCCAGCGACAGGTCGTGGTGGGTGGCTTGGGCGGCGATATCCGGCAGGGGTTGTTCGTTCATCGTAAATCCGTGGGTCGCTGTCAGAAATTAATGTTATGTTATAACAATCAAAACAAGCTAGCCGATTTGCCATGACCCTGACCGTGCCCACCCAGGTCGAGCTGCTCGCCCAGCCGGCCGACGACTACATGAACGAGGCCCAGCAACAGTTCTTCCGGGCGTTGCTGCTGGGCCAGCGCAGCGAACTGCAACTGCGCATCGACGACGAATTCGCCCAGTTGCGCGAACCCGACAGCAGCAGCGACGTCGCCGACATCGGCGCCGCCGAGGAGCAGCGGCAATGGCAGCTGCGCCTGCTGGAACGGGAAAAGAAGCTGCTGGACAAGATCGACCAGGCGCTCGAACGCCTGGCCCGTGGCGAATACGGCTGGTGCGCCGAAACCGGCGAGCCCATCGGCCTGAAACGCCTGCTGCTGCGCCCGACCGCGACCCTGTGCATCGAAGCCAAGGAGCGTCAGGAGCAGCGCGAAAAACATCAGCGTGACCGTGACTGAACGAGGAACACCCCATGCATCAGCGTCTACCCGTTACCGTGCTGTCCGGCTTTCTCGGCGCCGGCAAGAGCACCCTGCTCAACCATGTGCTGAAGAACCGCGAAGGCCGCAAGGTCGCGGTGATCGTCAACGACATGAGCGAAATCAACATCGACGGCAGCGAAGTGCAGCGCGACGTCAGCCTCAACCGCGCCGAAGAGAAGCTGGTGGAGATGAGCAATGGCTGCATCTGCTGCACGCTGCGCGAGGACCTGCTCGACGAGGTCAGCCGCCTGGCCAGCGAGGGCCGCTTCGACTACCTGCTGATCGAGTCCACCGGCATCAGCGAGCCGCTGCCGGTGGCCGAGACCTTCACCTTCCGCGATGAGCAGGGGCGCAGCCTCTCCGACCTGGCCCGGCTCGACACCATGGTCACGGTGGTCGACGGGGTGAACTTCCTGCGCGATTTCCACGCGGCGGACAGCCTGGCCAGCCGTGGTGAAACCCTGGGCGAGGAGGACGAGCGCTCGATCACCGACCTGCTGATCGAGCAGGTGGAGTTCGCCGACGTCATCCTCATCAGCAAGATCGACCTGATCAGCCAGGCCGAGCGCGAGGAGCTGATGGCCATCCTGCGTGGGCTCAACACCCATGCCGAGATCGAGGTCATGAGCATGGGCCGGGTCGCCCTGGACACGATCCTCGACACCGGCCGCTTCGACTTCGACCGCGCCTCGCAGGCGCCGGGCTGGCTCAAGGAGCTGCGCGGCGAGCACGTGCCGGAAACCGAGGAATACGGTATCGCCTCCAGCGCCTACCGCGCGCGGCGGCCCTTCCACCCGCAGCGCTTCTTCGACTTCCTCAGCCGCGAGTGGAGCAACGGTCGCCTGCTGCGCTCGAAGGGCTTCTTCTGGCTGGCCAGCAAGTACCAGGAGGCGGGCAGCTGGTCGCAGGCTGGCGGCCTGATGCGCCATGGTCTGGCCGGGCGCTGGTGGCGTTTCGTGCCCAGGCAGCACTGGCCGCAGGACGAAGAAGGCCTGCAGGCCATCATGAAGCACTGGAGTGCCGAGGTCGGTGATTGCCGCCAGGAGCTGGTGTTCATCGGTCAGAACATCGATTTCGCGCGTCTGTGCCGTGAGCTGGACGACTGCCTGCTGAGCGACGCCGAGATGGCCGGTGGCCCGGAGGCCTGGCGCCTGCTCGCCGACCCGTTCGGGCCCTGGCAGCAGGAGGCGGCCTGATGTTCGCCCTGCAGTTGCCGAACGCCTCCCGGCAGGCGCTGGGCGAAGGTGTCGAGGTGCTTGGCGAGGTGCTGCACGACGGCGTCAATCTGGCGGTCTGGCAGCGCCACCTACCGGCGCGGATCAGCCTGTTCGCCGAGACCTTGCTGGCCCAGGGCGAGCCGCTGGCGCAGTCGATGACGCTGGAGCTGGCGCAGCCGGACAGCGAGCCGAACCTGCTCGGCCTGGTGGCGCAGTACGCCGACATGCCGGGGCAGAGCGCCTTCCTCGCCGACGTGGCCTGGCTGGTGGGCGCCTATGCCTGCCTGCTCGATGCGCGGCGCATCGGCCTGCGCCTGCGGGTGCTGGACAAGGCCATGTGCCCGCGCTTCCACGTCGATCATGTGCCACTGCGGCTGATCACCAGCTACGCCGGCGTCGGCAGCGAGTGGCTGGAGGAGGGAGGCATGCCGCGCAGCCGGCTGGGTCAGGCGGCTGCCGAGCCGCAGGATGAGGCCTGCATCCGTCGCCTGGGCGCTGGCCATGTGGCCTTGGCCAAGGGGGAGAGATGGCAGGGCAACGAAGGGCGCGGCCTGATCCACCGCTCGCCGCAGCCTCCGGCCGGCGAACGACGCCTGCTGCTGACGCTGGACTGGCTGGCCTGAGGCGAGCGCTCCATGCAAAGGACGCCGCTGGTCGGCCAGGTGCCGGAGACACCGGTGGGGCAAAAAAAAGCCGGAGCGACTGCCCCGGCTTCAAGCACCAAGAGATCATGTCGACGCGTGACTCGACATGAGGGTTACGTGAGGTACCCGTGGCTATTAGGCGCTTGTTCGATGACGCTTTGATGTCAGGGCTTGATCCACTTGCCGCGATACTGGCTGGTGCAGGCGGGCTCCAGATACAGCGCATCGCTGGCCACGCCGTAGTAGTGGATGTCCTGCTGGTACAGGTCGTTGCCGGCGAGCGCGTTCTGGCAGACCCCGTAGGCGCCTTGCGGGCATTGCTCGACGAACTCCACCTCGACCTTCTGGCCCTTCAGCTGCGGCTGGCAAAAGCCCTCGTGGAACAGCGAGGAGGGGATATTGCGGTTCTCCTGGCACACCTTCACATCCAGGCGCTCCGCCTGGCTACGCACGATACAGGCCTCGGCGAGCGCCAGGCCCGGCAGTAGGGAAAACAGCAACAACCATGCACGCATCTGCTCGACTCCGGGAAAAACCGTCCGCGAATCTAGCACGCCGACCCGTTGCAGTCTGTGCCATGAAGCACCGACCATAGGCCCATGCTCACTCACATCCCCACTCATCTGATCGCCGGCCCGCTGGGCGCAGGCAAGACCAGCCTGATTCGTCATCTGCTGGCGCAGAAGCCGGCGCACGAACGCTGGGCGGTGCTGATCAACGAATTCGGCCAGATCGGCCTGGACGCCGCGCTGCTGGAGCAGGGCGACGATGCGGTCGCCATGGCCGAGGTGGCGGGCGGTTGCCTGTGCTGCGTCAACGGCGCGCCGTTTCAGGTCGGCCTGGGCCGCCTGCTGCGCAAGGCCAGGCCCGACCGCCTGCTGATCGAGCCGTCCGGCCTCGGTCACCCGGCGCAGTTGCTGGCGCAGCTGCGTCAGCCGCCCTGGCTCGGCGTGCTGGCCGTGCAACCGGCGCTGCTGGTGCTCGATGCCCAGGCGCTGGCTGAGGGCCAGGCGCTGCCGGAGGTGCAGCGTGAGGCCCTGGCGGATGCCGGCTTGCTGCTGCTGAACAAGAGTGCCGGGCTGGATGCGGCGAGCCGCGCGCGGATTGCCGCTGCGCTGCCACCCGTGCCGCTGCGGTGGAGCGAGCATGGGCAGCTCGATCTGGCCGAGCTGCCGGGCGTGGCGGCGCAGGCCGCAACGGGCGGGGTCGGCGCCGGGTTACCCACAGGTGCGGCGAGCCTGCCGCAGATCTGGCGCAACGCGGCCGAGCCGATCTGCCAGGTGCAGGCTCAGGCGGAAGGCTGGAGCATCGGCTGGCGCTGGCACCCGAGCCAGCGCTTCGACCTGGCGTCGCTCGGGCAGTGGTTGCAGGGCCTCGACTGGCGGCGTGCCAAGGCGGTGGTGCACGGCGCGGCCGGCTGGCGTTCGCTCAATGCCGTGCAGGGGCAGGCGCTGCAGGACTGGGGGGCGAGCGAATGGCGCAAGGACTCGCGTCTGGAGCTGATCTTCGCGCAGGCGCACGATGGCGATGCACTGACGGCGGCGTTCGCCCGCTGCCGGATCGACCCGGCTGGCTGATACACTCGCCGCGCTTTCATCGCTGTGGATAACCTCATGCAACTGCTGTCCTGGTCTCACGCCACTTCTGCCGGTTTCACCCTGCGCGGCTGGCACAGCCCGCCGTCGGGCAAGCCGCTGCTGCATTTCCTGCATGGCAACGGCTACTGCGGGCGGGTCTACACGCCGATGCTGACGCTGCTGGCGGAGGACTTCGACCTCTGGCTGTGCGACGCCCAGGGGCATGGCGACAGTGATCATGGCGGTCGCTTCCACGGCTGGAACCGCAGCGCCGAGCTGGCGGTGGAGGCTTTCGAGGCCCTGCGTGGCCCGTTCGGCGAGGTAGCGCGCTTTGCCCTCGGGCACAGCTTCGGCGGGGTGCTCACCAGCCTGATCCTGGCCCGCCATCCCGAGCTGTTCCGGCGCGCCGTGCTGCTCGACCCGGTGCTGTTCAGCCCGGCGATGATCGGCGTCATGGCGCTGTCCGACGTGGTTGGCCTGGCGCAGCGCACCGGGATGGCCAAGCGGGCGCAGAAGCGCCGCCGGCAATGGCCGGACCGCGCCAGCGCCCATGCTGCCCTGCACGGCCGTGGCATGTTCAAGGGCTGGGATGAAGCGGCCTTCGCCGCCTACGTCGAGCATGCCTTGAAGGATGTCGAGGGTGGCGTCGAACTCAAGTGCCGGCCGAGCCGTGAAGCCGACATCTTCGGCTCCTACCCGCGCCGGCTGTGGCCGTCGCTGGGCAAGGTCTCGACGCCGACGCAGGTGATCCACGGCGCGCGTACCTACCCCTTCGTGGCGAAATCGGTGGCGCGCTGGTGCGCAGGCAACGGCCACGTCCGCAGCCAGGTGGTGCCGGGCGGGCACTGCTTCATGCAGGAACAGCCGGCAGACAGTGCCGAACGGGTCGCGAACTTCCTGCTGCAACGCGGCTGATGGGGCTCCGCATCATGTAGGAGCCGGCTTGCCGGCGATCGAGTGGCACGGTATCGCTGGCAAGCCGGCGCCCGGGATCAAGGCTGCGCGCTGCCTTACTGCGCCTTGCGGCGCCAGTCTTCCAGGCGGATGACGTTGCCCGGATGCTGCACCGAAACCGGCTCGGGCTGCGGCTCCAGAACCGGGTGCGGCTCCAGCTCGATGCGCCCGAGGTGTGCGCCGAACATGCTGATCTGCCCGCGCAGGCGCTGCTCGCCGGTGACGGTGAATTCGAAGTCGTAGAGCCGGGCCAGCCGGCGGTGGCCCCTGGCGTCGCGCTGGATGGCCAGGCGACGCAGCGCCACGGCACCGTCCAGCAGCTCCACATCGAGCTTGGCGCAATGCTGCTTGGCCAGTTGCAGGGCCCGCTCGCGAATGCCGTGGCCGCGCCACAGCCAGGCGCAGACGGCGGCGAACAGTATCAACAGGAATGCATCGAACAGGTTGATCATGGTGACTCCGACTTCGGGAGACAGAGCTTAGCCTATCCGCCAAGCAGTTCTCAGCTACCAACTTGCCCTTGTGTCGGCTGTGCATTAGCGTGCGCGCATTCAACTGGAAAAGGACGTCACCATGCACTGCCCCGCCTGCCGCACCAGCCGCCTGCAACCGGCAAAACTCGAAGACGGCCTGCTGGGCCATGGTTGCCCGCAGTGCTCGGGCACCCTGGTCAGCCTGCTGCATTACCGCGACTGGGCCGAGCGCCAGCCGGAGCAGGAGGGTGTGGCGACACTGGCCGCCGAGGAGCAAGTGGGCGAGTCCAGCCACGCCCTGAGCTGCCCCAAGTGCGCCAAGCTGATGAGCAAGTTTCAGATCAGCGGTACCCGTGCCAACCGTCTCGACCTCTGCGGCACCTGTGACGAGGCCTGGCTCGACAGCGGCGAGTGGCAGCTGCTCAAGGCGCTGGAGCTGAGCCACCGCATGCCGGCGATCTTCACCGAGGCCTGGCAGCGCCAGGTGCGTCAGCAGGCCAGCGAGCAGGCGCGGCGCGAGCGCTTCACGCGCATCGCGGGGGAGGAGGCGATTGCCCGTGCCGACGAGATTCGCGAGTGGCTCAAGGACCATCCGCAGCGCCGCGAACTGTTGTTCTACATCGGCCACGACTGAAGGCGCGGCCTCTGGCAGAACGTGCTCAGGCCTTTTCCTCACTCAGTGCCTTGTAGCGCAGCTGCAGCTCCTCGCGGATCTGCCGGCGCTGTGCAGCCTGGCGCTGACGGCGCAGGCCGTCCGGGGTGTCCGGTTGCAGTTCGGGCACCGCTGCCGGGCGCCCCTGGTCGTCCATCGCCACCATGGTGAAGAAACAGCTGTTGGTGTGGCGCACCGAGCGTTCGCGAATGTTCTCGGTGATCACCTTGATGCCGATCTCCATCGAGGTGCGCCCGCAGTAGTTGACCGAGGCGAGGAAGGTGACCATCTCGCCGACGTGTACCGGCTCGCGGAAGATCACCTGGTCCACGGACAGGGTCACCACGTAGCGCCCCGCGTAGCGGCTGGCACAGGCGTAGGCCACCTCGTCGAGGTACTTGAGCAGGGTGCCGCCGTGGACATTGCCGGAGAAATTGGCCATGTCCGGGGTCATCAGTACGGTCATCGTCAGTTGCGCGGTTCCGGCTTCCATCATGGCTCCGAGTGCGTGTGGGGCTGCTGAGAGTAAGGCCCGTCGGCCCTGGGGATGCAAGATTCAAACTAGACTCGCCACTTCCTGTTGCAAGGATGCCATCCATGCCAATCCGCTCGAAACGTCTGTACCTGTCCCTGCTGCTTGCCGTCGCCGGCAGTGCGCAGGCAACCGAGGACTGCGCCACCGTGGTGCAGTGCAACCAGCGCGGCACCGCCGCCTACCAGGCCGGCCAGTATGCGCCGGCCATCGAAGCGTTCGAGCGTCAGTTACGACGCGTTGAGCAGGGTGACTCGGCACAGTTGGAGCTGGCCCTGAACAACCTGATCCTGGCCAACCTGCGCGCTGGCGATGCCGGCATGGCGCGGGCCTGGCTGGGCGTGGCCCTGGACAGGCAGCTCAACGGCGCCTCGACCCGCCTGCACCTGGGCAAGGTGGCCGAGGCGCTGGATTACCAGGCGCTGGCCGCCAGTCCCCAGGGTCGCTACCTGCGTTACGGCGGTCAGGCGGTGTGGAGCGAGCTGCAGATCAGCGCCGACCCGCAGGGCGGCTATCGCGCCCGCTTCTCGCCGCTGCGCGCCGGGGCGCGGGTGGAGGAATACGGCCCGGCAGCCATCGGCAAGCTGGACGGTCGCCTGCACGGCGATGGCGCCGCGATGACACTGCAGGACGCCCAGCTGGGCGCCGGTTGCGCCGTGCAGCTGCTGCGCGAAGGCATCGCCCTGCGCGTGCTGGAGGTATTCGACGAGGGCTGTCAGGACTACGGCGGCATGGGCATCAGCGTGGCGGGCGGGTACATCAAGGTGAGTCGATGATGCGCAGAGGGATCGTTGCACTGCTCGCGAGTCTGCCGGTGCTGCTGGTCGTGAGCGGCTATGCCTGGATGCGGGATGAGCCGCTGAGTGCCGACGCCCAAACCTGGCTCGAACAGGCCCAGGTCGATGCGGGGCAGAGTCGGGCCTATGTGTTTCTCAATGGTCTGGATGCCGATCCTGGGCAGTCGCCAGAGGCACTGGGTGCCGAGCGGCTGCAGGCCTATCGCACCTGGCGCAGCAGCCACGGCCCGCTGGATGAGGGTTTTGCGGAGCCGCTGGTCCCGACGTTGGCTTTAGCGAATGGACCATTGTTCTGTGCGATAGAGAAAGATGGCTGTCTGAGCACACTGCTGAGCGGGGTGTCTGACTGGGTGGAGACGGATGAGCAGCGTCTTCTGCGCGAGCGCTACTGGCAGTTCCTCCAGCTCGATGACTACCGCAATCTGCTGGAGGACAGCATCATGGCCCCGTTGCCGCCCTAGCACTACCTGGTGAATGGCCAGCAGCTGCTGGCTCTGCAGCTGCTCAAGGCGGCTCAGGCGGGGGAAGGTGAGCAGGTTCGGGGGCGTCTCGACGAGGAGCTGCAGCTGCTGCGAGGGCAGATGCGTCGCGCCGATACGCTGATCGCGAAGATGATCATGGTGCGTATGGTCGAGCGCAACATGCGCTGGCAGGCCGTGCTCTATCGCCAGGGGCTGATGCCCGCGCCGAGCAGCGTGCCGGCATTCGATCAAGCCGAGCGCAGCTTGCTGAGGCCGCTGCAGTATGAGTTTCGGAGTGTGGCCCTGATGTTCAAGAGCCAGCCCAGCAGCAACCTGGACTGGAAGGAGCGCCTGCTCATGTGGTGGGGGCTGCGTCCGCAGATGAGCATCAACGCCAGCCTGAGTTTCTATCAGCCACTGGCTGAGCTGTCGCAGCTTCTGCCTGCGGAGTTTGCCCCTAAGGTTCAGCAATTGCCTGAACCTCAGTGGCGGAAGAGCCGGCGCAATCCCGTGGGTAACGTGCTGCTAGGTATGGCCATACCGGACTTTCGTGACTATGCCGTGCGTGTGCAGGACCTTGAGGCCCAGCGCCGTCTCCTGCAAGGAATGTCTCAACTGCCTCAAGGTGTGCCAAGTGCCGAGCAGTTGCATGCCTTCGACAACCCCTACTATCCGGGCCAGCCGGCGCTGCTCGATGAGCGGGACCGGCTGTGCTTTGCCGGACCTTTGCCGGTGCGAGACGGGGCGCGCTGCCTGTCGCTGTGAGCCGGACGTAGCCCGGATGCAATCCGGGGGCTGGTTCGGCAATTTCCCCGGATTTCATCCGGGCTACATGGCGCAGTCGGGTGGGTGACGCTTGTTCATCCACCTGCCCGGCTCAGGCGTGGCTCAGGTACCAGCGCCAGTCCTGTTCGCCCACTTCCCCCATGAACTGGCGGTACTCGGCCCATTTGGTCGCCAGGAACACCTTGAGGAAATCTTCGCCCAGCGCCTCGCGCGCCCAGTTTGAAGCTTCCAGGTTGCGCAGGGCGGTAAGGCCCGTAGCCCGGATGCAATCCGGGGGCTGGTTCGGCAGTGTCCCCGGATTTCATCTGGGCTACATGGCGCCGAGTCAGGCGTGGCTCAGGTACCAGCGCCAGTCCTGTTCGCCCACTTCGCCCATGAACTGGCGGTACTCGGCCCATTTGATCGCGAGGAATACCTTGAGGAAGTCCTCGCCCAGCGCTTCGCGCGCCCAGCTTGAGCCTTCCAGGTTGCGCAGGGCGGTAAGCCAATCCGTGGGCAGCGTTTCGCGGGCCTGCTCATAGCCGTTGCCGACGATGGCCGCCCCCGGATCGATCTGCTCGCGGATGCCCTTGTGGATACCGGCGAGAATCGCGGCCGCCGCCAGGTAGGGGTTGGCATCGGCGCCGCAGATGCGGTGTTCGACATGACGGCTGTGGGCCAGCCCGCCCGGCACGCGGAAGGACACGGTGCGGTTGTTCACCCCCCAGCTCTTGGCCAGCGGTGCATAGCTGTTGGCCTGGAAACGGCGGAAGGAGTTGGCGTTGGGGCAGAAGATCGCCAGCGCATCGTCGAGCGTGGCCATCATGCCGCCGATGGCATGGCGCAGCAGCGGCGTACCCTGCGGGTCGTCGCTGGCCATCAGGTTGTTGCCGTTCTCGTCGGCCAGCGAGACGTGCATATGCAGACCGCTGCCGGCCAGGTCGCCGAAGGGCTTGGCCATGAAGCAGGCCTGCAAGCCGTGTTTGTTGGCCACGCCCTTGACCAGGCGTTTGTAGCGCACGCCTTCATCGACGGCCTGCAGGGCGTCGAAACGGTGCTCCAGGGTCAGCTCCAGCTGGCCCGGCGCGTATTCGGAGATCGCCGTGCGCACCGGCAGGCCTTGCACCTCGCAAGCGGCATAGAGGTCGTCGAGGAACGGCTGCAGCTGTTCCAGCTCGTAGACGCCGTAGACCTGTGGCGCCTGTGGGCGCACGCCGTTCATCTGCACGGCAGGCTGCGGGCGACCATTGGCGTCGCGCTGCTTGTCCAGCAAATAGAACTCCAGCTCCACCGCCATCACCGGGTGATAGCCGTCGGCCTTGAGCGCGTCGATGGCACGCACCAGCACGTGGCGTGGATCGCCCGGCGTGGCTGGCAGGCCCTGGGTCGGGTGCATGCTTACCTGCAACTGCCCGGTGGGCACGGTGCGCCAGGGTTGCAGGGTCAGGCTGCCGGGCAGCGGGTAGGTCCAGCAGTCGGCGTCGGCCACTTCCCAGACCAGGCCGCTGGCCTCGACGTCCTCGCCCTGGAGGGTCAGCGACAGGATCGAACTGGGCAGCGGCCGGCCATTCTCGTAGATGGCCAGCAGTTCGTCGCGGTGCAGCAGCTTGCCGCGCGGGATGCCATTGGCGTCGATCAGCATCAGTTCGATGCTGCGCACCTCGGGGTGGCGTTCGAGGAAGTCGCGGGCTTCCTGGGGATGGGCGAATTGCATGTGGGTTCTCGTAGAAGGTCGTGGGGCGCGTCTGTGGGAGGCGCTTCAGCGGCGACTGTCGCGGCTGAAGCCCCTCCCACAGGCATCCTTTGGGGCTTACTCGCGGGCGCCGGGGATGGCCAGCAGCTCGCTCAAGGCCTGGTCGAGTGTGACGATCAGCTTGTCCACATCCTCGGTCGTGGTGCTCGGACAGCACAGGGTCATGTTGTGGAACGGGGTGATGAGGATGCCGCGGTTGATCAGGTACAGGTGCAAGGCCATCTGCAGCTCGTCATGGAAGGCGGCCTCGGCTTCGGCCCCGGTGCGCGGCGCTGTGGCACAGAACTGGAATTCGCAGCGTGCGCCCAGCTCGGTCACCGACCAGTCGAGGCCGTGCCGGCCGATCAGCTGACGGAAGCCTTCGGCCAGGCGCGCGGCCAGCGGCAGCATGCGGTCGTAGGCGTCCTGGGTCATCACCTGCTCCAGGTTGGCGCGCATGCAGTGCATGGCCAGGGCGTTGGCCGACAGGGTGGTGCCCATGCCGCTGTGGCCATGACCCTGGCTGCCTTCGCTGGCGCGCTGGCGGGCTGCGTTCATGGCGCTGGCCATCGCCGCGCTGCAGCCGAAGATGCCGCAGGGCACACCGCCGGCGATGGGCTTGCCGACCACGAAGAAGTCCGGCTCCAGCCCCCACAGGCGGGTACAGCCGCCGATGTCGGTGGAGATGGTATGGGTCTCGTCGATGATCAGCAGGCTGCCGTACTGGCGCGTCAGCTCGCGGCAGCGCTGCATGAAGCCCGGATCGGGGAGGACCATGCCGATGTTGGTCATCGCCGGTTCGCAGAGCAGGGCGCAGACATCACCCTGGGCCAGGGCGGCCTCCAGCGCTGCGACATCGTTGAAGGGGATGGCGCGGCTGTGCTCGGTCAGGTCGTAGGCCTGGCCGATCAGTCCCGAGCGGTGCACCGTCTGGCCGTCCCTGTGGCGCACCATCACGTCATCGACGGTGCCGTGGTAGCAGCCGTCGAACACCAGCAGGGTCTTGCGCTGGGTGATGGCGCGCGCCCAGCGCAGCACGTAGCGGTTGGAGTCGGTCGCCGTCGCGGTGACCTGCCAGTACGGCAGGCCGAAGCGCTGCGCCAGCAGTTCGCCGCAGACCACTGCATCCTCGCCGGGGAGCATGGTGGTCAGGCCGTTGCCGGCCTGCTCGGCGATGGCGCGGGCCACGGGATCGGGCGAGTGACCGAACATGGTGCCGGTGTCGCCCAGGCAGAAGTCGATGTACTCATGACCGTCCACGTCGAAGAAGCGTGCGCCCTTGGCGCGCTCGACGAACAGCGGCACCGGTGTCGACCAGTCGGCCATCCAGTGCATCGGCACGCCGCCGTACAGCGAATGGCGTGCACGTTCGGCCAGGGCTGCGGATTTCGGGTTGCGGGACAGGAACAGCTCGCGCTCGGCAGCGACGAAACGCTCCACGGCGGCTTGGCTGATACCACTGGCAGTGGTCATGGGAGTACCTCGATGGGGTTTCGTGCATCATATTTTGTGATCACAAAATAGTAAACGGTAGGATTTATCCGTTCATTTAGGCAGTAAACTGCTAATTTGTGATCACAGAATATTTACGCTATAGCGTTTTTTCACACAAAATCCATATCGACGTAGACTTGTCGGATTTCCCAGCGGAGCCTTCCATGCGCGACTGTAGCCTCACCCTTGCTCAACTGCCGGCGCCACCGAGGGAGCCGGCCCATGGCTGACAACCTGCAGGAACAGCTGTACCAGAACATTCGCTCGGGCCTGCTGGCCGGGCGCTTCCAGCCGGGCCAACGGCTGAAGATCCGCGACCTGGCTGCCGAGTGGGGCACCAGCCCGATGCCGGTCCGCGCCGCCCTGCAGCGGCTGGTGGCCGAGGGGGTGCTGGAGGGCGAGCAGCAACGCTCGGTGCGGGTGCCATCGATGACGCGTGAGCGCTACGAGAACATCTTCCAGGTGCGCCTGGCGCTGGAGGGCATGGCGGTCGAACTGGCGACGCCACGGCTGGACAGCGCGGACCTGGCGCTGCTGCGCGACTGCGTGCAGCGCATGGATGCAGCCATCGAACGGCGCCAGGTGCAGGACTACCTGAATGCCAACAGCCAGTTTCATCTGCACCTGTACGGCGCGTGCGGCAACCCGGTGCTGCTGCGCTCGATCGAGGCGCTGTGGCTGCAGATCGGTCCCTTCTTCAACCGCCTGTTCACCGGCGCCGACCTGTCACTGCGGCTCAACGACTTTCACGAGGACGCCTTCGCCGCCATCGAGGCCGGCGATGCCAAGGGGGCGCGCCAGGCCATGGAGCAGGACCTGCTGTACTTCGCACGGTTTCTGCTCAATCTGCTGGCGCTGGAACAGGGCGAGGTGTGAGCCGGGTTTGCCTGATGTGCTGTGCCGGTCGCGGCTGAAGCCCCTGCCTCGGGTTCAGGTGTAGCGGCCAGCCGTGGGCGGCGCCATGGCGGCGAGGCTGATCAGCTTTCCAGCCAGACGTCGCGGCACCAGTGCCAGACCGAATCCCAGCTCTCGTCGGTCAGCTCACCCTCGTTGCCGTCCCACAGCCACACCTGGCCTTCCACGTCCACGGCGTAGTAGTCGCGGCCGTCCTGGCACAGCGGCACCAGGTCGCGTGGCAGGCCGAGGTCCCAGGCCACCGAGGCCACTTCCGGCAGGTAGGTGTGCGATTGCGGGTCGCTGGCGGTCACCGGCTCCAGGCGGCCATAGACCACGTCGCTGACCTTGAGCAGGAACTCGCGCAGCTCGAAGGGCAGGTGGATGAGGATCTGCTCCTGAATCTCCACCAGGGTCTCTTCCTCCGGCAGCTCCAGCGGTACCGGCACCGGCTCGTTGAGTTCGCGCAGCTGTTCGATGACTTCTTCCACGGTGTCGGCTCCTGATGCGGTGGGATCGGCTTTATACAGTAGCTGCTGGGTGGAATGAAAACCTCCGGGCGTCGCGGCATACTGCTGATTTTTACGGAGCGTCCCTATGTCGTCTCTCTCCTGGCAATGCCTGCACCACCGCGAACTCGATACCGCCACGCTCTACGCGCTGCTGGCGCTGCGTACCCAGGTGTTCGTGGTCGAGCAGAACTGCCCGTATCTGGAAACCGATGGCCAGGACCTGCTGGGCGACACCTGCCACCTGCTGGCGCGCGACGAGCATGGCCTGGTGGGCTATCTGCGTCTGCTCGATCCGCAGCGCATGGACGGTGAGGTGGTGATCGGCCGGGTGGTGATCGCCGCGTCGGCGCGAGGCAGCGGCCTGGGGCACCAGCTGATGGAGCGGGCGCTGGCCGAGTGTGGGCAGCGCTGGCCGGGCGTGCCGTTGTACCTGTCGGCGCAGGCGCACCTGCAGGGCTACTACGGGCGCTATGGCTTCGAGCCGGTGACCGAGGTCTACCTGGAGGACGACATCCCGCATATCGGCATGCGCCGGGCGGCGGGCGGGCAGGCGTCCGGCTAGGTCGCCTCCTGCCTGCAGCGCTCCTGCCGAACGGGCTGACGCTGTTGCAGGCGCCGTTGGCCGGCCAGGGCCGAAACGAAAAACCCCGGGGCTTGCCCGGGGTTTTTCATGCTGCGCTGCTGATCAGTTCTGGCGGATGCCGGCGATCAGCCAGGGCTGGTTGTCGCCCTGGGCGCGTTCCAGGCGCCAGCTTTCGCTGAACGCTTCGCCCTGGTCGAAGCGCGAGGTCTTCGACAGGCCGCTGAAGGTCAGGGTGGCGATGGTCTTCTCGGCGTTGTCGTCGACGCCGTCGAGTTGCACGTCGAGCTCGTCGATGTAGGTGGACTGGAAGCCGTCACCCAGCTCGGCGCGCTCGCGCTTGAGGAAGTCCAGCAGTTGCGGGGTGACGAACTCGGCGATCTTGTCCATCTCGTTCGCGTCCCAGTGCTGCTGCAGGTTCATGAAGTGTTCGCGGCCGGCAGCCAGGAAGCTCTGCTCGTTGAACCAGGCCGGGGCGTTGATCACCGGGCGCGCCGCCGCAGCGCCGCTGCCGCCGAAGATCGAGGTCGGTGCGGCCTGGGCCGGCATTTCGCGCTGGTACGGAGCGCCAGCGGTGGCGGCTTGCGGCTGCTGCTGAGCACGACGGGCGGCGAGGAAGCGGAAGATCAGGAAGGCGATCAGGCCGAAGATCAGGAAGTCCATGATCTGCAGGCCTTCGAAGCCATCACCCATGAACATCGAGGCGAGCAGGCCACCGGCGGCCAGGCCGGCCAGCGGGCCGAGCCAGCGCGATGCGCCGCTGGCGGCAGCGGGTTGACGACCTGCGGTGGGCGCGGTGGTTGCCGGTTGCGACTGCGGCGTGGCCTGGCGAGTCTGGTGGCTGGGCGCGGAACCGAAGGACTTGCCGCCGCCAAAGCGCTTGGCGTGGGCTTCGAAGCTGAAGGTCAGCGCCAGGCACAGGACCATGGCGATACTGAGGAAACGCTGCATCACGGTTTTCTCTCTTGTGGAAAAGCTTGGGCGGCATCTTGCCCGGCAAGGATGGGCGTGGCCAGTGACAGAATGTTTCTGGCTTTTGCCTGGCGCGGCAGGCCCCGTGCGGACGAAATCCGCGCGCCTGCCCGAACGACGAACGGAGCCCGCAGGCTCCGTCCATTCAGCGCCAGTCGTAGAGTTCCTTCTCCGACAGCGCCTGCATCGAGGTCGCCAGCGCCTGGAAGGCCTGCATCGAGGCCCAGATGCGGCCGTTCAGTTCGCTCTGCGCGGCCAGTTCACCGAGTACCTGTTCGGTTTCCTGCTGCATGGCCAGCAGCACCTCGTCGGGGAAGCGCTTGAGCAGCGTGCCGCTTTTCTTCAGCTCGTCCAGCGCCAGGGCGTTGTTGAACACGTAGTCGTCCATCATGTCCAGGGTCGAGGCACGGGCCGCCTCGGTGACGATCGCCTGCAGGTCGGGCGGCAGGCTGTCGAAGGCCTTCTGGTTGATCAGCAGCTCCAGCACCGACTGCGGTTCCTGCCAGCCGGGGTAGTAGTAGTACCTGGCCGCCTTCTGCAGGCCGAAGGCGAGGTCGTTGTAGGGGCTGACCCAGTCGGTGGCATCGATGGCGCCGGTCTGCAGGGCGGTGAAGATCTCGCCACCCGGCAGCACCACGGTGGTGGCGCCGAGGCGACTCCAGACCTCGCCGCCGATGCCCGGCATGCGGATCTTCAGGCCCTTGATGTCGGCCAGGCCGTTGATTTCCTTGTTGAACCAGCCGCCCATCTGCATGGTGCTGTTGCCCGCCGTCAGCGGCTTGAGGCCGAAGGGCGCGTAGGCTTCGTCCCACAGCGCCTGGCCGCCGCCATGGCTGAGCCAGGCGTTCATTTCCAGGGTGGACAGGCCGAAGGGAACGGCGCCGAAGAACTGCGCGGCCGGCACCTTGCCCTTCCAGTAGTAGGGCGTACCGTGGCCGAGCTCGGCGGTGCCACGGGAGACGGCATCGAACACTTCCAGCGCCGGCACCAGCTCGCCAGCGGCGTAGACCTTGATGGTCAGGCGCCCGGCGCTCATGGCGTTGATCCGCTCGGCCAGACGCTCGGCGGCGACGCCGGTGCCCGGGGCGTTCTTCGGCCAGGTGGTGACCATCTTCCAGTGGAAGCTTTGCGCAGGCGCCTGGGCTGCGTCGGCAGGGGCGGAATCGTCCTTGCAGCCGGTCAGGCCGAGGGCGAGCAGGGGCAGGAGAAGCAGAGAGCGAAGACGCATGGACAGTCATCCCTAAGAAAAACGGGGCCTTCAGTGGCCCCGTTCGATTGGCTCAGCGCCAGTTGTACAGCTCTTTCTCGGTCAGTGCCTGCATGGCGCTGGCCTCTTCGAGGAAGGCTTTCTGCGAGGCCCAGATGCGGCCGTTGAGGTCGTTGGCCGCCGCCAGTTGCTCGAGCACGGCTGCGGACTGTTCGCGCATGGCCTGCAGCACGTCGTCCGGCAGGCGCTTGAGCTGCACGCCTTCGGCCTTGAGGCTGCCCAGCGCCTTGGCGTTGTTGAACACGTAGTCGTCCATCATGTCCAGGGTGGCCGCGCGTGCCGCCTCGACGACGATGGCCTGCAGGTCGGCCGGCAGGGCGTCGAAGGCCTTCTGGTTGACCATCGACTCGACCACTGCCTGCGGCTCCTGCCAGCCCGGGTAGTAGTAGTACTTGGCGGCCTTGTGCAGGCCGAAGGCCAGGTCGTTGTAGGGGCCGACCCAGTCGGTGGCGTCGATGGCGCCGGTCTGCAGGGAGGTGAAGATCTCGCCGCCGGGCAGGTTGACGGTGATCGCGCCGAGCTTGCTCCAGACTTCGCCGCCGAGGCCCGGCATGCGGATCTTCAGGCCCTTGATGTCATCCAGGCTGTTGATCTCCTTGTTGAACCAGCCGGCCATCTGCATGGTGGTGTTGCCAGCGGACAGCGGCTTCACGCCGAACGGCGCGTAGGTCTCGTCCCACAGTGCCTGGCCGCCGCCGTGGCTGAGCCAGGCGTTCATTTCCAGGGTGGACAGGCCGAACGGCACGCTGCTGAAGAACTGCGCGGCCGGTACCTTGCCTTTCCAGTAGTACGGGGTGCCGTGGCCCATCTCGGCGGTGCCGCGGGAAACGGCGTCGAACACTTCCAGGGCGGGCACCAGCTCACCGGCGGCGTAGACCTTGACGGTCAGGCGCCCGGCGCTCATGGCGTTGATGCGCTCGGCCAGGCGCTCGGCTGCGGTGCCGAGGCCGGGGAAGTTCTTCGGCCAGGAGGTGACCATCTTCCAGTGGATGGTCTGTGCGGGCGCGGCTGCGGCTGCGGTTTGCTCGCTGCCAGCCTTGTCTTCCTTGCAGCCGAGCAGGCCGAAGGTGGCCATCACGGCCAGGGCGGCGCCGAACAGGTTGCGGCGATTCATCGATGGTTCTCCAGATACGGTAGGTTCTAACAGGCTTCCAGCTTGGCATAGGCCAGCATCAGCCACTTGCTGCCTTCGTTTTCGAAATTCACCTGTACCCGCGCCTGTGCGCCGGCACCCTCGAAATTGAGGATGGTGCCCTCGCCGAACAGGCTGTGTCGCACGCGTTGCCCCAGGTTGAAGGGCGTCTGCGGTACGGCGCTGCCGGCGAACAGGCTGCTGCCACCCATGGAACTGGTGTTCACCGGGCGGCTGACGCTGTTGTTCAGGCGGACTTCCTGAATCAGTGGTGCGGGTATTTCGCGGACGAAGCGCGATACCTTGTTGTAGGTCTCGCTACCGTAGAGACGCCGGGTTTCGGCGTAGCTGATCACCAGCTTCTGCATGGCACGGGTAATGCCGACATAAGCCAGGCGGCGCTCTTCTTCCAGTCGGCCCGGTTCTTCCAGGCTCATCTTGTGCGGGAACAGACCCTCTTCCATGCCCACCAGGAACACCAGCGGGAATTCCAGGCCCTTGGCGCTGTGCAGGGTCATCAGTTGGATGCTGTCCTCGTTCTCGGCGGCCTGGGTGTCCCCGGCCTCCAGCGAGGCGTGGGTGAGGAAGGCCTGCAGCGGGGTCAGCTCGTCGTCTTCGTCATTCTCGAAGGTGCGTGCCGCGCTGACCAGTTCCTCGAGGTTCTCCACGCGGGCCTGGCCTTTCTCGCCTTTTTCCGCTTCGTGGTAGGCGAGCAGGCCGCTCTGCTCGATGACCACCTGGGTCATCTGGTGCAGGGGCATCGCCAGGACCTTCTCCGCCAGGCCTTCGATCAGCTCGATGAAGCCGCTCAGGGCGCTCGAAGCGCGGCCCGGCAGGGCCTTGTTGGCGAGCATCAGGCGGATCGCTTGCCACATGTGCACGTCATGCGCGCGGGCGTATTCGCGAATGGTCTCGATGCTCTTCTCGCCGATACCGCGCGCCGGCACGTTGATGATGCGCTCCAGCGCGGCATCGTTGCCGCGGCCGTCGAGCAGGCGCAGGTAGGCCATGGCGTTCTTGATCTCGGCGCGCTCGAAGAAACGCTGCCCGCCATAGATGCGGTAGGGGATCTTCTCGCGTAGCAGCGCCTCTTCCAGCACCCGCGACTGGGCGTTGGAGCGATAGAGGATGGCGATCTCGCTGCGCTTGAGGCCGTCCTTGCGCAGGGCGTCCTCGATGCTCTCCACCACGTAGCGGGCTTCGTCGTGCTCGTTGAACGCGGCGTACAGCGCCAGGGGCTCGCCGTCGCTGCCGTCGGTCCACAGCTCCTTGCCCAGGCGCCCGTTGTTGTTGGCGATCAGGGCGTTGGCGGCCTTGAGGATGCCGGCCGTGGAGCGGTAGTTCTGCTCCAGGCGGATCAGCTGGGTGTCGGGGAAATCGCTGGAGAACTGCTGGATGTTCTCGATCTTCGCGCCGCGCCAGCCGTAGATCGACTGGTCGTCGTCGCCGACCACCATCAGGCTGTCGCCGCCCTTGGCGAGGAAGCGCAGCCAGGCGTACTGCACGGCGTTGGTGTCCTGGAACTCGTCGACCAGGATATGGCGGAAGCGCCGCTGGTAGTGTTCGAGCAGGCCCGGCTTGTCGCGCCAGAGGTCGAGCGCGCGCAGCAGCAGCTCGGCGAAGTCGATCACCCCGGTGCGGGCACAGGCCGCCTCGTAGGCTTCGTAGATACCGCGCATGGTGGCGAGGAACAGATCGCCGCCCGCCTGGATGTGCGCCGGGCGCAAGCCCTCGTCCTTCTGGCCATTGATGAACCACTGCGCCTGCTTGGCCGGCCAGCGCTGTTCGTCCAGGCCGAGGTCGCGGATCACCCGCTTGATCAGGCGTTGCTGATCGTCGGAGTCGAGAATCTGGAAGTTCTCGGCCAGGCCGGCTTCCTGCCAGTGCGCGCGCAACAGGCGGTGGGCCAGGCCGTGGAAGGTGCCGACCCACATGCCGGCCGGGCTGTGCCCGAGCATGTCCTCGATGCGCTGGCGCATCTCGGCGGCGGCCTTGTTGGTGAAGGTCACCGACAGGATCGAATGAGGCGAAGCACCCATGGCCTGAATCAGGAAGGCGATGCGGTGCACCAGCACACGGGTTTTCCCGGAGCCGGCACCGGCCAGTACCAGTTGGCGGCCGAGCGGGGCAGCCACGGCCTGGACCTGGGCGTCGTTGAGCGAAGCGAGGAGGAGTTCGGGGTCGTTTTGCATCGCGGCATTCTAGGGGGCCGGACAGGGGAGGGCAAACCGTGTCGACCAGGCGGTTTGCCGAGGCCTGCGCGCGGAGTAGACTGCGCCTCTCAATGGATCTGAAGGAGTCGTGACGCCGATGTCTACCGGTACCCACGCCATGGAAAGCCCCTTGCTGGGCATCGACCTGGGCACCACCAACAGCCTCATCGCGGTTTGGCGCGAGGGGCGTGCGGAGCTCATTCCCAATGCCCTCGGCGAGGTCCTCACGCCGTCGGCGGTGAGCCTGGACGAAGATGGCAGCATCCTCGTCGGCAGCGCTGCCCGTGCCCGGCTTACCACTCATCCACTGCGCAGCGTGGCGGCGTTCAAGCGCTACATGGGCAGCGACAAGCGTTTCACGCTGGGCGACCGTCAGTTCACCCCGGAAGAACTCTCGGCGCTGGTGCTCGGCTCGCTCAAGGCCGATGCCGAGGCGCACCTCGGCATGCCGGTGAGCACGGCGGTGATTTCGGTGCCAGCCTATTTCAGCGATGAACAGCGCAAGCGCACGGTGTTCGCGGCGGAGCTGGCCGGGCTGCGCGTCGAGCGCCTGATCAACGAGCCGACCGCTGCGGCGATGGCCTACGGCCTGCACGAGCAGCAGTTCGAACGCACCCTGATCTTCGACCTGGGCGGCGGCACCTTCGACGTCACCGTGCTCGAATACGCGCTGCCGCTGATCGAGGTGCATGCTTCCACCGGCGACAACTTCCTGGGGGGTGAAGATTTCACCGAAGCCCTGCTCGGGGCCTGCCTGGACGATTGGCAACTGGCGCGCAGCGCGCTGGACAGCCAGGCGCTGGCGAGCCTGGAAGATGCCCTGGAGCAACTCAAGCGGCGCCTCGCCGACGGTCCGCAGACGCTGGACTGGATGGGCCGCCAGTGGCAGCTGGACGAGGCGCGGGCGCAGCAGATCTGGACGCCGCTGCTGACCCGTCTGCGCCAGCCCATCGAACAGGCCCTGCGCGATGCGCGGCTCAATCCGCGCGATCTCGACAGCCTGGTGCTGGTCGGCGGTGCCACGCGCATGAGTGCGGTGCAGCAACTGGTGGCGACCCTGTTCGGCCGTCTGCCCTACCGGCACCTCGACCCGGACACCATCGTCGCCCTCGGCGCCGCCGCCCAGGCCGCCTGCAAGGCGCGCGACCATGCCATCGAGGAAGTCATCCTCACCGATGTCTGCCCCTATACCCTGGGGATCGCCTCGCGCCGCAGCGACGAGCAGCCCGGCGCCTTCTCACCGATCATCGAGCGCAACACGGTGATCCCGACCTCGCGGGTGCAGCGCTACTACACCACCCACGCGCAGCAGGAGTACATCCGCATCGAGGTCTACCAGGGCGAGCGCCCCTGGGTGCGCGACAACATCTTCGTCGATGCCTTCGAGGTGAAGCTGGTCCAGACCGGCCAGGTGCAGGCACTGGATGTGCGCTTCAGCTACGACATCAACGGCCTGCTGGAAGTGGACGTGACCCTGGAGAACGGCCAGCGCCACGGCCATGTGATCGACCGCAGCCCCACCGGCCTGAGTGCCGAGGCACGGGCCACCAGCCAGGCGCGCCTGGCCGGTTTGAAGATCCACCCGCGCGATACCTTGCCCAACCGCACGCTGCTGGCACGTCTGGAACGCGCCTGGATGCAGACCCTGGGGGCCGAGCGCGAGCAGATCGGCCAGTGGCTGGACGAGTTCCAGAACGTGCTCGGCACCCAGCAGGAGCAGCCGATCACCGCCGCGCGGCAGCGCCTGGAGCAGCAGCTGCAGGCGCTGCGCTTCTAGCCGGCCGGCGGCTCGCGGAAGCCGTTGAGCTGGCGCAGGCGGGCCTGCAGGCCCTGCCCGGCGTCGGCCCGTCGGCCAGCGGGCGGGCCGTAGCGGTTGGGCAGCGGGTCGCCTGGCCAGAAGAACAGCAGCAGCGCTATGTAGGGCATGAAGAAGCTGCCGGCCAGCAGCATCACCAGGGTGCCGGCACCACGGCTCATGTCGTGCAGGCGGCGCAACTGGCAGCCGATCAGCGCCAGGCCGATGACCAGCAGCGTCGCCAGGGCCAGACCGTTGCCGGCCTTGCTGGCGAGGCCGGCCAGGGGCACGGCGATCGCCGCCAGGGCGATGGTCTGCAGGGTGAAGTTGAGCCGGTTCAGGCGCCCGCCCAGTCGCCAGGGTTGCCACTGCGCGCGCAGGCTGTCGGGCTGATGCCGAGGCAGCAGGCGTTCGCTGCGTGACAGCAGCAGGGTGATCGCCAGGCGCACCGCGATGGGTGTCACGGTGCTGTCCTTGGCCTGCTGCAGCGAGCGCAGCTGACCCGAGGTGGGAACGCCAGGCTTGGTCTGATACAGGGTGCGCATCGACTCGAAGATCGTCTGCATGGTCGAGAAGGGCAGTCCGTTGTCCTTGCAGATCGACTGCGCTAGGGACTCGGGACGTGCCTTGACCAGGCCCTCGCGGAACGCGTCGAACCAGGTGCTGGGCCCGGTGAAACCGTGCAGCCGCTGCAGGGCCTGGTCGCGCAGCGCGCGCGGCAGGTCCGGGTCGTGGTAGAGCAGGGCGTCGAGGATCATCTGGCCGAGGGGATCGCCCGCCAGCTCATGGCCGTGGTGCCGGGCGCTGGCTTCGATGCGGGCGACCGAGGGCAGCCGGCGGCTGCCCAGCAGCACGCTCGGGCTGACCAGTTCGGCCGCCAGCAGTCCCTGCAAGGCATCGCCTTCGTCGAGGTCGAACAGCCACTGCTGAGGCGCGACGTCGGCCGCCAGCCACTGCGTCTGCAAGGCATGGGCCGGATGCTCGGCGGAGGTGGGCACGCGCCCGACACGCTCACGCAGCCGTCCCAGCCACTGCAGTGGCTGCTCCAGCAGGCCGATCAGCAGCAGGGTCTGGCGCTGCAGCTGCCAGCGCGCCTCGGGCTCGGCGGGCAGCGGCGGCAACGGCTGTCCCGCTTGCAGCAGGCGCAGTTGCAGCTTCAGGCAATAGGGATGCAGACCGTCCGCCAGTGGGGCCAGCACGTCCTGCAGGCGTTGCAGGGTGTCGGGCGCATAGTGGCGCAGGCGGCGAAGCCAGCTCAGCATCTGCGCGCGGGCGACGGTGTTGTCGCCCAGACCCTGGGGCAATGCCGCGCCGGGCGTGGCCAGCGCATGTTGCAGTGCCTGCACGGCGGGCGATTCGCGCAGCCATTGCAGCTGTTGCCCGGCCAGGTAGGCGAAGCCTTGCTGCACGATGACGCCGAGCGGGTGCTCATCGGCCGTCAGGTTCAGCAGCGGCTCGATGTCCGCCGCCTCGCCACGCTGCAGCAGCCAGGCCTGGCGATACAGGCGGGTCAGCGGCGTATCCAGTGCGCTGAACAGTTCGGCGAGGAACGGCCATTCGCTGTCGCCCAGTTGCCAGGCGACGAAGGTGCGTGCGAGGGCCGGCAGGTCGGTGTCGGCCGCGCGCAGCCAGCGGGCCAGGGTCTGCGGGCTCTGCGCCGGCTCGCCATCGCCCAGACGGTTGTCGTCCAGGGCGTACTGTCGGTCCACATCCTGCTGGCTGCGGTCGCAGGCCATGATCAGCAGGGGCAGGTGCTCCGGTGCATGGTAGGCGCTCCACGCCAGCAACCAGGCGGCCGCTTCGGGCATCTCGCGTTCCAGCCACAGGCGCGTCCACAGGTCGAGGGCATCCTGGTCATGGTGCTGCTTCTGCAGCGCCAGCAGGTAGAGGATGTCGAGATCGTCCGGCTGCTCGGCGTGACGCGCCTGGTAGTGCTCCAGGGCACCGCTGAGGGCCACGCCGGCCAGGGTGCACTGACGGTACAGGTGCGGGTAGTAGGCCGGGTCGGCGGGCATCGGCAGGCACAGGTGCAGGGAACTCCAGCCGCGGAACTCCTGCAACGGCCGGTTCTGGAACAGGTGCTCGAGGGTGCGCACGTACCAGAGGTTCTCCACCTGCGCCACGCTCGGCCAGTCGCTGAGGGTGGCGAGGTCGAACGGGTCGGGTTCGGCGATGCGCTGCAGCAACTGGTCGAGCGGCTCGGCTTCTTCGAAGGGCAGCTGCATCAGGCGGTTGGCCCAGGCCATGCGCTCGGTCAGCAGCTGCGCGCAGCGGTGCGACAACGGCCCGTTGCTGAGCAGCAGGTGGCGCAGCGAGCCGTCGATGCTCTCCAGCACGTCCAGCGGCAGCTGGTCCAGCGCCCGGCAGTAGTCCTGCCAGGCCTCGGGGCGAAAGCGCCGGCCGGCATCCTGCAGCAGCTCGACGAACTGCTGCACGGCCTGTTCGCTGGCGCTGGGCAGTGCGGCCGCCTCGCTGGCCTCGCTCGCTTCGCCGCGCGCGTGGCGCAGGGCATCCTCGTAGGCACCGCGCAGCGCCTGGAAACCCTCGGGGTCGCGCTCCGGATGGACCTCGGGCAGGCGTGTGCGGTAGGCCGTGCGAATGGCGTTCTGATCGTCTGTCGGCTCGATGCCGAGGTGTTCCCAGCAACTCATGACCAGTCGAATGCCTCCAGCGATTCAGGTTTTTCCGGCAGATCCAGCTCCAGGTCCCAGTGCAGATCATCCAGTCCTGCCGCCGGGTTCATCGCCAGCTCGCGTGCCAGCGCGACGTGCGTCGGGTTGCTGCCCTGGCGGCTGATGCACAGCGCCAGCTCGTCCGCCTGCTCGTGGCCGAGGCAACTCCAGTAGCTGCGGCCGATGAGAAAGCCGGCCAGGTAGCTCTGCCAGTTCTGGTAGTAGTAGCGCGCTCGCAGGCTCAGGCGGCTGTGCAGCCAGAGGTTTTCCTCGAGGCTGAGCCAGCCGTTGAGCTGACCGATGCGGGCGAGGAAACTCATGCGCCCCAGGTCCCAGGCGCGAATACCGCCGGAGCCGCACACCAGGATGGTATCGGCGACGTAGCGGTAGGCGACCTGCTGGCTGGCATCCAGGCTGTCGACCAGCTTCTGCCATTCGCTTGGCAGCAGGCGCGCATTGTCCCAGTAGGCGCCGCTCAGATCGCTGGCATGGCCGTTGTCGGTCATGCGCTGGATCATCGCCAGCAGGGCCGGGCGATCGGCGATGTCCCAGGACTCGGTCAGGTCGACGAACTCGTTGTCCGGGTAGAAATTCGGCAGGTCGTAGCGGGCGTCGTAGCGGGCATTGATCGCCACCATCGGTGCGGACAGGGCGAAGAGCCAGCGTCGTTGCAGTTCATCCATGGGCTGAGGGCCATTCTTCCTTGAGCGGGAGGGCGCCATCCTAGGAGCTGTTGGCAGGGGGCTGCAAGTGCCTCGCGGCGGCCCGGGCGAAAGCGCTCAAGCGATGACTGGCAGGTCAGCCGGCCGGTGTCCGCGCGCGTTGCGCCCATGACGCGGGACGCCCGCCGAAAGTTGGACGCCAGGTTGTGAAATTGCCCACATCTCTGTTGGGCACAGCTTCTGTCTCGGGTATTCTGCCGCCACGTCAGGGCTGCGACCGCCGCTTGCGCGGGCAGGCCCTCAGGCACCATTACAAGAACATCGCCTATGACCGCCACTACTAGCGCCGCAATCCAAGAGATGACGCTGGACCCGCAGCAGACCGAGCATCAGTTCGCCACGGATATCGCCGTCGAGCGCACGCGCCTGCTTTTCCAGGGCTCGCGTCTGCCTACATTGCTGATGTTGCTGGTCGGCCTGGCCTGCCCCCTGCTGCTGTGGCATCAGCAAAGCGTGCCCCTGCTCGCAACGTGGCTGGCCTGGGTGGTGCTGCTGGTGCTGCTGCGCCTGACCCAGGTGAAGGCCTTCGACGACGCCCTGCCCAGCCGCCAGGCGGAACCCTACTGGCGCCGCGTGTTCCTGCTCGGCGCCGGTGCCTCGGGGCTGAGCCTGGCCTTCGCCGTGATCGTCCTGGTGCCCGCCGATGTGTTCTACCAGCAGGCCCTGGTCTATGGGCTGATCGCCGCGGCCATCCTCTCCGCCAGCGTCGCCTACGCGGTCAGCCTGCCGGCGTTCCTCACCTTCGCCTTGCCCTGCCTGCTGCCGTCGGCGGCCTTCCTGCTGCTCAGCGACAACAGCCTGCAGCGCGGCTGGGGGCTGATCAGCGTCATTCTCTTCCTGGCACTGCTGGTCGTCGCCTGGCAGGTCAACCGCCTGGTCCAGCGCAGCCTGTTGCAGCGGTTTCACAACCTGGCGCTGATCGCCCATCTGGAGCACGCCAAGCAGCGCGCCGAAGGGCTGAACGGGGAGCTGGCCAGCGAGGTGGAGCAACGTCGTCGCGCCGAGCGCGAGCTGCGCGATGCCCATGGCGAGCTGGAAATGCGCGTGGCCGAGCGCACCCTGGAACTGGACGAGGCCACGCACGCGCTGGGCAAGAGCCAGGCGCGCCTGTCGCTGGCGCTGGAGGCCAGTGAACTGGGGCTGTGGGACTGGGACCTGCAGAGCGACCAGGTGCACCACTCGCACCTGCGCGAGCTGTTCGGCCTCGACCCCGAACAGGTCAGGGAGATGCTGCGCGACCTGCGCCCGCGCCTGCATCCCGACGACCTGCCGACGTTGCGGCGTGCCTTGCTCGAGCACATGAAGGGACGCAGCGAGGACTATCACGTCGAATACCGCGTACGCCACGCCGACGGGCACTGGGTGTGGGTCGAGGACCGTGGCCGTGCGGTCGAGCGCGACTCCAGCGGGCGCGTGCTGCGCATGCTCGGCACCCGCCGCAACATCAGCGCACGGCGCCAGCAGGAGCAGCAGCAGCGGCTGGCGGCGATGGTCTTCGAAGCGGCCAGCGAAGGCATCTTCATCCTCGACCCGGACTACCGTCTGCTGGCGGTGAACCGTGCCTTCAGCAGCGTGACCGGCTATTCGCGGGACGAGGTGCTCGGGCGCCGGGTCACCAGCCTGCTCGGCAGCGACGAGATGCGCCGCCAGTACCTGAGCATCCGCCAGGAACTCGATGGCAGCGGCAACTGGCAGGGCGAGCTGATCGAGACGCGCAAGAGCGGCGAACTCTACCCGCAGTGGTTGCAGCTCAACATGGTGCGTGACGCGGCCGGGCGGCCCAGCCATATCGTGGGCTTCTTCGCCGACCTCACGGCGCGCCGCGAGGCCGAGGAGCGCCTGCGCTACCTGTCGCACTACGACGAGCTGACCGGCCTGGCCAACCGCACGCTGTTCCGCGAGCGCCTGCACGAGGCCAGCCAGCGTGCGCGGCAGACGGGACGCAGCATCGCCCTGATGCACATCGACCTGGACCGTTTCAAACTGCTCAACGACAGCCTTGGCCACGAGGTCGCCGACCAGCTGCTGCGGCAGATGAGCCGTCGCCTCACCCAGACCGTGCCGGAGGCCGACTGCATCGCGCGCCTGTCCGGTGACGAGTTCGCCATCATCCTCGATGCCTACGGCAGTCTCTCCAGCCTGGCGCGGGTGGCCAGCCGTCTGCTGGCCAAGCTGCGCGTGCCGATGACCGTCGGCGGCCACGAGCTGGTGGTCAGCGCGTCGCTGGGGATCAGCCTGATGCCGGACTATGCCCGTGAGGTCGGCACGCTGATCAGCCAGTCGAACATGGCCGTGCAGCATGCCAAGCACCTGGGCGGCAACACCTTCCAGTTCTTCACCGACAACCTGCAGGCCTGTACCCTGGGGCGCCTGCAGCTGGAAAACCAGCTGCGCAAGGCGATCGACGAGGGCCAGCTGGAGGTGTTCTACCAGCCCAAGCTGAACCTCGCCGACGATCAGCTCAACGCCGCCGAGGCGCTGGTGCGCTGGCGTCATCCGCAGCAGGGGCTGGTGCCGCCGGGCGAATTCATCGGCCTGGCCGAGGAGACCGGGCTGATCACCGCGATCGGCGAGTTCGTCCTGCGTCAGGCCTGTCGCCAGGCGTGCGAGTGGCAGCGCCAGGGGCTGGCGGAGATTCGCGTGTCGGTCAACCTGTCCGTGCACCAGCTGCGCCAGGGCAATCTCACCAGCCTGGTCCGTCAGGTGCTCGAGGAGACCGGGCTGGCGCCGGAGTACCTCGAGCTCGAACTGACCGAGAGCCAGCTGCTGGACAACGTCGAGAGCGTCATCGTGACCTTCCAGCAGCTGCGCGCGCTGGGTGTGAAGCTGGCGATCGACGATTTCGGCACCGGCTACTCCTCGCTCAGCTACCTCAAGCGCTTCCCGGTGCACTACGTGAAGATCGACCAGACCTTCATCCGCGACCTGTCGCCGGGTGGCGAGGACGCGGCGATCACCCGCGCCATCATCGCCATGGCGCACAGCCTGGAGCTCAAGGTGGTCGCCGAGGGCGTGGAGACCCAGGCGCAGATGGACTACCTGAAAAGCCAGCACTGCGATGAGATCCAGGGCTTCCTGATCAGTCGTCCGGTGGAGGCGAGTGCCTTCGCCGAGCTGCTGCGCGCGCAGATCGAGCGCGCGCCGGGTTGAGCCGCGTTTCCTCCCTACCCAGTCACGGCTGAACGCTGCGGGCGTGACCGGCGCAAAGATGGCTGCGCCCCGCGTGCCGCTGCGCGATGCTGCGGGCCTCGCTCACGACAAGGAGGACCCGATGGCCAAAGCCCCCAACCTGAGCCTGTCCCAACGCCTGCTGCTGGCTTCGCAGCGCATGGCGCCGGTGGCGGTGAAAGCGGCGCTGGTGCAACAGCTGGGCGCCGAACAGGCCGCGCAACTGTCGCCGCACATGCCGCCGGCGCAGTTGCGCGAACTGATCATGACGCTGCCCATCGAGTTCCTTGCCGAGGTCACCACGCACCTCGATCCGCGCAGCATCCTCGATACCTACCTCAGCCTGCCCGACAGCCTGCACCTGGAGGTGGCCCGGCGGCTGTGCGTGATCGGGGCCTTCGCCACCGCGGCGCGCTATGCCGAATGCCTGTCGCCCAGGCAGGTGAAGGTGCTGATCTACGGCATCCACGACGCCGACCAGGTGCTGCAGATCGCCCGTCATATCGTCGACATCGAGCTCATCGTGCAGAGCCTGCGCAGCTTCTCCACCAGCTACCTGTGCAAGCTCACCGAGGCGGCCGCCGCCGATGCCAACGTGGCGCTTTCCGCTCGCGTGCTCAGCGGCCTGCCGCTGCCACGTCAGGCCGATATCTGCGCCCATCTTGCGCCAGGCGTGCTGGAGCCACTGCTGCCGCTGCTGCTGCAGGCCAACGCGGCGCTGCGCGAGCTGTTGCCCGAGCCCGCGCAGCCTGTAGCCGAACTGCCCTAGGCGCGCACCGAGCCGGGCGGTTGGCGGCGGCGCCGGACCTAGCGCGCGAACAGCTGGCCGATGTCCTTGAACGCCTTGAACTCCAGGGCGTTGCCGCACGGGTCGAGGAGGAACATCGTGGCCTGCTCGCCGACCTGCCCCGCGAAGCGCACGTAGGGCTCGATGACGAAGCGGGTGCTGCGGCTGCGCAGGCGCTCGGCCAGCGCTTCCCAGTCGGCCCAGGCGAGCACCACGCCGAAGTGCGGCACCGGTACGTCGTGGCCATCCACCGGGTTGCTCACCGCCGACTCCTGGTAGGCCATCTTAGGCGCCTGGTGGATGACCAGCTGGTGGCCGAAGAAGTCGAAGTCCACCCAGTGCTCGCTGCTGCGGCCCTCGGCGCAGCCGAACACCTCGCCATAGAAATGCCGTGCGGCGGCCAGGTCGTATACGGGAATTGCCAGGTGAAAGGGAGCAAGGGCCATCACGGAGTACCTCTGTTGGTTTTTGCTTCAGCCTACCAACAGCAGAATTGATCGAAAGCGAATATCCTTGCTCGCAAGCTCAAATGTTTTTGATCGATAGGGGCCGCCGTGCTGCGTGAGCTGAAAACCTTCGTCACCGTTGCCCGCCTGGGCACCTTCGCCGCGGCCGGCCAGCAGGTCGGCCTCACCCAGTCGGCGGTCAGCGCCCAGATGCGTGTGCTCGAACAGCAGCTCGGCGTGCGCCTGTTCGACCGTAGTGGCCGCAGTGCGGTGCTCAATGCCGCCGGCCGGCATGCCTTGCCGTTGGCCGAGCAGATGCTCGCCCTGTACGGGCAGATGGCCCTGCCGCCAGGGGCTGGCGACTGTGTCGGCGAGTTGCGCGTCGGCGCCATCGCCACCCTGCAGACCGGCCTGCTGGCCGAGGCGCTGCCGCGTTTTCGCCAGCTGGCGCCACGGGTCGAGCTGAAGCTGGTGCCGGGTGTCTCGCTGCAGCTGTTCAGTCAGCTCGATGCCGGCGAGCTGGACCTGGCCTTGCTGATCAAGCCGCCGTTCGCCTTGCCCAAGGAGATTCTCGAAGTGCCGCTGGCGCGCGAACCTTTCGTGCTCGTCGCCCCTTTGCACGTCGAGGGGGATGACCCGCTGCGGCTGCTGGCCGAGCAACCATTCGTGCGTTACGACCGGACCTCGTTCGGCGGCCGCCAGGTCAGCCGCTTCCTGCGTGAGCAACGCCTGATGGTGCATGAGGCGCTGGAACTGGACGAACTGGAAGCCATCGTGCGCCTGGTGGAAAACGGCATGGGGGTGTCGCTGGTGCCGCGTGCTGGCCTGTGGCTGCAGCGCCCGACCCGCCTGCGGGTGATCGAGCTGGGCGCGTTGACCTTCCACCGCGAACTGGTCGCCTTGTTGCGCCGGGCACAGCGCCAGCCGGCACTGGACTGTCTGCTGGGCTGCCTCGAGTCGATAAATTGAAAATGCTTCTCAATAAAAATAAGATGCCGCTTTCCTATCGCCCAAGACCAGGGATGCACGATTGTCGGACTTGGATCTCAAAGGCCTGTTCCAGAAGCACGCCAAGACCCTGCACAGCTTTCTGCTGCGCAAGAGTCGCGACCCGCAACTGGCCGCCGATCTCACTCAGGAGAGCTTTCTGCGTCTGGCCGAGCAGAGCGGCGGCGAGCGCATCGACAATTCGCCGGCCTACCTCTACCGTACGGCCAGCAACCTGCTGATCGACCACCAGCGCCAGCAGATTCGGCGCAGGACCGACCTGCTCGGTGATGACCTGTTGCATGAAATCGAGGCCGAAGGCAGCTCGCTGGACGACATCACCGCCGCGCGCCAGCGTATCGAACGTCTGCAGGAGGCCGTCGCCGAGCTGCCGGCGCGGACTCAGGAGATCTTTCGCCTCAACCGCATCGAGGGCCTGACCCACGCCCAGGTGGCGCGTCAGCTGGAGATCTCCGACAGTTCGGTGCAGAAGCACCTGGCACGCGCCCTGGCGCATGTGATGGAGCGCGTGCTCGAGGTGGACGAACAGGCATGACGATGGTTTACGGTAAAACCCCGCGTCGCACGTCATTACTTGAAACGGGTATCAGCCGCCCGCTCCGCAGCGACCTATAACGAGAATCCAGAGTGAGCGTGATTAGCCAAGATCCGCAGCAGCGGAGCATCCGTGAGGCCGCCGCCGAATGGGCGGTGCTGCTCGCTGACGATGCACTCGACGACGCCCGGGCCGAGGCGCTGCAGCACTGGTTGCAGGCCGATGTCCGGCATGCCGAGGCGCTGGCGTTCGCCCAGCGTACCTGGGCGACCCTGGCGGGTCTGCCGGGCGACAGGCCCCGGCAGCATCGGGCGCCGCCAGTGGCCTCTGCCAGGCCCCAGCATCCCGTGCGCAAGGCGCGCCTGCGGCGCTGGGGCGCGGCTGCCTGCCTGGCGCTGCTGCTCGGTGGCCTGGGGTTGAGCCAGCGCGACCGCCTGTTGCTGCCGCTCATGGCTGACCATCGCACCGCCAGCGGCGAGGTGCGCAGCCTGACGTTGGCCGATGGCAGCGAGGTTATCCTCGACAGTGCCAGTGCCATCCGCCTGGACTACTCCGCGACCCGGCGGCGGGTGGAGCTGCTGGCCGGTGCCGCCATTTTCCAGGTGGCGCCGCAGGCGGATCGGCCGTTCGTCGTCGAGGCGTCCGGCGGGACGGCACGCGCCCTGGGCACGCGCTTCCTGGTGCGGCGCGAGGCTGACGAAGGCGCTCTGGTCGGTGTGCTGGAGCACGCCGTGCAGGTCAGTGCCGGCGGCCAGCAGCAGCGCCTGGAAGAGGGGGACAGCGTGCATTACGACGCCTCGGGCATCAGCGACGTGGCGCTCGACCTGCAGCGTGTCACCAGCTGGCAGCGTGGCTTGCTGGTGTTCGACCGCGTGCCGCTGGCGCAAGTGGTTGAACAGCTCAACCGCTATCGCAGCGGACACATTCTCCTCGGCAGCGAGGCGCTGGCACAGCGCGAGGTGAGCGGGGTTTTCCGCCTGGACGCACTCGACGATGCCCTGGCCACCCTGGCGCGGGAAATGCACCTGCAGCGGGCAGAAATGCTGGGCATCAGCCTGATCTACTGAGGCGCATCGAGGCGCTCCGACAGGACCGGCAGAAAAAATTTCACGATTTCCTTACTGAGTTTCTCCGGGTTGCGCGTCTTTGTTGGTAGTGATTTTCATTATCAATAAAGAAAGCCCTGGGGTTAGTCGTGAGTCGTCGTCGTTCTGCAGCATCACCTGCTCTCCGTCATCCTTCATCCGTGTTGCTCAGTGGTGTCGCGCTGGGCGTGGCCCTGGCCTTGAACGGCGCCGCGCTGGCGGCCGAAGCCGTGGCCGAGGCGCGCTCGACCCAGCACGAGGTGATGGCATTCGACATCCCCGCGCAACCGCTGGACCGCGCTGCCCTGGCCTTCGCCGAGCAGACGGGGGTGCAGGTGTTCTTCGACAGCGCACGCCTGCAGGGCTTCGCCAGTACCGCGCTGAGCGGGCGCTACCCGCTCGACGAGGCGCTGCGTCGCCTGCTCGGCAGTGCGCCGGTGGATTACCGCTTCGACGGCCAGCGTCAGGTCACCCTGACCCGCCGCGCGCTGCGCGATGAACAGACGCTGCAGCTGCAGTCGACCACGGTGCAGGGGCGCCAGCTCAGCCAGCGCCAGGAAACCTACCTGCAGCCACGCTCGGTCGCGGTGATCGACCGTGAGCAGATCGACCGTACGCCGCCTCATCATGCTGCCGATCTGCTCGAGCAGTCGGCGGGTGTTTATACCGCCGTGAGTCAGCAGGACCCCGGGTTGTCGGTGAACATCCGCGGGCTGCAGGACTACGGTCGGGTCAACATGAACATCGATGGCATGCGTCAGAACTACCAGCAGAGTGGCCATCAGCAACGCAACGGCAGTATGTATGTCGACCCCGAACTGTTGTCCGGCGTGGTGATCAGCAAGGGCGCCAGCTCCGGGCTGGGCGGCGCGGGGGTGATCGGTGGTGTGGCCGAGTTCCGTACCGTGGAGGCGAGCGACTTTCTGCGCGATGGCAAGGAGGTTGGTGGCCGGCTTCGGGCGACCAGTGGCCTGGGTGGCTTGGGCAACGGTACTCACTTCATCGGCAGCGGTGTCTTCGCTTTTGGCAACGATGCCTGGGACGTTCTGTTGGCGGGTAGCGAACGCAATCTGGGCAACTACGAGCCGGGCTCCAACGGGCGTATCGGCGAAATCCGTACCCAGGCGGGTACGGCCAATGACGCAACCGAGCGCTTGAAAAACTCCACGGTCGACTATTCGGCCAACGAGATGCGCTCGTTCCTCGCCAAGTTCGGCCTGAACCTCGACGAGACGCAGCGCTTGCAACTGAGCTATCTGCGTACCGAGGTTTCCTATGACGATGCCAACCTGATGAGTGTCAGCGGTGATCGGCTCTGGGAGAAACTCGGCAGCAGCGAGGTGACCTCGCAGAACCTGGCCCTCGATTACAGCTACGACCCGGAAAGCCCGCTGATCGACTTCAAGGGCAAGCTGTACTTCGTCGAGAATCGCAACGAGCAGGACAATCTGGCGCGCGGTAGTTCGCCGGCCTACCAGATCGAATACCGTACCCGCACTATTGGTCTGCAGCTGGAGAACACCTCGACCTTCGCGCTCGGTCAGCTCAGTAGCCTGGACTTCAACTACGGTGCGGAGTTGTTTCAAGACAAGGTCAGGCCCAAATCGGATCAGCAGGCTGAGAGCGCGGCCGTTTCCTTTCCCTATGTCGAAGGCATGACGCCGTCTGGCAAGCGCGGCATGGCCAGTGTGTTCGGTGAGTTGCGCTTGCACTATGACGACTGGCTGACGGCCAGCGCCGGGCTGCGCTACGACCGCTATCGGCTGCAGGGTGAAACCGGCATGACCATCCGCCGCTTCACGCCGCCTGCGACCTTTACCCAGGAAGCGCTGACATTCGATGTGGATCGTGAGGAGGGGCGCTTCTCGCCGACCTTCGGCCTGGCGATCAAGCCGGGCCTGGACTGGCTGCAGGTATTCGCCAGTTACGGTAAGGGCTGGCGCCCGCCGGCGGTGACCGAAACGCTGATCTATGGGCGGCCGCATGGCGGAGGTGGTGAGTGGATGTATCCCAACCCCTACCTCAAGCCTGAGCGTTCCAGTGCCTGGGAGGTTGGCTTCAACGTCTTTCGCCAGGGCTTGTTGCAGGCCAACGACAGTCTGGGCATCAAGGTTGCCTACTTCGATACGCGGGTGGACGACTTCACCTACATGGCCATCAACCGGCAGGTGCCGGGGTTCGGTACGGGGCCGACCTTGGGCACTGTGGCGCATGTTAACGACCTGACCTCGACACGCTTTCGCGGTGTCGAGTACCAGGCCAACTACGACAACGGACGCTTCTACGCCGACCTCACCTACACCCACATGATAGGCAAGAACGAGTACTGCTCGAAGAATGCCTGGTTGGGCGGCGCTGAGCGATTCGGTTTCATACCGGGCGTCGGTGTTGGTTCGATCCCGGATGACTATGCCAATTCGCTGGTCAGTTGTGGCGGCCTGATGGGCAGCTCCGAGTACATGCCGATGGATCGAGGCTCGCTGGTGCTGGGGACCCGCTGGCTGGATCGCAGGCTGGATGTGGGCACACGTATCCGTTACAGCGAGGGCTATACCGAGTCCTACACCGAGCGCAACCTCGAAGCCATCTACCCGGCCGACTGGGCCTCTTATGTCGTCTACGACTTCTTCGCCGGCTACCAGGCCACACCCCAGACTCGGCTCAGCCTGTCCCTGGAGAACGCCTTTGATCGTGCCTACTTGGTGCCGCTGGGGGATGTGTATGCCTTCACTCTTAGTCGCGGCAGAACCCTGACCGGCAGCGTCGAGTACCAGTTCTGAGAATTTGCTCATCCCGAGCGAATCGCGGCTCGTTGGCGGGCCGTGAATGACACCGATAGGAGATCAACCCATGAGTCTGTCCATTTCCTACAGCGCCACCTATGCCAGTAACTCGATCAGCAGTTACCTCTCGGCCTGGGAGCTGACCTTCGCCGACAACAACCACACCAGTGGCAACGTCAACGAGGGCAGCAACACCGGCGGTTTCTATCCGGGCTACCTGAGCGGCACGCAGTACGCCATCTCCGGGTACGAGAGCACCGGCGCCTTCGTCGCCGAAGGCACCCTGAGCTACAACATCACCACGCACGTGCTGTCCGGTGACCTGGATAACGTCAACCTGGGTGGTTATCTGTACAAGGATGCCAGTGGTTACCACCTGTTCGACGAGCAGGCGACCTTCGATGGTCTGGGCCTGAGCGGCACCGACGTGCACAACACCATTTACGCCCTGATGTCCGGCAACACCGGTGAGCTCGAAGCACAGCTGAACGACATCCTCGACGACTACGGCGTCTCCACCGACGACACCTTCGACGTGGTCGCCGCTGCCCTGGCAGCCGGTCCGCTGAGCACTGGCTCGGCCGAAACGGTTGGCGTACCGGAGCTGGCCGACGACCTGGCCCTGGCGGCCTGATCGGGCGGTGATGAAAAAGGCGGCGGGGAGATCGCTCTCCCGGCCGCCGGCAACGACCGCCGTGGTGCTGGCCTGAACAACTCGCGCCACGGTGGTCGCACGAATTCTCGACAAGCGCGGCCTGTTGCGTCAATCACGGCAGGCGGCGTTCCTGGGGCTCGAAGGCATGCAACCCTCCAATGAAATCCTCGCCGCGCTGGCGTCCTGCCGGCGTGGCTTCGTCAGCATCGGCGCGTTCAGCGCGGTGATCAACCTGCTGATGCTGGCCCCGGCGTTGTACATGCTGCAGGTCTATGACCGCGTGCTGGCCTCGGGCAACCACATGACCCTGGCCATGCTGACGCTGATGGTGCTCGGCCTGTATGCCTTCATGGGCCTGCTGGAATGGGTGCGCAGCCTGGTGGTGATCCGTCTCGGTGCGCAGGTCGACCAGCAACTGGGCGGTCGCGTCTACGACGCCACCTTCGATGCCAGCCTGCGGGTCGCGCGCGGCAGCAGCGCGCAGCCGCTGAACGATCTGACCAGCCTGCGCCAGTTCGCCACCGGCAATGCGCTGTTCGCCCTGTTCGATGCGCCCTGGTTCCCGCTCTATCTGGTGGTGCTGTTTCTCTTCCATCCCTGGCTCGGCTGGCTGGCGCTGGGCGGTGCCGCGCTGTTGCTGGTGCTGAGCTGGGCCAACCAGTGGCTGACCCGTGCGCCCCTGGCCGAGGCCGGGCAACTGGCGATCCATTCGACCCAGGCGGCCAGTGCCCACCTGCGCAACGCCGAAGCCACCGAAGCCATGGGCATGCTGACGCGCCTGCGCCAGCGCTGGCAGGCCGAGCACGGGCGCTTTCTGCAGTTGCAGAATCGCGCCAGCGAGCAGGGTTCGGTCTTTGCCGCGGCCTCGAAGGGCGTGCGCCTGGCCCTGCAATCGCTGATGCTCGGCCTGGGCGCGTTGCTCGCCGTGGATGGGCAGATCACGCCGGGGATGATGATCGCCGGGTCCATCCTCACGGGCCGCGTGCTCGGCCCACTGGATCAGCTGATCGGCGCCTGGAAGCAGTGGAGCGGTGCGCAGCAGGCCTACCAGCGCCTGCGTGACCTGCTCCAGGCGCAGCCGCCGCGTGCCAGCGGCATGAGCCTGCCGGCGCCGCGTGGCGAGTTGCGCGTGGAGCAGCTGTCGGCCTGTGCGCCGGGGGCACGCACGCCGGTGCTGGCGGGGGTCAGCTTCGCCCTGGAGCCGGGCCAGCGTCTGGTCGTGCTGGGGCCGTCCGGTTGCGGCAAATCCAGCCTGGCGCGCCTGCTGGTGGCGGCGCAGGTGCCGCTGGCGGGCAAGGTGCGCCTGGACGGCGCTGACCTGCAGCAATGGGACAAGCAGGCGCTTGGCCCGTACCTCGGCTACCTGCCGCAGGACGTGCAGCTGTTCGCCGGCAGCATCGCCGAGAACATCGCCCGCTTCACCGAGGTCGAGGCGGACAAGGTGATCGCCGCCGCGCAGATGGCCGGTGTGCACGAACTGATCCTGCGCCTGCCGCAGGGTTACGACACGCGCCTGGGCGAAGGTGGCGCCGGGCTGTCTGGCGGGCAGAAGCAACGCATCGGCCTGGCCCGGGCGGTTTACGGCCTGCCGGCGCTGATCGTCCTCGACGAACCCGACGCCAACCTCGACGAGGCCGGCGAGCAGTCGCTGCTGGCCGCGCTCGATCGCCTGCGCGAGCAGGGGCGCACGCTGGTGCTGGTCAGCCATCGCCCGGCGTTGCTCAAGGGCGCCGATCAGTTGCTGGTTCTGCGCGCCGGGCAGATGCAGGCCTTCGGCCCGGCCGCACGGGTGTTGCAGGATCTGCAGCAGAGCGCCCGTTCCGCCGCGCAGACCGCGCCGGTGCGGCGGGTCGCGCCGGCGCTGAGCATCAGCTACGGCGCCCAGCCGGGAGGCCGGCAATGAGTGCCCCGGCTCCTGTGCAGGGGTTGCATGCGGTCGATGCCGGGGCACCGACTCGCCTGGGCTGGTGGCTGTTGCTGGTCGGCTTCGGTGGCTTCCTCGCCTGGGCCGCGCTGGCGCCGCTGGATCGCGGCGTGCCGGTCAGTGGCACGGTGATGGTCAGCGGCAATCGCCAGGCGGTGCAGCATCCCGTCGGCGGTACGGTGCGGCGCATCCTGGCCCGCGACGGCGACATGGTGCAGGCCGGCCAGGCGCTGCTGGAACTGGACGACCAGGCATTGCGGGCCCAGGCCGAGGCATTGCGCGCGCAGTTGATCGGCAGCCGCGCCAGTGTCGACCGCCTGGCCGCCGAGCGTGATACGGCCGAGCACATCGACTTCGATCCCTGGCTGCTGGCGCGCGGCGATGATGCGCTGGTCAGTGCCAGCCTGGAATTACAACGACAGCTGTTCGCCAGCCGCCAGCAGGCGCTGCGCCTGGAACTCGAGGGGCTGGCGCAGAACCTCGCTGGCAGCGAAGCGCAGCTGGGTGGCCTGCGCGCGCTGCGCAGCAGCAAGCAGGCGCAGTTGCAGGTACTCGATGAACAACTGCTGGGCCTGCGCGAGCTGGCTGCCGAGCAGTACATCCCGCGCAACCGCCTGCTCGATGTCGAGCGCCAGCGTGCCGAGCTGCTCGGGCTGGTGGCGGACGACAGCGGGCGTATCGGCCAGTTGCAGCGGCAGATCGCCGAGTTGCGCCTGCGCGCCGGCCAGCGCCGCGAAGCCTTCCAGGAGCAGGTCCGCAGTCAGTTGGCCGAGGCGCAGGTTCGCAGCGAAGAACTGCGTCATCGCCTGGCGGGCCTGGAGGTCGAACTGCAGCAGGTGGTGCTGCGTGCGCCGGCGGCGGGCCAGGTAGTGGGCCTCAGCGTGTTCACCGAGGGTGGCGTGGTGGCGCCGGGGCAGGCGCTGATGGAGATCGTCCCTGAGCATCAGCCACTGCTGGTCGAGGGCCGGCTGAGCCCGGCGCTGGTGGACAAGGTCCACGCCGGCCTGCCGGTGGAGCTGCTGTTCAGCGCCTTCGAGCAGAGCACCACGCCACGGGTGCCGGGCACGGTGCAACTGGTCTCGGCCGATCGCCTGGAGGACGAGCGCAGCGGCGATGCCTACTACGCCGTGCGCATCCGCGTGGATGACGCAGGCATGCAGCAGCTCGGCGGCCTGCGCATTCGTCCCGGCATGCCGGTGGAAGCCTTCGTGCGCACGGGCGAGCGCTCGTTGCTCAACTACCTGTTCAAGCCGCTGCTCGACCGTACCCACCTGGCCCTGGCGGAAGACTGAGCATGCGCGTGATCTGTTTCCTGCTGCTGTCCTGCCTGGCGCTGCCGGCGCAGGCCCTGGCGCTGCTCGATGCCTACGCCCTGGCGCTGCGCAACGACCCTAGCTTCCAGGCGGCCATCGCCGAGCGTGACGCCGGCCTGGAGGAACGTGCGGTCGGCCGTGCCGGGCTGCTGCCCAGGTTGTCGTGGAGCTACAGCAACCAGCGCAACGAATCGGAGGTGAGTGCGGGCGGACAGCGCGTCGACCGCGACTATCGCAGCTACGCCTCGGTGCTGAGTCTGCAGCAGCCGTTGTTCGACTACGCCGCCTGGGCCGACTATCGCCAGGGCGTGGCGCGCGCCCTGCTGGCCGATGAGCGCTTCCGTGCACGCAGCCAGGAGCTGGCGGTGCGCCTGTTCGAAGCCTACAGCCAGGCGCAGCTCAGCGACGAGCGCATCCAGCTGGCGCGCGCCCAGCGCCGTGCACTGGTCGAACGCCTGCGCCTCAATCGACACCTGCTCCAGGCCGGCGAGGGCACCCGGACCGATGAACTGGAAACCGAGGCGCGCCTGGCCCTGGCCGAGGCCGAGCTGATCCAGGCGCGGGATGACCTCGATGTCGCCTTGCGCACGCTGGAGAGCATCGTCGGCGAGCCTCTGGATCGTGCCGATCTGCTGCCACTGGCCGACGACTTCACCGTGCAGCCGCTGCAACCGGCGCGCTTCGAGGCCTGGCGCGATCTGGCCATCGCCGGCAATGCCGAACTGGCAGCGCAGCGCCAGGCCGTCGAGGTGGCCGCCCGAACGATCGACAGGCAACGTGCCGGGCACCTGCCGACCCTGAGCCTGGTGGCCAGCAACCGTCTGACCAGCTCCGACTCGGAGAGCAGCTACAACCAGAAGTACGACACCGACAGCGTCGGCATCCAGCTCAGCGTGCCGCTGTTCGCCGGTGGCGGCGTGTCGGCGGCGACCCGCCAGGCGACGGCGGCCCACCTGCAGGCCGGCTTCGAACTGGATGCGCAGCGTGCCGACGTGCTGACGCGCCTGCGTCAGCAGTTCAACCTGTGCAGCAGCGCGCAGGCGCGGTTGCGCGCCTATCGGCTGGCCGTGGCGTCGGCGCAGACCCTGGTCGAGGCCACGCGCAAGAGCGTGGCCGGTGGCGAGCGGGTCAACCTCGATGTGCTGGACGCCGAACAGCAGCTGTATGGCGCCCGGCGCGACCTGGCCGAAGCGCGTCATGGCTACCTGCGTGCCTGGTTGCAACTGCGCCAGTTGAGCGGCGTGCTGGCCGCCGCCGACCTGGAGCGCCTGGCCGGCTATTTCGTCGACGCCGATTACTGAATGAAACCGACTGATTCGTCTTTACCTAACCGAACCATTCAGGGCTACCGCCATGACCGCACCTTCGCAACTTTCCCACCCGCTGCGCTCGCAGCGTCTCAACGCCATCACCCACGAGCCGCACAGCCGCCTCGATCAGCTGGTCAAGAGCCATGATCCGTTCGCCAGCCCGGAGCGTTTCGCTCATTTCGTGGCGGCGCAGTACCTGTTCCAGCGCGACCTGCAGGCGCTCTACAGCGATCCCGAGCTGACCCGGCTGATCGCCGACCTGCCGCAGCGCTGCCGTGTCGAGCAGGCCAGGCTGGATCTCGCCGACCTGCAACGTGACCTGCCGCAGGGCGATGAGCGCATTCGTGGCCAGGCCATGGGCACCGGCGAGGCGCTGGCCTGGCTGTTCGTTTCCGAAGGCTCCAAGCTCGGTGCGGCCTTTCTGCTCAAGCGCATGCCGGCGCTGGGTTTGAGCGAGAGCTTCGGCGCCCGTCACCTGGCGGAGCCGGAAGGCGGTCGGGCGCAGGGCTGGAAGGCTTTCACGGCGGTGCTCGACAGCATCGAGCTGGATGCCGAGCAGGAGCGCCAGGCCGAAGTGGCGGCGATTGCGGCCTTCGAACGCTTCACCGAGCACCTGGAGCGCTGCTTTGCCTGACGCCAGCCTGCAGCCCGGCTGGCAGCGCTGGCTGTGGCTGCTGCTGGCCTACCTGAGCATCGGCATGGCCATGCTCGGGGTGATCCTGCCGGGGCTGCCGACCACCGAGTTCGTCCTGCTGGCGGCGTGGGCGGCTTCGCGCAGCTCGCCGCGCCTGGCCGCCTGGCTGGAGAACCATCGGGTGTTCGGCCCGCTGTTGCGCGACTGGAAGAACGGCGGCCTGGTCGCCCGGCGCACCAAGTGGCTGGCCAGCCTGAGCATGCTGACAGCGCTGGGGATCATGATCCTGACGGTCGAGCACCGGCCTTCGGTGCTGTTCGCTGCAGCCGGTATGAGTTGCGGCGCGCTGTTCATCTGGACCCGCCCGGAGAAGCCCAGGGCTGCCTAGTTAACCCTGGGGTGGCCGGCGATAAGGGGCCCGGATTTCATCCGGGCTACGCCGTACCAGCGCCACCTTCTGCTGACCCCAATAAAAATGCCGCGTGGCTGGACGGCCACGCGGCATCGGGTACGACGGGGGCGATCAGCGATCAGAACGCCGGTACGACAGCGCCCTTGTACTTCTCTTCGATGAACTGCTTGACCTCGGCGCTGTGCAGGGCCTTGACCAGCTTCTGCACGGCCTCGGCGTCCTTGTTGTCGGCGCGGGTCACCAGGATGTTGACGTACGGCGAGTCGCTGCCTTCGATGGCCAGGGCGTCCTGGGTCGGGTTCAGCTTGGCTTCCAGGGCGTAGTTGGTGTTGATCAGGGCGAGGTCGACCTGGCTCAGCACGCGCGGCAGGGTGGCCGCTTCCAGTTCACGCACCTTGATCGCCTTCGGGTTCTCGACGATGTCCTTCGGCGTGGCGAGGATGCCGGCGTCCGCCTTGAGCTTGATCACACCGGCCTTCTGCAGCAGCAGCAGGGCACGGCCGCCGTTGGTGGCGTCGTTGGGGATGGCCACGGTGGCGCCCTGCGGCAGTTCGCTCAGATTCTTGATCTTGCTGGAGTAGGCGCCGAAGGGTTCGACGTGGACGCCGGCAACGCTGACCAGATCGGTCTTGCGGCTGGCATTGAACTCGTCCAGGTACGGCTGGTGCTGGAAGAAGTTGGCGTCCAGGTTGCCCTGCTGCACCTGCAGGTTGGGCTGCACGTAGTCGGTGAACACCCGCACCTTCAGCTCCACGCCTTCTTTGGCCAGGGCTGGTTTGACGAACTCGAGGATCTCCGCGTGCGGCACCGGGGTGGCGGCGACGTTGAGGGTTTCGGCCTGGGCCGAGAAGGCTGCGCAGGCAGCCAGGGCAGTCAGCAGTTTCTTCATTTCGAGGTTCCTTTTGGGAAGGTTGGCGCGGGTCTCGCGGGTGGCGAGTCGCCGCTTTTCATCATTACTTGCGAGAAAAGTGCACCACCAGGCGGTCACCGACCATCTGCAGCACCTGCACCAGAATCAGCAGCAGCACCACGGTCACGGCCATCACGTCGGGCTGGTAGCGCTGGTAGCCGTAGCGCACGGCCAGGTCACCCAGGCCGCCGCCGCCGACCAGGCCGCTCATGGCGGTGTAGCCGACCAGGGTGATCGCGGTGACGGTGGTGGCGGCGAGCAGGCCGGGCAGGGCCTCGGGCAGCAGCGCGCGGGTGATGATCTGCCAGGTGCTGGCGCCCATGGCCTGGGTCGCCTCGATGATGCCGCGCTCCACTTCGCGCAGCGCGGTTTCCACCAGGCGGGCGAAGAACGGCGTGGCGCCGACCACCAGTGGCGGGATGGCCCCGGCGACCCCCAGCGAGGTGCCGACCACCAGCTCGGTGACGGGCAGCATCAGGATCAGCAGGATGACGAAGGGCACCGAGCGCAGGACGTTGACCACCAGCGACAGCACGCCATACAGGGCCTTCTGCTCGAACAGCTGGCGCGGGCCGGTGAGGAACAGCAGGACGCCGAGCGGCAGGCCGAGCAGCACGGTGAACAGCATCGAGCCGAGCAGCATGTTCAGGGTGTCGATACTGGCCTGCCAGATTTCCGGCCAGAAGACGTTGGGCAGCAGTTGTTCGAGCATCAGCGCAGTACCTCCAGATGCACGTCGGCGGCTGCGAAGCGCGCCAGCGCGGCGTCGATGTCGCCACCGGTCAGGGCCAGGGTGAGCTGGCCGTAGGGGGTGTCCTTGATGCGGTCGATGCGCCCGGCGAGGATGCTGTAGTCCACCCCGGTCTCGCGGGCCACGGTGCCCAGCAGTGGCGCGTAGGTCGCGTCGCCCTGGAAGGTCAGGCGCAGGATGCGGCCTTCGACATGGGCGAAGTCGTCGCGCTGCTCGGCCTCGTCGACATGCTCGGACTCCTGCACGAAGCGCCGGGTGGTCGAGTGCTGCGGGTGCAGGAACACCTCGGCCACCGGGCCTTCTTCGACGATGACGCCGGCATCCATCACCGCCACGCGGTCGCAGACGCGGCGAATCACGTCCATCTCATGGGTGATCAGCACGATGGTCAGGCCCAGCTCGCGGTTGATCTCGGCCAGCAGGTGCAGCACGGCGGTGGTGGTCTGCGGGTCGAGGGCGCTGGTGGCTTCGTCGCACAGCAGGATCTTCGGCCGCGTGCTCAGCGCGCGGGCGATGCCGACGCGCTGCTTCTGCCCGCCGGAGAGCTGCGCCGGGTATTTCTTCGCATGCTCCTGCAGGCCGACGCGGGCCAGCAGTTCGGCAACACGGGCATCGATCTCGGCACGGCTCAGTTCGCCGGCCAGGCGTAGCGGCATGGCGATGTTGTCGGCGACGGTCTTCGACGACAGCAGGTTGAAGTGCTGGAAGATCATCCCGACCTGCTGGCGGAAGCGGCGCAGGCCATTGGCGTCGAGCGCGGTGACATCGACATCGTCGATCTCGATGCGCCCGCCGCTGGGCTCCTCGAGGCGGTTGATCAGGCGCAGCAGGGTGCTCTTGCCGGCGCCGGAGTGGCCGATGATGCCGAACACCTGGCCGCGTCCGATCTGCAGCGTGGTGGGCTGCAACGCCGGAATCTCGCGGCCCGCGACGCGGTAAGCCTTGTGGAGGGATTGAAACTGGATCACACGAACGACCTTTTGGGTGTGTTCAAGGGCGGGCTACGGGGTTGTCGAGCCGGCCATCGGGCGCCGGGTGGGCGCAAAAGGGCGCTAGTTTACCCGGCGGTGTTTAGGCCGAGAAAATCTTTGTTGGCCTATGGTTATTACAAAATGGCATTACCTGCAGCGCAGAAGCCGGTGTGCGGCACTACTTGCGCTGCGGGCTCAACAGCAGACGCGGCACCTGCTGCGGCACGATCTTCTGGCTCAGTCGCGGGCGGAAGGTCGGGTCGAGCTTCTTGATCCGTGCCGAGAGCAGCGCTGCGACCCAGGGATAGTCCTTGGCCTCGCGTACTTCGATGCGCACCGCACAGTGAAAGGTCACGACATCGGCTGCGACGCTGTCGAGCAGGCGGCGCAGGTTTTCGTTGTCCTGATTGTCCAGCATAGGCAGGGCGACGCTGCTGGTGGTGGCGTCGAGGTCGATCAGGCGTGCCTTGGGTGCGCGCTCGACGACCGGCTCCACGGCAGGTTCGGTGACTGCAGCGGCGGCGGCCTTGAGCTGACGCTCGGCCGCCAGGCGCTGCTGGCGCAGCTGTTCCTGACGCTGTGCATCGAGCCTGGCCGCTGCCTCCCGCGCCTGCTGTTCGGCGGCGTTCTGGCGGGCCTCTCGTGCGCGGTCGATGGCCTGGTTCAGGTCATGGCTCAGCGACGGTGCCTGAGGCAGCAGGCTGCGTGCCTGACCCAGCGCCTGCGCGGCGCGATCCAGATCACCCTGTTGCAGCGCCTCGCGGCCCTGTTCCATGTAGGCATCGGCCAACTGGCGCTGGTATTGCTCCAGGCGCGTGTCACCGCTGGCGCGACGCTGCAGGGCATCGAGCTGGCTGCGCGCGTCGTCGAGCCGCTCCTCGGCCAGGCTCACGTCAAGCTGGCGGAAGGCGCTGACCAGTTCATCGACCGGCAGCACGTTGTGCGATGGCGTGTTCTGGCAGCCGGCCAGCAGCAGAACCAGAACCAGGGGAAGACCACGAAAAGCGAACGACTTCATGACTACGCGTCTCGAGTTGTGCAAAAAACGCGCAATCATACAGGTTTGCGGTGCCGATTTCACGCCGCACGCTATACCGCTCCCCGGATGGCGCTCGGCTTACGCGACGCGCGCCATCATCCGTTGCGCTTGGGCAGGGCGAAGCTGGCCAGGAACAGTCCGGCGGCGCTGACCACGATGGACGGCCCGGCCGGTGTGTCCTGATACCAGGACAGCGTCAGGCCGCAGCACACCGCCAGCAGGCCGAGCAGGCTGGCGCCGATGGCCATCTGTTCCGGCGTGCGCGCATGACGCTGGGCGGCGGCGGCGGGAATGATCAGCAGCGAGGTGATCAGCAGGACGCCGACGACCTTCATCGCCACGGCGATCACCACCGCGATCAGCAGCATCAGGGCCAGGCGAATCGCCGCCACCGGCAGGCCTTCGACGCGCGCCAGCTCCTCGTGCACGGTGATCGCCAGCAGGGGGCGCCACAGCCAGGCCAGCAGCGCCAGCACCAGTGCGCTGCCGCCGACGATCCAGGCCAGGTCGCTGTGGCTGACGGCCAGCAGGTCGCCGAACAGGTAGCTCATCAGGTCGATACGCACGTCATGCATGAAGCTCAGCGCCACCAGGCCCAGCGACAGGGTGCTGTGGGCGAGGATGCCGAGCAGGGTGTCGGAGGCCAGTGGCTGGCGCTGTTGCAGGGTGACCAGCAGCACGGCCAGCAGCACGCAGCCGACGGTCACCGTCAGGGTCGGGCTGACGTCGAGCATCAGGCCCAGCGCCACGCCGAGCAGGGCGGCATGGGACAGGGTGTCGCCAAAGTAGGCCATGCGCCGCCAGACCACGAAGGAGCCGAGCGGGCCGGCCACCAGGGCCAGCGCCAGGCCGGCGAGCAGGGCGTTGAGGAGGAAATCGGGCATCAGTGTTTGCAACCTGGACCGTGAACGTGAGCCGGACCATGGATGGTCAGGCCCGCCTTGACCACGCCGCCATGCAGGTCGTGATCATGGTCGTGATGGTGGTGGTAGACGGCCAGGCTCTTGGCGTCCTGGCCGAACAGTTCGATGAAGGCCGGGTCGCCACTGACCTGTTCCGGGTGCCCGGAGCAGCACACGTGACGGTTGAGGCAGACCACCTGGTCGGTGGCGCTCATCACCACGTGCAGGTCGTGCGAGACCATCAGCACGCCACAGCCGTAGCGTTCACGCAGCTGCGAGATCAGCCGGTACAGCTCGGCCTGGCCGGCCACGTCGACACCCTGTACGGGCTCGTCGAGCACCAGCAGCTGTGGCTCGCGCAGCAGCGCCCGGGCCAGCAGCACGCGCTGCATCTCGCCGCCGGAGATGCTCTGCAGCGGGCTGTCGATCACCTGTTCGGCACCAACCTCGGCCAGCGCCGCGAGGGCGCGCTTGCGGTCCACCCCCGGCACCAGGCGCAGGAAACGCAGCACCGACAGCGGCAGGGTGGCGTCGACATGCAGCTTCTGCGGCATGTAGCCGATGCGCAGGCGTGGCGCACGGCGGACCTTGCCCCGGTCTGGCTGCAGAAGGCCGAGCACGACGCGCACCAGGGTGGTCTTGCCGGCGCCGTTGGGGCCGATCAGGGTGACGATCTCGCCAGGTCTCACGCTGAGCTGAACGTCGTCCAGCACGGCCTGGCCGTTGAACCCGACGGCCACGCCCTGCAGCTGGATCAGCGCGTCGCTCATCGTTCGTCCTTGCAGCCGGCGCAGAGGCCGACCACTTCCACGGTCTGGCTTTCCACCGCGAAACCGACGCCTGCGGCGCCGTCGACGATCGCCTGGCTGATGGCCGGTTGCTCCAGCTCGGTCGCGGCATGGCACACCCGGCAGATCAGGAACTGGCCCTGGTGGGCATGCTCAGGATGGCTGCAGCCGACGAAGGCGTTGAGCGACGCGATGCGATGCACCAGGCCGTTCTCCAGGAGGAAATCCAGCGCGCGATAGACGGTAGGCGGCGCGGCGCGGCGGCCATCTTCCTCGCTGAGTACGCCGAGGATGTCGTAGGCGCCGAGAGGCTTGTGGCTGGCCCATACCAGCTCCAGCACGCGCTTGCGCAGGGTGGTGAGGCGCAGGCCTTGGCGGGCACAGATGGCTTCGGCCTCAGCCAGGGCATGACTGACGCAGCGGGAGTGATCATGGGGGCGCGAGGCCAGTGGCGTGTCGGTCATGGGCAAGGACGGCGCTGGTAGGAGACGTTATTATATTACTCGCTCAGTGCGTCTCTAAAAACCACCTGCGTTGCCATCGCTGCGTTGAAACCAGGCCCAGGATGCTCATTTACCGCGGGTAAACTGCATCTTCTCGCCTGTCTGATTCGCTGGCGCTCAGCCTTCGGGCCAGCCTCTGGCTGATACGTCCGTTGGTCTTGCGCCTTGCGCTGGCTGCCGCGCCCAGGTTTGCAGGGGCGTCCACCCATCCAATCCGAGTATGTCCCGTGTCGCGTCTTATCTGTCTTATCGCCCTGTTCTTCGTCGCCAGCGCCCAGGCCGAGGTGCGTGTCCTGACCAGCATCAAACCGCTGCAATTGATCGCAGCGGCCGTGCAGGATGGCGTTGGCGCGCCCGAGGTGCTGCTGCCGCCCGGCGCCTCGCCGCACCACTACGCGTTGCGTCCTTCCGACGTGCGCCGGGTGCGCGATGCCGATCTGCTCTACTGGGTGGGCGCGGACCTGGAGAATTTCCTGCCGCGCGTGCTGAACAATCGCCAGAAACCGCAGGTGGCCGTGCAGGATCTGCCAGGCATGGCCCTGCGTCACTTCGGCGACAGCCACGAGGAGCATGCTGGGCACGGGGAGGATCACGCCGATGAGGACCTCGGCCATGACCACGACCACCGTCCGGGCAGCCTGGATGCCCATCTGTGGCTGTCACCGGTCAATGCCAAGGTAATCGCGGCGCGCATGGCGGCCGACCTGAGCGCGCTGGACGCGGCCAACGCGGCGCGCTATGCCGCTAACCTGCAGGCATTCGAACAGCGCCTGGATGCGCTCGACGGGCGCATCCGTCCGCAACTGGCGGCGCTGCAGGGCAAGCCTTATTTCGTCTTCCACGAGGCGTTCGACTATTTCGAGGCAGCGTATGGTCTCAAGCATGCCGGCGTATTCAGCGTGCTGACCGAAGTGCAGCCAGGGGCGCGGCATGTCGCGGCGATGCGTGAGCGTCTGCAGGCTGCGGGGCCCAGTTGCGTGTTCAGCGAGCCGCCGCTGCGCCCGCGCCTGGCGGAAACCCTCACCGCCGGCCTGCCGGTCAAACTGGCCGAGCTGGATGCGTTGGGCGGCAGCTTGCCGGTCGATGCCACGGCCTACCCACTGCTGCTGGAAAACCTGGCCAACGGCCTGAGCGAGTGCCTGAACAGCCTGTAGGGTGGAACGCGCTGCAGCGCTCTACCGGATAAACGCCGGCCCGAGCCTTTGATGGTGGATGAAAAAGGCGTCATCCACCCTACGCACAGGAAGATCCGCCGGGGCATGCGCGAGCGACGTCCCGGATCGCATCCGGGCTGGCAAGGCTGTTGTGGCAGGGGCTTCAGCCGCGACGCCCTCGCTACGAACTGTAACCACCGCTGCGTTGCCGCTCGCAGGCGCAAACCACTAGGCTTGCGCTTTTGCCGCGAGCGCCTGCCATGTCGCCATCCGCCTCTCGCCCGTCTAATGCCACGCTGGTGCTGCTGGCGTCGCTGTATTGCGCGCAAGGCCTGCCCTCCGGGCTGATCGCCCATTCGCTGCCGGTGCTGTTGCGTCAGCATGGTGTCGACCTGGCGCTGATCGGCCTGCTCAAGCTGCTGGCGTTGCCCTGGCTGCTCAAGGTGCTGTGGGCGCCCTGGGTCGACCGGCTGGCCTCACCCCGCCTCGGCCACCATCGCGGCTGGATCCTGCCGCTGCAGAGTGGTGTCGTGGTCTGCCTGGCCGCGCTGGCGCTGCTCGCGCCGCAGACCCTGTTCGGCTCCGGCTTGTGGCTGTTGCTCGGCCTGCTCGTGCTGATCAACCTGCTGGCGGCTACCCAGGACGTCGCCACCGACGGGCTGACCGTGCGCCTGCTGCCGGAGCGCTGGCGCGGCCTGGGCAACAGCCTGCAGGTGGGCGGCTACAAGGTCGGCATGATCGTCAGCGGCAGCGGCCTGCTGCTGGTGATCGACCCGCTGGGCTGGAATCTGGCGCTCGGCCTGCTGGCCGGGCTGGTCCTGCTGATGAGCGTGCCGATCCTGCTGTTTCCCGAGCGCCGGCTCCTGCCCTTCCAGCCCGCCCTGGCAGAAAGCGCCCTCGGCCCGCGTCTGCTGCTGAACCATTATCGCGGCCTGCTGGCACAGCCCGGCATGCTGCTGTGGCTGGCGGTGGTGCTGACCTTCAAGCTGGGCGACTCGCTCGGCTCGCCGATGATCAAACCGATGCTGGTGGACCAGGGCTGGAGCACCGCCCAGCTGGGCCAGCTGACCCTGATCGGCAGCCTGGCCGGTATCGCTGGCGCCCTGCTCGGCGGCCTGCTCTACGCCCGCATCGGCGTGCTGCGGGCATTGATCCTGTTCGGCGCCCTGCAGGCGCTCGGCATCGCTGCGCTGGCCTTGCTGGTGGGGCAGGGCGCCAATACCGTGCTGGTGTATGCCGTGACCCTGTTCGAGCAGGTGGCCGACGGCATGTCCACCGTCGCCCTGTTCGCCGCGATGATGCGTATGTGCCGCCCGGAACACGAAGGCGCCGACTTTACACTGCAGGCCTCGGCGCAGGTGTTGCTGTCCGGTTTCGTCGGCGCCAGCAGTGGAGTGCTGGCCAAGGCGTTGGGGTATGAGGGGCTGTTCGTTGGGGCGGGAGTGTTGGGGATGCTGGTTTTGATGTTGTTGATTCCGCATGGCCGCAAGATGGTTCAACAAGCGCAGCACTAGTCTGCATGCATTCGGTCAGGGCCCCGCTTGAGCTCTGATATGACGAGATTCGCAGAGTCGTGACCTGAGTTTGGGCCGCATGCCTTGCGTGAGATATGTTCGTATAGCGCTTTGAGATACGTCCTGACGGGCCTGCCTAGGCTAAACGGACAACTGATTCAACAAGGATGTTTCATGAATAACCGATTGATCCTCTCTCTTCTCCTGCTTGCCACCCTGGAAATTCGGCTGGCTCGCTACTGTCGCGGCACACCACTGACCGCGCTGCGCAAACAGAGCTCGGCTGCATGTTGAAGATCAGGATCGGCGAACGCTGGGGCCGACTGACGTCCAGCGGCAGCGGCACATTCATGCTGGTACTGCTGATAATGACGGCGATAAGCATGAGTTTCTTGTGGCTGGCCTTTGAGCCAGCGCGTGACGCCGGTGGCTGCGTTACTCAGGCCGCTCGCGGCATGCGCGGAACGCGGGTCTGCGATCAGGGGAGCGTCAACAGGCATGTGCTGTTAAGCCTGATTATCGGCATACTCTTTGGCTATCTCGCTTTGCGCATGCTCTGGCTCGCAGGTTGTGAATTTTTCAGGCCGCTGCCAGAGGAGCCGCTGAATGCCGTGCTGCAATTGCTGCTGAACCTTGAGTATGTGGAGGTTCTGAACAGAACCGAGCTGGCCGATGGCCTCCAGCTCGATCTACTGCGGCTGGATCGCAACGGTACACCCGATGCAGCTTTCCGCCTTCGCATGCTCGGCTTGCAGCAACACAGCTTCTACTCCAAGGACAGTCGTCCGCGCGACCTGTTACTGCTGCTGAAGACTGGCCGTCGGATGAGCTTTTCCCCAGCCACGCGCCTGGCCCACCCGCAGCATGCTCATATAGACGCGAGCATCTATGGGCCAAGTTTTCTGGACGGTCAGCTTACGCTGAAGGCTGCCAGCCACCGGCTCGAACGTCTGAAGTTGCCGATTGGCAATGAGCAGGTGGGTGCGTAGGCGCCATCAGGAGGTCGGCCAAGGCCTTGTGTTGACGCATGTTCGGCATGAAGCCACTCCTAAGGAACTTGTTTCGCACCTCTGCAAATATCTCGATGATGGAGCGTTACAGGTCGTACGGGCAGAAGGTTCCAATGGGACTGAACTTCGCCATCTAGGCTGGGTTATGCCCGTCGGCAACTTTGTGCTCTCTACCCTTTACACCTCTCCGCGTAGACGCCTCTCTCGCTCTTCGCGTTGTTCACGTCTTCTTGCTGGGCTGAAGGGCGGATCGCCAATGGTAATCATCGGCGGTATGCGAATGTGTTGTGCCGCAGGCAGTTGAGCAACTCTGCTCAAAACGGAATACACCGACTCCGCACTGCGCTTGGTGTCGATAAGCAGGTGAGGCTTTTCGCCGTATGGCACTTTCATTTTGATGATGTACTTACGAACCCATGTGGTGCCGTATCGGCCCATATCTCGATAATGGTCACGAGTCACCAGTTCCGTGATCTCCCGGTAAGGAACGAAAATACTGGCATGGGCCGTCAGGTCTTGCGCATGGCCGATGGCCAGATGAAGCCCCTCAGCGTCGAAGTGGGCCTCGTAGGTGGTGTCGGGAAATATCCAGTTCGCGATTACCAACGCAATGATCGGATATCCCCCCAACAGGCAGAACAATGTGACCGTAAGCCCTGCAACGTCGACGTGGAGTGACGCGATAAAAGCCGGAAGAAGTACTAACCATCCCCATCTCAGCACATGCGTCATGAACGTGGCAGAGTGGCGTTCGATCATTGAAACTCTGTCAGTGTCATCGACGGTAAAAATGCTATCCGGGAAAACCTTTATCAGTGCATTCATAGTGCTATGTGGCCGTGCAAGGTAGAGGCCTAAAAACGGTGTAACCACACTGGTTGTGACACTGAATTAGGTAGTCTCTTGCGGTGCGGTGTTCGCTCGCCTATGCCTTTTGCAGGCCAGTTTGCGGGGCGTTACCCGCTGCTTGGTTGATGAGCGCATTGGCTTCTGTCAGAAAATTCTCTGTGAGAGATACATTGCTCAGAAAGAAGCGTTGATTGTCTTCCTTCATGTCGATCGTCAGCGACTTGAAGAATGGATTGCGTCGAACGCGGATCTTCTTGATATCACTGGCACGAAGCAGTTCGTTGCGACGGTAGGATTTGGATTCGTCAGCGTATCGAATTCCCTCGGCTGTCAAGGAGACGCATACATATTGGTCGCGTCGTGCGAGTGAAGCAGCAATGAATAGAATGACATTCACGGTAATGGATAACCCGATGGGCCAGCCGGCTAGATAAGCGCCTAGATTAGTAAAGGGAAAGAAGATAAGCGCGAGTAGGATGCTCGTTATCGTTGTGCTGAACATAGCCCAGGACATGACGCTGAGGTATTGTGCAGGGTTCCAAGTTGCTTGTGGCATGATTCTTCCTTGTGATGATATTGGTTGTAGGCAAGAATTTTGTGTCTGTTTGTCGTACTTCTGCTGTTAGAAGAGCTTGCACCATTTTGCGTGCATGAGGCATCTGCAAGGGAAGTAAGCAGTCGCTCTGTGAAGAGAGCAAAATAGTAGTGCCGGATTTTGAAACTAGAGTGGCAGTACCGAGGTGCTCTTTTCTTTTAGTGGGAGTCCTTTTGGTCGTTCGCGGATGAGAATGATGTGTCTATCGAAGTTGCGTTGATCCGGAAAATATAGAACGGCCAGTCCACATATTCATTTGCGTGCGGGCTGATTCCAAGGAAGAGCCTGTAAGAGTTTTTTCAAGGCACTGCTCATAAGCGATCATTGCTCGATTTTGGCACCTGCCAAGGTGGAGCATTTTATCTTTCTGAAGCCCGCTCTGCCTCTGCTACAGTCGCGACTAGAGTACATTCTTTAGGTGGTTATTAGTAGATGTCAAATGACTCATTGATTGGTTGTAGATCAGGGCGTTTTCGATTTATTTCTCTTAGAGCGGCGGCTAGCTGTTGCTTTTTGCAGAATAAGAACAGTGTGCCTTTGTCCATAGCCTGAAAGTGTGTGTTGAAGTAATCGAAGTGCAGTCCTATGACTGGGCGGCTTGAATGAATAGAGATTTTTTTATATCGTGCCCACTCATGGGTACGATGATGATACTCGGTATGCATTTCTTGGAATTTGCTGGAGTTAGCCAGCCCTAGATAAAGTAGCCCTATGCCGCCAGGCCCGGCGAGTGCGACCCAAAAGGTCGATGGGTCCAGTGCGACAATGAATAGAACGGCGATAGCGGCAATAGCCGTAAGCCATTTCAAAGTGATTATCCAGCCTTTACCTGGCGCTTTCCACTCGCAGACCTCTATGCCCGTTTCGGTCAGGCGATAAGCAAATTTTGTTTTTTGATGAGTTGTGCCGTAAATGGCCGCCATGGTTAATATGTAAAATGGTATTCCTATTGCTATGGACTTTGAAGAGTTAGGGTTAAATATCTCGCCCATCCACCCAAATAATATAGTGGTGAATAGAAAGAGGAAAATAAACATGGAGTTTGCGACGGTCGTATTATAAGACCTTGCCTTGATTTTCCACTCCAGCAACGCATGCTGATTAGTGTGCTTCCACTGATGGTGGTCTGGAAGTTCGATGGACTGGCTCCAGGGGAGAGCCTGGGTAAATTTGTTCAAGGTACTGCTCATAAGCAATAAGCGTGTGGCATGCCAACACCAAGGCTGAGATATACATCATTTACTGCGCCTACCGCATGGGCGTAGTCATGGGGAGGCTCACCCGTTGGTAGTGGCAGTGGCGCCAGGTAGCTAACCCGTCCGCCTAGAAAGCCCTGGCTATCCCCTGCCTTGTGTGGTCTATCCAGGCCGGGTGTGGCGGCAAAGGTGTCAGAGGTATTGCACATGCTGGGCCATCAGGTTGGGGCGGCTGAGTGCATCGAGCTGGTTGATACGATCCTGCATCGCCAGTATCGCGGCCTTGAAGATGCGGTCGTCCATATCACGCCAGTAGCGCTCGGGGCGGCCGGTGCGGCGGTCGTGCTCGGCGGTGGTGGGGTCAAGGTGACGGAACTCCTCTAACACAGGGATATCCGGCAACGGCTTGCTGATATCCATATAGTTCTGCCACATGTCCCACAGGGCCAGACTGTTTTTGTCGGAGCTTTGTCGGCCGATCAGGGGCATGAAGTCGATGGCCACCGGTTGGTAGCGATGCACCAGATGCAGGGAGTAGAGCGGCATGCCCTGGCGCGTGGGCAGCATATGGACATAGGCGTCGAACTCATGGAAGGGACGGATAAAGTCCCCGTCATAACCCTGCTCCTTGAACTGCCCTGGCTTGCGGGCGAAGACGGTGACCATGCCGGTTTGACGATTGAGTTCCCAGAGAGGGCCTTTGGAGGGGGTGATTATGAAAGTCCTTGGAAGGTAAAAGAATGCAATATGTGCAGCTAACCATGCCGTCAACGATGGGATTGCAACCCATAACCACATATCAAAGGTGCTTTCCAATTGATGTAGCCAGGGTGACTGGTCTACGGGTAGAAGCAATAGAAATCCAACTGCTAATAAACCAGTCCATATTAAAAAAAATCCTTTACCAATACTTCCTATAAAAATCCACAGCTGAGTCCATGCAGAAGCGCGTGCTTGACGATACCGAATATGGTCACAGGCGTTATGGAACTTTTCCTGTTTGCGGGCACGGCTACCTGGGTTTCTACTTTCTTCTTCTTCCTCCTCACGAAGCTCGGCTGGTGAGTCGTCTTCGATAAAGGTCAACGGCGCGACTTCCTGTGTATTGCCCCAGGGCAGGCGCATGCAGAGGCGTCCAGCATGGTCACGGACTTGTGCTGCTTGTTCCGGGAGTTGCCGTGAGTCATGGGCCGTGGCGGCGTATAGGGTGTTCTGGTTGTCCATCTCGGGCATTTTTCAAGGCCTGTTGTTGTGCTCGTCGGCCCAGAAGGCCTTACCGACATTGCGATAATCCGGTTTAGCGTGGTTTTTAGAATCATAACGCAGCGGGTCTACAGGCAACGGGGCAGGGAATACCCATTGGCGTTGGCCGTCGTCGACCTGCAATTGGGCGCGTACGGCCCAGTCATAGCGATAGGGAGCGCTGCGGGCCACGGTCGGCTGTTCCATATAAAGCTCTACTCCGCCCGGAACCTGGCGCTGGGCGACGAAACTGGGCGGGGTCTGAGCCCCTGTTGATTGGCTGCCCCCCAGATTGAAGTTTTGTCCAGGGGGCAACTCCACCTCTATGCTGCTTTGCTCTGCCAGCAGCGGATGGCCTGCTGTGGGTGTGTCGAAACGTAGAAGGCGCAGCCAGGTGCCGCCGCGCAATTGGCTGCGCCCCAGAGAGCTCACCAGGCCAGGCAGGTTGCTTTCTATGCTGATACGGATATTGGCTCTGCGCATGCTGTAGAACCAGGCTCGTTCTTCCGGGTCGCTGCCTGGGTGGCCCTGCAAGGCCTCGGCATGGTGTGGGTTGGCCTCGACGCGGATATGGATGCCGGCCAGCAGACTGACCAGGCGGTAGAAGGCCTCCTGCGGATCCTGCAGGTGGGCAGGACGCTTGCTACCGACCAGGCGAGACATCAGGCCTTGGTCTGCCTGGCCATAGGGGCCGAGCTTGAGCCATTCCTCCAGAGGTGTGTCGTCCAGCCACCACACCAGAGCAGCGCCGGCGAGTACCAGCGCCAGGCCTATGGCGGTGGCCCAGCCGGCCGGCCCCAGGGCCAACAGGGGAGCGCCTGCGGCGGGGCCGGCCATGAAGGTGGCAGCGAATATGGAGACACCACCGAGCGCCATGACCGCATACCCCCAGCCGGCCTCATCGCCGAGGGCGAATTCATGCATGGCGTCACTGACGCTCAGCGCGGCAAAAAGGAAAGCTGTACCAGCGTTGAGTAGAACCCGTCCGGTAAGGTGGGTGGCGAATATCCTGCCTTGACTTCCTGGTATCTTCCACAGCTTGTGATCCAATGCCTTAGCAACGCTATCCATGCCACGGGTAAAGATGGTGGCTTGGCGGTAGGTGCGGATATCGTGGGCAATTCGTTCAGAGAGAATCTCTAAGGCAAGAGCGAAATCATATATAGCGCCTATGTATCCCAAACGCGCTCTGTTACCGCCACGAGTTCTTTCAACTGACTCGAAGGAAGCTATCTCTGCCTTCACATTCCACACCTCAACCATTGTCAACAATGCCGGCATGATGGGCGTGCTAAGCAGTCGATAGATGCCGCGTCGTGCTTCGCTGGCCTGGTTGAGGTGAGGAGACGCCTTCGCCTGGTCGTAAGCGGCCTGTTGTTCCACGAGGCGCAACTGGGCCTGATACTGTTCCCTCAGTCTTCGTTTTACGGCCTGCATGCGTGCGGCAGTGGCATGTTGTTTGGACATCACCATCCGGTAAACGTCGAGTTTCTGCAGTGGCATGCCCGCTTGCCGTGCAGTATCGATATTAGTGGTGGCGATGGGATTGCCGTGCCCGTCGAACAGGCTTCCGGTCATGCGGATGGCTTGCTGTTGAGTCATTTCCTCGCCTAGCAGATCAACGGGAAACGTATAGTGCTCGCGCTCATTGACCCGGCCGCTGCGTTCAAAGTGAAGGTCACCGAGCGTTTCTGGCAGTGATCCTCGGATCATGCCCATGACCTGGTTGTATGCGCTGGGGTCTATGTACAGTGCCAGATGCGCTAATCGACTTCTACTTGCCGTATGCCGTTGAATTCGCGAGGTACGTTGGTTCTGTTTGTCGACCTCGGCCTGTTGCTGGTCGCGATTCTGACGCGCCTGCGCAAGGCTGGCCTCGGCACGTAGAACATCGTCCATCACGGCCCAGAAGTTACCCAGAACGGTCATCGTGGCTGCCACCGTTTTCTCAACGCTGAGCAAGGTCTTGAAATCACCACGCTCGGCACCCGCCACCAATAGTCTAGCCTCCAGTAACTCAAGCTTCTGCAGGTCTGGCAACGTGGAACGCTCCAGGGCCGCCAAGGCTTGTGGACGGAAGCGGCCGTCACCGAGGTTTTGTTCGGGGGTAGTGGGTGCCACATAGGGGGCGAAGCAGGCTTGTGGCTCGACTTCGGGCCAGAGCATGGCATGTAGCGGGTTGCTCTTGTTTCTGACGAGACCCATCAACAGGCGCTCTGCTTTGCCTGCTGCCGGACGGCCTAGAGTGAAATTCAGTGGGTCGTTGAATGGCTTGGCCAGCGTTGTCATGCATTGGCCGGTAATGGCAAAGGCGCCGAGGTAGTCGAAACCTTCCAGGCAAAACAAATCGCCGAGCGTCTGCTGGGTTTGGTGACTCTTCATACACGTGGTCAGACACTCGCGAGCTTTGCGATGGTACCGCTCGATGTCTCCTTTCAGCGGGGTGCCGAGGTCATGCTGGACTCGCTGTCGCCCTTCGCTGTCCAGGTTTTCCGCGAATTGATTTAAAGGGTTTTTCTGGCCGTCGATATGTGTCGGCAGAATGAAGTTGCTGACCAGCATCGCGCTGGCGTGATGAGGCTGCTGGGTGGCCAGTTCTGCTGCCAAGTGCACACGTTGCTGAGCGGCATCCATACGTCCGCTCAACTGACGTAGACGATAAAGATCGTCCTCGACCATCACTGCTGCGATTTGCCGGGTTCGGGCATCGGCAAGCATGTCGGCTGATGCCGGTAGTGATTGCCAGGCCTTTTCGGCTTCGACCAACTGTTGTTCCGGTGAGGGGGCGTTGGCTGACGCCGAACTCTTCTGTGGCGCGGCTGCGCGCTGCGGAAGCAGTTCACGCTCCATGCACAGGTTGAGTGCATCCATTTCAGGTGCGCTGCGTGGGTTGGGTGTCTGGCCTGTTTTGTAGCGATCGAGAAAGGCACGTGCCCGACTATGACAAGTGGCAGGGTATTCCCCACTTAAATCATGCAGGTATTCGGCTGGGTGGTCGAACTGCAGTTCATGCGGGGCTGCGCGAGGACGTTGAGGCTTGGCCAGGCTCAAGGGGAACAACCGGTTGGCCAGGTTGTGACGGCTTGCTTCGGCATTCACCGCAGCTTGTGCGGCCGCCGGGTTATTCAGGATCGCGCTGGCGATTATGCCTCTTGCCAAGGCTCGGTTGTCCGGGCCGTTAGCGAGGCGTCTGAACTCCTGCGCAGATATCTGAGTGTCGATACTCTGGCAGCGCTGGGCACGCAACGAGGCATCCTGTTCGAGGCGCTGGAGGCGCGGTGCAGGGAGCTGGACTTCGGCATAGGCCAGTTGTAGGTCATCGACTTTTCGATTGTTCCAGCGAGCCGGTAGCCAGACTTCTTTCAGGCCCTTACCGCGTGCTGTGCGCGAGCCTGAGCTGAAACCATCTTGTTTTCGGACCGCGCGTAGATCAATGTCGTGATAGGTCGTCGTGCCATCTTCTGCCTGACGAATTTCCAGTTCTCGCCAGAGCTTGCCTTGGTAGAACACGTAGAGATAGCCCGGTCTGCCCAGTACGGGAACCCCTTGATCTCTATCATTATCTACACCGCGTATGGGGGTCATGGGGATGATGGGGACGACCTGGTTCCACTGTCTGTCTTCCTGCCTGGGCGTACTCTTGGCGTCATCCAGCAGAGGCAGGCGAATGGGGTTTCCACTTTCCGTTTCGATTTCCAGGCACAAAGTCCGCTTGGGCTGGCCCTCCCAGACCCACACATGCAGCACGTTGCTGAAGCTGTCGCTGCTCTGGATCTCCGGTTTGTCTTGCTGAGTCAGACTGGTCAGTGGCGCATTCTTTTCATCGCAGATCACCAGCTTCTGGGTAGTCGGGTGATCCTTGCCCACTACCTGGACGATGAGCTTGCCAGCTTCGCAGGCGGCGCCTTTGCTCAGTGCGCATACGTTGTTGCTCATACGCTGCTTTCCTTGTCGGTCGTATTCTGGGTCAGGTGTCTGGCGAGAGCGTCAAGGCGCTCCTGATTGGTGCCGGGCGGGAGTACGTCTGGCGACGTAGCGTGTGGGCTGGCATGCCGCAGGTCGAGGTAGGTGTGTAGCGACTCAGCTGTCACAAAGCCGGCCTGCATACCCGCATTCAGGTAGTCCCAGGCCCTTTTGAAGGCAATGCCACTCTGGCGTTCCCACCACTGGTAAAGAAAGTGCTCGCCCTGTTGACGTTGCAGCGCTTGTTCCTGTCTGGGGGGCAGATGCAGTTCATGCGTGGTGGTTCCGGAGTGCCATTCCTGTGCCTGCCGGTTTTCGATGTGCTGCCAGGCTTCGCGGCCGTCGGCGCGGTCGTGCCAGGTGCCGCCATACCAGGTCAGCCGCTGTATCGGGCCGAGCCACAGGGGGCGTGTTTCCTCATCATTGGCAGGGAAGAAGTAACTGGCGGTACGTGGCCTAGAGTAGCGTAGTACGCCGCGGCGCTCCTGATCGAAGCGGATGAACAGGATATGACGCAGGTGGGCCAACAGGCCTTCGGTTGGTCCCGTGATTTCAAGCTGCAGGCCGGGCCAGGAGGCCGGTTCATTCTGCACGGCAGCAAGCAGTGAGGGATTGGCCTGTGCATCGATCAGCAGGGGGCTTTCTTCCTCGCAAGCGGCCAGTTCTGTGCCGTCGAACAGGCGTATAGGATCCGGGTTCTCGCCAAGTCGATACAGGTCGGGCAGCAAATGTTCCGTGCGCTCCAGCAACAGCCAATGCCCTGTGCTCATACGCTGGCTCCAGCAGTCATGGCCTTACGGCAGGGACAGTCGGATAGCGGGCATTGCATAGGGGTTCCACCCTTGGGTTTCTGACAGAGCTCGACGATGGGCAACTCTTCACGCAGGCGCTGCTTGAGCAATGCTCCCGGCACATCCGCATCCGCCGGCCTCACCGCGCCAGGCAACACCGGCGCTGCCCCCGAACCGCTGCCCGCTGCGCCGCCGGAGTTGATCTTGATCACCGGTCCGACCAGGGTCACGCCGCCGCCGTCGAGCTTGATGAAGCTGCCGCCGCCCTTGAGGGTCAGTTCGCTGCCGGCTTCGAGCACGACCTTGAGGCCGCTGCTGAGGTGAATTTCCTGGCCGGCCTGGATGAACTGGCCGTTGCCCAGCTTGATGTGCTGGCTGTCGCCGACGGTGAGGTGGTCGTTGGCCTTGATCTCGGTCTTGCGATCGGCGTGAGTGGTGCGGTGTTCTTCGGCCTTGAAGTGGCTGTAGGCATTGGCCTCGACGGTGTCGTGGCGTTCGTTGCCGACGCGGATCTTCTGGTCGTGCTCGATGTTCTCGTCCCAGTCGCGCTGGGCGTGGACGTAGATCTGTTCGGCGCCCTTGCGGTCCTCGATGCGCAGTTCGTTGTAGCCGCTACCACCGGGACTGCTCAGGGTCTTGAACACGCTGCGGGTCTTGTTCGCCGGCAGGTCGTAGGGCACCACGTGTTCGGCGTGGTACAGGCAGCCGGTGACCAGCGGCTGGTCGGGGTCGCCTTCGAGGAAGGTGACCAGCACTTCCATGCCGATGCGCGGGATGGTGATGGCGCCATAGCGATCGCCGGCCCAGCTGGAGCTGACGCGCAGCCAGCAGCTGGTCTTGTCGTCGGCCTGGCCTTCGCGGTCCCAGAAGAATTGCACCTTCACCCGGCCGTATTCGTCGCAGTGGATCTCTTCGCCGGCCGGGCCGGTGACGACGGCGCTCTGACTGCCCAGGATGCGCGGCTTCGGGTGCTCCAGCGGCGGGCGATACGGGACGTCCCACGGGGTGGCGACGAACTGGTTGCGATAACCCTGGGTGAAGCCGTCGTCGGCTCGGGTGTCGCTGATGACCGACTCTTCCAGCACCTGCGGTTGCTTGCCTTCGTGCAGCACCTCGGTGAGCAGCCAGAGCTGGTTCCAGGCGTCGCGCGGGTGGTCGGTCAGGTCGAGGAAGTGGCCACTGACCAGGGTTGGCGAGTCGCCATCGCCCTGGGCCTGCGCGAAGTCATGGCGATGGCGTTCCAGGGCGCGCGTGGCCAGGTGCTTGCCGCGCTCGCGGTCGGTGTAGCGGCCGGGGTAGTCGTAGTCCTCCAGCTTGGGCTGGGCGTCGCCATCGGCCTTGGCTTCCAGTTGCAGGCGTGGCTTCTCGAAGTCGTAGTCACGGCGCGTGACTTGGCTGGTGCGGGTCTCCACGCGGACGCCGAAGTGCTTGATCACCGGGTCGTCGGCCACCAGGCCGGTGTCCTGCTGGTAGGCCAGCGGTGCCAGGCGCGGGAAGACGGTCTGGTCGTCGCCGAAGGTCAGGACGTGGCCTTCGCTGCTGTGCTGGAAGTGGTAGTGAATGCCTTCCTCTTCGCACAGGCGCTGGACGAAGTGCAGGTCGCTCTCGTCGTACTGCACGCAATATTCGCGCTCGGGGTAGATCGAGCCGAGCTGGAACTGGTATGCATCGGCCTGGATGCCGTGTTCCTCGAGCACCTGGCTGATGATCTTCTCCACCGTCAGGTGCTGGAAGATGCGCTGGTTGGTGCAGTGTTTCAGATAGGTCAGCTGAGGCACCAGGGTCAGGCGGTAGCGGGTCATGCGCTTGCCGGACTCGCCCTGGGCGATGCGGTGGATCAGGCCGTGGATGCCTGCTCCCTTCTGGTCGAACGCGAGAAAGGCACGTTGATGCAGCAGGCTTTCCAGGTCCAGGTCGGGCCTGTCGCTGATCAGTTCCACGGCGAACGCATACGGCTGGCTGACCGCCTCGCGCCCGCTGAACTCGAGCACCTGCAGGTCGTGTTCGACACCTTCGATGCTGAGACTGAAATGGGTCTGGTTGGCCTGGGCGAACATTCGTTGTTCCTCTCGATCATTCCATGATGGGCGCGTGGCGCGCTCCAGGTTGTAACCGATTCGGCCGCGCGCTGCTGGCAGCGGTCGAGGTTTTCGGCAACTGCCGCGCCTGTCCGACGCGTTTTGCCGAAACGCAACGGCCAGGACGATGCCTGGCCGCTGCGGTGACGCACGAACTCAGCCTGCGATTAGGCGGAGATCGGGGTACGCCAGTCGTCGGAGCCGGAAGTGCCGGAGACTTCGTGGGTCCAGACGATTTTGCGGTAGGTGAAGTAGACGTCTTCCAGGTGAGTGAAGTGCGCCATGTTCGGGTCCTGGCAGTTCGGCATGCGCGACTGAACGTCGACGATCACGGCGTCTTCCAGTTCGATGGTGAAGTAGTGCTCCTGGGTACCGGTGGAGGAGGTGCGGTACCACTCCAGACGGCACTTGTTCAGACGCTCACCGGAGGTCAGGGCGTTGAAGATCAGCGGCGAGGACTTGTCGAAGACCTTGGTGATCATCAGCGGCTTGTGTACGCGCTGGCCGGTCGGTTGGCCGGACTGCGGGTCACGCGGGATGATGACCTGGTGGTTGTACGCCTGAACCAGAATCTGGTCTTCATGACCTTCCTGGAAGATGTTGCCGACCGAGTCCTCGGTGAAGGTGCCAGCGGTGATCAGACCTTGTTTGGTGCCTTCGAGGGACAGATACGCGGGTGTTGGCATGAGTGCTCTCCTTGCCTGGGTCATGGATCGTGATCGATCCGGGAGCCCTGTCTAAAGCGAGCGGCATGCCAGATAAAATAAATTCAATAAAAACAGTCAGTTAGCGTGACTGCGCGGCGAGGCTTCGTCACCTTGAGCGCTGGGTCACGTTAATTTGCGCAACAAGTTGCGCAGTGCTGTGCAGCTTGTTGCGCAGCGCGCTGAAGGCCCCGTGTTTGCTGGTTTTCAGGCGATCCGGCAGTGCTTTGTCCGGCGGGCGCTGCGCAAGAAGCTGCCGCTCGGCTCATTCGGCCCAGTGCCGGCCATGGCGCTCCAGCAGGTGCTGCAATTGCTCCGGGCCGTCGCTGCCGGCCGGGTAGGGGCGCGGGCTCTGGTAGTGCTGGTGCCAGCCCTGCAGGATCGGGTCGACCCACTGCCAGGCGGCTTCGACTTCGTCGCGGCGCATGAACAGCGTGGAGTCGCCTTCGATCACGTCCAGCAGCAGGCGCTCGTAGGCGTCCCAGCGGCGTTGCTGGCTGAAGGCGTTGGCCAGGTTGAGGTCCAGTTCCACGGGTTTGAGGCGCATGCCCTTGCCCGGGTTCTTGGCCATCAGCTGCAGGCTGATGCGTTCTTCCGGTTGCAGGCGAATCAGCAGCTGGTTGGCCTCGCCGTCGTTGAACAGGCGGTGTGGCACCGGCTTGAACTGGATGAGAATCTCCGAGGTTTTCTTCGCCAGGCGTTTGCCGGTGCGCAGGTAGAAGGGCACGCCGGCCCAGCGCCAGTTGTCGATCTCCGCCTGTACGGCGACGAAGGTCTCGGTGTCGCTGTCGTTGTCGACGTTTTTCTCGAAGTAGTAGGCCTGCACGTCATGGCCGCCGATCTGGCCGGCGGTGTATTGGCCGCGCACGGTCTTGTCCTGCACGTCGAGGCCGCTGATGGGCTTGAGCGCTTCGAGAATCTTCACCTTCTCATTGCGCACGGCCTCGGCGTCGAAGCGTACCGGCGCTTCCATGGCCACCAGACAGAGCAGCTGCAGCAGGTGGTTCTGGATCATGTCGCGCATGGCGCCGGCCTTGTCATAGTAGGCACCGCGGTTTTCCACACCGAGCGTCTCGCAGACGCTGATCTGCACGTGGTCGATATGCCCGGCACGCCAGACCGGCTCGAACAGGGCGTTGGCAAAGCGCAGCGCCATGAGGTTCTGCACGGTTTCCTTGCCCAGGTAGTGATCGATGCGGAACACCCGAGCTTCGTCGAATACCGCACCGATGGCCGCGTTGATCGCACGGGCCGAATCCAGCGAGTGGCCGATGGGCTTTTCCAGCACGATGCGGGCGGCCGGGCCTGCCAGGCCGGCGTTGGCCAGGTGGGTGGCGATGTCTTCGAACAGATTCGGCGCGGTGGCGAGGTAGTAGACCCGCACGCGGTCCTCGGCGCGCCCCAGGTACTTGGCCAGGCGGCCGAAGTCGGCGCTCTGCGCGGCGTCCATGGCGAAGTAGTCGAGGCGCGCGGCGAAGCTGGCCCAGGTTTCGGTAGTGAAGTCCGCGCGCGCTACCTGCGCCCGGCAATGGCGCTCGGCCAGCGCCTGGTAGGCCTCGCGGCTGTGACTGCTGCGAGCCAGGGCGAGGATGCGCACGTCGGCATGCAGGCGTCCTTCGCGATGCAGGTGGTAGAGCGCTGGCAGCAGCTTGTGCAGGGCCAGGTCGCCGGTGCCGCCGAAGACCAGCATGTCGCAGGGGATGCTCAAGAGAAGACTCCGACTCGATTCTGACAGGCTGTTGGAAACTACCCGTGTTGGTAATACGGCGTCAAAAACGGGCTGTTGGCCGTGCGCCAGTGCCACTCATGTAGTATAACTACAAGGTCACTACAACCCCGGCGATGGATCATAACCGAGTCATGATCGATCGAGTGCCCGTGGTAGACCCTTTTCTCATAGAGCCAAGCCCGTGAATCTGTTGCAACACATCGCCCAGTCGCGCCACCTGCTGCGCAAGTCAGAACTGAAGGTGGCCGACCACGTCCTGCTCGATCCCGCATCGGTGATGCACAGCTCGATGGCCGAGCTGGCGCACAGCGTGGGTATCAGCGAGCCGACCATCGTGCGTTTCTGCCGTGCCATCGGCTGCAGTGGTTTCCAGGATCTCAAGCTCAAGCTGGCGCAGAGCCTGGCGGCGGGTGCGAGCTTCGGCCAGTTCGCCATTCACGAGGACGACTCGGTCGCGGACTTCAGCCTGAAGATCTTCGACACCACCCTGCACACCCTGATGGAAGTGCGCGAGAAGCTCGACCCCGAGGCGCTGCAGCGTGCCATCGCTGCCTGCTCGCAGGCGCAGCGTGTGGAGTTCTATGGCTTCGGTGCATCCGGTGCCGTGGCGGCGGATGCCCAGCACAAGTTCTTCCGCCTGTTGCTCAATGCCGCCGCCTACTCCGACCCGCACATGCAGGCGATGAGCGCGGTCACGCTCAAGCCGGGTGATGTCGCCGTGTGCATTTCCCAGTCCGGCCGTTCCAAGGACCTGCTGATCACCGCCAACCTGGTGCGTGAGTCCGGTGCCAGCCTGATTACCCTGTGCCCGAGCCAGACCCCCTTGGCCGAACTGGCCACCGTCAACCTGGCCATCGATGTGCAGGAAGACACCGAGATCTACACCCCGCTGACCTCGCGCATCGCCCACCTGGTGGTGATCGACGTGCTGGCTATGGGCGTGGCTATGGCGCGCGGGCCGAGCCTGGTCAACCACCTCAAGAGCGTCAAGCGCAGCTTGCGCAGCCTGCGTCTGTCACCGAAGTCGATCAAGGCTTCCGAGGATTAGAGAGTTGGGTCTTCAAGAACGAAGATGCGAGCAAGGCATGCGCTACTGACTGCGCTGGTCGTTTTCTTGGCAGGGTGCTGTACTGTTTCCGCTCGATGCTGTTCGCGTGCACGAGCGTGACGAAGCCCCGCACGAGATTCGAGCGACCGAGGCGGTCGACGTCACCGAGCATTCATGACGTCGCCGTCAAAGCGTCATCTGCCCGGAGCAAGCTGAGGCCTCCAGTCCTCGTTCCGGGAGTACCGAGATGTCTCGTATCTTCGATGACGCGCTGCTGCAGACCCAACCCGACGCCAAGACCCGTCGCAAGCTGCAGGACCAACGGCGCATGGCCTATCGCCGGGCCATCGAGCACTACGCCGAGCAGTGCCAGCTGCAGCGTGAGCTGGCGGACTTCCCGGATCTGCAGACGAACCAACGCCACGCTGCCTGACGCTGCGCGGTGTGCCGAATTCGGCATGCTGCCTGGGTAAAGCGATCAAGCGGGCGGGGCCTGTTCGGGCCACTGTAACGGGCTGACTGCCAGGAGCCCGATATGACCCGACTGACCCTTGCCGAGGCCCATGAGCTGGCCGCCGATATCCTTCGCCATGCCGGTTTCAGCGCCGCCTTCGTTCAGGCCATCGCCGCCACGGTGACTGCCGGCGAGCGCGATGGCTGCACGTCCCATGGCCTGTGGCGCCTGCTGGGCATCGTGCGCACGCTGAAATCAGGCAAGGCGGTGGCCGATGCCGAACCCGAGGTGTTCGAGCCGGCGCCTGCGCTGGTGCGTGTCGATGCCCATGGCGGCTTCTCGCAACTGGCGTTCGCCGCCGGCCTGCCGCTGCTGGCCGAGAAGGCGCGGCGCAATGGCATCGCCGCCATGGCGATCAATCGCTGCGTACATTTCTCCGCGCTGTGGGTGGAGATGGAGGCGCTCACCGAGCTGGGCCTGGTCGCGCTGGCCTGCAACCCGACTCAGGCCTACGTCGCGCCCACCGGGGGCAGTCGCCCACTGTTCGGCACCAATCCCATCGCGTTCGGCTGGCCACGTCCTGGCGGCCAGCCGTTCGTCTTCGACTTCGCCACCAGTGCCGTGGCCCGTGGCGAGATCGAGCTGCATCGCCGTTCCGGCAAGCCGTTGCCGAGCGGCTGGGGCGTGGATCGCCAGGGACGGCCCAGCGATGACGCCGCCGAGGTGCTCGACCATGGCGCCATGCTGACCTTCGGCGAGCACAAGGGCTCGGCGCTGTCGGCCATGATCGAGCTGATCGCGGGGCCACTGATCGGTGACCTCACCAGCGTCGAGTCCGCCGCGTTCGATGCGGGGCACAACGCCTTGCCGTATCACGGCGAGCTGATCATCGCGCTTGATCCACAGCGTTTCCTCGGTGAGCAGGCCGACGCGCAGCTGGCCCGTGCCGAGACGCTGTTCGAGGCGATCCAGGGCCAGGGCGCACGGCTGCCGTCGCAGCGCCGCTACGCAGCGCGGGCGCAAAGCCTGGTCGAGGGTGTAGAGATCGCCGACAGCCTGTATCAGGACCTGATCGCGCTGCGTGGCTGAGTGCTGGCGGGGCCAGGGGCCTGCGCAAAAAAAGCCCCGGCAAGCCGGGGCTGAGGGGGGGGATGCGCCGGTTACCGCGCCGACACGGATTTCAGTCCAGCGCATCCCGCGTGGTGACGCCGTCGACCAGCCGCGCCAGGCCGAGCGGGTTGGCATTCTGCAAGGCTTCTGGCAGCAGGGCGTCCGGGCAGTTCTGGTAGCACACTGGGCGCAGGAATCGCTCGATGGCGAGGCTGCCGACCGAGGTGCCGCGCGCGTCCGAGGTGGCCGGGTAAGGGCCGCCATGCACCATGGCATCGCCCACCTCGACCCCGGTCGGGTAGCCATTGAACAGCACTCGGCCGACCTTCTGTTCCAGCACCGCCAGCAGGTCGCCATGGGCCAGCAGGTCATCCGCCTCGGCCGTCAGCGTGGCGGTCAGTTGGCCGCGCAGGCCGTGCAGGGCCCCCAGCAGCTCGGCCTTGTCGGCCACCTCGACGATCACCGTCGCCGGGCCGAAGACCTCCTCCTGGAGCAACGCGTCACCGTCGATCAGCAGGCCGGCATCGGCCTGGAACAGCTGTGGACGCGCCTGCCGGCCCTCCTGCGGCTGGCCCGCCAGGTGACGAATGCGTGGATGTGCGTGCAGCGCTGCCAGGCCCTTCTCGTAGCTGCGCAGCGTGCCGTCATTGAGCATGGTCTGCGCCGGGCGCTGGCCGATCTCGGCGATCAGGTTGGCGGTGAACAGGCTGAACTCCGGCGAGGCGATGCCGATCACCAGGCCGGGGTTGGTGCAGAACTGGCCGCAACCGAGCACCACCGAGTCGGCCAGTTCGCGGGCGATCCGCTCGCCACGGCTGGCCAGGGCGCCGGGCAGCACCAGCACCGGGTTGATCGAGCTCATCTCGGCGAACACCGGAATCGGCTGCGGGCGGGCCGCGGCCATGTCGCACAGGGCACGGCCGCCCTTGAGCGATCCGGTGAAGCCGACGGCCTGGATCGCCGGGTGCTTGACCAGCGCCTCGCCGACGCCACTGCCGTAGATCATGCTGAACACGCCGGCGGGCATGCCGGTCGTGCGGGCGGCACGCAGGATCGCCTCGGCGACGAAGGCGGCGGTGGCCATGTGGCCGCTGTGCGCCTTGAACACCACCGGGCAGCCGGCAGCCAGGGCGGACGCGGTATCGCCACCGGCGGTGGAGAAGGCCAGGGGGAAGTTGCTGGCGCCGAACACGGCAACTGGCCCGACGCCGATGCGGTACTGGCGCAGGTCTGCCCGTGGCAGCGGCTGCCGCTCCGGCTGGGCACGGTCGATGCGCGCCGCGTAGAAGTCGCCCCGGCGCAGGACGCGGGCGAACAGGCGCATCTGGCCGCTGGTACGGCTGCGCTCGCCCTGGATGCGCGCCGCCGGCAAGGCGGTTTCGCGGCAGACGATGGCGACGAAGTCGTCACCCAGTGCGTCGATCTCGTCGGCGATGGCGTCGAGGAAGGCGGCGCGCTGTGTGGCTGGCAGGCTGCGGTAGGCCGGGTAGGCCTCGGCAGCGGCCTTGGCGGCGGCGTCGACTTCTTCGGCGCTGGCCTGGATGAAGGTGTAGGGCAGGGGTTCGCCCGTGGTGGCGTCATGACTGCTGTGAGCCACGCTGCCGGCGGCGCTGAATACGCCGCCGATGATGTTGTGGCCGATGGTGGAGGGCATTGCGGGCTCCTGTGTCTGCAGCGGTTCGGGAAGGCCCTGCGCTCGGCTGCGCTGGCGGCAGCCGAGCGAGGTGCAGCGGTCAGGCGGCGGCCGACCAGTTGGCGTACCACTGGCGGAACAGCTGGTACTGGGTCTCGGCGTAGCGGCGCTGGGCGTCGCTGAGCGCGTCGCTCTCGTTGAAGTGCAGGCGGTATTCCTGATCGCCGTTGAGCACCATCAGGTGCTTGTAATAGAGCACCAGGTCGGTACCCTCGTCGAAGGACGACAGCACGTTCAGCGCTTCGGAAAGCTCCCAGGCACGGCGGCGCGCAACGGCATCGCCCTTGGCGGCCTGCCTGCTCAGCTCGACCAGTTGCAGCACTTCGCGTGGCAGCGCGTTGCCGATGCCGGTGATGGCGCCGGTGGCGCCGCAGTTGACGAAGCCGTGCACCACCTGGGTATCCACGCCAGCCATGAGGATCACACTGTCGTCCTGCGAGGTGATGTGTTCGGCGGCGTAGCGCATGTCGGCGGCGCCACCGAATTCCTTGAAGCCGACCAGGTTGGGGTACTGGCGGCGCAGCTTGAAGAACAGCTCGGCGCGGGTGGCGAAGCCGTAGTAGGGGCTGTTGTAGATCACCGCAGGCAGGTTCGGCGCGGCGGCGAGAATGGCGGAGAAGTGCGCCTCCTGGGCGGCCGGCGAGGCGCCACGGGACAGCACGCGGGGAATGACCATCAGGCCGTGAGCGCCGACCTTGGCGGCGTGCGCGGCGTGCGCCACGGCCTCACGGCTGTTCACGGCGCCGGTGCCGACGATGGTCGGCACGCCGGCTGCGACCAGGCGTGCCACGCCTTCCTGGCGCTCGGCCTCGGTGAGCAGCGGCCAGTCGCCCATGGAGCCGCAGTAGACCACCGCGCTCATGCCGATTTCGATCAGTTCCTTGCCCTTGCGCACCAGGGCGTCGAAGTCCGGCTTGCGCTCGGCGGTGCAGGGGGTCATCAGGGCGGGGATGGTGCCGATGAAGATGTTGCTCATGCTGTAGCCTCTTGGATAGATACAGGGTATTTCGTATACGAAAATAAGCGTGCGAAGCGCACCATTCATTTCCAGGGTCTGGGCCGTAGCCCGGTTCACTGCGTCGGCGAGCCGGCGCTTGTCAATCTGCTGAACGCCGCGTTACAGCTGCACGTCCACCGGCCAGGTGTCCGACAGACGATAGCCGGTTGGCCAGGGGTCGTCCGGGTCGAGCATGTGCTGGTGGGTGCCGGTGATCCAGGCGCGCCCGGACAGGCAGGGGTAGATGGCCGGGCGCCCGGCGACCTCGGTCAGCGAGTCGATGCGGCAGTGGAACGCCGAGCCGATGATCGAGCGGCCGATGAAGCGCTCGCCCACCGCCAGCTGGCCCTTGGCATGCAGCACGGCCATGCGCGCCGAGCAGCCGGTGCCGCAGGGGGAGCGGTCGATCTTGCCGGGGCGGATGACCACCGCGTTGGCGCCAGTGGCCACGCCGTTCTCATGCACCACCGGCGCGGCGATCTGGCAGAAGGAGAGGTGGTTCCAGTCTGGATTCAGCGGGTGGCTGAAGCCGAGCTGCTGGTTGGCCGCCTGGGTGATCTTCAGGCCGATGGCGACCAGGTCCGCAGCTTCGTCCGGGGTGATGGCGAAGCCCAGCCTGTGCGCGTCGGCGATGACGAAACTGTCGCCGCCGTAGGCGGTGTCCACCTGCAGCGAACCGATGCCCTCGACCTCGATCCAGGCGTCGAGCCGGTCGGCGAAGGACGGCACGTTCTTCACTTCGACGCGCTCGGCCTTGCCGTTCTTGCAGTCGGCGACCACTTCCACCAGGCCGCCGGGGGCTTCCAGGGTCAGCCGGGTCTGCGGTTCGCTCATCGGCAGGATGCCGCTGTCGAGCAGCACGGTGGCCACGCACAGCGAGTTGGAACCGGACATCGGCGGCACGTCGGCCGGCTCCATGATGATCCAGCCCATCTGCGCTGCGGGATTCTTCGCCGGCACCAGCAGGTTGACGTGGCGGAACACGCCACCGCGCGGCTCGTTGAGCACGAAGTTGCGCAGGAAGTCGTCCTGCGCGACCCAGCGCGACTGCTGCCAGAGGGTCTCGCCGGGAGGCGGGGTGACGCCGCCGACGATGACGTCACCGACCTCGCCTTCGGCGTGGCAACTGACGACATGGATGAGTTTGCTGCTGCGCATGCTGCGGCCCTCCTAGTTGACCGACTTGAGGAAGTCGGCGGTTTCCGGGCGCTGCGGGTTGCCGATCACCTGGTCGGGCGTGCCGATCTCGTGCACCAGGCCGTTGCGGAAGAACGCCACGCGGTCGGAGACGTCCCGGGCGAAGCGGATCTCGTGCGTCACCAGGACCATGGTCATGCCGTCTTCGGCGAGCATGCGCATGGTGTCCAGCACCTCGCCGACCAGCTGCGGGTCGAGGGCGCTGGTGGCTTCGTCGAACAGCATGTAGTCGGGGCTCATGGCCAGTGCGCGGGCAATCGCCATGCGCTGTTGCTGGCCGCCGGAGAGCTTGCTGGGAAACACCTTGAGCTTCTCCGCCAGGCCGACGTGGGTCAGCTGCCTGACCGCCATCGCCTCGGCTTCCTCCTTGCTCAGGCCGAGCACCTTGCGCGGCGCCAGCATGACGTTCTCCAGCACCGTCAGGTGCGGGAAGGCGTTCCACTGCTGGAAGACGATGCCGATCTTCTGCCGCAGCCTGTTCAGGTCGGTGCCGGCGGCATGCACCTCGGTGCCGTCGACGCGGATGCTGCCCTGCTGGATCGGCTCCAGGCCGTTGATGCACATCAGCAGGGTCGACTTGCCGGAGCCGGAGCCGCCGATGATCGACACCACCTCGCCCTTGTTCACCGTCAGGCTGACGCCCTTGATGACCTCGAGGTCGCCGAAGGATTTGTGGACGTTGTCGATCTCAATCATTTTCCTGCCACCTTTTTTCCAGCCGGGCGCCGAGTTGGGCGACGACCAGGCTCATGACGTAATAGATGATGCCGGCGATGCACAGCACCAGCAGCGGCTCCTGAATGCGCGTGACGATGGTCTGCGAGGCGCGCAGCAGCTCGACGATGCCGATCCACATGACCAGGGCGCTGTCCTTCATCACGCTCAGCACCAGGTTGAGCCAGCCGGGGAAGGCCACGCGGGTGGCGATCGGCAGCACGATGTAGCGCAGGTCCTGCAGGTAGCTCATGCCCAGCGAGCGCGAGGCGCGACGCAGGTTCGGCGGCACCGCGAGGACGCCACTGCGAACGATCTCGGTGCAGAAGGCCGCGGCGTAGACGCCGAGCACGATGCAGCCGACGGCGAAGGCGCTGATGTTCAGCCCGGCGATGCTCTTCATGGCATTGAACAGCACGAACTGGATCAGCAACGGGACGCTGCGGAACACGTCCAGCACCCAGGCCAGCGGCAGGGTGGCGCGTGGCAGGGTGGCGCGCAGCAGGCCGAAGACGACGCCGGAGAGGGTGCCGATGAGCATGGCGCCGACGGTCAGCTGCAGGGTCACCCAGGCGCCGTCGAGCATGAACATCAGGTCGGTGGAGGTCAGGCTGGTTTCGAACATGTGCAGTCCTCCCTCAGTAGCGGAACAGGCGCCAGGCCATCAGCCGTGCGACGAGCACGATGGTCTTGGCGATCAGGTAATAGAGCAGCGCCGCGAGGGCGAAGTACTCGAAGGTGCGGAAGGTCTTCACGTTGTAGTCCTGGGTCACGCCGGTGAGGTCGTTGTTCAGGCCCACGACCACGCCCAGCGAGGTCATCAGCACGGCCCAGACCATCTGGTTGGACAGCGGGTGGAAGACGATGCGCAGCAGCTGCGGCACGATGATCATGCGGTACGCCTGGAAGGCGTTCATGCCCAGCGAGCGGGCGGCCTTCATCTGGGTTTCCGGCACGGCCTTGAGGCCGCCACGGAAGTTCTCCGCCAGGTAGCCGGCGTTGTTGAAGGTGATGCCGGCGAGCAGGGCGACCCAGGAGCTGACGTGCAGCCCGAAACTGCCCAGCCCGAAGTAGAGGATGTAGATCTGGAACAGCGACGGCGTGTTGCGGGCGATGGACACCCAGGTATTGGCGAAATGCCGCAACGCCGGGTTCTTCATCTGCCGCATCACGGTCAGCAACAGGGCGATGAGCGTGCCGAGAAGCATCGACAGCGCGGCGGTCTCCAGCGTGACCCAGGCGCCGGCCAGCATGTCCGGCAGGGCCTTGAACGCTGAGCGCCAGTGGAAGGAATAATCGAACATCGATCAATGGGTTCCTTGCGGTTGAGGTTGTCCCAGCCAGGCCGGGAGTTGTCCCTGGTTCTGCCCGCTGCAGGCCGCGTCGACACACGCGGCAAGGCTGCCGAAATGCACCTGGCGTCCGGCCAGCCCGGGGGCGTAGTGGGCGTACTTGCCCGAATTGGTCATCAGGTTGCGGCTGTCCGGCGGCACCACCGGCTCGCCGAGCATGCACCAGCAGGTGTCCGTCAGCAGGCGCACGCCGAAGGCCTGCAGGGTGGCGACATGGCCGCTGGCGCTGGCCTGGTCGTGCACGGCACGCCCGCAGGTCACCACCACGGCGGTATGCGGATGGCGCGTGCGCCCGGCACAGAGTTCGGCCAGCCTGGCCAGCTCGCTGGCCGAGGCGTGCGGGTTGCCGAGGGCGACCAGGCTGACCTCGCTCGAGTCGGCGCTGTTGAGCTCGGCCCAGCTGCTGCGCAGGTCTGCCAGCGTCACCTGCAGGGTGCGCCGTGGTGCCTGGCCGGCGAGGGCGCGGGTCACGTCCGGCGCCTCCGGGGTGATGCCGGCGATATGGAACATTGGCGCTGCCGAAGTGGTGGCGAAGGCAGCGCTGAAGGCCTTGAGGTCATCGCGGCTCGGCTGGCTGTGCTCGAGGCCGGCGAGTACCGGGATGTCGACGGTGGCGAGCAGCCCGACGTGGTAGCCCAGCAGCGGCCAGAAGCTGTCGTCGGCCTCTGCGGGCGCCTCGACCTCGAGCAACAGACGCGCCTGGCGGCCCGCGTCGAGATGGCTGCCGGTGCACGGCGCGCGGCCGGTGAGGGCGATGCAGATGTCGAGAAAGTCCGGGTACTTGAGCGTGCGCGCGCCGATCACGCTGTTGGCGTAGGCCACCGCGTTGGATTCGGCCCAGACGATCTGCTCGCCGAATGCCGGTGCACTGTCGAGCAGGTAGGGCGCGCAGGTGAAGCTGAGCTGCGCGCCCATCGCCATGTACACGTCGCCCAGGCGGCTGGCCGGTTCGCCGAACGTCGGATCGACGCCCAGGGCGCGCCACTGGCGCTGGTCCACCGAGATGGCATTGAGGGTGGTCGGCACGCGCACCCTGGCGCCCCAGTCCAGCAACTGCTGGGCGAAGCGCAGGCTGGCCGAGCCGGTGTAGATGCAGCCGTCGATATGCGCCTGGCTGATGTCGAGCAGTGCGCTGGCGCCCTGCAGTTCGGCCATGCGCACCAGCAGCTGCATGGCGACCTGGGCGGCGCGGCCCTGTTCGCCGGCGAGCAGGGCGCGGTCGCCGGCGTTGAGTTCGAGCGTGCTCGCCTGGGTTTCGGCCGGCTCGAGCGGGCTGGCTTGCCAGCCATCGTCGGGTGCGTGGGCAAACAGCTGCAGGTTCGCCCCGTCGACGCGAGCGAAGCTGCCGTGGTGCGCGGCCAGCTGGGCGAACGCGGCATGGCCGATGCACAGCACGGGCAGCTGGATGCCGAAGATGTGTTCGGCGACCAGGGCGCCGAGGCTGAGAATTTCGTCGGGTTCGGCCAGCACCAGCGCCGCTGGCGCCGGGCCTGACAGGATCAGCTCCAGCAGGACGCTGCTGCCGGTGCAGGAGCCGCGTCCGCTGGGAATGGCCAGTACGCGCCCGGCCAGGGATTGCCCGCTCAGCGGGTGATGGCGGTCGATCACCTCGCCGTTGCTCGGGTCGACGCCGCCCCAGAAGCTCAGGCCGAGCGTGGCGTGCAGCAGTGGCCCCTGGCCACGGCCGGCGACCAGGCAGCGACCGTCGATAGTAGTTGCAGGCATCGTCATCATCCCCACCAGGCGCGGCCGATCAGTAGTACACGGCGGGAACGGTCAGGTTGGCCGGCTTGATCTCCTCGCCCACCCACTTTTTCCACAGCTCGTCGTAGCGGCCGTTGCGCACCTGCTGGTTGACGAACAGGTTGAGGTAGTTGAGCAGGCCGTACTCGCTGCGCTTGGCGGCCAGGGACACGTAGTCGACGACGTAGGGGGCGTCGCCCGCGACCTTCAGGCCCTTGTACTTGCCGGACTTGAGGGTGGCGGCGGCCACGGTATTGGTCACCACGGTGGCGTCGATATGGCCCTGGCTCAGGGCGAGGATGGTGTCGTTCTGCGACTGGTAGGCGCGGAAGCTGCCTTCACCCCAGGCCTTCTGATCCTTCTCCAGGGCGATGGCCTCGTAGGTGCCGCTGGTGTTGCCGAGCTTCTTGCCTTTCAGGTCGGCGTAGCCGTTCACGCCGGTGTCTTCGCGGGTCAGCACGACCATCTGGAAGGCGAAGTAGGGCACGGTCATGCCAACCGTCTTGGCGCGTTCGAGGGTGTCGGAGGTGGAGGCGACGATGACGTCGGCCCGGCCGGAAACCAGCGCGGGAATGCGATCCGGGAAGGGGGTCTCGACCACTTCGGCCTCGACGCCGAGGATCTTCGCCAGGTCGCTGCAGTAGTCGACGTCGAAACCGGCCGGCTTGTTCTGCTCATCGCGGAAGCCCATGGGCGGGAAGTCCAGGGTCACGGCGCAACGCAGTTTGCCTGATTCGATGATGTCGTCGAGCTTGTCGGCCTGGGCGTTGCCGATCAGCGAAGCGCTCAATGCGGCGCCGAGGGCGAGGGTGAGGGTCTTTCTGTTCATGTGCAGCCTCATGATGGGTGATGGTTGGCAGATGAATCGAGTATCAATGATTTCGTATACGATATTTGATTAGCAAGGCCTGTGCCGATTTTCACCGGCAGCCTGCTGCGAGGTGCCAGCCCTTGCCAGGCAAGGGCTGCAGAGGGGAAGGCGAGCAAGGTGACGCAGCGCGCGGCGCTGGCGAACTGTCACCGTGTTACATAACGAAGCATGACGGCGCGCGTTTGCCCCGAAGCGGAACACGCCTGCTCAGAGCTGGCGCCGGGCGTCGCGATACTGGCTGGGAGAGAGGCCGGTCAGGGCCTTGAACTGGCGGCTGAAGGCGCTGTGATCGGTGTAGCCGCAGCGCAGGGCGACCTCGGTGATCGGCAGTTCGCCCTGCAGCAGCTGGCTGGCCGAGCCGAGCCGCGCCTTGTGGATCATCTGCCGTGGCGTGAGCTGGAAGATGCGCTTGCACAGGCGCTCCAGCTGCGCCACCGAGAGCCCGGCCAGTTCGGTCAGCTCGGCCAGGCTGATCGGGCGCGCGTGGTGCTGGCGAATGTAGTCGTCCACCGCCGCCAGCTTCTGGTAGGCCGGGTGGGTGTCCTGCGCGGCCTGCAGGTCGCACGACACGCCGGCCATGCCGATCACGTTGCCGGCGACATCGTGCAGCGCCAGCTTGTGGGTCAGGCACCAGCCGGTGAGGTGTCCGGGGTACAGGTGCAGTTCGAGCTGATCCTCCAGCCGTGCGCCCGCCTGCAGGACCTGCAGGTCCTGGGCGGTGTACTGCGGGCCCAGGTGCGACGGGAAGACCGCCTCGGCGGTGCGGCCGAGCAGCGCCTGCTTGTCCTTGCAGCCGCAGCGCCGGACCAGCGTCTGGTTGACCATCATGTAGCGCGCCTGCGGGTCCTTGATGAAGAACACCACGCCGGGCATTGCGTCCAGCAACGGCGCGACCGCCGCAAGGCTGTCGAGCAGCGCGGGCAGGTCGGTGAGCGTGGAACGTGGCAGCAGGTCTAACATCGTGCGACTGACAGGTGGCGGCCCCTGAGCATACGGCTCGAGGGGCCGCCTGGGTAGTGCTCGAACGGCGCTATTGCAGGTGCAGCAGGGTGTCGATGCGCGCCGGGCTGAGCGGCGAGCGGGGCGCCGGCTGTGGCCAGTCGAACAGCACCTGCGCGGCGGCTGCGCAGACGCGTCCCTGGCAGGCGCCCATGCCGCAGCGGCTGGCCATCTTGGCCTGGCTCCAGCCAGCCTGGTCGCGGACGGCGGCCAGCGGCACGTCTTCGCAGCGGCAGAGCAGGGTCTCGGGCCTGGCGAGGTGCTTGACCTCGTCACGCAAGGCGAACGCTGCGTTCAACGCCTTGGCGAACCCCTGCCAGTGGTGCCGTCGTGGCCACAGACGCCGCGCTGCGTCGTGCTCGCCGACTGCCGCATGGCCGGCGATGGCGCCTTCCATCAGGGCTTTCTCGCTGCCGCCGAAGCCGGTGCTTTCGCCGGCGGCGTAGTGATCGGCGAGGCTGGTGGCCTGCCAGGCATCCACGGCCAGTGCATTGAGTTCGATGCGGCAGCCCAGGGCCTGGCCAAGTTGCAGGTTGGCTATCAGGCCGAAGCCACATGCCAGGCGGTCACAGGCAACTTCGCGGATGCGCCCGCCGATGCTCAGGCGCACGGCTTGCAGGCGCCCGTCGCCGAGTGCTTCGACGACATGGCTGTTCGCCCTGTAGCCCGGATGGAACAGCGTGCAGGCCTGCAGCAGCTTGCCTGGCCAGCGCGGCAGTTGCGCGGCGAAACCGGCGACGGCTGACCAGTGTGCCTGTTCGGCAATGTTCAGCACCTGCGCGCCGTTGTCCTGCGCCGTGGCGGCGCTGGCGAGCAGCAGCGGGCCGCTGCCGGCGACGACGATGCGCTCGCCGGCGACCGGCAGGCCGCCCTTGATCAGTGCCTGCAGGCCGCCCGCGCCGGTGACCCCAGGCAACGTCCAGCCGGGAAACGGCAGCAGCAGCTCCCGCGCGCCGGTGCAGAGAATCAGCTTGTCGTAGTGGATGATCCAGCCGCGCGTGGGGTCTTCCAGCAACAGCGCCTTGGGGCCGGCCAGGGCGACCACGCGGGTGCACGGCAGCCACTCGACATTCGCCAGCGCCTCCAGCTGTTGCCGGTAGGCGCGTGCCTGCGCCGGCAGGTGCGCCTGCGGGCCGTCGCGCCAGATCTGTCCGCCCGCGGCGGGGTTGTCGTCGAGTATGGCGATACGCGCGCCGCTGGGGGCTGCGGCCAGAGCTGCTGCCATGCCGGCGGGGCCGGCGCCGACGATGAGCAGGTCCACCTTCATGCTCGGGTCTCCACGTGCATGCCGTCCTGGCACAGGGTCTGGCATGCCAGGCGCCGCTGGCCATCGATGTTCACGCGACACTCCTGGCAGATGCCCATGCCGCACAGCGGGGCGCGGCGCTCGCCACTGACCGAGGTGCGGCTGCTGCCGTCGCCACCGAGCGCGAGCGCGGCGGCGACCGTGGTGCCGGGGGCCACCCGCAATGGGCTGCCGTCGAGAGTCAGTTCAGGCATGCGCGCGTACTCCTGGGAAGCGTTGTGGCAGGTAGGCATCCACCTGCAAGGGGGCGGGTTCGCCGAGCAACTGGGCGATCAGCAGGTCGGCGCTGCCCGGTGCAGTGGTCACGCCCAGCCCTTCATGGCCGACGGCCAGCCACAGGCCCTGGCGTTGCGGGTGCGCGCCGAGCAGCGGCAGGCCGTCCGGGCTGGCGGCGCGAAAGCCGGTCCAGGCGCGGATGGCGTTGAGCCGGGCCAGCCCCGGCACGTAATCGACGGCGCGCTGCAGCATCCTCGCCAGCATCCATGGCTCGACGGTGGGGTCGCTGGTGTTGAACTGCCGCGATGCGCCGATGAACAGCTGTCCGGTCGGGCGCGGCTGGACATTGGCGGCGGTCGAAGGGCCGCTGGCGTTGTGCGCGCTGGTGACGTAGCCCAGCTCCACCAGGGTGTGGCTGATGCGTCCGGGGTAGCGGTCGGTGATCAGCAGGTGGCCCTTCTTCGGCTCGATCGGCAGCTCCGGGCAGAGGGTGCTGGCATGGGTGCCGCCAGCGAGGATCAGCGCCTGGGCGCTGAGCCAGCTGCCGTCCTCCAGGCGCACGCGCTGGCCGTCCACCTCGACGACGTGCGCCAGGCGTTGCTCGATCAGCGGGTGATCGAGCAGCCAGCGCGCGACGTTGGGCGCATAGAGGATGCCGTCACCGATCACGCGCAGACCGCCGTGCAGGCCGTCGCGCAGCTCCGGTTCTGCCCGTTGCAGGGCCGTGGCGCCGAGCAGCTCGCAGTCCAGCCCGTGATCGCGCAGCACCTGATACTTGGCCTCGGCCACGGCCATTTCCTCGGCATTGGCGGCCAGCCACAGGGTGCCGTTCTGCCGGTAGGCGCAGTCCTCCGGCATGCCCCGCGACCAGTCGCGCCAGCGCTGCACCGAGTATTGGCTGAGGGCCAGCTCGGCCGGGTTGTCGTCGAGCACGATCAGGTGGCCCATGCCGGCAGCGGTGGCGGCGCGCAGGCCGGCATCCAGCACCAGCACGCGGTGCCCGCGCCGGGCCAGTTCGTGGGCGCAGGTGGCGCCGACGATGCCGGCGCCGATGACGATGAAGTCGGCGCCGTCGCTCACAGCACGATGCCCCAGGCGAAGGGGTCGTCGTCCTCGATCAGCAGGGTGGCCTCGGCACTGACGTTGGCCCGGCCGCGAATGGTCGGGATGATGCGGCCGCCTTCGGCGGTCTCGTAGCGGCCTTCGAACTGGCTGCCGATCACGCTGGCCTGGCGCCAGGTCATGCCGGGTTGCAGCTTGCCGTCGGCGGCGAGGCAGGCCAGCTTGGCGCTGGTGCCGGTGCCGCAGGGCGAGCGGTCGTAGGCTTTGCCGGGGCATAGCACGAAGTTGCGGCTGTCGGCTTCTGCGTCATCGGCGAACAGCTCGATGTGGTCGATCAGGCCGCTGTCCTCACCGCGAATGCCCTGGTCTTCCAGCGCCTGCTGCACGGCCGCGCTGTAGCGGGTCAGGGCCTCGAGGTTGTCGCCCGCCACGCGCAGGCCGTGGTCGCTGATCAGGAAGAACCAGTTGCCGCCCCAGGCGATGTCGCCGGTGACGTCACCCTGTTCGGGCACGCTCAGGGTGACCGCCTTGCGGTAGCGATAGGCCGGCACGTTGCGCACGCTGACCGAGCGATCCTCATGCAGGGTCGCCTCGACGGTGCCGACAGGCGTCTCGATCTTGTGCACGCCGGGCCCGATCCGCCCCAGATGGGCCAGGGAGGCCACCAGGCCGATGGTGCCGTGCCCGCACATGCCGAGGTAGCCGGTGTTGTTGAAGAAGATGACACCGGCACAGGCCTGGGGATCGACCGGGGTGCACAGCAGGGCGCCCACCAGGACGTCGCTGCCGCGTGGCTCCAGCACGCTGGTCGCCCGCCACTGATCGTGCTGGCTGGCCAGGCGTTGCCGGCGCTCGGCCATGCTGCCGCTGCCCAGGTCAGGAAAACCGCTGATGATCAGGCGGGTCGGTTCACCGCCGGTGTGGGAATCGATTACCTCGATACGTTTCATGTGGCCATGCCTGCAGTCGTGTTGAGTGACTACAGGGTGACGCGAGGCGCAGCGTCCGGCTTGAGGGATTTGCCTGGGGCGAATGACGAAATCGGCACAGTCTCGGGGCGACTGAATAGACCGGGGCGGACCTCAGCGGTGGCCCGGCAAATGCGCGAAGAGGCTGCTGCAGACACCGGTGATGTGTTCCTCGAGCAGCGCCACCGCATGCTCCGTGTCGCGGCTGCGGCAGGCGTCGATGATCGCGCGGTGCTCGTGGTCGGCGCGGTCCTTGCCCTCCGACAGGCTCATCTGCATGCGCAGGTAGCGCTCCAGCTTGTCGTGGATCGAGCGGATCAGGCTGACCAGGAAAGGCCGCTGCGCCGGCTCGTACAGGCAGGCATGCAGCTTCCAGTTGAGTTCGGCCCAGCGCCCCACGTTTTCCTCGCCGACGAACTCCTCGCAGATGTGCTCGGCGCGGGCGAAGGTCTCCTCGGTCATGTTCGGAATGGCCAGGCGCAACACCTTGTTCTCGAGCAGGATGCGCACCTCGAACATCTGCGCCAGCTCCGGCTCGGAGATCCGTGTCACCACGGCGCCCTTGTTGCGCTGGAACAGGACCAGGCCCTCGGCCTCCAGGCGCTTGAGCGCCTCGCGCACGGGAATCTTGCTGACGTTGAACAGCTGCGCCACGTCGTCCTGGCGAATCGGCTCGCCTTCGGCGATATCACCCGCGACGATGGCGTCACGCAGGTGTGTGGTGATGACCTCCGATGCCGTTGGCGTGAGGCCGAGGTTGGGGGCGTTGACACGGGCAAGGGGCAAGGGGGCGGTACTCTCTTCAGCTATAGCGGATACTTTATACGAAATTTCTCGAGCGGATCGTAGGGGTATTTCGCAGCTTGCCCGATTCTACGGACTTGTTGCCCGGTTCTGCCGATCTCGTTGGCGGGCAACGACACCGTGCTGTTCGCCCACTACAGTGATGGTCTGGCTCCCTGTGGGCCTGACCGTGAACGCCGGCGAGCCTGGCGAGACTATTCAGACACCATCAAGTCAAGGTGGGCAGACCATGATTACCCTGAATCTCAATGGCAAGGACCATGAGCTGGACGTGGCCGACGACATGCCGCTGCTCTGGGCCCTGCGTGACGTCGCCAATCTCACCGGCACCAAGTATGGCTGCGGCATGGCGCTGTGCGGTGCCTGCACGGTGAACGTCGAGGGGCAGCCGACCCGCTCCTGCGTCACCCCGGTATCGGCGGTGGTCGGCAAGCGCATCAGCACCATCGAAGCGGTCGCCGAGGACAGCGTCGGCAAGGTCGTGCAGGAGGCCTGGCGTGAGCTCGACGTGGTGCAGTGCGGCTACTGCCAGTCTGGCCAGATCATGGCGGCCACGGCACTGCTCAGCAGCAACAAGGCGCCGAGCGATGCCGATATCGACGCGGCCATGAGCGGCAACATCTGCCGTTGCGCCACCTACGTGCGGATTCGTGCGGCCATCCATCAAGCCGCCGAGCAACTGGCCTAAGACCTCTCCAGGGTCTGCTGCGCGTCGCGCGTGCGGGGCTTAGAACCGATTCGGAATGCATGCAGCACATCAACGCATGTGCGAGCCCAGTCCGTCGTCGATCGGTTGTTGCCTTGCCCGCCTCTGGCTCGCGAGACCCTGAACAGGTTTTCTTCGGAGAACTGAATCATGGGCAAGATCGAAACCCCCGATAGCGCCGCTCGCGGCATCCTCAACGTCAGCCGCCGCTCGTTGCTCAAGGGCACGGGCGGGCTGGCGCTGGGCATTTTCTTCGCGCCGCTGATCCGCGGCATGGATGCACTGGCCGCAGGTGGCCCGCTGGAGCCGAACGCCTTCGTGCGGATCGACCTGGATGGCAGCGTGACCGTGCTGGCCAAACACCTGGAGATGGGCCAGGGCAGCTACACCGGCCTGGCCACGTTGCTGGCCGAAGAGCTGGACGCCGATTGGGAAACAGTGCGCGTCGAAGGCGCGCCGGCCGATGTGAAACGCTACAACAACCTCGCCTTCGGCCCGATGCAGGGCACGGGTGGCAGTACCGCCATGGCCAACTCCTGGGAGCAGATGCGCAACGCCGGGGCCACGGCCAAGGCCATGCTGGTGGCTGCGGCGGCGCAGCGCTGGGCAGTGCCGGCCAGTGAAATCAGCGTCAGCAAGGGGGTGGTCAGTCACCCCGGCTCGGGGCGCAGTGCCGGTTTCGGCGAGCTGGTCGAGGCGGCTGCGGCGTTGCCGGTGCCCGAGCAGGTGCAGCTCAAGCAGCCGCAGGACTTCAAGCTGATCGGCAAGGTCGAGCTGCGCCGCAAGGACAGCCCGGGCAAGACCGACGGCAGTGCCGTGTTCACCCAGGACTTCAAACTGCCGGGCATGCTGGTGGCGATGGTCGCCTATCCGCCGCGTTTCGGTGGCGTGCCGCGTTCCGTCGACAGCAGCAAGGCCAAGGCCGTGCGCGACGTGGTCGACGTGGTGGAGTTTCGCGACCTGCCGCACGGCCGTGCCGGCGTCGCCGTGCTGGCGAAGAACACCTGGGCCGCGCGCCAGGGGCGTGATGCCCTGGTGATCGACTGGGACGAGAGCCAGGCGTTCACCCTCGGCAGCGAGGAAATCCTCGCCCAGTACCGCGAGAGTGCCGGCAAGCCCGGCCTGCCGGCGGCCGCCCGTGGCGACGCCGATGCGGCGCTGGCCAAGGCGGCGAAAACCATCGAGGCCGACTACGAGTTCCCGTACCTGGCGCACGCGGCGATGGAGCCGATGAACTGCCTGGTGAAGCTCTCCGCCGATCGCTGCGAGATCTGGAACGGCGAGCAGTTCCAGACCGTCGACCAGGCGATCATCAGCGGCTACCTGGGCTTCAAGCCGGAACAGGTGTCGCTGACCCAGCTGTATGCCGGCGGCAGTTTCGGACGCCGTGCCAGTTCGCGTTCGGATTACCTGCTGGAGGCCGTGGCGATCACCAAGGCCGCGCGCGACAAGGGCGTGGACGCACCGGTGAAGATGGTCTGGGCGCGTGAGGACGATACCCGTGGCGGCTTCTTCCGCCCGATGTACCTGCACCGTGCGCGCATCGGCCTGGATGAGGCCGGCAAGCTGCAGGCCTGGCACAACCGCATCGTCGGCCAGTCGATCATCGCCGGCACCTCGATGGAGCCGTTCCTGGTCAAGGAGGGCGTCGACCATACCTCGGTCGAAGGTGTCTCCAACCTGTCCTATGTGGTGCCCAACCTCAAGGTGGAGCTGAGCACGCCGAGCAACATCAAGGTGCCGGTGCTGTGGTGGCGCTCGGTCGGGCATACCCATACCGGCTATGTGGCCGAGACCATGATCGACGAAGCCGCGGTGGCGGCCGGCCAGGACCCCTATGCCTTCCGCCATGCGCTGCTGGAAAACCATCCGCGTCACCGTGGCGCGCTGGAGCTGGCGGCCAGGCAGGCGGGCTGGGACAAGCCGCTGGCCGCCGGTGCGGCGGGCGAGAAGCGTGGACGCGGCATCGCCGTGCACGAGTCGTTCGGCTCGTTCGTGGCGCAGGTCGCCGAGGTGACGGTGAAGGCCGACGGCAGCTATCGTCTGGATCGCGTGGTGTGTGCGGTGGACTGCGGTATCGCCATCAACCCGGACGTGATCAAGGCGCAGATGGAGGGCGGGATCGGCTTCGCCCTGGCGGCGGCCCGGCACAGTGCGATCACCCTGAAGGATGGGCGGGTCGAGCAGTCGAACTTCCATGACTTCCAGGTGCTGCGCATGAACGAGATGCCCAGGGTCGACGTGCATATCGTGCCCTCTGCGCAGAACCCGACCGGTGTCGGCGAGCCCGGCGTGCCGCCCCTGGCGCCGGCGCTGGCCAATGCACTGTTCGCGGCCACCGGCGTACGCCTGCGCAAGCTGCCGTTCCCGGCGCAGATCAAGGCCTGACCGAGCCAGGTGCTGGACACAAGACGCCCGGGCAGGTTGCCCGGGCGTTTTTGTTCGGGGTGTTTGCGTGGCGGATTCGTGAGTGGCTGATCGCGGCTGAAGCCGCTCCTACAGGGAGCGGGGTAGCCCGGATGCAATCCGGGGCGGGGGTTGCGCTGCGTGGGGGAGCGGTCGTGCTGGGCTTTTCGAGGGGCGTCGCGGCTGAAGCCGCTCCTACAGGGGGCGTGGTAGCCCGGATGCAATCCGGGGCCGCGTTCAGGAGGCGGTCAGGCGGGTGGTCGTTGCAATGTCGCTCGACTCCAGCGGGGTCTGCGCATGGATCGACGCCTGGCGATGCTTGAGCATGCCTCCGCTGCGCTCGTTCAGCGCGGCGGTCATCTCGGCCAGGATCGAGGTGGCCACGCTTTCCGGTGTGTCGCCACCGATATCCAGGCCGATGGGGTAGTGCAGGCGGTCCAGCGCGGGCAGTTGTGCGGCGTACTGGCGAATTTCCCCCAGCAGGCGCTCGGTGCGCTCGCGTGGGCCCAGTTGGCCGACGTAGAGGGGCGAGCCCTGCAGCACGCTGCGCAGCCAGTGACGATCCTGGCTGTAGCTGTGGCTCATGATCGCCACCAGCGCGCCGTCGGTCAGCTGGGTCAGGTCGTAGGGCGCTTTCGCGTCCACCTGGCGCACGACGTCGGCATCGGGGAAGCGCTCGGCGCGGGCGAAATGCGCGCGTCCGTCGATCACGCTGACATGCCAGTCCAGCAACTTGGCCATGTGGCTCAGCGGCTGCGCATCATGCCCGGCGCCGAAGATCACCAGGCGGCGTTGCGGCGGCAGGTACTCGCAGAACACTTCGATCCCGCCGCGCGCGCCCTGGTAGGTCCGCAGCGAGGAGCGGCCCAGGGCCAGGGTCTCGGCCAGATCGGCGCGGAGCGCATCGTCGAGGCCGGGCTCGGGCAGGCGTTCGCTGCTGGCCTGCGCGGGGTGCAGGGCGAGGCGATCGCCGACACGCACGCGGGCGTGACGATAGCTGGAGATCACCGTGCCCAGCGCGCCGGGCTGGCCGCTTTCGCGCACCTGGCGCAGCAGGTCGAGCACGCCCAGGGGCTTCTCCGCGCTGTGCCGTTCGAGCAGCACGTGCACGGTGCCATTGCAGCCCAGGCCGAAGGTCAGCGCGGCGTCCTGGTCATCGTCGTCATCCTGGGTCGCGGTGCTGTAGCGGCGGATCACCGCCTCGCCGCTGTCGGTCAGCCACCAGGCCTTCTTCGCCACTTCGGATTCCAGGCAGCCGCCGCTGATGGTGCCCACGGTACCGCCGTAGAGCGGGATCAGCATGCGCGCGCCGGGGCGTCGGTAGGCCGAGCCTTCCACCTTGACCACGGTGGCGAGCACGGCCTGGCCGTTATCGCGTTCGACGCTGCCGATGGCGTCGAGCAGGGCACTGATTCCCGACAGCATAGGTTTCTCCCAGACAAGAATGGGGCAGCGACAGACGGCGACCCTCAGACTGCCAATGTTCCGTATGCCAGTTAAGGAGAGTTAGGCCGATCCTGCGAGATTCTTGCCCGATCCTGCGTGGCTGCCGTCGAAACGCTCGGCCAGCCTGACGATATGCGCGCGCTCGGTGCGGATGAAGTCGACGAAGGCCTGGGCCACGGGGGACAGGCGTCGCCCGCGGATGTTCACTACGCACCAGCTGCGCTGCAGCGGCAGCTCGGCCACCGGTAGTTCGCGCAGCAAGCCGTGCTGCAGCTCCAGGCGCACGGCGTGGCGTGGCAGCAGGGCGATACCGAGGCCGGCCAGCACCGCTTCACGCTGCGATTCCAGCGAGCCGATCTCCAGGGTATTGGGGAAGTGCGCGCGCTTCTGGTGGCAGTACTCCTCGCAGGCGCGCCGGGTGCCCGAGCCGCTCTCGCGGATCAGCAGGGGATAGGGGGTCAGGTCCTGCAGTTGCAGGTTGTCCGCCTGGCACAGCGGATGGTCCGGCGCCGCCACGGCGATGATCGGGTTGTTGAGGAAGGGCATGAAGTCCAGCGCCATGTCCTGCGGCACCTGGCTCATGATCATCAGGTCGTCGCGGCTCTGGGTCAGGCGGCGTACCACCAGGCTGTGGTTGACCACGGTCAGGTTCAGGCTGACTTCCGGGTAACTGCGGCGAAAGTCGGCGAAAAGGTGCGGAATGAAATACTTGGCGCTGGATTCCACGCACAGGTTCAGTTGCCCCTGCAGCGAGCCCTGCAGGTCCGACAGCTGCATGTCCAGGCTTTCCAGGCGACCGAAGATGTCGCTGCTGGCGCGGCGCAGGGCTTCGGCGGCTTCGGTCAGGTAGAGCTTCTTGCCGAGGTACTCGAACAGCGGCTGGCCGACCAGCTCTTCCAGCTGACGGATCTGCAGGCTGACGGCGGGCTGGGTCAGGGCCATCTCCTCGGCGGCGCGGCTGTAGGAGCCGTGCTCGCACACGGCACGGAAGACCTGGAGCTGGCGCAGGGTCATGCGCAGCAGGGTTTTACGCACGGTCGTTTCCTCGTTCGCAAAGGTGAATAAGTAATTACTTATGTCTGATCAAATAATTATTCATTTTGGTTAATCCGTATAGCCGGATAGGGTTTGTCCAACTTTGCAACCAACTGTTGCAGCGGCCCTTGCAGCTCTGCGCTGAGGATTCGAACCGTGATCAAGAAGATCCTGATCGCCAACCGTGGTGAAATCGCCGTCCGCATCGTGCGGGCCTGTGCCGAGATGGGCATTCGCTCGGTGGCCATCTATTCGGATGCGGACCGTCACGCGCTGCACGTCAAGCGTGCCGACGAGGCGCACAGCATCGGCGAGGATCCGCTGGCCGGCTACCTGAACCCGCGCAAGCTGGTGAACCTGGCGGTGGAGACCGGTTGCGACGCCCTGCATCCGGGTTACGGCTTCCTGTCCGAGAATGCCGAACTGGCGGAGATCTGCGCCGAACGCGGGATCAAGTTCATAGGCCCGAGCGCCGAAGTCATCCGCCGCATGGGCGACAAGACCGAAGCGCGCCGCAGCATGATCGCCGCCGGCGTACCCTGCACCCCCGGCACCGAAGGCAATGTCGCCGACCTGGCCGAAGCCCTGCGTGAGGCCGAGCGCATCGGCTACCCGGTGATGCTCAAGGCCACCTCCGGCGGTGGTGGGCGCGGCATTCGTCGCTGCAACAGCCGCGAGGACCTGGAACAGGCCTACCCACGGGTGATCTCCGAGGCGACCAAGGCCTTCGGCAGCGCAGAGGTGTTCCTGGAAAAGTGCATCGTCAATCCGAAGCACATCGAAGCGCAGATCCTCGCCGACAGTTTTGGCAACACCGTGCACCTGTACGAGCGCGACTGCTCGATCCAGCGCCGCAACCAGAAGCTCATCGAGATCGCCCCCAGCCCGCAGCTCACCCCTGAGCAGCGCGCCTACATCGGCGACCTGGCCGTGCGCGCCGCCCAGGCCGTGGGCTACGAGAACGCCGGCACCGTGGAGTTCCTGCTCGCCGAGGGCGAGGTGTACTTCATGGAAATGAACACCCGGGTGCAGGTGGAGCACACCATCACCGAGGAAATCACCGGCATCGACATCGTCCGCGAGCAGATCCGCATCGCTTCGGGCCTGGCCCTGTCGATCAAGCAGGAAGACATCATCCACCGTGGTTATGCCCTGCAGTTCCGCATCAACGCCGAGGACCCGAAGAACAACTTCCTGCCCTCGTTCGGCAAGATCACCCGCTACTACGCCCCTGGCGGTCCCGGCGTGCGTACCGACACGGCGATCTACACCGGCTACACCATTCCGCCCTATTACGACTCGATGTGCCTGAAGCTGATCGTCTGGGCGCTGACCTGGGAAGAGGCGATGGACCGTGGCCTGCGCGCGCTGGACGACATGCGCGTGCAAGGCGTGCGCACCACCGCGCCTTATTACCAGGAAATCCTGCGTAACCCGGAATTTCGCAGCGGCCAGTTCAACACCAGCTTCGTCGAAAGCCATCCGGAACTGACCCAGTACTCGATCAAGCGCAATCCGTCGCACCTGGCCATCGCCATCGCCACCGCCATCGCTGCCCACGCGGGCCTGTAGGGGACATCATGAGCAAGAAGATCACCGTTACCGATACCGTCCTGCGCGATGCCCACCAGTCGCTGCTGGCCACGCGGATGCGCACCGAAGACATGCTGCCGATCTGCGACAAGCTCGACCGCGTGGGCTACTGGTCGCTGGAAGTCTGGGGCGGCGCCACGTTCGACTCGTGCGTGCGCTTCCTCAAGGAAGACCCGTGGGAGCGACTGCGTCAGCTCAAGGCCGCGCTGCCCAATACCCGCCTGCAGATGCTCCTGCGCGGGCAGAACCTGCTCGGCTACCGGCATTACAGCGATGACGTGGTCAAGGCCTTCGTCGCCAAGGCGGCGGTCAATGGCATCGACGTGTTCCGCATCTTCGACGCGATGAACGACGTGCGTAACCTGCGCGTCGCCATCGAGGCGGTCAAGGCCGCCGGCAAGCATGCCCAGGGCACCATTGCCTACACCACCAGCCCGGTGCACACCACGGACGCCTTCGTCGCCCAGGCCAAGGCCATGCAGGCGATGGGCATCGACTCCATCGCCATCAAGGACATGGCCGGCCTGCTCACGCCGTACGCCACCTTCGAGCTGGTCAAGGCGCTGAAGAGCGAAGTCGACCTGCCGGTGTTCATCCACAGCCACGACACGGCCGGCCTCGGCGCGATGTGCCAGCTCAAGGCCATCGAAGCCGGCGCCGACCATATCGACACCGCCATCTCCAGCCTGGCCTGGGGTACCAGCCATCCGGGTACCGAGTCGATGGTCGCCGCGCTCAAGGGCAGCGAGTTCGACACCGGCCTGGACCTGGAGCTGATCCAGGAGATCGGCATGTACTTCCATGCCGTGCGCAAGAAGTACCACCAGTTCGAGAGCGAGTTCACCGGCGTGGACACCCGCGTGCAGGTCAACCAGGTGCCGGGCGGGATGATTTCCAACCTGGCCAACCAGCTCAAGGAGCAGGGCGCGCTGAACCGCATGAACGAAGTGCTGGACGAGATTCCGCGCGTGCGTGCCGACCTCGGCTTCCCGCCGCTGGTCACGCCCACTTCGCAGATCGTCGGTACCCAGGCGTTCTTCAACGTGTTGGCTGGCGAGCGCTACAAGACCATCACCAACGAGGTGAAACTGTATCTGCAGGGCCGCTACGGCAAGGCCCCGGGCAAGGTCGACGAGCAGCTGCGCAAGCAGGCCATCGGCAGCGAGGAAGTGATCGACGTGCGTCCGGCCGACCTGCTCAAGCCCGAGCTGGCGCGCCTGCGTGAAGAGATCGGCAGCCTGGCCAAGTCCGAAGAGGACGTGCTGACCTTCGCCATGTTCCCCGACATCGGGCGCAAGTTCCTCGAAGAGCGCGAGGCCGGCACCCTCAAGCCCGAAGAACTGCTGCCCATGCCCAGTGGTCAGGGCGCGGCGCCGGTCGGCGGCGAAGGCGTGCCGACCGAGTTCGTGGTCGACGTGCACGGCGAGAGCTACCGCGTGGACATCACCGGGGTCGGCGTCAAGGGCGACGGCAAGCGTCACTTCTACCTGTCCATCGACGGCATGCCGGAAGAAGTGGTGTTCGAGCCGCTCAACGAATTCGTCGCCGGCAGTGGCGGCAAGCGCAAGCAGGCCGGCGCCCCGGGCGACGTGTCCACCACCATGCCGGGCAACATCGTCGATGTGCTGGTCAAGGAAGGGGACACGGTCAAGGCCGGTCAGGCGGTGCTGATCACCGAAGCGATGAAGATGGAAACCGAAGTGCAGGCGCCGATTGCCGGCAAGGTCAAGGCCGTTCACGTGGCCAAGGGCGACCGCGTCAATCCGGGCGAAGTGCTGGTGGAAATCGAAGGTTAACCTCAGGAGCCCGGCCTGTTGGATGGGCAAGTTTGACGGGGCGTAACCCGGGCTCCTTTTTTATTCACGGGCGCTTCGCATGAGGCGCCAAGGGTTCGAGACCCGGGAGCCGCAAGGCTCCTTTTTTTACCACGGTTCTCTGGCCGTGCCCCGGGTGCGCAAGCACAGCGCGGGCGATCAGCACCGCTTGCGCGGGGCGCGGCCTTTTCCCTTCGACCGGCCGGAGCAGTTCGCTCCGGCCGGTCTTTTTCATTCCTGCGGGAAGCGCGAGCGCGGGGTGGCCATCGGCACCTTGTCGCCGTCGAGCGGCAGGAAAGTGCCCAGCTCGGCGTCATAGGCCTTGATCTGGCTGGTCTCGATGTCATACACCCAGCCGTGGATGAACAGCTGGCCGCGCGCCAGCTTGGCCGCTACCGACGGGTGGGTGCACAGGTGGTTGAGCTGCGCCACCACGTTTTCCTCGGTGAGCACCGCCAGGGTTTCCTTGTCGTCGCTGCAGTTGCAGTTCTCCGCCACCACGCTGCGTGCCACCTCGGCATGGCGCAGCCAGGCCTTGACGGTGGGCATGGTTTCCAGCGACGCCGGGTTGAGTACCGCCTTCATCGCGCCGCAGTCGGAGTGGCCGCAGACGACGATGTGCTGCACGCCCAGGGCCATCACCGCGTACTCGATGGCGGTGGAGACGCCGCCCATCATCTGCCCGTAGGCCGGCACCACGTTACCGACGTTGCGGTTGACGAACAGGTCGCCGGGCGAGCTCTGGGTGATCAGTTCCGGCACCACGCGCGAGTCGGCGCAGGTGATGAACATGGCGCGCGGGTTCTGGGCGGTGGCGAGCTTCTTGAACAGTTCTTCCTGCTGCGGGAAGACTTCGTTGCGAAAGCGCTTGAAGCCATCGACGATGCTGTGCAGCGCCTGCTCGGCGGTTTCGTTGCCCTCATGGGTCTGAAGCGGAATCACCTGGTGTTTGTAAGGCATGCCCTGAACCTCTTTGTTATCTGAAAATGCGCTGCTAGAACGACAGCCGCTGCGCTGTGCGAGTCACACCGCAAGTTTCTCCTGCGCCAGGCGGCGCGACAACCGGTAGGTTTTTGCAATTCGTGGCGAACGCCTGCGGCCGGGCGAGCCGCAGGTCGTCAGCCGCGGTGGTGGCTGCGGAAGAAGTCGATCAGGCCCTGGGTGGACGCATCCTCGGCGCCGCTGAGGTCGCTGCCGACCATGCGCGAGTAGACGCCCTTGCCCAGTTCCTTGCCCAGCTCCACGCCCCACTGGTCGAAGGCGTTGATGCCCCAGATCACGCTCTGCACGAAGACCTTGTGCTCGTAGAGGGCGATCAGCGCGCCCAGGCGGCCGGGGCTGACCCGCTCCAGCACCAGGGTGTTGCTCGGGCGGTTGCCGGGGACCACCTTGTGCGGCGCCAGGCGCTGCACCTCGGCCTCGCTCAGGCCCTGGGCGCGCAGTTCGGCCTCGGCCTCGGCGTGGCTCTTGCCGAGCATCAGCGCCTGGCTCTGCGACAGGCAGTTGGCGAACAGCCATTGATGGTGATCGGCGACCGGGTTGTAGCTGCTCACCGGGACGATGAAGTCCGCCGGGATCAGCAGCGTGCCCTGGTGCAGCAGCTGGTGATAGGCGTGCTGGCCGTTGCAGCCGACGCCGCCCCAGATCACCGGGCCGCTGGCGATCTGCAGCGCGCTGCCGTCCTGGCGCACGCGCTTGCCGTTGGACTCCATGTCCAGTTGCTGCAGGTGCTTGGTGATGTTGCGCAGGTAATGGTCGTACGGCAGGATCGCGTGGCTCTGCGCGCCCCAGAAATTGCCGTACCAGACGCCGAGCATGGCCAGCAGCAGCGGCATGTTGCGTTCGAACGGCGCCTGCTGGAAGTGCCGGTCCATGCGGTAGGCGCCGGTGAGCAGCTCCTTGAAGTTGGAGATGCCGATGGACATGGCGATGGGCAGGCCGATGGCCGACCACAGCGAATAGCGCCCACCGACCCAGTCCCACATGGGCAGGATGTTTTCCTCGCGGATGCCGAAGGCGCAGGCCGCCTCGACGTTGCTCGACACCGCCATGAAGTGCCGGTGCAGCTCCTCTTCGCTGCCACCCTGGGCCAGGTACCAGCCACGCGCGGCCTGGGCGTTCTTCAGGGTTTCCAGGGTGCCGAAGGTCTTCGACGAAACGATGAACAGCGTGGTTTCCGCACACAGCTTGGCGGCCAGCTCCTGGAACGAGCTGCCGTCGATATTGGCCAGGTAGTGGCAGCGCACGCCGCGCTGGGCGAACGGCAGCAGCGCCTCGGACACCAGCTGCGGGCCGAGGAACGAGCCGCCGATGCCGATGTTCACCACGTCGGTGATCGGCTTGTCGCTGTAGCCGCGCCACAGGCCATGGTGCACCCGGCCGACCAGTTCGCTCATGCGTTGCAGGGCGCGGTGCACCTGCGGCATCACGTCCACGCCGTCGACCAGCACGCGCTCGCCCAGCGGCCGGCGCAGCGCCGTGTGCAACGCCGGGCGCCGCTCCGAGGCGTTGACCTGCGCGCCATCGAACAGCGCCGCGATGGCCTCGGCCAGGCCGGCCTCGCGGGCCAGTTCGACCAGCAGGCTGCGGGTGCGCACGTCGATCAGGTTCTTCGAATAGTCGAGGAACAGGCCGCAGTCATCCAGTGAGAAGCGCGCGAAGCGTTGCGGGTCGTCGGTGAAGGCCTGGCGCAGGCTGAAACCCTCCAGTGCCTGGCGCTGCTCGCGCAGTGCCTGCCAGCTGGGCAGTTGGGTGACGTCCTGCGAGGACGGGGTGTAGGGCATCGGGCAATCCTCTCTCAGCGCGCGGCCAGGTGATGGCGGTCCAGCTCGTGCAGGTAGGGCAGGTCGGGGCCGACCCGCGAGCAGGTCAGCGCGGCCGCCTCGATGGCCAGGCGCAGCATGTCGTCGATCGTTGCGCGGTCTAGCGTCTTCAGCGCCTCGGGGCTGTCCAGGCCATGCCGTGCCAGGTAGCTGAGCAGCGCCGCCTGGAAGGTATCGCCCGCACCGACGGTGTCGCGCGTGTGCACCGGCACCGCCGGTGCCGACCAGTGCCCGTGACGGCTGTGCACGCTGGCGCCGGCACTGCCATGGGTGAGGAACACCAGCTGGCAGCGTTCGCTGAGCCAGCCGGCTGCGACCTGTTGTGGCTCGCGCTCGGGGTACAGCAGCTGCAGGTCCTCTTCGCTGACCTTGATCAGGTGCGCATGGCTGGCGAAGGCTTCGACCCGTTCGCGCCATAGCGCGACATCCGGCGCAGGGCCGAGGCGCACGTTGGGGTCGAGGCTGATCAGGCGCCGCTGATGTTCGCGCTGCACCAGCGCCAGCAGCGTGCTGGCCACCGGTTCCACCACCAGGGAGAAGGAGCCGACATGCAGGCCGCGCACCTGGGCATCCAGGGTCGGCAGGTGTTCGGTCAGCAGCAGGCGGTCGGCGCAGCCCTCGCCACGGAAGGAATACTGCGGCGAGCCGGCGGCATCCACGCCGACCATCGCCAGGGTGGTCGGCGCATCGCTGGCGATGAGGTAGGCATCGCTCACGCCCTCGTCGTGCAGGACCTGGCGCAGGCGCTGGCCGAGGCTGTCGGAGGATATCCCGGTGAACAGCGCCGAGTCGGCCCCCATGCGGCGCATGCCCAGCGCCACGTTGAACGGCGAGCCACCGGCGATGGCCTTGAAGGCCAGCTCGTTGCTGCGTGCGCCGTCGCTCTGGATGAACACGTCGAACAGTGCTTCGCCACAGACCAGGTACATATGTCTCTCCGTATCGGTTCTCGGGCAGCTCCGTAAACGGCCCTGGCGCTGGCTCGCGGTGTCGCTCTGCGCCAGTGCCGGGTGTTCCGCAGCCGCCCTCGGGGCGTTCTCACGCCGGGTTGTGTTCGGCGAGCCGGCTGACCTGCTCGCGATAGTGTTGGTAGACCTCTTCGTACTGCGCCGTGCGCGCCAGGTCCGGCTGCGTCTGCGTGCTGGCGTCGAGCTGCACGCAACGCTCGCACAGTGCGGCCAGCTGCGCCTGGCGGTCGGCACCCGGTGTCAGACACCAGGCCGCCTGGATCGCCGCACCCAGGGCGGCGGCCTCGGTCTGTCGCGGGCAGACCAGCGGCGTGCCCATGATGTCGGCGATCACCTGGCGCCACACCGGGCTCTTCGCCGCACCACCGATCAGGCGGATGGTCTGGCTCTGCAGGCCGCTGGCGCGCAGCAGGTCGAGACCGTAGCGCAAGCCGAAGCTGGTGCCCTCGACCACCGCCCGACAGAGGTTGGCGCGAGTCAGGTTGTCGCTGTCCATGCCCAGCAGGCTGGCGCGCGCGTTGGGCAGTGCCGGTACCCGTTCGCCGTTGAAGAACGGCAGCATCAGCAGACCCTCGGCCCCGATGGGCGCCTGCTCGACCAGCGCGCCGAAGGCCTGGATGTCCAGTTCCAGCAACTGCTGGATCAGCCCGGTGGCGCTGGTCAGGTTCATGGTACAGATCAGTGGCAGCCAGCCGCCGGACGACGAGCAGAAAGTCGCCACCTGGGCATGCGGGCTGATCATCGGCTGCTCGCTGTAGGCGTACAGCGTGCCGGAAGTGCCCAGGCTCATGGTGATCGCGCCGGGACGGATATTGCCGGTGCCGATGGCACCCATCATGTTGTCGCCGCCGCCGCTGGCCACCACGGCCTGCGGGTTCAGGCCCAGGCGCTCGGCGATCTGCGGGCGGATCGGCCCCACCGGCTGGTCCGGCTCCAGCAGTTGCGGCAGGGCGCGCTGCAGGCGCCCGCTGGGGTCGATGAAATCCAGCAACGCGCCGTCCCATTGGCGTGTGCGCACGTCGAAATAGCCGCTGCCGGAGGCGTCGCCGTATTCGCTGCAGGCACGCCCGGTGAGCCAGTGGTTGAGGTAGTCGTGCGGCAGGAGGATATGCGCGATGCGGGCGAACAGTTCGGGGTGCTGCTCGCGCGTCCAGAGCAGCTTGGACACCGTGTAGCCGGGCGCGATGGCCACGCCCAGGCGCTGCAGCGAACCGGCTGCGCCGCCAAGGTGCTCGAGCAGGCGCTGGTTCTCCGGGGTCGATTCGGTGTCGCACCAGAGCTTGGCCGGACGCAGCACCGCGCCCTGCTCGTCGAGCAGGACCAGGCCATGCTGCTGGCCGGAGACGCCGATGCCGAGAATCTGCTCGCCGCGAATGCCGGCGGAGGCCAGCGCTTGCCGCGTGGCCTGCTCGAAGGCCTCCAGCCATTGCCCCGGCTGCTGCTCGCGGCGACCGTTGGCCGCGCTCTGCAGGCTGTGGCTGGCGCTGCCGGCGCCGAGCACCTGGCCGCTGTCGGCGTCGAGCACCAGGGCCTTGGTGCCCTGGGTGCCGCAGTCGATACCGAGGTACATGCTCAGAGCTCCCGCATGCGCTCGATCAACAGCGCTTCCAGGGCGAGCTGATCGGCATGGAACTGGCGAATGCCCTCGGCGAGCTTCTCCGTGGCCATGGGGTCTTCGTTCATCTGCCAGCGAAACTGCTGCTCGTCGAGGCAGGCCGGGGCGAGCACCCGCTGGCCGTCGTCCTGCAGCGCTGGCCGCAGTTCGCCGCTGGCCTGTTCCAGTTCGGCGAGCAGGGCAGGGCTGATGGTCAGGCGGTCGCAGCCGGCCAGGGCGAGCACTTCGCCGATGTTGCGAAAGCTCGCGGCCATCACCACCGTGGCGTAGTCGTGCTGCTTGAAGAAGCGATAGACCTGGCGCACCGACAGCACGCCGGGGTCGTTCTCGGCCTCGAAGCGGACGTCCGGGGTCTGCTGCCTGTGCCAGTCGAGAATACGCCCGACGAAAGGCGACACCAGGTAGATGCCGGCCTCGGCGCAGGCACGGGCCTGGGCCAGGTTGAAGATCAGCGTGAGGTTGCAGCGAATGCCCTCGCGCTCCAGCTGGCGCGCCGCCTGGATGCCTTCCCAGGTGGCGGCGATCTTCACCAGGACACGGTCGCCGGGGATGCCCAGTTGCAGGTAGCGCTGATGCAGCGCCCGCGCCCGCGCCACGGTGGCGGCGCTATCGAAGGACAGCGCCGCCGGGACTTCGGTGGACACCTTGCCCCGGATGGTCGCGAGAATCTCCACGCCCATGCTGACCACCAGGCGGTCGCACGCCTCGGCGATGATCGCGCGGGGCGCTGCGCCGCTGCGGATGGCCTGGCGCAGTGCGTCGTCGACCTGACGTTGGTACTGCCCCGCCTGCAGCGCCTTGAGGATGATCGACGGGTTGGTGGTGGCGTCCTCGGGCTGGAAGCGGTTGATGGCGACCAGGTTGCCGGTGTCGGCGACCACCACGCTGTGCTGCTTGAGTTGGCTGAGCAGGCTGGGCATGTGCGTCTCCGGGGCCTAGGCGTGCAGCAGGTTGTGCAGGGTCTGGCTGACGCCCCGCTCGCGCAGGCTGGTCAGGCAGCGCTCGAAGGCGGCGACGAATTCCAGCGAACGCCCTGGCGCGCTGCCGAAGATCGTCTCCTCGCCGAGCACCCGTGCGGTGAGCTGGGCATCGTCGGCGACCAGCGCCTGGCAATGCTCGGCCCTCGGGTCGGGAATCCGGTAGCGGGCACCGCTTTCGTCCTCGCCCTTGAGGTACAGCGCCCAGGCGGCGACCACCAGGGCCACCCGGTCCAGTGGCTTGCCGTCGGCGATCAGGCGCTGCAGGGTCGGCACGATGAACTTGGGAAACTTCGACGAGCCGTCGGAGCAGACGCGCTCCAGCTGGTCGGCGATGGCCTGGTTGGAGAAGCGTTCGATCAGCGTGTCCTTGTAGGTGGCCAGGTCGATGCCCGGCACCGGGGCCAGCTGCGGCGTAACGTCGAGGTCCATGAAGCTGCGCACGTACTGGCGCATCAGCGGGTCGTTCATGGTCTCGTGGACGAAGCGATAGCCCTTGAGAAAGCCCAGGTAGGCCAGGGCCAGGTGGCTGCCGTTGAGCAGCTTGATCTTCATCTCTTCGTAGGGCGTGACGTCGTCGGTGAACTGCACGCCGACCTCCTCCCAGGCGGGCCGGCCGCTGACGAACTTGTCTTCCAGCACCCATTGCACGAAAGGCTCGCAGACCACCGGCCAGGCGTCCTCGACGCCGTGCTGCGCGGCCAGCTGCTGGCGGTGCGCGGCGCTGGTCATGGGGGTGATGCGGTCGACCATGGCATTGGGAAACGACACGTGCTGGTCGATCCAGCTGGCCAGCTCCTGGTCGGCCAGGTGAGCGAAGGCGAGCAGCGCCTTGCGCGTGACGGCGCCGTTGTGCGGCAGGTTATCGCAGGACATCAGGGTAAAGGCCGGAATGCCGGCGGCCCGACGCCTGGCCAGGGCCGCGCAGAGGAAGCCGAACACGCTCCTGGGCGCGTCGGGGTGGCGCAGGTCGTGCTGGATGGCCGGCAGTTCGGCGAGGAACTCCCCGCTGCTGTCGTCGATGCAGTAGCCGCCTTCGGTGATGGTCAGCGAGACGATGCGGATCGCCGGGTCGGCGAGCTTGTCGATCAGCGCCTGCGGCGATTCCTCGGCCAGCAGCATGTCGTTGATGGCGCCGATCACCCGTACCGGCAGGTTCGGTTCGTCGCCCAGTTCGACCAGGGTGTAGAGATAGTCCTGGCCGGCCAGGGCGTCACGCATGGCGCGGTCCTCACTGCGCACGCCGACTCCGCAGATGCCCCAGTCGAGCGCCAGGCCCTGGTTCATCAGGGCGTCGGTGTAGACCGCCTGGTGAGCGCGGTGAAAGCCGCCAACGCCGATATGGGCGATGCCGGTGCGGATCATGTCCGGGGTGTAGGCTGGCAGCGCGACAGCGCCGCCAAGCCGGGAGAGCTGCTGGCGATTGAGTTTCATCTGGAAAGTCCCGTGATGGCGCGCTGTCAGGCGGCCTGCTGCAAGGGTTTGGCGACGGCCTGGCCGTCGGCGTTGAAGAGGTGGCAGTGCGCCGGGTCGAAATCCAGCGCCAGGGTGTCGCCATAGCGCGGCGCGAAGTCGCCCCGTACCCGCACCGTGAGCATTTCTCCCGAGCTGCAGCGCACGTGGCAGAAGGTGTCGCTGCCCAGGCGTTCGCTGACGTCGGCGGTGACCTGCAGGCGGCCCGTGCCGGCGGCGACGTTGAAGTGCTCGGGGCGCACGCCCAGGGTCACGCTGCTGCCGACGGCGAGCCCGGCGGCGGACAGCGGCAGGCCCAGCTGGCCACCGCATTCCAGTTGCACGGTGCAGCTGTCGGCCTCGACCTGCTGCAGCGTGCCGCGCAGGAAACCCATCTTCGGCGTGCCGAGAAAACCGGCGACGAACAGGTTGGCCGGGTGGTGGTAAAGCTCCAGCGGCGAGCCGACCTGCTCGATGCGGCCGCCATTGAGCACCACCACCTTGTCGGCCAGGGTCATGGCTTCGATCTGGTCGTGGGTCACGTAGATCATGGTCGCCTGCAGGTCCTTGTGCAGTCGCGCCAGCTCCAGGCGGGTCTGCACGCGCAGGGCGGCGTCGAGGTTGGACAGCGGCTCGTCGAACAGGAAGATCTTCGGGTTGCGCACGATGGCGCGACCGATGGCCACGCGCTGGCGCTGGCCACCGGACAGCTGCCTGGGCTTGCGCTCGAGCAGGGCCTCCAGTTGCAGGATGCGTGCGGCGTTGGCGACCTTCGCCTCGACTTCCTGCTTGCCCACCCGCGCCAGGTCGAGGGCGAACGACAGGTTCTTGCGCACGGTCATGTGCGGGTACAGCGCGTAGGTCTGGAACACCATGGCCAGGTCGCGGCGCGCCGGGGCGACATCGGTGATGTCCTTGCCGTCGAGCTCGATGTGGCCGCTGCTGACTTCCTCGAGCCCGGCGATCAGGCGCAGCAGGGTGGACTTGCCGCAGCCGGAGGGGCCGACGAACACCACGAACTCGCGGTCGCGGATGTCCAGGTCGATGCCCTTGATGATCGCGGTGCCATCGAAGCCTTTCTTCAGGTTGCGGATCTTCAGATCAGCCATGTCAGTTCTCCCGTTATTTCACCGCGCCGAAGGACAGGCCGCGTACCAGTTGTTTTTGGCTGATCCAGCCGAAGATCAGGATGGGCGCGCAGGCCAGGGTCGAGACGGCGGAGAGCTTGGCCCAGAACAGGCCCTCGGGGCTGGAGTAGGAGGCCACCAGGGCGGTCAGCGGGGCGGCGGCGGAGCTGGTCAGGTTGAGCGACCAGAATGCCTCGTTCCAGCACAGGATCAGCGACAGCAGCATGGTCGAGGCCAGGCCGCCGCGAGCGATCGGCAGCAGCACGCGGACGATCTCCTGCCAGGTGGTGGCGCCGTCCAGGCGCGCGGCTTCGAGGATGTCCACGGGGATGTCCTTGAAGTAGGTGTAAACCATCCACACCAGGATCGGCAGGTTGATCAGGGTGTAGATGATGATCAGCGCCAGGCGCGAATCGAGCAGGCCGAACTGCTTGGCCAGCAGGTAGATCGGCACCAGCACGCCGACCGGCGGCAGCATCTTGGTCGACAGCATCCACAGCAGCGTGCCGCGGGTGCGCCTGGTCTCGAAGAACGCCATGGAATAGGCCGCCGGCACGGCCAGGAGCATGCACAGCAGCGTGGCGGAGACGGAGATCAGCACCGAGTTCCAGGCGAAGGCGAAGTAGTCGCTGCGCTCGTTGATGTGCAGGTAGTTCTCCAGCGTCGGCATGAAGATGAACTGTGGTGGCGTGGCGAAGGCGTCGATCTCGGTCTTCAGGCTGGTCAGCACCATCCACAAGATCGGGAAGAAGATCACCGCGGCGATCGCCCAGGACAGGGTGCCGATCAGCACGCTCTGCAGGCGACGGGATTGCTTGAGGGTCAGCATGTCCGGGGCCTCACTGCTTGTCGGTCAGGTTCTTGCCGATCATGCGGATCAGCACGATGGCGGCGATATTGGCGATGACCACCGCGATCAGCCCGCCCGCCGAGGCCATGCCGACGTCGAACTGCAGCAGGGCCTGGTTGTAGATCAGGTAGGCGAGGTTGGTCGACTCGTAGCCGGGGCCTCCGCTGGTGGTGGTGTAGATCTCGGCGAACACCGAGAGCAGGAAGATGGTCTCGATCATCACCACCACGGCAATCGGCCGCGCCAGGTGTGGCAGGGTCAGGTGCCAGAAGATGGCGAGCGGGCCGGCGCCGTCGAGGCGCGCGGCCTCCTTCTGCTCCTGGTCCAGCGACTGCATGGCGGTCATCAGGATCAGGATGGCGAACGGCAGCCACTGCCAGGACACGATCAGGATGATCGAGAACAGCGGATAGTGCGCCAGCCAGTCCACCGGCTGGGCGCCGAAGAACTGCCAGACGGCGGCGAGAATCCCCGACACCGGGTGGAAGATCAGGTTCTTCCACAGCAGCGCGCTGACCGTGGGCATGATGAAGAACGGCGAGATCAGCAGCACCCGTGCGATGCCGCGACCGAAGAATTCGCTGGCCTCCAGCAGGGCGGAGATGAGCACGCCGAGCACCACGCTGATCAGCAGCACGCTGCCCACCAGTAGCAGGGTATTGCCGGCACCGGAGAGGAAGGCGGCGTCGGTGACGAAGTACTCGAAGTTCTCCAGGCCGACGAAATCGTTCTCGCCGGGGTACAGCAGGTTGTAGCGGATCAGCGAGAAATAGACGGTCATGCCCAGCGGCACGATCATCCAGATCAGCAGCAGGAGCACCGAAGGGCTGACCAGGAACCAGCCGGGTGCCAGGCGCCGAGGCTTGCGCCCACCCGGCGTGCTGAGCTGGGCAGCAGGTGTGTCGATGGCCGGAGAATTCATCATGCCTCCGAGGGCGGGATTGGGGGTGAGGTAGGGCGGATGGCGTTGCGTCGGGTGGGGTGAGCGCCCGGTCGAGCAGCGACGCGACGCCGACTCTCGCCTGCTCGGGTGGCGCGCCGCGCTTCACCTGCGACGGCGCTGACCCACACCGGGACGCTGCGCGTGGCTTACTTCGGGTATCCCGCGCGCTTCATTTCCCGCGCCGTGCTTTGCTGCGCGGCCTGCAGGGCCTGCTCCGGCTGCATCTGGCCGGTCAGCGCGGCGGCGAACAGCTTGCCGACACTGGTGCCGATGGCCTGGAACTCGGGAATGGTCACCAGCTGGATACCCACGTAGGGCACGGGCTTGGCGCTGGGGTTGGCCGGGTTGGCCTGCTTCAGCGAGTCCAGGGTGACCTTGGCGAACGGCGCCGCCTGCATGTAGGCATCGCTGTAGGTCGAGGCACGGGTGCCAGGCGGTACGTTGGCCACACCGTCGGTGTCGGCCACCAGCTTGGCGTAGGCCTGCGAGGTGGCCCAGGCGCTGAAGGTCTTGGCGGCAGCCTTGGACTTGGAGCTGGTGGGAATCGCCAGCGCCCAGGAGTACAGCCAGGAGGCACCCTTGTCGGTGACCTGGGTCGGCGCGAAGGTGAAGCCCACCGCGTCGCTGACCTTGCTCTGCGACGGGTCGGTGACGAACGAGCCGGCCACGCTGGCGTCGACCCACTGCGCGCACTTGCCACTGTTGAACAGCGCCAGGTTTTCGTTGAAACCGTTGCTCGAGGCGCCCGGCGGGCCGTACTTCTTCATGTTGTCGACGTAGAAGTTCAGCGCGTTCTTCCACTCGCTGCCGGTGAATTCCGGCTGCCATTGCTCATCGAACCAGCGCGCACCGTAGGCATTGGCCAGGGTGGTGATCAGCGCCATGTTCTCGCCCCAGCCGGCCTTTCCGCGCAGGCACAGGCCGTAGACGCCCTGCTCCGGCTGGTGCAGCTTGCCGGCGAACTCGGCGAGCTGTGCCCAGGTCGGCTGTTCCGGCATCTGCAGGCCGGCCTGCTCGAACAGGTCCTTGCGGTAATAGGTGATCGAAGCTTCGGCGTAGAACGGCAGGGCGTACAGCGTGCCCTTGGCCGACAGGCCTTCACGCACCGAGGGGAACACGTCGTCGAGGTGATAGTCGGCCGGCAGATCGGTCATCGGCTCCAGCCAGCCTTTTTCGCCCCATAGTGCGGCTTCGTACATGCCGATGGTGAGGACGTCGAACTGGCCGCCCTGGGTGGCGATGTCGGTGGTCAGGCGCTGGCGCAGCACGTTCTCTTCGAGCACCACCCACTTGAGCTTGATGTCCGGGTTCTGTTCTTCGAAGGTCTTCGACAGGCGCTGCATGCGGATCATGTCGCTGTTGTTGACCGTGGCGATGGTCAGGGTTTCGGCGCCCTGGGCGACGACGGTGAGGGACAGGCAAGAGGCTGCAACGAGGGCTTTGATCGAGTTGTTCATGCTTGTGAACTCCTCTCCCGCGCCGGTACGGCTACGGAAGAACGTTATTGTTTTTGTTTCGCTCGGCCCGGATTACACCCCCGCTGGGCCGCGCGGACAAATCCTTGAGCGCACAATGGCCGATACTTTTTTGCACTCGATAGGCAATGCTCAACCTGCCTGGCGAGCAGCGGAACTGCCTGGGATGAGGGGCTGTGGCGATATCGGGGAACAGGAGCGCTGCCGATTCAGTACAGGTTTTGCTCGGTCAGGCGCTGCACCGCCAGCTTGCGATAGCCGGAGGGCGTCATGCCCTTGAGTTGCTGGAAGCGGCGGTTGAAGTTGGAGATGTTGCTGAAGCCGGACTCGAAGCAGACCTCGGTCACCGGCTTGTCGCTCTTGCTCAGCAGCTCGCAGGATTTGCTCACCCGCAGGCGATTGACGAACTCGACGAAACAGCGCCCGGTGGCTTGCTTGAAGAAGCGCGAGAAGTAGGTGGGCGTCATGCCCAGGTGCTCGGCGACCTCCTCCTGGCTGATGCCCTGTGCATAGTGCTGAAAGATGTAGTCCACCGCCCGGTTGATGCGTTCGACATGCTGCTCGTCGCCCAGCTCCGAGGAGGTCACGGCCGAGAGCAGCTGATAGTCCTCGCTGCCGGCGAGCAGCTCCATGAGAATGAAGAAGTGGCCCAGACGGGTGATCCCACGGCTGCTGGCGATCCTGCCCAGCAGCACGGCGGCTTCGCGAATCAGTTGCGGGTCGCGGAACTCGATGCCGAACTGCGCGCGGGCGAGCAGGGGCTGCAGGGTCTTGAGTTCGGCGAACACGGCGGTGCCGCTTTCCAGCACCTCGTCGGTGAAGTTGACCAGCATGTCGCGGGTTTCCACCCGTTCGCCTTCCTCGACCTGGCTGATCCAGTTGTGCGGCAGGCCCGGGCCGGTGAGAAACAGGGTGTTGGCGGAGAAGTTGCCGATGTAGTCGCCGATGAACACCTTGCCCGAACTGGCGACGATCAGGTGCAGCTCGTATTCCTTGTGGAAATGCCAGCGCACCAGTGGCGAGGGGAAACCGTGCTGACGGTAGATCAGCGAATGGCCTTCATGGTCGTCCATCAGTTCGTAGGACGGGTCGGCTACTCGGGATGTGCGGGTCATGGTGTGCGCCGGTCAATGCCTCGGTTGACCACGTTTTAACATATCGGCGCCCGCTGCCAAGTCAGAGCAGACTCAATTGCGCACCCGGCGGGCAGAACTGCGTGCAGTCCAGCGCCACGCTGCCCCGGCGGTCCAGGCCGAACTTGCGGCGCGCCAGGCGGAAGCGCTGTTCCAGCAGGTCGGCGAACTGCCCCTCGCCACGCATGCGGCTGCCGAAGCGGCTGTCGTAGTTCCTGCCGCCACGGCTCTGGCGGATCAGGCTCATCACATGGGCGGCGCGCTCCGGAAAGTGCACCTGCAGCCATTCCTCGAACAGGTCGGCGATTTCCAGCGGCAGGCGCAGCAGCACATAGCCGGCCGAGCGGGCACCGGCATCCCGGGCGGCCTCCAGCAGCGCTTCCAGTTCCATGTCGTTGATCATGGGAATCATTGGTGCGCAGAGCACGCTGACCGGCACACCCGCCTCGTGCAGCGTGCGCATGGCCCTCAGGCGCGCCGCTGGTGCGGCGGTGCGCGGTTCCATGATGCGCTTGAGCTCGTCGTCCAGGGTGGTCAGGCTGAAGGCCACGCTGACCAGGTTGTGGCTGGCCAGTTCGCCGAGCAGGTCGAGGTCGCGCAGGATCAGTGAGCCCTTGGTGATGATGTGCAGCGGGTGCTTGTAGCGCAGCAGGATTTCCAGCGCCTGGCGGGTCAGGCGCTGTTCGCGCTCGATGGGCTGGTAGGCGTCGGTGTTGATGCCCAGGGCGATGGGCTGCGGCACGTAACCGGGTTTCTGCAGCTGCTCTTCGAGGCGCTCGGCCAGGTTGGTCTTGGCGATCAGGCGGGTCTCGAAGTCGATGCCCGGTGACATGTCCCAGTAGGCATGGGTCGGCCTGGCGAAGCAGTAGATGCAGCCATGCTCGCAGCCACGGTAGGGGTTCACCGAGCGATCGAAGCCGACATCCGGTGAGTTGTTGCGGGTGATGGCCGTCTTCGCCTTTTCCTTGCGCACCTCGGTGGCGCGGCTCGGCGGCGTTTCCTCCTGATACCAGCCGTCGTCCTGCTGCTCCGAACGGGTCGGTGCATAACGGTTGTGTGGGTTGCTGGCGGTACCACGGCCTCGTGGCGGCAGGCTGGCGGACATGAACGGGCTCCTGAAAATACTGTATAAAAATACAGTTATCTGGCGCCCGGGCAAGTCCCTTCTGTCGCGGCGCCGCTCAGGCGGTCGCCGGTTGCGTCCCGTCCTTGCGCTGGGCGTAGCGCTGCGCCAGTACCGCGCAGACCATCAGCTGGATCTGGTGGAAGAGCATCAGTGGCAGGATCAGCACGCCGATGGCGCCGCCGGCGAACAGCACCTGGGCCATGGGCACGCCGGTGGCCAGGCTCTTCTTCGACCCGCAGAAGAGGATGGTGATGCGGTCCTCCAGGTTGAAGCCCAGCCACTTGCCGAGCAGGTGGGTCAGCAGCAGCGCCAGGGCCAGCAGCACGCAGCAGGCGACGACCACCGCCAGCAGCGTGACCAGCGGCACCTGCTGCCAGAGGCCGCCGATCACCGCGGCGCTGAAGGCGGTGTAGACCACCAGCAGGATCGAACTCTGGTCGACGTACTTCAGCCAGTTCTTGTTCTGCGTCACCCAGCCGCCGATCCAGCGTTGGGCGATCTGGCCGAGGATGAACGGCAGCAGCAGTTGCAGGCTGATCTTGCCGATGGCGTCGAGCGTCGAGCCGTTGTCGCCGTGCACGCCCATCAGCACGGCCACCAGCAGCGGCGTGATGAAGATGCCCAGCAGGCTGGAGGCCGCCGCACTGCAGATCGCCGCCGCGACGTTGCCGCGTGCCAGGGAGGTGAAGGCGATGGCTGACTGCACCGTGGCCGGCAGCGCGCAGAGGTAGAGCATGCCCATGAACAGCTCGGTGCCCAGCAGGGGCTCCAGGGCAGGGCGCAGCGCCAGCCCGAGCAGCGGGAAGAGGATGAAGGTGCAGGAAAACACCAGCAGGTGCAGGCGCCAGTGACCGGCACCGGCGACGATCGCCTGGCGTGACAGCTTGGCGCCGTGCATGAAGAACAGCAGGGCGATGGCCAGGTTGGTGATCCATTCGAACGCGGTGGCGACCTGGCCGCTGGCGGGCAGCAGCGTGGCGGCGAGAACCACGGCGAGCAGGGTCAGGGTGAAGTTGTCAGGCAGCAGGCGGCGCAGGAACATGGCGAATCTCGGACTTGCGATACAGGAGGGCGTCAGACTATCGTCGCCGAAAATTTCCGGCTAACGCTAAAGAGCCAGCAAGTGTCGCTAAGCAGACATTCCGCTACCCTGCATCGCAGCCTGCCCGAGTTGCCCAGCCTGCCTCGGCCGCTCTATGGCCGGGTCGAGTCGCTGACCAACCGTGCGCTGACCTTCCGTCATACCCACCCCTGGGTGCAGCTGTCCTATGCCATCGCCGGGGTGCTCGAGGTGCAGACCGCTGGGGCCCGCTTCGTCGCCCCGCCGCAGCGCGCGGTGTGGGTGCCGGCAGGTGTCGAACATCAGGTTTTCAGCTCGCCTCGTACCGAGATGCGCAGCCTGTACATCGACGGTAGTGCCGTGCCCTGGGGTTCGCCCGACTGCCGTGTGCTGGCGGTCAGCCCGCTGCTGCGCGAGCTGATTCGTGGTTTCAGTGCACTGCCCGCGGAGTACGACGAGCAGGGCGCGCCGGGCCGGCTGGCCGCGGTGCTGCTGGACGAACTGCGCGCTGCCCCGGACGTCGCGCTGATGCTGCCGTTGCCGCAGGACGCACGGCTGCGCGAGGTGTGTCAGGGGTTGGAGGATGCGACGCTGCGCCAACTGGGCCTGGGCGAATGGGGCGAGCGGCTGGGGGTTTCGGAGAAAACCTTGAGTCGCCTTTTCCTGCGCGAAACGGGCCTGAGCTTTCGTATGTGGCGCCAGCGCCAACGCCTGCTCGATGCGCTTACCCCGCTGGAGCAGGGCGAGCGCGTCACCGACGTGGCGCTGGCTTGCGGGTATGACTCGCTATCGGCCTTTATCGCCGCCTTTCGCCGCCAGTTTGGCGCAACTCCTGGAGAGTTCTTTCGCGAGTAGCGTGTAACTTGCGGGATGAATCTTCACTTACCTTGCGCAGTCAGTGAGCCGATCAGCGCAGTTCCACGGGCAGCGCCTTGCCGCCTTGCTGCTGCCAGGTGCCGGTTAGTGAGCCGTCCGGCTGCAAGTGCAGGTCGAAGATGGCAGGGCTGTCGCCACCTTCGTACAGGCGAACCTGATCAGCACTGATGGTCCGCTGGCTCAGTTCGATCTGCCGGGCGTAACGCTCGTAGAAGTAGCTGCTGGAGGCATAGACGTTGCCCTCCAGCACCAGGCTGATCGCGTAGCGGCCATCGATCTTGCCGCGGTAGGCGCCACCGGCACGCAGATCGGCAGGACGCTGGCAGTCGCTGCTCTGCTCCAGCAGCAGGCAGCGACCGTAGGGGCTGAAGTCATCGGCCAATTGCGCATAGGGAATGCTGTTGCTGTACTCGCCCAGGTCGTCCAGTGCCAGCACGACATGCGGTGCGCAGCCTTCGGCGATCAGCTTCAGGCTATCGCGACCCAGCTCCATCCGGTTGTATGTCAGATCGCTGTTGCTGCGTCTGGGCAAGCACTCTTGATACATCGAACGCTGGGTTTCGAGGCGCTCGTCATCCTCGTCCAGCTCTGCCGTGGCGTCGGCCGGAGGCGGCAATTCGGCGAGAAATGCCTCGATGCGCTGGCCGCGTTCATGGCCCACACGTTCGCCCAGCCGTTGCAGGCCCGCTGGCGTGAACAACTGCTCGAGGCCGATGGGGCGGCCGCTGGTCAGCTCGAACGGGTAGGTAAAAGTACCCATGCTGGTATAGGCGCCGGTGTATTCGCCAGTCACGCTCAGGGACAGGTAACCCGGCCCCTGGCCATCGATCATGTAATCGATGTTGTTGGTCCCCCAGATTTCGCCCTCCTTGGGCCAGATGCGTTCGAATGGCGAGCGCTCGAAGCGCCCAGGCAGGCCGTTCAGCACGACCGCATGCAGGTAGGTATTGATGCGCCCGATGGCAGGGCTGTCACCGTTGAACAGGGGGAAACGGTAGGTTTCCCACTCGCTACGCTGGGCTTCCAGGTTTTCGACACGCAGCTCGGCCGCCACCGGCAATGCGGCGCCGAGTAGTAACAGGGGTAGAAAACGCATACGGCCCTCCATGGCCAGAAGTGGGACTACTCGCTGGGCTTCTTCAGCTTCGGGTTGGGGAAGAACTGCACCGCCTGTACATTCGGATCGGCCGCCTTGGGCTTCAGGCCGCTGACGTTGACCCGCGTGGGCAGTTCCCTGGGCACCGAGTTGCCACGGGCGTCGAGGGTGTCGGCGTAGCCGCACTTGACGCACTCGCGGTGCGGCACGCCATCGACGTTCCACATCTTGATGCTGTCGGTCTCGCTGCACGCCGGGCACACGGCGCCGGCGATGAAGCGCTTCGGCGTGCTGTTCACAGGCGCATCGCTCATGCGGCCTCCTGGCTCAGGCCGAGGTGACGCAGCAGGGCGTCGATGCTCGGTTCGCGGCCACGGAAGTCGACGAACAGCACCATCGGCGCCTGCGAGCCGCCACGGGCGAGGATGGCCTCGCGGAAGGCGCTGCCGGTGGCTCTGTTGAACACGCCTTCTTCCTCGAACTTGGAGAAGGCATCGGCACTGAGCACTTCGGCCCACTTGTAGCTGTAGTAACCGGCTGCGTAGCCGCCGGCGAAGATGTGCGCGAAACCATTGGCGAAGCGGTTGTAGGCCGGTGGTCGCATCACCGAGACCTCACTGCGCACGCCTTCGAGCACGTCCAGCACGCTGCGGCCGTCGCCGTGGGTGGCATGCAGCTCGAAGTCGAACAGGGAGAACTCCAGCTGGCGCACCATCATCAGCCCGGACTGGAAGTTCTTCGCCGCCAGCATCTTGTCCAGCATGGCCTGTGGCAGCGCTTCGCCGGTTTCATGGTGGCCGGAGATCAGCGCCAGGCCTTCCGGCTCCCAGCACCAGTTCTCCATGAACTGGCTGGGCAGCTCGACCGCATCCCAGGCCACGCCGTTGATGCCCGAGGCGCCAGCGTGCTCGACGCGGGTCAGCAGGTGGTGCAGGCCGTGGCCGAATTCGTGGAACAGGGTGGTGACTTCGTCGTGGGTCAGCAGCGCCGGCTTGCCGCCGACCGGCGGGGTGAAGTTGCACACCAGGTTGGCGACCGGGGCGATCAGCTTGCCGGAGGCATCACGCCGCTTGTCGCGGGCGCCATCCATCCACGCGCCGCCGCGCTTGTTGGCGCGGGCGTAGAGGTCGAAGAAGAAGCGCCCGACGTGCTCGCCGTGTTCGCTGATCTCGAACAGGCGCACGTCCGGGTGCCAGGTGTCGAAGTCGTGCAGCTCGCGGATCTGGATGCCGTAGAGCTTCTGCACGATGGCGAACAGGCCGTTGAGCACCTTGTCCACCGGGAACCAGGCGCGGACTTCCTCCTGGGAGATGCTGTAGCGCTGCTGGCGCAGCTTCTCGCTGTAGTAGCCGACGTCCCAGCTTTGCAGGTCGCAGAGGCCCTGCTCGGCGGCGAAGGCCTTGAGCTCGGCCAGGTCCTGCTCGGCGAAGGGCTTGCTGCGCACCGCCAGGTCACGCAGGAAGCTCAGCACCTGATCGGTCGACTCCGCCATCTTGCTGGCCAGGCTCAGCTCGCTGTAGTGGGCGAAGCCGAGCAGGCGGGCCAGCTCCTGGCGCAGGTCGAGAATCTCGCTCATCAGCGGACCGTTGTCGTTCTGCCCGGCGTTCGGACCCTGGTCGGAGGCGCGGGTGCAGTAGGCGGCGTACACCTCTTCGCGCAGGGCGCGGTCGTCGGCGTAGGTCATCACGGCGTAGTAGCTGGGGAACTCCAGGGTGATCAGCCAGCCGTCCAGGCCCTTGGCCTGGGCTGCCTGCTGCATCTGCGCCTTGGCCGAATCGGTCAGGCCGACCAGCAGCGCTTCATCGGTCACCTGCTTGGTCCAGGCCTGGGTGGCGTCGAGCAGCTGGTTGGAGAATCTGCTGGTCAGCTCGGACAGGCGCATCTGAATTTCACCGTAGCGCTTCTGCTGTTCGGCCGGCAGGTCGATACCCGACAGGCGGAAGTCACGCAGGGCGTGCTCGAGAATGGTCGTCTGCGCCACGTCGAAAGTGGCCGCCTGCGGGCTCAGCGACAGCGCTTCGTAGGCCTGGAACAGCGGCTTGTTCTGGCCCATCTCGGTCCAGTATTCCGACAGTTTGGGCAGGCAGGCCTCGTAGGCGGCGCGCAGTTCCGGGCTGTTGCACACGGCATTGAGGTGGCTCACCGGGCTCCAGGCGCGGCCCAGGCGCGCACCCAGCTCGTCCAGTGCCAGGACCAGGCCGTCCCAGCTCGGATTGGCCTGCTGGCGCTCGAGCAGCTTGGCGATGGCGACGCGGCTGTCGGCCAGGATCTGCTCGACGGCAGGTTCGACGTGCTCGGGTTTGATCTGCGAGTAAGGCGGCAGGTCGAAGTCTTGCAGCAGGGGATTGTTCGCGGTCACGACGAGGCACCTGTAACGAAGGGAGATTGGGTTGAGAGCGTGGCAGCGCAGCGAGGCGGCACGATAACAACCGACATGGGGGCCATATTAATTACAATCAAGCCTTCCCGCAGCCTTGGAGATTTCTATCATGGCGATTCGCAGTTACCAGCAATTCACTCCGCAGCTCGGTGAGCGGGTATTCGTCGATGCCAGCGCCGTGGTGCTGGGTGACGTCGAGATCGGTGACGACAGCTCGGTCTGGCCGATGACCGTGATCCGTGGCGACATGCACCAGATCCGCATCGGCGCGCGCACCAGCGTGCAGGACGGCAGCGTGCTGCACATCACCCATGCCGGGCCGTTCAATCCGGAGGGCTTCCCGCTGATCATCGGCGACGAGGTCACCGTCGGGCACAAGGTCACCCTGCACGGCTGCACCCTGGGCAGCCGCATCCTGGTCGGCATGGGCAGCATCGTCATGGACGGCGCCGTGGTCGAGGACGAGGTGATCATCGGCGCCGGCTCCCTGGTGCCGCCGGGCAAGCGTCTGGAAAGCGGCTACCTGTACGTCGGCAGCCCGGTCAAGCAGGCGCGGCCGCTGACCGACAAGGAGCGCAACTTCTTCAGCTACACGGCAGGCAACTACGTGAAGCTCAAGGACCTGCATCTGGTCGAGGGCTACTAGCCGTGAGCGATGCCGAACTGCGCATTCGTCCTCTAGAGGCCGCCGATTTCGACCAGGTCTGGCCGATCATCCGCGATGTGGTGCAGGCGCAGGAAACCTATGCCTTCGATCCGGACATGGATCGCGAAACGGCCTGGAAAACCTGGGTCGAGCTGCCGCGTGCCACCTTCGTCGTCGAGCAGGACGGGCAGATCCTCGGCACCTACTACATCAAGGCCAACGCCGCCGGCCCCGGCGATCATGTGTGCAACTGCGGTTACATGACCGCTGCGGCAGCGCGCGGCAAGGGCGTGGCCAGCGCCATGTGCCGGCACTCGCTGCAGGTCGGCCGCGAGCTGGGCTTCAGCGCCATGCAGTTCAACAGCGTGGTGGCGAGCAACACGGTAGCCGTGGCGTTGTGGCAGAAGTTCGGCTTCGCCATCGTCGGCACCCTGCCCAAGGCCTACCGGCATGCGCGGCTGGGGCTGGTGGACTGCCATGTGATGTTTCGCAGCCTGACCTGAGCCGCACGCACCGGGCGTGTCGACAGCACAGTTCTGCATGCGGGCGCTTTTGTCCGCCATGCAGGGTGGCTAAGCTCGCCAGACCGAACAGGATGCCTGCACCGACAAGGATTGCCATGACTCAAACCAACCCCTTCGCGGCCGCCCCGCTCGTTCCATCCGCTGCGCCCCGGCCGCTGCCGGCACTGCCAGTGCATCTGGTGGCCGTGGCCCTGTCGATGAGCGTTATCGCCATTCTGCTGTCGATGATCGGCTGGTGGAGGAGCGATCTCGAGAACGATTTCAGCGTCTGGCTGAGCTACGTCGCCCCGTACTGGGTCAATCACCTGCTCATGGCGGGACTGGGTGTCTACTGGCTGACGAGTGCATACCTGGAACGTCATCGCCTGGCCGGCTACCGGCAGCCGGCGCGACTGCTGGTGAGTTATGGCGTGGTTTACCTGCTGCTGTCCTGGGGGCTCGGTTTCGTCTCCGGCCAGCTGTACATGTGGCTGTACGAACTACTGGACGATCAGTACAGCGGACGCCTGCTGACCAGCCTGGGCTGGTCGGTCATCGGCCTGCTGAGCTTTTGCCTGGAGGTGCTGGTGCCGCTCTGGCTGCTGCTGCAGCTGTTCCGACGCAGCGCCGAGGTGACGGACGGTGACCTGCAGATGGCCGGTACGTCGCTGGCCTGGTGTTTCGCGCTGGCCATCATGGTGGGGTACCTGCAGGTGATGGGCCTGGCGCTCGAGCTGATGGACGGTGCGTTCTATGGGTTCGAGCTGGAAAGCTGGGCGGGGGTGATCAATCTGCTCCATGGCGGCGTTTACATGCTGGTGGCGTTCTTCGCCGCGCGCTCGGCCTTGCCGGAGCAGGTCCGTGGTTTCAGGGGCGGGCGGCTGGCGCTGGCGGCGCTGATCACGCTGTCGCTATGGATTGCCGGCGCGCTGCTGTGCGCGATCATCATGCTGGTGTTGCTGCTGGTGGTGGGTGTCTCCGACCTGCTGTTGCTGCTGCTCTTTGGCCTTGTGCAACTGGCGCTGCTCTGGCCGTTCAGCCGCCTCGGGCTGCGCTGGGGCTATCGGGCGCAACCTGTACAGGGGTGAACTGTCGGGGGGCAGGCGAGTATCCTTCCCGGCTTTCCGCTTTCCCAGAGGTGCTCGTCATGCATCATTCCACCGTTCTTTTCGACCTCGACGGCACGCTCACCGATCCGCGCGAGGGCATTACCCGTTCGGTGCAGTTCGCGCTGGCCAAGCTGGGCATCGACGAACCGGACCTGGCGGCCCTGGAGCATTTCATCGGCCCGCCATTGCTGCAGTGCTTCATGGCCAGTTACGGACTGGACGAAGCCACCGCCTGGCAGGCGGTGAACCATTATCGCGAGCGCTTCAAGGTCACCGGACTGTATGAGAACCGGATGTTCGCAGGCGTGCCGAGCCTGCTCGACGCGCTGCAGGCGCAGGGGCGCACGCTGTACATCGCCACCAGCAAACCCACGGTTTTCGCCGAGGAGATCGCCCGGCACTTCGGTTTCGACCGCTACTTCAAGCGCATCTATGGCAGCGAGCTGGATGGTACGCGCACCAACAAGGTGGAGCTGCTGGCGCATCTGCTGGAGTCGGAAGACCTGGCGCCGGGCTCGGCGCTGATGATCGGTGACCGCAAGCACGACCTGATCGGCGCACGCAGCAACGGCGTGCAGGCGGTGGCGGTGGGGTACGGTTTCGGCAGCCGTGAGGAGTTGCTGGGTGAGGCGCCGGCGTTCCATTTCGAGACGCTGGAGGCGCTGCATGGCGCCTTCATGGGCAACGCCCCCGCGGTGGCTCAGTCGTTGCGCTGATAGATGATCTTTCTGGTGCCGCCGTCGCAGCTGCCCACCACCATGCTCTGATCCTGGACGTCGTCGTTGGCAACGATTTCCAGGGTGTAGCTGGGCACGTTGTTGGCCTGAATCTTCACTTCGATTTCCTGCTTGAGTTCCTCGCAGGGTTTGGGCGCTGCCAGCGCGCCACCTGCAAGCATCAGCAGGGCCAGGGCAGGGATCATCCGTTGCATCGCGCGTATCTCCAGGGTTGTGGGTGACCTATGAGATTGGACTGGCAGATTGCCCGGCAGTTCTAGTCGTCACCCTGCAGGGTGGTCAACTGCGCATGGCGTTGTTCGGCGGGCAACTGGCCCAGAGCGGCGACGGCGGCGTAGAAGGCCGGCCAGTCGCGGCCTTCGCGGGCAAACAGCGCGGCGAAGGCGGGCACCCATTGGTCATAGAGGCCGAAGGGCAGCAGCTTGGCGTTGTTCAACGGGGCGTCGATCCAGGCGTCATAGCGGCCCTGGCCGCCCCACTCGCGTTGGCGCAGCGTGCGGTAGTCGTGGCGCAGGCGGGCGAATTCGGCCTGCTTGGCACTGCGCATGGCCGCTGCCGGCAAGTCGCGGGCGTAGAGCAGGCGCAGGCGTTCGCGGCTGGCCAGGACCAGCTCGACGAACTGCTGGCGCTGATGGTCGTCGCTGGCGGGGGGCGTCTCCCCACGGGATGCGTGCCACTGGCGCAGGCCCTCGCGCTCGACGAAGGTGGCGAAGGACTCGTTGAAGGCGGTATCGCCCGGCAGGTAGAACTGCTGGTGCGCCAGTTCGTGGAAGATCACCGCGACCAGGCGCTCGTCGTCCCAGCGCAGCATGCTGTTGAGCAGCGGGTCATCGAACCAGCCCAGGGTGGAGTAGGCCTCGACACCGCCTATGTAGGTGTCCAGCCCCTGTTGGCGGAGCAGCGCGGCGGCGCCACGGGCGCGACCCTGCTGGTAGTAGCCGCGATAGGCGACGCAGCCGGCGATGGGGAAGCAGTGCAGCTCCGGGTCGAGGGAGAACTCGGGCGTGGCGAACACGTTCCACACCACGAAGGGGCGCTTGAGGTCGGCGTAGAGCCGGTAGCTGCGGTTGTCCGGCAGGCGCAGGCTGGCACTGGCGAAGTCCCTCGCCTGCTGTGACAGCGCCAGGCGCCTGGCCAGATCGGGTGTGGTCTGCGGGTCCTGCAGCAGTCGCTCGACGGGCTCGCGCGCCTGCAGCAACTGCCACTGGCCCTGGCCGAGATGGGCGTAGTAGTCCAGGGTCGAGCAACCGCCGAGCAGCAGGGCAAGCAGCGGAACCGCGAGGCGGCGCAGAATGTCGATGGAGAAGGTGTCGGGCATGCGCTCACGCTAGCCGATCAGGATGGTCGGTGCCTAGGCTCCGGATGAAAAGCGCCGCGACAGATGGTTCTACTATTTCCCCGGGACCGGCCCGCGCACGCTAGGCTGGTGTCCGAACCCAAGATGGAGGTCGACATGCGCGCCCTGCTGGCTGTTCCCGTTCTGCTGACACTCGGAGCCTGTGCTTCGCCGTTGCCCAAGCCCGATCCCCAGCAGGCCTGGGTCGAGCTGTACGCCACCGCCGATACGCTGTTGATGGCCGACCGCCTGGACGGCGAGCGCTGGCCTGATGGCCGTTACTTCCAGGTCACGCCCGGCAAGCACGAGCTGGAAACGCGCTTTCAGTTCGAGGTGCGCGGCGGCACGCTTGGCATGCAGAGCGAGCCGTTGCGCATGACCTGCGAGATTCGCCTGCGCTATGACGGCTTCGCGCCGGGCCAGCGCTACCGTGTCGAAGCCAGGCCGCTGCTGATGAAGGCGCAGGCCTGGCTGTACGACGATCAGCGCAACGTGCTGGCGCGAGGCGAGGTGCTGCGCTGCGGCACGGGGATCTAGTCGCAAGCGGCTGGCTCAGTCGTCCAGCACCGCCTCCAGCGTGATCTTGGCTTTGAGCACCTTGGACACCGGGCAGCCGCTCTTGGCGGTCGCCACGGCCTGCTCGAAGGCGGCGCGGTCGGCGCCGGGGATTTTCGCCCGCAGCGACAGGTGCACGGCGCTGATCTCGAAACCTCCATCGACCTTGTCCAGCGTCACTTCTGCCTGGGTATCGATGCTCTGTGCGGTCATCCCGGCGTCCCCCAGCTCCTTGGACAGCGCCATGGAGAAGCAGCCGGCGTGGGCCGCGCCGATCAGTTCCTCGGGGTTGGTGCCGGGCTGGTCGGCGAAGCGGGTGTTGAAGCCGTAGGGCGAATCCCTGAGCGCGCCGCTCTGGGTGGAAAGGGTGCCCGTGCCGTCCTTGATGCCGCCCTGCCAGTGGGCCGATGCAGTCTTTTTCATGTGCGCTCTCCCATTGCCTGCAAGAGGCCGCGGTCTGGCGGCCTTCCTGCATTCAGAGGGCGTGCATGCGCACAAGTTCGAATTCAGTCGCGTTGCAACTGCGCGAGTATGTCGAAGGCATGCAGGCGATCGGCGAAGTCGTACATGTCGCAGGTGAAGATCAGCTCGTCCGCCTCGGTCTGTTCCAGTAGCTGCTCCAGGCGCTGGCGCACCGTGTCCGGACCGCCGATGGCGGCCAGGCCGAGGAATTCACCGACGGCCTGGCGTTCGTGCGGCAGCCAGAGGCCCTCCATGCTGGCGACCGGCTGGCGCTGCACCAGGCTCTGGCCACGGACCAGGGCGAGGATGCGCTGGTAGGCGGAGGTCGCCAGGTACTGCGCCTGTTCGTCGCTGTCGGCGGCCAGCAGCGGCACGCCGAGCATCACGTAGGGCTTGTCCAGCACCGCCGACGGGCGGAAGTGGTTGCGGTAGATCCGGATCGCTTCATGCAGGTAGCGTGGCGCGAAATGCGAGGCGAAGGCGTAGGGCAGGCCCTTCATCCCGGCCAGCTGCGCGCTGAACAGGCTGGAGCCCAGCAGCCAGATCGGCACCTCGGTGCCGCTCCCGGGCATGGCGATCACCCGCTGGCCCTCCTCGCGCGGGCCCAGGTAGGCCTGCAGCTCCTCGACGTCCCTGGGGAAGTCTTCCGCGCTGCCATCGCGGCTGCGGCGCAGCGCATGGGCGGTGTACTGGTCGGCGCCGGGCGCGCGGCCCAGGCCCAGATCGATACGGCCGGGGTAGAGCGTGGCCAGGGTGCCGAACTGTTCGGCGATCACCAGTGGCGCATGGTTGGGCAGCATCACGCCGCCTGCGCCCAGGCGAATGCGCGACGTGCCGGCGGCCAGGTAGCCGATCAGTACCGCCGTGGCGGAACTGGCGATGCCGTCCATGTTGTGGTGCTCGGCGACCCAGAAGCGTTCGAAGCCGAGACGCTCGACATGCCGGGCCAGGGCCAGCGAGTTGTGCAGGGCCTGGGCAGCGTCGCCGTCGTCACGAATCGGCGCCAGGTCCAGGGTGGAGAGCTTGATCGAGGCCAAGCGGCTCATGGGGAGTCTCCTCAATGCGTGGCCGGCTACTCTAACCCCTCGGCTTGCGGGGGCGCACGCCACGCGGGCGCATAGTCATCATCGACGTGGCTGATGCGCAGCGGGGCGTCACCTCACCCGGCGCCGTAGCGGGCGCGATACTCGCCCGGCGTCAGGCCGGTCCACTGACGAAAGGCGCGGAAGAACACGCTGGGTTCGGAGTAGCCGAGCAGCCAGGCGATTTCCGTCGCGGGCAGGCGCCCGTCACGCAGGTGCTGCTCGGCCAGTTGCCGGCGCGTGTCGGCGAGCAGTTGCTGGTAGCTGCAGCCTTCGTCGGCCAGGCGGCGTTGCAGGGTGCGCTCGCTGAGAGCCAGTGCCCGTGCCAGTTCGGCGCGGTCCGGCTCGCCGTGGGCCAGCTGTTCGCCCAGCAGTCCGATCACGCGGGCGCTCAGGCTGGCGCTGGGCAGGCGGGCGAGCAAGGCTTCGGCATGCTGGCGCAGCAACTGCTGCAGTGGCGGGTTGGCCTGGATCAGCGGCAGCTGGCACAGGTCGCGCGGCAGGACGATGGCGTAGCCGTCGCAGGCGAAGTGCAGCGGACAGTCGAACACATCGTCGTAGGGCGCGAGGTCGTCCGGCTGCGGATGACGAAAACGCACGTCGAGCAGGCGAAAGCCGTCCAGCAGCGGCAGGGTGGTCTGCACCCAGCAGGCCATCATCGCCAGCACGCGGATGCGGGTCGCCGGGTGCTGGGGGTACAGCGGGCGGTAGAGCAGCGAGAGCGTGTCGTCCTGCTCCTCGACCTGCAACTCGCCACCCTCGCCGCCGAGGCGCTGGTAGCGCAGCGCGGCGGTCAGCGCATCGCCCAGCGTCGCGCTGCTTTGCAGCAGGTAGCTGAGGACGCTGAAGGGCCCGGGCGTCAGGTTGCGTCCCAGCAGCAGCCCCGGCTCCGGGTGTTGCAGGCGCCTGTCCAGTTCGAGCCACAGCGCTTGCTGGGCGGCGAAGGGAATGCGCGCATCGGGGTCGACGAGCTGCTCGTCGTGCAGCGCGCAGGCGTCCAGCAGGGGCTGGCGCTCGAGGCCGAGGCGCGTGGCGGCGTGCAGGATCGCCTGGGTCAGGCTGGCGCTGACCGAGGCCTGCGTGGGGGCGTTGGGCGGGTTCGACATCCGTCGATTCTGCCCAATGCCGGCAGTGGGCGATAGCCCGGCTTCACACACGCCGTTACCAGCGATTGTTCGACAGCGCGTGCATATTCGCCGCGAGCGGTTAGACTTCCCACCCGGACGTCGCTCACAAGGCGCGCTCGCTCAAAACAACAGAGAAAAAAGGAGATATCCCATGAAAGGCAAATCCTTGGCATGGGTCCTGTCCGCCGCGCTCGCGGGTACTGCCCTGAGTGGCATGGCACAGGCCGAAGAGAAATTCGTCACCATCGGCACCGGCGGCCAGACCGGCGTCTATTACGTGGCCGGTCAGTCCATCTGCCGCTTCCTCAATCGTGGCTCGGCTGAGCACGGCATCAAGTGCAACGCGCCGGCCAGTGGCGGCGGCGTCGCCAACGTCAACGGCATTCGCAGCGGCGAATTCAACTTCGGCATCATGCAGTCCGACCACCAGTACAAGGCGCTCAACGGCCTTGCACCGTTCGAAGCCGAAGGGGCGATGAGCGATATCCGCGCCGTCTTCTCCCTGCAGAGCGAAGTGTTCACCATCCTCGCCCGTCGCGACGCCAACATCAAAGGCTTCGATGACCTCAAGGGCAAGCGCGTCAACGTCGGCAACCCGGGTTCCGGCCAGCGCGACACCCTGGAAGAGATCCTCGCCGTCAAAGGCTGGGACCGCTCCGCCTTCGCCCTGGCTGCCGAGCTGAAGCCGGCCGAGCAGGCCAGCGCCCTGGGTGACAACAACATCGACGCCATGACTTACTTCGTCGGTCATCCCAACGGCGCGATCCAGGAAGCCACCACCACCACCGACGCCGTTCTGGTTCCGGTGACCGGCCCCGAGATCGACAAGCTGCTGGCCGAGAAGACCTACTACACCAAGGCCGAGATTCCGGGTGGCCTGTACAAGGGCAACGATCAGGCGACTCAGTCCATCGGCGGCAAGGCCGTGCTGTCCACCAGCGCCAAGGCCGACCCGGAAGTGGTCTACCAGCTGGTCAAGTCGGTGTTCGACAACATCGATCGCTTCAAGCGCCTGCACCCGGCATTTGCCGACCTGAAGGAAACCGACATGATCAAGGTCGGCCTGACTGCCCCGCTGCACGAGGGCGCCGCACGCTACTACAAGGAGCGTGGCTGGCTGTAAGCCTGCCTGGCGGCTAACGAAAACCGCGGCCTCGGCCGCGGTTTTTCGTTTTCCGGCGCCTGGTTCAGCCCTGTGCGGCAAGCAGGTCGGTCGCCAGGCTCTGCAGGCGCGTCAGCAGTGCCTGCTGCGCGGCCGAGGGCGTTTCATCGACACGCCGCAGCAGGTATAGCGTCACCGGGATGTTGGGCTCCAGCGGGCGGGCCTGGACATCGCCCAGCTTGCCGGACAGTGCGGTGAAGGGATCGACCAGCGCCAGCCCCTGTCCCGCCGCCACCAGCATGCGGGCCAGCTGGTAGGTCTGCACCGAGATATCGATGCGCGCGGGCGGCTGCAGCACCTCGATGTGTCCGCGTAACAGACCGCCCAGCGCGTCTCGCGTGTCCAGGCCGATCAGGCTCAGGCCGGCCATGTCCTGCAGGCGTATCGATGTCGAGCAGGCCGCCTCGCTCCACCAGCCCGGCGGCGCGATGGCCATCATCCGGCCTTGCGTCAGGACCTCCGTATGCAGATCCGGGTGCTCGACGCGTTGCAGCGTCAGACCGAGGTCGGCTTCGCGCAGCAACAGGGCCTGGACGATTTCACTGGTGTGCTGGGTCGCGAGGTCGCAGCGGGTCTGTGGATACTCGGCGCGCCAGCCGCACACCACATCGGGCAGCAGGGTCTGCGCCAGGGTGGGCGTGCAGACGAGGCGCAGCGCCCGTTCTTCTCCACGGCGCAGGCTGGCCGATAGCCGCCGCAGGTCCTGCAGCTCGGCAGACAGCCGCTCGGTCTGCTGCTGCAGTATCCGCGCTTCCGCGGTGGGCAGCAGCTTGCCGCGCACGCGGCTGAAGAGTGCGAACCCCAGCTGCTGCTCCGCATGCTGGAGAATCTTGCTGGCGGCCGGCTGCGAGATGTGCAGCAGCTCGGCGGCAGCCGTGAGGCTGCCGGTCTGCAAGACCGCCTGAAACAGCTCGATATGACGTAGGCGCATGATCCGTTCGTGCTCCAGCGAGACCGGCTGGAGCATAACCTGGGGTTATGGGCTGCCACTATCTTTTCATTGGTCGCCCGCGCCAGGCATCCATACCCTGAATTCCATTCAGATGCGGGAGATGGATGATGCGGGTCGCGGTTATCGGTGGTGGCGTGATAGGCCTGACCACCGCCTATGCGCTGGTGCGCCAGGGCTATCGGGTCGATTTGATCGAGCAGCGTGATGAAGTGGCGCTGGAGACCAGCTTCGCCAATGGCGGTCAGCTCAGCTATCGCTACGTTGCGCCGCTGGCCGATGCCGGGGTGCCGCTGCAGGCGTTGTCGTGGATGCTTCAGGGCAATGCGCCCTTGCGCTTCCGGCCCAGCCTGAACCCCCGTCAGTGGCACTGGTGCCTGCGTTTCCTGCTGGCGTGCCGGCGTTCGGTGAACCAGCGCAATGCCGAGCACCTCCTGCGCCTGGCGCTGTACAGCCAGTCGGTGCTGCAGGAATGGCGTGAGCACGAGCTGCTGGACGATTTTTCCTGGCGCGCCAACGGCAAGCTGGTGATCTACCGCAACGCGTCGAGTCTGCACAAGGCGCAGGCCGGGGTCGACCCGGCCCATCAGCGTCTGCTCGGCGCGGAGCAGTGCATCGAGCTGGAACCTGCCCTGGCGGCGCTGGCCGGACGCTTCAAGGGTGGCATCTTCGCCGCCGGCGACGAGGTCGGTGACTGTCATCAGTTCTGCCGCCAGCTGCTGCGCAAGCTGCGCGGCCATCCGACGTTCCGCCTGCATACCGGGCAACGCGTCAGCGGGCTGCCGCTGGAGCGCGGCAAGGTCCGGGCCGTGGCGCTGGCGGGCGAGGAACTGGAGGTCGATCAGGTGGTGGTGGCTGCGGGCATCGGCAGTGTCGAGCTGCTTCGCCCGCTGGGACTGCGCCTGCCGATCTATCCACTGAAGGGCTACAGCCTCACCCTGCCGTTGGCCGACCGCGCTGCGGGACCGGAGACCAATGTCACCGACTACGACAACAAGGTGGTCTACGCCCGTCTCGGCCAGCGCCTGCGGGTCGCGGCGATGGTCGATATCGGCAGTTGGGACGCCAGCCCGGATCCGGGGCGGCTGGCCGCGTTGCAGCGCTTGGCCCAGGCCAGCTTCCCCGCTGCGGGAGACTATGCCGCCGCCGAGACCTGGGCGGGTATGCGTCCGGCGACGCCGGAGGGCACCCCGCTGCTGGGCGCCAGTGGTATCGACAACCTCTGGCTGAACGTCGGCCATGGCAGCCTGGGCTTCACCCTGGCCTGCGGCAGCGCCGAGGCCGTGACCCAGCTGATAGGCCGGCAGCGCCCGGCGATCTCTCTCGAGGGGATGAAGCTGGCCTCCTGAGAACCCTTGAACAACCCCATGACCCCGTAGGAGTTTGCCATGTCCGTGCAACGCATCCAGACCAATGCGCGCCTTTCCGGCGCGACGATTTTCGCCGACCTGGTGTTTCTTTCCGGTCAGGTGCCGACCGATCGCAGCCAGGATGTTGCGGGCCAGACGGCCCAGGTGCTGGACAAGATCGATGCCCTGCTGGCCGAGGCCGGCTCGGATCGCAGCCTGCTGCTCAGTGCGCAGATCTGGCTGAAAGACATCGAGAAGGACTTTGCCGCCATGAACGAGGTCTGGAGTCGCTGGCTGCCGGCCGGCTGCGCGCCGGCGCGTGCTACGGTCGAGGCGCGTCTGGCCTCCGCCGACGTACTGGTCGAGATCATGCTGACAGCGGTGCGCAAGCCCGCGTAACTGCCGCATTGGTTCCATCGATGGTGCCGGCGCTGCCGGCCCGTCTGCCGTTCGAAAAACAAAAACACGAGGACGTTGATATGCAGCAACATCGAATCATGGGTCTGTTGGCGTGCGTGCTGGGCAGCAGTCTGCTGGCCAGCCCCCTGGTCGCCGAAGAGCGCTACGTGACCATCGGCACAGGCGGGCAGACCGGGGTCTACTACACCGCGGGTCAGTCGATCTGCCGTTTCCTCAACCGCAGCGGTGCCGAGCACGGCATCAAGTGCAACGCCCCATCCTCCGCGGGCAGCGTCAGCAACATCGCCTCGATCAAGAGCGGTGACTATGACTTCGGCTTCATTCAGTCGGATCACCAGAACAAGGCGCTGACAGGCCAGGCGCCGTTCGACAAGGACGGCGCGGTCGCGGACCTGCGCGTGGTGTTCTCGCTGCAGAGCGAGATCCTCACCGTGGTCGCCCGTGCCGACAGCGGCATCCAGAGCTTCGCGGACCTCAAGGGCAAGCGGGTGAACATCGGCGTGCCCGGCTCGGGCAGTCGCGACACCTTCGATGAGGTGATGCAGGCCAATGGCTGGGGCAAGTCCGACTTCGCGCTCGCGGCCGAGCTGAAACCGGCAGAGATGGCGGCTGCCCTGGGGGACAACAACCTGGATGCCATCACCTATGTGGTCGGCCATCCGAGCGGCGCCATTCAGGAGGCGATGGCCACGGTCGATGCGCGGCTGATTCCGGTCACCGGTCCGGGAGTCGACAAGCTCCTGGCTGAAGCCAGCTACTTCACCCGGGCGGACATTCCTGCCGGCCTCTACCCCGGCGTCAACGAGGCCATTGCGTCCATCGGCGGCAAGGCCGTGCTGGCGACGTCGGCAAAGACCGATCCCGAGGTCGTCTATCAGCTGGTCAAGTCGGTGTTCGACAACCTCGAGCGCTTCAAGCGCCTGCACCCGGCCTTCGCCGATCTGCGTGCCGAGGACATGATCAGCGCGGGTCTGACGGCACCGATGCATGAGGGCGCACTGCGTTTCTACAAGGAGAAAGGCTGGCTTTAGGCCGGGTGGAGAGAACCTGGCAGAGCTCTAAACTCTTCGATAACGGGCGCAGTTGAGTTTGTATAGGTAAACTGCGTGCCTAGAGACCCGTTCACAGGGTCGAAAAACCGAGCCCCTCCGTCAACGAGGGGCTCGCCGTTTTATCAGAATGACAACGTAGGTGTACCTCCCTATGGCCGAAAAACAACTCTCCACCGAGGAACTGATCGCCCAGGACGTCGGCGCGCGTTTGCCCGTCGGCCCGATGGCCCAGGTGATCACGGGCCTGGCGCTGCTCTGGTCGCTGTTCCAGTTGTGGATCGCCTCACCCCTGCCGTTCATCTTCGGTTTCGGTGTGCTCAACGACACCCAGACCCGCGCCATTCACCTGGCCTTTGCGTTGCTGCTGGCGTTTCTCGCCTACCCGGCGTTCAGAACCTCGCCACGTGATCGCGTGCCGCTGCTGGATATCGCCCTCGGTCTGGTCGCCGCCGCCAGCGCCGCCTACCTGTTCATCTTCTATCAGCAGCTGGCCCTGCGCCCCGGCAGCCTGACCACGGGCGATCTGGTCACCGCCTGCATCGGCATCCCGCTGCTGCTGGAGGCGACCCGCCGCGCGCTGGGCCCACCCCTGGCGATCATCGCCCTGGTGTTCCTCGTCTACAGCGTGGCCGGTCCCTGGATGCCGGGGCTGCTGGCGCACCGTGGAGTGAGCTTCCATGCCCTGGCCAACCACCAGTGGATCACCACCGAAGGCGTGTTCGGTATCGCGCTGGGTGTGTCGACCAGCTTCGTCTTCCTCTTCGTGCTGTTCGGCGCGCTGCTGGAACGGGCGGGGGCCGGGCACTACTTCATCCAGCTGGCGTTCAGCCTGCTCGGTCACTTCCGCGGTGGTCCGGCCAAGGCTGCGGTGCTGGCGTCCGGCCTGACCGGGATGATCTCCGGCTCGTCGATCGCCAACGTGGTCACCACCGGCACTTTCACCATCCCGATGATGAAGCGCACCGGCTTTTCCTCGGAGAAGGCCGGCGCGGTCGAGGTGGCGTCGTCGGTCAACGGCCAGATCATGCCGCCGGTGATGGGCGCGGCGGCCTTCCTGATGGTCGAGTACATCGGCATGCCCTATGTCGAGATCATCAAGCATGCCTTCCTGCCGGCAGCGATTTCCTATATCGCGCTGCTCTATATCGTGCACCTGGAGTCGCTCAAGCTCGGCCTGCAGCCCATCGGTGGGCATCAGCCCAAGCCGTGGCTGCGCCGCCTGACCGGTTTCGCCTTCGGTGCGGCGCTGATCAGCGGCCTGTCGCTGGCCGTCTACTACGGGCTCGGCTGGCTCAAGCCGGCGCTGGGCGAGTACGCCCTGCCGGTGATCGGTGTGCTGCTGGCGGTGGTCTACCTGGCCCTGCTGAAAGTCGCCGCCAGTGTGCCGGTGCTGCCGGCCGAAGACCCCAACGCGCCGCTGGAAGAGCTGCCGCAGACCCGTGCGGTGCTGCTCTCCGGCCTGCACTTCCTGCTGCCGGTGGTGGTGCTGGTCTGGTGCCTGATGATCGAGCGCCTGTCGCCCGGCCTGTCGGCCTTCTGGGGCAGCGTGATGCTGATCATCATCCTGCTCACCCAGCGTCCGCTGCTGAGCTGGATGCGCCGCGATGGCAGCCATGACCACGGCACCTTCGTCGATGGCGTGGTCGATCTGCGCGAAGGCCTGATCGCCGGTGCGCGCAACATGATCGGTATCGGCATCGCGACCGCTGCCGCCGGCATCATCGTCGGCGCGGTCTCGCAGACCGGCGTGGGTCTGGTGCTGGCCGATCTGGTCGAACTGCTGTCGATGGGCAACCTGCTGCTGATGCTGCTGCTGGTGGCGGTGTTCAGCCTGATCCTCGGCATGGGCCTGCCGACCACGGCCAACTACATCGTGGTGTCCAGCCTGCTGGCGCCGGTGGTGGTGGCGCTGGGGCAGCAGAACGGTCTGATCGTGCCGCTGATCGCGGTGCATCTGTTCGTCTTCTACTTCGGCATCATGGCCGACGTGACCCCGCCGGTGGGGCTGGCCTCGTTCGCCGCGGCGGCGGTGTCCAAGGGCGATCCGATCAAGACCGGCCTGGTGGCGTTCTTCTACAGCCTGCGGACTGCCGCCTTGCCGTTCCTGTTCATCTTCAACACCGACCTGTTGCTGATCGACGTGGACTTCTGGCACGGCGTGCTGATCTTCATCGTCGCGACCATCGCCATGCTGATCTTCGCCGCCGGCACCCAGGGCTTCTTCCTGGTACGCAGCCGCTGGTACGAGAGCGTGCTGCTGCTGGTGGTCGCCTTCAGCCTGTTCCGCCCCGGCTTCTGGATGGACATGGTCCACGACCCCTATCAGGACATCCCGCCGGCGCAGTTGGCCCAGGCGCTCGATGGCGTCGAGGATGGCAGCTCGCTGCGCCTGCGTATCCGTGGTGAGGATGCCGTTGGCGATCCCCGCGAGTTCAGCCTGCTGCTGCCGGTACCGGACGGTGCCACGGGTGAGGAACGCCTGCAGAAGCTGGGTCTGAACCTCTACGAGGAGGACGGCAAGGTGCTGGTCGACAGCGTCGCCTTCGGCAGCATGGCGGCCGATGCCGGCCTGGAATTCGATCAGCAGATCCTCAAGGTGCGTGCGCCGACCGACCGCTGGGTCAAGGAGCTGATGTGGATTCCGGCCTTCGTGCTGTTCGGCCTGATCGTGCTCCTGCAGCGTCGTCGCCAGGTGCCGCAGGCGGCGTAACCGGCTCGACCCGACCACGACAAGGCAGCTTCGGCTGCCTTGTTCGTTTATGGCCGATGGCCAGGTTGATAGACTCGCCGGCCTGACCATTCGGACAACAAGGATTCAGCCCGTCATGTCGACGCCGCGCGTGCATTACCCCTGGTACAAGAAGGAGGACACCGATGCCTTCTTCGCGCTGTTCCAGAACAACATCGCCAACTTCGTGATCATCGCCATCAGCATGCTGGGCATGGGCTTTCCCGCCGAGATCGTGTTTGGCCAGGTGTTGCCGGGCGCGGCCGTGGCGGTGATGGCGGGCAATTTCTACTACGCCTGGAGCGCGGCGCGGCTGGCGCGCAAGGAAAACCGCGCGGATGTCACCGCGCTGTCCTACGGCATCAGCACGCCGGTGATGTTCGTCTTTCTGTTCGGCGTGCTGCTGCCGGCGAAGAACCTCACCGGCGATGCCGAGCTGGCCTGGAAGGTGGCCGTGGCCGCCTGCTTCATCAGCGGCGCCATCGAGGCGGCGATCAGCCTGATCGGCAACTGGGTCCAGCGTTCCTTGCCGCGCGCCGCCATGCTCGGCGCCGTGGCCGGTGTCGCGCTGACGTTCATCGCCGGTGAAATGCTGTTCAAGACCCTGGAAATCCCCATGATCGGCCTGCTGGTGCTGGCCATCATGATCGTCGGCCTGGTGGCGCGGGTGAGCATGCCGTTTCGTCTGCCTGCCTCGCTGTTCGCCATCATCGTCGGCACGGCGCTGGCCTACCTGGTCGGCGCGGCGGACAGCGGCAAGTTCAGCGATGCCTTCACCCACCTGAGCTTCTACCCGCTGTTGCCCAACCTGGCCTGGTACGAAGGCCTGGGGCTGCTGTTCACCAGCCTGCTGGCGCTGATCACGGTGATCCTGCCGATCACCTTGTACAACGCCATCGAAACCATGAACAACGTCGAGGCCATGAGCGCTGCGGGGGATACCTACAGCGTGCGCGAATGCCAGGCGGTGGATGGCGTCGGCACGCTGCTGGGCGCGCTGTTTGGCGGTGTGTTCCCGACCACCGTGTACATCGCCACCGTCGGCTCGAAATGGATGGGCGCTGGGCGTGGCTACAGTCTGCTCAATGGCGCGGTGTACGGTCTGGCGACCATGTTCGGCCTGATCGCCTTCATCGCTGCGCTGATTCCGGTCTCGGTGGTGGCGCCGATCCTGGTGTTCGTCGGCATGTCGATGATCGCCACGGCGTTCCACAGCAACCAGGCGCGCTACTACCCGGCGGTGGCGCTGGCGATGCTGCCGTACTTCGCCAACTACCTGATGACCCGCTTCAACCGCGGCGCGCCCGAGGTGGTCGAGGGCATTTCCAGTGCCATCGGCGCGCTGGGGCAGGGCGCCATGTTCAGCGCCATCCTGCTCGGCGCCATGTGCGTCACGGTGATCGACCGGCAGTTCCGCCAGGCCACCGGCTTCGCCCTGGTGGCCGCCGGAATGGCCTTCGTCGGCCTGATGCATGCGCCGAAGCTGGCTTGGTACGCCGCACCGGACTTCGTCCACGGCTACCTGCTGATGGCGCTGTTCTTCGCCTGGTACGCCTGGCGCGGGGTAGCGCCGTCAGCGCCGGCGCAGGCGCCCGGCGCGGACTGAGTCACTCGCCGCCATCGGCCTGCAGGGCGCCGGTGTCCCGGCTTTCCAGCACCACGTAGGCGCTGGCGCAGAACAGCGAGTTGAGTCGCTTCATGTCGGCGATCAGCTCCAGGTGCAGCGAGCTGGTCTCGATGCTCTGCACCACCTGGCGTTGCAGCCGGCCGATGTGTGCGTGCGCCAGGCGCCGTTCCTGTGCGCGGAAACGGCTCTTCTCGCGCAGCAGCTGGCTGGCGCTGGCCTGGTCGGCACTGAGAAAGACGTTCAGGCCGAGGCGCAGGTTGGCCCTCAGCTGGGTGTGCAGGTGGGTCAGCTCCTCCAGGCCCTTCTCGGAGAACGCCCGGCGTTGCGCGGTCTTCTCGCTCTGGATCTTGCCCAGCATGCGCTCGATCAGGTCGCCGGCCTGCTCCAGGTTCACCGCCAGTTCGAGGATCTCGGCCCAGCGCTGACTGTCGTGGTCGCTGAGTGCTTCGCGGGGCACCTGCGCGAGGTACAGCTTGATCGCCCGGCACAGGCTGGCCACGTCGTCATTGAGGCTGCGCAGTTCCTTGGTCAGCGCCGGCTGGTTGTGTTCCAGCACCGGCCCCAGGTGGCTGAGCATGCTCTCGACCAGGTCGCCGGCGCGCAGGGTTTCACGCACCGCATTGGCCAGTGCCAGGCTCGGCGTGGCCAGCGCCGTCGGGTCGAGATGGCGCGGGCGGGCGACGCCGCTGTCGTCATGGCGGTCCGGCAGCAGCCAGTTGCAGAAGCGCGCCATGAGCCCGACGCTGGGCAGCATCAGCAGGGCGCGCAGGCTGTTGTAGAACAGGTGGAGGAAGATCACCAGCTCGGCTGGCCGCCAGTTCAGGCTGTCCAGCCAGTTGGCCAATGGCTGCAGCACCGGCAGGACCAGCAGCAGGCCGATCAGCTTGTAGATCAGGCTGCCCAGCGCCACGCGACGTCCGGCCGGGTTCTGCAGGCTGCTGGTGAGAAACGCCAGCAGACCGCTGCCGATGTTGGCGCCGATGACCAGGCCGATGGCCACTGGCAGGCTGATCATGCCGGCGCCGGCCAGGGTCGCGGTGAGCAGCACGGCGGCCAGGCTGGAATAGGTCAGCAGGGCGAACAGGGCGCCGACCAGGGCATCGAGCAGCAGGTCGCCGGTCAGCGAGGCGAACAGCACGCGGATGCCACGCGCCTCGGTAATTGGCGTGGCGGCGGCGACGATCAGCTCCAGTGCCAGCAGCATCAGACCGAGGCCGATGGCTACCCGGCCGAGCTGGCCGGCCCGCGTCTGCCGGCGCGAGAGGAAGAAGATCACCCCGATGAAGATCAGCAGAGGGCTCAGCCAGCTCAGGTCGAGCGTCAGCACGCGCGCCATCAGCGCGGTACCGACATCGGCGCCAAGCATGATCGCCAGGCCGGGTGCCAGGGCCATCAGCCCCTGGGCGACGAAGGACGTGACCAGCAAGGCGGTGGCGTTGCTGCTCTGTACCAGCGCGGTGACGCCGATACCGGCGACGAAGGCCAGCGGTCGTCGGCTGACGTTGTGGCTGAGTACCTTGCGCAACTGCGAGCCGAACACGCGCAGGATGCCGGTACGTACGATGTGTGTGCCCCAGACCAGCAAGGCAATGGCTGACAGCAAATGCAGCAGGGTCAGCATGAATCGGCCCCCCTGAAAGACGGCCGATGAGGAATTATGGTTTCGGCCTGTATTGAGCATCGGCCGAAATCGTTCAGAAAGCCAGTCAGCCGTCGCGCAGCACCTTGAGTTCGGCGTCATCGGCGGAGAAGCCACGCTCGAGTTTGAACTTGAGACTGAGGTCGGTGCGTGAGTCGGCGAACTTCAGGGCATCGGCCAGGTTGATGCGCCCGGCTTCGAGCAGGGCGAACAGGTGCTGGTCGAAGGTCTGCAGGCCCTGTTCCGCCGCACGTGCGATGGCTTCGCGCAACTCGTCCAGCTCATCGCGTTGGATCAGGTCGCGGATGTAGGGCGTGCCGAGCATCAGCTCCACCGCTACCACGCGCTTCTGGGCGATGCCGGGGACCAGGCGCTGGCCCACCACGGCGAGGAGGTTGTGCGCCACGTCGGCCAGTACCTGCTTGCGCGCCTCGTCGGGGAAGAAGCGGGCGATCCGCTCGATCGCATGGCTGCTGCTGGTGGCATGCAGGGTGGCGACGCACAGGTGGCCGGTCTCGGCGTAATGCAATGCGTGCTGCATGGTCGCGGCGTCACGGATTTCGCCGAGCATGATCACGTCCGGCGCCTCGCGCAGCACGTTGCGCAGGGCGTCGTCGAAGCTGTGAGTATCGAGGCCGACTTCGCGCTGATCGATGATCGAGCGCTGGTGGCTGTGGAGGAACTCGATGGGGTCTTCGATGCAGACGATATGGCCGCTCTTGTGGCGATTGCGGAAGTCCAGCATCGCTGCCAGAGTGGTGGACTTGCCAGAGCCTGCCGCGCCGGTGACCAGGATCAGCCCGCGATCCTGCATGGCCAGCTTTTCCAGCAGCCTGGGCAGACCGAGCTGCTCGACGCCCGGAATCCGGCTCTTGATCAGACGCACCACCATGGCCACCTCGCCACGCTGGTAATAGACATTGACCCGGTAGCGCCCGGCACCCTGCAGGCTGACCGCGAGATTCATCTCCAGGTCGCGCTCGAACTCGGCGATCTGCTTCTGGGTCATCAGCTGATAGGCCAGCTGCTGCACCTCGCCGGCCTTGAGAACGTGCTGGCCGGCCGGCTGGCTGTGCCCCTCGACTTTCATGTGCGGCGGCGCACCGACGCTGAAGAACAGGTCCGAGCCCGCATGCTGGTGCATCAGTTGCAGATAGGGAAAGACGTCGGGTTGCTCGGCGCTGGTGTCGTTCATCGGCGGGTCGCAGTTCGTGGTGTTGCAGCAAGGATAGTCGGCGTCCGCACACGCCCATTGCTTTGTATCAAGAGAGCGGGATGATTGGTCGCCTTATAGCTGGATCGCCGTCCGGCCGCACTGCGGCACGGCCTGGTGCTTGAACGTCGGATACGGGAGGAAGGTGGTGGGATTCTGGAGGGCTGCCCTGCTGGGGCTGCTGCTGTGCACATCGCTACGTGCCGAGGTTCTCCACCTGGTCACGGGGGATGAGTACGCGCCATTCACGGGCAAGGCGTTGCCGGGGCAGGGCATGCTCACCCAGGTGGTGCAGGCCGCGCTGGCCGAGCAGGGGCTGGCCATGACGCTCGATTGGCAGCCCTGGAACCGCGGCTATCTCAATGCCTCGCGCGGCGAATACGACGCCACCTTTCCCTACGTGCACTCCACCCAGCGCGAGCAGGACTTCCTCTACTCGGCCCCTCTGTACAAGGCCGAACAGCACCTGTTCAGTCGCGTCGGCGACTCGCTCGAGCTCGACGACCTGTCGCGCCACAAGGGGCTTCGTCTCTGCTATCCGTTGGGCTGGCAGCCGCCCGTCGCGATCCAGCGCCTGATCGACCAGGGCGCGCTCAGGCGCCATTCACCGCTCGGCCTCAAGGAATGTGCACGGCTGTTGCTGCTGCAGCGCGACGACCTCTTCATCGCCGACCGCAATCTGGGGGAAAGCGCCCTCAGCTCGATCGGTGTCGGTGCGGAGCGGTTTCACCGCTCGCACGCCCTGGGCAGCAACACCCTGCATTTCATCGTGCCTCGACGCCATCCGCGGGCGGCGGAGCTGATCGAGCGCTTCGACCACGGCCTCGACGCGCTCAAGGCGAGTGGGGAGTACCAGCGCATCGTCGATCGTTACGTGGAATAGGTGGTCGCGGCGGATTTCACAGCAGCATCATGACCAGCAGCAGGCTACCCGCTGCCAGCAGGGTCTGCAGGGTGATGATCCCGGCCATCAGCTGGCTGTCGCCGCCCAGCTGGCGGGTCAGTACGTAGGCCGTGGGGGCGGTGGGCAAGGCGAAGAACAGCACCAGCACGGCGCTCTCCATGGCCGGCAGCGCCAGTGCCCAGGCCACGCACCAGGCTAGGACGGGCATGACCAGCAGGCGCAGCGCGCTGTTCCAGCCCAGCGCGGGCACCTCGGCGCCCAGTTGCTCGGGCTTCAGTGCCGCGCCGACGCAGAGCAGGCCCAGCGGCAGGCTGGCAGCGGCCAGCAGGCTGAGCAGGCGATCCGTGCCGCCAGGCAGTCCGATGCCCGTGAGGTTGAACAGGGCACCCCCGACACAGGCGAGAATCAGCGGATTCTTGGCGATGGGCAGCAGCAGACTGCGGGCGCTGACACCGCGTTCGGCGGTCAGCGACCAGACCGACAGCACGTTCACCGTCGGCACCATCAGGGCCAGCATCAGCGCGGCCAGGGTCAGGCCTTGCTGGCCGAACAGGCTGCCCACCGCTGCCAGTCCCAGGTAGGTATTGAAGCGCAGGATGCCCTGGCTGAAGGCGCCGAAGCGCCCGGCCGGCCAGCCACGCAGGCGGCGTACCAGCAGCAGGGCGATCCAGGCGATGCCCAGGGCCAGCAGCACGGCGAGGGCCAGGCGCGGCAGGGCGGGGTTGTTCAGAGGCGCCCGGGCCAGGCTGGAGAACAGCAGCGCGGGGAACAGGATGAAGTAGTTGAGGCGTTCGGCACCTGGCCAGAAGGCCTCGCTGGGGAACTCACGCAGGCGCAGCCAGTAGCCGGCGACTATCATGGCGAACAGCGGCCACAAGGCCAGCAGCAGGTCTATCACGGTAACCCCCGACGGTGGTGAGGGCCTATCTTGGTCAGCGGCGCATGGCAATGCAAGACGGAGCGAAGAGATGAGCGAGCAGCATGAGGGTGGCTGCCAGTGCGGTGCCCTGCGTTATCGGATCGAGGCGCCGCTGTCGGACAGTGCGCATTGTCACTGCGCCATCTGCCGGCGCAGCAGCGGTGGCATTCTCACCACCTGGGTCACGGTGCCCAGGACGAGCTTCCAGTGGTTGCAGGGGCAGCCACGCACCTTCGCTTCATCGGCCAGTTGCTCGCGCTACTTCTGCGCCGACTGTGGCGCGCACCTGGCGTTGTTCACCACGCTCAGCCCGCAGACGCTGGACGTGACAGTCGCCACCCTCGATGCGCCGGAGCGGGCGCCGGCCAATCGACACATCTGGGTGGGCAGCCGTCTGCCATGGCTCAGCGTCGATCCGCAGCTGCCGGAGGAAGATGAGGAGCTGCTGTAGCGGGGGCGTCAGGGCAGCTCCAGGCCTCCGCTGGCCTTGTGCAGCGCGCGCAGGTGCTCACCGAGGGCGAGGAGGTTGGTCTCGTTGGCCTCCAGTTCGAGCAGACGCCCGGGTTCCAGCAGCTTGCGCACCTCGCCGTCGAGTTCGTCGCTTAGCTGGCGCAGCTGCTGCTGCCGCTCACGGCTGCGGTTCTCCAGCCCCTGCCACTCGCTGTGCTGCGGCAGGCCATAACCTCCGTCGAGCAATTCTGCGGGGCGACTGAGGAAGCCGCTGTTGGCGAGAATCTGTTCCAGCGCGCTGCCGGCCTTGTTCAGGTTGGGGTCGCCAGCGGCACGCCCGCTCAGGTAGCGCTGCTTGAGTTCGTCCTGGGCGAGCAGCAACTGGCGGCGCAGGGCGGCTTGTTCGAGCAGCAGCAGGGCGGCGCTGGCACGCAGATCGGCCTGGCTGAACCACTGGCGACGATCCTCTGCGGGTTGTTCCAGCCAGGCTTCGACGCTGCCCTGCGGGATCGGCAGGCGCTGGCGCAACACGCCGAACATCGCCTGGTAGCGCTCGCGGAAGGAGTCGAAGCGATAGCCCAGGCGCAGCGCTTCGCGCGGGTCGTCCAGCACCGAGGTGTCGGCCAGGCCGCGGGCGTCCATCAGCTGCAGCAGGCCGTTGGGCAGGATGCTGTCGAGCGCCTGCAGCTGCGGGTTGCCGGTGCCGCTGCGCAGCAGCTTGAGGGTTTCCACCGCGCAGTTGTTGGAGATGAAGTAGTAGTCGCCGTCATAGGTCCAGTGCTGCTCCACGGCACGGGTCACCAGTTGCTCGAGCTGGTCGCGTGACAGGCGCAGTGGCACCGAGGCCAGGCTGCGCAGCTCGACCTTGGTGTATTCGTCGATCACCTGCTCCAGTGGCAGGACGAACAGGCGCGATGGGTAGACGCCGGTCAGGCCATCCCAGCTGGAGAGCTGCAGGTCGCCGACGAAGGCGCGATAGGACAGCACCAGGTGCTGGTCCAGATCCAGCCGGCAATCCGGGCCACGCGGCCTGCCCGGTGCGCAGACCACCAGGCGCAACATGCTGTGGCCCCAACGGCTCATCCAGGCATCGTTGGCTTCGGCGAGCAGGTAGTCGACCTCGTACACGCGCTCCGGGTCCAGGCGCCCCAGCGGCTGGCGGGCGAAGTCGCGCCCGGCGTTGAGGTAGGGGTAATCGCTGGCGCAGGTCGCGGTCGGAGGTGTCCAGTCGAAGTGCTCGCGCCAGTAGCGAGCCAGTGACGGGCGGCGACAGGCGTAGCTCGGATCGAGCAGGAAGTATTCGAGGTTGACCGCGACGAACTCCAGTGCGTTGCGCAGTTCGTAGTCGTCCGGGCTGCGCGCCACCTGGCCGTTGTCCGTGTCGCGTGCGCCGCGCCTGCCGACCCGCTGCGCCCAGCCGGCCAGGTCGAGCAGACGTGGGTCGTCGCTGAGGGTGAAGCGGCGCTCGGTCTGGCCACGGCACTCGTCCGCCAGCCCGACCAGGCCGGTCGACCTGGCGCGCTGCCGACACTGGTTGATGCGCTGGCGCTCGGCGGTGGGCCAGAGCCGGGCGCGATCGTAGAGGTGGGTCAGCTCGTGCAGCAGGGTGGCCAGCAGCTCCTGGCGCTGGGTGCCGTGGGCGCGACCGGTGCGATTGCGGGCCGCCGAACCGTTCACCAGCCTTGGCAGCAGCGCGGCATTGAGCTCGATACCGCTGAAACGCCCGACCTGACCGTAGACGTCGGCCGGCATGTCGGCACGCCAGCTGACGCCGACCACGCGATCCAGCCGCGCGATGAAACTTGGCGGTAACGCCGCCATGGCCTCGTCCAGCAGTGTCTGGCTGGCCTGGCGCTCGGCCGCAGCGAGTGCGTCGTCGTCCAGCACCAGGCGCAGCTGTGCCTGGGCGAGGCCCGTGGCGAGCGTCAGCAGAACGCCGCAGCACCAGGCGGCGAGGCGAGTCACAGGGCGAGGATGGCTTCGGCGAGTTGCAGGTCGCTGGCTTGTCGGGCCTCTGGCAACTGCTGGCGAATGGTCTGCAGGGCGGCTTCCAGTTGCGCGCCGCGGATTTCGCCGGCACTGGCAACGAAACTGGCCGCGTCGTCGCGGGCCTGCACCACGGCCTTCATGTCGCGCAGCGAGGTGGTGGTATCGGAGGTGAAGTTGATGCTGCGATCCAGCGCGCGCACGACGATGTTGCTGGTGGCGACCAGGGTCTGTGCCTGGGCGAGGCCGCTGCACAGGGCACAAGCGGTGAGGGCGATGAGGAGTGAACGACGCATGATGAGTAGCTCCGAGAACTGCAGAACGGACGATTTGACGTGGGCAAGCCTGCGCGGTTCCCCGTGCGCGGTCGCTCGGGGAAGTGTACGGGGCGCAGCGAAGCCGGTCAGCAGTGAGTCGACCGGCAGGGGCGTGGAGCCTTCTACAGGCTGAGAATGGCTTGTGCCAGGGTCAGGTCATCGGCCTGCGCCAGCTCGCTGGCATGGCTGCGAATCTGCAGCAGGGCAGCTTCCAGCCTGGCGCTGCGGATGGCGCCGTCGCTGGCGACGAAGCTGGCGGCGTCCTCGCGAGCGGCGCGTATCTGCTTCATGTCGCGCAGGGAGCTGGTCGCATCCGAGAGGCCTTCGGCCGTGCCGGCCAGGGCGCCCACCAGGGTATCCGTGGTGGCGACCAGGCTACTGGCGCTGGCACTGCCGACGAGCAGCATCGTCAGCAGGGCAGCGCTGAAGGATTTGTTGAGAGGCATCTGGGGTCACTCCGAGGTTACGGGACAAGGTGCTGCCCGCGTCCGCAGCTTAGCCCAGAAGGCCTGTGCACTCCATTGCTGGCCTAGCGCCAGAAGGGCTTGGCCAGTTCCTGCTCGCGCTGGGCCGGGCTGATGCCCGCGTCGGCCAGCTGTTGTGCATTCAACTGGGCCAGCTGGCGGCGCGTGCGCAGGTTGCGCTGCCAATGGCGCAGCAGCGCGTAGAGGCGCAGGGAGTCCAGGGCGTGGGGATGTGCGTGCTGCGAGAGCGGGGAGTGCGTGCGGTCCATGGCGTGCTCCTGTCCAGAGACAAGGTGTGGCAGTCCATGATCTCGCCAATGGTTGTCGAGGAGCAGATACAAACGGGGGGAATTGTGCAGGGGCAGTGTCTGTTACCTGGCAACTGTACTGCTCGTCAGGGCGACGACTGTTCCAGATAAAACGAAAGCCCCACCGCAGCAGAGACGGTGGAGCTCTCAGAAGATCCCAATTCTGGGATGGAGCAAAGCGGTCAATCAGCGCCAGAACGGCTTTTGCAGTTCGACGAAACGCTGATTTTCGGTGATGCCGGCGTCAGCGAGCAGGCGGGCATCCAGTCGAGCCAGTTGACGACGGCTGACGATGCGGCGCTGCCACAGGCTGAGGGTGGCGATCAGGCGCAGGGGCCAGGCAGACTTGTCACTGGCAACGCTGTGAGTTTGGAGCAGGGCGGAACTGAGGGTACGTTCCATGGTGGTCATCCTTCCGCTTGTGGCGGGTCTGGTGTTTGCTTTCGATGGGGAAATTATCCCGAGCGCGAGCGTGGCCCAGTAGTCACAGCTGGATGAAATTGTTGTGCTATTAGATAGGTTGCTTTGTAACTGTTTGGTCAGGAAATGAATGAACTGTACTGGCCATAAGTTAAAAAACTGGGTGCAACCCATTTATGCGAGATTTTTAGCTGGGTGCAACCCGTTCTTCATGGTCTTTCGAGCAGTACAGTTGCAAATTGATTGGCCGTGCCGTTTGACCTGAAATTCAGCTTTTTTACCGGTTCCAGAAACGGAAAACCCGGCGCGAGGCCGGGTTTCCTGTCTGACTGGTCAGGGCTTATTCCACGGCCTTGACCATGTCCTCGATGACCTTCTTGGCATCGCCGAAGACCATCATGGTCTTGTCCATGTAGAACAGTTCGTTGTCCAGGCCGGCGTAGCCGCTGGCCATCGAGCGCTTGTTGACGATCACGGTCTTGGCCTTGTAGGCCTCGAGGATCGGCATGCCGGCGATCGGCGACTTCGGATCGTTCTTCGCGGCCGGGTTGACCACGTCGTTGGCGCCGAGCACCAGTACCACGTCGGTCTGGCCGAACTCGGAGTTGATGTCCTCCATTTCGAACACCTGCTCGTACGGCACCTCGGCCTCGGCCAGCAGGACGTTCATGTGGCCCGGCATGCGGCCGGCAACCGGGTGGATCGCGTACTTCACGGTCACGCCACGGTGGGTCAGCTTCTCCGCCAGTTCCATCAGCGCGTGCTGGGCACGGGCAACCGCCAGGCCATAGCCGGGGACGATCACCACGGTGTCGGCGTTGGTCAGCAGGAAGGCGGCGTCGTCGCTCGAACCCGACTTCACGCTGCGCTGCTCCTGGCTGCCGCCTGCCGCACCGGCATCTGCGTCGGCACCGAAGCCGCCGAGGATGACGTTGAAGAACGAACGGTTCATCGCCTTGCACATGATGTACGAGAGGATGGCGCCCGAGGAGCCGACCAGCGAGCCGGCGACGATCAGCATCGAGTTGTTCAGCGAGAAGCCGATACCGGCGGCCGCCCAGCCCGAGTAGGAGTTGAGCATCGACACCACCACCGGCATGTCGGCGCCACCGATCGGGATGATGATCAGCACGCCGATGACGAAGGCCAGCGCCACCAGCACTGCGAATGCGGTGATGTTGCCGGTGAAGGTGAAGTACAGGCCCAGGGCGAGGATCGCCAGGCCGACCGCGAGGTTGACCAGGTGCTGGCCCTTGAACACCACCGGGGCGCCCTGGAACAGACGGAACTTGTACTTGCCCGACAGCTTGCCGAAGGCGATCACCGAACCGGAGAAGGTGATGGCACCGATGGCCGCGCCGAGGAACAGCTCCAGGCGGTTGCCGGACGGGATCGCATCGCCCAGGGCGGCGACGATACCCAGCGACTGCGGTTCGACCACGGCGGCGATGGCGATGAACACGGCAGCCAGGCCGATCATGCTGTGCATGAAGGCGACCAGCTCCGGCATCTTGGTCATTTCCACGCGCTTGGCCATGACGGTGCCGACGCTACCGCCGACCAGCAGGCCGACGACCACGAAGCCGATACCCTGCACGGCCAGATCGGCGCCGAGCTTGTAGATCAGGCCGACGGTGGTGACCACCGCGATGCCCATGCCGATCATGCCGAACAGGTTGCCGCGCCGCGACGTGGTCGGGTGCGACAGGCCCTTGAGCGCCTGGATGAAGCACACCGAGGCGACGAGGTAGAGAACAGTGATCAGGTTCATGCTCATGGTCAGTGTTTCTCCACAGGTGCTTTCGGCGCTTTCTTCTTGAACATTTCCAGCATGCGTCGGGTGACCAGGAAGCCGCCGAAGACGTTGACGGCGGCCAGGGCCACGGCCAGGGTGCCCATGGCCTTGCCCAGCGGCGTGACGGTCAGTGCGGCCGCCAGCATGGCGCCGACGATGACGATCGCCGAGATGGCATTGGTGACCGCCATCAGCGGGGTGTGCAGGGCCGGGGTGACGTTCCAGACCACGTGGTAGCCGACATAGATAGCCAGCACGAAGATGATCAGGTTGTAGATGCCGTCGGAAATCAGATCCATGTCCCTACTCCTTAGCCGTTCTTGCGCACGACTTCACCGTCCTTGCACATCAGGCAGGCGGCGACGATGTCGTCTTCGAGGTTGAGCTGGAACTGGCCTTCCTGGTCGATCACGAGCTTGAGGAAGTCCAGCAGGTTGCGTGCATACAGCGCCGAGGCATCCGCCGGCACCAGCGCGGCCAGGTTGGTGTGGCCGACGAAGGTGACGCCGTGCTTGACCACGACCTGATCGGCCTCGGTCAGCGGGCAGTTGCCGCCTTGAGCGGCAGCCAGGTCGATGACCACGGAGCCCGGCTTCATTTCGGCCACCGTGCTTTCGTGCAGAAGCGTCGGAGCCTTGCGGCCCGGAATCAGCGCAGTGGTGATGACGATGTCGGCCTGCTTGGCGCGCTCGTGCACCGCCTTGGCCTGACGCTCCATCCAGGATTGCGGCATCGGCCGGGCATAGCCGCCCACGCCTTGCGCGCACTCGCGCTCCTCGTCGGTCTCGAAGGGGACGTCGACGAACTTGGCGCCGAGCGACTCGATCTGCTCTTTCACTGCCGGGCGCACATCCGATGCCTCGATCACGGCACCCAGACGCTTGGCGGTGGCGATGGCCTGCAGGCCGGCGACACCTGCACCGAGGATCAGCACGCGGGCCGCCTTAACGGTACCGGCGGCGGTCATCAGCATGGGCATGAAGCGCGGGTAGTGGTTGGCCGCCAGCATCACCGCCTTGTAGCCGGCGATGTTGGCCTGGGACGACAGCACGTCCAGGCTCTGTGCGCGGGAGGTACGCGGCGCGGCCTCCAGGGCGAAGGCAGTGATGCCGCGGGCATTCATGCGCGCAATGGTTTCATTGCAGAACGGGTTGAGCATGCCAACCAGCACGGCGCCGGACTTCATGTGAGTCAGTTCGGCGTCGGTGGGTGCGACCACCTTGAGCACCAGGTCGGCGCCGAAGGCGGCCGAATCGTTGCCAATGGTTGCGCCAGCGGCCTCATACGCGCTGTCCGGAATGCTGGCGCTGACGCCGGCCCCGGCTTGCACGGTCACCTGATGACCTTGGCCGACCAGCTTCTTGATGGTCTCGGGGGTCGCGGCAACCCGCGTCTCCCCTGCATGGGTTTCGAGAGGAACACCAATGTGCACTTCTAATCTCCTGCGTGATCTTTTTTGTGAACCGGGGCACTGCGCTGGCGCGCCGGCGATTGGGGATCAGCACATAACCCGATAGTGAATGGCGGGCGCGGCGATTGTGCAGTCGAACGCAAACCCTTACAAGAAGTTATGGAGTAAAAAAAATGCATTACTACAAGTAATGGGTCTATGAGGGATTTTTATACTGCGCGCAGCCCGCGTGGCGCCCGGTCGGCAGCAGGTTTCATGCAGGTTTGGCGGCCATGCCGGTATTCATGAGCGGAATGACCGTTGGTCGAATCGGCTGGGGTGTGAAAAGTAATGAACGACGTGTTCAAAATCACGCAATACCCCAGAGACAGGGGCTTTTGTGAATGAATCGGGCAGAGCGCCGTGTAGTGTGACCGATGGCGCCCTACGTGTTCAATCCGGATTCTGTTTCGCTGCTCTCGGTCGAAAAGAGTAGGGGCATGACTACTCGGCTCGGTAGGCGCGTGCCTCGCCTTGCAGCCAGTCGCGGAAGGCCTTGAGCGCCGCGGACTCGGCCTTGCGCTCCGGCACCATCAGGTAGTACGCACGGTCGTTGTCCGGCACGGCCGCGTCCATGGCGATCACCAGGCTGCCTTCTTCGAGTTCCCGCTGGATCAGGAAGGGGGGAATCAGGGCGACGCCCATTTCATGGCGGGCAGCCTGGGCCAGCATGGAAAACAACTCCAGGCGAGGCCCGGTCATGTCGCGGGCGACGCTCATGCCTTGCGCCGCGAACCACTGGCGCCAGGCATAGGGGCGGGTGGTCTGCTGCAGCAGTGGCAGGGTGGCGATACGCTGCGCATCGATCTCGCCCTGTCCCAGCAGCGCCGGGCTGCACACCGGCAGCAGGTGCTCGGGCATCAGGAAGTGCGCCTCGGTGCCTGACCATTCGGCATCGCCGTAGTAGATGGCGGCATCGAAGTGGGTGTCGGCGAACAGGAAGGGGCGAGTGCGGTTGGTCAGGTGCACCGTGACCTCGGGGTGCAGCCGCTGGAAGGCGCGCAGGCGTGGCAACAGCCACTGGGTACCGAATGTCGGCACCACCGCCAGCTCGATGCTGGTGGTGCCCTGGTTGCCCATCAGGGCCAGGGTGTCACGTTCCACGGCATCGAGCTGGGCGGCCACCTTGCGGCTGTAGGCGATGCCGGCCTCGGTCAGCACCACGCCACGGCGCGAGCGGCGGAACAGCTCGACGTTGAGGAAGCTTTCCAGCCCGCCGATCTGCCGGCAGATGGCACTCTGCGTCAGGTTCAGCTCATCGGCCGCCTTGGTGAAGCTCTGGTGACGTGCTGCAGACTCGAAGGCGACCAGGGCGGCGGTGCTGGGGATCTTGCGGCGCATTTATGCGAAAGCCTCACACGGAAGTGGCGTTAATTGCTGGTTAAGCTATCTCGAAGTGAGGAAAAAGCACAGGTCTGTGCGAATTCTGCGTTTGTCCTGCCTGCCAGGTCGTCCTAGGATCATCCTTATACGGGGTCGGTTGCGCCGGCCGCTCACTTCATCGTTTCGAGGTTTCTCGCAATGGCCAAGGCAAGCTTCAACTGGATCGACCCGCTGCTGCTCGATCAGCAACTGACCGAAGAAGAGCGCATGGTGCGCGACAGCGCCCAACAGTTCGCCGATGACAAGCTGGCACCTCGTGTGCTGGAGGCCTTCCGTCATGAGCAGACCGACCCGAAGATCTTCCGCGAGATGGGTGAGACCGGGCTGCTCGGCGCGACCATTCCCGAGGCCTACGGTGGCAGTGGCCTGAACTATGTCTGCTACGGGCTGATCGCCCGGGAAGTGGAGCGCATCGACTCCGGCTATCGCTCGATGATGAGCGTGCAATCCTCCCTGGTGATGGTGCCGATCAACGAGTTCGGCAATGAAGCGACCAAGCAGAAGTACCTGCCCAAGCTGGCCAGCGGCGAATACATCGGTTGCTTCGGCCTGACCGAGCCGAACCACGGTTCCGATCCGGGTTCGATGGTCACGCGTGCGAAGAAGGTCGAGGGCGGTTACCGCCTGAGCGGCAGCAAGATGTGGATCACCAACAGCCCGATCGCCGACGTCTTCGTGGTCTGGGCCAAGGACGATGCCGGCGAGATTCGTGGCTTCGTGCTGGAGAAGGGCTGGGAGGGGCTTTCCGCTCCGGCGATTCACGGCAAGGTCGGGCTGCGCGCCTCGATCACCGGCGAGATCGTCATGGACAACGTGTTCTGTCCCGAAGAGAACGCCTTCCCGGATGTGCGTGGCCTGCGTGGCCCGTTCACCTGCCTGAACTCTGCGCGTTACGGCATCAGCTGGGGGGCGCTGGGCGCCGCCGAGTTCTGCTGGCACACCGCGCGGCAGTACGTGCTGGATCGCAACCAGTTCGGCCGTCCGCTGGCGGCCAACCAGCTGATCCAGAAGAAGCTGGCGGACATGCAGACCGAAATCACCCTGGCCCTGCAAGGCTGCCTGCGCTTGGGAAGGATGAAGGACGAAGGCACCGCAGCGGTGGAAATCACCTCGATCATGAAGCGCAACAGCTGCGGCAAGGCGCTCGACATCGCGCGCCTGGCCCGTGACATGCTGGGCGGCAATGGCATCAGCGACGAGTTCGGCATCGCCCGTCATCTGGTCAACCTCGAGGTGGTCAACACCTATGAAGGCACGCATGACGTGCACGCGCTGATTCTCGGTCGTGCGCAAACCGGCATCCAGGCGTTCTTCTAAAGGCTCGCGCCTCTCACTGATCCATGGCGCGCTTGGCGCGCCATGCGGAGGATCTCCATGTCCGGTGCTCTTTCCCATATTCGCGTGCTCGACCTGTCCCGGGTACTTGCCGGGCCCTGGTGCGGGCAGATCCTGGGCGACCTCGGGGCCGAGGTGATCAAGGTCGAAAAGCCGGGGGCGGGGGACGACACCCGGCATTGGGGGCCTCCCTATATAAAGGATGCCGAGGGTAACGACTCGCGCGAGGCCGCCTATTTCCAGAGCGCGAATCGCAACAAGCAGTCCCTGACCCTGGATTTCACCCAGCCGGAGGGCCAGCGCCTGGTTCGCGAGCTGGTGGCGCAGTGCGATGTCCTGCTGGAGAACTTCAAGGTGGGCGGCCTGGCGGCCTATGGCCTGGATTACGCGTCGCTCAAGGCGATCAATCCGAAGCTGATCTACTGCTCCATTACCGGTTTCGGTCAGACCGGGCCTTACGCCAAGCGTGCCGGCTACGACTTCATGATCCAGGGGCTTGGCGGGCTGATGAGCCTGACGGGGCGCCCTGAGGGTGAGGAAGGGGCAGGGCCGATGAAGGTCGGCGTGGCGCTCACCGATATCCTCACCGGGCTGTATGCGACGGTGGGCGTATTGGCGGCGCTCAATCAGCGCGAACAGTCCGGTATCGGTCAGCACATCGACGTGGCGCTGCTCGACGTGCAGGTGGCCTGTCTGGCGAACCAGGCCATGAACTATCTGACGACGAACGTATCCCCCAAGCGCCTGGGTAATGCCCATCCCAATATCGTCCCTTACCAGGACTTCCCCAGCGCCGATGGCAACTTCATCCTGGCCGTGGGCAACGACGGGCAGTTCCGCAAGTTCTGCGAGGTAGCGGGTATCGCCGGTCTTGCCGATGATCCGCGCTATGCCACCAACAAGGCGCGCGTGGCCAACCGGGCCGAGCTGATCCCGCAGCTGCGCCAGGCCACCGTGTTCAAGACCACGGCGCAATGGATTGCTCTGCTGGAAGCGGCGGGTGTGCCCTGTGGGCCGATCAACGATCTGCAGCAGGTGTTCGCCGATCCGCAGGTCCAGTCGCGTGGGTTGAGCTTCGATCTGCCCAATGCGCTTGGCGGTCGTACGCCTCAGGTCGCCAGTCCCCTGCGCCTGTCGGACACGCCAGTGGCCTACCATTCGGCACCGCCACTGCTCGGGCAGCACACCGATGCGCTGTTGCAGAGGGTGCTGGGCATGAGCGAAGGGCAGATCGCTGCACTGCGTGAGGCGGGGGTGATCTGAGTTTCGCGCTCTCTATATAGAAGAGGCGCAGGCCGTTGGAACAGTCTGCGCAACTTTTTGCATATCAGGGCTTTACAGCTCGTTCTGGTGCTGTAGAATGCGCGCCACTTCAGCGATGAAGCTCTTCGAAAACTTCTTGTTAATCAATAAGTTAAGTTTAAAAGAGGGGTTGCAAAGCTGGGTCGGGCGTGTAGAATGCGCGCCGGTCGACAGGGTGGTGGTTGAGCCCTGTTGGTGATTCGGTCAAGTGGATCGAAAGCGGTAGAAAAGAGGTGGTTGACAGCGGTTTTGAACGCTGTAGAATGCGCCTCCCGCTGGAGAGAAGAAGCTCTGATCGAAAGCGCAAGTGGTTGAGTAGAAAGAAAAAATTCTTCGAAAAACAGC